>NC_017192.1:0-2945673 GCF_000284235.1 Arcobacter sp. L
ATGACAAGCAAAGATTTTTTAACAATTATTCAAAAAGAAGCAAACAAAGTTGACTATGAAAGATACCTAAAACAATTGGTATATAAAAAAGTTTCTTCTGATGAAAAAATTGCCATTTTTGAAGTAAATAACAAGTATATTGCCTCTTGGATAAAGAGTAAATTTACAAATTTAATTCAACACTGTTTTGAAATTTATGATGGTTCAAAGCCATCAATTGAAATAAAGCTTGCCGGTGAAAAAAAATCTAAAAAAGAGATTATTTCAGAAAAAGTAAAAAATGAAACTGCCGAAAGTACGATACTTAACCCATCTTACACATTCGATTCATTTGTAGTTGGACCATCTAATCAAATGGCATATAATGCCTCTTTAGCTGTTGCAAACAAACCTGGAACTCAATACAATCCACTTTTTATTTATGGTGGGACGGGTCTTGGAAAAACACACCTTTTACAAGCAGTTGGAAATCATGCAATTGAAAAAGGAAGCACTGTTATTTATGTAACAATTGAACAATTTATGAATGATTTTACTTTTTCAATAAAAAACAAAAATATGGAACATTTTAGAAATAAATATAGAAAATGTGATGTACTTTTAATTGATGATATTCAGTTTTTATCTGGAAAAGAACAAACTCAAGAAGAATTTTTTCACACTTTTAATGAACTTCACAATGCAAAAAAACAAATTGTTATGACAAGTGATAGACTTCCTTCACAAATTGCAGGACTTGTTGATAGATTAAAATCTAGATTTGAATGGGGATTAACAGCTGATGTTCAAATTCCAGGACTTGAAACAAAAATTGCAATTATTGAAAAAAAATCTGAATTAAATGGAATACACTTAAGTAGAGAAATTATCAATTTTATTGCAACAACTTTAGATAATTCAATTAGAGAAATTGAAGGTGTATTAATCAGAATTAACGCTAGTGCTTCTTTATTAAATCAAGAAATCACTCTTCCAATGGTTCAAAGTCTATTAAAAGAACAAATTAAAGAGACAAAAGAAAACATCAAACTTCCTGATGTTATTAATATCGTTGCAAATCAATTAAATATTAAACCAAGTGACATTAAATCTAAAAAAAGAACAGCAATAGTTGCAAATGCTAGAAGAATAGTAATATATCTTGCACGTGAGTTAACTCACAACTCTATGCCAGATATTGCAAAGTTTTTAGGTATGAAAGATCACAGTGCAATTTCGCATAATATTAAAAAAGCAAATGAATTAATTGAAAAAGATGAAAACTTTAAATTAATCATTGAAAATTTAAAAAATAAAATCATAAATAAGGAGTAGTAAAAGCTTTTAAAACAAAAAGTTTTAAAGACTTATGTGAAAAGATGTGAATACATTGAGTTTTTTAATCACTGGTAAAAGTTCGCTATATCAGTGCTTTAAGAAGTGTTTTCATCTTTTCACATACACTACTACTTTTACTAAATTAAATAAAAAATATAGGAGAGAAAAATGAGGTTTGTAATCACTAAAAGTATTTTTGAAAATGTAATAGCTTCAATGCAACCTTTTTTAGAAAAAAAAGATTCTAGTTCAATAACATCACATATTTATTTAGAAATTAATAATGCTAAATTAATCATAAAAGCAACTGATTATGAAATAGGATTAGAATCTCACATAGATAATATTTTAGATACAGTTGATGGAAAAGCAACAGTAAATGGTTCAAATTTATTAGGAATAATTAAAAGATTAAAAAATGAAGAAATAAATATAGAAGCTTCAAATAACAATTTAATTATTAAACAAAATAAATCAACTTTTAAATTACCAACATATGATGCAAATGAATTTCCATCATTAAATAAATCAGAAAATTTAAAAGAATTATCTATGTCAACAATAAATTTTATAAATTCTATTAGAAAAATTACACCTGCAATTGATAATAATAATCCAAAATTTGAATTAAATGGTGCTTTACTTGATATAAAAAGTCAAAAAATTAATTTTGTTTCAACTGACACAAGAAGATTAGCAGTTTCATTTTTACAAAATATAAATAATGATGAAGCACAATTTATTATTCCTAAAAAAGCAATTATTGAAATTCAAAAACTATTTTTAGATGAAGCAAAAATTTCTTATGATGACACAAACTTAGTAATTTCAAGCGAACAAACTAAATTTTTTACAAAATTAATAAATGGTAAATTTCCTGATTATGAAAGAATTATTCCTGCAACATTAAAATACAATTTTCCATTACCAAAAAATATGCTTGTAGAATCAATTAAACTTGTAACATCTCTATTTTCAAATATTAAAATTACATTTAATTCAAAATCAATAATTTTTGAATCATTAGATGAAGATAGTGAAGCAAAAACTCAAATTGATATTGATTTAAATATTGATAAAGAGTTTTATTTAGCTGTTAATGCAAAATATTTATTAGACTTTTTAAGTATGTCAAATAATGAAAAAATCAAAATTGGATTTAATGAATCAAATTTACCATTTTTACTTGAAGATGATAAATTTTTTACTATTGTAATGCCAATAGTTTTAGAAAAATAAAAATTAAACAAAAATAAGGAAATCTATAATGAGTCAACAAGAATACGGTGCTAATAACATTAAAGTTTTAAAAGGTCTTGAAGCTGTTAGAAAAAGACCAGGAATGTATATTGGTGATACTAATACAAATGGTCTTCATCATTTAGTATATGAAGTAGTTGATAACTCTATTGATGAAGCAATGGCTGGTTATTGTAAAAATATAAAAATTACTATGACAAAAGATCATTGGATTAAAGTTGAAGATGATGGAAGAGGAATTCCTACAGCTATACACCAAGGTGAAGGTATAAGTGCTGCAACTGTTGTATTAACTGTTCTTCATGCTGGTGGAAAATTTGATAAAGATACTTATAAAGTTTCTGGGGGACTTCACGGTGTTGGGGTTTCTGTTGTAAATGCATTATCAAAACACTTAAAAATGACAATTTATAGAGAAGGAAAAATTCATTATCAAGAATTTAAATGCGGTATTCCTCAAGGTTCATTGGAAGTTATTGGAGATAGTCCAAGAAAAACTGGTACTACAATTGAATTTTTAGCTGATGATTCTATTTTTGAAGTTACTAAATACGAATTTGCAGTATTAGCAAAAAGATTTAGAGAAGTTGCTTATTTAAACTCTTTTATATCTATAACTTTAGATAATGAAATAACTAAAACTAAAGAAGTTTATCACTTTGAAGGTGGAATTAAACAATTTGTTGAAGATTTAAATAAAGATACTGCAATTTGTGATTCTGTTGCATTTAATGATAATATTGATGGTGTTGAAGTTGATATTGCAGTTATGTATAATGAAACTTATGTTGAAAAAACTTTATCATTTGTAAATAATATTAGAACAATTGACGGAGGAACTCATGAAGCTGGATTTAAAGCAGGTCTTACAAGAAGTATTGTTAAATATTTAAATGAGAATGCAGCAGCACGTGAAAAAGATACAAAAATTACTGGTGATGACGTAAGAGAAGGTTTAATTGCAGTTGTTTCAGTAAAAGTTCCTGAACCTCAATTTGAAGGACAAACAAAAAGTAAATTAGGTTCTTCTTATGTAAAAGCAATTACTCAAAAATTAACTGGTGATGCATTAGATAAATATTTTGAAGAAAATCCAACTCAAGCTAAAGCTATTATGGAAAAAGCTTTAATGGCTGCACGAGGTAGAGAAGCTGCTAAAAAAGCAAGAGATTTAACTAGAAAAAAAGATGCTATGACAGTTGGAACACTTCCAGGTAAACTTGCAGAGTGTCAAAGTAAAGATCCAGCAATTAGAGAATTATATCTGGTTGAGGGAGATTCTGCTGGAGGTTCAGCAAAACAAGGAAGAGATAGAGTTTTCCAAGCAATTTTACCACTAAAAGGTAAAATTTTAAATGTTGAAAAAAGTAGACTTGATAAGATTCTTAAATCTGATGAAATTAGAAATATGATTACAGCTTTAGGTTGTGGAATTGGTGAAGATTTTGATGATGAAAAAATAAGATATCATAAAATTATAATTATGACGGATGCCGATGTTGATGGTAGTCATATTCAAACTTTATTATTAACTTTCTTTTTTAGATTTTTAAGACCTGTAGTTGAAAAAGGTTATTTATATATTGCACAACCACCACTTTATAGATATAAAAAAGGTAAAAATGAAATATATTTAAAAGATGATACAGCATTATCTGCATTTTTAATTGAAAATGGTTTAGAATCATTTACTTTTGAAGGTTTAGGTTACAATGATTTACTTGATTTATTTAAAATTGTTGCAAGATATAGAAGTATGTTAGGACAATTAGGAAAAAGATATTCTTTACTTGAAGTTTTAAAATATTTAATTGAAAATAATGAATTAGTTAATTTAGATTTTTCATCTTTATATGAAAAAGTAAAAGAATTTTTAGATGCTAAAGGTTATAACATCTTATCAAAAACTGTTCTTGATGATAAAATTCAATTATTTGTTCAAACAAATGAAGGTTTAGAAGAATTAATAATTGATGAAGAGTTATTTGCATCACCATATTTTAGTGAAGCTACATACATTTATAATAAATTAATAGAAAGAGATTTAACTGTTTTTGAAGGAAGAGATTTATTAGAAATATTAGATGATATAGAAACTCTTGCTAAAAAAGGTGCATATATTCAAAGATATAAAGGTTTAGGGGAAATGAATCCTGAACAATTATGGGAAACAACTATGATCCCTGATAATAGAAGACTTTTAAGAGTAAAAATTGAAGATGCAGAAATTGCTTCAGATACATTTACTTTATTTATGGGTGATGAAGTAGAACCAAGAAGAAATTATATTGAAGAACACGCAAAAGACGTTGAACACTTAGACGTTTAATTTTTTTAAAGCATAGTTTTTACTATGCTTTTTTTATTTTGAAAAATTTTCTGTAAAAGAAAAAATCTCCCCTCTTTTTCTCAAAATGTTATTTACAATATGATAACCATGATTTAAAGCAATAGCAATTGAACCACCACTTGCAAATGCAATATCTCCAGCCACATATATATCTTTTGCAGTTGTTTCTTGATGTTTATCAAATATAGGTTTTAAATCTTCATCTACTTCAATTCCACAGGCTTTTAAGAAATCAATAGGTGTTGTTCCTCCAATTGCATATATTATTCTGTCATAAAGAACAGTAAAGCCATCTGTAAAAAGAACTTTTACTTTTCCTTCTTCATTTTCCAGTGATTCAATATCAGTATTCATTCTAAGTCTAAGTTTTTCTTCACCATTATATTTATTTAAAAGCTCTTCATTTAGATCATTTAATCTTGTAAAAGTAGGTTTTCTATATACTAAAGTCACATTGTTATTTTGATCAGCAAGATGATAAGCATATTCAGCTGCACTATTTCCTCCACCAACAACTAATATTTTTTCATTTGATGAACATTTATCTAAATTGAAACCAACTTGTGATTTAATAGATGGAGGAATTTTATAATCAGGTTTATTTGGTTTTCCCATTTTACCAATAGCTACTATTGCATTTTTTGTTTGAATTAAACCTTTTGATGTATGAACTTCTAATAAATCTGTTTCTTGATTTCTTGTAATTTTTTCAACTTCAGTGTTGAATATTGAATCTATTTTTTCATTATCTAACAAATCATTAAAATAATCCAATGTTGTCTCTTTTGTACCATCAAAAAAATCAACATTTCCTTGTAAAGTTATAACTTGACCTTTATAATCTTTATCAACTCTTTTATTATCTTTATAAAATTTTCTTATTGTGTTTGAGTGATTTTCTGTTTTTTCAATTAATAGAATATTACCTATTTTATGAGCAGATGCTTCAATCGCACAACCAATTCCTCCTGGTCCTCCACCGATAATTACTATATCATAAATTTTATTTTTCATATAATTCTCTCTTATATTATTGGAATAGTTAAAAATTATACTTTAAATAATTAGTTTTTTCAATAAGTAACACTTATAAGGCAATTTTGGATAAAATTGGCAAAAATTTTATATTTATAAAGGTTAGTAAAGATATGGAAATCAAATATGGTGAAAAAGAGATTTTAGAATTTGATATTAATAAAGATGAAAATTTTTGGCCAAATGAACATGATAAAAATTATATAATTGATATTGAATTACCTGAATTTATGGCAAAATGTCCAAGAAGTGGTTATCCAGATTTTGCAACAATTAAAATACAATATACTCCAAACAAAAAAGTTATTGAATTAAAAGCTTTAAAAATTTATATTAATTCTTTTATGAATAGATATATTTCGCATGAAAATTCAGCAAATGAAATTTTTGATACTTTAAATAGTAAATTAGAGCCAAAATGGCTTAAAGTTATTGCTGACTTTAAACCAAGAGGAAATGTACACACTGTTATTGAAATAGATAGCTCAAAATTATAGGAATTAAACCTTGGAAAGATTAGTAACAACTTCACAAGCTGCTGAAATATTGGGCTTATCTTTACAAGGAATACATTATCGTATTAAAAAAAATCAATTAAAATCAATCAAAAAAGATGGAAAAATTTTTGTTTATGTTGATGACAGCCAAAAAAATTATAACTCACAAGAAAAAATTGAACCAATAACTTCTAATAATTCTAATAATTTTGAAGCAATTATTGAAGTAAAAAATGAACAAATTGAACTTTTAAAGAAATCTATGAAATGGATGAAAAAACAGTATATCTCAGAAATTTTTAGACTTGAAAAAAATCAAAAAAGAATAATAGAGGTTTTTAATTCAGAGATAAAATTGCTTCAAAGTGCATTTAATGAAATGCGTTCAATATATAAACCTCAAATTGCAAATAAAGTTGATGAGAAACAAAAACAATCAAGTGGTTTTTTATCTTTGAAAGATTTTTTTATTTTAATGAAACGTGAAAATAAAACAGAATTAGAAATTAAACATATAATTTTTAATGCAATAAAAAAAGGTGATAGAAGATTTATTTATAATAAAATTGAAAAAAAATTGTTAATTTTAGATGCTAATTTTGAAGATTTGATTTGATTTTTTACAAAAAAAAGAGTACATAAAGTACTCTTCTCCAGATACCCAAACACAACACTAAAAAAGGTGCCTTGCTATGTTCCCATCCTGGGGCGTTGTCTTTAGAAATGCTTGAAAAGGTCTAAAGAAGAGCATTCAAAATACCAAAGTATTTTCAATGTTCTTCTCTAAGAAGTGGAATTATATCTTAGCAATCTTTAATTTATAATAAAAGAGATGTATGGTTTATTTAATACTATTTTTTTCTGCTTTAATATCTGCAACTTTGTTTCCTTTAGGAAGTGAAGCATTATTTATTTATGATATTAAAGAAGGATATAATATATATTTATTACTGTTTTTTGCTACTTTAGGAAATAGTTTAGGTTCAATAATAAATTATTTTTTAGGTTTAAAAGGTGAAGAATATCTAATAGAAAAAAAGCTTTTAAATGAAAAATATATAAATATTTCAAAAAAATATTTTGATAAATATGGTTTTATTACAATTTTATTTTCATGGTTACCAATAATTGGTGATCCAATAACTTTTGTAGCAGGTATTTTAAAATATGATTTTAAGAAGTTTATGATTTTAGTAGTTATTTCGAAGTTTTCTAGATATTTATTTATTGCTTTAGTAGTTTAAAACAAAGGAAAAACCTTTGTTTTAATATTAAAAATCAGATACGTTAGCGTGAGCTTCTCTTGTAGCCATTGTTATATCAGCTCTAAATTTTTGCTCTTTAACTTCTGGAAGCATTAACCCTTTTGCTTTATGTTCTCTAATTTTATATTCACCTTTTTCATTTCCAGTTAAATAATAAGAATTGAAGTCAACTGTGTAAGGCATATCCCAAACAATTGCACCTTCAGTTGGACATGCTTCAGCACATCTTGGAGAATCAGCATGGTCAACACACTCAACACATGATTCAGGTTTTACATATAAAATCCCATCTTTTGGATTTTTTTCATTTCCATCTGGTAATATAGCTGCAACTGGACATTCAGAAGCACAGGCCTCACAGCTTATACATTCTTCTGTAATTTTAACTGCCATTTTCTATCCTTTTTTATAAAAATATAAATATGACGTTGCAAAAGCTATTCCATTCTAAAATTAGTTAACTATTTTTTTGAATAAAATCTCTTTTGTTGATTCTTGAATATCATTATTTTCTTTATAAACTAACTCAATATCTTTTTCTTTGTTTATATACTCTTTTGTAATAATACATTTTTCCAAATTATCTTCAGAAGGAATAATATATTGTAAAGGAAGCATTATATTTTCTATAATACCTCTTAATCCTCTTGCTCCAACATCTTTTTCATAAGCAATCTCAGCAATTCTTTCAAGTGCATCATCAGTGAAAACAAGTTCAACACCATCTAATTCAAATAAGATTTCATACTGTTTTGTGATTGCATTTTTAGGCTCTTTTAAAACACGTATTAAATCTTCTTTTGAAAGTTTATTAAGTTCTGCAATAACAGGTATTCTTCCAATAAATTCAGGAATTAAACCAAAAGATATTAACTCTTTTGCTTCAATTGCTTTTCTATTTTCTTGGATATCTTCTTTTTTCAAAAATCCCATTTTAGGGGCTTTTTTAGTTTTTTTTGGGCTATCATCTTCTCTTAAACCAACAAATGCTCCACCACAAATAAATAGTACGTGAGTAGTGTCAAAAAGAATTGTTTCAGCACTAGAATTCTTTCTACTTCCTTTTACAGGAACATAAACTTCAGCACCTTCAAGAATTTTTAAAAGTCCTTGTTGAACTCCTTCTCCTGAAACGTCTCTTCCACTTGTTGAACTTTCACTTTTATTTGCAATTTTGTCTATTTCATCGATATAAACAATACCTCTTTTTGCTTTTTCCACATCAAAATCAGCAGCTGCAAGAAGTCTTGAAAGTATTGATTCAACATCTTCTCCAACATAACCAGCTTCAGTTAAAGCTGTTGCATCTGCAACGGCAAATGGAACATCCATAATTCTTGCTAAACTTTTTGCAAGTAGTGTTTTTCCAGAACCTGTAGGTCCTATTAGCATTATATTTGATTTTTCAATCTCAACATTTTTAACTATTGGTTTATCAATTCTTTTATAGTGGTTATATAAAGCAACTGCTAGAACTTTTTTTGCTTCAATTTGTCCAATTACATAATCATCTAAATGTTCTTTTATTTTAACTGGAACACTAAGTCCTTTTTGGAACTCTTTTTTGTTATCTTTTATAAGTTCTTTTTCTAAAACTTTTGCACACATAGTTACACATTCATCACAAATGTGAGCCTCTTCACTAGAGAATATTTTTTTTACTTCTGTTATCTCTTTTCCACAGAAGTCGCAATTATGTATTTCACTCATGGCTTTTTATAAACTCATTAATACTCATATTTAACGATGTCAAATTATGAGTTTTAATAAATTTATCCTCTTTTTTAGTTAATTCATCTTTGTTAAATAAAACAATTCCACTTTCTAGACCAATAGTAACTTCATTAGTAACCATTCTAAAAGTATCTCTTGAAAAATCCACACCTAAAAATAGATACTCTTTATTTTTTCTATACTCTTTTAAAATTTCAGGCATTGCATACCCACCCATAGCTTCAGTTAACCAATCAACAAAATCAGCATCAGAGATGATGAAGTTCATTTCAGGTTTTGTAGAACCCATTGGTTTAAATAAAATAGGTAAATCTAAAGTTAATTTATCTTTTTCTACTCTTGTATAAGCTTTTGTATCAACATCGTAAAAATAAATAAGATATCTGTCCCAATCAGCAGTTATTCTTGATACACCTGTAATTAAGAAGTGATTACAGTCACTATAGATTTTTTGTAAGCTATCATCCATATTTGTATCGATTACATATTTTGGTTTTAAAGTTGCTAACCATTTGTAAGTATCTGGAATTTCATACTCTTTTGAAGAGTAGATATGATTTGTCATTTGAATAATGAACTCTCTACCTTTTCTTTGTTCTAAACTCATAGCAGCTCGGCTATACTCATACATAAGTCTTGGACTCATGGCTCTACCATTATTCAAAGCTAAAATCATTGAATCGCTATCATAAGGAAGAGTTGACCCATCCTTACATTTTGTATCTCCAAATATTCCCATTCCTAAGAACGGAATAAGTTCCCCACTTTTTATCTTTTCAACTATACTATCCATGACAACCTGCTCCTGTGTATGACTGATAGACTTTGTTTAGTTCAACCCTAATTCTTTCTATATCTAAAGGTTTTTCTAAATCACTAGGCATATCAATATGATAAATGGCACCATCTTTACCGATTAAAAAAAGTGCTTTTGTTAATTTATTATCTAATGTACCACTTACAATTTTTGTTCCGTACATAGAAGCGAACTCTTCATTTATATCAAATATTGGAATTAGTTTTTTAAATTTATAAGGAATTTCAAACTCTTTATTAAAAATTATATAAGTAAAAATATCAACTTTTGCATTATTCATAAATTCATCAAAATTTACAATTTCATTTAAAAATTCATCAAATGAAGGAAAAGACATAAATATTTGTATATTTCTATTTGGACTAGCTCTTTTTATTTCAATCACATTTTTATTAATATCTATTGCTTCAAAATTTTCAGCCATATAACCAATATCAATAAAATCATCAGTTAATTCCATCTCTTCATTTTTATATATTATTTTAGATTTCATATTTTTTTATTTTGTACCCTATTTGTCTAAGAGTTATACCTAACTCAGCTGCTGCATTTGAATGATTATAGTCATTATTCTCAAGTGCCTCAATAATTGCTTCTTTTTCCATTTCATCTAAAGTTAAAGTTCTTTTTGAAATAGGTTTATAATCACTTTTTAACTTTTGATCATTTAGTGCTGGAAGTAGTAATAACATATCATATTTACTAATTCCTTCTTCATTTCCCATAAGAACAATTCTTTCAATTGTATTTTCAAGTTCCCTAACATTTCCAGGCCATGGATAGTTGCATAAAGCTTCCATTGCTTCATCTGTTATGGTTACCATTTTTTTATGATTTTTCATTGAACGTTCTAAAAAGAAATTTACAAGTTGTTTTATATCTTCACCACGTTCTCTAAGTGGAGGTAAATCAATAGGAATTACATTTAATCTATAATATAAATCTTCTCTAAATTTACCATCTTTTACCATCTCTTCTAAATTTCTATTTGTTGCTGCAACAAGTCTAACATTTACTTTTATTGTTTTACTTCCGCCTACTCTTTCAAACTCTCTTTCTTGTAAAACTCTTAGCAGTTTTACTTGAGCAGATGCACTAATATCTCCAATCTCATCTAAAAACAAAGTTCCACCATCAGCAAGTTCAAATCTTCCTTTTCTTGTCTCTCTTGCATCTGTAAATGCACCTTTTTCATGACCAAAAAGTTCACTTTCAAGTAAAGTATCTGTAATTGCTGCACAGTTTAATTTAATAAATGGTTCATCTTTTCTATTACTTCTTTTGTGAATTGCTGCTGCAACTAACTCTTTTCCTGTTCCCGTTTCACCTCTAACAAGTACAGTAACATCAGATTGAGCGATTCTTTGAATAACTTTGAACACTTGTTGCATTTTTGGACTATCACCTATAATATCTCCAAAGTTATGTACTTTTGAATCCCACTCCATTTTATAGTAAAGCTTTAACTCTTGAAGTCTATCTTTCTCTTTTTTGTTTAGTTGATAAGAGTGAATAGTCTGTGCAAAAATTGAACTTACAATTGTCAAAATTCTAACTGTATCGTCTAGTTCAATTTCAGCTGTTTTTGTTATAACAGTTCCTAAAACACCAATAGCAACATTGTCAATCATTAATGGAACTGCAACATAAGATTTACCATTAAAATCTCTTTTTCCTGATTTATTCAAAAAAAGAGAATTATTATGAATATTTTCAACTACTACTGGTTCTTTTGATTCTATTACCATTCCAGTAACACCTTCACCTACTTTATAACTAGATAAAGTTTTTTGGAACTTTGACAATTCAATAGAAGCAAAAACATTTAAAACATCATCTTCTAAAATATGTACAACACAATTGTCTAAATTTAGACTATGTTTTAATATCCTCATAGACTTTTCTAAAGAAGTCTGTAAATCATAATGATTAGAAATAATTGATGATATTTCATATAGTGTTGTTAGCTCTCTTATGGTAAGACAGCCCATACAGGCAGATTTATCAAACATCTATGCCTCCTCAATATTTTTAGTTTAATTATAGTTAGTTAATATGACTAAATGAACAGCCATTTGTATAATAAGTAACCAGTATTAATCTGAAATTTTTTTACAAACTTCTTCTTTAGGTAATTTTTTAGCTCCTGGTTGAATCCACCATGTTTCACCATTTGATAAAACAGCATTTCCACCCCAGTTTTCTTCTGTATCAAACTCTATTTCTTCAATAGTTTCTTCCATATCTTTTTTTGGAAAATAAAACGATACAATTCCATCCACTTCTCTTAACATTACTTTTGCCATTTTTTACTCCTTATTTATAAATAAATTTTTGATAATTTTTAAAATATCATTCTCCTTGAATGAAATTTTAAAGAAACCTTTTTTTAGCTCTTTAACTACAAAACTTCTATTATATTCTTTAGAAGTTGTAGGAAAATCTTCTCTAAAATGAGCTCCTCGGCTCTCTTTTCTTTTTAAAGCACTTAGAATTATTGCTTCAGAAATTTCTAGAGCATTTCTTAATTCTAAAATAGCTGTAAGTTCGACATTATTGTTTTTTTCTTTATTTATACAGTGAAGGGTATAAGAAATTTGCCTTAAATATTTAATATAATCAAAAGCCAAAGTAAGGCTTAGTTCATTTTTGATAATTCCAACTTTTTCAAAAAGTGTTTTTCCTAAATTTATTCTAATTGCATTGAAGTTTTTTGTTGTATCACTAGAAAAAATAAAATCTATCATCTCTATATCTTTTATTACAGTGTTATAATCTATTGGTGAGTATTCATTTTCTTGTGAAAACTTTAGTGCTTCTATTCCAGCTAATTCACCAAATACACAACCTTCAAGTAAAGAGTTTCCTCCAAGTCTATTTGCTCCATGAACTCCATTTGATGCCATTTCGCCACAAACATATAAACCTTTTAGTTCACATTTTGTCATATTTACATCAACTCCACCCATTGTATAGTGAGCTACGGGTTTTATTTCAAGTAGTTCTTCTGATAGATTAATTCCCGTTTGGTTTAATGCTGCATTGTATAAAGATGGTAGTTTTTGCTGAATTTTTTCAACTCCAAGATGTCTTAAATCCATAAAAACTTTTTTACCTTCAAGTTGCTCTTTTAAAATGGCCCTTGCAACTTTATCTCTAGTATCAAGTTCATTTACAAATCTATTTCCATCACTATTAACTAAGTAACCACCCTCACCTCTTGCAGCTTCAGTTACTAAATAGTTTGTTTTTACAAAACCAGTTGGATGAAATTGAACAAATTCCATATCTTTTAAATATAATCCAGCTCGTAATGCAACAGCTAATAAATCTCCCGTATAATCAGGAGCATTTGTAGAAAAACCTCTATAAATACCAGCATATCCACCACCTGCTAAAATAACAGCTTTTGATGAATATATCATTACTTGTGAATTTTCTTTATTTAAAGATACTACTCCACTTACTCTATCTTGATATTTTGCAAGATTTAAAATATAGTTGTTTGGTAAAAAAGTTATGCCTTTAGCTTTAGCCTTTTTTATAAGTGCCATCGTAATTGCACTTCCTGTTTTATCTCCAACATAACAAGTTCTATTTGAACTTCCTCCACCAAAAGGTCGTTGAGCTATTGTTCCATCTTCATTTCTATCAAACTCTACACCATATTCAACTAATTTATTTACTATTTTAGAGGCTTGTTTACACATGTAAGTGATAGCTTTTTTATTTCCTAAACCTTTTCCTGAAATCAAAGTATCATTTACATGTTGGTTTATCTCTTTTGTATTATTTGAGTCAAGTACTGCATTTATTCCACCACTTGCCATTGAAGAGTTAGATTTAAAAACATTTCCTTTTGTGATTAGGGCAACTTTGTTATTCTCATTTTTAGCTTCAATTGCAGCCATTAATCCTGCAATTCCACCTCCAACTACTATTACATCATAAATCATTTATACTCGATACATTAAATCATATTTAGCTCTTGATGTTGCAGGAACTTTTGTGATTTCTAAATTCTTTTTAATATGTACTGGAACTTTTGATGCAAAAAGCGATGAAATCAATCCAGGAGTTGAGCGAACAAATTGAAGTGCTAGTTGGATGTCATTTTCTAAAACCATTTTAGAATCAAGCAAGTAACCAACTTGGGCATTAAATGATTTTTTAAATAGATTCATTTGTAAAAGTGAAGAACTTGAAATTACTCCTATTTTTAATCGGTGCGCTGCTTGAAGTAAAGTACACTCTTCACCTTTTACAGTTTGTGTTGGCATCGTATAAATTGAAGTTTTTGCCATGTTAAAAGGTGTTTGAATATATTTAAAGTTGTGATTCTCTCCACCTACTTTAATAGCTATTTCAACTAAATCTTCTAAATTGATATGTTCATTTGTACTTTTATCAATAAAACCATTCCAAACGGCAACACCATAAGATTTTATCATTCCTTTAGTTACCATTTTTTCAAATCTTTTAAATATTGTTTCGATTTTCTTTAACCAATTTTTATACCCTAGTTTACTTATTTGTATTTCTGGATTATGTAAAAAATAGATATCAAGTGTTTTTACACCTAGATTTTCTAAAGATTTTTGACATGACCACTCTAAATAATCAGGTGTCATACAGTGTTGGTCAAGTTCTATATCTTCAAGTTTTGCCAATGAAGTATTAATAATATTTTCTTCAATCCAAGCATAAGGATTTTGTGGAAATGGATAATCAAGTTGAATAAATCCACCTTTTGAACATATTATTAACTCTTCTCTTTTTGTATCACCCTCTTCAAATAGTTCTTTTAAAGCAATACCAATCTCTTTTTCACTTTGTCCATATCTATAGTTACTTGCTGTATCTATAAGATTAATACCACTTTTTATAGCTTCTTTTACACCAGCTATATAGTGAAATAGATAGTTTTCTTCTTTATAAGGCTCTTTATTAAAAGTACCTAGCCCTAGTTTTGAAAATATTAAATCATTGTGTTTTACATAGAAATCTTTATAATGAGCAAATTTTTTTGCAAAATTGTAAGTATCATCAAATGTAGCAATCATAATCTTAACTCTTTTTATTTATAAAATACACTTATTTTAAGAACTTCTTGCAAATAAAAAGAACAAAAATTGTTCTTTTTATTTCTAAGCTTAAAGGGTGTATTAATTATATGCAATAAGTGTTCCATAGTATAAAAGTACTATAAAAATAATTTTTATTTACTAACTTAAATTTATTTTACTAAAGTATTAAATTATCGTTGTTTAGGCATATATATAAGCAACGATGTCTAATTAATATACAATATATTTATAAATAAATAACTAGATTAAGCTTGAATTTATAATTTAAAGTTTAGAATTTTCTTATAATTTATAGTAAAAGGATTGAGATGAAAACAAGTGCAAGAAATGAGTTAAGTGGAAAAATTACAAATATTATCAATGGTGCTGTAATGAGTGAAGTTAAAATCACAGTTTCTCCTGAGGTAACAATAAGTGCAACAGTTACAAAAGATGGAATAGAATCTTTAGGAGCAAAATTAAATGATAATATAACTGCAATTATTAAAGCATCTTCAATTATAATCACAAAAGATGCTGTAAAAACAACAGCTAGAAATGTATTAAAAGGTAAAGTTGTAGAAGTTATAAAAGGTGCTGTTAATAGTGAAGTAAAACTTTCTTTAGGAACAAGTGTAATTTCTGCAATTGTGACAAATGATGCTATTGAAGATTTATCTATCAAAGCTTCAGAAGAAGCTTATGCAATATTTAAAGCTTCAAGTGTAATCTTAATAGCTTAATAATATGGGGAATTTCCCTATATTATTTTTAATTTACTGCTAATATTTGCCATTCCACAATTATAAACAGAACTTGTAACCACTCCATCTATTTTAAATGAAGCATATTTTTCAATATTTGATAGATTTATTCCACCAGCAACTAAAATTTTAACATTTGGGAAATTTTCATTTTTGTAATTTATGATTTTCTCAAGTTCTTCAAAATCTATTTTATCAAGTTGAAGAACATCAACACCAATTTTCATTAGATTTATACAATCTTGTAGATTATCACTTTCAACATTTAGTTTTTTTTCTGGTATTTTTGTTTTTATTCTTTTTAAATCTTCATAAAACTCTTCGTTGTTTTTATATAAAATTCTATGACCTTCAAAAAATAGTACACTTTCAGATAAATTTAATCTATGAGGCATCGCTCCTCCACAAATAGCTGCTTTTATACAAAATCTTTTTGAAAAAGGAAAAGTTTTTCTTGTAGTTAGAAGTTCACAAGTTGGATTTGTTTTTTCTATTTTTTCTTTCATTTGATAGGAATATGTACTTATTTTGCAACTATATTCTAAAAGAATTTGAGTTAATCTCCAAGCTTTATGTATATCTTCATAATCACCAGAAAATCTTAGAATTGTATTTCCTTTTTGGATTTTAGTTTTACTTTTTTCAAAAAATTCTACTTTACAATTCAAAAGTTCAGCGATTTTTGCTGCTTCTTCACTACATGATACGATAATATCTTCTCTTGTATAAACTTCAATTTGAGCTTTTTTATTATTTACATTTTGTAAACTTGTAGTTAAATCAAAATATGGTAAATCATCTTGAATATATTTTTCCAATTCACTAATTGATAAATTAAACATTTTTTCTCTTTTCAAAAAAATTTAGTGCAATAAAAAAAAGCACTGATATAAAAACCAATATACCACTTAAAATCATAGCTAAATTATAGTTTCCATCAAATACAGCATTATAAATAGCAAGGGAAATAGTATCAGTTTTTCCTATGATATTTCCACCTAACATCAAAGTAATTCCAACTTCTCCTAAAGCTCTTGCAGTTGAGATTAAAAGTGCAACAATCAAACTATTTTTTATATTTGGCAATACAATAAATATAAAAGTTTTTAATTCACTTTTTCCACTTATATATGAAGCTTCTTTTATATCTTTTGGAAAAAGTTCAATACTAGCTTGTAAAGGTTTTACCATAAGTGGAAGACCTGCGATAAATGCAGCAATTACAATTCCACTGAAACTAAAAATCAAACTAATATCAAATTTATAAAAAAAACTTCCAATAAAACCGTTTCTTCCTAAAATCAAAAGAAGAAAAAAACCAACAGCAATTGGTGGAAAGATTAAAGGAAGAGTTACTATTGTATTTAGTAACCATTTGAATTTTAGATTTTCTTTTGCAAGTAAATAAGCTATTGGAATACCAATAACTATAAATAAAAATGCACTTACACTGATAGTTTTCAGACTTAATAAAAATGGCTCAAATATAAGTGCAAAATCAAAATTCATTATAAACCGTATTTTTTAAATATCTCTTTTGCTGTTTTTGTAGTTAAGAAATTTGCAAATTCTTCGCAACTTTCATTACAGCTATCAAGTTTTCCAGCAACGATTTCTATTGGAGTGTAGTATTTTTTATCAATTTTAATAAAGCCATCAATATTTTCTTTATTTGCAATTGCTTCTGAAAGATTTACAAATCCAGCATCAACTTCATTTGTAAGTATATAAGTCATAGCTTGTGGTACAGTTGCAACAATTATAAGTTTATTATTTAGTTTTTCTTCTAAATTAGCATTTTTTAAAAACTCTTTTCCTGCTATTCCATATATTGCTTTTGATGGATCAGGAATAGTGATTTTTTTTATGTTTTCACTTGTTAAATCTTCAACTGATGATAGTTTTTTATCTTTTGGATAAACAACAACAAGTTCACCTTCACCTAAAAGTACATAATCTTTAAATTTTAGTCCACTTTTAGTTTCCAAAAATTTTTTATCTCCAATAATCAAAGGTATATTTGTTTGTGTTGCTTGTGTTGTCACTTGTTTTAAGTGTCCAAAAACACCATCAACTTTACCACCAACTTTTTCATACTCTTTAAAAATCTCCATCAAAGGTTTTTTATAACCTGCACCTGCTGCTACTTTCAAATCAGCTGCATTAAGAGCTAAAATCGAAGTTATAACAATCAATAAAACTTTTTTAAACATCATTTCTCCTTTTAATCAATTTTATTTACTATAATTTTTTCGAGCCATTTTATATGTCTTGGATTTTCATTTATATCTTCAACACTAATAAGTGCTAATTTTCCTTCATTTTTATCAAGTAACTTTCCATTCTTTTTTAAAAATATAAGAACATTGTCACCAATTTTAGAGTTAAATAGTTCATTCCAAGAAAATAATACTTTGTAGTTATCACTAGCAATAGCCATAATATAGACTTTGTTTAAATCTTTTCTATTTTTTACATTTATTTTTGCTTGGTCGATTATCTCTTTTAGCAAAACACCTTCATAAGTTGTGTCATTTTTTGTAAGAGTTATGGTTTTTGAACCTGTTCGCAAATCGTTTATCTCTTGTAGTTTATCCATATTTAGAACCAATTTTTTTTCTACTAAAGCTTCGATTTTTAACTCATTTGTTTCATATGAAACATCTTTTGAAAATAAAGAGGTAAGAAAAAGTAAAATAAGTAGTAGTTTTTTCATTTTTTACTCTCCCATGAAATCATTGCCCAGTTTATATAATCGGCTGTTTTTTTATATTTATATGTTGAATTAAAATACTCTTTTAAAACATTTTTTTCTTCAACATCTAATTCACCTAAACTCCAACCAACTTTTTCTACAAACTCTTCAGATGTTGAACTTTCAAACTTATTGTTTTCACTTTTTATAAAATCAACTTTCGCAAATATTCCCATACTATGTAAAACATTAACTAAATAAATATAATCAGGTCTTGGAATAATCTCTCTTTTTAATTGAGCTAGAATCTCAGTATCAATAAAACTGCCACCAACTTTTGTAGTTAAATAAACTCTTTTATTTGCTTTTGAGTTTAGTTTTATTAAAGCATCTTTTATATCTTTTACTTCCATTGAACGGCTTGCAACTACAATATCTGCATTTGGAACATCTTCCCAATCGTCATACCAAGATTTATGAATTGTTTTTAAATTTTCTATATTTTTTTCTTTGCAATTTTCTTTTACACAATCTAACATTCCTAAAGAGTAATCTAATGCATAAATCTCTTTTAGTTTTGAAGCCATTGCCAAAGAAATAGTTCCAGGACCACAACCAATATCAAGTAAAGAATCACAATCCGTTGTTTCAATTTTATCTACAAAAGTTTTTGTATAGATACTTTTATGAACATTTATATTCATACTATTTGCTCTTTTATCCCATTCTTGGCTACTTTTACCTTTGAAAGTTGAGAGTTCCATCTGTTTAGCATATAAATTTGCAAAATCTAAACTATCTAAATTTGTTTTTATAAGTGGCATATTTTCTCCTTTTTAAATACTTGGTATACAAAATTTGTAACCATTTTCTTTTGAAATAATTTCAACATCTACATCATAAAGTTTTTTAATATTTGTAGAAGTTAGTTTTTCATTTATATTTCCAACATCTAAAATTTGACCATTTTTTAGCATCATTACTTTGCTTGAAGCATATAAAGCATGGTCTGGATAGTGAGTTGTTTTTACAAAAGTGTAACCTTCATTTGAGAGTTCTTTTAAAAATTTTAAAAGTTTTAGTTGATTTCCATAATCAAGCCCAGTAACTGGTTCATCCATAAAGATGATTTTTGATTCTTGGGTTAAAGCTCGAGCAATAAAGGCTAGTTGTCGCTCTCCTCCACTTATTTTTGAGTAGATATTATCTTTTAGGTGACCAATCCCTACTTTTTCTAAAGCTTTAAGTGCAATTTCTTTATCTTTTAATGAATAGTTTGAAAATAGTCCAATATGTGCTAATCTTCCCATTAAAACTACATCAAATACAGTATAATCAAAAGGAATCTGATGAGTTTGTGGAACATAAGAAATTAGTTTTGCTAGTTCTTTATTTTTGTATTCATTTATATTTTTTGAGAGAATTTTTATTTCACCATTTGATTTAAATATTCCCAAAAGTATTTTTAATAAAGTAGTTTTTCCACAGCCGTTTTGTCCAACTAAAGATAAAACATCTCCTTGATATAATTGGAAATCTATATTAGTTAATATTTGTTTATTTCCATAAGAAAAAGAGATATTTTTAGCATCAATTAATAACATCAAAATCCCTTTTTTGCATTTTTTAAAACCATTATAAAAATAGGTATTCCAATTATTGCTGTAACTATTCCAATAGGAATTTCAAAGCTAAAAATAATTCTTGAAAAATTATCAACAATTAGTAAAAAAGTAGCCCCTAAAATTGCACTTATTGGCAATATTATCTTATTATCAGCTCCAAAAAGAAGTCTTGCTATATGAGGAATAATTAATCCAATCCAACCAATTATTCCTGCAAGAATTACACTTAATGCACTAATAAAAGTAGCACTTATGATTACAATTAATTTGATTTTTTTTGTATCAACTCCTAATGCTTTAGCTTCTTCATCACCTAAACTTAATGCATTTAAATATTTTGATACAAAAAGTAAAATAATCATTCCTAAAAACATAGGAATGGAAAGATTCCATACAATGTTTGGTGTACTAAAAGATAAACTTCCCATTAACCAATAAGTAATTGCAGGAAGTGCATCATATGGATCAGCTGCATATTTTACTATTGATAAAAATGCAGAAAAAAGTGAACTACTTATTATTCCACCTAAAACTAAAATAATCATATTTTTTGCATTTGAGTAAATAAATGAAATAGTAAGTGCAAATAAAACAGCAATTAAGCCAAATAAAAAAGTAGAAAGGTTTATAAAAAACCAATTCCATCCAAGAACCATACCAAGAGCAGCTCCAAAGGAAGCTCCACTTAGAACTCCAAGAATCCCAGGAGAAACAAGTGGATTTACAAACATAGCTTGAAATGCAGCTCCTGAAATAGCTAGTGAGCTTCCTATTAAAACAGCAGCTATAATCCTTGGTAGCCTTATATCAAAAATCACACTTTGAAGCATTTCATATTTTTCTAAAGAAATATTTGAGTTAAACCCAATAAAACTTTTAAAAAAGTTTATATATTCATCTAAAGTTATTTGATAATTTCCAATAAAAAGGGAACTATTCATTAAAATAAATAAAAAGATAATTAGTATAAAAAATCCTAGTTTATTCAAGATTTTTACCTATTATTTCATTCAATTGTTCATCACTTAAATCTATACCTAAAAATAAAGAGTAAAACTCTTTTGCTTCTTTATTTATATCTAATTTATAAACTTCAGGATGAAAAACAGAAAGTAACCATCTTAAACCTAATAATTTCATAAATGATGGAGGTCTATCAAACCAACTAAAAGGACCAAAAGGTAAAAAATATACTCTTCTATTTTTCACTGCATCTATATGTTTCCAATTGGAATTTTTATAGATTTTTTGATAAAACTCTTTATCGTAAACCAAAATAATTTCAGGGTTGTATGCTAAAACTTGTTCAAAATTTATAGCTTCTTTTCCAAAAAGATTTGTTGTTTCACATTGATGAACATTTTTTCCACCAGCTAAATTTATAAGTTCAGAATGAATTGAAGTGTTACATTCTGTTTCAAGTCCATTTTTCCCCTCAGCATAATAAACTTTAGGTTTTTTAGAAGCTTTTTGTGAAACTTCTTTTGCTAAATTTAAACTCTCTTTCCCATAATTTTCTAACTCTTTTGCTCTTTTCTCATTATTTGTTAATTTTCCAATATATAAAAAAGAATCTACTAATTCCTCTAAACTATTTGATTTTAGATAAATTAGAGGGATATTTTTAGCTCCACCTAAAGAGGCTTTTATTTTTTCATCTCCTAATTTTTTTGTATTATCTGTCAATAAAATTACATCAGGATTTATTTGTAAAATCATTTCACTATTTGGAGTTTTTCCTTGCCCAAACCAACCACCAAGAACTGGAAGATTTTTCGTTTTTTCATCTAAAAATTTAGCTTCATTTTCATTAAATGGAAAATTTAATCCAGCAATTTTACTTTTATCCACAGCATACAAAGAGTATAAAAGTACAGGATTTGAAGCATAAATCTTTTTTATATCATCTTTTATTTCACTTTTTTCTTTAAACATATCTTCAAAAATAACGGCATTACTATATAGATAAAAACTAAATATTAAAAGTAAGATTTTAAACATAAGGTTTTACCTCCTTTGTATATAAATTTAATATCTCTTTTGCTTTTTTTGTTGAAGTTGTAAGTGGTTTTAGTAATAATGCTTCTATATCAAACTCTTTTTTTAGAGCTTTGATTTGTTCAATACACTCTTTTGGTGTGCCACAAATTGCATTTTCAAAAAGTTTATTACTATCAAAAAGTTTATTTCGTATGTCTATATATTCATTTGTTAAAAGTTTTACTAAAGTTGGGCTTGTATCTTTTGAAGCTCTCATTGATTTTAAAAATAAATCTGTACAATATTGGGACTCTTTTATAATCTCTTCTTTGTTAACGCCAATATTTATACCTCTTGCAACTCTAAAAGATAAAGGTTTTGTTGGATTAAATGTTTTATATGTATCAAATATAAATTTTATTTTTTCTTTACTTATTCCAATACTTCCAATCAATCCATAACCTTTTGTAGCAGCTTCTTTTATTGCTTCAAAAGATTCAGAAGCGATATATGTATTTATTGGTTCATTTAATTTTGGTCTTATTGAAATGTTTTCACAAGTAAAGAAGTTACCTTTAAAAGTTACAAGTTCTTCATTTAATAGTTTGTGAATTAATTCATTTGCTTCAAACATAACTTCTCTATTTGTGAAAGCATCTGCTTTAAAAGTTTTATCATAAATAGGAAATGCTCCTTTTGCAATTCCATATAAAAATCTATTTTCATCAAATGCTTTTATCATAGCAATTTCTTCTGCAAGTTTTATAGGATTGTATAAAGGGAGTAAAATAGCGGCTGTTCCTATTTTTATACTTTTAGTTTTTCCTAAAAGATAAGAAACAGCAGTGAGTGGAGAAGGAATGACACTAAAATTATTGAAGTGATGTTCTGTTATCCAAGCTTCATCAAAACCTAAATCTTCACAGTAACAAATTAAATCAAGTTGTTCAGTGATTGCTTTTTGATAATTATTTTCCCAATTTTCAAATAGGCAAAATAATGCAGTTTTCATTATAAAGTTTGCATCATCGGTGTAAATGCTTTTGTACTAACACTTACACTTTGCCCTATTTTTAAATTTGCTGCTTCTTCATTTCCTACAACAACTTCTACTAATTGTTGACCTATTGATACAATTGCAACGTGAATTACATCTATTTTTACAATATCAAGTAGTTCACCTTCAAATGAGAATTTTTGGCTACCTTTTGTTTTAAGAAGAATATCTTTAGGAAAACCATCATTTATGATTTTCCCAAGATTTAAAACAACAACTCTTGATGCCAAGCGATACATTTCACTTGGGTCATGACTTACCATAATAGTTGTGGTATTAAACTCTTTATGTAAAGTTAATATTTCATTTTGTAATTTTGTTCTCATTTCTGGATCAAGTGCAGATAAAGGTTCATCCATCAATAAAAGTTTTGGTTTATTCATTAAAGCTCTACATAAACTAATTCTTTGTTTTTGTCCTCCACTTAATGTATTTGGATATCTATTTTTTAATTCCGTCATTTCTGTCATTTCAAGCAATTTATTTGCTAAGTCTATATCTTTTTTTACATATAAAAGATTATCAATTACTGAAAAGTTAGGAAAAAGTGCATAATCTTGAAATACAAAACCAATATCTCTTTTTTGTGGAGCTAAACTAAACTTATCATCAAGCCAAAGTTCATTATCAATTTTTAAAGTACCTTTAGCCTCTTCAAGTCCTGCAAGTATTCGTAAAAGTGTAGTTTTCCCACTACCACTAAAACCAGAAAGAGCAATAAATTCACCCTTATTTATTTTTAGATTTACATCTAAATTCATTTCACCATTTGAACCATGAAGTAATTTATTTATATTAATTTCTATCATTTATGTAAACCTGTTAACTTTTTTTGTTTTCCATTAAATATATAAACTCCAAGAAGAGTTAAGAAACTTAGAATTACCATAATTAAACTGTAAATATGTGCATTTGTATAATCCATAATTTCAACAAATTCATATATTGCAACTGATGCAACTTTTGTTTCTCCTGGAATACTTCCTCCAACCATTAACACAACTCCAAACTCTCCAACTGTATGTGCAAAAGTTACTATAATAGCAGTCATTAAAGAAGGTTTTATATTTGGGATAGCAATTCTAAAAAGAGTTTGAAATTTACTTTTCCCACTTATATAACTTGCTTCTAATAAATTTTTATTGATACTTTCTAAGCCACTTTGCATAGGTTGAACCATAAATGGTAAGCTATAAAAACAACTAGCAATAATTAAACCATAAAAATTGAAAACAAGTTTTATTCCAAAATGTTCTTCAAAAAAAGCTCCAATTGGTGAATTATATGATAAAGCCCAAAGTATATAAAATCCTAAAACTGAAGGTGGTAAAACCAAAGGTAAGGCAGTAACAGCTTCTAAGTAAGGTTTTAATTTTGATTTTGTTTGAGATAAGTACCATGCAATTGGAAGACTTATAAAAAACAAAATCAAAGTAGTGATACCAGCTAATTTAAAAGATATTAAAAAAGGTTCAAACTCTATATTTTTTAACAATTCAATCATCTAAAACATCCTGAATAGATAAATCACTTGCTTTAATTAAAACTAAAACATCTTCATCTTTTTGTAGATTCATCTTTTTAGATGAATCTACAGTTATAATACTTTCAAGATAAGTATCATTGATTTTTAATATTATGTTAGATAGAAGGTGACCATTTTCTATCTTTTGAATAGTTGCAACAAATTGGTTTGATAAACTAATCTCTCCAAATAAATTTTTTGCAATAATTATATTTGTTGGTTTAACACTAAGAGTTACCTTTTTGTCAATTTGTATATTTTTGCCTAAATCTAAACTCATCATTTTTAGATTTTTCCCAAAAAAATCGAACTCAACAATATTTAAACTATCAATAGAATTTATTTTTTTTATTGTTGCAACTAATTTATTCATTTTACAATGTATCCATAATCAACAAATATTTTTTTAGCTTTTTCACCTAAAATAAAGTCATAAAATGCTTTAACTTCTGCATTATCAACTGCATTATTAATGATTACAATACCTTGTTTAATCGGTGTATATAAAGTTGGATCAACACTTGCCCAATTTACATTTTCTTTATATTTTGATAATTTTTCATCATATAAAGATGATTTTGCAATAAAGCCTATATCAGCAGCAGTTGTTGCATAAGTAACTGTTTGTGAAATTGATTCTGCGTATACAAATTTATCTTTAGTTGCTTCTTCTAAATTTGCATTTTTAATTGCTTCAACAGCTGCTGTTCCATAAGGAGCAGTTTTAGGATTAGCGATTGCAATTTTAGAAATTGAATCTTCTTTAATTAAATTTATACCTTTTGAATAATCAAGTTCTTTTGAACTTAACATAGCTAAAGCACCTTGTGCATAAACAACAGGTTTTGTAATTGCAATTTTATCTTCATATAAAGACTCAGGGAATTTCATATTTGCAGCCATAAAAATATTAAATGGAGCACCATTTTTAATTTGAGCAGTTAATTTTCCACTACTTCCTAATGTAACTTGAATTTTTGTATCAGGGTTTGTTTTATTAAATTCTGCAATAAGTTCATTTATTGCATAACTAACATTTGCAGCAACAGCTATATTTACTTGACCAGCAAATATACTTGAACATAAAAATACTAATCCTAAAATTATCTTTTTCATTTTTTTTCCTTATTTTCCTATCATAATATCCGAGGCTTTTATAATTGCACTCACATTAGAACCTGGTTTAAGATTTAATCTATTTACAGAACTTGTTGTTATAACTGAAGCAATTTTATCTGCATTGCCTATATCGATTACTACTTCAGAATTTATTTCACCTTGATTTATGTTGTCTACTACACCTTGGAATTTGTTTCTTGCACTAATATTTAAAGTAATATCTGTTGTTAATAAAACAGTACTTGATTTAAAAATTGCAACAACTTCATCTTTAGCTTTTAAGTCTAGATTTTTAACAGCAGAATTTGTAATAACAGAAACAAGTGTATAACCACTTTTTAGTCTTATAAATACTTCTGCATTTACTTTTCCATGCTCTATTAATTCTACAATTCCACTTATTTGATTTCTTGCACTTAATTGCATTGATAATCTCCTTATAGCTTTTAATGTACCTGTGTTAATATCAGTCATTCTATTTAGATTTTCAAGAAACTTTTTTTGTTCTTCTTTTAATAAATGATAAGTTTTTAGTAGATTCTCTCCATATGTTGTAAGAGTAGTTCCTCCACCACCAACTCCACCTGTTTCTCTTTGTACTATTGGACTAATTGATAAATTATTCATGGCTTCAACTGCTTCCCAAGCAGATTTATAGCTCATGGGAACTTCTTTTGCCGCTTTACTGATAGAACCAGTTTTTTGTATTGCCATTAATAATTCAATTCTTTTTTCCAATAAAAAGGGTTGATTTAAAATTTCTAATGTCAAGTTTGATGATATTTCCACAAAAATCCTTTTTGGCTATATTTAATAGTATATAACGATAAACAAAAAAATAGTATCATTATATAACTGAATATATAATGATACCTAAAAAAAACTAGAAGTTATAAAAACTTCTAGTATAAAAATTATCTAACTGAATCGAAGAAATAATCTGTTTCAGCAATATTTTTTGTTTGTTCATCAAGATTATCTAAAATACTATTAGTAATCCATGTTAATAGATTAATACCACCTTCATATCCACTAATAGAATATCTATGTAAATGATGTCTATCAAAAATTGGGAATCCAATTCTGATTAATGGAGTTTTAGTATCTCTATATAACTCTTTTCCGTAAACATTTCCAATCATAAAATCAACAGGCTCAGTAAATAGTAAGCTTCTTAAATGCCATAAATCTTTTCCTGCCCAAATATTACATTCAGCAGCTCTTGGAGATTTAGATAAAATTTCTTTCATATCTTCTTCCCAACCTTTTCTTGGCGCATTGTGGCAAAGAACGTGAGTTGGAATTGCTCCCATTTCAACTAAGAATGAAACCATTCCTAATAAGAAGTCAGGATCTCCCCAGATAGCAAATTTTTTGCTGTGCATATATGGATAAGAATCTTGCATTGCATCTACTAATCTTGCTCTTTGTTGTTTTAACTCTTCAGGTACTTCTTTTCCAGTTAATTCAGCAAGTTTCATAACGAATCCATCAGTTCCACTTAAACCAATTGGGTTACAAGTTTCATATTTTTGTTTCCATTTATTTTTAATAGTTTTAGCTGTTAAAACAGTTGAATATTTTTGTAAACTGATAGTTGCACTTGCATTGATAGCTGTTTTAGCATCAGCTATTTTTGTTCCACCAGCATATAATTTATATTCTCCTGCTCCTGTATCCCATTGTTCTTCATGGTCACCAATCATAATGATTTTGTCACCGAACATTTTAGAGATTTTTTTGATCTCTTTTAATGATCCTAAATATGGTTCAAATCCAGGAATGATGTTAATTCTTTCTGCATCTACTTCTTTAGTTACACCTTCACTTAATTGCTCTAAAGTTGATTTCATCATATTATCATAACCAGTAATATGAGATCCTACGAAAGATGGAGTGTGTGCATGAGGAATTAAGATATTATCTAATTCACCTTCAGCTTCTTCTCTAGCACCTATGATAAATGCATTTAAGTCATCTCCAATAACCTCTGCCATACAAGTAGTAGATACAGCAATCATTTCAGGTTTATATAAAGCATTACAGTTTCTTAAACCATCTTTCATATTTGCTAATCCCCCAAATACCGCTGCTGATTCAGACATAGAATCTGAAACACAAGGAGTTGGTTCTTTAAAGTGTCTTGTAAAATATGTTCTAAAATACGCAACACAACCATGAGATCCATGAACGTAAGGCATAGTATTTTCAAATCCTAAAGCTACCATTACAGCACCTAAAGGTTGACAAGCTTTAGCAGGATTAACAGTGATTGCTTCTCTAGCTAAATTTTTTTCTCTATAATCCCAAGATTCAGTCCATTTTTGAATTTCTGCAACTTTTTCAGGTGATGTAGCACCAGCTGCACTTTCAAATTGTTTTTTATTTTTTAAAACTTCTTGATATTCAGGTTTTAAAAATAGTTTTTGTCCATTTACAATGTTTTCAACGTCTTGCATAGCCTTCTCCTTACGCTTCTTTTTCCCATGGAGCTTTTGTGTGGTTCCATACTGGTGAGTTAATTGCTAAATCCATGTCTCTAGCGAAAATTGCGAATGCATCATAACCATGGTATGGTCCTGAATAATCCCAAGAGTGCATTTGTCTAAATGGTAATCCCATTTTTTGGAATACATATTTCTCTTTTACTCCTGCTGCAACTAAATCAGGTCTTAATTTTTTAACGAAAGCTTCTAATTCATACTCATTTGCATCATCATAAATTAGAGTTGATCTTTCAATCTCATCTTTAGTTCTTTTATAATCATCACCGTGAGCGAACTCATAACCAGTTCCAATTACTTCCATTCCTAAATCTTCATAAGCTCCAATAACGTGTCTTGGTCTTAATCCTCCAACATAAAGCATAACTTTTTTACCTTCTAACATTGGTCTGTATTTTGCAATAACAGCGTCAGTCATAGCAGTATATTTAGCGATAACAGCTTCAGTTTTTTCTTGAATTGATTCATCAAAGAATGAAGCAATTTTTCTTAAAGACTCAGTTGTTTTTGAAGGTCCAAAGAAGTTATATTCCATCCAAGGAATGTTAAATTCTTGTTCCATATGTCTTGCAATATAGTTCATAGATCTATAGCAATGTAATAAATTTAGTTTTGCTTTTGGTGCAATTGCTAACTCTTTATAAGTAGCATCTCCTGACCATTGAGCAATAACTCTTAATCCCATTTCTTCTAAGATAATTCTCGTTGACCAAGCATCTCCACCGATGTTATAATCTCCAATAATTGATACATCATAAGGAGTTGATTCGAAATCTTTTTTATAAGAGTTATCAGGCATAATATAATCTCTAATCATATCGTTTGCAATGTGGTGACCAAGTGATTGAGAAACCCCTCTAAATCCTTCACATGAAACAGCTATAGTTTGAGTTCCTGACTCTTTTTTATAAACTTTTGCAACTGCATGAATATCATCTCCAATTAATCCAATTGGACACTCAGATTGAATTGAAATACCATTATTTAATGGGAATAATTCATCAATTTCTGCTAGTGCTTTTTTAAGTTTTTTATCTCCACCAAATACGATATCTTTCTCATTAAAATCTGTAGAGAAGTTCATAGTAACAAATGTATCAATACCAGTTGTTCCAATGTAATAATTTCTTCTACCACCTCTTGAATATTGTCCACATCCAATTGGTCCGTGAGAGATATGAATCATATCTTTAATTGGTCCCCAAACAACCCCTTTAGAACCTGCATAAGCACATCCTCTTTGAGACATAACTCCTGGAACTGTTTGTTTATTACTTTTTGTTGTATCACAAGAACCTTTTGAAGTTTCTGGTGAATCAATACCTAAATGTTTTGCTCTACTTTTTTTTACTTTCTCAGGATATGATTCAAGTACTTCAGCAAGAGCTTCTTTTTGTAGACTTTCTAATGTTTCTGGTCCCATAGTTTTCTCCTCTTTATATAAGAGTTAAGTAGCTTACGCTACTTTTACTCTGTATAGATTCATGTCATCTAATTTTTTACAAATATCTTTAGTTGAATCACCATCTACGTTTTTTGAAATTTCAGAAATTTGATATTTATTTGTGTAATAAATCATTTTGAAATCGTCTTTAGGTGCACATTCTGTGTTTGTATAATAATCAACTAAAGCTGTATGTAAAAAAGTACCAGCTGGCACAGAAAGTTCTTCTAATTTAACACCTTCTCTTGTTTCACTTGTCAAAGTTACAGTTTTCCCAGTTGCATCTATACCTTCTTGAACTTTTTCAATAACTTTGTCAAAACTTACATCATTTCCTTCACTTGCTGGGAAGTGGTATCCACATATAAACATGATTTTCTCCTTACTACTATTTATTTTTGAATTTTAATTATTAAGCTTCTTCAGCTTTTTTACCGATGTTATCTAAATCTGCTTCTTCTTCTAAACCGAATTCCATTAATAGGTTTTCTAAATCATCCATTTCTAATGGAGTTGGGATAACTTTTAAGTCATTAGCAATGATTTTTCTTGCTAATTCTTTGTATTCCATAGCTTGGTCAGATGTTGGAGCGAATTCAACAACTGTCATTCTTCTTAACTCAGCTCTTTGAACGTGGTTAGATCTTGGAACGAAGTGAATCATTTGAGTACCAATTTGCATTGCTAAGTGTTTTGCAAGGTCATACTCTTTATCTGTCATCCTAGCGTTACAAATTAATCCAGCAAGTCTTACCCCACCAGTATTTGCATATTTTAAAATACCTTTAGAAATGTTGTTAGCTGCATACATAGCCATCATTTCTCCAGACATTACGATGTAGATTTCTTGTGCTTTACCTTCTCTAATTGGCATAGCAAATCCACCACATACAACGTCTCCAAGAACGTCATAAGAAACGAAATCTAATTCGTCATCATAAGCACCTTCTTCTTCTAAGAAGTTAATAGCTGTAATAACTCCTCTACCTGCACATCCAACACCTGGCTCAGGACCTCCAGACTCAGTACAATTGATATAACCTTCAGTTATTTCATTGTTATCGTAGTGGAATTCACCAGCACCTGGTTTACATACATCTTCTAATTCTAAATCTTCAACTGTTCCAGCTTCAGAAGCTAATTGCATAATTGTAGATTGTGCTTTTTCATGTAAGATTAATCTTGTTGAATCTGCTTTTGGGTCACATCCAACGATTAATATTTTTTGACCATAATAATGACACATAGCTGCTAATGTGTTTTGAGATGTAGTAGATTTACCAATCCCACCTTTTCCGTAAAACGCGATTTGTCTTAATGCTGACATTTTATCTCCTTTGATTTTTATGTTTACGAAATTGGTAATTGCACTTTGTGTTCCACAGAAAGTTTTTTTTTGAAATTTTTTTTGAAATTTTTAAAAAGCCCTAAAATAGGAACTTCTTAATAAAATCTTTTTTTGAATATTCTTTTTTGGAGTTTTTTTATCCTATTTTATTAGAACAAAATTTGTAAATAATTTTGTAAATTTAAAAATAAAGAATAGATTTTTTGGCAAAAAAATAATAAAGTCTTTAATATTTAAATGTAATTCAAATAGATTAAATGTATACTATTTTTCAAATCTCATTACAAAAAGAGTTTAAAATGAAAATAAAAGAATATAAAAAAGAGTTATATGATTTACAAGTTGAGCTTGTAAAGTTTCAAAAAGAGGTAATTGAGAAAAAATTACAAGTGTGTATTATCTTTGAAGGAAGAGATACAGCAGGTAAAGATGGAATTATAAAAAGATTTTTACAACATTTAAGTCCAAGAGAAGTAAGAACTGTAGCACTTAATAAACCTAGTGATAAAGATCATATGTCTTGGTATTTTCAAAGATATGTTCATTTTTTACCTTCAAAGCAAGAGATTATTTTATTTAATAGAAGTTGGTATAATCGTGCAGGAGTTGAAAAAGTTATGAACTTTTGTACTCAAAAGGAGTTAAAATCTTTTTTTGAAGAGGTTGGAAGTTTCGAACAAATGCTAACTCATTCAGGTGTGATATTTTTTAAATATTATCTTGATATATCAAAAGATGAACAAAAAGAAAGATTAAAAGATAGAAAAACAAATCCACTAAAACAGTGGAAAGTAAGTCCTATAGATAATAAAGCTCAAGAGTATTGGGATGAATATTCAAAAGCAAGGGATGAGATGTTTATTAGAACTTCTTTTAGTTTTGCTCCTTGGTATGTAGTTAATGCAGATAATAAGAAAAAAGCTAGATTAAATGTGATAAAACATTTTTTGTCAAATATGGATTATGATAAAAAGAATGAAAAACTTTTAGCTTTTAGTGGTGATATTGTTTGTAAGTTCGATCCTATTTGTTATGAAAAAGGATTAATTAAAAAATGATAATAGATTCACTTTTTACACATTTAATTTTTACAATTTTGTTTAGTTTTTTGATAGGTTTAGAAATAAGAGCTTATAAATTAAAATTCCATCCCACAGATAAGGAGTTTTTTGGAACAGCAAGAACTTACACTTTTGTAGGAATATTAGGTTTTATTTTTTATAAAATAGAACCCGTTAATTTTTCAATTTATATCGCTGGATTTATTGGAATTACTCTTTTATTTTCACTTTTTTATAATAGATTATTGGATGAAAGAAAACATAGTATTGTTTTATATTTAGTTTTATTGATAGTTTATAGTTTTGGTCCTTTGTCAAATCTTTTCCCTTTATGGCTGACTTCTTTAGTTTTTGTATTAACTATATTTTTATTAAATGCAAAAAATAAAATATTAAGTTTTAATATGAATATAAATATTTATGAATTTGAAACTTTAGGTAAAATGATTTTGCTTTCAGCAGTTGTTCTTCCTTTACTTCCAGAAGACAAACTAATTCCTTATTTGGGAATTTCACTTTATAAAATTTGGTTAACTGTAGTTGTAATTTCTGGAATTTCTTATACTGGATATTTAGTTCAAAAATATCTTTTCCCTTCAAAAGGAATTTTTCTTACAGGTTTGATAGGTGGAAGTTATTCTTCAACAGCAACAACTGTTGTATTATCAAAAAAAGCACAAACTTTAGATAAAAATCATATTATAACAGCTTCAATAATAGCTGCAACATCTATGATGTATATTAGAATACTTATAATTTCATATATTTTCAATTTTGAAGTTGCAAAAACAATTTTGTTACCTTTTTTATGTTTTATAGTTTTAACTGCTGTAATTACATTTATTTATTACAAAAGAGCATCAAAATCAATTAATAATATTGAAATGAAAGACTCAAATCCTTTAGAATTAGGAACAGCATTTATTTTTGCATTTTTATTTATTATTACTATGTTAATTACAAATTTTGTTGTTGAAAATTATGGAACAAGTGGATTACAATTTTTATCTACAATTATTGGATTTACCGATATTGATCCATTTATTTTGTCTTTATTAACTGGAAAATATACAATTGAGTCATCTCATATCGCATCAGCAATAATCATATCTTCTGGTAGCAATAATATTTTAAAAGCAATTTATACTTTTTGGTTTGGAAAAGATAAAACATATACAAGTTTTATTTTGCTACTAATTTTAGGAATTTTAACAATAGCAGTAGGATTTCTTTTATAGAACTCCTACTTTAAAAAGTTATAGAAACAATAAAACCTTTATATTCTTCATTATCAAATTTTATATGACAATTATCAAAAGAGAATAAATATTTATGCATTTCTACTATTATTTTATAACTATTTGTTAATCCCAATCCCGTACCTTGACTTTGATGTTTAGTTGTAAAATATGGTTCAAGTATTTTAGGAAGTATATCTTCATCAACTCCTCCTGCATTATCTTGGATTTTTAGAGTAATATGGTTATCTATATTTTCAGTTTTTATTAGAATAATTCTATTATCAATATTTTTTTCAATAAAAGCTTCAATTGAATTATTTAAAATATTTTTTATTGCTTCAGAGAATCTAAATTTATCTATATATACTTTATTATCAATTTTATAATCAGTAATAATTTTTATATGATTTTTGTTCAAAAGATTTTTCATATCATGCAAGATTTCGTTCATTAATTGGCAAAGGCTATAAGATTTTTCAAGATTCTCAAAAGCCATATCATCAAAATTATTAATTATATTTGATAAATAATTTGTAATTTCTACAATTTTGCTCATATCATTATCTAAATTTGAAACATCATATAACTTTAATTCATTTTGTAGTTTTATTCCACTTGCAATAATTGAAATTGTACTTAATGGCTGTTTCCATTGATGTGAAATATTTTGAATTAATTCATTTAAAGATTTAAATTTTTTCTCCAAATCAATAAGTTTTAAAAGAGTGAAATCTTTAATAATTAATAAAATCTCTTTTTGATTTGGCATTAAATTCATTGTAATATAAGTAATCATTGATTTTTCATATTTTGTAATAAAGGTAGTTTCAAAGTTTTCTATATATTTTTTTTTAATTACTTGCGGTATTAGTTCTTTTATTTTTTCTTTGTTTTCTTGATGGAATAAATCAAAAACCGGAATATTAATAAGTTCATTGTAACTATATTCACTCAATTGTTTAAATGAATCATTAAATCTTATAAATTTTCCATCTAAATCAATAGTTGCAATTCCATCTTTTGAGCTATAAAATATTGTCTCAAACTCTTGTTCAATTTTTTGTTCTTTTCCTAAATTAATAACTGTTATATATAACAAAATAGATTCTACATTTAATTCAATTCTTTTACTTTTGATTAAAACATCTAATGCTTTTCCATCTTTTGTTTTATGTTTTGTTTTAAATCTATCCCAACCTTTTTCCAAAATATTCTTTTGTCTTTTCTCCATCTCTTCGAGTGTCAGAAATTCTAAAGTTAAATCTTTTGGAGTGATTTCTTTGAACTCTTCTTTTGTATAGTTATATAATTCTAAAGCTTTTTGGTTAAATAAAATAAATTTTTGTGTTTTTAAATCAAGAACTAAAATGGCATCAAGTGATTCATTAAATAAAGTTGATAACAAAGTTTGTTGTTGAATGTTCATAGAAGTCCTTTCTATATAATCGTCATTATATAGAAATAAAATAGCAATAATCTTACAAATTCTCAACTTTGTAGAGTTTTTTTCTCTCTTTAGATGAAGGTATATCTAATATTTTTCTATATTTTGTGATAGTTCGTCTTACCATTTTTAGAGAAAATTTTTCTTCAATATACTCCAAAATAGCTTCGTCAGTCAAAGGTTCGTCTTTATTCTCATAATCAACTAAACTTTTTATATAGCTTTTTATTTGTGAAGATGATAAATCTTTATCAACAGCATTTGTAAAGAAATATTTTAATGGAAAAATTCCTAAGTTACACTCTATATATTTATTTGAAACAGCTCTACTTATAGTTGATTCTGCAAATCCTAATTCTGCGGCTATTTCTTGCATAGAAAATGGTTTAAGTTCTCCTCCAACAAAAAATGAGATTTGTTTTTCTACAATAATTAAAACGATTTTATATAAAGTTGCTTTTCTAAGGTTTAATAAATTTACTAAATCTTTTGCTTCTTTTAGTTTCTCTTTTATATTTTCGTTTTTTGTATTAAAAGGATTTTTTACTTTTATATCTGGATAATAAGAGTTGTTTATTTTTATCTCAATATCTTCATTAATCTCAACAAAAAAATCAGGTATAACTTGAACATTGTCATTTATATAATCAATAGCTGGAGGGTTGTTGAAATATTTAATAATATCTTTTGCATCATTAAATCTATGATGTGCAGCATATTTATCAATATGTGTTATGTCTTTTATGATTTTTTTAGTGAAATTATATAATTCATCATCAATACTTCTATCAATTGAATCAAGCTGAAATAAAAATGATTCTTCAAGATTAAGTGCCCCAACTCCACTTGGTTCTAGCCTTGAAAATCTTTGTCTAATTGATTCAACATACTCTTTATAAACATTACAAGTTATAGCAATTTTTTCTATATCTCCATCAAAATAACCATTTTCATCTATATCACACAAAATTTCAAGTGCAACTTTTTTTGAATTTGGTGTAGGGAAAAGCGTATCATCTTCTATTTGTTCACTTAATTTATCATTTAAAGATTTTGCATAAAAAGCAAGTGATTCAATAAATTCACCACTTGTTCCATTTGATGTAAAATTATTATAAAACTCTTTTGGTTTTTTAACTTCCAAAAATGGATTTTCATAAGATAAATTAGTAAGATATGATTCTAAATCTTGTATTGATGTTTGTAGCATTGGTAGCCACAATTTCAATGATAAATTTAAATTCTGTTTTTGAGAAGTTGATATAGATAATGTTTGTGCCATAATTTTATTATGCCCAAATTCAAAAAGAATTTGGACTTTCCTTCGTATATTTTTTAATACTTAATTCTAACTACACCATTTGGTTTAATTATTTTCATTTGACAAGATAATCTAGCTTTTTCAGTGTTTGTTCCAGCACCTGCTTCTGCGATTACTTTTTTCTCTTTTTCATTTATTTCAGAAATAAATTCCATACCTTGTTCAATTGAAACTAAACATGTACCACATTGTCCATCTCTACAACCAAATGGTAAAGCTGAACCTGATGCTTCAACTACATCTTGAATTGTACTTCCAGGTTTTACGTTGATTGCTAAAAAGTCATTTACGATTTCTACTCTTGTTGTCATTTTATATTCCTTATTTTAATTTGAATGGTTTTACTAAAATATCACCTTTGATTAACATCATTGGTGCAATTCTGATTTTTGGGCTTATTGTGAATTGTTGACATTGATCAGCTTCTTTTTGACTGATTGCTCCAAGTTTAACTAAGATGTCTAACTCTTCATCTTCCATGTAGCTAGTTGGCTCTTCATTACTTAAATTTTCAACACAAATTAAACAATTAGAATAATCACCATCAACTGCAAATGGAATTGGAATATTCTTTTCCTTTGCTAACCTAACAATAGGCTCTCCTATTTTTCCCTCATACACTCCGTCAGTTTCCATGTCAAAATGCATAAAAATTACTTTTGCCATATTTTCCTCCTACTTTTTTTAGACTTGTATAAAATTTACCAAGCCAAGTGATAAGATTCATTAAATCCTTTCATTTGACTTGAGTAAAAATACTATTTTGAATAGTATTTTTCTCTATGTTTTTTCATAAACTCTAATTCTTCTTGAACTTCATCCCTATAATCTTCCATTGCAAGTAGTTCATGTTCCCTACAACCTACAACTTCAATAAGTGCATTTACATCTAAAAAATGAACTTCATAAACTCTAATTACTTGTAAAAATTCTCCAATAGATTTGATGTAACCAATAGCACCTTTTTGAACCATTATGGCTCCAATTGGTGCATGTGGATATGTTCCATCATTTTTTATATCTTCAAGAAGTTGCACTTTTTGCCCTATTCCAAATTTTGCAACTTCTTCATCTCTTCCTGAACGGTTAGCCGTTACACTATCGTGCAAAAAAGTGTTTGCATCAACGATTTGTTTATGATCAACAGCCACAACTTCCTCCTGTAGATGATGAACTTGAACCACAAGAAGAACAACCTTCTAGTTTTCCAGTTTCATACATATTCCAAACTTCAGCTGCACTTGGTGCATGACCATTTTTATAGTCACCATATACTCTTAGTAAAGAAAATTTTAGAAATTCTAAAAGTTTATTTTCTTCTGCAATTGACTCTAAACCTTTTTTTATTAGACTTCCATACTCTTTCATCATATGAAATCTTTTTACATTTATTAACTTTTGGTCAAATTCAATACCAAAAAAGTTAAAAAAATCTTCCGTATCTCTTAATTTATAAAATTCTTCTACAGTTCCCATAATTCATCCTTTTATAGGTCTAATTCACCTTTTAATTGTTCTATCCAATTTTTGATTCTTTCTTTAGTTTTACCTTTTTCATTGTGGTCATCAATAGCCAAACCACATAATTTTCCATCCATTTCAGCCAAAGAAAACTCATATTTATAATCATCTTTATCCACAAATCCAACAGCTGTTGCTCCTAAATCTGTAAAAGTTTTATATAACTTCCCTAATGCTGAACAGAATTGTTCACCATGTTTTACACTATCACCTGCTCCAAAGAAAGCAACTGTTTTTCCAGAAAGGTCTGGTTTTTCATCTTCTAGTTCTAATTGAACATCAACCCATGAGAAATGTACATCTCCTTGTCCCCATGTAGAACTTCCTATGAATAAGATATCGTAGTCTTCAAATTGTTCGATGCTATCAAAATCTTCTTCCATGTTTATTACATCATCTTCATCTATATCAAACTCTTTAGCTAAAGCTTTAGCTACTTTCATAGATGTACCACCTGCAGTTCCACAAAATATTCCCATTTTCGACATTTCTCAATCCTTATACGTTTTTATATTTATTGTAAGTTTCTTGCGCATTTGTAAGGTATTTTTCACCCTCTTTTTCTAAATCCTCATAAGCTCTAAATGAGAATCTATGTGCATCTTTAAAGAACTTTTCACAAATAACGATTTTATCTGTGAAAACAACAACTCTTCCAAAACCTTCGTGACTCATTTCCATAACAACAGAACACATAATTCCTGTTAATTTTTCAAAAGCAAGTGCAACAGCTTGATAGATAAGTCTTATATCTTTGATTTGCATTTCATCAATATCAGCAATAATAGGGATATTTTTCAAATCCTCTTTTGTTTTGATATATTTCTCTTCTATTAAGTCTTTATCACTTTTATTTGCCCAAGTTCCAAACTGGTCTAAGGCTCTAATCTGACCGATTAATGTATCAATAAATAGTTTTTTAGCGTCCATTATGCAGCCTTTTTTTCAATGATTTTTTTAATAAACGGAGGTGGATTTGTATTTAGCATAGTTGTTAGTTTTTTTATTTCTTCTTCTATTGAAACGCTTTCTTTGTATTTAATAGGAAAGATTCCACTATTTATAATCTTTGCAGCAGCAATTGCTCCAATATTTGTAAAATAAACAATATCAATATTTTTTAAAAGTTCAACAGTTTTATCTGTATCTTTATCTTCAATTTTAATGATTTCGCAAACGTTAGTAAGGTCTTTCCCTATTTCATAAACAGCGAATTGCTTAGCACTTCCAAAATGTGAATCAATATTTTCTAAATCGCTAGTTGCAAATGCAACTTTTAGATTACCAGTTGACGGTTCATTTGATTTTATTTTTATGCTTTTCATGTTATATCCTAAAAGTTATATATAAAGACCTATATGCAATTAGTGTTCCACAACTTTTTTTGTTTTATTTTCCTATTGCAAAAAGATAAAATATATTATTTTCAGTTTCAAGAAATTCTTTAGAAATATCGTCAAAATAAGCACCTAAGCCACTACATGAAATATTTAAGTGTGTTGAGCGTAGATATAAAATTTGAGAAATAAATCCTGTTAAGATATATAAATAAAAATATTCTTCACTATTTTTTGCTGTAAAAAATAGACTTATTGCACTATCACCTGAAAGTTTTTGATTTAAAGCTAATTTAGTTGCAATTTCTTTAAAATCGCCCTCTTTTTGTAAATCCACATTTTTGTAGAGACCTTTTTTCATATCTTTTAGATTGTTATTTATAAAGTAAATCTCTATTTCATATTTTTGTGCAAATTCAAAAATATTTTTTGTAATAAATAAAAAATCATCTTTAGAGATTTCATCTTTTTTAAAAGCTCTAATTGAACGGCGATTATTTATAGCTTCTTGTAAATCTTCTTTTTTTAAATCATTTAATAAATTTATATTTGAAACAATAGGAAAAAAGTCTTTTTGTGCTTTTATGTAAAACTCTTCGATAAAATTTTCTTTTAACTGATAATCACAAGCACTTACATTTACTATTGGAGTTCTTAACTTTTTACACTCCAATTCTTTATGAATTTGAGTGAATACAGAAGTATAAAATGATTCAAATTTATCAAATGAAAAATCCTCATTTAAAGAGTCTTTATCAAAATTAAAATCTATGTTAAAAGGTAAATTTTCAAGTTCTAAAGCAGCATAAATAGAACCCAAAAGATGACCAGTATCAAGTAAAATATATCTTATTGCTCTTTTTTCATATTTCCAAGCTGAGCGGAAATAGGCATTACTTATTAAGAATATGATTTTCTTTTGAAATTTATCTTCAAAATAGTATTCAACTCCATCATTACTTAATTCATGGATTAAAGTGATTCTGTTTTCTATTGCTTCATAGTGATAAATTCCATTTACTAAAGATTTTATTCCTCGAAGTTGGATATAAATTTCACTTGGATATAAACCTCCAGCACTTGGATTTGCTCTTAAATCAACTTTTACATTTCCATAGGTTTTAGATGCTGTAATTTTTCCAATATTTTTAATAAATTTTAATTCTTCAAAATCATCTAAATTGAAGGATAAAAAAAAGGAAGGATAAGATTTATAGGCTCTTGGTTGAGTCCTATAATCTATAAAATTTGAGCCAGTTAAATACTTTTTAGCATTAATATCAGTTTTATCATGAAACTTTTGCATTTTTTAATAGTTTCACAATTTTTGGAGTAACCGCTAAATCAATAGCTTTAAATCCATCTAAACTTTCAAATTCTGTTTTTGCACCATGTTTTAAAAGAAGTTCTACAAAATCATCTTTTCCTGCACTTGCACAATACATTAATGCAGTTACATTATTTACATTTTGTGAATCTATATCAATCCCTGCTTTGATAACAGCTTCAAAACATTCATAAGAGTTTGCAAAACATGAGTTCCAAAGTGCAGAGTTCCCATCTACATTTTTCATGTTTAATTCAACATTCATAGATAAAAGTTCATTTACTAACTCTATTTCCCCTTCACGACATGCTTTCATAAGTGCAGAATTTCCATATTTTCCTGCACTATTTAGATTAGTTAAATCATATTCGTTTTCTTCTAACCATTTTTTTAATTGAGTTGTCATTTAAACACCCATCCAATTTTCGTGAGTGTGACCTTTTGGTTTAAAGTTAACAACTTCATTTAAAGTTTGTGAAAAATCTTCCATTTTAAAATCATCTTCTAAATCTGTTGGAATCTCTTTATATTTTATAACACCCTCTTTATCAATTACGAAAATCGAGTTTGCAACCATTGAATCATCTATATTTACTCCAAATTTATTTGAAAAATCAACAAAGTCATTTGAAATAAATTCTCTATCTAAAGCATACTTTTCTGCAATGTCTTCAATTATTTCTTGACTACTTGAAGTGATGATATAAGGGAAAACTTTTCTTTTTGTTGTATTAATTATTTGATGTAAATCAGAGTTATATTTACTTACATCATTTAAAGTAATCATAACTTGAACAGAAGGTGCCATCAAACCAATAACTTTAACTTCATCATTTAGCATTTTTACTCTAACAGCAGGTGCTTCACCTTCAACTTTTCTCTCTTTTTTACCTAATGTATATTTATTATTTTTAAATGTAATTTCCATATTATAAAATTTCCTTGTGTATTATTTGACAATCTTTATTTATCATTATTAATGATTTTATTAAATTGTTTTTTTCATCATTTAGATTAAACTGTTTTGCAAATGATTTAAAGTCATTTGAAATAAATGATTCATTTAATTCATATTTTTCAATAAGCTCTTTTATTTCATTTTGTGAACTTGAAGTTATAATAAAACACTCAATTTTGTCTTTTGAAAAGTTTATGCTCTCTTTTAATTTATCGTTAAACTCCAATATATTTGGAAGAATAACAATCACTTGAGCTTGTAATTTTGGAAGACCAAGTAGCTTTGTACTCTCATTTAACATTTTTATTGATGTAAATGGAACTATTGGAAGATTTGGATTAATGCTCATGACTCTCTCCTAGTTTATGGTGATTTATCAAATTTGCTAATTCAAAAAGTACATAAGTACTTCCTTCATATAAAACATCATTTTTTAGTTGATTTCCTAATCCTTCAAAATCTGGGAAACCTCTTAGCATCAAGGCTTTTTTATGTTTTATAGTAAGTCTTTCTCCATGAAAGTTTGAAATTAATACATCACTTTCTTGCAAAAATGATTCCACATCTTCAAAATCTCCAATTAAAAGATTTTCACATGGGATTTCATCTAATAGGTCATTTCTATGAGTAGTAACAATCGCTTTTATTGTAGCTCCTGCTTCTATTATTGTATTTGCAACACTGATTGCTTGGTCTGGTTCAAGAGCAATTACAACTTTTGAACTACCTATTGCAAAGTGTGTATCTAAAAGGGCATCTTGTAATCTTTTTCTCCATCTAACAATTGATGGATGCGGTTGAGAAATATTTTTTAAGTTGCATAAAGCTTTATAAAAATTATCACTTTGTTCTAATCCACCTAAACTATCAAAATGAAATAGATTTAGATTTGTATTTTTTTCAAGCATTTTTTGTCCACATTTTTGAACGCTTTGTCCAATAGTAATTACTAAATGTGAAGTTGCCAATTTTTTAATATCTTCAACACTTATTCCTCCACTACTTAAAGCTCCTTGTTTTAAACCTAAGTGACCATCAAGTGATTCACTCAAATCTGGAAGTGCAAAAACTTCATATCCAAAAAGTGAAATAGTATCTTTGATTTTTTCAATTTCTATTGGTTTTAGATTTACGTTTGGAATTATTAAAGCTTTATTTGTATCTATTTCAGAATCTTTTTCAACAAGTTGGTCAATAGTTGCTTCAACTGCTTTTGCAAAACCACTCTCAATTGAGCCTTCAAAATCAGGTGTATTTACATAAACCATTAGTTGTTGATCTTTTACAAGTAAAGTTGCACCTTTTATATCATCACCTTTTGTTTCAGTAAGTCCAGTTGTAAAAAGACCAACTAAATCAGGTTTTACTTTTTTTGTGATATTTTTAATACTTTCACTAATAGCATAATCTCCACCATCAATAACAGCAGTTATATCATTTACAGCTGTTGTTTGAACAGCAATTGGGTCATTAAAGTGTCTAGTGAAAAATACTTTTGTAAATGAGGCACAACCTTGAGCACCATGCATCAATGGCATACAGTTTTTTATTCCTAAAAAAAATAGCATCGCTCCCATTGGCTGTGATAGTTTAATAGGGTTTAGTTGTAAAGGTTTTTTACTAATAGCTTCCATGGAATTTCCTAGGTTTTTTTTAAAAACTTGCAAGAAGTGTTCCTAAGCTAAGGGAATTTTATAAATAAAGAAAATGTAGTTTATATTCAAGTACTAAATGTACTTGAATATAATTTTATAGTTCGTGTTCTAACTCTTTTTCAGCTTTTTCAATCATAGCAAACTCTTCTTGTGCAGTTTTTGCAACAAGATGATTTTTACTATATAAGAAGAAATATAATGAACAAACTACATATAAAATAATTGTGTAGTTAAATGCTCTTGGGTCAAATGCATAAACCCCAGTTAAAGCAATAAGTGATAAAACTAATGCCACACCAGAAGTTGCCATTCCTCCAGGAGTTTTATAAGGTCTTTTCATATCAGGTTGTTTAACTCTTAATAAAATATGACTTAATGCCATAAGAGCATAAGAGATAGTTGCCCCAACAACTGCCATACCAAGCATTAAATCACCCTCTCCACTTAAAGATGCTAAAAATCCTAAAACACCAGGAACAATAAGTGCCCAAGTTGGAGTTTTTCTTTTACTTGTAAGTGATAAGAATTGTGGTAAATATCCAGCTCTTGATAAAGCAAAGATTAATCTACTATAACCATAAATAATTGAGAAGAATGATGCAACAAGACCAGCTAATGCAAGAACATTTACAATTGTTCCTAAAGTTTCATTTCCTGTAAAATTTAAGGCATCAACTAATGGAACTGTACTTTTCCCAATCATTTCAGCGCCACTTGCTCCTGCAAGTAAAAATAAAACTAAAACAGCCGTAAATAATAGGAACATCATAGCTCCAATAATACCTTTTGGTACATCTTTAGCAGGATTTTTTGCTTCTTCAGCTGCTAATGGAACACCTTCAACTGCTAAAAATAACCACATAGCAAAAGGAAGCGCAGCCCATACTCCATGCCAACCAAATGGTAAAAATTCAGTTGCACCTACAACATCAGCAGATGGTGCAATATTAAATAAATTTGCTGTATTAAAATCACCAATTAAAGCAATTGCAGTTGCAATAATGGCAAATACAGCTAAAGCACTAATTACCATCATTGTTTTTAATGCTTCACCAGCACCTAAAACGTGAATAGCAATAAATACAATATAAAATATTGCATAAACAATTGGACCATTAACACCTAATAAACTCTCAGTTGCAGCACCTATAAATATAACTATAGCAGCAGGTGCTAAAGCATACTCTATTAGTATGGCAAGACCAGTTAAAAACCCACCTATTGGACCCATAACTTGTCTAGCAAAACTATATCCACCACCAGCAGCTGGAATCATCGCTGACATTTCAGCTAAAGATAATACCAAACATACATACATAAGTGCCATTAGAATGGCTGAGATTAAAAATCCTCCCCATCCAGCTTCAGCTATACCAAAATTCCATCCAGCAAAATCACCAGAAATTACATAAGATATTCCAAGTCCTGCAAGTAACATCCAACCAGCAGTTCCTTTTTTCAATTGACGTTTAGCAAGATATTCTTCGTCGATTTTATTTTTCATTTTATTTCCTTAATTAATTTAATAAAAAATTTTTTTGTTCTATTACATTTGTTATTTCATCATCTGATGTTCTATCTTTTATATTTACACCTGATAATTGTAGTTTTCTTGATTCTTTTAATAAATAAACACTCTTTTTTGTAGCCTCCTCATAACTTAGTCCGTCCATACGAACATTTGAAATACAATTTCTATTTGAATCATTTAGCCCAACTTTTGGTGAATAAGTTAGATATAAACCTAAACTATCAGGTGAGCTTAGCCCAGGTCTTTCACCTATTAAAACTAAAACAGCTTTTGTATTTAAAAGTTCACCAATTTCATCACCAATCGCAACTCTTCCTTGCTCAACTATTGTAAAAGGTGCAAGTAACCACTCTTCATCATCAGTTACAAGTTCTTTTGAAAGTTTGTGAATAAAGTTTGTTGCATTTTCTTTTATTGCAAGTGATGAAAGTCCATCTACTACAACAATTGCTAAATCATAGGATTCTTCTTTTTGAAGATTTTGTAGTTTATGTTTTGATTCTTTATTTAATCTTCTTCCTAAATCAGGTCTTTGAAGATAAATATGTCTATTTGTTGCTTGAGAATGAAGTAATATTGGAGTTACTCCTTCACTTAATAAACCTTTTGCATTGTTACTTCCAAGTAGTTCGAGTTCCAGTGGCATATTTGAAAAGTCATCTTCAAGTTTTTCTATATCAAGTGGTAAATGAACAGCATCTCTTGCTTTTGCATGAGCCAATTGGAAATCCAATAACTTTTCAGTTGGTAAACTAACCCCAGTTCTTCCAAGTCCTATTCTTGCATCAGTATATTCTTTTAAAGCTTCCCAAGGATTTTTAATCACTAATTCATTCATATTAATTTCCTATAACTTTAGATAAAGAGTTTGCAAAAAGAGGAGGAATATTATTGTTTAAAAGGTAGCCATCCATACTTTTAAAAATTTCCATTTTTTCAAGCCATGCTTTAAATTCAGGAGCTGGGTCAAGATTTAATACTCGTCTAGCATATAGTGCATCATGAAAAGATGTAGTTTGATAGTTAAGCATAATATCGTCACTTCCAGGAATTCCCATAATAAAATTAATTCCAGCAACTCCTAAAAGAGTTAATAAATTATCCATATCATTTTGGTCAGCTTCTGCATGATTTGTATAACAAATATCACAACCCATTGGCACACCTAAAAGTTTTCCACAAAAGTGGTCTTCAAGCCCTGCTCTACTTATCTCTTTTCCATCATATAAATATTCAGGTCCAATAAAGCCAACAACTGTATTTACTAAAAGTGGAGAGAATTTTCTTGCAACTGCATAAGCTCTTACTTCACATGTTTGTTGGTCGACTCCAAAGTTCGCATTTGCTGAAAGAGAACTTCCTTGTCCAGTTTCAAAATACATAACGTTGTTTCCAACTGTTCCTCTATTTAGACTAAGTGCAGCTTCCTGAGCCTCTTTTAGTGTTGCTAGATTAAATCCAAAACTTGAATTAGTCTCTTGTGTCCCTCCAATAGATTGGAAAACTAAATCAACAGGTGCTCCTTTTTCAATGCATTCGATTGTATTTGTAACGTGTGTTAAGATACAAGATTGTGTTGGGATTTGATATTTTGAAATTACTTCATCAAGTAGTTTTAAAAGTTTTGTAGCTTGATTAACATTATCAGTTGCTGGATTTATTCCAATAACAGCATCACCATTTCCATATAATAATCCATCAAGTGTACTTGCAGCTATTCCCATAACATCATCAGTTGGGTGATTTGGTTGAAGTCTTGTTGATAAATGTCCTTTCAGACCAATAGTGTTTCTAAATTTTGTTATAACTTCACATTTTTTAGCAACCATTATTAAATCTTGATTTCTCATGATTTTACTAACAGCTGCAACCATTTCAGGTGTTAAACCATCTTTTACAGCTTGTAAAGTTTTTGTTGTTGTATTATCTGAAAGTAGCCAGTTTCTAAACTCACCAACACTTAAATTTGAAATTGGTTCAAATGCCTTTTTATCATGTTCATCAATAATAAGTCTAGTGATTTCATCTTGTTCATAGGGAATTAATGCAGTGTTTAAAAACTCTTTTAATGGAACTTCTGAAAGTCTCATTTGTGCAATTACACGTTCTTCTTCATTATTAGCTGCAACTTCAGCTAATATATCTCCAGATCTTTTTGGCGTTGCTTTTGCCATCAAATCTTTTAAATCTTTGAAATGATAAGTTTTATTACCATAAACAAATTTATATTCACTCATTAATTACCCCTTTAAAAGGGTAATTCTAACTCAACTTAATTATCAAATAATCAAGAAAAATGTATAAATTATAAACAAATTACTAATATATTTTGATATATTATTTATTTGTAATTTTAACATAATTTTTACACAATTAGTGATTTTCTCCCCAAGGTTCAGGGTTACCAACTATTTTAAATACTTTGTTATTAACTGCATTAGATACATCAATAGCAAGATTTATAAGTCCAGCATAAGCTCCATAACTTACTTTTTTCTCTTGGTTTACATCCACAAAAGCTACTTTTTTCTTAATTGCTGTATATAAACTTCTTCCACCTGCAAGTAAAATATCAATATTATGTTCATCAATAAGTTTTGATTGTTCACTTGGGTCTTCCATCAAAATTTTTACATATTGAGCGCAGATTTCTCTATCTTCTAATGTAGCTTTTTTAACACTTGTAGCAACAACATCAATACCTATATCTTGAAGTGCAGAAGCAATTGACCAAGTTTTATTTCCACCTGTATTTAAAATTGCTTTTTTGCCCTCTAAAACTTTTCTATATGGAATAAGTGCAACTTCAAGTTTTGCTTCTTCTTCAGCAATAACAGCTTCAGCTCTTTTTGATAACTCTTCATCTCCAAAAGCATTAACTATACTTCTAATTGCATTTGAAGTATCACGTTTTCCATAAAATGAGATAGAGATATATGGAATTTCATATTTTTCTTGCATTTTTCTTGTTAGACTTATAAGTGATTTTGCACAAACAATTACATTTAATTTTGCAGTGTGAGCCATTTGAATATTTTCAATTCTTCCATCTCCTGCAAGTGTTGAAACAACTTTTATTCCAATTTTTTCAAGTAGTGGTGTATACTGCCACATATCACCAGTTACATTATATTCTCCAATCAGATTAATTCCAAAAGGATGAATCTCTTCTGGTTCTCGTGTTCCAATTAATTGATGTAAAACAGATTCACCACCTAGACGTGAGCCTAAATTTTTACCACCAACAAAACCTGGAGAGTGAATAACAACTACAGGAATACCATGTTTTTTTTCCATTCTATCACATGTATTATCCATATCATCACCAATCATTGCAGTTACACAAGTTTCATATACGAAAATACCTTTTGGATTTTTATGTTCAACAATATAATCTATGGCTTCTTCAAGTTTTTTATCACCACCAAAGATTACATCATTTGTATTAACATCTGTTGTAAATCCTGTTACTGTGTTATTCTCACCATGATGAGAAGTTAAAGTTTGTCTTGTCTCCCAAGAAGCCCCAATACAAGTTGCAGGAGAGTGAACTAAATGAACAACATCAGCAAAAGGAAAAAGTGCGATTTGAGCTCCCTCAAATGCACAACCTCCACTTGTTGCTCCTGGTTTTGGTTTATCACATGATGATTTTTTTGTTTTATTATGAGAACATGCACTTTCGCTTAATAATTCTTTGATTAATTTTTTATTTACCATAACGTCCTCTTTTGTTTTGGATTTTTTTATGATTTATGCAAATTCTATTCCCATAAGAGATAAGTTCTAAATGTCTGTTTAGACGTTTAGAATTAAAAGAATTATTTAGATAGTTGATTTATATATTTTATATAATCTTCTGTGTATTTATTTAATATTTCTTCTGGTAGTTTATATTCTGTTCCATAAATAATAAAAGGTTTTTTGTAATCCATTTTTATGTAGTTTGACGTACCTAAAAACGGAAAAAGAAACTCTTCAACACTTTTCTTATCTTTTCCAGTTTCACTAAACGCTTTTTCATCTCCGCCACAACTAACAACAACAGCAAAAGGTTTATTTTCTAATTTATAATTAGCACCATAAGCAAAATCATATTCAAGTACAAGATCAAACCACTCTTTTAAAAGTGAAGGTGAACTAAACCAATACATTGGAAATTGAAAAATTATTACATCATGTTTTAACAATAACTCTTGCTCTTTTTTTATATCTATTTTAAAGTCTGGATAGTTTGTATATAAATTGTTTATAGTTACATTTTCTAAGTTACTAATTGCATTTGTAAGTTTTTTATTTACAATTGAATTTTCAATATTTGGGTGAACTAAATTTACTAATATTTTTTTCATAATTAAAGCCTTTTTTATAAATTTAATTGGATTATATATAAATATAAAATAAAATGTAAGTATGTACTTTTATGTAATATACTATCAATTAGGAAAGTGTCAATGAAAAAAAATGAAGAAAATCATATCACGCAAACACCATTTGGTTATACTTTATCCCTAATTTCTGGGAAATGGAAAATGATAATTTTATACTTATTATCAGAGTATGAAGTTATAAGATACAATGAACTACAAAGAAAAATAGGTGCAATTACTTATAAAATGCTCAGTTCACAATTAAAAGAGTTAGAAGCGGATAAATTAATCACAAGAAAAGAGTATCCAATGATTCCACCAAAAGTTGAATATAGTTTAACACAAAGAGGAAAATCTCTTATTCCTATTTTAGATGCAATGTGTGAATGGGGTTATAAAGAAAGACCTGACATAAATTGTATTATTTAAAATAAAAAATCACTCTTTCATTATTAAGGAATAGTATTTGCATTACTCTTTTTGTTAAACAAAAGGAGTCTTACAATGATTGCTATACCATTAGACAAAAAAGATTCAACAACAATATCCGAATTGTTTGGAAATTCAGCTTATTTTGCTTTTTTAAATGAAGAAACAGGACATTTTAAAGTAGTTAAAAATCAAGCTTGTGGAGATGGATTAGAAACAGCTAAGTTTCTTTCAAAACAAAATATTGACAGTACAATTTTTTATCATATGGGAGAAGGAATTTTCAACTTTTTTCAAGAAAAGAAATTGAAAGTTTATAGTTGCGTAAAAAACTATCTAAGTATAGATGAAATTTACAGACAGATATTATCTGACAAATGTAAACTTGTAACAAAATCAAATTGTTCTACTCTTTTGGATTCAGGAATGCCAAGTGGTAGTTGTGCTTGTAGTTCAGCAAAATAGGAATAATTTATGAAAAAGGATTTGGAATATTATCTTAATTTAGAGTATCCCTTTGAAAGTTATTTTGGTGAAAATGAGATAGGTGATGCTTATTTAGTTCAATATTTAGATTTTGATATAAAAGCTGCAAGTGAAGATTATGAAGAAGCAGTAGAACTTGCAAAATCCTATCTAAAAGAATATATAAAAAAACAATTGGAATTAAACAAAGAGATACCAAATCCAAATGAAGGAATGAGATTTATGGAACATAGAACAGCATTAGAAGCATATAAGAATCAAGATTTTAAAAAGGCTTTTGAAATTTGGAGCCAAGAGGTTAATCATAAAAATGATCAAGCAATGGCAAATTTAGGTTTAATGTACCTAAAAGGTGAAGGTGTAGAAAAAGATTTCTCAAAGGCAAAAGAGTGGTTTGAAAAAGCAAGTATTTATGATAATGATTCAGCAAATTTCAATTTAGCTTTGATGTATCAAACAAAAATTGGTGTTGAAGAAGATATTGAAAAAGCAATAGAATATTTTAGAAAAGCTGTTAGGAAAAATCACATTCAAGCAGCGTTTAGATTAGCTTTAATTTTATTAAAAGATAGACAAAACCTTGAGCGATTAAAAGAAGGTTTTGACTGTATGATAAAAGCTGCATTAAATGGGCATGTTATGGCAAAAGTTCAACTAACAGGTTCAGACAAAAATATAACTGATATAAATGAATTAAACCAATTCTTTAGAGCACAAGATTTAGAAACACAACTAATTACAGTAAATGATGCTCTTGAAAGATATATAAGACCAATATTGAAAAAAGATGGTGGAGATATAGTTTTAATTGATTATAAAAATGAACCAGAAATTGAGTTAAGACTTGCATATCAAGGGGCTTGTGTTGGCTGTTCAATAGCTTCAACTGGAACATATGAGATGATTAAAAATACTATTGAACAAATAATAGATAAAAGGGTTAGGATTTTTATATTATGAAAATTGCGTTTGCTTCACAAGACAATATTCATGTTAATCAACATTTTGGTTGGTGTAAAGAGTTTTTTATTTATGAAATAATTGGTGAAGATTATACTTTTTTAAAATCAGTTGATTCTTCACTTGAAATTGATGATGAAATAGAAAAACTTTCATATAAAATAGAGTGTCTTGAAGATAGTGATATTTTATATGTACAGCAAATTGGACCAAAGGCTTCAATGATGGTTAAATCATGTAAAATTTTTCCAATGCAATCAAGTAGAGAAAATGAAAAAATTATTGATATTTTGGAGCAATTTATAAAAATGCAAAAAAATCCTCCTCTTTGGATGAGAAGGTTATTACAAAATGAATCATAAAAAACCAATACAAATAGTTGAAAATATTTATTTTATAGGTGCTTTTGATCCTGATATTAGAACATTTGATATTATTATGAAAACTGCAAATGGTTCTTCATATAATGCTTATTTGATAAAAACTTCTGAAGGTGTAATAATAGTTGATACTGTAAAACTAGAGTTTCAACAAGAGTTTTTTTCAAAAATAGAACAACTTTGTTCTTATGATGAAATTAAGTATGTTTTATGTCACCACTTAGAACCTGACCATGCAGGTGCAATTCCAGAACTTATAAAAAGAGCTCCTCAAGCAAAAGTTTTGATTTCTCCTCAAGCAACTCCTATGTTAAAAGCAATAACAAATAATGAAAATATTGATTTTGAAACCGTTTGGACAAATAAAGAGTTGAAATTAGGAGAAAAAACAATTAAGTTTTTAACTACTCCATATTTACATTGGCCAGAAACAATGAGTTCTTATGTTGTTGAAGACTCTCTTCTTTTTAGTGGAGATGTTTTTGGTAGCCATTTTTATGATAATAGATTATTTGATGATTTAGTTGGAGATTTTTCTTATGCTTTCAAATATTATTATGACCATATTATGAGACCTTTTAAAACATATGTTTTGAATGCTCTAAAGTTATATGATAAACTGGAGATTAATATTATTGCAACTTTACATGGACCAATAATTAGAGAAAAACCATATAAATATATTGAACTTTATAGAAAATGGAGTTTAGATAGACCTGAAAATATTAGTTCTTCAAATAAAATAATCTCTATATTTTATTTAACAAGTTATAAAAATACAAGGGATATGGCAGAAGCTATCTTTGATGGGGCAGAAAGTATAAAAACTATAAGGGCTAGTTTATATGATTTAGCTTCAATAGAAGAGCAAAATATGATAAATATTCTTGAAGAGAGTGATGGAATACTTATTGGAACACCAACAATAAACGCTGATGCTCCAAAACCTGTTTGGGATTTATTATCTTGTATGATGTATTTAGAAAAAAGAGGAAAAACAGGACAGGCTTTTGGAAGTTATGGTTGGAGTGGTGAAGCTGTAAATATGATTTTAGATAGAATGAAATCACTTCATTTTAGAGTTCCTCCAATAGAGCCAATGAAAATAAGACTTATTCCTAATGATGAAGAATTAGAAAATTGTTTTAATTTTGGAAAGGAGTTTGCTCAAATTGTAAATGGCAAAATGATTGAAATAGATATGAATTAAAAAATTAATTACCGATGAGTATAAAACTTTACAGGGGTTTAACTAAAACGATACTCATCGCTTATTAATTTTACAACTCCATATCTTTTAAATATTCACTAATTTTGGGAATATAATCTTTTCTACAAACTAAACAAGTTGGGATATTTGCCTCTTTTTTTGGTAAAACAGTGATTTTAATATCTTTATCATAACCCATTTTTTTTACAATACTTGTAGGAAGTAAACTTTTTCCCATTCCCACTTTTATACAAGAAAGAATAGTTTCTAAACTTCCAAAGCATAGAGATTTTTCTACAAAAATATCTTTTTGTTTATAATAATCTCTTAAAAATTCATCATAAACACAACCCTCTTTGAAAGTTAGAGTTACATTTGGAGTGTTGTTTTCTTGTGGTTCTAAAATGGCTATCTCTTCTTCATATTTTTTTAAAATCATTAGAGAATCATTTTTAGGTTCACCACTAATAAAAGCAATATCAATTTTATAATCTAATATCAATTGCATAATATCTTTAGTTGTTCCCGTAAAAAGTTCTAGTTGCATTTTTGGAAAATCTTTGTGAAGTTGTATTAAAAAAGGAGAGATTCTAACAACAGCATTACACTCAGTTGAGCCAACTTTTAAATGACTCATTTGTTCATCTTGATTTAAACTTGATATTGCATTTTCCATCTTACTTATTATTTCTAAAGCTTGTGGATAAAATTTTTCACCTGAAGGTGTTAAAATCACACCTTTTGGAACTCTATAAAATAGTTCAAGTCCTAAAATCTTTTCAAGTTGTTTTATTCTTGAAGTTACGTTTGATTGGGCACATTTTAGTTCATTTGAAGCAAGAGAAATACTTTTTTTATTTGCAACACTAACAAAAACTTTTAATAAATTCATATCCATATCATTTTCCCTTATATCACCTATCATTATTGATTATTTGACACTAGATAACCTTTAGTGATATGATACCGTAACTTAACAGACGAAGGCTTTAAACATGAATAGACTTTTAAATAAAGATGATAATTTATCCATCTTAATCGCTGGTATATTTGCAATTATTGTTGGTATTGGAGTTGCAAGATTTGCCTTTACTTCTTTAATACCTTCAATGTTGCAGGATTATTTAGATATTACTTTTGCAGGAATTTTAGCTTCACTAAATTTTGCAGGGTATTTAACAGGTTCAATTTTATCTGTATTTATAAAAGATATAAATCAAAAAGTAGTATTGTTTAGAATTGGGTTAGTTTTAGCAATACTTACAACTTTTGTTTTAGGATTTAGTACAAATGAAACATATTGGATAATTGCAAGAATAATAGCTGGATTTGCAGGTGCCATGGCTTTGGTAGTTGGTTCTGCTATTGTTATGACAAAATTGAAAATAGAGAGTAAAACTAAAGCGATGGGGATACACTTTAGTGGTATTGGATTTTCTATTTTAACTACAGATTTAATAAATAGATATATTTTAAGTAGTGGTGGAACTTGGCAAGAATCTTGGAAGATTTTGGCTATTTTTGGAGCAATTTTATCAATTTATTCGATTTATATCTTATCATTTGATAAAGAAGTAAAACAAAATGTGGTAAAACACAAATTTGATATCTCAATATTTACAATATTTGTTATTTTATTGATTATGGCATACTTTACAGAAGGTGTTGGTTTTGTTGTTCAAGGAACATTTTTGCCTGATATTATAAATAATCTTCCAGGACTTGCAGGTTATGGAAATTTAACTTGGACTTTAGTAGGACTTGCTGGAATTCCTTCTTGTATTATTTGGATGAGATTAGCTCACAAATATGGAAGTATAAATATAATTATTATTGCTTTATTGATTCAAATGGTAGGTATCTTAATACCAACATTTACAAATAATATCTATTTGAATCTTTTAAGTGGTATTTTTTATGGTGGAACTTTTATTGGTTTAGTTGCCCTTTTTATGAATCTTGGTGGGCAACTTGCAAAACATAATCCAGTTGTTTTAATGGGAGCTTTAACTACTTCTTATGGAATTGGACAAGTTATTGCTCCACTTTATAGTGTATATTTGATTGAAAAATTTGGTAATTATGATTATGCTTTATATCTAACTGCTTTTATAGTTTTTGGAGGAGTATTATTACTTTTTATTGCCAAAAAATTTGAAACGGAAAAAATTTAGGAATTTTATTGGAACAGTATTTAAACGAATTTGTATTTTTAGCTAGTGCAATTTTTTTGGCTCTTATGAGTCCAGGACCTGATTTTATGGTTACTTTAAAACAAAGTATAAATCATGAAAGAAAATATGCAATTATAAGTAGTTTTGGTATAAGTATAGGAATAGTTTTCCACTTAGCTTATACGATTTTAGGTTTTTCTTTTATAATAAAAGTTTTTCCAATGTTCTTAGATATTATAAGATACATTGGAGCTACTTATTTAATATACATAGGATATAAAAGTTTTAAATCTTCTCACATAAAAATTGAAAAAGATAATCAAAAAAAGATGACTATCAAAAAAGCTTTTATGTTAGGATTTTTTTGTAATGTTTTTAATCCCAAAGCAACAATGTTTTTTTTATCTATATTTTCAATCATTGTAAATGAATCAACACCTATGTATGTTCAACTTTTATTTGGTCTTTTTTGTGTTATAGCAAATTTTGTTTGGTATTCTTTAATTGCTCTTTTTCTTACTAGAAAAAAGAGTATTGAACTTTTTGATAAATATTCAAATATTATAAATAAAGTTATAGGAGCTATTTTAATATTTTTTGGTTTTTATTTTATTCTCTCATCATGATAAGTCACTTAAATTAGAAACTTTGTAAATTATATCTTTTAACTCATTTAATTTTTTTATTACTGCATCATTACAAGGTTTATCTAATTTGTATCTTGCTTCTATAAAGTCATAAATATTATCTATATTTCCATATATCTCTTTTAATAACTCTTTTTTTATCTCTTCTTGAACTCTCATAATATCTTCCTTATTTGATATGGATTTTATATGCATTTTTTATTCCTATTTTTTGTATGGAACATTAAATGCATTGTGTTGATAAATCAAATAAGGAGTTATCTATGAGTTGTTCGTGTACTTCAAGTAGTTCTCAAGAATCAATCCAAGAAGATATAATGGCAAAAATTAATAATCATCCATGTTATAGTGAAGGTGCTCACCAACACTATGCAAGGATTCATGTTGCCGTTGCACCTGCTTGTAATATTCAATGTAACTACTGTAATAGAAAATATGATTGTTCAAATGAGAGTAGACCAGGTGTTACTAGTAGTAAATTATCACCAGAAGAAGCAGTTAAGAAGATTTTATATGTTGGTGGTGAAATTCAACAACTTTCTGTTGTAGGAATTGCAGGACCTGGTGATGCATTAGCAAATCCTGAAAAAACTTTTAAAACATTTAAAATGCTATATGAAAAAGCACCAGATTTAAAAATGTGTTTATCAACAAATGGACTTATGTTACCAGATTATATTGATCAAATCCAAAAATATAATGTTGACCACGTAACGGTTACTATCAATTCTGTTGATGAAACTGGTGAAGTTGGTTCAAAAATTTATCCATGGATTTTATGGAATCACAAAAAAGTATTTGGAAAAGAAGCAGCAAAAATCCTTTTACAAAGACAACTTGAGGGAATCAAGATGTTAACTGAAAGAGGAATTTTAGTAAAAGCTAACTCTGTTTTAATTCCAGGTGTTAATGACCAAGAATTACCAAATGTTGCTAAAAAATTAAAAGAATTAGGTGTATTCTTACATAATATCATGCCTTTATTATCAAAACCTGAATTTGGTACATATTATGGACTAAATGGGCAAGCAAGTGCAACTGACCAAGAAGTTATGGCTGCTCAAGAAGCTTGTGGAATGGATATGAAATTAATGTCACACTGTAGACAATGTAGAGCTGATGCTGTTGGTCTAATTGGTGAAGATAGAGGTGAAGAGTTCACTAAAGATTCATTTGTAAAAATGGATTGGGAAGAATTAACTAAAAAATATGATATCAATGCACGAGCTGCAAAACATCAAGTTATAGAAAACTGGAGAGCTGCACTAGAAATTGCAAATGAAAAAATCAAAATTGCACAAGCTAGCAAAGAGCAATTAAGTTCAACAGGTGAGACTAAACTTGTAGCTGTTACAACTGCTGGTGAGGGAACTATCAACTTACACTTTGGTAATGCTAAAGAGTTCCTAATCTATGAAGCTGGAGACAAAGCTATCAAATTTGTAATGCACAGAAAAGTTGAAAATCCATATTGTAAAGGACCTGAAGATTGTGATGGTTCTTATCCAATTGAAGAGATTAAAAATACACTAAAAGATGTTGATATTTTATTAACAGAAAAAATTGGTGGTTGTCCAATGGATGAATTAAAATCAATTAACTTGATTTGTGATGATTCTTATGCACTTCAACCAATTGAAAAATCAGTATTTGCAGCAGTTCAAAAATATTTTTATTCAGATACTGCAAAATCTGAAAAAGAGTTAGGGTAAAACCTAACTTTTTATGTCAATGAAGAACAAACCTACAGTCATACTTTTAAAAGGAAATGGTCCAGTTTCTATAAATAATGAATTAATGGAATTAATCACAATAACTACCTCTCATGGATTTATTGGTTTTCCTCTAAAACAACTTCGTGCACAAAAAGTTGTTGTTTTAAATGATTATGACAAATTCTTAACAATTGAAAAAGAAATCACAACAAAACCTTGCTGTTTTATATTTTCTTACGACGAATTACAATCAAAAGATTTTGACCTTATTAAATCAGAAGAGTTAGAAATTTTAAAATAATTTTTAACTCTTTATAGCAAATTTTGCTCCAAAATGTTAGAATCAGTTAACTTTTTATAAGGATTTGAAAATGACTAAAATCATGAATAGAGTTTTACAAGATATACAAATATTGTCTTTAAATGAAAAAAACGATTTAATGAAAATTCTTATTGCATCTATGGATGAAAATCATGATAATGATTCTGATAAATTTTGGGCAGATATAGCTAAAAATAGATTTGAAGAAATAGAATCAAAAAAAGTTCAAACTCTAAATTGGAATCAAATAAAACAACAAGTTTTATCTTAAAATGAAACCCTTATCTTTTCACCCTGAAATAGCAATAGATATTAAAGGCTCATATAATTGGTATGAAAAGCAACTTGAGGGATTAGGAAAAGAGTTTTTATATGAGCTAGAAAATGGTTTTGAAGCTATTCAAAACTTTCCAAATGCGTGGGCTAATTATCAATATGATTTTAAAAGATATATCCTAAATAAATTCCCTTTTTCCATAATATACAAAGAAGCAAATGAAGAAATATTTATAATTGTAGTTATGCATAACAGTAGAAAACCAAACTATTGGGCAGATAGAATATTTTTAGTTGAAGAATAAATCATAAAATACTTTTTTGATGTGCTAGTGTATAGATTATCTGAGCAAGAATATTATTTAGAAGAAAAAAATCACTCTAAAAAACTTTATGAATACATTTATACAAGAATTGATGGTACTAAGCGGAATCCATTAGTTTCATATGAAAAATTTTATGAAGAATCATCAATATTTCGTGATATGTGGAGATATAATGAAATTATTGGATATATAAGACTTTATATTTTAGGTACTCAAATTAGAGGTGAATATTTTCAACATAAATCAAAAAGAATTGTAAAAACTAGAAAGAAGTCATTTATTTATATAACACATAAATTAGTATCAGAGATTAATATTATGAATCAAACAAATGATGAAATTTATAATTCAATCTTACAATATCTAGAAAGATGTGAAAAAGAATTAGAAAAAAAATATATTGATATTGTAAGCTTTAAAAGCATAGGACAATATGTTAATTGGAATAAACTTATCGATGATAATAAATAATCTTAATCAGTAGAAAACTAGTCAATAATCTTTTTTATTTCTTTATTCTTCGTTTTTCATTCATAATCTAGTTTGGGAATGTATATTTAATATACTTTAGTCAATATCTCAATATCAATCAATACTTTTATATCTACTTTAACAAATCTTTTCCAATAATTCTCACTTCGGAACACTATTTGCAAATAAATTAATATCGAAATTAAAGGTTAGTATATGTCAATAATTAATGATACAACTTTAAGAGATGGTGAACAAACGCCATACGTAGCATTTAACACAAAAGAAAAGTTACAAATAGCACAACTTCTTTATGAAGCTGGAGCTGATGAACTAGAAGTTGGGATTCCTGCTATGGGTAAAAAAGAACAAGATGATTTAAAAGAGATTCTGGCACTTAATTTACCTATTCAAATAATGAGCTGGAATAGAGCTACATTGAGCGATTTGGATGAATCATTGAAGTGTGGACTTAAAGCTGTGGATTTATCAATCCCTGTATCAGATATATTAATTGACGTGAAATTTAATGGCGATAAAAACAGGTTGTTAAAACAACTTGAAAAAGTAGTTGTACAAGCTAAAAAAGAGAATCTATTTGTTTGTATTGGTGGAGAAGATTCAAGTAGAGCAAATCTAGATTTCCTAAAAGAGATTATGACTTTAGGAAAAGAGCTAGGGGCAAATCGATTTAGATATTGTGATACTGTTGGTATTTTAACACCAAACACGACATACGAAAACATAAAAAATTTAAGTTCTGCTAATTTATTAGACATCGAAATGCATACACATAATGACTTTGGGATGGGGACTGCAAATGCCATAGCTGGTTATGAAGCAGGAGCTATCAGCGCGAACACCACTGTTATTGGCATAGGCGAAAGAGCTGGTAATGCGTCATTTGAACAAGTTTTAATGTCACTTGTTCGATTACTTGAAGTGAAAAAAGAGATTAATTCAAACGCTCTAAAATCTTTGATAAAAACAGTAAGTAGCGCATCAAATAGAAGAGTTGATGCTAATTTACCCATTATCGGAAAAAATATATTCTGTCATGAATCTGGAATTCATGTAAATGGTATGATGAAATCAAAAGCTGCATATGAACCTTTTAATCCAGACGAAGTTGGATTAAAAAGAGAGTTTCCTATAGGAAAACACTCAGGAAGTTCTACTTTGGTTTATCATCTACAATCATTAGGTATTGAGCCTAATATGGAAATCGTACAAAAAATACTTCCAAAAGTTCGAGAAATTGTAACTAATAGAAAAAAAGTATTAAGTACAAAAGAATTAAAAGAGTTATACCTATGTTCATTGGATATTTGAAAAGTGATTTTGAAGAGAATTTAGAAGAGTTATTTACTCAAAATCCTCTTTTAGACATATCGTTGTTAAAACAAACATATACAGTTTTTCCTGAATACTGCTTTGCTGCTTATGAAAAAGCAGAAATTGTTGGGATATTAAGTGCTTATGTTTTTGAAAAGTATGTTTATGTAAATGTATTTGAAGTTCTAGAAAAATATGAAGATGTATTTACTAGATTGATTTCACTTTTATTAAAAAATATACCAAATGAAAATGTTGTTCTCTTAGTTGAAAATAAAAAATGTATAAAATTAATTGAATTAGGTTTTAAAGAGTTTTGTAATTTCTCAAGAATGACTCATTCTGGTGAGGCAGTTGCTTTTAATTTTTCAAATTCAACTGCAAAACAAGTAAGTGGTGAGTTTTATGACGAAGTTTCAAAAAGAATTGATAAAAAAGTTTTTCATCAAAATAGAGAAGATTACATAAAAAAAGATTGTGTTTTCTCAAATTCTTTAAAACTTTCTACAATGCATGGATTTTTACACTCTTATGTTGTAAATAAAAGATTTATCAAGATCTCTCCATGGCTTATGGATAGTGAAGCTTTTATTGATGCAGAAAAACTTCTTCGAGGAGTTTTATATTATAGAGGATTAAAAAAGATTTATGCATATGCACCGTCAAATGAAAAAGAGATTATTGAACTTTACCAAAGCTATAAGTTTAAAATCGATGGAGATTTTAAACTTATGTATTTGACTGAATTGCCAGATATAAAACTTGAAAACCTATATGGATTATAAGGAGATAAAATGGAACCAACTCACGAAGAGCAAAAAGAACTAAAGAAAGAGTTAGCAAAATACAAAAGAAAAGTGGTTGAACTTGCTGGTGAAGTACATGATATAGTTGAAGATAGAATCTGGACAGATTATGTAAATTTACCTAAATTAAGTGAAGAGATAAACCTTGCTATGAAAGAGGTCCTTGATTTTCAAGAACTACATCCATATTTAAAATAAGTAGTATACCATGGAAAAATTAGAAGATAAAGTCATTTGTGAGTGCGGTGAAAAAACTGTTGCCCAAGCTATAGAAATCTTCAAACATACTGATTTGCCATATAAAAAAGCAAAAAAACTCGTAACAGGTTGTAATCAAACCTGTTGTAGAAGACCTTTAATGGCATTGTTTAATATGGTTGAATTTGGTGAAATCGACTATGAAGAGATAGCTTTTTTAATTGATGCAAAAAATGATAGGTTAAAGGATTAAGCTATGGGAAGTGATATTGAAAACTTCGTTAAATGGATTAGAGCAAATGATTTAACTCCAATAATGTCAACGCATAGTGATGATTTGGAGTTTTTAACACATCTTGATTTATCAAAAAGAAATCTTAAAGATTTACCTGAATCTATAGGCGTTTTAAAAAATCTTAATGTTTTAAAACTATCAAATAATAGAATCAGAAAACTTCCAAAAGCAATTGGAGAGTTAAAAAAACTTAGAAATTTACAATGTGAAAATAATTTGATTGAAGAACTTCCTGAAACTATAGGTGATTTAGAAAATCTAATGATTTTAAATCTAAATGTAAACAGAATAAAAGTTTTACCAAAAGGATTTTATAAACTAGATTCACTCACAAGATTGACTCTTGCTTCAAACAGAATTGAAAGATTAGATTCAGAGTTTAAAAACTTATCAAAGCTTTTATATTTATCTTTAGAAACAAATGAATTAGAAGAGTTGCCTGTTGATATCTTTGAATTGATGAAACAACTTTATTATTTAGATTTATCTTTTAATCATCTTAATTATTTACCATCTTCTTTATCAAAAATTAAAGAGTTAGAAACTTTACTTTTAGAAGGGAACACTATAAAAGAATTGCCATCTTTAGAGAGTCATGATATGCTTTTGAAACTTGATTTAAGTGATAATAATTTAGAAAGTTTAGATTTTGATATTAGTAAATTAGAAGATTTGAAAATTCTTAGACTTGATAATAATCTTTTAACATCAATTCCTAATGAAATTTGTAATTTACAAAATCTTATGAGTTTAAGTGTTAGTTCAAATAAATTAAAAATTCTTCCTGAAAATATAGGAAATATCAATACTCTTCATGAGCTGGATGTGGAAGATAATGAGCTTGAAACTTTACCAAAATCAATAGAAGAGTTAGAAAATCTAAAAGAGTTGTATATAGATAATAACAAAAATCTTAAGAAACCAGAAAAATTAGAATTAGAATTTTGTGATGTCAAGTAGGAGAAGAAGATGAGAGATTTAGTATTAATGGAAAAACAAATTTTACAATTGTTACAATTTCATGCAAATGATGATTATGCAAAAGATGAACTAGCTCCATTAATTGCTAAAACATCTTTAGAATTAGGACATTTGTATTCAGATTTGGGATTAGCAAGCAGAAAAGAGATGGGAGAACTTATGTCAAAAAATTTCACATCTTTAGCAAATTTAAAACCAGAAGATATTAGATGGAAAAAATATTTATATGATTGTATAGGAAAAACAGCACCTGCATGTGCCACTTGTGGAGATATTTCAAACTGTTTTAACTGCACTTTAAATCCAGAAAAAAAAGAGAATAAAGAAATCCTTTTACCTCAGAGATTTGTCTCGGGTAATAAGGATTTAGTTATTTTAGTCTCTTTTGAGGTAACTATTATCTTAATGTCTTTTTTTCTAATTTATGAGTAAAATTATAAGTTATCTTTAGGATGCACAGAATCTTTCCCAACAAATGCTTTTTCATTTGCATTTGCAACAATTAATTTTGATATTTTATCTGTAACAAGAGTTGCTTCATAAGATTCATTTGCAATTGTTGCATTTAATTGAGTTTGTCTATCTAAAAGATTTATTGAATCATTTATTTGCTCAATTCCTAATAATTGTTCTTTTGATGCATTCTGAATATCATTAATTATACTTGTTGTTGAAGAAATATTTTCACTTAATTCTTTATAACCTTCTATCATATTATTAGCAATATTTTTTCCATTATTAGCTTTTAGTGTAGCATTTTCAACTATTTTTTTAATCTCTTTAGCTGCATCAGCGCTTCTATTTGCCAAATTTCTTACTTCTTGTGCAACAACTGCAAATCCTTTTCCTGCTTCACCTGCTGTTGCTGCTTCAACAGCAGCATTTAGTGAAAGAATATTTGTTTGAAAAGCTATTTGATCAATTACAGTTATTGCTTCATTTATTGAATTAACTTCAGTATTTATCTCTTCCATAGCAATTGTCGTTTTATTTGCTAATGCTTCACCATTATTTGAAACAAGAATTAACTCTTTTGATAATTCTGTCATTTTAGATATTTTATCAGTTGTATTTCTTATATTGCTTGTAATCTCTTCTAATGCAGCAGCAGATTCTTCTAATGATGCTGCTGTTTGATTTGAGCTTTTATTTAGCTTATCAATATTTTCAAGTAAGATTTCTGATTTTATATCTAAAGTTAAACCATTAGATTTATTTTCAATTAACATAGTAGTAATTGTTTTTCTTAAATCATTTACTCCATCAACAAGCATTTTAAATTCACCTTGAAGATGTGGCATTTCGATTTTTTTTACGTAATTATGATTTGAGTAATCTTTTAGTGTTTGAAGAATAGTTTCTATTATAACTCGTAGATTTTCTACTAAAGTGTTATATGTGTTTGATATATAGTTTAATTTTTCATTTGATGTTTCTACATGATGAATTTCATCATCAATGTTTCCATCTGCTAATTTCTCAGATATCAGCATTATTTCGCCAAATACTTTTAACTCTTCTTCATTTTTTAATTTTAAAGAGTTATTTATTTTTTCTATTTTATTCTTTATTTGTTCGTTAAATCCTGTACAAGTACCAGTTATTTCAGGTAGAGAGTTTATTTTATTATTTATAAATAAATCAATGTTATCAAGAGCTTCTAATATGTCAATATTACCTTTATTTGAAAAAAACATAAAGCTCCTTATTTCATTGTTCTATAAAGCATTTCGGCTTTTTTTATTTCTTCTTTTGTAGGTTTTACTCTAACAGAAATGTAACGAATCTCCCCATTTCTAGTTTTTGATGGATACGCAGTTGCATTTACCCAATAATATCCACCATTTTTTGTACTATTTTTAACTATTCCATTCCAAATCTTACCTGCTTTTACTGTTTTCCATAAATCTTCAAAAGCAGCTTTTGGCATATCTTGATGTCTTACCATACTATGAGGATTTCCAATTAATTCTTCTTTTGTGTAGCCTGCAATTATGCAAAAGTCACTGTTTGCGTAAGTTATTATCCCTTTTTCATTTGTTTCAGAAACAATCATCGTTTTTTTATTTAGTTCAATTTCTCTATTTTTCAAATGCATCTCTCTTCTTTAACAGTTAAATTTTATTAGTGATTTTAATATTTTTCCCTTAAAAAATGATAAATATTTATTTTTAATAATATTTGATAAAAATTATTAATATATATTAAATCAATGAATGAAGGTTCACATAGGCGATTATATCTATGATGTGTATTTTTCTTAAATAATAAAATAATCTTTTTGTGTAAAGCTAATTTATAATAAAAATTTATATCACTAAAATAGAAATTCTTTATATAAATCTCTATTTTTTGAGAAGATTTTATAAGTAACATTTTTATATTCAAATTCTAAATAATTTGCATGAAGCCATAAACGATTTGATTTTGTTACAGTAAATCTATCTTCTTCACTCAAAGTTTTATTTAGATAGTTTTCTGCATTTTCATCATCAACTCCATAAATTGGGTCACCTAAAATCGTATGACCAATTGAGTGAAGATGAACTCTAATTTGATGTTGTCTTCCAGTTAGTGGTAAAGCTTCAATTAGTGTTAAATCTTTTTCTTTATTATATTTGATAGGTTTTATAATTGTTATTGATTCTTTGCCTTTATCACAAACCATCATTCTAACCCCAATAGCTTTTCCTTCTCTATCAAGTCCTTTATTAATTGTTATCTCTTCTTTTAATTCACCTTGAACAATTGCTAAATAAGATTTATGATATTTTTTCTCTTGAAACATCTCTTTTAAATCAATCTCACTTTGTTTATTTTTTCCTACAATTACAAGCCCAGATGTTTCTGCATCAATTCTATGTATTAAATTTGCATTTTCTCCAAAATGGTAACGAATTTCATCAAGTAAAGAGTAAGGAGTATTTTTTGAAATAGGATGAACCATAAGATTTGTAGGTTTATCAAATATGGCAAAATCTTTGAACTCTAAAAGAGGCTTTAATCCTTTTGTCATTCCCTCAAAAACAGCAATATAGATATAATCAGTAGGTATAACGTCTCCTGTATTTATTGTATTCATATTTTCATCAAAAATTCTTCCTTTTGATGTTAGTCTTTGCCCTACTTTTGGGTCTAATCCTAAATTCTGAATTAAAAATATTTGTATTTTTTTATCTTTAATTGCTTTATGTTTTCTTAATGTAAATGGCAAATTTTTTTCCTATGTTTTTTTTCAAATTCTATTATTTTTTATTAGATTTTTTAATTTTAGATTTTGTCTTTTTAGATACAATATCATACTAAAATTAATGAAAATTTTTAATAAAATTTATAGAAAATATGATTACAAGGGACATTAGATGGTTGAAAGATACGCAAGAGAAGAAATGGCAAAGAATTGGACGCAACATGCAAGATATGCAGCATGGCTTGAAGTTGAAAAGGCTGCTGTAAAAGCTTGGAATAAATTAGGACTTATTCCAGATTCTGATTGTGAGAAAATTGTAAAAAATGCAACTTTTTCAGTTGAAAGAATCGAAGAAATCGAAGCTATTACAAAACATGATTTAATTGCTTTTAATACAAGTGTATCTGAATCATTAGGTGATGAATCAAGATGGTTCCATTATGGTATGACTTCATCAGATGCTGTTGATACAGGTGTTGCACTTCAAATGAGAGACTCTTTAAAAATTATTATTGAAGATGTAAAAATGTTGATGGAATCTATCAAAAAAAGAGCATTTGAACACAAAATGACTCTAATGGTAGGTAGAAGCCATGGTATTCATGGTGAGCCAATTACTTTTGGTTTAACATTAGCTGTTTGGTATGATGAAGTTGCAAGGCACTTAAAAAATTTAGAAGAAACTATGGATGTTATTGCAGTTGGACAAATTTCAGGAGCTATGGGTAACTTTGCTCACGCACCACTTGAACTTGAAGAGTATGCGATGGCAGAACTTGGTCTTAAACCAGAACCTTGTTCAAATCAAGTAATTCACAGAGATAGATATGCTAGACTTGCTACGGCTTTAGCACTTTTAGCATCTTCTGTTGAAAAATTTGCAGTTCAAGTAAGACATTTACAAAGAACAGAAGTTTACGAAGCTGAAGAGTATTTTGCAAAAGGGCAAAAAGGGTCTTCTGCAATGCCACATAAAAGAAACCCAATATTAACTGAAAATATTACAGGACTTGCAAGAATGATAAGAGCATATGCAATTCCTGCTATGGAAAATGTTGCACTTTGGCATGAAAGAGATATTTCTCACTCTTCAACTGAAAGATTTTGGTTACCAGATGCTTTTATCACAACTGATTTTATGTTACACAGAATGAATAGCGTTATTGCAAATCTTACAGTTATGCCTGAAAATATGATGAAAAACTTAAACTTAACTGGTGGATTAGTATTCTCTCAAAGAGTTTTATTAGAACTTCCACTTGCTGGTGTAAGTAGAGAAGATGCTTATAGAATTGTTCAAAGAAATGCTATGAAAGTTTGGGAAGAGATTCAAAAAGGAAAACCAACTACAAATGAAAAAGGTGAATCTTTATATCTTCAATATCTATTAGGTGATGAAGAGTTAAGAGCATCATTAAGTGAAGAGCAAATTAGAGAGTGTTTTAACTTTGATTATTACACAAAAAATGTAGACGCTATTTTTAATAGAGTTTTTAAATAATAAGGTAGTATTTTATGGGAATTATGATTCAAAAAAGAAATGGTCGTAAAGAAGTTTTAGATATTACTAAAATTCAAAAAATGACTGTAGAGGCAACAGCTGATTTAGATGGTGTTAGTCAAAGTGAGTTAGAGCTTGATGCTCAAATCAAATTTATTGATGGTATGAGTAGTTCAGATATTCAAGATGCTTTAATAAAAACAGCAGTTGAAAAAATAGATATAGATGTTCCAAACTGGACATTTGTAGCTGCTAGATTATTTGTATTTGATTTATACCATAGGGTTGGAAAAGTAACTCATGGTATTAAAGGTGAGCCATATTGCCATTTAAGAGATTATCTAAGATATGGTAAAGAAGCTGGAAGATTAATTCCAAGTTTGGGTGAAGGTTATGATTTAGAAGACTTAAATGCATATATTAAACCTGAAAGAGACTTTTTATTTAACTACCTAGGTATTAAAACTTTATACGATAGATATTTAATCAAAAATAGAAATGCAGAGCCAATAGAACTTCCTCAACAAATGTTTATGGCAATTGCAATGTTCTTAGCTCAAGATGAAAAAAATAAACAACAATGTGCAAAACAATTTTATGATGTTATTTCTAAATTTGAAGTAATGCTTGCAACTCCAACATTATCAAATGCTAGAACAAATAGACATCAATTATCATCTTGTTATATTGGGTCAAGTCCTGATAACATAGAAGGTATTTTTGATGGATACAAAGAGATGGCACTTCTATCTAAATATGGTGGAGGAATTGGTTGGGATTGGAACCAAATCAGAGCTTTAGGTGGAGTTATTGATGACCACAAAAGTGCTGCTGGTGGAACTGTACCATTTTTAAAAATTACAAATGATATTGCAATTGCTGTTGACCAATTAGGTACAAGAAAAGGTGCAATTGCTGTTTATATGGAACCATGGCATATGGACATTGTAGATTTTGTTGATTTAAAGAAAAACTCTGGTGAAGAAAGAAGACGTGCTCACGATTTATTCCCAGCTCTTTGGATTACAGATTTATTTATGGAAAGAGTTTTAGAAGATTCTCATTGGACTTTGTTTGATCCTTATGAAGTTAAAGATTTAAGTGAATGTTATGGTGATGAGTTCAAAGCAAAATATATTGCTTATGAAAATGATGAATCTATCACAAAAGATAGAATGAAAGCTAAAGATTTATGGAAAAAAATCTTAACTTCATATTTTGAAGTTGGAAGTCCATTTTTATGTTTCAAAGACAATGCAAATAGAGCAAATCCAAATTCACACGTGGGACACATCAGAAGCTCAAATCTTTGTACAGAGATTTTCCAAAATACAAATCCTAACTACTACAAAATCAGATTAGAGTTTGTAGATGGTTCTGTTCAAACTTTTGATGAAGAAGATTTAGTATTAGTTGATGGTGGAATTACTAAAAAAGCAAACAAAGTTTCTGCACTTGATAGTATCAATGGAAAAAGAGTATTTATAGTTGAGAAAGAAAAAATTGATGGAGATACAGCTGTTTGTAACCTAGCTTCTGTAAATCTTTCAAGAATAAATACAAAAGAAGACATCGAAAGAGTAGTTCCAATTGCTATTAGAATGCTTGATAATGTAATAGATTTAAACTTCTATCCACTTAAAAAAGTAAAAGTAACAAACCTAAAATCAAGAAGTATTGGTCTTGGTGTTATGGGTGAAGCTGAAATGTTAGCTGAATATAAACTAGCTTGGGGTTCAAATGAACACTTCAAAAAAATTGACCAAGTTATGGAAGCAATTTCATATAACGCAATTAAATCAAGTTCAGATTTAGCAATTGAAAAAGGTATTTATCCAACATTTGAAGGTTCAAAATGGTCTTTAGGAATTATGCCTCATGATCATGCACCACAAGCTGTAAATGCACTTGTAGATAAAGACTTATTTGATACTTCTTATGATTGGGATGTATTAAGAGAAAAAGTTAAAAAAGATGGTATGCGAAATGGTTACTTAATGGCTGTTGCTCCTACTTCATCTATTTCAATTTTAGTTGGAACTACACAAGCAATTGAGCCAGTTTACAAAAGAAAATGGTTTGAAGAGAATTTATCAGGATTAATCCCTGTTGTTGTACCAAAATTATCACCTGAAACTTGGGCATATTATACACCTGCATTTGAAATTGATCAATTACAAGTTATTAAAGCAGCTGCAATTAGACAAAAATGGATAGACCAAGGGCAATCAACAAATATTTTTATGAGTTTAGATAAAGCAAGTGGGAAATATTTACATGAAATCTATACATTAGCTTGGAAGCTCGGACTTAAATCAACATATTATTTAAGAAGCCAAAGTCCAGAAGCAAAAAATGATGTAGAAGATAGAAGTATGGAGTGTGCAGGTTGTCAATAAGATAACCTCATTTCATAAAATAGATTTGAATAAAATATTGAAAATATAGAGGACTACTAATGGAAAGAAAAACTAATTATAACCCTGATTCTAAAGAGAGCTTAAATGATAGAAGAGTTTTTGGTGGAAATAGTGATGGAATGATCAATTTCACAAAAATGAAATATCAATGGGCGTTGAATCTTTGGGATACAATGGAAGCAAATACTTGGTTTCCAAGAGAAGTTCAGATGACAGGTGATGCAAAGGATTATAAGTTTTTAACACCAGCTGAAAAAAGAATGTATGATTTAGTTTTAAGTCAGCTTATTTTTATGGATTCATTACAAACAAATAATTTGATGGATAATATAAATCCATATATAACTGCACCTGAAATAAATGCTTGTTTAGCAAGACAATCTTATGAAGAAGCGAATCATAGTAAATCTTATGCGGTTATGGTTGAGTCTATTTCAGATAATACAGATTTGATTTATGATATGTGGAAAAATGATGCAAAATTGAGAGAAAAAAACAAGTATATTGCAGATGTTTATAAAAATCTTTCAGGTGAAATCACTGATGAAAAGATTGTTTTAGCACTTTTTGCAAATCAGATTTTAGAAGGTTTATATTTTTATGCAGGATTTGCAGCTATTTATGCCCTTGGAAAATCAGGAAAAATGCTTGGGTCTTCACAAATGATTAGATTTATCCAAAGAGATGAAGTGACTCACCTTTTACTTTTCCAAAATATGATAAATAGTGTTAGAAAAGAAAGACCTGACTTATTCACACAAGAGTTAGAAGAAACTGTAAGAGCAATGTTTAGAAAAGCGGTAGAGCTTGAAGCATCTTGGGGAGCGTATATCACTCAAGGACAAATTCTTGGATTTACAGATGGAATAATCAAACAATATATTCAATATTTAGCAGATAGAAGACTTGAAGCTGTTGGATATAAACCAGAATACAATGTAAAACACCCTATTCCATGGGTTGATGGTTATGCAAGTTTTAATGACCAAAGAACGAATTTCTTCGAAGGGAATGTAGTAAACTACTCAAAAGGTTCTATTGACTTCGACGATTTTTAATAGTTCTTTTACCCAATCTCAGCGTTGGAGCAATTTTTTTACTCAGTCACATACTGCTTGTATGCTCCCTCGCAAAAAAATCACCCCGCCTTGACCTTGAATAAAATAACTATTAAAAAGGATTTTTATGGCTTCTAAAGAAAAAAACTCATCAAAATTAAATTTTTTAAATCTGATATTAGGTTTTGCAATATTTTTATTTATTGCTTTATTAGTATTTTATTTTTTTAATATATTCGATTTAGATACTACAAAAAAAGCTGATTGGGGAACATTTGGAGATTTCATAGGTGGAACTTTAAATCCAATTTTTGCTTTATTTAGCTTATTTGCAATAATTTATACAATTAAAATACAGACTGAAGAATTAGAGTTATCAAGAGAAGAGTTAAGAGAAACAAAGGAAGAATTAAAAGAATCACGTATTGCACAACAAGAACAGAGTGAATCTTTAAAACTTCAGAATGAAGCTACAAAATTACAAATGTTTGAGAATACTTTTTTAAATTAGTAGAGTTATTATCAAATACTAAAGGAAGTATTTCTTTGGGTGATGATTCAGGTTATGTAGCTTTTACTAAATTATTTAAAGTTTTAAAAAGATATCCAAATTATGATGATTTTAATAAAAATTATGAATTTATTACAGGAGTCTATTTTGGTCAAATATATCAAATCTTAAAATTTATAGATAAAAGTAATCTTCAAAATAAACAAAGATATATAAATATTTTCAGAGCACAATTTACAAAAGATGAATTAGAATTTTTGTTTTATCATTGTTTAGGAAATATTGGAAAAAGAAGATTTAAAAAACTAGTTGAATATTATGAGTTTTTTGAACATATTATATTAAATGAATATATTGAAAAACAATTATTAGAATATGATAAAAAAGCTTTTGGAAAAAATGAGAAGATTTTGAAAAGATATGAAGAATTAAAAGAAACTAAATAGTAATTAACTTTTCTCTAAACTCATTTTGTTAAACTATTTTTTTTGATTGGAGAAAATAATGTTAACACAAAATATAATGCCAAGATTTAGCGAAACAGACGCTTTAGGGCATATAAATAATAATACTTACGGAGTTTGGTTTGAAGCGGCACGAGAGCCAATATACAAACTATTTTTACCAAACTTAGATGTAAAAAAATGGAACTTAGTGATGGCTCACAGTTCAAATGACTTTTTAAAAGAGGTTTTTTGGGGTGATGAAGTGGTTGTAAAAACTGCAGTTTCAAAGATAGGAAATTCATCTTTTGAATTAAAACATGCAGTTTATCAAAAGGGAGTTTTATGTACTTCTTCAAAATCAGTTTTGATTCATTATGATTTTACTACAAAAATGGCTATAAAAATTCCTGATGAAATAAAAGCAAGATTAGAAAAACATATCTTTATAGATACTTGGGAATCAACTTTAGATATACTTGAAAGTTAAGATGATAAAAATAAATAGATTAGACCACTTAGTTTTAACTGTAAAAAATATAGATAAAACAGTAGAGTTTTATACAAATGTTTTAGGTATGGAAAAAGAGATTTTCAAAGGTACAAGAGTTGCTTTAAAATTTGGCAATCAGAAAATTAATCTACATCTATTAGGAAGCGAATTTGAGCCAAAAGCATTTAATGTTAAAGCTGGTAGTGCTGATTTGTGTTTCATAATAGAAACACCTTTACGTGAAGCAAAAAATCATATAGAGAATTTAGGTATAGAAATTGAAGAAGGAATTGTAAGTAGAACAGGAGCTAATGGCGAAATAGAATCTATTTATGTAAGAGATCCAGATAAGAATCTAATAGAATTATCAAACTATAAAAGCAAGTAAAACTTGCTTTTATTTTAAAGTTTCTTCTAAAACTTCTGTAAATCTTTTCCAAGATTTTTTATCTGCATCTTCCCTATAACTTTTTGCTCCAAATACTGTAAAAGCATGAGGTGCTCCACTATAAGTTATCATTTCATGGTTAAGTCCAGTTTTTTCTAGTTCTACTGCTAAATCAGCAAATTCACTAAAAGGCACAACTGTATCTGCACTTCCATGGAAAACTACAATTTTTCCTTTTGTATTTTTATAGTCTTCTCCTGCTGGTGTCGCTAAATTTCCATGAAAAGGAACAAATGCTTTTAAATCAGCTCCACTTCTTGCCATTTCTAAAATAGAACTTCCACCAAAACAATAACCCATTCCTAATGAATTAGTTGTATTTAGACCTAGTTTTTTCGCCTCTTCAAATCCAGCATTTAGTCTTTTTCTCATCTCTTCTCTATTATCATATAAAGATTTTGTCATAGCTTTTTTATCTGCTAGTTCAGTTGGACGAATACCTTTTCCATATAAATCAACTGCAAAAACTGAATAACCTAAATCTTTTAACATAGAGGCTCTTTTTATTTCATAATCAGTAATTCCATCCCAATCATGAACCATATAAACTAATGGTGCATTTTTTGATGCACTTACATAGTAGCCTTCATAATCTTTTCCATCAATTTTATAAGTAATATTTCCATCTGCAAAAGCAAGTGAAACTAAAGTAACCATAGATAAAACAAATTTTTTCATATATTTTCCTTATTTTAATTCTAATTCTTCTTTGTGGAAGAAGCTATTAATTCCATTGAATCCTTCTAAAAAGTATAAGTAGTGATTTACTTGATAGATTTCTTCTTCACTAACTTTTCCTTCAAGGCTTGGCATAGTTTTAAAGTGTCTTATTACACCTTCTAAGCAGATAGTTTTTGCTCTATCTGGATTAAATAGATAATCTTTCATAAACTCTTCTGTTTGATGAAGTTGGAACTCTATATCATCTCTATGACCGATTTGTTGTTTTAATCTAAAAGAGATTTCATTTCCAGTTGGAGCTTTTAGATTTAATAGTTTATTATTTTCTTCTATAAAATTTTTCATTAAAAGTGGAATATCCATATATTTTTCATGGCATTCCATACATTTTTTTTCAAAAACTTTTTCACCTTTTTCGTAAAGAAGTTTATCAAATTCTTCAGGAACATCTGAAGCAAAAATAGCACTTAAAAACACCAATAAACTTACTATTGTTTTCATTATAACTCCTTTTTTTAATTCTATCACAAAAAAATAGTTTCAAATAAATTTTTTCGATAAAATTACAAAAACAAAAAAGAGGATATATATGGCCTTAGAAATAGAAAGAAAATACCTTGTAGATTTGGAAAAACTTGGAACTTTAGAAAATGGAAATAGAATAAAACAAGGTTATTTATCAACAAATAAAGATGCAGTTGTTCGAGTGCGAGTAAAAAATGATAAAGCATATTTAACTATAAAAGGTTCAAATATTGGAGCAACTAGATTGGAGTTTGAATATGAAATACCAGTAGATGAAGCAAATGAGATGCTTGATAAACTTTGTCAAAAGCCAGTTATTGATAAAACAAGATATTTGATAGATTATGAAAATCATACTTTTGAACTTGATATTTTTTATGGCGACAATGATGGTTTAGTTGTTGCAGAAGTTGAACTTTTAGATGAAAATGAAACTATAAAACTTCCTTCTTGGATAAAAGAAGAAGTTACATCAGATGAAAGATATTACAACTCAAATTTGATGAAAAATCCATATAAAAACTGGAATAAATAAAGGGGAAAAAGTCCCTTTATTTTTATGCAATAAGAAGTTTTTTCAAATCATCTTTCGCATTTGTTGTAAGTGTAAGGTTGAAATTTTCAGCTAAGAAGTTGAAAATATCTTCATTTACAAATTGTGGAGGTTTTGGTCCAAGATAGATATTTTTCACTCCAAGTGAGAATAAAGCTAAAAGAATAATCACAGCTTTTTGTTCCATCCATGATAATACAATTGATACTGGTAAATCATTGATTGGAGTTTTAAGTGCATCACTTAAAGCTTTAGCAATTTCTACTGCTCCATAAGAGTCATTACATTGTCCTAAGTCTAAATATCTTGGAATTTCTGTTCCTTCAATTTCTCCAAAATCAATATCGTTAAATCTAAATTTCCCACAAGATGAAGTCAAAATCACAGTATCTTTTGGTAAGTTTTGAGTTAATTCTCTATAATATTCTCCTGGTTTCCCTGGTGCATCACAACCTGCAACTACGAAGAATTGTTTGATTTTTCTCTCTTCTATTGCTTTTAAAATTTGAGGAGCTAGTGTTAGAACTGTTTTATAGTTGTGACCAGTTACAAGTGTTGTATTTTCATTTAAATCAATTCCATTCGCGTCAGGACAAGCTAAAGTTCTTTCGATTAATGCAGTAAAATCATAATTTTCAATAGGAGTTGAACCTTCAATTCCAACAATTTTATGTGTAAATACTCTATCAATATAAGAACAATTCTTTTTAGGAGGAACAATACAATTTGTATTTACTACAAATGTTCCTGTAAATTTCTCCATTAGTTTTGCTTGGTCAAACCATGCTTTTCCTACATTTCCTTTTAGGTGTTTGAATTTTCTTAGTTCTGGGTAACCGTGAGCTGGTAACATTTCAGAGTGTGTATATACATTTATACCTTTATCTTTAGTTGCAATTAATAGTTTTTCAAAAAACTCTAAATCATGTCCAGAAACTAAAATAGCTTTTCCTTCAACTTTATTTTGAGGAACTCTAACTGGTGTTGGAATACCAAATCTATTTGTATGTGCTTCACCTAATAAATTCATAACTTTAACTCCAGCACTTCCAACTTTCATTAGTTGATTTATATGGTCATTAAAATTGAAATTTACATTTGTAAGAGTAAAGTATAAAGTTTCACTCATAACATCATCTATCTCTTTTGTAAGTTCTGGTTTAAAAGTGTTTAGATGTTCTCTATATGCACTAAGACCTTTTAAACCAAAAATCATAATATCTTGAAGCCTTGAAAGATTTTCATCTTTTCCACACGTTCCAACTGTTGCTCCTGTACTTCCACAACCACCTTTTTGACTCATTTCACATTGATAACAAAACATACTCATATTTATAATCCTTAAAAATTTTTCAGAAATTATAGGTGTTTAGATTTTGTCAATCATTGATTGTAATCAATAGTATATAAATTATATAGATACAAGTATTAAAACTATACAATACGCGCTTTCATTACAAAAAGGATAATTATGTCAAAAGATAGAATCAAAGATTTTTTAGATAAACAATTAGAAAATTTAGATAATTTTAATTACAAAATTGATGAAGATGAAAATCATGTTTATGCAATTTTTTCAGAAATTTTAGGAAAATATACAAATAAAGAATTAACTTTTAAATTATTAGATGATGTTTTATATTTACATTCTATAACTTATGGTTGGAAGCCAGTAGAAAAAGGTGTAGCAAATAAATATTTTTGGTTAGAAATCCTAAATAAAGCCTAATAAGGCTTCATTTTAGGTGGAAAAGTATTTATATACTCTTCAATTGAAATTGCAACTGCTTCTACAACTGTTCGTGCACCTGTTACCACATCACCAGAAGCGAAAACTCCACGTCTAGTTGTAACTCCATTTTCATCGCTTTGTAATAAACTATTTTCTCCAAGACTTAATCCTGTATTATTTTTACGATTAAATCCTTGCTGTTTGACTAATTGCAATTAAAATTGAATCAGCTTTTTCAAATCCAAATCCGTACATTTTATCTGGATTTGTATGTTTAAATCTTATATCTCTTCTGTAAATTCTATATTTAATTTATTTTACTAAGTAAAACTTCTACATATTTCTTTTTCTTTTGTGTATAATGTAAAACCAATTTAACTTATAGTTAGTATACTAAAGATATAATAAAGCAAATTATATTATAAAAAGGGTTTGGATGTCTCTTCTGCGAAAAATATTTTTTTTACTTGTGTGTTTTCTTCTTTTGAATGTTTTCTCAATTTATGGTTTTGATTACAATGATTATTTTAGTAAAAAAACAAATTCAACTTCTATAAAAGAGGATACTTTTACAGATGATTTAATATCTTTTAAAGATAAAATCTTCAATTTATTCGGTGAAAAAGAAGAGGATAAACCAGCTAATTTTGTACTTGAAAAAAAATCTGGTGTTATTGAAATGAGTGGTTTGTTTGCAAATCAAGAAGATGCATCAATAGTAGCTGATTTTTTAAATGTAAATAGAGAAGGTGATTATAAATTTGAAGATAATAGAGTTTTAGATGAAAATGTATTAGAAAGTGTTTCACCATTAATAATACCATTTAAAGATTTTTTCTCGGATAATTCAAAAATTACTGTAGTTGATAATGAAATTACTTTATCTGGTGAGTTGAAAGATTCAAATTATAAAGACTTATTAGAAACTCTTATTTCAAGATTAAATATAGATTTAAAAACAGATATTAGACTTCCAAATGTAATTGTTCAAAATAATACACCTAAAAAAGAAGAAATAATTTCAGAAAATACTACAAATACTGTACAAAATGAAACAAATAATGAAATTAAAGTACAAAATGAACAGACTTCTAATCAAGTTTCAACAAAAGAAGATGTACAATTATTAATAAATAATCTTTTACAAACTAGAAAGATTACTTTTGAAAGAAGAAGTACAACTTTAACAGAAGATTCTAAATTGGTAATTCAAGATATCTCAAAAATATTAATTGATAACCCAACTTTAAAAGTTGAAGTAGCAGGTCATACGGATTCAAGAGGGAAAGATGAACTTAATAAACAAATTTCTCAAGATAGAGCAAATAGTGTAAAAGAATTTCTTGTTTCTTTAGGTGTTTCAAAAGATAAAATTACTGCTATTGGATATGGTGAAGAATTTCCTATTGCAAAAGATGATGAAAATGGTTTGTCAGAGATAAATAGAAGAGTTGAATTTAATATTTTAGGAGATTAATATAATGTTAGAGATTGCTCCACTTATAGTGACAAACTTAGTTATAGCTTTAATTATAGGTTTTTTTATAGGATATATTGTTGCAAAAGCGTCTAATCCAAATATAAAACCTATTAAAAGTGATAGTTCGTCAGAAACAAAAGATGAAGTTGGAACAAGAACCTCAATTAATCCTATTTTTAAGAGAAGTTCTCCTTTAGATTATAAACCTTTAGTTTTAAGTTCTCCAAAACCAACAGGTAAAGATAATCTAAAAAAAATAAAAGGTATTGACTCAAAAGTTGAAAATGATTTAAATAATTTAGGAATTTATCACTTTGAACAAATTGCAAGATGGTCAAATAAAAATGCAGAATGGATTGAGAATTTTCTACTTCTTCCTGGTTATGCAAAAAATCTTCAATGGATTGACCAAGCAAAAATTTTACAATTAGGGAAAGAGACTATATATAGTCAAAAAGTTGAAACAGGCGAAATAAAAGTAGATTAAAATTAATCTACTCTTTTATTTTTACTACATATCTTCCTACTGCTTTTCCTGACAATAAATGTTCATAAGCCTCTTTTATTTCGTTTAATGTTATTTCATTTGTTATATTACTTAAAGTATTTATTTTCCATCTACTTGCAAGTTTTTCCCAAGCAGCTTGTTTTTTCTCTAATTTACATTCAACTGAATCAATACCAATTAATCTAACACCTCTTAAAATAAATGGAAATACATTTGTATTTAGCTCATGAGAAGATGTTAATCCACAACAAGTTGCTACTCCATCATATTTTATTTGTTTTAATGCTTGTGCTAAAATTTCACCACCAACAGTATCAATTACACCTGCATATTTTTCGCTTAATAATGGTTTATTAGATGAATCAAGAAATTCTTCTCTTGATATAACTTCATTTGCTCCAATTCTTTTTAAGTATTCAGCTTTCTCTTTTTTCCCAGAAAGTGCTGTTACGTTATAACCTAATTTACTTAATATTGAAACTGTAATTGAACCAACTCCACCTGTTGCACCAGTTACTAAAATATCTCCAGATTCAGCTTTTACACCATTTGAAATAAGTTCATTAATACTTAATGCTGCTGTTAATCCAGCTGTTCCAAAAGTCATTATCTCTTTATCAGTGATTGAATCAGGAATTCTAGCAACCCAAGAAGCTGGAACTTTTACATATTCAGCATGTCCACCATCTGTATTCATCCCCATATCATAACCAGTTACTAAAACTCTTTCACCAACTTTAAATATTGTAGATGTTGATTCATATACAGTTCCTGCAACATCAATTCCTGTTATGTGAGGAAACTTTCTTGTAACTCCTGGATTTCCAACTGAACTTAATGCATCTTTATAATTTAGTGAAGAGTAACTTACTTTTATAACAATTTCATTTTCTTTACATTTAGGTATAGGTAACTCTTTTATTTCTGTTGTAAATTCTTTATCTGTGATTTTTTCAACTACAAAAGCTTTCATTAATTTTCTCCTTAATTTATTTACTTCAACTGTAACTTTAGCTAAAATATAACAAAAGAACAAGAACTGACTTTAAAGTAAGGTACTATCTAAAAAGATACTTTTGGAGAAAAGATGAATAAAAAAATTGAAAATGAAAATTTTGATAAAGATTTTAAATGTCCCGTAGAAACAGCTATTGACGTATTAGCAGGAAAGTGGAAGATATTAATTATTTGGTATTTAAGGGATGAAAAAAAACGATTTAGTGAACTTCAAAAATTATTACCAAATGCAACTCAAAAGATGTTAATACAAAAATTAAGAGAGTTAGAAATGGATGGTTTAGTTCATAGAGAAGTTTATCCGGTTGTTCCTCCCAAAGTTGAATACTCTTTAACTGAATATGGAAAAACATTAAAACCAATTATAAAACAGCTTTACCTTTGGGGCGATACTCATAAAAAATTAAATAGTTAATTCTTTTTAAGTGCAAAATATATCATCATTGATAAACCTGCACTTGAAAGTATTGTACTCATTATCATTATTTGATATCTAACAGCAATTAATGGATCTATACCTGATAAAATTTGTCCTGTCATCATTCCTGGAAGTGTAACTAATCCAACTGCTAAAAAAGAGTTTATTTGAGGAATCATCGCTGATTTAAAAGCTATTGCTTTTGACTTCTCAAATGAATCATTTCTTATTAGTTCTTTTTCAAATCTTTCTATGCACAGTGACAAAACATTCATAGAATTTGCAAATATCATCCCTGCAATTGGAATAACATATCTTGGTTCATAAAATGTATCAAAATCTAGAATAAAATAAATCATTAGAATAAGATGAAAAATTCCTGATAGTAATATAGAAAGAAAGATATTTATAAAATGAGTTGATGTTTTATTTGACGTATTTCTAATACTAATAAATGTTGAAATCAATATCATAAATAGAAGTATTAAACTTCCTATAAAAATATTTTTTTCTTCAAAAATATAAATAAGCAGATAACCAACACCTAAAAGTTGAATAACCATTCTAAATGTTGCATAAATTATTTCTGTTTTGTTGTTTGTTAATCTAACATAGTAAATATATACTAAACTCAAAGGTATTAGTGCATATAAAAGATTTAAAAGTGATATTGTTTTCATAAATTAAATCTTATCATTTTTTAGAGTTAATTTAATACAAACTCTAAAGGCAAATTGTATTCAATAAACTCTTTTTTTATTCTATTATCATAGGGCAAATATTTTTTTGTATCATATAAAGCATTTAAAGCTGCATTATCAAGTCTTTCTTTATTACTTGATATCAAAATACTAATATCATCAAATAATCCGTTTTTGAGCACTCTAAAACGTACTATTACTTTACCTTGTTCTTTTAACTTTTTTGAAATAGTTGGATAGTTTTTATTTTTATTTATTTCATCTCTGAGTTTTTTACCATAATCATCAATTAATGCTTCAATCTCTTTATTTACATTTTCGTTAATTTCATCTATTGTTGAATCTTTTTTAGTGATGTTTTCTTGTGTTATATTTTTTTCTTCAGTTTTTGTTGTAACTGTTTCTTCTTTTATTGTTTCTTGTTTTTCAATAACCTTTTGTTTTTCAATATTTTTAACATTTTCACTTTTTTTCAATGGTTCTTTTTGAGGAATTTTTGGTATCTCTTTTTTAACTATTGTTTGTTCTTGTTGGGGTTGTTGTTTTTCTTGTTCTTTTTCAACTTTTGATATTTTAGTTAGTTGAATTTGTACACTAGAATTTTCTTTTGTATATGGTTTTAGAATTTGAGAATTTTTGTAAAAATATAGGAGTAAAAGGTGGATAGCTAATACAAAAGAAAAAGATATTAGAATTATTATTCTATTCATAACTCTAATTTTTCAATAAATCTTTTAGACTATCTTTTGGATTTTTACCATCTAATATTAGTTTTACTTCGTTTGCAATTGGAGTATAAATAGAGTATTTTTTTGATAAATTATGAATTGCATCAGCTGTTTTAACACCTTCTGCAACTTCTCCTAACTCTTTTAATATATCTTCTAATTTTTTATTTTGAGATAATCCAAGTCCAACTCTAAAGTTCCTACTCATAGTAGAATTTGCAGTAAGAAATAAATCTCCCGCTCCACTTAATCCTAAAAATGAAGATTTTTTTGCACCAAAATATTTTCCAAATCTTTGCATCTCTACAAGTCCTCTAGCAATTAGTGAAGCTTGTGCATTTTTGCCTAGTTGTAAACCTTCACAAATTCCACTAGCTATTGCTAAAACATTTTTGTAAGCTCCTGCTATTTCTGCTCCAATTACATCTGCACTAAAATAAGTTTTTATAAAATTTGGGAAAAATGGTTGAAAGGATTTATAAAGTTTTTTTGATTTTGAGTTTATTACTAAAGCACAAGGTAAACCTTTTATAACTTCTGCTGCAAATGAAGGACCTGAAATAAATCCAATGTTTTTATCAGGAACAAAATTTGAATAAATTTCATTTAAAAATTCGCCAGTTTTTGCTTCTATTCCTTTTGAAGCTACTAAAATTTTTTGTCCTTTAAAAACAAAATTCTCTTTTAACCAACCTCTAATCTCTTGAGCAGGAATGGCGATTACTAAATATTCGCAATCCATTGCAGTTTCTAAATCAACAAAATTTTCTATTTCTCTTTTACTTCTTGAAGATATTAGGCATTTTTGTTTTTGGCTTAGTGCAAAATGAAGAGCTTGTCCCCACTTACCTGCACCAATTACTGCAATAGACCCTTGATTCATTAAGCTAATCTTTCTTTTAATAAATCATTGATTTTATTTGGATTAGCACTTCCTTTACTAGCTTTCATAGCTTGTCCAACGAAGAATCCAAACATTTTTTCTTTACCAGCTTTATATTCAGCTACTTTATCTTGATTTGCATTTAAAATCTCATCAATAATAGCTAATAAAGCTCCATCATCACTTACTTGTTTTAGTCCTAGTTTTTCAATAACTGAGTCAACATCACTATCATTTTCCATTAAATAATCAAGAACTTCTTTAGCTGCTTTTCCAGAAATTGTATTGTCTTCAATTCTTTTTACAAGTGTTGCCAAAGTTTTTGATGTTATTGAAGATTCTTCAATTGTAACACCCTCTTTTAATCTTCCTTGTAATTCAACAGTTAACCAAGTAGTCGCATTTTTAGCACTAATTCCTTCTTTCATCATTTCATCAAAGAAGTTAGCCATTTCAAGTGAAGCTGTGATAACTGAAGCATCATACTCTTTTAGTCCATACTCTTTTACAAATCTTTCCTTTTTCTCATCTGGAAGCTCAGGAATATTTGAGTATTCACTTATCATTTCATCTGTAATAATTAAAGGTAAAAGGTCTGGATCTGGAAAATATCTATAATCAGCAGCATCTTCTTTTCCTCTCATACTTCTAGTTTCACCAGTGCTTGGGTCAAAAAGTCTTGTTTCTTGAACGATTTCAGTTGAATGAACTCCATCTTCCCAAGCTTCAATATGTCTATTTACTTCATAATGAATTGCTTTTTCAATGAATCTAAAAGAGTTCATATTTTTGATTTCACATCTAGTATATAGGTTTGTATCACCTTTTGGTCTAATTGAAACATTAACATCACATCTAAAACTTCCTTCTTGCATATTAGCATCAGAAATTCCAAGATATCTAACAATTGAGTGAAGTTTTTTAAGATATAAGATTGCTTCTTCTGCACTTCTCATATCAGGTTCACTTACGATTTCAAGTAGAGGTGTTCCAGCTCTATTTAAATCTACATGAGAAACAGTTCCTGCATGGATATTTTTACCTGCATCATTTTCTAAGTGAGCTCTTGTTACACCAATTGTTTTTTGTCTTCCATCTGGAAAATCAATAGTTAATTCACCAAGTCCAACAACTGGAACTTCAAATTGAGAAATTTGATAACCACTTGGTAAATCTGGATAGAAGTAGTTTTTTCTATTAAATACTGATTTTTGATTAATTTTTGATTTAAGTGCAGTACCTAGCATAATAGCTTTATGAACTGCTTCTTTATTTAAAACAGGAAGTGCTCCAGGTAATCCTAAACAAGTAGGACATACATTTGTATTTGGCTCTTCTCCAAAACTTGTTGCACAAGAACAAAATAGTTTACTTTTTGTATTTAATTGTGCATGAACTTCTAGTCCAATTATTACTTCAAACATACTCGACATCTAATTTCCCTTTATCTAACTATTTTTATATCTGCTGTTAATTTTTGTTTTTCAAAATAATCTTTAAGATATTTTTTTTCTCTTGTACTCATAATATCATTGAAAATTCTAGCTTTTACACTTTCAAATGAAAGAGCTGTTGAGCCATTTTTTCTTGTAATAAATAGTGAAATAAACTGTTTATTTGCTGTAAATATTGGAGTGAAAGAGTTTATTTTTGTTTCATTTAATAAATATTGCATTTGAGCTTGTAAACTTTGAGTCTCTAAAGTCAAAGGTGCTTTTTGAACTTCTGAAGAGATGATTAAAGGATTTTTTAAAGTTTCTAATAATGCATTTTTATTTTTTGAAGCATATTGAATTACATCAAAACTTTTTGCAGTCATAAATTGATTTTGATTTTTTTCATAATATAATTGCATATCTTCTTCAGTTGCAATTGCCAATTGACCTTTTACAATTTTTTGAACAAGTTTTTGTCTAATTACCGCATTTTTGGCTTCATTTTCAAAAACAGAATAATCAGGATATTTTTGTTTTACAATTGATTTAAATGAATAAACATCCATCCCATTTGCATTTGCAAGTTTTTCAATATAATCATTTACATCAAAAACATCAGCAGTTATATTGTTTTCTTGAACTACTTGATCATATAAAATTTTGTCAATCAAGTAACTAACAGCCTCATTTTTACTAACTTTGTTAACAGCCATTGTTCTATCAATGTCATAAAGAGTGATTGGCTCGTCATTTACAGTCAATGCAATACCATTTACCATTGCTGCATAAGTAATACTTGAACCAATAATTAGAGATAAAAAAAGTTTGTACATTATAATTCCTTCTTTCGTAAAGCAGATATTTTACCAAAAAAATGGTAAATATCTGTTTTTATGGAAAAAAGATTATAAATTTTTTGCTTTTGTTACTTTATTTATTAGATAAAAAATAGAGTTATAATCAAGCCCAGATTTTTCGCTCAATCCTATTTCACAAGTTTTACTTGTAGAAAATGCCATTTTAGCACCATTTGTTTGCTTTTTTAAATATCTTAGTGCAGAATCATTTAATTCAGGGAAATTAAAGCCTCTATCTCCTGCAAATCCACAACATTTTACATCTGCTGGAATTATTACATTGTTTGAGCATAAAAGTGCTAATTTTTTAAATTTATCTTCAAGTCCCATTTTTCTTGAACTACAAGTTGTGTGAATAGTTATTGGTTCATCTATTGGAGTAAATTCTAAATCTTTTGTTAAAAAAGTTAATGCAAACTCTATTGGTTCATAAATAGATAATTTATGTGAAAAACTCTCCATCATTTTTTTAGTACATGGACTTGTATCACATAAAATTGGATACTCTCCAAATTCACTTGCATTTAAAAGTGCTTCTTCTAATTCACTTGATTTTGTATGGGCTGCTTCATTAAATCCTTTTGAACTAAATGGCATTCCACAACATAAATTTGGTAAATTCTCGGGAAAAATGATTTGATAATTAGCTTTTTGTAATAGTTCAACTGTAACATCAAATAGTTCTTTTTCTTCTTTTGAAGCATCATTTAATCCCATTGTTCTACTAATACAAGATGGAAAATATACTACTTTTTTATCTTTTACTTGTTGCTCAAAGTTTAAGTTTATATTTGTACCTTTTGGCATTGTTATAGACCATTTTGGTAAAGAATTTCTACTTAAATCTCTCATAGTTTTAGTGAATGTTTCCATACTTGGTGTTCCTAAAACTTTATGCATAAAGTTTGCACTATGAAGACCAAATCTTATACCTTTTAATGTACCACTAAAATTATTTGCTACAAAATTTGCAATTGATTTTGCCCCAGGAGTTAGTTGTTCAGCTCTTAAATGTTTAGTTAAACTTCCTGTATCAATTTTAACAGGACATGCAGTTGAACATAAACTACAAGTTGCACATGTTTCTATTCCATCATATTGATAAAGTTTTTTATACTCTTTGGCTTCTTTATGATTTCCAATACTTTCAAGTCTTGATATTTCTCTATTTATTACAATTCTTTGTCTTGGAGTTAATGTTAATTCATTTGATGGACAAGTTGGTTCACAGAAACCACACTCAATACATTTATCAACAATTTCATTTGTAGCTGGAAGTGTTTTTAGATTTTTTAAGTGAGCTTCTTTATCATCATTTATTATAACACCTGGATTTAATAAACCTTTTGGGTCAAATAGAGATTTAATTTTTTTCATCATGATATATGCATCATGTCCCCACTCTACTTCAATAAATGCAGCCATGTTTCGCCCAGTTCCATGTTCTGCTTTTAAGCTTCCTTGGTATTTAACTGCCACTGAATTAACAACTTCATTCATCAAATCATCATATCTTTTTACTTCTTTAGCATCAGAGAAATCTTGTGTAAATACAAAGTGGAAATTCCCTTCTAGTGCATGCCCAAAAATTAAAGCTTCACTATAACCATATTTTTGGAATAATTCTTGAAGTTCAAGTGTAGCTTGAGCTAACACTTCAATAGGATAAGCAACATCTTCAATAATAACTGTTGTTCCTGTTACTCTTACAGCTCCAACAGCTGGGAATAATCCTTTTCTAATTTTCCAATATAGTGTGTATTCTTGTTCATCTTTTGTAAAATAAATTTCTCTTTTTACACTAAATTCTTTTAATAAATCTTCTATTTGTGCTATTTGGATATTTAGTTTTTCATCACTAATTGCTCTTGTTTCAATTAAAAGTGCTGTTACTTCATCATCAAAATCTTTTATAAATTTTGGCATTGCTGGGTCTTGTTCAATACTTCTTAAAGCTGCTCTATCCATAAGTTCAACAGCATCAACTATAATTTGTTTAGAATCCCTTGCAAGTTTTAGTTTTGTAACCGCATGACAGGCTTCATTCATATCTTTAAAATAAATCAAGGCACTTGCTTTATCTTTTAAATCTTCAACTGTGTAATAAGTTACTTCTTCAATAAATGCTAAAGTTCCTTCACTTCCTATTATTAAATGTTGAAGTATTTCAAACTCATCATCAAAGTCAATTAATGCATTTAAAGAGTAACCACATGTATTTTTGATTTTAAATTTTTTCTCAATTTTTGCTCTTAATTCTTCATTTGATTTTGTATCATCTGAAAAGCTTTTTAAATCTTTTAAGAAATCTGCATGAGTTTTTCTAAATTCATTTTTACTCTCTTCACAAGCTGTATCAAGTTTAGTTCCATCTGCAAAGATTAATTTCATTGATTTTAAAGTTTTATAAGAATTTTGAGAAATTCCACAACACATTCCTGATGCATTATTTGCAGCAATTCCACCAATCATAGCAGCATTTATACTTGCTGGATCTGGTCCAATTTTTTTAGAATATCTTGCTAACAATCCATTTACTTGAGCACCTGTAAGTGCTGGTTCAAGTGAGATAAAACTTGCATCACTTGCTATTTTAAAGTTTGAAAAATTTCTAGAAGTTATAACTAAAATAGAATCACTAATTGCTTGACCTGAAAGTGAAGTTCCACCTGCTCTGAATGTAATGCTTAAATTCATAGAATTAGATAATTCAATAATATCTTGAACCTCTTTTGCGTTATCAGTTTTGATTACAATCTTTGGAATCAATCTATAAAAAGAGGCATCCGTTCCATATGCTAAAGTGTGTAGTTTATCTGTGAAGATTTTATCTTTTGAGATTTTCAATGAAATCTCATCAAAAAATTTTTGGTATTTGCTATCTAACATTTTTTTCCTTTTTCTAATTGTTGTTTTGTTTTGAAAAAAAGATTTAATTATTCAAGCCTTGGTACAGTATAAATTCTTTGTTGAGGGTCATTTATAAAAGAGAACATTTTATCTTTTGTTTTAAAGATTAGATTTAAAATAAGTATAAAAAAATTTTTAGTTTTCATATCTCTTCTTGATTAAAGGTAAGAGGAAAAACCTCTTACAATATTACTGTGTTATTCCAAAAAATTCTGGGAAAAATACAAGGGTTAGTAAAACAGCCACTTGTATAAAAATAAATGGTAACACACCTTTATAAATATCTATTGTTCTTACACTTGGTGGAACTACTCCTTTTAGATAGAAAAGGGAGAATCCAAATGGCGGTGTTAAAAATGATGTTTGTAAATTCATCGCAATTAAAATCGCAAACCAAACAGGACTTATTCCTAAAGCATCAGCTATTGGTACTAAAATTGGAACAATAATATATGAAATTTCAACAAAATCAATAAAGAATCCTAAAATAAAAATAGCTAACATAGTAAATAAAATAAAGGCAATTTTTTCATCACCTGGAAGATTTGTCATAAAATGTTCAACAATCTCATCTCCACCAGTATAAGTAAATACCATTGAGAAAGCTGTTGCACCAATTAAGATACCAAATACCATTGAAGTTACTTTTACTGATTCAAAAGCTGCTTCTTTTACCATATTAATTGAAAAACTTTTATATAAAACTGCAAGTAAAATAGCTCCAATACATCCAACAGCTGAAGATTCAGTTGGTGTTGCAACTCCTGCAAAAATAGAACCTAAAACTAAAATAATTAAAGTTAAAGAAGGAATAATTGCAATTAAAGCACTTATTACTTGTTTTGATTTAGAACCTCTTGATGGATCTTTTGGAATTGATGGTGCCATATCTTTTTTAAAGTATGAAACAATCAAAATAAATAAAATATAAGCTCCTACTAAAAAAAGTCCAGGCCAAACAGCAGCAGCAAATAAATCACCAACTGGAACTTGGAAAACATCTCCTAATATGATTAAAACAATTGAAGGTGGAATAATCTGTCCTAAAGTTCCAGAAGCACAGATAGTTCCAGTTGCAAGTGGTAAATTATATTTGTATTTCATCATAACTGGAAGTGAAATAACTCCCATAGCTACAACTGATGCTCCAACAACTCCTGTAGAAGCAGCAAGTAAAGTTCCTACAAGTACAGTCGAAATAGCAACTCCACCTCTTACTTCACCAAATAAAAAACCCATAGATTCTAAAAGTTTTTCAGCAAGTCCAGTTTTTTGTAAAATAATCCCCATAAAAATAAACATAGGAACAGCCATTAAAATAGTATTTTGCATAATTGACATAATTCTATATGGCATAAAATCAAACAGCCCAAGACCTTCATCAAGTCCATCAACTAAGCCTTGCCATACTCCATCATCAAAACCAACCTCAACAATTCCTGCAATTACACCAAATAGTAAAGAGACAGCTGCAAAAGTAAATGCTACAGGAAAACCATATAGTAACATTGCTAATGAAGCAAAAAACATAATTATACCAATCATTTGTTTTCCTCTTTTCCATCAATATCAACTACATGATGTGTATGTTTATTTAATTCATTTTTTAAATTTTCTATTTCACCTTTTAGATTATATCCATCCATATCATGCAAACCTATGTAAACATTTAGATTTTTTATAAAAAATCCAATTGATGTAATAATCAATAAGAAAAATGATAAGGGAATTAATGATTTTACAATCCATCTAAAAGGAAGACCACCTGGATCTCCACTTTGTTCGTGTGATGTGAAAGATTCAATAACAAATGGAATAGATTCAACTGCAATTAGTAAAGCAACAGGAATTATAAATAAAACAACTCCAACCATATTAATTTTTGCTTTCTTTTTATTTGTCAATCTATCATAGATTAAATCAACTCTTACATGCCCATCTTCTTTTAATGTATAAGATATTCCTAATAAAATAATAACTGAGAATAGATGCCATTCCATCTCTTGCATAGCGATACTTCCTGTATGAAAAAAGTATCTCATAACTACGTCATAAGTTACATTTAAAATCATAAGTACCATTATAAAAGCAGTAAAATAGCCTATAATATCAGCAAATTTATCAAAACCTCGTTCTAGTTTTAACAACATAAAAATCCTTTTGAAATTATAAATAAGTCAAATAAATATAAATAGTTTATATATTTATCAAATTTATTATATCTATTTTAAGTTAAGTAACTAACCCTTTTTAAGGGTTAGTGTTTTTTATAAATTGTCTTTTAGGTATAAATAGTCTGACATTTCTGTCCATTTTCTAGATTTTTTTTGGTAAGCTTCTTGAGATTCTAAAGTCTCTTTTAATAATGGTGATTGAGCTTTTAATTCTGTTAATAACTCATCATTAGCTTTTTTCATAGCATCCATAACTGGTTTTGGGAAAGTTTTAACTTTTATATTTGGATACTCTTTTAACATTGTATCCCAAGCTTCACTACTCATATGATAGTTTTGAATATACATATCATAAGCACTTACTCTCATAGCCGTTAATAAAATTTGTTGTAAATCTTTTGGTAATTTTGCATAAGATTTTTCATTTATCAAAAATTGTAATTCAGTAGCTGGTTCATGCCAACCTGTATAATAATATGGTGCAATTTTGTGGAATCCCATATTTATATCCATACCTGGGCCAACCCATTCTAATGCATCAATAGTTCCTCGTTCTAGTGAAGTATAAAGTTCACCTGGAGCAATGTTTGTAACTGTTAGTCCTAGTTTTGCCATAACTTCTCCAGCAAATCCTGGAATTCTCATTTTTAGACCTTTTAAGTCATCAAGTGAGTTAATTTCTTTTCTAAACCAACCACCCATTTGGTTACCAGTATTTCCACCTGGAAAAGATAAAACACCATGTTTTTTATAGGCTTTCTGCATTAACTCCATACCACCACCATAGTAAAACCAAGCGTATTGTTCAGGTGCAGTCATACCAAAAGGCATAGTTGTAAAAGGTAATAATTCAACATCTTTACCTTTCCAATAGTATGATGCTGAGTGTCCCATATCATATTGACCACCTTTTACCATATCTAAAATACCAAGTGGTGATTTGTGTTTATTAGCTGCATCAATTCTTATTTTAAATCTTCCATCTGACATCTCTTCTACAAGTTTTGCCATATTTACTGGTGCATCAATAAATGGATTAAGAGTTGAACCCCAAGTTGTTGCTAGTGTCCATTTTACTTTTTCTGCTGCATTTGCAACTGTAGCTAACCCTGCAATAAGTGCAGATGTAACAAGTAGTTTTGTAGTTTTTTTTAACATTTCATTTCTCCTTAGATTTGTTATTTTTTAATTCTAACTGCTAGAAATGAAAATGATATGATATTTTTACTTTAAAAAGAAATTTTATTTAACTAAAGCTTGACATATTTTTATCATTATTTTTAATTAATATTCAGAAATTATATAATTAAGGCTTAAAATGAAAAGAGTGATTATTATTGGAGCTAGTTATGCGGGGCTTTATGCAGTTAAAAAATTTTCAAAGTATAAAAATGTAGAGGTTTTATTATTTGATAAAAATGATTATCACTATATACAAGTTGAATCTTATGGTTTTGTGTCAACTACTTATGATATTTCAGATGTTACTATAGATATAAACAAATATATAAATAGTTTAAATACAAATATAAAATTTCATAAAGAAAAAGTTGAATTTTTTGATTCAGATTTAAAAGAAATTGTTACGTCTAATAATATGAAATATTCTTATGATTATTTGATAATTGCAACAGGAGCTCTTACAAATTTTCCTATTCAGGTTCCAAATATACAAAAATATTCAGTTGGTATCAAAACTCTTCAAAGTGCTAGTAAAGTAGTTGAAACATTTAATTCTTTAATAAATAAAAAAGTTTATCTTAATAATGAGCCCAATGAATTTAATATAGTAATTGGAGGAGCTGGTCTTTCTGGGGTAGAAATAGCAGCCCAAATGGCAGCTTTGATAAAAGATAAGTTTTCAAATTTTATAAATAATAATTTTAAGATAAATATTATAATTGTAGATGGTATGAAAACAGTTTTGCCAAATATGGATGAACGATTAGTTGAAGCTTGTAACAAAAGATTAGAAGAATTAGATATAAAAATATATTTAGGTTCCTTTATAAAAGATGTAGATGAAAATAAAATTTATTTAACGAATGAAACAATAGTTGAATATGATTATTTTATTTTTACAGGTGGAATCAAAGCTGTAAATATTAAATCTAATAAAGATTATGAAATAAATAAATTAAATCAATATGTTGTAAATAAAAATTTACAATTAAAAGATGAAAATGATATTTTTGTTATAGGAGATGCTGCTCAAATAATGTCAGATGATAAATATTTAGCTCCAACTGCTCAACTTGCTATACAATCAGGAGAATATGTATCTACGTATATTCATAATGAATTATCATATAAATATACAGATGAATTTTCTGCAAAATTAAATGGTGTTTTAATCTCATTAGGTGGAAATTATGCAATTGGACTTATTTATAATAAATATTTTGTTGATGGTTATTTTGCACATCTAATAAAGAAATTTGTTACATATAGTCATAAAATTAAATTTATTTAATTTTTCATATGTTGCCATAAAATTGTCATTTTATAAAAATATACTAATTTAATTTTAAAAGCAGGAGAAAAATATGTCTAATAAACTTATAGTTGATGGTATAGCAATTGAAAATATTATTGAAGGAATGGAAGCTAGTTATTCTCAAACAATAACTGATGCTGATGTTAAAACTTTTGCTGGAATGTCAGGTGATCATAATCCTGTTCATGTAAATGATGAATATGCAGCAAATTCAAGATGGGAAAGAAGAATCGCACATGGAATGATTTCAGCATCATTCTTTTCTGGTTTATTTGGAACAAAGTTACCTGGAATTGGTTGTGTTTGGGTTTCTCAAACATTAAAATTCTTAAAACCAGTATATATTGGTGATACTGTTACTGCAAAAGTTATTGTTAGAGAAATCAATTTAGAAAGAAGAAGAGTTTTTTTACGAACAGTATGTAGCGTAAAAGGTGAAATAGTGATAGATGGAGAAGGTGAAGTATTTGTTCCTAAAGTATAATTTTTCTTTTTTAGTATAGCTATAAGATATTTATTTTATAGCTATACTAAGCCCACAAAAACAGATTTCCTAAACAATATTATTCCTTTTAAATTTCCACTTATTTAATAATCCAATATCATTAAATTGTCATGTTTTATAAATATACTTTTTTAAATTAATAAGGAGAGATTAAGACAATTATTAATTTAAAATCAAGTTATAAAGAGGTATCCATGCAATTTAACAAGAGAAACCAAGGTGAAGAACAACCTTTTTGGCCATTAGGTCCTTTTAAAGTAAGATTTCCATTTATTCACTATCGTTGGGAATTACCTGAAATGATTCAGGGATTTTTTATGTTTGTTGTTGGTTTAGCAATGATTCCATTGTTAGAAACTTATTTAGGAATGCCATATGAAGCTGCATTAGCATTTACATTTGTAGCAGGAATTTGTTACCTTTTACCTGCATTATTGGGTGTTCCTTTAGTTCCAGGCTGGATTACTCCTGCAATTCCTGTAGTTTTACTTTACTTAAAAGGATTTGAACCAGGTCCAGAAGCAATCAAGGCTATGTTTGTTTTACAAATTGAGGTGACAATTATATTCTTATTTTTAGGAGTAACAAGGTTAGGATCAAAGTTAGTTGAAGTTATCCCTAATTCTCTTAAATCAGGAGTTATTATAGGAGCTGGAATAGCTGCACTTATGGGTGAGTTGAAATTTGGTGGTAGAGTTGATACGACACCTATTTCTATTATAATTGGTTCTTTAGTTTCTGCTTATGTGTTATTTTCATTATCATTTAAAAATGTAATTCAAAATAATAAGTTTGCAAAACAAATAGCAAATTTTGGTTTAGTGTCAGGAATGATTATAGCAATAATAATAGGTTGGGTAGTTGGAGAATATCCCTTACCTGATATTAAAATGGGAATAACTCAACCTGATTTCCAATTAATGTGGAATTATTTAATATTTTCTACAGGTTTACCTTCTTGGGATGTATTTTTATTAGCAATACCAACTGCACTTATTGCTTATGTTATCGCTTTTGGAGATATTATTGTTGGCTTTACCTTAGTAAAAAGAGTTGACCATATTAGAACAGATGAAAAAATAGAAGAAAATGTTGATAGAGTTCATTTGATTACAGCAATACGAAATGGATTACACTCTTTTTTCGCTCCTTGGCCTGGACTTGCTGGTCCATTATGGACAGCTGCTCATGCTACTTTGGCAGAAAGATATGCAATGGGGCGAAAATCAATGGATTCTATTTATAGTGGAGGAGGAACTTTTTGGCTTAGCGGAATGATAGCATTATTTATGTTGCCACTTGTGACATTTTTCAAACCAGTATTACCAATTGCACTTTCACTTACATTAATTTTAACAGCATATATTTGTATTCTTGTAGGAATGGAACAACTAAAAAATTCAACAGAAAGAGGTGTCTCTGGAATTGTTGCAATTACTTTATCTATGCCAGATCCTAAATCTACAATTTATGCAATTGTAATTGGTTTAGTACTATATTTTTTATTGGAAAGACCAAAATTATTAGGTAAACATCAAGAAAGTAGCGTTCTTTTAGGAGAAGATACAGAAAATTCTTTATCTAATAAATCATAATTATTTTTTACTTTTTAATATAATCAGCCTTATTTTAAGGGCTGATTATTTCTTATTTCTTCTTAATCAATATCATTAAAATGTCATTTTTTCTAAATATACTGCCTTATATTAAACAAATCAAGGAGAATAATTATGAATTTTGAATTAAGTGAAGATCACAAAGTTTTGATAGATAGCATTAAAGATTTTGTTGATAATGAAATAAAACCTATTGCTTTAGAAATCGATGAAAAACATGAAATCCCACAATCTTTAATTTCTCAAATGAGTGAACTTGGATTTTTAGGTACTTATATACCTGAAGAGTATGGTGGTGCTGGTATGGATTATTTCTCTTATATTTTAACAGTGGAAGAAGTGTCAAAAGCTTGCGCTTCTTCTGCAGTTTTAATTGCCGCACATACTTCTTTATGTTGTGGACCAATTTTATCTTATGGGACAGAAGAACAAAAAAAGAAATTTCTTCCAGCTCTTGCAAGTGGTGAAAAAATCGGATGTTTTTTACAAACTGAACCAAATGCAGGAAGCGATGTTGCAAATATTGAAACTAAATATGTTGAAGAAGAAGATTGTTATGTAATTACAGGTTCTAAAATATTTATTACAAATGGTGCTTATAAAGGTACAGGTATTGTGATTGCTACAAAAGATAAATCATTAGGACATAAAGGATTATCAGCATTTATTGTTGATTTATCAACTCCTGGGGTTGAAGTTATGAAAAATGAAGTAAAAATGGGTATTAGAGGAAGTTATACAACAGCTTTTGGATTAGATGGAGTTAGAGTCCCTAAAGAGAATTTATTATCAAAAGAAGGTGATGGATTTAAAATAGCAATGGAAACTCTAAATGCTGGAAGAATCAGTATTGGGGCACAAGCTTTAGGTATTGCAGAAGGTGCATTTGAAAGATCAGTTGATTATACTCAAGAAAGAAAACAATTTGGTAAACCGCTTTCTGCTTTCCAAGCAGTATCGATGAAATTAGCAGATATGAAAGTTAGAATTGAACAAAGTAAAATGATGATTTATAAAGCTGTTTGGTTAAAAGAAAATAATAAACCATACATTATGGAATCAGCAATGGCAAAACTTTCAGCTTCTGAAACGGCTACTTTTGTAACAAAAGATGCTATTCAAGTTCATGGTGGATATGGATTTATTTGTGAATATGAAGTGGAAAGAATGTATAGAGATGCAAAAATTACAGAGATTTATGAAGGTACTAGTGAAATTCAAAGAGTTATCATAGGTAAGATGTTGATTAAATAAATCTTTTTAGGAGTAAAAATATTTTACTCCTAGATTATTTGAGATTTGATTTTAGATTTATGTGGAGAGTATTATGGAAATATCTAGAGAAATATATTGGAATGTTGGAAATAGTTTAACAACAATCGCACTTATGTACTTCTTTACTTTTTTAGCTATGGGATATGTTGTATATCTTTTTTACAAAAGATATAAAGTATACCAATTAGGGAAACCTTTAAATAGAACAGATAATCTTGCTGAAAGAATTAAATATATGCTAACTAATATGGCAGGACAGATTAAAGTTAGAAGAAGAAGTCGTCCTGGTATTGCACATAGTATATTCTTTTGGTCATTTACTATTTTGTTTATTGGGACATTTTTAGTTTTTGTTCAAGCTGATATTACAGATTTATTTTTTGATTATGTATTTTTAAAAGGAGACTTTTATAAAGTATATTCATTTTCTTTAGATATTGCAGGTTTAGTTGGAATTATTATGTTAGGTGGTTTATTTATAAGAAGATTTGTATTTAAACCTAAAAGTTTAGTAACTTCAAAAGAAGATACTATTATTCATATTCTTTTATTTGCAATTCTTATTACAGGATTTTTAATTGAAGGTGTAAGAATGGCCGCAACTGAATTAAAAACTAATCCTGAATGGATGATTTTTTCACCAGTTGGTATGGTTATCGCAAATATGCTCTCAGATGTTAGTGATGGAGTTCTTCTTCTTTCTCATAAAATAATTTGGTGGGTACACTTATTTATAGTTTTAGCTTTTTTTATTGTAATACCAGTTACAAAATTAAGACATATGTTTACAATAACAGCTAATTATGTATTTAAAGATAATGGACCTACAGGAAAACTTGTAACTTTGAATATGGAAGATGAAAATATAGAAAGTTTTGGTGTCTCAAAAGTAACAGATTTTACATGGAAAGATATATTTGATGCAGATGCGTGTATTAATTGTAGTCGTTGTCAAGATATTTGCCCTGCAAATGCAACAGGGAAACCATTATCTCCAATGAATGTAATAAACAGAATTGGAAATGCTGCATTTAATGACCCAAGTATAAATTTAATTGATGATATTGGACGAGACTCTATTTGGTCTTGTACAACTTGTAGAGCTTGTGAAGATATTTGTCCTGCTAATAATGAACATGTAAATAAAATCATTGATTTTAGAAGAAATCTTGTTCTTATGGAAGGTGAGTTTGCAGGTGATGAGGTTATGCAAGCTATGGATAATGTTGAAGTAAATGGTAACCCAATGGGATTAGCAATGGCTTCACGAGGAGACTGGGCAATAGGACTTGATGTAGTTATCATGAGTGATACTTATGAAATAGTTAAAAATCCTGTTGATGTTCTTTATTATGTTGGATGTTATGCTTCTTTTGATGCAAGAAATCAAAAAATTGCAAAGAATTTTGTTGAAATATGTAATGCCTCAGGAATCAAAGTTGGTATTTTAGGAAAAGAAGAGAAATGTTGTGGAGAGCCTATTCGTAAGATGGGTAATGAATATTTATATCAAGAATTAGCAAGAGAAAATATTGAAAATTTAGGAAAATATAATGTTCTTAAAATTGTAACAACATGTCCTCACTGTTTTAATACACTAAACAAAGATTATAGGGATTTAGGTTTTGAAACACAAGTTGAACACTATACTGTTTTCCTTGATAGATTAGAAAAAGAGAATCGAATTCCTATGAAAGAAGAAGCATTTGATTGTACATATCATGACTCTTGTTATTTAGTAAGACACAATGATATAGATGACCAACCAAGATCTCTTTTAAATGCAGCTGGTGCAAATATTATAGAAATGGATAAGAGTAGAAAAAATACTTCTTGTTGTGGTGCAGGAGGAGGAAGAATCCTTGCAGAAGAACATCTTGGAACTAAGATAAATATTGCAAGGGTTAATATGGCTCAAGAGACAGGAGCCCCTACTTTGATTTCAAATTGTCCATTCTGTCTTACAATGTTTGAAGATGGAATAAAAATGGCTGATTGTGAAGATAGCTTAGTAGTAAAAGATTTATCAGAAATAATTGTTGAAAGACTTAAAAAATCGTAAAAGGATAAAAATATGAAAGTACTTGTATGTATTAAACAAGTTCCAGATATGGAATCAAAATTTAAAATAAATGCTAATGCAAATTGGTTTGATGAAAATGATTTAGCATATCGTATAAATGAGTACGATGAGTATGCAATTGAACAAGCAGTTCAGTTAAAAGAGCAGTTAAATAATGTAGATATTACAGTTTTAAGTGTTGGACCAGCAAGAGTAAAAGAGGCTTTAAAAAAAGCATTAGCAATGGGTTGTGATGATGCAGTTCATATTGAAGATGAGCAATCATCTTTAAAAGAGCCTTTCCAAATTGCAAATTTGATAGCTGACTTTGCTAAAGATAAAGGTTTTGATATTGTATTTACAGGTATGCAGTCTCAAGATAGAGGTTCTGGACAAGTGGGAATTATCCTTTCTGAATTATTAAATATGTCTTGTGTTTCAACAATTGCAGATTTTGAGTATAAAGATGGAATTACTGTTAAAAGAGAACTTGAAGGTGGATTGAAATCTGTAATTAAAGTTGCAACACCAGTTGTTTTAACTTGTCAATTAGGATTAAACACTCCAAGATACCCTACTTTGCCAAATATTATGAAAGCTAAGAAAAAAGAGTTAGTTACGATTCCATCTACTGAGCTTTTTTCAGTTGATAGTTCTTATGAAACAGTTAATTTTTACCACCCACAAAAAAGTGGAGGAAGCCTTATTTTAGAAGGTGATGTATCAGAACTTGTTGATAAATTAATCGGAATATTAAAAGAAAAGACATCAGTTCTTTAAGAAAGGAAGTAATTATGAAATTATTATTAGTTGGTGAATATCAAGAAAAGAAGTTATTAAATGTAACTTATGATTTAGTTGGATTTGCAAATAAATTAGGAGCTGAAAAAGTAATGGTTGCCTCAGGTTATGAATCTGATTTACCAAAATTTGATGGAAAACTATATTTGGCAAATGCAAATGATGTTGGAGAATATAATCCAAACGTACATAAACAAATGATTTTGGATGTGGTTGAAAAAGAGAATCCAGATGTAATTGTATTTATTCACTCTTCTTTTGGTTGGGATTTAGCTCCAAGAGTTGCAACTGCTTTAAAAGCTGCACAATTTACAGAAGTAATTGATTTTAAAGATAACTCTTTTATTGTTCCTTCTTGTAACTCAAAATTAAGAAGAGAATTAAAAGCAAAAACTAATAAAACTGTAATAACTATCCAAGCAGGTGCATTTTCACCTTTAGAAGAACCAAACGGTTCTGTAAGTGTTGAGAATATTACTCCTAATGGAGCTTCAAATATAGAATTTGTAAGTTATGAAGCAGCAGAAGCAAAAGGTTTAGATCTAACAAAGGCGGATATTATCGTTACAGCTGGTAGAGGTATTGGGAAAAAAGATAATATTCCTATTATTCAAGCACTAGCTACAAAACTAGGTGGAGAATTAGGTGCTAGTCGTCCAGTTGCTGATAATGAGTGGGTTGACCATAGTCATCAAGTTGGAACTACTGGGCAAACAGTATCTCCAAAATTATATATAGCTTGTGGAGTTTCAGGGGCAATTCAACATCTTGCAGGTATGAAAAAATCTGAATTTATAGTTGCTATAAATACAGATAAAGATGCCCCAATTGGTGAAATAGCTGATGTTTTAATAGTTGCAGATGTACTTCAATTTGTACCTGCATTAACAAATAAATTATAAAAAGTTTAATAAAGGTTGATACTTTGGATAAAGATTTTTGGAATGAAAGATGGGAAAAAGAGGAAATAGCTTTTCATATGAATGAAGTTAATCCAATGCTTATAAAGTATTTTCCTGAATTATTTTTAGAAAAACGAAAAAGAATCTTTATTCCTCTATGTGGAAAAACATTAGATATTGAATGGTTATTAGCAAAGAATTATAGAATAGTTGGTGTTGAATTAAATGAATTAGCTATAAAAAGTTTATTTAATCAATTAAAAATTGAACCAATGATTTTAGAAATAGATAATTTCATAATTTATAAACACAAAAATATAGATATATTTGTAGGTGATTTTTTTAATCTATCTGAAACTATTCTTGGAAAGATTGATTTAATTTATGATAGAGCAGCACTTGTTGCTCTACCTGAAAATATGAGAAAAAAATATTCAGCACATTTATTAAATATTACAAGTGGAGCTTCTCAACTACTTTTAACTTATGAATATGATTTAAATATGATGAAAGGACCACCTTTTTGTGTTGATAGTATGGAAATAAGAAATTACTATATAGATAAATATTCGTTGATTTTACTTGAAGAAAATGAGAATCTTCCAAGTGGTTTAAAAAGAAAATCAAATGGAATCGAAAAAGTATGGTTATTAAAAAATGATAAAAAAGTTTAAAAGGAGAGATAATGAAAATTAAAGAAGTAGGAATTATAGGTTCAGGTCAAATGGGAAATGGTATTGCTCATGTAAGTGCTTTAGCTGGATACAAAGTTGTTTTAATAGATATTGCCGAAACAGCGTTAACAAAAGCTCTTGAAACTATAGAAAAAAATCTAAAAAGACAAGTTCAAAGAGAAAAAATTTCTCAAGAAGAGATGGATAAAGCATTGGGGAATATTTCTACAAATATTGATTCTAAAGCACTTAAAAATGCAGATTTAATTATCGAAGCAGCAACTGAAAATTTTGATTTAAAAGTTAAAATATTCAAAGATATTTTAGAACATATTAAAAAAGATTGTCTTTTATCAACAAATACTTCAAGTCTTTCTATTACTAAATTAGCTGCTGTTACAGACAGACCTGATAAATTTATTGGATTACATTTTATGAATCCAGTTCCTGTGATGAAATTAGTAGAAATTATCCCAGGAATTGCAACAAGTGATGAAATGCTTGAAACAACAAAACAATTTGCCTTATCTTTAGGTAAAACTATTGCTACAGCAGAAGATTTTCCTGCGTTTATAGCAAATCGTATCTTATTACCAATGATAAATGAAGCAGTTTATGCTTTATATGAAGGTGTAGGGGATATTAAATCAATAGATACTTCTATGAAACTTGGAATGGGACATCCAATGGGACCATTAGAATTAGCAGATTTTGTTGGACTTGATACTTGTCTTGCAATTTTAAATGTTTTATATGAAGGATTTGGTAATCCAAAATATAGTCCTTGCCCATTATTAGTTAAATATGTAGAAGCTGGATGGTATGGAGTAAAATCTGGAAAAGGTTTTTATGATTATTCAGGGGATAAACCTGTTCCTACTAGATAGATATATTAAATTATTTTAACTTATTATTAAAATTATTTATATAATGAATTTGATTTTTTAGGAGAATTATTATGAGTATCTGGAATAAAAAAATATCATTAGAAAAACTTAATGAAATGTGTTCAAACACCGCAATTGAAAGTTTAGGTATAAGAATTACTAAAATAGGAAGTGATTTTTTAGAAGGTGAAATGCCTATTGATTCAAGAACACATCAAATTCACGGTATTTTGCATGGAGGTTCCTCTGTGCTTTTTGCTGAAACTTTGGGAAGTATGGCGGGTGTAATGGCTTCACAAGTAGGTTTTACTGTTGTTGGTTTAGATATTAATGCAAATCATCTAAGAGGAGTTAGTAGTGGAGAGGTTATTGGTATAACAACTCCAATACATATTGGAAGAACTACACAAGTTTGGGATATTAAAATCTCACATAAAGAAACAAAAAAAATTGTTTGTGTTTCACGTTTAACAGTAGCTGTTATACAAGAAAAAGAGTGATTTTTATGAAAGTGAGAATTTATTACGAAGATACTGATGCAGCAGGAATAGTGTATCATGCAAATTTCATTAAATATTGTGAAAGAGCTAGGTCTGAGATATTTTTTCGACAAGGATTTAGTTCTCATGATAAAGAAAATAATGAGCATTTTGTTATTAGAAATATTATATGTGATTTCCTTCAAACAGCTTTTTTAGGTGATTTACTTGATATTAAAACAGAAATATTAAAAAGAAAAAATAGTTCTATTATTTTAAAACATGATATTTTAAGAGATAAAGAACTTATTTGCTCATTAGAAGTAGTATTAGTATATGTTAAAAATTACAAAGCTATAACTATACCAGATAGAATTTTTAAAATTTTAGAAAACAAATAATATTAATATTCTATACAAATCTTAAAGGAGTAATCATAGAAATTCTATAATTACTCTTCTCTTTTTTTATTAATTATCTCAAACTTTTAACTACTTTTTCTATTTTCTACAACAATTATTTTTACTAAATAAATATTTCTAAATTTCTTATTTTTGGAATAAATTTGCCATTTTTTTATCATTATTTATACATATACTTTCAAGGTAAAGTAATTCATTTATAAAAAAGGAGAGAGATATGGGAAAAGTAATAGAAATGTCTGAAATTGGAAAATTCCTAAAAGATGGAATGACTATCTCCATAGGAGGTTTCTTAGGTTGTGGAAATGCTCATAATATTATAGATGAGATATTAAAAACAGATGTAAAAGGTTTGATATTAGTATCATCAGATACTGTAAGAGATGGTCAAGGTATTGGCAAGTTAATCGCAGATAATAGAATATCAAAGCTTATGGCTACTCATATAGGTACAAATAAAGATACTCAAAGACAAGTAAATGAAGGTTTAATTGAATTAGAGTTAATACCTCAAGGAACTCTTGCTGAAAGACTTAGATCAGCAGCTGCTGGGCTTGGAGGCGTTTTGACAAGAACAGGTTTAGGAACTTTAGTCCAAGAAGGTAAAGAAGTAATAAATATTGATGGAAAAGATTATATTTTAGAAAAACCTATACATCTTGATTTAGCAATAGTAAAAGCGCAAAAAGCAGATAAATCAGGTAATTTGATTTATAACGGTGCAACAAGAAATTTTAATGTTCCAATGGCTGGAGCTGCTAAAGTTACGATAGCAGAAGTTGAAGAAATTGTTGAAAATGGTGAACTTAATCCTAATTTCATCCATACTCCATTTGTATATATAAATCATATTGTAAAGGCATAAAATGGAAGCAAAAGATATTATTGCTCAAAGAGTAGCAAAAGAGTTTAAAGATGGAGATTTTATAAATCTAGGTATAGGACTTCCTACAAAAGTTGCTAATTATATACCCGAAGATGTAAATATTGTGCTTCATTCAGAAAATGGATTTGCAGGTCTTTGGGATAAAGCAGATGAAACCAATATAGATAAAGATCAAATTGATGCTGGTGGTACAAATGTTAAATTAAGAGAAGGCGGAGTTTTCTTTGATTCATGTACTTCTTTTGAAATTATTAGAGGTGGGCATATAGATATTTCAGTTTTGGGAGCATTAGAAGTTGATCAAGAAGGAAGTCTTGCTAGTTGGAATATTCCAGGAAAATTTGTACCAGGAATGGGCGGTTCTATGGATTTAGTAAATGGAGTTAAAAAAGTAATTGTTTCAATGCTTCATACAGATAAAGGAATGCCTAAAATATTAGATAAATGTACTCTTCCTTTAACTGGAAAAAATGTAATAAAAATGATTATTACAGAAATGGGTGTTTTTGAATTTATAGATGGAAAATTACATCTTGTAGAATTGATGGGTGATACAACATTGAAACAAATAGAAGAGGCTACATTAGCTTCATATGTTGTAGCTTTAAGATAAATTAATAAAAGAGGATAAAGAAATTGAAAGTATATATAGTTGAAGCAAAAAGAAGTGCAATAGGAAGTTTTTTAGGTAGTTTAAAAGATGTGACACCTGGTGATTTAGCAGGACAAGTTATAAAAGATTTAACAAAAAATATTGATAAAAATATTGTTGATGAAGTTATTGTTGGAAATATATTAAGTGCAGGTCATTTACAAGGAATCGGAAGACAAGCAGCTATTTTTGCAGGCTTACCAAAATCAACAGTTGCATATTCTTTAAATATGTTATGTGGATCTGGAATGAAAGCAGTTATGAATGCCATTGCTCAAATAAAATCAGGTGAATGTGATGTTATAGTTGCAGGTGGTGTTGAAAGTATGTCTGGTGCACCATTTTTAGTTTCTTCAAAAGCAAGAACAAGTTTAGGATTAGGTGATGGGAAATTGGTTGATTCTATAAGTGATGCATTAACAGATGCTTTTGAAGGTTATCATATGGGAATAACAGCAGAGAATGTTGCTGAAAAATTTAATATAACTAGACAAATGCAAGATGAATATGCATTAGAATCTCAAAAAAAAGCAATAAAAGCAGATGATGCTGGAAAGTTTAAGGATGAAATAACTCCAATCACTGTAAAAACAAAAAAAGGTGAGATTATTTTTGATAAAGATGAATATATTAATAGAAATACATCTTTAGAGAAACTAGATAATCTAAGAGCTGTTTTTAAAAAAGATGGAACAGTTACAGCAGGTAATGCATCTGGAATAAATGATGGTGCAAGTTTCACACTAATAGCGTCAGAAGATGCAGTAAAAAAATATAATTTAAAACCCTTAGTTGAAATTGTTGATATTGCCCAAGTTGGTATTGAACCTTCTGTTATGGGATTAAGCCCAGCTTATGCTATTGAAAAGTTATTAAATAAAACAGGTGTTGATATAAGCGATATTGATGTAATTGAAATAAATGAAGCATTTGCTGCACAAATTTTAGGTGTATTTGAATTATTAAAAGAAAAAGTAAATTTAACAGATGAAATATTAAATGAAAAAATGAACGTAAATGGAAGTGGAATTGCCTTAGGTCATCCTGTTGGAGCTAGTGCAAATAGAATTATTGTTTCACTAATTTATGAGATGTTAAAACAAAATTCAACTTATGGTTTAGCTTCATTATGTATCGGTGGGGGACTAGGTACGGCTATTTTACTTAAAAAAGTATAATAAATTTATATGAGATTATATTATTATGATATTATATTTATATATACTAATTAGGATATAAATGAGTAAAAAATATTATAGCAAATTAAATAAAAGATTAAATTTTGAGGATGTATTGTTGGATGCATTACCCAATCCTATTTATTATAAAGACATAAAAGGAGATTTTATTAGATGTAATACTAGATTTGCGGATTTAGCTAGTACATCTAAAAAAAAAGTTATTGGTAAATCTGCTTATGAATTTTTTCCAAAGAGTGCTGCTGATAGACACAAACTGATTGATAGACAAATTATGAAAACTCTTGAACCATATGAAGATGAAGTTCATTTTATAAAAAAAGATGGAGAAGTAAGATATTACAATCTTAGTAAAGCTGTATGTTTGGATTATAAAGGAATGGTAGCTGGAATAGTTTGTATTATGACAGATATCACTGAAAGAATAAAAGAGAAAGAACTTTTAATTCAACAAAGTAAATTTGTAGAAATGGGTGAAATGATTGCAGCAATTGCACATCAATGGAATGAACCTTTAGTTGAACTTTCTGCACAAATTCAAAAAATGCAACTTTTTTACTCTTCAAATGTTATAGATAAAGAAAGAGTATCTAATTTTGTAATAGATTCAATGGTACAAATTCAATATATGTCTGAGACTTTGAGTGATTTTAGGAATTTCTTAAAACCATCAGTAGTTAAAGAAGAATTTGGAATTAAAAGAGCTATTAAAGAGATTTTTGAAATAGTTGGAAAACAAATTTTTTACTTTAATATAAAAGTAAATTTTGAGTATGACATAGATAATGAAATTTATCTTTATGGTTATAAAAATGAATTAAAACAAGTTTTATTAAATGTTATAAATAATGCAAAAAATAAAATAATAAGAATCAATGAAAAAGTACCATTTAGTGGAATTATAATAATTAAAATAACTGAAAACAAAAAATACAATATTATTGAAGTAATAGATAACGCAGGTGCAATTGAAGGAAGTATTTTAGATCGACTATTTGATCCTTTTTTTACAACAAAAGAAAATGGTACAGGATTTGGATTGTATATGGCAAAAATTATAGTTGAAGATAAAATGTCTGGAAAAATTGAAGTTAAAAATGATGGTGATAATGTAATATTCTCAATCAAAATCCTAAAAATAAAGAAGCACAAAAATGAAAATATTTTTATTAGAAGATAACAAAACACTTAATGAAGCAATTAAGTTAAAATTTGAATTAAAAGGTTATAAAGTTTATTCTTATATTTGTGGTAAAGAAGCTTATGATAATATCACAAATGGTTTTTCATGTTTTCTTCTTGATATACATGTTCCTAATATTGATGGTATAAAAATACTTAAAAAGATTAGAGAATTTTATGATAATGTTCCAGTTATAATTATCTCATCAACTGTTGAGCTTGATATTATAAAAAAATCATATAGTTTTGGTTGTAATGACTATCTAAAAAAACCTTTTTTTATAGATGAATTAGAAATTAAAGTTGATAAGTTTTGTAATATTCCTAATAATGAAGTTATTTTTAATGATAATTGTTCATTTAATTTTAATGAAAGTTTTATTTCAATTGCTGGTAGTAAAAAAAATCTTACTGAAAAAGAAAATTTACTTGTAAATTTATTTTTATTAAATAAAAATAAATTAGTGAGTTATGAAAGCATACAAAATTATGTTTGGAAAGGTGAATATGCTTCAATAGATGCTATAAGAACACTTATTCGAAGATTGAGAAAAAAAATGGATAATTCAACAATAAAATCATCTTCAAATAGAGGCTATATTATGATGGTTAACTCCTATTAAGATTAAGAACATTTAAATATATAACCAGTATCAACTATTGTTTGGATATATTCATTGTTAAAAATTTTTCTAAGGCGTCTTACTAAACTTCTTATTGATTCAAGTGAAGCAAAATTTCCTTCCCAAACGTAATTTTCTATAGATTCATAAGAAATAACTTGATTTTTTTTAGTTAAAAAAAGATTTATCAAGAGTTTTTCTTTTTTTGTTAATCTTATTTCAACATCATTTATTACAATTAAAGCTGATTTAAAATCAAAATAAGAGTTTTCATCAAAATAGATTTTCTCATTTTGTATCTTACAAAGTTTTTCTATTTTTATCTCTAATTCATCTATAAAAAATGGTTTTTTTAGAAAATCATTACAACCAAAATCGTAAGCTTCTTTTATAACATCAAGTTCAACGCTTGCACTTATTATAATAACAGGAAGTGAACTATAAAATTCTCTAATCTTTTTAAGTATTTTTATACCATCAATATTTGGTACATTTATATCTAAAATAAAACATGAAAATCCTTCAGTTATCTTCTCAAAAGCTTCTTTTCCATCAATAAAAGATAATACATTGTAACCTTTTAATTTCAATCTTTTTGTTATTGTTTCATTTAGTTTTTTATTATCTTCTAAAAGTAAAATCTTCATTTTTAAACCTTTTTATGAGGAAGTTTTATAGTGAAAATTACATTTTCACCATCATTTTTTACGTTTATTGTTCCTCTCATTTTATCTTCAACAATAACCTTTGCCATATAAAGTCCAAGTCCTGTTCCATTTTCTTTTGTTGTGAAATATGGTTCAAATATAGATTTTATGATTTTTTCTTCTATTCTTCCACCATCATCTATAATTTCAATTGTATTATAATTTGTACATCTTTGAATATTTATATCAATTTTTGTTTTTTTATCATTATCTTTATATTTTTCTACAATTTTATTTTTTGCATTATTTATTAAATTTAGTAAGACTTGTTTAAATTCATTTTCATAACCATAGATTAGTAGTTCTTCATTTTCATTTTTGTAATTAAAACTCATTTTTATATTAGAATAAAATATTTGTTTTCCAATAATTTCATTTATTTCATTTAAAGCTTTAGAGATGGAAAATAGTTTTTTCTTTGTTGAAGGTTTTAAAAAATTTCTAAAATCACTTAGTGTTTTTGACATATATTTTATTTGAACCATAGAATCATTTACAAAATCTTTTACATCAACATCTTTTAATTCATTTAATAAATATGAAGTTTGAATATCTTGTACAAGTGCGGATAATTCAACTAATGGTTCATTCCATTGATGAGCAATGGCAGCAATCATATCACCCATTTCTGCTAATTTGCTTTGTTGAATTAAAAACTGTTTTTGTTGAACACGTTCACTTATATCATCCATAATACAAACAATTCCACCTATACTTCCATCTATATTTTTATAAACAGCTTTATTTAAAATAATATGTTTCATCTCATTAGAATTTGTATAAAAAGTAAATTCTGATGTTCCAGTTGAAAAAGTTTTTAATAACTCTTTATCCATTTGTGTATTTGCATATGCGACTTTATATGGAAAAAAATCAAAAGCAGTTTTTCCTATAATTTCATCTCTTGTGCTATTTACTAAAGTTTCAAAACTTGTATTGCATCCTAAAAATTTGCCATCAATATTTTTATAATAAATTGGATTTGGAATAGTATCAAGTAAGACTTTATCAAATTCAAGTCTATTAGAGAGTTCTAATTCTACTTTTTCTCTTCTTTGAATATTCGCTTTTAATATAATTACTATAATACTTAATATTAAAATTGTAAGAATTGATATTATAAAAAATTTATAATGTTCTTTATATATAGAACTTGGTTCATTTATAATTATTGGGTCATTTACAAAATCTGAAATATTTATACTAAATTTTTTTAATTCATTATAATCAAACATATAAAGATTTGGTGATTTTTCTAAAATAGGTATATCTTTTGGTTTTTCCCCATTTAATATTTTTAATGCCATTTTTGAAACTGCTTCACCTTGTGCTACAGCTGATGTTAAAAGACCTCCAACTATTCCATCATTTAGATAAAAATCCCAAAGTCCATAAATTGGTACTTGACTTACTTTTTTTACCTCCTGAAAACTTTGTTTGTAGGTAAAATATTTTCCTGTTGTATCTTTGAACAAAAGTACAAATAAAATTGCACTATTTGTTTTATCCAAATTAGATACTTTTTCTTTTAGATTATTTATTTCAAGATTATCTGTATATTCAATATTGAATTTTTTTGAATATTTTTCAATTATTGGATTTAAATCTCTTTTTACAGCAAAACCAGTTGTTGATTTATCATTTATTATTAGAAGATTTTTTAGATTTGGATGAAGTTTTGAAATAAGTTCTATATTTTTTGCAACATCAACTTCTTCTGCAACTCCTGTCATATAGTTTTTCATATCATTTTCATGAAGTAAAACTTTATCAAAGTTGTTTATTCCACAAAAAACTACAGGAATATTTTTAAAAAGGTATTCATGATATTTAATCATAAAATCAAAAGCATTATTATCACTAACAATAATCAAATCGAACTTTCTATGTTCGAATTGCTGTTTATATAATTTTACTAGATTAGATATATATTCTGGTGTATCAATTCTTTTTGTATCCATATAAACAGTTGTTAATTCAATATCTTTTATTGGTTTGAAGTTTTTTTCTATTGTTTTTGAAATATCATCACTCCAAATATAACCTTTATGATAAGAGTGAATTAGAAGAACCTCTTTGCTAGAAGCAAAGAGATAATTAAAAAAAAGAATGCTAAATAGTAAAATAAACCTCATCATAAATCCCCTATTTAGCTATTATATCAAGATTTCACAAAAATCACATATCCAGATTTTGGACCATGTGCTCCAATAACAAGTGATTGTTCAATATCTGCAGTTTTAGATGGACCTGAAATAAATACACCATAACCTTGGTTTTCAAAAGAGATTTTTTCATATGCTTCATGCATATTGTTTAAAATATCATTTTCATCTATAACAATTACGATATTTTGTGCAATAAAATATAAAGCTCTATGTCTATTTGATGGATTTTTCATCCAAATTGCACCATTTTCTGCAACTGCAAAATTTCCTTTTACAACAGCTAAATCAATATCTTTTAAATCATGTGCATCTTCAAAGCTATTTGCATAAAAATTTCCTAAATTACAAAAATCTACATTAGAAGCTATTTGTTTTTCTTCAGGATATAAATCTTTTATAGTTTGGTCTAAATCTTTTTTATCAATAATTAAAGCTTTTCCACCAACACTTTCAATCATTGTAGAAAATGTTTGAAATTTATCTTCAAATTTTATTCCAAAATTATCATATGAAGGAAGTTTTACATCTTTTACGACATTGTTTTCTCTAATTGCATTTAAAATTTTTTCTTTACTAGTCATCTAATTCTCCTTCTTTAAACATCTCTTTAAAGCTTTTTTCTGGGAATTTTGGTAAATCTCTTTGTTTTCCCCATACATTTGCTTTATTGTAAAGTATGAAATTTGGTAGTTTTGGAACTATTACTCTTGCCATTTTTCCAGCAATTTCAAATAAAGCTGGTTTACTCATAAGCCAAGTGGTTACTTTCATAGCCATTTTCTTTTTACTACCAATTAAATCCATATTTCCTAAATCTTGTCTTAGGCTATAAAGTTGTGAATCTAAATCAATTTTAACTGGACATACATTTGAACAAGAACCACATAATGTACAAGCAAATGGTAAAGAGTTATGAAGTTCTGGATGTCTTGCACTTCCTAAAATAGAACCAATTGGTCCTGGAATTACATACTCATACGAGTGACCACCACTTCTTCTATAAACTGGACAAGTATTCATACAAGCACCACATCTAATACAATTTAAAGCTTTTTTATTTTTTGTTGAACTTAAAAATTGAGTTCTTTTATTATCAACTATAATTATGTGCATTTTTCCACCCTCGACACTTCCATGGAAATGTGAAGTATATGAAGTAATTGGTTGTCCTGTTGCACTACGTGCAAGTAATCTTGTAAATACGCCTAAATCTTCAAGTCTTGGAATAATTTTTTCAATACCCATTGAAGCAATATGAAGTTTAGGAACACTAGCTCCCATATCAGCATTTCCTTCATTTGTACAAACTACAACACCACCAGTGTTTGCAATTGCGAAATTAACTCCTGTTAATCCAGCATCTGCAGTTAAAAAATCTTCTCTAAGCGCGGCTCTTGCAGCTCGTGTAAGATAAGTTGGGTCATAGTTTCCTTTTTGGGTTCCAAGTTTTTCATGAAATGTATCAGAAACATCTGATTTCTTTAAGTGAATTGCTGGAAGAACTATATGTGAAGGTGGTTCATTTCTAAGTTGTACAATTCTTTCACCTAAATCTGTATCAATTACTTCAATTCCTCTACTTTCTAAGTAAGGATTTAAGTGACACTCTTCTGTTAACATAGATTTTGATTTAACAATTTTTTTTACGTTATTTTCACTTAAAATTTTGTGAACGATTTCATTGTGCTCTTGTGCATCACATGCAAAGTGAACAGTAATCCCTTTTTCTGTAGCATTTTTCTCAAATTCTAATAGATATTTATCTAAATTAGCCATTGTATGAGTTTTTATTTGATTTGCATATTCTCTTAATTGTTCCCATTCAGGAATAGATTTACTAGCTTTGTCTCTTTTTTCTCTTACAAACCATAATGCTTGGTCATGCCAATGCATTCTTTCATCATTAGCTACAAACTTTGTTGCATTATCTGAGTGGTTGTGATTTGTACTCATGGTCGAACTCCTGCAAGAATTTCAACTATATGCATAACTTTTATAGGATTTTTATCTCTATTTATTATTCCATCCATATGCATTAAACATGACATATCAGCACCTGTAATAATTGCTGCAGATGAATCTAAGTGATCTTTTATTCTATCTTTTCCCATTGCTACTGAAATTGCTTCTTCTGCAACACTAAATGTCCCACCAAATCCACAACACTCATCTTCTCTTCTTAATGTAACTAATTCAATATCATTTACTTTATTTAATAGGTTTTTTAATTTTGAATTATAAGGAATATTAAGTTCACTTGCAGTTGCAAGTTTTAAAACTCTATGTCCATGACAAGAGTTGTGAACTCCAACTTTATAAGGGAAAGAGTGGTCAAATTTAATATTTTCAAGTTTAATTACATCATGTAAAAATTCACAAACTTCATAAATTGAAGTTTTTACTTTATTAAAATCTTTATCATCATTAAAAAATTCTGCATAATGCTCTTTTACCATTGAAACACATGAACCACTTGGTGCTACAATGTAATCATAATCTTTAAATGTTTTCACAAAATTTATAGCTAAAGTCTTTACATCTTTTGAACAGCCAGAGTTTGCCATAGGTTGTCCACAGCAAGTTTGACTTAGAGGATATTCTATGTTTAATTCCTGATTTTTTAGTAGTTTGTATGTAGCTTTACAAATGTCTGGATACAATTCATTCATAAAACATGGAATAAATAAACCAATTTTCATACTTTCTCCTTATATTTAATAAAGTAATTTTATATTTAAAGTATGAAATAAATATGATATTTTATTTTTTTAATAATATAGATATATCATTTTCTAAATAATATTCTTTTATTTCTATGTTATTAGTTAGAGTTTTACAAAAAGATAAAATCTCATTTATTTGGATGGTTGTAAGGGAATCATTTTTCAAAAAATTAAAAGCATAAGCTTTATTTGAAGCTTCAAAGCATTTTTTTATAAATAAAAATACTTCTTCTTTATCTAAGATATTCATAGCTCCACTACAAACATAATAATCAGATATTTTTAGATTATCTATTAAAATATTTTGTTTTTTAAATATTATATTTTCAAATCTTTTTGATGCTATATTTATCATTATATCTTCACAATCAATACCTATATAACTTTTTGGTTCTTTGTTATTTTTTATTAAATAATTATAATATTCTCCAAAACCACAGCCTGCATCTATAAGAGTTGATTTTTTTATATCTTTTATAAAAGTTGTTAATATTTCAAACCTTTTATATTGAGTATATTTAGAGTTCCAATGTACACCTTCTGCACTAACTCCATATTCTTTTATAGCTTTTTGATAAAATAGAGTGTTATTTTTTTTTGACATTAAAAAGACTATAAAGAAATTTGTTCGATAATTACACCATTATCTTTTATGAATTTTGAAATAATTTCAGAATTTGTATGTTCATAAGCTTTTTCATAAACAATTCTTTTTATTCCACTTGCAATTAAATTTTTTGAACATTCACTACAAGGCTCTAAAGTTACATAAATTGTTCCACCTTCAATTGAAATTCCTTTTCTTGCTGCCCAAATTATTGCATTCATTTCTGCATGAATTTCATAAGTTTTTGACCACTCATGATGATCTTTTGTATATTCATCATTCCAATGTTCACTGCAATTTATATAACCAGCAGGTGTACCATTGTAACCAGTTGAAAGGATTCTTCCATCTTTTACAATCACTGCTCCTACTTGTTTTGATACGCATTTTGAAGCAAGTGCAATCTCTCTTGCTATGTTTATAAAACTTTGATCATTTAACATAATATTCCTAAAATTTATTTTTTTAATTATATCTAAAAGATATTTTAAGATATTTTATTTTAAAACTTAAATAAAGCTTATTTAAATAGTTAAAAATATATTTATCAGAAAAATTGTGCTATTATCAGAAAAAATTTTACTAAATAAAAAGGCTAAGTATGGATTTTAAAGACATCAAAGAATTAATAAGAGTTTTCGATAAAAGCGAACTTAACAAATTAAAAGTTAAAGAGGGTGAATTCGAAATTTCTATGCAAAGAGGTTTTGAAGGTGTTGTAACTACTGTGTCAGCAGCTCCTGCAGTTGCAGCTCCTGTTGCAGCAATTAGTGCACCAGTTGCAACTACAAGTGTTGTTTCGACTGATACGGCAACTACAACTAAAAGTGGAGATTTTATCAATTCACCAATGGTTGGTACATTTTATTCATCACCATCTCCTGAATCTCCAGCATTTGTAAATGTAGGTGATACTATTAAAAAAGGTCAAACACTTTGTATTTTAGAAGCAATGAAAATTATGAATGAAGTTGAAGCTGAATTTAATTGTAAAATTTTAGAGATTTTAGTAAAAGATGGTTCTCCTGTTGAGTATGATATGCCAATTTTTGTTGTTGAAAAATTATAAGAGTTAAATATGGCAGAAATTAAAAAAATTTTAATAGCTAACAGAGGAGAAATCGTTCAAAGAGCTGTTAGAACAATAAGAGAAATGGGAAAAAAATCAGTTGCTATTTATAGTGCTGGTGATAAAAATGCATCATATTTAAAACATGCTGATGAAGCTGTATGTATTGGTGGTGCAAAATCAAGTGAATCATACTTAAATATTCCAGCAATTATCACAGCTGCAGAGATGACAGGTTGTGATGCAATTTTCCCAGGATATGGTTTCTTATCTGAAAATCAAGATTTTGTTGAAATTTGTAGATTACACAATATCAAATTTATTGGTCCATCTGTTGAAGTTATGGAAAAAATGGCTGATAAATCAAAAGCAAAAGAAGAGATGATTAAAGCTGGAGTTCCAGTAGTTCCAGGAAGTAAAGGTTCTGTTCATTCTGTAACTGAAGGTAAAAAAGTTGCTGCTGAAATTGGTTATCCAATTATGGCAAAAGCTGCTGCTGGTGGTGGGGGAAGAGGAATGAGACTTATTAAAGAAGAATCAGAATTTGAACAACTGTTTATGGCAGCATCAAGTGAGGCACTTGCAGCATTTGGTGATGGAACAATGTATCTTGAAAGATTTATTAATAATCCAAGACACATTGAGGTTCAAGTTGTTGGTGATTCTCATGGTAATGCTATTCATATTGGGGAAAGAGATTGTTCATTACAAAGAAGACATCAAAAAGTTATCGAAGAATCACCTGCAATTTTATTAAATGATGAAACTAGATCAAAACTTCATGATGTTGCTGTAAAAGCTACTAAATATTTAAAATATGAAGGTGCAGGAACTTTTGAATTTTTAGCTGATGACAAACAAAATATTTATTTTATGGAAATGAATACAAGACTTCAAGTTGAGCATCCAGTTTCTGAAATGGTTTCAGGTATTGATATTGTTGAACTTATGATTAAAGTTGCTGAAGGTGAAAAAGTTCCTCCTCAAGAATCAATTAAATTTAGAGGTCATGCTATTGAGTGTAGAATTACTGCAGAAGATCCAAATACATTTTTACCATGTCCAGGCAAAATAACACAATGGATGGTTCCAGGGGGAAGAAATGTAAGAGTTGATTCTCATATCTATACAAATTATGTTGTTCCTCCATATTATGATTCAATGATTGGAAAATTAATTGTTTGGGGAAGAGATAGAAATAAAGCTATAAATATTATGAAAAGAGCTTTAAATGAGTTTGAAGTAGAAGGGATTAAAACAACTATTCCATTCCATCAAAAAATGATGCAAAATGAAGATTTTATTTCAAATAATTATGACACTAAATATCTAGAAAATTATAAAGGTCTAGATGAATTATAAGAATTAGAGCTTAGCTCTTTTTCTTAAAGCTTAAATTTATATAAAACTAGCTATAATCCGCAAAATTATACACATTTATATACCCATTTTACTTTGATAGATTTTCAAAGATTCATTTTCATTAAACTGACTTACTTGCAAGACTCAAATTGCGTTTTAATTGTACATTTATGGGAGATTTAAATCTAACTTATATAACCGTGTGTATTTTTTAACAAATATATACTAAGGTAAAAAATGACTTTTAAAGATTTCAATTTTAAAGAACAATTGCAAAAAGCAATTGAAGAAGCAGGTTTTAAAGAACCAAGTCCTATCCAAGAACAAGCAATGCCATTTATTTTAAATGGAAAAGATATTGTTGGACAAGCACATACAGGAACAGGTAAAACAGCAGCATTTGGACTTCCAATTTTAAACAGATTAAAAGGTAAATCAGGTGTTGAAGCAGTAGTTATCGTTCCAACTAGAGAACTTGCAATGCAAGTTTCTGATGAATTATATAGATTTGGAAAATTCTTAGGAATAAATACTGCAACAGTTTATGGTGGTCAAGCATATGCTAGACAAATTAAACTTATTGAAAATGCAAGTATTATTGTAGCAACTCCTGGAAGATTTCTAGATTTATTAAGAGGTGAAAAAATAGATATTAAGCCTGACTTTGTAATTTTAGATGAAGCAGATGAAATGCTTGATATGGGATTTTTAGATGATATAAAAGAAATTTTCACTTTTTTACCAAAAGAGAGACAAACTTTATTATTTTCTGCAACTATGCCAGTTGCTATTAAAAATCTTGCAAAAACAATTTTAAATGAGCCAGAATTTGTTACTTTAACTAAAAGTGATGTAACAAATGCAAAAATTACTCAAACTTTCTATGTTGTTGATGAAAGAGAAAGAGATGATGCATTAATTAGACTTTATGATTTTAAAAATCCAAAAAAATCAATTATATTCTGTCGCACTAAAAAGGAAGTTGATAGATTATCAACTTTCTTAGTTTCTCAAGGATTCATGGCTAAAGGTCTTCATGGAGATATGGAGCAAAGACAAAGAGAAGAAGCAATTAGAGCGTTTAAAACTTCTAAACTTGAAATTTTAATTGCAACAGATGTAGCTGCTCGTGGTTTAGATGTAAATGATGTTACTCATGTATTTAATTACCATTTACCATTTGATTCAGAGTCTTATGTACATAGAATTGGTAGAACTGGAAGAGCAGGAAAAGAAGGTGTTGCAATTTCTATTGTTACTCCACATGAATTTAGAATGTTACAAAAAATTGAAAAAAATATTGGAACAAAATTAGAAGCTAAAATTGTTCCAAATATTAGTTCTGTAAAAACTAAAAAAATTGCAGATTTAAAACAACAAATTATTGATCAAGAGATTAAAGATTATGCTTTAGAATTAGTAGAAGAATTAAAAGAAGAATTTGATATTTCTACAATTGCTTTTAAACTTGCTTCAATGATTTCAGCATCAACTTATGTTCAAGGAAATAATAATATTGGAAAATCAGAATCTGATATTAAAAGATTGATTGAAAACTCTTTAAGAGGTGGAGATGAAAGTTCTGGAAGAAACTCTAGAGGTAGAGGAGGAAGATTTTCATCAAGAGGTTCAGATAGGGACAGAGATAGAAGAAAAGATACAAGAAGTGGGAGTGGGGATAGAAATGGTAGACCTTCTTCTGATAGAAGTAAATTTCCTAAAAGTGATAAACCTTCAAAACCTAGAACAGAAAGAAGTAGAAAAAGAGATTAATTCTCTTTTTTTACAAACTAACTAAAAAACTCTATATTTTATATACAATCTATTAAAAAAATAACTTTTCTCTATAAAATTATTAAGCTATTTTAAAGCTTTGATAAGAATAAACCCACTATAATTATATGTTATTTAAATTACAAAATAATTACAAAAGGTTTACTTTGGATATTAAAACAATAAACAGCTTGGAAAAAGCTACTGCAAAGACCCTGCCAGATTTTGCGAAGTTGTCGCTAGCATTGCTATTTATAGTAGTAGTGTTTTTGTGGTCGTATGCCTCACATGGGAACTTGCCAAATAATACGTTTCTAATAATAGGAGCAGTGTTTGGTGCTTATATGGCAATGAATATTGGAGCGAACGATGTAGCAAATAATGTAGGACCAGCAGTTGGCTCTAAAGCTTTGACTCTTACAGGTGCTATTTTTATCGCTGCTATCTTTGAATCACTTGGAGCTTTCATAGCTGGTGGGGATGTAGTAAAAACAATTAAAGATGGTATTATTAATCCTGATTTGATAAAAAATCCTGAAATATTTATCTGGGCAATGACAGCTGCCTTGCTTTCTGCTGCACTTTGGTTGAATTTTGCAACTTCTATTGGAGCACCTGTTTCGACAACACATTCTATTGTAGGTGGTGTAATGGGTTCAGGAATAGCAGCAGCTGGTTTTGCAATAGTTTCTTGGGATACTGTTGGTAAAATTGTAGCCTCTTGGGTTGTTTCTCCTTTGCTTGGTGGAATAATAGCAGCAGGATTTCTTTACTTTATAAAAAAACAAATAATCTATAAAGAAAATATGATAGAAGCCTCAAAAAAATTTGTTCCAATTTTGATTTCAGTAATGACTTGGACTTTTAGTACTTATATCATCTTGAAAGGCTTGAAACACCTTGTTGATTTGAATTTCTTTGTAGCTTCTGTAATTGCATTTTTTATAACTGTTGGTGTTTATCTTCTTGTTAAACCATTAATAGCTAAATCTTCAAATAAATTGGCAAATACAAGAGCTTCTGTAAATAGCTTGTTTAATATTCCTTTGGTGTTTGCAGCAGCCTTGCTTTCTTTTGCACATGGAGCAAATGATGTGGCAAATGCAATTGGACCACTTGCAGCAATAAATGATGCAATAGTAAATGTAGAAATAGCATCAAAAGTAAGTATTCCTTTTTGGGTAATGGCAGTAGGAGCATTTGGTATAGTAATAGGATTGACTCTATATGGACCAAAACTGATAAAAACAGTAGGCTCAGAGATAACAGAACTTGATCAAATGAGAGCATACTCAATAGCAATGGCAGCAGCATTCACAGTAATAGTAGCAAGCCAATTGGGACTTCCAGTGTCTTCAACACATATAGCAGTAGGTGGAGTGTTTGGAGTAGGATTTTTAAGAGAGTTTTTGGATAATAATGAGAAGAGATTTTTGCAAGAGACAAGAAAAAGGTTTAAAAGACATAAACGAGAATTGGACTTGATGCAAGAAGAGTTGAATAGATTAGAGATAATAAAAGATAAATCAAAAACACATTATGTAAAAATAGTAGAGTTGTATAAAAAGATAGATGATAAAGAGAACTTGGTAAAACAAGAGAGAAAAGATGTAAAAGATGCAAAAAGTACAAAATATGTAAAAAGGGATGCTATTAAGAAGATAATAGCAGCTTGGATTATAACTGTACCTGCTGCGGCTATCCTTTCTGCAGCTATCTTTTTTATGATTAAAGGTATTATGGTTATTGCATAGGAAATTTTCCTATGCAAACTCTTTTTATTTATCTCATTAATGCTAAAATTTCTAAAACTTTTTAGGAATCTACAATCGAAGCTATATTTTCTGTTTTACCTGTTTATTTTTTTATTTTATTAGGTTTTGTTGCTAAAAAAAAATTTACTACTCAAATTGATGAAAAAACTTTAGTTCTTTTATCTTTATATTTTTTTCAACCAATTCTAATAGTTTGGGGATTAACTAAAACTCCTATAAACTATGAATTTATAATGTCACCAATTTTTTATCTAATAATTGTTTTAATAACTTTATCTGTATTAATCTTTATTTCTAAGATTGTATTTACTTCAAGAACAGATGAATCTATTTATTTAGGGAGTGCACTTGTTGGAAATACAGGTAATTTAGGAATTCCATTTGGAATTGCACTTTTTGGCGTTGAATCAGTACCTTATACAAGTATCATAAATATTGCAAATATTTTTTTCATGTATACAATATCTGTGTATTTCTTTGCACGTGAACAATTTTCTTTAAAAGGTGCATTATTTTCTATTTTAAAAATACCAGCAATTTGGTTTGCATTATTTGCACTTTTTTTAAATTATTATCAAATCCCAATAAGTGAACATATTCAAGTTGCTTTAGATATGGGAGCTTATACCTCTTTGACAATTCAACTTTTTATTTTTGGTGTATATCTTTATAGTGTTAAAATAAAAACTATCCCTTGGAAATTGTCTTTACATGTGTCTTTTGCAAAACATATATTATTACCATTGATTGGAATTTTTATTGTTGTTTCTTTTACAAATTTTAACTCTTTTGTTGCTTCAATTTTGATTATGGAACTTATGGTTCCTCTTGCTGTTAATAATGTTAATTTCTCAGTTTTATATAACTGTAAACCTTTTGAGGTTGCATCTACAATTTTAGTCTCTAGTACAATTTTTGTAGCAATATTATATTTTTATATTGAAATTATAAATTATTTTATAAAGTAGGTTTTTATGTGTGGAATTATTGGAACAAATTTTTTATCACCTAGATTTGATAAATCTTTAGAACTTTTACATCATAGAGGTCCAGACTTTCAAAATTCAATAAAAATTGGAAATAAACAATTTGGTCATACAAGACTTGCAATAATTGATTTAGATGAAGAAGCAAATCAACCTATGATTTTTGATGATATTTTACTTGTTTTTAATGGTGAAATTTATAATTATAAAGAATTGATTCACGTGGAACATTTAGAGTGTAAAACAAAAAGTGATAGTGAAGTATTAATTCGACTTTATCAAAAGTATGGATTTGATTTTTTAAATAAACTAAATGGAATGTTTTCTTTTTGTATTTATGATATGAAAAAAGATTTATATTTTTGTGCACGAGATAGATATGGTAAAAAACCATTTTTTTACTATTTTAAAGATAACAAATTTATCTTTTCATCAAGTGTAAAATCAATTTTAAATCTACTTGATTATAAACCAAATCTTAATAAAGTTGCTCTATCTAAATATATGCAATATTTTGTATCTTTTGGTGAAGATTCATTCTATCAAGATATTTTTAAACTTGAAGCTTCTACATATCTTATTTACGAGTCAAATAAAAGCCGTGAGCTTCAAAAGAAGAAATACTATAAGATAAACACCTATAAAGCTATAAAAGATGAAAAACAAGCTTTAAATGATATTGAGGAGCTTTTATTTAAAAGTGTTGAATATAGATTAAATAGTGATGTTGAAGTTGCTTCACTTTTAAGTGGTGGAATTGATAGTTCTTTAATCTCTGCACTTTATACAAAAATTTCAGGAAAAAAAATTAATACCTTTAGTATTGGTTATGATGAATATAAAAATTATTGTGAACTAGATTTTGCACAAATTACTGCAAAACATATAAACTCAAATCATCATCCAGTAGAAATAAATCAAAAAGAGTATATCAATCATTTTGAGCAAACACTTGATATGCTTGAAGAACCTCATGGAGATAGTGCAGCAATTCCTTTAAATATCTTAACAAAACAGATACATAAAGCTGGAATTAAAACTGTATTATCTGGTGAAGGAAGTGATGAGATATTTTTAGGTTATGATAACTATGCAAAGTTTTTAAAATATTATGAGTTTGAAAAAAGTTTATCAAATGAACAAAATCTTTTTTTAAATGATATCATTGGAGCTTTACAAAACAATACTAAAGAGAGTGAGTATTTAAGAAGAATTGTAAAAAAACAAAATCTTTATAACTCTTTTGGAGAAATTTATACAGATATTCAAAGAAAAAGATTATTCAAAAAAGTTCCAACATATAAAAGTGAAACAGCAAAACAAGATCCAGTTGATTGGATGAGTTATATTGATTTAAAAATATGGCTTGGTGAGTCACTTTTATCAAAAGTTGATAGAATATCTATGGGAAATTCTTTAGAAGTGCGAACTCCATTTTTAGATTTTAATTTAGTAAATTATATGTTTAGTGTAGAATCATCTATCAAAGTTGGCGATACAAATAAATATCTCTTAAAGAAAATTGCTTCAAAATATATTCCAGATACAATAATAAATAGAACAAAAAAAGGATTTAATTCACCTTTTAATGAGTGGTTAAATAAAGAGTATAAAGATAAAATACTTGATGTAATAGTTGAAGTAAATAATCAAACAAATTTATTTAATCATGAGTATATTTTGCATATTTACGAGCTTTCAAAATCAAATAAATTCAAACAGCATTTATATTCACTTTTTGTTTTTTCTTTATGGTATAAAAAAGAATTTCTTTCTTAAGATAAAAGATTGTAAAATCAAGAAATTTTAGATTATAAGGGAAAAAAAGAAATTATGACTATATTAATTCCTGTAAATTCAAAAGATAGACATCAATGTGTAATATCATCAATAGAAGAAAATAAAGCTTGGGCATTTATAACTTTGGAAGAAGGTAAAATTTCAAAAGTAGAATTTTTTGATAGACGAGAAGATATTACTTGTTGGATTGATGCAGTTGTTGTTATTAACAATTTAGAATATGTTTGGCCTTTTATGGACGAAGGTATTATTGCACTTATTGCACCAACTCAAAAAAGTATAGATGAAATTGTGGAAGCTTTTTTATTTAAAGATTTACACGATTTTTCAATCTAATGAAATTTAATAAAAAAGATTTAGAAACACTTACAAACATTATTGCCTCTAGACGTGATGTAAGAGGCAATAACTTTATAAATAAAAAAATATCAAACAAAGATTTATATACTATTTTAAACTCTGCCTTACACGCTCCATCTGTTGGTTATTCTCAACCTTGGAGATTTATAATTGTTGATGAAGAAAAACGAGCTTTTGTTTATAAACACTTTAGTAAATCATATGAAAAGAGTAAAAAAAAATTTAAAGACAGACCTTTATATAACAATTTAAAATTAGAAGGTATAAAAGAATCAAATATAAATATTGCTGTATATTATAAAAAGAACAAAAAGAATATTCTTGGTCAAACATATATGAAAAGAACTGGTGAATACTCTGTTGTTTGTGCAATACTTAATATGTGGCTTACTGCTCGTGCTTTAAATATTGGTATGGGTTGGGTTTCTATTTTAAAACCTAAAAAAATCAATAAAATATTTGATATGGATAAAAATGAGTATAAATTTATTGCGTATTTATGCTTTGGTTATACAAAAGAGTTTTATGATGAACCAGAACTTAAAAAACTAAATTGGAATAAAGAGAAAAAACTCAAAGATTGCATACTTAATTAAGCCTTTTAATATTCACCTACTATTATAATGCTTCTCTATTTTTTAAGGAGAACAAATGAAAAAAATCTTTGTCAAATTATCTTTTTTATTTGTTTGTTTAAGTTTAATTACTTCTTTACAAGCAGATGATAAAGTATACAAATTAACAATGGCAACAACATGGACAGATACTACATCTCCATTAATTGACGCAGCAAAAAATATGGCTAAATTAGCTAATGATATGTCAAATGGAAGATTAGTTATAAAAGTTGATGCAGCAAATAAACATAAATCACCATTTGGTGTTTTAGATATGGTTAAAGCTGGACAATATGATATGGGTCACACAGCATCATATTATTGGAAAGGAAAAGATATAAATACTTTGCCTTTTACATCTATGCCTTTTGGTCTAACAAGTCCTGAACAATATGCGTGGTTTTATTATGGTGGTGGTTTGGATTTAATGCAAAAAGTTTATGCTAAACATGGTGTTTTATCTTTTCCAGGTGGAAGCACAGGTGTTCAGATGGGTGGATGGTTTAGAAAAGAAATTAACTCCCTTGATGATTTAAAAGGACTTAAAATGAGAATACCAGGTTTTGCTGGTGAAATTATGGCAAAACTAGGTGTTCAAGTTACAAATAATGCTCCAGGTGAACTTTATATGTCTTTAGAAAGAGGAACAATTGATGCACTTGAATGGGTTGGACCTTCAATGGATATAAGTATGGGATTTCATAAAATTGCACCATTTTATTATACAGGTTGGCATGAACCTGCTTCAGAAATGCAATTTATTATAAATACTAAAAAGTTTGAAAAGTTACCAGCTGATTTAAAAGAGATTTTACTTGTTGCAATTAGAGTTAGTGCATACGATATGTATATTCAAAATTATGATATGAATGCAACAGCATGGCAAAAAATGAAAGCTGATTACCCAGATATTAAAGTAAAAACTTTTCCTAAACCTGTAATGGATGCAATGAAAAAAGCAAATCAGGAATTAAGAGTTGAGATGTCTAAAGAAAGTCCATTATTAAAAGAAGTTTTAGATTCACAAGATGCTTATATGAAGAAAGTTAGAGAGTGGACTAAAATGTCAGATTATTTATATTTAAAAGATAATCTAGAATAGAGACCCCTTCTCTATTCTAAAATCCATTTGGATTAAATCCTCCTGCAAAATCATCATTAAAATCTAAAGAAAAATTCTGAAAGTTAGGATTAGAAAATCCTTTTTGTACTGATATATTCTGAAGTTGCATTATATCTGCTTTTGGATCGATACTTTGAGGACAAACTAATGTACAGCTACTGCATAATGTACAATCCCAAATACCATTTATTTGTATATTAGCTAGAATTTTATCATTTGATTCAAGTTTAGCCTCATTTACATATCTTAATGCTCTTGTTAATGCAAAAGGACCTATAAAGTTTGTATTTACTTCATAAACTGGACAAGAACTAAAACATGAATTGCACAATATACAATTGCTTTGTAAATCAATTTGCTTTATATTGTCTTGATTTATTTGTTTATTGGATTTTATATCTATATAACTTGAAGTTGATTTTATTAGGGATGTTTCATGTGAAACATCTATAATCAAGTCTTTTATCACTTTAGAATTTCTTAATGGTTCAATTAAATCATTTTCATTTATAAATGTCTTACAAGCTAATTTTTCAATGCCATTTACTCTTACAGCACACGAACCACAAACACCACTTTTACATCCACATCTAAAACTTAATGAATTATCAATTTTAGTTTTTACATAAATCAATGATTTGAGAAGATTTGAGTCTAATACTTCATATTCATTTTGTGAATCAACATTTAATTCTTTATTAAATCTTTTTATTCTTATTTTCATTGTATATCCTCAAAACCTATTTCTAATTTAGAATTTTTAAAATAAGTATATGAAAATTTTTCATATGATTTTAAACTCTCTTTATAATCCAATCGATTATGGCTTCCCCTACTTTCTTTTCTATTTTTAGCATTTAATGCAATAACTTTTGATATTTGTAGTATGTTTATAAATTCTAGAAATTCAACTAAATTTGTATTATAATATTTTGATTTATCACCTATTCCCATTTGATTTAAAATTGATAATTGTTCATCTAAGATTTCAATAAAATCGTTGATAGATTTTTCTGTTTTAAAGATACCCAACTTAGAGAATATTTCGTTAGAAAAAATCTCTTTATTCTCATAAAAATCGATTTTATTTGGATAATTGAAAATATCATTTATTAATTTAGTATTTATTTCTAAATGAGTTTGATTTGTATTAAAAGATTTGATTTCTTTTGCCTTTTTTGAAGCATTTAAACCTGCTAATTTGCCAAAAGTAATAATCTCTAATAGAGAATTTCCTCCTAATCTATTTGCACCGTGTATAGACGCTTGAGAGCATTCTCCACAAGCATATAAATTATCTATGTTAGTTTTTGTATGTAAATCAGTTTTTATTCCTCCCATACTGTAATGAGCTGCTGGAATAATGGGTAATAATTCATTTTCAATTCTAATATTTGAAAAAAGATAAGCCAAATTTCGTTCTTGAGGGATTAATTCTTTTATTTTATTTAATCCTAAATGTCTTAAGTCTAAAAAAACTTTATCACCTTTTTGTATTTTTTTATATATTGCATTTGTTACTTCATCTCTTGATCCTAATTCATTAACAAATCTAATTTTATTTTGATCAACTAAATATCCACCCTCACCCCTTGCACTTTCACTTATTAGTATATTTGTATCTAATAAAGTTGTTGGATGAAATTGTATAAATTCCATATTAGATAGTTTTACTCCTGCTCTTAATGCCACAGCAATTCCATCTCCACTATTTGAGTATGAATTTGTTGTATTGTTTTTATATATACCAGCATAACCACCTGTAGCTAAAATTGTTGTTTTTGAAAGAATTTCTTTTACTTCACCAGAAGAAATATCTAAAAATATTCCCCCTTTGCAAATATTATCTTCAATAATCAAATCAAGTAAAAAATAATCACATAAAAAATCTATATCATTTTTTATGCATTGATCATATAATGTATGAATAATTTTTAAGCCAGTATAGTCACTTGAGTAACAAGTTCTAATATTTTTTGTTCCACCAAATTTTCTTTGTGAAAAGTTGTCATTGCTATCTCTATTAAATGGCACACCTATGGAATCTAACCATAAAATAGAATTTTTTGCTTCTTTACAGATATATTCAATATTATCTTTTATAGAGAGTTTATAAGAGCCTTGATAAGTGTCTTCAATATGTTTTGAAATGCTATCATTATTCTCATATAAGACTGCGTTTATACCACCTTGTGCTTGAACTGTTTGTGAGTATGTTGGATGAGTTTTTGAAATAATTAATACGTTAGAATTTGATTCTTTAGCATTAATAGCTGCCGTTAAACCTGCTCCACCTGCTCCTATAACTAAAACATCTATCATGTTAATCCCAAAATTCTTTTAGAGGTTCTTCTTTTTCTTTTATACTGTCTGAATCAAAATTAAAATCAATTTCTTCTATTTTATCTTTATTTTTAATTTGAATTTTATCTTCTTTTATTTGAGATGAATAGTCTTTTTTTTCAATAGGAAATTCTTGTTTATTTTTTAATTTTAGATAATCAGCAATGATTCTTTCATATTCATTGAAATCAAGTATAATTACACCTGGTTTACCATCTCTAAGTATAATTGCTTTTTCTATCTCTTTTTTATTTAATTTATCAAAAATATATTTACTTTTTCTTACTAATTCAGTTGAAGAATACATTTCATTTGATGTATATTGTAGTAGTGACATTAAATTCCTTTACATATTATAATATGTATTATAACACATTATTAAATTCTTTTTATTTAAAAAAATAAAAGATGATTAACAAATTATTATAAATTGTATTATGCAAATTTTATACCATATAATGGCTATTTATAAGAAATTTTCTAAATATTTAATAATAAGTATTTTTTTATGATTAACATTAATATTTGTAATATAATTAAAATTACTAATAAAATATAATTTATGATTTAAAATTTAAATTAAATTCTATAAAATAAAAAATCATATTTAAGTATAAACAATAATAAGTTTTTAGATGAGATGTTTAATTATCTAAGAAAATTGATTTCTTTAGATAATTATTTAGAAAAGATTTGTTCAGCCCACTCTGTTATAGGCCCTCTAAGAACTTTTTGTAATTTTATTGCAAAAATATTTACAAGATTATCTTCGTTTTTTGTTGATTTTAAAAGAGTTGTTAAAGCATTTGTATATTTATTTACATAAAAGTTGTCAATTTGCTTATTTGAACCAAGAATTACAACTTTACAACTACTATCTATTCTTGATAAAACCATTTGCATAGTTTTATTTGACATATTTTGAGCTTCATCAATGATAATAAATGAGTTAGAAAGAGTTCTTCCTCTCATTTCCCCTACCCACATTGTTTCTATGCCATAATTACTTATCATTTGTTCAATTCTAGCAGTTACTTCACTATCATCTAATTCAGAAATTGTAATATCTGGATTCTTTTTATTTCTTTTTCTTTTGTGTTCAGTTCTAATTATATAATCTAAACTATCCATTAATGGATGATTGTATATTTTAAACTTTTCTTCTAAACCTGGAAGATAACCTACATCTTCACCTTTATCTAGAGATTCAATAGAGTTTCTTATATAAATAATCTTTTGAAAGAATTTTTGACGCACAAGTTTTAATGCCCCACTTAGAGCTAAAAGAGTTTTCCCTGAACCTGCTTTTGCTTCAACAACTAAAACGTTAAAATAATGATTTAATATCGCATCACTAAAGAATAATTGCTCTTTATTTAATGGAGTAATAACTTGATCTCTAATCTCTACTTCATCAAGTAATTTAATTTTTCTATTTTGTATATTTGCTAATAAAACTTGATCAGATGATTTAACTTTAAAACAGTAAGAAAAATTATATGGTTTGTAATCTATATCAAATTTATTTATTTCTTGATTATCAATATATGCTAAATCTTCAAAGTTTATTTCTATTTCTTTGATAAAATTAAAATCAAATACATCTTTATCTTTACCAACTAATGCATCAGTTTTTATATCAAGAGATATAGCTCTTGTTCTTGCCATTATATCAAGAGATAAAAATTCTACTTGATTCTTATAATAGTTATTTGCAAAAGTTGCAATTTCTAATATTTTTCTATCATTTATGATATTTAGTGATACATTTTTTATATTAACTTCATACTCTTCTTTAGAAATTATATCAATAATTGTATTTTTATCATTTTCTATTTTTATTCTAATAATTTTATATGTATCTTTTTTTATAGAATTAACAATAGTGGAATTTTCAAGTATTCTTGCAAATTCTCTAGCCTGAAAGTTTATCTCATCAAATCCACTTTTTTTTGTATCAATTTCATCTAAAACAGTTTCTGCAAGGATTATTAAATTTTTACCATCTTGAGACAATTTATAAATATTTGTTGCATCTTCAAGTAAAATATTTGTGTCAAGAATATAGTATTTATCAAAACTCATTATATTTCCTTTTTAGGTTTCATTATTACATAAGAGATATATGCAAATAAAACTATGATAATTGATGTGAATAAAAGTGAAAAAGATTTAGTGATTACATATCCCACAATTAAAATTGCCAACATTGTTGGCATTTCATTATACATTCTAAAAAATTTACCAGTTTTTTTACATATATCTTTTTCTAACTCTTTTCTATATTTTTCTAATGAAAAAGAGTAGATAATTAATAGAATTAATGAGATTAATTTTGCATACATCCAAGGATTAATATTTATATCTAATAAAATTGGATTAAGAATAATCATTGTGATTCCACTTGCAATTGTAGCCCACATTGCTGGAGCACCTATATACTTATAAATTTTATATTCTTGTATTTTTACAACTTCAATAAACTCTTTTTTATCTATATTCTCAACATGATAAACAAAAAGTCTAGGAAGATAAAATAGCATTGCCATCCATGACATAACTGCAACAACATGAAAAGTTAAAATCCAAGTATAATATTCCATTTTAATCCTTATTCTTTATTTTTATAAGCCAATCATTTAATGTTTTTTCAAAACCTATATTTGAATTATCATAAAGTGATAAATTTTCTTTTAAATATTCTTGTTCAACATATCCACCAAAATCATGGGGGTATAAATAGCCTATATGCTGTGAATCTAAATGTTTAGGTATATCAAGTATCTTACCATCTTTTATCAATTGTAGGGCTTTATTTACAGCTTTATAAGCACTGTTTGATTTTGGACTTGATGCAAGATATATTGCACATTGAGAAAGAATGATTCTTGATTCTGGATATCCAATTTTATTACAAGCTATCATAGTATTAACTGCTAGATTTAAAGCATTTGGATTTGCATTTCCAATATCTTCACTTGCAAAAATTACTAATCTTCTTGTTATAAAATCTACACTTTCTCCACCATTTATTAATCTACTCATATAATAAAGTGCTGCATCAATATTTGAACCTCTTAAAGATTTTATCATAGCACTTGCTAAATCATAGTGAGTATCTGACGAAGATACTCCATCTCCTATTACATTTTCTCTTAATTCTTTTAATAAATTTATATTTATATTTTTTGATATTTTATATGAAAAATTCAATAACGTAAGCATTGCTCTTGCATCACCAGAACTAGAGATAATTAGATATTCTTTAGCTTCATTTGTTAGAGTTATATCAACATCTTTTAATGCAATTTGAAGAATTTTTATCATTTCTTCTTTTGTGAAAGCTTTAAATTCATATAAGAAAGATCGAGAACGAATAGCAGAAGTTAAAGTAAAAAAAGGATTTTCTGTACTTGCTCCAATAATTAATGCATCATAATTTTCCATAATAGGAAGAAGAACTTCTTGCTGGTTTTTTGAAAGACGATGAACTTCATCAATGAATATTAACGGTTTAATTAAACTATTTTTATATTTATCAAATACTTTTCTTAAATCTTCTATTTTTATGCTTGTTGCATTAAAATAAAAGTAGTCAGTATTAATTTCTCTTGCAATAATTTTTGCTAAAGTTGTTTTACCAGTTCCAGGTTTACCATAAAAAAATAGATGAGGAATATCTTTTTGTTTGATTAATTTATAAAGTGCTTTTTCTTTACCAATTATATGAGATTGACCAACAAAAGTATCTAAACTTGTTGGTCTTAATTTATTAGATAGATCTATCATCTTCGTTCATAAAGATTCTAAGATTTTTGTATTCTTCTTTTGATAAAAATCTAGTTTTTCCTGTAGGTAGATTATTTAAAGAAATTCCACCATATTCTAATCTTTTTAAATCTAAAACATCAAGTCCAAAGTGAGCAAAAAATCTTCTTAATTCTCTATTTTTACCTTCATTTATTACAACTTTTATTTTTGAAAATTTTTCGCCATTTGTTTGTATATCATATGCTAAAAAAGGTGCAAAAGTCATAGATGTAATCTTACTATTTTTATGGGCACCTATTCTTGCATCTTCAATTGTAATACCATTTTGCATGGCTTCTTCAACAGATTTAGTAATTACACCATTTACTTTGATTTTATATACTCTTTCTAAGTCAGAATGCATTAATGAATTAACTACATCAACATTATCTGATAGTAATAGCAATCCTTCACTTGAATAATCAAGTCTTCCAACACATAAAAAATGTTTGTATTTTTTTTCAAGTGAATCATAAATTGTACGTCTTCCTTGAGGATCGTTTTTTGATACAATTTCACCTTTTGGTTTATTATAAACTATTACTGTATAAATTTTATTTTTATCTTCTTTAATATTCTTTTTACCAATTTGTACATCGTCTTTTGATGATACTTTTGTTGCAAGATTAGTTACAACTTTTCCATTGATTTTTACTCTTCCCTCTTCTATTAATTTATCTGCTTCTCTTCTTGAGTAGTTACTATTATGAGATAAGAATTTGTTTAATCTTATTAGTTCTTCTTTTATTTCTTCTTTTTTATTTTTAGAAGATGTATTATTTGGTTTCATTTATTTTATTCCAGCTTCAATTAAATCGTGAATATGTAATACTCCAACCAACTTATCATTTGCATCTGTTACTATTAATAGTTGGATTTTATAGTTTTCAATAATTTGTAAAGCATCACTTGCTAATAATTCTTTATTTTTTAAAGTTTTAGGATGAATTGTAGCTATATCTTCTACTTTACAGTCCATAGAAAAATTATCATTCATTAATGCTCTTCTTAAATCTCCATCACTCAAAAGTGCAAATACTTTATTATCTTTATCTGTTATTATTACGCTTCCAAGTCTTCCTTCACTCATTACTAAAATGGCATCTTTAAGTTTAGTTTCACGTGAAACTACGGGTAAATCGTGCTTTCTTAATAAATCATCAACTTTTACAAAAAGTTTTTTACCTAAACTTCCACCTGGATGAAATGAAGCAAAATCTTCTTTTTTGAAATCTCTTTTTTTCATTAGACAAACAGCAAGTGCATCACCCATTGCCATAGTTAAAGTTGTAGATGATGTAGGAGCAGTATCAAGAGGGCAAGCCTCTTTATCAACTGCTATATTTATAAAAACATCAGCATATTTAGCTAAAGTTGAGTTTTCACTTTTTGCCATTGCTATCAATGGTATATTTAATCTTTTTAAGTGAGGTAAAATTTGAACAAGCTCTTCACTTTCACCACTATATGAAATTCCAAGAACAATATCTTCTTTACCAATCATCCCTAAATCTCCATGCATAGCTTCTGTAGGATGTAAGAAGAAAGAACTTGTACCTGTACTTGCTAATGTTGCTGCAATTTTTGCACCTACAAGTCCTGATTTTCCAACACCTGAAACGATAAGCTTTCCTTTAGAATTAATGATTAAATCAATTGCTTTTTCAATATCAAAAGAGATTTTTTGCGCAGCTTTTTCTAATTCATTTGCTTCTGTTAATAAAACATCTTTAACAATTTGTTTAAAATCCATAATTAATAGTTCCTTATTGTACAAATATAGTTGGGATTATCATAGGATATTTTTTGTATTTTCTAGTACAGTGCTTTCTTACAACTTTTCTTAGTTCATCTTCTAAAATTTTATTATTTTTAAGAATACCAGGTTTTACATTTTCTAAGAAGATATTTAATAAATCTTCAATTTCTTTTGAAAAGAATTTATCTTGTTTATCTGAAACTAATCCAAATGAAGAAACTTTTGGTTTTTGTGCCAACGTTCGATCACTTTCGTTAATTTGTGCAACAATCATAACGACACCCTCTTTTGCCATTGTTTGTCTATCTAAAATTACATCATCAGAAATTTTGTGATTTAGTTGATTATCAATATAAACTTTTCCAGATTTTACTGTTCTTACTTTTTTAAGATATTTAGGTGTAACTTCAATTTGTTCACCATCACTCATAATATAAACATTTCTTTCTAAAACACCACAATCAATTCCAGTTTGACCATGTTTTAAAGCATGATTATATTCACCATGAACTGGCAAGAAGAATTTAGGTTTTACAAGTCTAAGCATTAATTTTTGCTCTTCTTGTGCTGCATGTCCTGACACATGAATATCTGGATAATCTTGATATGCAACTTTTGCACCTGCTTTTAAAAGATGATTAATTATTCCAGAAACACTTCCTTCATTACCTGGAATTGCTTTTGCAGAAAGGATTATTTGATCATCAGGTTTAATTTTAATATGTCTATGTTCATGAATTGCCATTCTGTATAATGCTGACATTGATTCACCTTGACTTCCTGTTGTTACAATTAAAACTTCTTTATCATTATACTTGTTTACTTCATGTGCTTCAATAAATTGATCTTTTGGGAATTTAATATACCCTAAATTCATTGCAATTTCTAAATTCTTTTCCATAGATCTTCCAATAACACAGATTTTTCTATTATAAAAAAGAGCTTTTTCTATAGCTTGTGAAACTCTATGAATATTTGATGAAAAAGTAGACATAATTACTCTACCTTTTGCATTTTGGAATATTCTATCAAATGTAGGACCAACAGTTTTTTCAGTTCGTGTAAAACCTGGAGAATGAGAATTTGTTGAATCAGATGTTAAAAGTAAAACACCCTCTTCCCCATAATGCGCAATTCTATGTAAATCTGTTGGAAAACCATCTATTGGAGTATGGTCAATTTTAAAATCACCAGTATGAATCATTGTTCCAGCTGCTGTTTTAACAGCAATACATGATGAATCAATAATAGAGTGAGTTACATGCATCCATTCAACTTCAAAATCATTTCCAATTTTTATAGGTGTTCTTTTTTGAATAGCTCTAAATAAAGATCGGTACTCTCTCATTTTATGTTCATCAAATTTAGAACCTATCATTTCTAAAGGTAATGATGTACCATAAATTGGGAATTGCATCTCTTTGAATAAATATGGCATTGCACCAATATGATCTTCATGTCCATGAGTGATAATTACAGCAACAATTTTATCTTTGATTTCTCTAATATAAGTAAAATCAGGAATTAAAATATCAACACCATGCATATCTCCATCAGGGAAACTCATACCAACATCAACGATTATTGCTTCATTCTCAGTTTCAATAACCATCATATTACCACCAATCTCACCTAATCCTCCAAGAGGAGTAACTCTAAGTTTAGCAGCTGTGTTTAAGTTAAGTTTATAGTGTGGATTAAGTCTATCTCTATGAATTTTTTCATTTATGATATGTGCTTTTTTAAGATCACTTACCCATCCTTCACCTCTAGTTTGTTGTGTAGTTTGTGTATCTCTTGCAACTTTTGGTTTAGGTTTTCTTTTCTTGTAAGGAGGTTTTTTGCCTTCTACTTGATCAATAGTTTTTGTAACTTCTTCTTGATTAGTCTCATTTTGAGTACTAACAACAGTTTGTTCTTCTTTGTTAATTTCTTCCATTTTTTACCTTTGTATACATTTGGCTATACAAAGATGAACTTACTTCATGAGGTCTTACATTATCATTAATATTTAGTTCCTTATAAATATCAGAAATCGTCTCTTTAGTAAGAAGTGATGTTAAGTTTTTAGAAAGCTTTTTTCTAGGCTGTATAAAACAGGCTTTTAAAAACTTATTAAACTCTTTATCAAAACTTTTAGACATATCTTTTTTAATATAAAGAATTGAAGACATTACTTTTGGTGGAGGATCAAATGATTCAGGGGGAACATCAAAAAGTATTTTTGCATCAACTGAAAGTAATTCAGTAATAATACCTAATGATGAGTATTCTTTATCATTTGCCTTTGCTGTAAATTTTTCAGCAACCTCTCTTTGAATCATAACTATAATATGTTCACAAGCAACGTCTTCTAACGCTCTTAATATAATGTTTGTTGCAATATAGTATGGTAAGTTTGCTATTAAATCATATTTACCATCATGAAGGCTTTTTTGCTTATCCCAAGCCTCTAAAACATCAGTGTGGATCAGTTTTAGTTTACCTTCTTCTATCTCTATTACAAATTTAGACTTTAAAATACCAATTAAATCAGTATCAACTTCATAAGCAGTTAAATCTTTGTACTTGACTAAATTTTTGGTCAAATCACCTAATCCAGGCCCAATTTCAACCACGTAATTATTATTCATGGGCATCGATTGGATGATTTTATCCAAAATAGTCGTATCTTTTAAAAAGTTTTGTCCGTATTGTTTTTTTGCTTTTACTTTTTCCATAATTGGAAAGAGTATATCTGCTTTTAACTTATAATTAGATAAGATAATTTTTAGTTATTACGAAGGATTTTATTTGAGTAGTTTTGCAAAAAGAATAATACCATGTTTAGATGTTGACAATGGAAGAGTTGTAAAAGGCGTAAATTTTGTGGGTTTGAGAGATGCTGGCGATCCTGTAGAAGTTGCAAAAAGATACAACGCAGAAGGTGCAGATGAAATAACATTTTTAGATATTACTGCAAGTCATCAAAATAGAGGAACTATTGTTGATATAGTAAAACAAGTTGCAAAAGAAGTTTTTATTCCTTTAACTGTTGGTGGAGGAATTAGAAAACTTGAAGATATTTATGCACTTTTAAATGTTGGTTGTGACAAAGTTTCAATTAACTCTTCAGCAGTTTCAAATCCAGATTTAATAAATGAAAGTTCAAAAAGATTTGGAAGTCAATGTATTGTTGTTGCAATTGATGTAAAAAGAGTTGCAGATGGTTCTTACCATGTTTTTGTAAAAGGTGGACGTGAAGATACAGGTCTTGATGCACTTGCTTGGGCAAAAGAAGTTTATGATAGAGGTGCTGGTGAAATACTTCTTACTTCTATGGACACTGATGGTGCAAAAACTGGATTTGAGTTAAATATTACAGAACAAATTTCAAAATTAGTTGATATTCCAGTAATTGCAAGTGGTGGAGCTGGAACTATGGAACATATAAAAGAGGCATTTGAACATGGTGCTAGTGCTGCACTTGCTGCTTCGATTTTTCACTTTAAAGAAATAGATATTATGGATTTAAAAAGATATTTAAGAGCAAATAATATACCAGTAAGGATATAAGATGAAGAAAAGGATATTTTTAGCATTGATTTTACCCATTTTGGGATTTTCTTATGAATTAAATTTTAATAAAAGTTTTGCAAAAATTGTTAACCCTGATTTATTAAGTACAAATATAAATATCAATGTTGAAAAAAAAGATGAAACTAAAGTAAATACTGAAATAGATAAGTTTAATGATTTTATTAAAAATAATAAAGATGTTAATATTAAAAATGGAAGTTATACTTTAAGCCCAAAATATAAATATTACAATAATAAACAAGAATTTATTGGATATGTAGGAAGTTTAAGATATACAGCAGAATCAAAAGATGCAAAAGAACTAAATAAATTTATGAATGAATTGATTTTGATTAAAGATAAAATAAAAACTGATGATGTAAAACTTAATATATCAAATGTTTCTTGGCAAATAAGTGATGATTTACAAAATAAAAGTTATGATGATTTACGATTTGAAGCAATTAATTGGATTGAAAATTATGCAAAAACTTTATCTTCAAAATTAAATAAAAAATGTGAAGTAAAGCAGATAAATATAAATGAATTTAATAATGGAAATATTGTATATGCTAGAAGTGAAATAGCATTATCAAGTATGTCAAAATCAGTTGCAGATGTAGCTCCAATTAGTAGTGAACAAAATATTACAGTAAATCCAAATTTTATTTTGGAGTGCAGATGATTGTATGTGCGGGAAGAAATGAAACTTTTCCATTTGCTCATCAAATTGGTGTTGGTCTAATAGAATCATCAATAAATCTTACAAGAATATGTTTATTTGATAAGCCAGAATATCTGCTTTTTGTTGGAAGTGCAGGAAGTTATGGAAATCACAAAATTTTTGATATAGTTGAATCAAAAAGAGCTTCAAATATCGAACTTGGATTTTTAACTGGAAGTGCATATACACCTTTAGATAATGTTTTAGAATCTGAAAATAAATTTGCAAGAAATGATACTATTGTAAATTCATCAAATTATATATCAACAAATGAAAAATTATGTAAAGAGTTTTTGGAATATGGTGTTGGAATTGAAAATATGGAGTTTTTTTCAGTTCTTAGTGTTGCAAAAGAGTTTGAAATTCCAGTTGCTGGAATATTTATAATAACAAATTATACAAATGAAAATGCCCATGAAGATTTTATAAAGAATCATAAAGAGGCAATGGAAAAATTAACAAATTATTTAATAGAAAAAAATATAATAAAATAGAAAATTGGAATAAATTATAATGGCAAAAGAAGAATTACCATCTATATATGATTACACATTAGATGAATTAAAAGAAAAATTAAAACCATCATTTAGAGCAAAGCAAGTTTATAATTGGCTTTATAAAAAATATGCTAGTTCATATGATGATATGAAAAACTTACCAAATGAATTAAAAGAAGATTTAAAAGCAAACTATCCAATAGATATTATGCAAATTGTAAAAAAAGAACAAAGTAGAGATGGAAGTATTAAATATCTTTTTAAATTAAGAGATAACCATACAGTTGAAGCAGTTTTACTTTTAATGAAAGATAAAAAGATAGATGAAGATGGACAAATTGTAAGAAGTGAAAAATATACTGTTTGTATTTCTTCTCAAGTTGGCTGTAAAGTTGGCTGTAGTTTTTGTTTAACTGCAAAAGGTGGATTTGTAAGAAATCTTACTGTTGGGGAGTATATTGCTCAAATTGTAAATATAAAAAGAGATAATCAAATAGCTGAAAATAAAGCTTTAAATATCGTTTATATGGGAATGGGTGAACCTCTTGATAACTTTGATAACTTCACTAAAGCTGTTGAGATTTTCTCTGAACTTGATGGTTTAGCAATTAGTAGAAGAAGACAAACAGTTTCAACTTCAGGAATTGCAAGTAAAATCAAAAAACTTGGCGAAAAAGATTTAGGTATGCAACTTGCAATTTCACTTCATGCAGTTGATGATGAGTTAAGAAGTGAATTAATTCCTATGAATAAAGCTTATAATATTGCATCTATTATCGAAGCTGTTAAAGGCTTTCCTGTTGATACAAGAAAAAAAGTTATGTTTGAATATCTTGTAATAAAAGATAAAAATGATTCAATAGATGCTGCTAGAAAATTGGTTACTTTATTAAATGGAATTCAAGCAAAAGTAAATTTAATTTACTTTAATCCATATCCTGGAACTTCATATCAGCGACCTGTTGAAGAAGATATGTTAAGATTCAAAGATTTTTTAAACCAAAAAGGTGTAATCTGTACAATCAGAGAATCAAAAGGACTTGATATATCTGCTGCTTGTGGGCAATTAAAAGAAAAGGAAGCAAATGGGAATTCTTGAAATTTCTTTATTGATGTTTATAGCAATAGTGGTGATTGTAACGGGTGTAGGATTTTATATACAAAATAAAAAAGAGGAGAAATAATTTAAATGGCAGTAACAAGATTTGCTCCAAGTCCAACTGGATATTTACATATTGGGGGATTAAGAACTTCATTATATAGTTATTTATGGGCTAGAAAAACTGGTGGAGAATTTAGATTAAGAATCGAAGATACAGACTTAGCAAGAAATAGTGAAGATGCAATGAAAGCAATTATAAACGCTTTTGAATGGGTTGGACTTAATTATGATGGTGAAGTTTTTTATCAATCAAAAAGAACAGATATTTATAAACAATATATTGATAAATTATTAGAAAATGGAAATGCTTATAAATGTTATATGAGTAAAGATGAACTAGATAGCTTAAGAGCAGCTCAAGAAGCAGCAAAACAAACACCAAGATATGATGGAACTTGGAGACCTGAAGAGGGAAAAGTTTTACCACAAATTCCAGCAGGTGTTGAACCAGTTATAAGAATAAAAGCTCCAACAACTGGAACAATTGAGTTTGATGATGGTGTAAAAGGACATATGAAATTTGATGCAAATCAGGTTGATGATTATGTAATTGCAAGAAGTAATGGAATGCCTACATATAACTTTGTTGTTGCTATTGATGATGCTTTAATGGGAATGACAGATGTTATTAGAGGTGATGACCACTTATCTAATACTCCAAAACAAATTGTAGTTTATAATGCTTTAGGATTTAAAGTTCCAAAATTCTATCATGTACCAATGATTAATAATCCATCTGGTAAAAAACTATCTAAAAGAGATGGTGCAATGGATGTTATGGATTATAAGAACCAAGGATATTTACCAGAAGCTTTATTAAACTTTTTAGTAAGACTTGGTTGGTCAAATGGTGATCAAGAAATATTCTCTATGGAAGAGATGTTAGAATTATTTGACCCATCAAATATCAATAAATCAGCATCATCTTATAATGCTGAAAAACTTTTATGGTTAAATAGCGAGTATATAAAAGCTGTATCAAATGATAGATTAATTGAAGAGTTAAAATTTTTTGATTTAGATTTATCTGAACATCCAAAAAGAACTGAATTATTAGATTTATCTAAACAAAGAGCACAAACTTTAGTTGATTTAAAAAAATCAATTACTGATATTATTGATATTCCAACTTCATATGAAGAAGCAGGAATTAAAAAATTTGTTAAAGAAGATACAAAAGAATTTTTAGAAAAATATCTTTTATTATTAGAAAAAAATAAAGAAAATCTTTATAGTGCTGAAAAAGTAGAAGAGTTTACAAAACCATTTATAAATGATAATGGATTAAAATTTCCACAATTATTTCAACCAATTAGGATTGCATTAACAGGTGGAACACAAGCACCTTCTGTTTATGACATAATCTCAATACTCGGTTTTGACGAAGTTTCGAGAAGATTAAATGAGGCTTTAAAAAGAAATTTTCAAAACTCTTGATTATTTGAAAATAATCAGGCATAATGTTCAAACTTTTATAAAGGATAGAATAGATGAACATTTACGTAGGTAATTTATCATACAGAATGAATGATAAAGATTTAGAAGAAATCTTCTCAAAATTTGGTGCAGTAAAAAGTGCAAAAGTTATTATGGATAAAGAAACAGGAAAATCAAAAGGATTTGGTTTTGTTGAAATGGTAGAATCAGCAGCTGGTAGCCAAGCTATTGAATCTTTAAATGGTAATGATTGCGAAGGTAGAACTTTAAGAGTTAACGAAGCAAAACCAAGAGAAGAAAGACCAAGAAGACAATTTTAATTAAGTTTTTGTAGTGCTTATCTAGCACTACTAGCTTAAAACTAAAATTACTTTTACAAAAAATTATGATTTATAATAGCAATTGTAAAAGTTTTTAATATCCCTATTTCTCAATTTAATAAAAAATTTTATAATACAGTTCAAATAAGGAATTTGTATGAAAATTTTATTGCTAGAAGATGATTTAATTTTAAATGAAATTATAGAAGAATACCTGATTTCACAAAATAACGAAGTTATAAGTACCTTTGATGGAAATGAAGCAGAAGATTATTTGTACTCACAAACTTTTGATTTATTACTCTTAGATGTAAATGTTCCTGAATTAAATGGCTTTGAATTATTACGCAATTTACGAGCCCAAAATATAAAAACTCCTGCAATATTTATTACATCGTTAAATATGGCAGATGATATGCAAAAGGGTTTTGATAGTGGTTGTGATGACTACATCAAAAAACCTTTTGAGCTTAAAGAACTTGATATAAGAATTAATAATATCAAAAGACTTTTTAATATTACTCCTACAAATATAATAATTCTTGAAAAAGATTTATTATTAGATACTCAAAATCTCTACATTTTAAAAGAAGATAAAAAAATTCATATTGCAAAAAAAGAGAGCGAAGTTTTACAATATTTGATAAATAACTCAATAAAAACAGTAAGTATTGATGAACTAAGTATGAATATTTGGGCATATGAAGAAACACCAAATGCATCAACAATTAGAACATATATTAAAAATTTACGTAAAATTTTAGGAGAAGAACAAATCTTAAATATACGAGGAGTTGGTTATAGATTTAACAAAAAGTGAAAAAATCACCTTCTTTAGATTTTTATTTTTATATTTAGGTTCTTCGTTAATTTTGATGTTAATAACTATATTTTTTTATTATCAAAATGAAAAGACTTTATTTATTGATTTAATAAAATCAAATATGCAAAATATTACTTCAAAAATTTCAAATGAAGTAATTGTTTCTCATATGATGGGCACAAACTTTGATAAAGATAAATACTTAAATTCAAAAGAGTACAAAATATCTTTTTATAATAAGAATAAAGAGCTAATTTATGGTAATTTTGGTGAAAATGTAGATTTTAGTCAGAAATATATCTTTGATGAAAAATCATTAATTTTAGTAGATAATTCAACGGTAGGACATTTAGGTATTGAATATATTGTTTTAAAAGATATTAGTTTAGAAGTGAAGATTTATGAGTTGAAAATATCTATAATTTTGATTTTTTTAGCTTTTTATTCTTTAGTTACAATAATTGGTTTTTATCTTGCTAAGTTATTTTTAAAACCAATAAAAGATGAAAGAATAAAGTTAAATAATTTTATAAAAGATACAACACATGAGTTAAATACTCCCATAAGTGCAATTATGATGTCAACAGAAGGGGAAAATTTATCTTTAAAACAAATAGAAAGAATAAAACTAAGTGCTAAAAGAATAAGTGAAATATATAAAGATTTAACTTATATATTTTTAGAGAATAAAGAGATAAAAAAAGATAAAAAAGAGTTAGATTTCTCTTTGCTTATTAAAGAACAAATAGACAGTTTTGAGCCTCTATTTTTAAAAAAGAAAATAGAAGTTTTAACACAATTAGAAATAACAACTTATAAGATTGATAAAGATGATTTTATTAGATTATTTAACAATCTTTTTTCCAATGCAATAAAATATAATAAAATAAATGGAAAAATAGAAATATCACTAAAAAATAGAGTTTTAAGTATTAAAGATAATGGAATAGGAATAAAAAAAGATAAATTAAAAGATATTTACAAAAGATATTATAGAGCAACAACACAAAATGGTGGTTTTGGTTTAGGATTAAACATTGTAAATATGATATGTAAAAGTTACAATATAAAGATTGAAGTTGAATCTATAGAAAACGAAGGAACTATTTTTAAGTTATATTTTTAACTCCACACAAACTGCACAAAGTATTTGATAGAATTTTTTCATAAATATTTCAAGGAGAAATTATGAAAAACCTTTTCAAAATAATTCTAACTTTAGTTCTTGCATTAAACTTTTTAAATGCAGAACCAATAAATCAAAATGGTGAAAAAGATGGTTACACTGTTACATTAATGAGTGAAAAATCACTTGTTGTTGGAGATAATGAATTTGTAATCAAGTTAGCTAAAGATGAAAAAAATGTAACAACAGCAAAAGTGAAAATAAAATTCTTTATGCCTGAAATGCCAGGAATGCCATATATGGAACATGAAGAAAAAGCTGAGTTAGTTGATGGCGTTTATAAAACAAAAGTTAATTTCTCAATGGCTGGAACATGGCAATATCAACTTAAATTCAAAACAGATGATGATGTTGTTCATACAATTAGAGGAAGCGTAAATATCTAATGTTAAAAATAGTTTTAGCTTCATCATTAACTTTATCACTTTTAAGTGCAATATCAATTGATGAATTAGTTAATTCTACATTTGAAAATAGTTATGATTTAAAAAGTGTAGAAAAATCTATTGAAGTTGCAAATCAACAAATATCAATAGCAAAAAAATGGCAAAATCCAGTATTATCTATGGGAATAAATGATGTATGGATAAATGATTTTAGTTCACGAAATAAAGAGGCAATGCAAGCCTCTTTTATAGGAATTTCACAAGTAATTCCAACTGGAAATAAACTTGATATAAAAGAAAAAATTGCTTCTAAAGAGAAAAATATAAAGCTTTATGATTTTGAAGATAAGAAGTTAGAACTTACATCAAAAATAAATGAGTTGGTTTATAATATCTTGTTATCAGAAGAAAAATATAAACTTTTAGAAGAGTATGAAAAAAACTTGGAAAAATTAGAGAGTTTATATGGTTCTTTATATAAATATCAAAAAGCAACTCAAAATGAGATAATAAATTCTCAAATCTCAACAGTTGAATTAAAAATACAAAAACAAAATCTAAAGAATTTAATAGATAATTCGTACTTAAAATTAGAACAAATAACATATACAAAAATAGACAAAATTGATGAAAAAATAGATATAAAAAAAGTTGATTTATTGATTGAAAATTCTTCTCATCCAAAATTTAAAAGTTTAGAAGAGAGTTCATCAAAACAACAAAGTATAGCTGAATTAGAAAGAGCAAAAAAGATTCCAGATGTTCAAGTAAGTTTGGCATATTTTCAAAGGGATGATAAATTTAATGATTATGTAAATATGGCTGTTTCTATTCCTCTTCCAATTTATGATACAGAAAATGTTACAAGAGTTCAAGCAAAAATGAGTGCAAATGAGACTAATGATAAATTGGAACAACTAAAACATAACTTTGAGATTCAATCAAAAATATTAAAGAATAATCTAAATAATGCCTATGAAAATTATAATTTAATAGGACAAAAAATAATTCCATTGAAAGAAAAAATACAAAAAAATATTGAAACATATAATAGTTTTGATGATGTTAAACCACAAGAAAGTATTAAAAACCTAAATGATTTAATCACTTATCAAATGAAAGTAATTGATGAGCAACAAAAATATTATGAAGCCTATTCAGGATTAATTTACTATGTAAATAAAGGTATCAAATGATTAAAAAACTACTTATAATCACCCTATTTTTAACGGCTGTATTAAATGCAGAGATTATAGATGCAAAACAACTGTTTAATAAAAAAATAGTAAAAGTAAAAAAAGAAGAAGTTATTGAGAATAAAAGTTTTTATGGAGTAACAAAGATTGATGAATCATCTATTGTTGATATTGTAAGTAGATTTGATGGTTATATAACAAATTTAAATGCAAATAAGATTTATATGAATATCAAAAAAGGTGAAGCTTTATATTCAATTTATTCTGATGATATTTTATCTATTCAAAATGAACTTCAAATTGCAAAAGATATAAATAAAAATATCTATTTTTCAACACTTTTAAAACTTGAAAATTTAGATATATCAAAAGAAAATCAACAAAAAATTAAAGATGGAAAATTAAATAATAGTGGTCTAGTGGTTACTTCAAATTTTAATGGTATTTTACTTCAAAAAAATATCAATAATAAAAGTGCAGTTAAAAAAGGAACTACCCTCCTTCAGTTAGGAAATCTAGATAAAATGTGGTTTATTGCTTCAATTTATCAAGATGATTTATCTTTTGTTAAAAAAGATAAAGAAGCTATGATTCATATTGATGGATTAAACAAAATGATTACTTCAAAAGTTGATTTTATCTACCCTATTTTTGATGAAAAAAGTAAAACAGTAAATATTAGATTTATCATTGATAATGAAAATAATGAATTAATACCAAGTATGTTTGGTAAAGTTGATATAAATATCAAAAAAGAGACACTTTTAACTCTTCCAAAAACAGCTGTATTAAAAAAAGCAAATAGTTTTTATGTATTTAAACCAACTTCAAATGATGAGTTTGAACCTGTAAAAATAAATGCCAAAAGGGTTGCTTCAAATAAATATCAAATAGTAAGTGGACTTGAAGAAAATGATGAAGTTATTAATAATGCCCTATTCTTACTTGATTCAGATGCCGTAACAAATAATTTATATGAATCAGACAATGAAGATTGGTAAAAAATTATGGTAGAAAATATAATTTCATATAGTGTAAGAAATAAATTTTTAATTTTATTTTTTATTTTTATATTAACACTTGGTTCTTTTTGGGCTGTAAAAAATACAAGTTTAGATGCTTTACCTGATTTATCACCTCCTCAAGTAATAGTTCAAGTTGAATGGAGTGGACAAAGTCCAAAAACAATTGAAGAACAAATCTCTTATCCATTAATTTCAAGTTTGATGAGTCTACCAAATATTCAAACTGTTCGTGCAATGAGTTCTTTTTCAAATGCAATGATATATATTATTTTTAAAGATGGAACAGATTTATATGACTCAAGAAGTAGAATCTTAGAACAATTATCAACACTTCAAGGAACTTTTCCAGAAGGTTCATCTGTTCAAATAGGTCCAGATGCTACAGGAGTTGGTTGGGCTTATGAATATGCGTTAAAATCAAAAACAAAAAGCTTAGAAGAACTTAGAACTTTACAAGATTATTATTATAAATTTGCCCTACTTGGTGTTGATGGAGTTAGCGAAATTGCATCAATTGGTGGTTATATAAAAAATTATGAAATAACTCTAAATCAGGATAAATTAGTTCAATACGATTTAAGTATTGATGAAATTAAAAAAGTATTAGTAGCAAACAATAGCGATACTGGTGGAAGAATAATTTTAGAAAATGGATATGAACATATTATAACTGCTCGTGGTTACTTAAAATCTGTTGTGGATATTGAAAATATCACAATTAAAACTTTAAATAATACACCACTAAAAATAAAAGATATAGCAACAGTAAATATTACTTCATCAAATAGAAGAGGAATGGCTGATTTAGATGGTGAGGGTGAAACTGTTGGAGGAATAGTTGTTGTTAGATTTGGTGAAAATCCATATAAAGTAATAAATGCAGTTAAAGAAAAACTAAAAACTCTAAATGTTCCAGATGTAGAAGTTATCGAAGTTTATGATAGAAGTTCATTGATTGATAAAGCTATAGATACATTAAAAAGAACATTAGTAGAAGAATCTATTATTGTTATGATAATAGCTGGATTATTTTTATTCCATTTTAGAAGTGCATTAATTATTATCATAACTTTACCAATTACTGTTTTAATTAGTTTTTTACTAATGAAAGCGTTTAATATAGGTTCAAATATTATGAGTTTAGGTGGAATTGCTATTGCAATTGGAGCAATGGTTGATGCAACTATTGTAATGGTTGAAAATGCACATAAACATTTACAAGGAAAAGAAAATATTACAAAAGAAGAAAGAGTGAGTATTATAATTGAATCAGCAAAACAAGTTGGTCGTCCAATATTTTTTGCACTAATACTTGTTGTAGCCTCTTTTTTACCAATCTTTGCTTTAAGTGGACAAGAAGGAAGGCTATTTTCTCCTTTAGCATTTACGAAATCATTTGCAATGATGACAGGTGCAATTTTATCAATAACATTAGTACCAATTTTGATGATATTTTTGATAAAAGGGAAAATATTAAAAGAGGAAGAAAATTTATTAAATAGATTTTTTATAAAACTTTATTCACCGCTTTTACATCTTTCTTTAAAATTGAAATATTTAATAGTAGCAATATTTATAGGAACTTTAGTTTTTGCTGTAACAGTTTATGAAAAGCAAAAATGGGAATTTATGCCTATGATGAATGAACAAACTTTTATGTATATGCCTGTAACTCCTTATGGAATTGGGATTGATTTAGCAAAAGAGTTAGCACAAAAAACAAATATGGTAATCAAATCATTTCCTGAAGTTGAAAGTTCATTTGCAAAAGTAGGGCGTGCTCAAACTGCAACAGATCCAGCACCACTTGCAATGATAGAAACAATAATTACTTTTAAACCACAAAGTGAGTGGAGAGAAGGAATGACATATAAAAAATTAATGGAGGAGATGGATAAAAATCTTCAAGTTAATGGACTTATTAATTCATGGACATATCCAATTCGTGGACGTATAGATATGCTTTTAACAGGAATTAGAACGCCATTAGGTATAAAACTATATGGAAATAATCATGAATTATTAGAAACAACTGCTTCAAAGATAGAACAAGCATTAAAAAAGTATGAAGGAACTTTATCTGTTTCAGCTGATAAAATGAATTCAGGATATTATTTGAATATTGAAATTAATGATGAGATGATTTCAAGATATGGAATAAATAAAAAAGATCTATTAGAAGTAGTTTCTTTAGGAGTAGGGGGAAGTCAGATCTCTACTTATTTAGATAAATTAGAACGATATCCTATAAGTCTAAGATTTGAAACAACTCAAAGAGAAGATATAAAAGCTTTAGAAAATTTACAAATAAAAACAAAATTAGGTTATCAACCTCTAAGACTTTTTGCAGATTTAAAATATGAAGAAGGACCATCAGTTATAAAATCAGAAAAAGCATTAAATGTTAATTTTATATATATTACACCAAAAGATGGCTTTTCAGCAAAACAATATAAAGATGAAGCAATTAAAATCTTAAAAGAGATAAAGTTACCAGATGGTTACTATTTTGAATGGGCAGGACAAAGTGAATATTTAGAATCAGCAATGAAAAAATTATCATATATTATACCTATTACATTTATGATTATATTTATTTTAATCTATTTAGCTTTGAAAAATTTAACTTATACTTTTGTAATATTTTTCACACTACCTTTTGCTTTAACTGGTGGAATATTTTATTTAGAATATCTAAATTTCAATATCTCAATTGCAGTTATCGTAGGATTTTTAGCATTATTAGGAGTTGCTGCCGAAACTTCTATTGTAATGTTAGTATATTTAGATGAAGCTATGAAAGAATTTTATAAAAATAAAGAAGAGTTTACAAACAAAAATATTGTTGAAACAATCTATAAAGGAGCAGTTTTAAGGCTTCGTCCAAAACTTATGACCCTATTTAGTATTTTAGGAGGTTTAATTCCAATTATGTATATAAATGGCGTAGGAAGTGAAGTTATGCAAAGAATAGCAGCACCAATGATAGGAGGAATGATTAGTTCAACATTTTTGACACTTATAATAATTCCATCAATTTTTTATATTATAACTTTAAGAAAAAATAATGTTTCTACACATTAACTAAACAATAATTATATAGAATTTATAGACAAAAAAATAAGGAGATTAATATGAATTTCGTAACAAAAATGACAAGTGCATTACTTTTAACAATTGGATTAGTAAATGCAAGTGAGTATGATTTAGATAAAGCTCATACAAATGTTGGTTTTACAGTAAAACATATGATGATTACAAATGTAAACGGTAATTTCAAAACATATGATGCAAATATAGATTTTGATGCAAAATCAAAAACATTTAAAGCATTTAAAGCAACTGTTGACACGACATCAATTGATACAGGAATTGAAAAAAGAGATAATCATTTAAGAAGTGAAGATTTCTTTTCATCAGAAAAATTTCCTAAAATGACTTTTGAAATGACATCTTACAAAGCCGATGGTGATGAAGGTGAAATGAAAGGTAATTTAACAATTAGAGGAATTTCAAAACCAGTTACATTTAAAGTTGAAGATTTAGGAACTATTTCAGATAAAGGTAAAAGTAAAGTTGGATTTTCTATCGAAGGAAAAATTAATAGAATGGATTATGATTTAAAATGGAACAAAGCTTTAGAACTAGGTGGAGTTGCAGTAGCAGAAGATGTTAAAATAAAAGTTGATGTTGAAGCTGTTGAAAAGTAATTTAGTTTATAGTATGCTAATAAAATTTTAATAAAAAGGGAAGAAATGAATTTAAAAAGTAAATTCGCTGGAATATTTTTAGGATTATTCCTTGCATCTACATCTGCATTTGCTGCAAATGGTTCTTGTGGCGCTGGAAAATGTGGTGGAGATATGAAAAAAGAGATGGAAATGAAAAAAAGTTCATCTTGTGGAACAGGAAAATGTGGTGCAAATATGAATGAAGCTAAAACACCTTCTTGCGGAGCTGGAAAATGTGGTGGAGCTATGAAAAATGATATGTCAAAAATGGCAGATGAAATGAAAAATACAAAAGCTTCTTGCGGTTCAGGGAAATGCGGATCAAAATAAGTTTTTAACTATAGGTAGTTTTTACCTATAGTATTTTGTTACAAACTCTTTTTAGCAAAGAATTTGTGTAAAAATATGCAAAAATAGCAGCGCTATAAATCATAACTAAAACTCCAAACCAAAGATAAATAAAATCTAATTCAAAAACTTTTACAATTAAATAAGCAATTATCAATTTAGCAACGATTTGTCTATATAAAGCAATATATAAAATCATTTTTGGTTTCTTTATAGCTTGAAGAGTTGATACGCAAATAAATAAAACAACATAAGCATAAAATATCCAAATTTCAACCAACAAATAATGTATTCCAAAATCAATAACTGTAGGATTTGAATCAAATAAAGAGATTAAGAATTTCCCAAAAATTGTAAGGGTTATGATTCCGATAGTTGAAAAAATAAAACCGTATTTTATTGCTATTTTTAGAGTTTCTATCACTCTATCATATTTTTTTGCACCAAAATTATTTGATACAATTGTTAATACAGCTGTACTAAGTCCAAGAGTTGGTAGAAGCATAAGTTGTTCAACTCTAAATGCAATACCATAACCTGCAACAGCCATAAGACCATATTGAGCTACAAAATATGTAAGAATAACAGAACCTATAGACATAATTAGCATATTTAAACTAGCTGGAATCCCTTGAGAGAAAAATAGTTTATAAACTCTTAAATCTGGTAAAAAATATGAAGGCTTTTCAAAGTGAATAACTTTTGTTTGTAAGACTTTATAAAACATATAAAACATATTTATTACTTGAATTAAAACAGTAGCAATTGCAATTCCTGAAAGACCCATCGCTGGAATAAATAAAAAACCAAACATAAATAATGGATTTAAAACTAAATTTGCAAAAAAACCAAATATGAGAGTATTTCTATATGTTTTTGTATCTCCTAAAGCAACCAATATTGAATTTAGTGAGAAATTAAACATAAAAAATATTGTTCCAAATAATATAGGATTTATATAGGTTATTGCATCTTGCAAATACTCATCTTTTGCACCAAGTAATATAAACATATCAGAAGCAAAAATATATCCAAGAATAGTTAGGATTATTCCAATAAAAGGAATAAATAGTAAACCTTTGTGTGCATGAATAGATGCTAATTTATTTCTTCTTTTTCCAAAAGAGTTTCCTAAAATAGCTGTAATTGCTGAACTAAAACCATAACCCAAACCAATGATAAGAAAAAATACCATAAATGATATAGTTAAAGCTGAAACAGCTTGAGTTGAGATAAATCCTGCGTAATATGTATCTACAACATTATATAAAGTATTAAAAAGCATTCCTGTACTTGCTGGAATTGCTAATTGTTTTATTAAAGTTGGAATATCTTTTGAGAGTAATTCTTTATTTTTATTCACTATGATTTTGCTTTTCTTGTAATTTATTAAATGCTAATTGAAGTTTTTCTATTCTTTCTTCAACTTTTTTTACAGATGATTCTAAAGTATAGCCCTCATCAAGTAATTCTTTTATTAAAAGTATTTTTTTTATATTTATATAATCAAATTTTCTTGTACTTCCATCTTTTTGTCCAGAAGATTGAATTATGCCTTTATCTTCCCAATATCTTAATTTTCTCTGAGGGATTCCAGTAACCTCTGATACATCACCAATGGTTACTAAAAGTTTTGAAACTAATTTTGGATCAAATAACTCTTCAAACATATAACTCCTTTATTTGTTAAGCATTGTACATATTTTGTAATTAATCTACAATTAAGGATGATTATTTGATAATTATGGGCAATAATTGTAACTAATCTACAAAATAAGTAGGAATATAACAATAGTAATATTTTTGTTAGTTGAGTTTAATTTATATATAAAGGGAATGAAAATGGAAGAAATGGATGTAAAAGATTCAGCTTTAGTGCTTATTGAGTATCAAAATGAATGGTTAGATGAAAATTCTAAACTTTATAAATTGATGAAAGATAAAAAACAATTTTTAGATTCGATTAACAATTCAAAAAAAGTCTTAGAATATGCAAGAAAAATAGGAATGAAAGTAATTCATGTACCATTTATAGTAAGTAATGATTATAAAGAGTTTGGAAATAATGCAAAATATGGATTAAGAGCAGTTATTCCAAATGTAAAAACTTGGCAAGGGAAAAATAAAGATTTTCATAGTGATTTTATCCCAAAAGAAGATGAATTTATTGTAAGTGGTAGAATTGGAGCAAGTGCATTTTCCAGCTCAAATTTAGATGCAATTCTAAGAAATAATGATATAAAAACTCTATTCTTTATAGGTTATGCAACAAATGTTTGTGTTGAATCATCTTTTAGAGAAGCTCATGATAAAGGATATAATTCAATAGTTATAGATGATGCAACAAGTAGTTTTACACAAGAAGAAAAAGAGTACTTCTTAAAATATATAGTTCACCATTTTGGTGCAACAATATCTACAAAAGAGTTCTTGACTTTGAAAGAATAGAAAAATAAAAAAGAATTAGAAGCTTATTTATTAAGCTTCTATTCTTATCATAGATGGTTTACTTAAAACTACACCAGAATTTTCTAGTTCTTTTATAGCTTTTAATATATCTCTTTCAATACAAGTATGAGTTGTAAGTAGAAGATTTGCATTTTGCGATTTTAAAGGTTTTTGCATCATAGCTTCAATTGAAATAGAATTATCTCCTAAAATTGTTGCAACTTTTGCTAAAGTTCCTGATTTATCAGATACTTCAAGTCTTAGATAATATTTTGTTCTGATATTCTCTTTTGGCATTAAAGAGATTTGTTCTCCTGGTTGGTTTTCAAAACCAAGCATTGGTGAACCTTTTCCTTTTCTGGCAATATCAATAATATTGGCAACAACAGCTGAAGCAGTTGCATCACCACCGGCTCCTGCTCCATAGAACATAGTTTCACCTACTTTATCTCCAACAACAGAGATACCATTCATAACACCATCAACTTTTGCTATCATTTTATCTTCTGATATTAGTACTGGGTGAACTCTTAGTTCTATTTCATTTCCAACTTTTTTTGCAATACCAAGAAGTTTTATAGAATATTCAAACTCTTTTGCAAATTCAATATCTGCATTTGAAATATTTTCGATACCTTCAATTAAAATATCTTCAGGTTTTACATCTATTCCATATGCTATAGATCCAAGAATTAAAAGTTTATGTGCAGCATCAAATCCTCCAACATCAAAAGTTGGATCAGCTTCTGCATAACCTAATTCTTGAGCTTCTTTTAATATTTCATTATAACTAACACCGTCATTAATCATTCTTGTTAACATATAGTTACAAGTTCCATTCATAATACCTTGGATAGATTTAATATGATTTGCACTTAAACCATCTCTTAAAGCATTAATAATTGGAATTCCTCCTGCAACGGCTGCTTCAAATTCAAATGGAATATCACCAGCTAACTCTTGTAATTCATATCTATGATATGCCAATAAAGCTTTATTAGCAGTAACTACAGCTTTACCTTTTAATAAAGCTTTTTTTACGATTTCATAAGGTTTTTCTATTCCACCCATTAATTCAACAACAATGTCAATTGAATCATCTTCTAATATTTCATCTACATTAGTTGTTAACTTTATACTAACATCTCTTTTTTTTCCTAAGTTTGAAACTACTCCAATGGTTGGTACAATTTCTTTACCAGCACGCGCGGTGATAATATTTTTATTATCTATTAATATATTTGCAACGCTAGTTCCAACTGTACCAACTCCAATAATTCCAACTTTTAACATCTATAATTCCTATTTTTCTAATGATTTTAAATATTTCTTTATATTTTTTGCAGCTTGTCTAATTCTTTTTTCATTTTCAATTAAAGCAATTCTTACATATTGGTCACCATAGTGTCCAAATCCAATTCCTGGACTTACTGCAACTTGAGCCTCAGTTAATAATTGTTTTGAGAACTCCATACTTCCTAAATGAGCAGCACATTCTGGAATTTTTGCCCAGATAAACATTGAAGCATCTGGTTTGTTCATTTTCCACCCAGCATCAGCAAATGTTTCAATCATTAAGTCTCTTCTTTTTCTATATTTCTCAACGTGTTCAGCAACACAATCTTGTGGACCATCAAGTGCAACAGTTGCTGCAATTTGAATTGGCGTAAACATTCCATAATCAAGCCAAGATTTAATTCTTTTTAATGCACCAATTAGTTTTTCATTTCCAACGATACAACCAACTCTCCATCCAGCCATATTATACGATTTACTAAAAGTGAAACACTCAACAGCAACATCTAAAGCGCCTTCTGCTTGGAAAATTGAAGGAGTTTTATATCCATCAAAAGTAATATCTGCATATGCAATATCAGAGATAATATAAAATCTTTCTCTTTTTGCCATTGCTACTAATTTTGTATAAAATTCAGGTGTTACTGTAGCACAAGTTGGATTATGTGGGAAATTTACAACTACAAATTTTACTTTTGGAATTGACTCATCAATTGTTTTTTGTAATCTTTCAAAAAATAAATCTTCATCAACTTTAAAAGCATCATCAAATGCTAATTCAAATTTATGCACAGCTGCACCATTTAACATAAATGCATAAGAGTGAATAGGATAAGTTGGATCTGGAACAACAGCCACATCACCAACATTTACAATTGCTTGTACAAGATGAACATATCCTTCTTTCGAACCCATTGTTGCACAAATATGTTTGTTAGGGTCTAAGAAATCAACATCAAATTTTCTTTTGTACCAGTTTGAAATAGCTAATCTTAATTTGAAAATACCAGCACTTACACTATAACCATGGTTTTTAGGTTTTGCAGAAGCTTCTATTAGTTTATCTGTAATATGTTGTGGTGCAGGACCATCAGGATTTCCCATAGAAAAATCTATTACATCTTCACCAGCACGTCTAGCTTCCATTTTAATATTATTAACTTCAGCAAACACATAGTTTGGTAATCTTTTCATTCTTTCAAATTCAATTTCTGGAAACATTTTAATTACTCCTTAGTAATATTTAGCCCACGTTTTAAATTAGTAAGGCTATAAAAATCATCAATTTTGATATATTTTGTGTTATTAGGCACATCAAGTTTTAAACTTTTATGCAAACTATCTTTTTCAACAACTTCAATAATATTAAAGTCATTATCGTAGAAGATTACACTTGGATACCAATTATTACCAACATTTGAATCAATTGTAATGCTTGAAGCATTTTGCACTTGAATTATATACGGTTTAAGTGGTTTTTTTAATGACAATTGGTTTGTATTCGTTAAATCTTCTGCTTTATAAATTGTAGAGTTACTTGAATCAATTGAATAACTCCATTTATAATTTCCCTCTCTTCTAATATCTACAATTTGGCAATTTATGCTCTGTAATTCTTGAGATAATCTGAGAGGGCTTATGGCGGCTGCAGTTTTTAGTTTAATTGTCCATTTAAGTTGATTATTTATTACAACTTCACCTTGTGTAATAAAGTTTTGATAGCCTATTACTTTTAAAATATCATTAATATTTTTCATTGATTTTTTTGGATTAGAATTAAAATTAAATGTAACTTCAATATCTTGAGTTGAGCCTAAATTTAATTTTAATATTCCATTATTTGATAACTCTTGTGTTACCCGAGTATAATCAACTTGACCATTTTTATAAAAATTACTTGTATTTCTAAATATATGATTTATTAAATTTCTATGAGTATTATAATCAGCATTACCAATCATATTTAGTACAGTTTCATTTAAACCAGCATATGAAGCTACATATAAAGTAATAATTAAAATTAATTTTTTCATCAAGGTATTCTTCTTTTTTTTATCTTTTTAGATTATAAATTAAAATCCCAGCAGCAACAGAAACGTTTAAAGAATCAAATTCATGTTCCATAGCAATAGAAACTTTTAAGTCTAGTTTTTTAGCAACTTTTGGAGAAATTCCTTCCCCTTCACTTCCTAAAAAAAGCGCAACTTTATCAGTTTTTTCTATTTTTCCATATTTTTTTAAATCTACTCCATCCATTGTTGCACCAATTAATGTAAAGCCACAATCGATTAACTCACTAGCTAAATCAGCTGATCTTGGATGAACTAAAAATGGTAAATCAAGTAAAGCCCCAGAACTAGTTCGTAAAACTCCTGAATCATTTACAGTTTTTATGTTTGAAGCAATTAACCCTTCAATTCCTAAAGAGTATGCAGTTCTTGCAATTGCTCCAATGTTTCCAACATCTGTAACACCATCTAATACTAAAATAAAATTCATTTTTTTGAATTCTTTAATATCTGTATAACCAACTGGTGTAAGTTTTAAAAAGAAACCTTGATGGTTTCCACCTTTTGCTAATGCTTGAGCTTTTTGATTATCCAATTTATGAATTTTTTTATCAAGTTTTGCAAACCTTGTAAAAAGTTTTTTATCAATTTCTTTTGAAAGAAAAACTTCTTCTATTAGATGCGGGTGATTGTCAAGTACATAAAGTACGATTTGTTTTCCATATATTATCATGACGGCATATTATCCAAAATTTGTTGATAAACCTCTTTGATTGATTGCCCAGTTATTTTAGCAATAAGTTTTGCTTTAACTTTTGGAGCTAAATCTAAAGGTAGTATGTCATTTAGTTCAAGATTTAAACCAATTTTTTCTTTTGGTTCAATTACTACAACCCATTCACCTTTTATATTTATATTTTTAAACTCTTTAAAAATATTTGAAGCTGAATCTTTATAAGTGGTTTGGTGAAGTTTTGTTATCTCTTTTGCTAAAAATATTGTTCTATTTGGTTCTTTTTCATTTAATTCTTCAAGAAGTTTTAAAAGCCTATGAGGTGATTCGTAAAGGATTGATAATTTATCATCATTTAAAATTTCATCAAGTTTTGAAGCACGACTAGCTCCTTTATGGTCTAAAAATCCATAAAAAGAAAAAGTTGTATGTGTAAATCCACTCATTGCATAGGCAGTTAAAATTGCATTTGCACCAGGAAGTACATCATAAGGAATTTGATTTTTTATACAAAAATCTACAAGTGTAGCACCAGGGTCACTAACACAAGGCATTCCAGCATCACTTACGTAAACAACATTTTTAGTAAAAGTTTCTTTATCTAAAGTTTTTAAAATTTGATTTTCATTATGAGAGTGAAAAGATTTATATTCTTTATTTGAAAAGTCTAGGTTATATTTTTCACCTAAAAGACTTAGCAGTTTTTTTGTTACTCTTGTATCTTCACAAAAAATTAGTTCAGACTCCTCAAGGACTTTTAAAGACCTGTTTGAGATATCTTCCAAATTTCCTATTGGAGTCGGAACTAAGCACAACATAGTATTGTACTATTTAGCCATGTTATATTTAGCTTTGAATTTCTCAACTCTACCAGCAGCATCAACAAGTTTTTGCTCACCAGTGAAGAATGGGTGACAAGATGAACAAATATCGATTCTTAAAGACTCAACATTTGATTTTGTTTCAAAAGTGTTACCACAAGCACAAGAAATTGTACAAACTTTGTAATCTGGATGAATATCTTTTTTCATTCCATATTCCTTAATTTAATTAATGTAAGATAAAAGGTCAAGTCTTTGCAAGCCCTTTACCAAACTCTTTAGAAGCGGGATTATAACGAAAAATACTTAATAATATCTGAATTTAAGTTTTCTATTATATTTGAAGTCTTATCTAAGAATTGAGATTTATTAAAAGTATTTTGTCTTTTTGCAAGTTTTGCTGTATTTGATGAAATTTTTTCTTCAAGTTCTATTTTTGATAATTTACCATCCAAATATTCTAATGTTTCAATTATGCCAATAGATGACATACAATTAGGTGCTCTTGTATATTTTTTTTCTAAATAAATAATTTCATCAATTAGTCCTGATTTCATCATAATATTTGTTCGTAAAGTTATTCTTTTTTTTAACTCTTCTTTATCCCATAATATTTCAAATATTTTTAAATCTTTAGCAAGTGGAACTTTAGGATTTTTTTCAAAATATTTGGTTGGTGTAAATCCTGTTTCTTTATAAATAGCATAAGCTTTTTCAATCCTATATCTATCATTTTTTTCAATTTTCTGCATATATTCTTTATCTATTGAATATAAAAGTTCATATGCTTCATATTGAGATATATCAAGTTTAATTTTTGTTTCTACACCTAAAGATAAACCATCTATCAAAGCTTTTAGATAAAAACCTGTTCCTCCAACGATGATTAAATTTTTATCATTTTCTAAAGCATAATTTTTTGCAGTTTTATAAAGTTCCATAAATTTTATAACATCAAAATCAACGTTTGGATAAACTTCATCAATCCCAAAATGAACAATATTTCCTCTTTCTTCAAGTGTTGGTTTTGCTGAAACAATGTCTATTTCTTTATAAACACAAAGTGAATCTAATGATAGAATTATAGAGTTTGTTTTTGAAGCAATTTCTAAAGATAAGGCAGTTTTTCCTGAGGCTGTTGAGCCTATAATTGCAATTTCTTTCATTGTATAGTTTTTGATTGACTACAATCTTCTAATTTTTTATTAAGTTCATTTATCTCTTTTTCTTTTTGAATAAGTGTTCTTAATAATTCTGAAACATCTTTATTACTTGAATCAGAAACATCATTTTCAGCTTTTGTAGCACAAGCAGTAAAATTAAATAAAAACAATAAACTTAAAATTAATAACAAATATTTTTTCATAAAACTCTTTTGTGTGTAAAATATAGTAGATTATAACTAGAAAAAGTTTAATTTTTATTTTTTTAATCATATCTTCGATAAAATCCCAAACATGAATAAACTAATAAAAAAACTTAATGATTTCAATGAACTTGTAATGTTCAAACACTCAATTTTTTCATTGCCTTTTATCTTTATTGCAATGGTTGTATCAGCAAATGGTTGGTTTGGTTTTAAACTTTTAGTTTTAGGTATTTTAGCAGCCTTAACAGCAAGAAATTTTGCAATGGGATTTAATAGATTTTTAGATAGAGATATAGATGCTTTAAATCCAAGAACTATAAATAGACCAAATGTAGATGGAAGAATTAGCCCTACTTCTATGTTTATATTTGTTTCTTTAAATGCCTTAGGATTCGTAGTTGTTGCTTATTTTGTAAATGATTTAGCTTTATATTTATCAGTACCAATTTTAATCATAATTGGTTCATACTCATACTTTAAAAGATTTTCATATTTTGCTCATATTATTTTAGGAATATCTTTAGGTCTTGCTCCAATTGCTGGTGTTGTTGCAGTTAGTGAAACTATCCCTCTTTGGTCAATTGTTTTAAGTATTGGAGTTATGTTTTGGGTTGCTGGATTTGATTTACTCTATTCCTTACAAGATATAGAAGTTGATAAAAAACTAAAACTTCATTCTATTCCCTCTAAATTTGGTGTTGAAAAAACAATGCTAATTTCTAAAGTTTTTCATATTTTAACAGTTGTTTTTTGGCTTTTATTTGTAATTTTTTCTGATAGCTCTTATTTTGCTTATCTTGCAGTAATTTTAAGTGCAATTATGCTTAGTTATGAACACTATTTAGTAAATAAAGATTTTAGAAAGATTGATAAAGCATTTTTTACTGTAAATGGTTACTTAGGAATAATATTTTTTATACTTATAGTAATGGATAATATTTTCTTTTAAGTAAGATTACAAAAATTTAAGTATTGCTATGATAATATTCCAGTCCAATTTAGCATTGCGTCTATAGTTCAACTGGATAGAATGACCGGTTTCGACCCGGTAGGTTGAGGGTTCGAATCCTTCTAGGCGTACCACTTATTATTAAAGCCTGATATAAAAATTTGAGAATAGAAGTTTTTATATCAGGCTTTTTTTGTCTTAAATTACTAAATTTAGTTATTTATTAACTAATCTAATTATTTTATTATTTAATTTTTATTAATAACCAAAATATAGGTAAAATAGGCATATATTTAAGTTTATCTTTAGTATATCTTGTGTTAGAATATCTTTCAAGTTAGAAAATCTCTAATTCAAGGATAATTTTTTGCCATATTTTGTCTCTTCTATAATTGCAATTGTTTCTGCAATGATTATTTTATTTACAAGATATGAAGCTGATGATAGTGCGATTACAGGTGAACTTGAAAAAATGAAATCAATGTTTATTACAATTGATGGATTTGTAAATACATATATCCAATCAGGTGGGGATTTATCTAGTATAAATTTTGAAGAACTGTATAACAACGGTATTTTACTTGGAAATATAGAAAAAGGTACAGGTAAAGAAGTTGAGGGTACAAGCTTTGCTTCAACTTTGACTTTTCCTAAAAGTGGAGTTAAATGGCAGTTAATTCCGGTTCGAGATATTAATTCTAATGATGATAATGCTGATTTTGGTGATTCAGCAGGTAGTGCATATAAACTTTTGGTTGATATGCATAATAATTCTACTTTAATGAGTAAAGCAATATTTTCAGAGAGTTTTTCAGGTAGAGAATTTTGTGAAAAGATGCTTTTAGGGACTTTACAAAGAAATGCAAAAACTTATGTTTCAACTGAAAATAAAGAGACTTTTTCTTTAGATGGAACAGATAGTGATGGGTATTTTGCTTGTATAGTTTTTAAGTGATTTTTGGTGCAACTAAAATAATAGTTGTTGTATAATAGGGCGGTTGGTAGGTAAACTTAAATTTAAAAAAAAGGGGAAAAAATGCCACAGTTGATAGCGATGATTATCGTAGTAGTTGGAGCAATGATTTATATGTTTCAAACATTTGGGGGAACTGGAGATAAAATCGAAGGTATTGCACAAAAAACGAGTGTTATTACAGAGATTAATAATATTAAGAATGGTTTAAAATTAGCTGCAAGAAGTGGAAGTATTGCAACGGCTGATAATGCTACTAATGATGAATATAATAAACTTGCAGGTATAGCTAAGTTAAAATACTTTGCTGAGCAAATTAATGAACAAATATCTAAAGATAAAGATGGTGTTTTAAGAACAACAACTGATTTTAATACTTATGCTGCTATTTCTTTTGGTGGAAATAGTGATAATGCAACTTCTGCAACTGCTGATATGATAATTCGTTTGGTAGCAAACACAAAAGGACAAATTCCTGGAATATTTGTAGATTTATCAAGAGGTGGATTAAAAGATGGAGCAGGTTTCCTTGAATCTCAAATTGCTAATGATTTAAAATCTGTAGCGACGATAGATAGAAAAGCAAATGTAGCGACTGCTACTGATACACCAGCTGCAGGTGCATTAAGAACAACAGGTACAGATGTTGAAAAAAGAATTCCTGTTGAAACAACAGGTGCAGATACATTGTTAAATGATGGTATGTTTACAATTTATTTCCAAGATTTTGGTTCAAATGAAGTTGTAATTGATAATAATTAATACATTTAGGCATTTGCCTAAATGTTATTAAGACAAAAAATAAGTACTAAGTTTTAGCATTTATTTTTTGTTTTTATTCTTAAAAAAGGTTTTTTTCTAATGTTGGGAAATATATGGCTATCATCGGCACTTATTGTTACAGCTATATTTTCTATAAGTGCTATGTACAAATCTTATAGTGATATTCAAGAAGCCAAACAAATCCAAGAACATTATGAAATAATCTCTGAAATCAAAACTCTAATAGCCAAGCAATATAATAAAAATCCACAAGATATAACAAGAGATGAAATAATCGCAAATTTACCAAAAGGTGAAAATTGGGAAAAGGTTTTACTTTTGGATAGAGATAAATCTAGTAATTTATCAAATAAAGAACTGATAAATAGTCTTGGGAAAATAGAAATAAGTGAAAATGAGAAGTTAAAACTTTTAGCATTAAAAGCAAAATTAAAAGATATTATAGATGTAAATTCTATTGAGGTAACTAATAACAAATATACCTTTGAAGTAGGGCAACAAAATAAAAATAGTGTTATAAAAGATATTGATATTGAAAATAGTATTACTAATGCAATTGATGCATTAGCAAAAGATATTTTATATTCAACTACAACAAATAAAGAAACCGTAGTAAATGATGTTGTTAATAAATTTATTCCTAATGATGATAAATTCTATTTTTTAGAAGATTTAAAAGAAGATGAGAAAAAAAATTATTTTAAATCAAAAATAAAAGAGAGACTTTATAAAAACGAAAATTCACAAGAAACAAGACTTTATAAAGAATTGAAAGATATGTTATGAAAAAGATTGTAATTATATTTTTTATTTTTGTTAATATCTCTTTTTCATTGGATTTAGATAATTTTGAAGAGAGACAAAAAGCCTTACAAGATGTAAAAACAATTATTTTATATGAAGAATCAATTGCAAAAGCTTATGAAGAGTATATTTTGACAAATTATGCAATTGCTGATTTAACTCAAATTAAAAGTTTGATTGGTGATATTACAACAACAATTTCAGGTATTACTACTACACTTAATTTAGATGGAACTTTGATGAAAGTTTCTTATGGTTTAAATAATGATTTAAAAGCAGATAGTTCAATAAAAGCACTATATGAAAGTAATACTTATAGAAAAAGAACTTATGTTAGAAATGATGAAGTGAATTTTATTCTTGAAGATGAATTTGCAAAACATTTATATGATTTGATAAAACAAAATGGCGGAGCAATTCAAGATTGTCCAACGACAGTATTTACAACAGCTGTAAATTGTAAAGAGAATAATCATATTTTTATTCAACTAACAAAAAAACTTGATGGATTGGAAGTAGTTCCAGATACTTATTTGATAGCTTATCATATTGATAAATTTAAAACAGGTCCAATAATTATTACAAATGATACTTCAAAACATATTACACAAAGTGCTTTTGATTCTATTCCAAAAGGTGCTTTGCTTTATGACACAGATGGAGTTAAATATGTAAAAACAATTGATGGAATAGAGGTTCTAAAATGATAAGAAAGATTTTTATTATAGTTTTATTAGCTCTTTCATCTTTTGGAGTTGACAACTTAACAGCTCAAAAACAAAATGCATTATATATTCAAAATATGATTGAAATCGAAGAAAATATAGCTAAAAATTTTGAAAAATATATTTTGACAGAGTTTAAATTACCAACAATGAATGATTTGATAAGTGATGAATATTTAGGAACAAATTTTTCAGTATCAAATAAAATGGGTGAAAATATAGATTTTAAATCTAGTAGTGATTTACAATTAAAATATGCAATTACAAAAGATGAGTATAGAAAAAAAAGAGATGAAAATATAGGTGTAGAAAATTATATCGTTCAGCTTTACAATAGAGATTTATATAGAGATTATACTTGTGTTTATTATGAAAAAGATAATTCTGAAAATTCATATGTTGAATTTAAGTTAAAAACACCAGAGGCTCAAACGATTTTTGATTTATTGAAAAATGGAAATATTATTGAAAAAACTTGTTCAGATTCTTTGAAAAATAGATATAGATATTGTGATAAAGAAAATAAAAATACTATAAGATGGTATAACAGCGCTTCAAACTGGATTGAATATGATAAAAAAGATTTTAATAGTGGAAATATAACAATAAGTAGTGAAAGTATTATAAATTCAGAAACTATAAAATTGAATGATTTAAAAGTTGGTAGTTATATATTTATAAAAGATAAAACAAAAAATGTAAAATTGGTAAATGACTCTTCTGGAAATTTACAAATTTTAAAGGTGGATTAAATCAAAGCTCTAATATTTATACTAATTTTCTTTAATTATATTTTTGCAGCAAATGAGAATATATCATTGATGAATGATGTTAAATCACTTATTCAAAAAGAAGAGTACCTTTCTCTTGCAATAAATAAATATATTCTTCAAACAGGAACAATCCCAAAAGATGTTAATGACTCTTTAGATTGGGAAAAGTTGATGGTAGAAGATTATTTAGGAGTAAATTTTAATAAAAAGAATCCTATAACTAAAAAAAATCTAGTTGTGACTTTTGATATAGATAATAATGCTTATATAAAAGGTGCGATAGAAAATATAAATGAATATAAAGATCAATATAAATATGTATATAATTTTTATGTAAATAAAGTTTTTAGGGTAAATACAATTTCACCCAAAAGTATTTTGCCTGCAGATTTAGAAAAAGGTACTCAAGTCTTATATAATAATATTCAAAAAGAGATAGCTTCAGTTATAACAAAAAATACAAATTCAATAGTTTTACCTTCACAAAATTGTAATACAGGAAAATATTTTTATGAATTAAAAAATGAAAAGTTAACATATAAATATTGTAAAGCAATTGGTAATTCTATTGAAATATATCAAAAAACACCAGTCTATTTAGACAATTTAGATGATTTATCTTATATAAAAGTAGGAATAGGTGAAAAAGCTTATGTAAAAGATGGAAATTCTTGGTATGAGTATTATTATGAAGGTAACTCTAGCTGGATACCATCAGGAACAGGAAGAACAACTTCACAAGTAAATGATGATATAACTATGCAAGAAAGGATATTGTCTTATATCCCTGATTCAAAAGACTTGATTATAAGAAGTAATGGTGGTTGTATGCTTGCTAATGGAGATATATTTTGTTGGGGGAACAATAAATACAAAAAATCAGGTATAGAAACTTATGGGCAAATAGATTACAAATTAACTCCTAATTATGTAAATACTCCTGTGATGTTAAAAGTTGACATTGAAAATATTAAAGTTGAAGATGAAACTTTAAATTTAATATCTAAAAGATGGTATAACAATCCATATAGAGTAAAATTTGAAAAAATGGCGATGAATGATAAAAATGTTTGTGGTATTTCTCCTATATTTGATTATTATGAATCAGGGATTAGATATAAAATAGGTGGAGATTTATATTGTAATGGATACCTACATTCTGATTATTTTTATGTTGAGAATATAGGACAAACTCAAACTTCTATTTTAAGAAAAAATAAAATAATATCAAATGGAAAAGATGATGGTATTTATAGTTCATCAGTAATTTATCTAAAAGATATTGTAATGACAGATGGAACTTTTATTTTACTATCTGATACAGGAAAAATTTATAGTTTTGGATCAAATCTAAAAGGATCATTAGGAATAAATAATACTGATGAAAATTTTTCAACACATATTCCCCAAATACTTGAAAGTGAAGTAACTTTTAAAAAGATTTATGCATTAAGAGATATAAAAGGTTTTGGAGCTTTAGATGAAAATAATAATTTTTGGATTTGGGGAGAAAGACCTAATGGAAAAGTATACTATAAGCCTACTATATTATCTAATTCAAAAAAATTCAACGAAGATGGGATATTTGTAAATAGTAAAGAGTTTATACTAAAAGGGGTTGATAATAAATTTTATAGAACTTATGATGATATAAGTATTAAAGATTTGGGAATAGATGGTGGAACATTGAGTGCTTCTGTTTATGATTATGGAACAAAACAGTTACTAGTTTATGTGGATAAAAATATGCAATTACAAGGTTCAAATGAATTATTAACTTGTATGGATAAAGATTTTAATAGTTGTTCAACAGCAGATAAAACTATATTTTCAACAGCATTAACTGAATTAAATAGTTTAACAAATACTATAAATAATAGCTTATATGCAAACTTTTCAAATGTTTCAATTTTTGAGGGTAAAATTAATAAAACAGTTGTTGATTATGGAACAGATTATACAGAAGATTTTGAAAATAGTTCAACAACAGGTTGGAATGTAAACTATATACATGATGGAGAGAGTGTTACAGGGAAGTTTTTAGGAAGATTAGGAAATGGTAGAATTGATACTACAAGTGGTAGTCAAACAGTATATAAAACTTTTAGTTTAGGAAGTTCTTGGGCAAATAAAAATATAAAAATAGCATTTGATATGTATGAAATAGGTTATTGGGATGGAAACAATGGAAATGGATTGGAAGATGCTTTTTATGTTTATATAAATAATGTTTTAGTTAGTAAAGATACTTATACAAGAGATGATTCAAAAGATACAAAAGTAGGAACAGATTTAGGAATTCTACCAAATTCAGGCAACAATTATATTCAAAAACATCAATATTCATACAGTATTACTCTTGATTCAACAGGAAGTTTTAAATTAGGTTTTGGAGCAGCCTTGGGTGGATGGCATAATGTAGCAGGTAAAAATGCAGATTATACAGTAGAATCTTTTGGTATAAATAATATAGATATCTCAAAACAGATTGATAATGTAACTTTTTCAAGTAATGTATATTTAGAAACTTTTGAAGATGAAAATCATGACTATTGGGTTGTTCCCCCAGGTCCAGTACCTTATACGGCTTCAACAAGTGAATTTTATAAATATCCTATTTATGTAGATAGTGGAACAGCAACTAAATTTTTAGGAAGATTTAATAAAAAATCTTCAAGTGGAACAATTTATCATGGTAATAGTGATGGAAGTGAAGAAGTTTATAAAGTATTTAGCTTTGGAGCAGAAAATGCAAATAAACAAGTTACTATAAGTTATGATTTTTATAGAATTGGAACTTGGAGACATGATATATGGTATACAATAGATAAATTTTATACTTTTATAAATGGAAATAGAACGGAAACATATTCAACACCAATTTTAGATTATTATAGCTTTCGAAAATTTACATTTACTAGAACAGAGTATTTAGATGCATATGGAAATATAAGACTTGGGTTTGGGGCTTATATAAAAGATAATGATATTACTCAAACATCTTGGGGAATTGATAATGTAAAATTCACTTTAACAGGAAATACAAATACCTCAGGTGGAAGTTCAAGTACTTCTACAAAAGAGGTAAGTGTACCAACTATTTGTACAATGACAGGAATAGGTAGTTCTTCTCAAATGTATTGCTGGGGTAATGTAGGGCGTAGTATCCCTATTTTAAGTACATCTTTATATGATGTTGATAAAATATCTACTATTAATAAATTATTTGTTACGCAAGAAAGTGATGTTCATACACAAATGGCTTTTGATAATTTTAATAATAGTGGAAATCTGTTTTTAAAATATCCAACTTACATCGGGGGCTTTGATTATGCATTTTATTTTAAATAAGGAAACATATTTTGAAAAATTATAAAAATTTATTATTTTTAGGCACACTCTTTTTTCTACTTGGTGGTTGTAGTTCAAAAAGTTATCATGATGAAATGATAGATAAAACTAAACAATCTTTTGATAAGAAAGATTATAATGAACTAAAAGAGTCATATTCAGCTTCTTTGGTAGATGAAAAAAATAAATCAAAAGAGTTTATTTCCATTTTAGAAGATAAATCTTTAGGTGATATACTAAAAGAGATGGAAGTGATAGATGGTAATTTTTATTATTTAAAAAGTAGTGATGTATTAATTCCAAAAAGTAGAATAAAAATTCATAATATAACAGAGTTAAATCAGTATTTAAATGCAGTTTTAGATAAAGAACTTTTCATCAAAAAGAATGGTTCAATTTATTTAGTAAAACTATTAAGTACAAGTGAAACAAAAAAACAATCAATAGAACACATTCCATTTAAACTTGATGGTCAAATCTCAGTAGAAGAGCTAATTAAACTAATAACTGCTGAATCAGGTTATGAAGTGACTATCGGAAATTATATAGATAATAGAGATGATTTTCAAAATAGTATAGTAAGTATTAGTTCAAAAAACTTGAAAGATGCTTTAAACTCTTTAGGACATGCAAAAGATGTATTTGTTGATATAGATTATGATAAAGAAGTTATAAATATAACTAGATATAAAGATTTTGTAATAGAGTTAAATATCCCTCTTTTAGATATAAAATCATCAAGTCAAACTTCAAATCAAGAAACAACAGGTGAGAGTAAAGTAGAAAATAATGCACAAATTGTTTTATATGATGAACTAGACAAAATGTTAAAAAATATAATTTCAAATGATAAAATATCAACTTATCATATAGATAAAGCAAGTGGTTTGGTATTTTTAAAATCAACTAAATCAATAGAAAATACAGTAAGAGCAGTAGCAAAAGCTTATGAATCAACATTTTCAAAAGAAGCTGTTATAGAGTTTGAAAGAATAGAGTTACTATTAAATAAAAATAGAGAATATGGAATAGGAAGCATAACTGATGATAGACAAACAAATGCAGGAGCAGGAGTTGTTAGAGAAATAGGAACAGATGGAGCAATTAATTTTACAAGTGATAATCTAACAAGACTTTTAAAAATCACTGCAAAGGCAAATAATGAAATAGGAAAAATATTAAATTACAGTAAAAATATGTTGGTATTAAAAAATAATATCCCAACAGTACAATCAATTACAGATAATACAGATTATGTTGAAAAAATAGAAACAACAATCGATTCTGACACAAATACAAGAACTTCTGATGTTACAGTTAATACTTTAAAAGAAGGTACTTCAATAACTGCAATGGCAAAGATATCAAGAGATAAGATATTTTTAAATATTACTCCTACAATAAAAAAACTTATTGAATTTGGAGAAGTTAGTGTTGATGGAACAATGATAAAATTACCACAATACAATGACCAAAGTTATAATATTTCAAGAGAGATAAGATTAGGTGAAACATCAATTGTTGGATCAATTATTGTTCATGATGACACAAAAAATTATCAAGGAATTTTGCCAGTTGAAGGTTTTGCAATAGGTGGAAGTGATTCAAAATCTTATGTAAGACGTGAAATAGTTTATGTAGTTACTCTTAAAAATATAAAAGGCTTTTAATAATGAGTATGTTTGCTGATCCCTATGAACAATTTTTACTTGATTATCTTGTAACAAAACTTGAAAATGGTTCTAATACAAGAAGAGCATTATTGTTGTATAGTGAACAAATTACAAGAGAAACAAACTTCAAAAAAAGATTAATGGCTGCTATAAAAGATATGGAATTAGGAAAACATAAACTAGAAGCAATTTTGCATAAACATAAGTTTTTAAATAGTTTCCAATTTAGTTTAGTTGTTAATAGTACAAATACAATTGATGGATTAAAACTGGTATTATCTTTTAAAAAGGCAAATTCAAATTTGATAATGAAGATGATTAACCCAATTTTTGTTCCTTTATCTATCATTATTGGAACTTTTTATGGTTTGATTTTATATCTTGATATTCTGCAAAAAGATTTACTTCAATTAAGAAAATTAAATCCTGATGTTGAGCAATTTTTAGGAATACCAAAATATTTTACATATGATGTTGCTTATATAGGATTAGGTATTTCCATATTTGTTACTGCATTTATATTTTTTGGATATTTATACACTGAAAAATATAAGCCAGCTTGGTTATATAAAGTATTTAAAACACAAGCATTTTCAGATGGAAGATTTATGTTTAGAATTTTAAATGGAATGCTTAGTGCTGGTATTTCTTTTCATAAAACTTCATTGATTTTATCAAAAGATTATTTCAAAGATGGATTTAGACCATTTTTCAAAGATTTAGCTGAAATGATAAATAAAAATAAAAAATTGTTTATTATGTTTGAAAGATATAATTTTCCTGCAATTATCACAGCAGATATAAAACTATCAGAACTTAGTAAAACAAGTTTTTCAGAAGTGACAAAAGCTTTATATCAAACTTGCGACACAATGTATGAAAAAAATATCAATTATATGGTTTTGCAATGGAAATTTCTATTTTGGATGATTGCAATGTTAGTTACAGTAATAATAGGTTCTGATGTTATAAATTTAGTAATTAGTACCTTTACATTTAAAACTTTATATCAATAAAAGACAGAAGATATGATAAAAAAAATAGTAACTACTTTAAAAAATGTACCAAACTTTAGTTTTATGAAAAAAGATAAAAAGAAAAAAGCTAATAAAAAAGATTTTCTAAACGAGATAAATTTTAAAAGTTTTTTTGAAAAACAAAAAAAATCAATTTATGATTTTATAGGTAAAAGTGACGACCCAGATACTCACTTATCAAATGTAATTGAAGATATGATAAAAGATAAATTTCACCTAAAAGGTGGATATGGAGATTTAATTGCAAATGAAGAAAAATATGAACAATTTGTAAGAACTTTGGGTTATGAGTATTATGCAACTTATAATGAGTTATCAAAATATTATCAAGATACTTCTTTTCAATTAGATGAAAAAAAACTTGAATTTTGTACAACAATGTATATTATTACATTGGAAGATAAAAAGAATAAAAATAAAGTTTTAGGTATTAGAGATGTTGTAAATCTTGATTTTGAAATTTTAAGTAAGTTTTATTTTACAAAAATCGTAGTTTTAGGTGAGGGCGTTTTATCTTCAGTATTTGGAGAAGATAGAGAGATTATTTTTAGTTCAAATAGTGATACTGAAAATGACGAAGAGATAAATAAATATTTTGACAAAATGATGGGGCAAGCTATTTTACTTGGAGCTTCTGATATTCACATACAAAAAACAAGTAGATATGCATCTTTATGGTTTAGAATAGATGGTATAAAAGTTGATATGGGAACAATGCCAATTACTATTGCAAAAACAGTAAAAAGAAGATTGGTAACCATGGCAGATCAAGAAGATTCTGATTATGAATCAATTAATGGTGTTATAAATTATGAATATGGTAAAAAAAATATCAAATTTAGACTTGGGCTTATAAACTCAAAATTAAATTTTTCTTTAGTTATGAGGATGATTGGTGGGCGTGGAGTTGTTTCTCATAATCTAAGAGGATTAAATTATCCACAAGAAACAGTTGATATTTTATCAAACTTAACAAAATATGCAAATGGAATGATATTAATCACAGGACAAGTTGGTTCAGGAAAAACTCACTTGATGTATGCACTTTTACAACAACTAGCAAAACAACAACAATATGTTATAACTATTGAAGATCCAGTTGAATATGTGGATGAATCATTTTTCCAAATTGATTTATCTGAGTTTGCAAGTGCAAGTGAAGAGTTCAAATATGGTTATCCAGAAGCCGTAGTTGATATTTTAAGACAAGATTCAAATATTATACTTATTGGAGAAACAAGAGAACCTCAAACAGCATCTCAACTTGTTAATGCTTCTAACTTAGGTCAGTTGGTATTCTCAACTATGCATACTAACTCTGCTCCTGCAACAGTTTCAAGGATGACAAGTTCTCTTGGAATTAATGAAGGGGATATTATAGATAACTTAAGAGGAATAGTGTCTCAAAGATTAGTTAGAAAACTTTGTAGTTATTGTAAAGAACCAGATGGTGAAGGTGGTTATAAAAAAGTTGGTTGTGATGAGTGTAATAATACTGGATTTAAAGATAGGGTACCAATTGCTGAGGTTATTAGATTTAAACTTGGACATGGTGGAGATTTTGATAATCCAGCAGAATATATGACAGTAGAAAAAGCTGCAATGGCTCAATATAATGAGGGACTAATAACAAAAGAGGATGCAGTAGCTATCATCAGAGGAGAAGAAGTATGGTACGATTAGTAATTACTGATTTTGCAACAAAAGAAGATAGTGAATTTTTTTATATAAATGATGAATTTGATATTTCTCAAAATATGTTCACATATCAATCTTTTAAGAAATATAGTGTTTATTTATCTAAATATACTAATGATGAAATATACTCTTTAAATCTATTATCAAGAAAATATTTAGGGAAAAATCAATTTTTAATCCATATTGCTGATGGAGAATATGTAATTTTATTTAATCATAAAACAGTTTATTCTGCAAAAATAAACCAAAATTTTATTACAGATGATATGATTAAATCGATTTTGATTACAAAACATATTGCAATGCTTTCAAGTGGTGGAGCAATAGAAAATATCTATTATGTAATTAATTCAAAATATAAATGTGCAATAGAAAATATTTTGAAACAAAATACAAAAAATGAAAAACAAGAAGTTGTTGCAAAATCATTGGGAGAGATGGAAGAGCTAGTAAAACCTTTAAAAGAGTTAGATACTACAAAATCACATATAACAAAATTGGTTTATATGTCTTTATTGTTAGGTGCTAGCTTTTGGATAATATTTTTTGGATTAAAAACAATAACAGATAAAGTATTTTATATTGAGCCTTTAGAAAATCTAAATCGAGAGTTGAGAATAGAAACACAGTTAGCCAAAAGGCAACAAATATTATTGAATGATAATCAAAAGAAATATAAAGATTTAACTGATTGTATAAGTAAAAATGAGGTAGTTAAATGATTAGTCTTAGTAATAAACTTATATTAAATATTAGTAAAATAGTTATATCAACATTAGTTATATACTCAGCTTTATACATAACTTTTAGAGCAATGAATTATTATAAAAGCTATTATGAAAAAGAAAAACTAACAAACGAACTTCAAGTTAAAAGAGAAGAAACAAACTCTTTGAAAACAAAAGTAAATGAAGCAAAAAAAAGAATTCAAAATTTAGAAAAGAGTTATATAACAAAAGAGGAATTAGAACCAAAAGTAAAAGAAATATTTAAGAGAATGTCTTTAGTTGATTATCAATTAAATTATATAGACGCCAAAAAAATGTGTATTGATAGATATATAATAGTAGCAAGAATACATACTGAAAGTGAAAATGGATTAAAAGCAGCGGAGGGAATTTTATCATATTTAGGAGAGATTAAAAAAAGTGATAAAGATGACTCTTTATATTTTGTAAATTATATTTCAAAAGCGAAGGAAATAAAATGAGATTTAATTTAAAATTATTTTTCCTTTTATTCCTTTTTATAAGTGTATTAAATGCAGATAATAATGTAGATACTTTGACTTTAACAAAAATTAAAAAACTTGTGCAAAAAGAAGAAGAAATTGCAATTGCCTATAAAAAATATATTTTAGAAAAAGGTGAAAATCCAACTAATATATCTAGTTTATTAATAGATAATTATTTACCAAAGGGATTTAGTACAATAAATCCATTTGGTAAAATAATTAGTTTAATAGAAGATAATAAAATAGAAAGTTCATTGCCAGAGGATATGAATTTAAAATCAAATTTATATGATTATTACTATTCAAATAAGTATAGAACCTATACAAAAGCTCCATTAAAAATAAAAAAAGATAATGAAGATAATAATGATGAAGTTGAAATCTTATTATCATCAAAAGAGAAATTTATTTATTCAAATAAATCAAAAATTACTACAACTAAAGAAGATGCAAAAGATAAATATTTTTTGGATTCAAAAGGTGTTTTACATTGGTATGATGCTTCAGGAAAATATAAATTTTCATTTGATAATGAATTACTTCTTGATGAAAGTGTGACTTTATTAAATGATGATGGAACAGTTAATACAGAGTATAAAAATTTGGTAAGTGATGTCTCTTTTGCTGGAATGACAGTATTACATAAAAATGCAACTTCAAATACAGCAGATGAATATATTATGATAGGTTCATCAAATGCAGTAAAAGTTAAACAGATAACAAGAGATATAGGAAAAACAATAATTCAATTTACAAGACGTGCAGGTGGAATGATAATAAATGGAGATATCTATACGTGGGGAAATAATGCAAATAAAATTACAGGTATAGATATAGAAAAATTTACACAAGGTAATGGATTAGCAGGTTCCTATAAAAATTTCCCTGTAATTACAGGACTTGTAAGAGCAAAAGTAAAGACATATAATACAAGTTTAGATAATCAGAATTATTTTTCTTCACCACTAAGACCTAAATTTATAGATTTTTTTAGCACAGTTTATCATGGAACTTGTGGTATTTCTACAAAAGGTGAATTGTATTGTGGTGGAGTGACTGCAGATAGCACAACTTCAATGTACACACAACTAGACACAAATAATCAAAGTAATCCCAAAGAGATGTTTTATAGAAGTAAATATTTTGATGGAACAGCTGATAAAAAAGCAACAAAAATATTTGCAAATAATCAAATTTGGTTGATTTTAGCTAATACTGATGTTGATGCAAATGGAAATTATCAAAATGGAAGAATTTATCGATGGGGTTATGATTTTGCAGGTTTTGCAGGTGATGGAGGAAAATCATATAATAATAAAAATAATCCTACAGAAATAAGTGTAACAGAAAATAATACAAAAGTATTATTTAAAGATATAACTTATTTATTGACAATTGGATATAGAAAAATGGCTGCATTATCTAATAATGGAAATGTATATCTTTGGGGATTAGATAATTATTATAATTACAGTTGTAAGCAAAAAATAAATAATACGACAGTAAATCTATGTAGTCCTTTAAAAGTTGATTCAGATATTGTATTTGCTTCTATTCAAGGAGGCTTAAATGCTTTTGTTGCAAAAGGTGAAGATGAAAAGTATTATAAAATAAGTCAAGCATGGGGAAAAGAGGTAAAAGTTGAATCAGTTGAAGAACTAATAAAAACAAATTATGATAGTCAATACGATAAAGATAATGATAGTGAACTTATATCAGTTGATTTTACTTCTAACGGAATAGTATGGATAAATAGTAAGAATAAATTAAAGGGAGACTATTATACAAGTGAAAATGAATCAAATCCTATATTTAAGGATTCAATATCAAAAATTCAATGGAAAAAAATAAAAGTAATTGAAGATGATAATGGAATGTGTGGAATAGATATATATAATCAAATGTATTGTTGGGGAATACAATCTTTTTATCGTTCTGGCTATGCAGATGGTAATACTTTTATGATACCTGTATTTAATACAAATTTGTATGATTTAGATAGAGATTTTTTAGTAGCAGAAGGTGGAGATAATTATCTTACAAACATGACATCAGATGAATGGACAACAAATGATTCAAGAAAACCATTTTTTATAAAATATCCTACATATATAGGTGGATTTAATTATGAGTTTATATTTAAATAAAAATTTAAAAGGGAAAATATGAAGAGAATAAGTATAGTTTTATTGGGGTTATTTACAGCATTTAGTCTTTATGCAGAAGAACAAAATATGCAAAATATTGATAAGTTGGATGTTTTAGATCAACAATCTAAAGAGTTTTTTAAAGCAATTACAGGACTTGAAAAAGATTATTTAGAAGAACAGGTTAATACAATCAAAAATAAAGAAAATATGCCAAATCAAAATCCAGTAAATCAACCTCAAACTATTATAAAAGAGGAACCAAAATTATCCCAAGAAGATTATGAAAAAAATGTATTTACTCATCAAAATGAAATGGCAAGACTAACAACAGATTTTACAAGAACTAAAAAATTAAAAGATTTGAGAATTAAAAGTATGTACTCTTTTAATGGAAAAGATTATGTTGTTTTAGAGTTGAGTGACGAAGCAAATTCAAATAAACAAAACAATCAAAAATCAGAATTAAGTGCAAATATAGAAGGAAGATATGTAGAAGGTGATAATATTTTAGGGCATAAAATAATCGATATTAATACAAGAACAAAAAGTGTAGAGTTGTATAAAAAACTTGATGAAGAGTATGGATACACTATTTATTTAAGTAATTATGGTATATCAGTAAGTGATTTAAAGAAAACAGAAAAAAAAGAAGAAAATAAAACTACTGACAATAATAAAAATAAAAAAATAGAAAATGAACAAGAAAAACCTACTATAAAAAAAGTTTTTGAAAATGTGCAAACAGAGACTAAATTAACAAAAGAAGAACTTTCAAATTGTTTATACACAGTAAAAAAATATAACTTAAATGTAAGAAATGAAAATGATTTAAATGCTAAAATCTTAAGAGTTTTAAAAATAAATGATCAATTTACGATTAATAAAAAAGATAAAGATTGGGTACAAATAAATACAATTTATAAAAAAATCTCAGGTGATGTGATGGATGTATCAAAAGAGAGTAACTGGGTGCAAGTAAGTGATGGAACTGTAAGTGCTACAAGTAATTGTAAATAGGAAATAAAATTGGAAAATCTATACGATTATAAATCAGAAATTTCAAAAAACATTGAAAAAATATCAAATGAAGTTTTTATATTAAAAGCAAAATATAACAAGTTTTTTAATATAGAAGAGATATTTTCTAGTGAAAATGGTGGAAAAACTAGATTAAATAGACAAATATTCAATGAAAATCATGAAAATATTCAAACATCTATTTTGGAAATAAGTTTATGTATAGATGAAATTATTGGCATTTTAAAAGAAGAAATGAAAAAGTTATTGGCAAAATATCATCAATTCGATAAAGTTGAGTTAGTAAATTTTATTTTTGATGATAAAAATTTTTTAGAAATATTAGCTTTGGATTTAGAAACTTTTGGAATAAAAGGTGAAAATAAGAAAAAATGTCTAAATGAGATAAAAGAGCTGATAAATTTAAAAAATAAAATATTCAATCTAAAATATTTTATTGATATGTTTGATACAAATATATTTGATAAATATATCAATAGATTAGGTGTTGAAGATTTAATTAATAGTACTATTATTTTTGAAATTATTGATTCTTATGCTTTACAATTTGAAGAAGTAAAAAAATTTGCAGAACAAATAACTACGTTAGGGATGTTGAATGAAAAAGTAATAAATCTAAATAGTTTTAATAATTTACTTGAACTACATAAAAGACGAGTTGATAATTATGTTTATGCAGGAATAAAATATAAGATTTTTGTTGAGTATAGTTGTGAAACAAATTTAAATAAATCAATTTATCTTAATAAAGCTTATTTGGAAAATATATTATCAGCTTTAATTGAACAATCTTCTATGGATGTTGTAAAAAAAGAGTTAAAAAAAGGAAAGATACAAAAACAAATAGATGTAAATATAACTTTAAATAAAAATACTTTCCAAATAGTAGTAAAAAATAATGGTTTTGAAGTAAGAAATATTTATAATTTGTTTCTATCAGATGTTGATAATAAATATATTTTAGAAGCTAAAAATCTTTCAAATCTAATAAATGCAAAATTTGATATTACAGTAATTGACAATGAAGGTATGCAATATACTGTAACTCAAGTTTTAAAAAATACAGTACGATAACAAAAGGATTATCCCTTTTAGTTATCTTTGAAATTTTCAATAATCTCTTTTGCTTTTTGTAAAGCTTTGTCACTACTATCTTTATCAAAAGTTAAAGCAACAGCCATTCTTCTTCCTACATGACTTTGTGGTTTTCCAAATACTCTAATAATAGAATCTTTTGTAAATGAAGAATCAAAAATGTCAATTTGAGGATTGAAGCTATCACCACTTGCTTTATAAGCAGCACTTGCACCTGCTCCATAAGTTATAAAATCAACTGGTAAACCTAAAACTGCTCTTACATGAAGTGCAAATTCACTAGCACTTTGAGTAATCATAGTAACCATTCCAGTATCATGTGGTCTTGGACTTACTTCAGAAAAATAAACATCATCACCTTTTACAAACAGTTCAACTCCAAAAATTCCTCGACCACTTAATCCATCAGTAATTGTTTTTGCAATTTCTTGTGATTTTTTAACTGCAATTTCACTCATATTCATTGGTTGCCATGAGAAGATATAATCTCCATCTTTTTGAATATGTCCAATTGGTTCACAAAATACTGTATCTTTCCCATTTCTAACAGTTAGCATTGTAATTTCATAATCAAAAGTGATAAATTCTTCAACTATAAGTTCACTAGCATCACCTCTTGCTTCTTTTGCCATTTCCCATGATTTTGCTAAATCATTTTCACTTCTTGCAACACTTTGACCATGACCTGAAGAACTCATAACAGGTTTAATAACACAAGGAAATCCAATAACATTTGCAGCTTCTTTTAAAGCTTCAAAAGTTGTTACAAATTTATATTTACTTGTTGGAAGTTTTAGTTGTTCTGCTGCAAATTCTCTGATGTTTTTTCTATTCATAGTTTTATTAACTGCATCAGCATTTGGAATTACATGAAATCCCTCTTTTTCAGCATCAAATAAAGCTTGAATATTTATAGCTTCAACCTCTGGCAAGATATAAGTTGGTTTTTCTCTTCTTATAATATCAAGAAGTTGATTTTTATCTTTCATATTGATTGTATATGATTTATTTGCCACAAGTTGAGCTGGAGCATTGTTGTAACTATCAACAGCAATTGTTTCTATTCCTAATCTTTGAGCTTCAATAACAACTTCTTTTCCAAGTTCTCCACTTCCAAGAAGCATAATTTTTATAGAGTCAGATTTTAATGGTGCTGGAAATTTCATTTTTGTCCTTAATTTAGATTATGATTGATAAAATTGTTTATCAAAGTTTTGTAAATTGTTAACGAGGATTATATCCTTTAATATTTTTAAATACTCTTGTGCAATACCAGAATAATTTAACATTGTTTGTGAAAGTAATAGCCCATCTGGACGTTTTTTATTTTTTCTTTGTTCAAATCTTTTTTCTTGAAAGGCTTTATATGCAAAATTTCTATTTAGATTTAGCATATAAGCACTTACAGACTCTTGTAAACTTTCAAAAACTCTTACAAAATGCGAAGCTCCTAATTTTCTTTGTTTCGGAATCATTCCAAATCTAGGGTCGTAAGTCCAATGTCCAAAAATATTATTTGCTTCTTTTATAAATCTACTTTTACCCCAACCACTCTCTATTACAGCTTGTGATAAAGCAAGTGAGGGTGGAATTACATCTACTTTTTTTAGATACTCTTGTAGAGTGAAAATATTTTTTATTTTATATTTTTGTTTAATTTCAAGAAGTTTTGAGAAAGTTGAAGAATCAAAATCAATGTGTAAAATATTTGATGTTAAAACGTTTTTTATAAATTCTCTATCTTGTAAAATAATCTCATTTTCTTTCTTGATCAATTGATATAAATGTTCGAAGAAATACTCTTTTGCTTTATTGACATCGTCAATTTCATAATACTCTTTTGGTAAACCTTTCGCTAAACAATGACTTTGCATAGAAGCAACTAAACAAAATGTTAGTAAAAGTTTCTTTGAGTTATTGATTAAAAATTTTAATAAATACATAGGCCTCTTGTTAAATATTAGTTGTGAAAACTTTTTTTACAGCACCTTTAAAATAAATAGTACCATCTTTAATTGAAAGAGTTAATTGTTCATTGCTTTTTGGATAAACAAAAGCAGTATCATTTACTAATTTAAGAGTGTTTGCTCTCAAAAAACATGCAGCCATACCTGTTCCACATGCTAAAGTTTCTCCTTCAACACCACGTTCATAAGTTCTAACTTTTATAATTCCATCTTCAATTTTTGCGAAATTTACATTTGCATTATGTTTATATCTCATTTTTGCGCATAAATTGTGTTCATATAAATTTAAATCATCAACAATAGTTACTAAATGAGGAACTCCCGTATCAACTAAATACCAAGTAAAACCTTCTTCAATAAATTCCTCATTGATAACTTTTGGAGCAGTAAGTTGTGTTTCAACTATCTCATTTTCAATAGTTGATTTTATTAAACCAGCTCCTGTTAAAAATTTTGTTTCATTAGAATTGATTAATCCATTTGTAAAAGCATAATGTGCACAAGCTCTTGTTGCATTTCCACACATAGCTGCATCACTTCCATCACTATTATAAAATAGCCATTTAAAATCTGCTTTATTAGTTGGAACTAATACAACAAATCCATCTGCACCAATTCCTTCTGTTCGATTACATAATCTAATCGCATCAGTTGAATAATCTTTTTCAACAAATGAGTGACAAATGATAAAATCATTTCCACTCGCACTATATTTTGTATATGTCATATAATTTCTCCGATGATTCGTTCTACTTCATCTTGTAAATGTTTTAAATCTTTTGAATTATCAATTACCATATCAGCAAGATTTTTTTTCTCTTCAATATCCATTTGATTTGAGATTTTTAGTTTTGCTTCATTTTCATCTATATTATCTCGTTTCATAAGTCTTTGGATTTGTAACTCTTTTGGAATGTAAATAACTAAAGATTTAGAGATTGGATAATGCATTTTTTCAAAAAATAGCGGAATATCTACAAAATATGGTTTATTTTGCTCTTCAAAAATTTTTGATTCTTTGATTATCTCTTTTTTAATCAAAGGATGAAGTAGCGCTTCAAGTTTTAATTTGTTTTCTTCATTTGAAAAAATGATTTTTCCAAGTTCTTTTCTTAAAACTTTTCCATTTTCTACATACTGTTTTCCAAACATCTCAATAATCTTATCAGAGTTCTCATCTAAGAGTTTATGAGCTATTTTATCAGCATCAATAGTTAGAAAACCATGAAGCTTAAATAGGTTGCAAACAGTACTTTTACCAGTTGAAATTCCGCCTGTTAAAGCGATAGCGTTTTTAAATAAATCATTACTCATAGTATTAATTATACTATAAAAATGATTTATTTATATTAAATAGGAGAATTTTTATCTTTTAGCAATACCAGTTAAAGCTCTAAACTCATGTGCTGGAAATACAAATGAAGCATTGTGAATCTCTGCTGAATAGTAATCTAAATCATCAAGTAAATCTGCTCTTTGAAGATTTAAATCAGCAGTTGGATGATATTTTTTTGAAGCAATTATTGAAGTATTGTGTCCAAATTTAAATGGCATAGCAATCCAGAATTTTGATCCAACTAATTTCAAATCATCAAACAGTTGTTCTTCATCTTTTGAAAATGCTTTTGAAGCAAAAGCAATTAAACCATCATCTTTTAAAATTCTTTCAATATTTGCTAGCAATAATTCATCAATTTTTACATCTGTTAAAATTATTACATCAATGTTTTTTTCATTTTTTGATGTTAAAAAAGAGGCATCGCCAAATTCAATATTTGAAGTTTTACTATGTTTAGCAGCTTGTGCTTTCATATCTTCATTAGTTGTTCCAATAATTAGAACATTTGAAGCTTCTTTATGAGTACATAATGGTATATGTACCATCATTTCATTAAATGCATTATTATCTTTCATTATATATAGTCCTTAATATTTATAAACATTTTGCTATAATACCAAAAATTTTTTAAAGTAATCGTAGATTAGAAAATAGAATAAGAAAAAAGGTGAATAATGGCAACAGTTAGTTACAAAGATGCTGGAGTTGATATTGATGCTGGAAATCAGTTTGTAGAAAATATCAAACCTTATGTAAAATCAACAATGATTCCAGGAGTTCTTGGTGGAATAGGTTCTTTTGCAGGTGCATTTGAATTACCAAGTGGATATAAAAAACCTGTATTACTTTCAGGAACTGATGGGGTTGGAACAAAGTTAAAACTTGCAATTGACTCAAAAAAATTTGATACAGTAGGTATTGACTTAGTTGCTATGTGTACAAATGATTTATTATGTAACTTTGGAGAACCATTATTTTTCCTAGATTATTATGCAACTGCAAAACTTGAAGTTGAAGAAGCAACACAAGTTGTAAAAGGAATTGCAGAAGGTTGTATTAGAAGTGAGTGTGCATTAGTTGGTGGTGAAACTGCTGAAATGCCAGGAATGTATAAAGAAGGTGATTTCGATTTAGCTGGTTTTTGTGTTGGAATTGCTGAAAAAGATGAATTAAATAGAATTGATAAAATCGCAGTTGGAAATACTTTAATTGCTTTACCATCTTCTGGTGTTCATTCAAATGGATTCTCACTTGTTAGAAAACTTCTTTTAGAAAAATTAGGAATGTCTTTAAATGATGATTTCCAAGGTAAACTACTAAAAGATGTTTTATTAGAACCAACAAGAATTTATGTGAAAGAATTCAAAGCTAATAAAGATAAAATCAATGCTTTAGCTCATATTACTGGTGGTGGAATTACTGAAAACTTACCAAGAGTTTTACCAGATAATTTTAAAGCTGTAGTTGATAGAAGTAAAATCAAAGTTTTACCAATCTTTGAATTTATGGGACAACATGTAGAACTTGAAGAGATGTATAGAACATTTAATATGGGTGTAGGAATGGTTTTAGTTGTAAACCCAGCAAATGTTGATGCAATCTTAGCTAACACTGATGGATATGTTATTGGACATATTGCTGAGGGTGCAAAAGGTGTAGAGTTTATCTAATTAAGTAAATTTAGATAAATAAAAAAGGGTGAGTATAAAAACTCACCCTTTTTTTATTTTTGTATAATATTTCAGAATTTCAACTACTTTTGAAGCATAACCCCACTCATTGTCATACCAAAGTAGAAGTTTTATCATATTGTTTTTTACTTCTAAATATCTAAAATCAACAATAGTTGTAAATTTTTCTTTTTTAAAATCACTTGAAACTAAAGGTTCAATATTGTTTAAAACTATTGGAAATTTTTGAGCTTTTTCATAATTTTTAAATAGTTCAATTATTTCATCTTTAGTTGAGGTTTGTTTTGTAAATAAAGTTACATTTATTGCTCCAACTGTATCTGTTGGAACTCTCAGAGAGTTAGATGAGATGAGGTCTTGATTGAATTTTTCTAAAACATAAGAACAAGCTGTTATTGTTGTTGTTTTATTAGGAATAATATTTTGAGTAGAAGAACGACCAAACTCAAAATTACATTCAACATCTCTTGTCGCACTTCCAACAAAACTTCCATCAAGAACTCTTTGATGATTAAGCAGTGGATGAATTGTTACAATATCTCCACAGATAATTTCTTTTGTTTCATCAATAAGTTTAAGTGCTGGAAGTAGGGCTGTTGCATTACATGAACTTGTTGATATGATTTTATGAATTGATGGATTAAGTTTTTTTTCATTTGCACCTAAAATCACATTTATATCAGCTTGTTTATTTGGATGAGTTAAAAATACAGCACTTACTGGAAGTTGATTTAGAAGATTAATATCTTCTTTTTTACCACTTGAATCAATAATAATATCAATATTTGTTAAATCAATTTTATCTAAAGAGTTAAAGTGTGTGATTTTTATTTTAGATTGTGAATTTTGAATATAATTATTTTCAACTATTTCAAATTTATTATCAAGTTTTCCATATGTTGAATCGTAGTTTATTGAATAAACTATATTTTCAATATATGGATTTATATCATTTATTATAACTATTTCAAAATCTTTATAATCTAGTAACTGTTTTAAAACAGCTTTACCAATTCTTCCTGCACCATTTAAAAGTACTTTTATTGCCATAATTTTTTAACCTATACAAATTTTATAATTGGTAGTATAGTTTAATTTTATTTATATAATTATTTCTTTTGCATATCTATAAATAAAATATGGCTTTTTGAAAGAGGTTTAATATTTAATTTATCAATATCTACAATTTCCATTGCATCACCATTTTCTAAAGTAACACCATTTATATTTGAACTTCCTTCAATTTGTACAAAATAGACTTGTCTATCTTTTTTTATATCAAAATCAAACTCTTTATCAAATTCACTTACATAAATATTTATATCTTGATAGATTTTAATTTTACTATCACCTTTTTGTGATGATACGATATTTAATAACTTATTAGTTCTTTCATCTTCTTTAAATCTATGTGAACCATAAAGTCTAGGTAATCCAGCTTTGGGAGGAATAATCCAAATTTGTAAAAGTCTTAAATCTTTACTTTCATGAAGATTGTGTTCACTATGATAAATACCATCTCCTGCACTTAGATATTGAACTTCACCTCTTTTTAAAGTTTCACTATTTCCCATAGAATCTTTGTGAGTTATCTCACCATTTATAACATAAGAAATAATTTCCATATTAGAATGAGGATGCGTGTCAAATCCACTTTTTGGATGAACTATATCATCATTTAAAACTCTTAAAACTCCAAAGTTTATATTGTTCGGATTTCTATATTCTGCAAAACTAAAATGAAAACGGCTTTCTAACCAACCAAGATTTGATGTTCCCATCTTTTCTTTTGGTAATTTTCTTAACATAATTTACTCCTTAATTAGAGTTTCAAATTGTTCTAAGATTCTTTCTAAACTATCTTCTTGACATTTTCTTTCATAAGTTGTAATTATTTCTCTTGGCATTACAATAGCACCAAGTCTTGTAAATTGACTTCTTAAATCATTTAATAAATCTTGTCCATTACTTCCAGAATGAGTTGCAAGTTGAATCTTTTTCATACTGAATAGCGCCCTAAAATTATCTCCAATTCTTGAAATCCAAGCAATCATATTTACTAAAACAGGTGGTACTCCATAGTTATATTCTGGTGAAACAAAAACATAAGCAGTTGCTTCTTCCATTTGTTTTGCTAAATCAAGTGCAACTTTTGGAATACCATCATTTTGTTCTTTAAAAGTATCATACATTGGTAGATTTAAATCAACTAAGTTTATTATTTTTGAATTTATATTTTTATTTTCAAATTTATCTTTTATCATATTCGCAAGATTCATATTTTCATTTAAACTTGCTACAAAAATTAATACCATTTTAAATCCTTTAAATTTTCTTTATTTTCATCAAAAATGAAACTTTCCATTGAAATGTTTGAATATTGCATTTCACTATTTACTGATTTACCTTTTTTATTATTTGCATTTCCAAAAGCTATAAAAAGGGGTAAAAAATGCTCACTTGAAGGATGGTTTTTACGAAAATTTATGTCAGAAGTAATATTTAATAATCCATCTTCATTGCCATTTTCTATAATATTTTTAATTTTATCACTAAATTCTTTCGCATAGTTTTTAGAAGTTAAATTATAACTCATATCTCCTAGATTATGTGTAACTCCACCACTACAAATAATCATCGCTTCATCTTTAAAAGCTTTTAGTTTTTCACCTAAATTTATTAACTGTGATGGTGAATAAGAATAAGGAATACTTAATTGAAGTACAGGAATATTTAGTTTTTCATATAATAAAGCTAAAACATTCCAAACTCCATGGTCATAACTAATTCTACTCTCATCAATTGAAATATCAATATTCTCTTTTTTTAAAGTGTTGATGAGATTATTAGTTAAATTTTTATCACTATTTATTTCATAAACTACTTTATATAATTCATCTTCAAATCCATAAAAATCATACATAATTTTATTTGCTTCAGGACTTATAATTCTTAAATCATTTGTAACATAGTGAGCTGAAATGATTATTATATATTTTGGTACTTTTAAATTCTTTCCTAATTTCTGAAAATTCTTTTTTGATTTTGAGTCACTTAAAATTATATTTGGTGCTCCGTGTGAAATAAATAGTGTTGGATACATAATTTTATAATTTTAGCTAAATTATTTAGCTAAAATTCCCTCTAATTGAATATCAAGTTTTACAATTTCATCAACTGCAACACCACCAGCTTCTAATACAGTATTGTATTTTAAACCATAATCCATTCTATTAATTTTACCACTTAATCCTAAACCAACTCTTGTATTCCCCCATGGATCTTTTACTGTTCCATTATTTTCTAAATCTAATGTAACATCTTTTGTAACACCTCTCATAGTTAATTTACCATAAGCTTTATCACCATCAACTTTTGATAAAACAAATTTGATGTTATTAAATTCATTTGCAGAAAAGAATTCAGCACTTTTTAAATGAGCATCTCTTTTTTCATTTTCAGTATTGATTGAATTTACATCAATTTCACCAACAAGTGATTTTAATGTTTTTGTTTTTTCATCATATTCAAATGTTCCATTAAATTTATTAAATTTACCAATAACATTTGAAATCATCATATGTTTTACTTTAAATCCAACATTTGAATGACTCACGTCAACATTATATGTACCTGCAAAAAGAGCACTTGAAGCGATAACAGAGGCTAATCCTAATTTTAAAAATTTCATTTTTTTATTCCTTATTTTTTTATAATATATTACTAATTAGTACTTTTAAAGCAAAAAAATATTTAATTTGCTTTGTAAACCTTATTTAATAAATCATATAAAGTATCTAATTCCTCATCACTTAAAACTTCTAAAGCTTTATTTAAATTTTTTGCGTGATTTGGGAAAACTTCTTCAATAATATCTTTACCTTTTTGAGTAATTAATAAAATTGATGCTCTACTATCATTTGGGTCTTTTATTGAAGTAATCCATCCATCTCTTTTTAGATTTCTTACAACAACAGTGATATTTCCTGGTGTACTCATTGTTAATTTTGTGATTGAGCCAATATTTAAATCACCTAGATGATATAAAGCTTCTAATACTTTAAATTGATTAAACGTTAGATTATGTTTTGATAAATAATTTACAGTTAAATTGTTGATTTTTAAACTTGTTCTTTCTAATCTAACAACAGTTTTCATAGATTTATCAGTTCTATAACCATAAGATTTTAAAGTTTTATTATTCATTCACATACTCCTTGTAGAATTATATTACTAATTAGTAGTAAATGTCAATAGTAAAATGAAAATTTTTAAATTTTTTTGAAAAATATTGCTTAACCAATTAATAAACTATATTTAGATAAAATGCTTCGTTTTGCTATAAAGAATGAAAAAATAAGGATAATAAAATGCTATTAACACCAGGTCCAACTCCTGTACCAGAATTTGTTAGAAAAGCAATGTCAGATGTAACAATACATCATAGAACTGAAGAGTTTGAAGCAATTTTTAAAAATACTAGAGAATTATTATTAGAATTATATGGAATGCCTGAAGTTGTAATGTTAGCTTCAAGTGGAACAGGTGCTATGGAGGCATGTGTAACAAATCTTACACATAAAAAAGCACTTACTATTAACTCTGGAAAATTTGGTGAAAGATTCGGAAAAATTTGTTCAGCTTTTGGAATAGAATATACTGAAATTAAAAATGAATGGAATACACCCGTATCAGTTGAAGCCGTAGTTGAAGCTGTAAAAGCTGATTCTTCTATTGATGCTATTTTTATTCAGATTTGTGAAAGTGCTGGAGGATTAAGACATCCTGTTGAGCAAATTGCAGCTGAAGTTAAAAAAATTAATAAAGATATTATGATTATTGCTGATGGAATCACTGCTGTTGGTGTTGAAAAAATTGATACTACAAATCTTGATGCTGTTGTAACAGGGAGTCAAAAAGCTTTAATGTTACCTCCAGGTCTTGCAATGATTGGTTTATCAAATGAAGCAATTAAAAAAATTGATTCAAAACCAAGAGGTTATTACTTTAATCTTTCAATTGAAATTAAAAAACAAAGAACGAATACAACAGCTTGGACAGCAGCAACTACACTTATTATTGGTTTAGGTGCAATTTTAGAAAAATTAAAAGAAGATGGATTTGATAATTTATATAAACAAACAGCTTTAAGAGCAAATGCAACAAGAGAAGCATTAAAAGCTATTGGTTTTGAAATTTATCCAAAAGTTCCAGCAGATGCAATGACAACAGTTTATACTGAACAATCAAGTGCAATTAGAAAGATATTAAAAAATAAATATAATGTAAATATCGCAGGTGGACAAGATCATTTAGCTGGTAAGATTTTTAGAATTAATCATATGGGATTAGTTGAAGATTATGAAGCTTCATGGGCTGTAAATGCTGTTGAATTGGCACTTGATGATTTAGGTATTAGAACATTTGATGGAACTGCAAATAAAGTTTTTGCATCAAATATGTTTAAAGGGAACTAATAAGAATGATTTTTGAACACGAAATTCCAAAAGGGAGTCGATTATACTTTGGTTCAACGGCGAAAAAGAAGCGGGTATTAGAAAATAAAGTTTGTGAAATTTTAGATAGTGCAGGATTTGAAGAGATTTTAACACCAAATTTTTCTTATTCTCAACATCAAGCAATTGCAAATGAAAGAAAACTAATAAAATTTTCTGATGAACAAAATGAACAAGTATCTTTACGAGCTGATTCTACTTTAGATGTGGTAAGAATAATTACAAAAAGATTAGGAAGAACAACAGCTCACAAAAAATGGTTTTATGTTCAACCTATATTTACTTATCCATCAAAAGAAGAGTACCAAATTGGATGTGAGTGGATAGATCATGATAATATTTCTGATATTATGAATTTAACAGCAAATATTTTAAAAGCACTACAAATAGAACCGATTTTACAAATATCAAATATAAATATTCCAAAATTAATTGCTAGTGAATTAAATATTGATATAGATTTATTAAAAAATGGTGAAATAGCATCACTATTTAAATTAAATTGCGATTGGTTAAACAGATTAATTAAAGTAAAAGATATAAAAAGTTTGGAAAGTGTTATAGAAATGGTTCCAAATAGTATAAAAAAAGAGTTAGAAAAGTTAGTTCAAAAAGCGAAAGAAGTAGATTATTCTAATATAATCATTGCACCACTTTATTATGGAACTCTAAGATACTATAATGGGATTTACTATAGAGTGATACATGAAAATTTAACTTTATGCAAAGGTGGAATGTACTCAAGTGAAGGAATGAGTTCATTAGGTTTTGCACTATATACAGATAATTTATTAAAAATTTTAGAGGATTAAGAATGAGCGCAGATGTAATAGTTGGTATTCAATGGGGAGATGAGGGAAAAGGTAAAATAGTTGACATGTTAGCACAAAAGTATGACATGGTTTGCAGAAGCCAAGGTGGTCACAATGCTGGTCATACAATTTGGGTTGATGGTGTTAAGTATGCTTTACATTTAATTCCTTCAGGAGTATTAAATCCAAATGCAATAAATGTAATTGGAAATGGTGTAGTTTTATCACCTGAAAATATTATTGAAGAAATGAGTCAATTTAAAAATTTAGAAGGAAGATTATTTATCTCAGATAAAGCACATTTAAATCTACCATATCACGCTTTAATTGATCAAGCTAAAGAAAAATTAAGAGGTGCAAAAGCTATTGGAACAACTGGAAAAGGAATAGGTCCAGCGTATTCAGATAAAATCAATAGGGTAGGGCATAGAGTTGGAGAACTTTTAAATCCTACTAAATTAGCTAAATCTATTTTAGAATATTTCGAACAAAATAGAGCAATATTTGATGTATTAGAAATTGCAACTCCTAAAGAAAAAGAATTAATAGAAGAGTTGACTTCTTATAAAGAAAAAATAGCACCATTTATTACAAATACAACAAATATGGTTTGGAAAGCTTTAGATGAAGGTAAAAAAATATTACTAGAAGGTGCTCAAGGAACAATGTTAGACATTGACCATGGAACATATCCTTATGTTACATCATCTTCAACTGTTAGTGCTGGTTCTTGTGCAGGTCTTGGAGTAAATCCAAAAGATGTTGGAATAGTTACAGGAATAGTAAAAGCTTATTGTACAAGAGTTGGAAATGGACCTTTTCCAAGTGAAGACTTTGGTGATGAAGGTGAAACTATGGCTCAGGTTGGAAAAGAGTTTGGAACAACTACAGGAAGAAAAAGAAGATGTGGTTGGTTTGATGCAGTTGCAGTTAAATATGCTGCAAGATTAAATGGTTGTGATCAATTAGCTTTAATGAAACTTGATGTTTTAGATGGATTTGAAAAAATTAAAATTTGTGTAGGTTATGAATTGAATGGTGAAAAAATTGATTATGTTCCAACTTGTTTAGAAAATGTAAAAGCTATTTATGAAGAGATTGAAGGTTGGGAAAGTGTTGTTGGAATCAGAGATTTTGATCTACTTCCAATTAATGCAAAAAAATATATAGAAAAAATCGAAGAGGTTACTTCTGTTAAAGTTGGAATAGTTTCAACTTCTCCAGAAAGAGTTGATACAATTATAAGGGGGTAGAAAATATGAGGTTAAAATTACATCATACGCCGTATGTCTCGAGAAGAATAACAAGAGATTTAGCTAGTTGTGACTTTGTAGAAATAAGAAAAGACAAACAAAGTATAGAATCTGAAATTGAAAAAATACTTGATGAAGATATTGAAAAAGAGTTTTCTTTAGATGAAAAAGTGCAAGAAATTTTAGATGCACAAGAAGAAGAAATCGAGTATTTGAATGCAGATAGAAGACAACTTTTTTGGATGACAAAAAAAAGATTAGCAAATGATTATGGTGTTATTTTAAATAATGAAGATAGATTTTCAGATATTGCTCATAAAATATTAGATTATTTATGGGAAGAAGATTTTATTCATTATACTTGTTCAGATAATCAAATAAAAAACGTTATATTTGCTTCTTTAGATGATTTTATAAAAGGTTTTGAGAAAGCGGATAGTGAAGTAATAAATAAATTAAAGAATTATAAAAGAAAACTAATCCCCGGTACAGAAGATTATGATTTAGTTTATCATAGATTATATGAAGAAGAATTAGTAAAAAGAGGATTAATATAAATGCAAAAAGTATGGATATATTTAGAAAATGGAATTTTTTTAGAAGCAAAATCTTTTGGTGCAACGGGTACAGCTGTTGGAGAAATAGTTTTTAATACTTCATTAACTGGTTATCAAGAAATAATTTCTGATCCTTCTTATGCTGGTCAATTTATTACTTTTACAATGCCAGAAATTGGAAATGTAGGAGTAAATGATGATGATATGGAAAGTAAAGTTTGTCACTGTAAAGGTGTGTTAGTTAGAAATTATCATAATGATTATTCAAACTATAGAGCTCAAAATAACTTAGATTCTTTACTAAAAGAGCATGGTGTTTTAGGAATTTGTGATATTGACACAAGATATTTAACTAAAATGATTAGAGATGAAGGAGCTATGATGATGATAGCTTCAACAGAAATTTCTTCTAAAGATGAACTAGCGAAACAATTAAAAGCAAGTCCTAGAATAGAAGATATAAATTATATTGAATTAGTTTCTACAAAAGAATCATTTATTCATAAATCAGGAGCTTGGAATCATGCAATTAAAGCTTATGATAAAGCTGTAATGAGTGATAAAAAAGTTGTTGTTATCGATTTTGGTGTTAAAAGAAATATTTTAAATGAATTAGTTCAAGCAGGACTTGAAGTTGAAGTTGTACCTTCAAACTTTAAAGGTGAAGATTTAATTGCAAGATTTGAAGCAAAAGAGATAGGTGGAGTATTCTTATCAAATGGACCAGGAGATCCACTTACTCTTGTAAATGAGAAAAAAGAAGTTCAAAAACTTATAAATGCAAATATTCCTATGTTTGCTATTTGTTTAGGTCATCAAATGCTTTCTATTGCTCATGGATATGATACTTATAAACTAAAATTCGGTCAACACGGTGGTAACCATCCAGTTGCAAATAATGGTGTAGTTGAAATTACTGCCCAAAATCATAACTATAATGTTCCTGATAATATTGTTGAGATTGCTGATATTACACATATCAATTTATTTGATAATACAATTGAAGGTGTTAAATATAAAAATAAAGAGATTTTTTCAGTTCAACATCACCCAGAAGCAAGTCCCGGACCACATGAGTCAAAATATATCTTCAAACAATTTGCAGATATTGTAAAATAATTGAAATAAAAAAAAGGGGAAGTTTTTAAAACTTCCCCTTTTTTATTAGTTAAGTTTATCATAAAACAAACTCCTCAATCAACTGATAAACTCCAGCTGTAGCAATTCCAGCAGCAATTCCAGCAACAATATCATCACCCATTACACCTAGACCACCCTTTACATCTCTGTCGATTTTACCTATAATTGAAGGCTTCCAAATATCGAATAATCTAAAAAATATAAAAGCAAGTGGAGCCATATAAATTAAGTTTTCATTATTAATTCCACAGATTGATAAAGCTATCCACATTCCTGCAAGTTCATCAATCACAATTTCACTATTATCATGAATTCCTGATTCTTTTTCATATGCATCAATTTGTTTTATTGCAATAACAGTTATTAATAAAGATAATAAAAAAAGTGTAGAAACATGTAAAATTTGTAGTAAAAATAATCCTAAAATCAAAGAAACAAAAGAACCCACAGTTCCTGGAGCTTTAGGGCTTAATCCACTAAAACCTACTGTTAAAAAGAATCTTCTTAAATTCATATATTATCCTTTATTTTTTCTTTTCAATATCAAGTTTTTTTCTTTTTTCCCAAAGAGATTTTCTTGATATTCCTAATTTTTTTGATAATTCAGTGTCAGGATATTTATTTTGGTATGAAATAACCATCATTTTAACATAGTCATTAATAGTCATAATATTTGAATTACCTAATAAAATCTTTTCGTTATTAAACTCTATTTTTCTATGTGGAAATTCTTCTTCAGGCTCTAGTGTTGACACAATACAATTTTTATCTTCAATTAATTTATTGATTTGTTCTTTCATATTCTTTTTTAAAGTATGATAATCTGTTAAATAAATGATAGTTTTACCTTGAATAGCATTCATTTGTTTTTGCCAATTTGAAGAAGTTAAGGAAATAAAACAAATAGGTAAATCCATTTTTCTAGCTAATTCAAAAACAAGCTTATCCGCACATTTTTGAGAATTTGTTTCTATTAAAGTTGGAAATGATGGTGGAAGTAAAATTTCACTTGTATCAATATCTGACATTGTAAAATTAAAATAATCTCTTAAAGTTTGTAACTCTCTTCTAATACTTCTACACTCCTTATAATGATAAATTTTTCTTACTAATTCATCCATAATAAATGGTTTCATAATATAATCTTTAGCACCATCTTTAATAGGATTTGTTACTGTTTCATCAGAAATATAAGATACAAGAAGAAGAATTATAGAAGTTTCACTATATCGTTTGATTATATTTTTACATAAACTAGATGGAAGAGAAGTTGAAAGTAAAATAGTATCGTAATCTTTTGTTAGATTATCAATATTCGGTGATTCAATATAATCACAACTATGTCCATCATCAAGTAATCTTGAAACAACTTTTTGTGCTAGATAGATTTCATTTTCGATAATTAATATATTCATTTTTGTTTCCAATTATAATATTTCAATGTAGCAATACTTTGTACAGCAACTCCTTCAGCTCTACCAATAAATCCAAGCTTTTCCGCAGTTGTAGCTTTGATATTGATAAACTGTTTTTGAAGTCCTAAAAGTTTTACCATTGAATTTTTTATATCATTTTTAAAAGGATTGATTTTTGGTTTTTGTGCAATAATGGTTAAATCAATATTTACTATTTCATAACCAACATTATTGACAAAAGTTACAATCTCATCTAATAGAATTTTTGAATCTATTCCTTTATACTTTTCATCAGTATCAGGAAAAAATTCACCAATGTCTCCAGCTCCACATGCTCCTAATAATGCATCGATAACTGAATGTATTAAAACATCACCATCACTATGTGCTTTAAAACCATAATCATAAGGAAGTTTAATTCCACCAAGATACATATCTTTATTTTCTTCAAAAGCATGAATATCAAAACCAGTACCAGTAAAAAAATTATTTGATGGTTCTTTTAGACATGGTAAATCATCTAATTCATCACCTAAAGTTAATTTTTTACTATCAATACTTCCTTGAACATATTTTATTGTTCCATTTATATTTTTAATTGCAGAACTTTCATCAGTAAATTCTATTTTTGTATTTAGTGCAGATTTTAATATTTGTGTATTTGAAAGTTGAGGAGTTTGAATTAATTTTACATTATCTCTGTTAATTGTATCATTTTCATAAATTACAGTATCTGTAACATTTAGAATGGGAACTATACAATTGGCATTTTCTTTTTCAATTAAAAGAGTTTCTATCACATATTTGGGAATGCAAGCTCTTGCTACATCACTTATCATTACATATTTTGTTGTTACAAATTTTAGACAGTTTAGTATTGATTGTTGTCTTGTTGCTCCACCTTTGACAAAAGTAAATTCATTAGTGAAGTTTTTCATATAATCTAATTCAGTTTCATGAGAAGCAATGATAATTTTATTAAATTGTGAAAAAGAAGCTAATCTTTTTGTCACATGTAACCATAAAGGTTCATTACCTATTCTAATCCACTGCTTTTTAGTTTTGTGTTCAAATCTCGAAGAATTGCCTGCACATAGAACTATAAGTGTAACATCTAACAACAAAAACCCCTTTGTGTAAAAAAGTTACAAATTATAATATATACTAACTTAGCATAAGTTAAGAATTTTGACCAATAACCTCTTTTATAACATCAATTGAGTTAATAAAATGCTCAACATCAAAGTCGTAAAGTACAACTTTTTCTAAAGCTTTTTCAATATTTTTATCACTTAATGGGTATCTTACATCACACAAGATTTTAACAATTTGCAAAATTTGAGCTTTTTTCTTAAAAGATTCTGGACAATTTTCTATATCTTCTGTAAATGCTATAGGAAAAATTATGTTGTGACTTAAATTCCAATGTTTAAAAATATTTGCAGTAATTCTTGCACAGGTAAAACCTGTAAATTTTTCTTCGCACAAACTTGTATCTTTAGTTTCTTCTAACTCTTTTAAAAATTCTTCAGTCTTTTTTTCATTTTGAATTACTTGTGAAATTACGAATTTACCAACTTCTTGAAGAAAAGCAGGAAGTAATAGTTCATTTTTTAGGTCAAAATTTATAGTAGAAACCCAAGTATTAACGATATTACTAGCAAGTGAACTTGAAAAAATAAAATCATCATTAGTTACAGCATAAGCTAGTAGATTTGATTTGATAGTGTTGCTAATTGAAGAACCAATAGCAATTGAAATAGCAAATTTTATACCTAAAAGGTTTATTGCACGACTTAAAGTATCAACTTTACTTCTAAAACCAAACATACTTGAATTTGCAATTTTTAAAATATTTGCGACAATTAATGGGTCTTTATTTAATATTTCTACTAATTTATTTGTATCTGTACTATCTAATTTTCTAAAATTATCAAGTTCTATGATATTGTTTGGAAGAGGAGGCAAAGATGTAATTTCTTTAATTAATTTCTTTCTCATAAATATCCTAAATTTTTTAATAAGTTAATTCAAAATCATCGTCACTAAGATAAAATTTTATATCTTTTTGATCAAAGCTTTTAAAAATAATACTAAATTCATCTTTTATAAATTTTGTATATCGTTCTAAAATTAGATTAAAAATCTTTTCATTTATTTTTGAATAAAGTAATTTAATCAAGTATTTATGATTTATTTTAATAACATATTTTTCAAATTCATAATCAAAAGTATCAATTTGTTCTACTTCTGAAATAAAAATTTTACATAAACCATAAAAAATTTTTGTTGTTAGAAAGTCGACTAAAATATTTATAGTTTCATTTATACTCAAAGAATTAATCTCTATTCTTTTTTTGATAATTTCTATTTCTTGATATAATTCAAAATCTTTTAGTATAAAAAAATCGTCTAAAAAATTTTCTCTTACATAATCTTTTGTAAATTGAAGGTTTTCTAATATTTTTGCATTTATTTTTTCATAATTTATTTCTAAAATATCAAAATCATTTAATAAAATAAATAAAGCATATAATTTTTTTGCTTCTTCTATTTTTTCTTCATGTGTAGAATAAATAAGTGAAATATTAAGAAAAATTTTTGAACAAATAGAAATAAGATGAAAATCAAAAGTATTTTGAAGAATATATTTAGAAATTTTTTCTAATATTTCATTTAGTTCATTATCAAATTTAGAATTTTTGAATTTTGTTATAAATAAATCAAATATTGCTAATTTAAAAAATTCATGATAATCGTTTTTTATTACTTTTGAATTTACTAAAATTTGGGTGATATGACTATATTTAAAATCTTCAATATCCGATATGAAAAATAAAATTCTATAAATAGTTTCTAAATTTCTATTATCAAAATCTTTATCGGAAAGAATAAAATCTTCAATAACCCAATGATAATCCAATTTTTTGTCAAAATTTAAATTTGAATAATAATTGTACAACAAAGAACTAAGTAATGTTTTTTCAAATTCTTCAATATTTTTTGCAATTTTAATTTCATTTTCTATAGAAAACTTTTTATAATAAACTTTCAAGATTTTTTGAAAATAAGGATTATCAAAAAATCTTGGAGAGTTAGGTATATTTCTTAATTTTTTTAATAATTTAAGTAATAAAATTGAGGAATAATTTTTGAAAATCAAAAACTCTGCATCTTCTGAAATATCATTTTCATAGCCGAAATTGTTGTTTTTTGATAACATAAAACCATCTTCTTGTTTTTCAAGACATAGAAGGTATTTTTCAAAACTTTTACTTAAATCATCTTCTTCCACAGGTATTTCATCTAAATGAGAAAAATAATATAAATATTTTCCTTGAATATTATTTATTTTACTTAATTCTCTATCATTTAAAGAAATAGTAAATTTTATAATATTTATTGTTTCTGTCATTAAATCGATGATTTGATTAACGCTTTTTTTTCTAATTAAATCAATAGAATTAATAGTACATAATTGAATTAATGTTTTTAATAAAATTATATAAGAATCAAAAGTTAACGAAAATAAAACTTTATTTTCTAAAAATAGTGTTCTTAAATGTTCTTCATAAAATCTAAAAACTTTTGAAATAGCTTCTAAATCATAATTATAATAAGAATTTAGAATATTATCATCTGAACCAATAGTTGAAATGTATGCAAGTACATTTATATCTTTAATAAAATGAATATTGTCAACTTTTGTAAGATTTTTTAACTTTTTTTCTAAAAAAATATTTATTTGCTCTTTTAAAAAAATATTATTCAAAAAAATATTTTTCAAATCATTTGGTAAACTTTTTTTATTTTTATGTAATTCTAAAATAAAATTTATCAGATATAAATAACTTTTTTCAGTTGAAGCAATTAATTGATTTTCATTTTCTAAAATATTGTATTTTTCGATAACTAATTCAATTTCATTAATATACTTTTGTTGCTCTAACTCTTTTTGAGTATACAACGAAAAATTAGGAGAGTTATCTAATTGTTTATCATCTAACAAAATAACCTCCTAATATATATTTCTTAATTATTATATAGAAAAGAAACTTATATGAATAATAATTTCAAAATATCTAAAGCACTTAAGCTTATATAAATATATTTGGCTATAATCTAGCTACAAATATAAATAAATACTATAGGATTTTAAAATGAGAAATTGGTTAGACAATCATAAAAATGACAAAATTAGAACTCAAATGTATTATGCAAAAAAAGGAATTATTACTCCAGATATGGAATATGTAGCAAAAATCGAAAAGCTAGAACCAGAACTTGTAAGAAGTGAAATAGCTAGAGGAAGATTAATAATTCCTGCAAATGTAAATCATAAACATTTAGTTCCAATGTCAATTGGTATTGCATCTTCATGCAAAATCAATGCAAATATCGGTTCATCTGCACTAGCATCTAATGTTGAAGGTGAAATAGAAAAAGTTGACGTATGTTTAAAATATGGTGCAGATACAATTATGGATCTAAGTACAGGTGGTGATTTAGACATGATAAGAACTGCTGTTATTCAGCACTCAACAGTGCCAATTGGAACAGTACCAATTTATCAAATTTTACACGATTGTAAGGATAAAATAGAAGATTTATCTATTGATGTAATGTTAAAAGTTTTAGAAAAACAAGCTCAACAAGGTGTTTCTTACTTTACAATTCACGCTGGATTCTTACTTGAATTTATGCCTCATGTTGCAAAAAGAAAAATGGGAATAGTTTCAAGAGGTGGTTCTTTAATGGCTGCTTGGATGATGCATTATCATAAAGAAAATCCTTTTTATGAAGCATTTGATGATATTTTAGAAATTTGTAGAAAATATGATGTTTCTTTATCTTTAGGAGATTCATTAAGACCTGGATGTTTAGCTGATGCTTCAGATGAAGCACAATTAAGAGAGTTAAAAGTTCTTGGTGAATTAACTTTAAGAGCTTGGGAAAAAGATGTTCAAGTTATGATTGAAGGTCCTGGTCACGTTCCTTTAAATCAAATTGAAAGAAATATGAAATTAGAAAAAGAGTATTGTCATGAAGCACCGTTTTATATATTAGGACCACTTACAACTGATATTGCTGCTGGATATGATCATATTTCATCTGCTATTGGTGCTGCTGTTGGTGGATGGCATGGTGCATCTATGTTATGTTATGTAACTCCAAAAGAACACTTAGGTTTACCAAATGCAGAAGATGTTAGAAACGGAATTATTGCATATAAAATTGCTGCTCACTCAGCTGATATTGCAAGAGGTAGAAAAGGTGCAAGAGATATTGATGATGAAATGTCAGATGCAAGATATGGATTTGATTGGAATAAACAGTTTGAATTGTGCTTAGATCCAGAGCGAGCAAAAGAGTATCATGATGAAACTTTACCTCAGGATGTATTTAAAGAAGCAGAATTTTGCTCAATGTGTGGACCAAAATTTTGCTCATATAAAATTACACAAAAGATTGTAAAAGAACATGGTCAAGCAATGATTGATATTGCAGGATAATTAAGATAAAAATTATCCTATTTAAAATATAATGTCAGACTTTTAAATATTATAAGGAATATTATATGACTAATGTAGAAATTATTAAAAAAGAATTAGAAAATATTAAATATCCAGGCTTTGCAAAATCAATTGTAGAGTTTGGATTTGTGAAAGAAGTACAGTTAGATGGTAATAATTGTTTTATCAATTTAGATATTACTTCAACAGCACCAGAAGTTGAAGCTCAATTAAGAAAAGAAATTACAGCACTTAAGTCATTAAGTGGAATAAATGTAACGCTTAATTTTAATAAACCAAAAGAACAAGTTCAACAAAGCAATAGTGTAAGTGGTAAAAATATTGCTCCTCAAATTAAAAAAGTTGTTATGGTTAGTTCTGGAAAAGGTGGAGTTGGAAAATCAACTACAACAGTAAATCTTGCAATTGCAACAGCAATGCAAGGTAAAAGAGTTGGTATTTTAGATGCTGATATTTATGGACCAAATATTCCTAGAATGATGGGATTAAATGGAAAAGAAGTAGAAATAGTTGGAGATAAAGCGAAACCATTAAATGCATATGGAGTTGACGTAATGTCAATGGGAATATTAATGGAAGAAGGACAAGCTCTTATTTGGAGAGGTGCTATGATTATGAAAGCTATCCAACAACTTTTAAGAGATATTTTATGGGAAGAATTAGATATTTTATTTATTGATATGCCTCCAGGAACTGGTGATGCTCAATTAACTTTAGCTCAAAGTGTTCCTGTTAGTGCAGGAATCAATGTAACAACACCACAACATGTAGCTCTTGATGATTCAAGAAGAAGTTTAGATATGTTCAAAAAACTTCATATACCAGTTGCTGGAATTGTTGAAAATATGAGTGGATTTATTTGTCCTTCATGTAAAACTGAGTCTGATATTTTTGGAATGGGAACTTGTGAAGAGTTAGCAAAACAATATAATACACAAGTATTAGGAAATCTTCCAATTGAGCCTGCTATTAGAGAAGGTGGAGATAGTGGTAAGCCAATAGTCTATTTTAATCCAGAATCAATCTCAGCAAAAAGATATATGATTGCAGCTGATAAATTAATTTCATTTTTAAATTCACAAGATGAAGTTTCTAATGCAGCAATCCAGCCAATAATGCCTGCTGGTGTAAGTGCTTGTTCTCCTGAAGGACAAAAAATAAAAGAAGAACATGAAAAAGCTCAAAAATCAAGTGGTAGTTGTGGTACAGGATGTGGTTGTCATTAATTAAATAAAAAAAGAGTTATAACTCTTTTTTTATCCACATTTATAATATTCTTCGAATAGCTCTTCAACTTTTTCTGTTACAAGCTTTTCATGCCAATTATGTCTTTTGGCAAATAGTTTTATTTCAAAATCTCTTTGTTCTTTAGAACAGAAAAAATATAGTTTTTTTACAAATGGTTTAGGTATTGAAATTACTATTTTTTGGAAAAAGCTCTCTTTACATTCAGCTGAACAAAAAACCTTCGAGATAGGTATTTTTTTAGAGCAGTATTGACAACAATTTGTCATAATAACTCCTTTAATATTTTTTAAAATTTACATTATAACAAGGCATAATTAAACGCAACTTAGTTGCATTTAATTATGCAAAAAAATTATGATTCTTTTCTTGAATTTTTCTCTTCAATTCCAGACATATCAAATCTTCTTGCTAGCTCTTGTTTTACTCTATCGGGACTAATATTTTTACTTGCAAGTGCTACTAATACATGGTAAGCAATATCGGCTGCTTCGTAAATGATTTCTTCTTCATTATTATCTTTTATTGCAAAAGTAAATTCTCCTGCTTCTTCAACAACTTTTTTAAGCATAGAATTTTGTTTACCTTGTAAAAGTTTTGCAGTATATGATTTTGTAGAATTTTCATTTTTTCTTTCACAAATTGTATGATACAAAGTATCAATTACACCATATGCAGCAGTAGTATTAACTTCAACATTACTAATTATTTCATTTGTTTTTAAATTTGTATAAAAACATGATTTTCTTCCTGTATGACAGGCAACACCTTCTTGATTTACTTTTAGTAATAAAGTATCATTATCGCAGTCAACTAAAATTTCAACAATTTCTTGAAGATGATTTGAACTTTCACCTTTTTTCCAGATTCGTTGACGGCTTCTACTAAAGTAGTGTGCATAATTAGTTTTTATTGTTAATTCAAGAGCTTCTTTATTCATATAAGCTAACATTAAAACTTCGTTTGTATTAGCATCTTGAGTAATTACAGGAATTAGATTGTCCATTTTTCCCCAATCTATTTTATCCAATTGTTCCATTTTAATTTCCTTTAAAATTTCGTGCCAACATCAATTCTTTATTTATATCAATATTAATTCTAAAATCATAGTTAGATTTAATATCATTATTTTTTTTCTCTTTGTATTTATTTATCTCTTTATATTTTAAATTTTCATCATATTTTACTTCGGGTTTAATCTTTAAAATAGATTTGATTTCCTTCACATAAATCGAAGGAATTAAGAGAAAATGGAGAGTAAAAATAAGTTTTAAATATTTTTTTTCCATGATGTTAAAGAAGCAGTAATAACTGCTTCTTTAATTATTGATTTACTGATGTATCTCTTATTTTATCTTTTGAGTCAATCCAAATATTTGGAGTTGATCCACCTGGTGTTAAGAAAATTTTAGCATCTTTGTTTTCTCTAAGTGCTTCATTAAATTTTCCTTGAACTTCTATTTGTTGCATTTGTAATAAATTTTGTGTTAAAGATAATGCAATTTCTTTGTTTGCTGCTGCTTGAGCTTTTGCTTCAATAGTTACAGCATCTGCTCTACCTTGCGCTTCAATTCTTTTTGCTTCAGCTTCTCCATTTGCAAGAGCTGCTCTTTTTTCAGCTTCTTGTTTTGCTCTTAAAACTTCGTATCTAACTCTTTCAGATTCTTGATTTGCAATTTGAACTCTTTCGATTTGTTCTTTTATTTTTGCTGGAAGTACAATCTCTCTTAATTGAACTGATTCAATTGAAACTGGTTTCCCTTCAAGTGATTCAATTTGTGATCTAATACCATTTTCAATCATAGTAGCAATTTCATTTCTTTTTGTTGGTAACTCTTCTGCATTAAATCCACCAACAACATTTCTCACAATATTTCTTACTACTGGATTTACAATTTTATCTTCCCATGCTGATCCCCAAGTTGCAATAGTTGCAGGAGCTCCAGGTGCAGTCAATCTATATTGAACAGTAAGTTCAATAGAAACAGGTAAACCTCTTGCATCTAAAATATTAATTGCAGGATTACTTCTAATACTTTGGTCAAAACCTGTACTAGTTTCAATAGTAGCAAAATTCATAAGTCTAACTTTTGTATCAACTACTGTAACTTTTTGGTATCCAGGAAGAATAAAGTGAAAACCTGGATTTAATGGTTGATCATCATATTTACCTAATGTTTGTTTGATTCCTACATTACCTGATTCGATAGTCATAAATGGTTTAAATAAAAATAAAGCTCCAATAATAATTATTACTAAATAGAGCATTCCAGCTTTTTTCCCAAAATTTTTGAAAAATTCTGGTGTTTCAAATGGTGGTTGATAATTTCCCCCTCCATTTGAACCTCCAGAATTATTTTGTTGTCTGTTTTTAAAATAGTCGTTGTCTATTGGCATATTTTTCCTTATATTAAGTATTTAATGGGTTATATTAATTAAGTTTAGTTAACGTATGTTAAATACTTTAAATATTTTTCATTTTTCCCAGCTACCACATCAAAGTAAGCAGATTGAATTTTTTCAGTAATTGGTCCTCTTGAGCCACAACCTATAATTCTTGCATCTACATCTCTAATTGGTGTAATTTCAGCAGCAGTTCCTGTAAAGAAAGCTTCATCTGCAATATAAACTTCTTCTCTACTGATTCTTCTTCTTACAACTTCAATTCCCATATCAGCAGCTAATTCAATAACTGTTGCTTGAGTGATTGATTCAAGTGAATTATCATTTGGAGGAGTAATTAGTTTTCCATCTCTAACGATAAAAAAGCAAGCACCAGAAGCCTCTGCAATATAACCTTGGTCATCTCTTAATAATGCTTCATCATATCCAGCTTCAACTGCTTCATATTTTGCCATTTGAGAATTTAAATAATTTGCAACTGCTTTTGCTTTACCCATTCCTGAAGTATTTGGAGTTCTTGTAAAAGATGAAATTTTAACTCTTACACCTTTTTTTAAACCTTCTTCTCCTAAATAAGCTCCCCATTCCCAAGCTGCAACACTTACTTTTACGGGAGCTTCTTTATGATAAAGTCCCATTACACCGTAACCTAAATATACTAAAGGTCGAATATAAGCACCTTCAAATAATTCATTCTTTTGTAATAATTCAATTTGTGCTTTATTTAATTCTTCTAAAGAAAAAGGTACATGCATAAGTGTCATTTTTGAAGAATTTAGTAATCTTTGTGTATGTTCATTAAGTTTAAAAATAGCGCATCTTCCATCCACAGTTTTATATGCTTTTGTACCTTCAATAGCACCATTACCATAATGAAGTGTATGACTTAAAACATGTACATTTGCTTCATGCCAATTTACAAAATCTCCATCCATCCATATATATTTTGCTTCAGTCATTTCCTAAAATCCTAATGGTTAAATTTTTTGATTATATTTTATCTAAGATAATTAAAATTAACTCTTAAATGACTTTTTACTCAGAAATTTAAGAGTATTAAATGTACTATTAAAAAAATAAAATAAATAAGGTATAAAAATTATGATTAAAAATATTTTAACTATATTTCTTTTGTTAATTCTTTTTACTGCTTGTTCAACAAATCAATTAAGTTTAAATATAGAAAAAAAAATTGAAAGAGAAAAAGTCTCAGTTGAACTTTTAAATGAGATAAGTTTTATCCTTGTATTATTAAAACAAAATAATTTAGAAGTAATTAACAGTAAATTAATAAATCCCAAATTTGGTGTGTATAAAGTCTATAAAGATGATAATACTAATAAAATAACTTTTACACATTCTTTACAAATAGATGAAATTAGTAATGAAGTTGATTCTTTTGAAATAAAACAAGAGGTGGTTACTTTCAATTGTAGTCCTGACAATGATGCATTTTATGGTTGGAGTAAAGAAGGCACTTTTTTAACACCATATATTAAACCTTATTTATCAAAAATAATGAATGAAGAAAATAAAATAAACATAAATAAATATAAAGAAGATGAGTTAAAAAGAGTTGAATTAATAGAAAAAACAAGTTATGAACTTATAGTAACTTATAATAAAATATTTTATTTAACAAAGATAGATAATAATTGGTATATTACACTAATTGATGAAGTAAAAAGTAACTGCAGTAAATAAATGCAACTAAGTTGCAAATAAGAATTCTCTGTTATAATTAAAACTAAAAAAAGAGAATAAAATATGAATACAATACAATCAAATATAGCAAATTTACCTACAAGATATGGAAAATTCAAAATAAAAGCTTATAAACAAGGAACTCAAGAACATTTAGCAATTATGAGTCAAGATTTTGAGACACTTGAATCACCTTATGTAAGGATTCACTCAGAATGTTTAACCGGAGATACTTTAGGAAGTTTAAAGTGTGATTGCCAAAATCAACTTGATTTATCACTAAAATTTATAGCTCAAAATGGTGGATTAGTGATTTATCACAGACAAGAAGGAAGAAATATAGGTTTGGTTAATAAAGTAAATGCTTATGCGCTTCAAGACCAAGGAAGAAATACAATAGAAGCAAATTTAGAATTAGGCTTCAAAGAAGATGAAAGAGATTACTCTATTGTAGGACATATCTTTAGAGATTTAGATATAAAAAAATTAAAGTTAATTACAAATAATCCTGAAAAAATGCAGTATGTCGATAGTTTAGGTGTAGAAATAATAGAAAGAATTCCTGCAATTACTAAATCAAACAAATATAATGAAGGTTATTTATCTACCAAAAAAAATAAAATGGGACATTTACTATAATTTTAATTTAATATAAAAAATAGTAAAAAACTCTTATTTAAAAAATAAAGGTAATAAAAATGAGTCAAAAAGAGTTTTGGAATAGTAAATTTTTAACTGAAGAATTTTTTTATGGACTACATCCAAATGAATTTTTAGCTTCACATTTAGAAACTTTTAAAGAACATAAAAAAATGTTATGTTTAGGTGAAGGTGAAGGAAGAAATGCAATCTTTTTTGCAAAAAAAGGATTTGAAATTACTGCGATAGATGCTTCTGATATAGGTTTATCTAAGTTAGCTAAAAGAGCAGAAGAAGAAGAAAAATTAAATATAAAAACAGTATGTTTAGATTTAAACCACTGGGAAGTAACTGAAAAATATGATGTGATTATGGCTTCGTATTTACATATGTACAAAAATGAAAGAGAGATCTTATTTAAAAAAATTGAAGATTCTTTAAATAAAAATGGTTACTTTGTAGGAGAGTTTTTTTCTACAAAACAGCTTACATATAATAGTGGTGGACCTAAAGATTTAGATTTATTGTATACCGTTGAAGATTTTTTAAATCATTTTGATTCTTGTAAAAAAGAGGTTGTTGAAGAACTTATTGTTTTAGATGAAGGAAAAGGTCATCAAGGCGAGGCTTGCGTTATAAGAGTTGTTATTCAAAAAATTTGATTTAACAACTTTTAACCACTCTTTATATATACTATCTAATAAATATTATCAAATATAATTATAATTAACAAAAGAGAATTAATGAAAGAATTAATAGAAAATTTAATTAGTAAAAAGGTACTAATTATTGATGGAGCTATGGGAACACAGCTTCAAATTGCAGATATAAAAAAGGAAGAATGGCTTTTTGAGGATTTAGATTTAGAAGGATGTAATGAACTTTTAAATTTAACTGCTCCACATATTTTGGAAACTATTCATGATAATTATGCAAAAGCTGGTGCTGATTTAATTTGTACAAATACTTTTGGTTCTATGCCTTGGGTTCTTGATGAATATAATATCGGTCATATGTCTTATGAATTATCGAAACTAGGTGCAAGTTTAGTAAAGAAATCTTGTGAAAAATATAGTACACCTGAAAAACCTAGATTTTGTGTAGCATCAATTGGACCTGGAACAAAACTTCCATCACTTGGTCATATAAAATATGATGAGATGTATGAAGGTTATAAAATCATGGCTAAAGGTTTGGTTGATGGTGGAACTGATATCTTTTTACTTGAAACTTGCCAAGACCCACTTCAAATAAAAGCAGCACTTCATGCACTAAATGATGTAGCACCACAAATTCCAATTATGGTTTCTGTTACTATTGAGTTAAGTGGTACTATGCTTATTGGAACAGATGCGATGACAATTGCAGCTATTATGGCACCATTTAATATTTTATCTCTTGGATTTAACTGTGGAACTGGACCTGTTCAAGTTCATAAACATATCAAAACATTAAGCCAAGTTTGTAAGTTTCCAATTTCAGTACACTCAAATGCAGGACTTCCTCAAAATAGAGGTGGAAAAACTTATTATCCAATGCAACCAGAAGAGTTTACCGCACATCAAAAAGAGTTTTTAAAAATAAATGGAGTTTCATTTTTAGGTGGATGTTGTGGTACTACTCCTGAACATATTGAAGCTTTGGCAATTGCAGTTGATGGAATGGTACCACTTAAACCTTGTGGATTTTTAAAAGCTTCATTGGCAAGTTTATTTAATACAGTTCCTTTAAAACAAGAACCAGCTCCTTTACTAATAGGGGAGAGAAGTAATGCAACTGGAAGTAAAGCATTTAGAGAACTTCTAAAAGAGAATGATTATGAAGGAACATTAAGTGTTGGTCAACAGCAAGTAAGAGCTGGTGCTCATGTAATTGACGTTTCTGTTGGGTTTGCTGGACGTGATGAGAGATTTGATATGGATGAGGTTGTATCACTTTATTCACAAAAAATTTCATTACCACTAATGCCTGATTCAACTCAAATCTTGGCACTTGAAGCTGCTTTAAAACAAATTGGTGGAAGATGTATCATCAACTCAGTAAATCTTGAAGATGGTGAAGAGAAGTTTGATGCTGTTTGTAAATTAGCTAAAAAATTTGGAGCAGCACTTGTTTGTCTAGTAATTGATGAAATTGGAATGGCGAAATCAGTAGAAAGAAAGCTTGAAGTTGCAGAAAGAATCTATGATTTATGTGTAAATAGACATGGATTTGACTCTGCTGATTTAGTATTTGATATGCTTACATTTACAATTGGTTCAGGTGATGATGAATATAGAAATGCAGGTATTGATACTCTTGAAGCAATACGAGAGTTCCAAATCAGACATCCAGAAGTTGGAACTACTTTAGGATTATCAAATATTTCTTTTGGTTTAGCAGCAAATGCCAGAATTTATCTAAATTCTATCTATCTTGACCATTGTGTAAAAGCTGGATTAACAAGTGCCATTGTAAATGTAAAACATATTTTACCTCTAAATAAAATTAGTGATGAAGATAGAAAAGCTTGTGATGATTTAATTTTTAATAATCAAGAGAATGGTGACCCACTGTTTAAATTTATCGAACATTTTTCAAATGTTGGAGCACAAGAAGAACAAAGTGATGAAGAGTATCAAAAACTAGAACCAATTGAGAAAGTTAAAAAACTATTACTTGATGGAGATAAAGATAGATTATTACCACTTGTTGAAGAGTTAAGACATACAGTTCAACCTGAAATTATCGTAAATGAGTGGTTGATTGATGGTATGAAAATTATTGGAGAGTTATTTGGTAGTGGGCAAATGCAGTTACCATTTGTTCTTCAAAGTGCAGAAACTATGAAAGCAACAGTAGATGCACTTAATCCTTATTTACCAAAACAAGAGAAAGCAAGTGAAACAACACTTATTTTAGGAACTGTAAAAGGTGATGTTCATGATGTTGGAAAAAATTTAGTTGATATAATTTTAAGTAATAACGGATTTAAAGTTGTAAATATTGGTATAAAAGCTGGTTTAGATACTTTTGTTGAAAAACTTCAAGAGCATAATGCTCATGCAATTGGAATGAGTGGATTACTTGTAAAATCAACAGCAGTAATGAAAGAAAACCTTGAAGAGTTACAAAAAATGGGAATTAAAGTTCCTGTTTTACTTGGTGGGGCAGCACTTACTAAAAACTTTATTGATGAGTATTGTAGACCTTATTATGATGGACCAATTTTTTATTGTAGAGATGCTTTTGATGGTGTTGTTTCTATGCAAAGAATTGAAAAAGGTGATGAAAATAATACTGCACTTGCAGCTGATTTAATCCAAATTCATGATACAAGCAATAGAGTTGAAGAAGAAGTTGTAGAAATTCCACCTTATGAAGAGATTCCAATGCCCCAACGTGGAAAATTTGTATTTCCTCCAATTTGGGAGAGAATCACAAAAACTGGAAATAAACTAGATAAAGAGTTGATTTTTAAATGGATAAATCACAGGGTTTTATTTAGACAAAGATGGGGATATAAAAGAGGTAAACAAGATTCTGAAACTTTCTTAAAATATGAAAGAGAAGTTGTTGAGCCAACTTATGAAGCTTTAAAAGCTGAATTAGTTGATAAAGATATTTTTGACCCAATTGCTATTTATGCTTATTATCCTTGTATATCACATGATAATAAACTTTATATTTTTGATAGAAAATATCTATTTAACTCTTTAGAAGAGTCTAAAAATGTACCGCCACTAGATGAAGCAATAAAAGTTTTAGAGTTTCCAAGACAAAAAAGAAAACCATTTAGATGTATTGCAGATTTCTTTGCAAATGATAGACTTGATGTTGTTGCCTTTACACTTGCTAGTGCTGGACTTAAAATCTCTGATTATGAAAGAAGTTTATACGATAAAGGTGAATTTAGTAAATATTATCAAGTTCATGGTCTTGGAGTTGAACTTGCTGAAGCTTTAGCTGAGGTTTTACACAAGCAAATAAGACTTGATTTGGATATTGTGCCAAAAGAGGGACATACTTTAAATGACGTTCAAATGAAACAATATGTAGGTTGTAGATATTCTCCTGGATATGCAGCTTGCCCAGATTTAGCTATGAATAGAGATATTTTTGATTTATTAAATCCAGAAGAGTTTGGAATAGAATTATCTGAAACATTCCAAATGCATCCAGAACAAACAACTTGTGCAATAGTTGTAACAAACCCAGAAGCTAACTACTATAATATCTAAGAGTTTTTCTCTTAGATTATTTTTATTATATCAATCAATTAGGAATTAAAATTGTCAAATAGTGCAAAAGGATTACTCCTTACATCTTTAGGTGTATTTATAATGAGTTTAGAATCATTATTTATAAAATTTACGAACATATCATCTTTTCTTTTTTCATTTTATATTGGAATATTTATGTTCGCGTCAATGGCTTCAACATTTTTATTTAAAGATTTTGATTATTTAAAAAAGGCTTTGAAAACATCTTTTCCATTTTTATTAATTTGTTCAACTTTTATGGCTGTTTCAAATATATTCTTTATAACAGCAGTAAAAACAACAACAGTTGCAAATGTGGTGATTATATTTAGTACATCAGCACTTTTTTCTGCTTTAATTGGATATGTAATCTATAAAGAAAAAGTAAATAAAAATATCTTTTATGCCTCTTTATTTATGTTTGTTGGATTATTTATAATATTCAATGATAAGTTAGAAATAGGAAGTGTAAAAGGTAATATATTTGCTTTATTGTGTACCTTATTATTTTCTGTATCTTTTGTTTTATTATCAAAATATAAAGATATGAATAGGGTAGTTTTAACTGCATTTAGTGGAGCTATTTTAAGTATCATTGCATATTTTTTCTGTGATGAATTGGCAATTGATTTTAAAACATTGATGATAGTAATGATTATGGGATTGTTAATAAGTCCAATTTCAAGGGTATTATTAGGAAATGGAGCAAAATATATAAATGCTAGTGAAGTATCACTTTTAATGTTAATAGAAACAATTATGGCACCAATTTGGGTTTGGATATTTTTAGATGAAGTTCCAAGTTCTTATACTTTTATAGGTGGTTCTATAATTGTAATTACACTTATAATAAACTCTTTATATACTTTAAAAAGAGAAAATAAACTTCCTAATTAGGAAGTTTATTACATTTTGAACATTTCGCATCAAGACTATATTTACCAGCACCTATAAACATAATAGAAATAGAAGCTAAAAGATAAATCAAAGGAAGTTCAATAACTGGACCACCTGTTTTTCCTAAAGTGAAAATATCTGCGCTATGAGCTAAAAATATTGCAAAAACCATAGTTAAAGCAAAAAACAGAGATGAAATTCTCGTAAATAAACCAAAAATTATAAAAATAGGAAAAACTATCTCTCCAAAATAAACTCCATATGCAATAAATTCAGGTAAACCAGCATTTGTAACTAAAAACTTTATTCCATCAATTCCATTAAATAGTTTTGTAAATCCATGAAATAACATAAGACCAGCAATACTTAATCTTAAGATTAATTTACCAATATCTTCGTTTAAAGAACAAGCTAATTTATTCTCACAACTTATCATAATAATTCCTTTTATTTTTAATTTTTGGATTTATATCTTTTTAATATTAAGTAACTGTTTAGTATGATGATTAAATAACAAAAAATTTAAATTTTCTAAAAAGGATTTCGCATGACATATACATATTTTAATCCAACAGTTATAGAGTTTGGTGAGGGAAAAATAAAATCAATAACAAAATATATTGATAAAGATTTAAAAGTATTAGTTGTTTATGGTGGAGGAAGTATCAAAAAAAATGGAGTTTTTGAGCAAGTTTCAAAAGCTTTAGAAGGTTATACTTGGTTTGAATTTGGTGGAGTAGAACCAAATCCATCTGTTGAAACTTTAAATAAAGCAGTTGCTTTAATCAAAGAAAAAAATATAGATTTTGTTTTAGCTGTTGGTGGTGGTTCAGTTATTGATGGAAGTAAATATTTAGTATCTAGTGCACTTTATGATGGAGATGGATGGGACTTTTTAGAGGGTAAAGATGTAAAAAATGCTTTACCTTTAGGTGCCGTCTTAACAATTCCTGCTACAGGAAGTGAATCAAATGGAACAGCTGTTATTTCAAAAAAATCAACAAATGAAAAAAGATATTTTGCATCATCTTTAACTTATCCTAAATTTGCAATTTTAGACCCAAGTATAATGAGTAGTTTAGATGATAGACAACTTGCAAATGGTTTAGTTGATGCTTTTGTTCATACTTGTGAACAATATTTAACTTATCCAAATAGTTCACTTTTACACGATGGCTATGCTCAAACTATTTTAAGAGGTTTATATACTTTATCTTTAAATTGGCAAAATAGAAGAACTATATTATGGCAAGAGAACCTAATGCTATTAGCTAATCAGGCTTTAAATGGATTTATAGGTTCAGGAGTTCCACAAGATTGGGCAACACATATGATTGGACATGAAATTACAGCATTTTATGGCCTTGATCATGCAAGAAGTTTAGCAGTTGTTCAACCACATCTTTTAAGAGTAATGATTGAAGATAAAAAAGAAAAATTAACTCAAATGGGAAAAGAAGTTTTTGATATGCCACATAATTATGAAATGGTAGTTGAAGCAATAGAATATATGTATCATAGTATAGGAGTTTCTACAAAACTAAAAGATTATGATATTGATAATAAAGTTATTGAAAACATAACAGGAGCACTAAGAAAACATGGGATGAATGCAATAGGTGAAAAAGGAAATTTAACTTTAGATAAAGTTGCAGTTATTTTAGAAAATTCTATTAAATAAGTTGAAGTAGCTAAATGGCTACTTTAATGTTTTTTGTAATACTTTATCGTGATATTTACTAAGTGATAATAAAGCTATAATTGAACCAACTAAAGCCCAAGCCATATCACTTTGAGTATCCCAAATATAACCTTGTGTTCCTAAAAAATCATTTGCAGCATCATTTGTAGTAATTGCAACTAACCATTCAACAATTTCATATAAAGCTGAAAGTGCTAAACAAAAGCAGATTATAAAAAAATTTCTCCAAACATTTGTATTTATGATATTTTTTCTAATAATTAGTTCTCTTGCAATCATTGCAGGAACAAATCCTTGTGCTAGATGTCCGATTTTATCATAGTTATTTCTATCTTGATTTAAAAATTCTTTCACATAATCAAAAAAAGGAACTTCTGCATAAGTATAGTGACCACCAATCATCAAAATAATACAATGTGTTAAAATCAGAAAATAGATTAAATTTGTAAATTGAAATTTTTTATATGTAATAAAAAGAACAATAAAACCAATGATTGCGGGAAATACTTCTAAAAACCAAGTAAATAAATCTTTTGGATTTATAAGTGACCAAATGAAAAAAGAAAAATAGAGAAAAATCCAGATTTTAATCATTATTAATTTCTAGTGGTAAAGTTATTGTAAATTCTGCTCCTAAATACTCTTTATCATTGTAAAAAAATGTATTATTTGATACTTCAATTTTGCCTTTTAAATGTTTATCAATTAATAATTTACTCATATAAAGTCCAATTCCTGTACCATTAAATTTATGTTTTGTAGTAAAATATGGTTCGAATACTTTATCAATAATTTTTTCATCAATACCTTTTGCATTATCTTTGATTTTGATGATTAGATTATTTTCTTCTGTATAAATATAGATAAAAATATATCTTTTTTCTTTTATATCAATTTTTTCTTTTAATGCATCTTTTGCATTTACTAAAATATTCATAAGTACTTGAATAAGTTCATTTTCTAATGATAAAAATTTTGTTTCTTGAGTATTTTTTATTACTACAACTTTGTGTGTATTTAGAGTTGGAGACATTAAATCAAGAGCTTTATTTATAACTTGGGTTATACTTATTTCTGAAATAATTTTTTCATTACTAAAAAAATTTCTAAAATCATCAATAGTATTTGAAAGGTAAGTAGTGGCTTGTTTTATATGATTTATTGATTGAAAAAATTCTTCATCATCTAAAGAATTAAATCTTTTTTTTAGTTCAATTCCTGATGCACAAACACTTATTGTAGAAAGTGGTTGTCTCCATTGGTGGGCAATATTTTCAAGCATTTCTCCCATTGAAGCCATTCTTGATTGTTGGATTAAAATTCTATTTTTTTCTTCATTTTTTTTGATTTCTAAACTTATTTTTTTTGATAATTTTTTATTTAATTTTTTCAATAAATATTGTCTATAAATCACCACTAAAGCTAAAATAAAAATAATTGTAGAGATTAAAAGTTTATAATTTATATCTTTTTGATAATTGATTGAAATCCATTTATTTAAAATTTCTTGTTTTTGAGCAGATGAAATATCTTCAATTGCTTTATTTAAAATAGAATTTAAAATAGGTTCATCATTTCTTGAGCCAATTCCCAAATTCCAAGTATCATCAAATTTTCCAGTGATTTTTAATTGACCTATATAATTATTTTGTATTTGGTATCCAACTGTTGCTAAACTTCCAATAAATCCAAATATTTCACCTTTTTCTACAAGTTTTAATCCTTCATTGATATTTGGAACATCAATAAAATGAATATTTGGATGTTTTATTTTCAATATTTCAGCATAAGCATAATTACTAACAATTGCAAGTTTCTGGTCTTTTATTTGTTCTAAATTATCAATAAATGGAGCATTGATATTTGCAGCAATTACTAAAGGAGTTGTCAAATAAGGAATAGTAAAATTTAGATATTTTTCTCGTTCAGGAGTTGACATAACAAGTGAAAAAATATCACACTTCTTTTCTTTTCCTTTTTTCATAGATTCATTCCAAGTTTTTGTAGGAACTAAAACAATTGGAGTTTGAATTTTATTTTCAATAATTTTTATATAATCAGCAGCAATTCCAATATGTTTATTATTTTCAATTTTCTCAAAAGGCATCCAATTTGGATCAACACACATTGTAATTTTAGCTTTCTTTTTTAAATATCTTTTTTCTTCATTTGTTAGAAAAATGTTATTCTCTAGGTGTTTTGCATAAATTAAATCATCAACATCTATTTTATTATTTAATAATCCCATAACTCTATATGTATTTATAATAAGATTTATTTTTTCAGTTGTTATTGTTCCTATTTTTCCATTTTTGTCATAAACTAATTTTTTCATTTCATTTGCTTCGAAAAGTAAACTAGCTAAACTTTTATTTTGACTATTATATTTATTTAAAATAAGATTTACTGTTTCATCTATATTTTCAAAAGCATATTCCCAACCTTTGATAGTTGCTTTATAAAAATCTTTTACTATTTCTGGATTATTTTGTGCAAACTCATTAGTTGTAAATATAAGCTCTTCATAAAAATCAAAACCATAATCTTTTGGGTTAAAAATAGTACTTTCATAACCTTTTTCTCTAAGAATAAAAGGTTCATTTGTTGTATATGCAAGCATTAAATCAGTTTTTTTATTTATCAAATCATCAACATTAAAAGAGTGATTTATCAAGTTTAAATCAGATAGATTTACACCTTTACTTGTAAGCATAGATGAAAAAGTAGCAAATCTTTCTTGTTCATTTGTAATCATTAAGGTTTTATTTTTTATATCATTTAAATATTTTAATTTTGAGTCTTTTAAAGCTAATAAAATTAAAGGAGATGATTGGAAAATTGAACCTAATAATACAATATTTTTTCCATTAGATTTGTCAACAATCAAAGAACTAGAATTTGTACCAAAATCAGCTTTTTTATTTATAACTTCATCTAATACACTTATAGAAGAGTTATACTTTTTCAGTTCAACATCAAGACCAACATCTTTATAAAAACCTTTCTCTTTTGCTACATAAAAACCTGCAAATTGGAATTGGTCAAGCCACATTAATTGAACAGAAGTTTTTTTCAATGTTGAAGCTTTCAAAAATGAAAAAGAGATAAAAAGTAATATAAAGATATAAATTAGTTTTTTTATTGGAAAACCTTTTTTACAATTTTTAACACAATATTATAACAAACTAAGATAAAATAACGAATTATTAAAATTAGGAAAATAAATGTCTAAAGAAAAAACAATAAAAAATAAAATCTTAGAGTATATCTATGTGGTTTCTAAGCAACCAATTTTATTAAAAGATTTATTAGTTGCCAATAGACAGTACAATGAAGGAATGCATGTAGACCCAATAAAATTAGGATTTAGATTGATTCTAATGAGAGCATATGTAGTATATATAGGAATAGTTTTAGCTATCTTAGTACCTATTTCTTTTTTAACTCATAAAGCTTTGGCAAAAATTGATCCACATATTTCTATTTTAGGAGCTATGGTAATAACTGCAGCAATATTTATGGGTTTTAATTTTTTTAGAGATAAAATGAGAGATATAATGACAAAAGAACTGATACAAAAGTCTTGGAAATTACACTTCCCATTTTTTTCTTATGAAGAGTATTCTATGAAAATTGATGAAATTTTTGATAATTCTATAAAAGATGAAGTTTCAAAAAGAGATTTAGAAAAATATATATTAGATAAACTAACTACTCTTTAGTAGCTAGTTTATTTTTTTTCTAAAATTGTATTTAAAGCTAGTTTTGTATTTTCCCATCTATTTTGAGCATTTAACATAACAAGTAAAATATCTTTTTTATCTTTTTTCGCTCTTGCAATCAAACAAGGTCCAGCTTGATTTGTATATCCAGTTTTTACACCAATTACATATTTATCTCTATCTAACATTTTATTACTTGTATGAACTTTATAAAGTCTTTTTGTATTTGTTGCTTTGAACGCATAAGAGTTTAATTTTACAATAGAGTTAAATGTTTTATTTCTGATTGCATATTCTGTTAATTTTAATAAATCATTTGCAGTTGTTTTATGAGCTTTTGCATCAAATCCACATGGATTTACAAAGTTTGTATTTTTCATTCCAAGTTTTTTTGCTTTTGCATTCATCATATTTACAAATTTTTGTTTATTTCCATTTCCTAAATAAATTGCAATTGCAGTTGCAGCGTCATTTGCTGATTTTATAAGTGCTGCGTGAACTAAATCTTTTAGATAAAATTTTTCACCAACTTTAAAATTTAAAATAGTTGGTTCTACTTTTTTCATTTCAGCAGTGATTGTAACTATATTATTCATCTTTTTACTTTCAATTGCAAGCATCGCAGTCATTATTTTTGTAAGACTAGCTGGACTTACCAATTGATTTGCATCTTTTGAAAAGATAGTTTTTTTTGTATTTAAATCCTTAACAATAATAGAATCTAAATCTTTTTGAATCTTCTGAAAAACTTTTGTATCATTATATGAAAATGCCATTGTTGGAACTAAAACTAGAAAAAGAATAGAGAAAAAAAACTTCATTTAAACACCTATTTGGAAATTTGATTTAAGACAGAGACAAATCTTTAGTGAAATTATATACAAATTTGCTTTTTTTTTAGTAAAAAAATTGGTTTATTTATCATACAAAGCAAAAGCTTCTGTATTTCTTTGTTTTTTGAGTTCCATATCAATAAATTTTCCAATCAAATTTTGCTCTTGTTTTGTGGCTAATGTTATTTTTCTTTTAACTGGACGATGTTCATATATGAAAAAATTTGCTTCATACATAGAAAGTCTTATAGGTGTTGCTATCGCATAAGAACTCATAATAAAATTATCTTTACAAAGATTGTAAATATCATCAAAATACTCTTTTGTCCAAAGTTCAAAGTTTACATCACTTGAAAAGGCATCTTGGTAAACAATGTCAAAAGAGTTTTTTTCTAAATTTTTTATATACTCTCTTGCATTTCCTATAAAAACTTCTATTTTGATTTTTTCATCTTCATATTTAGAAGTTTGTGAAATAGAATCTATGATATGTTTAATATTTTCAAACTCTTTTGGAAATGGAAAATCTTTTAAAGATTTAATCAAATTCCCATCAAGCTCAGGTGAATAAAAATTTAGTTTTATATCAAGATTATTTTTCAAACAATAATAAATAGTAGAAAAAGTGTTATATCCAATCCCAAAACAAATATCTAAAATAGTTAGCTCTTTTTTGTCTTGATGAAATGTAAAAGTAGGGATTATGTGTTTTGTTAAAGCTTCATTTATAGCACCATCATCAGGATTGTGATAGTGTTGGTTATAAAATTGTGAGAAAAGTGTATTTGAGCCATCTTTTGTAGAAACTATTGAGTTTATATTATCTTGCAAGATTAATTTTCCAATTTATAAGCCATTGTCCCAATGGTGCATCTTTTTAGCAGTAAAAATATAAACATCATCAAAAAGGTCAATACAATTTGGTGCTTGAAAACCTATACTTTCTAATAAATCTAAAATCTCATATCTATTATCATTTGATATTTTTTCTAAGATGATTATATTTCCTGAGTTTTCCAAAGCTTTATACATAAGTTTTAAAATCTCTTCTTGATTTTTACAATATGAAAGAATATCACCTAAGATTACGTATTCAAACTCTCTTGCTGTTGCTTTTAGTTTGGCACTTGAATCATCTAAAAAAGGAATATATTTTATCTGACCTTGATTTTTTTCTTTGATTTCTTCTAATGTAGAATCAACCAAACCTAAAGAGTTATCTATATGTAAAATAGCAATATTTGTATAATCACTAAATAACTCTTTAAAAAGATTTAGTTTTTCTTGCACTTTTTAGTTTCCTAAAGATTTTAATTTATCATCTGATAAATATAATTTTTCATTTGACATAACACCAATATCTGTTTTTAAAATATCTCTTGCTATATCTTTTGCTTCATCAAGTGAGTGCATTGCACATGTTCCACATTGGAAAATATTTAATTCTGGAATATCACTTTGTTTTTCAACTTTTAAAACATCTTCCATGGCTTTTTTCCAAGCAACGGCAACTTCTTTTTCACTTGGAGTTCCAATTAAACTCATATAAAATCCAGTTCTACAACCCATAGGAGAAACGTCGATAATTTCAACTGTTGGAGAGTTTAGATGATTTCTAATAAATCCAGCAAAAAGATGCTCTAATGTGTGAATACCTTTTTCACTCATCATTGATTGATTTGGTACACAAAATCTTAAATCAAAAACTGTAATATTGTCACCTTTTGGAGTTTTCATTGTTTTTGCAACTCTAACAGCAGGTGCAGGCATAATCGTATGGTCAACTCTAAAACTATCTAATAATGGCATAAAAAATCCTTCAAATTTAAAATCTATAAAAATATTGAAGGATTATATCCAAAGAAATGTAAAGGGGTATTAAATCGTAGATTTGTAGTTTGTAAGCATATTTTTTAGATATTTTGTTGCTTGAACTTTTTGGTAATAAGTAAATATGATAATAAAAATAATTCCAATTCCATAGGTAAAAGGAATAGCAAGTATTACTAAAATGGCTAAAATAAGTGTATCGTGAAGTTCTGCATTTACTAAAACTTGTGAGGATTTATCTTTTTTGTTTGTTGAAGTTGTGATTTTTAGATTGTATCTTAGATATGTATTTATATTGCATTTTGCTATAGATAAACTCTCTTTTTCTATCTTTGTATCATACTCTTTGTCTTTTAGAAACTGCTTTTTTACGAACTCAAATAAAGATTTGTTTCCTTCTTTTAGATTTATCTCTTCTTGAAACTCTACATCAAACATACCCATAAATAACCTTTTTTATTTTGAGTATAACAAAAAAAGTGAAATGAATAAAATGTTATTTGTATATAAAATAATCTATTGTATAAAAAAGTTAGAGATAAGAAAAAGAGAAAATAAATAATATTTTAACTAAGATTAGTAATAAAAATAATAATAAAAGAGTTTTTTATGGAATTGATTTATTTGTGGGTTGAAGAGTATAAAAATATAGAGAAACAAGGGTTTAATTTTTCTCCTAGGTTTAGGTGTAAGTATGATGAAGAGAAGAATGAATTAGAGATTATTGATAAAGATAAAACGGGTGAATTTTATCCTAAAAACTTTTTTGGTGATAATATAAATGTTACTGCTATTGTTGGTAAAAATGGAGCTGGAAAAAGTACATTATTAATTTCTATTATTGGAGCAATATTTCAGAATGGATATGAGCAAAAGAATGCTAATTGGCGTGAATTTAAAAAGTTAATTTTAGTTTTTAATGATTCTGAAGATAGAAAAATATTTACATTTTCAGGTATAAAAAATCAAGAGACACAAGAATTTGAATTATTTCATATATTAAACCAAAAAACTTTAAATTTATATGAAGATTATAAATGTTGTAAACCAAATTCATATTTACATCAATATTATTATCTACTTTTTGATTTTTCAATTGGACAGCAAGAAATCTGGAATGATTCATCAAATTATAAAATAAATTTTGCGTTAGAACCCTCTAGAATATATTTAGGTACGGGGGGAGGTAACTTAGTTACAAAAATTGATCCAGTATCATTTGATAGTACTATGAAGAGTAATGCTGTCTATTTTTATAAGTATATTTATGATAATAATTTAGAAGAATTTTTAAAAATATTTAATTTACCAAGCTTTCAATTACTTCACCATTTTGGCAAATCATCAATGCGTCCAAAGATTAGAGATATAACTTTTAAAGAATTACAAGCGGATAATATAAATGCATTTGGCATTAATTTTAATACTTTAAATAATTGGGATGAAATTAATCAATACATTGAAAGATATGTTAATTCATCAATGTCAATTCAAAAATTAACAGAGAATGATTTATTACACTTTGATCGTCTCTTGATATATTCAAAACTAGAATTAGAATCAAATGATAATTTATTTTTCCGAAATTTAAGTACAGGTCAACAACTATTAATAAGCTACCTAGGTATCATTGTAAGATTACATTTGAAAACAAAACATTTAAATAAAAGAGTTTTTAATATTCTTATTGATGAAATTGAAACATCTTTGCATCCGAATTGGCAAAGGATGTTTTTGGTTTTTATCATTAATTTCTTAACAGAATCAAAGATATCATCTAATTACAAATGTATTAATATAATTGTTTGTACACATTCTCCATTTATTCTTTCCGATTTACCAAAAGAGAATGTTGTTTTTTTAAAAGATGGTGCTCAAGTTGATATTGATATAAATACATTTGGTGCAAATATTCATACTCTTTTAACACATGGGTTTTTTATGGAAGATGGGCTAATGGGAGAGTTTGCAAAGAGTAAAATTGATAAAGCTATAGAATATTTAAATCAAAAATCATTGACAAAAGAAGAGTTGGATTATTGTGAAAATATTATTTCAATTATTGGAGAACCAATAATCAAAAGAGAACTTCAACGAATGATTGATAGTAAAAGATTAAGCAAAATTGATAAGATTGATGAAATTGAAAAACAGATTGAAGAACTTCAAAAAGAGTTAAAGAAAATAAAATATGATTAAAATAAATATATCTTCAAAAACAATCGAAAACTTTAAAATACAAGTTTTATCAAATTTTTATAATAATGAAAAACAAAAAATAGTTTTAAAAAAAGAAGAAGATAATAAAGTAAAATGGTCTATAGACATAGGTGCAATTAATCGACTTATAAAAAGAAAATTAAAAAACTATACAAAAAATATTGATTTAGAAAAATTAATTACTTTAGATTATAAAGAGCTTTGTGATTTAAAAGATTTTATTGATAAAAATAAATCTTTTACAGAATTAAACAAAACTCAAAAAGATTATTTTTATACATTATATCAAAGATTGAAAAAATCAGAATATATTAAAGATTTGGATATTACAGTTTGTCCTTATTGTAATAGAAATTATATTTTTAATTTTAAAAAATCAAACTCTTTAAACGCAACTGCACAACTTGACCATTTTTTTGATAAAAGTACATATCCTTATTTTTCTATTTCAATTTTTAATTTAGTTCCTAGTTGTCAAACTTGTAATCAAAGAAAATCAAAAATACAAAATGATATTTATCATCCTTTTATAGAAGCCTTTAATGATGACGTGAAATTTAAGCTAAAATTAAAAGATAGCAAATTTTATTATGATAAAGATTCTTTAGAAATAGAGAAAAAGATTTTAAAAAATGAAGATAAAGTAAATTCACATATTAAAACTTTTAATATAGACAATCTTTATGAAGAACACAAAGACATAGTTTTAGAACTTATTCAAAAAGCACAAATTTATAATGAAAGTTATATAGATGAACTTTATCAAAAATATGAGGGAATTTTATTTAAAAATCGTGAAGATGTTTTGCGACATATAACTGGTGGATTTCTAGAAGACAAAGATATAAATAAACGCCCACTTTCAAAACTAATTAAAGATATAAGCGAAGAGTTAGATTTGATATAAAATCAAATCTAAGCTATCCAATTTCTAAAGACCAAAAGTTACCAAAAGTTCTGAATCTTCGATTTTTACATCTTTTACAAAAGAGCCTTTGAAAGATGATTTATCTATTTTATAAACGGGAATTGTGTTGAAAATATTATCAACGATAGGTTTTGTATTTGCTACAACAGTATCTAAAATAGTTTTATCGATATTTAGATTTGTCATTTTTAACTCATCTAGTTCTATATCTTTTAGGTAAATTGCTGATTTTTCTTTATCAAAATAAGGTATTCCACTAAAAGTTAGAGTTCCATTTGAGTTTGGCATAAATATAGCAGAGATATTTAGATTTATATTTGCACTAATTCTATTTGTTCCATCTTTTATAAATAGATGAGGTTTTTGAAGTTCCATATTTGCAACTACAAAATTTTGTCTTATTGGAAACTCTTGTGAAAAGTTGTTTAGTTCACTCTCTTGAACTTTTAAAGTTAGTCCATCACCGTCAAATTTTTTTATACATCCTACAAAAAATAGAAGTGAAAATAAAACCAATAATATTTGAAGCTTTTTTTGAAGATACATTTTTTACCTTTTATTTAACATTATGGAATTTTACAAAGATAAATAAAAAGTTAGCTTTGATATGAACTTAGTTCATACCAAGATTTTTTCTAACCATTGCTTTATATGCTTTCATATCATCTCGTATCATTGTTGGAATAATCTCTTCTTTACAAGCATGAACGATATTTGCAAATTCTGGTTTTGAGTAGATAGTGTTTCTATCTCTTGCTAGGATTATTAGTTGATTTACATCATCATCTAAAGGTATATCACTTCTATCACAAATAGCATCATAAACATTAAAAAAAACTTCCCTATCATGTGAACTCATTTGACAACTATCATCTAACATTTTAAGAGCTAGTTTTGAAGCATATTCTATTTGTATTGGTTGAAAATCAAAAGTTGTTGCCCACTCATAAGCTTTTTTAAAATAATCCATTTTTTCTCCTTTAGTCCATATATGGTATATCTAAGTTTGCATCTCTATCACTTGCAGTAAAATCAAAGTCACTATTTATTGGAAGTTTTTGAAGATTTTTTTCTAAAACTTTTACTTGAAGTTTGTGATAGTTATTTGTGTTTATATTTCTTTCTATTTCATTTTTATAAAAACTAAGAATTATCGAGTGAATTTGTTCTTGTTTATCTAGTAATTCATTTAAAAAAGAGTTTAGTTTAGAAATATCAAAATCAGAAATTTTTGGTAATTTTCTTATGAGATTTCTAACAAACTGTTTTTGATGGTAACCTTCACTCATAGTCAAAAGTTTTGAAGCAGCATACATATCAGCTTCATTCCCTCCATAGTTATATGAGTATCTAAAATGGTCACAAACAATCTCTATATATTTTGGATAATGTTTTAAAACAAAAACTAACTCTTTTAAATCTCCATCAATTAAAACTTGAAATAAAGTTGCTGTTCGTTTTTCTATTTTATCCCAGTGATTACCTTGTTCTTTAAATTCACCAAGAAATCGTTCATAATTCTTTAGTTTCTCTTTTTCTTCCATAGGTTTTTTATATGCAAAAAATATACCTTTATTCTTAAATACTATATTTGATTATTTTTATTTGACTTAGTATAAATTTTTAGCTAAAATCTAACCTTAAATAGTTGATGAAAGGATAAGTTGTTGCTATGTTAAATAGTTATTTTAAAATAGAAAATTTAGATAACAACATTTTTCAACTTTTATTGATGGAGTCTTGGAATAAAGATAATCTTCCAAAAATAATTCAAGATTTAGAAAAAATAAATCTAAATAAAAATACAAAAATAATCATAAATTTTGAAAATCTACAAGAGTGTGATAGTTCAGCAATTATTTATCTAATATCTTTTTTAAATAAATTTCCAAAAGAAAATATCACTTTAAAAAATCTAAATTCTCACGAAAAGATTTATACTTTTTATGAAAAACATTATCAAGATAAAGTATATGAAGAAGGAAAAAAAAATCCATTTTTTGATAATTTAGGAAAAAAAACTTATGAGTTATATATATCTTCAATTCATTTCTTAACTTTTGTTGGAAAAGTTTTTTATTATTTTATCTATTCTCTTTTTAATCCTAAAATGATTAGATTTAGAGCAATGTTAAAGTATATAGATACTTCAGCTGTAAATGCACTTTTGATTGTAGCGGTTACTTCTTTTTTGGTTGGTGTAGTTATTGCTTATCAAGGAGCAGTTCAACTTGAAAAATTTGGAGCAAATATTTTTGTAGTTGAGATGATAAGTATAACAATGTTTAGAGAAATTGCCCCACTTGTAACTGCTATTGTAATAGCTGGACGAAGTGCAAGTTCATATACAGCAGAAATTGGAGCTATGAAAATAACTGAAGAAATAGATGCTATGAGAACTATGAATTTTGAACCAACTTTATTTTTAACACTTCCTAGAATTTTTGCTTTATGTATATCGTTGCCTTTGTTGGTTTTTTTTGCTGATGTTATAGGTGTTTTTGGTGGAATGGTGATAGCTTATACAAGTTTAGATGTTTCTTTTGTAGAATTTATAAATAGATTACAAAATGAAGTTCCAGTAAAACACTTTATTATGGGAATTTTTAAAGCAATATTTTTTGGATTTGCGATAGCTATTATTGGATGTTATAGAGGTTTTCAAGTACAAAACAATACAACAAGTATAGGAAAATATACAACAATTAGTGTTGTAAATGCTATCTTTGTTGTGATTTTAATTGATGCAGTTTTCTCTGTAATTTTCACACAAATGGGAATTTAAATGAAAATTATAAAAGTAGAAAATCTAACAACAGCTTTTGGTGATAATCTAGTTCATAATAATATTTCATTTCATGTAAATGAAGGTGAGATATTTGGGGTTTTAGGTGGAAGTGGTTCAGGGAAAAGTGTTCTTGTAAAACAAATCGTTATGCTAAATCAAATCCAAAAAGGAACTATAAAAATCTTTGATAAAGATATCTCAAAATTGGATATTAACGAAATTAAAGATATGAAATTAAAATTTTCATATCTATTTCAGTTTGGAGCCTTGTACTCTTTTTTAAATGTGATAGAAAATATTTCAGTGATGCTAAAAGAGTATACGAATTTACCAGAAAATTTGATAGAAAAAATTGCATATACAAACTTGGATATTGTAGGGCTTCCAAAAAGTACAGCAAAACTTTATCCCAGTGAACTTAGTGGCGGAATGAAAAAAAGAGTAGCACTTGCAAGAAGTTTAGCAATGCAACCAAAGATTTTATTTTTAGATGAACCTACAAGTGGATTAGACCCAGCAAGTACACAAAAAATAAATGAATTATTGCTCTATTTAAAAAATAGTTTAAATATCACCATAGTTATAATAACCCATGATTTAGAGACTATAAAAACTGTACTAGATAGATTTATCATCATCAAAAAAGATATAATCTTTGATGGAAATATATCTGAAGCAATGAAATCAGATGATGAATTTATCAAAGATTTTTTAACAAATAAAAAGGCTACTTAATGGATACTAAAATTAATTTTTTTAAAATAGGGGTGTTTGTAAGCTCATTATTTATTTTACTTGTTATTGCTATTTTTTGGTTAGGAAAGTATGGAATACAAGATAAAAAATATGATGAATATTCAATATTCTTTATGGAATCTGTTTCTGGTCTTAGTATAGGTTCAGCTATAAAATATATGGGATTTGAAGTTGGAAATGTAAGTGAAATAAAAATAAACCCAACAAATTCAGAAGAGATACAAATAGATATACAAATCCAAAAAGGTACTCCTATAAAAGAAGATAATTATGCAATCTTAGGAAATCTTGGAATTACAGGACTTAAATATATTGAGTTAAAAGGTGGAAGTAATAGTTCAAAACTTTTAAGTGCAAATGAAGATGGCATAAAAGTTATAAAATCAAAAACATCAGCTTTGACAAGTTTTGTTGACTCAACTGAAGATATAACAAAAGAGGTGATGATACTTTTAACTCAAATGAAAAAAGTTTTAAATGATGAAAATGTTTCAAATCTTTCATCACTTTTATCAAAGAGTGAAAAAAGTATGGAAAATTTACAACAATTTAGTTCTTATTTGGTTAAAAATGAGAAAAAGATTGATGAGGTAATGAGAAGTATAAATGAAATGACATCAAAAGGTGGAAAATCTTTTGATTCAATGAAAACAACAGCAAATAATTTTACAAATTTATCAAAAGAGTTACAAACACAAATAAATAGTGGTGCATACAATATAAAAGATATAACACAAGAGAGTTTTGATAATCTTAATAGTGTTTTATATAGTTTAGAAAATAGTTTAGTTCAAATACAAAATTTAATAAATACAATTAGTGAAAGCCCAAGCGATTTAATACTAAAACAAAAAAATATAAAATACGGACCAGGGGAAAAAGATGAAAAATAGTGTTTTAATATTAACAATTTTTTTATTGTTTGCAGGATGTAATCTAAAACAAAATAGTATAGATATAAATCATTATTCTATAGGTTTTAAATCTATACAGATAGTAAAAAATAATAAATTAGATTCAATTTATATTGAAGAACCAAATGTAAATAAGAGTTTTAATCTTACTTCAATTTTTTATAATACAAAACCATATTTATTTGAAGAATATGCAAAAAATAGATGGATAAATCTTCCAAGTGATATGATATATAATCAATTAATAGACTCTTTTAATACAAGTAAAATTTTCAAAAATGTTATATCTAAAGATTCTAAAATTGAACATGAATATACTTTAAAAACAGATATTATAAAACTTTATCATAGTTTTGAAAATGATAACTCTTATGCTATTTTAAATATAAAATTTGATCTAGTAAAAGATAAAAAGATTTTAAAATCTATTACTTATGATAAAAAAATTCTATGTAAAACAAATAACGCATATGGTTTTGTAGAAGCATTAAATAAAGGTTTAGATGAAGTTGTAAATAATTTACTAAGTAGTTTCTCTTCTATCTAATCTTTTGGCTATTAATGGTGCAATATTCATAACTATTAAAAGCCTTACTATATGATGTAAGGTTATAAAAGGAAGATTTGCTCCTACTAAAATAGCTATTAGATTTATCTCAGATTGTCCACCTGGCCCATAAGCAAGAAGAATTGAAAGAATAGGAAAATGAAAAAGATTATATGTTATTGAGATAAATACTGCACAAAGAATTACTAAAATTAAAAAATGTCCTAAGGTTGAGATAAAAGTTTTTGCAATAGTTTGAAGACTTACTCCTTTAAATGTAAAACCAATAATTGTTCCAAATACAACTTGAATAAATTTTAAAAATTCATCAGGAACTGGCGTGTGAATAAAACCTGTTGAGTGAACAGCGATACTTATAAGCATTGGTCCCATTAAATATGCAGCAGTTATTTTCACTTTTTTAGCAATAATTGCTCCAATATATCCTAAAATAATTAAGATAGTTAACTCAAATAAATCAATATTTTTTATTGGAATTGTAATAAGTTTATTTCCACTAATATCTATGTGAAAAATATATTGAATTATAAAAGGCAAGGTAACAACAACAAAAAAAAGTCTAGAGCTTTGCATCAAAGTTATCTTTGAAATATTTGCTTTTATCTCTTCTCCAATAATTACCATTTCAATTACACCACCTGGCATAGAACCAAGATATGAAGTTTTTATATCATAGTTTAGAAACTTATGATAATAATATGTCCCACAAATGATAGTTAAAATAGTAAAAGGAATTACTAGTAATAAAGAAAAGAAATAAACATCAATATAATCTAATATTTCTGGTGTAAAGGCACTTCCAATAGTAAGACCAATCAAAATTCGTGCAGGTGGTGAAAATGTTTTTGGACTTTGAATAGGAAGTTTTTCAAATCTCATGGCAATAGATGATGCAAAAATAGCTCCTAGAAGCCAAGGAAGTGGTAAATGTAAATATATAAATAAAATTGAACCACAAACACCTATAAAAAGTGCAAGCAACATTTTCAAGATGATTTGCATATTTATCATTAAAAGCCTAAGATTTTTTGTTTGTAGTATATTATGATTGGTTTAAAGTTTCAACTTTTATGAGGGAAATTGAAATTTTTAAAAGACAATTGTCCTAGAAAGTATCTAGGACAACTCTTTTTACATTCTGATTTCTTCTCTTTTTTGTAAGAAAGCCCATCTTTCATCAATTCTTTTTTGCCACTCATCAATCAAATATTCATATTCAGGTTTGAATAAGTGTTTAAATCTAGGTTGAGCACCTAAATAATCTCTTACAGGAATTATATTTTTTGGTCTATAAGTGATGTTTAATTCTCTTCCATCAATGATTTCATATAATGGGAAAACAAGTGAATCAACTGCTAAATCAGAAACTTCAATAGTTTGATTTGGAGCAAATTTCCACTCAGTTGTACATGCACTCATTGCATTTATAAATACAGGACCGTGAGTATCAAAACCTCTTTGGATTTTTTTAACCATATCTTTCCATTTATTTGGAGCAACTTGAGCAACATAAGGTGCACCATGAGCTGCCATGATAGATACAATATCTTTTTTCTGTCTTTTTTCACCATAAGAATGGCTTCCTGCTGGTGCTGTTGTTGTACTTGAACCAATTGGAGTTGAAGATGATCTTTGACCTCCTGTATTTGCATAAACTTCATTGTCTAAACAAACATACATAAAGTCGTGTCCTCTTTCAAAACATCCAGAAATCCATTGAAATCCAATATCATAAGTTGAACCATCTCCACCAAATGTTACAAATTTTGGTTGAGGAGTATCAGCACTTATTCTTCCTTTATTTCTTAAAGCTTTGTTCATTGTCTCAACACCTGCCATTGCAGTTGAAGAGTTTTCAAATCCAATATGAATCCAAGAACAATCCCAAGAAGTGTGAGGATAAATAGCCGTACAAACTTCTAAACAACCAGTTGAAGCAGATACTACTAAATTGTCATTTGTTGCATTTAAAACTTCTCTAACAATAATTGAGTGAGCACAACCTGGACATAAAAGGTGTGAACCCTCAAATCTCTCAGCTGCTGTTGAGAAAGTTTTTAAGTTTTTAATCTCTTTTTGAGTATTTACTAATGTACTCATTTTTGTGCTCCTTGCGCATTATAGAAGCTTAATTCTGGACCTCTTACTCCAACAAATCTTTGGATTTTTCCAGATAATTTACCTTCTTTTGCTTCTTTGTCTAAAGTTCTATAAATATCTTTTAATGCTGCAACAGTCATATCTCTTCCACCTAATCCATAGATTAAGTTAGACATTAATGGTCTGTTTTGAGTATTTATTAATGCTCCAGAAACTTCGTTGAATAATGCTCCAACAGTTCCTCCTGGTGCACTTCTATCCATACAAGCCACTGCTTTTACACCTTGTAAAGCTTCAGCCATTTCTTCAAGAGGGAATGGTCTAAATACTCTTGGTGCTACAATACCTGCATTTATACCTTCTTCTTTTAGTTGTTCAACTGCAAGAATAGCAGTTTCATAAGTTGTACCTAAACAAACTATTGCAATATCAGCATTTTCCATATTATAAGTTTCAACAAGTTTATATTCTCTACCTGTTAATTCTTTGAACTCTTTAAATACATCTAAAATAACTTTTTTAGAACCCATTAAAGCTGCATGTTGTTTTGCTTTGTGTTCAAAATGCCAATCTTGTTCAGTTTGAACACCATGAGTTACAGGTTTATCAAAATTTAATAAAGCATTTACTTGTAAATAATTACCTATAAAATCACATGCAATTTTATCTTCTAAGGGTGTAACATTTTGTGCAGTGTGAGATGTCATAAATCCATCTTGGTTAGAAATTACTGGCAATCTAACATCTGGATGTTCTGATATTTTAAATGACATTAAAGTCATATCATAAGCTTGTTGAGGGTTAAATGCATCAAGTGATATCCAACCTGAATCTCTTGTAAGATATAAATCTGAGTGGTCTCCATTTACATTTAAAGGTGCTGCTAATGCTCTATTTACTAAACATAAAACAACAGGTATTCTCATTCCAGATGCTTGATATAAAACTTCTATCATAAGTGCTAAACCTTGAGATGATGTTGCAGTTGCAACTCTTCCTCCAGCAGCTCCTGCTCCAACACAAGCAGACATAGCAGCATGTTCAGATTCAACCATAATTACTTCACCATCGATGTAACCATTTGCATGAAACATTGCATAGTTTTCAACTGTTGCAGTTGAAGGTGTAATTGGGTAAGCTGCGACAACATCAACATCAGCTTGTCTTAAAGCTTGGGCATTTGCCATATTTCCATCCCAAACTTCAACTTTTTTTAATTCCATTACTCTTTTATTCATTATTCACCCTTTTTTTGTTTCGCTGGCCATTGAGATAAAGCTTCTTCAGCTGTAACATATTCATTAAACATTAATAGTGATTTTGGATTTGTAGGACAAACACTTACACATAATCCACAACCTTTACAGTGTTCATAATCCACACCTTTCATCTCTTTATTTCTTGCAATAATTGATGAATCTGGGCAAAAAATCCAACAGTTCTGACAGTCAATACATGTTTCAGAATTCCAAACAGGTTTAATAACTCTCCAGTCTCCAACAGACATACTTTTTGAACTTGTTTCAGAATAAAGTCTATCTTCTGGTTGAATTTCAGCAATATTATAATCTACACTTCCATCGAATGTATAAAGAGCAGCACCTGGTACTAACTCATCCCATCCCATTTCTCTAATTGGTTTACTCATTTTATATCCTTCTAATGAACTTCGTCATAAGCTCTTTGGATTGCTACCATATTTGCTTCAACTAGATTTGGTGGCAATTTTTTTAGTACACTTTTCATTTTATCTTTAAAGTATTCTAAGTCATACATTCCACTAACTTTCATAAATGCACCAAGCATTGGAGTATTAGGAATAGCTTTTCCAATTGTATCTCTTGCAATTTGGAAACAGTCAAGTATAAATACTCTATCTTTAATTTCTTGAAGTTCAGGAACTAATGAAATTAACTCATCTTTACTAAGGTGAGTTGTAATAATATATTTAGTTGTATCTTTGCCATTAGCAGTAAAATCGTCAGTTATAGCAAGACCTGGATCTAATATAAATACAAAATCAGGACTCATATATTTTTCGTGGTTTAAAATTGTATTATCATCAATTCTATTGTAAGCAGTCATAGACGCACCTCTTTTTGCAGATCCATAAAATGCAAATGCTTGAACTTGTTTTCCAGATTCAGCAACAATTGAACCAAGACCTTTTGCCCCAGTAACAGCACCTTGACCTGCACGGCTATGCCATCTAATTTCTAACATAGTGGCTCCTTATTTAAAATATTAAATTTGACTTAAAAAATTTAATTAGTCTGTTGTATTATAGAAAATTTTAACTTAAATCAACTTTTATTTTATAAATTTGTAAGAAAAGTGAGATAAAAATTCACACTTTAGAGTAGTAAAAAGAACATAAATCTAAAAAAAACAAAAAAAATATGAATTGTTTATGAGGCTAAAGAGCCCTTAATATAGTGCATTAATCAAATAATTTAATAAAAAATAAAATATCCTATTTATTATAGAATTAAAAACTTGTTTTTATATATTTAAATAAAAGTAATATTTAAATTTAAGCAATATTTAATATTAAATATTGCTAGAGAGAAATTTAATTGCTTCAAAAGAATCTTTTTTTATGTGATTAGTGTATTTTTTAAGTTCATTTTCTTCTCCATATCCACATAAAACACCAATTGAATTTATATTTGCTTCATTTGCAGCAATTAAATCAAGTTTTGTATCACCTATCATCCATACTGAATCTTTTTTTCTATCATAATTCATTTGAGTTAATGTAACTAAGATTGGTTCTGGATGTGGTTTAGGATTTTGTACATTTTCTCTTCCTGTTACTATTTCAAAAAATTGTGAAATATTAAAATGATCTAATAAAGGAATAGTATACATTCTAGTTTTTGTAGTAACTACACTAACTCTTGCAATTTTAGATGCAAGTTCAACTGCTTCATAAGCATTTTCTAAAAGAGTTGTTTGTTCTTTTGAAATAATTCTATATCTGTTTTTATATGAATCAACAAAATCCCAAACTTTTGACTCATCAACACCTAAATTTTTATACATTATATCAAGAGGATAACCAATCAAATTTTTTATATCTTTATCTGTTCCATTAAAATTAAAATTTAATTCATTAAATGAGTGTTTAAAAGTTGAAACTATAGCATCAGTTGAGTCTATTAATGTTCCATCTAAATCAAAAAGTATTATTTTATTCTTATTAATCAAATTTTATTCCTTTTATATTATTCTTCAATTTCCCAATCTTTTTGATTGTGCATGATACCTATAAACGCAGGTTCAATATTTTTTATATTTTTATTTATTACAGTTATTCCATCTGGAATATATAAAAATAAATATGGTAAATCATCACTGATAAGTTTAAAGATTTTTTTATAAATAATAGAGAGTTCATCTCTGTTTATCGTTCCCATACCTTTTTCAATTAATCTGTCTACTTCTTCATTTTTATAAGAAACTAAATTAAACCCACCTAGTTTTGCACTTGAGCTATGCCAAAGAGGATAAGCATCAGGCATAAGAGCAAGTGCCCAACCTAAAAGTATTGCTTCGAAATTTCTTGGATGAACAACTGTATTTAAGAATGCTTGCCATTCCATAACTCGAATTTTCATTATAACACCAGCTTTTTGTAATTGATACTGCATAATTTGAGCTGCATTTATTCTTGTATCATTTCCTGTATTAGTTACTACTTCAAATATTAAGGGATTATTTTCATCATAACCTGCTTCTTTTAATAATTTTTTTGCTTTATTTATATCTTGAGATATTGGTTTTATATCATCATTATATGCAAAAGAACCAGGTAAGAAAGGACCATTACAAACTTTTCCATAACCAAAGAAAAGAATATCTACTAATTCTTGTCTATTTATAGCTAATGATAAAGCTTCTCTTACTTTTTTATTTTTAAATTTCTCATTATTTAGATTAAATCCTAAATAAGCAAATGTAAAACTTTGTTTTTGCAAAATTGTATATGTATTTTTAAAATCAGAATCTATTTGTCTATCTGCTTGAATTGGATCAAGTTCACCAATATCAAGTTTTTTTTGTTTCAAATATAAAAATGAAGTATTTGGGTCTGGTAAAAATTTATATAAAATTTTTTCAATTTTTGGTTTACCTTCGAAATAATTCTCATTTGCAATAAGTTCTATATCTTCTCCCGTTTTAAACTCTTTTAACTTATATGAACCTGTTCCTATAGGATTTTTATTAAATGAACTTGTCATTAAATCTTTTTCATCTTTTAAAAGATGATAAGGTAAAATCCCAACAAACCAAGTTTCAATAGCTTTAAAATAAGGTTCTTTATAAATTATTTCAAGTGTGAAATCATCTAAAGCTTTTACACTTTGAACTTCAGTGAAATTTGATTTTATAGAATTAAAAACTTTGGGATTAATAATTTGTTCATAAGTAAAAATTACATCTTTTGCAGTAAACCTAACATTATCATGCCAAAGAACATTATTTCGAAGTTTTACAATTAGTTTTGTAGGTGTTTCAAAATAGTATGATGATGCTAAATCAACTGTTGGATTCCCATTTTTATCATATTTAAATAATCCATTAAATAGCCAATCAGATATTTCACTACTTGCAGTATCATTGGATAATATTGGATTTAATCTACTTGGACTTGATGTCATTGACAAATTTAATGTACTCGCAGTTAAATAAGTAAAAAATAATAGATTATAAATAAAAATTTTCATGGTGCTATTGTATTGTTTTTTTATAAAAAAAGGCATAAAAAAAGGAGCAACTTTTGTCGCTCCTTCTTGAAAATAGTAAAGAAATATACTCTTTGAAAATACCAATTATCTTTTTGAGAATTGAGAAGATTTTCTTGCTTTTTTCTTTCCGTATTTTTTTCTTTCAACAGATCTAGCATCTCTTGTTAACAATCCATAAGGTTTTAAAACTGTTCTGAATTGCTCATCAAAAGCAACTAATGCTCTTGAAATACCGTGTCTAGCAGCATCAGCTTGAGCTGAATAACCACCACCAAGAGTTTTTACAACGATATTAACAGAAGTTTCTTGTTTAGAAACGTTTAATGGTTGCATAACTCTTTTTTTAATTGATTCATGACCACCTAACCACGCATCTAAAGTTTGACCGTTGATTGTTAATTGTCCATTACCAGACTCTAACCATACTTTTGCTACAGATGTTTTTCTTCTTCCAGTTGCATAAACTTTTGCCATTACAATTATCCTTTAATTTGCGCAGTATGAGGGTGTTCACTTCCTGCATATACTTTTAATTTTTTTAACATAGCTTTACCAAGAGTTGTTTTTGGAAGCATACCTCTAGTAGCTAGTTTATATAATTTTTCTGGATTTTTTTCAAACATTTCAGACATTTTGTGAGTTTTTGTACTACCAAAATAACCTGAGTGAGTAAAGTAATTTTTACTTTCTAATTTTTTACCAGAAAATTTTGCTTTTGATGCATTTATAATTACAACAAAATCTCCGCAGTCTACATTTGGTGTGAAGCAAGGTTTATTTTTACCTCTTAAGATAGTAGCTACTTCTGTAATGATTCTTCCGAATACTTTATCAGTTGCATCAACTACTATCCAATCTCTTTCGATTTCGTTAGCATGTGCCATTTGAGTAAATTTCATTTATTTTCTCCGCTTTTTTAATGAGGTGCAATAATAGTGTACTAATACTTAAAATATACTTAAATTAAGTATATTTTAATAATTTATATAAAATTGAGAACCTTTTTTTATTTCAGACTTGATTTCAAGCCTAAAATTATGTAAATTTAAAATAGATTGAACAATAAAAAGACCTAAACCTAAAGAGTTATTCCATCCATTATTTGAAATTCGGTAGAATTTTTGATTGATATTTTCCAACTCTTTTTCTTCTATACCTATTCCTTTATCGACAATACAAATTGAAGTTTCAGAAATATTTACAATAACTTCATTTTCAGAATATTTCAAAGCATTCTCTATTAGATTAGAAATAGCCATAGAAATAAGTGTTTCATCAACTTTTAAACTTATATCGTCTCCTACAATTAAGATATCTCTATTTTTATATTTATCTTTTAAATCACTAATACAATTTTCAATCAATTTTTTCATAGAGCAAGGAATTAAAAGTAGTTCTTGTTTTCCTTCTTCAAGTTTTAATGTTAGTCTTAATTTATCAATAATTTGAGACATTTTATTTGCATTTGTATGAATTTTTGTTAAAAATTTATTTTTCATAATTTGAGGTATTTGTTCATCATTTAATATGGTTTCACTATAACCTGAGATTATTGCGATTGGATTTTTAAATTCATGGGAAATTGCAGATATTATTTCATCTTTTTGTCTATTTGAAAGTTTTAGTTTTGCTGTTTGTTTTGCTTTTTGTTTCTCTTTTTTTGATAATTTCATTGCAACTTTATTTAAAAGTTTTGTAATTTTATAAAATTCATAAGTATATGTTGATTTTAGTGGAAAAGAAGTTTTTTTATTTGTTAATTGAGTTAAAAAATATAAAACATTATCAGTCTCTTTTTTTATTCGTAAACTAATAAAGTAAGTAGCTAAAAAAGCAATGATTAGAAAAAATGTTATATACATAAAAATTTCAAGAGTCAATTTCATAAAATTATCAGTGATTTTATTTGTATAATCTGCCATTCTTATATAATATATAGAAGTATCTATATTGATTTTTTTTGCAATATACAATAACTGTTTTTGTACAGTTTCAGAATTTCTTGTATCTTTTCCAATTCCTACATTTTTTGCTTGAATTATTTCAACTCTATTTGCATGATTATTTATATGAGCTAAATCTTTATCACTTTCTGCTATAACATTACCACTTTCATCAATTATTGTAATTCTTAAATTTAATTTTGTATGTAAATCTCTTACTATGCTTCTAATATTATTCATATTATTTGAATTTTTTAGAACAATAGATAAGGTATCAATATTTTGTATAAGATTTTTTTCTATCTGATTTAAATATAAGTTTTTTGCCCAAAAGTAAGTAACTAAAGTGAGAGTAATTAAAATAGCAGCAAAAATTGTTATATAAGTTCTTAAAAAAAGTTGATGTATTTTTAACAAAAAATATAACCTTCACCCCTAATTGATCTGATATAATCTTTTGTTCCTTTAGGGTCAATTTTAGCTTTTAATCTTTTTATTGCAACATTTACTGTTTTTTCTTTTTTATCAAAAGAGTCTTCCCAAACTTTATTTAATAAATGTTCTCTTGTCATCAAAATATCTTTGTTTTTAATAAATTCTAATAATAAATCATGCTCAAGATGTGTTAATTCGACTTCTTTATCATTTATAAAAAATTTTTTATTTGAAGATTTGTAAACAATATCTTTTACTTTTAAAATATCTACTTCTTTTGAACTTCTTTTGATAACAGCTTTTATTCTTGCGCATAGTTCTTTAATATTAAAAGGTTTTGTTATGTAATCATCTGCATGAGAATCAAAACCTTCAATAATATCTTCATCATTATCTTTTGCACTTACATAAATAACAGGATTAGAATAACCTTGTTGTTTTATTTCATTGATAAAGCTTGTTCCTTCAATTCCTGGAAGATTTCTATCCATTAAAATCAAATCAATTTGTTCTTCATCTAAAATCTTTCTAACATTTTTATCAATTGTTAAAAAACCAATAGTTTCATAACCTTCTTTTTGTAAGGTATATTCAAGAAGTTCTAAAATATCTTCTTCATCTTCAACAATTAAAATAAGTTTATTATTCATCAGGATTTAACTCTTTTTTAGGGACAACTTTTTTATTTGGTCTTTCATCATCATATTCAATAACGGTATCTCTTGAAATTTTTATAACACCTGGTGAAAATTTAATAGCAAGTATTCTAAACATAAAAAAAACAAAGATTACAAATAATAGAAAACTAATATCAAAGTAATCTCTACCTTTATTTGTTGTTAATATAATAACATCTCGGATTAAAAATATGATGAAAATATCAATAATATATCGAAGTCGTAAAGTCTCTTTTTTGATAAAATCAGAGACCATTTTTACAACTTCCATGATTACAATAAATTCTAACATTAAAATAATTGCTTTGTAAAATTCTTTACCTGAAGCAATTATTCCAATAAATATAATAGAAGCTGCAAGAACTTCAAAATTTGTACTAAAGTATGCTTTAATTTTATTAATAGCTTTTTTCATGAGAGAAAGTATACCATAAAGATTATGATTGTACTATATCTCCTCCTATCTGTGCAAATTGTAATAGATTTGCTATAGAAACAGCTCTATCTGCAATTTTCTCTAATCTTCTTAATGCACTTAAAGTATCAAAATACTCTTTAGATAAATCAAGTTTTTTTGTGATTAGTTTTAAAATATTTTTTTCAATCATTAAATATAAATCATCTGTTTTACTCTCTTCAACAATAACTCTATGATATTTTTCTTCAATATGAGCAGCATTTGTTTCATCAATAATTGAAATTGATGTTTTAAGTGATAAAAGAGCTGATTTTAATAATGGAACGGCATATTCTAAAATCATACTTGTATTTAAATCTTCAGAATATGATTTTTTGAACATTTTTGCAAAATCTTTTGCATTTGCTCCTGTTCTTACTAATTCATTTGTAATTTTTAGAAATGAAACTAATTGTCTTAAATCTTTTGCTTCAGGTGAATACAAAGCTAGAGTTGTAACAATGATATTATCAATTTCATTTGATTTAATTAGAAGTTTCTTTTCTGTAACACTTACATTTGCTAAATCTTCTATTTTTCTCTCTTCTAATGCATTCAAACATATTTCTAATGCTTCAACAACATCAACACCAATTTTTAGAATTTCGTCTTTAATATTTTGTAATTTTGATTCATAAGGCTTTAACATTATCCAAATCTCCCTGTAATATAATCTTCTGTTTTTTTATTATGTGGATTAACAAAAATAGTTTCTGTTTCATCATATTCAATCAATTTTCCTAAATGGAAAAATGCTGTATAATCTGCAACTCTTGCTGCTTGTTGCATATTGTGAGTAACAGTGATAATTGTGTAATCTTGTTTTAATTCAAGCATTAAAGCTTCAATTTTTTCTGTACTTATTGGATCAAGTGCAGATGTTGGTTCATCCATTAAAATAACTTCTGGTCTAACGGCAATTGTTCTTGCAATACAAAGTCTTTGTTGTTGACCTCCACTAAGTGAAGTTCCAGGTTGAGTTAATTTATCTTTTACTTCATTCCATAAACCAGATTTTATTAAAGAAGTTTCAACTAACTCATCACACTCTTTACCTTTTTTAATAATCCCATGTTTTAGTGGAGCGTAAGCTACATTGTCATAAATTGATTTTGGAAAAGGATTTGGTTGTTGAAATACCATTCCAATTTTTTTTCTAACACTTACTTCATCAACATCTTTATCATAAATATTTTTGTTATCAATTATAATTGAACCATCTATTCTTACTATTGGAATCAAATCATTCATTCTGTTTATACATCTTAAAAATGTTGATTTTCCACAACCAGAAGGTCCAATTAGTGCTGTTATTTTATTTTCATATAAATCTGCTGTAATATCAAATAATGCTTGATTTGAACCATAAAATAAGTTCAAGTTCCTAACATCAATTTTACTTTTATTATCATTTGTAATCATTTTTTATTTTCCTTCTTACCATTTAACTTCTAATTTTTTTCTCAAATAAATTGCAATAGCATTTAATGAAATTAAGATTGTTAATAACACCATAATTCCAGCAGCAGTTTTTTCAACATACATACCTTCTGGCATTCCAGCCCAAGTAAACAATTGCGCTGGCATAACAGTTGATGCTTGTGTAACCATTGAAGGAGCATCAGGAATAAATGCAATCATTCCTATAATAATCAATGGTGCAGTCTCTCCCATAGCTTGTGCTAACCCAATAATAGAACCAGTTAAAACTCCTGGAAATGCTAAAGGTAAAACATGGTCTTTTGTAACTTGAATTTTATTTAATCCTAATCCATAACCAGCTTGTCTTATACTATCAGGAACAGCTCTTAGTGCGGCCCTTGAACTTACAATAATAATTGGCAATGTCATAAGCGCAAGAGTTAAACCTCCAACAAGTGGGGAACTTCTAGGCATTCCAAAAAGATTGATAAATATTGCAAGACCTAAAAGACCAAATAGTATTGAAGGAATAGCTGCAAGGTTATTGATGTTTATTTCAATAAATCTTGTAAATTTATTATCTCCTGCAAACTCTTCTAGATAAATTGCAGTCATAACTCCAATTGGGAATGCAACAAGCATTGTAATAATTAATGTTAAAACAGAACCAATAATTGCTGAATAAAGTCCTGCATATTCTGGAATTTTTGAATCACCATTAGTAAAGAAAATAGTATTAAATTTTTTTTCTATTAATCCTTGTGCATATAATTCATCAACAATTGCAATCTCTTTGTCTTTTAATTTGTGGTTATGCCCTTTTAGATATTGATCAACTTGATCATCTGCTAAAACCCAAAGATGTTGAGTTGAATCCATGTATTCAGGATGTTGTTTTATCAAAACAGGAATATCTCTAAGCCAAGCTCTTGAAACAATATCTCTGAATTTCTTTTCAACAGCAAATCTTGAATCATCTATTGATTTAGCATTAAAAGTAACATCAACTTTTACATAGGCAATTTTAAATGCAGGTACACCTTTTCCTACAATATCAAAAAGGAAAAATACTAAAAAAGCAACAGAAAAAATTAGTGAAGTTAATGTAAACTTTTTAAATCTTGCTGCACTTGCATGTCTACTTTTTAAAGTAGGGTCATAAAATGGATTAGTTTGTTTGTTTTTCTTTTTTCTTTTTATCATAATGTATTCACTTTATATTTTTCTTTGAATTTTCTAATTAGGGACAACGAAATCATGTTTAGAATTAAAGTTACTATGAATAGTATTAATCCTAAGGCAAATGCTGATAGAGTTTCAGGTGAATTAAACTCAAAATCTCCAACCAGTGAATTTACAATAGTTACAGTAACTGTTGTCATATCTTCAAGAGGATTCCAAGAAAGATTTGGTCTAAGTCCTGCTGCCATAACAACAATCATTGTTTCACCTAAAGCTTTTGATAAAGCTAAAAGAGATGCAGAAATAATTCCTGGCATTGCAGAAGGTAAAACAATATTTTTTATTGTTTCTCCATGAGTCATTCCTAATCCAAATGCTGCTTTTCTTTGACTATCTGGAACAGCACGAATAACATCATCTGATAAAGATGAAATTACTGGAATAATCATAATTCCCATAACAATACCAGAAGCTAAAGCACTATTAAATGTAGCTTCTAATCCTACTGATTCTGCTACTTTAACAACAAAAGGTGCAACAGTAATTGCAGCAAAAAATCCATAAACAACTGTTGGAATACCTGCTAAAACTTCAAGTAAAGGTTTTAAATAATCTCTTAATTTTGGACTTGCATATTCACTCATATAAATAGCACTACCAAGCCCAATAGGAATAGAAACAGCTAATGCAATTAAAGTAATTACAAATGTTCCAGCAAAAATTGGAAGTGCTCCAAATTGGCTACCAACAACTCCTGGACTCCAAACTGTACCAGTTATAAAATACCAAAAACTTCTTAATTTGAAAAATTCGATGGCTTCGAATAAAATTGAGAATAAAATACCAAAAGTAGTTAAAATTGAGATTGCTGCTGCACAAATAAGCCCAATTTTGATTAATTTTTCAATAAGTTCTCTCTGTTTTTTTCTCGATTCAAAAGTGCTCAATACTTTTGCCTTTATATTAAATTTTGTAAAATTTTAATTAAAGTTGATTACATAATGGTTACATTACAAGATGCTAGAAATTGGTTTGTCTGAACCTTTGGATGCTTTTTTTAAGATATTTAAGGAGTTGTCAAAATTATTTATATTTGATTCACCATTTATTTCCATAATTGCAGAAGATACAGATAATAAATCAAATTTTCTTTCCATATTAAATCTATCTTTTGAAATGATATATCCATTCTTTTTGTCTTCTTTTGAATAGATATTTTTAGCACTATTTTTAAACTCTTCTTGAATTTCTGCTGTTAAATCATAAACTTCTTTATATTCATAATTTTTCAATCCTACAAAAAAATCATCTCCACCAATATGTGCAATAAAAGCATCTTTTGGATAACGTTTTTGTAATAGTTCTGAAAAAATTAAAATTGCACGGTCTCCTTGTCTAAAGCCATAAATATCATTGAAAGGTTTAAAATCATTAAAATCAAAATAGATTATATGAGTTATAACTTTTTGATTCTTTTTTAAACTTTTTTCTATAAATTTCTCAATTTGATTATTCCCTGGAAGTTTAGTAAGAGGATTTTGATTTGTTGCTATTTCAATATTTCTTTTATAAGATAAAGTTAAAAGAGAATTTAAATTTATAAAACCTTTATACTTGTCTGAATCAGTTATAAATATACCTAAAGAATCATTTGCTTTTAAATTATACATTTCAAGTATTTTATCTATGCCCCAAGAAATTTCCACAGATAAAGCAGGTTTTATATATTTTATTAATGTTGAAGAAACAGTTTGATTTTGTGCAAGTGATAATCCATATTGAGAATAAGAGATTTTTTTTATATCGCTTTCATAGATAATTCCTAAAAAGTTTGCAAATTCATCAATAATTGGAACAAAATGTATTTTAGTATTTTCTTTAAAGTGAACAAATAAATCATATAAAGAAGTGTTTACGCTTAAAGGTGTAATTTCTTCTATAAATTCATCATTAATAATATTAGTTGCATTTAATCTTTTATCATCATTTATTAATGTGATGATATTTAAATATGTACTTGTAATATCATTTATTTGTAAAGTTGGTCTTTGAACTAAATAACCTTGAATAAAATCTGCACCAATATCTTTACAAGTATAAAACTCTTTTGCTGTTTCAATTCCTTCTGCCACAACTTGCATTCCCATAATATGCGCCATTTCAATAATAGAAGAACAAAAAAGTTTTTTCTTTGAATCTTGGTCAATATTTGTAATAAAAAATCTATCTAATTTTATAACGTTTGCTTCACTAAAATATAAAAGTTTTAATCCTGAAACACCAATCCCAAAATCATCAATTGCAATTGTATAGCTACTTTGTTTATATTTTTGAATCATAGTAGAAAGGGCATTTTGTTCTATTGCTGTTCCTTTTTCACTTAATTCAAAACAGATTCTATCTTTATTTAAACCATATTTTTTTAAAATTTTTGCAGTATTTCCTTGAGAATATTTTTTATTATAAATTATTCTATTGTCAAGATTATAAAAAAGTTTTATATTATCTATTTTAATTTTTGAAAATTTACTTATAGCCTTTTCTCTTAGTTGTAAATCAAGTTCATATAAATAATCATCATTAAAAGCTAGGTTAAATAAATCATCAATTGATGTTAATTCTGGAATTAAATTAGTATTTCGTAATAATGCTTCAACTGCATATATTTTGCCACTATGAGAATAGATTATAGGCTGAAAAGCATAATCAAGTTTTTCTATTATTTCAGTCCAATTTGGCATAGTTTTCCTAAAAATTACATTATTAAGTTTTTATCTCTTTGTTCGCGTTAACAGATAAAAACTTAATAATGTAATTTGCATGTTAAGATAAAGAAAGAGAAAAACTCTTTCTTTTTTTATAATTAATGTTTTAAAGATTCTAAAGTTACTTTTTCGTTATTCATAACTTTTGTTCTTGCAGCTGCTCTTACATCATCAGTTAATGATACAAGACCAAGTTCAGTTAAGATACCATCACTTCCAATCATTTTTTCAGACATAAATAAGTTCGTATAATCTTTTAATGCTGGAACATCTTTTGCGTGTTGATTTTTAATATAGAAATACATAGATCTAGCAATTGGGTATTTACCAGATGAAATTGTTTCAACAGTTGGCATAGTATTTTCGATACTTAATCCAACAACTTTATCTTTGTTTTCTTCTAAAAATGAATATCCAAAAATACCAATTGCAGCTTCATTTTTAGTTAATTTTTGAACGATTAAGTTGTCATTTTCACCAGACTCAACATAAACACCATCTGTTCTTAAAACAGAATAAGCTTTATATTTTTTATTTGCTTTTTCATCAGCTTTATATAAATCAGTATAAACTGGCATTTTTTCAAATACATGTTGTAATACTAATTCTTCAAAAGAGTCTCTTGTCCCAGATGATTTAGGTGGTCCGTAAACAATAATTTCTCTATTTGGTAAAGATGCATCAATATCTGACCATTTTTTATATGGATTTGCAATTAATGTTTTACCATCTTTTGATGGAACTTCTTGAGCTACTGCTAATGCTAATTGTTCTTTTGTTACATTGAACCCTTTAACTTTTGCAGATTGAGCAATTGCAATACCATCAAATCCAATTAATGCTTCAGTGATATCTGTTACACCATTTTCTTCACACATTTTAAATTCTTTGTCTTTCATTCTTCTTGAAGCATTTGTGATATCTGGAGTATTTAAATCAACACCAGCACAAAATAGTTTCATTCCTCCACCAGTACCAGTTGATTCAACTACAGGAGTAGGAAATTTTGTAGTAGCTCCAAATTCTTCAGCTACTGATGATGAAAAAGGATATACAGTAGAAGAACCAACAATTTTAATTTGGTCTCTTGCACTTAACGTAGTTGCTAATAAAGCACTTGCAATTAAAGCCATAGATGTTTTTTTGAAAGTCATTTTTATCTCCGATAATTTTTTTTACCGTGAAAGTTTAATGTTAGTTGGTTACATTTTGGTTACTATAAGGAATAGTTAGTTTTGTTGTTTAATAAATTTTTCTTGAAATTCTTGGTAAGTTCTTACGAAAAGTTCTTCGTTATTTTCAGGTTTATAAATAACTGCTTTTACCCAAATGTCATTTTCTTGTATCTTACAGAAATTTAGAGGAATATAAAATTTTTTATTTTTGTAGTGAATATAAGTTGTATTTAGTTCTATCATAGATAAAAAAAGCTAATGGATTATAATCCATTAGCTTCGATAAGTTTAGATTGATGATCAGCAATAAGAGGATCAATTACTTCATCAAATAAACCATCATTCATGATGTAGTCAAGTCTATAAAGAGTTAAGTTGATTCTATGATCACTGATTCTATTTTGTGGATAGTTATAAGTTCTAATTCTTCCACTTCTATCACCAGTACCTACTTGCTCTTTTCTAGTAGCACCTTCTGTTTCCATTTTCTTTTGCATCTCAATTTCATAAAGTTTTGCTTTTAAAACTTTCATAGCTCTGTCTTTATTTTTATGTTGAGATTTTTGATCTTGGTTTGTTACTACTATACCAGATGGAATATGAGTGATTCTAACAGCCGAGTCTGTAGTATTTACAGATTGACCACCATTTCCACTGGCTCTCATAACATCAATTTTTAAATCATTAGGATCAATTTCAACTTCAACATCATCAACTTCAGGCATAACTGCAACAGTAATTGCTGATGTGTGAACTCGTCCTTGAGATTCAGTTGCTGGAACCCTTTGAACTCTATGAGTACCACCCTCAAATTTTAGTTTTGAATAAACGTGGTCACCTTTAACAAGAATAACTATTTCCTTGTATCCTCCAGATTCACTCTCACTTGAACTCATAATTTCAACTTTCCAACCATTGTTTTCTGCATATCTTAAATAACCTCTAAATAAGTCACCTACAAATATTGCAGCTTCATCTCCACCTGTACCAGCTCTTAATTCTAAATAGATATTTTTATCATCATTAGGATCTTTAGGAATCATTAAAAATTTAATATCTTCTTCAAGCTTTGGTTTTTTTATTTCTAATTCTTTTAACTCTTCTTTTGCTAAGTCTCCAAGTTCAGGATCATCTAGCATAAGTTTATTTTCTTCAATATTATCTATTAATTTAATATATTCTCTAGCTTTAGAAACAATAGGTTGAATACTTGACTGTTCTTTTGAAAGATCAGTCATTCTTTTTATATCAGCAGTAATATCTGGAGACATTAATAATTCATTAATTTCCTCAAATCTGTTGATAAATGGTTGTAGTTTATCTTTTAACATAAATTATATAGCGTTAACTTTTACTTGTAATCTACTAACTCTTCTTGCAGCAGTACCTTGTTTTAAAATACCTTTTGATACACAATGATGTAGGTATTTGTTTGCTGCTTTCATAGCTTCTACAGCTTTTTCTTTATCTGCTATTTCAATTGCAGATAATACATTTTTAGTTACGTTTTTGATTCTAGTTTTATAAAATCTATTTCTCTCAGTCTTAATCTTTGTTTGTCTAGCTCTTTTTTCGCAAGATTTATGATTTGCCATTTTTTTAACCTCTTTGTAAAAATTTTAAGGGTAGAATATTACCCAAAGTAACTTAAAGAGAGTTTAATTTTAGGAAGGTTTAATGAAACTATTCGGAACAGATGGCGTTAGAGGTAAGGCAGGTGATTTCTTAGATGCAATTACAGTATTGAAATTAGCAAAAGCTGCTGGAATCTATTTTAGAAAGCATTCAACAACTAAAAAAATTCTTGTAGGAAAAGATACAAGAAGAAGTGGTTATATGATAGAAAATGCACTTGTAAGTGGATTGACTGCTGTTGGATATGATGTAATTCAAATTGGACCAATGCCAACACCTGCAATTGCATACTTAACTGAAAGTATGAGATGTGACGCAGGAATTATGATAAGTGCATCTCACAATCCTTTTGAAGATAATGGTATTAAATTTTTTGACAATCATGGTGATAAGTTAAGTATTGCTGCTGAAGAAGAGATTGAAAAAATATTTAGTGATGTTGAATTAATGACAAATGAGCAAGTAACTGGTAAAGAAATTGGTTCATCAAAAAGAATTGATGATGTTATTGGAAGATACATTGTTTCAATTAAAAGTTCTTTTCCTAAAGATTTAACTCTAAAAGGTCTTAGAATTGTTCTTGATTGTGCAAACGGAGCAGCATACAAAGTAGGGCCAACGATTTTAGAAGAGTTAGGTGCAGATGTAATAACAATTAATAATAAACCAAATGGATTTAATATAAATGATAATTGTGGAGCAATGCATCCAGAAACTGTGGCAAAATTAGTAAAAGAGTATAGAGCTGATATTGGATTAGCTTTAGATGGTGATGCGGATAGATTGGTTGTTGTTGATGAAAATGGTGAAATTGTCGATGGTGATAAATTAATAGGTGCACTTTGTGCTTATTTAAAAAACGAAAATCTTTTAGAAGGCAATGGCTGTGTTGCAACTGTTATGTCAAATAAAGCTTTAGAAGATTATTTAGCTAGTCATAAAATAAAACTACTTAGATCTAATGTTGGAGATAAATATGTTTTAGAAGTTATGAAAGAAAAAAGCATAAACTTTGGTGGTGAACAAAGTGGACATATTATTTTTTCAGATGTAGCAAAAACAGGAGATGGATTAGCATCTGCTTTACAAGTTTTAGCATTGATTATTAAATCTGGAAAAAAAGCAAGTGAAGTTTTAAATCCATTTGAATTGTATCCTCAAATTTTACATAATATGAAAGTTAGTGAAAAAATACCATTAAATGAAATTAAAGGTTTAGACGAACTTTTAAAACCTTTAAGAGATAAAGGTTTAAGAGATTTGATTAGATATTCTGGAACTGAAAATAAAATAAGACTTCTTTTAGAAGGTAAAAATAAAAAAGATGTTGAAGATGGAATACAAACTTTAATATCATTTTTTAAAAAAGCATTATGAAAAAAGAGTTAAAAATTGCAGCAACTATATTTGTAGTTGTATTTATAATAGACCAAGTTGTTAAATATGGTTTTGCAAATTTAGGTTGGGATGTTGATGGTCCTTATATGTCTTTAAAATTGGCATATAATTATGGAGTAGCATTTTCAATGTTCTCTTTTTTAGAGCATTATTTGAAATATATTCAATTATCAATAGTTTTAATAGCAATGATTTATTTATTTATGAATAAAGATATTTTTAAAGAGTATTATGTGCCAATAGCATTACTTTTTGCTGGTGGATTATCAAATATACTTGATAGATTTACTTATGGTGGAGTAGTTGATTATTTTTATTGGCATCATTGGTTTGAATTTGCAATTTTTAACTTTGCAGATGTTATTATAGATTTAGGTGTAGTTATAATAATTTACAAGCAAATTAAGCAATCAAGAGAAGAAAAGAAGAAAAACGAGATTTAATACTAGATTTGTAGCTTAAAATAAATTTAGATATAATCCAACAAATTTTAGAAAATGACAGGAATATTTTATGGGTCAAACAATAACAGAAAAAATTTTTAGTGAACATGTAGGAAAAGTTGTATATGCAGGTGAAATCGTAAGAAGTCCAATTGATATGGTAATTGGAAATGATATTACAACTCCTATTTCAATTAGAGCTTTTGAAGATGGTGGTTTTGAAAAACTTGCTAATCCAGATGGTTTTGCAATTGTTTTAGACCACTTTATCCCAGCAAAAGATATAGCTTCAGCTAACCAAGCAAAAATCTCAAGAGATTTTGCAATGAAACACAATTTAAAAAATTTCTTTGATGAAAAAGATATGGGAATTGAGCATGCATTATTACCAGAAAAAGGTTTAGTAATCCCAGGTGATGTTATTATTGGAGCAGATTCACATACATGTACTCATGGTGCATTAGGTGCTTTCTCAACAGGTATGGGAAGTACAGATATCTCTTTTGGAATGATTACAGGTGGTAACTGGTTTAAAGTTCCAGAATCAATCAAAGTAGTATTCAAAGGTAAACCAGCACCATTTGTTACAGGAAAAGATTTAATTTTAGAAATTATTAGAATTTTAGGTGTTGATGGAGCTTTATATAAAGCTTTAGAATTTACTGGTGATACAATTCAATATTTATCAATGGATGATAGATTCTCTTTATGTAACATGGCTATTGAAGCAGGTGCAAAAAATGGTATTGTTGCATATGATGAAATTACAAAAGAATTCTTAGATAAAGTAAGTGCTGCAAATGGTGGATTAAGAGCTGAACCAAAAATTCACTATTCTGATGATGATGCAAACTATTGTCAAGTTATTGAAATAGATGTAGCAAAATTAGAACCAGTTATTGCATATCCTTTCTTACCATCAAATGGTCACTCAGTTTCTCAAGCAGTTAGTGATAATATTAGAGTTGATCAAGTATTTATAGGATCATGTACAAATGGAAGATTAAGTGACTTTAAAATGGCTGCAGAAATTTTAGCAGGTAAAAAAGTAGCACGTCATGTAAGACTTATCTTAACTCCTGGAACTCAAAAAATTCTTAGAGAAGCAACAAAACTTGGTTACATTGACACTTTAGTTGATGCTGGAGCAGTTGTTTCAAATCCTACATGTGGAGCATGTTTAGGTGGATATATGGGGATTTTAGGAGATGGAGAAGTTTGTATCTCTACAACTAACAGAAACTTTGTTGGAAGAATGGGTTCAAGAAGTTCAAAAATTTATTTAGCAAATTCAGCAGTTGCTGCAGCATCTGCAATTTCAGGATATATAACAGATCCAAGAAGCTTATAATGGATATACTTCCATTTGAAATACCTTGTGTAATTTTAAGTGGAGGTAAAAGCTCACGAATGGGAGAAGATAAATCTCTTCTCACTTTTCTTCATAATAATTCTATAATTGAATATCAATACCAAAGATTAAAACCTTATTTTAAAGATATTTATATCTCTTCAAAAACGAATAAATTTGATTTTATTGATGAAACAACACTTATTTTAGATGAAAATAAAGATATATATTCTCCAATACTTGCATTAGATACAATTTTTGAGAAATTAAATAATCAAAAAATTTTTATAATAACTGTTGATACTCCATTTGTAACTATAGATTCAATAAAAAGAATTATTGATGAATCAATTGATGTAGATATATGTGTAGCTGAAACTGAAAAAATACATAATTTATGTGGTGTATTCTCTTCAAATATAAGTTTAACTATTAAAACAATGCTAAAAAAAGATATACATAAAATTTTTTATTTGATAAAAAATAATTTACATAAAATTATAAAATTTTCTAATGATGATGAATTTATGAACATAAATAATAAAAATGAATATGAAAAATCATTATCTTATATAAATAAAAATAATAATTCTTATAAATTTTAACAACTAATATATAAGTGGCTTATTATATCTTTTTTGTTATTCTATAGACATAGTTTTTATAAAAAAAAGGAAATTAAAATGGCAAAAAATGAACTAGAAGAAGCACTAGAACTAGTTGATTCAGAGATAAAAAAAGCTGGAATTTCAAGAAGAGAAGCTTTTAAGTTAGCAGGATTAGGTTCAGCAGCTTATTTATTTTCAGGAACTAATGCAGAAGCAAATACAGAGGCAAAAGCGAGTGAAGCAACAGGGAAAATTGTGATTATTGGAGGGGGATTGGCTGGTATTTCAACTGCAGCAAGATTAGTTAATCATTTATCAAATCCTGATATTACAATTGTTGAACCAAATCCAAAATCAGTAACATATCAACCTGGGACTACATTAGTTGCCTCAGGAATTTACAAAAAAGAAGATATTGATTACAATACAAAAGATTTTTTACCAAAAGGTGTAACTCTTTTAAAAGATAAAGCAATTGATTTTAATCCAGAAGCAAATAAAGTTGCATTAGAATCAGGGGAAACATTAACTTATGACTTTTTAATTGTAACTGCTGGAATAGCATTAGACTATGGTGCGATTAAAGGACTAGAAGAGATAGGAGATGCTTATACAGCAGGAGATGCTTCTAAAATACTAAAAGTATTTGGCGATTCTGGTGTTACATCTGTTTATAATGTTGATTCTGCTGTTGCTATGTGGGAACAAATGCAAAAATTTGTACAAAAAGCAAAAGATGGACAAAAAGTAAAAGGTGTGTTCACTGACCCAAATACTGCAATAAAATGCGGTGGAGCACCAAAGAAAGTTATGTATTTAACAAATGCTAGATTAAATGAAGCAAAAGCAAGAGCGAATGCCGAATTAACATTTTATGCAGATAGCGGAAAATTATTTGGTGTAAAAGAGTATGCAGATGCAATTGAAAAACAATTTATAGCAAGAGATATGAAATGGAATTTTAATCACAATTTAATTGCAGTTGATATAAATAAAAAAATTGCAACTTTTGACAAACACTGGCAAGAAAAAGGTGCATATGATAAAGATCTAGAAGAGTATGAAATGGTAACTAAACATCAAAACATTGAAGTACCATTTGATTTCTTACATATTACACCTCCACAAAAAGCTCCAGATGAAATAGGAAAATCTGCAATTGGTTCAGCTAAAGGGTGGGTACCTGTTAATAAAGAAACATTGCAACATGTAAAATATAAAAATATTTTTTCATTAGGTGATATTGCCGCTGTTCCTATGGGCAAAACAGGAGGAAGTGTAAGAAAACAATATAAAGTATTGGTTGATAATTTAATTGCCGTAATGGAAGGAAAAGAGCCAACAGCAAAATATGCTGGTTATACAGTTTGTCCTTTAATAACTGATATAGGAAAAGTAATGTTAGCTGAGTTTGATTGGACAGCAAAACCAACTCCATCTTTCCCTCTTGATCCAACACAAGAAAGATATATTTGGTGGTTATTAAAAGTTTATTTATTAAAACCTATGACACAGTATGGTATGTTAAGTGGCAAAGCATAAGGTTAATTCTTGAAAAATGAATTAACAATTTTTTTATGTGTTCTTATACTCTTAAGTATAGGAATGCATTACAAAGAGTTTTTAAATTATCCTCTTGAACATTTTTCTGCATTGCCCAATTCATCTGTATATGGATTTGGATTTTTACATCCTTTATTTTTTTCAATTATTATTTATATATTGTTATTAATACCGAGGTTTGTTTTTAGATTAATTTTGAGAAAAAAGTAAAAAAATATTTTAAATAAAAAAAAAGGGTAGAAAGAAACTTTCTACCCTTTTTTATGTTTTTGCAAATTTATTTTAGTGCAGCTTTAGCAGTAACTACTAATGATGCAAATGCAGCAGAATCATTCATAGCCATATCAGCTAAAATTTTTCTATCTAATTCTAAACCAGATAATTTTAATCCGTTCATGAATCTTGAGTAGTTAATATCATTTAATCTACAAGCTGCATTGATTCTTATAATCCATAATTTTCTAATATCTCTTTTTTTCTGTCTTCTATCTCTAAAAGCATAAACTAAAGATCTTTCTAATTGTTCCTTAGCTTTTCTAAAGTGTTTTCTTCTTCCACTGAAGAATCCTCTAGCAGCTTTTAATACTTTCTTATGTCTTCTTCTTCTAACAACACCAGTTTTAACTCTAGGCATATATATTTCCTTTCTTAACCATTATTTCTAATAAGGTGTCAGCAATAAGCTGAACTTTTCCATCTTTGATGGAGGGACAAAAATTACTTAAATTTTAAGTAATTACGCTTTACATAATGCTACAAGTATTCTTCCAGCATCTGTACTATGTACAGTTTTTGGTCCTCGTAGGTTTCTTTTTCTTTTTTGAGTCATTTTAGTTAAGATATGGCTTCTAAAAGCTGAACCTCTTTTAATTGACCCATTTTTCTTCACTTTAAATCTTTTTAAAGCGCCACTAACAGTTTTCATTTTTGGCATTGAAGAATCCTCCTTATAAATTTGCATTTTCATAATATTAATGAAAAAGTTTTGGATTTTACTGAAATTTTGTTTAGTTTAAGTTTAAATGTAAAAATTTAAGGGGAGAAAAGAAGAGTTTTACTTCTTCTTTTATTGTGAGTTTAGTCTTTTTTAGGAAGAACCATAAGATTTACGTATCTTCCTTCAAGTTTAGGTTCTTTATCCATAATAGCAATGTCTTCTAGCATAGGCCAAATTCTGTTTAGTACATCAATTCCTGATTGAGGATTAGCCATTTCTCTACCTTTTAAGAAAACTCTAAATTTAACATGATTTCCTTCATCCAAAAATTCTCTTGCATGTTTAACTTTGTAATTGATATCATTTTCAGCAATTTTTACTGAAAGTTTAATCTCTTTTATTACAATAACTTTTTGATTCTTTTTAGCTTCTTTTTTCTTTTTTTCTTGTTGGTATCTAAATTTACCATAATCCATAATTTTCGCAACAGGTGGTTTTGCATCAGGTGCAACTAAAACTAAATCTAAGCCCATTTCATCTGCAAGATTTAATGCATCAGAAGTAGAAATAATTCCATAATTCGTCCCCTCATCACTTGTACACCTAACTTCTTTTGATGTAATCATTTCATTCATGATTACATCATCTTTTCTTTTGTCTTTACTCAAATTTTGCTCCCGTTTTTGATTTCATTTAGCATTGAAATAAATTCTTCTTTGCTCATGTTTGATTGTTCTCTAGTTCTTCTATTTCTTAATGCAACAGATTTATTAGCAACTTCTTCATCTCCAATAACAACTATCATTGGAACTCTTTGCTTTTCTGCCATTCTAATTCTTTTATTTAAACTTTCATTCATGTTGTAAATTTCAGAATCCATATCATCTTCTAATAAACATTTTTGTAATTCTTTTGCATATTCAATATGAGAATCAGCAATTGGCACAAAAATAACTTGTGTTGGAGCAATTATAAATGGAAATTCTCCCGCACAGTGTTCAGTTAAAATACCAATAAATCTTTCAAAAGAACCAAGTATAGCTCTATGAATCATAACAGGTTGTTCTTTTTCACCTTTTTCATTTATATATTCAACTTCAAATCTTGAAGGTAAATTCATATCAACTTGAACTGTACCACATTGCCATTTTCTTCCAATAGCATCAAGAATTTTAATATCAATTTTTGGACCATAGAAAGCTCCACCACCTTCATCAATTCCATAAGAGATATTATTTTCATCTAAAGCATCCATAATACCTTTTGTAGTTTTTTCCCAAAAAATATCATCACCAATAGCTTTTTCAGGTTTTGTAGAAACTTCAATTTCATATTTAAAATCAAAAACTTTTAATAAAGTATCAACAAACTCTAATACTTCAAAAATAACTTGTTTTATTTGATCTTGTGTACAAAATATATGTGAATCATCTTGAGTAAATTCTCTTACTCTAAATAATCCATGCATAGCTCCACTCATTTCATGTCTATGAACAACACCATATTCAAAAAGTTTTTTTGGTAGTTCTTTATATGAAACAAGATTATTTTTAAATATTTGAATATGTCCAACACAATTCATTGGTTTTATTCCATACTCTTGATCATCAATAGTAGTAAAATACATATTTTCTTTATAGTTTGCATAGTGACCAGATATTTTCCACATTTCTGCTTTTAAAATTTCAGGTCCTCGAACAGGTTCATAACCTCTAATTCTGTGCGCTTTATAAAGTAGGTGTTCTAATTTACTTCTTAATCTTGCACCTTTTGGTAACCACATAGGCAGACCAGCACCAACATCATCATTAAATGTAAATAGTTCTAATTCTGTTCCTAATTTTCTATGGTCTCTTTTTTTAGCTTCTTCAAGCATTCTTGTATAATCAAAAAGTGCTTGTTTATCAAAGAACGCAATTCCATAGATTCTCGTAATCATTTCATTCTTTTCATCACCGCCAAGATAAGCTCCAGCTACTCTTGTTAATTTGAAACTTCTAATCATTCTTGTATTTGGTAAGTGAGGACCTCTACATAAATCTTCAAAATCACCTTGCTTATAGATTGTTAAAGTTTCATCTTTGATATTTTTTAGAACGGCTTGTTTTAATTCATCATTTTTAAACTTTTCAAAGAATTTTTCTTTTGAGGTTTCATGTCTTGTGATAGGAAGTTTTCTATCCGCAATTTCTTTCATTTTCTTTTCAATAGTAGGTAAATCGTCATCTGAAATTTTACTTTCTACTTTGAAATCATAGTAAAAGCCTTCTTTTACAACTGGTCCAACGAAGAATTTTGCCTCAGGATAAAGTTCTTTGATAGCCTGAGCCATTAAGTGTGCACATGAGTGTCTTAAAATATCTAAAGATTCTTTTGAATCATCAGCTTTTATCTCTTCTCCTTGGATATTTAGCGCTTCTGCAGTTTGAAGGTCATAAATTTGACCATCTTTTAATATTCCAATAGGTTCCAATAATTTCCTTTTTTTCTTAATTATTTATTAAATTATGTTTATTTTACCTCAAAATGACTTAAACTTAATGAGATATGATTTAATTTAGTGAAATTTTGTTACAATTGGCTATGATTTTAAATGTATCAAAAATAAAAACAGAAAGTTTATTGTTATTTTGTAAAGATTTAATTTTGTCATATAAAGATAAGATTGATACTAATAATTATGGTATTGATAAAGAGATTATTGACAATTTTAATGATATTGGAAATGATATGTTAAAACAAATTTTGAACGTAACATTTCCTGAAAATTATTATATACAAAATAGAAAACATTATAGAATTAAAGCTATTTTAGATGGATACAATTTTATAAATAAAGAAATATCAAAAAACTTGAAAGAAAATGAATCTTTTAATCCTTCAATGCTTTATTTTTCACTTCTTGCTCTTTGGTTTAAAGAATTAAATAAAGAATCTCGTTCTAAAGAATATATATATTTTATTTTATATCCTTATTCACATATTTACGATGATTTATTAGTTAAAATGAAAAATAAAGAGTTTAAAAATTTAAATATAAAAATGATTGAATTAGCTGAAAAAATTATTTATAAATTTGATAAATATGATTTAAAATAAAAGAGGAAACCTCTTTTATTTTATAAAATTAGAATTTATATCTCATATAAGCTCTAACATCTTGTGCTTCAGATACTGCACTTCCTGCCGCTTCAGAAATAGCTACAGGTGTTCCATCAGCTCCAAAGAATGAGTTTGAACCTGTGTAGTCATAATCCATAAATACATAACTAACACCAAAACTTAAAGCTTTAGTTAATTTTTGAGTTCTATAAACTTCCCAAGCTTGACCTCTTGTTGCAATTTTACTTCCAGCATATGTGTCTTCGCCATAAGTCATAGATCTCCAGTATTTACTTCCTTTATTCCATTCAAATCCTATTTTTGCATTGTCTGGATCGATTGGACAAGGTGCATTTACTCCTAACCAAACAGAATATCCATTTTCAGAATCAGTTGAACCTAACATTCCACCTGGAATATCATTTGGATTTGTTTTACTCATTGCAAATGAAGCAAAAGCAATAGTATTATCTAAATAATCAGAAATACCATTTCCAATTCCTTCAGTTTTAAATAAAACCGTTGCTAAATCAATATCACCAACATCTTTAAAAGAAGGAGTAGCCATTTGTAAATTATATGCAGTATTCGCAGATGGATTCATTACATATGACCCATAAGCGTTATTAAAGTTTGATAAAGATTGTCCATCAAATCCAATTAAATTCCAAGCATGTGAATATTGCATATGAACAGAATATTGACCATCATCATATGGTACAGCAATAAATCCTAACATATCAACATCAACATTTTTATCATCATCAGTTGAATAAGCTGGGCTGAACATATCAAATCTTGGAGTTGCATTTGTTAAACCTCTTCCTCCACAGATTTTAAACCAAGAACCTGTAAGTCCAGTTAAACTTTGTGTATCAAATTTAAGTGAGAAACCATCAAATTCAACATCAACTGTATGTGATAGCGGAGAGTTTGGTTGTTGATCATTTCTAATATTGATTGGTAAACCATCTGTTGAAGGTCGTCTTCCAACTGATGCTGCCCATGGAATATCAGCTCCAAATAATTTTTCTTTTTGATATAACCAATAAGCTTCTTTTAATTTTATACTATTATCTGTTGCATTTTCATTTGTAACCCAGTCAAAGTTTGCATAACCTGGATTTGTATTTGATTGGCCATGATCAGCTGTATCTCCAAAAGCTTTGTTATAAGATAATTTACCATGGAATGATGAATTATCATCTGCTTTGTATCCCATACCTAACCATAATCTATTTGTTAGAAGTGCGTTATTTTTAGATTTTGAACCATCAACATGTTTATATTGGATATTATCAACTTGTGTTCTAAAATCAACATCCCATTTTAAATTATCATTTCCACTTTGAATTTTTGCAGCTGTTGCAGTTTTTGAAACTGTATCAAGTTTTTTTTCAATTTTCTCAATTCTTTTTTCATCAACTATTGTAACTGCTGGTGTTTGAGTTTTTTGTTTAGCTTCTTGTTCAGCCATTTTTTTCTCTAATGCATCAAGTTGAGCTTTCAATGCTTGTATTTGATTGTACATTTCTTTATTTAAGTCATTTGCAAATGATGTTGTAGTTAAAGCAGCAACCACAGACATTGCAATTAAATTTTTTTTCATATGATTCCTTTTATATTTGACTTCTGAATTTTACGACAATGCATTAAAAAAGGGTAAGTTCACTCACCCTTTAAAATAATTTCTTGAAAAAACATATTATTAACAAGAAGGAACATTTCCTGAATCACTTGCAAATTCAACTGTAAAGTCAAAAATATGTTCCATTGCAGATTCTTTAACATCTCCTGCTTTTACATTTGGACAAATAGTAATAACTTCTTTTTCAAAGTTTCCAGATTCTTTGATTTGTTTCCACTCTTCTTGTGTATGTTTTGCAGCAAATTTTGCTCCTGTCATCCCACAAGGTTCTTTTAGTAATTTACTAAAAAGTTTTTGTCCTTTAACTGCATCAGCTGATAAAGATGTTGATGCAACACCAAGTGCTAATGTACCCGCAATAATTATATTTAATAATTTCATATTATACTCCCTAATGAAAAATTAGGTACAATTATATCTAATGTATATAAAAATGCTCTTAGAAAATTAAATAAAAAGTGAACTAAAATGAAATATTTTTTATTAAAGGAAATAGTACAATATTTATCTTTAAATGCCCAAAATATCAAGTCAATAAGGAGAATAGACAATAATTTAATTATAATTGAATTTAATAATAGAAATATAGTCTATTTTGATGTTTCTAAAGGAAATGCAAGAATATTTAAGCATAAAAAGATTTTATCTTCTAAAAAAGATTTTAATGCGCCATTTGATGTAAGTTTACAAAAAAGATTTAACAACTCGAAAATAGAGAATTTTGAGCTTTATAACGAAGATAAAATTATAAATATTAAAGTAAATTCTTCATCTTCTTATAAAAAATTAACAACAATATTACAATTAGAGTTTACAGGAAAACACACAAATATAATCATTTTAGATGAAAATAGAGTAGTAATTGAAGCCTTAAGACATATTGATGAATTTTCTTCAAGTAGAGTTGTTAAAGTGGGACATAAGTTAGATGAAGTTCCAAAACAAAATTTTATTCCAAAGATGGAAGAGGTTACTAATATTGAAGATTATTTGTATGAAATTTATGAAAAAAGTGAACTTGAAAACTTAGAAAATATCAAAAAACAAAAAATTTCACAAATTGAAAAAAAAGTGACAAAACTAAAAAAGACTATTGAATCTTTACCAAAAAAAGAAGAACTAGAATTTGAATCAAATAGTTTATATGAAAAAGCAAACTTAATTTTGTCAAATTTACATAATATTAAACCTTATCAAAAAAGTTTTAAAGTTTATAATTATGAAGGCGTTGAAATTGAAATTGATTTAGAAGGAAAAGCAAGTGCTTCAAAATATTCAAATGATTTATTTAAAAAAGCAAAAAGAGCGAAACAAAAAGCATCAAATATCTCTTTAGAAAAAGATAATTTAACTGAAAAGTTAGATTATTTATTAAGATTGATAAATAATCTTAAAAATGCAACTTCAATTGAAGAGTGTGAATTTTTATTGCCTAAAAAAGAAAGAAATCAAACTAAAACAAAAAAAGCACAATCTTTTGAAAGTTTCTTTTTTGAAGGTTATAAAATAATGTTGGGTTCTAGTGAAAGGGAAAATATTTATTTACTAGAAAATTCAAAAGCAAGTGATTTTTGGTTTCATTTAAAAGATAGACCATCTTGTCATGTAATTGTACAAAATACAAAAAAAGAAATTCCTCAAAGTGTGATAAACCAAGCAGCAACTTTATGCGTAAAATTTTCAGTTGATTATTCAGGAACTTATGAAGTAGATTTTACACAAAGAAGAAATGTTAAAATTCAAGTAGGAGCAAATGTTTTATACAATCCTTATACAACAACAGTTGTAAGAATTTAAAGAGAATTAAATATAACATTAAAAGAATGAAATTTTACAAAATATTTTAAGTTTAAAAAAAAGAGTCATATAAGAGACATTTTGATAATATAATTTTGTTATTAATTATAAGGAGAAGGAATGAATAAAATTAAAACATTGGGATTGAGTATTGCTGTATCTGCATTATTTTTTTCAGGTTGTGCTACAACGGAACTACAAACAAGTTCAAAAATGACACAAAGTGTATTTATAAATCCTGTAGCAAAAAGTAAAAGATTAATTTTTGTTTCAAGTAAAAACACAAGTGGGCAAAAAATAAATCTTGAAAATAGTATTTTAACTGAGCTTCAAGCAAAAGGATACACTATTGTAGAAGATCCAGAACAAGCAACTTATGTTTTAATGATGAATGTTTTATATTGTGATAAAAAACAAGAAAATAACGCAGCAGGTGGAGCAGTTGCAGCTGGTGCAGCTGGTGCTGGAATTTCTGCTTATAATAATGGTGGAGCAGGACAAGCAATTGGTGTTGGTTTAGGAGCTGCATTAGTTGGAGGTTTATTAGCAAAAGCAACAGAAGACACAATTTATCAAATGCAAGTTGATATTTTAATTAGAGAAAAAGCAAATGGGAAAGTTTATACTTCAAGTGCAACAGCAAATGGACAATCAAGTGTAAGTGATTCTGGTAAAGCTGGATTTATGAATACTTTCTCAGGAAATATTAAAAATACAGATGCATCTGGTAAATTAAATTCAAATATGGCTAATGCTACAGCTCAACAATATGAGACAAATTATATAGAACATAAAACTATGTTATTTGCAGAAGCTACAAAAATGAATTTAACATTACAAGAAGCTACACCAATTTTAGAAAAACAAATAGCAAATCAAATTGCTGGATTATTCTAATATCTTTTTAATTTAACATCCTATTTTTTAATAGGATGTTTCTTATTTAAACTAACATTAATTAAAACAAACAAAACAAAGTAACCAAAAGCCAAAATTTAGTATAATTAAAAACTTTTAACTTTAAGGTTTGATAAATGTCTGAGATAATAAACGAGAGTTCAACTCGTATAAAAACAGGAATTGTTTTAATTTTAGCTATGTTAATACTTGGCTATATTGATTCATATTTTTTATTTTGGTTAGTATTTGGAATTATGTTAATGATTTCAATTTCTGAATCAAAAAAATTATATAGTTTAAAAAGTGATAGTATTTACGTTTACACTGCTTTATTGTGGTTTGCAGCATTTTTTTATCCAATGCCTATTGATTTGATTTTTATTGTAGCAATTGGTTATGCTTCACAATTAGCTTATAAAAGAACATTGAATCAAAAACTATTTTTGCCTCTTTTGTATCCAACAGCATCATTTTTATTTTTATTGACGCTTTATAGTGAGTATGGAGTAATGACTCTTTTATGGTTATTGGTAATTGTTGCAAGTACTGATATTGGAGCTTATTTTGTTGGTAGAACATTTGGAAAAACAAAATTTTGTGAAACAAGTCCAAATAAAACAGTTGAAGGTGTAATTGGTGGAATTGCATTTGCTGTTGTTTTAGGAACATTATCTTCTATTAATGAAATAAGTATCATTGGCGCAATAATTGTTTCAGCTATTGTATCTTTTGCTTCAGTATTTGGTGATTTATTTGAAAGTTACTTAAAAAGAGAAGCAGGATTAAAAGATAGTGGTTCTATTTTACCAGGTCATGGTGGAATTTTAGATAGAACAGATGGCTATTTATTTGGTGCAATTGCGATGCTTGTAATTTTAAGGATAATCATTTGATACTTCTTGGAAGTACAGGTTCAATAGGCGTAAATACTTTAAATATTGCACGAAAATTTGATTTGAATGTTGAAGTTTTAGTTGCAGGAAGAAATATAAAACTGCTAAATGAACAAATAAGAGAGTTTAAACCTAAAAAAGTTGTTATTGATAGAAAAGAAGATATATCTTTAGTTTGTCATGATAATGTTTCTTTTGGAGAAACTGCTATTTTAGAAGCAATTGAAAATAGTAGTTCTAAAACAGTTGTAAATGCACTGGTTGGATTTTTAGGATTAAAACCAACATTAAAAGCTATAGAATGTGGTAAAAAAATTGCTTTAGCAAATAAAGAATCACTTGTTGTTGCTGGAAAATTTATAGACCAAAAAAATTTAAGTCCAATAGATAGTGAACATTTTGGGCTTTGGTATTTACTTCAAGATAAAAAAATTGATTCGATGATGATAACTGCAAGTGGTGGATCTTTTAGGGATTATCCACTTGATAAGCTTTCAAATGTTTCAATTAAAGAAGCTCTTGCCCATCCTAATTGGTCAATGGGAAATAAAATTACAATTGATAGTGCAACTATGACAAATAAAATGTTTGAATTAATGGAAGCTGCTTGGCTTTTTGACATTAGAAAACTAGATGCAATAATAGAAACAAAATCACTCATTCATGCTTTTATAAATTTTGTTGATGGAAGTACAACTGCACATATTGCTAATACATCAATGCAACTTCCAATAGCTTATGCAATACTTGGTCGTTGTGATGAACAGATATTAAAACCTGTAAATTTAATTGATATTGGAAATCTTGAGTTTAAAAAAATAGAAGTTTCAAGATATCCAATTTGGGAAATAAAAGATGAAATATTAAATAATCTTGATTTGGGTGTAGTTTTAAATGCTGCTAACGAAGTTGCAGTATCAAAATTTTTAAATTCTCAAATAGGATTTTTAGATATCTCAAAAATTACAATGAATGCAATAAAAAAATTTAATAATGTTAATCCAACTTCAATAGATGAAATTTTTCAAATAGATAAAGAAGTGAGAAAATATTGTGAATTATGATTTGATTATACCTTTTGGTATTTTGCTTATTTTAGTTATTTATTTGATTTATACAAGAAATAATTTTGAAAAGAATATTACAAATTTATATGAGAAAAAATTTGAAGAGTGGAAAAAACATAGTACAATAGAAGATAATAAAACTTCACAAAAAGAATTAGTTGGTTTTGTTTTCAAAAAAGACTATAAAATAACAATTGAGTTTTTAGATGAAAATGTGGAGTCACAATTAAATAGAGGAAAATTTGAGATAACTAAATATAAAGGATAGATAATGAAATATCTATTTGTAATTTTGATAATTTTTTCATTTTTAGATGCAAAAATTAATAGAGATAGTCAAAAAGAAGTGGTTATTGATGATGTTGCAAAACTTATGTGGCTTGATAATATTTCAGTTATTAAAACTTTAAAAAATCATGAAAATGCAGCAAAATATTGTAAAGAAATAACACATTTAGGATTTAATAATTGGCGATTGCCAAAAGTTGAAGAGTATGAGTTAATAGTTGATAAAACTAATACAAAGACATATATAAATAGAGCATTTAAATATAATGTTCCTGACGGTTATTGGGCAGCAAAAGCTCATTGGAGAACACTTTGGTATTATGCTGATTATATGCATTTTATAAGTGGGACACCGTATTATGATAATCGTATTAAGAAAAAATATGTTAGATGTGTAAGAGATTATTAAAGGATAGAATTTGAGTAAAAGAGTATTAATACTTCATGGACTTGGAGGAAGTGATTATCCTCATTGGCAATCACAACTTGCAATGGATTTAATTAAAGAAAATTATGTAGTTTCATTTCCTATATTTCCAAGTAGAAATAACCCAAAGTTAGAAGAATGGAAAGAGTTCTTAAAAAATGAAATAAAACATTTTAAACCTGATATTGTAGTTTGTCACTCTTTGGCAAATATATTATGGTTTCATACATGTGATGAGTTTGATATAAAACTTGATAAATTGATGCTTGTTGCACCTGTTCGAAATGAAGTTTTAGAAGATGCAAAAACATTTTTTCCATATCCAATAGTAAAAGATTTAAAAGCTTGTGAAATTATAATGGCATCATCAACAAATGATCCTTATATGAGTTTAGAAGAAGCAATTGAACTTCAATCAAAACTAAATATCGGTATGAAGATTATGGAAAATGCAGGACATATAAATGCTGCTTCTGGATTTGGTAAACTTGATTGTGCACTTGATTGGATAAAACGAGTTGATGAATGTGAAATTAATAAAGAGCAAAAATGATTTTAAGTATAGAAAGTAGTTGTGATGATAGTTCTATTTCAATTACAAAAATAGAAACAAATGAATTAATCTATCATAAAAAAATATCTCAAGAATTACAGCATAGCGTTTATGGAGGAGTAGTTCCAGAGCTTGCAGCTAGGCTTCATATTGAAGCACTTCCTAAAATACTAGAAGAGTGTAAAGAGTATTTTCCTAAACTTAAAGCAATAGCTGTTACAAATGCTCCTGGTCTTTCTGTTACACTTATGGAAGGTGTAACAATGGCAAAAGCTTTAAGTATTTCTTTAAATCTTCCTTTAATTGCTGTAAATCATTTAAAAGGTCATATTTATTCACTTTTTATAGAAAAAGAAGCTGTTCTTCCTATTACTGTTTTATTAGTTTCAGGGGGACATACACAAATTATTGAAGCAAATAGTTTAACTGATATGAAAGTTATTGCAACTACGATTGATGATAGTTTTGGTGAGAGTTTTGATAAAGTTGCTAAGATGTTAGGACTTGGTTATCCTGGTGGTCCCGTTGTTCAAGAGTATTCTTTAAAAGGTGATGCAAATAGATTTGAGTTACCAATTCCACTTAGTCAAAGTCCAAAAATAGAGTTTAGTTATAGTGGACTTAAAAATGCAGTTAGACTTCATATTGAAAAACTTGAAAATAGAGAATTTGGAATTATCGAACAAGATAAACATGATATCTGCGCAAGTTTTCAAAAAACAGCAGTTGACCATATTATGCAAAAACTAAAAAAACAATTTAAACAAAAAGTTCCAAAAAACTTTGCAATTGTTGGAGGCGCTAGTGCAAATATTTATTTAAGAGCACAAATAGATGAACTTTGCAAAAAGTATAATATGAATCTATATCTTAGTGAACTTAAATATTGTAGTGATAATGCAGCAATGATTGGACGAGTTGCAGTTGAACAGTACAAAGTAAAAGATTTTATAAGTATAGAAGAAATTGATATACAAACAAGAATAAAGGAGTTTTGATGAGTTTAGCAGATATGTTATCAAAAGGATTAGGTTCAAAACTTGAAGGAAACAGTCACGATACAGTAAAAGAGGATAAAAAAAATCCCAAAAAATCTTCAAATGAAATTATTCCTAAAAATCAGCATCAATTAGTTTTTACTTTTGAAAAAAGAAATGGAAAACCTGTAACTTTAATTGGAAGATTTTATATTGAAGAGAGTGAGAAAAAAGAGGTTTTAAAACTTCTAAAGAAAAAGCTTGCTTGTGGTGGAGCGATAAATAATGAATGGCTTGAAATTCAGGGTGATTTTAAAGATAAAATCAAAGAGATATTAATAAAAGAGAACTGGAAATTTAAAAACTAAATCATTTAAGGAGCTGTTATGCAAAAAATATTTGATGAGGTAAATTCTTTAGATAAAAGATGCTACGAAGGGTTTTTCTTGAATGAAGATATTTTAATGGAGCATGCAGCTTTTAGTATGTACTCTTACATAGAAGATATCTTTGAAGAAAATAAATCAGTATTGATTGCTTGTGGAAGTGGAAATAATGGAGCTGATGGTTTAGCTCTTGCTAGACTTTTACATAAAAAATTTGATGTAAGTTTATATCTTGCAAGTGAACCAAAATCTTCTATGGCAAAACTTCAATACAAAAGAGTTAAAACTTTAAATATAAAAGAAGTAAATGAACTATTTGAAGCTGATATTGTAGTAGATTGTTTGTTTGGAACAGGTTTAAACAAACCACTTAGTGAGAAATATTTAAATCTAATTGATACTTTAAATTCTTATAACTCTTTTAAAATAGCTTGTGATATTCCAAGTGGAATAAATCATTTTGGACAAATAAACAATTCAACTTTTGAAGCAGATGTTACTATTACTATGGGAGCACTAAAAACTTCGCTTTTTAGTGATTTTGCAAAAGATTACATTGGTGAAATAATCGTGTCAAATCTTGGTGTTCAAAGAGAGATTTACGAAACACAAACTAATAAATTTTTATTAGATGAAAGTGATATGAACTTGCCTTTTAGAAATAAAAAAAATTCTCATAAAGGTTCATATGGACATTTAAATGTAGTTGCAGGTTGTAAAAAAGGTGCTGGAATAATTGCAGCAAAAGCAGCTTTTGGATTTGGAGCAGGACTTGTAAGTATTGTTTGTCATGAAAATCTTGATTTACCTTATCATATTATGCAAACTCATTTTATTAGTGAAAATTGTACAGCAATTGCCATTGGAATGGGTTTAGGAAAATATGAAACAGATGAAATAAGAAAAATTTTAAATAAAGATGTATCAAAAATAATTGATGCTGATCTATTTTATGATAAATTAATTTGTGAAGTTTTAGACCAAGAAATAGTTTTAACTCCTCATCCCAAAGAGTTTATATCTTTATTAAAACTTTGTGAAATAGCTGATATATCTGTACAAGAGTTACAAAATAATAGATTTTTATATGTTGAAAAGTTTTGTAAAAAATATCCAAATGTGGTTTTACTATTAAAAGGTGCAAATGTAATTATTGCTCAAAGTGAAAAACTTTATGTAAATAGTTTTGGAAGTGCAGTTTTAAGTAAAGGTGGAAGTGGTGATGTTTTAAGTGGTCTTATAGGCTCTTTATTAGCTCAAGGTTATAAACCACTTGAAGCAGCAATAAGTGCAAGTTTAGCACATGCTTTGGGTGCTAGAAATTATAAAAAAAACAATTACTCTTTAATACCTTCTGATTTAATTGAAGAGATTAAAAAATTATGAAAGCAATAATAGTTCAAACAACTTGCTCAACAAAAGATGAAGCAACAAAGATAGCAAAAGTATTGATAGAAGAAAAACTTGCAGCTTGTGTGCAACTAAGCCAAATAGAATCGTTTTATAATTGGCAAGAAAAATTCTGTAGTGATAATGAAACACTTTTAAATATAAAAACAAGAAAAGATAATTTTGACAAAATTAAAAGCAAAATATTAGAATTACATAGTTATGATTTGCCTGAAATTATTCAACTCGATATTGCAAATGCAAGTGAAGAATATTTAAAATTTATAGGAGAAAATACAATATGAGTGATATTTTAAAAATAGGTAAATATGAATTTAATAGTAGATTAATCGTTGGAAGTGGTAAATATAAAGATTTTCAAACAACTAAAGATGCAACATTAGCTTCAGGTTCTGAATTAATAACAGTTGCAATTAGAAGAGTAAATATAACTAATCCAAATGAAGAGAATTTACTAGATTATTTTAAAGATACAAATGTAAAATTATTACCAAATAGTGCAGGGTGTTTTACTGCTGAAGAAGCAATTACAACTTTTAGGCTGATGAGAGAAGCAACAGGAATAGATATTATTAAACTTGAAGTTATTGGTGATGCTCAAAAAACTTTGTATCCAGATGTAATTGAAACAATCAAAGCTTGTGAAATCTTAAAAAAAGATGGCTTTACAATTATGGCTTATACAAGTGATGATCCAATTATTGCAAAAAGATTAGAAGATGCAGGTGCAGATGCTATTATGCCATTAGCTGCACCAATTGGTTCAGGACTTGGAATCCAAAATAGATATAATATTGCCTTTATTAGAGAAGCTGTAAAAGTTCCTGTTATTGTTGATGCTGGTGTTGGGTGTGCTTCAGATGCTACAATCGCAATGGAATTAGGTGCGGAAGCTGTTTTAACTAACACAGCGATAGCTTGTGCCCAAAATCCAATTGCTATGGCAGAAGCAATGAAATATGCAGTAATTGCAGGAAGACTTGGTTATAAAGCAGGAAGAATCCCTAAAAAGCCTTATGCAACTGCTAGTTCTCCAGTTGATGGATTAATTCAATTTTAAAATGTGACCTCCTAAAAAAGGAGGTTACTTCTACTTAAATAGATTATAAAAACTCCAATACTCATAGATAAAAAGATATTTTTTGTTTTTAGCATTACTATAATTACAAATAAACTAGCAATTATCCCTACGGTTCCTTCTTTAATAATCGGTGGAATAATAAGAGCAATAAATAGTGTTGCAGGAATTGATTCTAAAAAAGAATCTACATATTTAAACTTCTTTAGTTTTGTTGATAACAAAAGCCCAGAAACCCTTAGTAAATAAGTTCCAAGAGCTACGGAAAAGATAATTATCAATATATCTGAATTACTCATTTTTTTTGCCTTTATTAATAATTAAAGAGAAAGAAGAACCGAACATTGCCGATATTAAAATATATATACTATTGCCTAATAATTTTTCAAGAATTATCGCAATAAGTGCTGTGACAAAAAAAGTTAAAAAATCATTTTTTGATTTATACATTGTTGTTAAAATAGCAATAAACATTGCATAAAAGGTAAAATCTAAACCATAATTTTTGGGCTCAATTATTAGTTGTGCAAAAAAATATCCAATAGATGTTCCTAAAATCCATGATAAAAAAATACATAAACTACCACCTAATAAAAAATAAATAGTAATATCTTTTTCTTTCATATTTTTCATAGTTATTGCCCATGACTCATCCGTAACAAAATGCATGATTAAAAGTTTTTGTTTTATAGAACTATTTAAAAAGAGTTTATCTAAAGTTGTTCCTTTAAAAAAATATCTCATATTTATAAGAATTGCACTACCTATAATTGCGGTTAAACTTAAATTGTTTGAAAGCATATTTACAATTACAAACTGAGAAGAGCCTGCAAATATAAAAATATTCATTAACATTAATTGTAAGTAATCTATATTTTTTGTATTACAAATACTTCCTAATACAACACCATATGCAAATACACTTAAACTAATTGGTAAATTTGCTAAAAATCCGTTTTTCATATTATTTTTCATTTTTGAATTTTATAAAAAAATAAAAGTTGTGTATAGTACGAGGTTGCTAGAGAAAAAAGTTTTTATATTCTCCTGGAGTTGTTCCAGTTAAAAGTTTAAATTTTTTATTTAAATGACTTTGATCTGTAAAGCCACATAAATATGCAATTTCACTTATGTTAATATTTTTTCTTAAAAACTGTTTTGCCTTTTCAACTCTTCTAATCATCAAATATGTATGAGGAGAGACAAAGGTATGTTTTTTAAATAGTCTGAGAAAATGGTATTTTGATATGTCAAATTCTTTTGCAAAGTCATCTAAAGTAAAGTTTTGATTGTAGTTGTCATTAATAAATTCTTTTGCATAATTTATTAATTTATAGTGTGAGGGCAATACAATTTCATTTGAAACTTTTGTGTTTATTTTTAAAAGAGAACTTATTGCATCAATTAGTTCACATTCCCAAGATAATTTTGAGAACATAGAAGAGTCACATTTCATTAATGGGTATAGTTTTTGATAAATAATTTCATTTGAAAATTGAAAATTTTTAAATGAGAGTAGATTACTATTAAAATTTTCTTTTAATATATTATTCATTATATCAGTGGAAATGTACAAGGAATGGTGTTTAAAACCTTCATTTGATAATATACCACAAGAGTGTATTTCATCTGGATTTATAGTAATAATAGATGATTTGTCAAATTTATGATTAAAGCCTCTTAAAAATGCACCCATATTACCTCTTTCTATCAAAGTAATAGTATATTCTTCATGAATGTGTTTTTCAAAAGAGAAGTTATTATAATCACCCTCATAAAGAAAAATTTCTTTTTCCTTATTAGGTTTTGTAAATTTTACATTATGTATTAAATTTGATGTGTTACTCATAGGTAATATTATATCAATTATCCTATTTTAAATATTGTACGAGATTGCTAAAATAAAGAATTTCGAAAACTTTTGCGATTTTTATAAAAAAGCCTTGACAAATATTAAAAAACTTAATATAATTCCGTCCACTTTTTGTGAAACTTCAAAAATATTTTGTCGGGGCGTAGCGCAGTCTGGTTAGCGCACCTGGTTTGGGACCAGGGGGCCGGAGGTTCGAATCCTCTCGCCCCGACCATTTAATTAATTTAAATCTTGTGGTAGGTATAGCTCAGTCGGTTAGAGCATCGGGTTGTGGTTCCGAGGGTCGTGGGTTCGAGCCCCATTACCTACCCCATTTATTTTTTATTGCTTCCATAGCTCAGCTGGATAGAGCAACGCCCTTCTAAGGCGTAGGCCGTACGTTCGAATCGTACTGGGAGTACCACTTTTTGGTTTAGGTTTACCATCTAAATCTTTTTTTGAAAAATTATGCGGATGTGGTGAAATTGGTAGACACGCCAGACTTAGGATCTGGTGCCTCACGGTGTGGAAGTTCGAGTCTTCTCATCCGCACCACTATATGAAGCGGGAGTAGCTCAGTTGGCTAGAGCTTCTGCCTTCCAAGCAGACTGTCGCGAGTTCGAGTCTCGTCTCCCGCTCCATTTAAAAGCCTTATATAAGAAGTAAATTAACTTTTTGTGTAAGGCTTTTTTTAACCTTATTTTTTAATGCTTCCATAGCTCAGCTGGATAGAGCAACGCCCTTCTAAGGCGTAGGCCGTACGTTCGAATCGTACTGGGAGTACCACTTTTAAGCGGGAGTAGCTCAGTTGGCTAGAGCTTCTGCCTTCCAAGCAGACTGTCGCGAGTTCGAGTCTCGTCTCCCGCTCCATTTAAGAGGCTTTATATAAGAAGTTATACTTTTTATATAAAGCCTTTTTTTATTTATATATACCTAATAATTCTTTTACTTTCGCCAATTCAAGAGATAAATGCATAAATTCACCAAACTAAGCTGTTAAAACTTTTGCAACTTTAGCATAAAAAACCTCAGATGGAGTTTTGTAACCAAGAGATTTTCTAGGTCTGTTATTTAACCTGTTTTGTATTTCTCTAATTTCTCTTCTTTTGACTTTAGTGAAATCTGTTTGTTTTGGTAAATACTGACGTATTAAACCATTTGTATGTTCATTTAATCCTCTTTCCCATGAATGATATGGATTTGCAAAGTAAAACTTTGTATCTAAAGCTTTTGATACTTCTTCATGATAAGCAAACTCTTTACCATTATCAGAAGTAATTGTATGAGTAATTGCTTTTATTGGATAAAGCATATCAATTAAAGCTTGTGTAACCACATCAGCTTTCTTAGAATCAACTTTTTTGATGAGAGTAAACTTTGTTGCTCTATCAACTATTGTAACTAATGCTCCAATATGGTTTTTACCAATGACTGTATCAATTTCAAAATCACCAACTCTTTTTTTGTATTCAACAACTTTTGGTCTTTTCTCAATTGATACTCTATTTTTAATAATTCCTCTAGAGTTATAGTCATTTCCTCTCTTGTGATACTTTTTGTTTTTATGACGTAGCATTAAATATAACTTTCCACCATGGCATTTATTTTTGTAGATATATTGATAAATAGTTTCATGTGATACATAAGAAAGCTTTTGTAATTTCATTACTCCTGATATTTGTTCAGGAGACCAATCTAATTTTAATTTATCTTTGATGTAATTCATTACTTTTCTAGTAAGCTTTAAATGCTTTGATTTATATTTGTGTCTATAGAAACTAAACTGTTCAGCAAGTTCTGGTTTATAAATACCTTCAGAACTATTTCTCTTTATCTCTCTACTAACAGTGGATTGTGAAATACCTAAAGTATTTGCTATTTGAATTTGAGTGTATCCAACTTTAGTGTAAGCAGATATTTGATATCTTACTTTTAGGGTTAACTGTGTGAATTTTCGCATAAATATTTTTCCTGTTTTTGGCGAAATAAGGATAACAAAATATTTGTTAACCCCACTTACACCTTTTCTTCAGAAATTATGCATTTATGATTTGAACTTAGGTTTTTTATAAATCTATAGTTAATTTTGGATATAAAAAAAGCCCTTGTAGTAATCCTACAAGGGCTTAATATAAGATATTTAGAATAAACTATTTAAATATCGATAAAAGGACACCAGCAGCAACTGCTGAACCAATAACACCAGCTACATTAGGACCCATCGCATGCATTAATAAAATGTTCGATTTGTCATAAAGTTGACCTTCTTTACTAACAACCCTTGCTGCCATTGGCACAGCAGATACTCCAGCTGCTCCAATTAAAGGATTTATCTGACTCTCTTTTGAACTTACTAAATTCATTATTTTAGCCATTATTACACCCATCGCAGTCCCTGCAGAAAATGCTAAAAGACCTATTGCCATAATTCCTAAAGTCTCTGCTACTAAGAATTGCTCTGATGCTAGTTTTGAACCAACACCTAATCCTAAAAATATTGTTACAATATTAATTAATGCGTTTTGCATTGTATCAGAAAGTCTATCAACAACTCCTGATTCTCTTGCAAAGTTACCAAAGCATAATGCTCCAATTAATGGTGCAGCATCTGGAAGAATTAATAATGTTAAAGATAATACTACTAATGGAAAAACAATTTTCTCTAACTTAGAAACTTTTCTAAGTGTAGACATTTTTATTTTTCTCTCTTTTTCTGTAGTTAATGCTCTCATAATTGGTGGCTGAATTAGTGGTACTAATGCCATATATGAATATGCTGCAACTGCGATAGCTCCAAGTAATTCAGGTGCTAGTTTTGAAGCAACGAAAATAGATGTTGGTCCATCAGCTCCACCAATGATTGAAATAGCAGCAGCTTGTTCTAATGAAAAGTTAATCCCTGGAACAAATTGAGATAATAAAACTGCACCAACAAGTGATCCAAAGATTCCAAATTGTGCAGCACCACCTAGAAGGGCAGTTTTTGGATTAGCTAATAATGGACCAAAGTCTGTCATAGCTCCAACACCCATAAAGATTAATAATGGGAAAAATTGATTTGTAATACCCATACTATAAATAATTCCTAGCATTCCATCATGTCCTGCCATATTTGCAATTGGTATATTTGCTAATAATCCACCAAATCCAATTGGAATTAATAGTAATGGTTCAAACCCTTTTTTAATTGCTAAATAGAACAATAAGAAACAGATGAAAATCATGATGATTCTTCCATACCCTTGAGCAAAGAATGTCATCTCTTTTCCATGTGAATCTAGTACACCAGCTTGCGGTTCAAACAAAGCTTTAATACCAGTTGTTGCATAAAATGAATCAACTAATTCACTCATCGTTTTTGAATGATAAGGTTGTTTCTCTTCAGTTGGTGTTTCAACACTAGGTGTTGAAGCAAAACTATTTAGTGCAAATGCACTAAACAGAAGAAAAAAAGCTATAAGTATATTTTTTCTCATCAAATTATTCCTCATTAACCAATAATGGCTAATGTTTGACCTTCATCAACAGCTTGCGTATTTTCAACTAAAATTTTAGTAATAACTCCAGAAACTGGTGCAGTTATATCTATTTCCATTTTCATAGCTTCAAGAATCATGATTTGTTGATCTTTTTCAACTCTATCACCTTCTTTTACTAAAATTTTCCATACTGCTCCATTTACTGCGGCTGGTACTTCTGTTCCGCCATTTGAAGAAACAGGTGCAGAAGCAGCAGGTGCTGAACTTACTGCATTTGAAACAGGAGTTACTTGAATATCTGCATTACCTTCAGCAATTGTTACATTAAACTTTTGACCATCAACTACAACTGTATAGTTTCCATTTGCATTTGCCATTTTATTCTCTCCTAATTTACAATCTTTATTATCTTCACAAACTGTATCAATTTTTCTTACATTTAAAGGCGATTCACCTTTTAAGAATGCAATTCCTTTTTCATCACAAGCAGCAGCAATAAAGATATTTTCTTCAGTTGCTTCAATTCCTTCAATTTCTAATCTTTGTTTCCAAACAGAGATTTTTTTCTTTTCATCTCTATCTGCTATATCTAAAGGATTTTCTTTTGTTGGTTCAAGTTTTAGTTTTTCAGCTGCAAGTTTTACAACTTCTGCATCTGGCTCAACTGGTGTTTTACCAAAGTAACCTAAAACCATTTTTCCATATCCAGGAGCAATTTGTTTCCATGGACCAAACATTACATTTGCGTATGCTTGTTGCCAATAAAACTGAGAAACAGGAGTTACAGATGTACCATATCCACCTTTTTCAACAACTTCTCTCATAGCTTTAATAACTTCTGGGAATTTATCTAAAGTACCATTATCTCTCATCATTTGAGTATTTGCAGTTAATGCACCACCTGGCATTGGAGAAAATGGGATTAAAGGAGAAACTTGAGTAGCTTCAGGAGGAATAAAGTAGTCTTTTAAGCAATTAGCCAATACATCTTGGTATTTTAGAATTTTATCAATTTCTAAACCACCTAAATCATAATTCTTGCCTTTTACTGCATGAAGCATTGTAAGAATATCAGGTTGACTTGTTCCCCCACTTACTGGACTTGCAGCTAAATCAATACCATCAGCCCCAGCTTCAAGTGCAGCAAGATAACAGGCAACTGAAACACCAGCTGTTTCATGAGTATGAAGTCTAATATGAGTATCATTACCCACTAATCTTCTTGCCATTTGGATTGTTTCATAAATTTTTTGAGGTGAGCTTGTCCCTGATGCATCTTTAAAGCATAAAGAATCAAATGGCAAGCCACTATCTAGAATTTGTCTTAAAGTTTTTTCATAAAAAGCTACATCATGAGCACCAGTACAACCTGGAGGTAAATCCATAAGTGTAACAACTACTTCATGATTTAATCCATATTTTTTAATACATTCAGCACTATATTCAAGGTTTTGAACATCATTTAATGCATCAAAGTTTCTGATTGTTGTTGTTCCATGTTTTGCGAACATTTTTGCATGTAAGTCGATTAATTCTCTAGAACCAGTATCTAGCATTACTGTGTTGATACCTCTTGCTAAAGTTTGTAAGTTTGCATCTGGTCCAACGATTTCTCTAAATTTATCCATCATTTCAAATGCGTTTTCTTGTAGATAGAAGAATAATGATTGGAATCTTGCTCCTCCACCAAACTCAAAGTGAGTTATACCTGCTTCTTTTGCAGCTTCTACAGCTGGAAAGAAATCATTCATTAGGACTCTTCCTCCAAAGACAGATTGAAATCCATCTCTAAAAGTTGTATCCATGATATCTATATATTTTTTAGACATATATTTTAACCCTTTAGATTTTTATGATGTTGTACAGCTGCTACTATTGCAGCTATTTTTGCAGTCTCTGTATTTGTACTATTTTTTATTGGTGTTGTATTTACAACTTTCTTCTCTTCTTGTGGAAAAAATCTTGTTAATATTATCCCTTGTGCTTTTAGTACTAATATCATGATTATTAGGAATGCAAATACTACTCCCATCCCTAAAAACATAAACTTTACTGATTCTGCGATTAAGTTTACTTCTTCCATAAGGAAATCCTTTAGTTCTGATTAATCAATAAATGATTTAAACGGGTGTAATTTTAGGGAAATTTAACAAAATGTTCTTCTTTTTAAGTGCTAAATAAATTGTTTTTTAGTGCTTATTTTATAGTTATTATGTGTTATAATGATACTATGAAAAAAGAAACGTTACAAAAAAGAACAAAAATAGCAAATGACATAATGTACTATATTTATACTCATATAGAAACAAATATAGACATAGAAGAATTAAGTATTGATTTAGGCGTGAGTAAATTTCATATGCATAGAATTTTCAAAGAGGCATTTGGAAAAAATATTTATGAAAGCATCAAATCAATTAGACTTCAAAAAGCATCAAATCTACTTTTAACAAATAAATATTCGACAATTTCTAATATAGTAAATCAGTGTGGATACTCTTCCCAATCATCATTTATAAAAATCTTTAAAGATAGATTTGAAATGAGTCCAAAAGAGTGGAAAAATGGAGGATATAAAGAGTATTCAAAAAAGATACTTCAGCAATCTCAAAAAGCTATGCAATCTACAGCAGATTTTAGAAATATAGTTCCTTCTATTGTAAAAATGCCAGCAATTGAGAGTTTTTATATTAGAAATAAGGGATATAATGTAAATATTAAAGAGACATGGCAGAAGCTTCAAACTTGGGTATTAACAAATAATATTAATTCCTATAAAAGAATTGCTCTTTTTCATGATAATCCAACCATTACTCCTTTAAATGAGTGCCAATATATTGGTTGTATAGTAGTTAATGACAAAGATGATGTAAAAAGTGATAGATTGCCAAAATTTAAAATAGCAGAAGGTGTATATGCGAAATTTGATTTAAAAGGAAAAACAGGAGATGTACTTCCATTTATTCACTGGGTATATCATGAGTGGTTACCAAAAAGTGAATATGAAACGACTACAAAGCCTTCTTATGCTGTTTATAATAAATTAGATTTTTTTGATGAACATGATGAGTTTGAATTAAGCTTTTATGTATCGATAAACTTTTGATTAATAATATTTAACTATAATTGCGCAAATTTTTTTATAAAAAAAGGTAAAAAATGATTTTCTATTTACTCTCAATTGTTGTTGGCTTTGTAATTTTAGTTTGGAGTGCAGACAAGTTTGTTGAAGGGGCTGCAAGTACAGCAAAACATCTTGGAATGCCAAGTTTATTAATTGGTATTTTAATAGTTGGATTTGGTACAAGTGCACCTGAAATGGTTGTATCAGCAATCGCTGCAATGGAAGGTAATCCTGGTCTTGCTCTTGGAAATGCAATTGGTTCAAATATAGTGAATGTAGCACTTATTTTAGGAATTACAGCTTTAGTTACTCCAATAGTTGTAAACTCAAAAATTATCAAAAAAGAAATACCTCTATTGTTAGTTATTGTTTTAATAACTGGATATTTATTATTAGATAATTCATTAACATTTTTTGAAGGAGTAATCCTTTTAGCTGGATTTTTTAGTTTAATTATTTGGTCTATTTATACAGCTTTAAAAAGTAGAGGCGATACTTTTGGAGCAGAAATGGATGCGGAATTAATAGAAAATGAATTAAGTTTAAAAGCTGGAATTATTTGGCTTATTGTAGGAATAGTTTTACTAATTGCAAGCTCAAGACTATTAGTTTGGGGAGCTGTTGGTGTTGCTCAAGAATTTGGTGTTAGTGATTTAATTATTGGATTAACAATAGTTGCACTTGGAACTTCACTTCCAGAACTTGCAGCATCTGTAGTTGCTGCAAGAAAAGGTGAACATGATATTGCAATTGGTAATGTTGTTGGATCAAATATGTTTAATTTATTGGCTGTAATTGGTATAGCAACGGTTATATCTCCTATGAATAATATTCCAATTGAAGTATTACAAAGAGATTGGATAATAATGTTTTTATTAACAATCATTCTTTTAGTTATGGCATATAGTTTCAAAAATAAAGAAGGTGTGATTACTAGAGTTGAAGGGTTAATTTTAGTTGCTTGTTATATAGCCTATAATACATACTTAGGGATTAATTTAGCAAGTGGGTTATAAGTAGGAATTATTTTGAAAAAGTATGATTTTATTTTTTGGTTTATATTAGGATTAATTGCATTATTTTATATTTTTAAAGGTAATGATATTTATAAAGAAAAATATGAAACAATAAAACAAAAAAGTGAGATAAATAAAAAAGATTAATTAGAAATTAGCGGTAACCATCTTTTTAGAAATTCTTTTCTTGAGTAGCTTACCGCTCCTAAATCAAATTTATATTGCATATAAGGATGACCTAAATTCCAAAAAGAAAACTTTTCTTCTTTTAAATAATTTGCTAATAAAACTAATTGAAGTTTTCCCCAATTATTGTATTTTTTATCACTTGAAGAAAATCCTGTAAGTGAAGTATAAATTGAATTTATTTTATAACCAATTTCTCCTGCGATTAACTCTTGCGAGTTTTTATCATAGAGTTCTATGCTCATTATTTCAAAATTTATATTTGAATGTTTATAATTGATTAAAGATAAAATTAAGTTTTTATATTTATCTCGTAACCAATTTGTTTTATGATAAATTTCCAATTTTTCTAAAACTAAATTGATATTTTTGTTGATATGAAATTCATAGCTATCTTTATTTAAAAGAGATTTTACTTTTTTACTAATATGTAAATTTTCAAAATCAAGTATTGCATAATCAAATTGTATTTCAGGAAGAAGATAAAATTTATCATTTAATGTTATAGAAGTAGTTATAAAACCAAATGAAGCTAATTCTATATAAAAATCCTTTGAAAAGTCTTCACTTAAATAGTAATTAGACTTTTCATTCGAATATATAAAATTAAATAAGATATCTTTATTATTTAATTCTTCTTGAGAAATTAAATAAATTATATTTTTTTTATTCAATATAAAACTTTACAATTTATCTATGAGGTCCTCTATCATCTTTAAATTGTCTTTGTTCTTTATATTGTTTATTATTGTTATATTGTTTATGTTCTTTATAATATGGCTTATCATTATTATAATGCTTTTTCATATTGTGATTTTGTTTACTATACTCTTTGTCATAGTAAGGTCCATATATTGGCTGTCTATTATCTCTAAACTGATGAGTTCTATTCCAATCATTATTTTTATGGTAAACATATTTTCTATAATGCGGATGAGAAGGTCTGAAATTACCTCTTCTATGTAATCTATCATAATAACTATATCTACTATCATAAAGGAAGAAAATATTGTTATAAAAATAACCAGTTCTATCAAAGTATCCAAAATAGTAACCAAAATTATCGTAGTAACCATATCTGTTATAATCAAAACTTCTATATCTGTTATCATATCTATGATCATCTGATCTAAAACCAATATCTAATATGGCATTATTACCTATTGGAGTTTGGATTCTCACACCTATATCAGCTGAAAAAAGTGCGGGTGATATACTTAAAAGTGAAATTAAAATCAATTTTTTCATAATTTATCCTTTTGGTTATTTTTAAAATTATAAAGTACAAGTGTGAATGAATTGTGATTTATAATCTTTTACGTTTGCTTTGATTATAATCAATTTTTAATTTTAAGGTTTTTTTTGAATAGTTTAATAACCAATAATCAAATAACAAATTTTTATAATAATATCACAGAATTACTACAAGAGTGTGATAGTTTTTATTTTAATGTAGCATTTATAAATTTTTCAGGAATACAACTACTTTTAGATAGTTTTAAAGAGTTAGAAGAAAAAAATATAAAAGGTAAAATATTAACTTCGACATATCTAAATTTTACGCAAATAAAAGCATTAGAAAAAATTAAAGAGTTTGAAAATATAGAGTTAAAAATCTATGATTGTAATAGTTCAAATATAGGTTTTCATAGTAAATCTTATATATTTGAATTTAAAGATGAATATAAAATTTTAATTGGTTCTTCAAATATAACTGCAAGCGCTTTTAAATCAAATATTGAGTGGAATGTAAAAACAATAACAAAAAAAGATGATGTTTTTTTAAGAGATGTTTTAAATGAGTTTGAATCTCTTTGGAAAAGTTCAATTGAAGTAAATGACAAATTTTTAACTTCATATTCTAACTTTCTAAATTCTCAAAATAAAGAGTTTCAATCTTTTAGTTTAAATCAAATAAAAACAAATTTTATGCAAGAAAAAGCTTTACAAAAATTACAAAATTTACGAACTAAAGGTGAAAATAAAGCTTTAATTATTGCTGCAACTGGATCAGGCAAAACTTATCTAAGCGCCTTTGATGTGAAAAAATTCAAAGCAAAAACAATGCTTTTTTTAGTTCATAGGGAAAATATTTTAATAAAAGCAAAAGAGAATTTTGAAAATATTTTGCCAGAAATCAATTCATTTGGGTTATATACAGGAAATAAAAAAGAGCAAAATAAAAACTATCTATTTTCAACTATTCAAACTATGAGTTTAAATTTTTTAGAGTTTTCACAAGATTTTTTTGAATATATAATTATTGATGAAGCTCATCATGTAACAAGTTCTAGTTATAAAAAAATCTTAGATTATTTTAAACCAAAGTTCTTATTAGGACTTACTGCTACATCAAATCGAATGGATGGAAATTCAATTTATGAAGTTTTTGACGAAAATATAGCACTTGATTTAAGGCTAAATGACGCACTAGAGCATGATTTAATAGTTCCTTTTCATTATTATGGAATTACAGATATAAAAAGTATAGATTATGAAAATGTGGATTTAACAAAGATTGATGTTTTAGCAAAACTTTTAAGTGTGAATAAAAGGGTCGATTTTATTGTTGAAAAAATAAATTTTTACTCAAATAGCGGAAATAAAAGAAAAATTCTAGGTTTTTGTGTTTCAAAAGAACATTGTAATTTTATGGCAAATGAATTTAATAAAAAAGGTATAAATTCTATAACTTTAACAAGTGAAGATTCCATTTCTAAAAGAGAAGAGAGTATCAAAAGACTTGAAAATGAAAATGACAGTTTAGAAGTAATTTTCACAGTTGATATTTTCAATGAAGGTATTGATATTCCATCAATAAATATGGTTTTGTTTTTACGTCCAACTAATTCACCGATAGTTTTTATTCAACAATTAGGAAGAGGTCTTAGAAAATATGAAAATAAAGAGTTTTTAACGGTTCTTGACTTTATTGGAAATCATAAAAAAGCTTATTTAATCGCATTTGCTTTGGTTGGAAATAAAATGATTGATAAAGAGAGTATTAAGCTCTCACTTCAAAATAATTTTGCAGATTTTAAAAATGCTTTTATAAGTATGGATGAAATTTCAAAAAATAGAATCCTTGAACAAATAAACAAAGAAAATTTCAATCAATTAAAATATCTAAAAGAGCAATATTTTGAGTTTAAAAATATCTTAGGGAAAATTCCATCATTGGTAGATTTTTTACAATTTGAAGATGTGATAAATCCTTTAAAATTTATAAATGAAAGTAAATCTTACATTGAATTTTTAGCAAAAGTTGAAGATGATAAAAAGTTAAAAGCGTTAGTTTTAAATGAAAACTTTACAAAAGCTATAAGATTTATAGAAAATGAATTTCCTATAAAAAGAATTTATGAATTTGTGATTTTAAAATATCTTTTAAACAATGATTATTGTGATATTAACATTGCTTTTAAAATTTTGAATAAGTATTTAGATAGAGTTGATGATCAAACGATAATTCATAGTTTCTTATATTTAAATCAAGACTTTTTAGATTCAGCTCAAGTTGGTAGATATCTAAAACTTTTGAAATTTGATGGAAAAGTTGCAAAAAAAACAAAAGAGTTTGAAGAACTTTTGAAAAATGAGAATTATAAAAAAATCTTTGAAGATAGTTTGAATTTTGGAATTTATAATTATGAAGAGGAGTTTAGCTCAACTGATTTTGGAAAACCATTTCTAAAACTTTATTCTAAATACAATATGTTAAATATTGCAAAACTTTGTAATTTCCCAAAAATTCATAGTTCATTTAGAGGAAGTGGATTTTTGAAATATGAAAATGATTTCTTTTTATTTATAAATCTAGAAAAAGAGAAATTCTCAAAATCTGCAAATTATCATAATACTTTTTTATCAAAAAATATTTTTACTTATCAAAGTAAACCAAGTCATTCTTCTGATAAAGGTGATGGTGAAAGATTGTGTGAAAATAAAAAGTTTAGTGTAAAGCTTCATATATTTGTGCGAAAATTTGCGCAAGTTGATAAAAAAACACAAGATTTTATATATCTTGGAATTGCAAATAGCATAAAATATTGGGATAATAAACCAATAAATTTAGAATTAAAACTTGAAATTCCACTTTCAAATAAGCTATTAGAAGAGTTTACAAAAATAGGTTAATAATTTATCTTCTTTTTATGAAACTTTGATACCATTGCGAAAAATAAATCATAAGTTGTAAAATAATGAAAGAAGAAGAGAAAAAGAGTCTTATTGAAAAAGTTTTTATAAAAGTAAATAAAATTGATAAAGTTCTAGAAAATAGAGTTGATGTTATTTTATTGAAAATGATAAATATGCTTAAATATTTTTTTATTTTAGCGATGATTTTGTATTTAGCAATTTGTATTATGAGTTTATCTCATAAAATTGTCTCTTTTACTCTTGCTCAAGGTGCTTTAGATTTTGCATCAAGTAAAAATATTTTGACAGATGGTTTATTTACTTTAATTGTTATTGCAATTGTAAAAACATTATTTATAAAAAATGGTTTTGATTACGCTTTAACCTTTTTAGAAATTGCTTTCGTTGTAATTATTAGAAAGTTAATTTTATTAGAAACAATTCCTAGTGAAACTGATTTATTAATTGCTTTAGGATTTACATCTTGTGCATTTTTTATATTGATAGTATATATACATAATCTAAAAAGAAAATGGAAAAAAGAAGATCATCATCATAAATAAAACTATTCATTAATTGGAAGTTTTATTTTAAATTCTGCTCCTTTGCATTTTATATTGTTATATATATATTCTTTATTAGAAACAAAAATTTCACCATTCATATGTTTTTTTATAATTTCAATAGACATATAAAGTCCAATTCCTGTTCCCTGACTTCGATGTTTTGTCGTAAAGTATGGTTCAAATATTCTATCAATAATTTCTTCTTTTATTCCACCTGCATTGTCTTTGATTGTTAAAATAACATTTGAATTTTCTTTATAGATATTAATAAAAATATATTTTTCTATATCATTTTTATCTTCAAAAGCATCAATTGAATTATTTATAATATTTAGAATTACTTGTATAAATTCATTTTCAAGTCCTAAAATATTAATTTCTAAGCTACTTTTTATAACTTGAATATTTCTATTTTTTAATTTACTATTAATAAGATAAATAACTTTATCTATTGGAGTGTTAATATTAAAAGAAGAAACCTCTTTATCATTACTAAAAAAGTTTCTAAAATCATCAATAGTATTTGAAAGGTGCTGTGAAGAGTTATTTATAATATCCATTGTTTCATAAAATTCTTTATCATCAAGCATTTTTAAATCTTTTTTCAATTTAGCAGCAGTTGCGACAGTAGAAATTACTGAAAGAGGTTGTCTCCACTGATGAGCAATATTTTCTATCATTTCTCCCATAGCAGCCATTTTTGATTGATGATTTAAAATATTCTCTTTTTGTATTAATTCTCTACTTTTTTTCTCTACAAGCAATTCTAGATTTTTATTTATTTCATTTAATTGTTTTGTTTTTTCTTCAACTTTTGTTTTTAAAGTTCTATTTATATTTTTAAGAGTTAAATTTCTGTAAATAAAAGCCAATGAAATCAATAAAATAACTAGTACCATCTTCCAAAAAATATCATAGTTAAAACTTGTTTGAAACTGTACATTGTGCCATTTATTTATAATTGAATTTAATTCATTTATAGAAATTGAAGATATGGCTTTATTTAAAATGGATTCTAGAATGGGATAATCATCTCTAATCATAAATTTTAAACTAAAATTTAAGCCTGTATTACCAGAAATCTTTAAATTGTCAAAATTGTATTTTGCAATATTATAAAAAAGTACAGGTTGAATATCTATAAAAGCATAAGCTTTACCCTTAGAAACTAAAGTCAATCCTTCTTTTATACTATTTACAAGTATAAAGTTCATATTTGGAAATTTATTTTTTAATATATTATGTGCCGTGAAATTATTTCCAATTGCAATTTTTTTGTTTTTTATTATAGAAATATTTTCAATAAAGTTTTCATCTTTTTTTGTAACAATGGATATTGGAAAACTTGCATATTCTTTTGAAAAAGTTGCATATTCTTTTCTTTGAGGAGTTTCTCCCACACTGAAAATCAAATCACTCTTTTTATCTTTTATGCTATTTAATTGTTGAGAAAATGTTTCATAAAATTCATTTTTTGTTTTTAAATTAAGTTTATTTAAAATTAATTTCCAATATTCTGAAGAGATACCAATTGGGTCACTATTTTTCGATTTGAAAGTGAAAGGTTCCCAAGAATTAGAAATAGAAACTTTTATAATATTATTTTTTATAAAGTTTAACTCTTCATCTGTTAGTTTAAGTGGTTGTTTAAAGTTTTGATAATATTGCTCATTTTCATTTAGAATCCATTTTTTTTCTAAATTTAATAGTTCTATAGTTGGAATTTTTATAAAACCTTTATTGAAAATTTCTGCTTTTTCTTTATTTGTTGTTATTGCTTGAGTTTTAACTTTTGTTATTAAATTATCTAAAGGTTTTATCAAATGGAATAAATTATTTTGAACAGAGAAATATTCTATTGCTAATTTATCATCATAAATTAAATCAATTTGGTTATTTCTTAAAGCATTGATTGATTCTACATAGTCATTATAAATTATAATATTTGAATCTGGAAATTTATTTAAAATAATATCTTTATAATCATTTCCAATTAATCCTATTTTTAAATGTTCTTTCATTTCTATAAGAAAATTATTTTTTGTTAAAGTAAAAAATGTACTTTTTGTTTCATAGAAAAAATCTGAAGAAACCATCCAATCTTCAAATGAATTTGTACCTATAAAAAAATCAACTTTTCCTTCTTTTACTAAATTTATTGCATTTTCCCATAAATTCCCATCAACAAATTCTATTGTATAATTATTATATTTTGCCCATAATTTCCAAATATCTATATATAAACCAGCTTCTTTACCATCTTGATTATATGAAAATGGAGCATAGTTTGGGTCATAAGAAATTTTAAAATCTACATCTTTTGAATAAATATTTAAAAATAATAAAAAAATTATTACTAGTATTTTCATTTTTACCTAGAATAAATGAAGTATAGATATATTTAATAATATATTGAAGAAGATTATAACAAACTATTGTTAAAAATATAAAATTTCATCAGTAATTCAATCTGTATCCAACACCTGATAAGTTTATTATAGATTCTTTACCTACTTTTTTCCGAAGTTTATTTAATAGATTTTTTAAAGCCGAATCTGTAGCTTCATATTCATCTTCCCATATATGAGCTTTTAATTCATCTGTTGAAATAACTCTATTACTATTTTGTATTAATAAATCTAATAAATTTAGTTCTTTAGATGTAAGTGAGATTTCTTCATTATTTATATTATTAATTAATTTTTTATGCAAAACATTATATGTTATGTTATTCTTAAATGAGATAATGTATCTTGAATTATCTAAAATCTCATCTACACAATTATATAAAGCAGTATTTAAACTTTTGAAATCTACAGGTTTTGTAAGATAGTCAATAAGTTTTAATTTTGTAGCTTCTAATAAATATTTTTTATCTGTATATGCACTTAATATAATAATTGGAATAGTTTTATCAATTTTTCTTAGTTCTTTTATAAAATCTATACCTGAAATATCAGGTAAATTTATATCAGAAATAATAATATCAATTCTACTATTTTGTAATAATTCTTTTGCTTCTTTTATGTTCTGTGCATCAAGTACATTTTCACAAAATAATTGTAAAGTTTTTTTTACATTTTCTTTAATAGTCTCTTCATCCTCAATATAGAGAATATTTAAGGTTTTTAGAATTTTATTGTAGTGATTACTGATAGTCATTTTTAAGCTCTCTGTTTATAATTGTTTATGTTATAATATTAAAACTTAGAAGTAATTAATAATTTTAGAATTACATTTGTTAATATTTGATTAATATTAAATTAAGTTTTAACCTAGTAAAGTAACATAAAAAATTATTTAAGAAATCTCTTAAAAATACATAATTGGAGTTAAAATGTTTAAAACAAAAATATTAAAATTTGCTTGTATTTCATTTTTTGCAAGTTCTTTTTTACACGCTGCAAGTTTAAAAGAGAGTGTAGAAAGAGTTCTTTCAACAAATCCTGAGGTAATAGCTGAAAGAAATAATCAAGAAGCTTTTAAAAAATATATTGATGAAAGAAAAGCTAATTATTTACCAAGAATCGATATAGATGGAAGATTAGAAAAAAGTAATTCTGACAAAAGATATGATCAACCAAATTCAAATAATTATGTAAATGGTTCAGATCAAGAAGATGGATATAATGTTGGAATAGCATTAAATCAAATGCTTTATGATGGTGATTTAACTCCTAGCCAAGTAAGAGAAGCAAAACATAATGATTTAGCAAATAAATACAGAAGTGATAATAATATAGAAAATGTTGTTTATGAAACAATTACAGCTTACACAGGTTTAGTTCAATATGACGAAATGTTAGGATTAACTAAAGATATGATCACAACAAATGAAGAGAATCTTCAAATTGCAAAAGAAAAAGAAGCAATTAGTGGTGAAATTTTAGAAACATACGAAGTTGATTCAAAACTAAGTTTTGTGAAAGAAAAATATTTAGAAGAGAATGATTTAAAAAGTTCAAGAATTAGTACATTTAAAAGATATGTAGGAATTGACCCAACAGGAAATGAATGTAGACCTAAAATGGATTTATCAAAGATTCCAAATAGTTTACAACAAATAGTTGAACTAGCTGTTTTAAGGAATAATGAAATTCTAGAACAAATAGAAAGAGTAAAAGCTCAAAGAGAAAAAATTGCACAAGCAGATGCAAAATTTTTACCAAATTTTAGTTTAGAATTAAAAGCATTAACAGATAATGATTTATCATTAAATGAAGAAGGAATTGAAAACCAAGTATATGGTCGAATAAATTTGGCTTGGAATTTATACAATGGTGGTGGAGATCATGCCGTATCTAAACAAGAAGAACTATTTTTAGCGGAACAGAAAGAGAGACTTGATGCAGTTACAAATAAAGTAGTTGAATCGTTAAAAGTTAATTATCAAAGATTTTTAAAAAATAAAGATAGAATATCTGTGCTTAAAGATTATGTTGTTGCAAATGAAAATATAGTTGAAGTATATAAAAGTGAATTTGAATCAGGAACTAGAACATTTGTTGATATTTTAGATGCTCAAACAGTTCTTTATGAAGCTAAAAAAAGTTTAGTAAATAGAGAATACGAATTATATAAAAATTATTATGATATTTTGTTCTCTTTATCTATGGTAACTGATACTGTTCTAGATCCAAAAAATGATGTTTGTTCTGATGAAAAAGCTTTAAATAATATCGTTTCAGAACAAAAGCTAGCTGCACAAAATAATAATGAATCAAGTGATTTAAAAGCACTATTAGGTGATGAACCTACAGAAATAAAAAAAGCTGAACCATTAGTTGCTCCTACAAAAATGCCAATTGAAAATAAATCTGAATATGCAACTTTTTTAGAAGCTCCAGCAGAGTACTATACGATAAATATTACAACGACTGAAGGATTAGAAAATGCAAAAGAGTATGTTAGTGCAAATGGCTTAGATAAAAATAGTTCGTATACTTATCCTTTTGGTCCAGAAATGAAGAGTGCTAAGGTTATTTATGGTATATTTAAATCAGTAAAAGATGCTAATATTGCAATGGAAAATTTACCTACTTCTATAAGAGTAAATAAACCATATATTGATAATATCTCAAAACATCAAAAATTATATTCAAAATATAATAATTAGGATTTCTAATAAAAAGGTAAATATTGGAAAATAATGACTCTAATTTAATAGAAAATGAAACATTAGGAAATTTAAAAGATAGAAGAAAAGTAGATGACTTGTTAGGTTGTCTACTTTTTTTATCTAAATATCACAACAGAGAAACATCTGCTGAATCTCTAACTTTCGGTTTACCAATACATAAAAAATCAATGAACATTTCTATGTTCCATCAAGCAGCTTCTCGAATAGGCTTAGTTACTAAAACAGTAAAAAGAGAAAAAGTAAAAGATATTACTAAACTTGCATTGCCTTCTGTTTTAATCTTAGATAAAAATAGAGCTTGTGTTTTAGTTGATTATAATTTGAAAGAAGGTGTAGCTCAAGTTATTTTACCTGGATTAATCGCAGGTGAAACTCAAATGACTATTCAAAAAATTGAAAGTGAATATACTGGTGAAGTAATAATTATTAAACCTGAATATAATTTTAATAATAGAATTGAAAAAGAAGTTGTTGTAGATAATCCTAAAAATTGGTTTTGGGGTACTTTAAAGAGAAATAAAGGAATATATCAACAAGTAGTTGCTGTATCATTATTTATTAATATTTTTATATTAGCAACTCCTTTATTTACGATGAATGTATATGATAGAGTTCTTCCAAATAATGCAATAGAAACATTGTGGGCTTTATTTATAGGAATTTCTCTTGTTATGATTTTTGATTTATTATTAAAGGTATTACGTTCTTATTTTTTAGGACTTGCAAGTAAGCGAGCAGATACAATTATGGCAAATAAAATATTTAATCATTTATTAAATATTAAACTTGAGTCAAAACCTGCATCAACAGGTCAATTTGTGAGTAGGTTACAATCTTTTGAAAGTGTAAGAGAATTTTTTACAAGTGCAACAATTGCAGCAATTGTTGATTTACCTTTTGTTTTAATTTTTATTTTAGTTATATTTTTTATTGCGGGACCCTTAGCATATATTACAATTACGACTGTTATTATATCTTTATTGTTATCTTGGTATTTACAAAGACCATTAAAAACAATAATTGAAAAATCTGTAAAAGAAGAACAAATAAAACAAACTACACTTATTGAAACTGTTTCTGGATTAGAAATTATAAAAAGTGTAAAAGCTCAAAATAGAATGAAAACACATTGGGATAACTCAATAAATAAAACAGTATATTTTGCTGATAAAGGTCACTTTTTATCTCAAACAATTAGTTATTTTACAGCCTTTATTTCACAATTTTCAAATATTGCAATAGTAGCTGCAGGAGTTTATTTAGCGCAAGATGGTGAAATCACGATGGGAGCAATAATTGCTGCAATGATATTAAATGGTAGAGTAATTGCACCAATTTCCCAACTTGTTGGTATGATTATAAAATTTGATAGAACAATGCTTTCTTTAAATAATCTTGATGAAGTAATGAGAATGCCTGTTGAGAAAGAGAATAAGTCATATATAAGTCGTCCTAATTTAAGAGGAGATATTGAGTTAAAAGATGTTCAATTTTCATATAAAGATCAAAATCACCAAACATTAAAAGATATTAATTTAAAAATAAAACAAGGTGAAAAAGTTGCAATTCTTGGAAAAATTGGTTCAGGTAAATCAACATTATTAAAACTTATTATGAATTTGTATGAACCAACAAAAGGTTCAGTTTTAATTGATGGATTAGACACAAGACAAATAGATCCTACAGATTTAAGGCATTCTATTGGAAGTGTTCCTCAAGAGCCATTTTTATTTATGGGTACAATAAAAGACAATTTAACTATTGGTGAACAGTATGTTTCGGATGAAGAGTTATTAAGGGTTTCAAAAGTTGCAGGTTTAGATGAATTTTTAGGTAAACATGAAGCTGGATATGATTTATTAGTGGGAGAACGAGGTGATGGGCTTTCAGGAGGAGAACGACAATCTGTAACATTAGCTCGTGCTTTAATTTCTGACCCAAATATTATAATGTTAGATGAACCAACAAACTCAATGGATAGACAATCTGAAAAATCTTTTATTAATAGATTACAAAATATTGTAAGTGAAAAAACTTTGATAGTTGTAACTCACAAAACATCTTTACTTCAATTAGTTGATAGAATTATAATAGTTGAAAATGGTAAAATCATTGTTGATGGACCAAAAGATGAAGTATTTACTACAAAAGTAGGTTAAATTATGAATACTATTGACAAAAAAGATATTCCAATGAAAAATGCTGAACATTTACAGATGTCAGGAGAAACGTTAAAAGTTAATGAAGATAATAAAAAAGTAGAAAAAAAGATCAAAAAACAAAAAGGTTTTTTTTCAAAAATATTAAATGATTTTAAAAATTTATATGGTTTAGGAGACAAAAAAGAAGAAGACTTAGAGTTTATTTATACTTCTTATTCAAACTCAAATGAAAAACCAAGCTCAGTAAGTAGAGTAATTTTTATGCTTATTACTGGAATATTTTTGATTTTCTTACTTTGGGCAAGTTTAGCTGAAATAGATGAATTAGCAAGAGGAAATGGTAAAGTAATTCCAACGGATAAAATTCAGACTGTACAATCTTTAGATGGTGGAATTATTTCTGAAATTTTTGTTAAAGAAGGAGATATTGTAAAGTTTGATGATCCTTTGATGAAAATAGATACAACAAGATTTCAAGCAACTTTAGAAGAAAGTAGACAAGAATATTTATCTTTATTAGCTCTAAAAGCAAGATTAGAAATAGAATCAACAATAAATATAGAAAAGGATTTACCAGAATTAAAATTTGATGAAAAAGTTTTAGGTGATTCCTCTCGATATGATATTAATGAAAAATTGTTATTAGAAAATAGATTTAGAGAATTAAAATCTTCTATAAATGTACTTCAAAATCAAGAAAGTCAAAAAATACAAGAGTTAAAAGAAATAGAAAGTACAATAAAAAAATTAACGGATAGTTTAGGTTTTATAGAACAGCAAAGAAAAACTATTAGAAAATTGGTTGAAAGAGGAATTAAATCTAATTATGATTTACTTGATATAGAAAAAGAGTACAATCAGACAAAGGGTGATCTACAAACTGCTAAGCTTTCAATTTCTAGATCAAATTATGCAATTTCAGAGGCACAAAATAGAATACAAGAAAAAATAAATACTTTTAAATCGGAAGCTTCAACTGAGTTACAAAAAACGGTAAGTCAAATAAATAGATTTGAAGCCAAATTGATAGGTGATAGGGATAAAGTAGCTAAAACTACAATTACATCTCCAGTTGATGGAATTATAAAACAATTGAATTTCAATACAATAGGTGGAGTTGTTCAATCAGGAATGGATTTAATAGAAATAGTTCCCTTGAGTGATGCTTTAGTTGTTGAAGCAAAAATTGATCCTAAAGATATAGCTTTTATTAATCCAAGTCAAAAAGCAATTATTAAAATTACAGCATACGATTTTTCAATTTATGGTGGATTAGAAGGGAAAATTGTAGAAATTTCAGCTGATACAATTGTTGATAAAGATTCAAAAGAAGGAAAAAGTTATTATCGTGTATTAGTAAAAACTGATAAAAATTATTTAGAAAGAAAAGGTAAAAAACTACCAATTATTCCAGGAATGATAGCTACAGTAGATATTGTTACAGGGAAAAAGACAATTTTAGATTTTATTTTGAAACCTATACTTAAAGTTAAACAAGAATCCTTACATGAAAGATAATTGAGTACAATTATCTTTTTCTTCATTAAATAATAAATTAAAAAACTTTTTAGAGACTTTATTTTTGTAAGATTATTCAATAGAGTAGTGCATAAAAAATTATTTAAAATATAAATGGAGTAATCAAATGAAGTTAACTATAAAGTCTGAAGGTCAAGATAAAGTTGTAGATTTAAATAAAGATTTACAGTTTAATGTTAATAAAGGTGAACAATATATATTTTCTAATGGTTTTAGTAGTTATGTTTTAAATTTTAAAGATAATCAGCAATCAGTAGAATTAACGTTTAAAATTGATGGTAAAACTATTAAAGTTGACTTAAAAGGAATAGTTCCTCTTCTTCAAGAAAATGTTGAAGGTATGGAAAATCCTACTTTAGTAATAATTAATAAAACAGTTAATGAAAAAGATGTTGATAATATAGTTGATAATGATGCATTTAATGGCAGTGAAATAATAGATAGATTAGAAGCTTTATTATCTAAACCAGTTGAATTAGGATCAGGAAATGGGAATGATAAATTAGCAATAATTTCTGATTTTCAATCATTAGTTGAAACACTTGATGCCGCTGCAGCTGGTGGAGAACAAGGAGGAGCAACATCTAATGGTTCTACATTTAATTCAATCTTTTCTTCAATAGATGATTCTTTAAATGGTATAGCAGATAGTGCTATATGGGAAAATTTAACTGAATCTATTTCTAATATTCCTGTAGAAACAGGTAATACGGTAGCCATTACTCCAACTACAGATTTAACTAATGTAAATGTAAAATTAGTTGGAGTAGATACAGCAGTAACAGAAGGGGAAAATGCAACATATAAAGTAACATTAACAGATGATGCAGGGAACCCAGTAGTTGCAACAGAAGATATGGAAGTAACATTTACATATACATATACAACAGCTTCAGGTGATGATATTACTGAAACATCAAGTGTAATAATAAAAGCAGGTTCAAGTGAAGCACCAGTAAATGTAGCAACAATCGATGATGTATACGCAGAAGGGACAGAAGAGTTTACAATTGCAATAAATACAGTTTCAAATCAAGAACAATTTGAGAATGTAACAGTAGATAAAACAGCAGTAGTAACAAGTATTACAGATGAGACAGACCCATATACACCAACAGATCCAGATCAACCAAATGAAAAAGATAATGTAAATGTAAAATTAGTTGGAGTAGATACAGCAGTAACAGAAGGGGAAAATGCAACATATAAAGTAACATTAACAGATGATGCAGGGAACCCAGTAGTTGCAACAGAAGATATGGAAGTAACATTTACATATACATATACAACAGCTTCAGGTGATGATATTACTGAAACATCAAGTGTAATAATAAAAGCAGGTTCAAGTGAAGCACCAGTAAATGTAGCAACAATCGATGATGTATACGCAGAAGGGACAGAAGAGTTTACAATTGCAATAAATACAGTTTCAAATCAAGAACAATTTGAGAATGTAACAGTAGATAAAACAGCAGTAGTAACAAGTATTACAGATGAGACAGACCCATATACACCAACAGATCCAGATCAACCAAATGAAAAAGATAATGTAAATGTAAAATTAGTTGGAGTAGATACAGCAGTAACAGAAGGGGAAAATGCAACATATAAAGTAACATTAACAGATGATGCAGGGAACCCAGTAGTTGCAACAGAAGATATGGAAGTAACATTTACATATACATATACAACAGCTTCAGGTGATGATATTACTGAAACATCAAGTGTAATAATAAAAGCAGGTTCAAGTGAAGCACCAGTAAATGTAGCAACAATCGATGATGTATACGCAGAAGGGACAGAAGAGTTTACAATTGCAATAAATACAGTTTCAAATCAAGAACAATTTGAGAATGTAACAGTAGATAAAACAGCAGTAGTAACAAGTATTACAGATGAGACAGACCCATATACACCAACAGATCCAGATCAACCAAATGAAAAAGATAATGTAAATGTAAAATTAGTTGGAGTAGATACAGCAGTAACAGAAGGGGAAAATGCAACATATAAAGTAACATTAACAGATGATGCAGGGAACCCAGTAGTTGCAACAGAAGATATGGAAGTAACATTTACATATACATATACAACAGCTTCAGGTGATGATATTACTGAAACATCAAGTGTAATAATAAAAGCAGGTTCAAGTGAAGCACCAGTAAATGTAGCAACAATCGATGATGTATACGCAGAAGGGACAGAAGAGTTTACAATTGCAATAAATACAGTTTCAAATCAAGAACAATTTGAGAATGTAACAGTAGATAAAACAGCAGTAGTAACAAGTATTACAGATAATGATACTATTCCTGTAATTACAATAGTTGGAAGTACAGTATCAGAAGAAGAAAGTGGCATAGCAACAGGGGATAAAGTAATCGGTACAGTTAGTATTAGTATTGATAATTTATTGCAAGAAGATTTAAAAATAACTTTAAGTAATGGACAAGAAGTTACTATTTATGCTGGAGAATATACACCTAGAGAAACAATTTATGTTGAAACAGATAGAGTAGATGACTATTATAAACAAGATACAACAACATTTGAAGTATCAATATCAGAAATATCAAATACAGAAATAGATATAACTGATAAAAAAACAGAAATTATAATCAATGATGATGTTGACCCAATTAATATAACAATTACTGCAACAGCAATTGCACCTAAAATTATTGATGTAGATACTGAGTTTAATGATTTAACAGGCATTTCAATCTCTGCAATAGATACTAATGGTAATGATAAAAATATTGCAGTTATAAAAGGTACAGACCATGATGGATTTGGTGTGTATGGAAAAACTACTGGAGGTGCTAATAGTGCTGAATTAGGAAACCTTGGAAATGGAGAGAGTGAAAAAATTGTTATTAATTTTGAAAAAGATGTTAATTCTTTAGATATTGCATTTGCTTGGAGAAATAATACAGAAACAGCTAGAGTAACATTTATAAATGATAATCAAGTTGTAGGATATGCAGAAGTTACAGGTGGAGGAAATAATACAAAAGCAAAAGTAAATTATTATACTCCAGATGGTGAATTGATAAAATCAGTAGAAGCACAAGGTGGAACAGATAGAGTTGACTTATCTTATACATTTGAATTACCTGATTCAAATGGAGATTTAGTGGCATTTGATAAAGTTGAATTTACTGCTCCAAATTATGATGATGATTATTTAATTAACAAAATTGTATATAAAGAAGTAGTAGATACAGATGTAACTGATATAGTAACAGAAGGAGGAAAAGTTACATTTGATATTCAACTAGATGAAAATTATCCACCTCAAGGAAGTGCAACAGCAACTGTAGAAATAAATGGTGTAAGATATGAAAATGTTATCATAAATGCAACTGGAAGAGCAACAATTACTGTTGATAGTAAAGATTTAGGGGATTTATCTAATGTAGTTGTTAAAGTAATTGAAATAAATGGTGGAAATTATGAAAAAGTAAATCAAGTTGAAAAAACTTTTGACTTTACACCTGTTTTAGAATCTTCTGATGATAGTATAACTACAAATGAAGATACTCCATATATTTTAAAAGTAAATGATTTTGGAGATGTTTCAGTTAATACAAAAGAATTTAAAATTACTGAATTACCAAACTTAGATAGTGGTAAACTTTATTTATTAGTTAAAGAAGGTGAAACTATAATTGATAAAGAAGGTAATTTAATTACAGTAACGCAGGATACAAAAATTGAGATTTATAAAGGTCAAATCATTACTTTAGCAGATGTTGGAGCTGGAAAATTAATATTTGAACCAACTTCTAATAGTGACATTGATGGAAATCTTAAATTTGAAGTTGGTGATGGAAATGGAAACTTTAGTAATGAATATACTACAGCTATAGAAATAATTGCTGTTGCAGATGAGCCTGTTGCAAGTATAAATGTAACAAAAGTTACATCTTCTTCAATTTCAGAAGAATTGGTAGTTAAAGTTGGAACATCGACGTATGATATTGCAGATATTTTAGTAAACAAAAATACATATGCAGAAGTAAAAAATGTTGGAAATAATACAGAAACTGCTGCACAAAATATAGTTGTTAATGAAAATTTAGATAGTAATGATTTCTTAAAAACTTCATCATCTGATAATATAATTGTAATTAATGGAGATATTTCTGGTGGTGCTAAGATTGAACCAATGGGTGGGAATGATTTTATTGCTATTCTTGGAAATTTAATTAATGGTACAATTAATGATAGTGCTGGAACGGATACATTATATTTAGGAAAAGATTCTAGCTATTATAGTTGGAATGTAAACGTTCACAGTGGTGAAACAGGAATGGATGGAACTATAACTCAATATGCCGATGAAGCACATACTCAAGTGATAGGAACATTATATATTAATAATATCGAAGGTATTATATTTGCTGATGGTAAAACTTTAGGAGAAGTAGAAATTATTACAACACCTTCAACAACAGTAGATTATGAAGTTGATATGAGTGCAGCATTAGTTGATACAGATGGAAGTGAAACTTTAACTATACAAATTAGTGGAGTACCTGAAGGAGCAACATTTGATTTATCAAATATGACAAATTTAGGAAATGGAATTTGGGAAGTAGTTGTACCTCAAGGTGAAACATCTATCAATTACAATAATATTAAAATGACAGTTCCATCTGAAGTAAAATATGTAGATTTACAAATCACAGCAAAATCTACAGAACAAAGTAATAGTTCTTCTTCTGAGTCAATAGATTCAGATGCAACAATTTATGCGGTTAATGAATCAGAGCAAGTTAATATGCAAGAATTTAAATATAATCTTGTATTAACAATAGACAATTCAGGAAGTATGAAAGGTGATAAAATTACTTTAGCAAAAGCTGCAATGGTTAATTTGATAAACAAATATGATGATTTAGGTGAAGTTAAAGTATTATTAAATGTGTTTAATGCTTATGGTGATATTAAAGGTGTATGGGTAGATCCTTCTAAAGCTATTAGTTTAATTAATGCAATTAGTGCTGGTGGTGGAACAAATTATGATGATGCGTTATTAAAAAATATTACTGCATTAGAAAATAATCCTGCACCACTTGATGGAAAAACAATATCATATTTTGTATCTGATGGAGTACCAACTTATGGAATGACTCAAGATTATTGGGGTAATTGGTATAGAGATGGAAATGGTTCAGCAACAACAGATGTAAATGATAAAATAGTTAATCAATGGAAAGATTTAGATATTGATAAAACGTATTCTATAGGTATTGGAACAAGTGAATTAAATACATATATGAGAGAAATATCACAAAATCCAAATGAAGATGTAATAATTATTAGTGATGCAAATGATTTAAGTAATACACTTGAAAATACAGTACAAGAGTTATTAGTTGATGGAAATGTAATTAATAATGTTGTTGGAGGAGATGGTGAAATTTCTATAGATAGTATAGAAGTAGATGGAAAAGAATATACAAAAGATGACTTCCCTGAAGATGGTTTATTATTAGGTGATAATGATATTAAATTTACATTTGATTTTGAGACAGGTGATTATAAATATTATGCAAAATCATCAAGCTTTATAGAAGAAATTGAAACATTTAAAGTAAATGCTTCAGATTCAGATGGAGACAAAACATCATTTGATGTTAGTGCAAATGTAAAAATTGTTCAAGAAGAAACATCAAATATCCAAAACTTAATGGGTGAAGATATTGATTTAACAACTGTTATCACAAAAAATACAGATGTTATTAATTTAGAAAATTCTACTAATGATAAGATAACTATAGAGTTAGAAGATATGTTAGTTCAAGAAGATAAACAATTAGTAATCAAAGGTGATGATGGTGATGTAATTGAACTAGATAATCCAAGTGATTGGTCAAATGCAGGAACAGAACAATTAGATGGTATAAACTACAATGTTTATACAGGAACAGGAGAAAATTCAACAGTTAAATTATTAATTGAAGATGATATAGATATTACACCTGATATATAAATACAAATAGGAAAAATTCCTATTTGTATAGCTTTTAATTTTTTATAAAGTTGGATTTTTTTAAATATGAGACAAACGAGAATTGATGAATTCCTAGAATTAGAACATCACAATAAAGAACTTGAAAAAAGAATAAAAGAAGAAGTTGCAAAGAATAGAGAAAAAGACAAATTGATGTTTCAACAAGCAAAACTTGCTTCTTTAGGTGAAATGTTAGGAAATATTTCTCATCAATGGCGACAACCTTTGATGGAAATCAATTCTTTATTTCTACCAATTGAAGCAAAAATTGCATTAGGTGAAACTTTAAATAAGGAAGAAATTTTGGAATCAATAGATAAATTAAATCATATAACAAAATATATGTCTAATACAATAGATGATTTTAAAGATTTTTTTGCAACAGATAAAGAAAAAATAAGATTCAAATTAATAGAACAAATAAATTCAACAATAAATATTATAAGTGGTGGATTAAAAGCAAATAGTATTAAACTTGATATTATAATCAAAAAAAATCCTGAATTAATTGGATATAAAAATGATTATTCTCAAGTTTTAATTAATATTATTAGCAATGCAAAAGATGTATTAGTTCAACGAAATATAAAAGAGCCATACATAAAAATAACTATTTATGAAGAAAATAATAATATTGTAACAACAATAGAAGATAATGCAGAAGGAATAAAAGTAGAACCTATTGAAAAAATATTTGAACCTTTTTTTACATATGAAAAAATTAATGGTTCAGGAATTGGTCTTTTTATGTCAAAATTAATAATAGAAAAAAATATGAATGGAAAATTAACTGCAAAAAATTCTTCAACAGGTGCATTTTTTAAAATAATTATTCCAAAAAACTAAACTAAATCAATTCATTTTTTATTCAATCAATTTTAGATATAATCCTAAAAATTTAGAAAACTTCACTCATTATTAGGATAATCATGTCAAAACAATTATTACAAAAACAAGCAGATACTATCAGATTTTTAGCAGCTGATATGGTGCAACAAGCAAACTCAGGACATCCAGGTGCACCTATGGGATTAGCTGATATTGCAACAGTATTAAGTAAACATTTAAATGTAAATCCAGCTGATGAAAAATGGCTAAATAGAGATAGATTAGTATTTAGTGGTGGTCATGCTACAGGTTTAGTATACTCTTTATTACACCTTTGGGGATTTGATGTATCAGTAAATGATATGAAAAACTTCAGACAAACTCACTCTAAAACTCCAGGACATCCAGAATATGGACATACTCATGGAATTGAAATAACAACAGGACCTTTAGGACAAGGAATTGCAAATTCAGTTGGATTTGCTATGGCTGGAAAATATGCACAAAATCTTCTTGGACGTGATGTAATTAACCATAAAGTTTATTGTTTATGTGGTGATGGAGATTTACAAGAAGGTATCTCTTATGAAGCAACTTCAACAGCAGGGCATCTAAAACTTGATAATCTTGTAATAATTTATGATTCAAACTCTATTACAATAGAAGGCGATACAAGTATAGCTTGGAGTGAAAATGTTAAAAAAAGATTCCAAGCTATTGATTTTGAAGTAATTGAAATTGATGGACATAATTTTGAGCAAATTGATAAAGCGTTAGTTACAGCTAAAGCTGCAACTCAACCTGTAATTATTATCGCAAAAACTGCAATTGCAAAAGGTGCAGTTACTATGGAAGGAAGTCATCATTCTCATGGTGCACCTTTAGGTGAAGATGAAATTGCTAAATCAAAAGAAAAAGCCGGATTTGATCCAAAAGAAAAATTCTTTGTACCAGCAGATGTGAAAGGTGCTTTTGATAAGTTAATCGTGGGTTCTACTGCACAAAATGCTTGGACTGAATCACTTTCAGCTGAAACAAAAGCGAAAATTGAAGAGTTAAAAAATCCAAATTTTGATTCTATTGTTTATCCAACTTTTGAAGTTGATTCAAGTGTTGCAACAAGAGATTCAAATCACAAAATCTTAAATGCAATAGCACTTGCAATTCCAGGATTTTTAGGTGGAAGTGCTGACTTAGCTCCATCAAATAAAACTGAATTAAAAGATATGGGTGATTTCCCAAATGGAAGAAATATTCATTTTGGTATCAAAGAACATGCAATGGCAGCAATTACAAACGCGATGAATTTATACGGATTATTTAGAGTTTATTCTGCAACATTCTTTGTATTTAGTGATTATTTAAAACCAAGTGCAAGAATAGCAGCACTTGCAGGAATCCCTCAACACTTTATTTGGACACATGACTCTATTGGTGTTGGAGAAGATGGACCAACACACCAACCAATTGAGCATTTATCTCAATTTAGAGCATTACCAAACTTTTATACATTTAGACCTGCAGATGCAAGTGAAAATGTTGAAGCTTGGAAAGTAGCACTTAAAATGAAAGCACCAACTGCTTTTGTTTGCTCAAGACAAGGTTTAAAAGTATTAAAAGATGAAAGAGCTTATGGAAATGTTTCAAATGGAGCTTATTTATTAAAACAAAGAGAAAATGCAAATATCACTATCATGGCAAGTGGAAGTGAATTAATGCTTGCTCTTCAAACAGCTTGTTCTTTAGAAGAAGAAGGAATTATTGCAAACGTAGTTTCTGTTCCTTGTTTTGATTTATTAATGGAACAAAGTAAAGAGTATGTAGAAAAAATCATTGACCCAAAAACTAAAGTATATGCAGTAGAAGCAGCGCGTGGTTTAGAATACTACAAGTATGCTGATGTTGTATTTGGTATGGAAACATTTGGAGCATCTGGACCTGCAAATGATTTATTCAAAGAATTTGGATTTACAATTGATACTTTAAAGGCTAAAATTGTTGCAGATTTTAAAAAATAGATAAGAGTTTTTCTCTTATCTATTTATCTTGAGATAAAATATTTATAATCTCAAAAGGTGAAGTTTTATTTATTGAAGCAAGTTCTTTTAAAGAGTTTGCTTTTTCTAGTTTTATTCCTGCTTTTTCAAGTTTCTCTTTAGCATTTTCAATATTTTTACTAAAAATTAGAAATGAAGTTTCAATGGGTGCTTCTAATGTTTTATTTATCAATATTGCTTTTGGATTTTCACCTGTTTTTGCATTTAAAATAAATGTTAAAGCCACGATAGAAATTATTATTCCAGCACTTAAAAAAACTTTTTTGCTAAAATAACTTTTCATTGCTTTCCAATTAAAAAAAACATGAAAGAAGATTACTAAAACAAAAACTAAACCTAATATTTCATGCATTTCTTTTGTATAATTATCCAAAATGTGAAAATACATTAAAACACCAGTTATTCCCATAACTAAAAATAAAAATGTTGTAAAAGATGTTGCAATATCTCTTTTTAAAAATTTATTCATTTTTTCCCCTTTTAAAAAGGTAATTATACAAAAGTAATTTTAATGAATTTTTAATATAATCATATATAAAGATAAGAGGGAGATATAAATGAAAATAGGATTTATTGGACTTGGAAATTTAGGTCAAGCAATTTGTAAAAGATTAAGTGATGTTGGTGAGACATTAATTGTTTATAATAGAAATAAAGAAAAAATAGAAAATTTACCTTATGAAAAAGTTGATACACCAAGAGAACTACTTTTAAAGAGTGATGTGATTTTTATGTGTTTATTTGATAGTGATGCAGTAAGTCATATTTTGTCAAGAGAAAATGGGCTTTTATGTGATGAAATAAAAGGAAAAACAATTATAGATTTGACAACAAATGATTATAAAGATGTTTTAGAATTTCATGACGCAATTAATAGTATGGGTGGAAATTATTTAGAAAATCCAGTTTTTGGTTCCGTTGCACCTGCACTTAAAGGTGAATTAACTGTTGTTAGTTCTGGAAAAGAAGAAATATTTAAAAATGTTAAACCAATTTTAGAAAAGATTGCAAAAGAGATTTTTTATCTTCCTGTACCTTCAAGTGCTACAAAAATGAAACTTATAAATAACCTTTGTTTAGGTTCATTTATGGTCACAATTGCGGAATGTACAGCAATGGCTGAAAGTTGTGATATAAATAAATCTAAAGCTTTAGAAATACTTGGAGTTGGTGGTGGTCAATCACTTGTACTTAAAGCTAAAACACAAAAATTGATAGATGAAGATTTTTCTGCACATTTTTCAAATAATGCAATAAATAAAGATTTACATTTATTACAAAATTTAGCTTATGAATTAAAAAAGCCACTTTTTAGTGCAGCAATTCCAAAAGAGTTATTCTCTAAAATGAAAATGTTAGGAAAAGGTGACGAAGATTTTTCTTCAATTTATCAATTATTTAAAAACTAAAAGGATAAAAAATGCCTCATTTACAGTTTGAATTGAATAAAAAAGTATCAAATGAAACTAAAGAAGAGTTTGTAAAAGAGATAAGAAATAGTTTTGCTCAAATCATGGATACAAAAACAGATCATATTGCTATTAGTTTAAGAGAGTATGATAAATATAGTTTAACTATTGGAAGAGCAAATGTTACTGATGATATTTGTTTGATGAATCTTGATATAAGAGAAGGCAGAACAATTGAAAAAAGAAGAGAATTAGCTTTAAAATTTATGGATGTAATTAAAGATAACTTTGGAATAAATCCAAAAAATCAGTATATAACATTTACTGAACATAAAGGTGAAGATTTTCATTTAATTGAAAAATATTTAGCCACATGGCAAAGTGGAGAAGATCCACTTAATTAAAAGATAAATTTAAGGAAATAGATTTGTTAAAAGGTATTATAGTTTTATTAGTATTTCAATTTTTAGGGGAGTGTATAGCTAAATTCTTTGAGTTATTAGTTCCTGGACCTGTAATTGGAATGGTTTTATTGTTATTTTTTTTATTGATTAGAAAAGGAAGTTTTATAAGTCTTGATAATGCAGTTGCACTTCATTTAAGATATCTTCCATTACTTTTTATTCCAGCAGCAATGGGAATAATTACTCAAATAGATATTATTACAAAAGAGTTTTGGGCTATATTTATAGCTCTATTTTTTGGAACTTTAATAGCTTTAGTTTTTGCAGCTAAATTTATGGATTTTCTAACTTCAAGGGTGAATAAAAATGAATTATGAAGCATTGACAAACTATATTAGTTCTACACCACTTACTTGGCTAATTATCACATTAGCAGCATTTAAATTAGGAATAATAATTTATGAAAAGTTTAATAAACATACTTTATTACAACCAATTATTATAGCTTATGTGATTATTTTATCTTTGATTGTTTATACAAATACATCATTTGAAAAGTATTTTAAAAGTGTTGAAATAATTCATTTTTTCTTAGGCCCTGCAACAGTTGCACTTGCTCTTCCACTTTATAAAAATTTGAAATATATAAAATCACTTTTTTTACCAATAGTTTTAACTCTATTTATAGCTGGTGTTTTTTCAATAGTGATTGCAATTAGTTTACTTTATATTTTTGGAGCACATCTTCCAACTATTTTATCAATGACTACAAAATCTATAACTGCTCCAATAGCAATTATAACTTCAGAACAAATTGGAGCTATTCCTTCACTTGCTGTTGGTTTTGTTTTAATTACAGGAATTGTTGGAGCTTTATTTGGAACAATAGTGTTTAAAATTTTTAAAGTAAAATATGAAACTTCAAAAGGTTTTGCTCTTGGACTTGTATCACATGGAATTGGAACTGCAAGGGCAATAGAAATAAGTGAAAAAGCAGCAGCTTTTGCAGCACTTGCAATGGGTTTAAGTGGAATATTTACTGCAATTTTTCTTCCAATGGTAATTACTTTTTTTAAGTAATTACTATTTTTATAATTAATATATCAAGATATGTTGATATATTAATATTTTTATGTTAAACTTTCAAAAATCATCAAGGAGCAAGTATGGATATATTTTTAAAAACAGTTAGTGCTTTAAATGATGAGACAAGAGTAAAGATAATTAAGTTCATAAATATTTATGGAAAATGTTGTGTTTGTGATTTGGAAAACTCATTTGAAATGATTCAATCAAGACTTTCACGTCATCTAAAGATTTTAAAAGAAGCTGGATTTTTAAAACTAGAACGTGATGGAAGATGGGCTTATTATAGTATTCGTTCACCTTTAGATGAGTTTAGACAAAGTTGTATAAAAGAGATAATGACACTTCAAATAGAGTTGCCAACTCTAAAAAAAGTTTGTGAGATTAAGGAATAAAATTGAAAGAGACACTTTTTGTATATGGAACACTAATGCCAAATTGTCCAAATGCTTATGTATTAGAAAATATAGTTGGGAAATTTGTTCCTGCAACTGTAAATGGAAAATTAATAGATGCTGGTTGGAGTGCAAGTATGGGTTATCCTGGGATTAGGCTTGATGCTGGAAAGGATACTATTCATGGATTTTTATTTTATTCAGATAACCTTATAAATCATTGGGATAGTTTAGATGAGTTTGAAGGTGCCGAGTTTGAAAGAACAGCTGTAACAGTAGAAAGATTTGATGAAATTGAAGTTGATTCTTATATTTATACTTTAAAATCAGAGATTTTAGAAATGCATGAAGAAAAATAGATGTTAATTGCAAGTTTAATTTTTTTGATTACTTTGATATTTGTAATTTGGCAACCACGAGGTTTACAAATTGGAACAACTGCAATTTTAGGTGCAATTGTTGCTTTGATTTTTCAAGTTGTAAATTTTGATGATGTACTTGCTGTAACAAATATAGTTTGGGATGCAACTTTAGCATTTATTGGAATCATAATCTTATCTATGATTTTAGACGAAATAGGATTTTTTGAGTGGGCTGCACTTAAAATGGCAAAGTTTTCAAATGGAAATGGAATATTGATGTTTATCTATTCTATTTTACTTGGGGCTTTTGTTTCTGCACTTTTTGCAAATGATGGAGCAGCGTTAATTTTAACTCCAATTTTGTTAGCAAAAATGAGAATACTAAAACTAAATACAAAAACAATAGTTGCTTTTTTACTTGCAGGTGGATTTATAAGTGATAGTGCTTCTTTACCATTCGTATTTTCAAATCTAACAAATATAGTAACAGCGAACTATTTTAGTATTGGATTTGTGGAATACTTTTTTAATATGATAATTCCATTTATTGTAAGTGTAATCACTTCAATAGTTTTTTTATGGTTACTTTTACGAAAAGATATTCCCAAAACTGTGGATATAACTTTGTTAAAAGAGCCAAAAAGTGTAATCAAAAATATGAAACTTTTTTATTTTTCTTGGTTCTTTTTAGGTTTTTTATTATGTGCATATTTTTTAGGAGATGCTTACGATTTACCTATTTCTATTTTTGCTTTAGGTGGAGCAGTTATATTTTTAATAATTGCAACTATTTCAAAAACTGTAAAAGCAAAACATATTATAAAAGAAGCACCATGGCAAGTTGTATGGTTTAGTATTGGACTTTATATTGTTGTTTATGGTTTAAAAAATGCAGGATTGACAGATGAATTAAGTCAAATTTTACAATATCTTGCAACAAAAGGTGATATGGTTGCTGTTGTTGGAACAGGATTTATAGCTGCATTTTTAAGTGCAATTATGAATAATATGCCAACAGTAATGATTATGGATATAGCTTTAACTGATATTTCAAATCAAGCATTGATTTATGCAAATGTTATTGGGTGTAACCTTGGACCAAAAATGACTCCATTTGGTAGTTTAGCTACTCTTCTTTGGCTTCATGTTTTAGCAAAAAAAGGTGTAAAAATTAGCTTTTGGGAATATAGTAAATTTGGACTTATTATAACTCCTCCAGTTTTATTAATAGTTTTATTATCAATTTAAAAGGAAAAATAATGAATAAAAAAGTTTTAATTTTATGTACAGGAAATTCTTGTCGAAGTATTATAGCTGAAGCTTTGATTAATGCTAAATTAGATGGAATTAGTGCAGATAGTAGTGGAGTAAAAGCAAGTGGAAAAGTAAATCCAAATGCAAAAAAACTTCTTGAAGAAAAAGGAATTTGGAAAGAAGAATATCATTCTAAAACAATTGACAAAGTAATAGATAATGAGTATGATTTAGTAGTAACAGTTTGTGACCATGCAAATGAAACTTGTCCAATGTTTCCAAAAGCTATAAAAGTTATTCATGTGGGATTTGAAGATCCAGATGGAAAAGGTTTTGAGGCTTTTGAAGAAACATATAAAGAGATAGAAGAAAAACTTCTTCCAAAAATTGTTGAGGTATTAAAATAGATGTTTGATTGGCTTGTAAATTTAACTTCAATATTTGTATTTGATATTTTAGGATTGATTAAAGGTAGTCATTTAGGTGATGCGTTGCATTTTTTTATTTATGATACGATTAAAATATTTATCCTATTAATTACTATTATTTATATAGTTACATTTTTAAGAAGTTATTTCCCAATAGAAAAAGCAAGAGATTACATAAGTGGTAAACACAAAATAGTTGGTCATGTAATGGCTGCTATTTTTGGAGTTATAACACCATTTTGTTCATGTAGTGCAATTCCGCTTTTTTTAGGTTTTTTACAAGCTAGAATTCCTTTAGGAGTAACCTTTTCATATTTGATTTCTGCACCACTAAGTGATGCAGTTGTAATTGCTATGTTGTTTTCACTTTTTGGTTGGAAAATTGCTTTATTATATGTGGGAATAGGTTTATTAATAGCTATTATTGCAGGACTTGTTATTGGAAGTATGAATTTAGAAAAAGAAGTTTTAATAGAAGTAAAACCTGTAAATAGTTGTTGCAATGGTTCAAATAGTGATGAAACTTTATTTAATCAAAGATTAAAAGAGTCTTGGGATAATACAGCAGATATTTTTAAGAAGATTTATCTTTATGTGATAATTGGAGTTGGAATAGGTGCATTTATTCATGGATATATTCCAACAGAAATTATAAGTAAATATGCAGGTGGAGATGTTTGGTATGCTCCAATAGTTGCAGTTATTATGGGAATACCAATGTATTCAAACGCAGCAGGAATTTTACCACTAGTTGAAGTTTTAACACAAAAAGGAATGCTTTTAGGAACAGCACTATCATTTATGATGGCAGTTGTTGCTCTTAGTTTGCCAGAAGCTATGATTTTAAAAAGAGTATTAAGTTTAAAACTTATTTCAATATTCTTTGGAATAGTTGGTGTTTCTATTTTAATGACAGGTTATTTATTTAATACTATTTTATAGGAGAAAAAATGAAGATAGAAGTTTTAGGAACTGGATGTTCAAAATGTAAAGCTTTAGAAGAAGCTGTAAAACAAGCAGTTGCAAAAATTGGTGGTTTCCATGAAGTTAAAAAAGTTGAAGATATTGTAGAAATAATGAATTATGGAGTGATGAGTACACCAGCTTTAGTTGTTGATGGAATAGTAAAAAGTACTGGAAAACAGTTAAATGTTGATGAAATAGTAAATTTACTTACAGAAAAAAATAACTAAAATCTTTCAAAGGAATAATAACTGTATATACAAATCCATTATTGGAGGGATTTATGTACAAAAATAAAAATTTCTTTTCCTTTTTGACAGGTGGAAGTGTAGCAACGTTAGGTGGATTAATTGGGTTAGGTGGTGCTGAATTTAGACTTCCTATTTTGGTTAAGTTTTTTGGTTTTGCAACTTTAAGTGCAATAATCATAAATAAAATAGTTTCTTTAGCTGTAGTGATTTTTTCACTTTTTTTTAGAAGTCACACTATAGGTTTTGAAGAGATTATCCCTTATTCTTCCATCATAATAAATATTTTAATTGGTAGTCTGGTTGGTGCATATATAGGCGCTAATTATGCTATGAATCTAAGAGAAGTCATCTTAAATAAAATTATATTTGTATTATTAATAATCCTAGCCTTAAGTATGTTAATAGGACATAATTATTTGAGTTATGGAGAAGCTCTTTTTTCAAACAAAATAATTCTTTTTATAGTTGGTGTAATATCTGGTGTGTTAATAGGTGTTATTTCAGCAATTTTAGGAGTAGCTGGTGGAGAGTTTATAATTCCAACTCTAATTTTACTCTTTGGGTTAGAGCCAAAACTAGCTGGGAGTATCTCTTTATGTATAAGTTTACCAACTATGCTTATGGCATTTTTTAGGTATTCAAAAAGTCAACAATTTAAACAAATACTAAAAGAAAAAACATTTATAGTATATATGATTATTGGGTCATTTATTGGTTCTTTTATTGGAGCAATGTTATTGGATTATGTGAATTCAGAATATATAGCTATGATATTAGGAATTATTTTGCTTATTTCAGCTTGGAAAGTTTTTAAAATAAATGATTAATTTTAGAACTTTTTAGTCCAAAATAGAGAAGTTTTTCTCTATTTTAGTGACCACCCATAACTTTTTCTATTTCTTCAGGTTTATCATGAATTCCAAATCTATCTATGATAGTTTTACTTGCTTCATTTTGTCCTATAACTTCAACTTCTTTACCTTCTTTTCGCAGTTTAATTACTGATTTGTCTAAAGCATAAACAGCTGAAATATCCCAAAAGTGAGCTTTTGAAACATCAATGATAACTTTTTTAATATCTTCTTTGAAATCAATCATTTCATAAAACTTATCAGCACTATTAAAAAATACCTGCCCTACAAATTTATAAGTTTTTATTGTTTTATTTTCATTATATGAAGTTTCATTGTACATAAAGTGTGAAATTTTATTTGCAAAAAATAAAGAAGCAAGTAAAACTCCTGTGATTACTCCCATCGCAAGATTGTGTGTATAAACTGTAACAAAAACTGTTGATAACATTACAAGATTTGTTGAAATTGGAAGTGTTTTTAACTCTTTTACTGAAGACCAATTAAATGTACTAATAGAAACCATTATCATAACAGCAACAAGTGCAGCCATAGGAATAATAGAAATTATATCACTTAAAAATACAACCATTATCAAAAGTAAAAAACCGGCAATAAAAGTAGATAATCTTCCTCGACCTCCTGATTTGAAGTTGATAATAGATTGTCCAATCATAGCACAACCTGCCATTCCACCAATACAACCTGTTGCTATATTTGCGATTCCTTGACCTCTGGCTTCTGTTTGTTTATTACTTTTAGTATCTGTTAAATCATCAATAATGGTTGCCGTCATAAATGACTCTAAAAGTCCAACAATTGCTAAAGCAAAAGAGTATGGAAAAATGATTTGTAAAGTTTCAAAATTTAGAGGAATTTCTGGAAATAAAAATATTGGTAAAGTGTTTGGTAATTCTCCCATATCTCCAACATTTCTCACATCCCAACCAATAAAATATACAAATATAGTAAGAACTACAATTGTTATAAGAGGTGAGGGTAAAAGTTTTCCTATTTTTGGAACATAAGGAAATAGATATATGATACCAAGACCAACGGCAGTTAAAGCATAAACATGCCATGTTACATTAGTTAGTTCAGGTAGTTGAGCCAAAAAGATTAAAATTGCAAGTGCATTTACAAATCCAACAACAACAGCACGTGCAACAAAACTCATAAGTTTATGAATACCAATATATGATAAAAATATTTGAATGGCACCAGTTAAAAGTGTAGCAGCTAGAAGATATTGTAATCCATGTTCTTTTACTAAAGTTACCATCACAAGAGCCATAGCACCAGTAGCTGCACTAATCATTGCAGGTCGTCCTCCCACAAATGCAATTACAACTGCCATAGAAAATGAAGCATAAAGTCCAACTTTTGGGTCAACTCCTGCAATAATAGAAAAAGCAATTGCTTCAGGGATAAGTGCAAGTGCAACTACAAGACCTGATAAAAAATCAGCTCTAATATTTGAAAACCACTCTTTTTTCATGGTTTGGTACATATAATTCCTTAATAATGATTATTTTTTATTTTGATAGATAATCAGATTTTATCTAATAAGTGGTTAATAGTTGATAAATAAAAAGTAAAGAGTTAAACTCTTGACTTTTTAAATTAATTTTTATAAACTTTCAAAAGTAAAGAGTTTAACTTTATACTTTAAAGGAAAAATTATGAAAATAATAGAGAATAAAAACTATTATAAAATGTCAGAATTGGTTGATTTAACAGCTTTAAGTAATCATACAATTTCATTTTATGATAAAAAAGGTTTATTACCAAATACTTTAAGCACATCAAAAAATATGAAATATTATCCTGAAATCACAATCACTGTTTTAAATTTGATTAAATATTTCAAAGATAATCTAAATTTTTCAATTGATTATATAAAAGAACTTTTTGATTATTACAAAATAAATTTTGATGACAGATCAGATTTAATTTTACAATCTATACAGATGCTTAGTAGTGAGATTAAAAATCCAATTTTAAAAAAAGATTTAATAAATCAAAATATAGATGAAGCTATAAAACTTGATTTATTAGATGATAAAGAAGTATATTTTAAAACAGAAATAGAAGTTTTAAACACTTTCAATGAGTTAAGAAAATATGACATCTCAACGGAACTTATAAGTGAATATGTAAATACAAGTAAAAAACTTGCATTACTTGAAAAAGAGTTAACAAGTAAAGTTTTAGAAAAAAATGGATATTTACCTGAGGTTTTAGTTCTTGATATACTTAATTCATTTAAACCTTATATTTTCAATCGACATACTATTATTGAATTTAAAAAGGCTAGATAATGAAAAAAGAGAAATATATATCAGCAATTTTTGCTTTTATTTTATGGGGAACTTGGTCGTATTTTATAAATATAAAAGATGAAAATAGATTTGTTTCATCTTTTTTTCAAGGAATAGCTAGTTTTTTAATAACAATTTTTATGGTTCATTTAATAGTTTTTTTTAACAGATTATTTATAAATAGTTCAGCTTATGTTGTTGCAATATTAACTGTAATGATTACTTCAAGTATAGTTTTTATAGGACATTTATTGATAAATACACAAAATATTTTTTATACTATTGCACCAACAGTTATAGTTTCCTTACTATTTTCTGTTTTTATGGCAAAAAAAGTATCAAAAATAAATTAAGAAAGGGAAAATATGGAAAATAATAACAGAAGACCACTAAAAGTTAGAGGAAGTGTTTGGAGTCAAAAGTTCGCAAGTTATTTAAGCAAAAAGGATATTACTCCAAATCAAATATCAATAGGTAGTATTGTAGCTTCTTTTATAGCTTCAATTTTTATATTGTTTATCTCAAATGATAATTTTTTTACTATTTGGATTTCTCCAATATTAGCTGCATTATTTATACAAATGCGGTTATTATGTAATTTATTTGATGGAATGGTTGCACTTGAAGGTGGTAAGAGTACAAAATCAGGAGAATTATTTAATGATATTCCAGATAGAGTTTCTGATAGTTTACTTTTTATAGCTTTAGGATATTCAATAACAAATATTTCTTTTGGAATAGAACTTGGATATTTAGCAGCACTTTTTGCAGCTTTAACAGCTTATGTAAGAGTTTTAGGTACAAGTATGCAAGCTGGAAGTTGCTTTAAAGGACCAATGGCAAAACAACATAGAATGGCTATTTTGACAACAGCTTTAATATTAACTCCATTTGAATTTTCATATTTTAATTCAGATTATATTTTGACAATTACTTTATTTGTAATAACAATTGGTTCATTTTTAACAATAGTTAATAGAACAAAGACTATTTATAACACTTTAGAAGGAAAATAATGTTTGATATTGCACAAAATTCATTGTATGCAATGGCTTTTACCATTGTTGTTTTAGTTATATCAACTTTGATATATCAATACAAAAAAGTTAAAAATCCAAATAAGGATTTTAATGAATTAGGATTAAGAATAAAATCTTGGTGGTGGATGATTGCTATTGTTTTTTTAGCATTAAGTATTAGTCTAAAATCTGCTTTAATATTTTTTGCTTTTTTATCATTTCTAGCTCTAAAAGAGTTTTTATCAATTGTTTCTGTTAGATATGTAGATAGAAGAGCAATCTTCTGGGCTTATTTATCTATTCCTTTGCAATATTATTGGATTAGTATTGGTTGGTATGGAATGTTTATAATTTTCATTCCTGTTTATCTGTTTTTATTTATACCTATAAGATTGGTTTTAATTGGAGAAACAAATGGTTTTATAAAATCAGCAAGTATAATCCAATGGGCAACAATGTTAACAGTTTTTAGTATAAGTCATATTGCTTATCTTATGGCATTGCCAGTTCACAATAGTTTAGCTGGAAATATTGGTCCAGTTTTATTTTTATTGATAATGACACAGTTTAATGATGTATCACAATATGTTTTTGGAAAATTATTTGGAAAACATAAGATTATTCCAAAAGTTAGTCCAAATAAAACATGGGAAGGATTTTTAGGAGGAGTTTTTAGTGTTACATTAATTTCTGGAATAATTGCACCTTATTTAACACCTTTAGATATGTATTATGGATTTATTGCAGGATTTATTATCTCTTGTATCGGATTTTTTGGAGATGTTGTAATCTCAAGTGTAAAAAGAGATATCGGAATAAAAGATACAGGTACATTTATCCCTGGTCATGGTGGGATCTTAGATAGAATTGATAGTTTAATGTATACAGCACCAGCATTTTTCCATTTCTTATATTATGTGAGTTATTAATATGAAAAGAGTTATTAAAATTTTATTTTTTGCTTTTATAGTAAAACCTATTGTATTTGTTATTTTAGGATTAAATATTAGAGGAAGAGAAAATCTACCTTTAAAGGGTGGAGCTGTTATTGCTCCTAATCATAATAGTCATTTAGATACTTTAGTAATTATGAGTCTATATCCTTTGTCTATGATAGATAAAATTCGTCCAGTTGCAGCAGCAGATTATTTTATGAGAAATAAATTTATATCTTGGATTTCAACTTATTGTATAGGAATAATTCCTTTAGATAGAACGGGTGCGAGTTCTCAAGAAGAGTTATTTAAAAAGCCACATGAAGCTTTAGATAATGGAGATATTTTAATATTATTTCCAGAAGGAAGTAGGGGAAAACCAGAACAAATGACAAGATTAAAAAAAGGGTTATATTATTTATTAAAAGATAAAAAAGATATACCTATTACTCCTATAGCAATGCAAGGTTTAGGTAATTCTTTACCAAAAGGAGAAGCTTTATTTGTTCCTTTTAATTGTCAAGTATTTATAGGTGAGCAAATCAATATTCCAGAAAATTCTCAAATATTAAATGAAAATTTAAAAGAATTTTTTGAAACAAATTTAAATCAATTTAATTAAATAGGATAACTAATGACAAAAATAAATAATCTTTTATCAATAAAAATTGCATTTTTATTTGTGGTTTTTTGTAATGCTGTCGTTGATGTTGCTCATAAAGTATTACTACAAAATATTGCTTTCAAAGTTTTTGATGGAACAACACAAGTAATTTGGATTTCAGTAATCAATGCAATGATTATAATCCCATTTTTACTTCTATTTACTCTAAGTGGATATTTATCTGATAAATATAATAAAAAAAATATTATGGTTTATGGTGCGGCATCATCTTTTTTATTATCAGTTTTGATGATAATTTCATATATGAGTGAAAATTTTTATTTTGCAATGTTCTCTTTAGTTTTATTGGCTGTTCAAAGTGCTATTTATTCTCCAGCTAAATTTGGTCTTATTCTTGATATCTATGGTAAAAAAAATCTTTCACGTGGAAATGCTGCTTTACAAGCAATTTCAATAATTGCTATATTATTTTCAATTGGTGTTGCATCTTTTGTTTTTGAAAATTTTTACAATGTAAATAATCTTCAAAATTTAACTTCAAAAGAAGAACTATTAACTGCAATTTTGCCATTGACTTATTATATATTACCAGTTGCTTTTTTAGAAATGGTAGTTTCATTTTTATTTTTAAGAAGAATAAATACAGTTTATGTAAAAGATGAAAATTTGACTTTAGACAAAGATGAATTTTTTAAAGGTAAGTTATTAGTTAAAAATATAAGAACAATTTTTTCACATGATGTGATTTTTTTATCAGTTATTGGATTGTCTGTATTTTGGGGAGTTTCTCAAGCTACAATGGCTGTTTTTCCATCTTTTGTAAAACAATATTTAAATATTACAGATGTATTTTTAATAAATGGAGTTATAGCAGCTTCAGGAATTGGAATAGCTATAGGTTCAGTATTATATTCAAGAATATCAAAACACTATATTGAAGTAGGAACTATTCCTTTAGCATCTTTTGGTATGGCTTTTTCTTTATATGTTTCAACAGTTGTTCAAACTCCGTTTTTATTGGCAATTTCATTTTTGATGTTTGGAGTTTTTGGTGGAATGTTTGTTGTTCCATTAAATGCTTTAATTCAATTTAATGCAAAGAAAAAGGTTTTAGGAACAATATTAGCAGGGAATAATTGGTTTCATTCATTGTCTATGTTTTTAATGCTTTGTATGACAACAATCGTATCTTATTTTGATTTAGATCCATTAAAAACTATATATTTAATATTACTAATAATTGTAATAGGAACAGCATATACAATTTATAAATTACCTCAATCTTTGATTTTACTATTCTTAAAAAGTATTGTGGGATTAAAATATAAATTAGAAGTTGATGGAATAAAAAATATACCTTCATCAGGAGGAGTTTTACTTTTAGGAAATCATATTTCTTGGCTTGATTGGGCAATAATTTTAATGGCAGTTCCAAGAGAAGTTAAGTTTGTTATGGATAAAACAATTTATAGCAAATGGTATATAACTTGGATACTAAAAATGTTTAAAGCAATTCCTATATCAAATGCTTCAAGTAAATCAACTATTCAACTTATTGCAAATGAGTTGGACAATGGTAGTGTTGTTGTACTTTTCCCTGAAGGAAGTATTACAAGAAACGGACATTTAGGGGAGTTTAAAAAAGGTTTTGAAAAAGTATTAGAATTAACACAAACAGAGATAAAAGTTATTCCTTTTTATATTAGAGGACTTTGGGAATCTATGTTTAGTAGAGCTAATAAAAAGTTCAAAAAATCAAAGAAAACTAATAGTGTTACGGTATCTTTTGCAAGAAGTATGACGAAAGAAAGAGCAAATATTGTTAGTGTAAAAAAAGAGGTTTTTGAATTATCTTCAAAATCTTGGAAAGAGCATATAAGAAATCTAAAACCTTTAAATGAAACTATATTTGATAGATTAAAAGAAGTTTCTTCAGAGATTGTTTTTGCTGATTCAACAGGTTTAGAGATGACAGGAAGTAAGTTTTTAACTGCATCAATACTTTTTAAAGATTTATTGAAAAAAGAGATAAAAGGTCAAAATATAGGTCTGTTAGTTCCCTCAACTGCCAGCGGTGCATTTATAAATTACACAGTATTAATGATGGGAAAAACAGCAATAAATCTAAACTATACAAGTGAGATAAACTCTTTAAAATCTTCTATTGAATTAGCAGAAATAAAAACAATAATAGCTTCAAAAAAATTTGTTGAAAAACTTGAATCAAAAGGTATAAATATAAAAGAGATTTTAGAATTGGTTGAGGTAATTTATTTAGAGGAATTAAAAACTAAGATTTCTAAAAATAAAGGCTTATTTACATATTTAAGTGTTAAATTTTTACCTGCTTGTATTTTAAAATCGATACATTTAACAAAAACAAATAAAGATGACACGGTAATGATATTGTTCTCTTCTGGAAGTGAAGGAAAACCAAAAGGTGTAGAACTAAGTGGTGATAATATTTTAGGAAATGCACAACAAATTGCAAATATTATAAATGTAAGTAATGAAGATACAATAGTTGGTTCTTTACCTTTATTTCATGCTTTTGGAATAGTAGTTACAACATATTTACCATTAATTGAAGGTATAAAATGTGTTGCTCATCCAGACCCAACAGATGGACTGGGAATTGCAAAATTAGTTAGTTCGTATAAAGCAACAATTATGTGTGGAACGTCAACTTTCTTTAGATTATATGCAAAAAATCAAAAAATTCATCCTTTGATGTTTGAGAGTTTACGACTAGTTGTTGCAGGTGCTGAAAAATTAAGAGAAGATGTAAAGTTTGAGTTCAAAAAAAGATTTGGAAAAGATATTCTTGAAGGTTTTGGTGCAACTGAAACTTCACCAGTTGCAAGTTGTAATCTTCCTGATGTTTTAGCTTCTGATTTTACTGTTCAAGTTGGACAAAAAACTGGAACAGTTGGTATGGCAATTCCTGGAACTACAATAAAAGTTGTAAATCCAGAAACATATAAAGAATTAGAACCAAATGAAGAAGGAATGATTTTAATCTCAGGTATTCAAGTAATGAAGGGATACTTAAAAAATGAAGAAAAAACAAAAGAAGTTTTAAAAACTATAAAAGGAAAAACTTATTATATAACTGGAGATAAGGGGAAAATAGATGAAGATGGTTTTTTAACTATAGTTGATAGATATTCAAGATTTGCAAAACTTGGTGGAGAAATGATAAGTCTTGGTGCAGTTGAAGAGAAAATATCAAAATTATTAGATTTAAAAGATGATAGTTTAGTAGATTTTATTGTTACAAGTATTGAAGATGAAAAAAAAGGTGAAAAAATAGTATTGTTAATCTCCCATGTAAGTGAAGATTATGTTTTAACATTAAAAGATAAAATATTAAAGAATTTTGAAAATAAATTAATGATTCCTACTGATATAAAAATTGTTGATGAGATACCAAAACTTGGTAGTGGGAAGAAAGATTTTAATGCTTGTAAGTTAAAAGCAAAAGAGTGATGATTTTCAATTTCTAAAAAAGAGTCATTTGTGAGTCATTTGTTTGTTACAATTTTTTATTAACAGAAGAGATTGAAACAAAGAGTTTTAAATGAAAATATTTGAACTAAAATGCGAAGCATACTTAAAAAATTTTATTGAATTAAAAGAGAGCTTTGATGTATTGTCAAAATATATAAATTTTACGATATATCAAAGTAAAAGATTAGATCTTGAGAATAAAGATAAATCAATAAATAACTATTGTTTTAGTAATTTTTATCCAACAGAAAGTGATAGAATTTATAAAAAAGACAAAATATATAAATTTGTAATTAGAAGTATTGATAGAGAATTGATTAATGAATTAGAGATTTTACTTTGTAAAAATACAAATAATATCTTTCTTAAAGTTTTAAATGTACAAAAAAAAGTAATTGATCAATTTTTTATTCATGAATTATATAGTGCAACACCAGTTATCGTTTCTGATAAAAGAGATGAAAAGGGAAAACAACTTTTCTGGTCTTTACATTATAATGGAGATATATTGTCTTTACAAAAAAGACTTCATAATAATTTGGAAAAAAAATTAAAACAGTTTTATCAAGAAGATGTGAGTGAATCAACAAGTTTTATTCAAGAGATTGAATTAAAAAATCAAAAACCTCAATCTATTTATTTTAAAACTACAAAAGATAAAAAAGAGAAGATTGTAAGATTAATTGGTAATAAATTAAGAATTGTACCAAATAAAGATGTAATATCTCAAAAATTAGCTTTTTTATCTTTAGCAGTTGGTTTAGGTGAAAAAAGTAGTTTAGGTGGTGGATTTTGTTTGAGTAGAGGAATTTAATAAAACAGAATTATTCTGTTTTATCGCCTTTACATATTAAATCTATAATTTCATCTTGATTTGAACAGAAATTCCCATTTTTTTCAATTAAAATTAAATCTTTTGCATAACCTTTTAGAGTATGAAGTTTAGCACTTTCAATTTCAACATTAAAATCATCAAAGATTTTAGCTATATATGCAAATAAACCTTTTTGGTCTTTTGCAACTATATGCATAGATGCTAGATAAATAGTATGATTACAATCTATTTTTACATTTTCTTTTTTTATAATTGGAGTAATTAAATTTGTTGTTTTATTCATATCAAAAGAGTCTTTGATAATCTCTTCAATAAAATAAATGTCTTCATTATCAACTTTTTCAGAAAAAGAGATCTCAAAAGCTTTTTTATTATCATAAAGTTTAAAAATATTCATAGATGCAATATTTAAAAACTCTAATTTACCTAGTAAATATCCAAGATTAAGTGGAGATTTTCTGATAATTCTAATAGTAAGTTGTGCCTCATTTGTTATTTTATAAATATAGCTATCTACATCTTTTGCTTTTATTGCAATATCTAAAATATCTTCAGCTTTTAATCTTAAGAAGATTTGATTTGAAGCTATGTACATTATTTTCTTTTGTAAAATAGTTGGAAGTTCTTTATATCTTGGCAAATTTTTTATTGCATTTTGTTTTACGATTCTTCTTTTACTTTCATTTAAAAATTCTTCATCTTCAAATGCTGGTAATGATTGATAATATAACTGTTTTAATAAAGATGCTGTTGAACTATTGAAAATATTTTTCCCAACAGCTGAAATATCACAATAAGTAATTACGTACAACATTTTTAATGCATCTTTTGTTTTAATCAATCCAGTAAAGTTTAAAATAGTTTTTTCAGAATATATATCTTCATGAGTTGCCATATAAGACATCATATTATGATATCTAACTAATCTTGAACCTAATTTTATAAATTCATCATCAAAATCAAAAGATTTCATCATACTTTTAAATAATTTTTCTCCAACAATATGATGATCTTCTTTTCTTCCCTTTCCAATGTCATGTAAGAAAGCAACCAATCTTACTATTATTTTTTGTTCATTTGTAAGTTCATCAAATATAGATTTAATAAAATCGTTTTCTATATATTGAGCAAATTTTAGAGTTTTAATAGAATGAATATCAACAGGATGCGCATGATAACCGTCAAATTGTGGTAAATCAATCATAGTTTTTGTACTAGGTAGAACAGCTCTGAATAATCCAGCATTATAAATAAGTTTTATTATAGGGTATAAATTTGTTTTACATAAAAGAGCTTTAACAGTTTTTTTTAACTCTTTTGTTTGAACCTTTGGAAGTTTCGCTTTACTTAAATAGTAAATATATGACCTATCAAATTTTTCTACATTTGCTGGTAATTCAATAAGTTCTTTAAGCATATAATTTAAAGATTGAGATTTTGCACTAAATGAACAATAAAGTTCATTGTCAATTATATAAAGATTTTTTTTATATCTTTGAGTTTTTAGTTTTGCTATATTTGATGCTTCAAAAAAAGCAACTCTTGTAAATTTTTTTACCATTGTTGCTGTGAAACTATGAATTATATGTAAACAAGAGATGATTTTTGACATACAAAGTCTATCTTTTGTATATCTTGATGTATTTTTAAATCCGAGTTTAGAACTTAAATCAGGTAATATATCAAAAGTTACTTGGTCTAATTTTTTTCTAGCAATATTATGTAAAGCATTTCTAACTTGAAAAATAAATTCTAAAGCTTGTCTATATTTTTTATATTCATCTTCTGTGAATTGAGTTCCGATCAAATCTTTTGTATTAGTAACTCCATATAAAATATTAGCCATCCAATACATCATATTTGCTTCTCTTATTCCACCATATCCATCTTTGATATTTGGTTCCATCTTTAGTGGATATTTTAGCAATCTTTGTTTATGTTCTTCAAGTTTGTCTAAAATGAACTCTTTTTGATTTGTTTTTCTAATGATTTTTAGAACATTTTCATAACTAAACCATAAAATCTTTGAACCATAAATCATCCTTGATTCTAAAATAGAACTTTTTATTGTTATATCTTCTTTTACTGCTTCTTTTATCTCTTTTAATTCATGAACTCTTGAACCGAGTTTTAATCCGCAATCCCAAGCTAAAGTTATAAATTCTTCCATAATATCTTTAAGATTATAGCCTTTGATATTTTCATATAAAATCATAATATCAATATCAGAGTAAATACATAATTGTTCTCTTCCATAAGAACCAAGGGCAATTAAAGAAATTGGAATTGATGTACTCATTGGTTGATGAGAACCAAAGTTTTTTCTTAAGATATATTTGTATAAAAGGATTAAAAATTTATCTGTATGTTTTGTGTGTTTTATGAAAAAATCTTTTCCACCCGTTGTTTCAACTGTTGTATCAATTGATTCTAAATAGTTTTTATAATATGTCTTAAAAACTTTTGAGATTTGAAAATCTGTAGCATTATTTGAAATTAACTCTTCAATTTGTAAATTAAGCTCTGTCATAATAAATCTTTATAAATTTCCAATTTTTTTCTTAAAGTAATTCTATTTAATCCCAAGTGTTTTGCCACTTGAACTTGTGATTTATATTTTTTTGTTGCAGCTTTAAGTAAAGGAACTTCAAAAATATATGATAAATCTTTATAAGAATTTTCTCCGTATAGATTTTCACTTATATATTTTTCTAAAAACATTAAAATCTCATGCTCACCAATTGTTTCAAAAAGATATGAAAAATAGATAGATTTTCTTAAACTATGAGTATTGTTTGAAATATTAATAATAAGTTTAGATTGTGGAATTAAAGGCATATCTAAAATAGAACTTGCCTCTTGTGAGAATTTATTTACTAAAGCTTTTGTATCTTCTTCTCTTTTTGCTAAAATAGGAATTTCTAAGTTAATCGAAAAAATATCTTTTAATTTTTGATTTAAATTCTCAGTTGGCGATATAGCAATAATTCTAATTGCATTTTCTTCAATCCATTTTAAAAATAAATCAATATTTGTAATTTCATTTATTTTATCTATAATTATTGCATCATTTTGCAAAGTTAAAACATCATCTGCAATATCTTTTTGTAAATTTTTTGCTTCATAAACTTCTGATTGGGGTAAAATATATTTAGCTAAAGATTTTTTTCCTACACCACTTTCTCCTAAGATTAAAGCATTTACTTCTACTGCTTGTAAAAGTTTTGCTGAATTTAAAATCTCTTTGGAAATACTATCTTTTGCTATATATTCTTGCATATTATATTACCTCTTTTAACTCTAAAAATTTGTAGATGATTTACCATTTATAAAATATTATACTGTATAAAAATGAAAAAAAAGTAAAAAAATGTATAAAAAATAAACAATTGTAATGATAATTTAAACAAATTATTATTTAATAAAGAATATGTAATACTCTAAATAATATAATAATAAATAAAAAGGTTCTATTTGAAGAAGAAAAGTAAATATATTTTAATAAATTTTTTTGTATTGATTTTTCTTTGTTTTATTACAGCTTTTGGTGGAATAGAATTTATACTTAAAAAAGAAAAAGAACTCTTAGAAGAAAAATATAATAGTTTAACAACTAATATAAAAGATAAAATTAATTCTTTAATTCTTTCAAAAAAGAATGCAACTTTAGCTATAACTCTTACTTTATCTGAAAATGAAAATATTAAAAAAATTATTCTAAATAAAAAAGAAACTAATTTTTATGATTTAAATAATTTAAGTAAAAAATTAAAAGATTATACAGATTTTAAAAATGTTTGGTTTCAAATTATCAATAAAGATGGAATTTCTGTTTATAGAAGTTGGACAGAAAATAAGAATGATGAAATAAAATTATATAGATTAGATTTGCAAAAAATATTGGAAGAACCAAAAATAAAAAATACAATAAGTGTTGGAATTTATGATATGACATTTAAATCAATTGTTCCTATTTATAAAAATAACGATTTTATTGGAACATTAGAAGGAATAACACATTTTAATTCTATAACAAAAGATTTAAAGGATATTGATAAAGTAGAACCAATAATTTTAGTTGATAAACTTTTTACAGAACAATTAAAACAAAATAGTTTTAGTAAAATATTTTTTAAAGATTATTATATTCCAAATGTTGATGTTTCAAAAGAATTACTAACTTATTTGGAAAATGAAGATATAAAAAAATTTTTGGAAATAAATAATTATGTAATAAAAGATGGAAAAATAATTACAACTTTCAAAATTTATCAAGACGATATAAAATTAGCAGATATTTTAATATTTAAAGATTTGAATTTAATTGATATATCAGAAATAACAAAATTTAAACAACATGCTTTTTTATATTTGATTTTATTTTTGATTCTTCTATGTTTGACAGTTTTGATTATAAGTTATTATATTTATTCTAAAAGGTTAAAAGAGTTAAATGAATATTTACAACAAACAGTTAACAATGAAATAATAAAAAATGATGAAAAAAACAAACTTTTATTTCAACAAAATAAAATGGCAGCAATGGGTGAAATGATAGAAAATATTGCCCATCAATGGAGACAACCTCTTTCTATTATAACAACTTCTGCTTCTTCAATAAAGCTAAAAAAAGAGTATGGAATTTTAGAAGAAAAAGAGTGTGAAGAATCTCTTAATTATATAATTGATACAGCAAATTATTTATCAAATACAATAGATGATTTCAGATATTATTTTTCACCTGAAAGAAGTGAGAATTTATTTAAAAGTAAAGATTTGATAGATAAAGCACTAAATATTGTAAAAATTTCATTTAATACTAATGAAATAAAGATTATAAAAGAGATAGAAGATTGTGAAGTTTTAACTTTTGAAAATGAGTTATTACAAGTGATAATAAATATATTAAACAATGCAGAAGATGAATTAATAAAAAAAGATAAGAATTTTGAGAAATATATATTTATAAAATTATTTAAAGAAAAGAATAATTTGAAAATTTCTATAAAAGATAATGCAAATGGAATAAATGAAGAGATAATAGATAGAATTTTTGAACCATATTTTACAACAAAACATAAAAGTAAAGGTACTGGAATAGGACTTTATATGTGTGAAGAAATAATCAAAAAGCATATGAAGGGGACTATTAGTGTTTCAAATGAAAGATATATTTATAATAACAAAGAGTATATTGGTGCAATGTTTGAAATAAATATTCCTCTATCATAATTTAAAGGAGATACAAATGAAATGGAAAAAGAATTATGCAGCAATATATAGAGCTAAAAAAGAGTTATTAAAACCTGTAAAACATCTTGATAAAATAAAATTAGATGAGTTAGTGGGAATAGATACTCAAAAAGATGCAATTATTGAAAATACAAAAAGATTCCTAAAAGGATTGCCCTCAAATAATGTTTTACTTTGGGGAGCAAGAGGAACAGGAAAATCATCATTAATTAAAGCAATTTTAAACAAGTTTAAAAAAGATGGATTACGACTTATTGAAATTGATAGAGATGATTTGGATGACTTGATTGAAATATCAGATTTGATAAGAGAAAAACCATATAAATTTATAATTTTTTGTGATGATTTATCTTTTGAAGAGGGCGAAAAAGGATATAAAGGTTTAAAAAGAATTTTAGAAGGTTCTATTGAAGCTCCAGCTTCAAACATAAAAATATATGCAACATCAAATAGAAGACATTTAATAACAGAATATCAAAAAGATAATGAAGGTACAAAAATTGGAAATAATGGTGAAATTCATTATTCAGATAGTGTTGAAGAAAAAATTTCATTAAGTGATAGATTTGGATTATGGTTATCTTTTTATCATGGAACGCAAGATGATTATTTAAAAGTTGTAGATTTTTATTTTAAAGATTGTGAGATAGATAAAGAAGAACTATATAAAGAAGCATTAAGATTTGCTCAATTAAGAGCAAGTAAAAGTGCAAGAACTGCAAAACAGTTTTATAACACTTATTTTAATAAAGAGATGAAATAATTTTAAAGTTAAGAAATTTATTTAAAAATAAATTTCTTAATTTTGTGAATCAGAAGATTGTTTATATTTTTTTGATGAAAAATATATAAATACAGTTAAAGAGATAAGAATTAAAGCAATTCCTGCAATTAAATAAAAAGCATTAATCATCTTATCATAATCATTAATCGCAATTTTAAATACGACAATTAAAGCTTCAATAGATAAAGCAATAATAATCGTAGTTAAAAATTTTGTTAATAATTTTGTTTCAACTCTTGAATTTTTTGAATATGATTTAAAAAATACTTCTTGTTCTAAAATAGTTTTAGCTAAATCAAAAATAGCTATACTTAAAGTTAACGCAATTATAGGTTTAAATATCATTTCTAATGCAATATCATGTTTAGAAAAAATATAAAGAATAAAATCGTATAAAGAAAATAAAATTGTTGCAAGAGCTAAAATCATCATTGAAAATCCTGCAAGTATATAGAAACCTTTAGTAACACTATGAAAAGGTTTATTTAATTCAATTAGATTTAATTTTTGTAATAATACATCAATTTGAAAATCTAAAAAAAAGATTTCATCTCCTTCTTTTATTGTAACCGTTACACAAGTACTTTTTGTTGCACTACTTATATATGGTTTTGAAAAAGCCATATTTGATTCTTTAAAATGTAATTTAGAAATTAGATGTGAACGGTCTTTATTTTTTGCACTTTCATCGACTTTATATCGATAAAAATTATTTGAAGTTTGGATTTTTGTCTCTTTATCTATAATATAAACAAGTTCAAGAGAAGGAAATATTTTATAAAGTTGTTTAAAATCATTTTTTTTGTGGATTGATAGATTTCCAATATTTTTTAAACTCTCTTGCAAAAAATATTCTATATCTTCTTGATGTTGCGTATAAGTTTCAAAAAATTCTTTCATAGTAATCCTGTATATTTTTTATTATATTATATAAAAGAATTTGATTAGTAAGTTAAAAACCATTGTATAATAACTAATCAGATGTTGATTTTATTGTGTAATGTTAAATTCTTTTATCATATTATTTGCAAGTAAATTTAGATTTGCTTTATCTAACTCTTTTTCTACACCTTTTGATAAATCAATAATATTTTGGTGAAATTTTTCTAAAAATTTTAATATTTTAGGATCTTTTTTAGATGGATTATTAACAGATACACCTTCATCTAACATTTCAATAACTAAATCTTTTTTTCCCATAAAAGCTGCATAATTTATAGGTTTAACTCCAAATATATCAGGAATATCAACAATATCTTTATTATAGTGATGAATTAATTTGAAATATTTTGTAGTATTTTTTAAAATACAATTATTAATGATACTTCTTCCTTTTGAATCAGTGATAAAACAATCAGCTCGTAATTCTAATAATAATCTAATTGTATATTCACATTTTTCAGTAACTGCAACATGTAAAGCTGTAAGACCTTCATTATTTTTTGCATTTATATCTACACCAGAATTAATAAGACTTTTTAAAGTGTTTAAATATAGTTTTTTATCTTTTATTTTACCTTGATAGTTATATTGCATTAGTTTAAATACAATGTTATTGCCATCTTTATCTTTTTGATTTAGATTAATATTTTTTATTCTTAGAATTTTAAACAATTTGAAGTTAAAATATAAGATCGATTGAAAGAAAATTGGTTCACCTTTTGAATTTAGTTTATTTAAATCTATTTTGCAATTTCTTAGAAGATTTTCTAAAACAGTTGGATATTCAGCATCTTCATTTAAAAGTATCTCATATTCAAAATCTAACTCTTTTCTATTTTGAACATGTAAAATTATATCTATTAAGATTTCTATAATTGATTTGCCAAATTTATTTTCAAGTGTTGGATTAGCTCCTTTTTCCAAATAAAGTTTTATTAAATCACTATTTCTTATACCATTTAATACTAAAATTGATAAAACTGTTTCTCCATCAATATTTTCATGATTTAAATTAACATTAGAATTTTCAAGAAATAAATTTATTAATTCTCTATCTTCACTTTTTGTCGCTAAAAAGAAAGCATTTTCTCCTTTATTGTCTAATGTTTCGACATTAACTCCTAAATTTATAAGTTCTTTAATCATTTCAAAATGGCTAATTTTTTCATTTTCATCTTTTGCATTTAAAAAATAATTGATTGATTCCATTAATAAAGTAGTGTTTTGTGAACTTTTACTATTTATATTACAACCCAATTCAACTGCTTTTTGAATAATACTAATGTTTTCTATACCTTTAGTAATGGCATAAAATAAGAAGTTTTTTCCATTTTTATCTAATATTGTAGGATTTGCACCTAAATCTAATAATAATAAAGCAAGATTATTGTTTTTTAGAACTATCTCTTTTTGTAAGATAGTATTTCCTTCTTCATTTATTTGATTAATATTTATTTCTTGTAAGGAAGCGACTTTTTTGATAATCTCTAAGTTTCCATTTGCTATCGCATCAAAAATCAAATTATTTCCATGAATATCACAATTTCCCAAATTTGTAGTTACATCAATTAAAAAATTTACTATTCTATTGCTTGCACTAATTACAGCATCTTGTAATGCAGTTCTTCTATAAATATTTAAATGATTTATATTTGCATTATGTTCGATTAGAAGTTGCATAATAGCACTACTTTTTGAGTGAATAGCATAAAATATAGCTGTTTCTTTTTGATTATTTTCAATTTCAGGACTTACTCCTTGATTTAATAACCATAATACTGATTCATATAAATCTTTTTTACAACAATAATGTAAGATATGTTCATCTTTATAATAATATGAATTTAAATCAATATCTAATTGATTGTATATTTTAGTTATTTTTTCTAAATCTAATGAAGAGGATATTAACTCTTTTATAAATTCTTCTTCCGTAAATTTAGTCTTTTTAAGAAGTTTGCTAAACATTATTTTTGCCCATTTTTTTATGATAATTTATTTGTGATTATATAATAAAAAATTTAAATTTTTTGTTTTATGTCAGAATAAAATTAGAAAACAACTATATTGTATAAAAAATATACAAATATATATTTACATATTGTTTAGAAATTCCTATAATTTGTTTAGATAAATTGACAAAGGAGTCTTATGGAAAATTTTACTGATGTAAAATATATTTTAGATGGTTTTCTGTTTGTATTTGCAGGAATCCTTGTAATGTGGATGGCAGCAGGTTTTGCAATGCTAGAATCAGGTTTAACAAGAACTAAAAATACAGCAACAGTATTAACAAAAAATGTTGCTTTATTTGCTATTTCTTGTATCATGTTCTATTTTGTAGGATATAACTTTATGTATGGTGATGGAAGTGCATTTATTGGAAGTGGAGCAATGTTATCTGGAAAAACAAATGAAGAAATGGGTTATCCAGTAATGGCTGACTTCTTCTTCCAAGTTGTTTTCGTAGCAACAGCTGCATCAGTTATTTCAGGAACAATTGCTGAAAGAATGAAATTATGGCCATTCTTAATATTTACAGTGTTTTTATCTGGATTAATTTACCCAATTCAAGGTCACTGGACATGGGGAGGAAGTGAATTAGGTGGTTTAATTGCTGGATTCTCTGACTTTGCTGGATCAACAATTGTTCACTCTGTTGGTGGATGGGCTGCATTAGCTGGTGTATTAATCTTAGGAGCTAGAAAAGGTAAATATACTAAAGATGGTCAAGTAAAACCAATGCCAGGTTCAAATTTACCATTGGCTACTTTAGGTACATTTATTTTATGGATGGGATGGTTTGGATTTAATGGTGGTTCTCAATTAGCTTTAGGTTCAAAAGAAGATATTGATGGTATTGCTTCAGTAGTTGCAAGTACAAATATGGCAGCTTGTGCAGGTGCTATAATGGCTGCAATTTTAACTCAACTAATTTATAAAAAAGTTGATTTAACTATGGTTTTAAATGGTGCATTAGCAGGGTTAGTTTCTTGTACTGCAGGTCCAGATTTAGGTATGAACATTGCCTTTATTGAAGGATTAATTGGTGGTGCATTAGTTGTATTTGCTGTACCATTCTTTGATAAAATAAGAGTTGATGATCCAGTTGGAGCATTATCTGTTCACTTAGTTGCAGGTATTTGGGGAACATTAGCTGTAGGTATCTTCAATCCTGAAATTGCTTTATTAGCTCAAGTTAAAGGTATAGTTGTAATTGGAGCATTTGTATTCATATCATCATTCATTGTATGGAAAATCTTAGATTTAATCATGGGATTAAGAGTTGATGAAGAAACAGAAGTTAATGGTCTTGACATTCATGAAACTGGATTAGAAGCTTATCCAGAATTTAAAAGAGCGTAATTAAGGATAAATGATGAAAAAAATTGAAGTAATAATTAAACCTTTTAAATTAGAAGATGTAAAAGATGCTTTAGTTGAAGCAGGTATTACAGGTATGAGTGTTTATGATGTGAAAGGTTATGGAAGACAACAAGGACATAGTGAACTTTATAGAGGTGCAGAATATGTAGTTGATTTTTTACCAAAAATCAAAATAGATGTTGTTGTAAAAGATGAAATGGTTGAAACTGTGATTAATGCAATCGTTAATTCAGCAAAAACAGGAAAAATTGGAGATGGAAAAATATTTGTTTCATCTTTAGATGAAGTTGTAAGAATTAGAACTGAAGAACGAGGAAGTGAAGCAGTTTAGTTTTTCTACTTGTAGTAAGGAAATAACCTTTCCTTACTATATTGTATAAAATATATACATTAAGTTCTTAAAATATAAAATATATACTGTTATAATATTCAAAAAAGAATAAGGAATATTATGAGTATAGAATCATTATCTTACATAATTGATACTTTGTATGCAATCTTTGCAATGACGTTGATTATTTTTATGGTTCCCGGTTTTGCTATGTTAGAAGCAGGAATTGTAAGAACAAAAAATGTTACAGCAGTATTAACTATAAATACACTTATTTATGCAATAGCATCATTATCTTTTTTATTATTTGGTTATTCATTGGCTTTTGGTGATTTAGGAAGCGATACGATGAGTAAGTATGCAGCATTTTTATTTCAAATGGCTTTTGTAGGAAAAGTTATAAATATTATGAGTGGTGGAGTTAGTGAACGAGCAAAAATAATACCACTTGCGATATTTACAATAATTATGGCTGCAATTTTATATCCAATTGTTGTCAATGTAACTTGGGGAGCAAATTTTCTTGAAGGAACAATATTAGAATTATCAATGTATGATTTAGCTGGTTCAACTGTGATTCATAGTACAGGAGGTTGGGCATTATTAGCTGCAATATTAATTATTGGTGCTAGAAAAGGGAGATACACTCCTGAAGGAGGAATTAGAGTAATTCCTGCTTCGAATATTCCTTTAGTAACATTAGGTGCATTTTTATTATGGATTGGTTGGTTTGGATTTAATGGTGGAAGTGTAGGTTCAATAGCATCAAAAGAAAATGCAGATTTAGTTGCATTGACAATAATGAATACAAATACAGCAGGATTAAGTGGTGCAATAATAGTTGCGATAATTATGCAAATAATTTATAAAAAACTTGATTTAACAATGATTTTAAATGGAGCATTAGGTGGTTTAGTTGCAATTACAGCTGGTCCAGATTTATATGATATTTATACACCAATTTTAATTGGTTCAATAGGTGGAATTTTAGTTGTAGTTGCAGTTCCAATGTTTGATAGATTGAGAATTGATGATCCAGTTGGAGCATTATCTGTTCACTTAGTAAATGGAATTTGGGGTACATTAGCTGTTGGTATCTTTGCCTCAAATGGAAATGATATAACACTGTTAGGACAATTAAAGGGAATTTTAATTGTTGCAATTTTTGCATTTGTTAGTTCATATATTGTTTTATTTTTAATTAATAAAATAATTCCACTACGTGCAGGAAATGATGATGAAATGCAAGGATTAGATGTTGGAGAATGTGGACTTGAAGCTTATCCTGAGTTTAAGCGAGCATTCTAATATTAATTTAAAAAAATTTTGTTAAAATATAAGAACTAAAAAAAGGATTAATAGTGAAAAAAATTGAAGCTGTAATTAAACCATTTAAACTAGAAGATGTGAAAGATGCATTAGCACAAGCTGGTGTAACAGGAATGACTGTATCAGACGTAAAAGGTTATGGAAGACAACAAGGTCATAGTGAACTTTATAGAGGTGCAGAATATGTAGTCGATTTTTTGCCAAAAATTAAATTAGAATTAATTGTTGCAGACGAAAGTGTTGATGCAATTATTTCAGTAATTATAGAATCTGCAAAAACAGGAAAAATTGGAGATGGAAAAATCTTTGTATCACCAGTTGAAAAAATTGTAAGAATTAGAACAGGTGAGCAAGACGAGGAAGCTATTTAATGGCTGAATTGACATTTGAAATTAATGAACCATTAGATATGCATCTGCATTTAAGAGATGCAGATATGTTAAAACTTGTTGGTCCATTAACTTCTAAAACATTTAGTGGTGCACTAATTATGCCAAATTTAGTACCACCAATTACTACAAAAGAAGCATTATTATCATATAAACAAAGAATTAAAGAAGCTTGTAAAGATGATAAATTTGAACCATATGTAACACTGTTTTTTAAAAATGATTATTCATATGAGTTTTTATCAGATGTAAAAAATGATATTATTGGAATAAAACTTTATCCTGCTGGAATTACTACTAATTCAGAAACAGGTGTTGCTTCAATGGATGTTGAAGTTCTAAGACCAACTTTAGAATCTATGAGTAAATTAGGAATTCCATTATGTATTCATGGTGAAACAAATGGGTTTGTAATGGATAGAGAAAAAGAATTTATGCCAATTTATGAATCTATTGCAAAATCTTTTCCTGATTTAAAAATCATAATGGAACATATTACAACAAAAGATGCAATAGAATTATTGGATAAATACGACAATCTATTTGCAACAGTTACTCTTCATCATTTAATAATCACACTAGATGATGTTGCAGGAGGAATGTTAAATCCGCATCTATTCTGTAAACCAATTGCAAAAAGACCAGAAGATAGAAGTGCATTATTAAATGCCGCATTAAAAGCTCATCCAAAACTCATGTTTGGTAGTGATTCTGCTCCTCATCCAAAACATAAAAAAGAGTGTTGTGGCTGTGCAGCTGGTGTATTTACATCACCAATTGCATTACAGGTTTTGACTGAACTTTTTGAGAAACATAATGCACTTGACAAACTAAATGCTTTCGTATCATTAAATGCACAAAGAATTTATAATTTATCTTTAGAGAAAAAAACTATCAAATTAGTAAAAAAAGATTTTGTAGTTCCAGCAATTTATGGATATAAAAATGAAAATGTAGTTCCTATGTATGCAGGAGAAACAATTTCATGGAGTGTTGAAAGTATCAATTAAAAAAGGAAATAGTTAGAAATTAACTATTTCTTTGATTTAAAAGTTTTCTAATATTTTCAGCTGTCTCTTTTGCTTTTATTTCTCTTTCTTCTCTCATAGCTCTTAGATTTTCTAGAGTTTCTTGTTTTTCTTTATCTAAATTTGATTTAATTTGTATAGCTTTTCTATTATTTGATATTCCAGATATTGCAGAAAATTTTTCTTTTTTATTTATGTAAATAGTAGCTGATGAAGAAGTTGCATTTTTATTGAAAACTATAACATCATTTTCTTTTAAATTTAAAATTTCTTGAGTTGTTAATTCAGTTTCTGCCATAATAGATTCGATTTTCATTCTAGCACCAGAGATTAAAGTTTTTATATCTCTTTTTCTACTTGATTTTCTATTTTTACCTTCACTAAATATTTTTTCAACAATTTTATTTAAAAGAGGTTCAAAATATGAAATAGGGTAGCAAATAGAGAGAAAACCTGATTCTTCATCAATTGTTATTTCTAAAACAACAAGTAAAACAATTTCATGATCAGAAACTATTTGTATTGCATTTGCATTTGTATCTCTTGATTCTATTTTAAAATTTAGACTTGAAATATCACTCCAAGTTTTATATAATATTTTAATAAACATTTTGTAGAAATGTTCAAGAATTTCAACTTCAATTTCTGTTAATTCTCTATCAATATTATCTGTTGTATTAACAGCACCTGAACCTAATAAATCAGCAATTATTTTATGTGAAATTGCAGGATTACATTCAACAACAATTCTTCCATCAAGTGGTTTTATAGAAAGAGTATTTAAAGATGTTATTTGGGGAATTGATAAAATAAATTCTCCATATGTCATTTGTTCAATAGAATATAACTTTATATCAACAAGTTTTCTAAGCATAGAAGATAAGTCATTAATAAAATCTCTTAGCATCTTATCATGCATAGTAGAAAAAGCTTTTAATTGGTCAACAGTAATTCTATTTGGTTTTTTAAAGTCATAAATAGAGTAATTTTTTTCTTTTGATACAACTTTATCAAGAGGATTAGTACCATCAATATCCTCTCCTTGTTCAGCAATGTCTAAAAGAGCATCAATTTCATCTTGACTTAAAAATTCAGCCATATTATCCTCTTACCTCAATATCTACGTCAATTGCACCCATTTCTTTTATCATTTTTATCGTATCAATAATTTCTGTCATTGGTAATTTCATAACTTTCATAGAACGAACTAAATCAGATATTGTAGGTGTTCCTTTAGTATTTATCATTGCATTATCAATATTTATTATAGGTTTATCTGCAATTTTAACATTGTCTCCAATATCAACACCTGGATTCTTTTTTGAATCATTCCAATCATTATCATTTAAAGGTGATTTATCTATTCTAATTGTAAATTTATCTCTTGCAATTGTAACAGGATCAATTGGAATATCTCCTCCTGTAATTATAGATTCTCTACTTAGATCAATAATAACTTTCTTTTTAAATGTAGAATCTAATTCTATATTTTGGACAATAGATAAAAACTTAACCATAGAAATATTTTCTGGTTTCATAATTTCAATAGTTCTTGTATCAAGAGCAGTTGCTAATTTTTTATTAAATCTTTCATTTACTTTTGTTTCAATTAAATCAGCATTTCTTGCAGAATTTTTTAATAAACTCAATTGAATAGAATTTTCATCTTTTAAATTATAATCAATCTCATTTTCAACTGTTGCCCCATCATAAATAAATCCAGTAGTTTTGTTATTTTCATTTGAAACAATCGTTCCTTGAGCTAATGCATAAACATTACCATCTACACCTTTTAATTGTGTTATTAATAATTCTCCATTATCTACAGATTTAGCATCACCAATAGTTGAAACTTTTACTTTTATTTTATCACCTTGTCTAGAAAATGGTGGTAAATCTGCTGTTACCATAACAGCAGCAATATTCTTTGAATTTATTGATCCAGCAGGAATTTTTATGTAAGAATTTCTAAGGAGATTTTGTAAAGATTGCATTGTAAATTTTGATTTATCACCAGTTCCAGGAAGTCCAACAATCAAACCATAACCAATTAATTGATTTTCACGTATTCCAATTACATTTGAAATATCTTTGATAGTCTGCGAATACAAAGATGATAAAAATAGTGTAAGTATAAAAAAATATTTCAATATCATCCTCCATTATTAAGTAAGAAATATTTTATCGAAAATTTAATAAAAAAAGGTATAATCTATCATAATAAAATCATCACATAGGGTTCTAGTATTGAATATTTATATATATGGTAATCAAAGTTTTAAAAAAGAGATTCTTGAAACATTAGAACATTCAAATATTAAATTTAAACTCGATACAGATACTTCAATTAAAGAAATAAATAAATTATCTGAATTAAAACAAACTATTAGAACTTATCCAAAAGAAATATATTTAATTGATGATGAAAAAATAATTAAAAAAAACTCATTAAATAAAAAATTAAAATTTTTTATACCAAAAGATGGGATAGAAGAAGAATTTTTACTTGATAATGGAATTGCTGATTTATCAATAGATTCTTTAAAAGAGATACCTAAATACATAATTAGAAAATATGAAGAACAAAAAGATTTAGAAGAAAATGATAAAAACGTATCTTTAGAAAATGAAGATGGAATAGAAGGAAAAAATAAAAGTATTGAACTTGATGAAGAATTAGCTCAACTTTTAGTCAAAGAACCAATTCCTGAAGAAAAAAATATTATAGAGTCAAAAGAAGAAAATTTAGATGATTTGTTTGATACAATGGGTTCAGGTGTAAATTTAGATGAATTAGAGAATTTAATTGGAAAAAATGAAGAAAATAATGCAAATATTTTTGATAATGAATCTGATAAAAATTTAGATTTTAATGATAATTTTGGACTAAATAATATATCATTTGACTATGATGATAAAGATATTTTAAGTGAGCAAGAAGAACCTTTAAATGATGAAGATATACTTGCGAACTTATTAGATGAAAATATTGAAGATGAAGAAGATTCAATAGAAGAAGTATTTGAAGATGTTGATTTTTTAGAAGAAATTTTTGCTAAAAAAGATAAAAATGAAAATGAAAAAACTGATGATTTTGAGAATTTTGTAGAAGAAAAAGATGAAGATCTTGATGATATAAATTTTTTTGAAGAGAAAAAAACAGAGTTAAAAGATATTGAACCTTTAAAAGGAGAAAAAATGAGTGATGATGAATTTTTTGAGTTAGATTCATTGAATGAAAAAGATTTATTAGAAGCATTAAATTGTACAGATACAAATGAATCGAAGAGTGAAAAAATAGAATCTAAACAAGAAATTGTGAAAAATAATAGCGAAACTCTAAATATTAGTAGTTCAAATGTTGATGATCTTTCATTATTAATTTCTAAATTATTAAATAACAAAACATTAGAAATAACAATAAAAATTAAAGATTAGGTATGGATTTAATAGCTATTTCTGAAAATACTGTGAAAATAATTTTGATTCTTGGTTTACCATCACTAATAGTTAGTATGATTATAGGACTTATAATATCTATTTTTCAGGCTGTAACACAAGTAAGTGATGCATCTTTATCTTTTGTTCCTAAAATGATTTTTGTATCTGCTTTTATTTTAATTTCTCTTCCTTGGATTGGGGATCACATTGAAACATATACTAAAGATTTATGGAATCTAATTTTAGTATTTGGTAATTAATTTGATTGAAAAATTATATAATTTAAAAAAAAATCAAACAGATCAAAAATTAATGCAAAAGGCATTAATTGAAACAAAAATAGAAAAAATAGATTTAGAAATATCTTTTACTCAAAACAAAATTGATACAGCAACAGTTGAAAAACATGGTGCTATATCAGATTTTATGATTTTAACAATGCATAAAAACACAATGAAAATGTATATTCAAAATCTTAAAAATGAAAAAACAAGTTTAAATAAACAACTTGAGGTTCTTGTAAAAGAGATAATTGAATTACAAAAAGAAGCTGAACAATTTAAATATATTTTAGATGAAGAAAAGAAAGAAGCATTTAAAAAGGTATTATTAGCCGAAGAGGAAGCATCTAGTGAATATATGCAAAGTAAATATATAAAAGATAAAGGAGAAAATAAATTTGTTCAATAAAATATTAATAATAGTTTTTTTAGGACTTTATCTAAATGCTGAGGAAACAAGTAGTTCTTTGACTAGACAGAAAATTGAGGTTATGGAATTAAAAAAAGAGTTAAATAATTTTTATAATGAAAAAGAAAAAGAGTATCAAGATAGAAAAAAAGAGTTAGAAAATATTCTTACTCAAATAGAAAAAGAGAAAAATGAAATAAAAAAATTACATGATGATAATCTTGAAATTTTGAAGGATATAAAAGGAGAAGTTGAAAGTAAAACTTCTAAAATATACAATGCAATGAAAGCAAAAAATGCTGCTGAAATTTTTAATCAAATGATCAGTGAAGGCAAAATTGATGATGTTTTTGATATAATTTTAAAATTAAAAGAGAATAATGTAACTCAAATAATGAAATTTTTAAGTGTACCAAATGCTTCTATACTTACTCAAAAACTTGAGAATTACAATATAGAAAATGAGAAAAAGGATTAATATGGCAGAAGAAAATAATCAAGAAAAAAGTTCATCTGGAGGAGGAAAAGGATTAATTATTGTATTAATCGCTTTAGTTGTAATTTTATTAGTAGCTGTTGTAGGAGGAGGTTATTTTTTATATTCACAAGGTGTTTTAAGTGGTAATAATCAGACTACACAAGAAGAAGTTAAAGCTGAAGCCTCAGATAAAGGAGATTCTTTTAAAGCTGACATAAATGATTTGGTACTTAATTTAACTGATTCTAGAGGAAAAGAAAAATTAATGAAATTGTCTTTTTCTATAAAAAGTACAGAACCAACAATTGCTGCAATTGTAGAAGAGTACAAAGCAGAGATAATTGATGTTGTAATTTCTCAAATAAGCGCAAGAAGTTCAGAAGAATTATTGACAGTGGGTGGAAAAAATTTATTAAAAGATGAATTGATTCAAGATATAAATAATGTAATAAATAATGTTACACAATCAAATAGTAAAATAGCTCGGAATAGTGTTCAAACGATATTATTTACTACTTTTGTAATTAAATAATGATAGTTGCAGTAAAAAGAAATCGAAAACAAAAATTTATTAAACTAATATCATTAGTTGTATTAGTTGCTATGTTTGGTGCCTATTACTATTATATGAATAAAACTTTTGAAGAAAAACAAAAACAAGAGTTACAAGAAAAACAAGCTTTAAAAATTGAAGAAGAAAAAAAAGAAAAAGCTAAAAAAAATTTGGAAAGAGCAATTCTTTCTGAAGTAGAAAAAGCTGTTGACTTAGTTGGTCAAGAACATATTAAACATGTAAAATTAATTGAAAACAAAGTTGTAATAGTTTGTGAGCCAGATACAAATTTAGATGCCTTGATTGTTAGATATGGAGTTATGGCTTTGATAAAAAGAACTTTGACTGAAGTAATTGTGGCTGTTGATATAAATTTTATTTTAAAAAGTAAATCAAATGAAAAAAAATAATCTTCTACTAATATTTTTTTTAGGTTTTTTTGTTGGATGTAGTACATCAGAACCGGAATTAGAATTTAAAAAACCCGAAATACAAATTCCTAAAAAAGCTCCTGAAGCAAGAAAAAATAAAGGTTCTTTATACTCAATGCAAGGAACATCTTTATTTGCTGACAAGAAAGATTTACAAGTTGGTGATATTATTCAAATTGTAATTAGCGAAGATCTAACTTCAAAAAGTAATAATAAAAGAGAACTAACTAATACTAGAGATAATAGTTTAGGTGGAGGCTTATTCTCTGCAACTGGTACAAATGCTTTAAGTGGCGTAGCAGGAAATGTAACAAAAAACTTAAATGCAAATCTTGGTGTTAATTTTGGAACAAATAGTTCAACTTCTGATAAAGGAAAAGTTAAAACAGAATTAGATGAAACTTTTGATACAACAATCTCTGCAATTATTGAAGAAACTTATCAAAATGGTAACTATTATGTTAAGGGAAAAAAAGAGATGTTAATTGAAGGTCAAAAACAAGAAATTGTTATAAGTGGTGTTATTAGACCTTATGATATAACATCAGATAATTCAATTAATTCATCACAAATCGCAAATCTAAAACTTATGTATAATAAAGATGGTGTTGAATCAGATATTTTAGATACCCCTTGGGGATTAAAATTTGTAAGAGCAATTTGGCCATTTTAATCTAATTTTAAGAAATGTAATGCGATAATTTTATAAATTATAAAGGAGTCACTATGTTAAGTACATTGAACGTGTCATATACTGGGCTTAGTGCTGCAAAAACTGCAGTTGAAAATGTATCTAATAACATAGCTAATGAGAATACTCCTGGATATAAAAAAAGAGTGGTTGGACTTAGTGAAATAGGTCAAATAGATTCTTTATTTGCAGCTCGTGGTGTAAACGTTGATGGTGTTTATAGAGTAACATCCCAATATGTATATGATAAGCTTATGAGTGAAAATTCAAAGTCAAGTTATTATAGTAAGTTATCAAATATGCTTGGAAATGTAGAAGCAACATTTAAAGAGACAGAAGATAGTGGTTTTTCTGTTGATTTAAATAGATATTTTCAAGCAGTAGAAAATTTAAGAACAAATCCAAATTCAGAAGTTTATCAAAGTGCATTAAAGAGTCAAGGTTCTATTTTAGTAGATTCTTTGCAAAATCTTTATTCGAGTGTTGAGAAACAACAAGAATTTGAAAAAACAGAATTAAATGCAAATGTTGAAAAGATAAATTCTTTATTAAAAGAAATAGGTGATGTTAATGATAAAATACAAAAGTATGCAACAGCAACAAACGATTTATTTGATAAAAGGGATCAATTAGAATTAGAGTTATCTAGTTATGTTGATATAAGTGTGAGTAGAGAAGACAACTTTTATGAACTAAAAATTGGTGATACAGTTGCAATTAGTAATAATACTATTGTAAGAACAATAAGTGTTTTAGAAAATGATACACCTCAAGTGGATAAATTTAATTATGTAAAATATAATAGTAATAATACATTTGAAGTTTATGATTCTTTGAAATATAATGAAGATTTTACATCAAAAAATCTTGATTTAAATGATGTTGTAACTTATAAATTAAATAATGAATTTGAAGTTTCAGTTACTATTGGTGAATCAATCACAATGGATTGGAATGGAGATGGAAGTGAGACAACAGAAGTTGTATCAGAATCAAATCTTACAAGAGCAATGGTACATAAAATTAATTCTGATCCAGATTTAAAAAATTATGTTACTGCATATAATGGTGATTATTCAATTGATGACAATGGTAATAAAATCATAAATAATAATCAAGATAATTTTTTAAGAATAGAATCAAATTTACCTGGAATATCAAATGAATTTGAAGCAAGAGTAAGTATAGAAAAAAGAGATAATAGTGATTCTACAATAGTTGATAGTAGAGAATCAGTTTATAAAAATGAGAGTGAGAGTAAAGAACCTAAATCAGAAGTTTCAATAGCAACTTATGATAGAGAAATTACATTAAAAAATGGAATGATAAAAGCTCAACTTGATAATTTATCTTCAACATCACCTAATAATAAATATCAAGTTTACCTTGATAAATTAGATGAATTTGCTCAAACTTTAGCTGATATAACAGATAAATATATAAAATCAGGACCAAATGATTATATTTATGGAGAGGCTGCAAGTGATGAATCTTTAGGGATAATAAATTCTCTAGGATTATTTAGCGGAGCAAGTGTTAAAACATTGAAATTTAGTAAAAATGCAGTGAATGATTTAAAACAAGAAGAATTAGATTATTTAGCAACTATACAATGGAAAAGTAACTTATCTTATGATGGAAAAGCTCAAAATATTACTTCTTCTAAAACTACATCTTTATTGGAGTTTTATAGAGATTTAAGAGTAAGTATTTCCGCAGATAAAGAAAATACAAAATTTTTACAAGAAACACAAAATGATATAAAACAATCAGTACAAAGTTCTTATGATAAGCTTGTAAAAGTTGATAAAGATGAAGAAATGTTAGATTTAATGAAATTCCAAGCAGCATACACAGCAAATGCAAAAATTGTAACTGCAATAGATGAAATGTTACAAACTTTACTTGGATTAAAAAGATAAAAGGATAAATCATGGCTAGTGGAATATTAGGATTAGGTTCAGGACAAGCAGCTTCTTTAAATAGTGATTTAATTGAAAAATTAAAAACAGCAGAAAGAAAAGCTACTGTTGAACCATATGATACAAAAATAGAGAATATTACAAAAGAAAAAGAAGTTTTTTCAAGTATTGAAACAAAAGTTTCTGAGTTACTAAATGCAATAAAACCTTTTGATTTATTTGTATCTGGTGGAGTAAGTGCATTTGAACAAAAATCGGCAACAACTTCTGGTGATTCAGTTACTTTTGATGCTGCAGATGTTAAATCCTTAAAAAAAGGATTTACAAGTGTTGAAGTAACACAATTAGCTCAAAAAGATGTTTACCAATCAAATAGTTTTAATTCAACAATAAAAGATGGAACTGTTGATCAAGGCGACTTAATAATTAATGGCGAAACATTTAATACAAATGGAAAAACTTATCAACAGTTAGCTGATGAAATAAGTACAAAATCTGGAATGAATGCTTCAATAGAGCAAGTAGGTACAGATTCTTTTAGATTAGTTATTAAAAGTGAAGATACTGGACTTGACAATGCTTTATCTATTAGTGGTCAAGCAAGTCAAGCTTTAGGATATACAACAGATCAAATTACAGTTAATACCTCAAATCACATATTAGAAGCTAAAAATATGATTGCAAAAGTTGATGGAGTTACATATGATGTTTCTTCAAATACAATAACTGTTGATGGATTAAAAATAACAGCTAATAAAGAAGGTACATCTTCAATAAATATAGTAGAAGATAATACTCAAGTTGAGACACAAATGCAAAATTTCATTACAAAATACAATGAATTAGTAGCTTTAGTTGATGGAGAAGTATATAATGCAGATTCTAAACTAGGAGATAAATCTTCAATAAGAGATATAATAGATCAAGTAAAAAGTAAATTATTTGGTTCATATGGTTCTTCTAGCGATAAATCAGTATTTAACTATGGAATAGAACTTGATAGATATGGTTCTTTATCTTTAGATTCAACAAAATTTAATGATGCAGTTCAAAATGATATGACAGGATTAAAAGATTTATTTTTAGGAACAGCAGAAAAAAAAGGTTTAGGAACAGTATTAAAAGAAACTATTGATCAAATGACTTTTACTGGTGGAACTTTAGATTTGTATGCAAAATCAATGACAACAAGGGAAACAACTTTAAATACTGAAAAAAATAAAGCAGAAGAAGCTTTAAATGCAAAATATGAGCTTTTATCTTTACAATTTAGTTCATATGGAACAATAATTAATCAGATGGAGTCTTCATTTTCTGGATTAAAGATGTTGATACAACAGTCAACAGTAAGTAATTAGTATTAAAATAAGAAGTTGAAAATAGTTATTTTCTCTTCTTATTTAAGTAAATCTATTATATACTGATAAAAGAAAAATGATTAATTTGGAGTAATGATTAATGGGAATAGAAGTATACAATCAACAAAATGCAATATCTGATGATCCATATGTTTTAGTACTAAAACTTTATGAAGGGATTATTAAATATCTCTCTTTTGTAAAAAATGCAATGCAAGATGGTGATGTTGAGCAAAAATTTACTTATATAAACAAAACAATTGCAATTTTTGATGAATTAAGAAATGTGTTAGATTTTGATGGTGGAGAAGTTGCATATTATTTAGATGGTTTATACTTATATCAAATTGAAACTCTATTTGCTGCTGGAATTGATGATAATATTAATTCAGTTAATCAAGTTATGAAAGTTACTCAAGGATTGATTGACGCATGGAAAGAAGAAACAGGTCTATAAAAGCACTAAGTGAATTAACATATATTGATTCGCTTGATTCATTTGAAAAAGCAGATGCTTTAGTTAGATGGTACAAAGATTACTTAACTGATGATTCAATTGAAAACTTTGATTTAGAGTTAAGTGATTTAAAAAAACTTGAAGAACTTTTTTTTAAAAATATAAATTTCCTGAAAAAACATAAAGAAGATACTCGACAGGAATTAATAAAAATACAAAAAATGAAAAGATTTTTAAAAAATTAATTCATTTAAATTTATATTAGAAGTACAAATATAACTTCTAATATTTTTAGGTATATTATTTACTCTACACAATTCTTTAAATTTTTTATCCATGCTTTTTTCAATTTTTGGTGCTATCCAGATAAACTTTTCAGTAATAGAAATATTTATTTTGTGAGAAATAGTTATCTCTTTTTGCTTAAGTATTTCTTCTCTTTGTGCAAAACTTAATAAAATTCCTCTTTTTTTCAAACTATTATCTATGATTCTAATATTTAAATTATCGCTATTTTGATTATAAAAGATTTCTAGTTCATGTATTTTTTTTATAGGATTTAAGTTGATATTTAAAGAATTTAAATCATTTTGTAAATATACAAAAGAATTTTTTATTCCATTTTTAAATTCGTTTAAAAGTTTATCAGAAAAATTATGTCGAAAATAGTTTCTTTTATATTTTTCATCAAAATTAGATTTATCAATAAAATATTTTATATTTTCTAGTTTCAAAAAGTTTTCTAACTCATCTTTTGTAATTTCTAATAAAGGTTTATAGACTTTGTAGTTTTCTTTTTCTTCAAATTCATTAAATCCAATTAGTTCAATTAATCCTGCACCTTTTGTAAATTGCATCAAAAACCACTCTAATTTATCATTTAATTGATGAGCTGTGATTAAAGTAACATAAGAATTTTGAGTTATAATCTCATCAAAAAAAGAGTATCTTATATCTCTTGCAGTTTTTTCAAAGTTTGAAGTTGCTTCTAATTTTACTTCTTTTATAAAGATTTTTTTATTGTATTTTAAAGCTAACTCTTTTGCATAAGAGACTTCATCTTTTGATTGAACTCTTACATTATAATTTACAATTGCAATATCAAAAGGAATATTTTGTTTTAAAAGTAAAAAGAATAGTGCAGTAGAGTCAACACCAGCAGAAAATGCTAGAAGATTTCTTGACTCTTTTACAGCACTAAAATCTAAATTCATAACTATTTAATTACTGTTGCAAGTAATTTATCACCAACAAGTTCTGTAACTTTTACAGTGTAAATTTGTCCAAATTTGATTTGTTCACCCTCAGCTAATTCATTATCATTGATATAAATTTCCCCATCAATATTTGGTGCCCAGATAGTTTTTCTTGCACTTAATAGATACTCATGTTCATCACTTTCTCCATCAATATAAACTTCAAAAATTTTTCCAACTTCATTTTCAAGTGATTCTTGTGTAGTTTTCGAGATGATTTCCCCTAAAACTTCAGCTCTTTCATCAATCAGTTCTTGTTCAACTTTATCATTTCTTGTTGCAGCTGTTGTTCCTTCTTCATCAGAGTATGAGAATACATTTGCTCTATCAAATTTAAAGTTTTCTACATAATTACAAAGTGTTTCGAAATCTTCTTGAGTTTCTCCAGGATGTCCAGCAATAAATGTTGTTCTTACAAAAGAGTTTTGTTTTGATTTCATATGATTCATTAATTCATTTAATTGCTCAACACCTTTTCCTCTTTTCATGATTTTTAACATTGAAGGAGTTATATGTTGTAAAGGCATATCAAAATAATTTACAAATACTTTTGAATCAGCAATTTTGTCAATTAAACTTAATGTTGTAGTTGATGGATAAAGATATAAAATTCTTGCTGTTTTGATACCTTCTATTTTTTCAACTTCTTCTATTAGAAGTTCAAGACCATTTTTCGTGTCTAGGTCTCTTAAAAATGATGAAGAATCTTGAGATACAAAAGAAAAATCAACATATCCTTTTGCTACAAGTGATTTTACTTCTTTTACAAGTGATTCTAAAGTTCTTGAGTGAAGTTTTCCTTTAAATGAAGGAATTGCACAAAATGAACAGGCTTGATTGCATCCTTCACTTAATTTTACATAAGCATGATATGAAGAACCTGTTATTACTCTTTCATTGTTTTCGCTTGCTAGAAATACTTCTGTTGTAAAATTACTTCTTTTTTCATTTACTAGTTCATCGATTTTGTCATAATCACCAACTCCCGTAAAAACATCAATTTCTGGAAGTTCTTTTTGCAATTCTTCTTTATATCTTTCACTTAAACATCCAGCCATTACTAGAACAGATTCTTTTTTTCTGTCATCATGTAGATTTAAAATTGTATTAATACTTTCTTGTTTTGCACTGTCAATAAACCCACAAGTATTTACTATAATAACATCTGCATTTTGTGCATCATCTGTTAGTTGATATTCATTTAATCGTCCAAGCATAACTTCACTATCTACTAAGTTCTTAGTACAACCAAGACTTACCATATGCAAAGTTTTTTTAGGTTTTTGTATTGAAAATTTCATATATATTATTATTTACCTTAAATTTTTTTGTGATTCTAACATAATCTTTTTTTAAAGCCAAATATTATCAAGTAATCTAGTATTTCCAAATCTAGCAACTACCAAGATAATTGTATTTTTAGGTTCAATAATCTCAATTTCATTAAATTCTCTATCAACTATTGCTACATACTCAACATCCAATGTTTTCATAACTTCATAAATTTTATCTTTTACAACTTTAACACTTCTTTCACCTTTTGAAATAACTGAACCTGCCATATAAAGTGATTTTGAAATTAAAAGTGCATCTTGTCTTTGTGTTGGATTTAGATAAATATTTCTTGAACTAAGTGCTAAACCATCTTCTTCTCTTACAATATCACATGGAACAATATTTATTGGTAAAAAGAAATTTCTTACCATTTGTTGAATAAGTGTTAGTTGTTGCGCATCTTTTTTCCCAAAGTAAGCATTTGTTGGTTGTGTTAAATTAAATAGTTTTAAAACAACTTGTAATACTCCATCAAAATGTCCTGGACGTGTTTTACCTTCTAAAATATAACTTTTATTTGGAGCTTTTACTAAAACTTCTTCTTTTGTATACATAGTTGAGATTTCAGGCATAAAAACATAATCAACTTTACACATTTGACAAATCTTTTTATCTGCTTCCTCTTTTCGTGGATATGCATCTAAATCTTCACCCGGTAAGAATTGAGTTGGATTTACAAATATAGATACAATAAGAACATCATTTTCATTTCTTGCTTGTTTGATAAGTGAAATATGTCCATTATGTAAAGCTCCCATTGTTGGAACAAAACCAACACTACCAGTTAAATTTTTTCTAACTTCTTGCAATTCTTCAATTGTTTTTAAAACTTGCAATATTTATCCTTTAATAAATTTATTTTTCTTCATAATTTGGGTTTAGTTTTAGTAAAACTAAATCAGCAATCATATTACCAATTAGTGTCAAAAAGGCTCCAATTATTAAAATCCCCATAATTACAGGATAGTCATGACTTAATGCACTTTGATAAAAAAGTAATCCCATCCCATCTATTGAAAATATAGTTTCAAGTATTACAGAACCTCCAATTATTCCAGGAAGTGAAAGCCCAAGTAAAGTTATAACAGGTGGATATAAATTGGGTAAAATATAAAATCTAAGTATTTGTTTTTGAGTTAAACCACGTGATTTTGCAAAAAAGATATAATCAGATTTAAGTATCTCGATGGTTAAACCTCTTATATATAAAATTAAACTACCAATTCCCCCAAAAACAATAATAAAAATTGGAAGTATTAGATGCCAAGCAAAATCTAAGTAGTAATTAAAACTCCCGTCATTAGGAATACTATGTAATCCTGCTATTGGAAAAATCTCAAAATTTATAGCAAAAACTAAAACTAAAATAAGTGCCAAATAAAATGAAGGCATTGAAAAACTTAGAAGTGATAATTGACCTGTAAATTTATCAAAAAAAGAGTTTTTATTTAAAGCTGATTTTATTCCAAAATATAGTGAAATTATAAAAATTAGTACCATTGAAACAATATTTATAGTTAAAGTAATAGGAATTCTACTTAATATCTCATTTTTTACCATTTCTCCACTTGAAAAAGAGATTCCAAAGTCAAGTTGTAAAATAGAAATAATCCAAGAAAAGAATTGGACATATAAAGGTTTATCAAGTCCGTAAATTGCTTTTAATTGTTCAATTGATTCAGGTGTAATATTTGGATTTAGTTCTCCACTTGCAAAAAAAGAGTTTGGTGCAGCATTTATTGCAATAAAAGATATTAGACTGATTATAAATAGCATAATTACTAAATAGAAAAATTTTCGGATAAACAGTTTCATATTGTTTATAAAATTCCTTTTATATTCATAAAATTATGAGAAAAAGAATAATATCCAAATTAAAGTAAGAGTTATTCATAAATATTACTTTTAAGTTTATTTAATTCATCTTTTTTATTTTTTAAAAGTTTTTTACACTCTTTTTTAGAACATTTTTTAATTTTTAATTTGTTTAAATAACCAATTTGATTTCTAATATCTTGAATTTCTCCAAAATTATTTTGAACTTTTTTACATATTTTTATTTTATTTTTTTCATTACTTATATGACAATTTTCTAAAAACTCTAAAGAATATCTTGATTTTTTAAAATGTATTCTGATTTTATGGAGTTTTTTATTACTATATTTTGCATCTATTTTTTTTGCTAAATCTATACTTTCTTCAAAATGATTATGTGTTATTTTTATTAATTCTTGGTTTGAATAAGAATATTTTATTTTAGAAATTTTATTTTTGATTCTTTTTAATTTTTTTAAATATTTTTTTGTTGATTTTTTATTCCAATATTTTTTTAAATATTTTTTTCTTTCAAGAATTATTTTTTTATGAAGATTTGGATATTTGTCTTTTGAAAGTGTTTTGATAAAAATATCAAACTCTCGTAAAGAGTTGGTTTTTAGAAATATTTTTTTTAATTTTAAATTTATAGATTTTTTATCTTTAAAAAAAAGATTTAATAAAGAACGAATTTTTCTAATATTAAGACGAAAATTATGTAAGTCTTCAATATTTTGTTCTTTTTTATCTAATTTTTTGAGTAATTTAATACTATTTTTTATAGTTAATAAAAGATAATTGTTTAAAATAGATAATTGTTTCATTATGTTGGTTTACCTTTGACATAATTATATGCTTTTAATTGTGTAATACCTAAAAATTTTCCCGATAATTAATTTTACTCTTATTAAGTTTATTTGGACTTATAAAAGCTAAATAAATATGAGATATAATATTAATTTGAAAGTTTTAATAATTTAAATATAGGTTTAGAATGATAGGAATAGATGTTACATCTTTAGATAGAATAAAAAAAATGTATGAAAGATTTGGAATAAAAGCATATAAAAAGTTTTTAAATCCCAATGAAATTGAACTAATTAAAAGAATAGAAACAGCAGCTGGATTTTGGGCAGCAAAAGAAGCAGCTAGTAAAGCTTTAGGAACAGGAATTGGTGCTAATTGTTCTTTTCATGATATAAAAATAAAAAAAGATAAATTTGGAGCACCTAAAATAAAGTATAAAAAAGAGATTAGAAAAAAATTTGGTATAAAAAAATCTCATTTATCAATAACACATGATGCAGGTTTTGCAATAGCTGTTGTTGTAAATGTTTTAAAATAATTACTTTTTAGCTAAATAACGTTCAAGTATTATTTTAGCTGCGAGAGAATCAACTCTTCCATCTCTTTTATATTTTATTTCACCTTTAATTAACTCTTCAGCTTCAATTGAACTCATATTTTCTTCTTGGAATTCATAAGGAATTTGAAGCTTTAAAAGAGAAACAAAGTGTTTTATTCTTTTTTGCATATCTTCGCTTGCACTTGGAAATCCAACTATTAGTTTTTCAATTTCCCACTCTTTTAAAAAAGAGTTTACATCATGTGCTGCTTGGTCTCTATTTTTTCTCAAAATGGCAGTTTGAGGAGTTACGATATTTGAAGTTAAACAAATAGCAACTCCTATTCTTTTTAGTCCTACATCAATTGAAGCTAATTTCAAGAGATAATCTCATTTGCAACATCAAATCTATTTGCTGTCATTAGATGGATTTTTGGATGAAGTTTATTTAAATCTCTGAATAAATCTTGACTTAATTGCATTCCAACTTTGTACTCTTCCTCTTCTGAAATATTATGTGCAGTTTCAAGGGCATCAATCCAAAATTGTGGTACATGAATACCTGGAACTTGTGCTGATAAAAATAGAGCTGTCCTAAGTTTTGTTACTGGAAAAACTCCAAAAATAAGTTGAGCTTTTTTCTTGTCTCCTTCAACTCCTTCTTTCGCAATATTAAATGATTCTAAAAGTTTTTTAGCATTTTCAATATCAAAAACAGGTTGAGAAATAATTCCAACAGCACCATTTTGGATTTTTAAATTCATTTTTTTCTCTAAAGTTGAGAAATTTTTTGCATAAGAGTTTGTAACAGCAAAAGGAAAAATTTGTTTAGGTTCTATTTTAAAAGGATGACCTGACATATCCATTCCATAATTAAATGATTTAATAATTTTTAAAAGCATTAAAGAGTTTGCTTCAAAAACTCCTTTTGCATGAGGTTGGTCACTCATTTTTGCAGGATCACCAGTAAGTGCTAAAATAGCTCTCACATCAAAATCATTTGCTCCCATTAAATCTGATTGTAATGCAATTTTGTTTCTATCTCTCATACTCATAGTTGCAATTACAGGTTTATTAAATTCTGTTTGTAATTTTAATGAGGCAAATAAAGCATTGTATTTTAATTTGGCAAGAGGATTATCTGTACACGAAAAACCATCAACTCTATCTTGTAATTTAAATTTTTTAATTCTTTCAATAATATTATGCATAGAAGGTTCATGTTGAGGTGTTGTTTCAAGTGTTAAAAATCTATCTTCTTGAAGTTTTTGTATAAGTGTTTCAAACATTTAAAAATATGTTCCTTTTAGATATTTAGTTAAATTTAGCTAATATTATACCTTTTAAAGACTAAAACTAGGGAAAATTGATGAAATTAGCTGTTTTTGATTTTGATTCAACTTTAATGGATGGGGAAACTATTGATTTTTTAGCAGTTGAATTAGGAATAGGTGAGCAAGTAAAAAAGATTACAGAAGAAGCAATGAGTGGAAGACTTGATTTTTTTGAATCTTTAACAACAAGAGTTGCTTTATTAAAAGGAATGGATTATAAAAAAGTTGTAGATATTTGTGCAAATCTTCCTTTAATGCCAGGCTCATATGAACTTGTACCAGAACTTCAAAAAATGGGATACAAAGTAGTGTGTTTTTCTGGTGGATTTAGACTTGGTACATCTCCAGCACGTGAAAAATTAGGTTTAGATGCAGATTTTTCAAATGTTTTACACGAAAAAAATGGCATTTTGACTGGACTTGTTGGTGGAGATATGATGTTTGGTTATTCAAAAGGTGATATGTTACAAAGAATCCAATCTTTAATGGGAATAACAAGAGCTGAAACTTTAGTTTGTGGTGATGGTGCAAATGATTTAAGTATGTTTGCACATGCAGATACAAGAGTTGCTTTTTGTGCAAGAGAGATACTTAAAAAAGAAGCAAATGTTATTGTAGATACAAAAGATTTAACAAAAATTCTAGATTATATAAAATAGGTTTTATTCTTACAAGGAGAAAAGATGAGTTTAAAAGAAGATATTAATTACTCTTTATGGTGTGATTTTATTGAAAGAGATTTTTTAGAAAATAGATTTAAAGAGATTATTAAAAAAGGGATTATTCAAGGTGCTACTTCAAATCCAGCTATTTTTGAATCATCAATCACAAACTCTGTTGCATACAAACAACAACTTGATATGTTACAAGCAAATAATGCAAAAACAATTTATGAAGAGCTTGCTTTAACTGATATTAAAAGAGCAGCTTTTTTACTTGATGAATTACACAAAAAAGATGCAGATGATGGATTTATTTCTATAGAAGTTGACCCACTTTTATGTGATGATGCTGCTGGTACTATTGAAGAAGGAGTAAGATTATATACTTCGATTAATGCAGATAATGTAATGATAAAAGTTCCTGCAACAGAAGCTGGATATATAGCAATGAGGGAATTAACTTCAAGAGGAATAAATGTAAATGCAACATTGATTTTTTCACCTGAACAAGCAATTAAATGTGCACAAGCTTTAGATGAAGGAATAAAAGATTCAAATAAAGATATAAAAGCTGTTATTTCAGTATTTGTTTCAAGATTTGACAGAATGATGGATGCTGATTTGATTTTAAAAGGTTTACAAGCTTCGAAATTAGGGATTATCAATGCAACAAAATGTTACTATGAAGTAAATAAATTTGGAAACTCAAATATTAGAACATTATTTGCAAGTACAGGTGTAAAAGGGAATGAATTAAGTCCTAGTTATTATATTGATAATTTAATTTATCCAAATTCAGTAAATACAGCACCACTAGCAACAATAGAAGATTGGTTAACTGATGGTTCAAAAGAACCAACACCAATTATGAGTGAAGTTGATTGTGATAAATATTTTGAACTTTTAAAATCAAAAGGAATCAAGATGCAATCAATTTATGATAAGCTATTAAATGATGGTTTAGAAGCATTCAAAGTTTCATTTAGAGATTTGCTTTCAAAATTAATAAATTAAAAAATTGTTTAAGAAATTATTGGATAAAATTTTTCCAATAATAAAATATAATAAAAAGGTAGAATAAATGAATATTTGGACTCCAAATAGCTGGAGAGATTTTCCTATAAAACAGCAACCAACATATAATGATTTAGAAAAACTTGCAAAAGTAGAATCAGAACTTGCATCTTATCCTCCTTTAATTTTTGCAGGAGAAGCACTGAATTTAAAAAAACAATTAGCTGATGTTGTAAATGGTAAAGCTTTTTTACTTCAAGGTGGAGATTGTGCAGAATCATTTACATCATTTAATGCTGCAAATATAAAAGATTTATTTAAAGTAATGATGCAAATGGCAGTTGTTTTAACTTTTTCTGGTGGTTGTCCAGTTGTAAAAGTAGGACGAGTTGCAGGTCAATTTGCAAAACCAAGAAGTGCTGATTTTGAAGAAATAGAAGGGGTAAGCTTGCCTTCATATAGAGGTGATATTGTAAATGATATTGCATTTACTGAAAAAGCAAGAAATCCAAGAGCTAAAAAATTATTAAAAGCATATAATCAAAGTGCAGCAACAATGAACCTTTTAAGAGCTTTTTCAAGAGGTGGAATGGCTGATTTAAATCAGGTTCATATATGGAATTTAGATTTTGTAAAAGATAATTATTTAGGTGCAAAGTATGAAGAACTTGCAAATAAAATTAGTGAAAGTTTAACATTTATGAAAGCTTGTGGAATTACAAGTGAAAATACTCCACAATTAAATCAAACTACACTATTTACTTCACATGAAGCACTATTGTTAAATTATGAGCAAGCACTAACTAGAAAAGATTCAATCACTGGTGATTGGTTTAACTGTGCTGCTCATATGTTATGGATTGGTGATAGAACAAGAGATTTAAAAGATGCTCATATTGAATATTTTAGAGGAATTAAAAATCCAATCGGATGTAAAGTAGGTCCAACTATGAAAGAGGATGAATTAATTCAATTAATTGATACTTTAAATCCTACTAATGAAGCTGGAAGATTAAATCTTATTGTTAGAATGGGTGCAAATAAAGTTGGTGATTTCTTCCCAAAACTTTTACAAAGAGTAAAAGCAGAAGGTAAAAATGTATTATGGTCAAGTGATCCAATGCATGGAAATACAATAAAAGCTGACAATGGATATAAAACTAGAGATTTTGAAGCAATTTTAAGTGAAGTAAAACAATTTTTTCAAATCCATAAAGCAGAAGGTACTTATGCAGGTGGAATTCATCTTGAAATGACAGGACAAAATGTAACAGAATGTACAGGAAGTGCATCTTCTGCTGTAACTCAAGAAAGTCTATCAAGTAGATATCATACTCAATGTGACCCAAGATTAAATGCTGACCAAGCTTTAGAGTTATCATTTATGATTGCTGATACTTTAAAAGAAGCAAGAAAAGATTTAGCGTAATTGTATAAATTATTGAAATAATCAAAAGGAGAGAGTTTTTACTTTCTCCTTTTTTTATGAATTTAAATAGGTGTTAATAATGAAAAATCTCATAGTAAGAGTTACTTTAGTTGTATTTCTTTTTGTAATAAATGTTTTTTCAAAAGATATTAATAATATTACTAATTCACATTGGGAAACTTTACATCTTTACCATGGAGAAAATCAAAAAGCAGGTCCTTTTGCATTTGATGATGATTATGTGGAGTTTGAGTTTGGTGGAAGATATGAATGGTTAGATTTATATGGATATATAGATTTTATAGATGCTTTAAACAGTTCAACAAGTGATAAGCATGGACAAAACAACTTCTTTGCAGATATTGAACCAAGAATTTCAATAGACTATTTAACAAATACTGATTTATCTTATGGTGCTTTACAAGAGTTATTTATCGCTTTTGATATCTATTATGCAGATGAGCCAAATGGAGATGGATTAAAGATAGTTTGGATGGGATTAGGAAGTGACATAGATATTCCATGGCTTGGAATTAGTGGTGTGAATTTTTATACTAGATATGTAGAAGAAAATTATGGTGCAAGTAATGAAAATAGTTTTGATGGATATGTTGCTCATATAAATTGGTTCAAACCTTTATATAATTTTACGGATTCAAGATTTTTATCTTTTCAAGGTTATTTAGATTATGAGTTTGGAAGTGATTTAGATAATAACAGTTTTGAAAGACAATATAGAACAAGTGATTCATTACAATCTTATTTAGGACTTTGGGTACATGATAAAAAATGGACAGCTGGATATGGACTAAAAGTTTATAAAAATATGACTCAATGGAAAGATGGTGAAGTTTTAAATGGTAAAGAGACAAAAACTTCTGGATATGCTCACTATTTTAATATAGGATATAAATTTTAATTAATTTCATAAAAATTATTTTAAAATAAAAAAATGAGTCATTTATGAGTAATTCTTTGTGTATTATTTTTCTTCATTAATACGCAAGGAGAAAATATGGCAGCAGTAGGAGCTGGATTATTTGTTTTTTTATTTATTTTTCTAGTTTGGTTAGGATTTTTATTAAGCCTTAATAAATTAGTCAATGTAATGAGAGTTGATGGTTTACCTCAAACTTTTATAAGTAAAATTTGGGTTTGGAGTCAAGTGATTCCTTTTTGGGGCTTTATTGCTTTAATTGTATTTAATATTAAAGCAGACACTGCATCAAGAGCATTGGAATCAGAATTTAAATTACCTTTTAAAGAAATAAAATATCCTGCAACAATTGGTTGGATAGTTATTTTAGGTTTACTTTATACATGGATTCCTATTTTAGGAGCACTAGTATTATTAGTTTGTATGATTTTATTTTGGATTAAAGTTTCTTCAACTTCAAAACAAATAGAAGATTTAAAATTAAACACAAAGACTACAATTGAGTCTTGATAGATAGAAAGTAGGTTACTACTTTCTATAAAAAAGTTTTTTTATAAAGCTCTTCATCCCAAGCTACAACTAATTTATCATCAAATTCAATAACTGGTCTTTTAAAAAGTAATGGTTCTTTACAAAGCCATTCATATTTTCCATTATCATCAAGATTTAACTCTTTTAGATTTAATGTTTTATATTTTGTACCTTTGTTATTAAAAAGAACATTTATATCAGCTTTTGTAGTCCAAATCTTTATTTTATCTGCACTTGGAGTCTCTTTTTTAAAATCAAAAAATTCAACTTCGATATTATTATCTTTAAAAAATTTCAAAGCATTTCTTACACTTCCACAAGTTTTTATACCGTAAACTGTAATCATAAAATTGTCCTATTCAATGATTTTTGGAACTATAAAGTATCCATCTTCAGATTTTGGAGCATTTTTTAAAATTTGATTTGATAATTCTAAATTTTGAACTGAAACATCTTCTCTTAAAGGTGTACCCCCTTCAATTGTAGTAAATGTAGCTTCGATATGACTTACATCAATATCATTTAAATTTTCAACGAAGTTAATAATATCAGCTAATTCTGATTTCAATTTCTCTTTTCTTGAATCATCAACCTGTAAACTTGATAATTTTTCTAATTTTGCAATTAATTTATCATCAACAGTCATAAGTATCCTTATTTTTAATATATTTTATTTTATCAAAAAAGAGTTTATTTGCTTCTTTTAGCGTAAAACTCTTTTTTAAATTCAGTCCAATTATTTGCTAAAATTGCTTCTCTTGCATCTCTCATTAATTGTAAATAGTAATGAATATTATGAATTGAAGCAAGTCTAAAATATGTTATTTCAGAAGCTCTAAATAAATGATTTAGATAAGCTCTTGAAAAGTTTTTGCAAGTATAACATTCACATGCGTTATCTATTGGATTAGTATCTTCTTTAAATTCAGCTTTTTTGATGTTTAATCTTCCAAAAGTTGTAAATAAAGTTCCATTTCTTGCATTTCTTGTAGGCATTACACAGTCAAACATATCAACACCACGCTCGATATTTTCTATTAAATCTTCAGGCGTTCCAACACCCATAAGATATCGTGGTTTATCTTTTGGCATAAATTGAGTTGTCCATTCAACAGTTTCATACATATCAGCATTTGGTTCACCAACACTTAGTCCACCAATTGCATAACCATCATAATCTGTCATTGCACAAAGTTGTTCAGCACTCATTTTTCTAAACTCTTTGTCTGTTCCACCTTGAATAATAGCAAAGATATTTTGATTTACTCCAATACCTTTTTCTTTTTGAGACATATGATATTCAATTGCTTCTTTAGCCCATTTAGTAGTTCTTTCTATTGATTTTTGGATTCTCTCTTTAGTATTAGGTAAGGCTACTAAATCATCCAAAATCATCATAATATCACTGCCCAAATCATATTGAGTATTAAGAACACTTTGTGGAGTAAAGTAATGTTTACTCCCATCAATATGTGATTTAAAAGTAATTCCATTTTCATCTGGTTTACTATTATCACTTAGTGAAAATGCTTGAAATCCTCCACTATCTGTTAAAAATGAGTTTGGAAATTTTGAAAATCCATGAAGTCCACCAAATTTTTTGATTAGTTTACTTCCTGGTCTTAAATATAAGTGATAAGTATTTCCAAGTATAATTTTTGCTCCAAGTTCTAGCATATCATTTGCATCCAGAGCTTTTACTGTTCCTTGTGTTCCCACTGGCATGAAAACAGGAGTTAAAATAGTACTATGAGCAGTTTTTATTGTACAAGCTCTAGCACCATTTGATGTTGCGTCTATTTTAAATTCCATAAATCTTAAAAACCTTTTTTTAGATAATTATAATTGTACCTAAACTAAGATTTATATCTTGTGATAGTAAAATATAAAGCTAAAAATTAGCTATAAATAAAAATCTACTATTAATTTTTTTAGGATATAATTTTAGTCATGAAAAAAATATTAATTATATTAGATGGTATTGTTGCAAAAAAATTAATGCAAAGAATTATTGAAGCTAATACAGGTGACAATAGTTATGATGTAATATATATGAGTGATGTAATTTTACCAGTACAAAAGCCTTCTAACTTTACATTTTATAAGTTTGATCCAACTTCAAAATCAAAACTTTCAATGGTTTTAGATAAAAATATTCATACAGAAGTTTTAATTGCACTTAACTCTAAAGATGAGACTTTAAATGTAATTAAAAATATTAGAGAACACACAAAAAATCTTCAAATGACAGTTTTGGATTATTGGGGAATAAAAGTAAATGATTCTTTAGTAAATATTTATAGAGGAATTGAAGTTTTAGCAAATGGAATGGTTGAAAAACTCCCAAATGTTCCAGTTTTAGCGCAAAATATTGGATTAAAACAAGGTGAAATTATGGAGATAAGAATTCCATTTGGAAGTTCTTATGCTTATAGATACATTGGTTCAATTGAGCAAAAAGAGTGGAGAATTTTTGGGCTTTACAGAAATCAAAAGATGATAAATATAAAACCTTCTTTAGTTTTAAAACCAAATGATGTAATTTTAGTTATTGGAAAACCTGATGTTTTAATGCAAGTTTATAATGTAATTGGAAAAACGCAAGGGCAATTTCCTATGCCATTTGGAAGTAATATTTATCTATATTTAGATTTATATCTTGAAGATGAAAATAGTGTAAAAAAAGCTATTGATGAAGCAAAATATTTAAATCAAAAATTGAAAAATAATTTATTAATAGTTAGAGTTACAAGACCTACAACAGTTGAAATTATGGATTTAATTAAAAATGAGTTAAGACATTTTCCTACTATTATTTTACAAATTGATTATGCAAATAAAGGTTTTTCAAAAATTGTAAAAGAAGATTATAGAAAATATAATATTGGTATGATTATGTTGACACATGAAATGTTCAAAGATAAAGAGAGAACAAAAAGTGTTATGGAACTTAAAATTCCAGTATTTAAATTTGGAAAAGAAAAGTTAAAATCTGTAAAAAGAACAGTAATTATATTAAATGATACAAATTCTTATGAGCAAATTTCACCAATAGTATTTGATATCTCAAGTCAATTAAAAATAAAAACAAAAATATTTGATTTAGACCCAATTGGTGAAAAAGAAGGAAAATCTAATCTTTTAGATCATTTTGAAAATTTAGCAAAAATATTTAATGAAAAATTAGAAATAGTAACAAGTGGTGAAAATCCAATCAGAGAGTTAAAAAAACAAAGAAATATGCTACAAATCTTACCTTTAAAACAAGATATGTTTAAAAAAAGATTTTCATTTAAATTTTTCTATACAAATAGTGATTTTATTGCATTTGATATGAATAAATTTAATCAATTACTAATCCCAATATCTGAAGAATAAAAATAAGGAAATAAAATTTATGAATTTTGAAAAATATCCATTTGAAAAATTGAATGAGTTATTAAAAGATGTGGTTCCAAATGATAAATTTGAACTATCAGCTTTGACAATAGGTGAACCAAAATTTGAAACACCACAATTCATCCAAGATAAATTAAAAGAAACAACACCTCTTTTGAGAAAATATCCCTCAACAGTAGGTGAAGTATTTTTAAGAGAATCTATGATTAATTTTGTAAAAAATAGATTCAATGTATCTTTAGAAATAAATCAAATTGTTCCAACTTTTGGAACAAGAGAAGTTTTATTTAACTTCCCTCAATTTGCTTTATTTGATAAAAAAAATCCAGTAATTGCTTTTACAAATCCTTTTTATCAAATCTATGAAGGTGCAGCAATTGCTAGTCGTGCTGAGGTTATTCATATAAATTTAACAAAAGAGAATAATTTTAAAGCAATGCTTAGTGATGAAGAGTTAAAAAAATGTGATTTAGTAGTTCTAAATTTCCCAAATAATCCAACATCAGCTTCAATGGATATTGATGAGTTAGGAATTTGGGTTAAAAAAGCATTAGAATTTGATTTTATACTTATAAATGATGAATGTTATAGTGAAATATATTTTGAAGAAGAGACAAAACCAGCTTCACTTTTAGAAGCTAGTATAAAAGTTGGAAATACTGAATTTAAAAATGTATTAGTAATGAACTCAATTTCAAAAAGAAGTAGTGCACCAGGACTTAGAAGTGGATTTATAGCAGGTGATGCAACTATTTTAAAAGATTATTTACAATATAGAACTTATGTTGGTTGTGCTTCTCCTGTTCCACTTCAAGAAGCAGCGGCTGTTGCTTGGAATGATCAGAATCATGTGGCTGAATTTAGAAAAATCTATAAAAAGAATTTTGAAATTGCAAAAGAGATTTTAGGAACAGATATCCCAAAAGCAACTTTTTATATTTGGTTAGAAGTAAAAGATGAACTTGAATTTACAAAAAATTTATATAAAGAAAAAAATATCAAAGTACTACCTGGAAGTTTTTTAGGAAGAAATGGTTTAGGAAAAGGTTATGTAAGAATAGCACTTGTTGAAAATGAAGAAAAAACAAGAGAAACTTTAAAAAGATTAAAGGATTTTATAGATGGATAAAGAAGCTTTATTTCAAGCAAGAACAAATCCAGATTTTTTAAAATATTTAGAAGAGACAAGAGTTAATTCTATGAAAGCTGAAGATATAGGATTGATGTATGAAACTTTAGATTCTATGTTAGTTTTAGGACTTGATGAAGAAGATATAAACAAACTTTATGAACAGATTTTAAAAACATCTTTTTCAAATGTTGAAAAGATTTTACAAAATCATGAAAAACTAAAACTTGAAGCTGATAATCTTTTATATGTTCGAGCTTTATATGAACATGCTATTGAAAAATGGTCAAATGGAAATTTTAAAGGTGCAAAAGAATTGATTTTTGTAATTGCAAATATCATTGAAGATGAGGTTTTAGAAAAAGCTTTAAATGTATTGATTGTTTTTTTAGCTTCAAATATAGAACTTGATGATTTTTATGATACAAGAGTTGATTTAGAAGCTGATATTGATGATGAAAAATATGGATATTTTATTATAAAATTTAAGTTTGATAATCAAGAATTTTTAAATGAGAATAGAAATGTTTTAGAAAAAGAGTATAAAAATTTAAAATATTTATTAGGAAATTAATTGAAAGTACATTTTATAGGAATCGGTGGGATAGGGCTTTCTGCCTTAGCTAGATTTTTAAATTTTGATGGTCATGAAGTATCTGGTTCAGATATGAAAAGCTCACCAATTACAAGAGCTTTAGAAGAAGAGGGAATAAAAGTATTTTGTCCCCAAGATGCAACTAATATAAAAGATGATGTAGATTTAGTTATCTATTCAGCAGCTGTTACAGATGAGAATCCTGAATTAATTGAGGCAAGACTTAAACAAATAAGAACTCTTTCACGTAAAGAAGCATTACCTATTATTTTAGGTGATAAGAAAAATTATTGTGTTGCTGGAGCTCATGGAAAATCAACAACAACAGCAATGTTAGCTTCAATTTTAAATAGTACAGCTCTAATTGGTGCAATTTCAAAAGATTTTGGTTCAAATTTTAGATATGTAAATGATTTAGTCGCTTTTGAAGCAGATGAATCTGATGCCTCTTTTTTACTTTCAAGCCCTTATTGTGCAATAGTTACAAATGCAGAACCTGAACATATGGAATATTATCACTATGATTATGATAAGTTTTATGAGTCTTATGAAAAATTTTTAAGTCTTGCAAAAAAAAGAGTTGTAAATGGTGAAGATAAAGATGTTCAAAAACTAAAAATAGAAGATGCTACTTACCTTTATCCATCAAAAGATATTAAAAATCTTTGTTATACACTAAAAGATAATCAACCTTGCACTAAATTTTATTTAAAAGATTTAGGAACTTTTGAAGTTTGGGGATTTGGTTTCCATATGGCTACAAATGCCTCTTTAGCAATACTTGCAGCTTTAAATGAGCTAGATGTTGAAACAATTAGAAAAAATCTTTTAAACTATAAAGGGATTAAAAAAAGATTTGATATTGTTCAATCAAATGAAAAATTTGTGGTAATTGATGATTATGCACATCATCCAACTGAGATTGAAGCAACTATGAAATCAATAGAGTTATATGACAATCTTACAAATTTAAATAAAAGAATAGTTCTTTGGCAACCACATAAATACTCTAGAACAAGTGATAATCTTGAAGGTTTTAAAAAATGTTTTAGAAGATGTGATGAACTTGTAATTCTTCCTTTATGGACAATTCCTGGTGAGAAAAAAATAGATATAGATTTTGAAAAAGAGTTCGCCTCTTATAATCCAATTTTTGCAGATAAAATAATAGCAACTAATGGAAAAATTGAACTAATAAAAGATGAAAAAATTATCAAAAGTTATGATGAGGGAATCTTCCTTGGTGTCGGGGCTGGAGATATAACTTACCAATTAAGATATAAATAAATTTAACAATAACTAAAGATTTCTTTACTAAAATATACTCATAAAGGAAAATTTATGAAAACATTAGTAGGGAAATTTTTAGAGAATGAATCATCTTCTGGAATAATCTTAATATTTGTTACAATAATAGCTTTAATTTTTAGTAATAGCTTTTTATCCCCTTTTTATACAGAATTTTTACATACAAAAATTGAATTAAAAGTTGGAACAATTCTTGAAATATCTAAACCTTTAATACTTTGGGTAAACGATGGACTAATGGCGATTTTCTTTTTAATGATAGGTTTAGAAATAAAAAGAGAATTAATTTTAGGACATTTATCAAGTTTTTCAAATATAACTTTACCTTTAATTGGTGCATTAGGAGGAATGATAGCTCCTGCATTAATCTTTTTTATTTTAAATATAAATGATAATTTTGCACTTCGTGGTTGGGCAATACCAACAGCAACTGATATAGCTTTTGCTTTAGGAATTTTATCACTTCTTGGAAAAAGAGTTCCAACTTCACTTAAAATCTTTTTAATGGCATTAGCAATATTTGATGATTTAGGTGCAATATTAATAATTGCTTTTTTTTATACTGTTGAATTATCTTTAAGTTCTTTAATTCTAGCAACAATATGTATATTAATACTTTTTATATTTAATCGCTTGAAAATATCATATCTAAGTCTTTATATGTTAGTTGGATTTATTTTATGGATTTGTGTTCTAAAAACAGGAGTTCATGCAACTTTAACAGGAATAATTTTAGCTTTTACAATACCACTTAGTTTAATTAATGAAAAAAGAAAACATATTTCTCCTGTGAGGACTTTAGAACATTATATTCATAGTTGGGTTGCTTTTTTTATTTTACCTCTATTTGCATTTGTAAATGCTGGAATAGATTTAAGAAATATTTCCTTAGCGCAGATTGATAATAATGTATTTTTAGGGATATTTTTTGGGCTATTTATTGGTAAACAAATAGGAGTATTTTTATTTGTTTTTATATCTGTAAAATTAAAATTTACAAAATTACCAACTGGTGTGAATTGGATTCAGTTTTATGGAGTTACAATTCTAACAGGAGTTGGATTTACAATGAGTTTATTTATAAATTCATTAGCATATGAAGATTCAAATATATTTTTTTATACAGATAAATTAGCAATTTTACTAGCTTCATTAATATCAGCAGTAATTGGATATTTTATTTTATTAAAAGTTTCTAACAAAAAAAGTATTTAAGTGAAAGTTTAATTAGAAAGGAATATATCAGTTTAAATAAACTCTTCCATTTTTTATACTGATTTTTCCTTCCAATTCATATTCAAATATTTTGCTTGAGAATTTTTCTATTGTACTTTCATAAGTGGGGTTATTTCTACAAAAAAGTAAAACTTCATCTTCTATAATTTTTGTTTTCTTTAAAGTGATTTTTTCAATAAATTCATCAATATCATATATTACTTTTATTAGATTCTTTTTTACAAGTTCTTGGGTTCCTAGACTTTCATTTAATCTATGAGGTAATGTATAAATTTCTTTTTTCATCTTTAATGCAAACTCAACAGAACTTAAACTACCAGAGTTTTTATCAGCTTCTGTCACAATCAAAATATCTCCTAGTGCTACTACAAGCTCATTTCTCAATATAAAAGTATAATTTTTAGCTTTTTCTTTTTCTTTATAAGTTGAAAGGATTAATCCATTATTTTCAATATCTTGAATTAGATTTTTATTTATACTTGGATATCTTATATCTAAGCCATTTGCAACAACAGCAATTGTATTATTAGATTTTGCACCTTGGTGTGCGATAGCATCAACTCCCATTGCAGCACCACTTACAATACAAATATTGTTTGAAGAGAGTTTAGATGATAATTTATATGTAAATTCTTTTGTATAAGAAGAAGGTCTACGGGTTCCTATTATTGCAATTTTTTTTCTTTTTAAAAGATCCAAGTTTCCTATATAAAAGATTTCATTGGGATATTTTTTCATTGAAGATAACTCTTCAATTTTAAAGTTTATTTGTTTAATCATATAAATCCAGTTATAATAAATAAAATTATTATAACTGATTTTTTACAAATAAGGAAGTTTATTTACAAGTATTGGTTCAACATCTTTAAGTAGATGTTTTGAATCTTTTAAAACTTTTAGTGTTATATCGTGAGGATGACCAATTGCTATGGCATAACCTTGTTTTTTAGCTATTTCAATTGCTTTTTTTAATTGATTTTGAATAGCAGTAAAATTTCTATCATTATCAATGAAAGTATTTCTTACAATATAAGGCATTTCATACTTTTTTGCATATTTTTTTGCCACAGATTTTGCACTAGTTCTACTATCAACAAAAATAAAATTATATTTTTTTAAAGCACGAAATAATTTATCCATTGCTTCTTCATTTTCAGTAAAAACAGAACCTGTGTGATTATTTGTATATATAGCATTTGGGTACCAAGCTCTTAATTGTTTTACTCTATTTTCAATAACTTCATAAGAATCTGTTATTTTTAAAGTATTTATTTCTTCCCCTTTAAATGCACTTGATGCTTGCATAGGAAAATGTATCATATAAAATTTTAGATTTTGTGCAATTTTTGCAGATTCTTTATGAGATGGAGTCGGAGGTAAAAAAGCCATTGTTATTGGATAACCTATATTTTGTATTTTTTCTTTTTGTGTATTTGTACTAACATCATCAATAATAATTACTAATTTGGGTTTATCACTTTTATTAAAGATATAAGTATCTTTTTTTGTGATTATAGCTTTATCATCAACTTTACTTGTTTGTTTTTCATTTTCCTTTTTTGTTTCTTTTATTTTTTCTTCTTTTTGTTTCTCTTTTCTCTTATCTTCTTTTAATTCTTCAATTCTTTTTACAATTTTTTCATTTATTTGTTGTTCATCTTCAAGAGTTTTTTCTAAAAAATCTTTTTCTAAGGCTTGTGTATACTCTTCAAATTTATCATAGGAGTCATCTTTTGGGATAACTTCATCAAAATATTGTTCAGGTTTTTTTGTTTCAAATAGTTTTAATTCATCAAAAGTTTTATTTTTTTTTGTTTCATTTTTTGTTTCTAAAATATTATCAGTTTTTTCTAAAGTATTATCTTTTTTATTAGACATTAAAAAATAGCTGCTAATTGAAGCTAATGAAGTAAATAAGAATATGAAAATAAAGATTTTAACTAATCTTTTTTGAGAAATTTTATTTGTACGCTTGCTTTTTGATTTTGTCTTTTTTGGGTTCATTAATGATAGTTTCAATTAAGGAAGAAAAATCTTCCCTAATGTAATTTTTAGTTAGTTTCTTGGTTAACGATTTTTTTAGATGCAATCCAAGGCATCATTTGTCTTAATTTAACACCAGTTTGCTCTAATAATGAAGCTTTAGTATAAGCTCTTTCAGCATTCATTCTTGGATATCCTGATTGACCTTCTAAGATGAAATCTTTTGCAAATACACCATTTTGGATCTCTTTTAAGATTTGTTTCATAGCTGCTCTTGACTCATCATTGATAACTCTTGGACCAGATACATAATCTCCATACTCAGCAGTATTAGAAATAGAATATCTCATATCTGCAATTCCACCTTCATACATTAAGTCAACGATTAATTTTAATTCGTGTAAACACTCAAAGTATGCCATTTCTGGTTCATATCCAGCTTCAACTAAAGTTTCGAAACCAGCTTGAACTAAAGCTGTTGCTCCACCACAAAGTACTGCTTGCTCACCAAATAAGTCAGTTTCAGTTTCATCTTTGAAAGTAGTTTCAATAATTCCTGTTCTTCCTCCACCAATTGCAGATGCATAAGCTAATGCAACATCTTTAGTATTTCCAGATGGATCAGAATAAACAGCAATTAAGTCAGGAATCCCTCCACCTTTTGTGAATTCTGATCTAACAGTATGACCTGGAGCTTTTGGAGCAACCATCATAACGTTAGTGTTTGCATCAGGCATAATTCTTTTATAGTGAATGTTAAATCCATGACCAAATGCTAAATAAGCACCAGCTTTTAAATTTGGTTTGATTTCTTTTGCATAAATATCAGCTTGATTTTCATCAGGTAATAAAATCATTACAACATCAGCTTCTTTAGTTGCTTCTGCTACAGTTTTTACAGCAAAACCTTTAGCTTCTGCTTTTTTCCAAGATGAACCATCTTTTCTTAATCCAACGATAACTTCTACACCTGAATCTCTTAAGTTTTCAGCGTGAGCGTGCCCTTGAGAACCAAATCCAATCATTGCAACTTTTTTAGATTTAATTAATTCGATATTACAATCTTTATCATAGTAAACGTTTAATGCCATTACTCTTTCCTCTAATTAAAAAATTTTTTGCAGATTATACAAAAAACTATCTAAATATTAGATAACTTGAAAATTAAAGGCAAGTGTAGAGATAGTTTAGATACTATTATGTGATTATTTAAAAAGGATTTATTTTGCTAAGAGAACTATTTATAAAAATTCAAACAGAATGTAAAAATTATTCGAATGATGAATTAAATGAAATAGAAAAATTTTTAAAAGATGAAATCATAATAAAAAATCAAAATGGCAATTTTGAGTTAAATTCTAAATATAAAATTGCAATTGTAAATATCGGAAAAAATTTTGTAATTTTAGAAGATTTAGTAAGTGAATTAAAAAATATAAAAATTGAATTAGAAGATTTAAATGGCGCTTATAATGGTGATTTGGTATTAGCAAAAAGAGTTTTTAACCCAAGAAGTAAAACTAAAGCAAAAATTGTAAAAATACTTGAAAGTAAAAAAGCTGAACTTTTAGTTTATGTAAAAGATAAAGCTTTTTATACATTAAAAGAAAATATTAGACTTGATAATAAAAATGCTTTAAAATATAAAGAATTAGATGTTTTAATTGTTGATAATAAATCATTTGATTTGATTAAAAATGTTGGAAATTTAAATGATTCAAAAATAGATGAATTTATCTCTTTATATTTATATGAAGAACTTTATAGATTAGAAAAACATTTAGATGTAAAAGCTTTAATGGATGATAAAAAACAAAGAGTTGATTTAAGAGATTTAGCATTTTGTACGATTGACCCAAATAGTGCAAAAGACCACGATGATGCAATTTATTTCGATAAAAATGAAAATATTTTATATGTAGCGATTGCAGATGTTTCATATTTTGTAAAAGAGGGTAGTGAACTTGATATTTTAGCATTTAAAAAATCTACTTCTATTTATCTTCCTACAAAAGTTTTACCAATGCTTCCTCCAATTTTGAGTGAAGAGATGTGTTCATTAAAAGAAGGAGTTGATAGATACTCTTATGTTTTTAAAATGTATTTAGATTTAGAAAATTTTAGTGTGAAAAAAGCTGAGCTTTTTGAAGCAGTTATAAATTCCCACAAAAATTTCTCTTATGGAAGAATTGATAGGGTTATTGAAGGACATCTTGACCAATATTCAAAAGTTGAAAAAGAGATATTTGACTATTTAATTCCTTTATATGAAATTAGTAAAAAATTTAGAAAAAGAAGATTATTAAAAGGTTATGATTTTAGAACAACTGAAAATAGATTAAAGTTAAGAAATGATGAACTTGAATCTATTGATGTTGAAACATCAACAGCATCTCATCAGTTAGTTGAAGAGTGTATGTTAATGGCAAATATAGAAGCAAGTAAAAAAGTAAATACAGTTGGAATATATAGGATTCATGAAGAACCACCTTTTAAAGCAATTTCAAAACTTGTAGATGATGTAAATATTTTGGGAGTTAATGTAAAACTTCAAAGTGATGTTCATGAAACAATAACACACATTCAAGAAAAAGCAAAAAATTCAATGATGAGTGCAGAAATTGATGAACTAATTATCCAAGCTCAAACACAAGCTAAATATAGTTCAAAAAATCTAGGACATTTTGGTTTAGGATTCTCTTCTTATTCTCATTTTACATCACCAATTAGAAGATATTCAGATTTAGTCTTACATAGAATTTTAAAGACAAAACAAACTCCAAAAAATATAGATGATATTTGTGAACATATCTCTTTAAATGAAAGAAAAGTTGATCAACTTGTTTGGGATTTTGAAGATAGAAAATATGCAAGATGGGCAGCTTCTCATTTAGGTGAAGAACTAAAAGTAAAAGTTGTTGATACAGAAAAAGCAAAAGCTGTTTGTTATGAAAAAATTATTGGAATGAAAGTAATTTTAGAAAATTATAGAGGACAGAAATTATTTTCAAAAATGAGAGTGAAAATAAAATCTGCCGATATTGCTACAAAAGTTATAGTTGTAACTATAATGTAGCACACTTATCAATAGAAGCTAAATATGGTTCTACTTTTTCAGTAGTTACATATTGACCAATAAGTTTCTCTTTTTCATTTATAAATATAGGAGAAACAAGATTTATAATTGAGTGTTCTATAGGATTCTGAGAAACAACAGCAAAATAAGTTGAAAAATCTTCTTTAGATTTAATTTTTAATTTTTCTAAAACATTTGAATCAATTTGAAAATCAAATGAAACTTTTGTCAAAACATTGATATTTACAACTGTTATTTTTGTATTTTCATCAAAAACTAAAAAAGAGAAAAATTCATCAATTTTTTCAATTGATAAACTGTCGAAACTTTCAAAACCTAATATTGGAAGTACAATCTTATACATGGCTTAACCCCTTTTAATATGAATAAATAAATTGTATTAAAAGTAAACTTAGGTTATTATTTTATTATGTATAAAAACGAATTCGATAACTATTTAAAACAAAATAAAAAATTTAAAGCTTATATGTTTTATGGACAATCTATCTTTTTAATTGAACAATATTCTTTAGTGATTGCTCAAATGTTTGGTGAAAGTGATGAAATTGAAAAACTATATTTTGATGATTATGATTTTAAATATGCAAAAGATAAATTATTACAATCATCACTTTTTTCTTCAAACAATATTTTATTAATAAAAGTTGAAAAAAAAATACCTAAAAAAGAAGTTGATGCACTAATTGAAGCTTGTAATGTAAATCCTGATAGTACACTTATATTTGCATGTATGGGTGATGGAGATTTTAAAACAATGGAAAATAGTTTTTCTTTAAAAACAAATTCTGTTGCTGTTAGATTTTTTCAGCCAACAGATTTGGAAGCAACAAAATTTTTAGAATATGAAGCAAAAATGCTTCAGATGCAATATGAAGTGAGTGCTTTAAATCATCTTTATTTTATGCATAAAAATGATTTAGCATTATGTGTTAATGATTTAAAAAAGTTAGCTATCTTAAATCAATTAATAACAATAAATGTTGTTGATAATAATTGCTTTGGAATAGGTACAGTTAATTTTGAAGATTTTTTATATGATTTAATAAATGGTAAAGATATTAGTGATGATTTAACTTTAGTTTTAGAAGAGGGAATGAATGAGATATTTTTATTAAATCAAGTTACTTCTTTTGTTCAACAATTATTTATGATTAGCTCATATGCAAGAACAATGGGACAACCAAATCCAAAAGAAATTTTAGGATTTGTTCCACCAAAAAATATTTGGGAAAAAAAATCAAAATTAGCAATAAATATAAAACCTGAAACTTTTCAAAATATTTTAGAATATTTATTAGATATAGAACTTGATTTTAAATCTTCAAAAATTGATAATCAAAGTTTATATCTTCAGTCTGCTCTAAGAAAGTTTACAGTTTTATTTAGATAAAATCACAAACTTTACAAAAAAGAAATCCTTGCTGATATTAGGAAATGTAAAGAATACCGGCACAATCTATAAGGAGAATTAATGTCAAAAATCAAACATTATGAAACAATGTTTATCTTAAAACCTACATTAACTGAAGAAGAAACTGTAGCGCAAATTGATGGACTTAAAGCAATCATCGAAAAAAATGGTGGAGAAATTGCAGCTGTTGAAAACGTAGGTATTAGAGAATTAGCTTACGAAATCGAAAAATGTAAAAGAGGTTACTACTATGTAGTTTACTTCAGAGGTAACCCAGCTGGAATTGCTGAAATCGAAAGAAATTATAGAATCAACGAAAATGTTATCAGATTTATTTTCATTAAATATGAAAGCAAAAAAGAAGTTGTTTCTTGGACAAAAATGAGTGATGAGGCTGCTAAAAAAGCTGCTAAATAAATATAATTAGGAACCTTACATGTATAATAAAGTAATAATGGTAGGAAATTTAACAAGAGATATTGAATTAAGATATTTACCTTCAGGTTCTGCTATTGCAAAATCTGCAATTGCAACATCTTATAAATACAAATCTTCAACTGGAGAACAAAAAGATGAAGTTTGTTTTTTAGATTTTAATATCTTTGGAAGATCTGCAGAAGTTGCTAACCAATACTTAAAAAAAGGTTCTAAAGTATTATTAGAAGGAAGACTTGTTTTTGAACAATGGACAGCTCAAGATGGATCAACAAGAAGTAGACACTCTTTAAGAGTTGATACTATGAAAATGTTAGATACAAAAGGTGATTCAGGAAATACTGAAAACCAAGGTTATAATCCTCAGGGATACACTCAACCAGCACCAATTCAATATGACGAGCCAACTTCTCATGACAGTTATGGTGGTATGAATCAATCAAAACCAAAGATTGAACAAAGAATACCTGAAATTGATATAGACGAAGACGAAATACCGTTTTAGAAAAGGAAAATCAAATGGCTGAAAGAAGAAAATACGGAAAAAAATATTGTAAATATACTGAAATGAAAGTTGATTTCATCGATTATAAAAATACAGATTTATTAAAATTATCTATGAGTGAAAGAGGTAAAATTATGCCTAGAAGACTTACAGGTAACTCTAAAAATGCACAAGAAATGGTAGAAAAAGCAATCAAAAGAGCTAGACATATGGCATTAGTTCCTTATATTGTTGATACTAAAAATATCACTGATTCTGCATATGCAAGATCATTCTACTAAGAATTATTTTAGTAAATAAAAAGGGAAGAAGTTCAACTTCTTCCCTTTTTTTATTTTTTTAATAAAAATAAAATTTATAGTTTTTCCCAAACTGTTCCATTAGCAGTATCCATAAGTGAAATATCAAGTTTTGATAATTCATCTCTAATTTTATCTGCAGTTTGAAAATCTTTGCTGATTTTTGCTTCATTTCTTTTATTAATTAAATCTTCAATTTTTTCTTTTGTCGATTCATCAATTCCAAATTGGAAATAAGAATAAGCGTCATTTCCTCCAACTCCAAGAATTTCTTCAATAAATAAAATATTTGAAATTAACTCTTTTTTTAGATTTTTATCTTTTGGATTTGCATCTAATTTGTCATTTGAAGTATTAATCATCTCATCAATAATTGATAAAGCAATTGAAGTATTCATATCATCATTTAAAGCATTTAAAATAGCTTCTTTAAATGTTTTATTAACCATTGAACCTTCTAATCCATAAACTCTTTTTTTAAGTCTGTAAAGTTTATCAAGTCTTTTTTTTGATGAGATTAAATCTTCTTCATTGAAATTAAAATTTGCTCTATAATGTGTTGACATAAGATAGAATCTTACAACTTCTCCACTATAAGATTTTAAAACATCTTTTAAAAAAAATGAGTTTCCCAATGATTTACTCATTTTTTCTCCATTTATATTTACAAAACCATTATGCATCCAATATTTTGCTAATTGTTGATTTGATGAACATCTTGTTTGCGCAGCTTCATTTTCATGATGTGGAAAAAGTAAATCTGCACCTCCACCATGGATGTCAATTTGATAAGGAGTATTTTTATAAGCTAAATGTTTTTCAATCATCGCAGAACATTCTATATGCCACCCTGGTCTTCCTTTTCCAAAAGGAGCATCAAAACTTACGTCATTTGCTTTTTCAAATTTCCATAAAGCAAAATCAGCACTATTTCTTTTTTCTTTATTTTCTTCAACTCTTGCAATTGAATTTTCATCATTAGTTTTATGTGAAAGTGTTCCATAAAGTGAATCTTTTGAAGTATCAAAATATACACTATCAGATGTTTTATATGCAATGTCTTTTGAAATAAGGTTTGAAATCATATCTTTCATAACATCAAGATTTTCAGTAGCTTTAGGTTCTATAGAATTATCTAAGATATTTAAAGCCTTCATATCAGCTTTATAAGCTGTTATATATTGCTTTGTAATATCTTCAAGTGTTCTATTTGAATCATACATTTTTTTTATGATTTTATCATCAATATCAGTGAAGTTTTTAGTCATAATTACTTCATAGCCATTTATTTTTAAAACTCTATGCAGTAAATCAAAAGATATTGCACTTCTTGCATGACCTAAATGAGAATCATCATAAACAGTTGGTCCACAAATATAAATTTTTGCTACATTTGGAAAAATAGAGTTAAACTCTAATTTTTCCTTTTTAACTGAATCATAGATAAATATTTTATTCATTTTTTTACTTAAATAGAGCTTCTAAAGATGCAGTATCAGTTGTTTTTTCTTCATTAGATGAAGTTGCTTCATTATTTGATGAATTTGAATTTATTGAAGCAATTTCAACTAATTCAATATCATATTTTGTAAGCATTGAAGCAAGTCTAATATTTAAGCCAGCTTTTCCTATTGCTTTTGATTTTTGATCACTTGGAATTGTAACAATAGCTTTTCCTTTTTCTCCATTGATTGGAGCTTTTTCAATTTTAACGCTATTTACCATTGCAGGAGATAATGCTCTTGAAATGAACATTTCAGGGATTGTTGAATATTCAACACAATCAATATTTTCTCCATGAAGTTGCTTTGAAACAGAACTAATTCTTACACCTTTTACTCCAACTACTGCACCTATTGGGTCAATTTGTGGTTCGATTGTAGAAAGTGCTATTTTAGATCTAGTTCCTGGAATTCTTGCACTTGCTTCAATGATAACTTTTTTATCTTTTAATTCCGGAACTTCTAAAGTTAAAAGATTTTCTAAAAATTTAGGAGAAGTTCTTGAAATATCAATTAATAATCCATTTGTTTTATCAATATTAACACCTTTTACAACAGCTTTTAATACATCACCAACTTTAAAAGTTTCACCTTTAATTCTACTTTTTCGTTGTAGGATACCTTTTACTTCACCTATTTCAATAAATGTATTATCTGATTTATCAACTCTTGTAACAGTTCCTGAAACTGTTTTTCCTATTTTTTCTTTATATTTATTAACAATATTTTCTTCAATAAATCTTTGAAGTCTAAATTCAAAATTACTATGTAAAATAGTGGCTGCATTTCTTCCCATATTTTCAAATTCTAAATCATAATTCATAAAATCACCGATTTCTAAATCTGGGTCGATTTCTTTTGCTTCTTCTAAAGTGATGAAATTTTCATAGTTTACAGGTAAACCTTGTTTATTAATTGCATTTGCAAGTAATCTTTCATCATCTTCATCCACAACTTCAATTTTTTGAAATAATTCAAGTCTCTTGTTTGCTCTATCAATATTTGCATCAAAAACTAAAGTAGCATCTACCATTTTTTGTGCAGTTTTAATTAAAGCTTCTTTTAGTGCATTTTCAACATCATCAATTTTGAGACCTTTCTCATATGCGATTGAATCTAAAATATCTATTATTTTATCCATTAAATAACCTCTTGTTTGTTGACATTGAAATGATTAGGATGATTTTCAATGTAGTATAGATGTATAGTATATCTAAAATAGCCTTTTATAGAAATTAAAGTAATTTTGAGCTAAAATGTACAATTAATAAACAAAGAAAAAGGCTTAATAAATGGAATTATTATTTGCAAGAAATGAGTTAAATGAAAAACCAAAAAAAGTGCAATTAGATAAAATAAAAGAAGAGTTGAACAAAGATGGACAAAAAATATTTTATTTTGATAGAGATAACTCACATAAAGATATGATGGCATTAGTAGATGCTTTAGAAGCTGATGGAAACAACGTGTATTTTAGAGAAGTAAAATATGGTTTAGCTGATGATGAATATATGTATGAGGTTCATGCACTTTAATCTATTAATAGTGTTATAAAAATTATGAGTTCAAACAAAAAATTATTTATACAAACTCTAGGGTGTCAAATGAATGACACTGATAGTCAACATATTCAAGCTGAACTAGAGAAACACAAAGGTTATATACCAACACAAAATATTGAAGATGCTGATTTAATTATTATAAATACATGTTCAGTTAGAGAAAAGCCTGTTCAAAAACTTTTTTCAGAAATAGGTCAATTTAATAAAAAGAAAAAAGATGGTGCAAAAATTGGTGTTTGTGGATGTACAGCATCACATTTAGGGCATGATATTATAAAAAGAGCACCTTATGTAGATTTTGTTGTTGGGGCAAGAAATATATCAAAAATAAAAGATGTAGTTGATGTAAAAGGTGCAGTTGAAGTAGCAATTGACAATGATGAATCAACTTATGAATTTTCAACAGCTAAAACAAATAAATACAGAGCAAGTGTAAATATTTCTATTGGTTGTGATAAAAAATGTACTTATTGCATTGTTCCTAGTACTCGTGGTGAAGAAATCTCTATTCCACCTGAAATGATTGTTGAGCAGGTGCGAAAATCAGTTGAACTAGGTGCAGTTGAAGTTATGCTTCTTGGACAAAATGTTAACTCTTATGGTAGAAGATTTAGTGATAAAAGAGAAAAATATACATTTACAAAACTTTTACAAGATATTTCTAAAGTTGAGGGATTAAAAAGAATTAGATTTACTTCTCCTCATCCTTTACATATGGATGATGATTTTATTGAAGAATTTGCAAGAAATGAGAAAATTTCAAAATGTATTCATATGCCTTTACAAAGCGGTTCAACTGAAGTTTTAAAAGCTATGAAAAGAGGATATACAAAAGAGTGGTTTTTAAATAGAGCAGCAAAAATGAGAGAATTAATTCCTAATTTAAGAATTACAACAGATATAATTGTTGCGTTTCCAGGAGAAAGACAAGAAGATTTTGAAGATACATTAGATGTTGTAAATCAAGTTAAATTTGATCAAATTTTTAACTTTAAATATTCTCCAAGACCCGGAACAGAAGCATTAAATTTGGCTGATAAAGAGATTCTAGATGAAATTGGAAGCGCAAGATTAATTGAATTAATTGAACTTCACAAAAGACATCTTGAAGACACAATGCCTACTTATGTTGGAAAAACTTTAAATGTATTGGTTGAGAGTTTAAAACCAAATGGTGAAGTTTGTGGATTTACAGATAGTTATTTACAAGTGTTTACAAAAGGCAGTGATGAATTACTAGGTAAATTTGTGGATGTAAAAATTGTTGAAGCAACAAGAACATCTTTAAAGGGTGAAATAATAAGCTAATGTTAAAATATTTTAAATTAAATATACTTCCTTATTTGTTGTATTATTTAGTTAAAATGATATATGCAACAAATAAAAAAGTTTATCATCATCCAAAAGATGATGGAAAACCAATTATTATATGTATGTGGCATGGAGATTTGATATCTCAAATATACAACTATTTTGGATTTAGAAAAAATGGAATTGTAAAAGCAATGATAAGTCACAATAAAGATGGAGAAATCATAACAAAATTAGCTTCAAATTTTAAAATTGGAGCAGTTCGTGGATCTTCATCAAAAGGTGCAGCAAAAGTTTTAATAAGTGCAATAAAAGAGTTAAAATTAGGAAATGATTTGGCTATTACGCCTGATGGTCCAAGAGGTCCACGATACTCAATTGCAGATGGAGTAATAGCTTTAGCTCAAAAGAGTGAATCTAAAATTGTATGTTTCAATACTATACCAACAAAATATTGGCAATTTAACTCATGGGATAAATTTGTTTTACCAAAACCTTTTGGTAGAATAGATTTTTATATCAGTGAACCATTTGATATTAAAAATATGGAATTTGAGCAAGCAAGGGAATTTATCAAAGAAAAAATGTTGATACACTCAATGCCTTGAAATTAAGTAAGTAGGGATAAATGTTTACTAAAGAATCTTTATATATCAATGCAATTAAATATGATACTCAATTAAAGCTTGATTTCAAAAAACTCAATAATGAAGAGATAATCGATGCGAATAATTCAGTTTTTCTAGTAGATGATGAAATTTTACCTTTAGATATTGCGCAAAAAATAAATACTTCACAAGAAGAGATAGATTTTACATATATCTCAACTCTTCTAATAAGTGATACTACTAAACTTGTTCCTAAGTCATTATCATCAAAATTAAAAGATTGTGAGATTGGAAAGTTTAATGATGAATTTGATATTGCTGTATTAAAAACAACTCTTTTTGAAACAAAGAATTATTTTGTTAAAACAGGGATAGATTATATTTATTCAGCTTTTCATATAATGAGTTTACATATAGAAAAAAATGTTTGTAGAAATGAACTCTTACTTCTTTTATATAATAATAAAGCATTTATTTTAATACTTAATCAATCTGGAATTATTGTATATCATGAAACAGTAGATTTACCAACATTTGAATCAGTTAAAAAAACTCATTTTTATGAAGATGATTTAGAGGGGCAAAAACTTTTTGATGAAATTTATTATTTAGAATTAAATGAAATTATACATAATACTTTGAATGATTTTTATAGTAAAAAGAATGGGGTTTTTGTAGAAAAAATTACAATTCTTTATGTATTGAAACAATTAAGCTCTGAAGAAATAGAACAACTTTCTCAAGAACTAATGCTAAAAGTTGACTATCATCCAATAAACATTGATGAAGAAGTTTTTGAATTGTCAAGAGATAAACATTTAAAAAAAAGTTTTATAAAGCCTAGAAAGAAGAAAAAGAAAAGAGATTTTAAATATCTTTATTTGATTTTATTATTAGCTGTTTTATCTTTAGGATTATATAAAATATATACGATGATAGATTTTGAAAAACTTTTCAAGAAAGAAAGAATTGAAAAAGTTAAGATAGAAGAAAAATTAACAACATTACCTAATCATATTAATTTAAATGATAAAATTGAACAAAGAATAAGAGTCATTTTTAATACAATACCAGTAGGTGTTATGATTAAAGAAATGAAAATCGTTCCAAATAATTTAGAATTAAAAGTATTTTCTTTAAAAGAAGAAAATTTAGTATTATTAAAACCTGCTTTAGACAAATTGTATAAAAATACTCAGTTTGAACTTGTTGATCCAGAGAAAAAAATAGATTTTGATACAACAATTATAGCAAAAGATGAAAATGAATTAAATATTAGTTATAAAAATTTCGATAAAGCATATATAACAGATGAAACAATGTCTGTTGAAAGAGTTACTGAACAATTAAAGATTTTAATGCCTGAAAATGCAATAATAAAATATATATCGACAATAAATCAAGGAATAAATAAATTTGATTATACAATTAATATTTTAGTAAAAGAACCAAAAGAATTTTTTGATTTAATATCAACTCTAAATAGTGAGTTATATTCTATAAATATTTCATATCCAATAAGTATGATAAAAACGGAAGCAGGAATAGAAATAGAGTTTAATTTAGAATTTAATCAATTAAAATAACTAAAAACTTGTTTTACCAAGTTTTTAGTTCGTTATAAACAGAATCTCTTTCAACTGGAATAAATCCAGAATTTTTTATCAAATCAACAAATTCCATTTGAGCAATACCATTTGCACTTCCAGCACCTGCAGCACTTTGGATAGATTCTTTTTCAATTGTTCCATCAACATCATTTGCACCAAATTCTTGAGCAATTAATGCTAATTTTACAGTTGAAGTTGCCCAATAAGCTTTTATATTTGGAATATTATCAAGTAAAATTCTTGCAATTGCGTAAGTTTTTAATATCTCTTGCCCAGTTAATGCTTCTTTTACTTTTAAATAATTGTTTTCAGTTTGATAAACTAAAGGAATAAATGCATTAAATCCACCAGTTTCATCTTGTAATTTTCTCAATCTTAACATATGATCAATTCTATGATTTCTATCTTCTACGTGACCGAAAAGCATAGTTGCATTACTTTTTCTTCCTTTTTGATGCCAAAGTTTATGAATTTCTAACCATTGGACAGAACTAACTTTCCCTCCACAGATTCTTTTTCTAACAGTTTCATCAAAAATCTCTGCTCCACCACCTGGCATTGAATCAATTCCATGTGCAATCATCATATTTATAATTTCTTCGTATGATAGATTATATTCTGTACTTAAAAAATGAATTTCTGCAGCTGTTAAAGCTTTTACATGAATTGATGGGAAATTCTCTTTAATCTTTTTAAATACATCCATATACCATTGTAATCCAGTATGTGGATTATGAGCTGAAACAATATGAACTTCTTTAATATTGTTTTTCGAAGAGTTTTTTACAATTTCTAATATCTCTTCATGGCTCATTGTATATTGGTGAGGATTTTTTCTACTTGCGCTATAGGCACAAAACTGACAAACATCTTTACAAATATTTGTTGGATTTATGTGTCTATTTATATTAAAATATGTCTTTTTAGCATGTCTTTCAGTTCTAATTTTATTTGCAAATGAAGCTAATGTAAACAAATCTAAATCATATAATTTAATTGCATCTTCATATTCTAATCTTTCATTTTTTTCTAATTTTTCAATAATACTCATTTTTTCCTACTTACAATCAATATCTTTTGTATAGTGCGCATCTTTTTCTCTATGAATAAAACCTATACAAGTTTGTTTTAAATTATTGTCATAAAACATAACTTTATAAACAGTACTTTTATATCTTGTTTGAGTGTCTTCTACACTCATTTTATTTATAACTTTTAAATCTTTTATATTTTCATGACCAATTGTATTAAGAACTTCTGTAAGTTTTTGTTCTTTTAAACTTTTTAGAAATAAAAAGAAAGCAAGACCAATTACAATTAATAATCCTATTATAAAAATAGTTTTCTTCGGTAATCTTCTAATTTCATTATTGTTCATTTGTATTCTCAATTAGTGGTTTAAAAGAACATTCATTTCCATCATAATACTCAATTGTTCCATCTTCAATTTTGTAATACCAACCATGAATTTGGATTTCACCATTTTTTATTTTTTTCTCAATGTAAGGAAAAGTCAAAAGATTTTCCATTTGATGGACAATAGAAATTTTTTCTGTAGTTCTATAAATATTCTCTTTATCAGTTTTATCTTGAATTGCCAATAGTGTATATTCTTTTGCTTTTTTACCTAAATCTAACCATTTTTTAATATTAATTAAATCAGGAGAATTTCCAAAGTCTTGGTATAAGCTTTTACAAGCCCCACAGTGTGAATGTCCACAAACAATGATATGTTTTACTCCCAGAATATTTACAGCATACTCAATAACAGCTGAACTTCCGTGGTAATCATTATCTGGATTATATGGTGGAACAAAATTTCCTACATTTCTTAAAATAAACATATCACCTGGTTTTGTATCTAGCATTAAATCAGGAGTTACCCTACTATCACTACACCCAATAAATAGTACTTCAGGTCTTTGCCCTGTTTCAACTAATTGTTTTAAATCAGCTTCATATTTAGAAAAACTTGCTTCTCTAAATTTTTTATTACCTTTAATTAAATCATTTATTAGCATTTCAAATCCTTTAATAAATTACAGACACTAATTAAATCGTTAGTATTTATATCAATTTTTGCAATTAATCTAATAATTGCACTTTTTACGGTTGGTTGTCTAATTGCTCCAACTAGAAAACCATTTTGTTTTAAAATTTCTTGAATTTTTTTTACTTTTTTATTATCACCAATTTCAATTGGAATAATTAAACTTTGAGATTTTATTTTTAAAATCTCGTAAATAATATTTAAATTTGTATTTATTTTTTCCTTTAAATCTTTTTTATTATTTATAATATAATTTAAAGATTCAAGTGCAAGGGCGGTATCAAATAATGAAGGAGCAGTAGAATAAATAATAGGTTTAGCTCTATTTGTTAAAAAATCTATAATCTCTTTAGAAGCTAAAATATAAGCTCCATAAGAACCATAAGCTTTTCCTAATGTTCCCATTTTTATATGATATTTATTTGGTTTTATTTTATAATAGTCAAAAATACCTAAAAGATTTTCTCCAATTACTCCAGAACTATGAGCTTCATCCACAATAAGAAGAGTTTTATATGTTTCAGCTAGATTAAATATTTCAATTGGTGCAATATCTCCACCCATTGAATAAACACCTTCAATAGCTATAATATTTCTTCCAACTCTTTTATTTTCTAAAATCTTTTTTTCTAAATCTTCATAATCATTATGTTTAAAAACAATTACTTGTTCAGGTTTTAATAACTTTGTAGCAAGTATTCCACTTGCGTGATACTCTTCATCAATAAATAATGTATCATTTTTTCTAACAAGTGCTTCAATCATTGAGATATTTGCTAAGAAACCAGAACCAACAGTGATTCCTGCTTCAAATTTATTTACCTCACACAATTTATCTTCAAAATCTTTATGGATTTTATTGTAGCCATTTACTAACATTGAAGCACGAGGAGAGTGGAAATTTTGATTTAAAACGTTTTCGTAAGCTTTTTGAAAAAGATTTTTATTTGTAGAAAGACCTAAATAATCGTTTGAGGCAAGATCAATAAGATTATCATCGAATATATCTCTTGTTCTAAAACGGTTAGACTTTTTAATAGATTCAAGTTCTTTTGAGTACAAAAAATTCTCCGTAAGTATTTTTGAATAGTATCTAATAATTTCTAAGAAAAAGTTAAATTTTACAATTATCAACTTTTGCTAGTTTATTGCTACTTTGAATTGTTATAATTCTTTTCTACTAATTTTAGATACAGTTTAGAACAGTAAGGGGTGTTTTTGCGACCTTCATCCCTTGCTTAATCATATAGTTATATTTTCAATTAATTCAATATTTTCATCTGTGATTATAATAGCATCAACTGAATAAGAAATATCCAATTTTTTTATTTGTAAATAGTAATTTATACTTCTTTTTATTTTTGAAAGTTTAGAAGGGGTTATATTATTAATAGCAGTTTCATAATCAGGTGCAGATTTTACTTCACAAAAGTGATATATATTTTCTTTCTTAGCAATAATATCTATTTCACCAAGTTTTTTAGCATAAAAATTTTTTTCAATGATTTTAAAATTTAAATCTTCTAAAAAAGAGATTGCTCTTTTTTCAGCAAATTCTCCTTTTTCTCTACTCATAAAATCAACCACCACCAACAAATTGAAGTAATTCGATTTTATCATTTTCTTTTGGAATAAAATTCTTCCAATCATCTTTTTTTACAATATTCATATTAATAGCAGCTGCCATTACTTTGTTTTCAATTTGTAAATTTGTTATTATGTCTTGAAGTGTTAATGAGTTATCAAACTCTTTTGTTTCACCATTTATAATTAGTATCATAATTTAAACCTTTTTATATTTTTTATAAAGTTTGATTATACAAACACTTAACTTATTTTCTTATATTCAATGTTTTAAATCTATCACCCATTCCAGTTGGCTCTAGTAAAACTTTTATTTTTTGAGTCTCTTTTAAATAAGTGTTTTCATTTACATTTGCTTTTAAAATTTCTAATAATTCTAAAATACCAAATTCAACTAAAGATTTTAATTGAGTATTAAAAACTATATCTTTTATTCCATTTTCTTTAAAACAATCACTTAAATAATTAAAGTGAATATCATAGGTAATATCAGAATTTTTAAAGAGTTTTTCTAAATTTAAATTTTCTTCAAAAATTGGATAAACTGCATGTTTTTCATAAACTCTTGTACTAAAATCATTTCTTGGAAATCTATCTCCATAATCAAAAGTTAGAAATTCAAAATGAGTTATATTTTTACAAATCGTATTTACAAAATCTTTGTAAGACAATGCAACTTCACCTTTTGTGATACTGTATTTTTTGCAATGACTTAAAATTTCTTTATCAACACAATCAATAAACTCTATTTTATGATTTTCTACCATTGCAATTTGTAAAATATTTTTATCATTTGTATAAACTAAATCACAAGAAAAAGCATCAAAAATCTCATTTGCAATAATATATGCATTTTCAAGTTTAACCTCTGAAATATCATTAAAATGTTTTAGTTTGATAATATTTCCAAAAGATTCTTGTAAATATTTTTTTTGTTGATTTTGAAGATTTTCAAATCTTTCAACAATTGCAAAATTTAGAGTATCAAGAAGTTTGGGTTTTAATGTATATATAAATTGGATTATATCTGCAAGTAAATATCCATGATGAGCACCAATTTCTAAAATTGTTGTATTGTTTGGTAGAAATCCATCTTCAATCGAGCTAATAATTTTTTTTGCAATTGTGCCACCAAAAAAAGAAGAAGTAGAAACTGAAGTGAAAAAATCACCATCTTTTCCTATTTCTTTGTAGTTTGAATAATATCCATTTTTGCCATAAAGCCAATCATTAAAATATGTACTAAATCTAATCATATATGATTGTATCAAAAAAGCTGTAAATAAAAGGTTTTACCTTTTATTTACAAACATCTATAACAGATTGTTGATTTGGATATAAATAAACTTCAACTCTTCTATTTAGAGCCATATTTGCATCACTATTATTTAATGCAACTGGTTTGTCAAAAGAACAACCTCTTGAAAAAATTTGATTTGAAACACCAGAATTATATATAATATTTCCTACATTTGAAGCTCTTTGTTCAGATAGAGTTTGATTATAAGCATGAGTTCCACGGCTATCTGTGTGACCTACAACTTGAACTAATGTATTTGGATATTTTTGTAAAACAGAGTTTATTTTAGATATTTTTGTTTGGGCACTATATGTTGGATTTGCAGAATTAGTTTCAAACATCATATCATCTCTGAACATAACTTTTACGTAGTTATCAGTATTTGAAACGATTAAATCTTGATTTGGATCTAAAACGGCATTTGGATTATTATTTACATTTGTATTTAAACTTTGAGCAACTTCTTGAGCTTGTTTATCCATACTATAACCAATTGCTCCACCAATTGCTGCACCTGCAACTGCACCAATTACTTTATTTCGTCCTTTGTTCCCACCACCAATATTATTTCCTAAAACAATACCTGCAATTGCTCCAAGAGTTGTTCCAATAATTGCATTTTGATTATTGTCATAAGTTTCGTTTCCGGTTCTTTGAGCACAACCAGTTAATAAACTTGCAATTACGGTAGTCGATAATAAAAATTTAAAATTTAGATATTTCATAATAACCTCTTTTTATATGTAATAAGCGATTTTAACATAAAAATTATGTAAGAATAGTGAAACAATATAGTTACTCTATTGTAACAATATTATGTTATAATAAAAATAACTTTTTGAAGGAGAATCTATGGAAAAAAGAACAAAAATATTAGCAACTTTAGGCCCAGCAAGCCATAGTTTAGAAATGATTGAAGGATTGATTAAAGCTGGTGCAAACATGTTTAGATTAAACTTTTCGCATGGAAGCCATGAATATCATTTAGAAACATTAAATAATATTAGAACAGCTATGAAAAATACAGGGAAAACGGTTGGAATTTTACAAGATATTTCAGGTCCAAAAGTAAGAATTGGAGATTTAAAAGAGCCTTTTTCACTTTATAGAGATGATGTAATTACTTTTTTAAAAGATGAAATGGTTGGATATAAAAAAGCAGATAAAGAGTATGTTGTATCTATTAATTATCCAGATATTTTAGATAAAGTAAAAATTGATGAATATATTTATTTATATGATGGAACAATTAGAGCAAAAGTTATTGAAACAGGAAAAGAAGTAAAAGCTAGAATTGAAAATCATGGAACTTTATCTTCACGAAAAGGTGTAAATTTCCCAAATACTGTAATTGATATTGATGTAATTACAAAAAAAGATGAAAAAGATATAGCTTGGGGTGTTGAGCATGAAGTTGATTATTTTGCAATTTCATTTGTTCAAAATGCAAGAGATATGCGAAAAGCTAGAAATCTTTTAAATGGATATAAAGGTAAATTAATAGCAAAAATTGAAAAATTTGATGCAGTTGAAAATATTGATGAAATTATAGAAGCTAGTGATGGATTGATGGTTGCAAGGGGAGATTTAGGAATAGAAGTTCCTTATTATGATGTTCCAACTATTCAAAAAATGCTTATTAAAAAAGCAAATTTAAAAGGAATCCCAGTAATCACTGCAACTCAAATGCTTTTATCAATGACTCAAAATGAAAGAGCAACAAGAGCTGAAATTTCTGACGTTGCAAATGCAGTTTTAGATGGAACAGATGTTGTTATGCTTAGTGAAGAGAGTGCAGTTGGAGAAGATCCAATAAATGTAGTTGATACAATGCATAATATCATTGCAAAAACTGAAGGTATTTATAATTATGAAAAACAATATAAGTTCCCTTATTTGGATGAATTTGATGTTATTCAAGCAACAGTAACAAAACTTGCAGATGATTTAAAAGCAGATGGTATTTTAGCACTTACAAGTTCTGGAAAATCAGCAACAAAAATGTCAAGATATAGACCAAAAACTCCTATTTATACTTTTACACATAAGAAAAAAATATTAAATTCTCTAACAGCTGTTTGGGGAGTTGAACCAGTTGGAATTATCAAAGAAGCTCAAGCTTCAAAAATGTTTCAAAAAATGTTGAAATCTTTAGATGAAAAAGGTTTATTAAATAAAAAAGGTTTATATGTAGCAACAGTAGGTTATCCAGTTGGAATGCCAGGAAGTACAAATACAATAAAAATCTTAACTCCATCAGAAATGGAATATTACTTAAATTATAAAGAAAGTAAAGAAAAAGATAAAAAATCTAAATAATATATTTGTATGCAAAAACTTCTAATGAAGTTTTGCATACAGTTCTAAAAGTTCTAGTTGTTTTTCAACTTCAAATATTTTTAAATCTAAAGATTTGATTTTCTGTGAGTTTTGTAAAGTATCAACATCACTTTGTGTTTTGATTTGTGCTTGTTTTTCTTCATTTATGATCTTTAAAATAGAGTCATAAACATCTAAATCTTCTCTTGTTATTTGTAGTCTCTCATCAAGCATAGATATTTTTTCAAGTTTTGTTTTGAAAAAAGTTTTTTCATCATCTTCACTATTTTCTAAATTTAATTTTGATTTTAAGTAATCGATTTTTGTACTTTGAATATCATTGAATGTTCTACTATCAAATGGTATGTTTAAAGTCAATCCAAATGTTTGGTCATTTTCTTTTGTATATTTTATACTATTATCTGTATCATGATATTTTGAGTAAGTATAATAAGCATTTACACTTGGTAAATATTTTGCCATAGTCATATAAGAATAATTACCTTTTTTTTCAATATCAGCTTGAGCTTTTTTTAGTTCGATATTATTTTCTAAAAACTCTTTTTGGCTAAATATTTTAAATATAGGAAGTTCAAATTTTGTGTAATCTTGTGATGAAATATTATTGAAACTATTGATTAAATCTTGTTTTTGATACTTTAAATCAACTAAATTATGTTTTGAACTATTTAGTGTAAGAAGTGCATCATCTAAATAAGAAGTATCTAAAAAACCATTTAGAACTTGTTCTTTTTTTCTATTTACATCTATTTTTGCATTTTCTAAAGTATATTTTGCTTTTTGAATATTTAAATTTGTTTTTTCAATATTATAAAGATATTGTAAAGCTTGTTTTACAAGGTCTTTTTGTTGTTGGTCCAATTCAAGTGCTGCATAATCATAAGTTGAATCTGCATATTTTATGGCTTTATAAATTCCACCACTTTGAAAAATTGGCTGATTTATAGAAATAAGTGAACGCTCAGTTTTTTCATCTTCACCTAAATTTTTAGTATATTGATAAGTTATTGGATTTATCCAATCTTTTCTTAGTTTAGAGCTATCTTCTTTTATTTGTTCTTTTGATAACTCAATATTTTTTAATCTTTTTTCTGAAATTATTTTTGTATCAAAAGCATCTTTTGTATCATCTGATGCAAAAAGACTTAAAGAGATTAAACTACAAAATAGTAGTTTAACCTTGCTTGATTTTATCAAGTGCATTTTGCAGCCTTTTGAAACCTTCATCAATTTCTGCTTTTGAGATTGTAAGTGCTGGAAGAAGTCTTAGAGTATTTTTTCCCGCTTTTAAAACTAAAACTCCACATTCAAAAGCTGTTTTAATCACAAGTGCCAAAGTTTCCGCATCTTTAACTCTTAATCCTCTCATAAGTCCAAGACCTACATTTTCAGTAAATATTTCTCTATTGTTTTCAAAAAATTCATTTAATTTAGAATTATAATAAATGATAGTTTCATCTAATGTTCCAGTATCTTTTAACTCTTCTAAAATATCTAAAACTTCTAAAGCAGCAGTTGTAACTAAATAATTTCCTCCAAAAGTTGAACCATGATCACCTGGAGAAAAAATATCTTTATGTTTTGTTAAAACAGCCCCAATAGGAACTCCACCACCAAGACCTTTTGCAAGAGTGATAATATCAGGTTCAATTTCATAAAGATTAGAAGCTAAAAATTCACCTGTTCTAAAAACACCTGTTTGAACTTCATCAATGATTAATAAAATATTATTCTCTTTTAAAAATTTTGCTAATTCTTGAATATCTTTTTTATTAAAAGGTTGAACTCCACCTTCTCCTTGAACAAGTTCAATCATAACAGCAACTGTCTCATTATCAATTGCATTATAAATATCATCTATTTTATTATGATATGAAAATCCTTCTGGATAAGGAGCAAAATTTGGTGTATGCATAGATTCTTGACCAGTTGCTTTTACAGTTGTAATTGTTCTTCCATGGAAAGAGTGTTCTAATGTGATAACTTTATATCTTTTATTTTCAAATTTTGTTTCACCATATTTTCTAGCAATTTTTATAGCACCTTCATTTGCTTCAGCACCACTATTTGAGAAAAATGTTCTTATATCATAACCACTTAATTCTCTTATTTTTTTTGCAAGTTTTGCTTGTGGTTCAATTGCATATAAGTTTGAAATATGAGTTATATTTGATATTTGTTGATATATTTTATCTGCAACTCTTTTATTTCCATGTCCAACACTAACTACAGCTATTCCAGATGTAAAGTCTATATAATCTTTATCATTTTCATCAAATAGCGTGGCATTGATACCTTTTTTGAAATTTACATAATTTCTTGCATAAGTATGAAGTACATACTCTTTGTCCATTTGTTCTAATTGTTCATTCATTTCTTTTCCTAAAAAAATTTAGATATATTTTGGCAAGATTATATCCAAAATATATTTATACTTATTGATTAATTGCTTTACTATAATATCGATTTAAATCAAATAATCCATATTGTAAAGAATCTTGTTTTTTAAACTCATTATTAAACCAATCAAAATTTTCCCAAAAATTTGAATCTGCCCGATTTATAACAAATTTAGATATTCTTTTATCATCATTTGGAGTATCTTTATAGTTTTGTAAAAGATTGAAAAATTCATTTAAATCATTTTGATTTACAACTACAAAAAGATTTGGATAAGAACCTATAAATCCTTTTACAAAATTTATTCTATCTTTTGATGGCTCTAACCTTGATTCTTCATCAAAAAGTAAAGCAACATTTTTATGCCATCTATTTATAACTAAAGTATATACAAAATTCTCTCCTGAGTTCATTTTGATTCTAATATAAGCTAAATTTGATTCTCCATCTGTAAAATGTTTTATAATTTTTGAACTATTAGGTAAAGTTAAAGTTTTAAATGTCTTTTCAATTTCTTCTTTAGTATTATAAACTTTTTTAATTTCATTTTGTTTATAACCATCTTCTATAAAATTTATAGAATCTCTTTTGGTATTTGTATAGTCTAAAACTTTATTTGCAAACTCTTTTTTGAAATCTTTAGTTTGATATTTTATATCAACATTGTTATCTGAAGGAATATAAACAGATAAATATTGAGCTAACCAACCTTCATACCAAGAATTAAAATATTCTTGTCTTGACTCTTTTGGTAAAAATTCTAAGAAATTACTCTCTCCTTCAATTCTAAGTCTATCCATATGAGTTCGTACTAATAATTGGTGTGCTGTATTTCCAAATACATCGAAACCTGCAACTAAAGAGTAGTAAATACGTTCTAATAAAGGAAAATCAATAACCCATAAAGTTTTAGGAATATCTCCAAAAGCACCTTTATGAACAGAAGCAGAATTAAAATGTCTATAAATAGTTAATATTGAATCATTTTCTTGAGTTTGATTTCCTTTCCAAATTGCATTAAAATTTAACCCATTTGGATAATATTGTTTATATACAGAAGCTTTATTTGTTTCATATTTTTTTGCTAATTCATAATTATCTAAAGCTTTGAATGTTTTAAATAAGCTAGGATCTTCTCCATACTCATTTGGTATAGATAAATTTGGAATATTATCATGTAAAAAATATTTATCTTGTAGACTTAAATCGTATTTTGGATCCATAAACATTACCCAAAAATGGTCATTTATTACATTTAAAGCAATTTGCCCTTTACAAACAGGACCTCTAATAAATGTCATAATAATATAATGAATATCATCAAGTAAAAATTGATATCTACTATTTGCTGGAATTTGTTCGAAAATTTTTAAAGCATTTGCAGAAATTTTACTATCATAAGGTGGTAAATATGGTTTTTGTTCCCAAGTTGGTTTTATAAAAAGTTCATTATATCTTTCAAGTTTTTTATCATTTAATTCATAAACCATATGTGTTTTATGAACAATAGTTGATTCAATTTTTCTAAATCTATAATAAAATGGTTCTTTTACTTCGTCATAAGGAAATCTTGTAGCAATAATTTTTGGTTTAAAACCAGTTGGCGTAGTTGAACGTATTAATTCAAAAAAATTGCCACTTTTTTCATCAAAACTTATATGAGCTAAAAATAGATGTTCATAAATATATCTTGAAGTTACTTGATATTTTGTCTCTTTATTATTTAAAAACGCTTCAAACTTTTTGATTTGTTCTTTTTCAAAATTATTAATATCATCTTTTTTTGTATCATCAATTGCACCATCTTTTAACCAAGTCATTAGAAGATTGTATTCTTCTTTTTTAAGTGCTGGAAATCCATAAGGCATTCCTTTATGTGGGTTATCTTCAAAAAATAAAGCTAATTCATCTTTATCTTTTGTACAACTAAGTTCATCTTCTTCTGGAGAATAATTTCCTAAATTTAAAGGATTTTTATCTTTTTGAAAAAGATATTGCATCATTATTGATTCATTAGAGTTTTCTAAATAATCAACAACAGAAAAAAAGCCTTTCCCTCTCCATTCTTTTTGATTTATAGCATCAATAAATAATCTTGTTGGACTATCTGCATTCATTCTATTTGCATAAACATCAGCTTTAGAACCACCTCTTTCAAGTCCTTCATAAGAAGAGAGTTTTAATTGACAAGGAGAGTTGTAACATGAGTGACAAGATACACATCTATTATCTAAAATGGGTTTAATATCATTTGTGAAAGATATTTCTTTATTTACAGTTTCAAAACTTACAGGCTCAAGAGGTTTTACTGAACACGCTGTAAATAAAAGAGTAAATAAAGAAATAATTATTAATTGTAATTTCATAAAAATGTCCTAAAAAATAAAGTTTTGTATTATACAAAAAGTTTTATTTTTTAAACTCCTTTTTGCTAAAATCCAAACTAAAATTAAAGGAAAAAAATGCAGCATTTGATTAGAACTTCGGATTTTTCAAAAGAAGAGATAATGGGCATCTTTGATGATGCAAGAGAGTTTTTAAAATTTGAACCAAATGAAATTTTAAAAGGTAAAATTATAGTTACTTTGTTTTTTGAAAATTCTACAAGGACTAGAAGTTCATTTGAAATTGCAGCTAAGAGATTAGGAGCTGAGGTTGTATCACTTGATGTAGGAACATCTTCTACAAATAAAGGTGAAACAATTTTTGATACAGTTGCAAATATAAATGCTATGAAACCAGATGCAATTATTATTAGACATAGTGAATGTGGATTACCAGAAAGTTTAACAGGTTTTGTAGATTGTCCTATAATAAATGCAGGTGATGGAAAACATTCACATCCAACTCAAGCTCTTTTAGATTTATTTACAATTTATGAGCATTTTGAAGGAAAAACTGAAGGTAAAAAAATAGCAATAGTTGGAGATGTAAAAAGTTCAAGAGTTGCAGGTTCAAATAGAAGGTTACTACCAAGATTTGGAATTGATGTAAATTTAGTTGCTCCTGATTGTTTTAAATATGAAGGAGATGAATTTAAACAATATAATAATATCAATGAAATAATAGATGAACTTAATATTATTATGAGTTTAAGAACACAACTTGAAAGACATAATCAAATATATTTTGAATCTTTACAAGAATATGCAAAAGATTATTGTATTACAAATGAAGTTGTAGGAGATAGAGATATTATCCTTTTACACCCAGGACCAGTTAATAGAAATGTTGATATTAGTGATGAAATGTTAAAAGATCCAAGATCAAAAGTTTTAAAACAAGTAACTCATGGTGTTGCTATAAGAGCTGCTGTTCTTAAAAAACTTATTTTAAAGTAAAAATTGAATAAAAAACTAATAAAAGATAAATTAAATAAATTTGGTTCTTTAAAAGAACCATTTTTATTTGTAATATCATACGACTTTACTAAATTTTACATAGAAAAATTATCAAATCTTCCTGCCTCTATCAAATTCCAATTAAATCAAAAAGAAGATTTTTCTAAAACAACTCTTAAAACAAAACTAGAAAAATTTCCTATCTCATTTGAAGAATATAAAAAGAAGTTTGAAATAATACAAGAAGAGATAAAAAAAGGGAATAGTTATCTTTTGAATTTAACTGCAAAAACTAAAATAGATACAACTTTCTCTTTAGATGAAATTTATAAAAATACTAAAAGTAAATATAAATTAAGATTTAAAAATAAAAAAGAAGATTTTGTATGTTTTTCACCTGAAAAATTTGTGGAAATTAAAGGAAATAGAATCTTTACATATCCTATGAAAGGAACAATTGATTCAAAAGTTCAAAATGCAAAAGAGAAGATTTTAGCAAATCAAAAAGAGATGGCAGAACATACAATGGTTGTTGATTTACTTAGGAATGATTTGGGAATGGTTGGCTTAAATGTAAAAGTTGAAGAGTTTAGATATATTGAAACAATAAATGCAGGAGATAAAGAGTTATTACAAGTAAGTTCAAAAATTTCTGCAACTTTGAAAGAAAATTGGTACGAAAATATTGGAGATATCATAACTTCTATATTACCAGCAGGTTCAATAACAGGAACACCAAAGAAAAAAACAGTTGAAATACTAAAAGAAGTTGAAGATTATGATAGAGATTTTTATACAGGAATTTTTGGAATATTTGATGGAAAAAGTTTTGATTCTTTTGTTCTAATAAGATTTATTGAAGCTGATGAAAAAGGAAATTTATTTTATAAAAGTGGTGGTGGGATTACTTGTGATAGTGATGTCTTAGCTGAATATAAAGAACTTATAGACAAAATTTATTTAGCTTTTTAAAAAGGAAAAATGTGGAAACAATAAAATATTTTGAAACAATTAAATGTGAAGATTTTGAAATTTTTAATTTAGAATATCATAATAAAAGAATATCAAATACAATAGGATTAAATATAAATTTGCAAGAGTATATTTATCCAATATCTGATGAACTTTTAAGATGTAAAGTTGTTTATGATAAAGATGAAATAATTGATGTTTTATATTTCCCATATAAAAAAAGAGAGATAAAAAGCTTTAAGATAATTATTGATGATGAGATAGATTATTCAAAAAAATATTTAGACAGAACTAAGCTAGATAAGTTGTTTGAAAAAAGAAATGGTTGTGATGAAATTATTATTGTAAAAAATGATATTGTAACTGATACTACTATTGCAAATGTTGCAATCTTTTATGATGGCTGTTGGATAACTTCAAAAAATTGTTTATTAATAGGAACAACTAGAACTAGATTACTCGAAGAAAAAAAGTTAATAGAAAAAGATATTACATTAGATATGTTATATAATGCATCAAAAATTGCACTAATGAATGCAATGATAGATTTTAATATTATTGAAAATTATTCTTTTAAATTATAAACTCGATTAAGAAGTTTTTCCCATTTATTATCTTTCCCCCAATTTATTGTTGCTTTTTTTGTAAATCCTGTTGGAGTAAATACATAAGAATCTATTTCATTAAAAGCCACTTTTGGAATTAATTTAGGTCTTTTTGTAAATGGAATCACTTTAAAACTAAGATTATCTAAAACTAATGGAGAGGAATTTTTGTCTTCTATATATAGTAAAACCATATGAGCATCTTTTTGACCTTTTATATTTACAATTGCAAAATATAATTTTTCTTTTGGAATACCTATTTCTAAAAGTGTAAAATATTTTGCAATAACATAATCTTCACAATCCCCATGACCTTGAAGTAAAAATTCTTTTGGTGTTGCCCAATAATCAATAGATGAAGCAGTTGAAATATCACGAGCAGGAAGTATTTTATTTATAAAAGAATTAACATAAGAGAGCTTTTTTATAAGCTCATAATCTTTTACTTTTTCTTTTAATGTTTGATATTTCTCAATTCGATTTAATATAAATGATTTTTTAGGAGATTTATTTATATAATCAATATCATTTTTGTTTAATTTAAATTCATAAGCCCACAAAGGTGATGTGATTAGAAAGATAAGGAAAATTAGTTGTTTCATAAGTTATAATAACATCAAATTTTTAAAATAGGAATTAATTATGATTCAAAATATAATAGAAAGTGAAGATTATAAAAATTTAGTCGAAAAACAAATATGTGAGAATATTCTTTTTTTATTAGAAAAAAATCAGGAATTTTCAATAACAGCAAATATAGAACCAATTACTTTTACTCCCGAATTACCAAAAGTTATAAAAGAGCAAATGCATAAATTTTCATTATTTATTTTGAGTAATTATACTTATAGTACAATTCAGGTTGATGATGAATTCTTGAGTTTTGAAGCAGGATTTGGAAATGAAAATTTTGGAAGTGTGGTGAAAATACCTCTTCATGCAGTTTTTCAAATAATTGTAGATGAATCAATTTTATATTTAAATTCAGTTGCGACAGTTGAAAAATTTAATAAGAATTTGAAAAAAAATTCATTTGATGTATTTAAAAATAATCCAAATAATAAAAAATTTAACTAAAGATAAAAAATATTGAAATATAAAAATGAATTAAAAAAAGCATTTCATATTTCAATCCCAATTATGATGGGATATATTGTTTTAGGTTTTGCTTTTGGCTTATTGTTAGTCTCTTTTGATTACTCTTGGTATTTGGCTCCAATTATGTCTTTTTTTATTTATACAGGTGCACTACAATTTGTTGCTATAAATTTTTTTAATATAAAAGCAGGATATGTTGATATAGCAATTGCTTCTTGGTTTATAAATATAAGACAAGCTTTTTATGGATTGTCTTTAATAAAAAGATTTAATAAAACAGGAAAATTAAAACCTTATTTGATTTTTGCATTGACTGATGAAACTTATGCACTTTTAACTTCAATTAAAGATGATGAAAATCTAAATAAAAAATGGTATTACTTTTTTTTACTCTTTTTTAGTCAATCTTATTGGTTATTAGGTTCAACAATGGGAGCAATTTTTGGAAGTAATATTAAGTTTAATACTCAAGGTTTAGAGTTTTCATTAACTGCATTATTTGTTGTTCTTTGTATTGAACAATATAAAAGTCTTAAAAATATTTTTCCATTTTTTATTGGTTTTATCTCATCAATTTTTTCTTTGATTTTTATTCCTAGTGATAAAATGTTGCTTGTATCAATTGTTTTTGCTTTGATTTTATTATTTACATTTGAAAGAAAAATTGAAAATGAATAATTCTGAAATATTTATAGCAATAGCAATTATGTCAATAATTAGTTATTTTACAAGAGCTTTACCATTTATTTTTTTTAGGAATAAAGAAGAATTACCTCATTATTTCTTATTTATTGGTAAGTATTTTCCTTCAATTATTATAACTATATTGATTGTATTCACTTTAAAAGATGTTGATTTTTCTATAGTACCTTATGGTTTAAAAGAAATAGTTGGAATTTTTGTAACAGCAATTTTACATTTATTATTTAAAAATTATTTAATTTCAATTTTTTTAGGGACAGTCTTTTATATGAGTTTAGTTCAGTTGATATAAAATAGGTTAAAACCTATTTTATTTTTTAGGAGCAAATTTAAATAGAGCAGAACCCCAAGTTAATCCACCACCAAAGGCATCAAAAAGTACTGTATCACCAGCTTTTATTCTACCTTCTTCATATGCATAGTTCATTGCCATAGGAATAGAAGCAGCAGAAGTATTACCATATTTATCAACAGTAACTACAGTTTGCTCTTCACTTAATCCTAAAGCTTCACCTACAGCTTTTATAATTCTATAATTTGCTTGATGAGGAATAAAGTGAGTTATATCCTCATTTGAAAGATTATGTTTTTCCATCATGATTTTTACATCTGAAGTTAATGTTTTTACAGCAAGTTTGAAAGTTTCGTTTCCTTTCATTTTTATACAAGCCATTTTATTTTCTAAAACTTCTTGTGAGCAAGGATGTTTACTTCCTCCACCAGGAGTTTTGATTAAATCTTCATAATTCCCATCACTTGAACAATTTATATCGATAATTGCTTCATCTTTATTTGTTGTTGCACTAATAATAGCAGCTCCTGCTCCATCACCAAAAATAAAACAAGTCCCTCTATCAGTATAATCTAATATTGAGCTATAAGTTTCTGCACCAATAATAAGTACATTCTTTTTCATTCCTGATTCAACAAAAGCTTTAGCTATACTAAGTGCATATACAAAACCAGTACATGCTGCACTTACATCAAAAGCCATAACAGGAGGAAGATTTAATTTTGAAGCAATTAAGCATGCAGTTGATGGCATACATAAATAATCAGGAGTAACAGTTGCACAAATAACTAAGTCAATTTCATCTTTTGAAATTCCAGCTCTTTGAATTGCAACTTCAGCTGCACGTGAACCTAAATCAGATGAAGCTTCACCAACTTCAGAAATTCTTCTTTCCTTAATACCAGTTCTTTTTGTAATCCATTCATCACTAGTATCAATAATTTTTTCAAAATCTGCATTTGTCATAATCTTAGGAGGAATATAAGCTCCTATAGATCTAAAAGCTGCATATGTCATTTACATATCCTTAAATTTATATAGTAGTTAGTTTTCTTGTGTACTACCATATTTTGCTAATCTTTGTTCAATTATATTATCTAAATTTGAACTTGCGGCATTAATTGCTTGAAATATTGCATTTTGAATTGCTTTTGGATTTGATTTTCCATGAGCAATAATGACAGGTGCTTTTACCCCAAGAAGTGGTGCACCACCATATTCTGCATAATCAACTCTTACTTTTAAGTTTTTAAATACTTTTCTCATAAGAACTGCACCCGCAATAGAAATTAGCGATCTTTTTAAATTCTTTTTAATTATTTTTCCAATTGTGTCTGCAACACCTTCGGCTGTTTTAAGTAATATATTACCAACAAAACCATCACAAACAACAACATCAACTGTACCTTTGAAAATATCACTACCTTCAACGTTACCTGCAAAATTAGGAATTTTAGATATAAGTTTATAAGCTTCTTTAGTTACTTCATTTCCTTTACTATCTTCTTCTCCATTACTTAATAATCCAACAATAGGTTCATCAAGTCTTAGTGCATATTGTGCATAGACTTGTCCCATTACTGCAAATTCAAATAAATTTTTTGCATCACTATCCACATTTGCTCCAACATCTAATACTAAAGTATTTTGATTTTCACTCGTTGGCATTAATGTTGCAATTGCTGGTCTACTTACACCTTTTATTCTTCCTATTCTCAAAGTTGCAAGAGACATAGTCGCGCCAGAATGTCCAGCAGAAACTACTGCATCTGCATTTCCTTCACGTACAAGTTCTATGGCTTTAAAAATTGTTGAATCTTTTCTTTTTAGTGCATCAGTTGCAGAATCACTCATACTAATTACATCATTTGTATCTAATATTTCGACTCTTGATAAAAAGTTTTGTGGGATAAGTTGTAAAAGTTGTGTTTTATTTCCAACCGCAATTGCTGAAAAGTTGTTGTTTTTTTTAAGAGCTGTTATCAAGCCCTCTATAATAGGTTCAGGACCGAAGTCCCCACCCATAGCATCTATTGCAATTCTTAGCATTAGTTTTTATATTCACCAGTATTTGGATTAACCATATGAGGCATTTTCCAAGAACCATCACTATCTTTAACTGGTTTTTTTAACGTTATTTTGTAGTGAGTTCTTCTTTTTGCTGATCTAGTATGAGATACTCTTCTCTTAGGTACTGCCATTTTAATTCTCCTTAAAATTCTTTTTCAAAATTATCACCATATTTTATACATTCTTTACAAATATGGTAGTCACTTTTTATACTGTTTAATTCACTATTAATAATTTCATCAAAGTCAATCAAACTGTTTTCTACTTCAATTACTAAATATTCCTCTTCATTACCTTTATAGATACCATCACTTAACAGTAAATTAAGTTCTTCATCAACTTCTTTAATTTCTGTTATTCCGCATCTACAACAATCAATTTCAGTAGTACCTTTTAGTACTGCTTCAACTTTCACTAATGATGGCGATATTTTACAAAAAGTACCTTCAATTTTAACTGAATTAAATTCAACAACCAATTCCTTGGTAGTTTGAGGTACTTTTTTAAATTCAATTTTCATTATAAAATCAATAAATTAATAGATAATTAACAAATTTCTTTTTGTGCAAAGAAGAAAGCTATTTCATTTTTTGCATTTTCTAATGAATCAGAACCATGAACTGCATTTGCATCAATTGATTCTGCAAAATCTGCTCTAATTGTTCCAGCAGCAGCTTCTTTAGGATTTGTTGCACCCATTAATTCTCTATTTTTTGCCATTGCATTTTCACCTTCTAAAACTGAAACTACTACTGGACCTGAAATCATAAATTCAACTAAATCTTTAAAGAAAGGTCTTGCTGAATGTACTGCATAAAAAGCTTCAGCATCTGCTTTACTTAATTGCATTTTTTTTGTTGCTGCAATTTTTAATCCAGCTGATTCAAATCTATCTAAGATTTTTCCAACTACATTTTTAGCTACAGCATCTGGTTTAATGATTGATAATGTTTGTTCCATTGCTTATATTCCTCGATTTTTTTTAAGTCGCGGATTATATCTAAAAAAACAAAAAAAGGCAAGTAGTAAAACTACTTGCCTTTTTAATATATGTTAAATTTAATAAAATTTATTATTCAACTACAGGAGTACCAGGAGTTCCTCTATCTTCTTTTTCAATTGAACCAGAACCAGCTTCATCCCATACAATACATCCTTCAGTTGGACATGCATCAGCACATGCAGGGCTATCATTATGACCTACACATTCAACACATTTATCAGCATATACGTAATATGTATCTTCACCTGTTGGATTTTCGTCATTATCAACGATTGCTTCTACTGGACACTCATCTAAACAAGCATCACAACTAATACAGATATCAGTAATTTTTACTGCCATTGTATATCTCCTTATTAAATTTTAACAAACTTTAACACAGTAAATATAAAATTATCTTTAAAATATTTGATTTATGATTAACTGATTAATATAATTGTAACGGAAATATAAATATATAGTAGAAAGGAGAAATATTATCATAAAATAATATTTCTTATAAATTTAGAAATTTAAGCTTATTTACAGTTTGTTTTACAAAATATTGTTATATAATTCTATCACATTAAAAAATATTTAAAGGATATAAAATATGTTAGTAACAAAAAAAGCTCCAGATTTTACAGCAAAAGCTGTACTTGCAGATGGTCAAATAGTAGAAAATTTCAACTTATATGAAAACATTGGTGAAAAAGGTGCAGTATTATTCTTTTACCCATTAGATTTTACATTTGTATGTCCATCTGAAATTATTGCTTTCTCAAAAAGAATTGACGAATTTTCTTCAAGAGGAATTTCTGTAATTGGTTGTTCAGTTGATTCTCAATTCTCTCACTTCGCATGGAGAGAAACACCAGTTGAAAATGGTGGAATTGGTAGAGTTAAATTTCCATTAGTAGCAGATTTATCTAAATCAATTTCTAGAGATTATGATGTATTATTTGGTGAGTCAGTGGCATTAAGAGGTTCATTCTTAATTGATGCTGATGGAACAGTAAGACATGCAGTAATTAATGATTTACCATTAGGAAGAAATATTGATGAAATGATAAGAATGGTAGATGCAATGTTATTTACAAATGAGCATGGTGAAGTTTGTCCTGCTGGTTGGGCAAAAGGTGATGAAGGTATGAAAGCTAACACTGCTGGTGTTGCTGAATATTTAGCTAAAAATGAAGGTAAATTATAATATATAAATTTAATTTATATTTATAATAAAAAGGTATCAATTAAGATACCTTTTTTTATGTATTTTATAATTTATTGACAATTTTTGAAATAAACACTACAATAACAAAAATACTTTAAAAACTACAAAAAACTACACTACATACTTAATTATGTAAAATCAAAGGCAAACATACTCATGGAAGAGTCTAAAGAAGAAACGAAAGTAAAAACAACAAATTCAAAAAAAACAAGAACTCATATCCCTGTTGAAGGTTATAAAATAGAACAACTAAGGGAACTTCCTTTAGAAGAATTAATTAATATAGCAAATGAACTAGATGTTGAAAATCCTCAAGAATTAAAACGACAAGATTTAATGTTTACGATTTTAAAATCTCAAATAGATGCAGGCGGATTTATTTTATTTACAGGTATCTTAGAGATTAAAGAGGGCGGATTTGGTTTTTTAAGAGCAATTGATGGAAATTTTTCAGATACTTCAAATGATTCTTATGTAAGTGCAACTCAAATTAGAAAATTTGCATTAAGAACTGGAGATATCGTCTCAGGGCAAGTTAGACCTCCAAATAAGGAGAGTGAAAAATATAATGCTTTATTAAAAATAGAAGCTATAAATTACTTACCCGTAAAAGAGTCTAAAAATAGACCTTTATTTGATAACTTAACTCCACTTTATTCTACATCACGATTTAATTTTGAATATGATTCACAAAAAATGACAGGAAGAATGCTTGACCTTTTTGCACCAATGGGAAAAGGACAAAGAGGACTTATTGTAGCTCCTCCAAAAACAGGTAAAACTGAACTTTTAAAAGAATTAGCACATGCAATAAGTAGAAATCATCCAGAAGTTACTTTGATGGTTCTTTTAATTGATGAAAGACCTGAAGAAGTTACTGATATGCAAAGAAGTGTAAGAGGTGAAGTTTATTCTTCAACTTTTGATTTACCTGCTCAAAATCACGTAAGAGTCGCAGAAATTGTTATTGAAAAAGCAAAAAGACTTGTTGAAATGAAAAAGGATGTTGTAATTTTACTTGATTCTATTACTCGACTTGCTCGTGCTTATAATACTGTAACACCAAGTTCTGGAAAAGTTCTTTCTGGTGGAGTTGATGCTAATGCTTTACATAAACCAAAAAGATTTTTTGGAGCTGCAAGAAATATAGAAGAGGGTGGTAGTTTAACTATTATTTCTACTGCACTTATTGAAACAGGTTCAAAAATGGATGAAGTTATTTTTGAAGAGTTTAAAGGTACAGGAAATAGTGAAGTTGTTCTTAGTAGAAATGCTGCAAATAAAAGAGTTTATCCTGCTCTTGATATTATTAAATCTGGAACAAGAAAAGAAGAACTGCTTTTAAGTCCAGATGTTTTACAAAAAACTTGGATTTTAAGAAATGCGATTTCTCAAATGGATGAAGTTGAAGCACTTAAATTTTTATATTCAAAAATGCTGAAAACAAAAAATAATGAAGAGTTTTTTAACTCAATGAATGAATAAAAAAGATTTTTCTTTTTTATTCAAAATTTCTAAATACTTTTTTATACTGCTCAACTCTAAAATCAAAAGTTGTATATTTGTCATCTTTCTCTTTTTTTTGTTTATAATGATTATTTGAACCTATGCTTTTATTGGCGCTATTGGATGGAGAAGTTAAAGATATAGTTGTAAAAGATCTATTATCAAAAGTGAATTTATTAATTTTTGGTGTATCTTTATCTATAATTTCTATTTTTATATTATTTTGTTTTAAAATTTTCCTGAAAAAATACTCTGGGCTATTTTTTGAATTTCCGCCCGTAAATATGATTTTATATATATTTTTATAATTTTTTAAATAATATAATATATCTCTCAGTACAATATCTTGCATAGTTAAATCACTTGCATCATATTTAATTCTTTTACAATTTTCTACAATATCACAAATTCCAATTTTATTTTTTATTAAAAAGTTTTTTCTTTGATTTATTGCCTCTAATGAATTATTATATATAAGATTTAGTTTAAAAATTTTATCAAGAATTTGCCAAAAAAGATTGTCTTTTGAGCCATATGGGAAATCTACATCTTTTATCTTTAATTCTTTAGTGCAAAATCTTGGAGGTGGAAGAGTACCAATAATTAATATTTTTGTATCATCATTTAAAATTGGTAAGTATGGATGATAGTGAAAAATCATAAAAATCCTTTAACGTATATAGATTAATTTTTATATATATGATTAAAATTTATAGATATTGTATAAAATATAATCATTTTTTGATAAAATATTTTTTCAATTTAGAATGAAGGAAGAAGTATGCCATATTTAGAAGAAGTTTTTAACTATCTTAAAAGAACAAGTCCAGCCCAAACAGAATTTTATCAAGCAGCAGAAGAAGTGTTATATTCATTGCAACCATTGCTTGACAAATATCCTCAATATAGAAAGCACAAAATTATTGAAAGAATAGTTGAGCCGGAAAGACAAATAATGTTTAGAGTAAATTGGCTTGATGATAATGGAGAAATTCAAGTAAATAAAGGTTTTCGAATAGAATTTAATTCAGCACTTGGACCATATAAAGGTGGTCTTAGATTTCATCCAAGTGTAAATGCTGGAGTGATTAAATTTTTAGGATTTGAACAAATATTTAAAAATGCACTAACAGGTCTTCAAATTGGTGGAGGAAAAGGTGGAAGTGATTTTAATCCAAAAGGAAAATCAGACAATGAAATCATGAGATTTTGCCAAGCATTTATGAGTGAATTATATAGACATATTGGTGCAAATACTGATGTTCCAGCTGGTGATATTGGAGTTGGTGCTAGAGAAATAGGTTATATGTTTGGGATGTATAAAAAACTTGCAAATAGATATGAAGGCGTATTTACTGGAAAATCATTAAAATGGGGTGGTTCTTTAGCTAGAACAGAAGCTACAGGTTATGGATGTGTATATTTTGCAAAAAATATGCTTGCAGCACGAGGAGAGAGTCTAGAAGGACAAAGATGTGTAGTTTCTGGTTCAGGAAATGTTGCTATTTATACTATAGAAAAATTATATCATCTTGGTGCATTACCTATTACTTGTAGTGATTCAAAAGGTATGATTTTAGATGAAGAAGGAATAGATTTACTTTTATTAAAAGATTTAAAAGAGAATAAAAGAGTAAGATTAACTGAATATGTAAAATATAGACCAAATGCTAAATATATCCCTATTGAAGAGTATCCAGAAGGAAAAAATATGGTTTGGTCAATACCATGTTTTGCAGCATTTCCAAGTGCGACACAAAATGAATTAAATTTAGAAGATGCAAAAACATTATTATCAAATGGCTGTAAATGTGTAAGTGAAGGTGCTAATATGCCATCAACTCCTCAAGCTGTTGATTTATTTGTAGACGCAAAGATTGCTTATGGACCAGGAAAAGCAGCAAATGCAGGTGGAGTTGCAACAAGTCAATTAGAAATGGCACAAAATGCTTCAATGCTTTCTTGGACTTTTGAAGAAGTTGATGCAAAATTAGAACAAATTATGAAAAATATTTTTGAATCAGCAAGTTCAACTGCAGCTGAATTTGGACAACCAACAAACTTAGTTTTAGGAGCAAACATCGCAGGATTTAGAAAAGTAGCTGATGCTATGATAGAGCAAGGTTTAGTATAATTCTTTTTTAACAATACTCTAATAAAGAGTATTGTTACTTCTTATTTCTTTCTAATAATTTTATTTAAAAACTTATGTTAAAATAATCGCTTATTACTAATAAAGGTATAACTTGAAAGTTGGTGTATTTGATTCTGGGCTTGGAGGATTAACAGTTCTAAAATCTATTTTAAAAGTTTTTAGAAATGCTGAGATTTTCTATATTGCTGATACAGCGTATGCTCCTTATGGAGAAAAAAGTTCTCAAGAGATTTTAGATAGATGTGATAAAATCACAACTTATTTACTTGAAAATTATGGAATAGAAGCTTTAATTGTTGCATGTAACACTGCAACAAGTGCTGCAATTAAACACTTAAGAGAAAAATATCCTTTTCTTATAGTAATTGGAACAGAACCAGGAATTAAGCCAGCTATTTTAAATACAAAAACATCAAATATAGGAATTCTTGCAACAAAGGCTACATTAAAAGGTGATAAATATCAACTCTTAGTAGATAAACTATCTTCTATAAAAGAGGTAAAACTTTATGAACAAGCTTGTGTTGGTTTGGTTGAACAGATAGAAAAAGGTGAAATAAATAGTTTAAAAACTTATGATATGTTAGAAAATTGGTTAAAACCAATGAAACATAATAATGTAGATACGATAGTTCTGGGATGCACTCATTATCCTTTAGTTGATAAACTAATAAAAGAAATTATGGGTGAAGATGTTACTTTAATTGAAACAGGTGATGCAATTGCGAAAAGACTTTTATGTTTAAGTGATGAAAAAGCTCATCATATAAATCAAGGTGATTTAAAAATTTTGATTTTACATACAGGAAATATAAATATAAATATGATACAAATTGTTTTAGAAAATAAAAATATTGAAATTAGGAAATGTGAAATATGAATAATGAAAACTTAGAAGATAAAGTTTTAGCTTTAAAATATAGACCTCGAAGATTTGAGGATTTAGTTGGACAAAGTACAGTTTCGCAAACTTTATCTTTAGCATTAGATTTGAATAGATTATCACATGCTTACCTTTTTTCAGGTTTAAGAGGAAGTGGTAAAACAAGTACTGCAAGAATTATGGCAAAAGCTTTATTATGTTCAAATGGTCCTACTTCAAAACCTTGTGAAGTTTGTCCTAATTGTATTAGTGCAAATTCAAATAGACATCTTGATATTATTGAAATGGATGCTGCAAGTAATCGTGGAATTGATGATATTAAAGATTTAATTGAGCATACAAAATATAAACCAAGTAGCGCAAGATTTAAAGTATTTATCATCGATGAAGTTCATATGCTTACAACTCAAGCTTTTAATGCTTTATTAAAAACTTTAGAAGAACCTCCTGGATTTGTAAAATTTATACTTGCAACAACTGACCCTCTAAAACTTCCTGCAACAATTCTTTCTAGAACACAACATTTTAGATTTAATAAAATAGCACAAAGTGATGTTATTCATCATTTATCACATATCTTAAATGAAGAAAATATTGATTTTGAAAAAGATGCATTAGAAATACTTGCAAGAAGTGGACAAGGAAGTTTAAGAGATACATTAACACTTCTTGACCAAGCTATAATTTTTTCAAAAGGAAAAGTAAATACAACAAGTGTTGTTGATATGTTAGGACTTATTGATCCAAAACTAATGGATAATATTTTTTCAATCATTTTAAATAAGGGTGATGTAAATGAAATTATCAAAGAGTTAGAAATATATGAAGTTTCTCAAATTTGTGATGAAATGACAATTTATCTAAAAGATAAAATGATTTCAAAAGATAGAAGATTTGATTTACTTTTATTTGATAGATTCTTTAGAATTTTAAGTGATGCTAAACATTTATTAGCAATAAATAGTGATGGAACTTTTGTATTAATTTTAACATTTATGAAAATGATGGAAGCTACGAATTTAAAATCTATTGATGATATTATCAATCAAGTAGAAAAAATAGAAGCAAAAAAAGATTTAATTGTAGAAAAACCAATTATTGAAAAAATAGTGGAAAAACCAATTTTAGAAAAAATTGAAATAGTTGAAGAGATAAAAGTTGAAGAAAAAACATTAGTTATTGAAGAAGAGACAAAAATAGAGGAAGTTACTCCTTTTGATGAGGTTATGATAGAAACTAATAATATTATAGATTTAGGTATTATGGATTCTATTGAGACTGTGGATTATTCAACTCCTTTTGATGAATTACCTATTCAAAAACCTGAAGAAATTGAAATAAAAAATAAACAAATAGAAGAAATAAAAGAGATAGAAATAGAAGAAATTCCTTTTGAAAAAGAGGTTTCTGTTAATGTAATGCAAGAGATAGAAGTAGTTCCTTTTGAAGATGAAGTTGAAGAAGAAATTTCTTTAAAAAATGAGTTATATGAACAGTTAACATCAAAAGTTTATGATAGAGATTATGCTTTAGGAGAATGTTTTGAAAAGAATTTTATTTTCAATGGATTTGAAAATAATAAACTTTTTATAATCTCTTATGCACAAGATGAAGATAGAAAGCTTTTATATAAACATTTTGGGATTATAAAAACTTTTGCTCAAGATATTTTTGGAAATGATGTTGAACTAGATTTTAAAAAGGAAGAACCCTCCGTACTAGAAACAAAAGAAGAAATTAATTTAGTTAAAGAAGAAACTGAAAAGAATAAAGAAAATTTTGATGAAGATGAAACAAACCAAACAGCTACAGAAGAAACAAGTTCTATGTTAGAAGCTATTGAGATGGGTGCAGGTTGTGTAGCAGATATGACTAAAAGTTCTGTTGTAAGACCTTCTCAAAAAGAGTTAGAATTAAATGATATTTTAAATTCTAAAATGCTTGATAAAGCAAAAGAATTATTTGATATCAGAAAAATTACAGTAAAAGCAAGAAGTTAGAATATTAACTTTTTATTAATGTAAAAAAGATAGACTAATCCCTAATTTTTAAAAAGGAAAAATTATATGAATAAGCTTTCAAAGATATTATCGTTAAGTGTGCTATTATCAGCAACTTTATATGCAAATAGTGGTGATGATGTTGTTGTAAATTTTGAAAAAACAAGAGTAGCTCAAAATCCAAATGTAAAAGTAAATGACGTAAAAGTAAATACAAAAAAAGAGTTACCTCTTAGTGGATGGAATGGATACATTTTGGATGTTCAAGCAAATGTTCAAGGTAAAGAAATTAATGTAAAAGATATTTTATTCAGTGATGGTAAATATATTGCTTTAGATTTAATTGATTCTAAAACAGGAAAATCATTGAAAGATGTAGTTACTCCGAATTTAACAGCTAAATATTATGATAAATCAAAATTAATAGCAGGAAATCACAATGCAAAAGACAAAATTGTAATTTTTTCTGACCCACTTTGTCCATTTTGTATAGATTATGTTCCTGATGTTATAAATTATGTAAATAAAAATAGTGATAATGTAGCTTTATATTATTATCATTTCCCATTAATTGGATTACATCCAGCAGCTGCACCTCTAGCAAAAATAATAGAAGTTGCAAAAAGTAAAGGTTTAAAAGATGTTGAGTTAAAAACATATCAAATAAATTGGGAACCATATTTTACAGCAAAATCAACTGATGAGAAAAAAATCTTAGAAGCATTTAATAAAGAGTTTAAAACAGATATTAAACTTGAAGAGATTAATACAAAAGAAGTAAATGAAAATCTTCAAAAAGATATGTCAATGGGCGAAGAAGTTATGGTTCAAGGAACACCAACTATATTTGTAAATGGAGTAAAAGATTCTTCAAGACAAAAATATGAAACTTTAGGGAAAAAATAAATTTTATAAGAAGGTAATATGGAAAAATTAGTAATAGCAACAAGAAGAAGTCAATTAGCTCTTTGGCAAAGTGAATATGTAAAATCACTACTTTTAGAACACTATCCTGATATGCAAATAGAATTACAAGAATTTGTAACAAAGGGTGATAAAATATTAGATGTTCCTCTTGCTAAGATAGGTGGAAAAGGGCTTTTTACAAAAGAACTTGAAGTTGCAATGTTAGAAGGAAGTGCACATCTTGCAGTTCATTCATTAAAAGATGTACCAACTCAATTTGAAGATGGATTAACTCTTGCTGCTGTTACTAAAAGATTTGACCCAAGAGATGCAATTTTAAGTAATAAATATAGTTCTATTGAAGAATTACCTCAAGGTGCAGTTGTAGGAACTACAAGTTTAAGAAGAAGAATGGCTTTAAAAATTTTAAGACCAGATATTGTACTTAAAGATTTAAGAGGTAATATAAATACTAGAATTGCTAAATTAAATGCAGGTGAATATGATGCAATTATACTTGCAGCTACTGGTATTCAAAAGCTAAAAATTGAAAATGAAGTTAAATACTTCAATCCAATTTCAACTGATGTTATGATTCCATCAATGGGACAAGCTACACTTGGAATTGAAACTACAAATAATCCAGAAGTATTAGAAATAGTAAAAGTATTAAATGATGAAAATGCTCATATCGAATCAACAATTGAGCGAAGTTTTGTAGATACATTACAAGGTGGTTGTCAAGTTCCAATAGGTGTAAAAGCAACAATTATTGATAAAAATTCTATAAGAGTTCAAGCAATTGTAGGAATGCCAGATGGCAGTGAATATCTAAGTGAAGATATAACTGCTGATATTAAAGATTATGAAAAAATTGGACAAAATTTAGCTCAAACTTTTATAGACCAAGGTGCAAAAGATTTATTAGAAAGAGCAGAAAAAACAGCTTTTAAATAAAAGAATTGTAAAATATTTTTTACCATTTTAAGGAGAGAGAAAATGAGAATAAATATTGATGATGCACTTTTTTGTTTGGTTGATGTTCAAGAAAAATTATTTCCACACATTGCAAATAAAGAAGAACTAGAAAAGAATTTATTGATTTTAGTAAAAGGTTTGAAAGTTTTAAATATTCCTTTTATTGTAAATGAGCAGTATAAAAAAGGAATAGGTGAAACAATTCCTTCTTTAAAAGAATTAGTTGATTCTTATCCTTCATTTGAAAAAACTACTTTTTCATGTTGTCAAAATGAACCAACAATGGATGCGATTAAAGCTACTAATAAAAAAGTAGTTATTGTTGCCGGAATTGAAACACATGTTTGTGTTTTACAAACTTGTATTGATTTAATAGAAGCTGGATTCGAAGTTGTTTTAGTAACGGATTGTTGTAGCTCTAGAAAACAAAAAGATACTGATATTGCTTTCCAAAGATTGATTCAATCAGGAGTTATTCCAACTACTTATGAATCTTTATTATTTGAATTAACTTTAAATGCAAAAAACCCTTGTTTTAAAGAAATCTCAAGCTTAGTAAAATAGAATTTTCTATTTTACTATAGAATTTTTTCCCTCTTTTTTTGCTTTATACATTTTTTTATCTGCAAGATTTAATATTTCGTCATATGAATTAAAATCTTTATTAAATTCAACTAATCCAATACTTAGCGTAATCTTACCAAATTTTGTTGTTAAGAATTTTCTTGATGTTAGATTCATAATTCTTTCCATATATTCATAAGCATAATTTAATGGTGTATTTAAACTAATAATACAAAATTCTTCTCCACCAAGCCTAAAAATATAGTCTATTCCTTTTCTTGATTCTTCTTTCAAAATATCTGCAAAATATTTTAATACAAAATCTCCACCATCATGACCAAATTTATCATTTATACTTTTAAAATTATCTATATCTATGTAAGCTAAAGTTGCTTGTGTAGATGCTCTTTTTACTTGAGCAAAAATATCTGAGCAAATTTTTACAAAATATCTTCTATTGTATAAAGTTGTTAATGTATCAGTAATTGTCAACTCTTCTAATTGTTTTCTTATAAGAAGATTTTCTTTTTCTAAAGCAATTCTTCTTGTTTCTCTTTCAATTTTTCTTGAATAAATTAATGCAATATCATTTAATTCTTCAGGTAAATCTCTTACTTTTTTTGAATAAATTGCGATATGTCCTATACAATTATTTTTACCATCGGTTATTGGAATACCATAAAAACTTTCATATTTTTCATTTATTACATCCAGAAAGTTGTATTGTACATGCTCTTTTATTTTTATAATTTTATTGTCAAAAACAAATTTACCAGGAACACCATTTAGGTCTATTATTTTAGGAATTTTTGTATTTGTAGAGTAAATAACTTCAACTTTTGTAGTTGGTGAATAATCAATAGCTTTTGTAATATAAACTAAATCAGCTTGAAATAATTTTTTTATTTCAATTGCAGTTTTAGCTATAAATTCATCACCTGTATGATAAGATGTTATTTCTAAGATCGATTTTAAAGCTTCATATGGATTGAATTTGAATTTATTATCCAAAATTTTTGCTCCATTAAATTTTTGGATTATATTAGCATAAAATTTTTAATTAGAAATAAAAAAAGGTCTAGATATAACCTAGACCTTTTTTCAAATAAGGAAATTAGAATTATTCCATTGTACCAGCTGGAACGAATACATTTCCTTCCATAATTATTCTAGCACTTCTACTCATAGTTGCTTTATCAACAACATATTTTCCATTTTCTTGTTTGATAACTGCACCAACTTTTAAAGTTCCAGATGGGTGACCAAATTCAACAGCAGTTTTTTCTCCACCACCAGCAGCTAAGTTAACTAAAGTTCCAGGAATACAAGCAGCAACACCAATAGCAACCGAAGCAGTTCCCATCATAGCGTGGTGTAATTTTTGCATAGATAAAGCACGTACATGTAAATCAATTTCATCTGCTTTAACCTCTTTACCACTAGAAGTTGTAAAATCAGATTTAGGTGCAACAAATGCAATTTTTGGAGTATGTTGTCTTGTTTCTGCTTCTTTTAAATCAGAGATTAATCCCATTTTTAAAGCAGCATAAGATCTGATTACTTCAAATCTTGCAAGTGCTTCGGCATCATTGTTTATATCAACTTGTAATTCAGTTCCTTTATATCCAATATCAGCTGCATTAACAAAACAAGTAGGAATACCAGCAGTAATCATAGTTGCTTTAAATGTACCAATTCCTGGAACTTCTAAATCATCAACTAAATTTCCAGTTGGGAATAATTCTTCACTTGGGTCAACAGGTTCAGCAAATTCTAAAACGATTTCTTCTGCTGGGAAGGCAACACCATCAATGTAGTAATCACCCATTTCTTTAACCATTCCATCAACCATAGTTACATAACACAAAATAGTTTTTTTGATATTTGCTTGCCAAATTCTTACACAACAAACACCATTTTCAGGTACATTATCAACTAATCCTTCTTTAATAGCAAATGGACCAACTGCACTTGATAAGTTCCCACAGTTTCCACTCATGTCTACAAAATCTTTATCAATTGCAACTTGACAGAAATAGTAATCTACATCATGATTTGGAACAGTTGATTTACCTACTAAAATTGCTTTTGAAGTAGAAGAAGTAGCTCCTCCCATACCATCCATTTGTTGTTTATAAACATCAGGACTTCCTACAATTCTTTGAAGTAGTCTATCTCTTTTTTTTGGGTCTTCTTGAGCTTCTTTTGGTAAGTCTGCAATATTAAAGAAAGTACCTTTTGATGTACCACCTCTCATATATGTAGCTTTAACTTTAAATTGTGGTTTATAATTACTCATATTTTAGTTCCTTAAAAATTAGTTTTTTGATTTTAAAAACTGTTAAAAAAAATCTTTTGATTTCTTTCAACAGTTTTATATTCTAAAAAGCATCAATGATGCTTTTTAGATATTTAATTATTTTGAAGATGCAATAACATCTTTAGCGAATTTTTGTAAAATACCACCATTTTTGTAAACTTCAACTTCAGCAGAAGTATCTAATCTACATAAAACTTTGAATTTAACAACTTCACCATTTGCTCTTGTCATTACAACAGTTAAATCACATCTTGGAGTAATTTCACCTTCAATATCAAATGTTTCAGAACCATCAATATTATAAGTATGTCTTGTTTCTCCATCTTTGAATTGTAATGGTAATACACCCATTCCAACTAAATTAGTTCTGTGAATTCTTTCAATTGATTCAGCAATTAATACTTCAACACCTGCAAGTCTTACACCTTTAGCTGCCCAGTCTCTTGATGAACCTTGTCCATAGTTAGTTCCAGCAATAATAATTAAAGGTTGTTTTCTATTTGTGTAAGTTTCAATTGCTTCCCACATTCTAGATTCTTTACCTTCTGGCATAATCATTGTTAATGAACCTTGTTTAACTGTTCCATCTGGATTTTTAACCATTTCGTTAAAAAGTTTTGGATTTGCTAATGTAGCTCTTGATGCTGTATGATGATCTCCTCTATGCGTAGCATAAGAGTTTAAGTCTTCAACAGGTAATCCCATTTTTAAACAATATTCACCAGATGCAGATGTTGGTAAAATTGCATTTGATGGAGATAAGTGATCCGTTGTAATATTATCTGGGAATACACCTAATGGTCTCATACCTTTTAGTGCTGGCATTTGCATATATTCATCTTCCCAATAAGGAGGTTTATTTATATATGTAGATTTTGTATTCCATTTATAGAATGGATCAACTTTAATACCTGCTAATCCATTTCTTGCGAACATTGGATCATAAATTTTTGCAAACATTTCTGGTTTTACAGCAGAATTAACAACTGCATCAACTTCAGCATCAGTTGGCCATAAATCTTTTAGTTTAATATCATTTCCATTTTTATCTTTACCTAAAACACCATTTTCAATATCAAATCTAATAGTTCCTGCTAATGCATATGCAATAACAAGTGCAGGAGATGCTAAAAATGCTTCTTTTACATAAGGGTGGATTCTTCCATCAAAGTTTCTATTTCCTGATAATACAGCTGTTGTATAAATATTGTTATCAACTGCCTCTTTTTGGATTTTAGGATCTAATGCACCTGACATACCATTACAAGTAGTACATGCAAATCCAACAATACCAAATCCTAATTTTTCTAATTCAGGTAATAATCCAGCCTCTTTTAAATAAAGTTCTGCAACTTTTGAACCTGGTGCTAAAGAAGATTTAACCCATGGTTTTCTAGTTAATCCAAGCTCATTTGCTTTTTTTGCAAGTAAACCAGCAGCAACAACATTTCTAGGATTTGAAGTATTTGTACAAGATGTAATTGCAGCAATTAAAATAGCACCATCTGGCATTTTATCACCATCAATTTTGAAATCTTTGATAATTCCTTCAGCTTTTAATGTTGAAGTTGGAACTAATTTATGTGGTTTAGAAGGACCAGCTAAACTTCTTGTAACAGATGTTAAATCAAATTTTAAAGTTCTTGCATATGTAGCTTGCTCAAATGCATCTGCCCATAAACCATTTGCTTTAGCATAAGTTTCAACTAATTTAATTTGTTCAGGACTTCTACCAGTTACTCTTAAGTAATCAATAGTTTGTTCATCAATTGCAAACATTCCCGCACTAGCACCGTATTCAGGAGTCATATTAGCAATAGTAGCTCTATCACCTAAATTAAGGTATTTAATACCAGGTCCAAAGAATTCTAAGTAAGCAGAAATTACGTTGTTTTCTCTTAAAAAAGAAGTTAAAGATAATGCAATATCTGTTGCTGTAATACCTTCAGCTCTTGTTCCAACAATTTCAACACCGATAATTTCAGGAACTCTCATATAAGAAGGATTTCCTAACATTACATTTTCAGCTTCTAATCCACCAACACCAACAGCGATAACTCCAAGTGCATCAACGTGAGGAGTATGTGAATCTGTTCCTACTAATGTATCTGGACTTGCTATACCATTAATGTTGTGAATAACAGGAGACATTTTCTCAAGGTTAATTTGGTGCATAATACCATTACCTGGAGGGATAACATCTACGTTATTGAATGCTTCTTTAGTCCAGTTAATAAAGTGGAATCTATCTGCATTTCTTCTATCTTCAATATCTCTATTTTTTTGGAATGCATCTGGATCATATCCACCACATTCAACTGCTAATGAGTGGTCAACAATTAATTGAGTAGGAACAACAGGATTAACTTTATCAGGATTTCCACCTTTTGATGCTACAGCTTCTCTAAGACCTGCTAAGTCAACAAATGCTGTTAATCCTAGAATATCATGACAGATTACTCTTGATGGATACCAAGGGAAATCTTTATCAGTTCTTTTTTCAATTAATTGAATAAGTGAATCTTTTAAATCTTCACTTGGACATTTTCTTATTAAGTTTTCAGCTAAAACTCTTGATGTATAGTTAAGTTTTGCAAAAGAACCTGGAGTAATGTCTTCAACAGCACTTTTTACATCATAATATTTAACATCTAAACCATCTAGTTGTTTAAGATATTTTTCGTTTGTCATTGTTTTTATATCCATATTTTGAAGTTTATTATTGAGAATTTGGAATATTTAATATTCACCAGTTTTTTAAGTTAGCAAAAAGCTAACTTAAATTTGAAAATAAAATTATTTTCTATCTTCTAAAGAAACAAATGCTCTTGGCTCAGGTCCAGTATATTCAGAACTTGGTCTGATAATTCTGTTATTTGCTCTTTGTTCAAATGCATGAGCTGCCCATCCAGCTGCTCTTGACATAATGAATAATGGTGTATAGTATAATCTTTCGATTTCCATATAGTGGTAAATTAATCCACCAAAGAAGTCGATATTATCTGGTAAACCTTTATCAGCTTTTACTTTGTCTCTAATTGCTTTTGCAATATCAAATAGTTTTGGATCAGAAGTTTCTAATTCTCTTAATTCTGAAGCTAATTCAAAACCTACTGGAGATCTTGGGTCTAAGTTTCTATAAACTCTATGTCCAAATCCCATGATTTTTTCTTTTTTTGCAAATAATTCATCAACTGATTTTAATGCGTGTTCAACATTATCAAATTGTAATACAAATTTGATAGCAACTTCGTTAGCTCCACCATGTAAGTGACCTTTTAAAGTTCCAATTCCAGTTGTCATACAAGAATAAATATCTGATAATGTAGAAGCTGTAATTCTATTTGCAAATGTAGAAGCATTAAATTCATGCTCTGCATATAAAGTTAACATTGCATTCATAGCTTTAACTTCAACTGCTTTTGGTTTAGTTTCTTTTAATCTTTCTAAGATATAACCAGCAATTGTAGTTTCTTCAGAAATTAAATCAATTTCTTTACCATGTTTATGCCAGTGATGCCAGTAAACTAAAAATGATGGGAATGCACCTAATAATCTAATGATTTTTGCCATTTGATCAGAAAAATCTTCTGCTTCTGGTTCAACACAACCTAAAGCAGAAGTTGCAGTTTTCATAACATCCATTGGATGAGAAGAAGCTGGAATTGATTTTAATACGTTTTTAACGCTAATTGGTAATTCTCTTCCTGCAATAATTTTTCTTCTGAAGTCTTTTAATTGTGCTTTATTTGGTAATTCACCAACTAATAATAAGTATGCAACTTCTTCAAAATCTGCTTTTAAAGCTAAATCTGCAATATCATATCCTCTATAATTAAGTCCATTTCCTAATCCACAAGTACAAATTGCTGAAGTTCCAGCTGTAACACCTGCTAATCCACCCATATTTTCTCCTTAGTTTTATTTATTCAAATTTTATTTTAAGTAAAGCTAATTATTTAGCTTTACCTTTTGAAAATAATTCATCCATTTTTTGCTCATAAGCATGGTAATTTAACATATCGTATAATTCCATTCTTGTTTGCATTGTTCCTAGAACACCTTCTTGTGTACCTTTTTCTTTTAATTCTTGATATACAGTTAAAGCAGCTTTATTCATCGCTCTGAATGCTGATAATGGATATAGAACCATTGAAATACCAACTGAAGCTAATTCTTCTGTTGTAAACATTGGAGTTGCACCAAATTCAGTAATATTTGCTAATACTGGAACTTTGATTACATCTGTAAATTCTTTATATTCTTTTAAAGTGTGAATTGCTTCAGCAAAAATCATATCTGCACCAGCTTCAACATAAGCTTTTGCTCTATCAATTGCAGCTTGTTGACCTTCACTTGCGTGAGCATCTGTTCTAGCAATAATTACAAACTCAGGGTCAAGTTGCATTTTAGCATCTACAGCAGCTCTAATTCTATCGCACATTTCTTCTGTTGAAACTAATTCTTTATTTGGTCTGTGACCACATCTTTTAGCAGCAACTTGATCTTCAATATGAAGTCCAGCAGCACCATATCTGATGAATTCTTTAACAGTTCTTGCAATATTAAATGCATGTCCCCAACCAGTATCAGCATCCACGATTAATGGTGTATCACAGATAGAAGTAATTCTTCTAATATCAATACATACATCTTCTAACATTGTCATACCTAAGTCTGGTAAACCATAAGAAGCGTTTGCAATACCTCCACCTGATAAATAGATAGCTTTGTGTCCAGCTCTTGTAGCTTGTAATGCTTGATAAGCATTAATTGTTCCTACGATTTGTAAAGGAGACTCTTCTTTTAAGGCTTCTCTAAATTTTTTTCCTGCGCTCATACACATCCTTTAAATTTAAGTTGACTGTCATTATACATAATTTAGACATTCAAGTAGTGTATTATTTTTGAAACAGAAAATACAATTTCTTTTAAAAATATAGTTAAATGTACAAAAGTTGCTTTTTTTATAAAAAATGGTACAATAATACAAATATTAAATATAAGGTTTACTATGAATTATAAAAATTCAATTGAAAAATTTATAGAAATTTTTAAAAGATCAAACTTAAGTATTTCTAAATTTGCTTCTATGATAAATAAAGATAGAAGGACTGTAACATCGTGGATTGATAATGTTACAGATATAGAACCAAATAAAGATATAAAAGAAAAAATTTGTCAAATTTTTAGGTATCCTGATTATATTTGGGAAGAGGGGTGTAATGGTGAAGAGTTCTTAAAATCAATTACACAAATACCACAAAAAGAAGTAAGAATTATAGATGAAGATTATTATGGAAGATTAAAATACATTATGGAAATGGAAAAAAATAGAAGATTTGTTATTCAAGCACAATTTCCAGGACCAATGTACAGAGATTCTGCTGTACAAAAAGTGTACAAATCAACAACTAGCACAGAGATTGAAGAGTTAAAACAAGCAAGAATTGATCAAATGTTAAGATATGATTATGACACAACTGAATGGTATTCTATTAAATCAATATTATCTTTTTGTTTTGCAATTATTGGGAATTTTTATACTAAAGAAGAAAAGATAAAAATTTTAGAATTGATTTATGAACTTTTTAATAATAACTATAATAAAAAACTTTTTTTATTTGATTCTTACTCAAGAAAAATTTATGGAATGGAAACAACATATATTTCAATAAATGTAAAACAAAAAGTATTATTCTTTAAATCACCAATTGAATCAGTTTTTATTGAAATTAGAAATAAATCTTTAGTTGAAAGAATGCATAAGTATTATAGTTCTCCTATTGAAGCTCCTTCTCACGTAAATTTTTTAGAATCAGTTAAAATTATAAAAATATTACAAGATGCTTTGAAATATGGTAATGACATAAAACAAGCATACGAAACAATAAATCGTGAAACAAATTATGGTGAACTTTTTTATAATAATCTTAGTGTTGATTTACAAAAAGAAGTAACTCCACCAAAAGCAGGTCAAAGAAGAAATTAAAGGATAAATATGAAAATAGTAATTTTAGATAGAGCAACTTTAGGATTTGATATTGATGTATCAATTTTTGAAAAATATGGAGAAGTTACTTCTTATGATGTAACAAAAAACGAAAAAACGAAAGAAAGAATAAAAGATGCAGATATTGTTCTTACTAATAAAGTTGTTATTGGTAAAGATGAAATGGATGATTCAAATGTAAAACTTATTTGTATCACTGCAACAGGAACAAATAATGTAGATTTAGTTTATGCAAAAGAAAAAGGAATAGAAGTGAAAAATGTGGCTGGATATTCAACTTCAAGTGTTGTTCAAGTTGCTTTTTCTATGATTTTTTATTTTGTTCAAAAATTAAATTATTACAAAACTTATGTAGATGAGGGAAAATGGCAAAAATCAAAAATTTTTACTCATATAGATAAACCATTTTATGAACTTGATAAAAAAAGAGTTGGAGTTATAGGACTTGGTGAAATAGGGCGAAATCTAGCAAAAAAAGCACGAGCTTTTGATTGTGAAGTAGTTTATTATTCAACAAGTGGAAAAAACACTAATAGTGAATATAAACAAGTAAGTCTTGATGAGTTACTAAAAACAAGTGATATTATTTCTATTCATGCACCATTAAATGAAAATACAAAAGATTTATTAAATTATGAAAATATGAAAAATATGAAAAAAGGTGCAATTTTACTAAATCTTGGTCGTGGTGGAATTATCAATGAAAATGATTTGGCAAAACTTATAGATGAAAAAGAGATTTATTGTGGGATTGATGTTGTAAATAAAGAACCAATTGAAGAGTCAAATCCACTTTTAAAAGTTAAAAATAAAGATAGACTTTTATTAACTCCACATATTGGTTGGGCAAGTATTGAAGCTAGAACAAGACTTGTAGAAATGGTTGCCCAAAATATAGAAGAGTTTATTTTCTAAAGAAAAATCTGAAAAGTTTTTGAAAAAAAGATAATCTCTTTTTTTCAATCTTTTCTTTTACTTCTTTTGATAACTCTTCTAAATTTCTTGGTTCATAAAGGTGTTTTTTTGATATATCCATTATTTCTTCTCACCTAAATAGTTTTGAATTTCTCTTATAGCTTCTTCATTTTTTATTGTAAATTTAATCTCTATTCTTCTTGAGGCATCTTTATCTTCAACACCATTTTTATCTAAAATTAAATCAGATGATGAACGCCCACTAGAATTTACATAAGTTGATAAAAGATTTTTATCTATGATATTAGAATCATATAAAAACTGCATAACTGCATGTGCTCTTTGTTGAGATAATGAAAGATTTGAAAGATATGTTCCATCACTATTAGTATGTCCTTCAATAGTGATACTTTCAATATATTTTTTCATCTCTTTATCACCAAGAAGAGTGTTTAAATATTTTTTCAAAGTATTACTTAACTCTTTTTTTGCATTTTCTTTTAAAATATAAGAGTTTTGGTCAAATAAAATATTTGAAGAGAATTTTATAGCTCCACTTTTTTCATCAATATTTATTGATTTTCCTAGTTTTTCTTTTAGTTTTGCAATAACTGTTAATTTTATACCTGTTAAGTTTTTGATTTTTAATTTTGCTATATCAAACTCTTCAACCATTTTTTGATGAATTTGTGTTTGAACTAATAACTTATCAGCAAGCATAGTTAACTCTTCATCTTTTAAACTTATCATATTTGTTTTTTCAGTTAATTCTGCTGATAATTTTTCATTTTTATCTTTTTCATCTTTTACATTTAATTCATACTCTAAAAGTAAAGCTTTTAGTTTTTCGATTTCTGCAAGATTTAAAGAGATTTTATTATCTTTATCTTTTATTTCAGATGCTGCTTTATCTAAATCACTTTTTGTTGTTTCATATAGATTTTTTGCTTTTGCTAATTCATAAAAAAGTTTAGATTTTGCCTCTTCACTTGAGTTTAAAGCTGCTTTTTCTTTTTCTAAATTACTTTGTGTATAAACATATTTTATTACAATAGCTCCAATTACTAAGATGAATACAAAAAGTAATCCAGCCATCAAATCAGCATAAGATATCCAAAAGTTTTCATCATTTTTTTGCTCTTTATTGTACATTTTTTACTACTTTGATATTTCTTTAAATTCTTTAAAATCTTTTATGATTTTTGTAGTTTCTTCATCAATCAATTCAAGAGAGTTTTTTAATCTATTTTCAATATTTTCATCATACTCTTCTAAACCTTTTTTGAATTTCCATTCAACTTTTTCCATATCAGCTTTCATAGTTTCAATACTTTTTACAATATTTGTATAGATTGCTTTTAGATTATCCGAACTTAAATTACCCATATGAGAATTTAGTTTTTCTATATTTGCATTTAATAATTCTGCATTTAAAGCATATAAATCTTTTTGTTTTTCAAAACTTTTTATTGTTGTTTGCATATTTAAAGTCATATCTTTTAACATAATTGATAATTTCTCATTATTATCAATATTTTCTGCAATTTTAGAAGATAAAATCAACTCTTTTTTCAAGATCTCTTCTAAAACTTCGAATCTGTGTTCGATTGAAGAATTAATATTATCTAAAATATCACTTGATGTTAATTGATTAAATACTTCACTCATTTTTGTAAAATTATCTAAATTACTTTTTATATGGATTGATTCGATATCAACTTTTGTCCAGAAAAAATGTTTCGTATTTTCTTTAATTACAAATGTATCATGGTCAAATCTACTCATCCCAATTTTTTCAAAGAATATCCACCAAATTGATAAAAAGATACCATAAATAGAAACATAAAATGCAGTTCCCACTCCACCTAAAAGCTTTGAAATTTCACCTTCTAATGCACTTGTTGTTCCAGATGTAAAATCAGGCATACTAAGAGCAATAGAGATAAAAGTTCCTAAAATCCCTAATGTTGGAAAAATCCCAGAAGCAATTGATGAAAAATTTGTATTTCTTATGTTACTTGTGTAATCTTTTAAAAAGTCATCTACACTTCCATTTGCTTTTGTTGTTTCACCAATAGTTAATAAATTTTTATTGATATACTCTTTTAAATTAAAAGCTAACTCATAATATTGTGTTCTAAACTTACAAGAAACATAATATGCATTATGTTTTACAAAAAATAGATAAATAAAAAATATAAAACCAATTAAAACAACACTATGAATCTCTACTTTCAAAGGAAAATATCCCAAAAAACACAATAAAATAATTGCAAATAAAGCAGCAGGCACAGTAAGTAGTGTAAAAATCCTAGATTGAGGTTTACAAGTCGTGTAAAATTTTGAATTTAGTTCAATAAAATCATCATCTGTGAACATGAACATTCCTTATAATGTTAATTAATATAAAACTGGAAGTTTAGCATATTATTATATTAAAAGGTAAATTTTTTATAACTAAAAATAACATTATAAATAAATTTACAACAATTAAAAGGTAAAATGCTAAAAAACAAAGAAAGAATAAAAAGTAATATTATGCTAAAAAATATTTTAACTCTATTATTTATCACATCATATATTTATGCTTCAGAAGAAAAATATACTATTTCAGTTTGTGTAACTTCTAATCTTGAAAATGCACTTGTATGTAAAAAAAGAATTTTTGACAAAATGCAAGGAGATGTTTTTATCGTAAAAGATAAAAAAGAAAAATTTCATACATATTTAAATATTTATTCTAATAAAGAAGAAGCACTTATTGCTATTAAATCAACTTCATCTTATGTAAAAAAACAAAAACCTTATGTGAAATTATTAGAAAATGAAGTTTTGTTTTCTAAATCAAAAAACAAAATATTTATTGATTTAAATAATCCAATTAAACCTATTGTTGAAACAATTGTTGTAAAAAAAGAGAATATTGCTGATATAAAAGAAGAAAAAAAAGAAGAGAAGAAAAAATTTAAAGAAGAATTTCCCTTAGTTTCAGTTGTTCCAAATATGGAAGAGTTGAAACTTGTAGGTTCTTATCCTTTTCCTGAAGGGAAAAAATTTGTAGATGATGATGTGATTATAGAAGAAAAACCTGAGATAAAAGAAGAACCAATTCAAAAAGAAGTTGTTTTAGAAGAAAAAAATGATGTTTCAGATGAAACACCATATGAAGAAGAAATAAGACAAATTAGTATGGATGAATTTGATAAAGCTTATGAAGAGGAAGAAGAAAAAGTTCAAAAAATAACAAAAAGTTATGAGAAAATAAAACCAGTAAAAAAAGAGATGAAAAAAGTTAGTTTACCAAAAAAAGAAAAAGAAGAGGTAGATTACAGTTCAAATGTTTTAGATTATCAACAGCTGATAATTGAGGTTGATTCTGTAACAAATTATATGACAGTAAAAGCTCAAATAAATGACCATTTACAAAAAATAAAAACATATAGAGTTTCAACTGGGAAAAAAGATGTAAAAAAACCATTTGGGGTTGGAAAAATTTCTCAGATTTCTTTAAATCCAGTTTGGTATCCAACAGCTGATACAATAAAAAGTTTTAGAAAAAGAGGAATTTATCTTCCTTCTGTTGTACCTCCTGGAGATAAATACAACTATATGGGAGCTGCAAAAATAAATCTTACACATATTGTTGATGGGAAAAATACTTTTAGAATACATGGTACTTTAAATGAAAAAACAATAGGAACTAATGAATCAGCAGGATGTATAAGAATGAAAAATAGTGATGTTTTACAACTTGCAAATTTAATAAATGATTTTGCAAGTATGAAAAGTATGGATAAAGTAAAAGTTGTTTTGAAGTGATAATTTGAGTTATGAAGATTATATTAAATAAAGAGTAGAATCAAATATCAAAATATAAAGGATAAGATTATGCAAAATATGTCAAAAATGATTAGATTAGGTTTAGTAGTTGCTGGTACTTTATCAGTTATAACAAGTAGTGTTATTGCTGAAGATTTACCAAATCGAGGTCCAATAGAATTTTCAACTTATGATATAAATAACGATGGATTTGTAAGTGAAAAAGAGTTTAATGAAATAAGAGAAAAAAGAATGGAGCAAAAAGCATCAGCTGGAATGCCTATGAAAAATGCAATCAATGCTCCTGATTTTACTTCTTTAGATACAAATAAAGATGGAAAATTAACTGAACTTGAGTTATTAAAAGGTCAAAATAAACAAATGCAACTTAACCAAGGCAATAGGGGAATGGGGCAAGGAATAAATGGTAAGGGTATGGGAAAAGGTTACAATATGCCAGCATTTGAAAGTTTTGATTTAAATAATGATGGAAAAATTAGTGAAAAAGAGATGGAAGAAGTTAGAGAAAAAAGAATGGAACAAAAAGCATCTGAAGGAAAAATGATGAGAAATATTGGTAATCAACAAATGTTTTCAGATATCGATACAAATAATGATGGAAATATAACTAAAGAAGAGTTCTTAAATCATCAAATGAAACAAAGACAATAATTTTATATTGAGGGTGTTTTTGCACCCTCAATATTTACTATGAGTTTTTTTATTCACATATTTACTTTTGCAATGTTATTAAAACTAAGATTTTGAGAAATAAAAGCTCTCTTGAAAACTTGAAAGTTTCCGCTTTCTCTTACTTTTTGGTCTCAAAAAAGTAAGCAAAAAAGACTGCCGAATTGATGAAGGCAAAGCTTCCTAAGGTTTCAGTCTTTTTTTTCTGCGTTGCGGAACTTGTCGAAAAAGTGCATTTAGCACTTTTCTCTCCTCAAACAGTCCTCACTTTTCACCGAAATAAAAGCCAAAAATCTTAGCTTCATCAAAGGCAGAAATTCCTAGTGTTCAAACTATCTTTCTAAAATTGAGTTTAGAAAAGTTGTTAGTCAAAAAATCAAAAATGCAAATGTCCTTATCCCCATATTCCAACATCTACAGAAGCTGAGCGTTTGTTTTCTCTTTTCGAAAAGGCTTGCAACTGTTTGAGTAAATAAATATGCTGGGAGCATATTTATTTACGAGTTTTCTCAAAGAGAGTGTAAACACAGGCAAGACAGAAAAGATAAAATAATAAGTGAAGGAACCCAAAGGGCTTCGAAGCCGTTGGTGGTTTTGCTTTCTTTGTCCATACAAAGTGAGAGGTGCGAAGACCTTTAGGTGTTTATGATATTATAAAAATCTAAAATAAAATAAATTGTAAAATTATCAAAAAGTTTTGTTAGAATAAATAATAAATTAAGATTTTAATTAAGAGGTTAAAATGGCAAGACCATCAAAAAAGCAACAATTAAAACTAAAAGAAATTATCTCTACAGGTTTAGTTAACAGAGATAGTGAAATATATATTTCCTTTGAAAATGAACTTAGCAAATTAAGTAAATATGAAAAACCATATATTTTTTGTTTAGCATGTGAAATCAGAAGTGTTGAAAAAGATTCTGAATATTTAGAGAAAATTAATAAACAAAAATATCTTGGTTGGGTATCACATTTACTTGATGATGATTTTCCCCCTATATCATTAGTTCCTTTATCAACAGTATGGGAATCCCTTGAAGAAGAAAGATATAATGAAATAGTAAATGATTGTGAGTTTACTATTGGATTTATGCGTTTTGAAAGCCTGAAAGAAAAATTAACAAAAGATGAATTAGAAGAAATAATATATCATTCTACTGAAGACCACACTTTTGATATTAAAACTATAATTCAACCTCGTAAATACAATTTAGTACAACCTTATATTAAACAAGGTGAAATATCAAAAAAAGTATTAGTAGAAATAGATTTTACAAAGCCTTTAGGTGATATAGAGGAAACAATAAAAGCTATTAAAGATAAATTTGATAGCGATCCTTCTTATATTAAAACACCGTTTGAGGAATTAGATGAGAATATAACAGCATTTATGTGTAGTATAGAAGAATGCGAAATCTTTAAACATAAAAGCCCAAAAACTTTAGAGGGGAAAATGGCTGATTTACTATTTATTTATGATTGTAAAGTTGTAGGACTATCTGAAAAATATATTACTGATGAAATTACAAAGTATTGGAAGGAAACAAAAAAAATTTCTACTGAAGAGTTTTATTCTTTTGATGCATATTATAAACAAGCAAAAGAATTAATTGACGAAGAACAATATAGATGTTTTTTACATGGAGTAAAAACAAACTTATTTAATAACTACCCTTATTGATTTACTTTTTCACAATACCTTTTATTTATAGGTAGTTTATAAATATCTTTTTTTAACAAAAAACATAATCTATAATACCATTTGTACAAACAAGGAAACTTATTCATAAGTATACGTTTCCTGATAATTAGCTAATTATTAATTTAAAATTAATAAGGAATTAAAATGGATAGAGAAAAAATACAAAAGTTGAATATAAAAATATATTCAAACTTTTTAATAAAAAGTTTAAAAAGAGTTATCTATTCTTATTTAAAAATAAAATTAACTGAAATGTTATTAAGTTTATTTACATAGAGCTTATTCAAACTATGTTACCATCCCAAATGAATAAAAAATACCAAATACTAAAAGATATTTTCGGACACGAGCATTTTAGAAGCTTCCAAGAAGAGGTTGTTGATTGCATTCTTAATAAACAAGATGTTTTGACAATTTTGCCAACTGGTGGTGGAAAATCACTTTGTTATCAACTTCCTACACTTCTTATGAATGGAACTACTGTTGTAATCTCTCCGCTTATTGCACTTATGCAAGACCAGATAAAAGCTTTGAATGATTTGAATATTAGTGCTGAAATGATAAGTTCAGCTACTTCAAATGATGAAAATAGTTTTACTCTTCAAAAGCTTTTAAATGGCGAGTTAAAATTTATCTATGTGGCACCTGAAAGATTTACTTCAAATGAGTTTGTCTCAGTTTTACAGCGAATAAATATAAACTATTTTGTAATAGATGAAGCCCATTGTGTATCTGCTTGGGGACATGAGTTTAGAGCTGAGTATAGAAATCTTGATAGATTAAAAAGATTTTTTCCAAATACTGCTATTTGTGCATTTACAGCAACTGCTACAAAAAAAGTTGAAGCTGATATTGCTTCCTCTTTGAACTTGCAAAATCCTAGACATTTTAGAGCAAAAACTGTAAGAGATAATCTTGATATAAAAGTTGAACCTCGAATCGCAAATGGGAAAACGCAAATATTAAACTTTCTAAAAACTCACAAAGGATTATGTGGAATCATCTACACATTTACAAGAAAAGAAGCAGAATCTACAGCAGAGTTTTTAAGTGAAAATGGATATAGTGCAAAAGCCTATCATGCAGGACTTAGCAATGATAAAAAAAATGAAGTTTTTAATGATTTTGTATATGAAAAAATAGATATTGTGGTAGCAACAATCGCTTTTGGTATGGGAATTGATAAATCAAATATCCGTTTTGTAATACATACTTCATTGCCTAAAACCCTTGAAAATTATTATCAAGAAATAGGAAGAGCTGGTCGTGATGGTGAGATGTCTTATGTTTATATGCTTTACTCAAAATCTGATGAGGTAAAAAGAAAAATACAAATAGAAGAAGCCATAGATAATGCTTACAAACAAACTGGACTTGATAAGTTAGAGTTTATGTATAGATATTGTGTGAGTAATAATTGTCGTCATAAGATGATTGCAGGTTATTTTGAAGATGAGATAGAAGCTTGTAAAACTCTATGTGATAACTGTACAAAAGGTGAAGTGGAACAAGTTGATATGAGTGTTGATGCTCAAAAACTTCTAAGTGCTATTTATCGAACTGAACAAAGATTTGGATTAAATCACATTATAGATATTTTAAGAGGTTCAAAAAATCAAAAGTTATTAGATTTTGGACATGATAAACTGAGTGTTTATAATCTAGGAATTGATAAAAGCAAAAATGAGTGGATAGCAATTGCAGATAAATTAATAGATATTCAAGCACTTACTTTGGGAGAATTTCGAGCTTTGAAAATAAGTTTTTTAGGTTTAGAGATTTTAAAAGGGAAAGAGAAACTTTTTATTGATAATGATAAACTAGGAATTGCTTCAAAAATCAAAGAAGAAGAGACTGAGTTAAGTTTTGATGAGTTGGTTTATGAAAGATTTAGAACTTTACGAAGAGAGATAGCCCAAGAGAGCGAAGTTCCAGCTTATGTGATATTTGGTGATAAGACTTTAAAAGAGTTTGCTTTGAAGTTGCCAATTACAAAAGATGAAATGTTAAATATAAATGGCGTTGGTCTTGTAAAATATGAAAAATATGGAGAGACTTTTTTAAATTTATCAAAAGAGATAAAAGAAGAGTTTTCTGAAAAACTTGAACAAAAAGAGCCTTTGAAGAAACTAACAAAAACATATCTTGAGACTTATGAGCTTTTAAATGAGGGAAAAAGTGTAGAAGAAATTGCACAAATTAGAGATTTAGGATTAACTTCTGTTCTTAGTCATATTTCAGTTTTGACTGAACATGAAAAAATTTCAAAAAAGAAAAAAGAGGAGTTATTAAAACCCCTTGAAATTCCTTTAAATATAAAAGCTTGGATAGAAGAGGGAACAAAACTTGAAAGTTTAAAAGAGTTAAGACAATATTTGTATTTGTATGAATACTTATCTAATAATTCATAAATTAGACTTGACAATAAATATATCATATGATAATATCTTCATATGATAAAATTAACATATAAAATGGAGTAATTATGAAAAAAACATTTAAAGCAAAAAATATCTCTTGTATGAAATGTGCAAACTTGATAAAAGGTTCTTTAGAAGATGATTTTGGAGCAATTGAAGTTAACTTAGAATCAAGTCCAAAAGAAGTTACTGTTAATATAGAAAATGAAGAACAAGAAGCAAATTTTAAAGCAGAAATGAGTTCAATCGGATTTGAAATTATAGAAGAGTAGTATGAGTAATTCAAAACAACTTATTCGTTCTTGTTGTGAAGATATAAGTTATATTTGTGATATAGAAAAAAAATTACCAAATGATGGTGAACTTACCCAATTAAGCAATATTTTTAAAGCACTAAACGATCCCATTCGCGTAAAAATTTTATTTGCTCTTTTAGAGTATGAAATTTGTGTGGGAGAGATGGTGAATTTATTGCAAATCCCTCAATCTCACGTTTCTCATCAACTTAGAATTTTAAGAAAATATGGAATTGTTGAGTTTACAAAAGATAAAAAAATGTCTTTTTATTACATAAAAAATGAGTATATAAAAACATTATTGATACTTGCACAAAAGGGCATAAAGGAATAAAAATGTCTAAAGAAAAAATCAATCTAAATATTTCAGGAATGACTTGTGTAAATTGTTCAAATGGAATAGAGAAGGTTGTTGGTAAATTAAAAGGTTTAGAGTCTTCAAAAGTAAGTTTCGCTTCAAATGAGGGTGAGTTTTATATAAATACAGAATTTTTAGATAAACAAAGCCTAATCAATAAAATAGAAAAGTTAGGTTATGGAGTTGAAGAAAATTTAGAAGCTTTAGAAAAAAGCAAACTAAAAGCATACAATGAACTAAAAAGAGTATTTATACTTAGTGCTAGTATTGCTGTGATTATGTTTTATTTTATGTTTTTTCCCCTTGAAAATATGCAAGTAAATCAATATGTAATGTTTGCACTAGCTACAGTTGTGCAGTTTTATGCGGGAGCTAGATTTTATAATTTGGCGTTTAAGGCTTTAAAAAACAGAAATTACGATATGAATGTTTTAGTTGCTCTTGGGACAAGTGCTGCTTATTTTTATTCGGTATTTGTAGTTTTATTTCCCTCTTTATTTCCTGAACATTTAAGATTCATCTATTTTGATGGAGCGGTTGTAATTATCACTTTTATACTTTTAGGGCGATTACTTGAAGAGCGTTCAAAAGCAAAAGCAACTGATTTTCTGAAAAAACTTATGGATTTAGCTCCTTTAAATGCAACTTTGATTTGTGAAGATGGAAGTTACAAAACTATTTTAGCAACACAATTAAAAGTGGGAGATAAAGTTCTTATAAAATCAGGAGAAAAAATATCAACAGATGCACTTATAAAAAAAGGAAGTGCAGATATTGATACTTCGATGCTTACTGGTGAATCAATGCCTGTATATAAAACAATAGGTGATGAGGTAATTGCAGGAACTTTAAATACCTCTGGTGTTATTGAAGTTGAAGTTTTAAAAGAGTCAAAAGATACAACCCTTTCTAAAATAGTTGCTCTTTTAAGTACAGCCCAAAGTAAAAAACTTCCTATTAGCAGATTTGCAGATAAGGTTGCAAATATTTTTGTTCCAACTGTTATAGTTATTTCAATTGTTACTTTTTTGATTTGGTTTTTTATTGTGGGTGACACAATGGACGCAATATTAGCTTCTATTTCTGTTTTGATTATCTCTTGTCCGTGTGCTTTAGGTTTAGCAACTCCAATTGCAATAGTTAGTTCAGTTGGAAAAGGTGCTCATGAGGGAATTTTGATAAAAAATCCAGAAATACTTGAACTTATAAAAGATATAAAATATGCAGTTTTTGATAAAACAGGAACTTTAACAACAGGAATTATAAGTGTTAAAGATGCTTTGTATGAAGAGTCATTTTTAGATATCTTAGCTTCACTTGAAACACAAAGTGAACATCCTATTTCAAAAGCAGTTGTAAATTTTGCAAAAGCAAAAAATCTAGCTTGTGACAAAATATTTACAGATATTCAAATCATCGCAGGACAAGGAATAAGTGCAAATTTTGAAGATAAAAAAGTATTGATTGGAAATCTTGATTTTTTAGAAAAAAATGAAGTTTTATTAGAAAATAAATATTTAGAGTTTTATAATAAATCACTAGAGGAAGGAAGTGGAGTTATTCTAGCTTCTTTTGATAAAAAATGCGTTGCAGTTTTTGCCTTGGCTGATACGATAAAAGAGGGTGCTAAAGAGTTAATAGAGAATTTAAAAGCAAAAGATATAACACCTATTTTATTAACAGGTGATAATAAAACTACAGCAAATAGTGTGGCACAAAAATTAGGAATAGAAAAAGTATATGCCCAAGTGCTTCCTGATGAAAAATACAAAGTAATCATGGAACTTCAAAAAGAGGCAAAGGTTATGTTTGTAGGTGATGGAATAAATGATTCTCCTTCAATCAAACAAGCAGATATTGGAATTACACTAAATTCTGGTTCTGATATAACTAAAGACGCAGGAGATATAATACTTATTAACAATGAGTTAAGTGCTGTTTTAAAAAGTATAAATTTATCAATTGAATCAATGAAAATCATAAAACAAAATCTATTTTGGGCATTTATTTATAATGCTGCTGGTATTCCACTTGCTGCTGGATTATTTTATCCCATACTTGGTGTAATGCTAAGTCCAATGTACGCTGGAATTGCTATGAGTTTTTCTTCTGTAACAGTTGTATTAAACTCTTTGAGATTAAAATTTAAAAAGATTTAAAAATAAATTTTAATCTTCACTAAACCATTTTTTACTAAAGTCTTTTAAAGATTCAGGATAATATCTATGTTTTGGGATATTGTTTACAACAAGAGCAATAATTAATAAAAGAAATGCTCCTGTTGTAACAGGATATAAAACATATAAAAATCCTAAACTATGAATCTTCTCACTTCCAATAACTGCAATTAAAGCAGTTGCACCTCCTGGTGGATGTAAAGTTAGAGTTAATTGCATAATCAAAATAGAAGTTGCAACAGCAAATGCAGAAGCTAATAGTAGATTTTGAGAAAAAAGTTTAAATGATATTACTCCAATAATTGCTGATAAAATATGTCCACCTATTAAATTCCTTGGTTGTGCTAAAGGTGAATTAACAGCTCCATAAACTAAAACAGCACTTGCTCCAAAAGAACCAATAACTAAACTTAAATCTTTATCATCTAAAACGTCACGATGAAAAAAAGAGATAGCTAAAATTCCAATAAATGAACCAATCCATGACCAAATCAAATTTGATTTTTCCATAGGTTCTGAGTTTATTTTTTTGAATTGCTTAAAAAATTTTTGCATTTACAAACTTTATAAATAAAATAAAAGTGATGTTATCAAAAAGTTTAAAGTATATAAATGATTTGAATCAAGATAGATTTATAAGAAGAAAATCTTCTTATAAAATATTTAATTGGTGGGCTAAATCAGCTGCAATTCTTTCATAATTTCTAACTGATAAAAGGCGATTTTGTCCATTTTGACCTACTTTGGCAACTTCGTCTTTTGATAAATTTATGATTTGTTCAAGTTTTTTTCTAATTGAATCTTCATCAAAATTTGTGAACCAAGCACTTATGTTGTCTTCAAAAATTGAAGTATTATTTTCATTATTACTCATAATACAAGGAATTGCACTTGAATAATAATCTAAAACTTTCATTGGTGTTGAAGAGTTAAATAAAGCAATATCAGGTAATGTAGCTATCCCCACATCAGCTTTTGCAATCAGTTCAAGAAGTTCATCTCTATTTGTTGCATTATAAACTTCAATATTATTAGATAAATTCTCAAAATCTTCTAGTAATTTTTCTAAATATTCTGGGTCTTTTGTCGAAATCATAAGTTTATAATTTGAACTATTTATATTGCTAAACGCTTCTAAAATAATTTCAAATTCTCTTAATTTATCCAAAGTTCCTGCATAAAAAAATCTTTTTTCACTACTTTCATGCTGAATATTTTCGTGTAAATTATCAGGATCAATTGCTGATGGAATTACAAAACTTCTTGTTTTTACATCTTTAAAATAGTCATCTTTCATTTGAAATGATGTTGGTAAAAATATATCACATTTATTAATCAAACTTATTTCTGTAAATGTTTTGATTTTATTGCTTATTACATCAAATAGTGTTTTTTTATTGTTAGCTTCATCTGTTTGCAGTTTTGCTATTCGTTTTGGAAAAGAGAGTCTAAATCCAACTTTGAAGTTGTAGTTTTGTTTTTTATCCAAAACTTCTTTTAGTAAATCTGTATTGTTTCTTATGACAACAAATTCAAACTTTTCAAGATTTATTCCAGCTTTTTGTAACTCTTCTAAAATATTATTTTGGAATTTTTTAGGAATAATTATTCTTCCATTTTCTTCAAATTCAATATTTTCTTTTGTATTTGAAAAAAAAGTTGTATTTATATCAAAATGTTTTGTTAAATATTTTTGAAATAAAGGACCAATAAAACTATGATCAGAGTATTCATCTTGATCCGTAATGTATAAAAAATTGCTCATTTTAACTCCTTTAAATTTTCATAAAATTTTAGCAGTTAAAAATCGCAAGAAAAAAGCATTTAATAAATTTTTCCAAATAAATCAATATGAGTTAAATAAACTCTTAGATCAAATTCAACTTGATGATAAGAAGGCATGATAAATGTACAAAGATTATAAAAAGCTTTATCATGCTCTCTTTCTTTAAAGTGTGCAAGTTCATGTACAACTATCATTTCTAAAAACTCTTCGGGCATATTTTTAAAAATAGTTGCAACTCTTATCTCATTTTTTGACTTTAGTTTTGAACCTTGGACTCTTGAAACTATTGAGTGCATGCCTAGTGCATTATTTATAACATTTATTTTTCCATCATACATTACTTTTGAAACTTGATATTTTTTGAAATAATCATTTTTGAAATTCATTACATAATCATATAAAGCTTTATCATTTGTATAAGTGTGAGTATTTGGATATTTTGTTTTTATATAAGAAGTAAGTTTATCTTTTTCTATTAAAGTTTGTACTTGTTCTTGTAAGTGTTTTGGATAATGATTTAAATATTTCATAAAGGATTATACCAAAGAGAAACAAATAAAGAGGATTAAATTCCCTCTTTAATATTCTCTAAATCTTTGATTTTATCTAGATATTGTTCTTTTTTTGATGTTACAAATTTGATTCTATCTTCATTTATTTCAAGATATTGTTCTTTTGAATATTTGATAATTTTAAATAAATAGTTTCTTTTTGAAGTTAAAAAGTCTTCAATTTTTTCAAATCCAAAATTCGCTTTTAATTTTGCAACAATTTCATCTTCTCTTGGATGTGAAATTGCAAATCTTGAAGGTTCTTTTTTATATAACTCCTCTGATTCAAATATTTGTTGTTCAAAGTGAGCGATAGTTGCTTGAGTTGTTTGAATGTAAGAATAAGATAAAGCACCATTAAAGTATGCGAATTTTTTTCTTAAAGCTGAAATATTTTCTAAAATTGCAGTATGATATGCTCTTAACACATTTTCATAAACTTTAGCTGCAAAGTGTCTTGTATTTGAGAACTCAAAATCAGAAGCAATTTCTCTATGTTTTCTTATTAATTCATAAGGTTCTTGCCATTTTGAAACTTCATTTTTTATGATATTGTAACCTTCTCTAAATGCATCATCTGTATTTAATTCTATGTTTTTAAGAAGTTTTATTGATCTTTTGAACATTTTATCTACAGTTTGGTCATCATAAAATAGTGATTTATAAACAGCATCTGAATCAATCCAAAAAGTTTCATAAGAGAATTTTTCTATTTTTTCACCTAAAAAACCTTTTGATTCTTCAAATCTAAAAGCTTTTCTTCGTTTGATATTTTTATATGTTTCATGGGCAATTTTTTCCATAATTGATTCTAAAGAATTATAAATATTAAATAACTCTTTAGAGTATCTTTTATGAATATTTTCAAAGTGTTCAATTACTTTTGGTTCACAAGATTTTAACACTTCAAGTAGAGCATCATAAACTTTTGTAATTGTTTCATACTCTTTTACTAAAATTTCACAAATACCTTTTAAATCTTTTTTAATAGCAAACTCTTTAGCTTCTGCTGCTTGTGGTCTAATAGTGTTATTTATAAATTCTAATACATCTTGAATATTTGAATCTTCTAAAAGTTTTGTATTTGTTGTTGCATCTGAGTTTTGAATTGAGTGAATTTTATTTTTATAATCTTTAAAACTATTTTCAAAAAAATCTAAATCATCAACATTTTTTTCAAGTAAATCTTTTTTGAATTGAGTAACTATTTTTGTATATTCATCTTCAATCAAAATATCTTTTTGTTGAGCTCTTGATTCAAGTGCCATTCTTGCAGAAATTGGTACAACTTTCGCAAAGAATTTTGAAAACTTATCACTTACATATTTTGTTGTAGTTTCAACTTGTTCAGGAGTTAATTTGTCTTTTTGATTTAAAACACACAAAGATTTATTTTTGAAGTGTTGCATATACTCTTCTAAAACTTCAGCTTCTGATAGTTTTCCTGCATTATCAATAAGTGTTAACCAAATAATTCCACCAACATCTCTTAAAACTTTTCTAGTTGTTTCTGTATCACTTTGAGATTGAGAGTTTAATCCTGGGGTATCAACAAATGAAATATCTTTTAAAATATCCATAGGAGCATAAAGAGTTAGATATTTTATGTCTTTCATCTCATGTTGTCTTTGATCTGTAAAATCAGCAATACTTTCAATTGGTGCAAATTCTTGAGCACCTGAATAATAAGTGATTTTTAGTTTATACTCTTCGCCATAGTTTATAAAGTTTACTTTTGAAGTTACAGGTGTAATTCCTGTTGGTAAGATATTTCTTGAAAGCAAAGCATTTAAAAATGTTGATTTACCAGCACTAAATTGCCCAGTAATTGCAACTTCCATAGGATAACGTGCACGTCTAATTTGTTTATTTAAAATATTTTTCAACTGATTTGATGGGAAAAACTTTTCATCAAGAAGTTTATTTTGAACCTTTTTTATATCACCAACTAAACCTTCTTCATAAATAACTTCTTCAATAGAATAAGTTTCTTTATATTCGTTAATAAAACTTTTTAGGATATTTAAATTTGCACTCATTAGTATAATCCTTTTATAGTTGTTGAAATATTTTCAAGTTTTTTAATATTTTTATGTATATCAATTGATAATTGAGCTCTATTTTTATCATTTTCTTCAAATGAATTAATTTGATTTTGAAGTGTTTCTTCATCATTTTTTAGTTTTTGTTCAAATGATTTTAATGGAGCATTTAAAGTAGTAAAAAATGATTCAATTAATAAATTACTTACTTTTTTTGCTTTAGCTTTTATATCTTGATCTATTGATGAAAATTGATTTGATATTAATAGTTCGATTTCTCTATCAAGTTCATTTATTTTTGATTCTTTTGATTTTGAAACAGCTTCAGTTATTTGAGAAACTAGAATTTCATTATTTGAAGTTAAAAATCCTGATTTAAAATCATCTTGGAAAAAACCTCTTGCATCAAAATTTTCATTTTTATGTCCTATTGTAAATCCCATATCATGGTATTTTTGTTCACATTGTTCTCCAATAGTTTGAGATTTTTTGATAAATTTATACCTATAATCTCTAATCACATCAATAATTCCATCTTTAATAGCAGTTTCAACAATAACTTTGATTCTACTATTTTCAGGTCTTTTTTTCGTTTTTTCAAATGAGTATCTAACATCACTTACAACTCTTTGTTTTATAACTGTTTGTAAGTCAATTAGCTCACTTTGTAAAAATGTTTCAAGTGAATCAATATATGATTTTGCATCGTTTTTATAAAAATTAATATCTTCACTCATTGCTTGGAAAATTCTAGTATTTACAGCTTTTTTCTTATTAAATTCTTCTAATTCTTTTTCTAATTCATCTTTTGATTTTGATAAAAGTTTTAATTCATAGTTATAAAATGATGTTTGTTTTTCAACAATTTTTTGTAATTGATTTTTACAAGATTGAATTACAAGTTCACCTTTTTGTGAGTTTGTTCCAAAAAGTGTTTCTGTTAGATATTTTTCAATCTCTAAAATACCAGTATCTTCAAGTCTAAATCCAGCATCTAATGCTTCTTGAGCTCGTCCTGTTCTATGTAATAAAGCCATTCTTCCAGAAATAGGAATAAATTTGATAGTTTTTAAAATATAATCAAGTTGAGAATCTTTATTTTGAGCTTTTAATTGTCGCTCAATTGAAGATTTTGTATATTTTATAACTTCATTAAGTTGGTCTTTTGTAACTGTATCAGCTCTTGTTATTACTATTAAAAGTTTAGAAATATTTTGATATAAAACAGCATCAATAATAAAATCGACATCTTTCAACGTAGCACTTTGAGAAACGTTCATAAGATGTAACATCATATCACAAGCAGATATATACTCTTTTGTAATTTCTTCTCTTTGAATAACAGGGTCATCAAGTCCTGGTGTATCAACTATTTCTATACCATCACTTAAAAAATCAAGTTTTGAACCTAATTCTACATATTTTACAAGATTACATTTTTTCCCACTTGCTTCTGCTGATGTATAAGAAGATAAATCTTTTATATCAATTTCATCAAATCTTGAAACAGGTCTTATATAGTTTTTTAGATTATCTCCAAATATTTTATTTGTTTCATCAACAAAATCTTTCATAGATTCAAGTTGAGAAGCTGATTTTATTATTCTTTCCCATTCTTGTTCATTCCAATAATAAACTTTTGCAGTATCAGTTGGATTATGCTTTACAATAGTTAAGTTTGCAGTTTCAGGAACAACAGCACTTCCTAGAATCTCTTTTCCCATTAGTGCATTTAGCATTGTAGATTTACCAGCATTCATAACGCCAGTAATTCCTATAGAGAATTTTTGATTATCTAAATAGTTTTTTGTATTTTCTACTTCTTTTAATATTTCTTCATTTGATATGTTATTTTTAAGTTCGGCAATTAAACTTTCTAAAGTTATTTTTAAATCTTTAAATGAAGATTTGTTTTCTTCATCTATTTCTTCTAATAAATTATGAATTGAATCTTCAGTAAGATTAAACTCTTTATCTTCAAATAAAGATAATAATTTATTATAGTGTTCATTATTTATAATATTTTCATTTTTTAAGTATTCAAATGATGAATGTAAAACAGATATATTTTGTTTAGATCTATTTTTTGCAATAGTTTCAATTACATTATGTTGCAAATGATTTAATTCATTAATATTTGAAGGACTTTTTACTTTTATTTGCTGACATAATGTTTTAAAAGATGTAAGTGGTAAAAATTTATCATAATTTTTTCTTGTAGCACTTATAATTAAAGCAAAAATTGTGAATGTTTCATCATTTATTGTTGTTTCAATTGGTTCAACATCTAAATTCTGCTCAAAAGTTATACCGTGATATAATAAAAAGTAGTCATTTACTAAACTCATTTTAAATCCCCCAAAAATATAAAAAGTTAAATATCACTAATGATATTTAACTTTTTATATTTTCTTATTTACGAAGGAGTAAATCCTTCGCAATAATTATCTAAGTGCTACTAATTTTCTTCTTAAGTAAGCGATTTTGTTTTGTAACGGTAAATGTTTTGGACAATGATCTTCACAAGCCATTAAAGACATACAACCAAAAATTCCATCATCATCACCGATTAATTCATAGAAATCTTCCGCTGTTCTTTTATCATGTGGGTCAACTTCAAATCTTGCAACTCTGTTTAATCCAACAGGTCCAACAAAGTTTGGTCTCATAAGCATTGTTCCACAAGAAGCAACACAAATACCACACTCAATACATCTATCTAATTCGAATGTTTCATTTGCAACATCTGGATCAATTCTATCTTCTAATTTAGAAATATCTACTTCGTGGTCATTATGAATCCATGACTCAACTCTTTTAGACATTCCATCCATCCATTTACCTGTGTTTACAGATAAATCTTTAATTAATTCAAATGCAGGCATTGGCATTAATTGTAATTTTCCAGTTGGATAATTTGCAATTAATGTTCTACAAGCTAATGATGGTTTTCCATTTACAACCATACCACAAGAACCACAAATACCTGCTCTACAAACGAAGTCAAAAGATAAATCTGGATCCATTGTTTCTCTAATTTTCATTAAAGCAATGAAAAGAGTCATACCTGGAGTTTCTTCTAATTTATATTCAACAAAGTGAGGTTTTGAAACCTTACTTCTTGGATTAAATTTAAGAACTGATATAGTTATTTCTCTACCTTTTTCGATACTCATTATAAATCTCCTGCTCTTTCGTTTTTCTCTTTATAATTCATTGGTAAGTCAAATGGCATCAATGCATGTTGAATCTCATGTCTATCTTTACCTTCTGCTTGCATTTTTTCAGTAACTTCATCAACTTCTGCTTGTCTTTTTGCAGATAATTCATTCTCAATAATCATACCTTTTGCACCATAACCTCTAAATGCAGGTGGTAATTCCATTGACATAATATCTAATGGTTCGTATGAAATAGTTGGAAGAGTTTGATTTTCATCAGGCCAAGAAGTTAACGTTCTATTTAACCAGTTAGCATCATCTCTTTTTAAATAATCTTCTCTATAGTGTGCACCTCTAGATTCAGTTCTTTCTAATGCACCTTTAGCAACACAAAGAGCAACTTTTAACATTCTTGGTACTCTATATGCTTCTTCTAATTCTGGATTTCCAACTCTTTCTTTAGATTTAACATTAATATGTTTTGTTTTTTTCAATAAATCTTCAAGCTCATTAACAGCTTCTTCTAAGTGTGGACCATCTCTAAAGATACCAACTTTTTCATCCATTAAGTTTTGCATTCTATTTTTGATTTTGAAAATATCTTCATTTCCATTATAAGATAAAATTTCATCAATGTATTTATTTTGTTTATCTAAGAATTTTTGAACCGTTGCTGTTGGAATATTAACATCATTAGATAAACAATAATCAGCAAAATAGTTACCAATAATCATACCTGCAACAACTGTTTCAGAAACAGAGTTCCCTCCAAGTCTATTAAATCCATGCATATCCCAACAAGAAGCTTCACCACAAGCAAATAATCCTGCTAATTTTTGTGATTCACCAGTTGGTTTAGTTCTAATTCCACCCATTGAGTAGTGTTGCATAGGAAGAACTGGTGCCCATCCTTTTTTACCCTCATCAGCTGGATCTATACCGTTGAAAATCATACAAATTTCTTGTACGTCTCTTAAGTTTTTCTCAATATGCTCTCTTCCTAGAATAGAAATATCTAACCATACGTGGTATCCATAAGGAGAAGGAACACCTTTTCCATTTCTAATATGCTCAATCATTCTTCTTGAAACAACGTCTCTTGAAGCTAGTTCTTTTTTCTCTGGTTCATAATCTGGCATAAATCTGTGACCATCAACATCTCTTAAGATACCACCATCTCCTCTACAACCTTCAGTTAATAAGATACCTGATGGTACGATTGGTGTTGGGTGAAATTGAACAGCTTCCATATTTCCTAAAGTTGCAATTCCAGTTTCAAGTGCGATTGCAGCTCCAATACCTTCACAAATTACAGCATTTGTAGTTTGTTTAAATACTCTTCCATATCCACCTGTTGCAATACATGTACCTTTTGCAACATAAGCTTCTAATTCACCAGTAATTAAATCTCTAACAACAGCTCCATAACATCTTCCATCTTCATGAATGATTGATAAAGCTTCTTTTCTATCTCTAATGTCAACATTGTTTCTCAATGCTTCATTTGCAACACCAAATAACATTGTATGTCCAGTTGCATCTGCTGTATAACAAGTTCTCCATTTTTTAGTTCCACCAAAGTCTCTTGATGTAATTAAACCATGTCTATCTTCTTCTTCTGTTATAGTTGTTTTTTTAGCATTAATAACTGCTTCTCTTGAACCAGCTTTTACTCTTGACCAAGGAACCCCCCAAGATGCTAATTCTCTAATAGCTTTTGGTGCAGTGTGAACGAACATTCTAGCAACTTCTTGATCACATCCCCAGTCAGAACCTTTAACAGTATCAGCAAAGTGTAAATCTTCATTATCACCATCAGACATTTTTGAGTTACCTAATGAAGCTTGCATACCACCTTGAGCAGCAGCAGAGTGTGATCTTTTAACAGGTACTAAAGATAAAACTATTGTACTTAAACCTTTTTTTTGTGCAGCAACAGCAGCTCTTAAACCTGCTAATCCTCCACCAATTACTAACGCATCACAGTAATTAATTTTCATTATGCAATTCTCCCAACACTTTTATTTGTTATATTAAATTCTATCACTTTAGCAGTTGGTTGATATCTTTCTCCAACTGTTCCATTTTTAGCATTTTCCATACCAATTTTCATATAAGCTGCAAGTGAAGCGAATCCTAATACTAAGAAGAATACTGTTAAAGCCCATTTAACTTTTTTAAGTGCTTTTCTTGTTGCTTTTGGATTTTCACCATCAAACCATCCCCATTTAACACATAATCTATAAAGACCAATTGTTCCATGGAATTCAACAGCTAGTAATAATAAGATATATAAAGGCCACATATATTCAGACCATACTCTATCTGAACTAGCCATTGGTCCAATTTTATCTGAATGTGTTAAGATTACATAAATATGTACAGATCCTAAGAAGAACATAGCAAAACCAGTGAAGGCTTGTGTAAACCAAAGTTTTGTATCATCATGTCCCATACTTTTTGCATGAGCTTTCATTACTTGAAATTGTTTGAAATTACCAGGTAATTTTCTCATACCAAGAGCAGCATGTACTATAAAAATTACAAATATTACTGCTGCAACTAAAGAAACTAATAAAGGATTTCCTCCCTCAAAAATAAAACTTCCTTCCAAAAGTTTTGTTACAGTGTACATAAAATCTTTCGATACTAATATCGAAGCAACTAACAACATATGTGCCCACATAAATAAAGCTAAGAAACCACCAGTAAAACTTTGAATAAAATCAAGTTTAGCTGGTAATCTACTTTTCTTTCCTTCAACTGTTTTCCCTAAATAACCTTCTATTAGGTCACTCATTTGCTATCCTTTCTGCGATTTTTGATTTTTTTGAATAATAGCAAAATAATAGCTTAAATCTACTTCAATGATAATTATATTTTTGAAGTTTTTTTATAGAAAAGGGCATTTAATATAGAGTGAGTTACCCCTGAAAAGGGGATTTTATTTAGATGTTTTTTTGTTTGAAAAATAGATTAATTATAAGTAGCCATGTTACATATTAACACAGTCTATTTTATAAATAAAGATTGAACAGATAATTGAGTTAAATTAATAATAGTGTCTATATTCATCACAGGTATAAAAAATACAATTGCTGAACCAATACCACCTAAAATAGTCAAGATTGCAACAAAAGCAATTGCATAAGTTGAAACTCTTTTATCATTAAATTCAATAGACACACACTCTTCTTTTGCTGGATAAAAATACATCATTGCAACAAGTTTGAAATAATAATATACAGAAACAATAGTTGCAATAATTGCAACTATTGTAAGCGTAGTATAACCTGCACTTATTGCTTCAGTGAATACATAAAACTTTCCAATAAATCCTATTGTTGAAGGAATTCCTGCAAGAGAAAATAAGAATATAGTCATCATAGCTGCTAAAAAGGGTCTTTGTTTTGCTAAACCTTTAAAATCATCATAGGTAACTTTTACATTTGTTTCTGAAATAATATGCGAAGCTAATCCAAATGCTCCAAGAGCTGATAATAAATATGCAATTAAATAAAACATGATTGCATAAGCAGAAGCAAGATTTATTAAATGCCCATCTTTATAACTTAAAGCAATAAAAGCAAGAAGTAAATAACCTGTATGAACAATAGAAGATGCAGCTAACATTCTTTTTACAATTTGTTGAGTAATTGCTAACCAAGTTCCAAATACAAGAGTTAAAATTATTATAACTGAAATTATGCCATCCCAGAAATCAACAATTGGTGCTATATATTCTAAAATCACTCTTAAGAAAAAAGAAAAAATTGCAATTTTAAATGTAGATGCCATATATGCAGTAATAATCATTGGTGCACCTCTATAAACATCTAATAACCAAGATTGGAAAGGAAACGCTGCAATTTTGAATAAAAAAGTAAATAAAATTAGAGTAAATCCAATATAAATTAAAACCATATCTTGAGAATTTGCATTTGTAATAAATGTTAAAATATCTGCTAAATTTGTGCTTGTTGTCGCTCCATAAATTAGAACTACTCCCAAGAGATAAAAAGCTCCAATAAATGAACCTAAAACCAAATATTTAAAAATTGCTTCAACTCTTTTTGCATCATCTGAATTGTATCCAACCATGATATAAACAGAAAAAGATGCAATTTCAAGTGCAATATATGCAGTAACTAACTCATTTGAGTGAGCTAATATCATCATTCCAAATAGTGCAAAAAGTAGAAGAGAAAAAAATTCCCCTTTAAAATAACTTCTATGTTGAAAATAATGCTCACCAATTAGTAAAGTTAATAATGTTCCAGCAATCAACATGATATTAAAAAAGTTTGAAAAACTATCAAAAGTTAAAACATTATTTAAAAAATGAGGATAAGGTTGAACTGAATAAGAAGTAGTTATATTTACTAGAGTGAATCCTAATGCTATTATCAAAAAAAATGATGAAACAACAATAAAGTTTTTAACATTGAATCTTTTATACATACTCATAAACATAAGTACAATTGCCCCAACTAGAATAATAAGAGTTGGAATTAAATACAAAAATTGATTCATTTTGTTGCTCCAATATGTAAGATGTCATTTAAATAATGTGTTACTGTTGGTTCAAATTTATTTATAAAAATTTCTGGATAAAGACCCATTAAGAAAACTAAAATAACCCATGGAATTAAACCTATGATCTCTTTAATTTTTAAATCTCTCATAATAAGTTCTTTTGAACCTTCAGGTCTATCTTGTAAAATTGCTCTTTGAAACATCCATAACATATATGAAGCTCCAATAATAACTGTAAGTGCAGCAATATAACCTAATGAATGATTAAAATCGTAAATTCCAAAAATTATTAATAATTCAGAAACAAAACCATTTGTTCCAGGAAGTCCTATATTTGCAAATAACATTACAGCAAAAATAAAAGTAAAAATAGGAGCTTTTTTTGCAATTCCACCTAAATCTTTGATTGTTTTAAATCCTGTTTGTTCTTGTAATAATCCAACTAATAAAAATAGGGCTCCCGTTGCAATAGCATGAGCAATTATTAGATATAAAGCTCCATTTATACCATAAGAATTTAAAGAAAAAATACCAGCAGATATAAAACTAAGATGTGAAGCTGACGAGTATGCAAACATTCTTTTTATGTCATCTTGCATAAGCGCAGCAATTCCAAAGTAGATTAATCCAAATAAACCAACTGCTACAAACCAAGTTGAAAATTCTACATAAATATCAGGAAAAATTGGAATCATAAATCTAACTATTGCATAAACTCCAAGTTTAGCCATAATAGAAGATAGTAAGAAAACTGCACCAGTTGGAGCATTTTTATATGTTTCCATAATCCAAGTATGTAGTGGAAAAATTGGGATTTTTATAGCAAATGCAGCTAAAAATGCTAAAAATAACCATACTTTAGTATTATAATCAATAGTTGTAATAGTCATTAACTTATCATAAGCAAAAGACCACGAACCAAACTCATTATGATATGAAACACCAAGATACAATATTGCAATAAACATTAGTAGTGATCCTACCATAGTATAAACAGTTACTTTTATTGTAGTAAATACTTTATTTCCAAATCCATATTGACCAATAAGTAAAAATACTGGTAAAAGCATAACTTCCCAGAAGAAATAAAATAAAACAACATCTAATGCTAGAACTGCCCCAGTTACTCCTGTTTGAACTAAAAGCATATTTATCCAATACCCCTTAGTCTTTCCTTCCCATAAAAGCAAATAAGATGTAGGAATAAGTATTGCAATCATCATTAAAATAGTAAGTGAAAAACCATCTAATCCTACATAATAATTTATCCCATAAGTTTCTATCCAAGGAACATTTGTTACAAATTGCATCCCTGAACTTGGTTCAAACTCTATATAAATTTTTAATACAAGGGCTAATATAACAGTTGTAGTTAAAAAAGCTATATTTCTAATTGTATTTATATCTCTTGTTGTTAGCATTAATCCAACAGCAACAACAGCAGGTAAAAATATAATAAATGAAAGTATATCTGCACTCATATTATAATCCTAAAGTAATATATAAATATACAAAAATGCAAGTCATTCCAACTAACATAAATGCTGCATAAAATCTAACATTTGCATTTTGTATCATGGCAACTTTTTTCCCTATGTTTATAAAAGTGATTGATGAATACATGATAAAAGCATCTATTATTTTTGTATCAACTATCTTATCAATAAAAGTAGATATAGCTTTTGTTGGCTGAACAAATAATGAGTCATAAATTTCATCAATATAAAATTTATTTCCTATAAATCCAGTTTCATTTTCAGGTTTAAATACATCAAAATTTGAATATTTAGAATATGCTAGCATAATTCCTGTCATTGCAACTATCACAGAAATAGCCATCAAAACATATTCTGTCATATGATCTAGATGAATATGTTTTGAATTTAAATTTCCAAGCCAAGTATCAATAAAATGATTTCCACCTAAAACAGAAGGAAGGTTTAAAAAACCTGCACCAATTGCACCAATTGCTAAAATAAACAAAGGAAGAGTAATTGTTTTTGAAGTATAAATATAGTCACTACTATGATGATTTGGAGCAACAAAAACTATAAAATACATTCTAAACATATAAAATGCAGTTAAAAAGGCAGTAAACAGTGCAATAGCCCAAATTAAATATTGTTCTTCTTGAAAAGCTGCTGCTAAAATTGCATCTTTTGAGAAAAATCCAGAAAATGGAGGAATCCCTGAAATTGCAATGACACCAATCAAAAAAGTCATCCCAATAATTGGAAGATTTGCTCTATGTTGTGCAATTTTAAAAATATTTTGTTCATGATGAAGTGCTATTATAATTCCACCAGCTCCCATGAATAACATAGCTTTAAAGAAAGCATGTGTAAATACATGAAAAAGTCCTGTTGAATAAAATCCAAGTCCAACAGCAATAAACATATAACCTAATTGACTCATTGTTGAATATGCAAGAATTTTTTTAATATCAGTTTGTTTTGTTGCTATTATAGCTGCAAACAGAGCTGAAAATGCACCAATATAAGCTATAAATAAACCTATTTCTTCAATTCCTGAATATAAAAAATGGAATCTCGCAACCATATATACACCAGCAGTTACCATTGTTGCAGCATGGATTAAAGCTGAAATAGGAGTTGGTCCTGCCATTGCATCAGGAAGCCAAACATAAAGTGGAATTTGTGCTGATTTTCCCATTGCTCCAACAAAAAGTAAAAAACCTGAGATAATTAAAAGTTCTTTAGATACATTTTCTATATTCGCTTCAATTGTTCCAAATGATAAATCAATTTGACCTAAAGCAAAAAACAGAGTTACAACACCAAGTAAAAAACCAAAATCACCAATTCTATTTACTATAAATGCTTTATTTGCAGCAAGTACATTTTCTTTATTACCATAATAAAATTTAATTAATAGATATGAACAAACTCCAACGCCTTCCCAACCAATAAATAAAATTATTGGATTATCTGCAAGAACCAATATTAACATTGAAGCTAAAAATAGATTGAAATATGCAAAAAATTTACCAAAACCATCATCATTTTTCATATAACCTATTGCATAAATATGTATTAACCATCCAACAAAAGTTACAAACATAGACATAAATATAGAAAGATTGTCCCCTAAAAAACTCATTTCTATATTTAATTTATCAACACTAAGCCATGTAAAAATATGTTGTTTAAATATGATTTTTTCTTCTAACATTTGAAGAAATAGATTTAATGTTATTAGAAATGATATCAATGGTGTAATTGTCCCAATTAAGGCAAAATATATCTCAGATACTTTATGCTTTTTTATATGATAAAAATATAAAAAAGTATTTGCTAAAGCCCCCAACAATGGAGCTAAAATTATCCAAACTAATAAAGAGGTACTCATGATTTTTCCCCTTGTGACAGAGTTGTGAAAATATCTGTATCAAGAGATTTTCTTGATCTATATAATAAAATTATTACAGACAAAAATATAGCAGCTTCAGCAGCAGCAATAGATATAACCATAATTGTAATAATTTGAGGATCTAGATTAAAGTGATATCTTGCAAATGTAACTAAAAATAAGTTTATTCCATTTAACATCATTTCAATTGACATATAAATAACAAAAATATTTTTTCTTGAAATAACTCCAATTGCACCAATAGAAAACAACATCATTGATACAAATGCGTAAGAAGTTAGTGAAATCATACTTAATCCTCCTTGCTATTTAATTTAGATTTTCTTTTTTTAGCAAGAACTACTGAACCAATTAATGCAATTAAAAGTAAAATAGAGATTAATTCAAAAGAGATAATCCAATTATTATAAAGTTCTAATCCAACAGGTTTTATAGCTCCAAAATCACTATCACTAATTGATAAATCTTTTGAAGGAAGATTTGAAATTGCTTTTAAAACAAGAATGTTTAGAGGTATCATTATAGCAGTACCTAAAGCAATTAATTTATATTTATTTGGTTCATTTGGTAAATCTTCATCTTTAATATTTAAAAACATTAAAATAAAAAGAATTAGTGTCATAATAGCTCCTGCATAAACTATTATTTGAACTAAAAATAAAAAAGTTGCATTTAAAAGGGCAAACATCCCAGCAACACTAAGCATTGTAACTAATACACCAAGTGCACTGTACATTGGACTTTTATAAACTATCATAGCAATAGCGCCTGTTATTGCAAAAAATGCTAAGGCAATAAAAATTAAATCAGCCATTATTTCAAATCCTTTGCTCTTTCATTAGCCATTAAAGCTTTTTTATCTAAAACAAAATCTTCTCTTTTAGAACCTGTAAATGAAAAAATTCCTGTATCCATTCTAATTGCATCGCAAGGACAAGCTTCAACACAATATCCACAAAATACACACTCTAATAAATCAATTTTAAACTCTTTTGGTCTTTTTTCATTGTGTTCATCAAATCTCTCTTCTGCTTCAATAAAAATACATTCAGCAGGACATGCAGTTGCACACATATAACAAGCAACACATTTTTCTGTTCCATCATCAAATTTTGTGAGCCTATGAACACCTCTATATCTTTCGTTTAAATCAGTTGGTTGAACTTCTGGATATTGCATAGTTTTTAAATTGTCAATATCAGTTAAATTTTTTATGAAATGTTTGAAAGTTGTTTTCATTCCTCCTGCAATTGCAGGTAAGTATAATTTATCTTTAAATGATTTTCCATATCTTGGTACTACTTTTATTGCCATCTTATTTTCCTACCACAACTATAATCGCAGTAACTACGATATTTAAAAGAGCTAATGGAATTAAAACTTTCCAACCCAACATCTGTAATTGGTCATATCTAAATCTTAAAACAGTCCATCTTACCCAAATATAAACAAATGCCATCATAAAAAACTTGATTAAAAATGTTCCTACTTGAATTACAGCAGTTGTAATATTTACACCATTTGTTCCAAGTCCTGTAATTAAAAAAGAGATTAAAAGAGCGATTAAAACAAAACAAATAGACCAAAATGCAACCGTTAAAATTTTTGTCTCTTTTTCTCTACTTTTATTTTCACCTATTGCTTTATTGTTTTTTTTCATCCATCTTGTGAAGAAGAATATTTTTAATGGAAGAATTATTATGATTGCTAGGATAACATAATTTATATTACTTTGAATAGCTTGTGTATCTAACCAAGGGATTTGATATCCTCCAAAAAATAGAGTTACAATTAAAGCACTTGATGCACTCATTGCTGCATATTCACCAACTTGAAAAAGACCAAATTTCATTGCACTATATTCAGTATGATATCCTGCAACTAATTCTGATTCTCCTTCTGCTAAGTCAAAAGGCGCTCTATTTGTTTCTGCAAAAGAACAAACAATAAAAATTATTGCAGCAAGTGGTTGTACAAAAATTCCCCACATTGGAATAAAACCAAGATAAGTTCCACTTTGAGCATTTACCATATCAGTTAGATGAATTGAACCATAAGAAATAATCATAGAAATAATTGCAAGTCCCATAGCTGCTTCATATGAAATAACTTGTGCACTGGCTCTAATTGAACCTAAAAGTCCATATTTATTTCCTGATGAGTAACCTCCAAGAATTATTCCATAAACACTAAGTCCTGCAAATGCAATAAACCACATAATTCCAAGTTGATTTGGAATTGCTTGCATGATATTTTCTTTTCCATCTATAACTAAAACATCAGCAAAAGGAATAACTGCAAAAGTTAAAAAAGAACATAAAAATACAATTACAGGAGCAACTGTAAAGAAAAACTTGTATCTAATATGTGAAGGGGTAAAATCCTCTTTAAAAACAAGTTTTAGCATATCTGCAAAACTTTGAATTAATCCACCTAATCTAAAAGGTCCAATATTACATCTATTTGGACCACTTCTATCTTGCATAAGTCCTGAGACTCTTCTCTCCCACCAAACAAATAAAGGAGTTAATCCAACAGCTAATAATACAGCTATTACAATGTTTACTATAATTATAATTGTGCTACTCATAGAGTTCCTTTTTCAATCATAGATTTTAAATTTTCTATTATTGTTGTTATAGTTTTCATTGGATTATTTTTATTCATTTTTGAAATAACTTTTTGTTTAATTCCATCACAATTTGTATAAGTTCCAGATTTTTCATAAAAAGAAGCTACAGGAACAGCAATATTTGAATAACCAATAGTAAGACATAAATGACTAAAAAAAGAGATAATTTTTTTATTTTCTAATAATTTTATATTATTCTCAAAATAATCATTTTCAATTATAAACACTAAAGAAGCATTTTTTAAACTATCTTCAAAAAATTCTTCTGTTTCATCAATTTCAAGTTCTTTAAAAGAAGCTCTATTTGAAGTTTTATCATTTTGTCTTAGATAATTATCAGCAAAATTTTCATCAAATGTATTTGGTGAATATCCTGATAAATTTATATTTAATTTTCTTGCTAAATTTTTTACATTTAACATCTCTTCATAAGAAAGATTTGGACTTAATACCATTAGGATATTTTTATTTGTAGTTAATTCTTTAAAAATATTTGCAATTGTATTATTTATATCTGTTTCATTTTTATTTACTAAAGGAATCTCAAATCTATTATCATTCTCTTTTGAGTAAGATAATCTCCCTTCATCACACATAAACCAACCATTTATTGCTCTATTTACTCTTGGTCTAAATCTAAAAATTTGGTCATCTTTGTATTTTTCTTTTCTATGATCAACAAAAATATTACAACCCTTTGAACAACCATTACAAATGGCATCGAAAGTTTCTAAAAACCAAACTCTTTGTTTAAATCTAAAATCTTTATTCGTTAAAGCACCAACTGGGCATAAATCAATAACATTCATGGCATAAGGATTATTTAAAGGTCGACCAGGAAAAATTCCAATAACTGAGTGATCAGCTCGACTTATAACACCTAATTCATTTGTTTTTGTAATATCTGAACAAAATCTAACACATCTTGTACAAAGTACACATCTTTCTTGGTCTAGCATTACATTAGAACCAATATCAACTCTTTTTCTTGCATGATTTTTAGAATTTACATTTATTCTTGATTCATAAAATCCAGATTCCATGTAATAATCTTGTAATTTACATTCTCCAGCTTGGTCGCAAGTTGGACAATCAATAGGATGATTGATAAGTTCAAGTTCAAGAATTTCTCGTCTTACTTTCTCGATATTCTCACCTTTTGTTCTTATAATCATCCCATCTTTTATAGGAGTATCACAAGCAATTTGAGGTCTTTTTTGACCTTCAATTTCAACCATACACATTCTACAATTTCCATCTTTGCCCAATGCTTGATGATAACAAAAGTGAGGGATATGAACATTTTCATCCAGTAATTTATCAATCAACAAGCTACCTTTTGTAGCTTGCATTTCTACGCCATTGATTGTAATATTAACTATCTCTGCCATATATATCCCTTTCAACTTAAGTTTATTTTTTCTTAGTTACCTGTATATAACTGTCTTGGTCTTGCAATTTTATGTTTTGGATCTTGTTTCAATTCAGACCATTGTGATAACCATCCTGGAGTTCTTCCAATAACGAAGATTGGAGTAAACATTTCAACAGGAATTTTAAGAGCAGTTAAAATTACACCTGAATAGAAGTCAATATTTGGATATAATCCTCTTTCTTTGAAGTAATCATCTTTTAATGCAGCTTCTTCAACAGCAGCAGCAACATCTAATAATTTAGAATCAAGATTTAATTCTTCTCTTAATTTATCTTGTAATCCTTTTAATGTTTCAGCTCTTGGATCTCTATTTTTATAAACTCTATGTCCGAATCCCATTAATCTAAATGGATCATTTTTATCTTTAGCTTTTGCAATATATGTTGGAACATTTTTAACATCACCGATTAATTTTAACTGATCCATAACTTTTTCATTAGCACCACCATGAGCAGAACCCCATAATGCAGAAATACCAGAAGCAATAGCAACATAAGGGTGAGCTTCAGTTGAACCAACATTTCTAACTGTTGTTGTAGAAGCATTTTGTTCATGATCAGCATGTAAAGTAAAGATTGCATCAAGTGCATCAATTTCAACTTGTCTAATCTCTTGATTTTTGCCATCACCTAAATATTTCATTCTACCACCTGGATATGCTCTTAACATATATAAGAAGTTTTCAGTGAAATATTTATTTACATCTGGATAAATTAATGGAGTACCAATAGAATTTCTATAAGCCATAGCTGCAATTGTAGGCATTTTAGCTAAGATTCTTCTTCTCATCATTTTAAATTGTTCTTCATCTTCTAAATGTAAGTGATCTTTATAAAATGCTGCAAGTGCCATAGTAGCTGCTCCCATTGTTGCCATTGGGTGTGCACCATCTGGTAAAGCATCAAATAATCTAATAATTCCTTCATTTAAGAAAGATCTATGTCTAATTTCTAAATCAAAGTTTTTAGAAGCTTCAGGAGTTGGAAGTTTTCCTCTCATTAATAAATAAGAAACATCTAAGAAAGAGTGTTTTCCAGCTAAATCAGCAATGTCATACCCTCTATATCTTAACTCTGAATTTTCACCATCAATAAATGTGATTTTTGATTCACAAGAAGCAGTAGAAGTATAACCTGGGTCATAAGTAAACATACCTGAATCTTTATAAAATGTAGAAATATCTACAACACTTGGTCCTCTTGTACCATCAATAATATTATACTCATATGACTTACCATTTCTATTATCTGTTAATGTCATTGTGTTTTTTGCCATAATTCTTTTTCTCCTATAAATAAATTAAATTTTAGTTTTTTAAATATGTTTTAAATTCGTCTGGGAATTTTTTTATAATACTTGAAATGATATCTTTTACTGCTGGTGCAAAAACACAAATTGTTTTTCCATTCATAGTATTACAAACATCAAGTATAGTTTTTAAATCTTCATTTGAAGCATCTCCACTTAAGATTTTTTTCAAAATCTTATCTATCCATCCTGTACCCTCTCTACAAGGTGTACATTGACCGCAAGATTCATGGTGATAAAATTCAATAATATTTTTTGCTACATCAACCATAGATGTATCTTCATCAATAACTATCATTCCTCCTGTACCTAAAGTTGAACCAATATCTCCCATTGATTCATAGTCTAATACTGCACGTTCAACTTCAGAAGCGGTTAGTATTGGACAAGATGAACCTCCTGGGATAATTGCTTTTAATTTTTTTCCTTCAATCATTCCTCCACCTAGAATATTAAGAAAATCTATCATCTTATTACCATATGCCATTTCATAAACACCAGGATTATTAACTGGTCCTGAAATTGCAAATAACATTGTTCCTGGTGATTTTTCTGTTCCATATTTAGTATAACCTTGTGCTCCATTTTCTACAATATTTGGAACACTAGCTATTGTTTCTACATTATTAACAGTTGCAGGATTATCGAAGAACCATTCACACTCTTTTCCATGTGGTTTAAGTCTTGGATGTCCACGTTTCCCCTCAAGTGATTCAATTAGTGCAGATTTTTCACCACAAATATATGCACCTCCACCTCTATGAACAGTAATATCAAGTTTAAAATCATATTTATTCATGATTTTATCTCCAATGATTCCAGCTTCATAGGCTTCTTTTATTGCAGCATTTACTCTATCAATAAAGAATTTATATTCGCCTCTTATATAAATATAAGCATGATGTGCACTTAAAGCATAACATGTACAAATAATACCCTCAATTAAAAGATGAGGGTCATATTGAAAAATTTGTCTATCTTTAAAAGTTCCAGGTTCACTTTCATCACCATTTACTATTAAATATCTAGGACGTTCATCAACTGGCGGCATTAATTCCCATTTTGGTCCACACGCAGCTCCACCACCACCTTTTCCTCTAAGTCCTGATTTTACAACTTCTTGTGTAACTTCATCAGGAGTCATTGAAAATAATTTATCTATAGAAGAGTATCTACCATTTGCAAGAGCTACTTCTAATTTATGAGAATTAGGAATATCGAAATTTTTACTTACAATTTTAGTTATCATTTCTGCACTCCTTTATAATCTCATCAACTTTTTCTTTAGTTAATTTTTCGTGATACTTTCCATTTAATGCAAACATAGGTGCTCCACCACAAGCTCCAAGACATTCAACTTCTGTTAGTGTAAATAATCCATCATCGCTTGTTTGACCAGCTTCAATACCTATCGTTTCTTTTATATGTTTTTTTAATTCACGGCTACCACATAACATACAAGAGACAGTTTTACAAAGTTCAATATGATATTTTCCTATTGGTTTTAAATTAAACATAGTATAAAAAGTTGCAACTTCATACACTTGAATAGGAGTTTTCCCAAGTTTTTGTGCTATATAAATCATAGCTTCAGGACTTACCCATCCAATTTGTTCTTGAACTAACCAAAGTGCTGGTAACATACAAGAATCAATTTTTGGATATCTTGATACATATTCTTGAAATTTTATTTCATTTTCAGGTGTGTATTCAAATGTATTCATTATCTATCAAACTCCCCTGCAATAAAATTCATACTTGCCATTGTTACAACTGCATCAGCAAGCATTCCACCTTCAACAATTTTTGAATAAGCAGCTAATGAATAAAAACATGGTGGTCTACATTTTACTTTATAAGGTCTTCCACTTCCATCACTAACTATAAAAAATCCTAACTCTCCATTTGCAGCTTCTGTTGAAGAATAGTACTCACCTTTTGGTACATGAATTCCTTCAAATGTAAGTTTAAATTGATTCATTAAACCTTCAATATTTCCATAAACATCTTTTTTTGAAGGAAGTAATATTCCTGGAGCATTAACATTTATAGCACCATCAGGAAGATTTTTCATAGCTTGTTTTATAATTTTAATAGATTGTTTCATCTCTTCAAATCTACACATCATTCTGTCATAAACATCACCATGACTTCCAATTATCATATCAAAATCAAAGTTTTCATAACCATAATATGGTTTGTCTTTTCTTAAATCATGAGCAACACCAGCTGCTCTTAAATTTGGTCCTGAAATTCCATTTTTTAGTGCAAAATCTGCTTTTATCACACCCACATCTTGAGTTCTATCTAAAAAGATTTTATTATGAGCGATTAGTGATAATGCATCATTTATTGCAGTTTCAACATCTTTTAAAACATCAAATAAATCTTCATTGAAGCCATCATACAAGTCAAATTCTAAACCACCAATTCTTGTGTAAGTATTTGTAAGTCTTGCACCTGTTAATTTTGATAATAATTCATAAGCTTTATCTCTTGGAGCAAATAGGTACCAAAAGTTTGTAAGTCCACCAAGGTCAACCATATTTGCAGCATTACAAACTAAGTGGTCGATAATTCTACTTAGTTCACCAATAACTATTCTAATCATTTTAGCTCTTGGAGTTATATCAATTCCTAACATCTCTTCAACAGCTTTTGAATAACCAATATTATTTAAAATTGCACTACAATAATTTAATCTATCTGTATATGGAATGATTTGTGAATATGTATGATTCTCACAAGATTTTTCAAATCCTCTATGTAAATATCCAATTTCCGTTACACAAGCTGTAATTGTTTCACCTTCCATAGCAACAAAATTTCTAATTGTTCCATGTGATGCTGGATGAGAAGGACCTACATTTAGAAGCATTAAATCTTTTATCTCTTCGTCATTATAACCTTTAGATTTTAGTAATGGAAGCATTTCATCCATCAAATCTTCAGTTTGTGTACAAATTTGTCCTTTTGTAGTTTCATAATCTTTTCTTAAAGGATGTCCTAGAAATTGATGATGATTTAAAACTCTTTTTAAATTAGGATGACCAACAAATTTTATTCCATATTGGTCATATGTTTCTCTTTCTGCCCAATTTGCAGATTCATATAAATCACAAATTGAATCTATCTCTAAAGTATTATCATCAACAAAAGATTTAATAGAAATTTGTTTTTTAAAAGTTGAATCTCTTAATATATAAACTACAGCAAATCTAGAAGGTGTAATATCTGGATATTTTGAATAATCTACAGCAGTAATATCGAGTAAAATAGTGTAGTTTTCATCATTTTTAAGTTTAAAAATAGTCGATTTTAAATCTTTAGAATCGATTAACATATCACAATTAAACATCTAAAAATCCTTTATAATCTTTGACTCTATCTTTTAAAATTGATTCATCTTTTGCTTTTTCTTGAATTCTCATAATAGCATCAAGTACTGCTTCTGGACGTGGTGGACAACCTGCAATATATTCATCAACTGGAATAATTTGATCAATTCCTTGAACAGTTGTATAGTTATCATAAAAGCCACCACTACAAGCACAAGCTCCCATTGAAATAACCCATTTAGGTTCACACATTTGTTCATAGATTTTTTTTAAAATAGGAGCTTGTTTGTATGATATTGTTCCTGCAACTATTAATAAATCTGCTTGTCTTGGAGAAAATCTTACAACTTCAGCTCCAAATCTTGATAAATCATATTTAGAACCAGCAACAGCCATAAATTCAATACCACAACAAGCAGTACCAAATGCCATAGGCCATAAAGAATAAGATCTTCCCCAGTTTATAGCGTGATCAAGTTTTGTTGTAACTATGCTATCACCTAGTTTTGATTCAACCCCTAATCCCATAATAAAGCCTTTTTCTTATAGATATAAATTAATCCAGCAAATAACAGTCCCATAAATATAAACATTTTGATTAGTCCATAATATCCTAATTGCTCAACATTTACAGCCCAAGGAAACATGAAAATAATTTCAACATCAAATAATAAAAAGGAAATGGCAACTAAATAAAATTTTACAGAAAATCTGATATTTGTATTTCCAATTGGATTTGTAATACCACTTTCATAAACACTATTTTTTATTTCTGATTTTTCATTTTTAGGACCAATGAATCTAGTTAAAACAAATACACCAGAAAGAATAAGTCCTATAGAAACAAAAATTACAGAAGCCAATATTAATTCAGTTGACATTTTTTCCCCTATTTATTAATATTATTAAATGATTGTACACTTTTTTTATGTACATAATAAAGTTTTTTCCCTATTTCTAAACTATTATAAAAATAGTGAGAAAAAAGGTAATACTTTATTTGCTAGATATTTTTAAAATTCTTTTAATAATTGTTCTAAGGCTATTTTTAGGGCGTTCTGCGTTAATGCTGTATTTAATCTAAAATATTTATTTCCATTGCTACCAAAAGAAACACCATCATTTAGTGCAATTTTACATTTTGTAAGTAATTTATTTTTTATTTCATTATGCGTTAGTGAGGTTCTTGAAAAATCAAGCCACAATAAATAAGTTGCTTCAGGTATAAAAAAATCTATTTTTGAATTAGAATTTTTTAAATAATCTTTTGTAAATAAGATATTACTCATTATATAGCTTTTTAATTCTTTTACAAATAATGAACCATTTTCATAGGCTGCTTTTGTTGAAACATAACCAAAAAAGTTAATTGAATTTATCTCTCTTTTAATTGCAATTTTTTTAAATTTATTTAAAATTTCTTCATTTTTACTTATTGCATATGCACAATTAAGACCTGCAATATTAAAAGTTTTTCCAGCACTATTAAGTGTAATTGTTTGATTTGCAATCTCTTTTGAAATAGAAGCAAGTGGAGTGAATTTTTTAAAAGTAATATCACTATGAATTTCATCTGAAACTATTATAATATTGTGTTTTATACAAATGTTTGCCAATTTTTCTAGTTCATCTTTACTCCAAACACGACCAACTGGATTATGAGGAGAACAAAGTGCTAGAATTTTTGTTTTAGAAGTTATTTTTTTTTCTAAATCTTCTAAATCCATAGTGTAATAACCATTTTCATCTTTTTTTAATTCATTTACAACTACTTTTCTTTCATTTGCTGTAACACATTTGAAAAGTGGTGGATAAATTGGAGTTTGAACAATAACTTCATCACCAACTTCACTAAATGCTTCAATACAAGCACTATAAGCTGGAACTACACCGTTTATCATAAAAATATCTTTTTGCTCAATTTTCCAATCATGTTCATTTTTTTGCCAATTTATAATTGAAGCATAAAGTTCAGGTGTATCAACACTATAACCATATAAAGAGTTTTGAGCTGCTTTTATAATCGCATCGTTTATAAATGCTGGAGTTTTAAAATCCATATCAGCAACCCAAAGAGGATTTAAATCCTCATATCCAAAATATTTTTTTAAACCATCATATTTTGCACAATTTGTATTTTTTCTATTTATTTCTTCATCGAAATTATATTCAATATTATTAATCATACTTAAAACCTCTATTATAAACTATATTTTATTGATAAAATGATATAAGATTTCAACTTAATTAACTGATGAATTGAATTTGAGGGAAAAATGAAAGAAGCTATTGAACTATTAAAAAAAAATAATTTGCTAAGAGTTATCGATGATGAATTAGATATATATTTAGAAATTCCACATATTGCTTATATTGAAGTGAAAAAAGAGGATTCTAAAGCTTTACTATTTACAAATGTTGTAGATAAAAAAAATAATAAAAAATTTGACATACCAGTTTTGATGAATGTTTTTTGTAATGAAAAAGCTGTAAGACTTTTTATTGGAGATGGGGATAAAATTGGAGCTGAAATTGAAGGGCTTTTAAAAATGAAGCCACCAACAACTTTTAGCGAAAAGTTATCTACTTTTGGAAAATTATTTGCTCTAAAAAATACTATTCCTAAAAAATTAAAAGGAAAAGGTGAGTGTCAACAAGTTATAAAATTAGGAAGTGATGCAAAACTTTCTGATTTACCAATTCTTACAACTTGGGAACAAGACGGAGGTCCTTTTATTACAATGGGGCAAGTGTACACGACTTCTTTAAATGGAGAATTAAAAAACCTTGGAATGTATAGACTTCAAGTTTATGATGACCAAACTTTAGGAATGCATTGGCAAATTCATAAAGACTCAAATCATTTCTTCCATGAGTATAAAAAAGCTGGTAAAAAAATGCCAGTATCAATTGGAATAGGAGGTGATCCTATGTATATTTGGTGTGGGCAAGCTCCGCTTCCAATAGGAATTTTTGAACTTATGCTTTATGGTTTTGTAAAAAACAAAAATGCCCAACTTGTAAAATCAATTACGAATGATATTTATGTTCCAAAAGATAATGATTTTATTATCGAAGGTTTTGTTGATCCTTCAAAAATGAGAATTGAAGGACCATTTGGAGACCATACTGGATATTACACACTTGAAGAAGAGTATCCATTTATGGAAGTTTCGGCAATTACAAGTAAGAAAAATCCTACATATTTAGCGACCGTTGTTGGTAAACCGCCACTTGAAGATAAATATATGGGTCATGCAACAGAAAGAATTTTTTTACCATTATTAAAAACAACAGCTCCTGATTTAATAGATTATTACATGCCTGAAAATGGAGTTTTCCACAATCTAATTGTTGCAAAAATTAAAACACTTTATCCTGGACATGCAAGTCAAATGATGCATGCATTTTGGGGAGTAGGGCAAATGAGTTTTGTTAAACATGCAATTTTTGTAAATGAAGATGCACCTGAACTAACTTCACATGAAGAGATTTCAAAATATATTTTAAATAGAATAAATATTGAAGATATGTTAGTTTCAAAAGGTGTAGTTGATGCCCTTGACCATTCATCTCCAAAGTTTGCAGTTGGTGGCAAACTAGGACTTGATTGTACTGGTGATGAAGTTGCTGAACTTGGAATTACACTTTTAGAAGATGATGAATTACTTCAAAAAATGCAAAATATTTCAAATGAAGTAAAAGCTTTAAAACAATATTTCAAAGATACAAAAAATCCAATTTGCGTAATTAGTGTAGAAAAAATTAGAAATCAAAAATATCTTTTTGAAGAGTTAAAACCGTTATTTGAGCATATTAAAATTTTAATAATCGTAGATAGTGCTAAAAATGATGTAACTAATCCTTATATGTTAGTTTGGAGAGTTTGTAATAATATCGATTCAAATAGAGATTTATTTATTGATGGTCATACTATGTGTTTAGATGCAACTGATAAAAATGCTCATGATAATTTTAAACGAAGATGGCCTGATGATGTTGATTGTACAAAAGAGGTTATTGAGTCATTAAGAGAGAGAAAGATTATTGATATAAGTGATGAGTTTATAAAAAAATTCTATTTATAAAAAGGTAAAGAGAGATTTTCTCTTTACTAAATAATTGGTCTATTTAATCTCATAAAATATAAAGATGGTAATGCTAAACCAAAACTAATAGCTCCCAAAATAGAAACTGCTTTTAATCCATTATTAATAAAAATATCTATTAATTCAGTTGTAACTCCATGACTATTCATATCAACTAAACTAATCATCGCTGCAAATGCATAAGTTCCAGGAATCATGGGAATAATTGAAGCAACAGTATAAACAGGTCTTGGTATTAGATATTTTCTTGACCATCTAAGAGCAACAATTCCTATAAAAGTTGAAGCTAAAAAAGTTGATATTTCAATTCCTAAACCTAAGTGTAAAAACATTGTTCTTGCTATATAAGTAATTGCTCCACCAAATGCACAATAAACCAAAGTATGTTTTGGTACATTAAAAACCATGGCAAAACCAACAGCTGCAACACTTGCAAATATAGATTCAATGAGCATTTTTACTATTATTTCTGTCATTTTACCAACCTTTCATATTTAAAATAGCCATAGCAATGATTATTCCAATTGAAGTTGCAATTGTAAGTAGTACTCCATCCATCCAACGTCCCCAACCCATCATCAAATAACCTTTTAAAGAGTCTAGAAATGAGTTAACAAAGGCAAATCCAGGAGCAAGCAATAAAACACTTGATGCTAGTGCTATATTAGGAGTTGCACTAACTCCACTTATTTGGGAAAGACTTGCAATCATAGTTGCTACAAAGGCTGTAACTCCAAAAGTAATAATTAGAACAAATTTTCTTTTTGCTAATTCTTGTCTTACAAACATCGCTGTACTTGAAGCCAAAAATGTTATAAAAAAAGCACTTGTATCACTACCTTGTAAATATGCAAATGAAGCACAAGCACATCCTACCATAAAAACTACGAGCCATCTATTATAATATTTAGGTTTGAAATTTTTCAAAATTTCATCAAGATATTCTACATCATGTTCATATTTTTCTATATCAATTATAATTTTTTGAATTTCACAAACTATTGACATATTTATTGGTTTATGATGAACTCTTCTTGTTGTTGTAACTGATTGATTATTATGTAAAGTTGTTAATACGATGGCTGAAGGAATTAATGAAATTTCAACAGAATCAACTCCCAAAGCTTTACCTAATCTTTGAGCTCCTTGTTCTATCAAAATAGATTCTGCTCCAAATTCGCTCATTAAAACAGCAGCTTTTATGATACCTCTTGTGATAATTGTTTGTTCTTGATAACTTAAGTTGTTCATTTTCTCTTTGATGTTTATAAATTTGTTATTATTATAGCTAATTCATATGTCAAAATTGTGATAATTTAAAAGAGTTTATTGGATATAATCTATACGATAAAGGAAAGATATTGAAAGAACTAACAACATACTATACAAATAAAAATATACTTTTTAAAGAGATTAAACAAATTTTTCCAAAAGAATTAGATTCAAGAAAAAAAATAGATATTTATAGTGCAACTACTATTGATTCTAAATTTTATGCTATTTTTATAGTAGATTCAAAAAGTAGATTTATAAGAAAAAATGCTGATGATTTGATGGAATTATGTGAGAAATTAGCAACTTTTTTAGGACATAACTTTAAGAAAAGAGAATTGTTGATTTCAAGTCCTCTTTGCTCAAAAGCAAAAGAGTATTTAAAACAAAATGATTGGAGTGTTAGAGTTGATTTTATGTGATATTGGAAATACAACTTATCATTTTTTAATACGTGATAAACACAAAAAATATTTTTTAGATGAAAAAGTTCCAAAGTTTGATGATGAAATTTATTTTGTATCTGTAAATGAAAAAGCTACAAAAAGGTTACTTAAAAAAAATCCTCACGCTAAAAATATAAATAAATTCTTGAAATTTTCTACAGCATATCAAGGTTTAGGAATAGATAGAGCAGTAGCTTGTAGCTTTCAAGATAACTGTGTGATAGTTGATGCAGGAAGTGCAATAACAGTTGATGTTATGGAAAATGGACAACATCAAGGTGGATTTATTCTTTTAGGTTTAAGAAGATTTATGAAAAGTTATCCAAAAATTTCAAAAAAATTAAAGTTTGATTTTGAAAAAAATATAAATTTAGATAAAATACCGCTTCGCACGTTTGATGCTATACAATATGCTATGCTAAAATCTATCATTTTACCTATCAAAGAAGTAAGTTTAAATAAAAATATAATATTTACTGGTGGTGATGGAGAGCTTTTAAGTAAATATTTTGAAAATAGTACATATAAAAAAGATTTAATATTTGAGAATATGAAAAGGATAATTGATGCTAACAATTGCATTGCCTAAGGGAAGAATTGCTGAGGAGACTCTTGATAAATTTGAAAAAGCTTTTGGTGAAAAGTTTGTTTTTGAAGATAGAAAATTAATACTAAAAAAAAGTGGATTTACTTTTTTAAATGTAAGAAATCAAGATGTACCAACTTATGTAATGCACGGAGCTGCTGATTTAGGAGTTGTTGGACTTGATGTTTTAGAAGAAAAAGAGTATGACCTAATCAAACTTTTGGATTTAGAACTAGGAAAGTGTAAAGTTGCATTTGGACTTAGACGTGGTGAAAAACTAAATTTTGACAAAAGTAAAATCACAATTGCTACAAAACATGAAAAAATTGCTAAAAAATATTTTGAACAAAAAGCAATGGCAGTTGAGATTATCAAACTTTATGGTTCTATTGAACTTGCACCTTTAGTTGGACTTTGTGATTGTATTGTTGATATTGTTGAAACAGGTGAAACAATGAAACAAAATGGTCTTGAAGTAGGACCAACTATCATGGAGAGTAGTGCACATTTAATTGCAAATAAAAACTCATTTTATGCTAAAAAAGATTTAATCTTAGATTTAAAAGAAAAAATAGAAGTACACTTATAATGGGATTAGATTTATACGCTAAGATAGAACCTTTTTTAGATTTCGAAGAAGAGGTTTATACTTTACACAAAGAGTTTTTACGATTTGTTATGACTAATGATTTAGACAATATTATTGATATTGGTTGTGGTCAAGGATATTTCTTAGAGAATTTAAAAGTAAATAAAAAGAAATATTTTGGAATTGATTTAAGTGTGGAGCAAATCAAAGTTTGCCAAGCAAAAGGTTTAAATGCACAAGCAATTGCTTTAAAAGATGTAAAAGAAAAATTTGATTGTGCAACAGCGATATTTGATGTTTTAAATTATATTCCAAAAGAAGAATTAAAAACTTTTCTAAAAGAAATTTATTTTGTCTTAAATAAAGAGGCATATTTTATTTTTGACGTTAATTCATATTTTGGTTTTGATGAGATAGCACAAGGTTGTATCACAATTGATGTTGAAGATAAATTTATTGCAATTGATGCAAACTTTGAAGATGAAAAACTTCAAACAGATATAACTTTATTTGAAAAGCACGAAAATGGTCTATTTTCAAAAGAACAAGATTCAATAATTCAAGAGTATCACTCAAAAGAGTTTTTAACAAAAGTTCTAGAAGAAACTGGATTTGAACTAATTGAAATAAAAGAGTTTAACCTTCATACTGATGAAATAGCAGATAAATTGATATTTATTTGTAAAAAATAGAGCTTTCAATTTTGAAGAGTTTTAAGTAGAAGCTCTTCATCATATGGATGTGTAATATAAATTTTATATAACTTATATTTTTCATTTTCTTTCTTAAATAGATATAAATTTGAAGAGTGAGATATCTCAATTTTACTCTCTTGAATAGCTAAATTAAAATCTTGTTTTAGTTTATTTAATTGTTGATAATCATTATAAATTCCATGAAATCTTGAATCAATACTTTTTATGTAATGTTCAGGTAAATTTGAAGGTAGTTTGGGATCTATATTAACAAAATAAAATGGTAGATTAATCTTTTTTTCATCAATTTTTTTATAAAGTTTTTGTATTTCGTTTAGAGATGGTATGCAAATGGTTGTACATCCAACATATCCAAAATAGACTAAAACATATTTAGCTTTTTCTTCTTTTAAAAACCAAGGTTCTTGAGGTGAATTTTTAATTGTTAATTCACTTAATGATTTATTCATCCAAGTTGCTGCAAATGGAAATAAAAAAAAGATGACAATAATAGTAAATAATATTATTGGTCCTAGAAAACGTTTAATCATAAAATATTATTTTTCATTATCAAATTTATGATAAATTTCTTTTACATCTTCAATGTTTGAAATAAATAAATCTATAAGAGTAGGATCAAAATGTTTTCCTTTTTGTTCTATTAGAAAAGATAATGCTTCCTTAAAACTCCAAGCTTTTTTATATGGACGTTTTGAAGTAAGTGCATCAAATACATCTGCAATTGCAGTGATTCGTCCAAATATATGAATTTCTTCACCTTTTAAAGCCTTTGGATAACCACTACCATCGAATTTTTCATGATGCGTAAGTGAGATAATAGCTCCTGCTTCTAAAAAAGGATTTTTAGTTCCCTTTAAAATCTCATATCCAATTATTGGATGAGTTTTCATGTGTTCAAACTCTTTTTCATCAAGTTTTCCTGGTTTTAAAAGTACATCATCTCTTATTCCAATTTTTCCTAAATCATGTAGAGGTGATGCATGAAATATTTTTTCTTGTTTTTCTTTATCTAATCCATAATGTTTTGCTAAAAGTTTAGAATAGTGTGCAACTCTTGAAATATGACTTGCTGTTTCTGGGTCTTTATATTCAGCAGTTTTTGATAATACTAAAAGAGTTTCATATTCTCTTGAAATTAATGTTTCAGTTGCTTTTTTCACTTCATTTTGTAATTCATCGTTAAATTGATTAAGAATTTTTTGTGATTTTTTAAGAGTAATCAAATTTTTAATTCTCAATTGAAATTCACTAATATGTAAAGGTTTTGTTAAAAAATCATTTACACCTGCTTTTAAAGCTTGTAGTTTTAGATTTTCATTATCTCCTGCACCAGTTATAACTATACTTAAAATTTCAGGTTGTAAGATACGCGCACGTTCGATAAGTTCAGCTCCATTCATCTCAGGCATCATAAAGTCTGTAATCATAATATCAACAGGATTACTGATTATATGAGTTAATGCATCTATTGGATTTAAAAAAGATTGAAGAATTATCTCTTTCCCCATTGCTTTTGAAAGTTCTTCTATTAGCATAATGTTCATTGGTTCATCATCGACTGAAATTATATAAATATTATTCATCATTTTTTCCTATTACTTGCCAATTCCCGAACCGTTTTAAAACATTTTCTAACTCAGTTGGATTAATTGGTTTACTTAAATAATCATCCATTCCCATAGAGATAAAATAATTCTTATCTCCTTCAGCTGCATTAGCTGTTAATGCTACAATAGGTAAAGTATCATCAAATGCTTCTCTAAGTTTTTTAGTTGCTTCAATTCCATTCATTTCAGGCATATTTATATCCATAAGTACAAGATCATAATTATTTAATAGTGCCATTTCAACTGCTTCATTACCATTTTCAGCAATATCATATTTTATTCCATAACCTTTTAAAATTTCTCCAATTAACATTTGATTGATACTATAATCTTCAGCAACTAAAATATATAAATCAAATATAGGTTTATCTTTTTTACCTTTTTCTTCAATCATTCCATGTACAACGTTAAGTTTTCTTAAGCAATTATATAAAGTTGAAGTAGAATGATCGTAATTTTCTATAAAATTAACAGTTGCTGTATATTCATTTTTATCAGAGTTTACTCCTAATAAAATAACTTTAGGTTTATGTGGTATATTAAGCCAATTATCTAAATATTTTATTTCATTTGCTAAAATTACTTTTTCATTATTAGAATTTAACATTGAAGCTATTTCTTCAGAATTTATTGATGTATAAGAAAGATGGAGTTGTTTCAATTGATTTGCCAATATTGGGTAAGTCTCTAATACTTCTTTTGAAACAATTATCTCATTTTTAGTATACAGTGATGAAATTGGTGAAGAAATATTGCATTTTGATACATCTAATTCAAATTCAAAAGTACTTCCTTTCCCAACTGTACTATTTACTTGAATATTTCCTCCCATTAAACGTACATAAGAAGCACTAATTTTAAGTCCAAGACCAGTTCCACCAAAACGTCTAGTTGTTGAACTATCTACTTGAGTAAAAGCTTCAAAAATAATTTGTTGACGTTCTTTTGGTATTCCAAGACCAGTATCTGAAACACTAAACTTAAGGTGTTGTGTATTTTCATATGTTGCCATATTGGTTATTGTAATTGATACTGTTCCTCCTGATGAGGTAAATTTTATAGCATTTGAAACTAAATTTGTTAAAACTTGTTTAAGTTTCAGTAAATCAATTACAATACACTCATATATAGAAGGATCAATATCGATATTAAAATTAATCTCTTTTTTATTAGCTATTGGAATAAAAATTGTTAGAGCACTTTCAAACTCTACAAATGGATTAACAGAAATAAGGTCTAATTCTACTTTTTCACTCTCTATTTTTGAAAAGTCAAGTATTTGATTAACAATTTGTAAAAGAGTTTGCGTTGAAGATTCAATAATACTGATATATCGTTTTTGTTCTTCATTTAAATTTGTTTGTTGAATTAAATGTGTAAATCCTATAATTCCATTCATTGGAGTTCTTATTTCATGTGACATATTTGCTAAAAACTCACTCTTTATTTGTTCAGCTGAAATAGCTTTAGATTGACTTTTTTGTGCTTCTATTTGAAGAGTTTTCATATTTAAAAATTGATTTTTTGATAAGATGATTATGTAGCTCAATACTAATGCTTCTGATGCAACAAAAACTCCATGCAAAATTACATATTCAATTCCACAACCATAAGAAAAGACCATAATTGGATTACCATCAATTGTAAAATTTAATTGTTGTAAATAATTGAACATAAAATGATGAATTATTATTACTAAGCTAGCTAATAGCATAGGACGTAAATCTTTATATATTGTTAAAATTGCAAGTCCAATAAAAACATGAAAGTGCATTTCTATTCGACCTAAATGCTGTTGAATGAAAATAGCAGAAAAAAACATTAAAGCAGTTGCAATAATTAATCTAAAATACAAAGAACCTGCAAGTGTAATATAAGCAAGTCCAGTAATTGTTAAGATTATACCACTACAAATAATTCCTAAAGAGTATGTTTCATAAAATTGTGAAGTGATAAATATAGCAACAAATGCATGTGCAAGAATTATCCACATCATTACTTTATCTGCAACTAAATATTCTGGTGTTAAATCATATTTGGGTTCATTTTTTAATGAATCAAAAAATTTTCTTATTGTCATTTGTTTTCTCTATAATCTTTAATATTATTTAATAGTTGCTCAATTTTTTTAATATTTTCTAAAGTATTTTCTATATTATTTTCTTCAAGTTCAGACTCAATTAAAGCTGCAATTACTGAAATTTCCTGAAATCTTAATGTTGAAGCAGAACCTTTTATATTATGAACAAGTATTTTAGACTCTTCTATTTTGTTATCTTTTATCAAATCTCTCATTTTTATTAAACTATCTTCTGAACTTGTTATAAACTTATCAACTAAATTAATGATAACTTCATCTGGTAGTTTTAAGTCTTCTTTGATTTTTGAAAATAAATTAATATTTTTTGATTTATTTTCTTCTTCCAAATTTTTATGACTTGATACTATATTTTTATCACTAATATTATTTTTTATATTTGAATCATTAAGTAAAAGAGAAATATCTGTAAGAGTAAAAAGATAATAGTAAGTTTTTTCATAAGGTACTTTTTGTACTTTAATCCAAAAAGTTTTTAAATCTCCATTTTTATCTTTTATTAAGGCTTTATTGATTTTATTAGGAGTATTTATTGCATCTTGTATCCATTTATCACTTTTTATATTTTCTAAATAACCTTCTTTAGAGATAAATAATTCTGAGATATAATGGTGTTGTAAATTAAACTCTTGTAAATTATCAAAAGGAAAAATATTAAAGAATTTTTGACTAATTTGTTCAAATTTATCATCTTTTTTAATTATTAAAATTTCATTGATATGATTAAAAAGATTGTTGATTCTATTTTTTTCATATTTGAAAATATTCTTTTTGACAATAAAATCAGTAACATCTTCTCTTAATGCGATAAATTCAATTATTTCATTCTTTTCATTTAAAATAGGAGCAATTGTTGATTGAACATAATAATCTTTTCCATCTTTTGAACGATTTTTTATTACACCTTGCCAGATTTTTTTTGCTAAGATAGTTTTCCACATTTGTCTAAAAAAAGGAATTGTTGAATCATTATGTCGAATAATATTATGTGATTTCCCAATTAATTCTTCTTTTGAATAACCACTAATTTTACAAAATTGATTATTAACATAAGTTATTATTCCTTTTGGGTCAGTTTTTGAAACAATAACAGATTGATCCATAATAGTTTTATATTGTTCAAAAATCTTTTTATTTTCATCATTTCGTTTTTGTAAATGACGATAAATACTAATACCACCTAAAATTAGCAAGGCTAAACTTAAAAATGAAAAGATTTGTGTACGAATAAGTTGATTTATTCCATTTGTTTCTTCTTGTGAAATTAAATAACCTTCAATTTCATTATTAATATTTTTTACAGGCAAAAAAGAATAAATGGTACTTGTTGAAAATCCATTAATAGTCATTAAAGAAAATGATTTATCACTTTGTAGTTTATAACTTAAAGAAGGTCCTAGTTCTTTTAAATCAATATCAGAAAAATTATTTTTATCAAACTCTTTATTTATATAATAGCCATCAATCAAAGAATCAAAATATTGTTCTTTTTTTGAATCTTCATTTAACATTTTATCAATAATTGTTTTTTTTGTAATAAATAGATAATTTTCATTTAATTGAAAGTCTAATTTTTTAAGTAACTGTGATAATGAAGTTGAAATTTCTACTGAACCAACATAACTATTTTCATAAAATATTGGATAAATATATCTATATTTTTGCACTGATGTTCCTGTTTCTAGTCCAGAGATAGATTTCTTTTCCTTGATAATTTTAGAAATTGAAACTCTATCTTTTATCAAAGAGTCATCATATTTATAAGTTTTTTGAAAACGTAAAAAACTATTTCCTTTAGTATCTTGAAAATGAAAATAATCAAAACCTTTTGATTTTAAATATTCATATTTTTTAGTAAAAAGTTCTTCTAATTCTTTTCTGTACTTTTCTCTATTGTTAGGGTCAGTTTTAACTTTGTTCATTAATTCTTTTGTTTGCGGATTGTTTATTATATTTTCAATTAATAAATCACTAACATTTTTTCTAAAAGATAAAAAAGAGTTAAAGTGTCTTTCTAACTCTTCATTTTTACTGTTTAAATAGTTAGATTTTGCAAATGTAAAATCAATATATATAAGAGTTGCAAAAAATGTAATACTTGTTATAAAAATCCAAATCTGTTTGCTTGTAAAGTTCATTGATAAGTTCTTTTCTAAAATTATTTCTATAGATAAAAGGCATTTTATATCAATAATTCTTATATGTATTTAAAATAGGACAAATCTTGTTTTAAATTGATGTGATAATGTTTCTTTTAACCTATCTCAACTCTATTTCTACCTGCATTTTTAGCTTTATATAAAGCGGAATCGACTCTTTTAAATAAAGTATCTTTATCCTCATTTTTTTGGAATTGTGTAACACCAATAGAACAAGTTATATGTTTAACTTCATCAAATTTGTGTTTTTCAATTGTTGCTCTTAATTTTTGTGCAACCAAAAAAGCTTGTTCAACATTTGTTTGTGGAAGCATAAGTATAAACTCTTCTCCGCCCCAACGAGCAACAATATCTGTATCTCTTGAACAAATTGTCAATATTTTACTAACTTCTTGTAAAATATTATCTCCAACTAAATGACCATAATAATCATTTACATTTTTAAAGTAATCAATATCCACAAGTAATAGTGACAAATATTCTTCTTTATATCTATTTGCTTTTGAAATTTCATACTCTAAAAAAGTATTAAATTTTCTTCTATTATAAAGTTTTGTTAAAAAATCAAATGAAGCTTTTTCTTCTAACATTGAAGCTTTTGAAAGTAATTCTTCATTCATTTTAGAAATTCTATTACCTTCTTCTTTTATAAAATCTATCCATTTATTATAAATTATTCTCAATAACTCTTTTTGAGTTAAAATACCTGTTATCTCTTCTTCCTCATTTGTAACAACAATTCTTTTAAAATGTTTATCTCTAATAAAATCAATTGCTTCTGCAATTGTAGAATTTTCACTTAATGTATAAACAGGTTTACTCATATATAAATTTATAGGTTTATGTAAATTAGAGTTTTTATGAATCAAATTTATAAAATCTTTAGTAGTAAAAATTCCAATAGGTTTATGGTCATCATCAATTATGATAATAGAATCACTATTATTATCTTTCATCATTTTTATTGCTTGAATTGTTGATGTATTCTCATAGGTTGTTGTTGCTTTATATTGTAAAATCAAAGTTGCAATAGTCTGTTTTTTCATCAAAATTTTAGGGTCGATATTATTTATAATATCAGTGTATGATAGTATTCCAATTAACTCATCATTTTCAACTATAACCATATATTTATCAGTTGTTTCAACTTCATTTAAAACATTTAAAATATTTAAATCTTTTTTTAAAATTTTTGCTTTTGTAAGTTTTAAGTCTTTTAATAAAATTTTTTCATCAATATTATCTAGTTTATAATTTATTAAATCAGAAATAGTAAGTAAATAAAAGTTTTTATGGTTAACAGGAGTATTTTCAATAACAACTATATTTCTAAGATTTGAAGAAGCCATTTTATTTATGGCTTCTTTGAGAGGTTTTGTTATTTCTATTGATAAAATAGATTTAACAGCAATTTCTTCAATAGTTGGCATCATAGCTGCAACTTTTAGATTAAACCAACTGCATCTCTAATAATTTCCATTTTAGCAGATGCAATTTTTTTAGCTTTACTTGCTCCAAAATCTAGTATTTCTCTAACTTCTTTTTTATTATTTAAGTAATATTCTCTTTTTTCTTCATAAGGTGCAAAATATTCATTTATTTTTTCAAGTAATGTCATTTTAAAATGTCCATAACCTTCCCCAGGTGTTGCATATCTTTGTCTTAAACTTGCTAATTCATCTTCATTCATAAACAGTTTAGATAAAGCGTAAATATTGCAGTTTTCCCACTCTTTTGGTTCATCAAGTTCTTTTGAGTCAGTTACTATTCCCATAACTTGTTTTTTTCTTTGTTTTGGTGTAGTAAACATATCAATTGTGTTGTTGTATGATTTAGACATTTTAGCTCCATCAGTTCCAGGAACTGTTGCAACAATTTCATCAACTCTAGCTTCAGGTAAGATAAAAATCTCTTTTCCATAAGCGTGATTAAATGAAGTTGCAATATCTCTTGTCATTTCAACGTGTTGAATTTGATCTTTCCCAACTGGTACAATATTTGAATCAAATAGTAAAATATCAGCAGCCATTAAAACTGGATATGAAAATAGTCCATGATTTGCTTGAATCCCTCGCGCTGTTTTATCTTTATATGAGTGAGCTCGTTCTAATAATCCCATTGAAGTATGATTTGAAAGTATCCAATATAGTTCTAAAACCTCTTTTACATCGTGTTGAATCCAGAATGTTGATTTTTCTGGATCCATTCCTAAAGCTAAAAAGTTAATAGCTGCTTCATAAGAGTTTTTCTCTAAAGCCTCTTTTTCTTTTACCGATGTTAAAGCATGGTATGATGCTAAAAATGCAAAAAGTTCACCTTCATTTTGTGACTCTATCATCTTTTTTATCATACCAAAGTAGTTCCCTATATGTATTGTTCCTGATGGTTGAATACCTGATAAAATTCTCAAATCATAATCCTTCTTTTTTTGCAAAAATTATATCTAAAGTATCTAAAATCAAGTGTTAAATTTGTATTATTTATACTTTTTATAGATAACAAAAGTGACTAAAACTAAACAAAATAGTTCAAAAATAAACATTTTGTCAAAACCAAAATTTGAAACAATTATTCCTGCGATTACAGCAGAAATTATTCTAGTAAATGAAAAAATACTTGATTGAACTGAATAATCAATAGCACGTGATTCTTTTCTTGAATAATCCATAATCATAGAAAAAATTATAGCTGATGATAAAGCAATAGCTAAAGCTATAAAAGTAACACTTATGATTAGATAATAAAATGTTAGATTGTATTGTTCAATAAAAATCAAAAGGCTTGTACTAAAAATATTAAAAAACATAAAAATAATAAGTAGATTTTTTTTTGAAAACTTCTTCCCAATATAGTTACTTAAAGCTCCTCCTAAAATAGCTATGAAACTTCCATAAATTCCAACCCAAATAGCTACATCATCTGGTTTTACACCTTTGTGAATCAAATATGGTTTCATAAATACCCAAAGAGCACTTATTGAGACAAAATAGAAACTTAAAATAAAAATCCAAATACCAATATCTTTTTGTTTGAAAAAAGTGATTATATTTTTTGAAGAGATTCTTTCTACATATATTATTTCATCATTTTCTTCTATAAAATACAAAGCAACTAGTGAAAAAAGAACCAAAAGAGCCATTAAAATAAAAGTTAAGTTCCAACCAAGATGATTAAAAACAAGTAAAAAGATTCCTCCACCCAATAGTGATGCCATACTATAAGCACTTATTTTATAACTTCCTGCACTTAAACTTTGCTCTTTTGTGAAAATTTTTATAGCCAAAGCATTAAGTGGAATATCCATAAAAGTTGAAATAAATGCAGTTATCAAAATAGCTATAAAAACAGGATAAATACTATTTTCTAAAGATAAAAAACTAATTATAGTTAGAAGTAAAATATATAATATTCCTATATAAAATGTCCATTTTTTATAGTGTTTTTTTTCAAATACTATTTTATCTATTGGTGGAGACATTAAAAACTTAAATATCATTGGTAAACCTGCTAATTGAAAAATTCCAATTAATGATGCATCAAAACCTTTTATTTGCAAAATCATAGGAAGTCCCATGACAAAAAAAATCATAGGAGTTAAAATTGCTGTAAATAAAATTGAAAATAGAATATTTTTTTTAGTTAGTTGATTCATAATTTACTTCTTACAAATATGGATTTGACTTGGTGTCATAGGTGTTTTATGTGTTGTGTATGAATTTATTGATTTAAACCCAACTTCTTCAAATATATCAGATAATTCCATAGGTTTTAAGATATTTTTACCTTGTAAATTTAAAGATAAAAAGTAAAAAAAGCTATTTTCATCAAGACTATTTTTTGTATCAATTTCAACATGACAACTTACTAATATACCGTTTGGATTTAAAGCATCATAAATCTTTTTTATTACCTTTTTTTTATCTTTAAAAAAATAGAAAATATTACTACACCAAATTAAATCATAGTTTTTCCCAATATCACTTTTTTTAATATCTCCACTTAAAACAAAAACTCTATTTTGCAAGTTGTACTCATTTATATGCTCTTTTACTATGTTTGTAACCTCTTCATAATCAAATAAAGTCGTTTTTATGTTTGGATGATTTTTTGTAATTTCTAAACCAATAACTCCAGAGGCACAACCAAGATCTAGCATTTTATTTAAGCTAGAAAACTCTTTTAGATTTTTTATAATATCAACTGCCATTGGAGCGATTAGATTTTTTTGTTCTTGTTTTAAAAACTTTTTTGAAGCATTTGCCCAAAGTTTTCCAGTTTTCATATCTTCTAACTCTTTTTTTTCTCCAAACATTGATTTCATCATTTTTTTACCATTTTCAGCTAGCTGTTTTCTATGTAAAAAAACATCACCACAATATGAAGAAGTTCCATAAATAAACGATTCTTTAGCAAATTTTGTATTGAGATATTTATCTTGATTTATTTCCAAAAGTTCCATAAAAACTAAACTATCTAATAATATTTTTGTTTTATGTTCGTTTATGTTTATTTTTGAAGAGATTATAAAAATCGTATTTATATTCTCTTCTATTAATTTAAAGATTTTTAACTCTAAAGCTAGTTCTAAAATTTCGGTTTTTTGTTGAGCTAAGAGTAGTGATAAATAGTTGTTTATATTTTGCATTTTTAACCTTTAAAATCTATATGCTAATTTGATACCAAACTCTCGTTCTTCTCTTACAAGAGTTGTTGTTCCACTAAAATATGCACCAATTGCATCATAATTTTTATCAAATAAATTATCTACATAAAAATATATATCAAAATCATCTGCTTCATAACCAATTTTTGTATCAACTAAACTATAAGCTTTTTGTGAGTTTGTATTTGTTTTGTCAAAATATGTTTTTCCATATCCATTAACATCGACTCTTGCATATAAACCATTGTTTGCTCTATATAAAGTTCCAAGATTGAAGTTATATTTTGGAGCAAGAGGGTTATAATTTCCACTATAATCACCAGCCAAATCCTTAAAATCATCAAAAGTTGTTTCATTTACTCCTGCACTTGCAAATAAGCTTATTTCATCACTAATTACACTTTCTATTTCTACTTCAAAACCTTTTGAAGTTGCAGTTGCTACATTTACCATATAAGTAGTACCAAGCAACGGTGTTTCTTCTACTTGCATATCTTTTATATCCATAAAATAGATATTTGTGTTAAATTTTAAACGATTATCAAAAAACATTCCTTTATATCCAAGTTCATAAGAGATTAAATTTTCTTCATCATATGCTTGTGCATTTGATGTAGCAAAAGGATTAAATCCTCCACTTCTATAACCTTTTGCTATTGTAAAATAGCTCATTTGATTTTCATTTATATTGTATTGAATTCCGATTTTTGGAGAAACACTGCTATAACTATTTTCTAAATCAATAGTTGTGTTTTTAACTTCCATCTCTTTTTTCTCTCTGTCATATCTAATTCCTGCATTTAAAACCCAAAAATCATTTAAAGGATGAATGATATTTGTAAAAATCCCTATACTTCTAGAACTCATATCTTGTGGATTTGCAAATCCTGTTGGATTAAAAGGTGCAAATATTCTTGTATATAAGTCATCATCTTTTTTATCTAAATAAATTCCTGAAATTAGTTCTGTTTTATTAAATATAGTTTCATATCTAAATTCTTGAGAGATTGTGTTTAATTCATTATTTTTATAAATATGTCTTAAAGTCAAAGGAGTAAAATCGGCATCTACTATCGCTTTATCTTTGTACTCTTTTTTTGTAGTTATTGATTTTATTTTAGAGTTTTCACCAATATTATAATTTACATTTAAAGCAAAAGTTGTATCTTTTGGAGTAGAACTTCCTTTTAAATTTGAAGTAACATCTTTTTTGTTGTTTGTTGAACTCACCCAATTATGGTCACCATTATCTTCTTTGTTAATTGAAGATATTAGTGATACATCTAAATTATCTGTTGGTGTAGCTCTTAAAATGAGTTTTGCATAATCACTTTTTTTGTCATTTATATATTCATTTGTAACTGTATTTTTTATAAATCCATCTTTTTGGCTATGTTTATATGATAATCCTGCATAAAATTTATTTTCAATGATTGGTCCTGAAACATTTAATCCAATATCTTTTCTACCTTCATTACCTATTGTTGAGAAGATTTTTCCTCTTGTTTCATTATTTGGTTGTTTTGTTATGATATTTATAACTCCTGCTTCGCTATTTTTACCATATAAAGTTCCTTGTGCTCCTCTTAAAACTTCTATTCTTTCAATATCACCAATTGCATCATCAAAACCAAAGGCACTAGTATTTGGAACTCCATCAACAAAAAGTGCTACAGGTGTTGAAAAAGATAAAACATTTCCACTTATTCCTCTAATAGAAGGAACTATTAAGCCTTCTTGTCCAGTATTGTAAAGCATCAAGTTGGGAGTATATTTTGCAATATCTTCCAAACTATCAATAGATTTATCTTCTATTGACATCTCATCAAAAACAGAGACAGAAATAGGTACTTTTTGTACATTTTCTTCTTTTTTTTGAGCGGTTACTGTAATATCTTCCAAAAAAGTAGTTTTATTTGCTACTAATTCATTTGAAAGTATTAAAAAACTTGAAAGATATAACAGTATTTTTATTCTTTTCATTTATATATCCTTTAATATAAGATTTATTTGTGCTAGTATATAATTCAAAATATTGATAGTCAATATCAAAATTATTATATAAGGTTTTATTTCTATTCTAAAGGGTTAAAATGTCTAGAATGTATTTAAAAGATTTGATAAATTCTAATTGTGAAAAAGATATTATAAAAAATAGTTTTCCCGTGGAAATTGGAACAAATTATATGGAAAGAATTCAAGTACAAGAAGGAGTTTTATTTTTAAAAACAGATTTTAATATAAAAAAACCTATTGTTTTAGAAGCAATAAAACAAAATGAAAGAAAACTTGTAATAACAATTTCAATAAAAGGAAATACAACTTATATCAATAATAGTGATAAAAAAATTATACTTTTTAATGAAGGATTTACAACAATATCTTTATTTGAAAATACTGAAGGTTTTAGAGAATTTAAAGATAAACAAATAAATCAAGTTAGATTGATTTTAAGTGAAAATTTTTTAAAAAGAAATTTTCAAATAAGTTTAGTTGAAAAATATTTTTATAATAAGCAAAATTTGCAACTATTAAATTTTAGTTTGACAAGTATAGAATCACAATTCTTATTAAATGATATATTAAATTGTAAATTAATTGGTGAGTTAAAACAAATTTATATTCAAGGTAAAGTTTTTGAATTATTGTCTTTAGAGTTACAAAAACTTGAAGAAAAAAAAGATGAAATATTTCTTGATGATTATGATAAAAATGCAATTTATAAAGCAAAAAAAATTTTATTTGAAAATATTGAAAATCCACCTACAATAGTAGATTTAGCAAAAAAAGTACACTTAAGTGAAGTAAAATTAAAAAAGGGATTTAAAATAGTTTATAAAGCTAGTCCATATCAGTTATTGTTAACTCACAAAATGAATCTTGCAAAAAATATGCTTCAAAGTGGTGAATATAATATCAATGAAATAGCTTTTAAAGTTGGTTATAAATTTGCAAATAATTTCACAAATGCTTTTTATAAAGAGTTTAAAATTAGACCTAAAGATATTTTAAAAACTAAAAAATATTTTATTTAATTGATTTTAAAAAAGCAAAATTTTAAAACCAATTAAAATAAGTACAACTCCACCTCAAAATTTCAGCTTTACTCTCGTATTTTTCACCACCACGACTTCCAATATAAACATATACTAACAAACGCAAAAATCAAAACATTTATTAAAATTCATACTTAACACTAAATCTAAAATCCCTACCCATTTCATATCTATAAATATCTGCTTGATTTTTTGTAGAAATAGTGGTTGCTTTTGCATATTGTTTATCAGTTAGATTATTTACAGCTGTATAAAGTGTCCAAGGAGAATTTGTAGAAGGTTTATATTTCATACTTATATCATGAGTTGTATATCCATTTCTTCTAATTTCATTATTCTTACTATCTAATACATCAGTTCCCGATACGGCATTTAAAGTATAATCAGCACTCAATGTATTTGTGAGTTCAACTTCGGTATTCCAAACAAATTTTTTGCTATCATATCCTCCAACTCTTCTTATATTTTGGTCTTCATTTATATCTGATACACCATTTGTATCGCTATTTGTATTATTTGTATCAATTTGAGTATAAGCTAAACTTGTAGAAAAAATATCATAATTATATGAAATTTTTAGTTCAAATCCTTTCGATTTAAAATTATCTGAACGGTTGTATATGTCTTGTAAAGTTCTTCCTCCTTCACCACTTCCACATATTCCATTTTTACAATTAACATCTTTTGATACAATTAAATCTTCAATAGTTGTTTTAAATATATTTGCATCAAAAATTATTACATCATTATCTGCAAAAGTATTATTTTTAATATATTTATAACCTAATTCATATTTTGTAGATTTTTCAGCTTCTAAATCATTTGAATATGTTGAATCTTTTTTTATATTTGTAAGCCAAGTAAATGGTACAAGTCCTGTCATTCTACTACTTTTCCCATAATTCGTATAAATTAAAGAGTTTTCTGTTAAAGAATAATCTAATCCAAAATTTGGAGAAAAAGTCGTATCTGTTGCTTTTCCCAAACCTGTATCGAACTCATAATCATCAAATCTTAATCCATAATAGATATTTAAATCATTTATAGTTGTTTTATTTTGAATAAACAAAGCTTGATTTTTTGAATCAGCATCTGAATATTTAGTTATATTTTTATCTAAAGCATTTGGATCAAAACTTCCTTTTCCATGTTCTTTTTGAAATTCTGTACCAACTGAAACTCTATTAGAAGTTGTTGAAATATCAAAATCAAAATGGTTCTGTATTTTAAGTCCAATAGTTCTATTTTCATACTCTTTATCTACATCTTCTCTGTCAAGTGATATATCTGTAAGATTCAAGTTAGTATCTAAATTTATTAAATCATTTGGATTATAATTATGTTGTAAAGTATAATTTGTTGTAGATGAAACAATTTTTTCTAATTCGGATTCTAAAGGTCTATATTCAGTTCCTCTCCATCGTGAATTTCCACTATTTTCATTTTTATTAATTGTTAATCTTAAATCATGATTTTGCAAATTTAACATACTAATTTTGAAAAGATAATCTCTATCGTGGTAAGCGGTTGCTATTTCTTCATTATTATTGCCATCTTCATAGTTATCGCTATTAACTCCAGAAATATTAATATATGCTCCAATATTTTTATTAAAAATTTGATAAGCAGTTGCACTTCCATGTTTTAAATCTGTATTTGTGTTATATCCTGTTTTAAATATAGCACCATAATTTTTATTATTTTTTACAAAATCTTGTGCATCTTTTGTTGTCATAATTATAGAACCACCTAAATCTCCTCCAATAGAAGCATCAGGTGCTGTTTTCACATCAACAGATTTTAATAAATCAGAATTTATTCCTAATTCATTACTTCTATGTTGGAACATATTTTTCCCCTGTTTTGCTCCATCTAAAGATATATTTAGATTTGAACTTTCGATTCCTCTTAAATATATTCTTTGAACATTTATAGCTCCACCACCAACTTCAACTGACGAGTTGTTTTTAAATAATTCTGGAAGTGAATTGATTTGTTCTTGCTCAAGTTTTGATAAATCAATATCAATTAAATTTGTTTTTGTTACTATTTTTTCAGTTACTTGAATTTCTTCAAGAGTTGTTGTTTGAGCTAAAAGTATGTAAGGAACAACTATTGGTAAAATTTTTAATAGTTTTTTATGTTTATATTTCATTATTTTCTCTTTATAATTTAAACTTATGCAACTTAGTTGCAATGAAATTATAATGTACGCAACTTAGTTGCATCTTAATTTCAATAATGATTATTGCTTTATATGTTTTTAAGTATTTAAAATATAATATACCCCCATATAGTATATGAAGGAATAAATATGGCATATTGTTGTGATGTAGAAAGAAAAAAGTTACAAAATAGAATAAGTAGAATACATGGACAAGTTCATTCATTAAAAAATAAATTTAATGATGAAAAGTTTAAATTAGAAGAAGATCCTTATGAAACTATTCGTCAATTAACAGCAATAAAAGGTGCAGTTAGTGGAATGATAAGTTCATATATTGAACATTATGCAAAAGGGCATATGATAGAGAGTATAAAGAAAGGTTCAAATTCAGAAGCAGAAGCTCAAATTGATAATCTTTTAGAAATTATAAAAGTATATGGAAAATAAAATGGAAAATTGTAAATTTGGTCTAAATGACCATAAACCTTTTTTTAAAGAAGAGAGTCATCACCATCACCATGATGAAGAAAATTGTTCACATCATCATGAACACGAACATGGACATTCACACGACCATAGAGGAACAGATAAAAAAGTTTTAAAATGGGCTTTGAGTATTACTTTGATTACAATGTTTTTAGAGTTTTTTTATGGATTTTTATCAAATTCATTAGCTTTGATTTCAGATGCAATTCATATGTTTACTCACTCATTTGCTTTAATTATTTCATTAATAGCAATAATAATAGCAAGTAAAAAAGCACCACTATCTAAAACTTTTGGTTTTTATAGAACCGAAGTATTAGCAGCTTTTATAAATGGAATAACAATAGTTTTATCAATTATTTGGATTTTATATGAAGCTGTTGAAAGATTCTTAAATCCTCAAACAATAGATATTAAAACCGCAATGATAGTAGCTATTATCGGACTTGTTATAAATATTATAACTGGTGTTATTTTGATGCAAGGTGACAAAAATAATATCAATTTAAAATCAGCTTTTGTTCATATGTTAAGTGATGCTTTATCTTCTGTTGCAATTATTATTGGATATATTATTATTTATTTTACATCTTGGTATTTTATAGATGTTATTTTAGCTGTTATTGTAGCAATTGTTATTGGGAAATGGGCAATTGATATTTTGAAAAATTCAACAAATACTTTACTTGAAAGTTCACCTTTAGATATAACAATAGTTAAAGAGTTCATAGAAAGAAATGAAAAAGTGATTGAACTTCATGATATTCATATTTGGGAAATCACACAAGATATGTATAATATGACAGCTCATGTAAAAATAGATAAAAAAGATTTAGAAGAATATGAAAATATTTTACACGAAATAAATCATGATTTAAAAGAGAAGTTTAAAATAGTTCATACGACTTTTCAGTTTGAGTGGTAATAAAATAGTAAAAGATAGTTCTAATCTCTTTATGATAAAATTGCAAAAAATTTTATAAAGGATTAAAAAATATGGCATCAGTTATAGTTGAAAAAGCATGTGGTTGTTTTAGAAATTCTGATTTCGAACAAGAAACACATTTTAATACAGTTGAAGAAGCATTAGAAAAAGCAAATGAAATGTGTGTAATTATGAATGAAGATTTCTGTCACAAACATAAATTTAGAAGTGAATACGTTGATGGAAATGTTATCATTAAAATGGAAATGAACGGATAAATTTAAAATATCATCTAATCTCTTTGTAGTTTTTTTTAGCTATAATTCCCTCAAAAATAATACAAAGAGCAAAGATGATAGATATAAAATTACTACAAAAAGATTTTGAATATGTTGCAACAGCCCTACAAAAAAAAGGTGTTGATAACGAACTTTTAAACAATCTAAAAACTTTAGCATCTCAAGCAAAACAAAAAAGACAAGAGATGGAAGATGTTACAGCTGAACAAAATGTACTTTCAAAAGATTTTGGAAGATACAAAAAAGAAGGCTTAGACGTAGCTTCTTTACAAGAAAGTATTAACAATCTAAAAATCAAAAAACAAGAACTTGAAGAAAAAGTAAAAGATTTAGAAGAACAATTAACTTCTATTATTCTTGGTGTTCCAAATATTCCAGATGAATCTGTTCCTTATGGTGCTGATGAAAATGAAAATGTGATTTTAGAAGTAGTTGGGCAAAAACCAACTTTTGATTTTGAACCAAAAGAACATTGGGATTTAAATAATGGTTGGTTAGATTTTGAAAGAGGTGTAAAATTAGCAAAATCTAGATTTTCTGCAATTAGAGGTGAGGGTGCAAGATTAGAGCGAGCTTTAATCAACTATATGCTTGATTTTAATAGAGAGAGAGGATTTCATGAGTGGTATGTTCCATTTATGGCAAATTCAAATACTCTTCAAGGAACTGGGCAACTTCCAAAATTTGCTGATGATTTATTTAAAATTGAAGGTGAGGATTTATATTTAATCCCAACTGCTGAGGTTAGTTTAACAAATCTTTATAATGACGAGATTATTGATGTATCTGAATTACCGCTACTTCTTACTTCTTATACTCCTTGTTTTAGAAAAGAAGCTGGAAGTGCAGGACGAGATACAAGAGGATTAATCAGACAACATCAATTCGACAAAGTTGAAATGGTTGCTATTACTTCACAAGAACAATCAGATGAAATTTTCCAAAAAATGGTAAATTGCGCAAGTGATTTATTAACTTCTTTAGGACTTGCTCACCAAAAAGTACAATTATGTACAGGTGATTTAGGATTTAGTGCAGCAGTAACTATTGACTTAGAAGTTTGGTTACCTGGACAAAATAAATATAGAGAAATTTCATCAATTTCAAATACAAGAGATTTCCAAGCAAGAAGGGCAAAAATTAGATATAAAGAAGATAAGAAAAATATCTTAGCTCATACTTTAAATGGTTCAAGTTTAGCTGTTGGAAGAACACTTGTTGCTATTATGGAAAATTATCAAAATGAAGATGGAAGCGTAAGTATTCCAGAAGTATTAAAACCTTATATGAAATAAAAAATGTAAAATAGAGAAATCTATTTTACATTACTAACCTAAAAAAATAAATCCGTTACTTTCTTGTAATTTTTCTTTTATACAATCCTCAAAAAAATTGAGGTGAAAAATGAGATTTTCAAGAAGAGATTTTATAAAAATGTCTGCATTAAGTTTTTGTTCATTAGTTGTTTCAACTGGAATAAGTGGTTGTGGAAATGATTCTAATCCTACAAAAATTGAGTTTTTACATGGTGTCGCAAGTGGAGATCCAACACAAAATAGTGTAATAATTTGGACTAGATTAACTCCTGATTCTCAATTAGATAGTTTAAACTTTTCATATGAAGTTTCAGAATATAAAGATTTTTCAACTTTAGTTCATTCAGGTGATGCAAAAACTAAAAAAGAACAAGATTATACAGTAAAAATAGATTTACAAAATTTGGAAGCTGGAACAGTTTATTATTATAGATTTAAAGCTAATGGAAAAATATCAGTTGTCGGAAGAACAAAAACAATTTCATCAAATCCAAATAGCGTAAAAATGGCTGTATTCTCATGTTCAAATTATCCAAATGGTTATTTTAATTCTTATATGGAAGCTTCAAAAATTGAAGATTTAGATATTGCTGTTCATTTAGGAGATTATATATATGAATATGGAATGTACGAAAGTGATGGAATTACACCTGCTTATGCAACAAAAAATGCAATTGCAATAGGAAGAGCTTTACCATCAGATAATAATACAGAGCTTTTAACCTTAGATGATTATAGAAAGAGATATGCCTTATATAGAACAGATGAAGGCTTATTTGCTTTACATAAAAATGTGCCATTTATTACAATCTGGGATGACCATGAAATTGCAAACGATACATATAAAGATGGTGCTGAAAATCATGATTCTCTTACAGAAGGTGATTTTAATACAAGAAAATTAGCTGCTTTACAAGCATATTTTGAATGGTTGCCAATTCGTCCTTATGCAGAAGGGAATAATGAAGTTATTTATAGAAGTTTTGAATTTGGTGATTTATTAACTCTTTATATGTTAGATACAAGAGTTATTGGTAGAGATAAACAGTTGAGTTATTCAGATTATTTTGATTCATATGGAAACTTTGATTCTGCAACTTTTAGTGCAGATTTAACAAATACAAGTAGAACAATGATGGGAGCTGAACAATTATCTTGGTTACAAGGGAAATTAGCTTCATCAACTTCAAATTGGCAAGTTTTAGGACAGCAAGTATTAATGGGAAAAATGTTTTTACCTGCTGAATTATTAACTTCAATTTCTCAATTAGAAGGAGAGTTAACAACTGAACAAAAAAATAGTTTATTAATTCAATTAAATCAACAAGTTACGGAATTAGTTACAATAAAAACAAGAATTTTATCAGGTGATACAACACTTACAAATGAAGAAAAAGCAAGAGTAAATACAACTTTACCATATAACTTAGATGCTTGGGATGGATATTTTTATGAAAGAGAAGTTCTTTTTGGAACAGTTCTATCTTTAAATAAAAATCTTGTTGTTTTAGCAGGAGATACACATAATTCTTGGGCAAATGAATTAAAAGATTCAAATGGAAATGCTGTTGGTGTTGAGTTTGCAGTAACTTCTGTTACTTCTCCTGGAATGGAAGATTATGCAGGATTATCAACATTAGAAACAGCAGTGGCATTTGAAAATGCTATTACACTTTTAATTGATGATTTAAAATATACAAATTTAAACCAAAGAGGTTTTATGACTTTAACTTTTACAAGCAGCGAAGTAAATACTACTTGGTATTATATAGATAATTATGATTCAACAACATATTCTTTAGATACAACAAGACAAAAAGAGTTGAAAAATATATTGGGAAATAAGACTTTAGAAATTTTATAGGCATAAAAAAAGGGAAGTTGGTAAATCTTCCCTTTTTTTTTAAGTTTTATTAAAAAAATATAAATTAAGTACAAAATAAAACTTAATTACTTAAACAGAACGACTTTTATTGGTTAAACCCAAAATTAAAATAAGAAGAATTATCCTAAAAAATTGTTACATTATCACAATTTTTTAACTAAGGAGAGATTAAGTGTAGATAAAACTTCTTAATTTGAGAAATTATACTCCCTCTAAACTTAAAAAATGCTATTTTATTGCTACGTTTATAAAATTTTTTTTAAATTTTATAATTAATATATAAAATTAAATAAATTACCTTACAAAAACTTTGCTATCATAAAGTTTATTATCAATTTTAACTTGGAATAATCCTTTTTTTATAGTGTAATGTTTAAATGTTAGTTCATATCCAATTTGAATATTTCTATCATTGAAAACGGGAATTTTATTTATAAAATGACCTATTGAATCACCTATTTTTACTTCTATATTTGAATTATTATTATAATTTCCAAATATAACAATCTTTGAAAAACAAATTCCATTATAATCTTGATCAGTAATTTTTTTATGTTGAATATTTTCACCTTTTCCATTTTCATGAAAAATACCTATTGCATAAGAAGCTTGAATATTAGAATCAAATGCAAATAACGACGATATAGCTAGAAAAAGAATTAATAATGATTTTTTCATGGGTAAATAATACAACTTTTTAGTGTAATTTTCGTATAAGCAAATCTTTTTATTGATAATTGTCAATGAAATTATTTTATAGATAAATTAAAATATCAAAATATTAAATAAGGAAAAAATATGTATATTCCAAAAGATGCAAAAGAAATAATAGTAAAAGATTCAACGGTTCCATTTTTTAAATTAGAAAATATTTATTATTTTGATACAAGTTCAACAGCGGTTCCTGAACCTATGATAAATGCAGTTGCAGGGCTTAAAATATTAGATAAAAATTCAAAATTAGTTATGATAAACCACAAAATTCCTCTTGGATTATTTTCTAAAATTGAAGCTTATTTTGATTTTGATATTGAAGAGTTTGAGAATTGTGTAAAAATTACATTTGTTAAAAAAAGAGGTTTTGAAGTAAATTTAAATGTAAATACAAACTGTCAAGGATAAACCTTGAAGTTTATTGATAAATAACTTTTCTAATTGATTCGTTATTTTCTTTTTTTAATTGGTCATAATATAATTGATATTTAACTTTTTCTTCAAAAGAAATGGGTGCTCTTAATGATTTATATTCCACTAAATTTCCATCTTTATAAACTCCAGAAATTTCTGCATAAACCCAATAAAATCCTTCATCTTTTCGTAAATTTTTAATATAACCACTCCAAGAACCTTTTGTTTGAAGATTCTTCCATAAATCATAAAATATTACTTTTGGCATATCAGGATGTCTTACAAGATTATGAGGTTTTCCTACTAACTCTTTTATACTATATCCAGAAATCTCTGCAAAAGTTTCATTTGCATAAGTAATGATACCTTTTAAATCCGTTCTAGAAACTATTAATTCTTCATTTGGGACAATAGTTTCACATAAAAAGTTTCCTGATAAATATTCCATTTTATTTTCCTACATTATCAAATGTTTTTGCAAAGCCTTCTAAATCTTTTTTCTTTAAATCTCCGTTATAAACAATGTCATAAGGTTTAACATCTTTGTCATTTAAAACTTTTGGAACAGCATCTGAATTTTCTAAAACTTCAAGATGAGAGTTTAATTCTTCTTCACTATATGACATTTGCATATCTGCACTTATTACATGAGGAATTGCTTCAATAACTTTTAATTTTTTCAACTCTTCTTGAACACCATTCCCTTCAATTGTGATGATTATTCTTCCTACTTCATCATGCATATGATAATCACAAACATCAGATTTTTTTAGTGATTGAATAACTTCATCTAGATATTTTGGTAAAGTTTGTACGATAATACTTGAGATATTCATTTTTTTTCCTTTTAGTTGATTTTATAGTAGTTTATTTTGTTGTCATCACTTGAAACAAATATTTCATTTTCATTTAGAAATAAAATATTTGTTAAAGTATTTCTATTTTTTGTTAATAAAAATAATTCTTCTTTTGTATTTGTATTAAAAATAGTTACATTATTTTCTTCATCACTTGCAACTGCTGCAAGATTGCCACTTGGGCTAAGTCCTGCACTATAAATCAAAAAACTAAACTCTTTATAATAAGACATTTTCCCATCTTCGCTAAAAACAGCACTTCTTCTATCTTGTCCAGCTGTTAAAATAATTTTATTTTTAAAATCCACTTGAAATACATTGTCTAAATTTTGATTTTTAAAAGTTTTGATTATGTTAAAAGTATTTGAATCAAGCATAGTTAAAACACCACTTTCATCACAAACTACAACTTTTGTTTTATCACTTGAGAGTTTGAAATTTGAAAATTTTGATTGTGAAATTTGAATCTCTTTTGTTATAGTTTTATTTTTTATATCATATAAATAAATTTGATTTGATAAAAGTGCATAAATTATATGATTTTCATCCAAAAATTTTGCTCTAGCAATAAACAATCTTTGTTTATCTTCTATTATATGAGTTAATTTACCATCTTTATATAAAGAGATATTTCTTCCTCCATTTTCACCTTGAGAAAGAATCAAAATTTTATCATCAAATACATCCACACTATAAATTTTTGAATCAATTGTATCACCAATAAAATCTTTTATTTTAGGAAGATTTATGGAATCTATTTTTTCTTTTGTAGTTATGTCAAAAATATCTACACTAGAAGCTGTTGTTGCAGCAAAAAGTCTGTTTTTATCAATGATTAAATCAGTTACTCCACCACTTGTACTTAAAAAAGAGTTTGGTTCTAACTCTTTTGCATTAAGATTTAAAAGTAGTATTATAATAGTGAAAAAACTTTTTAAAATATTCATTAAATCTCCATTTTATTACTAATTTTTATGGCATTTGTTGGGCAAGTTTTTATACATAATCCACAAGAAACACAATTGTCATTTATATTTGGTCTAAACATTGCTAAAAAATCTATTGCTTCATAAAAACAAGGGTCTTTACATGAAAAACACATTGTTTGATTCCATGATAAACAAGATAATATATCAATTTCTATTTTAACATCAATATTTCTTTTATTTTCGATTTTTAAAACATTAGTTGGACAAATTTCTGCACATTTATCACAGTATGTACAACCACTATTTGAGAAATCAAGTTTGGGTGTTAAATCTTCTTGAATAACAATAATATTTTCTTCACAAACTGTACTACATAAGCCTTCGCATTCTATACAATTTATAAAAAAAAGAGATTCATCACTTTGTAAAAAGTAGGGTGGTCTTACTACTTTCTCTTGTTTCTCTTTTTTTGAAAAAGAAGAAGCAAGAGAACTAAAGAGTTCTCTTCTTTTCATCTTTATTTTACACCTTCTTCAATATTATCAATTAAATTTGATTTACTATTTAATCCAACACCTCTAAATTCAGGTGTGAAGTTGTTTTTTGGTGCTTCTGTTGTCATTGATTGTGGAGCATGACATTGAGAACAGTTAAATCTAGCTCCTGCAAGCGTTTCAAGAGGTTTTTCAACAACTTTAATATCACTTGTATTTGTTATTATTTTCCCATCTTTTTCAATTTTCCCATCTTTATCTAATTTTGTTTCTGGTCTAAAATTTGTAAGATGTGATTTTGGATATGGTACTGCACCCATTGATTGTGCAACAGCTGGTTCATGACACATAATACATTGATTATTATCAATTGTAATAGGTAGCATTCCTTCTACATCATGTGGAATCATTGGTGGAGCATTTTCAAAAGCTCTTTCTATTTTTTTGCTTGTTCCTGGCGCATCACTACCATATTGTGTTTTATCAACAGTTACTTTATCTTCTGAATAAATAGAAGTATTTCTCAAACCTAGAGATTCTTCTTTTACTGTATTTGTTACAGCAAAAGTACTAACAGTAAAAAGTACTGTTGAAGTTATTATTCCTAAAGCTAATCTATCTAACTTCATTTTCTTTTTCCTTTTTTAAATTTTTTATTGAAAAATTAAGAGCATCATCTTCACATACTTCTACACATCTTCCGCAGTTTGTGCACTCACCACTTAAAACAGGCATAGAAGTTTTTGTAACCATATGTAAAACTTGATTTTCGGGACAAATTTCTTTACATTTCATACATGCTGTACATTTTTGTGCATTATGATGAACTCTTATTAAACTAAATCTTCCAATTAAGGAATAAAATCCACCTAAAGGGCAAATATGCCCACACCAACCATTTTTTAAAACAAATAAATCAAAAAGAAAAATTATTACAATTGTTGCCCAACCAAATCCTAATCCAAAGATAATTCCTCTTTGAACCATTGAAACAGGAGATATAAGCTCAAATGCTGTTACTCCCATAAAAAATGAGATTATAAAACTAAGAGCAATTACCCAATATCTTATATTTCTAGAAGCTGGTTGTTTCTTTTGGATTTGGTTAAATCCTAATTTTCTTCTTAAATAATTTGCAAAATCTGTAATCATATTAACAGGGCAAACCCAAGAACAAAATGCTCTTCCTCCAATAATCATGTAAAAAAGAGTAATAATTAGCGCTCCAATTATTACATCAAGTGATAAAACAGCTCCTGCAAAAAGCATTTGACTTACGGCATATGGGTCACTTAATGGTATAGTTTCAAGTACAAGTGATGAACTTAAATTTCCCATTAAAATTTTGATTCCATAAACATTTGCAATTGTGTATAAAATCATTAGTGAAATTTGAGTAAATCTTCTAGCTATTAAAAATCGATATTTTTTTATCATTTTAATAAATCCTCCATTCCACTATTTAAAGAATCAATTGCACTTTTTTTGTTTATTTGTGTTTTATTTGTTTCACTTGTTGCATTTTGAACTCTTTGTTCATCTTGTTTATCCCAACCTCGAACATAATAATCACCAACTTTTCCTAAAGCTACTTTTCTTGGAAGTACAAAAATTGCTGCTTTTTCAGTAACACAAGCTTTTTCACATAAACCACAACCTGTACAAACATCAGGATGAACTATTGGTTTTAAAAATGCGTGTTTTCCTGTTCTATCATTTTTTGAATATTCGATGGTTATAGCTTTTCCTAAAAGTGGACAAGCTCTATAACAAGCATCACATTGAATACCCCAAAATGCAATACATGAATTATTATCAATTACAGCAACTCCCATTTGAGCTCTATTTATATCTAGTTCTTTATTTGTATTTTGAACTAACCTAATATTTAAAGCATCAGTTGGGCAAATTGGAACACAAGGGATATCAACACACATATGACAAGGAATTTTTCTTGGTTCAAAAAATGGTGTTCCTAATGGTTTATTATCTCCTGGACGTGCTAATTTTAATGTATCAAAAGGACAAGCTTCAACACATAATCCACATTTAATACAAGTTGCCAAAAAATCTTCTTCATCTAAAGCAGCAGGAGGTCTTAAAATCAATGAAGTAGCTTTTACTTCATCAACATATGCACTCCACGTTAACCCACCAAGAATAGCAAGTCCAGTTGCTCTTGCAATTGTCAAGAAAAACTTTCTTCTTTCACTTATTGGTTGGTTTTGCTCAATACTCATTTTTTACTCTTTATTTATTATGCTTTATATATTTTAACTGCACATTTTTTGAAATCTGTTTGCGCTGATTGTGGACAAGTTGCATCTAAACAAACTTTGTTGATAAATACTTTTTCATCAAACCATGGAACAAAAACTAAACCTCTTGAAGGTCTATTTCTTCCTCTTGTTTCAACTCTAGCTTTAACTTTTCCACGTCTACTTTCAACCCAGCATAATCCACCTTGTTGAACGTCATATTTTTTAGCATCTTCAGGATGCATATAACAAAGTGCTTCTGGAACTGCACGATATAGTTCAGGAACTCTCATAGTCATAGTTCCACTATGCCAATGCTCTAAAACTCTTCCTGTACTTAGCCAAACTGGATACTCTTCATTTGGTATTTCAGGTGGATCCATATAAGGACGTGCAAAGATTTTTGCTTTGTTTTTTAATGATTTTTTAGTTTGGTCTTTAACTCCAAGTAAATCACCTTGCGCTAACTCTTTTGCAATTGTTCCATAGAATGCAAAATCACTATCAGGATTTGCTTTTTTTGCATAAGGGTCATATTTTGTATTAAATCTCCATTGTGTCTCTTTACCATCAACAACTGGCCATTTAAGACCTCTAACTCTATGATATGTATCAAAATCAGCTAAATCATGACCATGTCCTCTTCCAAAATCTGCATACTCTTCAAATAGATATTTTTGAATAAAGAAACCATAACCTTTCCATGGTTTTCCATCACTTCCAACAACATTTCTTGAATCTCCAAATCCTTCTGTATTATCAAATCCTGCTTGAATAGGATCTTTAGGGTCTAATTTATAAGATTTAGCTTTTTCATTTGCAAATAAGATTTCATACATTGTTGTATTTTCATTGTATCCTAGTGCTTTGGCAGCTTCAATAACATCTGGAAGTTTTACTTCACCTTTGCTACTTGCAAGTGTTTGTTCTCCCCATAAATCTTTTACAGTAAATCTTTTTGAAAGTTCAACCCATTGCCAAGTATCACTCATAGCATCACCAACTGGAATTACTTGTTGTCTCCAATGTTGAGTTCTTCTTTCGGCATTTCCATAAGCTCCCCATTTTTCATAAATCATAGCTGATGGTAAAATTAAATCAGATACTTTTGCAGAGATTCCAGGATATCCATCAGATGTTACAATAAAATTATCCATTTCTCTTGCTGCTTTAATCCAGTGAGTTGCACTTGCTGTATCTTGATATGGATTACAAACATTTACCCAAGCAAATTTGATATTTCCATCTTCAATATCTCTGTGGATTTTCATAATATGTTGATGACCTTTTGGATTTAGTGTTCCAGCAGGAATTTTCCAAGCTTTTTCTGTAATTTCTCTATGTTTTGGAACTGCAACCATCATATCAGCTGGTAATCTATGTGCAAAAGTTCCTACTTCTCTTGCTGTTCCACAAGCACTTGGTTGTCCAGTTAAAGAAAATGCTCCAGAACCTGGTTTAGCTTGTTTATTTAATAAAAAGTGAACATTATAAGCTAAAGTATTAACCCAAGTTCCACGAGTGTGTTGATTCATACCCATTGTCCAAAAACTCACAACTTTTCTATCTTTTTCAATATATAAATTTGCTAAAGTTTGAAGTTTATTTTTAAATTCATCAAGATTTTCATCAGGATTCCCTTTGGAAATTTTTGCAACATAATCTAAAGTATAAGGTTCTAAGAATTTTTTGTATTCTTCAAAAGAGATTTCCCAATGAGCAAGACCGGCATTTTTATTTACCATTTTATCGCCAGCTTTATATCCATAAGGAGCAAGTGCTGGAGCTTCTGTTTCAGAAACTATTTTTTCCATTTCTTTAGAAATTGTTTCCATCTCTTTTTCACTATATTTTCCATCTTTTATTGATTTTTCATCGCTTCTTCTCATCCCGTAACCCATATTTACTGGGCTCGCAGCAAATACTATATGTTCTTTTACAAAATCCCAATCTATCGCTTCTGGATGATTATATACTATTTCTCTTGCTATATAATTCCAAAGTGCAAGGTCAGTGTTTGGAGTAAAAATAATTTCAATATCAGCTAAGTCTGAAGTTCTATGTCTATATGTTGAAATATTTATAACTTTTACTTTATCCGGAGCACTTAATTTTCTATCTGTTACCCTTGACCATAAAATAGGGTGCATCTCTGCCATATTTGAACCCCAAGCTACAACAGTATCAGTTAGTTCAATATCATCATAACAGCCACTAGGTTCATCTATTCCAAAAGTTTGATAAAAACCAACAACAGCACTTGCCATACAGTGTCTTGCATTTGGATCAATTGCGTTACTTCTAAATCCAGCTTTCATCATTTTTTGAGCAGCATAACCTTCCATAACTGTATATTGCCCACTTGCAAAAATACCAATTCCTTCTGGACCTTTTTCTTTCAATGCAATTCTTATATGTTTTTCCATTTCATCAAATGCTCTTTGCCAAGAAATAGGTGCAAAATCTCCTTTTTTATCAAATTCACCTTTTGAATTAACTCTTAATAAAGGTTGTTTTAATCTATCTGCCCCATACATAATTTTAGCATTGAAATAACCTTTAATACAGTTAAGTCCCCTATTAACAGGTGCTGCTGGATCTCCTTTTACTGCAACGATTTTCCCTTCTTTTGTTGCAAGCATAATTCCACATCCAGTTCCACAGAATCTACAAGCTGCCTTGTCCCATCTCCAACCACCTTCAGCTACATCAGCTTGTGCTTTTAAATGAGAGGGTACACTCATACCAATTGCTGCTGCTGCACTTGCTGCTGCTGAGCTTTTTAGAAAGTCTCTTCTTGAAAGCGACATGATTTCTCCTTTTGAAATAAATTCTTTAACTATGAATTGTAACGATTAAAAGGAGAAAAAATATTGACTTGTGTCAAGTAGATTAAGTTTTAATTAAGATAAAAAGTATCCTATTTAGATAGAACTTGAAGGTTTTCCTGTGTAATAACCTTGTGAAAAATTAACACCAATTTTTTTTACAATGTTAAATATATTCTCATCAAAAACAAATTCTGCAACAGTTTTTGCTTCTACTTTTTTAGCAAAATCTACAATTGTTTCTACAATAATTCGATGTTTTTCATTTTTATCAATATTTTTTATTAATGAACCATCAATTTTTATATAGTCAACATTTAGTTTTAAGATATGTTCAAAATTTGAATATCCTGTTCCAAAATCATCAATAGCAATTTTTGCACCAATAGATTTTATTTGAGTTATAAAATTAACAACTTCATCATAATTTTCGATACCTTCTGATTCTAAAATTTCAAAAATTATGCGATTTGATGTTTTTGTTTTTATTATGGTTTTTATTATCTCTTGAACTGTGCTTGAATCTTTTATATCATCAATTGACAAATTTATAGAAAAACTTTTATCACTATTTTTAAAAGTATTACACGCTTGATGTATAACTTCTTTTGTAATATGAGAATAAAGTTTTGTTTTTTTTGCAATATTTAGAAAATCTAGAGGAGGAATAATTTCATTATTTTTATCAATCATTCTAACAAGTGTTTCATATTTATCAATTTTTAGAGTTTCTAAATTCATAATAGGTTGGTAATAACAAACAATTCTATTATCAATCAAAGCTTCTCTAATTGAAGTTGCAATTGCAATATTTTGTTTATATTTCTTTTCAATATTTGCATTTTCTTCATAAACTGCAATTTTTATTTTGTTTTCTTTTGCATAATGAACAGCGATATCTGTTTTTGTTAATAAATTTTCTTTTTCTTTTGCAATTCCAACAGAAAATCGAATATGAATATGCTCTTCTTCTATATGAAACATTTCTTCTTCAAAAAGTGATAAAATATTTTCAATATTATGTTTTATTTTATCAATAGGAATATCTTCATAATATAAAATTGCAAATTCATCACCATCTATTCTATATGTTGTAAAGTCAAGTTTTAAAAACCAGTCAGCAATTTCTTGAAGAATTTTGTCAGCATTTGTAGTTCCAAAAAAATCATTTACTTCTTTAAATTCATCTATATTAAAAATTGCACAAGCAGTTGGAGTTTTTTCTAAAATATCAGAAAGAATTTTTTGTCTATTTGGTAAAGAAGTTAATTGATCATAATATACAAGTTTTTTATTTTTCTTTTTTAACATAACTTGAGCTGTAATATCTCTTCCACTTCCAATTGTACCTATTAATTTTCCAGTTTCATCATGAAGAGGAGCTTTATGAACTTCTAAATAAACAAGTTCACCTTTTATATTTCCAAATTCTTCAAAAATCATAGGCTTCATCTCATCTAAAACTATTAAATCAGAATTAGAACAAAGTTCACCAAATGTATGCCATTGTTTATTTTCAGGATGTTTTTCTCTTTCTCTTTTTGCAAAAAAAACATCATTTTTTCCAATAACTTCTTTTGGATCGGCCATTAACAAATTTTTACAAATACAATCATTTGCATATAAATAATTTCCATCTAAATCTTTTGCCCACAACATATCAGGTAAATATTTTGAAATTAATTTTAAAAAATTTTCAGGTTGAAGAGACTCATTCATAAAATTTCCTTATGTTCAAAAACAAAAATTACTATTTAATTATATTTTATCTAAGATTCATAAGTAATGCCTTAAAAACGTTATTTAATAAACATTATATAAATTAAATTAATATTATTTTGGAATTGTTTAGTTAAACCATTGAATTTTTTCTTTTAAATTTACAACTTCTCCTATAACAATCATTGCAGGAGTTGGTAAATTTTTAGATTTTTCTACAATATTTTCTAATGTTCCAACTATGACTTTTTGTTCTTTTGTTGTACCTTTTGAAATAACTGCACAGGGATAATCTTTTCTTTTTCCTAAAGAGATAAGTTTTGAAGAGATTAATTCAATATTATGATAACCCATTAAAAACACAATAGTTTCATCATTTAAAAAAGTTTCCCATTCAATTTGAGATATTTTCTTTTTAGGATTTTCATGACCTGTTACAACTCTAAAAGATGTTGTTAATCCTCTGTGAGTTACAGGAATCCCAGCATATGCAGGAACAGCAATAGCAGAACTAATACCAGGAATAATTTCAAATTTTATATCTCTTTCTTGTAAATAAAGAGCTTCTTCTCCACCCCTACCAAAAACAAAAGGATCTCCACCTTTTAGTCTTACAACATTTTCATATTTTAATGAAGCTTGATAAATAAGTTCATTTATCTCTTCTTGAGGAAGAGTATGTTTTTTATCTTCTTTTCCAACATAAATTAAATCGCAAGATTTTTTTACCATTTTTAGAATTTCTGGGTTAACTAATCTATCATAAATTAATACATCAGCATTTTCTATAACTTTTAGAGCTTTTAAAGTAAGTAATTCAACATCTCCAGGACCCGCTCCTGTTAGATAAACTTTGGGCATAATAATTAATATTCCTTATATATATTATTTAAATGAATTATATCTAAAATAGATTAAAGCTTTTAAGATGAAATTTTAGTATCACAAGATTTTAGAATTTTACCCAATTCATTTTTTAATTCTTGCAATCTTTTTGTTGAATTTATCAGATATTCTTGCGATTGAATAACAATATCTTCACTTCTATTTAACTGTTTTGAAATATCAGCTGAATTAGTTAATTCATAAATTATATTATCAAACTCATCTGTCAATTCATCAAGTTTTAAGGAAGCATTTTTTGATTGTTCAATTGCATTTGTGGAATAACTCATAACAGAATTAATTTTATCAATAAAGTGATTTATTGTTTGAGTTGCTTCAATAATTTCATTTTCTGCCTCAATTTTTATTGGAGTTAAAGGTTTAGTAGGATTTTGTTCAACTATTTTTTTAGACTCTTCTAAAAATTTTTTTACATTATCTTCCATCGCTTTTAACTGCAAAAAACTATAAATAATTAATAAAACAATAAGTGAAGCAAAGAAATATTGAACATATTTTAAATAATTGCTTTTTTCTTCACTATAATTTGTATACATTGAAACTAAAGTATCCACTTCTTTTAATAAAATAGTGTTTGTTGTATAAATTGAATTTACAATATTTTTTAATAAAATTTCAGAAGATTCATCTTTTTTGTTGATTAAATCTTTAAATTTGATTATGTTTTGAAAAAAACTTTTCCATAAAATCTCAACTTTTGATAATTGACTTGCTATCTCTTCTGTTGGAGCTTTTTTTATACCTAAAAGATTATTTCCATCTTTTAGAGAATTTAAATTATAGATAAATTCTGTTGTTGAATTTTCTAATTCTATAAAAGAACTCTCTTTATGTTGATACAAATAAAAAATATTTTTTGAAATATTTTGAGTTAACATTCTTTGTTTTCCAGCAATATTTATAATTAAAGCATCTTTTTTACTTTTGTCGTTTAAATAAATTGTTGTAGCAATTATACTTGCCATTAAAATAAAAAATAAAATGCCCAGAGATTTTATTTTCGTACTTATTTTATTGTTTTTCATACTCCAACTCCTTTGAAGATACAGATTAGTTCATTTTGATTTTCTATTATAACTTCACCATTATCAATACTTATTATCTCATCTCTTGATAATCTTTTTAAAACTCTTGACAACGTTTCAGGTTGAATATGTAACATAAATGAAACTTCTTGTCTTTTTAATTTATTAAACATTTCCAAATCTTGATTTAACATAAATGCAACTTTTGCTGTTGCGTCAAATACTAATTCTCTATTTACAATACATTGTAATTGATGTGTTTTATCAAGTAAAATTTCCATTAATTCTGTTGTTAAAATATTTTTCGATAAAAAATATTCTTGTAATTTCTCAAAATTTACTGATAAAATAGTTGAGTTTTCAACAAATTCAGCATTTGAAAAACAGTAAATATCATTTGATTTCATAGAGGATAATTCACTAATCATTGAATTTTTATAAATATGATATAAAAATATCTCATTTCCAAATTTATCAACTTTATATATTTTTATTAATCCATCAACTAAAAAAAGTAGATGATTTTTAATATCACTTTCATAAAACAAAATTGATTTACTTTCATATTTTGAAACATTAGAAAAAGATGCAATTATATTTAATTGTTCTTCATTTAAAGTATTAAAAAAGTCTATTTTTTTTATTGTTTCTATTAAAATCAAATCAAGCCTTACAATTGGTTTTATTTAAGCTATTGTATATTATGCTTGTAAAAATATTAATAAAAGTGCTATATAATAAGGTATATAATGAATTTTAAGAAATACATAAAAGCTGTTGGAACAGGTGTAAAAGGAAATAGAAATTTATCAAAAGATGAAATTTTTGATGCAATAGAATCTATATTAGAAAATAGAGTAACTCCTGCTCAAATTGGAGCATTTCTAATTGGTTGGAGAACTAAACTTGAAACAAATGAAGAGCTAAGTGGAGCAGTAGAAGCTTTAAGAAAATTTATGAAATTTAAAAGAGTTGAAAATTCAATAGAACTTGGATATTCATTTGACGGAAGATGTGAAAATCCTTTTTTATTTCCTCTATTTGAAAATATTTTAGATGAGTTTTATAAAAAAAATAGTGATGTGAAAAGATTAGATTTGGTAATTTCAGGGGATTATTTACAACCAGCAAAAGTGGGAATTACAACAAAAGAAATTTTTCAAAATATTGACAAAGGTCAATACATACATTTTTTTGATAGGGTAGAATACTTAAAAGAGTTAAGTGATATTACTCCTTTACGACACGAATTGGGTTTAAGAACAGCATTTAATACAGTTGAAAAACTTTTGAATCCAGCTTTTAGTGAATATGGAGTAACAACAGCTTTTCATAAACCTTATGTACAAAAATATTTAGAAATTTTTGCTCCATATTTTGAAGAAGTTGTTGTTGTTAAAGCAAGTGAAGGAAGTCCAGAAGTATTTAAAGATGGAAAATTTTGGAAACTAAAAAATAATCAAATAATTGAAGAGAGTTTTTCTTTAAAAGATTTTGGAGTTAATTACTCTAAAGAGTTTGAGAATATAACTCTTGAAGAATCTTTAAATATTGTAAAAAATCCGGATGATGAAATTTTAAAACTTGCTAAATTTAATGTTGCTTTATATCTTTTATTTTCAAATAGAGTTGCTTCTTTAAAAGAAGCATGGCAAAGATTAAACTAGGTTTAATAAAAGGTAAAAAATGTTAATAGATGGATTTGGAAGAACGGTTGATTATCTAAGAGTTTCTGTAACTGAAAGATGTAATTTTAGATGTCAATATTGTATGCCAGAAAAACCTTTTTCTTGGGTTCCTAAAGAGAATCTTTTATCTTATGAAGATTTATTTAAATTTATAAAAGTTTCAATTGATGAAGGAATAAAAAAAGTTAGAATTACAGGTGGTGAACCACTTTTACGAGAAGGTCTTGATATTTTTATAAAAATGGTTTTTGATTATAAAAATGATATTGATTTAGCTTTAACAACAAATGGTTTTTTATTAGCAAAAGCAGCACAAAAATTAAAAGATGCTGGATTAAAAAGAATTAATATTTCTCTTGATTCTTTAGATTCATCAACTGTTGCTAAAATGGCACAAAAAGATGTCTTATCTAATGTTTTAGAGGGAATTAAAGCTGCTGATGAAGTAGGTTTAAAAATAAAAATAAATTGTGTTCCTTTAAAAGGGATAAATGATAAAGATATTATTGAAGTTTTAGAGTTTTGTAGAGCTAAAGGTTATGTAGTTAGATTTATTGAATTTATGGAAAATCATCATGCAAAAGATGGAGTAAAAGGATTAAATTCTGATGAACTAAAAGCAATTATTTCAAAAAAATATCCAAATTTTAAGATGATACCAAGAGATACAAGTTCTCCTGCTCAATACTACGAATTTGAAGATGGTTATCAATTTGGAATAATTGAACCTCATAAAGATGATTTTTGTGCAGCATGTAATAGAATTAGATTAACTTCTGAGGGGTATTTAATACCATGTTTGTATTTTGAAGATGCAATGAGTATAAAAGATGCTGTTCAAAATAATAGAATTGATGAAGCAGTTGAGATATTAAAAAAAGTTTTACAAAACAAACCTGAAAAAAATAAATGGTCGACAACAGGTGATAATGAGACATCAAGTAGAGCATTTTATCAAACTGGTGGATAAAATAAATTTTTTTTTAAGAATAAAGTAAAAATAAAGTATTTTTTTTATAAAATTGCGACTCATTTTATTGTAAATGAATAATTTAAATATACCTATTAGGAGGTCAACATGGCTTTAGATCAGGAAGTAAAAGCAGCTATTATTGCAAAATATGGAAAAAAAGATGGAGATACAGGTTCTTCAGAAGTTCAAATTGCATTATTAACAGAGCAAATTAAAATTTTAACAGAACACTTAAAAGTTTTCAAAAAAGATCACTCTTCAAGATTAGGTCTTTTAAAAATGGTTGGAAAAAGAAAAAGATTATTAGCATACTTAAAAAGAAATGATTATGCTAGATTTACTGAATTAGTAGCTTCTTTAGGAATCAGAGCTAAATAAATTATCTCTAATTTCTTAAAAAGGGTTGTAGTCGTTGCTACAACCCTTTTTTTTTGATTAAATAAACCAATTAATTGATTATAATAACGAATCTTAATAATAGTTCAAGTAAAATATACATAAATTATAAAAAAATTGGAAAATTATAATATGTTATTAACAAAAAAAAGTGAATATGCACTACTTTCTTTAATCGCAATTGCAAAAAGTGATGAACCAAAGAATGTAGATGTATTATCAAAAGATTTAAATATATCAAAATCATTTTTAGCAAAAATTATGCAAAATTTAGCAAAATATGAATTAGTAGTTTCTCAACGGGGAGTAAATGGTGGTTTTACACTGAAAAAATCTTGGGAAAGTATAACAATACTTGAAATAGTTGAAGCAGCAGAAGAAAAAATGCCAACGGTGTTTGAATGTGCTCCATCTTTACAAAGTTGTCCAAATCAAAAAGCAATGTCTTGTACAATTTGGCCTTTATTAAATAATTTGCAATTTAAAGTAAATGATTTTTTAAGTAAATTAACCTTAAAAGATATTGCTTAATGAAACTATTTCATATTTCACATACGGATTTAGATGGATATGGATGCCAATTAATAACAAAAGAATTTTTTAAAGAAGGATTCTTTTATAATGCAAATTATGGATTAGAAGTAAAATTAACAATAAAAAAAGCTTTGGAAGAAATAAAGAATTATAAAGATGAAAATATTCTTCTTCTAATAAGTGATTTGAATTTAACTTTTCAAGAATCAACAGATTTGGATTTAGAGATAAATAAACTTACAACAGAAGGTTATCAAATCAAACTTCAACTTTTAGATCATCATGTAAGTGGCAAAAAAAGTGCAGAAAATTTTTATTGGTATTATTTAGATGATAAAAGATGTGCAACAAAAATAGTATATGATTACATGTTTGAAGAGTATGAAGGTTTTGACTGTTTGACAAGTGCTTGGCTAAAACCTTTAGTTGATTCAATAAATGCAGTTGATATTTGGCTTGAACATGAAACTAAAAATTTTGAATTTGGCAAAGTTTTGATGTCAATGATTACAAAAGTTAAAGAAATAAATAATATTTTATTTTCAGATTTAAATAGAGAATTTAAATTTTATCTTTTAAAAGAAGCTTCAAAATTTTTAGATGAATTTGATGGTCATATAAAACTTGATAATGAAGTTCATTTTATGAAAAAAAAGTTTTTAAAACTAACTGATAAAGATGATACCTTAGATAATTTAAGTGCAGCATATTTAGTAAAAACTTTAGATGATGTAAAAGAGAATTTAACAGTTGTTTATAAAGAACAAAAAGGATTATTAACATATTGTTTAGGATCTATTTCTATTCCAGCAAATGCTTTTCTAAAAGCAAATCCAGATTATGATTTTTTTATTGATATAAATAAAAAAGGAAATGCTTCTTTTAGAGCAGATGGAAAAATTGATGTAGCATTACTTGCAGCAAAACTTGCAAATGGTGGTGGTCATGTAAATGCAAGTGGTGGAAAATTTGATGATTTTAAAGAAACAATAGATTATTCAGAAGTTAAAACTTATATACAAAAAAAACTGGATAAACTTTAGTTTACACTTTTTTAGCATTCTTTTATATATTTTACTTATAATAGAACAATTTATTATAAAGGATATAAAATGGAGTGTGAATTCCCAACAGTAAATTCAAAAAATGAAGAAATTTTAGATATTTTTAAAAATACAAAAACTATTGCAATAGCAGGACTTTCTCCTGATTCTGATAAAGCATCAAATATGGTAGCAGTTTATTTACAGAATGCTGGATTTAAAATAGTGCCTGTTTATCCTAAAGAAGAAACAATTTTAGGTGAAAAAGTTTATAGAACAATAAGTGAAATACCTTTTAAAATAGATATGGTTGATATTTTTAGAAAACCTGATGCAATATCTTCAATCGTTGATGAAGCAATACAAAGAGGTGATGTTGATACAGTTTGGTTTCAACTTGGACTTGTAAATAATGAAGCAGCTTTAAAAGCTAAAGAAGCTGGATTAAAAGTTGTGCAAAATAAATGTACAAAGATAGAACATAGAAATTTATTTTAGATACTATTTTTAGGTAATGTGTTGTTAAGTACTAATTTAGCAACACAACCACTTTTCCCATCTTCTCTATTTTTTAATGTTATTTCAGCTCTTAATGCATCGGCCGCATTTTTTGCTAAGAATAGTCCAAGTCCTACGCCACTTTGGTTTCCAATTCTTTTAAATGGAGCAAAAAAATCTATATTTTCATCGATTCCAATACCTTCGTCAGTTACAGTTAAAATAATTTTCTCTTTTGTTTTACGAAGTCTAATTGCAATAGTTTTTTCATTTGGAGTAAATTTGATTGCATTTTGTACAAAATTTTGTAATATTTGATTAAATAGAGTCAATTGTATAGATGTACTTAAGTGATTTATATTAGAGAAAAATGTAATAATAATATTTTTTTGTGCACTTAACATTCTATAATCATTTGCTTTTTTCTTAATATATTCTACTAAATCAATATCTGTTGTTTGCTCAAATTGTGCTCCTTCTGTTCGTCCAATATCTAAAATTGAAGAAATCATTTTATTCATCTCATCTATTTGTTTAATAGATAAATTTAAAACTTCTTCATATTGTTCAACTTCCCTTTTTTTCTTTAAAGTTACTTCATTTTTTAATTTCATAACTGCAAGTGGAGTTTTAAGCTCATGCGCTGCACCAATAAATAACTCTTTTTTGAATTTTACATAAGTTCCTATTCTATTTGTTAAAGAGTTTATAGAGTTTGCTAATGAGTGAAATTCTATTGGTAAATCTTTTGTATCAATTTGAGATAAAGAGTGTTCATCCATATTAGATAGTTTTTTATTAATTTGCATTATTGGTTTTAATAGAGATTTTGAAACTACTAAAGAGTATAAAAGCATCAAAATAAATCCAGGTATGGCCAAGATAAAAAGATTTTTAAAAATTACAGAATATAAAAGTTCTCTCTCTAAACTAATATTTTTTATAATTTGTAAAAATAGACCATTTTTTAGATCAAATGGATAAAGAAGTTTTATATAATATTTCCCACCTAATTGATAATTTGAAAATCTAAGTTTCTCTAATTCAGAATTTTTTACTAAATCAATAGATTGAAATTGTGTTTTTACAGGTTGAAATTTATCAGGTGAAATATAATTTTTTTGAATTTGTTTTGCTTGATTAAGCATATTTTCTTGAATATCAACATAAACTGTACTTCTTGCATATTCATAAAAAATAAAAGAAAGTGTAATAATAAAAAGAGAAGTAGCTATAATCAATTTATTATAAAATTGTCTATAAATACTTCTGCTTTCCATCTTAAAATACCGAAATTATTTTTGTTTTACATCTTCTGCTACATTTGGATAACAAAATCTATAACCTCTTCTTCTAATAGTTTCAATTGTAGAGATGTTTAATGGTTTATCCATTTTTTGTCTAATTTGATTAATTGCAACTTCGATTACATTTGGAGTAACAAGTTCTGGTTCTTCCCAGATTGCATCTAATAATTGTTCTTTTGAAACGATTTGATCTCTATGACGTGCAAGGTGAGTTAAAACTTCAAATGGTTTACCTTTTAACTCTATTTCTTCACCTGCATATTCAATTTTTTCTTCATCAGGATTAATTACTAAATCATCAATTTCGATTACATTTGTTCCACCAAATCTTAATCTTGCTTCAATTCTTGCAAGTAAAATATCAAAATCAAATGGTTTTTTAATAAAATCATCAGCACCAGATTTTAATGCTTCAATTTCAGATTCTTTATCATCTCTTGCTGAGATTATAACAACAGCAGTTCTTGAACTTCTATTTTTAACTATTTTACATAGTTCAATTCCGTCACCATCTGGTAACATCCAATCAGTTAATACTAAATCATAATTTCTAATATCAATAAAATATTCTGCATCTTTATAGTTTTCAGCAGTATCCACTTGATAACCAAAGTCAGTTAGACCTTCTTGTAATGTTCTGTTTAGTGTAATTTCGTCTTCAATAATCAAAATTCTCATAATATTCCTTAAATTTAAGTTAAATTTAAATTTGGACGGAATTGTATCATAAATATTTGAAAATTTAAAGCCTTTTTAAGCTAAATTTTAAAATTTACAAAATACAGTAAAAATTTTTAAAATTTGTTTAATAAACTTATCATTTATTTATAAAAAATCAACTATTTATTAACTATGAAAAGATAAAATGTCGCAAATATAATTTCAAGGAATAAAATGAAAAAAATAGTATCAAGTTTCGTTGCTTCAATTGCATTAGTTTCTGCTTTAAATGCAGCTGATTTTTATGCTACAGTTGATGGTGAACAAATCACTAAACAAGATATCTCAATGGCTTTACAAGATCCAAGAATAGATTTTGATAAATTACCAGATAATGCTAAAAAACAAGTATTAGAGCAAATTATCAATAGAAAATTATTAGCTAAAAAAGCTATTAAAGATGGAATTGAAAAAGATCCACAATATGTTGAAACAATAAATAAAATAAAAGAAGATTTAGCTTTCCAAGTTTGGCAAAAAAATCAAATTGATAAAATCAAATTCACAGAAGATGAGAAAAAAGATTTTTATGAAAAAAATAAAGCAAAATTTGTAATGCCTGAAACTTTAGAAGCAAGTCATATTTTAGTTAAAACTGAAAAAGAGGCTTTTGATATAATCAAACAATTAGACAAAGCTTCAAATAAAGAAGAAAAATTTAAAGAATTAGCAAAAACTAAATCACAAGATCCAGCTGGCAAAAATGGTGGGTATTTAGGAAAATTCCCAGCAGATCAAATGGTTCCAGAATTTTCAAGTGCAGCAAAAGCAATGTCAAAAGGTACATATTCTAAAGTTCCAACAAAAACACAATTTGGTTATCATGTAATTTATTTAAAAGACAAAATTCCTTCAAAAGCTTTAGCTTATAATGAAGTTGAAGGTAACATCTCTCAAATTTTATTAGGAAATAGTTATAATAAAAAAGTAAAAGAGTTAACAGACGAATTAAGAAAAGACGCAAAAATAGTAATTAAATAAGGAGATTAAATTGGGTGTATTAAATGTTGTAAAACCTGGTGTTTTAACAGGTAGTGAAGCAAAAAAACTTTTTGCTTATGCAAAAGAGAATAATTTTGCGATTCCAGCTGTAAATGTGGTAGGAACTGATTCAGTAAATGCAGTTTTAGAAGCAGCAGCAAAAGTTAATTCACCAGTTATTATCCAATTCTCAAATGGTGGTGCTGGTTTTTATGCGGGAAAAGGTTTAAAAACTTCAGATGCAGCAGTTCTTGGTGGAATTAGTGGCGCAAACCATGTTCATACTATGGCAAAAGCTTATGGAATACCTGTAATTTTACATACAGACCATGCAGCAAAAAAACTTTTACCTTGGATTGATGGGTTAATTGAAGCTGGCTGTGAGCATTTTGAGAAAACAGGAAGACCATTGTTTACTTCTCATATGCTTGATTTAAGTGAAGAAAGTTTAGAAGAAAATATTGAAATTTGTGTTGAGTATTTCAAAAAAATGAATGCAATTGATATGATGTTAGAGATTGAACTTGGAATTACTGGTGGTGAAGAAGATGGTGTTGATAACAGTGATGTTGATAATGCTTTACTTTATACACAACCAGAAGAAGTTTGTTATGCTTATGAAAAATTAAAAGAAGTTGGAGATAATTTTACAATTGCTGCATCTTTTGGAAATGTTCATGGTGTATACAAACCAGGAAATGTTGTTTTAAGTCCAAAAATCTTAGATAATTCACAAAAATATATTCAAGATAAATTAAAAACTTCTGATAAACCAGTTGATTTTGTTTTCCATGGTGGTTCAGGTTCACTTTTAAGTGAAATAAGAGAAGCTATCTCTTATGGTGTTATTAAAATGAACATTGATACTGATACTCAATGGGCAATGTGGGATGGTGTAAGAGCTTATGAAGCTAAATACCATGATTATTTACAAGGGCAAATTGGTAACCCAGAAGGTGAAGATAAACCAAATAAAAACTACTATGACCCAAGAAAATTCTTAAGAGCTGGTCAAGAAACAATGATAGCTAGACTAGAAGTTGCTTTTTCTGATCTTTGTGCTTTAAATAAAAACTAATATTTTAGAGGAATTTCCTCTAAAATAATTTTAATTAGGTCTTTCTATTATATATCCACTTCCTCTTATATTTTTTATAAAATCTTCTTTTAATACAGTTTTTACTCTATTAACTTCTGCTCTTATTGTTGCATTATCAATATAATCATCATTCCAAACATAAGTTCTAAACATATCATAATTTACAACTAAACTTCTATTTTGTGCAAGAAGTTCAATAATTTGAAGTTGACGTTTAGGTAGGATATGTGGTTCATTATTAAAATATAAAGTTATAGTTTCTGCATCAAAACTATATTGATTAGATAATCTTTTATGTTTTTGAGGGACGATTCTTGTTTTTAAAATTTTGTTTATTCTTAAAGTTAATTCTTTTAGATGAAAAGGTTTTTTTAAATAATCAAAACAGCCCAAATCAAAAGCTCTTGATATATCTTCAATATCAATTAACGCAGAAATGTAAATAGTTGGAATATTTAATTTTTGCTCATGTAATCTTTCTAATATTGTAAATCCATCTATATCAGGAAGAGAAATATCTAAAATTAGTAAATCAAATTTTTCAGAATCTAATATTTCTAATGCTTCTACTCCATTTTTTGCACTTATTATTGCATGACCAGTTGAATTTAAATATTCAGTAATCATTTCATTTAACATAAAATCATCTTCAACTAATAAAATTTTCATAATACTCCTTTAAAAGTATAAGTAAATGATGCCCAATCTTTACCTGATTCAAGTTTTATACCTACGTTTTCTTCATTACAAATTCTTTTTACTAAATTTAATCCTAATCCAAATCCCTCTTGTGAAACTTGTTCTCTATAATATTCTTCAAAAATTTCTTGCGGATTTAATATTTGTTTTGAATTGCTTTCTATTGTAAAATTACACTCTTTATTAAAAATAGAAAGTTTTACAAATATTGTTTCATTTGGCAAAGTATATTTTATAGCATTTGTTAAATTATTATCAACAATTCGTTGAAGTTTTATTTCATTAAAATTTATATTTATTTCATCTTTTAATGCTTGAAATTTAAAATTTGATTTAAACTTTAAAGCCGAAGATGTGAAAAAATCAATTCTACTTCTTACAAAATCAACTATATTTATTTTATGAATTGCAGAATTTACTTGATCTTTTTTTATTAGATAACTTAAATCATCATATATACTAAAGATATTTTTCATAGCAACTTCAATATTTGAAAGATATTTGTTTTTTCCAAATTCCATCTCAAACATCTCTATATTTCCCATAATAACTGATAGTGGTGTATTTGTTTCATGTACTGCATGTTTTAAAAATCTTTTTTGTGCAGTTATTAAATTTTGAGAATAAATATTTCCTTCTTCTAGTTTTTTTGATTGTTTATTGTAATCATTTGAAGATTGTTGAATTAAATGTGTTAATGCTTCAAGACTTCTTGCATGCTCACTCAAAGGAGCTTGCGATATTTTTATCTGTTTTTTTGAATTTTTTTTGGAACAATTCTCACTCAAGGCAACTAATGTTAAAGATTGATTTAAAAGCTGATTATTCTCTTGATAATGAAAAAATTCTCCATATGTAAAAAAGCCACAAGTTGGAGCTATTTGAGAAAAAGGTTTTATTTCAATATCAATCATATTAGGCATATAACGTCTTCTTGCCATACATGAATATATGAAAATTGATTCAATATTTTCCAAAGGTTGGTCTTTAAATAGTGATTCTATAGGATTATTCATAATAAGTTCAATATTCCCAAATCCAAGTTTTACAATATCTCCTTTTTCTAAATTTCCAGCAAAGCTTAAACTCCCATCGATATGTTTTGAAATAACAGCTCTTGCTAAAGGAAGATTATTTTTTTGTACAATTAAAGGAAATTCAATTCCTGTTGCAGGAAGTGAAGAAGCAACATAAGAACCTAAATATTTTTTATAAAAATCTAGAGGTGTTAAACCTGAAATTTTATAAACTCTATTTTTATCAACTTCATCAATTGTATGAACTATACCTATTTCTGACCAATTAAAGTTATAAGAATTTCTCACTTGTAAAACGTCTGAGTCGAATACAACTCCAACACAACCATAAGTGAATACTTTATCTTGATAAGAGATAAAAGTTTGATTGAAATTTGCATTATCTCCTGCCATTCCTCCACAAACAATGATTTTATTATTTATAGAATTTATACCTTTTAAAAACTCTTCTCCATTTGTTTTTTTCCCATCTGTAAATGTAATAAGAAGTTTAGTCTTCTCAGAAAATAGTTCTTTTGCAATTTCAACTCCATTTATAAAAGAGTTTTCATTTTTTACATAAATTGCTTTTAATGTAGTTTTTTCAAAAACAGATATAGATATGACAGTATTTAATGTAGTAATGTTTTCTTCATTTATTTCTCCATCTGTTGAAGAACCTATACAAATAGCTTGAGGTAAATTTTTTGTTATTATTTTTACTATATTTTCTAAATAGTGTTTTTTATTTCCACAAAATATTTGAATTAATAAATTTTTTTTATTTTTAAAAGAAGGAAAATCAATCAACATTTCCAAAGAAGAGTCATTTAACGTATAGTTGTATGTTTTCATAGGAAAATTTTAGCAAATTTTTAAAAAGTATTAAATAAATAAAATAATAAATAAACCATAAAATCGTAATTTGTCACGATTATTATCAATGCTATGCTAATGCTATGCTATCGCTATAATTAGGCTATAAACATAAGATAGAATTTTACCATCTGAAGAGAAAAAATATTTCTTCAATATTTGAATTAAAAGGAATAAAAATGATTTATACAAAACCAACATATAAACCTCAATACGAAAATTTCATTGGTGGAGAATGGGTAGCTCCAATTAGTGGTGAATATTTTGATAATATTTCTCCTGTAGATGGTGAAGTTTTAACAAAAATTCCAAGATCAAATGAAAAAGATTGTGAAGCTGCTATTTTAGCTGCAAATAAAGCATTTCAATCATTTAAACATACATCAGTTATTGAAAGAAGCACTTTATTAAATAAAATTGCAGATGCAATAGAAGCAAATTTGGAAAATATAGCAATAGCTGAAACTTTAGATAATGGAAAAGCAATTAGAGAAACTTTAAATGCTGATGTTCCTTTAGTAGTTGATCATTTTAGATATTTTGCTTCTGTAATTAGAGCAGAGTCAGGAACAGTTTCTGATTTAGATGAAAATACAATTTCTCAAGAAATTCATGAACCATATGGTGTTGTTGCACAAATTATTCCTTGGAATTTCCCATTATTAATGGCAGCATGGAAATTAGCTCCTGCAATTGCTGCTGGAAATTGTGTTGTTATGAAACCAGCAAGTGCTACTCCAATGTCAATTTTATTATTAATGGAAACAATTCAATCAGTATTACCAAAAGGTGTTATTAATATTATTAATGGTGCAGGTGGAAAAATTGGTAAATATTTATCTACTCATGAATTAGTTAAAAAAGTTGGATTTACAGGTGAAACTACAACTGGTCAATTAATTATGCAATATGCAACTGAAAATATTATTCCTTCAACTTTAGAGTTAGGTGGAAAATCACCAAATATTTTCTTAGAATCAATCATGGATGCTGATGATGAATTTTTTGATAAAGCAATCGAAGGTTTAGTATTATTTGCATTTAATAGTGGAGAAGTTTGTACTTGTCCTTCACGTGCTTTAATTCAAGAATCAATTTATGAACCATTTATGGCAAGAGTACTTGAAAGAGTTAAAGCTATTAAATTAGGAAACCCTTTAGATACTGAGTGTATGATGGGTGCTCAATGTTCACTTAACCAAAAAGAAAAAATTATGGAATATATTAAAATTGGTAAAGAAGAAGGAGCAGAATTATTAATCGGTGGTGATGTTTACAAATCAGAAACTAATCCAAATGGTTTCTATATTCAACCAACATTATTTAAAGGTCATAATAAAATGAGAATCTTCCAAGAAGAGATTTTTGGACCAGTTCTTGCTGTTACTACTTTTAAAGATGAAGAAGAAGCATTAGCAATTGCAAATGATACAATTTATGGATTAGGTTCAGGTGTTTGGTCAAGAGATGCACATCAATTACATAAATTCAGTCGTGGAATAGAAGCTGGAAGAGTTTGGGTAAATTGTTATCATATCTATCCATCACATGCTTCATTTGGTGGATATAAAAAATCAGGAATCGGAAGAGAAACACATATGATGATGTTAAATTCTTATAGACATACAAAAAATATTTTAACTTCATACAACAAAAATAAATTAGGATTCTTCTAGGATTTTAGCTTTACAATAAAATTATTAAGCCCATAGAAGTTTTTTCTATGGGCTTTTTTGCTTTAAAAAGGACAAAAAATGAAAAGACTAGATGTAACACCAGCTGCTGCTGAGGTAATAGAAAGATTAAAAAAAGAACATGGAGAATTGGTTTTTAATCAAAGTGGTGGATGTTGTGATGGAACAGCTCCTATGTGTTATGAAAAAGGTGATTTTTATGTTCCTAGTCGTAATGTAAAATTAGGCGAAATTTGTGGATGTGAATTTTTTATAGATAAAGACCAATTTGAATATTTCAAACACTCTTTTATTACAATTGATGTAAGAGAAGAAAAAGCTGCTTTTGGAAATTCTTTTTCTCTAGAGATAGATCTGGGTTATCAGTTTATTACAAAATCAAGAATTTTTACAGATGAAGAGTATAAACAACTTTTAGAAGAAGAGAAATAATTACTTCTTCCCTTCTTCATTTGTAACTAAAGCTAGATTTGTTAAATCATATTTTTGAAGTAAATCTAAAACTTTTACTACCCTTTGATACTCAACTTTTTTATCAATTCTTACAATAACTGGTTTATTTTTATTTTTTATTGCTTTTAAGTTATCTTCAAGTGATTCAAAAGATACTTCTATCCCTTTAATTGCTAACTTATTTTGATTAAGTTCTATAAAAACTTGTTCTTCTTTTATTTCCATCTCTTTTGCAGTTGATGTAGGTAAATCTAAAATTAAAGCTAATTCTTCTTTTTTAAATACAGATGTAACTATAAAAAAGATAAGTAAAATAAAAACAACATCAATAACAGGAGTTAAATCTAAGCCTAAAGCTTCACGTCTTTTCATTATTCGCTCGCTAGCTCTTTTTTAGCTTTTAACTCAATTGAATCAATCAAAGAGATAAAATGATTATAAGCTATTTGATGAGGAATTGCTACAATTAAACCTGCGATTGTCGTAATCAACGCAATCCCGATTCCATTTGAAAAGATTGTTGGGTCACCTAAACCATTTTGAGTAATTGCTTCAAAAGATTTATAAACTCCAATAACAGTTCCTAAAAGTCCTAAAAGTGGGGCAACTGTTGCTATATTTTTTATAATAGTAAGTCCAGATTCAAGTTTTTTAACTTCATATTCTATTTGAGATGTAAGAGAAGAATCTTTTGTAACTCTATGTTTAATTTGACTAATAATTGCATTTTTTCTTGGAAGTGTAAAAAATTTCCATAAAATAATAGTAAATCCAATCACATTTAAAGCAATTAAAATATAAACAATAATTCCACCTTTATCAATGTATCCCATTAAATCCATAACGACCTCAATAATTTTTTGTGACATTGTACAGAAATTTTGCTAATAGATGGTACAATTTTTTATGAACTATACAAATTCTTTAATTGAACAAATAAGCTTTAATAATCAAAAATATTTTGTAAAAAGAGATGATTTATTACACAAAGATTTTTCAGGAAATAAGGCTAGAAAGTTTTACTATTTTTTGAAAAATGATTTCCCAAAAATTAAAAAAGTTATATCTTTTGGTTCTGCCCAATCAAATGCAATGTATTCACTCTCTGTATTGTGTAAAATCAAAGGTTGGAAGTTTGATTATTATGTTGATCATATTGCTTCATATTTAAAAGAAAATCCAATTGGAAATTATAAATTTGCAAAAGAATTTGGAATGAATATTATAGAAGCTGAAGTTCCAAAAACTTTTAAAGATGATGAACTTTTTATTAGTGAAGGTGGCGCTGTAAGTGAAGCATCTTTTGGAATAGAGATTTTAGCTAATGAGATAAAAACTTGGGCAAAAGAAAATCAAATAAAAAATCTAAAAGTTTTTTTACCAAGTGGCACAGGAACAACGGCACTTTATCTACAAAAATTTCTTCCATTTGAAGTTTTGACTTGTTCTTGTGTTGGTGATGATGAATATTTAGAAAAACAGTTTTTAGCTCTTGAAAAAACTAATTTTCCAACAATTTTAAAAAAAGAGAAAAAATATCATTTTGGGAAACTTTATAAAGAGTTATATGAAATCCATAATGAGTTGCTAAAGCAAACAAATATTGAGTTTGATTTACTTTATGATAGTTTAGGTTGGCTTTGTTTTGAAAAATATGTAGAAAATTTTGATAAAAAAGATGAGTTTAACTTCTTATATATTCATCAAGGTGGACTACTTGGAAATATCTCTATGAAAGAGAGATATACCTATAAATATAACTCTTAAATAAATTTTTTTATATTAAAGAAAAAAAAGATAATATATCTTTTATGTTAACAAAAAAAGAAAAAAAACTTATAAAATTAATAAAATATACACCAATTTTTATAGTCGCATTAGTTTGTATGATAATCATATCTTTATTGTATATTGATAAAAATATTACATTAAAATCTGATTTAAAAGCTTTAGAAAATGACTATTTAAAAAGAAATCAAAATATTATAAAAGATGAAGTAAATAAAATTTATGACTATATTATTCATAAAAAATTGAATAGTGAAAAAGAGTTAAAACACGATATAAAAAGTAGGGTTTTAGCTATTCATAATATGATGACATATATTTATGAAAAATATAAAGATAAAGAATCAGCTGAACAAATACAAACAAGAATAAAAGATGCTTTAAAAGCTTTAAGGTTTAATGACAATCGAGGCTATTTTTATATAAATACAATGGAAGGAAAGTCAATTTTACATCCTTTATATCCTCAGTTTGAAAATAAAAGTATTTTAGATTTTGAGGATAATTATGGTTCTAAATTTATTGAAAATGTAATCAATGATTTAAAAATAAAAAAAGAATCTTATAATGAATATTATTGGAAGAAACCAGAAGCTTTTAATAAATTAAAACAGTATAAGAAAATTACTTTCAATAAAGTTTTTGAACCATACAATTGGTATATAGGAACAGGAGAGTATTTAGAAGATTTTGAAGAAAAAATAAAAAAAGAGATTTTGGAATATATAAGCAGTATAAAATACTCTAAAAATGGATATATTTTTGTAATAGATGAAAAAGGAGTTTATTTAACTCATATTGAAAAATCATATATTGGAGTTAATAGAATAACTCTAAAAGACGCAAATGGATTTATGATTACAAAAGAGATTATGAATTTGGCAAATAAAGGTGAAGGTTTTTTAAAATATGTAGGAACAATAAAGCCTGATACAAAGCTTCCTTCTGAAAAAATCACTTTTGTTAAAGGATTTAAAGATTGGGATTGGGCAATTGCAACTGGTTTTTATACTGATGAATTAGCAGAACAAATAAAAACTAAACAATATGAATATAAACAAAATTATTTACATAATCTGTTAAGTCTTTTTACTGTTAGTGGATTGATAACTATAGTATTTCTATTTTTATCTTTTTATATATCAAAAAGATTAGAAAGAAGATTTTATAAATATAAACAACAAGTATTAAGTTATATTAAAAAAAGTAGAGAAAAAGATAGTATGTTAGCTCAACAATCGAAAATGGCTGCAATGGGAGAAATGTTAGAAAATATTGCTCATCAATGGAGACAACCTTTAAGTTCTATTTCGACTCTTTCAACTGGAATAAAACTTCAATACCAATATGGAGAAATAAATAAAGAAGAGATTCTTCGTTCAATGGATGCTATTACAACTACCACAAAATATTTGTCTCAAACAATAGATGATTTTAGAGATTATTTTAATCCAAACAAAGAAGCTTATTATTTTAATCTCAAAAAGGTTTTCCAAAAAGCTTTTGATTTGTTAGAAATACAATTTAATTTAAGAAATATAATCTTTATAAAAAATTTAAATGATGTTTATATTTATGGTTTTGAAAATGAATTTTTACAAGTAATAATAAATATTTTAAATAATGCAAAAGATGAATTTGAAAAAACAGAGTTAGATCAAAAATATATCTTTGTTGATATTAGAAAAGAAGAAAATAGGGTAAAAATTTTTATAAAAGATAATGCAGGTGGAATAGCAGAAAATATTTTAGAAAAAGTTTTCGAGCCATATTTTACAACAAAATTCAAATCTCAAGGTACAGGAATAGGGCTTTATATGTCAAAAGAGATTATTGAAAAACATATGAAAGGAAGAATATCAGTATATAATGAAGATTATATTTATGAGAATAGTGGGCATAAAGGCGCAGTATTTGAGATAATCTTTTTAGCAGAAGAGGCAAAAAAAGTTATTTAAACTCTTTTATAAACTTTATAAAATCCTCTTCTCTTAAAGCTTTTGAATAAAACCAACCTTGAATTTCATCACACCCTTCTTTTCTTAAAAACTCTTTTTGTTCTTCTGTTTCTACACCCTCAGCAATGGTTTTCATTCCTAAACCATTTCCTAAAGCTATAATTGTTCTTGCTATTGCAACATCTTTTTTATTTGAAGGAAGCCCATCTATAAATGATTTATCAATTTTTAGTTTATCAATTGGAAATTGTTTTAAATAGTTTAAAGAGGAATAACCATTTCCAAAATCATCAACAGCAAGTTTTATACCAAGATTTTTTAGATTTTCCAAAATTAATAAAGACTCTTCAACATCTTCCATGATATAACTTTCTGTTAATTCAATCTCTAAATTTTGTGGATTTAATTTTGAATGTTCTAACTCTTTAACGATAGTTTTTAAAACTTGACTATATTTTATTTGAATATTTGAAATATTTACAGCAATTAATCCATTTTCTAAAAGTTTTAAGTCATTTAATTTTTTTATAAACTCGCAAGCTTTTTTTAGTACAAATTCACCAATAGGAATGATTAGTTTTGATTCTTCTGCATAAGGAATAAAATTTTCAGGTGAAATAACTCCTAATGTTTTATGATTCCATCTAATAAGCGCTTCTGCTCCTAAAATTGTGTTTGTTTTTAAATCAATTTGTGGTTGATAATATACTTCAAATTCATTGTTTTTTAAAGCCTCAGTTAATTCTTGTTTCATAATAATTTTTTCAAAAATTTCACTTGTCATTTCTTCTTTGTAAAATTGATATTGATTTCTCCCTGCATTTTTTGCACTATACATAGCTGTATCAGCATATTTTATTAAATCTTCTGCATTTAAACCATTATTTGGAAAAATAGAGATACCAACACTAACTGTTGTATCAAAAAGATACTCTTCCATTTTTATTGGTTCTTTAAAATCACTTACAATTTTTTTTGCTAATTTTTCTATATCTTTATTATCAACATCTTCAATTACAATTATAAATTCATCTCCACCAATTCTAGAAATTGTATCATTTTTTCTTATATTTTTTTGTAATCTATTTGCTACAAGTGAAATAATATTATCACCAATTGAGTGACCATAAGTATCATTTATCAATTTAAAGTTATCAATATCAATAAAAAAGATTGCTAATCTATATTTTAATTCATTTGCTTTTTCTATTGATTTTATAAGTCTCGCTTTTAATAATAGACGATTTGGAAGATTTGTTAGTGGATCATGATGTGCTAAAAACTCTATTTTTGCATTTGAATTTTTTATTTTTGTAATATCAGAAAATAAAGCTACATAATTTAAAATATTTCCTTCAGAATCTTTTACTAAACTTAAATTCAGCCATTCAGGATAAATCTCACCACTTTTTTTTCTATTCCAAATTTCACCTTTCCAAGCACCTTTTTTTATTAACTCTTCCCAAAGGATTTGATAAAATTCTATATTATGTTTTCCAGATTTTAGAATTTTAGGATTTTGTCCCTTTATCTCTTCAAAACTATAACCTGTAATTTTACTAAACGCACTATTTACTGAAATTATTTCACCTCTTTCATTTGTGATAATAATACCTTCAGTTGTATTTTCAAATACTATATCAGAAAGTTGTAATTTCTTTTGGATTTTTTCTTCTTCAGTTATATCTTTGAAAATACAGTGAGTTCTAATTTCCCCATTTATATTTGAAATATTTCCTGTAAAACTCGCAAGTATAATTTCGTTATTTTTCTTTTTTATTCTTAGAATAATATTTTCAATATGTTTATGTTGCATAAACTTTGAAAATAAATTTTGTAGAATCTCAGGTTTTTCAACTGTAAAAGATGCAAACTTTTGTCCTATTACATCATTTTTATCATAACCTGTAATTTCTAGCCATTTTTTATTTACATTAGTGATTAAACCTTTCGCGTCTAGTGACTGATAAGGATAAGGTACTTCTTCATATAGATATTTAAAGTTAGTTTCTATTTTTTTATTTGCATCTGTAATTTCTGAAATATTTGTAAAAAGAAGTTTTATTATAGAGTTTTCTAAAATTTTGCTATATATTATAGTTAATTGGAAGGTATTTTTATCAATTTCAATAATCTCTTTTTCATTAAAATTATTTGTTTTTATTTTTTCATAAATTAAATTCCATCTTGCTTTTGGAATTAAAGTTGTAATATCTTCATCAATTTTTATATCAAATAATTTATTTGCTTTTTGATTAAACCAATATATTATTTGTTCATCATCATTATCAAAAACTTCAATAACTGCTTCATTAAGTGAATTAAAAGTATTTTTAACATCTTTTAATTTTGATTCTAAAAATAAATTGTAGTTCCCTTTTATATTATTCAGAATCTCTTTTGAAGTAATTACATAATAAGAAGAACTATTTTTATCAAAAATTATAGCTCTTCTTATGTCTTTTTTTCTCATTGTATTTACAATACTAAATAAAGACTCTTCACTATCAAAAGTTATTAAATTTTTGTAACTAAAGTTTTCTACATTTAAAGTTGTATCAATATGTTTTTGTGCAAGATTAATAACATCACTTTCTGTTAATATTCCAATTGGAGTAAGATTATCAAATACTAAAGCTGAACCTATATTCTTTTCGCTCATTAAGTCTAAAGTAGTTTGAATAGTGGCATCTTTTTGTACAAAAAAAGCTTTTGATTTGTCTTTTATTAAATCTTTTGCTTTTATATTTGTTTTAAATATATCTTGTTCAAATTCAAAAATAAGATTTTCTTGTAAAATAGAACCTAAATAGTTATTTTCTTTATCTAAAACAATGATTCTTCTTATTTTATTATTTAGCATTAATCCTAAAACATAGTTTATTTTTCTATTTGACTTAGTTGTAATTAGTTCTTTATTTGCAAAATCAATTGCTTTTGAATTTAAATCAATATGTTTTGCATATGAAAATAAAATATCTCTTTCAGTTATAATTCCAACAGCTTTTTGCCCATCAAGTAAAACAAAATGTTTCGTACGATTTTTTATCATTGAATCTAAAATTTCTTGTAAAGAAACATCTTTACTTATAGAATCTTTTATTTCAGAAATTAGTTTAGTTAAACCCATTGTTTTCCTATTTTACATCGTTTTTAAAAATAGATTTTATCAAAAAAATACCTAATTAAAACTAATATCCTTTTTTGTACTATATAAATTTACTATAAATTAGATATAATCCACCACTATGAAAAAGAATAATATTATACTAATTGGTTTTATGGGTGTTGGTAAAGGTACAGTTGCAAGGGCTTTAGTTGAAAAATCTGATATGTTTGCAATTGATACTGATGATTTAATCGAAAGTATGGAAAACAGAAAAATCAAAAAGATTTTTGAAGTTGAAGGTGAACCATATTTTAGAGCTTTAGAGAAAAAAACTGCTTTATGGTTAGAAAAAAGTGTAGATAACACAATCATTTCCACAGGTGGTGGATTTTATAAACAAGAAAACATAAATAAAATAGGAAAAGTTGTTTATTTAAAATCATCATTTCAAGGTATCTTAGATAGAATAAATAATGCTCCAAATGCTGCAAATAAATTGAAAAAAAGACCACTTTTACAAAATATGGAAGAAGCTTTAAAACTTTATAATTCAAGAGTTAGTGATTATGAAAATGTTGCAAAAATAGTGGTTGATGTTGAGAAAAAAGATTTAAATGATATTGTAAAAGAGATTTTAGGAAAAATATAAATGAAAATAATAAATACAAAAGATACGAACTTTCAAAGTGAATTTGATTCTATTTTAGCAAGAGCTAAAAGTGATATAAAAGGCGTTTCATCAATTGTTATGAATATTATTGACGAAATAGTAGCAGAAGGAAATGTTGCTTTAAAAAGACATATTGAAAAGTTTGATAAATGGGAAGTTAAATCAGATAATGATTTATTGATTTCTCAAGATGATATGAAAAAAGCATATGAAAATATTGATGAGAAACTAAGACTTGCTCTTCATACAGCATATGATAGAATTAAAACATATCATGAAAAACAACTTCCAAAATCTTGGCTTGATTTTGAGTCAAATGGGACAATTTTAGGACAAAAAGTTACTCCTGTGGATAAAGCTGGGCTTTATATTCCTGGTGGAAAAGCTGCATATCCTAGTTCACTTTTGATGAATGCAGTTCCAGCAATTGTTGCTGGAGTTAAAGAAATAGTTGTATGTACACCAACTCCAAATAATGAAGTAAATGAACTTTTACTTGCTGCTTGCCACTTATGTAAAGTTTCAAAAGTTTATAAGGTTGGAGGAGCAAGTGCAATTGCTGCTATGGCTTATGGAACACAAACTATCCCTAAAGTTGATGTAATAACTGGTCCTGGAAATATTTTTGTTGCTACTGCTAAAAAACTTGTATTTGGTGAAGTTAATATTGATATGATTGCAGGTCCTTCTGAAATTGGAATTTTAGCTGATGAAACAGCAAAACCTCACTATTTAGCAATTGATTTATTATCTCAAGCTGAACATGATGAAATGGCAAGTTCAATTATGATTACAACTTGTGATGAAGTTGCTAGTTTAACAAGTAAAGAAGTTGAAGAGTATTTAAAAACTTTAAGTAGAGAAGCAATTGCTAGAAAATCAATAGATGAAAGAGGAGCAATAATTGTTGCTTCAAATATGGAAGAAGCAATCTCTTTAATGAATGAAATAGCACCTGAACACTTAGAAGTTATGACACAAAATCCTTTTGAATTGTTACCTTATATCAAACATGCAGGTGCAATTTTCTTAGGTGAAAATACTCCTGAACCAATTGGAGATTATATAGCAGGTCCTAATCATACTCTTCCAACAGGAAGTACAGCTAAGTTTTATAGTCCATTAAATGTAGAAAATTTTATGAAAAAAAGTTCAATTATAAATTTCTCAAAAAATGCTATAAATGAATTAGGTGAAGCTTGTGCCTTATTAGCGGATACAGAAGGTCTTACAGCTCATGCTAAATCTGTAAGAGTTAGATTAGAAAAATAGATATGTATAGGCTTTATTCTTAAAGCCCTTTAGGTTTTTGTTACTTTTTAAGGATTTTTTATAAATCCTGCTAAAAAAGTAGAAATTAAACAAAATAGGTTCCCTTTTAAAGAGGAACGATTTGAAAGGAAATATAGATGTCGATGTTTAGTGATTGGTTTACTGAAGACGAAGATGATATTTTTATGGGAAGTCCAAAATCTAAGTTTTTTGACGTTACAAGAGAAGCTTCAAAAGAAGTTGTAGAAGATGAAATAGATAAAATTATAGAAAAATTGGCTGTACTTGAAATGATAATAAGTGAAAATAAAGATGAAAATTTTGATATTAATGAATTTATTAAAGAGTATACTTTAGAAAACGCAGAAAAAGTTAAAGCTATGAAAAAAGGTCTTTATGTTGAATTTACTGGTGAAATTATCTGTAGATTAGATTCATAAAGGTTTAGAAGTGGAAGAGTTAGAACAAGTTAAAAATCAGATAAAAGAGTTTGTAAAAGTTTGTAATCATCAAAAAAGTTTAGAACTTTTAGATAAATTAGCAACAGGTAAGATGTTGCGTTCTAAACTTATACTTAAAATTGCAGGAGTAGGTGAAGAAAGTGTTAAACTTTGTGCAATTGTAGAGATGATTCATGCAGCATCACTTTTACATGATGATGTTATTGATGAAGCAGATACTAGACGTGGAAAACCAAGTGTAAATGCACTTTATGATAATAAAACTTCTATAATGTTTGGAGATATTTTATACTCACGTGCATTTACTGAACTTTCACAAATGGATAAAAGAATCGCATATACAATCTCAAATGCTGTAACACTTTTAAGTATTGGTGAGATGATGGATGTAGATTTAACTGAAAACTTCAATACTTCTTATGATTTATATCTTGATATGATTTATAAAAAAACAGCTTCTTTAATAGAAGCAAGTGCGAAAGCAGCTGCAATATTAGCTGGACTTGATGAAAATAAATATGCACTTTATGGTAAAAATCTTGGACTTGCATTTCAAATGGTAGATGATATTTTAGATATTACACAAGATAGTGCAACTTTAGGAAAACCAGCAATGCTTGATTTTGTTGAAGGGAAAGTAACTATTCCATATTTATTTTTATATGAAAGAGTTGAAGATAAAACTAAACTTGCTTCATTATATAAAAAAGAGTTAAGTGCAGAAGAGAGTACTTGGATTAAAGAACAAATGAAAATAACAAAAGCTTTAGAAGATTCAATCTTACAAGCTAAAGAGATTGGAAATGAAGCAATTAGTGCTGTAATAGATGAAAAAGATAGCCAAACTCTTGTTATGATAATGAAAGCAATGATTGAAAGAGAGTTTTAATGAGTTACTTAATAATTAGTTTTTCTCATAAAAATATTGATATTAAAATGAGAGAAAAACTGGCTTTTAATAGTGATGAAGATAAAGAGAGATTTATAAAACAAATTTTAGAAAATGAAGCTACAAAAGAGGTAGTTTTATTATCAACTTGTAATAGAGTTGAAATAATCACTAGATCTTCAAATGTAAAACAAAGTGCTAGAAATATTATAGAAAAATTAGCAAGTTATTCTGGGCTTGATTTTGAACTTTTATATGATAGAGCTGATATTTATGATAATGACGGAGCAGTTCATCATCTATTTTCAGTGGCTTCTGCACTTGATTCACTTGTAATTGGTGAGACACAAATTGTTGGACAATTAAAAGATGCTTTTAGATTTTCTCAAGCAAAAGGTTATTGTGGCTCAAATATAACAAGAGTTATGCACTATGCTTTTAAATGTGCTGCACAAGTAAGAAATGCAACAAGTTTAGGAACAGGTTCTGTTTCTGTTGCTTCAACAGCAGTTGCAAAAGCAAAAGATATTATTGGAAATACAAAAGGTGTAAAAGCTTTAGTAATTGGTGCAGGTGAAATGAGTGAGCTTACAGTTAAACATCTTATTTCATCAGGTTTTGATGTAACAATTATTAGTAGAGATATGAAAAAAGCTCAGAATTTAGCAACAACATTCGAAGTTCATGTAAATGTTGAACCTTATAATGAATTATCAAACCTACTTGAAAAAATACCAGTTATGATAACAGCAACTTCTGCACCTTATCCAATAATTACAAAAGATAATGCTCCAAATTCAAGTATAAATAGATATTGGTTTGATATTGCAGTTCCTAGAGATATAGATGAAGATATATCTATGCCAAATTTAGAAATTTATTCGGTTGATGATTTACAAGATATTGTAAATGAAAATATGAGTTTAAGAGCAGAACAAGCAAAAACAGCTTATGGAATAGTAAGTCGTATGTCGTTAGAGTTTTTTGAATGGCTTAAATCACTTGAAATTGAGCCAATAGTAAAAAATCTTTATGTAAAAGGTAATGATATTATCGATAAAAAAATAAAAAAAGCAATAAAAAAAGGCTTTATAAATTCTAGTGATGAAGAAAATATTAGAAAACTTTGTCAAACAGTAATAACTGAATATTTACATCAACCATCAAAACAACTAAAAGATATTTCAAAAAATATGGAATGTGATTTAGTTGTAGGAACAGTTCAAAATATGTTTGGATTTAATAATGATTCAAATATTGCAACTAAATATAAATGCGACCATTTAGCAAAAAATTAGAAATAAATTAAATACAGGAAAATAATCAATGAAATTTAGTAAAATGTTTATTCCAACAACAAAAGAGACACCAAATGATGCAACATTACCATCTCATCAATATTTAGTAAGAGGTGGATTTATTGCTCAAACTGGAGCTGGAATTTATGATTTTATGCCTTTAGGAAAAATTGTTTTAGAAAAAATCAGAGCAATTGTAAAAGAAGAGATGGATGAATCAGGTGCAAACGAAGTTCAATTTGGTTTTGTAACACCTTTATCATTATGGCAAGAATCAGGGCGAGCTACAACTATGGGAGCAGAAATGCTTCGATTTAAAGATAGAAAAAATGGTGAGTTTGTATTAAGTCCAACAAATGAAGAAGCTGTTGTAAATATGGTAAAAAATAGAATTACTTCATACAAAGATTTACCAGTTCATCTTTATCAAATAAATACAAAATTTAGAGATGAAGCAAGACCTAGATTTGGGCTTATGAGAGGAAGAGAGTTCTTGATGAAAGATGGATACTCTTTCCATTCAAGTGAAGAGGATTTAGTTCGAGAATTTAATCTTATGGAAGCAACTTATAAAAAAATTTATACAAAATTAGGTTTAGATTTTAGAGTAGTTGCAGCAGATTCAGGAGCAATTGGTGGAAGTGGTTCAAAAGAGTTTCACGTAATTGCAGATTCAGGTGAAGATACGATTGTTATTTGTGATTCTTGTGATTATGGTGCAAATATTGAAGCAGCAAATCGAAAACCAAGACATTTTACAGCTTGGTTTGAAAATACAAACACACCAGCTTCAATGGAAAAAGTTTTAACACAAGATTTAAAAACTATTGAAGAAGTTTCAAATTTCTTAAGTATCTCAAAAGCTCAAACAATCAAAGCAGTTATTAAAAGAGCAATTTTTGAAGAAAAAACTCAAATAGTTGTATTTTTTGTAAGAGGTGATGACGAGCTTGAGGAAACAAAAGCTTGTAATGCAGTTAACGCTTTAGAATTAACTGATGCAACAGAAGATGATATAAAAGAAGCTGGATTAGTTGCTGGTTATTGTGGACCATTTAATCTTCCATCAAATATAAATTTCTTTGTTGATTTAGAAATAAAAGATGAGATAGGACTTGCATGTGGAGCTAATGAGGAGCACTATCACTTAATAAATACAGATTTATCAACTTTAAAAGATGTAAAATATTTTGATTTAGTAGCTGTTCAAGAAGGTGACATATGTGCTTGTTGTGGTGGAAAACTTTCATATACAAAAGGAATTGAAGCAGGGCATATTTTCCAACTTGGAACTAAATATTCAGCTGCTATGAATGCAAACTTTTTAGATGAAAATGGAAAAGCAAAACCATTTGTTATGGGATGTTATGGAATTGGAGTTTCAAGATTAGTTGCAGCTGTAATTGAACAAAATCATGATGAAAAAGGTTGTATTTGGACAAAAGCTACAACTCCATTTATGGTAGATATTATTGTTTCAAACTCTAAAAAAGAGGATGAAGCGCAAGTTGGTGAAGAACTTTATGCTAAATTAAAACACGCTGGAATTAGCACAATTTTAGATGATAGAATAAATGCTAGATTTGGTTTTAAAATGAGTGATTTTGAACTTTTAGGTTTCCCATATGCAGTTGTAATTGGTAAAAAATTAGCTGAAGGTTTTGTAGAAATCGTAGATAGAAAAACATTAGAAAAAATCGATGTTAAAGTTGAAGATGTTTTAGGAAAAATAGTAGAACTAACTAAATAATTAAGTATTAAGGAGTTATTTTGGAAAAAGAATTAGAAAAGAATATTGAAACTATTACAAAAGATATTAGTTCATATATTCCAGATAATATAGTAGAAATTATTGGTGGATATGCATTTTCTTTATTAATGGCATTATTAATTTTTGTTATAGGAAAATGGTTTGTAAATAAAATAGTATCTTTACTTGGAAAAGTTCTAAGAAAAGTTAATGGTATGGATGAAACTTTAGTTAGATTTCTAGAAAATATTGTTTATTATGTACTTTTAATCGTTGTAATTCTTACAGCACTTGGAAAATTGGGAGTTGAAACAACTTCATTCTTAGCTATTTTAGGAGCTGCTGGTTTAGCTGTTGGTTTAGCATTAAAAGATTCTCTTGGAAATTTTGCTTCAGGGGTTATGATAATTTTATTTAAACCTTTTAAAGTTGGTGATTTAGTTACAGCAGCTGGAGTTACAGGAAGTGTAAGTGAAGTTGGAATTTTTAATTCAGTTTTTATAACTGCTGATAATCAAAAAATTATAGTTCCAAATGGTGCAATAACAAGTGGAACAATCACAAATGTAAATGCTTTTGATACAAGAAGAGTTGATTTGATTGTTGGAATTTCATATGATGATGATATTAAAAAAGCAAAAGATATTTTAACTTCTATTATCTCTTCAAATGAAAAAGTAATACTAGATAAAGGAATTACAGTTGCAGTTTCAGAATTAGCTGATTCTTCAGTTAATTTCGTAGTTCGAGCTTGGACAAAAACACCTGATTATTGGGATGTAAAATTTGGATTAACTGAAACTATTAAAACAACATTTGATAAAGAAGGAATTTCTATTCCTTATCCGCAACAAGATGTTCACCACTACAACAAAGATTAATATACCTAAAATCTTAAGTGATATATTAGTAAGTTTACAAGAATTAGGAGCTAGACCAATTCTTGTAGGTGGTTGTGTACGTGATTATTTTTTAAATAAAGAAGTTAAAGATTTTGATATAGAAATCTTTGATTTTAACTCACTTGAAGAAATTGAAAAATCTTTAAAAAAATTTGGAAATGTTAAACTTGTTGGAAAATCTTTTGGTGTTTTAACATTAAAAGTTGATGGATATGATTTTGATTTTGCACTTCCAAGAATTGAAAAAAAAGTTGGAAACTCTCATACTGATTTTGAAGTTATAACAAACTCAAATTTGAGTTTTGAAGAAGCAGCAATACGAAGAGATTTTACAATAAATGCAATTGGTTATGATTATTTTAAAGATGAATTTATTGACCCTTTTAATGGAATCGATGATTTAAAAAACAAAATTTTAAAACATATAAATGAAAAAACTTTTGTTGAAGATAGTTTAAGGGTTTATCGAGCAGTTCAGTTTGCAGCAAGATTTGAATTTAATCTTGATGAAAAAACAAAAAAATTATGCAAAAAAATAGTTTTAAGTAATGAACTTTTGTATTTGCCAAAAGAGAGAGTTTATGAAGAGTTCAAAAAATTATTTTTAAAGTCTTCTAAACCATCAATTGGATTTGAACTTCTCCATGAATTAGGTATTCTAAAATATTTTCCTGAATTAGAAGTTTTGATAGGCTGTGAACAAGATCCAATTTATCATCCTGAAGGTGATGTTTGGATTCATACTTTAATGTGTTTAGATGAATTAGTAGAAATTATAGAAGAGAAAAAAGTAACTAATGAGTATAAAAAACTATATCTTTTTTATGCTATTTTGTGTCATGATTTAGGAAAACCTTTTTGTACAAAAGAGATAAATGGAAAAATAACTTCATATAAACATGAATCTTTAGGAATCAAACCAACTATATCTTTATTATCTAGATTAACAAACGAAAAAAAATTTGTAGATATTGTTTGTTCTTTAGTCAAAAATCATTTAGCTCCATTTCAATTATATTTAGCAGAGAGCTCATTAAAAGCTATAAAAAGGCTATCTTTGAAAGTTAATATTGAAGATTTATGTTTAGTTTGTCTTGCTGATTGTTTGGGAAGAGATATAGAAAATAAAGATAAATGTTTTGAAGCTACAAATTGGCTATTGGCTCAAGCAAAAGAGTTAGATATAGAAAATAAAGCTATTGTTCCATTAATTCTTGGAAGAGATTTAATAGCTTTAGGTTTTAAACCATCAAAAAAATTTAAAGAGATTTTGGAGTTTGCTTTTGATTTACAACTTGATTTTCATTTATCAAAAGAAGAAATTATAAATAAAATAATGCTAAAGTATTAAAATAGTTATTTTTTTAAGTCCATATTTACTATAAACATAATAAAATCAAGCAAATTTTTAAGGAGATGAAATGAAAAAAATTATTGGTTTAATAGCTGCACTTGGTTTAACAGCTTCAGTTTATGCAAATGAAAATACAGGATGTGGACTTGGTTCTTTAGTTATTAAAAATCAAAACACAGTAGTATTACAGGTGTTAGCTGCAACTACAAATGGTACATCTGGAAGCCAAACTTTTGGTATTACAAGTGGTACTTCAAATTGTGATAAACCTTCAAACTTTGTATCAAATGATAAATTAAATAAATTTGTTGCTGAAAATATGGACGAATTAGCTTTAGATATTTCAGCTGGTCATGGTGAAACATTACAAACAGTTGCAAAATTAATGAATGTAGAAAATACAGATGCATTTTCTGCTAAATTACAAGCAAACTTTTCAAATATTTATTCAAACCAAGATGTAACTTCAGCAAACGTTATTGACTCAATTGCTAAATATATGTAATCTTTTTAATAGAAAGTTTAAGTATTTAATACTTAGCTTTCTATTTTGCACTTATTCTTATTCTTCTGAATTAAATGTTTTTGTTGAACAAACAAAACTTTATGAAAATCCTTATTGGGCAAAATTATTACATTATCGAAATGGTGAAAGTGAAATAGATTCAACTAACTTTTTTATATCAAAAAATGGAAAATATGATTTAAAAGAAGAGTTATTTGAGGCTATAAATTCTTTAGAAAATGGAACAAATAATGTTTTATGTAGATTTCCATTAAGAGTAAAATGGTTAAAACAAAATCTTCCTGATTTAAAGATTGCAGAGTATTCTTGTGAAGAGTTAGATAAATTTATAACTTCAATAGATGCAAAATCTGTAACAATGGTTTTCCCAACTGCTCATATAAATTCACCAGCTTCTATGTATGGACATACTTTTATAAGAATTAGTTCTGATGAAAAAACTCCACTTATTTCAAATGCAGTAAATTATGCTGCTGCAACAACAGATACAAATGGTTTGATTTTTGCTTATAAAGGTTTATTTGGTGAATATGAAGGAAGATATTCAATTTTGCCTTATTATGAAAAAATCAAAGAATATAACAACCTTGAACAAAGAGATATTTGGGAATATGATTTAGATTTAAATCAAGAAGAAATAGATAGATTAGTTTTACATACTTATGAGTTGAAAGATTCATATTCTGATTATTTTTTCTTTAAAGAAAATTGTTCATATAATGTTTTATGGCTTTTAGAAGTAGCAAGGCCAAGTTTGGATTTAGTTAGTCAATTTGATTTTAAAACAGTTCCTCTTGATTCTATAAAAGTTTTACAAAAATATGATTTGATTAAAAACACAAACTTTAGATACTCATCAATGAGAAAAATGAAATTTATTTTAAATGAAAAGATACAAAATAAAGAGTACTTAAAAGATTTTGTTTATAAAAATGAAGCTTTAGATGACTCATTAAGCACTGAAGATAAAATCTCTTATTTGGATTTTAAAATTTCTTATTTACAGTATCAAAGAGCAAATAATGAGTATGAAAAGGATGAATATTTAAAAAAATATTTAAAACTTTTAAAACAAAGAAGTTCTTACAAACAAGCTTCAACTTATGATATAAAAACTCCTTTTGACCCGCTTTACTCACATGATTCAGCAAGAGTCTCTTTTTTTTATAATAGTAATGATAGTTTTGAACTTTCTGCAAAACCAGTTTACAATGACATCTATGACATAAGTGATGGTTATTTACAAGGTGCATATATTGATTTTTTTGATTTAAATATTAAAAAAGAGAAAAATGAAAATGCAAGATTGGATAGATTCACTCTTTTAAAAATAAAATCACTTGCTCCTCAAGATTTATTTTTTAAACCAATATCATGGGGAATAGATGTTGGTTATGAGCAATTTAAACAAAGAAGTGATTATTTAAAAGTAAAACCAGAAGTTGGTGTTACTTTTGGCGAGAACAAAGATTTTATATATTTGATGTTAGGTTCAAATTTATATTATAAAAATAGTGAGCAATTATATTCTATTGGTTCAACTATTGGTGCTGTTACAAATAGATTTGATAATATAAAGCTAGGGATAAATTATAGTTATGATAAATATAATAAAGATTTAGAAAATAATCTATTTGAAGTTTTTTCAACATATAAACTTGATAGAAATTTAGCTTTAAATATTAGATATATAAATGATGATTTAAATGAAAAAGAGGATATTCTAAAAGTAGGAGTTTCCTACTACTTTTAAGGTCTATAAATTCTATTAGGACTTCCATTTACTTCATGGAATATTGTAATTCCATATTTTTTAGAATAATATTTAAAAAGTAAATGTTGAAGAGTCGGTTCAATTGATGGCGTAAACCAAGCATTGTTTGATATAACTATCATATATCTTGTATCTTTTATATCTTCAAATATTTTATCTGTTGTTCCTTCATAGCAAATAGCATTTCTAAACTTTTCACCTTTTATTATAAAATCAGTAGGTTTTGATGCTTTTGAGTAATCTTGTGCACCATTGTAGAATACTTTATTTATAAAATCAACTAAAAATTTAGGAAAAGGTATCTCCTCACCAAAAGGAACTAATACGACTTTTTTAGCAATTTGAATTTCACCTTTACTGAAAAAATATGAAGCATTAAATATTTGGTCATCTTCAACATATAAAGCGCCAGTTATAATATCTATATCATTAGAAAAATCTTTTAATCTTTCTAATATCTCAGCATTTCTATTTAAAACTGTTGTGAAAGCTGTTTCTGGTAAAAGTATTAAATCTTTTTTCATTTCAACAGCTTTTGCAATTTCCTCAAAATTCTTTTCATGTAAAGTTGTTCTATACTCTTTTTGCCATTTTAGGTTTTGTTCTACATTCATTTGAGGCATATAAATTTTTGCAATAGGATTATCAATATATTCACCTTTTTCAAAAGATAATGTAAATAGTAAAGGTATTAATGCAATAATTTTGTGTTTCTTTAGTTTAATTATTAGATAAAAAGAAAAAAGTATTAAAGCAAAATCAGTTCTTGAAATTCCAATATATGAATCAATAAATAAAAGTTCGAATTTCATCCAATTGAAACCTAAAGGAGCAAAAAAAGTAAATGCAAATATCATTGCAATTCTAATAGTTAATCTATCATAAAAAGCAAAAAGATAAAAAATTATTGCATAAACTAAACCAATTCCAATTAACAAAATAGGTGCAATATAAGTTAAGTCGTAGTATTGCAAGCTAACAGCCATCCAATTACACCATAATATTCCAGTTAAAAATCCTGTAATTAATAAAGAACGTTTTGGAATAATCAATAAAAAATAAATAGCAAATAATCCTAAAAAGGTGTTCAGAATTTTATATTCAATATTAAAATAACTTAAGTAAATGAAAGAACTCAATAAAATAGAAGTAATCAAGCCTTTTATTATAAAGTTTTTGTTAGAATAATCGCGTTTTAGTAAAAACATAATAAACTACTTTTAAAAAGGAAATTTGATGGAAGGTTCAAGTACAGATTTAATAAGCTCATTGTTACCCTTAGTTGCATTATTTGCAATTTTCTACTTTTTAATTATCAGACCACAACAAAAACAAGCGAAAGCTCATAAAGAGATGGTTTCTAATTTAAAAAAAGGTGATAAGATTGTAACAAATGGTGGCTTAATCGTAGAAGTTGTTAAAGTAGAAGATACATATTTTCTAGTAAAAAATAACGATGGAACTGAAATGAAGCTTGTTAGAGAGTTTGTTGCAAAACTTTTAGAAGACTAAAATTTTTCAAATATTTAAGATATGTATTTTTACATATCTTATTCTCAAAATTTCTAAAACCCTAATTTAAGGAAAAGAATTGAAAATCTTTAATTATAGACTCGTAATATTTATACTTAGTATTATTTTTGGTATTGTTTTTTCAATTCCATCATTATTACAAACAGATACAGGAAAAAAAATCTCTTTAGGACTTGACCTTCAAGGTGGATTACACATGCTTTTGGGTGTAAATACACATGAAGCTGTAACTTCAAAGATAAAAACAGTTGCAACTTCTATTAAATATTTTTCTGATGATGAAGAACTTTTAATTGATGGTTTATCAATTGAAAATGATAGTGTTGTTTTTACCGTTTTAGATGCAGATGAAATGCCTAAAATGGATGAAATGTTAAAACAGATAAAAGGTTTAGATATTTCAAAAGAAGATTTAAAATATACATTAAAACTAACTGCTGAAGATATTGCAAAAACAAAAGATTTATCAGTTGCTCAAGCAGTTGAAACTATAAGAAATAGACTTGATCAATTTGGTTTATCTGAACCAACAGTTGTAAGACAAGGTCAAACTGATATAGTAGTTGAACTTCCTGGAATAAAAACACAAGAAGATGAAAAAGCAGCACGTGAACTTATTTCAAAACCTGCAAATTTAGAATTAATGGCAGTTGACGAAGAAAGAGCTGATCAAGTTTATACTATGACTTCATCTCAAGCAGCAGCTTATGGTGACGTGATTTTAGAAGATACAAATAATGATAAAGTTAAATATCTTGTAAAAGAGATTCCTATTTTAAATGGAAGTCAAGTAGTTGATGCACAAGTAGGATTTGATCAATCAAATCAACCAATTATTAATTTTACATTAAACTCAACTGGAGCTAGAATTTTTGGTGAATTTACAGGTAAAAATGTAGGAAAAAGATTAGCTGTAGTTTTAGATGGTAAAGTTTATTCTGCTCCAAATATAAGAGAAAGAATTGGTGGTGGAAGTGGACAAATTTCTGGTGGATTTACAATGATTGAAGCTGGAAATGTTGCGATTGCACTAAGAAGTGGAGCTCTTCCTGCAACTGTAACATTACTTGAAAAAAGAAGTGTAGGACCATCTTTAGGAGCTGATTCAATTCAAGCATCAATGATTGCACTTATTTCTGGGTTCTCTTTAGTATTTATTTTTATGGTTATTTATTATAGACGTGCAGGTGTTATTGCAAATATTGCTTTAATTACAAATGTTTTTATAATAATTGCAGTAATGGCAATGTTTGGAGCAACTTTAACGCTTCCTGGAATGGCGGGTATTGTTCTTACAGTTGGTATGGCAGTTGATGCAAATGTTATTATTACTGAAAGAATTAGAGAATTAATAAGAGAAGGTAGTTCAATACCAAAAGCAATAGAAGATGGTTATTCAAACGCAATGAGAGCAATTTTAGATGCAAATATAACTACACTTTTAGTTGCAGTTCTTTTATATGCTTATGGTACAGGACCAATAAAAGGATTTGCTATTACTATTTCTATTGGTATTTTAGCTTCAATGTTGACAGCAATTTTAGGAACACATGGTATTTATGAAGCTTTAATGTCAAGAATATCAAGAGATAAAGATAGTAAAAAATGGTTTGGAGTTAAATAATGGAAATTTTTAAAACAAATGTAATATATGATTTTATGGGTAAAAGATTACCTTTTTTAGGTTTGTCTTCTATTTTATTTATTGCTTCAATAGTTTTACTTTTAACAAAAGGCTTAAATTTTGGTATTGATTTTGCAGGTGGTACAATAGTTCAAGTAAAATATGAACAAGCAGCACCAATTGATAAAATTAGAGAGACTTTAAAAACTACAAAATATGGCAATTCAGTAATTACAAAATTTGGAAGTGATGAAGAAGTTATCATTAGAATAACAGGAAGTAGTTCAGATCTAACAAATGATATTGGTGATGAAATGCATAAAATTTTAGTACCAACTGGAAATTTTGAAATTAGAAGAATAGATATGGTTGGAGCTAAAGTTGGTGGTGAATTAAGAGAAAAAGGTTTAATGGCATTATCTTTATCTTTACTTGTAATGTTAATTTATTTATCTGTAAGATTTGAATGGAGATTTGCACTTGCCTCAGTTTTTGCATTGGTACATGATATTACTATTGCAATGGGTGCAATATCTTTATTTAGTGTAGAAGTTAACTTAGATATTTTAGCGGCAATTCTTACTCTTTTAGGATATTCTTTAAATGATACAATTATTGTATTTGATAGAATTAGAGAAGAAATACAAAGTTCTAAAGGTACAGATTTAAAAGGGATAATAAATGAATCTGTTAGTAAAACTTTATCAAGAACAACATTAACTTCTTTAACTACTTTATTTGTTGTTGCAACATTGTATTTATTTGGTGGAGAAATAATAAGTGGGTTTTCATTTACTTTACTTGTAGGAATTATTGTAGGAACGTATTCTTCAATATTTATTGCTGCATCATTTTTAGTACAATTAAAATTCTCAGTTGATGATTTTAAAACAAAAGAAGCAGAAAAAGTAAAAAGACAAAAAGAAAAAGAAAAATTAAGAGCTATGTATGAACAAGGTACAGTTTGATAAGCAAGTAGTTTTTAATAAATTATGTTTTTATAAAAGGAGAAGAGTTTTTACTCTTCTCCTTTTTTTTATTAAGTAAAAAATAAAAAATAATTTATAAAAACTTCTATTCAAGCCTTATTTAAGAAGTAGTTTTGATATAATAAGAATTAAATTAATTAAAAATACTTATAAAGAAGAGATAATGGAAGAAGATATTAAAAACAATTCTATATATAAAAATTTAAAATATAAATTTGATTTGATTACATCGAATGGTGGAAAAAGTTGGCTTTTAGCTTTAAATTGGATTTTAGTTTTAGAGTTTTTATCTTCGATTATTGAATATGAATTTTTGGATATATCGAAAAAATATATTGAGTATGTTCCTGATGGATTATTAAAAGAATTATTAGTTGCTCTTATGATAGTTCTTTTTATTTGGTATAGTATATATAACTTTATTTTTATGAAAAAAGAACAATTCTTCGTTTTTACACTTTACTTATCAGTATGTTTTTATCTTTTAGTTACACATGATTTATCTTTTAATCTCCTATTTCATAATTTAAATATTTTAGAAATTTTAAAAGATGGTTTTGGTTTTTATGTAATTATTCAAATATTATTGAAAGTTATAATATTTTATCTTATATATAAAATGATAATTGCTTTAAAAAATAGAAATAAGATTCTTTAACAAAGTTACTATAACAGCATTTTTTTATCATTTTTTAGCTAATATATTTGCCTTAATAAAAAGCAAAAAGGATAAAAATGGATTGGGGTAAAGTAACCTATATTTTCTTTTCACTAATGTCTTTAACTACAACAGCAGGGTTTTTATACGAACCAAATGCTATAGCATTATTTATTGCAGCTGGTGTAAATGTTATTTCAACAATACTTAAACTTGGTGTTAAAAATTTACTTGCAGCAGAATTGCTAGCTAGTTCATTGGTTGCTGATTTACACCTAATTCCAGCCTTTATGGTATTAACATTTACAGATAATTTAGCACTAACAATTTCACTTGCAATTGGTGCAATAGTTGCGAATATTTTTTCAATTGCTTTAGCTTTAATTGAAAGTGCAAAAAGTCAAGACAAGGAAGATTTTTAATGGAATATAATTCAAAAGATATTGAAAAAAAATGGCAAAATTTTTGGAGTGAGAATCAATCTTTTGAGCCAAGTGATGATTTAACAAAAGAAAAAAAATATATTTTAAGTATGTTTCCTTATCCAAGTGGAAGAATACATATGGGGCATGTTAGAAATTATTGTTTAGGTGATGCTTTTGCTAGACATTTTAGAAAAAATAATTTTAATGTTTTACACCCAATTGGATGGGATAGTTTTGGAATGCCTGCTGAAAATGCAGCTATAAAACATAAACTTCATCCAAAAAAATGGACTTATGAAAATATAGATTATATGAGAGATGAATTGAAATCTTTAGGATTATCTTTTTCTGAAACTAGAGAATTTGCAACAAGTGATGAACTTTATACAAGATGGGAACAAGAATTTATCATCAAAATGTACGAAGCAGGAATAATCTATAGAAAATCAGCAACAGTAAACTGGTGTCCACATGATTTAACAGTTCTAGCAAATGAACAGCTTGAAGATGGATGCTGTTGGAGATGTGGAACTGAAGTTGTGCAAAAAGAGATGCCTGGATATTATATAGCTATTACAAAATATGCACAAGAATTACTAGATGATTTACAATTATTAAAAAATGATTGGCCTTCTCAAGTTTTAACAATGCAAGAAAATTGGATAGGAAGAAGTGAAGGTTTAGAGTTTAAGTTTGAATTATCAAACGAATCAAAAGCAAAATTAGAAAGATCATTTAGCAAATATTTTGTATTTACAACAAGACCTGATACGATTTATGGAGTTTCTTATTCAGCACTTGCACCAGAACATCCAATTGTAAAATATATAGTTGAAAAAAATCTTTTACCAGAAAATAAAATAAAAGCTATAAAAGATATGCAAAAAATTCCAGAAAGGGATAGAGCAACTCAAGAAAAAGAGGGAGTTTCTTTAGAAATTGATGTTATGCATCCATTAACAGGAGAAAGAATACCTGTTTGGGTTGCAAATTTTGTATTAAGCTCTTATGGTGGTGGTGCTGTTATGGCAGTTCCAGCTCATGATCAAAGAGATTTTGAATTTGCAAAAAAATATAATTTACCAATGAAGCAAGTAATAGTTGGAAGTGAAGGAATTATTGAAAATTTAACTGAAGCATTTACAGGTGAAGGTACACTAATTGATAGTGAAAGTTTTACAGGACTTCCTAATACAAAAGCTAAAAAAGCAATAATTTATCATTTTGAACAGAATTCTTCAGGAATTAAACAAATTAACTATAAATTAAGAGATTGGGGAGTTTCAAGACAAAGATATTGGGGAGCTCCAATTCCATTTGTTCATTGTCCTGATTGTGGATTAGTTCCTGAAAAATCTGAAAATCTTCCTATAGCGTTACCTGAAGATGTAGAAATTACAGGAGAAGGAAATCCACTTGATTCTCATCCAACATGGAAACATTGTTCTTGTCCAAAATGTGGGAAACCAGCAGTTAGAGAAACAGATACTTTAGATACATTTGTTCAATCATCTTGGTACTTCTTAAGATATGCAACTAATCCAAAAGTTTGGAATGAAGTTGGTATTTCTAAATCTGATAGTGATTATTGGATGGATGTTGACCAATATATTGGTGGAATTGAACATGCAATTTTACATCTTTTATATGCAAGATTTTTTACAAAAGTATTAAATGATTTAGGATATACAAATTCAAGAGAACCTTTTAAAAGATTACTTACTCAAGGAATGGTTCTTAAAGATGGTGCAAAAATGTCTAAATCAAAAGGAAATGTTGTAGATCCTGATTCAATTATTGATAAATATGGTGCTGATACAGCAAGATTATTTATGATGTTTGCAGCTCCTCCAACAAAAGAGTTAGAATGGAATGATAGTGCTGTTGATGGTGCTTATAGATTTATTAAAAAATTCTTTGAAAGAGCAGAAAATGTAACTGAAAATGGATTGAAAAACTTTAAATCAATAAATCATTCTTCATTAAACAAAGAAGAAAAAGAGGCTAGAAAAAAAGTTTATGAAGCTTTAGTAAAATCAAATGAAGTATTTACAAAAACTTATACATTTAATACTTTAATTGCTTCTTCAATGGAAGCTTTAAATGCACTTCAAGCACAAAAAAATGAAGCTGTTTGGACAGAAGGATATTATATTTTAACAAATATTTTAGAACCAGTTATTCCACATACTTCTTGGGAATTATCAAACGAGTTATTTAAACTTGAGAATTTTGATGGAAAACTTGAAGTTAAAGAAGAAGTATTTAAATTAGAATCTATTGTTTTAGCAGTTACAATTAATGGTAAAAAAAGATGTGAAATCGAAGTTACACCTGATGCTTCAAAAGAAGAGATTTTAGCTCAAGCAAAAATTGCCTCTGCTAAATGGTTAGGTGATTCTGAATTAATTAAAGAAATAGTTGTTCCAAATAAATTGGTTAACTTTGTAATAAAAGGATAATAACAATCATGTATATTTCTAAAAATTTACTATTTTTTGTTTTTACAATTAGTTTAGCTTTTTTATTTAATGCTTGTGGATACAAACCATCAAGTTATTATGCAAAAAAAGAGATGGATGGAAATGTTTTTGTAAAATTGGATGTTAGTTTAGAAGATCCTAAAAACTCTGTATTAGTAAAAGATGCTGTAAATAAAATTTTAATTCAAAAACTTGATTCAAAATTAGTAAATGATGAAAAAGATGCAGATGTTATTATGAATTTAGGTATTAATTCTGTAAGAATATCTACACTTCAATATGATAAAGAGGGTTATAATAAATTATATAAAGCTGAAGTGGTTATAAAAATAAATTATTATAGAAAAGATGATGGAAAAAGAAAATCATTTACTGTTGATGGAGAGTATGATTTCTCTATTGATATAGGAACAACAATAACAGATACTAATAGATTTGAAGCAATTACAAATGCTTCAAGTAAAGCAGTTGATGAAATATTATCAAAAATAGCAGTTTCATCTTTTAGATAAAATGATGGTTGATTTAAAAAAAGCAAATTTAGAAGAGTTTTTAAAATATAAAACTCTTTATTATGACAAGATAGATTTTACAGTTGTAAAATCTTCTTGGGATAAACTTTCAACTAAAATAAAACTTCCTTTTGTTATTCATATTGTTGGAACAAATGGAAAAGGAAGCACTGGAAGATTCTTATCACATTATTTATATAAAAAAGATTACAAAGTTTTACACTACAGTTCGCCTCATATTTTAAAATTCAATGAAAGAATTTGGATAAATGGAAGTGATGTTAGTGATGAAAATTTGGAACTAGCCCATAAATTTTTACAAGAACTATTTGATATAGAGCTTTTACAAAAATTAACTTATTTTGAATATACAACACTATTGGCTTTTTATTTATCAAAAGATTTTGATTATTTAGTTTTAGAAGCTGGACTTGGTGGAGAATTTGATGCAACAAATGTTGTTCCAAATGATATTTCACTTATAACAACAATAGGACTTGACCATCAAAGTTTTTTAGGAAACACAGTTGAAGAAATTGCAGCTACAAAAATGCGTTCAGTTGATAATAAAATGATTGTAGGTTATCAAGTTTTTGATGAAGTTTCTAAAACTGCTTATAAAGTTAAAGAGCAAATAAAGCAACAAAGAAATAAAGATATTGAAATCATTGAAGTTAAAGAGTTTGATAAATACTCTTTAAATGATAAGTTCGCTTCATATTTAAAAAGAAATTTACATTTAGTGATAGCTTGTTTGAATGAGTTGAAAATACCGCTTGACTTAAAACTTTTTGATGATACACCACTTTTTGGAAGATGTCAAAAAATTTTGCCAAATATAACTATTGATGTTGGGCATAATCCACTAGCAGCTCAAGTTATTGTAAATGAATTTAAAGATAAAAAAGTAAATCTTATTTATAACTCTTATGGTGATAAAGATTATGAAACAGTTTTAAAAATATTAAAACCTATAATAAAAAAAATAACAATCATAGAACTTAATGATAAAAGAATAGTAAAAAAAGAAGAGTTAGAAAAAGTTATTAAACAATTAAATTTGATGAAAGAAGAAACTATTAAAATAGAAGAAAATGAAGAGTATTTAGTTTTTGGTTCATTTTTAGTTGTTGAAAAATTTTTATCTTTGATTGGTTATGATGGAAACGCTTGAAAAAAGATTAGAAGAACTTTATATTCAAAAAAATAAAATTGAAGAAGAAATTGAACTTTTAAAAGAACAAATTAAAGAAAAAGAAATATTCAGAAATAGAAAAAGAACATTTTCAAAAGATGAAAAAATAGAACTTTTTAAATCTTTATTTGTTTCAAGATTTGATATTTATGCAAAAAAATGGATAAGTAAAGATGGTTTAAAGCAAGGATTTTTCCCTGTTACAAAAACTTTTCAAGGTGAAGATTATTTACCTTTAACTAATTATGAAATAGAAGAGCATTTAAGAGGAAATATTTTTTTAGCTACATATGCAATAAATCAAAAAAATATGTCAAAGTTTGTCGTTTTTGAAATAGCTGATGAAGATAAATTTAAACTTCAAATAACACTAAATTCTTTAAATATAAAAGCTTATTATGAGTTGAGTTCGTATAACTCTTTACTTGTATGGATATTTTTAGAAGAAGAAATTTCTTCTAAAATAGTTTTTAACTTTTCTTTATATATTTTAAAAAAAGCAAATATTAGTGCAAAAACTTATCCAAATAAAGAGTTTGCGACAAAAGAAAATTTAGGAAATTCTCTAGAACTTCCACTTCATTTAAAGCATAGAGATAAAAATAGAACAATTTTTATTGATATGAATACAAATAAAATCTATGAAGATCAATGGAATATTTTAGCAAATGTCTCTAAAGTTTCAAAACAAGTAATAGCTAATTTTGCAGATGTTCCAAGTTCTTCAAGTGTAGAAAAGAACTTAAAGAAGATTGATTTCCCACTTCAAAATATTGAGATGATTTTAGAAGATTATATTTATATTCCAACTTATAATCTATCAAAATCTTTAATTAGTAAATTAAAATCTTTTGCAACTTTTGAAAATCCACAAATAAAAGTGTTATTGAGTTTAAGAAAACCACTTTATAATACCCCAAAATATATAAAATCTTATGAAGAAAATGAAAAATATTTACTTCTTCCTCGAGGATTAAAAGAACAAATTATTGATTTTTTTAATGAAAATGCAGTTTCATTTTCATTTACGGATAAAAGAGTTCTAAATAAAATTGAAACAAAAAAAGTAACTTTTAATTTAAGACCAGAACAAAATGATGCAATAAAAGAGATAAAAAAATTTGATTATTCTATTTGTGTTGCACCTCCTGGCTTTGGAAAAACTTTACTTGGAGCAAAAATATTTGAATTAAGAGCTTGCTCAACGCTTATTATTGTAAACAAAAATATGCTTTTAAATCAGTGGATTGAAAGATTTGTGGATTATTTTGGATACTCTAAAAAGGATATAGGATACTTAGGAAAAGGTCATAATAAATTAAATGGTCAAATTGATGTTGCAACAATGCAAAGTTTAAAGAATGATCCAAAAATTATAGAAAATTACTCTTTTGTGATTGTTGATGAATGTCATCATATTCCAGCACTTACTTTTGAACAAATAATAAAAGCATTTAAAGGTAGATATATTTTAGGACTTAGTGCAACTCCTAATAGAAAAGATGAATTACAACCAATTTTATATCAACAATTAGGTGAAATATCTTATGAATATAAAAAGAAAAGAACTCACACTAATAAACTACAAATAATCAGAACAGAGTTTGTAAGTAATGCTGATAACTATGGAACTATAATAAATGAACTATGTTTGGATGAAAATAGAAATAATTTAATAATTGATGCAATAAAAACTAATATTGAAAGAAAAATTTTAGTTTTAACTGATAGAATAGAACATATAAATATTTTAGAAAATTTATTGCAAAAAAATAATATTGACTATATTTGTGTTCATGGAAGCCAAAATAAAAAAGAACAAGTTGAAAATATGAATTTAGTAAAATCCAAATCTTTGATACTTGCAACCACATCATATTTTGGTGAAGGAATAGATTTTCCACATTTAAATACTATTATGTTTGCCACACCAATTTCTTATTATGGAAGATTAATACAATATTTAGGACGAATTGGACGTGGAAATCAAGAGTGTATAGCAATAGATTTTTTAGATTCAAAAAATGCGATGTTAAATTCAGCCTATAAAAAAAGATTAGAAGGCTATAAACAAATGCATTATAAATAGATTATAAAAGGAGTTCTATGTTAGGGATTATTGTTACAGCAACATCAATTGCACTTATATTAAATTTGATATTAAAAAAAGTTCATTTACCAACAATTATAGGTTATATATTAACAGGAACAATTATTGCTTATACTTTTAATCTTCATGAAGCTGTAAATAATCATGATTTAAGAGAAATAGCTGAGTTTGGTGTTGTATTTTTGATGTTTACAATAGGTTTAGAGTTCTCTTTAAGTCATTTAAAAAAGATGAAAAGAGAAGTATTTTTTACAGGAAGTTTACAAATAATAATAACGGCGTTTTTCGTTTTTTTAATTGCAAAGTATATTCTTGGATTTGAAACACAAACTTCTTTGATAATAGGTACAGCACTTTCTTTATCTTCAACAGCAATAGTTTTAAAAACATTTAATGAAACAAAAGAGATAACAAAACCTTATGGACGAAGAGTTTTAGGTATTTTAATTATGCAAGATATTGCAGTAATTCCTATTTTACTTATGATTTCATTTTTTTCTATGACAGATGAAGGTTCTTTAGTTTTTGCTATCAGTAAAACAGTAATTGCAGCAGCAGTTTTATTAGCTTTATTATATTTTAGTGGTAAATATTTACTTGAACCATTTTTAAGATATGTATCTGCAACTAGATCAGATGAATTATTTGTAGCTTCAGTTTTATTATTAGCTGTTGGTTCTGCTTATTTAGCTTATTATTTTGGCTTTTCATATTCACTTGGAGCATTTATAGCAGGTATGATGATAGCTGAAACGAAATTTAAACATCAAGTTGAAGCGGATTTGATTCCATTTAGAAATATTCTTTTAGGAGTTTTCTTTATTACTGTTGGTATGCAAATAAACTTTAAAATAATTTCAGATTACATCTTAATAATTTTAGTTTTATTACCTCTTGTTATGGCTTTAAAATTTGCAGTTATTTATGTGTTAGTAAGATATGAAGATAATAAAAGAGTTGCTTTTAAAACAGCACTATCTTTGATTCAAATAGGAGAATTTTCACTTGCAATCTTAGAATTAGCAAGAAGTCAAAGTTTGATTGACCCAACATATTCTCAAATATTGATTGTTACAATTGTAATATCTATGATTTTAACACCAATTATTTTGAAGAATTTATCAAAAGCTGCAGCAAAATTAATTCCTGAAGATGTTATGATGATAACAAATACTTATAACGTTTCAGAAGATACAGAAAATCACGTAATTGTTTTAGGATACGGAAGATTTGGACAAGCAATAGTTGATGAATTAAAAGCATTCGGACAAAAATATGTTATTTTAGAACACAATGTAAAATTTTATCAAGTAGGAAAAGACAAAGGTGAACCAATAGTTTTTGGAAATGCTGCACAAAAACATATTTTAAATTCTTTAAATATTACAAAAGCATCGGCTGTAATTGTTGCAGTTAATAATCCTGAGATTTTACATTTAATATGTGAAGCAGTAGGTGAGTTAACACATAATAGTAAAACTATAGTAAACGTTACAACACAAGATGAAAAAGAATCTTTAGAAAATCTAAATTTAGAACATATAATTGTAGCTACAAATCAGATAGCAAAAGCTGTTGTTGATGAAGTTATGTATTGTAGATTGGACAATAGTAAAGATTACTATTAAAAAAATGTATAATTTGTATTAATAAAATTAATATAAGTATTTATTATAATTTAAACTAAGTTCATATAGACTCTATTTAACTAATTACTGAAATCAGTAAGAGGTTTTTATATAAGGAGAGAGATATGAAATTAGGAAAAGTTTTATTAACAGCTGGATTTTTAGCATCAACTATGTTTGCTGCTGATTTTGTTAATTATCATAATTTAACAACAAAATTAAAAGAAGAAGCAAAAAAAGATGGACTTTATGCAACTACTCAAGAAGTAAAAGATGCATTAACAAAAAGTGATTGGGCTGTTGTTGATGTAAGAACTATGGAAGAGTGGTCAGCAGCTGCTATTAAAGGTTCTCAAAGAGTAGGACGTGAAGCACCTGAAAAAGCTTTAGAAAATATTGTTTTAGATGACAATGAAAAGTTTGTAAAAACAAATTTAATAGTTGTTTGTAATACAGCGGCAAGAGCATCACTTGAAGCTCAAGCTTTTAGACAAATGGGATTTAACACTGTAAAAATTTATGGAATTAATAAATGGATAGATGAGTGTAATCCTGTAGTTACAAAATATACATCAGGTGAAGATAAAGAAGGAACAAAAACTAAGTTTGGTAATTATTACGCTGAACACTGTAAAAAATAGTTAGAAAAGTAGAAAAAGAGTGAAAATATTACTCTTTTTCTATATATCTTTGTTTTGCACTCTCTTTTATTTTCTCAACTTCAACTAAAATAAATCCATCAACACAATCTGCAAAATTTGTATCAATATTAAAATCTAAAAATTTAACGCCATTATCTTCTGCTATTTCACTATATTGTTTATATAAAGTTGGAATAGATACGCCAATATTTGATAAGGCTGATTTTAAAAATTTAAAATCTTTTCTTTTATCATTTAAATCAAAAAGCTCTTTTATATCATTTATATTATTTGAATATTGATATGGAGTTTTAGCTTCAACTAATTTTTCATTTGTTCCATAATAATGATTATAATAAAAAATCAACATATCTTTAGCAACAGCTGGGAAAGTTGCACTAAGAGAAACTGGACCAAACATATATTTTATATTTGGATTATTTTTTAAATAAGCACCAATTCCAAACCAAAGATAATCTAAAGCTCTCGTTCCCCAATATTTAGGTTGAACAAAACTTCTTCCTAATTCAATAGAATCATGTAAATAAGGAATAAATTCTTCTGTGTATCTAAAAAGAACATTAGAATAAAAACCTTTTACGCCAATATTTTTAAAAATAAAATTTGAATTTCCAATTCTATAAGAACCCACAATTTCTAGCTCATTTTCATCCCATAAAATAATATGTTGATAATAAATATCATATTTATCGGTATCTCTTTTTTTATTTACACCTTCACCAACTTTTCTAAAAGATAATTCCCTTAATCTTCCTAATTCTTTTAAAACTATTGAATCTTCTGTGTAATCATATAAATAAATCTTTTTCCCATCATTTGTTTGCCCAATTAGTTTTGATTTTTTTAATTCATTTAATAAATCAATTCTACTAACAGGATGTGCAATAGCACTTTGGGTTTCAAAAAAAGATTTTTTTCCTTTTTTTAGACTATATAGATGTTTTCTATATAAATTTAGTAAAAACTTTTTATCTATTCCTTTTGGAGTGATATTTTCATTTGGAATAATTTGTCCAACTTTTATATTTATTCTTTTTGATTTCTTTTTGAACATTTCATGAGATAATAAAAGTGTTGAAAATGTTTTGTTAATTATAGATATTGTGTAAAATGTTTTCGAATTTTTAGCATCTAAATAAATTGGTAAAATAGGTGAATTTGTATTTTGTGCAAATTTTAAAAAACCTCTATTCCAAATAGGGTCTTTTATCCCTTTTGTTGTAGCTCGGCTAACTTCTCCTGCTGGAAAAATAATAACTGCTTCTTCATTGTTTAAAGCTTCGTAAATTTTTTTTATATCAGTTTTTGATTGTCTTATTTTATAGTTGTCTATTGGAATAAGTAAAGAATTTAAAGCTTCAAAACCAGCTAAAAAATCATTTGCTACTATTTTTACATCTTTTCTAATTTGTGAAATAAGTCTTAATAAACATAAAGCATCAAGTCCACCAAGAGGATGGTTCGCAATAATTACAACTTTTCCACTTGTTGGGATATTTTGCAAATCATTACTTGAAGTTGTATAGTCAAAATCAAAATAGTCTAAAACAGCATCAACAAATTCAAATCCTTTTAAATGTGAATTTTGTGATAAAAATTGATTTATTGAATCTTCATGAACTATTTTTTTTGCAATTTTAAATAAAGATTTTTTTAGAAAATTCTCTTTTTCTTTTATTTTTGGGAATTTTTTTTCTATCTCTTTTTGAATGTCTATCATTTATACTCCTAATTTATAAAATTATAAAAAGGTTTGATTACAAAAAGGTGACAGAAAAAAATAAAAAATGTAAAAATAGTTATTGAATTGTAATCGATATTTTTTATAATAATGCAAATTCTAAACTTTTTTAAATATTTTAAAGTAGGAGAAAAAATGTTTAAGAAAGTCTTATTAAGTACAATTGCTGCGTATTTTTTAGTTGGATGTGGAGGAGGAAGTTCTTCAAATTCTTCCGATACATCAACAACAATTATTGTTGAAAGGGGAGCTGTTTTAAATGCAACAGTAAAAGATGCTTTAAATCAAATAGCTATTTGGAATAAGGGAACAAATAGTTATGTTTTTAAAAATAGTATAACTTATCCAATTAGTGTAATTGGTGGTTTTGTTGATATTAATAACGATGGAATAAAAAATGATTCAGATTTTGATTTAGATATTGAATTAAAATCTAGTAGTGGAAAAAATGTTACATTAATTTCAACTATTATTTATAATCAAGATAAAATAAGAGAAAAAAATAATCTAAATATTTTAAGTAAAGAGTTTTCTTTAAGTGAAGAAGAGTTATTAAACTTGCCATCTTCAAAAAAAGAGTTAGCACTTTTATCAAATGTTATTTATAAAAATTTAGAGTTAAACTCTGCTATAACTTTAGAAAATATTGTTGAATTAATCTCTTTAAATAAAATAGATTTAAAACAAGAATATGAAAAAATAGATTTGAAAAACTATGAAAATCTAACTTCAAAAGAGTTTTTAGAAAAAAATGAATTAGAAACAATAGATGAAATAAAAGATATTAAAATTCTAAGAGAAAAACTACCAAGTTATATAGGAACAGATTTGACTTCAACTGAAGTTTTAAATGAAAAATCAGCTTACATTTCACCTCAATGTTATACCAAAACACAAGATGAAAATCTAAATGTTTATAATCCTTGTTATTCTTGTCATATAAATTCTGATGAACCAAATTATATAGATGATTGGGATTTACAAGAGAGTTATGCTTTTAGTGAAAATAGTTATAAAAATCCTTTTACAAATAGTTTTAAAGATAGAACAACTTTAGTAAATGCAATAAATGATAATCAAATTCTTGAATATATAAATCAAGATAACTATAAAGATGAAAATGGAAATATTATTTTAAATACAAAACTAAAATATGATTTACCAAAAGAGTGGGATTTTGCATATGATGGTGTAAAAGATAGTGTTTGGAGTGGATATGTACCTGATTGTTATTTTAACTTTGATGATGAAGGTTTTGATAAAGATAAAAAAGGTGAGTTTACTGGTTGGAGAGTTTTTGCATATAGTCCATTTTTAGGAACTTTTTGGCCAACAAATGGGAGTACAGATGATGTATTAATTAGACTTCCAAAATCTATGATGTTAGATGAAAATGGTGATTTTTCAAAAGAGATTTATAAAATCAATTTAGCAATTGTTGAATCTATGATTAAAAGAAAAGATATAGATTTGGGTTTTGAAGTTGATGAGAGTAAATATGGAGTTGATTTAAATCATAATAATATTTTAGATAAAACTTCAACAATAGTTTATAAATGGATTACTCCTGATGCAATTAGCAATTATCCAAAGATAATATATTATAACTATTATGTTGGTCTTGCAAAAAGTAAACTTGAAACAAATGAAATTAATATTGCTCCAGGACTTTATCCAAATGGAACAGAGTTTTTACACTCAGTTAGATATATTGGAATTAAAGATGATAAAAGTGGAATAAAATTAGCCAATAGGATGAAAGAGTTAAGATACGCAAAAAAAACAACTTGGAATACCTATGCTCAACTTAGTAATGCAGCATTAAGTGAGATAAAGGAAAAAGATACTTTTCCTGATAGATTAAGAACTATTAAGGGAAATATTGAAACAGGATTGACAACTGGTTTAGGTTGGAATTATCAAGGATTTATAGAAGATATAAATGGAAATTTAAGACCACAAAGTTATGAAGAAACACTTTCTTGTATAGGTTGTCATTCAGGAATTGGTGCAATTACAGATTCAACTTTTGCTTTCCCTAGAAAATTTGATAGTGCAGATAGTTGGTATCATTGGAGTAAGAAAGATTTAACTGGAACAAAAGATAGAACTCTTTCAAACTCAAAAGGTGAATTTGCTTTTTATTTAGAACAAAATAAAGCTGGAGATGAGTTTAGAGCAAATGATGAAATAAAAAATAAATTTTTTGATACAAATGGAAATTTGATCCAAAGTGAAGTGGATAAAGTTGCAAATGACATCACATATTTAATCTATCCTAGTGTACAAAGAGCAATACAACTTAATAAAGCATATAAAATAATAGTAAATGAACAAAGTTATATTTATGGTAAAGATGCACATATTAAACCTTTAAATGCAACAGTTTATGATGAGGTAGAAATAGATAAAAAAACAGAAATAAGTGCTATTAAATTTTGAGATTAAAAGAGAATTATATTTTATCAATATGGATAACTGTTATCAATTTGTAATAAAGCCAAAGTAGAATTGTGAAAATAAAAAAGGTTACCATTTATGATAAAAAGAAGTTTTTTACTAGGAAATATGATTTTATTTTCTTCAATATTTGCAAATGAATTGGATTTAAAATCTACAAATGCACTAAATACAACGGCATATATTCCTAGTCAATGTTATACAAAAACAGTGGATGAAAAAAATGAAAATATTCTTTATAATCCCTGTTTTTCCTGCCATACTTTAAATAAAGAACCAAATTTCACTCTAAGCGATGCTGATTTACAAGAAGGTTATGATTTTCCAAAAGATGCTTTAAAAAATCCTTGGACAAATCTTTTTAAAGATAGAACAAATGAAGTAGCTAAGATTAGTGATGAAGAGATTTTAAAATATATTAGAGTTGATAATTATAAAAATCAAAATGGTGAAATTATATTAAAATCAAAACTTGAAAATCTAAATGAAACTTGGGATGCTAATAACAATAAAAAATGGGATGGTTATATTCCTGATATTTATTTTAATTTTAATGAAGAGGGTTTTGATTTAGATAACAGTGGAAAATTCACAGGTTGGAGAGTTTTTGCTTATCAGCCATTTTTAGGAACATTTTGGCCAACAAATGGAAGTACTGATGATGTGATGATTAGACTTTCAAAACCATTTCAAAGTAATGAAAAAGGTGATTTTGATTTAGAAACTTATAAATTAAATCTTTCAATTATTGAAGCTTTAATCAAACAAAAAACTATAAATATAGATGAAATAGATGAAAAAAGATTTGGAGTAGATTTAAATCAAAATGGAATTTTAGATAAAACAACACAAATAGTTTTCAAATGGCTTAAACCTAAATACGATTTTGATTCAAAGAAATTTAAAATTTTTTCTATGAGTTATGTAGGTTTAGCAAAAGAATTACTTGAAAAAAATGAACTTTTAATTGCACCTGGTTTATATCCAATTGGAACAGAATTTACTCATACCGTTAGATATATTGATATCGACAAAAATGATGAAATTAAAATGTCAAGTAGATTAAAAGAGTTTAGATATGCAAAAAAAACATCTTGGAATACATATTCTCAACTTAGTAATTTAGGCTTAGCTGATATAAAAGAAAAACATGATTTTCCCGATAGATTAGATGTTTATAAAGGAAATTTAGAAACAGGATTAAATAATAAAAGAGGATGGTTTTATCAAGGTTTTATAGAAGATTCTAATGGAGATTTAAGGCCTCAAAGTTATGAAGAAACACTTTCTTGTATGGGCTGTCATAGTAATATTGGCTCAACTGCTGATTCAACTTTTGTATATCAAAGAAAATTTGAAAAAGATAGTTTTAATTCTGGTTGGTATCATTGGAGTAAAAAGGGATTTAAAAATATTCCAGATAAAAAACTAGAAAATGGTCAAACTGAGTATGTAAGATATTTAAAAGAAAATAGTGCAGGAGATGAATTTAGAGCAAATGATGAAATTATGGATAAATTCTTCAAAAAAGATTGGCAAAAAGATACAAAAAATATAGAAAAAGATTTGATTTTTAAACTTGAAAATCCACAACTTGAACTAACTCAAGAATGGAAATTTAAACTAGAAGAATTAGAAAAAATCAAAAATGATATTTCATATTTGATTCTTCCTTCAAAACTAAGAGCTTTAGAATTAAATAAAGCATATAAAATAATAGTAAATGAACAAAGTTATATTTATGGAAAAGATATTCATATAAAACCTACACAAAATGTTCATAAAGAGATAAAAAAAGGAACAATGACTAATCTTCAAAAGGTTTTAAAATGATAGAACTATATAATACTTTTTTAAACTTTGTTATCGGAACTCAACAAAAAATAAATCTTCAAATAAGCGATTATTTTGATAGATTAGAAACAGGTGATGAAAGTATGTTTATTTATATTTTAGCTGTTTCCTTTCTTTATGGATTAATTCATGCTTTAGGACCAGGTCATGGAAAAATGGTAATCGCAAGTTATTTTTTAACAAAAAATACAAAAATAAAAGAGGCTTTTAAAGCAGGATTTTTAACTTCTATTATTCATACAATTTCTGCTTTATTAATAACTTTTACTTTATATATCTTTTTTGAAAATACAATCACAAAATATTTTTCAGATATAAATACAAATATGTATAAAGTTTCAGCTATTTTTATAATTTTAATCGCCTTATTTTTATTCTATGAAACTTATAAAGATAGAAATGAAGAAGAAAAAATACAAAAAATTGGAAATAAAAGTTTATTGGCTGTGACTTTGTCAATAGGAATAGTTCCTTGTCCTGGAGTTATGTCAATAGTTTTGTTTTCTATAATTTTAGGGTATATAAATCTTGGAATTTTAAGTGCAATTTTTATGAGCATTGGAATGGGATTGACAATCTCACTTGCTGCAATTATCTCTTCTCAACTAAAATCTTCAGAAAATAGAAACTTGCAAGCAATAATAAATAAGATTAGCTATTTAGGAATTTTATTGTTATTTAGTATGGGAATTATTTTATTGGTATGAAAAAGAAACTAGCTCTATTTTTTTGTGGTTTAAATTTATATGCCCATCCTCACTATTTTTTAGATTCAAGTTTACAAATAGATGAAAATATAGTTAAAAATTTTTGGAAATTTGATGCTTTAAATTCGAAGATTTTAATGTTTGATTTTGATAAAAATAAAAATAAGATTTTGGATAAAGATGAAAAAGAAGAATTTCTAAAAGCAAATTTTTATAAGTTAAAAGCAAATAATTACAATATTTTTTTACAAAATGAAGAAAAAGAGTTTGAAATTATTCCTCAAAATGTAGATGTAGTTTATGAAAATAGAAAATTAACTATATATTTTGATTTTCCTTATGAATTAAAAGGTGAAACTACTTTTTGTACAATGGATGAAAAAATTTATTTAGCTTATAAATTAGAAGATTTAAAAACCAATTTAAAAATAGATATTCAAAAAAGTGAATATGATTATTGTATAGGAGTTACAAAATGAAAAAAGGATTAATATTGATTGTACTAATGAGTTATAATTTAGTTGCTCATCCTGTAAATTATACAATTGAATTAGAAGTTTCTTATAATGAAAATACAAAAGAAGCAAAGGTAATTTGCCAAAGTAATAGTAAAAATAAATGTGGTTTATATAATGCAAATTTATTAAATGAGAAAGATGAAACTTTAGTAGATGTAAAATTTCCCTTTTTAAAAGATTTTATTTTAATAAAAACTGATATAAAACCCACAAAATTGGACTTTTATTTAAGACAAACTCCTGAACATAAGTATAGTAAAGTCTTTTAATCAAGATACCACTTCTAGTTTTTAATATATTTATTTTTTTCTAAGAAGTCCTTTATAAAGGTCTTTCTAATAAGTTAATTTTTTTTCTTTGGATACCACTTTGATAAATGTTATCAATTTGTAATTTGTTGTTTTTATAATTATCCGGTTTTAAAAACTCTAAAAGGAAATATAAATGAAGAAAAAATACTTAAGTTTGAGTGCATGTTCTTTATTGGCTGCATTTACATTTATTGGTTGTGGAAGTTCATCTTCTTCTGATAATAATACTCCTACCACTACAACAAGTACAGGGACTTTACAATTAAATCCATATTTAGCAAATATTGATTATACATGTGGTTCTATTGTTGGGACAACTACATCAGAAGGTAAATTTACTTACGAAGATAATGGAACTTGTACATTTGTTATTGGGGGAAAATCTTTAACTGCAACACCTAGTTCAAATCTTACAATTGCTCAATTAGCAAATCAAAATGAAGGCGTATCAAGTGAAGTGCTTTCAGCTTATATTATTGCTAAGATGTCACAAAAAACTGGAATTACTTATGATATAAATAATTTACCAGAAACTTTTGAATTACCAGATGATATAGAAGGAAGTACAACAAATCCTTTAGTATTTGATACATTTGATAATTTAAAAGCAAAATTAGGTACAGATTCAATAGTTTCAAAAATTGATAATATTAAATTTGATGTAGCAAATAGATTTGCAAAAAAAGTATCTTTATCATTTCAAGAGTTAGCAACTCCTATTACAAATGAAGAACAATTAACTCAACAAGTTTCAAGTAAAGCTTATGTAAATGGTGAAGCTCAAAATATTTCATATACAGAAATTATGAAAACTACAATGACTGGAAATAGTGAAATCTTAGGTCAATCAAAAGATTATTTAGATAATCCAATTACGTTTGGTGATGGAAGTCCTTATATTTGTAATGGAACAAATGCAGGTGAAGGTTCAGGTATGGACTTTACATCTTTACACAATGTTGATGGAAAACTTTTTGCTATTTCTCAATTTGAATGTGCATTGGGTTCTATGTATATGGTTGAATTAAATCAAGATACATCAACAGGTAAATTAACACCTAAAACAGATACTTTAAAATATATTTCACAAAAAGCAGGATTTGGAGGATTTGTACACTGTGCTGGTCAAAAAACTCCTTGGAATTCTCATTTAAGTTCAGAAGAGTATGAGCCAGATGCAAAATCGCCAGATGGAAACTCTTATTATACAGAATTAGCAAAATATTGGGGTGAAAAATCATATAGTGCATATTATTATGGATGGACACCTGAAGTTAAAATTGAAAATAATGAACCAGTATATTCAAAACATTATGCTATGGGAAGATTTTCTCATGAGTTAGCTTATGTAATGCCAGATAATAAAACTGTATATCTTTCTGATGATGGAACAAATGTAGGATTATTTATGTTTGTTGCAGACGTTGAAAAAGATTTAAGTTCAGGAACTTTATACGCAGCAAAATGGAATCAAACATCAGAAGCTGGTGTTGGAACAGGAAGTGCTGATTTAACTTGGATTAACTTAGGACATGCAACAAATGATGAAATTAAAAATATCTTAGACCCAGATGGAGATTTGACAACAAATGATGCTCCAACTTTTGCTGATATTTTTGATTCAGTATCTGCTACAAATGGAACTTGTGATTCAGGATTTACTTCAATCAACACAAGTGCTGGACAAGAGTGTTTAAAAATTAAATCAGGAATGGAAAAAGCTGCTTCTAGATTAGAAGTAAGAAGATATGCTGCATTAAAAGGTGCAACAACTGAGTTTAATAAAGAAGAAGGTATTACTTTTGATAAAAATGCAGGAAAACTATATGTTTCTATAAGTGATGCTAGAAAAGGTATGGAAGATAATAGTTCATACGATGTAGGTGGAAATAACGATATTAAAATTGCTGCAAACAAATGTGGTGCAGTTTATTCTTTAGATGTTTCAACTTCAGAAGTTAAAGATACTTCAAATACAGCAATTGCATCAACTTATGTTGTTAAAAATATGCAAGGTATAGTTGCTGGTATTCCAACGTCATATGACAGTTCATCTGCTTATGCAGGAAATTCTTGTGATGTAAATGCAATAGCAAGTCCAGATAATTTATCTTTCTTAGAAAATTCAAATACTTTAGTTATTGGAGAAGATACTTCTTATCACAAAAACAACGTAGTTTGGACTTATAATACAAAAACAACTGAATTAACAAAAACATTTACTACACCACTTGGTGCAGAAACAACATCAGCATTCTGGTTCCCAAATCTTGCAAATGGATTTAGTTATTTAGGAGTTGTAACTCAACATCCAAATTTAAATACAACTGATGGTGGAGAGTCTGCTTATGGATATGTTGGACCATTTAAAAACTTAACTGATTTAAAAGATAGTACACCACAAGTATTTAAAAATGGAGCGTCATTACCTTATACAGTATTAAGAAATGATTTAACAGATGGTTTAGGAAATAGTTTTGAAATAAGAAATGGTGGTTATGGTTCAGCTATGTCAGCAGATCCTGCTGATGCAAATAGTTTCTATGCAATAACAGATAGAGGACCAAATGCAGATTTTACAGGAGCAGAAGGAAAAGGTAAAAAATTCCCATTACCTGATTATACTCCAAGAATTGGACATTTTAAAGTAACTTCAACTGGGGAAGTAGTTAAAACAAAAGAGATTTTACTAAAAGATAGAGATGGAAATAACATCACAGGTTTACCAAATACAAGTGCTTTAGGTGGAACTGGTGAAATTCCTTATGATATAAATGGAAATGTAATTGTTGATTCAAAAGGAAATATGAGATTAGATGATTATGGTTTAGATAGTGAAGGATTAGCTGTATTGAAAGATGGAACTTTCTGGATTAGTGATGAATATGGACCACATATTGTTCATTATGATGCAACAGGAAAAGAGATAGAAAGAATCAATCCATTTGCAAGTGATTCAAGAAACAAATATACTTTACCAGCAGAATTTGCAAATAGAAGAGCAAATAGAGGAATGGAAGGTTTAGCAATAACACCTGATCAAAAAACTTTAGTTGGAATTATGCAATCAACAATGTATAATCCATCAAGTTCAGTTAAAAATCTTGATATTACAAGAATTGTAGCTGTTAACTTAGAAGATGGAACAGTAAAACAATATTTATACAAACAAGAGAAAAAACAAAATGCAAACTCTGAATTAGTAGCAATTGATAATGATACTTTCTTAGTATTAGAAAGAGATGAAAATTTCTTACAAGATTCAGGTGTTGAAAATACTCAAAAAAATGTATATAAAATCAAATTAAGTTCAGGTACTGAACTTGAAAATGTTACATTAGGTACAAATATGGTTCAAGATGCAACTTTAGGATTAACAATTGATGGAAGTACATTAGAAGAGTATGTATTAGCAAATGGTTGGTCTGGATTAGAATCAAAAGGAATCAAACCAGTTGAGAAAACTTTAGTGTTAGATATGGTTGCAAAAACAAACTATCCTCATGATAAAATGGAAGGTTTATGGCTTATTAATAACTCAACACTTGGTGTTTTAAATGATGATGATTTTGCTGTAACAGCAACTGATGGTATTTTAGAACAAAAATATCTTGATACAAATAAATCAGTAATTGATAGTAATGTTTTATATATTATTAATGGTTTGGATTTAAGTGCAAATTAAATAATTATTGATATTTAGTTTATGAAACACTTCATAAACTTATGATAAAATCTTCCTTATTTACATAAGGAAGATTTATCATGAACAGAACTGACATAACGAATATAATCACCGTTTTAATCATGGCTTATGGTTATTCAAATGACAACAATGTGATTTATATGATTGGGATTTTTGCTTTAAGTGGAGCAGTGACAAATACACTTGCAATTCATATGTTGTTTGAAAAAGTTCCTTTTTTATATGGAAGTGGAGTAATAGAAAGTAAATTTTCTACTTTTAAACAATCAATTCATAATCTTTTGATGAACCAATTTTTTACACCTGAAAACCTTACAAAATTTTTTCAAGAAGAAGTATCTAGTGCAAAAAAAACAATAGACTTTGAAAAAATCTTAAATAAAACAGATTTTTCACCAGCATATGAATCTTTAAAAGAATCTGTTATGCAGTCATCTTTTGGTGGAATGTTAGGTATGTTTGGAGGAGAGGCTGCATTAGAGCCTTTAAGAGAACCTTTTACAAAAAAACTTCAAGCTTCAATAATCTCAATAACTGCTAGTGATACTTTTCAAGAAGTAGTAAATGAAGCTTTAAAATCAGAAGATTTAAGTGCTGATATATATGAAAAACTAAGCAAAATAGTAAATGCAAGACTTGAAGAGCTTACTCCTAAAATGGTAAAAGAGTTAGTTCAAAATTTAATCAAAGAACATTTAGGTTGGTTAGTTATTTGGGGAGCCGTTTTTGGTGGACTAATTGGATTGGTTAGTGCCTTAGTTGCTTAAAATGTGAGGATTTATTTTAATCCTCACGAATAGTAAGTAAAATGTTCTTTTTGCTTTTCTTCTTTAAATTCTAAAGCATTTTTATATGCTTCTATATCTTTTTCTAAACTTTGTTTCTCTTCTTCAAGTTTTTTTATTTTTAAATTAAGAGTTTCAATCTCATTGTGTAATATTTCATTTCTTTTTTTTAAGATTAGAGCTTCATTTTTATATTTTTCTGCTTCTTCCATAGAAAGTTTACTCAATAATTCATAGTTCATTTTAAATCCTTTGAAATGAAATTAATAATATATATCTTATTATAAAGAATATTATTTAAATATAATTTTACATTAAATTTATAATTTTTGCTAATGTTTATTACAATCAATAACAAAACTTTTATATGTTAGAATTATCCAAAAATTTTTTGGGGATATTTATGGATGGAATAGAAGTATTAGTTTTACTTGATGTTGGTGGATTGGAAGATAAAGAAAAGTTTGAAAAACATGTAAAAAAAGAGGGCTTTAAACCAGTTGAAGGTGAAGATTTTGTTTATACAGCTCACTCTAAAACTACAACATTTTCTACAAAAGCATATATTTTAGAAATTTTTAAAAAAGGGCTTCAAAAAAATAAATTTAATGATGCAAATTTGATTTTTTTATTAAATGAAACACCTTATCCTACATATTATTATGATAAAGAAACAAATGATTTTGAGTTAGTACAAGTAGAAAAATAGTGAAAAATATTTATGAATTTTTAAAAAATTTAAAAGATGAAAAACGACTAAAAGAGTGCCAACTTTTAATTGTAAATGATGATAGACAAGCTCAAATAGCTTCTGATATAGTTTCTTACTTAGGATTTAAACCTTTTTTATTAGCTGATTTTAGAGCAAATTTTGGAGATGATTTACTCTCTTTTAGTGAAGAATTACATGAAATAACTAAAACTTTAGGTGATTATTATTCATATAAAAAACAAGATAAAATATTAATTTCTCCAATACGAACTATCTCTTATCCTCTTCCAAAAGAAAAATGTTTTGAAAGTTTTACAATAAATTTTGCAGATACTTTACATTTAGAAGAATTAAAATCAAAACTTTACAATTGGGGATATTATTTTGTAGATATTGTAACAAGTGAAGCAGAAGTATCAATTCGTGGTGATATTATTGATATTTGTCCACTTGGAAGTGATTTTGGATATCGGGTGAGTTTATTTGATGATGAAGTTGAAAGTATCCGAAAATTTGATATTGAAGACCAAAAATCTTCAAAAGAGGAAATAGAGAGTTTTTCTATAAATCCTGCATTTTTAGCACTTGATGAAGCATCTTTTGAAGAGATAAATGAACAAGTTCAAACAGTATCAAGTGATGCTTTTATAAAAGATATTCACTCTTTAGGATTTTGGTATTTAAATGATTTAGGTGAATATTTACCTCAAAATTTAAGTTCATTTATCACTCAAGAAGCTTTAGAAGAGTTAGATGAAGTTTATGTTTTTGAAGAAAAAAGAATAAATAAAGATAAATTTTTATTAACTTCACAAATTTATAATAGTAAAAAGTATCAAGAGATAAATCCAGCAAATGTAAAAGAATTTATCTCTTTTCATAAAGATAAAAAAATCACTATTATTTCAGGAACTGAAGCCAAAGTAAAAGGTTATGATTTAGATTTAAGTGATAAAAATATTAAGTATATTTTTGATAATCAAATTATAAATCTTGTAAGTGATGAAGAAGTAATAATTTCTTTAAATAAAGAGATAAAAAAACGAAGAAAGAAAAAAGTAAAACTTGTACTTGATGAACTTCAATACAATGATTTTGTGGTTCATGAAAAACATGGTATTGGTCAATACAAAGGAATTGAACCTGTTACTGTAATGGGTGCAAAAAGAGATTTTGTTATTGTTCAATATCAAGGTGAAGATAAACTTTTAATTCCTGTTGAAAATATTGATTTAATAGATAGATATGTTGCTGATGGAAACTCTTATGCAGTTGTTGATAAACTTGGTAAGGGAAGCTTTGCAAAACTAAAAGAGAAAGTCAAAGATAGACTTTTTGCAATTGCAAATGATATTATAAAACTAGCAGCTGCAAGAGAACTTGTAAATGGTATAAAAATCAATACAGATAAAAAAATTCTTGAAGATTTTCCAAAAAGTGCTGGATTTGAATATACAAAAGACCAAAAAAGAAGTATCAAAGAGATTTTTGATGATTTAAGTAGTGGTCGAGTTATGGATAGACTTCTTTCAGGTGATGTTGGTTTTGGAAAAACAGAAGTTGCTATGAATGCATTATTAGCAGTTATTTTAGATGGTTATCAAGCAATATTTGTATGTCCTACAACACTTCTTGCAACGCAACACTATCATAGTATTCAAAAAAGACTTGATAGTTTTGGAATAAGAGTTGCTAAACTTGATGGAAAAACAACAGTCAAAGAGAAAACAAGTATTAAAAAAGGTTTAGAAAATGGTGATATAAAACTTGTTATTGGAACTCACTCTTTACTTGATATAAAAACTTCTAATTTAGCTTTAGTTATCATCGATGAAGAGCATAAATTTGGTGTAAAACAAAAAGAAAAATTAAAACATTTAAGAGAAGATGTACATATTTTTTCTATGAGTGCAACTCCAATCCCAAGAACTCTAAATCTAGCTTTATCAAAACTAAAAGGTATGAGTTCACTTCTAACACCTCCAAGTGAAAGACTAGGTGTTAGAACTTATGTAAAAGAGTATAGTGAAAAACTAATCAAAGAGATAATCTTAAGAGAAAAAAGAAGAGGTGGACAACTATTTTATGTTCACAATAATATAGCTTCAATTGAAGCAAAAAAAGCTGATATTGAAGCTATTGCTCCAAATATCAAAATAGATATTATTCACTCTCAAATAAAACCTGAAAATGCTGAAAAAATTATCGAAGCCTTTGAAAATAAAGAGTTCGATATTTTACTTGCAACTTCAATAGTTGAATCAGGAATCCATTTGCCAAATGCAAATTCAATCATAATTGATGGTGCAGATAGATTTGGAATAGCTGATTTACATCAGCTTAGAGGAAGAGTTGGACGAAGTAATAAAGAAGGATATTGTTACTACATAGTTGATGATAAAAAATCAATAACAGATGATGCTGTAAAAAGACTTGTTGCCCTTGAATCAAATTCATATTTAGGAAGTGGAACAGCCTTAGCTCACCAAGATTTAGAAATCAGAGGTGGTGGAAATATCATAGGCGAAGCTCAAAGTGGACATATAAAACAAATAGGATATGGTTTATATTTAAAAATGTTAGAAGATGCACTTGCTAGTCTTAGTGGAGATGATAAACCAGAAAAAAAATCTGTTGATATTAAGTTAGCAATTTCTGCATATATTAGTGATGATTATATTCATGAAGATAGAGTGAGACTTGAACTTTATAGAAGACTAAGTAAGGCTATTGATATTCAAGAGGTTTATAGTATCGAAGAAGAAATGGAAGATAGATTTGGAAAACCAGATGTTGTAACAAAACAGTTTATAGAGTTAATTATTATAAAAATCTTAGCTTTAAAACTTGGAATTCAAACTATTAGTTCGTATGAAATGAATATCACATTTACAAAATCTGATGATACAAAAGAGAGTATAAAATCACCAAGTAAAGATGATGACGATATTATAAATACAACTTTGAAGTATTTGAGAAAGTAAAAAGGGAATCATTGAATTTACAATTTAAAGAACTACAAAAAGAAGATATAAAAGAAGTTATTGTTTTAATAAATCAAGCTTATAGAGCAGAAAAAAAAGATAATGCTTGGACTACTGAATCTCATTTACTAAGTGGAATTAGAGTAAATGAGAATATGATGAAAGAGATTTTAGAAGAAAAAAATACTAAAACATATATTGCAAAAATTGAAAATAAAATAGTTGGAACTATTCAAGCCAAACTTGAAGGTGAAAGTATTCACATTGGACTATTTGCAGTTGATACAAAATCTCAAGCAAGTGGAATAGGAAAAAAACTTTTAGAATTTGCAGAAAATAGCTCATCTAAACTTTGGGAAAAATCTACTTTTATAATGGAAGTAATATCTACAAGAACAGAACTAATGCAATATTATATAAGAAGAGGATATTTAAATACAAATAGTTTCATAGAGTTCCCAAAATCAGAGTATTGGAAAGAAAATACAAATGAAAAACTTAAACTTTTAGTATTGAAAAAAATTATTCAGAAGTAATTTAATTTATATAAAGTTAGAGATTTTAATAAATTTTATTTAAATCTCTAAGTTAAAATATTTAACAACACTCCAACTCACAAACACTTAAAGCTTTCATTCCTTTTTCGTCATTTGCTTTTTCAAAAAGTTCATCAAGATAAAAAGAATTTGAACATACAAGATATAAAACAGCCTCTTTTTCATCATCTTTTGGGTCTCTTGTAAAATATGCTTTTGGAATCATTGGAACTATTTTTTTCCAATAGATATTCATATTTTTTGGGTTTTCTAATACCCTAAGCATATTATCAATCACACAACAAGCATTTTCAAAACAATTTATATTTTTAAAGCTTATATACCTTTCATCTATTCTGATATCATTATTTGACATAAAAAATCCCCCTACAATTATTTTATATACAATTTTACTTTTATTAAAAAAATTCCCTATGTTATAATGTGAAGAATTAGTGACATTTTACGAAAATAAAGGTAAATATGACAGAATTATCAACTGTTACATTTCATTATGTATTAAAAGCTTTAGAAAAAATAACAAATATTTCAATAGGAAATATGTTAGAACAAGTTAATTTATCTATGGATGATTTAACTAAAATAGATGGAAAAATAGATAGTAAAAATTTATCTTGCATATTTAAATATTGTATGAAAAAATCAAATAATAAAGCATTAGCTTTACATATTGGACAAGCTGTTTCTTATCAATCATTAGGATTATTAGGATATTTACTTTTAAATACAAATAATTTAAAAGAGATGATTGAAAAGTTTAACGCTTATCAAAAACTAATTAGTGGATATTTTAAATTTCATTTTTTTGAAGATGAGGTTTATTATAAATTAGCAATTTATATAAATGAAAATCCAATGATTCCAGTTCCTAGTTTTCATGCGCAAGTTCATTTATCTTCGATAGTTTCAATTTTAACTCAGATTTTAGGAGAAAAGGTATTTCCAGAATTTACATATTTTTCACAAAGTATTGATGAAAATGTAAATGAATATAAAGAAATCTTTGGAGAAAATATATTTTTTAGTAAAGATGAAAATGCAATATTTTTTAAAAAAAATAATTTGGATATTCCTGTTAAAAATTCAAACTCTTCAATGCTTGAATATTTTGAAAATGAAGCAAAAAAGATTTTAGATGAGCAAGAGTTAAAATCTTGGTATTCAAAAGTTGAAAAAGAGATTTTTAAGAATATTGGAGAAAAAGAGATAACTATAAATTTAATCTCATCAAATTTGGGAACAACTCCAAGAACTTTACAAAACTATCTAAAAGCTGAAAATAAAACTTTTAGAGATGCATTAAATAAAATCAGACAAAAATTAGCTGAACATTATATACATAATACAAAAATGGATTTATCAAATATCTCTTTTATGTTGGGGTATAGTGAACCTAGCTCATTTTTTAGAGCATACAAAAAATGGAATAAAAAAACACCAAAAGAAAAAAAATAAAAAAAGAGAAAGAAAGCACACTTTCTCTTTTTTTAATTAGGAAGAGCTTGAACGAGTTAAAGTAGTTTATATCTATAAAAATGCCCTTAATAATAAACTATTAAAAATTTATTATTTGGAATTATACTAAATAGAAGTGTATAAAAAGTGTCTATTATTGATTTATTTCAATTTCACATACAATTTGTGCATGATCACTTTTTAAAAGTGAGCCATTTTGATTTTTTTGTAAATGTTCATCAAAAATTTCATAAGATGTAATTTTCCCTATATGAAATTTATTGTTTTTATTAAAGTGCTTAGAAACAAATATATAATCTAAAACATTTCCTTTTCCAGCAAAATAACTTGTTGGAGTTCTTTTTACACCTTTAAACTCAGGATGGGGATTTATTACTTTTATTTTATGTAGATGATAAGCATCTAAAAGTAAAAAATCATCTTTTTTTAGATTTTCCTCATGATATTTTTTATTTGTTAAAGCATCAATTGTTAAAGAAAATTCTTTATCATTTAAATCACATACTAAAATAGAAGGATTTCTATTTGTTTTTATATCTGAGTATAAAGAACTTGCTTCACAAAGTCTTTGTTTTAAAGATAAAGAGTAGTTATTTTTTAAAGCAACTTCAACTTTTTTTAGTTTATCTTCTAATTTATCAGTTTTTGTAAAAATATATTCAAATTCATTTTCTCTATTTGATTTTAAATGACAAACGTAAAAATTTATCTCTTTTTGATTTGGTAAAATAATAGTAGCTTTTATTGGTTCTCTTGCAAATCTGAAAAAGCCTTCAATATTATGTTTTTTTAATGTTGAAAAATCTGTTTCAACTTTTTTTAAATTTTTAATAGGAAATTTTGAAGCAAGAGCAACAGTTGTACTTATATAAATCAAGTCGTTCTTTTTATCAATTTTTGCTTTATCAATAGTTTTAAAGTATTTAAAACCTAATTCTAATAATAACTCTTTTAAAGCATTTTTGGAAAAAACTTCTTGAAAACCAATAATATCACAGTTCATAACATGAATTTGTTTTTTTATCCAAGCTGTTTTTTCTTCCCACTCTTTATCTGTAAATTTCTCTTTTTTTGTATACCAAGAAAAAGGAGGTTCAACAAACTGAAAAAGATTAAATGTTCCTATTCTTATTTTCATTTATCTTCATTATAGTGAATTGAATTTCTACCTTGTTTTTTTGCTATATAAAGGTTATCATCAGCTTCTTTATAAAGTTTATCACTATTTTCTATATTTATTGCATATTTTGAAACTAATCCAATAGAAATAGTTAAGTGTTTTGAGATAGTACTTGATTTGTGTTCAATTTTAAGCTCTTCAATATCATTTCTTATAACTTCAGCAAATTCAATAGCTTTTTCTTTTTCTAAAGTAGTTATTATTGCAAACTCTTCTCCACCTAATCTAAATGCAAAATCACTTGCTCTATTTGTTCTATTTTTTAAAACTGATGCAACTTTTTCTAATATAACATCTCCTTGTTGATGACCATAAGTATCATTATATTGTTTGAAATAATCAACATCAATGATGAGTAAAGATAGATAATTTTTTTCTCTTTTTGCTCTATTCATCTCTTCAAGGATTTTAGTATTAAAAAATCTTCTATTATAAAGATGAGTTAATTCATCAGTAATAGAGAGTTGTTCGATATATTTTTTGTTTGTAATATTTGATCTAATTGCTGTAAAACCACGAATTTCTTTGTTTTTTATAACAGGTTTTATAATTGCATAAACCCAATAATCATTTCCAGATTTATTTTTATTTTTTATTTCACCGTTCCAACTCTTTCCACTTAACAAAGTATTCCACATCTCTTCATAAAATTCATTTGGTGTATCTGGATGTCTTACTATATTATGGCTTTTCCCAATTAACTCTTTTCTTGAAAAACCTGAAATATCACAAAAAGCTTCACTTACATCTGTAATAATTCCTTCTTTTGTTGTTGAAGAAATAATTACATTTTGATTTACAATTTGGATGTAATCTTGAAGTCTTTTTTCTACTTTATTTTTATTTTCTAAAATACTATTTAAATTATTTGCAAGAAGTATAAATTCTTTGTATGTTAAATCATTTGTATTTATTTTTTCATTGTTTTTTGAAGCTTTTTTGAAAGAATAAATAAGCGTATCTATATTGTTATTAATATATTTTGATATTTTTTCTGAAATAAAATAGATAGAAATTAGAATTAAAATAAAAATTACTAGAATAGATTTTATTTGATAATTAATTGTTTGATTAAATACTTCTTCTTTTCTATTTAATTCTTTTTGAACTTCATCTAAATAAACTCCACAGCCAATAATCCAATCATATTTTTCATATTTTTTTACAAATGATACTTTATCAAATTCTTCAACTGTATTTAACTTTTTAAATTTATATGAAAAAAAACCTTCATTATGATTTATTGCTTCAATTTGTTGTTTGAAAAGATTAGGATAAGGATGCGCTTTTGGATTATCTACTTTTTTACCTTCAAAAACTAAAGTTTTACCATCTGTTGAATTTACAAAAATATAACCACTATTTTCAAATCTTAGTGAAGCTATCCAATCAAGAAGTTCATCCTGATTTTTTTTTCTTAATTCTTCAAACTCTTCTGCTGATAATTTTTCTTTTGATTTATTTAATAAACTCTCTCTATATTCAATTAGTTTATAAACAGTTAATACTTCTTGTTTTATTTCTCTTTTTTTTAATTCAGTTAATTCATTTTTGATATGTAGGCTGTCATTCTCAAAATTATTGTATTGATAAAGAATTGATATTAAAAAAGCTAATAAAGCTGATGTAAAGGCAGTAATAAAGATAAATCTTCTTATAAATTTTGATAATTTCACGTACTATTATTCTTTTATTTTTTTTATGTGTATTCTATCTAAAGTTACATTATTTTCTGATATTAGAATTTTTTATTATTCATTAAAAAATCGTTAAGATAAAATTTAAAAATGGTTAAATTCACTCTGTCATAATTTCATATATCAAATATAAAGGATTTAAAATGAAAATTAAAAATAAGATAGTTTCAGGATTAGTGATAGCTTCACTTTTTACAGGTGGATTATATGCAGCAAATGGTGAAATGAGTAAAAAAGATGATATGAGAAAAGGTGATTTTAAATGTATGATGGAAAAAGGTAAATTTTCTAAAAATGGACTAAGAGGTGAAAATCATATTTTTGGAATATTTAAAGAGCTAAACTTAACAGCAGATCAAGAAAATCAAATCAAAAAAATCATTGAAAATAGTAGAAAAAATGATAAAACTTTTGACGAAGCATTTACAAAAGAAGGTTTTGATAAAGCTAAATATATTCAGATTATGAGTGAAAAAAGAGATAATATGTTAAAATCTCAAGCAGATGTAATTGAAAAATCATATGCTGTATTAAGTGATAAACAAAAAGAACAATTAAAAGTTCTAATGGATTTAAGAAAAGAAAAAATGGAACAAAGATTCCAAGATAGAATTAAAGGGTAAATTTTGATACCTAAGTTCAAATCATAAATGCATAATTTCTGAAGAAAAGGTGTAAGTGGGGTTAACAAATATTTTGTTATCCTTATTTCGCCAAAAACAGGAAAAATATTTATGCGAAAATTCACACAGTTAACCCTAAAAGTAAGATATCAAATATCTGCTTACACTAAAGTTGGATACACTCAAATTCAAATAGCAAATACTTTAGGTATTTCACAATCCACTGTTAGTAGAGAGATAAAGAGAAATAGTTCTGAAGGTATTTATAAACCAGAACTTGCTGAACAGTTTAGTTTCTATAGACACAAATATAAATCAAAGCATTTAAAGCTTACTAGAAAAGTAATGAATTACATCAAAGATAAATTAAAATTAGATTGGTCTCCTGAACAAATATCAGGAGTAATGAAATTACAAAAGCTTTCTTATGTATCACATGAAACTATTTATCAATATATCTACAAAAATAAATGCCATGGTGGAAAGTTATATTTAATGCTACGTCATAAAAACAAAAAGTATCACAAGAGAGGAAATGACTATAACTCTAGAGGAATTATTAAAAATAGAGTATCAATTGAGAAAAGACCAAAAGTTGTTGAATACAAAAAAAGAGTTGGTGATTTTGAAATTGATACAGTCATTGGTAAAAACCATATTGGAGCATTAGTTACAATAGTTGATAGAGCAACAAAGTTTACTCTCATCAAAAAAGTTGATTCTAAGAAAGCTGATGTGGTTACACAAGCTTTAATTGATATGCTTTATCCAATAAAAGCAATTACTCATACAATTACTTCTGATAATGGTAAAGAGTTTGCTTATCATGAAGAAGTATCAAAAGCTTTAGATACAAAGTTTTACTTTGCAAATCCATATCATTCATGGGAAAGAGGATTAAATGAACATACAAATGGTTTAATACGTCAGTATTTACCAAAACAAACAGATTTCACTAAAGTCAAAAGAAGAGAAATTAGAGAAATACAAAACAGGTTAAATAACAGACCTAGAAAATCTCTTGGTTACAAAACTCCATCTGAGGTTTTTTATGCTAAAGTTGCAAAAGTTTTAACAGCTTAGTTTGGTGAATTTATGCATTTATCTCTTGAATTGGCGATAAAAATTGCAATGATAGAGGATGATTTAGAATTAGCAGAAGTTCTATGCCAGTATTTAAAGCAATTTAATATGGAAGTTACTAATTTCGAAGAGCCATATTTGGCTCTTTCGGCTTTAAAAATAAACAAATATGATTTGATTATTTTAGATTTAACACTTCCTGGAATGGATGGATTAGATGTTTGTAAAGCAATAGTAAAAGATTTTGATATCCCAATTATCATTTCAAGTGCAAGAAGTGATATCACTGATAAAGTAACAGCACTTAAAATGGGAGCAGATGATTATTTACCAAAACCTTATGATCCAAGAGAATTGGAAGTTAGAATAAAAACTATTTTACGAAGATTTAATCACTCAAATATTCAAGAAGATGAATCGAAAAATAAAATATTTGTACTTAATGAAGAAAAAAAAGAGATTACAAAAAATGGTAAATATATAAAACTAACAGCTGGTGAGTTTGAAGTATTATCACTTTTATTAAAAAGAGAAGGTTTTGTAATAAGTAGAGAAGATATTTTTGAAAATTCAGATATATTAAATCAAGATTATGAAAGTTCTGGTTCTTTGGCAGTTATAATAAATAGAATTAGACATAAAATAGAAGAGAATCCAAAAGAACCACAATATTTACATACAATTAGAGGAATGGGATATAAATTTATACAATGAATAGACAATCAATATTTTTTACAATAGCAGTAAGTTTTATAATATCGATACTTTTAGTAGGTATCAGTTTTTTAATACTTTTAACTCATGATTTTAGGATGAAAGAGGGACGTCTTTTAGATAAATATATGCCTGTTTCAAAAATGGTAAATAGACAAGATTTTAAATTTGATGATATTTTTATAAAAAATTTAACTGAAATGAATTATAGCCTTTTGACAGAAATGTCAGATATAAATAGTATTACATATAATCATAAAACAAAAGTTTTATTTGAAAGAATCCATCCAAAAAGTAATGATGTTTTTAGAATCTTAAATCTAAATGATACGAATTATGTTTATATGAAAAGAAAAGGTGATACAGTTTTAATAAAAGATGAAAATACTATAAACAGCAACAGTCATATTTATATTATTTTAGTATTTACGATTTTATTGATAACTATTATTTTAATTTATTTAATCACTTTACGAAAACTGATGCCCTTGAAAGTATTAAAAGACAAAGTAAAAACTTTAGGTGATGAGAACTTTGATTTTGAGTGCTGTAATCTTAAAGGTAAAGATGAAGTTTCTCTTTTGGCCAATGAATTTAAAAAGTCAGCAGAAAAATTAAAAAGTCTAAAAGAAGCTAGAAATATCTTTATTAGAAATATTATGCATGAATTAAAAACTCCAATAACAAAAGGTAAATTTTTAACTTCATTAGAACAAAATGAACAAAATAATGAAAAATTAAAATCTGTATTTAATCGATTAGAATCATTGATCAATGAATTTGCTTCCATAGAAGAATTGATTTCAAGTTCAAAAAACATAGAGAAAAAATTTTATTTTTTAGATGATATTGTAGATAATGCAAAAGATATTTTAATGATTGAAGATGAGCATATTATTTCAAAATATGAAAATAAAAAATTAGAGGTTAATTTTAAATTATTCTCAATTGCAATTAAGAATTTAATAGATAATGCCGTTAAATATTCACCAAATAAAGAAGTTATTATAAAAAATGAAGATGAAAATATAATCTTTGAAAATGAAGGAAAAGCTTTAGACGAACCATTTGAAAGATACTTTGAACCATTTTTCTCAAATGAAGATAAATCAAAAGACTCTTTTGGTTTAGGATTATATATAGTTCATAATATTTTAAAAGCAAATGGATATATTTTAGAATATGAATATGTTGATGGAATAAATAGATTTGTTTGTAAAAAGGATAAATCATCTACGATATAGCAATTATTGGAGCAGGAGCAAGTGCTTTGATGCTTGCTTCAAATTTAAATAAAAAAAAATATAAAAATATCTGTTTAATTGATACAAGTCTAAAACTTGCTCCTAAAGTAAAAGTAAGTGGTGGAGCAAAATGTAATATCACAAATGAGTTAGTAACATATAAAAACTATTTAGGTGATGAAGAGTTTGTAAAAGAGTTATTAAAAAAATTCTCAAAAGATGATTTGTTAGCTTTTTTAAATAAAAATCAAGTCTTTCCAAAAATTAATCCAAAAATTGTAAAAGGAACATATTTTTGTAATTCTAGTCAAGATGTTATTGATATGTTTACAAAACTCACTACTCATGTAAAAAAATATTTAGGAACAACAGTTTTAGATGTAGATTTTGATGAAGTTTATAAAATAAAAACAGATTCAAAAATAATAGAAGCAAAAAAACTTGTAGTTGCAAGTGGAGGTTTGTCTTATCCAGTTTTAGGAGCTAGTTCTATTGGTTTTGATATTGCAAAAAAATTTGGACACTCTATAATAAAACTTGAACCTGCACTTGTTGGATTTACTGTACAAAAAGAGCAGTTTTGGTTTAAAAATCTTGCAGGTATTTCTACAAATGTTATAACTTCTGTTGAAGGAAAATATTTTGAAGGTTCACTTTTATTTGCACATAAAGGTTGTTCAGGTCCTGTTATTTTGAGTACATCTTTGTATTGGAAAAAAGGAAAAATATTAATCGATTTTTTACCTAAAAAAAGATTAGAAAGTTTTTTAGTTGGAAATAAAAATATCTCTTCTGCTTTACCTCTTCCAAAAAGATTTATCCAAGAATTTTTAAACTCTATTGAACTTGAAGATAAAGCAACTTCAAAATTAACAAGTTTAGAATTAGAAAAATTAAAGTTATTAAAAAATTATGAATTTTCACCTGCTGGTAATTTTGGTTATTCAAAGGCTGAGGTAACAAAAGGTGGAATAAATACAGATGAAATAAATCATAACACTTTTGAAAGCTTAAAACAAAAAAATCTTTATTTTATTGGTGAATGTTTAAATATAACTGGTGAATTAGGTGGCTTTAATTTTCAAATAGCTTTTAGTGAAGCGATTGTTTGTGTAAAACAACTAAATAGTATTTAACGTTATTTTTAGTATATATTTATAGAATTTTAGTTATTATATTTATTAAATCACTGTGTATTGAGGTTTGGTATGTTTTTTGGTAATAAGAATTTGGAAGATAAAATTATTCGTTTAGAAAAAGAGGTTGAAGAATTAAAAAATCAACTAGAAAAAAAAGATTCAGAAATTGCAAAAATTTCAGATATTGAACAAAGTAGTTCTGAAAGAATAAAAGATTTAACAAACAATAATGAAAAATCTATTCAATTATTCAAAGAAATAGCTTCTTTTTCACAAGAAGAAGGTTTAGTTGTTTTTGGTGAAAAAAATGAGCTATTTTTTGCAAACAAATTAGCAAGTTCAAATATCAAAGATTATTCAATTGTTTTAGAAACAGTTCTAAATGGAAGTAATCGTTTGATTATGGAAGATTGTGAAGCAAATATTGAAGTAAAAAATTATGAGAATTATAAAATAGTTTCATTACGAAAAACTTCTATTCATGATAATAAAGATGGTGGTTTATTATCAAGACACAATAAAAATATGACAAAATCATTAGATACAACTCAACAAACTTATTTAAGTTTATTGGATGAATTACAAGAAATGTCAAAAGAATCTAAAGAAACAGCAAATGGTTCAACTGAAGGTTTAAATTTAATTAACGAAATAGTTGTTGATACAAATAATTTACATAAAGAAATAGAAGTTGAAAATGATGTTGTTACTTCATTAGTTACAAAAAGTAAAGATATTGCGCAAGTTATTAATATAATTCAAGAAATTGCATTTCAAACAAATATTTTATCTTTAAATGCAGCAGTTGAAGCAGCAACAGCAGGAGAAGCAGGAAAAGGATTTGCTGTAGTTGCTGCTGAAGTACGAAATCTTGCAACAAGAAGTGCAGATGCTGCAAAACAAATAAAAGATGTAGTTACTTCAATTCAAAATGAAACTGAAAAGATAAAAAGTAGTTCTGAAACTGTATCTGATGTTGTAAATGTTACTAAATCAAGAATTGATATTTTAAGTAAACTAATGAATACTTTCCAAAAAAATTCAAATAGATCAGTTTATGAAGTAGAAAGTATTTCAAATAAAATATTTATAAACCTTGCAAAATTAGACCACGTTATTTATAAAAATAATTTATACCAATTGATTTTTGGTGGAGAACATAACTTTAAACCAGTTGACCATCATAGTTGTAGATTAGGAAAATGGTATGATACAGGTTTAGGAAAAGAACAATTTAGTTATGTTCCATCATATAAAGGATTAGAAAAACATCATCATATTGTTCATCATGAAGCAAATCTTTTAGCAAAAGAGTGTTCAGGACATAGTGTTTCTTGTTCAAAACAATTAATTGAAGATAAAATAGAATTGGTAGAACAAGGAAGTGAACAAGTATTTATCTATTTAGATAAGATTTTAGAAGAAAAAAATGACTTGGTTATGAAAGAAGCCGCAAAAAAATTATTTGAAGGAAAATAAGATGAGTAAAAGATATTCAATAGCAATTATTGATGATGAAACAGAAATTTTAAATGTGCTAAGTAGATTTCTGGCAAGAAATCCAAATTTTTCTGTATCAACATATTCAAATCCTGTTTCAGCTTTGGGTTCTATTGAAACAAATAATTTTGATGTAATCCTTTTGGATATTATGATGCCTCAAATGAATGGATTGGAAGTATTAGAAAAAATCAAAGCAAAAGATGATTCTCAAAAAGTTATCATGATGACTGCATATTCAACATTAGATAAAGTTCTAAAATCTCATAAAGAAGGTGCTACAAACTATGTAATGAAACCTTTTGATTCTTTACAACTTTTAGAAAAAAAGATAATAGAAGTTTTAGAGTCATAATAAATGAATAATAAAAACCTAAAAATTAGGTATTTTTTTTATTTTATACTCTCTTTCTTTTTACTTATATTAACTTTAAATAATTTTGAGGAAAAGAAGTTTGAAGACTCTTTGGAAAATTATAAAAAGTTTGTAAGTAAAGAATATTCAATATATTTTAATAATTATAAAAATAATTCTGAATTAATTTATTTCAATGAATTTATCAAAGAGAAAAAACTTATTGAAATTTTAAAGAATAAAAATAATTTAGATTTAACCCTTTTATCAAATGAAATTTATAAGAATTTTGAAAATAGTTTCATATTTTATAAAACCTTAGGTTTAGAAGAAGCTAGTTTTTACTCTACTACTAATGATTTAATTTTAAGTATGAAAGAAAATTCAAAAGATAATTTTACTTCAAAAACTGTGGAAAATGTAATAAAAAATAAAAAAGAATTATCAAATTATAAATTACAAAATAACAAAATTTTTTTACAATTTTCTAAACCAATTTTTGATGAAAAATTAGAATTTATTGGAGTAATAAATTTAGAGTTTAATTTTGATTTATTGATTAAAGAATTGGAAAAAGAGACAAATCTAAACTATAGAGAAGTAATCTCTGATAATTTTCATTTAAACGAAGATTTTTTCTTTAATATTTCAAAAAATAAAAAAGAAAAATTGTTTTTAGATTTAAATAATAAAAAAGAAATTCTATTTTTTTTAAAAGAGAATCAAACTAAAATACCAATTATTTTTATACCATTATGCAGTTCAGATTTTTATAAAAATAATATCTATTTATTAGCATATGATAAAGATAAAAATAATGAATTAGCACAAATAGATGAATATGTTAATAATTTATTGTTAATCCTAATTTTGGTACTTTTATTCATATTTTTTCTTCTTTTTAGAGCAAATTATTTAAAAATGCAAAGAAATATTTCAAACAAAAAATATCAAGAGTTATTTAATCAAATAGATAATTATATTATCAAAGTTGAAACTGATTTAGATGGAAATATAATTTTTGCAACAAAACCTTTCTACAAATTATCAGGTTATTCAAAAGAAGAAGTTATAGGAAAAAATATAAATATTTTAAAACACTCAGATGTCTCAAAAATATTTTTTGAAAATTTATGGAAAGATTTAAAAATAAGTAAAATTTGGGAAGGTGAAATAAAAAACCAAGATAAGTTTGGAAATTCTTATTGGGTAAAAGCGGTGATTTTTCCAAGATATGATAACAATAATGAAATTGAAGGTTATAGTTCAATTAGAGTTAATATTACAGATACAAAACAACTTGAAAAAATAAATAGATTGTTAAAAGAAGATTTATCAAATAAATTAAATGATATAAAAATTAAAGATAAATCTTTAGTTGATACAACAAAAGTTCAATTAATGTCAAAAATTTTAGATTCTCTTGCTCATCAATGGAAAATCCCAATTTCTAAAATATCTTTTGAGATTCAAAAATTAAATAAAATAAAAAATATTAATTTAGATAAAAATTCATTATTTGATATTGAAAAAAATGTTGAAACTGAATTAAAAAATTTATCAGATATGTTAAATGAAATCAAATATCTTTTTAGTACAAGAAATAGAGAAAAAACAAATCTTTTATCAGTTGTAAGTGAATCAATTTTTAGTTTGAAAGAAGAATTGAAAAATCAAAATATTAAAGTTAAATTTGATATTAAACCAGAAATAAATATGAATATTTCTTTTAATGAATTAAAAAATATTATAATGAATATAATAAAAAATACAATTGAATATTCAAAGTTAAACAGTGAAGATAATGTAACAATATATATAACAGCAATTTTTGAAAATACAGATAAACAAAACGATGTTATAATAAAAATTGAAGATAATATAAAAGGGATAAATAAAAAAAATATTATAAATGAAATTTTAAATTCTGAAGAAAAATATTTTGATACACCTTTATATTTATCAAAACTTTTTATAGAAAAAAACAAAGGTTTATTTTGGTGTAATAACAATGAATATTACACAATTTATTACATAAAATTAGATAAAGAAGAAAATTAAAATGAAAATCTCTTTTTATATAAAACTTTTTTTAGCCTTCATTGTTTTTGCAGTTTTATTACTGGGATTTTCGAGTTTTGCATTTAATAACTTTTATAAATATCATAATGAAAAAAAAGATAAAAAAGAAACAATTAATATATTAAATCAAGAAGAGAAATTTTTCAATTATTATTTAGAAAGTTATGACGAAAAAATAGCTTTGATGCAAAGTAATATTGCTAAAGCAAAAAATAAAGAAGAAATAATAGAGTTTGTTGAAAATAGTGTTTTTAACGATGAAAATATTTACACTTTTAAAATAATAGGATTAGATTCAAAAGAAAAATTCCGAATTGAAAAGATTTCTGATGGCATCAAAGTTATAAATGAAGAGAAATTAAAAAGTATTTTTACAAAAAAATATTTTAAAGATATGAGAGTTTTAAAACCAAAAGAGATTCTTCATTACAACTCAAATTTAGAAAATATTTCACAAATAGATTTTATTCTAAGAAATGAGAATAATTTTTATGTTTTTAAAATAAATTTTGCCCAAGTTTTTAATAAAATCGAAAATGATTTTTTGAAAAAAACATCAATAATAAATCCTAGTGATTCTTCAATAAATAAAAATCTAAATTTAAGAAATAATATCATTTCAAAAAAAATTTATCTCAATGATAATCAATATTTTGAGTTTATAATTAAAAATGAAGATTTTACTAACGATTATATTAAAGATTATTATAAATCAATAATTATAGTTGGATTTTGTATAGCTTTATTTTTATCTTTATTATTTTCAGGTCCAATTGCAAAGTTAAATACAGAAGTTGAAGAAAAAAATAAAAAATTAGATTTAAGTATCAAAAAGAATTTTTTAGAATTAAATGAAAATCAAAAAGTAATAGATAAACATATTATGTTTGTACGACTTACAAAAGATAATATTATAATTGATGCAAGTTATGCATTTTGTTATTTTTTAGGTTATTCAAAAGGTGAATTAATAGGTTATAACTACAATATCTTAATTCATAAAGATATGAAAAAAAAGGAACAAAAAAGAATTTGGAAACAGATAAAAAGTGGTCAATCTTATGTCGGAGAAATAAAAGGAAGTAAAAAAGATTCTGAAGCATTTTGGATTGATTTATTTGTTGAAGGAATATTTGAAAATAAAAAACTTGTAGGATATACAGTAATTTGTACGGATATTACAAATAAAAAGAAAATTGAAGAATTGTATGTAGATTTAAATAAGCAAGTTGAACAATATAATGCAATTTTTGAGAATGTAAATAGTGGAATCTCTTTAATTGATTCAACTGGAAATTTTGTGAAGTTAAATGGTAATTTTAGTAAATTTTTAGGATATAACAGTAAAGAACTTTTGAGTATGAACTGTACAGATATTATAACTGAAGATTCAAGAAAAATTTTACAGAAGATTTTACAAGAAGTAAGAGAAATAGGAAATATTTCCAATTTAGAAAAAATTTTTGTAAGAAAAAATGGTACATTTATTCATCTTGAGTTGTCTTTGAGTATTTTGTCTTCTGATAAAGAACATCTAGTTTTTGTGGTAAATTCTTTGGAAGATAAAAGAAAGTTACAAGAATTGAATCAAAATCTAGAACAAAGAATAAATCAAGAAGTTGAAAAAAATATCCAAAAAGATAAACTTCATCAACAAGAACAAATAAAAAATGCAAAATTAACTTCAATTGGTTCATTAGCAGCTGGAATAGCTCACGAAATAAATACTCCTTTAACATATATAAAAGGAAATCTTGAACTTATGTATTATGATATTTTAGATTTACCTGAAGATGAAATTAGAAATAGAATGAAATATGATAGTGAGAAAATGAAAGAAGGAATAAATCGAATTGCAAATATAGTTGAATCAATGAGAGAAATGTCACAAAGTAGCAAAGAGATAAAAGAACGTACTAATATTTATGGTACATTGATTACTTCATTAACAATGGCATATAATCGTTCAAGACAAGTTTGTAAAATATATTTAAATGAAAAACTTTTTGATATAGATTCTATAAATAAAAATGAATTTGTATTTTGTAGTAAAGTTCAAAAACAAAGAATTGAACAAGTTTGGATAATAGTTATTAATAATGCATTAGATGAATTAATAAAAGTCGAAGATTATGAAAAAAGAGTCTTAAATATCTTACTATTTGAGGAAAACGAACAAATAATTATAAAGTTCAAAGATAGTGCAGGTGGAATAAAAGAAGAAATTATAAATGATATTTTTGAACCATTTGTTTCTTCAAAAGAACATAGTGGAATGGGTGTTGGATTAAATATAGCAAAAAAAATAATTGATGAACAAGAAGGAATTATAAAAGCTTATAATGAAGAAAATGGTGCTGTATTTGAAATAAGATTAAAAAAATGTGAAGAAGAATAAAAGTTTATTTTTATACAATAAGAAAAATTTTTTATAAAGAAGATAGATGAGAATAGGATTTATAGGAGATATTGTAGGTCGTCCTGGAAGAAAAATTATAAAAGAGAATTTATCAAAAATCAAAGAAGAATATAATATTGATTTTGTTATTGCAAATGCAGAAAATGCAAGTCATGGTTTTGGCTTAACTGTTGAAAGTGCAAAAGAGCTTTTTAAAGCAGGAATTGATTTAATTACAGGTGGAAACCATAGTTTTGATAAGAAAAAAGATATGATGGCTTTACTTGAAACAACAAATGTTTTAAGACCCGATAATTATCCCGAAGGTTTAGTTGGAAGTGGAGTTAAAATTTGTGAAGTAAATACCTCAAATGGTATAGAAAAATTAGCTGTTATAAATCTAATGGGACAATTTGGAATGCCAATAGTAGAAAATCCTTTTAATTGGGCTACAAGATTAATTACCAAACTTCATGAAGATGAAATTAAAAATATATTTATTGACTTTCATGCAGAAGTTACAAGTGAAAAAAGAATTATGCTAATGATGTTTAAAAACCAAGTAAGTGCAATTTGTGGAACACATACTCATGTGGGAACAGATGATTTACAAATTTTTGAAAATACTGCATATTTAACTGATATTGGATTAACAGGTTGTAGAGATAATGTAATTGGAATGGATTCAAAAGTACCTATTCAAAAAGTGACAACAGGAATTGGTGGACATTTTGAAGTTCCAAATTCTTGTAAATCAATTTTACAAATTATGGTTACAGATATTGAAGATGGAAAAGCTACGAATAGTTTTAAAATAAAAAAATATTGTAATAATCAAAAGCTAATAATAACAGAAGCTTTTACTGAATAATGGTATGTGGAATTAATGAAAATTTCGATAAAATAAAATCACTTTATGACTATGAAACGAAATCCAAAGGTTTAATTGATGATTATAATTCCACAAACAAAAGGTGGCGTAGGAAAATCTACTGTTGCTATGCAAGTTATAGCTCCTTATTTATATAAAAAACATGGCAAAAAAGTTACTTATATCGAAATTGATGATGAAAATAATGATTCAAAATCATTTACAAGAACAGAAATCGTAAACAAAAAAATGTTAGGAACGAACAAATTAAATGAACTTGATGAATTGATTTTGATGGATGATAATCATGAAGTTATAGTTGATGTTGGCGGAAATAAAACATCATCTTTAGTTCTTGATGAAATTAAAAAAGTAGGTTCTTTTGGAAATGTAAAATGGATTATTCCATTAGGTGATGGTGAACTTGATGGGAAAAATGCAATTGCAACTATGAAAAAAATTAGGAAGATTGAAAAAAATCCAGAAGAAAATATAATCTTTGCTTTAAATAGAGCAATTTCAATGGATGAAGATTATTATAGTGAACAATTTATAAACTTTTTTGGACATAAATATCTTGATTCAAACTCTGTAATTTGTGATTTTGTAAAAGATCCAAAATATTTTCCCGTAAAAAATGATAAAGTAATTACTATGAGTAGATACTTAGGAAGTACAGTTTGGGAAATGGCTTATAATAACACTGATTTTGCAGCAAAAGCTATGAAAGCAAAAGAAGTTGGAGATATTGAAAGTGCAAGAAAATATCTTTTCTTTAGAAGAATACAAACCGAAGCAAAAGATTATGTTTTAAATACTCTAAATAAAATATTTTGTGATTTAGATAGATGGATTGAAATCAAAAAATGAGTGATATGAGTTTTAAACAAGCTAAAGAGCTTGTTGAAAAAATGGAATTTTCAGAAATTGCTTTAAAAAAAGCTGTTGTTAATCTTGAAAAATCATCTCAAAATTTTGAAACAACTTTAAAACATCAAGAAGATATTATAAATAAACTTCCATATGCTGATAAAAAACTTTCATATATGTATATTGCAGTTGCAGCTAATATTGGATTGATAGTTGGTTTATTAATTGGAAAATATCTTTTATAAAAAATAAGAATTAGGAAAATAACTAAAATGGGAAAACAAGAAAAAATTGTATCAATGTTTAATGACATTGCAGGAACTTATGATGTAGCAAATAGAATTTTGTCAATGGGAATAGATAAATCATGGAGAAATAAAGCTTGTAATAAAACTTTTGAACTTTATGGAAAAAACAATATTGATAAAATTGTAGATGTTGCTTGTGGAACAGGAGATATGATTTTATTTTGGAAACAAGTTGCAAGTGAAAATAAAATTGATTTAAAAAATATTATTGGAATTGACCCAAGTGTTGGAATGATGGAAGTAGGAAAGAAAAAACTTCCAGATGTTGAATTTATAGAAGCTTTTGCAACACAAATGCCTCTTGAAAGTGAAAGTGCAGATATAGTTTCTATTTCTTATGGAATTAGAAATGTTGTAGAAAGACAAGAAGCTTTTCATGAGTTTGCAAGAGTTCTTAAAAAAGATGGTTTAGTTGTAATAAATGAATTTACAAAAAATAAAAAAGAGAAATTATTAGATCATGTAACAGATTTTTATATGAATAAAATCCTTCCAACTTTAGGTGGATTAATTTCAAAAAATAAAGAAGCTTATACATATTTACCGAACTCAATTGATGAATTTTTAACAACAGAAAATTTATGTAAAGAGTTAAAAGTTGCAGGACTTGAACCAATTCATGTTAAAGCTTTCTCTATGAATATTTCTACTTTAATTATTGCAAAAAAACTTTGATTTTTTTGCAATAAGGTAAACTTTTGAATCCACCAATTTCTGTATCAACTTTAAATGTTCAAATAAAATCTTTACTTGAAACAACATTTATTCAAATTTATGTTGAAGGAGAGATTTCTAATCTTACTTATCATAATTCAGGACATATTTACTTTTCAATTAAAGATGAAAGCTCAACAATTTCTTGTGTAATGTTCAAAGGAAATACAAAATATTTAAAATTTCAGCTTGAAAATGGTCTAAAAATTGTAATAACTGGAAGTTTAACTATTTATGCGCCAAGGGGAAATTATCAAATTTTATGTAATAAAATTGAACCATCAGGGAAAGGTGCTTTAGCTTTTGCTTTTGAGCAATTAAAAAATAAACTTGAAGCAAAAGGTTATTTTGAATCAACTCATAAAAAGATTTTACCTAAGTATCCAAAAAAAATTGCCCTTGTTACAAGTCCAACGGGAGCTGCTATTGAAGATATGAAAAAAGTAGCATCACATAGATGGCCTTTAACAAAGTTTATTTTAGTCCCAACTTTAGTTCAAGGTGAAGGTTCAGCTTTTGATATAGTAAATTCAATAAAATTTGCAGATAGTTTAAATTGTGATATTATGATTGTTGGTCGTGGTGGTGGAAGTGTAGAAGATTTATGGGCATTTAACGAAGAAATAGTTGCAAATGCTATTTACACTGCTCGTACTCCAATTATTTCAGCTGTAGGTCATGAAATTGATTATATGATAAGTGATTTTGTTGCAGATATAAGAGCTGCAACTCCATCAAATGCAATAGAAATTGCACTTCCAGATATAAATGAACATAGAATTTATTTAGATTCTTTGGCAACTGAATATAATAATAGATTTAAAAATATTATATTTAATAAACAACAAGAACTTCTAAATATGAAACGATTATTAGAACAAAATTCAATAGAAACAAAATTTACATTTATTCAAACAGAAATCAATCTTTTAAAATCTTCTTTTAAAACTGATTTATCTCAAAAAATCTTGAGTTCACAAAATGAGTTGAATTTGTTAGTTAGTAGTTTGAAAAATTCTTTTTCTTCAATTTTAGTGAAATCTCAAAATCAAATAGATTTATTAAAATCAAATTTTGAATTAAATCATCCAGATAAAAAAGATAAAAATGGCTTTGTTCAAATTTCTAAAAACAATAAAATAATTTCTTTAGATAATGTAAAAATAGGTGATGAAATAGAGTTACAAACGCCAAAATATATTGCAAGCTGTATATTGAATAAAATTGAAAAACAATAGAATTTAAGTTTAGTGTAGGTAAAATAATAAGAAACAAGTTTTAAATACTTGTCTTATATTAAAAGGAATATTTATGGAAAGTAATGACAAAAAAGTTGTAAATTACGCAAATACAAGTGAATTTATGACATTTGAATTGGGTGCAATGAAGTATGCGATAGAATTACCAAAAATTAGAGAAATCTTAACATATCCTGATAATATTACTCCTTTACCAAACACTTCAAAATGGGTCAAAGGTCTTATTAATTTAAGAGGAGAAGTGGTTCCTATTTTAGATATTAGAATAAAATTTAATACAGGTCCTGGTACTTATGATGAAAATACTTCTGTTATTGCCGTTATTACTGAAGATAAAAGAATGATAGGAATAATCGTTGATTTAGTTGATGATGTTCAAAAATTAGATACAAGTATGTTAGCTCCTGTTTCAGAAATGGGTTCAGCAATTCCATCTAAATATTTAAAAGGTTATGTTAGACTTGATAATAACCAAATGCTTGTAGTTATGGATATTGAAAGAGTTGTAGCTAAAGACGAATTAAAAGATTAAGATAAAATGAGTGTTGACAAAAGTTTACTAAAAAGATTCATTTTATTATATGTTGAAGATGATGATGTAATAAGATTAGAGTTATCTCAACTGTTAAGTAATTTTTTTGCGAAAGTATTAGTAGCAAAAGATGGGAAAGAAGGACTTAGAACTTTTTTAGAAAATGAAGATGAAATTGATATTGTTTTAACTGATATTAATATGCCATATCTAAATGGAATAGAAATGGTAAAAAAAATCAGAGGTATAAATAGTAAAGTTTCAGTAATTTTTGCAACAGCTCACTCCGATACTGAATTTTTAGCAGAAGCTATAAAATTAAGAGTTCAAGAATATATTGTTAAACCTATAGATGTAAGAAATCTATTGAGTTTAATGAATGATATTGCTTCAAATTTATATCAAGAGTTTTTATTAAAACAACAACAAGAAGAATTATCAAGATATAAAGAAATTTTAGATTCAAACAACATTGTAATAAAAACTGATATACATTTAAATATAACATATGTAAATGATTTATTCTGTCAAATCTCAGGATTTGATTCTCATGAATTAATAGGAAAAGAGCTTAAATCTTTAAAATTTCCTGATGTAGCTAGTGAAGTTTATACAAACTTATATGCAAAAGTTTTAAACCATAAACCGTGGCAGGGAAAATTAAAAAATTTAAAAAAAGATGGAACTTTTTACAATACAGACGCTTATGTTATACCAACTCTTGATGAGACAGGAGAGATGAATGGCGCAATTTCAATTCAAAAAGATATAACAGAAGAGTTAAATAAAAAAAGAGAAATACAACTTGCTTTAATGAAAGATAAAAGTGATATCTATATAAAAAGTAAAGAGGGTAGTTTAGAGCAAAATAGTATTATAAATGAATTAAAATACAAACTTGAAACTACACAACTTGAACTTGAGCATGCAATAAAAAATATTGATAAATATATTTATAGTAATGAAAAATATAGACTAGAAAATAAAAATCTTAAAACAGAGATTGGATTATATAAAAAGAATTCAACTTCAAATATTGCTTTTAAAATGTCAAAAGAAAATAGTGATTTAAGACTAGAAATTAAAAAATTAAAAGATAAATTATCACAAGTTGAACAAAATGATGAAAAAAGTATTTCCCAATTAAAAGTTAATTATGATGAAAAAATCACAGAACTTGAAGATAAAATAAGTGAATTAACTGAACAACTAGATTCGGTTCAATCAGATGAAGTTTTATTACAAAAACTTGAATATTGGAAAGAAAAAGCTAAGATGGAAACACAAAGAGTTGAAAATCTTGAAAAACAGATAATCGCTCACGCTGATAAAAGTTTATTAAGTAAAATATTTGGTTAAATAAATCAAGATTTTCTTGATTTATTCTTTTATTGAAATAGATATGATTTTTATATCTTCAAAAGGTTTATCACCTTCATATTTATTTGTTGGTGTAGCTTCAATTTTTTGTATTACGTCAAAACCATTTTTCACATATCCAAAAATTGTATGTCTTCCATTCAACCAATAAGTTGGAACAGTTGTTATAAAAAATTGACTACCATTTGTATTTGGTCCTTTATTTGCCATAGCTAAAATACCAGCTTTATCGAAAACTGCATTTGGTGCAAATTCATCTTCAAATGGCTTATCCCAAATTGACTCACCGCCCATTCCTGTTCCTGTTGGATCACCACCTTGAATCATAAAGTTTTTTATAATTCTGTGAAAAATTTGATTATTGTAATAACCATTTTTTGCATGAGTAACAAAATTTTCAACTGCTTTAGGAGCTAAATCAGGTCTTAACTCAATTTCTATGTTACCTTTTGATGTTTCAAAAATAGCCGTTGGATTTGCTGCCTCTAAAAGTAACACTAAAGAACATAGAATGAATAAAATTTTTTTCATATAAACCCTTTATTTATAGATTTTGGGAAATTAGTATATTATATTAGATTTAAAAAAAAATAAAAAAGCTGTTTTAGTAGAATTTAAAAAAAAAGTGTTAAAATTCTCGAAATTGTTATAATATGTTTTTAATTAAGAAAGGAAAAACTATGGAAATGCCATCTATCCCTCAACCAACATTTTATATATTTAAATGCGAGCAAAGTTCACCTCCTGGAATGCCAAAACCATCATGTGTTAATGAAAATACAAGAGATTTATTTAATCATGCTGCACAAAGTTTAATGAAAAGTGGTTTAATGGGACCTGTTCAAATAGTTAGAACTTCTTGCTTAGGAAGATGTCAGATGGGACCTTTGATGTTAGTTGAGCCAGGGCATTTTATGTACTCTTCCCTATCTAAGGAAAAAATAGATAAAATAATTGAAGAACATATATTAGGTGGTAAACCAGTAGAAGAGTATTTAATACCTTCTTCATTTTGGGGTGAACCAATTAATTTAGTAAAATAAAGAGGGATTGTTATATGACATTTGATATGCTATATAGTAAAATTCATAGAGCGACTGTAACAGATGCTAATTTGAATTATGTTGGATCAATTACAATTGATGAAGAATTAATGAATGCTTCAAATTTAAGAGTTGGTCAAAAAGTTGATATAGTAAATATTAATAATGGTGAAAGATTCCAAACATATGTAATAAAAGGAAAAGCTGGTTCTAAAGATATGTGTCTAAATGGAGCAGCAGCAAGAAAAGTAGAAATAGGTGATAAAATCATTGTTATCTCTTATGCTTCATATTCAGAATCTGAACTAAAAAATTATAAACCAACTGTAGTATTAGTTGATGAAAAAAATAATATTGAATTAATAACCAATGAATTAGTAGGAAGTGACCATGTTTGATGGAATTGATTTAAAAAATTTAAACTTAGGTGATATGTTAAATCAATTTCAAGATATGGCAAAAAATGCAAAAGATGAAAATTCTTCAAAAATTTTTACATCAAAAGCTGGTGGAGGAATGGTAGAAATTTCTATTAATGGAAATTCAGAAGTTATTGATTTAAAAATAGATGATTCTCTACTTGAAGATAAAGATTCTTTACAAATTTTATTAATTTCATGTATGAATGATGTAATAAAACAAAGTGATGAAAATAAAAAAATGATGGCAATGAACCTAATGGGTGGTTTAGGTTCTTTTGGACAAAAATAATTATATGAAAAATTTATTAGACTCTTTTGAAGATTATTTATTAAATAATCTTCCTTCTTCAAAAACTTTTCATCCATATTTTGAAGATGCTTTATGTGATATGTTAAAAGCTGGTGGAAAAAGATTCCGTCCAATGCTTTTACTTTCAGTTGTAAAATCAAATAAATCTTTACTTCTTCCTAATGCAATGAGTGTTGCTCTTGGATTAGAATATTTACATACTTATTCTTTAATTCATGATGATTTACCAGCTATGGATAATGCAGATTTAAGAAGAGGTTTTCAAACTTTACATAAAAAATATGATGAAGTTACTGCTATTTTAGTTGGAGATGCTTTAAATACAGAAGCTTTTAATTTAATTGCAAATGCTTCATTACATAATGATATAAAAGTTGAACTAATCAAATGTTTGGCAACAAATGGTGGAATTAATGGAATGATAATTGGTCAAGCAATAGATTGTTTTTTTGAAAATCAAAAATTAGAACTTAATCAATTAGAATATTTACATATTCATAAAACTGCAAAATTAATTGCTGCAAGTCTTAAGATGGGAGCAATTATAAGTGAATATAATTTTGAAATTCAAGATAAACTTTATAATTTTGGAATTGATTTAGGACTGTTATTTCAAATCCAAGATGATATTATTGATGAAACTTGTAGTTCAGGAGATGCAGGAAAAACAACTCAAAATGATGGTGCTAAAAACTCTTTTGTAAATCTTTTAGGATTAGAAGGAGCTATAAAAAGTGCTGATGAATTAGCATTAAAATGTATTAATATACTTAATACTTTTGATTCAAATTTAAAAGATTCTTTAGAAGAGTTACTTTTAAAATTCATAAATAGACACAAGTAAATTTAAGACTCTTAGTCAATTTAACTCAAATATCTTGACAAATTATCTAAAATCTATTAAAATTTAGCACTTAGAAATTTAGAGTGCTAAATACTAAGTTTTAAAAGAAAATAAAAATATAATAAAAGGAAATAGTATGAATTTTAAACCACTAGGTGAAAGAGTTCTTGTTAAAAGAACAGAAGTTGAGAATAAAACTGCAAGTGGAATCTATATTCCAGATAATGCAAAAGAAAAACCACAAACAGCAGAAGTTGTTGCAGTTGGAAATAAAGTAGAAGATGTTAAAGTAGGTGATACAATTGTATTTGAACAATATAGAGGAACTGAATTCAAACTTGATGGTCAAGAATATCTAATTTTAAATATTGAAAATGTTATAGGAGTAATGTAATGGCAAAAGAAGTTTTATTTAGTGATAGTGCAAGAAATAGATTATATGCAGGTGTTGAAAAATTAGCTGATGCAGTTAAAGTAACAATGGGACCAAGAGGAAGAAATGTACTTTTACAAAAATCTTTTGGAGCACCAACAATTACAAAAGATGGTGTATCAGTTGCAAGAGAAATTGAATTAAAAGATACTTTAGAAAATATGGGAGCACAACTTGTAAAAGAAGTAGCTTCAAAAACTGCTGATGAAGCAGGAGATGGAACAACTACAGCTACAGTTTTAGCTCATTCAATCTTTAAAGAGGGATTAAGAAATGTAACAGCAGGAGCTAATCCAATCATTTTAAAAAGAGGTATGGATAAAGCTTGTGAAGCTATTTTAGCTGAATTAAAAAAAGCTTCTAGAGTTGTTGCAAATAAAACTGAAATAGAGCAAGTAGCAACAATTTCAGCAAATTCAGATCATGCAATTGGTTCAATGATTGCAGAAGCTATGGATAAAGTTGGAAAAGATGGTGTAATTACTGTTGAAGAAGCAAAAGGTATTTCTGATGAGTTAGAAGTAGTTGAGGGAATGCAATTTGATAGAGGTTATTTATCTCCATATTTTGTAACAAATGCTGAAAAAATGACAGTTGAGTTTAACAATCCATTTATTTTATTATATGAGAAAAAAATATCTTCTTTAAAAGAGATGTTACCAATTTTAGAAGCTGTTAATCAAGCTGGACGTCCTTTAGTAATTATTGCTGAAGATGTTGATGGAGAAGCATTAGCAACTCTAGTTGTAAATAGATTAAGAGGTTCTTTACATATTGCTGCTGTTAAAGCACCAGGATTTGGTGATAGAAGAAAAGCAATGTTACAAGATATTGCAGTTCTTACAAAAGGAACAGTAGTATCTGAAGAGATGGGAATGAAACTTGATACTTGTGGTATTGAAGTTTTAGGAACAGCTTCAAAAGTTGTAATAGATAAAGATAATACAACTATTGTTGATGGAAGTGGTGATGCTGAGTCTGTAAAAGCAAGAGTAAATCAAATCAAAGCAGAAATTTCAAATACAACTTCTGAGTATGATAAAGAAAAATTACAAGAAAGACTTGCAAAACTTTCAGGTGGAGTTGCTGTTATTAAAGTTGGAGCAGCAACAGAGACTGAAATGAAAGAGAAAAAAGACAGAGTTGATGATGCTTTAAGCGCAACAAGAGCTGCTGTTGAAGAAGGAATTGTAATTGGTGGAGGTGCAGCCTTAATTAGAGCTGCTGCAAAAGTAAAATTACATGATTTAGAAGGTGATGAAGCAATTGGAGCTGCAATTGTTTTAAGAGCTATTAAAGCACCTTTAAAACAAATTGCAATTAATGCTGGATTTGATGCTGGTGTTGTTGCAAATGAAGTTGAAAAATCTTCTAATGACAATTTAGGATTTAATGCTGCAACTGGTGAGTATGTAGATATGTTTGAAGCTGGAATTGTTGACCCAGCTAAAGTTGAAAGAGTTGCTATGCAAAATGCAGTTTCAGTTGCATCTTTACTTTTAACTACAGAAGCTACAGTAACTGATATTAAAGAAGATAAACCATCAATGCCTGCAATGCCAGATATGGGTGGAATGGGTGGAATGCCTGGAATGATGTAAAAAATCATTTAAAACTTTTTTAAAACCGTACTCTTATGAGTGCGGTTTTTTTTTACTTAAAATACAAAATAATAAATAAGATAAGATTAGTCTAAATATTATAAAATAATTTTCAAAAATTTCTTTTTTTTGTTATAATGAGAGCAATTTTCAAGAAGAGGGATTTCTTATGACTTTAAGCCTTAATAAATTTCTATTTTCCATATCCTTTGCTTTGGATTTGGCAGAAAGTGAAATAAAGTGTACTTCATTAAAACATAGTAAAAGAGTTGCTTATATTTGTTTACAAATGGCTGATATTATGGGTTTAAGTGATGAAGAAAAATTTGATTTATGTTCTTATTCATTATTGCATGATAATGGTTTGATAGAGAGTTTTTGTAATTTTACAAGTGAATATAAAGTAAATAATGTAGAAGAATATTTTGATATGGTTAATTTTGCAGAACATTGTACAATTGGAGAAAATAATATTAAAGATTTTCCTTTTTTGACATCTCAAAAGAATATTATTCTTTATCATCATGAAAATTTTGATGGTTCAGGATTATTTGGTAAGAAAGAAAGTGAAATACCTATTTTTGCCCAATTAATTTCATTTGCAGATACTTTAGATACAAATTTTGATCTATCAAATATTTGTTATGATAAAAAAGAGTTAATTTTAAACTTTGTAAAAGAAAATGAAAAAAAACTTTTTTCTAAAAAAATAGTTGATGCTTATACTATATTAAGTGAATCTTTTTTATTTTGGGGAGATTTAGAGTATTTTGATGAAGTAAATCCTTTAGAAAAAATTTTACCAAATTTTACTATTGAAGTGCCTCTTGAAAGTTTTTTATCTATTACAAAGATATTCTCAAAAATCATAGATGGAAAATCTAAATTTACAGCTAAACATTCAGTTGATTTAGAAGAAAAATCTTTAAAACTTGTAGAATATTTTAATCTAGATGATGAAACTAAATTAAAAATACAAATTGCTTCAAATCTTCATGATATTGGAAAACTTGGTACTCCAAATGCTATTTTAGATAAAGAAGGAAGTCTTACAAATCAAGAACTTTTTGAAATAAAAAAACATGCGTATTTAACCCATACAATTTTAAGTAAAATAGATAATTTTAGTGAAATTACAAAATGGGCATCATCACATCATGAAAAACTTGATGGTTCAGGTTATCCTTTTGGTTTAACTTCAAATGAATTAGGACTAGAAGAGAGAATAGTTTCTTGTTTGGATTTTTATCAAGCATTAGTAGAAGATAGACCATATAGAAAATCTATGACTCATAAAGAGGCTGTTTTGATATTAAAAAAGAATCTAAGTGATTATGAAATAGATAAAAATATCGTAAATGCAATAGATATTGTTTTTGATGAAAAATAAAAAAAGGTTCTATTAAAATAGAACCTTTTAAAAAATTATTTATTAAGTAAATAAAACTTTTTATTTACCAAATTTACTCATAAGTAAATTTATTTTAATTTAAAGTTTAACAACCATAAAAAGTGAAATCCTCGACATTTAACCTCCTATATTGTTTGAGATAATGTAATTATAACATCTTTTTAAATTAAAATAAACTGAATCATGAAAAAATTATTTTAAATAAAAAGTAAAAGTTATAGTAGTCCCACTATTTTCGATACTTTTTATTGTAATATCACCTTTATGAATATCAACAATTTTCTTTAATATTGACATTCCAAGACCTGTTCCACCTGAGTTTTTATTTCTACTTTTATCAGTTCTATAAAATTTTTCAAATATTTTTGTTTGTTCATTTTTAGCAATTCCTATTCCAAAATCTTGAATAGAAATATTTAAAGAATCATCTTTTTTAAATATTTTTACAATAACTTTTGTATTTTCAAAACTAAATTGAATAGCATTTTTTATAGCATTTTTTATAGCAATTTTTAATAAGTTTGGAAAACCTTTCAATTCTAAGCTATCTTCAACTACAAAAGAAACCTCTATTTTATGAAGTTTGGCAAAATTCTTAAGTTCATTTATTGCTTCATCTGCTATTTCATCAAGATAAAAATTTTCTTGTTTATCTATAATTAAATCTTTTTCATTTTTTGCTAAGAAAAGTAGATCATTTATCGTTTGTTCAATTAGACAAATTTCATCTAAAGAGGTTTTTAATGCCTCTTTATATTCATCAATTGATCTATCTTTTCTTAATGTAACTTCCATTTCACCTTTTATTATTGTAAGAGGAGTTTTTAATTCATGAGAAGCATCAGAACTAAATTGTGAGATTCTTTCAAAAGAGTTTTCAAGACGAGACAAAAGATTATTAACTTCATTTATTAATTGGCATATTTCATCTTTTGTTTTTCTTGTTTTTAATCTTGCTGACAAATCATTTGCATTTATTTGTTTTAATTCATCTAAAATATTTTCGATTGGTAAAAATGATTTATAAATTACAAAATTACCACCAATTACAGCAAATATAAGAATTATAGGTAGAATAAAACCAAAAATATAAAGTAAATTTTCTAATGTTGATGTAATCATATCTTTGGTTGTAACTGCTTCTATAATTACGAGTTGTTCACCATGAAAGTCTATTTTTATTCTACTTACTAAATAACTGTTTTGTTTTTCAAATGTAACAATATTTTCTTTTAAATTGTTTAAATAATCATCATTATGTTCGATATTACTTGGGAAATTTTCTGTTTGAATTATTTTTTGATGAGTTTTATTATCCAATATTCTAATATATAAAGGTTCGTATTTATACTCTTTTTCTTCATCAAGTAGAGTTTGAGTAATCTTTTCATTTTCTAATAAATCATCAGTTACATCAAGAATAATTACTTTTAAAGTTGCTTCAAGTTTATCTAAAGTTGAAATTTCTAATGCTTTATATAAAGAAAATGAAAAAATCACTAAAACAATTGTTTGTATAAAAAAATGGTAAATTAAAAGTTTTCTTTTGATTGATAAATTAATCTTCACTTATTTTAAATCCTATTCCTCTAACTGTTTTTATAAGTTTTTTTTCAAAATTCTTATCAATTTTATTTCTTAATCTATAAATATAAACATTTACAATATTACTAATATTAGAATCTTCAAAAGAAGAAAGTGCTTCATTGATTGTTGTTTCACTTAAAACTCTATTTTTGTTTTTTATTAGATATTCAAGAAGTGTAAACTCTTTAGCTGTCAAATTTATATTTTCTTTTGCTCTTGTGGCTGTTTTGTTTAATAAATCAAGTTCTAAATCTGCAATTTGTAGTTTAGTTTGAGTAGTTGTTGTCATTCTTAATTGAACTCTAATTCGTGCAAGTAATTCGGCAAAGGAAAAAGGTTTTGCTAAATAATCATTTGCTCCAATATCTAATCCTTTGATTTTATCTTCAATAGAATCTTTTGCTGTAAGCATTATTATTGGGGTTTGAATATTTGAACTTCTTAAACTTTTGCATACTTCAATTCCATCTTTTATTGGAAGCATAATATCAAGTAAAATTAAGTCATAAGAGTTAACATTAGCTAAATATAATCCCTCATCACCATTTGTTGAGAAATCAACTATGTAACACTCTTCTTCTAAACCTTTTTTCAAAAAGTTTATGATTTTTATATCGTCTTCAATTATTAATATTTTCATAAAAATTATTTTACACTTTTTGTTATTAATTTCAATATAGTAATTTCTGCATCAGCTTTATATCTAAAATTTACACCCCAATATCCCAAACCTTTATTTACATAAATTGCAGTATTTTTTCTATAAAATAATCCAGCTAAAAAAGGTTGAACTAATCTTACTAAATAATGAAATGGGAAAATTTGACCACCGTGGGTATGTCCACATAAAAATAGATTTGAGTCAGAATTTGTAGCAATTTTATAATCTTTTGGTTGGTGAGAAATAAAAATAGAAGGAGAGTTTTTTAAGTAATTTTCTATTTTTTTTTCATCTCTTTTTATTTTAAAGAATTTTGAAAATCTATCAGGTAATCCTGCTAAATGTATAATCTCATTTTTATAGTTAATTTTAAAAGTTTCATTATCCATAAAAATGAAATTAGTTAGCTCTTTTTTTAAATCTTCTAAACCATAAAATAAGTCATGATTTCCACTTATATAAAAAACTTCACTATTTAAAGTATTTAGAATCTTAAGTTGCTCAGTTATGAATTTAACTTTTGTATCAATTATATCTCCTGTAATTACACAAAAGTCAAATTCAAGATTATTACAATGATTTACTAAATCTAAAATCTCTTTTTTAGAAGTTTTTTTATTTATGTGTAAATCACTTAAATGAAGAATTTTTAAATCATTTAATTTTTCATTTTCTACAATTATTTCTACAATTTTAGTATTTGGAATAGAATTCATTTTAAAACTCTATCTAATTCATCTATTGAAGATATAAAATTTATATTTTTGATAAAGCCATTTTCTAAAGAATAAGTTGTAATTTTGTCACTTTGTTTTTCAAATTTTGTATTACTTTCATCATAAATAAGTAATATAGTATATTTATAATCTCTTAGTTTTGGTAATGTAAACATTTTTGTGATTATAGTTGGACTAGATGAAATATTATTTATGAAAATAGCATGATGATTTTCTAAAAAGTTTTCACTCTTTGATGATAAATAATCATTTACCATCATAAGAGTCTTTTTTTGAAAAGTTACAATTATAGTTGAAATGTCACATGTAATTGTATGAATTTTATCAAACTGATCAGTTAATGAAAAATTACTTATTTTATCGTCTATTTTTAGAGTTCCCGCGCTTAAACAATTTATAAATATTACTGATAATATAAGTTTTCTTAACATAATTTATCTTTTTAAATCAATTTTATAAGAAATATCTATTTGATTTCTTACTGTTAAAAAGAACATTGTTGGTGGTTCTAAATTAAAATCTGTTAGATTAAATGAAAATCCACCATCAAATAAAACTTGATTATTTTGTTCTGTAATATTACTTTTTACTGTAACCTCTTTTGAAACACCATTTAATGTTACAACACCATTGATATCGTAATTTGTATCATTTTTTACAATATTTTTTATATCAAAAGATATAGTTTTGAATTTTGGCTCATTTAATAATTCATACATATGAGCATCTCTATCTTTTTTTTGACTAATTAGGCTTAATGTATCAAAATAGATTTTTCCTTTGATTGATTCAATTTTATCATCTATTGATAAATCTGCTTTTACATCTTTAGTTGCTGGATTGATTTCGCTATCTCCAAAAACTTCTGTATGTGCAGTTATTTCACCTTGAGTTATAGTTAAACTATTAGCAAAGGCACCTAAACTTAAAATTAGAATTAGAGCTAATTTATACATATTTTATTTCCTTACTATTTGGTAAATATTCTTTTGTCATTACTCTAAAAATCGCAAATAAAAGAGTAATTGGAACAAAAAGAATTAAATTTGCCAAGGCTACAAAAAGCCCACCACCTGAAGCCATCCATCCTATTAGAACCATATAAAATGAGATTGTTTTAAAATCTTTTTTTCTAATAGTTTGAAGTATTACCACATTGTAATAAGATATTACGAATGGATAAATAATTGATAAAATAAATCCCTCCCTTAAAAAATAAAATAAATATGAAAGTGCAAATAATGTCAAAATCATAAGTTCTTTTTGATTTTTTTCAATTTTAAACGATAAAGCACATACAACTCCAATTACGTGAAATAAAGCAATTTCAAAACTAAATCCATCTCTCCAGATAGAAATAGTTAAATCTCTTGATAAAGATTCAAAAAGTGCTGAATCTAAAAATACCCATAAAACCATTATTAGTAATGAATGATTTATTGTGTCAAATTCTTTTTCTTCATCTTTTGATGGTAAAAATCTTGAAGCTATAAGTGTAATAGTTGTTAAAGCAATTGCAATAAATCCTCTTTGTGATACATCATAGTTAAAAAGCATAGTTCCTGTTACATATGATAAAGACAATGCCAATCCAAGTTCCAAAAATGTAGTTTTTTTCACTTCATTTATAATCAATGGAGCTAAACTTCCAACCGCAAATCCTAAAATAAATAGTGTTATAAAATTAAAATTTGGATATATAAAACTCATAATTAACTGAATAATTAAAAATAGAGATATTTTGTTTTTATTATCTATTTTTATATATGAAACTAATATTGAACCAATAATCCCTCCAATTGGAAGAGGAGCTATTAAAAATAAATTTGATGAAAAGTATTCAACAACACCTGTTTGTGCTATTAGTAAATAGTAACACAATTCACTTGCTATAAAAAATATTAAAATTAATCTTTGCATGTAGTCTCCTTTTCATAAAAAAAGATTAAATAAATGAAAACAAAAGTTAAATCAAAAAGGCAAATCATAAGTGCTTCAATTCCAAGTTTACCACTTGAATATAAGGCAAAAAACATTGAACTTGCAAATACTCTAATAATCACTGATAATTTAGTTAAAATCATTTGATAAGCTTCATTTTTTAAAGCTAGATAGTGAATAATTCCTGTCATACTAACAAACGTAAAAACAACATATTCATAAACTCCACTAAAACTAAATCCTAAAATAGGGTATAAAAAACTTGCAAGTAAAATTAAAAAAACTCCACCTAACCCATCACTTAAAACTCCAATTAGATTATAAAATCCTAGTTTTGAGTATGAAGTTTGAAGTTTTATAAAAGCAAATATAAAACCAAATGCAACTAAACCAAACAGAGTTCTAAATATCCAAAGTGTATGAGTTGGAATTGAACTAAATCCAGCTTGTGTAAATCCTGAGATACTTAAAGCTGTAAAAATTCCAATAATTCCAACTAAATAGATTTTTAAAAATATATCTTTGTGTAGTTCTTTGATATGATTTATAAACATTGAAATAACCATAAAAAATACTCCAATTCCCATAGCAATATGAGCATGAGCAACTATTAAATCATTTCTATGAAATATCCATCTAATTTCAGGAATAAAAATTATATTACCTTCAATATCAACAAATAAAAAAGCTAAAATAGAAACTAATAGAGCTTTTTTAGCAACATCACTGATATTACTATCTTTATACCATCTATATAAAAGAGGAACATATAAAAGAGTTAAATATTGTAAAAACCACTCTTGGTTGTATGATAGATGACCAACAAAAATTCTATATAAAACTGAACCAAAATAAAAAACTGTTGGAATAATCCATAAGATATTCCATCTAGCTTTAAATTCACCCTCATTTAATAGTTTGATGATTAAATAATAAATAGGAATTAAAGCTAAACTCATTCCAAGTGTATTATCTCCATGTGGTCCAGATACTGTACTTTCAACTTGACCAATAGTTGGATTCATTAAAATCAATAGCGTAAATGGAGCAATTGTCACAACTCTTAAACATACTTTTATCCATAAAGGAAGAACAGTATAAAGTTTGATAAATTTGTATAAAGCTAAAATATAAAATAATCCAGCAAATGCTAATAAGAAATTTAATTCATAAGCAAAATCATAAAAAGCTAAACCTCTATTTTTCCCTAAAAGTAAAGATACAACCATAAATACTAAAAAGATATACCAAATAATAGTATAAAGATTTAAGTATCTAAGCCCTTCACGTGAATTTTCAACTTCTTTATTTATTAGTAAAAAAGGAAGATATGAAAGCATTAATGGAACAAAACCATAAAGCATAAGACTTATATGAATTGCTCTCATATTTACTGGATTTAAGGTTTGTGAATCAATCACAAGTCCCAATAAATTTAATGAATAAATAATTCCAAAAAATAGTCCTAAAGCAAAAAATACAATAGAAATTTTGAAATGTTTATTTATAAAAAGTTCGAAATTAGTTGAGTTATTAATTGATTTTTCCATCTTTTACCTCATAAATTTTATTTGCAAATTTTGCTAGTTCTTTGTCGTGAGTTGCCACGATTATAGTTGTTCCATCAAGGCAAAGATTTTTAAATAGTTCAAAAACATTTAAAGAGTTTTTAGAATCTAAATTTCCTGTTGGCTCATCTGCAATAATTACTTTTGGTTTGTTTATCAAAGCCCTTGCAATTGCAACTCTTTGTTTTTGACCACCTGAAATTTCATTTGGATATTTATCTAATAAATTTTCAATTTTTAAAAGTTTTAATAGATTGTAAATCTCATCATTTGATGCTTTTTCATTAGCAAGTTTTATATTTTCTTTAACTGTTAAATAGTTGATTAAATAATGAAACTGAAAAATAAAACCTATATTTGTTTTTCTAAAATTATCAATATCTTTTATATTTTTGTAATTTGTATTTTCAAAAAATATTTCACCACTTGTTGGTTTTAGAAGTGTTGATAAAAGTGATAAAAGTGTAGATTTTCCACTTCCACTTTCCCCTATAATTGAAACAAATTCACCTTTATTTATCTCTAAATTTATATTTTCTAAAGCTAAATCTTTGTTGTAATAATGTGTTAAATTTAAAGCTTTTATCATATTTTATTTCCTTGAATAAGCTCAACAGGGTCAGTTTTTGCAGCATTTAATGCAGGAATAATTGAACCAATAATCGCCATTAAAATAGAAGTAACAAAGATATAAAAGGCTAGTTCAACAGATATTTCACCATTTACATAACCTTGTAAACTTTTTGCATTTTTTACAAAATATAGAGTTACATTTGAGATAATTAAAGCACTAATGAAACTAAAAACGCCAAGTAAAAAGCTTTCAACCATTATTGAATAAACAATTTTTGATGTTTTTATTCCTAAAGCTCTTTTAATACCAAACTCAGCTTTTCTTTGGTTTATTGTAATACTCATAAGACTTACAATTCCAAGAAGCCCCATAGAAAATGCGATAAATGAAATAACATTTGATGAGGTTTTTATGATTTTAAATTGATTATAGTTATCTACAAAATTTTGTGTTGATTTAACATCAATTTCATCCGATAAATTTTTAATTTCTTTTATAATATTTTCAATATTTGCATTTAAAGTTGTATTTATCAAAATCATTGAAGCAGATTTATTAAAAATCTCTCCTGCTTCATCTATATTTAAAACAACTCCACCATTTTCAAAACCAATTTCACTTTTAAAAACTCCAGAAATTTTAAAAGTTTTATTTGCTATTTGAATTTCATTTTTGTTTGATAATTGTTCAAATATTGATTTCCCAATAATTACTTCATTTTTTGATGGATTTGAGCCTGCAATTAAAGTGTAGTTTTTAAATCTATTTTGTGTTACTCCATAAACTGCAACAATTGGAAGTTTTTCAACAGGACTAGCTCCCACAGTCATTGCAGAAGTATCTTTTATATCTTTTAAATTATTTATTTTTTCAACTAAATTGATATTTACATTTGAAAAAAATGTATCAGATATTTTTGCTTGAGTAACTATGATATCTCCATCACTTTTTAGCATTGAAGAGTACATAGAAATTACTCCATTTGAAATAGAACTAATTAAAAAGATTGATACTATTGAAAATATTAAACTTAAAATTATTAAAAAAGTTTTTAGTTTATTTGCAAATAATGCTTTAAATGCATATGAAATCAAGATTATCCTTTCTTATTTTTTGAAAGTTTAATCTTCGAATATGAACTTATAATGAATTAAATATGAATTTTTATTCATAATTTAGATAAAATACAAAAAAAATTAGGAAAAAATAATGAAAAAAGAGTTGATAAAAATAATAAAAAAAGCAGGAAAGATTTTAAAAAAAGGTTATTATTCAAATAAAGATGTAACTTTTAAAGCAAAAAAAGATTTAGTAACAAAATATGATGTTGCGGTTGAAAATTATTTAAAAGAAAAATTTACAAAAAAATTTAAAGAGTTTAATATAATTGCAGAAGAATCAGATAATACAAATATAGAATTTAATAATTCAATTATAATTGATCCAATTGATGGGACAACAAACTTTGTAAATGGAGTTCCTCATACTGCAATTTCAGTTGGAGTATATAAAGATAAAAAACCATATTTAGCAATCGTTTATAATCCAATTTTAGATGAATTATATGAAGCTAAAACTGGTAAAGGTGCATATTTAAATGGTAAACAATTAAAAGTAAGTGATGAAACAGAGTTACAAAAAGCACTTCTTGCTACAGGATTTCCATATACAAGTGGTTCAAATGAAGATGATTTAAATGATGTTGTAAAAAAAATAAAAGATATTTTACCTCTTTGCCAAGATTTAAGAAGACTAGGAAGTGCTTCAATTGATTTATGTTTAGTAGCACGTGGAACTTTTGAAGGTTATTATGAAATGAATTTAAAACCTTGGGATGTAAGTGCAGGAGTTTTAATTTTAAGTGAAGCTGGTGGAAAGATTACAAATATAAATGGTGAGGAATATAATCTATTTGAAGATAAATATATAGTTGCAACAAATGGAAAAATTCATGATGAATTAATAAAAAATTTGAATTTACTATAGATATAAAAGTGTTCTAAAAAGGGCTTATTTAGTGATAATTAAATATAATAAATATAATAAATATTGGAAAAAGGTTTTTTAAATGTGTGGAATTGTTGGATATATTGGTAAAAAAGATACAACTAAAATATTATTAGATGGTTTAAAAGAGTTAGAGTATAGAGGTTATGATAGTGCTGGAATTGCGGTACTTAAAGATAATAAAATTGATGTTTTTAAAGCTTTAGGAAAACTAATTAATCTTGAAGAAAAAGTAAATATTTCTGCAGCTCATGATTATCATCTAGGAATTGGACATACAAGATGGGCAACACATGGAAAACCAACAGAATTAAATGCACATCCACATTTAGGTGAATACTCTTATGTTGTTCATAATGGAATTATTGAAAACTATAAAGAGTTAAAAGATGAATTAATACAAAAAGGTCATAAATTTGTATCTCAAACTGATACAGAGGTTATAGTTCATCTTTTTGAAAATTATAATAATAAATTAAATGATTCAACTTTAGCTTTCAAAAATACAATCACAAGACTTGAAGGTGCCTTTTCGATTCTTTTAATTACAAAAGCAGAGCCTTCAAAAATATTTTTCTTCAAAAATGGAAGTCCGTTAATTGTAGCACGAGGAAATGAAGAAGAAGAAGTTTTATTTGCATCATCTGATGCTCCTTTGATAGGTTTAGCTTCAGATGTTGTGTATTTAGAAGATGGAGTTGGTGGAATTGCTAGTGCTTCATATATAGAATTTTTTTCAGATAATTATAGCTGGTCAACGCTTCCAACTTCAAAACAATTTGCTCAAAAAGATGGATATAGATTTTTTATGGAAAAAGAGATTTATGAGCAAAGTAGTGTTGTAAGTGATTGTATGTTAGGAAGAATCAAAGATAATGAAATTTTATTTGATGAGATAAATTCTTCTATACTTGAGGGTATTAATGAAATAAAAATATGTGCTTGTGGAACTTCTTATCATGCAGGACTTACATCTTCTTATTTATTTGAAAGATTATCAAAAATAAAATGTAATATAGAAGTTGCAAGTGAATTTAGATATAAAGAACCACTTTTAACAAAAGATACATTATTTATTGTTATTTCTCAAAGTGGAGAAACTGCTGATACACTTGAAGCTTTAAAAATGGCAAAAAATGCAGGTTTAAAAACTTTGGTTATTTGTAATGTTGATAATTCATCAATGACAAGAGTTGCAGATTTTACAATTTTAACTCGTGCTGGAATAGAAAAAGGAGTTGCTTCAACTAAAGCATTTTCTACTCAAACAGTAGTTCTTTGGATGTTGTCTTTATATTTTGGAAAAATCAAAAATACAATATCTATTGAAACAATGCAAAAAGAGTTACATACATTAAGAGAAGTTCCAAAAGCACTTTGTATTAGTGATAGAATACATGAAAAAACAAAAAGATTATCAAAAAGATATTTACATGGACATGGTTTTTTCTTTATAGGAAGAGATGTATTTTATCCATTAGCACTTGAAGGTGCTTTAAAATTAAAAGAGATTTCTTATTTACATGCAGAAGGTTATCCTTCTGGTGAAATGAAACATGGACCAATAGCATTAGCTGACCCTGAATTATTTACAATAGCATTAATGCCTCAAAATTTATTATATGACAAAATTAAATCAAATGTTGAAGAGTTAAGTGCACGTGATAGTACAATTTGTGCAATTTCACCACTAGATTTTGATTTAGCTGATGATTTTATAAAAATTAATAAGCTTGAACATTATATGTTAGAATTTTTTGAAATGTTAGTTGTACTTCAACTTTTTTCAATGGAAATTTCAATACGACTAGGAAATGATGTTGATATGCCAAGAAACTTGGCTAAATCTGTAACAGTAGAATAATGAAAAAATACCTATCATATATTCTTCTAGCACTTCTTTGCTATTTACTGTATGAAAATGCAGATTCTAAATTTATAGTTGCAGGTGTTGGAATATTTATAATAGGTATGCATTTTATGGAAGATGGGTTTAAGCTTTTTAGTGGAGGAATGCTAGAAAAGCTTATTTCTAAAAGTACAGATACTACTTATAAAGCTATAGGTTTAGGTGTAATTTCAACAGCAGTTCTTCAAAGTTCTTCTTTAATTGCAATAATCGTAATCTCTTTTTTATCTGCAAAACTTATTACTTTATCAGGTGCTATAGGAGTTGTTTTTGGCTCAAATGTTGGAACAACTGCAACAGCATGGATTGTTTCATATTTTGGAATGAAAATAAATATTGAAGCACTTGCGCTTCCTATGATTATTTTTGGTGTAATTTTTAGATTTTATAAAAATAAAACAGTTCAAGGAATTGGAAATATTCTTTTAGGTTTAGGTTTTGTTTTTCTTGGTATTGGATATATGAAAGATGGATTTGAAGATTTAAAACAAGGAATAGATTTATCTCAATTTGCTATTGAAGGTTATAAAGGAATATTTATTTATATCTTAGTTGGAATAGTTGCAACAATAATTATTCAATCAAGTAGTGCTACTTTAGCTTTAACTATCACTGCACTTGCGACAGGACAAATAATATATATAAATGCAATTGCAATTGCAATTGGTGCAAATATTGGAACAACAATTACAGCAGTTATGGGTGCAATGGTTTCAAATTCAAATAGTAAAAGAATGGCTTTAGCTTTACTTATATTTAATACAGTAACTGCTGTTATTGTGACATCGATTTTATTTTATTTTGTAGATTTTATTGATTATTTATCAAAAAATATTGGAATTGATGAAAAAGATTATGCGATGAAATTATCTCTATTTCATACAGTATTTAATATTTCTGGATTATTTATATTTTCTTTTTTTATTCCAAAACTTGTAAATTTTTTGAAAAAACTTTTTGTAGAAGACAAAGAAGTTTATATTCAAAATACAAAATTTTTAGATATGCAAGTTGTTGCCGTACCATTTGCAGCATTAAAAGCTACACGAAAAGAGACTGTTCATTTATATGAAAATGCAAGTGAAGTTTTAAGTCATGCTATTATGCTTCATCGACATAGATATTTAGGAAAAACAGATATCTCTTCTATTGTAAAAGAATCAACAGATATTATTGAAGTTAATATCGAAGAGTTTTATCAAACAAGAATAAAATCTTTATATAGTGACATAATTGATTATTCAACATATTTTATAAACGATTTAGAAGGTTCAGAAAGAGCCTATTTATATGAATTAAGAAGTGCTTGTCGAGATATAGCAGAAGCTGTAAAAAATACAGAAGAACTACAAGAAAATATCTCCAAATATTTATTAAGTAATAATGATTATATAAAAGATGAATATAACTCATTAAGAGAAGCAATAGCAAAAACAATAAATACAATAAATGAGATAAAAAGTAGTAAAGATGAACTAGATGTTTTAGCAAAATCAGAGTTATTAAAAGAATATTTAAAAAGCTTAGATGTTATTGCAACTGGAAGAATAGATGTGTTAATTAGAGAAAAAAGAATTGATAAAAAAATGGCAACAACTTTACTAAATGATAGTTCTCATGCATATAATATTATAAATAAATTGATAAATGTGGCTAAAATATTATGGATAGAAGATCTTACTATTAAACAATTAGGAGAAGATTATGAAGCTGGAAAAAATTTATGAAAAAATCAAAGAATATTTGTTGCTAATTGAAGAAGATAAAGATTTAGAAGAAAAAAAAGTAAAAAAACTTCAAGAAAAAATAGAGAATAAAATATCTAAACTAAAAGAAAAAACTAAATTTTCTAAAAATATTGAAGAAGAGAATAAATTAAAAGAAGAGATTTCAATTCTTAAAAAATTTAAAAAACAATTGAAAGAAAAAAAGTAAATAACAGCAATTTTTAGTTAAGATAACAAACTTTTTGTCTTTATGGCAAATTGAATTCTTTAAATTTTTATTTTAAAATTTCTTAAACATATTATAGAAAACTAAAAAATGGAAAACAAAAGATGGAAAACAACTCAAGATTATTCTTGTGGAAAACAAAGGATGGAAAACAAAAATGAAAAAACAAACTCAATACTTATTTACAAGTGAAGTAGTAAGTCCTGGACACCCAGATAAATGTGCAGATATTATTGCAGACTCAATAGTTGATAGATTAATTATAGAAGATAAAGATAGTCGAGTAGCATCTGAAGTTTTTGTGGCAGGAAAACATGTTGTAATTGGTGGTGAAGTAAAATCAAAAGCAACATTATCAGATAAAGATTATGAAAAAATTGTAAAAGATGCCTTAGCAAAAATTGGATACGATGGAAAATCTGCATTTTCAAAAGAACAATGCTTACATCCAGATGATGTAAAAGTACAAGTTTTATTAAATCAACAAAGTCCAGATATCTCTCAAGGAGTTGATCAAACAACTGGAGAAATTGGAGCAGGTGATCAAGGAATTATGTTTGGCTTTGCTTCAAGTGAAACAGCTGATTATATGCCTGCAGCTATTACTTATGCAAGAATTTTATGTGATAAAGTTTATAATTATGCTTTACATCATAATCAAAAACTTGGAGTTGATATTAAAACACAAGTTACAGTTGATTATGGTACAAAAGCTAATTTTGAAAATTGTAAACCTCAAAAAATTCATACAATAGTTGTAAGTGCACCTTCTGTTGAAGGAATGCCAATTGAAGAAGTTAGAAGTTTAATTCAAGGTCTGATAGATGATGCTGGACTTCCAACAAATATGTATGATAAAAATTCAACAATTATTCATATTAATCCAACAGGAAGATATGTAAATCACTCTTCTTTACATGATAGTGGATTAACAGGAAGAAAATTAATTGTTGATTCATTTGGTGGATATGCACCAATTGGTGGTGGAGCTCAAAGTTCAAAAGATTATACAAAGGTTGATAGAAGTGGACTTTACGCTGCACGTTGGATAGCTAAACATATTGTTGCTTCTGGACTTGCAAAAAAAGCAATAGTTCAAATATCTTATGCTATTGGAGTTGCACGTCCTACTTCAGTTGCAGTTGATACAATGGGAACTTACACAAAATTTGATGATGATACGTTATCACAATTTGTAATGGATACTTTCCCATTGACACCAAGATGGATTACAGAAAAATTTGCATTAGATAAACCAAGTGAAAAAACTTTTCTTTATGCAGATGTTGCTGCAAGGGGACAAGTAGGTCAAAGTGATTATCCATGGGAAAAATTGGATGAATTAGATAGATTTGAGAATATTCAAAAATAATAAAGGATTATTATGGATTTAAGAAACTTATTTAGCAAAATATCTTTTGACAGTAAATCAAAAGAACAACCAACAAAAAAAGATGCACCAAGTCATTGGGTTAAATGTCCAGAATGTAATGCATTAATGTTTTTTAAAGAGGTAGAAAATCAAGATAATATTTGCCCAAAGTGTAATTTTCATATGAGAATTGGAGCAAAAAGAAGAATTGAAATTTTAACAGATAAAGATAGTTTTGTTGAATATGATGCAAATCTAAAGCCAAATGATCCTTTAAAATTTGTTGATAAAACATCTTATAAAAAAAGAGTAGAAGAGGCTTTTAAAAATACTGGAAGAACATCATCTGTTGTTAGTGGTGAGTGTACAATTAATTCTATTCCTGTACAACTTGTAGTTTTTGATTTTGCTTTTATGGGTGGAAGTTTAGGTTCAGTTGAAGGTGAAAAAATTGTACGTGCTGTTAATAGAGCAATAGAAAAGAAACAAGGTTTAATTATCATCTCTGCTTCAGGAGGTGCTAGAATGCAAGAGTCAACTTTTGCATTAATGCAAATGGCAAAAACTTCTGCTGCACTTAAAAAATTAGATCATGCAAAACTTCCATATATATCAGTTTTAACAGATCCAACAATGGGTGGAGTATCTGCTTCTTTTGCCTTTTTAGGAGATATTATTATGGCAGAACCAGGTGCTTTAATTGGATTTGCAGGACAAAGAGTTATTAAACAAACAATTGGAGCTGATTTACCTGCAGGTTTCCAAAGAGCTGAATTTTTACTTGAAAAAGGCTCTATTGATATGGTTGTAAATAGATCAAAAATGAAACAAACTTTAGCAGATTTATTAGGTATGTTTCAAAAAGAAAAAATTAGTTAATAAATGATTTCAAATTTAGAAAAGGCTTTAGGTTTTGAACTTAAAGCCTTTAATTACTTATATGTTTTATGTGATTATGAAACATTACTTAAAAAAAATATCACTTTAGATAAATTTATTGATTTATGTAAAAAAAAAGATGTTAAGTTAGTTCAATATAGAGATAAAATCTCATCTTTAGAAGAACAAAAAACAAATCTTTTATATTTAAAATCAAAATTAAATATTCCAATAATTATAAATGATAAAATTGAATTAATAAAATATGCAGATGGTTTACATCTAGGACAAGAAGATTTTCTAGCAATTCATAGAGATAAAAAAATTGCAATAAAATTAGTTAGAGCAAAAATAAAAGATAAATTACTAGGACTTTCAACCCATAATGAAATAGAAATTTTAGAGGCAAATGAACTTCCTTTAGATATGATTGGTCTTGGAGCATATAAAAATACAACAACAAAAGATGTTAGTACAATTTTAGGAGATAAGATTTCTTATTTAGCAAAAATATCTAAACATCCAGTTTGTGCTATTGGTGGAGTTCAAATAAATGATAAAATCCCAAATATTAGATTTAATGTAATAGGAAGTGGCTTTTATTATGAGTAAAATAAATATATATTCAATATTAAAACCATCAAAAGATGATTTTGATTCTATAATACAAGAATTTGTAAAAATGTCTTCAAAATACGCAAAAGTTGAAGTTCATTATATATTTAATAAAAACATAGCAAAAGCCCAAACAATAGGTGAAAAAGAGGCACAACTTTCATATTCTGAAACTTATGAACCTTTATTAAAAGGGTTTAATATAGCACTTGACGTTTTAGGTAAAAAAGTTGATACATATGCTTTTTCTAATCTTATTGAAAATAAAAATGAAGTTAATTTTTTTATTGGTGGAGCATATGGATTTCAAAGGGAATTTTTACAAAAATGTGATAAAGTAATTTCACTAAGTGATTTAACAATGGCTCATAAAGTTGCTAATGTTGTACTAACAGAGCAGATATTTAGAAGCTTAAGTATTCAAAATAATCATCCATATCATAAGTAATTTATAAACATTTTTGTATAATGAAAATAGTAAAAGAAAGTTTTTAAAAAGGAAAGAAGATGGGTCTTAAAAAATATATCATCTCTTCAATAATTTTTATTATTGCGGTATTTGGATATGCATATAGCTTAGAATTAGGTGAATATGAAATTTCACTACTTGGATATTCTTTGAATTTACCTGCATCAGTGTGGATAGTATTTCCAGTAGTTGTTTTAGCATTAGTTACTTACTTACATATTATTTTTTATGGGTTAATTAACTATTTTAAACAAAAAGCAGTAATTAAAGATCATGAAACTATGATAGAGTTTATTAAATCAGGATTACTTGAAAAAACTAATGTTTTAAAGTTTAGAACAAAAGATTTTAAAAATTTATCTTCAATTTTATCACAATTGAAAATTGTAGTAACAGATGAAAGATTCACTTCTTCAAATGAAGAGTTAAACAAAATAGTTGGAAATATTCAAGATATAAATGATGGGAAATTTGTGAGTGAAAAATCTTTTAAAATAAATGAAACATCAAAATTAGCAAATTTAAATATGTTAAATAAAGTTAATGAGCAAATTGATTTTGCAGTGGATGTACTAAAAAAACCAGAAAATTATTCTTCAAATATCATTAGACAAGCTTTTGAAAATGTACTAGAAGAAAAAACTATGACAACAATTAAAAAACTTTATAAAAATATTAAACTTGATAAAGAGTTAGCATTTAAACTTTTTGAAAAAGATGCAGCAAATAATGAATTTGGATTTACTGCTGAAGAGATTTTAGCAATAGTTAAAGATTTAGATTTTAATAAAGATGATTATCTTGCTTTAGCAAAAAATTATGAAAAAATATTAAAACCTGATCAAATAATTTCAATTTTTGAAAAACTTTCAACTGAAGTTGAAGAGGCAACAACGGCATATTTACATGTATTATGTGAATACGAGATGATTGATAGAGTAAAAGAGATAGTATCTTTAACTCCTGACACAGAATATACAGCATTTAAAGCTCTTTTAGATTTAAAAGAATCTGGAAAATACTATAATTTAGAAACGATATCTTACAAATAATGAATAATAAAATTGATTTTAGCAGACCGCTAATGGTATTGGCACCATTAGCAGGTTATACAGATTTACCTTTTAGGTCAGTTGTAAAAAAATTTGGTGCAGATTTAACAATATCAGAAATGATTTCATCAAATGCTTTAGTTTATAAAAGTGCAAGAACACTTAAAATGATAGAAAAATCTCCTACAGAAGATCCTTATTTTGTTCAAATTGCTGGTAATAGTGTTGAATTAGTTCGTGATGCAGTTCAAATATTGAATGATGTTGAAGGAATTGATGGAATTGATTTAAATTGTGGATGTCCTGCTCCAAAAGTTTTTAATCATGGTTCAGGTTCAAATCTTTTAGGTGATTTAAAAAAACTTGAAGAGATTTTATCTACAGTAAAAAAATATTCTAAAAAACAATATACAAGTGCAAAAGTAAGACTTGGTGTAAATGAAAAAATTCCAGTTGATATAGGAAAAGCAGTTGAAGCTTGTGGAGTTGATTTTGTATCAGTTCATGGAAGAACCAGAGCTGGAAAATATAAAGCACCAGTTGATTATGATGCAATTAAACAAATGAAAGAAGCTATTTCAATACCTGTTATTGCAAATGGTGATATTAAAGATTATGATAAAGCAAAAGAAGTTTTAGCATATACTAATGCAAATGGTGTAATGATAGGTCGAGGTGCAATTGGAAAACCATGGGTATTTTATCAATTAAAACATGGAATAGAAGATATTTCAAATGAAAAGAAAAAAGAGATAATTTTAGAACATTATGATGCAATGCTAAAATTTCATGGACCTCACGGTGCTATTATGTTTCGAAAATTATTACACTCATATTCAAAAGGTTATACAGGAGCCAATGAATTTAGAGATATTGTGAATAAAATCTCAGATGTAGATGTTATGAGAGATTTAATCGAAAACTTTTTTTAAACTTTTTTAATTAGATTCAAAAGTTATTTAGATAGAATATTGCACTTTTTATAAGTAAAGAAATTATAAACAATTTTTTAATAAAGGAAATATTTGTCTAAATACTATTTTGAATTAGCTTTCAAACCAGATAATCATTATGAACTTTTTTTAGATTTATTAGAATCATTAACAGCAGATGCAATTGAAGAAAGTGAAGGTAGCTTAATTGTACGAAGTGAAGATGAACTTGAAGACTTGAAGTTTGGGATAGAAAAATTCTCAAAAGCTTTAAATATTAACTGTAATATTTCATATGAAAAAAAAGAGAATATAGATTGGATAAGAGAATATCAAAAATCAGTTAAATCTGTAGAAATTGGAAACTTTTTTATAAGACCATCATGGGAAGAAAAAAAAGAGAATAAAATTGATATTATTATAGATCCAGCTCTATCTTTTGGTTCAGGACACCATGAAACAACTTCTTCTTGTATTGAAGCAATTGATGAATTTGTAAAAGAAAAACAAACTGTTTTAGATGTAGGAACAGGAAGTGGTATTCTTGCAATTGCAGCAGCTAAAAAGAATTGTATAGTTGATATTTGTGATACAGATGAAGTTTGTATTAATGACACGAAATCAAATTTTGATTTAAATAACGTTAGCTTTAATGATGCTTGGATTGGCTCAACAAATAAAACAACAAAAAAATACGATGTAGTTATTGCAAATATAGTTGCAGATGTTTTAGTAATGATAGCAAGTGATTTGAAAAAATGTTTGAATAATGATGGATTATTAATAATTTCAGGTATATTAGATAAACATATAAATAGAGTATTAAGTAAATTTAAAGATTTAGAAGAACTAAAACTTATTCATAAAAATGAATGGGTTACCGTTGTATTTAAAAATAGTAAGGAGTCTTAAATTATGGCTAAAAAACAACAAAATAATAGCAATAATAATAACAATAACAACGCTAATAATGGGAATAATAACAATTTTTTTAATAATAATCCATTATTGATATTTGTAATTTTTTCAATTGTTACAATATTTGCATTTAAAACAATTTTTCCAGAAGATCAAATATCTAGTGGGACAAATTCAAATATTCAAGCATTTGGACAAACAACAAATAAAACTATCGCATATTCTGATTTAAAGAAATTAATTAGTTCAGGAAAAATAGAGTATGTAGGAATTGGAAATACTCAAATTAGAGCAGTTTCAAAAAATGATGGTGGACAAGTAGTAACATATACTGCAAGAAGAGTAATACCTGATGAAACATTGATTACAACTTTAGAGCAAAATGGTATTGGGTATGGTGGTATTAATGAAGAGAATATTTTAGCTGATATTTTATTTGGATGGGTACTACCAATATTTATTTTCTTTGCCATTTGGATGTTTATTGCTAAACGAATGCAAAAATCAATGGGTGGTGGTTCAGGAGGAATTCTTGGAATTGGTTCATCTAAAAAAATGATTAATTCTGAAAAACCAAATGTTAAATTTGACGATATGGCTGGAAATAAAGAGGCTAAAGAAGAGGTTCAAGAAGTTGTTGACTTTTTAAAATCTCCAGATAGATATGTAAGACTTGGTGCTCAAATCCCAAAAGGTGTTTTACTAGTAGGACCTCCTGGTACAGGGAAAACACTTTTAGCAAAAGCAGTTGCTGGTGAAGCTGATGTTGAATTTTTATCAGTTTCTGGTTCAGCTTTTATAGAGATGTTTGTTGGGGTTGGAGCTTCAAGAGTTAGAGATTTATTTGAACAAGCAAAAAAAGTAGCACCTGCAATTATTTTTATTGATGAAATTGATGCAATTGGTAAAAGTAGAGCAAGTGGTGGACCAATGGGAGGAAATGATGAAAGAGAACAAACATTAAATCAGCTTTTAGCTGAAATGGATGGATTCTCAACAGAACATGCTCCTGTTATTGTATTAGCAGCAACAAATAGACCTGAAGTTTTAGATCCTGCACTTTTAAGACCAGGAAGATTTGACAGACAAGTTTTAGTTGATAAACCTGATTATGAAGGAAGAATTGAAATCTTAAAAGTACATATTAAAGATGTAAAATTAGGGAAAAATGTAGATTTAAAAGAAATTGCAAAAATGACAGCAGGACTTGCTGGAGCTGATTTAGCAAATATCATTAATGAAGCAGCATTACTTGCAGGGCGAGCTAATAAAGATGAAGTTGAACCAAGTGATTTTAAAGAAGCGGTAGAGAGACAAATTGCTGGACTTGAGAAAAAATCAAGAAGAATTTCTCCAAAAGAGAGAAAAATAGTTGCTTATCATGAATCTGGACACGCACTAATTGCTGAAATTACAAAAGGTGCAAATAAAGTAAATAAAGTATCAATTGTTCCAAGAGGACTTGCTGCACTTGGATATACTTTAAATACTCCAGAAGAAAATAAATACTTGATGCAAAAACATGAATTGTTAGCTGAAGTTGATGTTCTTTTAGGTGGACGTGCAGCAGAACAAGTATTTATTGGAGAAATTAGTACTGGTGCAGGAAATGATTTAGAAAGAGCAACAGGAATTATTAAATCAATGGCTACTATTTATGGTATGAGTGATATTGCTGGATTAATGGTTTTAGAAAAAAGAACAAATCAATTTTTAGGTGGACAAACTCAAAAAGATTATTCAGATGCTATGGCAAAAGAACTTGATAATCACGTAAAAACATTGTTAAATGAAAGATATGAAATTGTTTTAAATGCTCTAAAAGAAAATAGTGCAGCAATTGAACAAATGACAGCAGAATTACTTGATATCGAAGTAATTACAGGTGAAAGAGTAAGAGAAATTATCAAAGAAAATGGTGGAAAAGTTTTCGAAGATGAAGATTTGCATAGTGAGGCAATTACTCTTGAAGATGAAACTACAAAAACAGAAACTACTGAGTTATAAATTCTTATAGGAAGTCAGATAAATTTTTATCTGACTTCTTTTCCCTCTTTTATCAAAATTATTTTTTCTTGTGTTTAGTTATAATTGTTGTATAATTGATTTATATAATGATTCATAAAGGTTAAGTATGAATAAAAATCAAGATTATTTTTTTTATTTAAAAAAGACAACAGTTTTATATGTTGAAGATGATGATAGTACAAGAGAAGAATTGGAATACTTTTTAGAAAAAAAAGTATATAAACTAATTGTTGCAAAAAATGGACAAGAAGGTTTAGAATTATATAATAAGCATAAACCAGATTTAATCGTAACTGATATCCAAATGCCTGTAATGAATGGTATAAAAATGATTAAATCACTAAAAGAAATCAATCCAAATTTACCTATTGTTATTATTACTGCTTTTAATGATACAGATTATTTATTTGAAGCAATAAAATTAAATGTTACTGGATACTTAACAAAACCTCTTAATTTATATGCACTTAGTGAAACTTTATTTACAATATCAAAAAATATTTTTCTAGATAAAGAGAATAAAGAAATATATAATACTTTAAAACAATATAAAGATATAGTTGATGAAAGAGCAATTATCTCAAAAATGACAATAGATGGAACAATAACATATGTAAATGAACCATTTGAAATAATATCTGGTTATAAAAAAGAAGAACTTTTAGGTGAATCGCATTATATAATTAATCCATTAATTAATAACAAAATATTAAAAGATATATTTAAAAGAATTAAAATTGAAAAAAAATCGTGGCATGGACATATAAAAAACATCTCAAAAGAAGGAAAAGAATATTTCTTAGATTTAATTATTAAACCAATTTTAGATTTAGATGGCAATATATTAGAATTTATTTCATTGGCAAATGATATAACAGATTTAGAAATATCAAAAAATTATTTTGAACTTTTAACTCAAAAAAACACTCTTGATTTAAATGAGTCAATAAGAGTAGTTAATGCTTATAAAGAAGCAATAGATGAAAGTAATATTATTCTAAGAATAGATTTAAATAAGAATATTGTTTATGCAAATAAAGCATTTTATGATTGTACGGATTATAAAAAAGATGAATTATTGGGAAAATCTTATTCCTCATTAAGACATTTTGGTTTAGATGAAAAAGAACAAGAAGAAAAAATCAATAATATGTTTTGTGGAGAAATTTGGAAAGGGAAAATATCAATTTATGGGAAAAATGAAAAAATATTTCATTTTGATGTAACTTTATTTCCATTAAAAAACAGTGATGGCAAAGTTAATGAATATATGGAAATAATACATGATATAACTGAAATAGAAAATTTACATGATGAATTAGAAGATACACAAAGAGAAATTATTTATAAGCTTGGTGAAATTGGTGAAACAAGAAGTAGTGAAACAGGTAATCATGTTAAAAGAGTTGCAGAATATTCAAAACTTTTAGCTCAAAAAATAAATTTAAATTATGAAGATACAAATAGACTTTTTATAGCTTCTCCAATGCACGATATAGGAAAAATTGGTATCCCTGATTCCATTTTAAATAAACCAGGTAAATTAACTCCAGAAGAATGGGAAATCATGAAAAATCATGCTCAAATTGGTTATGATATATTGAGAAATTCGAAAAGAGAAATACTAAAAGCAGCAGGAATAGTTTCTTATACACATCATGAAAAATGGGATGGTAGTGGTTATCCTTTAGGATTAAAAGGAGAAGAAATACATATCTTTGGAAGAATTACAGCAATAGTAGATGTTTTTGATGCTTTAAGTAGTGAAAGAGTTTATAAAAAAGCTTGGGATATTGAAAAAATTTTAGAACTTTTAAAAGAAGAAAAAGGAAAACATTTTGATCCTAATTTAGTTGATGTTTTCATAGAAAATTTAAATGAGTTTTTAGAAATAAAAGATAAATATAAGGAAGTAGATGAAAAATCTGAGTATTAGAATTAAATTAATCATAATTTTTATTGTAATAAAAATTCTTCCTTTAATATTTATAGCTTACATAGCTTATATGGGTGTTATCAAACTAGATACTTATTTAAATAAAAGTACAACTTTTTTATTTAATCAAAGTAAAGAAATTATTATAAATACTGCAAATGCATCAATTGAAGATAGTATAAAAAATTTAGATAAAAAATCTCAAGATTCTTTAGAAAAAATCTCTTATGAAATTGCAAATAATATTGCAGAATTTTTATATGAAAGAGATAAAGATTTATTATTTTTATCAAGAGTAGATTTAAATCAGAAAGTTTTAGAAAATTTTTATGAAGCAAAAACAAAAAATATAATTGTTCATGATGAATACTTTTATGATGATGAAACGAATACTTATAAAACAAAAGAAGAGTTAAAAAAAATTGAAAGAGAACAAAAAACTGCAAATTTAAAAGAGAATGAAAAAGAGTTTAATTATATTAATCCAATAGAGTTTAAAACAAAAAATATACCAATTTACAAAGAGATAAGTTTTTTTGATTTAAATGGAAACGAAAAATATAAAATTTCTTCAATAAATCCAGAAAAATTAAATGTTTCAGATAGTAAAAATACTTATGTAAAAGCAGAAAAATATTTTGATGAAATTTCAAAATTAAATAAAAATGAAATTTATGTTTCAGATGTTATTGGTGAATATGTAGGAAGTAAAATAATAGGAACTTTTACAAAAGAAAAAGCAAAAAAAGCTGGAATTGAGTTTGAACCACAAAAATATGGATATGCAGGAATTGAAAATCCTTTAGGAAAAAGATTTGAAGGAATTATTCGATTTATTACACCAGTATTTAAAAATAATGAAAAAATAGGTTATATTTCTGTAGCGTTAGATCATAGACATATTCAAGAATTTACAGATACAGTAAATCCTACAAGTATAAATCTAAAACAAAATATTGCAGATGCAAGTTTAGGTAATTATGCTTTTATTTGGGATTATGAAGGAAAAAGTATTGCTCATCCAAGGGATTATTCGATTTTTGGATATGATAAAAATAGTGGTGAAAAAGTAATGCCATGGTTAAGTGCAGATGTTGCACAAAAATTTTATAGTTCAAATAAAGATATTAATGAATTTTTAAAAGATTATCCAAAATTTGAAGAACAAAGCTTGAATAAAAAACCAAATCTAAAACAGTTAAAAGAAGATGGAAATGTTGGATTGGATTGTAGATATTTAAATTTTGCTCCTCAATGTGAAGGTTGGATGCAATTAACCCAAAATGGAGGTTATGGTTCTTTTATTATAAATTGGAGTAATGTTTGGAAACTTACAACGGCTGCAACGATTCCTTATTACACTGGAAAATATGGTAATACAAAAAGAGGATTTGGTTTTGTTGCAATTGGAGCAAGTGTTGATGATTTTCATTCAGCTGCTAATAAAACAAGAGAAGATGTCCTAAAAATATTAAATAATCAAACAAATTCAATGTCTGAAATAATGAGTGAGAATCAGAGTGAAATTAAAACATTTATAGATGCTTTGATAAATGAATTGACAATTATTACTTTTGCAATGATAATTTTAATTATTGTAATAGCTTTATTAATGTCAAGTTATTTAAGTAGAAAAATAGAACATATACTAATTGGAACAGAAAAATTTGCAAATAATGAATTGGATTATAGAATAAAAGTAACTTCAAAAGATGAAATTGGTCAATTAGAAAATTCGTTTAATGAAATGGCAGAAAAAATTGAGCAATTAATAAAAGAAGAAAAAATATTAAATAATACTTTAGAAGAAAAAATAATAGTTGAAACATCAAAACAAAAAGAACAAGAGCAACTTTTAATTCAGCAAACAAGACTTGCTGCAATGGGAGAAATGATAGGAAATATTGCTCATCAATGGAGACAACCTTTAAATGCATTAGGATTAGTTTTACAAAATTTGAAATTTTCTTATGATATAGGTGAATTAGATGAAAAAATGATGAATAAATCAATAAATAAAGCAAATGTTCTTACGCAAAATATGTCAAAAACAATTGATGATTTTAGGAAATTTTTTAAACCAAATAAAGCAAAAGAGAAATTTGGAATAAATGAAAATGTAAATAAAGCTATTGAATTGGTTGAATCAACTTTTGAACATCATAATATAAAATTAAAAAAAGAATTTTCTTCAAATGAATTAGAATTTAATGGTTTCCCTAATGAATTTTCTCAAGTTATATTAAATATTTTAACAAATGCAAAAGATGCTTTACTTGAAAGAAATATTGAAAATCCCGAAGTTATTGTTCAAACAAAAATGGAAAATAATAATATTTTTATTTCAATAAGAGATAATGCAAAAGGAATAGATGTAGATATTATTAATAAAATTTTTGAACCATATTTTACAACAAAAGAAGAGGGAAAAGGAACAGGAATAGGATTATATATGTCAAAAATTATTATAGAAAATAATATGAATGGTAAAATAGAAGTTTCAAATGAAGAAAATGGTGCTAATTTTACTATAAAATTGCCAGTATAAATATAAGATTTTTAGGATTAAAATTTTTTAATTTTTATCCTAAAAAGAAAAAAACTATTGACAAAAAAAGATTTATTAAATATACTAAAAAATCAAAAAACAAAAAGGAGAGATATATGAAAATATTTGATTTTTATAAAAACCATTTCATTAAAAGTGTTAACTCTCTTCTGCTTCTCTCTTTTTCTCTCTAAAATTATAAACTTTTATAATTATAATTTATAACAAAATAATCAAAACTCAGTTTTTCTTTTTTTATTTAAAAAAAGATATAATTAATAACATTTTAAAAGGTTAATATGATGGATAAAAATAAAATTATTGTATTTGATACAACATTAAGAGATGGGGAACAAAGTCCTGGTTGTTCTATGAACACAGAAGAAAAAATAAAAGTGGCTTTGCAATTAGAGAAATTAGGTGTTGATGTAATAGAAGCTGGATTTGCAGCAGCAAGTCCTGGAGATTTTGATGCAGTTAGTAGAATAGCACAAATAATTAAAAATTCAAGTATTTGTTCTTTAGCAAGAGCAGTTGAAAATGATATAAAACAAGCTGGATTAGCAGTAAAAGAAGCTCCAAAACATAGAATCCATACATTTATTGCAACATCACCAATTCATATGAAATATAAATTAAAAATGAGCGAAGAAGAAGTTATTAAAAGAGCAATTCATGCAGTACAATATGCGAAAACATTTGTGGATGATGTTGAATTTTCTTTAGAAGATGCAGGAAGAAGTGAAATTTCTTTTATGAAAGAAGTAATGGATGCTGTCATTAGTGCAGGTGCAAGAACTATAAATTTACCTGATACAGTTGGATATAGATTACCTACAGAATTAGGTGCAATGGTTAAAGAATTAAGTGATTTTGCAGGCGATAGAGCAATAATTTCAGTTCATAATCATAATGATTTAGGATTAGCAACTGCAAATACTTTAGCAGCAGTTATGAATGGTGCAAGACAAATTGAAGTAACAATTAATGGATTAGGAGAAAGAGCTGGAAATTCAGCTTTAGAAGAAGCAGTTATGGCTATTAAAACTAGACGTGATGCTTTTGGAGATTTATATACAACTATTAATACTCCTGAAATTTATGCAACTTCAAGATTAGTTGCAACAATAACTGGCGTAGAACCACAACAAAACAAAGCTATAGTTGGTAAAAATGCATTTTCTCATGAAAGTGGAATCCATCAAGATGGTGTATTAAAACATCAAGAAACTTATGAAATTATGAGACCAGAAGATGTAGGTGTTATAAAAGATAGTACTTTAATTTTAGGTAAACATTCAGGTCGAGCTGCATTTAAAGATAAAATTGCACAATTAGGATTTGATAAAGTAAGTGATGAAGAGTTAAATTCTGTATTTGAAAGATTCAAAGCATTAGCTGATAAGAAAAAAGAGATTACAGATGATGATGTAAGAATGTTAATTACTGATGAATCATTAAATCATGATAAAACTTATGATTTAATTGGATTACAAATTAGTGACTGTACAACAGGTGTTCCAACAGCTGCAGTTGCAATAAAATATAAAGATGAAATTATAAAAGATGCAGCTATAGGTGATGGAACAATGGATGCAATATTTAAAACAATTGATAGAATAACAGGTTATGCAGGAGAGTTAAAAGATTATAAAGTTATCTCTGTAACTGAGGGGAAAGATGCTTTAGCAAAAGTTACAACAAGAGTATCTTTTGATTCAACAAGTCCAGCTTTTGTTGGTCATGGTTTGAGTATTGATACAATGTTGGCTACTGCAAAAGCGTATTTAGGAGCATTAAACTCATATCTTTCACAAAAAGAGAGACTTTCTAAAAAATCTGAACATCAAGTATAAAAAAAGATAGCTTTTAAAGCTATCTTTTTTTTATTCAAATCCATAAGGAATATTTCGTGCTCCAATTCTATTTTTTTCTTAGACTTTTAAAAGATTCATTTCGGGATTTAATACCAATAATTCTTGTAATTTTATTTTTCCAGTTAGCAATAATTCAAGCTGTTCCTGAAGGTTGGGTAAATACAGCTTTAGGATTAGGTATAGTTGCAATAGGTTTAGCAATATTTTTACAAGGATTAGAAATAGGAGTTTTCCCTATTGGTGAATCCTTAGCCAAAGATTTTGCAAAATCAGGTCATGTAATTTGGATTTTAATTTTTGGATTTCTTATAGGATTTGGTACTACAATAGCCGAGCCTGCACTTGCTGTTATTGCTGATAAAGCAGCCTCAATTTCCAGTGGACGAATAGATTCTAATATATTAAGATTGGTTGTAGCTTTATCTGTTGGATTTGCCATTTTGTTGGGAGTTTATAGGATTATAAAAGGTCATCCTATTCATTATTACATAATAATAGGATATATATTAGTTGTTGGAATTACTTTTTTTGCACCAAAAGAGATTATAGGATTAGCTTATGATTTAGGTGGAGTTACAACTTCTACTGTTACTGTACCTTTAGTTGCAGCTTTGGGGATAGGTTTAGCTTCTTCAATAAAAGAGAGAAACCCTGTTATTGATGGTTTTGGACTTATTGCTTTTGCTTCTTTAACACCTATGATTTTTGTACAAATCTATGGAATTTATGTATATAACTTTGGTGAAGTAAAAGAGGTAGCTCAAGTTGTAGTTCAAGCAACAGTTAGTTCAAATGCAACGATTAGTGTAAATTCAGTACTATCTGGAATTTTAGCAGTTATTCGAGATGTTATTCCTATATTATTAATAATTTTATTTTTTCAATATATTGTTTTAAAGAAAAGTATAGAAAAACCAAAAACGGTATTTTTAGGTTTTGGTTTAGTAATAATTGGATTGTATACCTTTATTTTAGGTTTAGAGATGGGGTTATTTTCACTTGGTGAAACAATGGCTTATCAATTAACAAAAGGTAATTCTGTATTTATAATCTACGCTTTTGCTTTTGCAATTGGTTTTTCTACAACTATGGCAGAACCTGCGCTTATGGCAATTGCAAAAAAAGCAAAAGAGATAAGTGATGGAAAAATAAATGATTTTGTTCTAAGACTTTTTGTAGCTTTAGGAGTTGCGATTGGTATTGCTTTAGGTGCTTTTAGAATAGTTGATGGTGGACACATTCACTACTATATAATTTTTGGTTATATAGTTGTAATTATTCTTACATTTATTGCTCCTAAATATATAATTCCTATTGCATATGATAGTGGTGGAGTTACAACATCAACAGTTACAGTTCCTTTAGTTGCGGCTCTAGGAATTGGGCTTGCTTCAAATATTGAAGGAAGAAGTCCATTGATTGATGGATTTGGGCTTATTGCTTTTGCTTCACTTTTCCCCATGATTACAGTTATGCTTTATGGTGTAATTATTGAAAAAATAGGAGTAAAATCTGATACTCAAATAGAAAAAGAAGAACTATTAAAAGATGCTTTAGTTGATGCTGATAATATGGATTTAGCAACTGTAAATATTGATGGTTCAAAAATAAGACATTCTTTATTATTACAATTTAGTGCGGTTGTTATAATAGTTCCAGAAGATAGAAGAGATGATGCTATTGTTGCAGCTCAAAAAGCAGGAGCAAGTGGAGTTACTGTTTTAGATGCACATGGAATTGGACTAGAAGGAATGGCAAATTTTTATAGAACATCTTTTGAAGCTAAAGATGTTTTATTACTATTTTTGTTACCACAACATTTAGTAAATGAAGTTATTAAATCTATAATACATTCTTTACATATTACAACAACAGGTAAAGGTGTAGCTTTTGCTTTTCCTTTATCTCATATGAAAGGTATCTCTTTGACAAAAGAAGATATTTTTAAAGAAAAAGCATATCAAATAAATATAAATGAAGATGAAGAATTAGGAGAAAAACATAGTGTTTGAGATAACAAATAGTGAACAAATAAAAGATGCAATAAATCAAAATCAAGTAAGCTTATTCTATTTTAGTGGAGAAAATTGTTCAGTTTGTAAAGTTTTAAAACCAAAAATTGAAGAGGAAGTAACTAAAAACTTTCCTAAAATTAAACTCTATGAGATAAAAACAGACATATATAAAGAACTTACAAGTCAATTTACTGTATTTTCTATACCAACTACTATCATATTTTTTGAAGGTAAAGAGTTCAAAAGATATGGAAGAACTATGAGTATTCCTCTTTTTTTAGAGGAAATAAAAAGACCTTATGATTTGATGGGTGAGTGAAATGAAAAGAACATTATTAATTTTTTTAATTATTTTTATAGTTATGCAGTTTATCCAAACAGATAAAACAAATCCAGTTGTTGATAAAAATATGGAGATAAAAGCTGAAGAAGGGATTATGGAAATCTTTAGAACAGCTTGTTATGATTGTCATTCAAATGAAACAAAATATCCTTGGTATTCAAATATTGCTCCTTTTTCTTGGGCTATTTCTAATCATATAAATGAAGGAAGAAAAGCTTTAAATTTTTCAATTTGGGAAACATATACAGATGAAGAAAAGAAAGAGCATTTAAAAGATATTTATAGAACAGTTTATGCTTCAATGCCACTAGAAACATATCTTTGGGTACATAAAGAGGCTGATATTAGCTCACAAGATAGAAAAACTATAAGAGATTGGACGGGAGTTAGATCTAAGTGAGAGAAGAAGTAGCCGAACTTTTATCAAGTAAAAAAGAGTTATTAACAATTACATATTTTAAATTACAAAAAATGTTTGAAAAAAAGTATGGACCAAATACGGTTGTACTTATGGAAATAGGGACTTTTTTTGAAGTTTATGAAGTTAATAATGATGAAGAACATATAGGAAAAGCAAAAGAAATAGCTGAACTTTTAAATATTCAATTAACAAGAAAAAATAAATCTATTTTAGAAAATTCAAAAGAAAATCCTATTATGGCAGGAGTTCCTGCTATCTCTTTTGAAAAACATCTTGCAAGAATAATAGCAGAGCAGAAATATACAGTTGCAATAATAAGACAAAAGGGACTTCCTCCAAGTGTAAGTAGATACTTAGATACAGTTGTAAGTCCTGGAACAAACTTTGATTTTGTAATCTCTCAAGATGAAAACAATATAACTTCACTTTTAATCGACCAAATAAGAGGAATTTATTTAGTTGGTTATAGTGCAATAGATGTTACAACTGGAAAGTGTTATTACAATGAGGTTCACGGAACAAGTGAAGATAAGTTTTTTGCACTTGATGAAGTATTTAATTATATGAATATGCATAAAACAAATGAGATTATTGTAAGTTTTGCAGATAAAAATATAAATCAAAAAGAGGTTATTGATTATTTAGAATTATCACTAAAAACTTTTCATATAGGACATTTTAGACCAAAAATCTCTTATCAAAATGAGTTATTTAAAAATGTGTTTAACATAGAATCTTTACTAACTTCTATTGAACATCTTGATATGGAAAGAGTTCCACTTAGTACAGAATCTCTTGCTGTGTTAATTGATTTTGTAATAGGACATGATTCAAATATTATTCAAAAATTATCTTTCCCACAAAAACTTGATATTAGTAAATATATTTATCTTGGAAATAATGCTTTAGAACAATTAAATATAATTGAAACTTCTCATAATCCAAGTTTGATAAAACTAATAAACAATACTTCAACAGCTATGGGAAAAAGACTTTTAAAAGAAAGACTTACACATCCAGTTAAAGATAGTAAAGAGATTTTACGAAGACTTGCACTTTCTAAAGAACTGTTTGATTATCATGCACCAATTGAAAATGAGTTGGCAAATATTTATGATATTGAAAGATTAACAAGAAGAATAAAACTAAATAGGCTTCATCCTTTTGAGTTAAATTATTTGTATGATTCACTTTTGAGTATAAAAGAAGTTGTAACTTTTATGGAAAATTATAAGTTTATAACTCCGCCTTGTAGTAGTGCTGATTTAACACTTTTTATTCAGTCAATTGATTCAACTTTTGATTTAAGTGTTAGTGGAAAATATATGCTAAAAGATGTTGATACAAATATGATTAGCTCTGGAATTAATACTCAAATTGATGAGTTAAATATACAAAATGAAATTTTATATTCAAAACTTGAACTTTTGCAAAAACATATTTTATCTTACATAAAATCAGATGATTCTAATTTTGTTGGAATTAACAGACTTGATAAAGAGGGATTTTTTATCACTTTAACAAAAAATAGATTTAACTCTATAAAAGAAGAGTTATTAAATTCTCATTTAATTGTAGATGATGAATTGTATTTGTTTAAGGATTTTACTATAAGAATTCAAACAAATTCTGTAAAGATTTTTTGTAAATTAACAGAAGATATTTCAGATAAATATGTACATAATCTACGAAAAATTGTTGAGTTGAATAAACTTGTATTTAAAGAAAAAATCCAAGAATTTGAGAAAAAATTTGCAACTTTACTTCAAGAGTTAGTCCAGTTTATAGCAGAAGTTGATTTAACAGTTTCAAATATAAAAACAGCAAAAAAATATAACTATACTTGTCCAAAAATTGTAAAAACAAAAGAAAATGAAAATTTTTTAGAGCTTATTGATTTAAGACATCCGATTATTGAAGCAAATGAAGAACAAGGAATTTATGTACCAAATGACATAATTTTAGGAGAATTATCTCTTGCATCAAAAGAGTACAAAGATAATGTAATTATCAAAAACTCAAATCCCGTGAACATTTATAACAACAAAATGCATGGAGTTTTACTTTATGGAATAAACTCTTCAGGAAAATCTTCACTTATGAAAGCTATTGGAATTTCAGTGATTCTTGCTCAAGCTGGATTTTACGTACCTTGCAAATCTATGAGATTTTCTATTTTTGATGCGGTTTATACTAGAATTAGTGGAGCTGATAATATTGCAAAAGGCTTATCTTCTTTTGCCGTTGAGATGTTAGAACTTAAAAATATTTTTAATCGAGCAACTAAAAATTCTTTAATTTTAGGAGATGAAATCTCACATAGCACTGAAACAATGAGTGGATTAAGTATAGTTGCAAGTTCAATTCTAAAGTTATCTAAACTTGAAGCTTTATTTGTTTTTGCAACGCACTTACATCAACTTCCAGAAATTGAAGAGATAGCAAAACTAAAAAATATCATTTCACTTCATCTATCTGTTATGTATAAAGATGAAGAAGATAAACTTATTTTCGATAGAAAACTAGCCTATGGAAGTGGTTCATCTATGTATGGTTTGGAGTATGCAAAATCACTCCATATGGATAGAGAGTTTTTAAGTGTTGCAAATGAAATAAGAAAAAAATTAACTGATGATTATAATCCTTTAGAGCGATTGAGTCAAAGAAAAACTTCTAAATACAATAACAATGTATTTGCTTCATCTTGCGTTATATGTGGACGAGCTTGTGATGATGTTCATCATATAAAAGAACAAGCAAGAGCAAATAAAGATGGTTTTATAGGTCATATAAATGCAAACCATAAATATAATCTTATTCCACTTTGTAAAGAACACCACAAAATGGTTCACGATGGAACGATTAATATAAATGGTTTTATTGCAACTTCTAAAGGTTTAGAATTACACTACACGATGGTTGAAGATTAACAAAAAATTGTACATCTATATTGCAAAAAATCCTCTGCATGTAAAAGAAATAGAGTTGGAGTAACTCCTGTGAAAAATTTGAATTCTTTAATAAAAGAGGATTGGTCATAGAAGTTATTTTCAACTGCAATTTCTTTAAAATCAACAACACTTTTATTAGATTTTATTAGTTTTAAGGTGCTATAAAATCTATTTATTCTCTCTATTGATTTTGGTGTCATACCTGTAAATTCTTTTACTTTTCTTTGTGTTTGTCTAATTGATAACCTATTTTGGTCATAAAAATTATCAAGATTATGATTCTTTGTAAGTTCAAATAAATTTGATAATAAAGTATCTTCTTGCATATCTCTAAAAATCTTAAATAAATAGTTATCTAAAAGATTTAATGAAGCTAATGTATTAGCTTTTAATTCGTGCAATTGACTAATTATAGATGAATCAAAATTTAAAGAGAGTTCATTTATTTCATACAATTTATCTTCAAGTTCTGATACAGGAATACCAAAGAGTTTAAAAAATACTCCAGGATATAAAGATACATCTATATAGTACAAATTTGAATCTAAATTTAATGTATGTCTATCTAAACTTGGAGGACAGATATAAATTCCACTTTTTAAAGATTTATTGGAATAAGTTATATCATCTTCCGAGTCAACAATAAATAGCAAACAAATATTATCATAAGGAAGAACGATTTTTTCCTCATTAGTTATCATATTTGTTTTATCATAATTTACAAACCAATAGGATTTTACCCATTGTTGTAGTTTTATATTTGGTTTAAAAGTTTTAAATTCGAACAATTTTTTTATCCTTATTTATAAAAAGAGATTTTAACATTTAGTTTTTTTAACTAAGATAATAAAAACACTGTAATACTGTATATTTTATATACAAAAATGTCGTTTTCTTACTATACAAAAAGATTGATGCTTTCTATAATTCGACTAACGCTAAACAATTTGGTTTAGGGTTTAAAAATTCTCTTTAAGGAGTAAAAATTGAATTATAAAAAATTATCTAAATTAGGACTAGGTGCTTTAATAGCTTCTTTACCTTTATTCGCAGTAGATGCGCAAAAGGGTAAAGAGGTTATTAACAGTAAATGTATTGCATGTCATACTGGAAATACTGAAGATGGACTAAGTAGAATATCTGACCAAAGAAAAACACCTGAAGGTTGGTATATGACAGTTAAAAGAATGCAAAGAGAACATGGTTTAAAAATTACAAGAGATGAAGAAACAAATGTAATTAAATATCTTTCAGATAATCAAGGTTTAACACCAGATGAAATAAAACCTTATTCTTATGTTCTTGATAAAACTCCAAATGTTCAAGAAGAAGGGAAAAATGAGTTATTAACTGAAATGTGTGTTAGATGTCACTCAGAAGCTAGAATTGGACTTCAAAGAAGAACTTCTGATGAATGGAATAGTTTAGTAAATTACCATGTTGCACAGTTTCCTTCTTTTGAAGTACAAGCACTTGCACGGGATAAAGATTGGTTTGGAGTTGCTCAAAATGAAGTAGTACCATATTTAGCAGAAAATTTTGGAAAAGACAAAGCTAAATTTGACGAATATAAAAAGTCTATTAAAAACTATAAATTACCAACAAAATGGATTACACATGGATACACTCCAAGTATTGGTGATTTTACAGCAATTTTAACTTTAATTGAAAGTAGTGATGAGTCATATGCAATGCTTATGGATTATAAATATGCAAATGGACAAGAGTATAAAGCAAGAGGAATCGCTGTTGCTTATAACAAAACAGAAATTAGAGCTTCATTTGAGTTAAATGGAGTTGTTTATAGACAAATTTTACATCTAGATCCAAAAACTAATAGTTTTGAGGGAAGAATGTTTGAATCTTTACATACTGAACAAGGAAGTATCTTAACTGGAAAAGCTTTAAATTCTAAAGAGAGTTCAATAGTTGGTATTTATCCAAAAGCTATAAAAGCAGGAACAAAAGAGACTTTAACAATTGTTGGTACAAACTTAGCTGGTCAAGTTAAATTGCCAAGTGGTTTAAAAGTTTTAAAAACAGTTAAACATACAAAAAATGAGATAGTTTTAGAAGTTGAAGCATCAAAAAATGTAAAAACATCTTCAAATAATATTCAAATTGGAAGTAAGGTATTTAAAAATAGTATAGCAACTTACGATAAAGTTGATTATATTAAAATCACTCCTGATTATGCAATTTCAAGAATTGGAGCAGAAAAAGATGCAAAAATTTTAAAAGAGTACGCAACTTTTGAAGCTATTGCTTATGCAAATGGAAAAGATGGAGAAAAAGGTACAGCAGATGATATTAATTTAGGTGTTGTTCCTGCAACTTGGAGTATAGAAGCATTTGATGAGCAAGCAATTGAAGATAAAGATTTAGATTATGCTGGACAAATTGATGCAAAAACAGGGAAATTTACTCCTAGTGTTTCTGGACCAAATCCAAAAAGAAAATTAATGGCAAACAATGTTGGAAATCTAAGTGTAATTGGAACATATAAAGATGGTGATGTTGAGTTAAGTGAGAAATCACATTTGATTGTTACTGTTCCAAAATTTGTAAATCCACCAATTAATTAAGAATTTATCATGAGTATCAATAATTATAATTTAATAAAAACGAATTATCATATTTTAAAAGTAGATTCAAAAGAGTTTTTGTTTCATATTCCAACTTCTTCTGTTTTTGAACTATCAGCTGAAAGTGCAAATCTTTTAAGAAAGATGGAAAACAAAGAAGAAATAAATAAAGATGAAGAAGAAATAGTTGAAGAGTTTAAAGAGTTAAATATTGTCGGAAGTAGATTTTTTGTAAAAGAAGAAGCTACAAAAATAGAACATTTTCCTGCAAAGGCACTTGTTTTAAATGTAACTTCTGGATGTAATCTTAGTTGTACATACTGTTATAAAGAGGATTTAACATCTTTAAAAAACAGTGGTCAAATGACTTTTGAAATTGCAAAAAATGCTATTGATATGTTTTATAAAGAATCACCACATTTAAAAGAGTATTCAATTACTTTTTTTGGTGGAGAACCTCTTTCAAATCTTCCATTAATCAAAGAGATTATTGCTTATGCAAATGATTTTTTTGGAAGTAAAGATTTGAAAATTGGTTATTCGATGACTTCAAATGCAACACTTTTAACTGAAGAGATTATTCACTATCTTCACGATAGTAAAGTGGATTTGACAATCAGTATTGATGGACCTGAATCACTTCATAATAAAACAAGAGTTTATGAAAATGGTAAAGGAAGTTATGAAAAAGTAGCTAAAAATGTAGCAAAACTATTGGCTATTTATAAAAATAGAACAGTTGGTGCTAGAGTTACGCTAACAAGAGGAATAACTGATATAAAAACAATTTGGAATCACCTAAGATATGATTTGAAATTCAAAGAAGTAGGGTTTGCTCCTGTTACTTCAGGGGATAATGACTTTTTTAATCTAAGTGATTTTGATTTGAAAAAAGTATTTTCTGGATTTAGAGAACTTGGTGAAGATTATATAAATGAAGCAATTAAAGGTAATTTTAATGGTTTTTCAAATCTTCATAGAACAGTGATTGATATACATGAAGGAAGAAAGAAAAAACTTCCTTGTGGAGCTGGAGTTGGATTACTTTCAGTTTCATATAAAGGTGATATAGATTTATGTCATAGATTTACAGGTTCAGATTATCCATCATTTGGAAATATCACAAATGGTCTTGATAAAAAAGCATTAGGAACTTTTTTAGAAAAAAGAGCCAATGAAAAAGATACAAATTGTCAAACTTGTAGAATTAGAAATTTATGTGCAGGTGGTTGTTACCACGAAAGTTATATCAAATATGGAACACCTGAAAAATCAGTATTACATTATTGTGATGATATGAGAAGCTGGATTGATTTTGCTGTAGAAGCATATATAAGAATCAAAGCTGAAAATCCAGAATTTTTTACAAAATATTTTAAATAGGGGAATAAAAGAAATGAAACATTTAAAACCAATTACTCCAAAAGCGGAACTTTTAGATGAAGCTATAAAAGAGGGAAATGCAAATGAAGTTGTTGCAATGTCTAGTGTTGTTGGATGTGTAACAACGTTTGATCCAGGATGGGAAGTTGATAGTGATGGTGGAATTGCAAGTTTATGTCAACCACTAGAAGCAGATTTATATGGATGTTCTGATCCTTGTTGGTGGCCAACACAAGTTCCAGATACATCATCAAGTTATAAACATTGGGCAGATAAAGCACCTCAAAGTAAAGATGACTGGCGAGAATTAGACCACGTTTATCCAAAATTATAAGTAGAAGGTTAGAAATATGTTAAATAAAGAAATTATAAAAAAAGGTTTAGGATTATTGAGTTTATCAGTAGTTTTATCTTCAGGATTTAGTACAAATTTAAATGCTGCAAACGTTAAATTAGAATCAAATCATAATTATCTAGTTACAGAAACAAGACCAAATAATATAGTTTTGGCTGATTTAGAGACAAATAAAGTTATCAATGAGTGTAAAACTGATGAAACATTTTCTCCTGGGGGAATTGTTTTATCTCCTGATTATAAAGTTGCTTATATCTTAGGTGGTTATGGTGAAGAAATTGCAGGTTATGAAATTGAGACTTGTAAAAAAGTATTTCATACTTCTTTAACACAAGGAAATATTAGAGCAAAATCTTTATTTGGACTAGCTGTAAATGAGGATGGAACAAAAGTTTATGCAATCTACAATAGAACAGAGATGTTAAATGACAGATATAAAGTTTTACCTCCACATTTTTCTGTTTACAATGTAGCTGATGGATTAGATGCAAAACCTGTTAAAAGCTTTGAAATGCCAAGACAAACAACAGTTGTTTCAACTGGCAAAGATGGTAAAGTTTATGTAGTTGGAACAGATTTATATGAAGTAAATCCAACTACTGGAGATATAAAAGTTGCTAAAAAAATAGTTAAATGGGGGAAAGAAGGTTATAGTGATTTAGACTCTGCTGCAAACTATATAATTGGACAACAAACTGGAGATTTAACAGCTTTATATGCAACTATAAAATATGATGACCCAAAAAATCCATCTGAAGATGCTGGAACTTGGTATTGGGGAATTACAAGTGTTGATTTAAATACAGGGGAAATAATCCAACAAAATATTTCAGAGTATGAAACTTTAATGTTTACAGCTATTAGAAGTCCAAAAGATTCAAATATCTTATATGGGGTTTTAAATGACTTAACAAAATTTGATTTAAAAGAACAAAAAGTGTTAAAAAGAGTTGTTACAGACCATACATATTATAGTGTTGTTCCATCAATGGATGGTGATAAACTATATCTTGGAAGTTGTTTAGATGATATTGCAGTTTATGATGCAAATACTTTAGAAAAAATTGGAAAAATCCAATTATCTGGAGATATGGGTTCTGCTGCTCTTCAAGTATTTAAAACAAAATAGGTAAATATGTTTAAAAATATCATTTATCCTCTCTTACGTAAAAATAAGAGAGGATTTTTTGTCATTTTCTTTTTTTCAATTTTTATATCAATAAGTGGTGCAATTCAACCATTTATTATGCAACATATTATTGATGATGCAATCTTAGCTTCAAACCTAAATCAACTATATATTTTAGTTGCAATTACTTTTTTCTTAACTATTTTTACTATGATAATTAGTGCAATAAATGAAATTTATTACACAAAAAACTCTATGAATATATTATTTGAATTTAGAAAAATTGTTTTTAATAAATTGTTTTTACATGATAAAACTTTTCTAAATAAATATCACTCTGCTGATTTGATGTCAAGACTTCAAGGTGATATAAGTGAACTTCAAAGATTCTATACAGATACAGTTTTTTCTCTATTTTCAACTATCATTAGTCTTGTATTTATTTCAACTATTATTTATACATATAATATAAAACTAATGATACTTATACTTATATTTTTACCAATAGAGTTTTTTTGTTTAAAACCACTTTATCCTCATATGCACAATAGTACAAAAACTATGAGAGAATCAACTTCAAATATAGGAAAGTTTTTTATTGAGAGTTTTAGATATTTATTAGTTCTAAAAAATCTTGGAGCAAAAGAACAAACTTTAGAAAAGCTTGATTTTATTCAAGATGATTATAAAAAAGTTGTAATTAAAAATAAAAAAATAAATCTAATCTTTTCACAAATCCCTGCATTTATTTCACTTCTTGGAAAAACAATTATTATATCTTATGGTGGATATTTGACAATAAAAGGTGAGTTGAAAGTTGGTGAATTAGTTGCGTTTTTGACATATTTTACGATGATTCTAGCACCAGTTCATACAATCTTAGGAGTTGTAAATAATCTTCCAAAAATGAAAGTCAGCCTAAATAGAGTTTTAGAGATTTTACCAAAAGATGAAAATATAGAGACTTTTAAAAGTTCAAATTTTGAGATAGTAGTAAAAGATTTAGACTTTTCTTATGCAAATAATAAAATATTTGAAAATTTGAATCTTAATATAAAAGAGAAAAGTAAAATTGCAATTATTGGAAAAAATGGTGCAGGAAAAAGTACATTTGGAGATTTACTTTGTGGATTTTTAAAAGCTCAAGATGGAAATATATTTATTGGAAATGAAGAGATAGGAAAAAAGGATTTTATAAACTTTTCAAAATATTTAGTAAAACTTGAACAAACTCCAATTATATTTGATGATAGTTTAAGAGGAAATCTTCTTTTAGCAAATGATAAAGCAAGTGACGAAGAACTAATAAATTCTTTGAAAAAAACTGGTATGTTTGATTGGTACACTTCTCTTGAAAATGGTTTAGATACAAATATTTTTGAATCAGGAGCAAATCTTTCAGGTGGACAAAAACAAAGAATTGCTCTTTCAAGAATAATTTTATTAAATCCAAAAATTATTATTTTAGATGAATTTACCTCTTCTATTGATGAAAAAGACACACTTTGGTTTTATGAAAATATTTCAAAAATTTTTCCTGATTCAACAATTATTGCAATAACTCATCATCTAAATATGTTAAATAATTTTGATGAGGTTTATCTGCTTGAAGATAAAAATTTAAAAGAGTATAAAAATGTCTAAAGAGATTTATGTAGCACTTATTGATAGTGGTTGTAGTTTTGAAACTTATGAAAAAATTGCTATTGAAATAGAAAATAATAAGATAAAAATAGAAAAACAAAAAGATATAAACTTTGAGCATGGAAATGTTATAGGAAATATCATAAAAGATGAAAATATAAATATCTATGATATTCAGGTTTTTGATAAAAATTTATCAACTACACCAAATCATATTTTTGGAGCATTAAATTATTTAAAAGATAAAAAAGTTGATGTGATTAGTATGAGTTTAGGTTTAAAAACAAACTATAAAGAAATTGAAGAGTCAATCAATGAATTTATAAAAAAAGGTGTAGTTATAGTTTCATCATTTCCAAGACGAGGAGAAGATTTAGTTTATCCAGCATCTTATAGTGGTGTTATAAAAGTAACATCTGAGGGAATGTGTTTGGATGATAAAGTTGTAGCTTTAGATAAAGAAAAACTATTTTTTGGAGCAAACCCTTTTTCAAATGTAAAAAATGTTGCAGGTTCAAGTGTTGCTGTTGCAAAGTTTACAAAAGAGTTTTGTTTTTATTTAAAAAAAGGTTTTAAAAAAGAGGAAATTTTAGAAGAGTTTTCAAAAAGGATTATCAATGAACCAAAATAAAAAAATATTGATTTTAGGTGCTGGAATTGCAGGTTGTTCTACTGCAATTGGACTTAAAAAACTAGGTTTTGATGTAATAGTAATTTATAAAAAAAGACCATTTACAGCTTATGAAGGATTTAGTGAAAAAACAAAAGAGGGACTTGTTTCACAAGGTTGTATAAATGCTTCAGAACTTTTAGAAAAACAATCTTTACGAAATTCAAATTGGGCAAGTAAAGCTGATAAAGTAAACTATGAATATGTTGTAAATAGAGTAAATTTAGATGAAAAATTACTAACTGATTTAAAACAAAAAAATATAAAAATAATTGAAGCTAAAGTAGTAGGTTCAATTGATAGTTTAAGTGAAAAACCAAAAATTGTTTATAAAATAGATGAAGAAAGATTTGAAATAAGTGCTGATTTTATAGTTGATGCAAGAGGAAGATTTACCCCTTATAAAGATGAATATATTTGTGGACCAAAAAGTTTTTCAATATTACAAGAGTTAGAATTAGAAAATATGAAAGAAAATAAAACTTCTATTGATTCAGTTAAAGATGGTTGGATTTGGCAAGCTTATGTGGGAGATAAAAAAGGTTATATTCAATTCTCTTGTGATGAAGAACTGGCAAATAAAATAAATGATTTTAGTGATTTATTAAAAGTTTTAGAAACACAAGATATAAAATTATGGAGTTTAAATAAATTCAAAGCAGTTGGAAAATTAGTTAAAAGAGATTCATTTTGTAAAATCCATAAAGAGATAATAAATAGTAAAATGATATTAATAGGTGATAGTGCTTCAAGTGTTGACCCACTGTCTGGAAATGGTGCTTTTCAAGCTATGAGTATGTCAAGTATTGCTCCATTTGTTATAAATACAATTTTAAATAAAGATGAAATTGAACAAAAAGTTGCAATTGATTTTTATAAAAGTAGGGTAGAGTTTATATTTGATAAGTTTACAAAAGTTGGAAAAGAGTTTTATTTATTAGAAAAAAGATTTGATAGTGATTTTTGGCAAAAAAGACAATCTTGGCCAGAAGAAAAAAATAATGATGCTTCTATAAATTTACCAAAAATAGAAAAAAGAGCAGTTGTAAAAGATGGATTTATAAATTCTAGCGAAGTAGTAATTACAAAGGATAATCCACTTGGAGCTTGTTATTTTGGGAATGTTGAGATAATTCAATTAGCTAAATATTGCCTAGAAAATAGTTTTGAAGAATCTTTAGATTATTTTGATATTTTTTGTAAAGAAAAAACGATTTCTATGAAATTATATAACTCTTTGAAAAGATGGTTTATCTCCCAAGAGATATTACTTTAATATCTCTTAGTTTTAATAACTATCTTTATCTCCATTTTTTAGAAGTTCTTTTTTAAATCTAATAACTCTATTTCTTCCTGTTGCTTTTGCTTCATATAAAGATAAATCAGCAAATTTAATACATTTCCAAATTTGATCAGTATCTTTTGGAAAGAAAGCATAACCAATACTAACAGTTTTACTAAACGATTCATTATTAAATGTAAATACAAGTTTCCCAAAATCTTGATTTATTTTATTTGCTAATTCTAAAGCTGTTTCTTCTGTTGGATTTTTCATTATGATTAAAAACTCTTCCCCACCAAATCTTATAATAAATTCATTTTCACTAATCGAATCTTTCATTGTTTGAGATAATTTTTGTAAAATTGCATCTCCTGCATCATGTCCATAAGTGTCATTTATCATTTTAAAATAATCAATATCCAAGAACATAATAGCAAATGTAGAACCTTCTCTTAGTTCATAAGGAAGTTTTCTATCTATAAATTCATCTAAATATTTTCTATTATAAAGTCCAGTTAATCCATCGATTAGATTTCTTTCTCTTAATACATCCATTAAAAGTTTACTTTCTAAAATAGGTTTTGTTTCTTCTAAATATTTTTTGATTATACCAATTTGATATTTTACATGTTTTAGGCATTCTTCATTTTCACAAATTATATGTATAACAACATTTTTTTGTTCATTAATTAAAAATGGAATACAAATATGATTTGTATTCGCTGGACAAGTTGCAAGTCTACAAATTTCAGGGAAATTTTCAGAAGATACAATCGTATTTGTTCTTTCTGCTCTACATCTCTCTTTTATATTTTTTGAGATATTGCAACAAGGAATAGTCTCTTTTGTTGAGAAGATAATTTTTCTTTCATCTTTTATTAAGTCAGTTTCAAAAATAAAGAAATCTTGAATTTTTAATTTATCTTTTAAAACTTGAATTAATCTATAGTAAATATCATCTTTTGTTAAATCAGTTTCAATTGTTTTTTTATAATTATAAATCTCTGATATATCTTCAATTATATCTTGTGCAGTTAATAATTTATCATTATTTACATTTGTAGATCGATTATGCACAAAAGTAGTAAGATTTTTTTCAATTCCTGTTAAAACAGTCTCAAGTTTTTCGATAAGTTCATTTAACCAAACAGAAGCTTCTTTATCTTCTTTTAAAACACCAGCTTTTGCTCTTACACTATAATCACCTTCGTGAACTTGTTTTAATACTTCTGTAATAGAGTCAAAAGAACTTGTGTAAGGTTTAATTTTTCTACTTATATAAATTAGAATGAATATTAAAAATACAGATATTATTGCAATAATATTTAATAAAACAGCAATACTTGAAATTCTATCTTCTTGAATATCAAAAGTTAAAGAAATAGCTCCTAAAACTTCCCCTTCTTTTGCATTATGACATGATAAACAATTTGGTTTATCAAGTGAAGAAGCAGTATACGGAATAGTAATTCTTAAAGTTGCATTTGTTAAAGATTCATCTATTAAAACTTCTTCTTTCCCATTTTCTAATACTTTTTTATCAATATCATCTCTTGGAATTTCATTTGTTAGTTTAGATTTACCAAATTGATTACTAACACTTTTTGCTCTAATAATCCATAAATCTTTAACTTCTTTTAATTCACTAATTCCATTTAAAAAAGTATCTCTTTGATCCATGTTTCCATTAACCATATGTGAAGTTAATGATTTTTTTACAATATCTGCCGTTAAATAAGCTCTTTTTTTTGCACTAACATATCCACTTTGTCTGGAACCAAGCGCCACTAAAGCAACAATTACTATAGTAAGTAATGAAACCATAGAGAAAATAATAATAGTTATTTTTTTGTTAGAGTTCATTTACACGCCTTCACAAATCTTTTTATATTATAATATCATAATATTATTTCTAATAAAATACTTTTTCTAAATAATTTAATAATTTTATAAAATTTTGAATGCCTCTTCTAAATCAAGTGTTCCTTCGTAAAATGCTTTTCCAACTATTACACCTGAAATATTTCCATTGTTTTTGCAATTTATAATATCTTGAATATCTTTTACTCCACCACTTGCAATTGTATCAACTCCTGATGATAAAGCAATAGATTCAGTAAATTCAACATTAACTCCACAAAGCATTCCATCTTTTGAAATATCAGTACAAATAATAGCTTGAACACCTGCATTTGCAAATTCTTTAGCTAAATCAGTTGCTTTCATAGTTGAAACTTCAGCCCAACCTTCAACTGCAACCATTCCATTCATTGCATCAATTCCAACAGCAATTGGATATTTTGAAGCCATTTTTTTCACAAATATTGGATCTTTTACTGCAATTGAACCTAAGATTAATCTGTCAACACCAAGTTCTAGATACATTTTGATAGTTTCTTCATCTCTTATTCCACCACCAAGTTCAATTTTTAAGTTGCAATTTTCTCTAATTTTTTTGATTTGTTCTAAGTTTGCTGGTTTTCCAGCAAATGCTCCATTTAAATCAACGATATGAACCCATTTACTACCTAATTCTTCAAATCTTTTTGCTACTTGCCATGGCTCATCTGAATAGATTTTAGCACTATCCATAAGTCCTTTACTTAGTCTTACAGCTTTTCCATCTTTTAAATCAATCGCAGGTAAAATATCCATTAAATAAATCCTTAATTACATAAATTTTCTATTGTTTCTTCTATTGTTCTAAATTTGAACTCAAATCCTAAATCTAATAATTTCTTTGGTATTACACTTTGTCCATCAGTTAAAACACGTGCACCTTCACTAAAAATAAGTTTTAAAACAAATTCTGGTACTGGAAGTATAGTAGGTCTTTTTAGTGTTTTCCCTAAAGCAAGGGTAAGGCCTTTGTTTGTTGTTGGTTTTGGTGCAGTTAGATTAAAAATATTTTCATGAGAATTTTCAATCACAAATTTGTAAGCATTTAACAAATCGCTTATATGAATAAATGAAAATGCTTGATTTCCATTTCCTATTGTTCCTCCAAGTCCTAGTTTAAAAGGAGTTAACATTTTTTGTAAAGCTCCACCATCACGTCCAAGAACAATACCAAATCTAAAAATAGAAACTTTTGTTATTTCATTTTTTGCTTCTAAAGCTTTTTTCTCCCAATCTTGACAAAGATTTGATAAAAAATCATTTGCAAAATTTCCATTTTCATCATAAATAGTTTTATTATCATAAATACCAACAGCAGAAGTAGAAATTAGAAGTTTAGGTTTATTTTGAATATGGTTTATAGCATTTACAATTTTAGATGTAGTATCAATTCTACTTGAATAAAGAAGTCTTTTATAAGATTCACTCCATCTATTAATTATATTTGCCCCAGCCAAATTTATAACAATATCTGAAGAATTTAATACTTCTTCTAGATTACTTTTATTATTTAAAATTTCTCTTGATAAAGGAGTTATTTTATAACCTAAATTAGAAAAAAATTTTGTTAAACTACTACCAACAAACCCACTAGCACCTGTTATTGCAATAGTTTTCATAAGAATTCCTTTTTTATTTTAAATTCATAAAGTTTTTTAAAATTTTCAATCCATTATCATGTGATTTTTCAGGATGTGGTTGAAATCCATAAATGTTATCTTTATTTACGGCACTTGCAAATTCATATCCATAAGTTGTTTTACCTATTATATTTTCTTCTCTTGTAACAGCATGATAAGAGTGAACAAAATATAAATATGGATTATGCAAACCTTCAAATAATGGATGTTCTTTATTTACAATTGTATTCCAACCCATATGAGGAATTTTAAAATCTTCATGCATTTTTGTTTTATCAAATTTTACAACAACACCATCAATTAATCCTAAACCATCTGTATGACCAAACTCTTGAGAACTTTCAAATAAAAGTTGCATTCCAAGACAAATTCCAATCATTGGTTTACCACTTTTTGCAAATTCATAAACAGCTTCATTCATACCTGTTTTAATTAAATGTTCCATTGCATCTTTATATGCACCAACACCAGGTAATATAACTCTATTAAAATTTTTTAAATCTTCAGGATTTTTAACAATTGTTGCTTTTGCATCTAATAAATGACAAGCGTTATAAACACTCGCTAAATTTCCCATGTTATAATCAATAATTCCTATCACTTTGTTCCCTTTGTAAAAAATAAATTATACTAAAGTTTTGCATCAGCTAGGGTTAAAGAAAATAAAACCTGATTATTTCTTTTTTCTAAAGCTTTTTTTGCTTGCTTAATTGTAGCACCTGTTGTAATTAAATCATCACATAAAATTGTCATTTGATTAGTAATATTTGTAACTTGAAATTTTCTTGGATTTTTTTGTCTAAATTCTAAATCTTTTCCAGCATATTTAACTATATTTGTAGCTTTTAAAGAGTTGTATTTTGGAGTGATAAATTTTGATTTTAGATGTTTTGCTAAGATAGCTGTATGTGAAAAATCATGACGTGTATGGTCATCAATAGGAATTGCAAATACTTGGTTTGAAAAAGTAAAATTTTGAGCAAATTTAGCAAAAGATAGTTTGGCAAGAATATTAAAAACTCTATCTCCATGAAAATAGTATTTTGAAGAGATTAAATCTTCAAGTTCCGATAAAGAATAAAATGAATAGTTAAAAAATCCATCATCTATTTCTCTTTTATGGAAAGAGGGTATTAAAAGATTTTTTTGACAATCTTTGCAGATAATTTCAAATGATAGGTTTTTACAGGTTAAGCATAACATGAAAATAATAATATCATAAATTATATTTATTTCTTTAGGGTGATACTTTTTTCTTTTCTTTTTAGTAAAGAAAAGTATGCAAAAGATGTAATCCTGCTTGCAGGCAAAAGCGTTCGCAGGGATTCAAAACAGCTAAAAAATATATCTAAATTCTAAAATTTGAAAACTTGACTTCGTACCTCAGTCTTCAGACAGTTCAAATTTCTTTACGAATTTAGATATATTTTTCTTAACGCTATTTTGAAAATGCTCACATTTTAAGAGCGTAGTTCAGATTTTGTTATAATGATTGAAATTATTTAAGGTTGTAATATGGAAATGGAAAAATTAGTATTACTTTTAGTAGGTGGTGTAATAGGTTTTATCGCATCTATTGCAAAAGATTATTTTGTTGAGAAAACAAAAAAGAAGATTAAAGAAAATTTGATTATGATTTAATAAAAATTGAAATGATAATAAGCATTTATTCAGAAACATTAATAAAAGACTATAATTAAATAATATCCCAGATGCATAAACTTGATAAATTAGAAGAAAATGATAAATATACAAATTTATATCATAATTTTTATAATTTGTCAGAAAACTTTAAAAAGAAAATTGTTCAGAAAATTAAAGATATTTAAAATCTAAGATTTTATGTAGATTCAAGGCGGAAGGTAAAATTTATTGAGGAGCTTAGTGTACTAAGTGAGTCAATAAATTTTTCATTCCAACGCAGAAGATGCGTGAAAGATTAGATTTTAAGAACTGCCATGAATGCTTCTTGAGGTACGTTTACCTTTCCAATCGCTTTCATTCTTTTTTTACCTTCTTTTTGTTTTTCAAGAAGTTTTCTTTTTCTCGTGATATCTCCACCGTAACATTTTGCAGTTACGTTTTTCCCCATTGATTTTACAGTTTCTCTAGCAATTACTGTACTTCCAATACTTGCTTGCACTGCAACTTCAAAAAGTTGTCTTGGAATTAATTCTTTTAGAGCTTTTACAAACTCTCTTCCTTTTGAAACTGCTTTATCATCAGGAACGATGATTGAAAGTGCATCAACAACATCACCAGCAACTCGAATATCAAGTTTTTTAAGATTTCCAGGTCTAAATCCAACTGGTTCATAATCAAAAGATGCATAACCTTTTGTAGTTGATTTTAATTTATCATAAAAATCCATTACGATTTCATTCATTGGTAAATCATATTCAAGTAAAACTCTTTTCCCTAAATAATCCATTTTTATTTGGATTCCTCTTTTGTCATTAAGAAGTTTTATAACATTTCCTAAAAATTCATCAGGTACTAAAATAGTTGCTTTTACATATGGTTCAAAAATTGTTTTTATATAATTTGGTTCAGGAAGTTCACTTGGATTTTGTATCTCTATAACTTCTCCATTACTTTTTTCAACTCTATAAACAACTGTTGGTGCAGTTGCAATTAAATCTAAGTCAAATTCTCTCTCAAGTCTCTCTTTAATAACTTCCATATGAAGCATTCCTAAGAAACCAGTTCTAAATCCACTTCCTAAAGCTGCTGAACTTTCAGGTTCAAAAGAAATTGAAGAGTCATTTAATTTTAGTTTATTTAACGCATCTCTTAAATCTTCAAATTTATCAGTTTCGATTGGATAAATTCCTGCGAATACAAATGGTTTAGCTGGTTCAAATCCATCAATTGGCTCAAGAGTTGGATTTTTTGCATCAGTTATCGTATCACCAACAGCAATACCATCTAAAGTTTTAAGACCAAGAACAACAATACCAATCTCACCAGTTTTTATCTCTAAAGTATCTTGTCTTTTTAAAGGATGTGGATACATAAGACCAATTACTTGGTGTTCAACTTTTGTATTCATAAGTCTTATTTTTTGACCTTTTTTGATACTCCCATCATAAACTCTAACAAGTGCTAAAGCTCCAAGATAGTTATCAAACCATGAGTCATAAATAAGAGCTTTTGTTGGTGCATTTTCATCTCCGTTTGGAGCTGGTACTCTATCAACTATTGAATCAATTAAATCTTTAACTCCAAGACCAGTTTTTGCTGAAATTAGATTATGTAAAGTACAATCAAGTCCAATAGCTTCCTCAACTTCTTCTAAAACTCTAATTGGATCAGCACTTGGTAAGTCAATTTTATTTACAACAGGTAATAATTCTAAATCATTATCCATAGCTATATAAACATTTGCTATAGTTTGTGCTTCAACTCCTTGAGTTGAATCAACTATTAGTAAAGCACCTTCAGATGAAGCTAGTGAACGGCTTACTTCATATGAAAAGTCAACGTGACCTGGAGTGTCAATTAGGTTTAAAACATATTTTTGTCCATCTTTTACATAATCAAGCCTAACACTTTGAGCTTTGATAGTGATACCTCTTTCTTTTTCGATATCCATTGTATCCATAACTTGAGAAGTCATTTCTCTATCAGTAATAGCTCCACATTCTTGAATAATTCTATCTGCAAGTGTTGATTTTCCATGATCAATATGTGCAATAATACTAAAGTTTCTAATATTTTTTTGCAAGGCTATTCCTATAATTTGTTTATTATTTATCGCGATTATATCTAAAGTTTAGTAAGTTTATAGTTAAATGATTTTTTATGATAGCTTAAAAGATTTAGAGTTAATCTAAATCTTTTGAAAATTATTGATTTACTAGTGCAGTAACTCTTCTATTTAGAGCTTTACCTTCTTCTGTTTCATTTGTTGCAATAGGTTGAGTCTCTCCATATCCTATAGCTTTTAATTTTGAAGATTTTACTCCATAAGCTTTTAATGCATTTACAACTGAAATAGCTCTTCTATCAGATAAATTTTGATTATATGCATCACTACCCTTAGAATCAGTATGTGCTTCAATTACTGCAGTCATTGTTTGATTAGCTTTTAGCATATTTGCAAATTGATGTAATTTTTCATCATAGATATTTTTTATTTCTGCTGAGTTGTTATCAAAATTAATATTTAAATTTACAGTTTCAACACAACCATCTTTGTTTACTTTAACACCTGGTGAAGTATTTGGACATTTATCAAATTTATTTGATACTCCATCTTTATCATCATCTTGAATTGCTGGTAAAACTTCAGTAGGCTCTTCAATTATTGGAGCTTTAACTTCTTCTTCTATAATTGGAGCTTTTGCAGCAATGATATCATTTGTATATTTTTTTCCTAAAGGCATTCCTAAACCTAAAGTATACATCATATCATTTTGATTTTCTTTTGTTGCAATTAGATGTCTAACATCTCCTTTTATTGCAATTCCATAATAAGGAATATCATATCTTAGACCAATTCCATAGTTGAATACGGCAGAATCTTTATGTTTGTCTAATTCTTGTGAAACATTTTGATAACCAATACCGGCTAATCCATAAGCTGCTAATCTATCTGTTAACTCAAATTTTTTAACTGCATTTAAAAATATTCTATCAATATTTGTATTTCCATTTGAATTCTCATACCCAACACTAGCACTTCTCATGTATGCTATTTCAACTTGATCAATAAAAGTTTCTTCAAAATTTTTACCAATAGAAATACCACCATTTATATAATTATTATCTTCTAATCCTGCTTTACTATCAGTTAAAATTCCTGAAACAAAAGGCGTGATTTCATAACTATATGTTCTACTTGGATCACTTGCAGCAAAAAGAGCCGTTGCACATACTATAGATGTTATTAATATTTTTTTCATCATTTTCCCTTGATTGAAATAATTTTGTTCATTATAACCTAAAAAAAATATTATTTTTATTAAAAATATTAAAAATTATTAAATAAAAAAAGGGGTTAAGTAAAACTTAACCCCTTTTAATTTATTTAAGTTAATAATTTAAAAATTATTTAACCATTACAGCTTCAACTCTTCTGTTTTCAGCTCTACCTTCAACAGTTGCATTTGTTGCAACAGGTCTTGTTTCACCATAACCAACAGCTTTGATTTTTGTGCTATCAACACCTAAATCAGTTAATGCTTTAACTGTAGAAGCAGCTCTTCTTTCAGATAATTTTTGGTTATATGCATTTGAACCAACAGAGTCTGTATGAGCTTCAATAGATGCTTTTAATTTTGGATTAGCTTTCATCATTTTTGCAAATTCTGCAACTCTTGAGTTATAAGAATCTTTAATTACTGATTTATCAGTATCAAAGTTAATATTTAAGTTGATTAAAGTCATACATCCAACTGCATCAACTTTAGCACCTTTCATTGTATCAGGACATTCATCTAAATTATCAATAACACCATCACCATCAGTATCTTTTGGTGCAGCAACTGGAGCTGGAGTTTCAACAACTGGAGCTGGAGTTTCAACAACTGGAGCTGCTTTTGCAACTTCACCAAATGGAACAGAGAATCCTAATGTATATAATAAGTTATTATCTCCATGATCAACTTCAATTAAATGTCTAACATCAAATTTTAAAGATAATTCATCAGCTATTTTATATTTAATCCCTGCACCATAGTTACCAAATAAACCATTTTCATTTCCTGCATTTTCATTATCAAAAATTTCTACACCTGCTCCAACTAATGTATATAATGAAGCATCAGCTGTTAAAGGATATTCTTTAACTAAGTTTGTAAATATTCTAGTAATTCCAGTATCAGATCTTGAACCATCTTTATAATCTACATCTTCAATAGATCTTAAAAAACCTAATTCAACTTGATCAATAAAAGAATCAAATTGATTAAATCCTAAACTTAAACCTGCGTTTGCATAATTTCTATCTAAATCTAAATTACCTTCAGTTACAACTCCACCAATTAATGGTGTAATTTCATATTTATAGTCACTATTTGCAGCTAATGCTAAAGTAGCACAAGCAATTGTTGATAATAATACTTTTTTCATGTTTTTTCCTTTTGGATAATAATTTCGCGAATTATATCATATTTTTTTTATTTTAATATTAACTATTAAAAATTGAATTAACAGATTCATTATTATGAATTCTTCTAATAGCTTCCCCAATCATAGCTGAAGCTGTTAAAACGGTTAACTTTTTAGCATCTTTTTGTGTAGGAATTGTGTCTGAAATAACAAGTTCATCAAGTTCACCTTTGTTAATTCTTTCATATGCCGGACCACTCAATACACCGTGAGTACAGCATGCCATAACTGAAGTTGCACCTTTTTTCTTTAAAACTTCTGCTGCTTTTACTAAAGTTCCTGCAGTATCAACCATGTCATCAACTAAAATTACATCTTTATCTTTAACATCTCCAATGATATTCATAACTTCAGCAACATTTGCTTTTTCTCTTTTTTTATCAACTATAACTAAGTCATATCCTAATTTATCAGCATAAGATCTAGCCCTTGCAACTCCACCAATATCTGGGCTTGCAATAATAGGATTTTTTAAATTTTTACTTTTTATATAATTAACAAATAATATAGAACCAAATAAGTTATCAGCTGGAATATTGAAAAAGCCTTGAATTTGAGCAGCATGTAAATCAATAGTTACTACTCTTGTAATTCCTGCTGCTTCAAGTAAATCAGCAACAAGTTTTGCAGTAATTGGAACTCTTGGAGCTGCTTTTCTATCTTGTCTTGCATATCCAAAATATGGAATAACAGCTGAAATTGATTTTGCACTTGAACGTTTAAGTGCATCTACCATTATTAATAATTCCATTAAATTATCATTAGTTGGTGCACAAGTTGGTTGAATTATAAATACATCTTGTCCTCTAACACTCTCTGTAATTTGAACAGATATTTCACCATCACTAAATTTATTTAATGTTGCGTCTGATACTGGCATACTTAAATATTCACCTACTTTTCTTGCAAATTCAGGATTAGCTGAACCACTAAAAAGTTTAAATGTTGACATAAAATTTCCTTACATTTGATTGAATCCGTATTCTAGCTAAAGTGTACTTAATGAATATTAAGTTAATTCATAATTAAGTAAATATTGTATAAAATAATAATCATTATCGTTAGTATAAAAACAATGGATAATAATTGTGTATATTTAATATACAATCAAAATTAAAACAACAGTTTATTTAATGTTATAATTTTGATGTTCTTCTAATACGAATAGATTACTTGCGCGAAAGTTTTTTATTCAAATATTTTATTTTACAAGGAAAAAATATGAAAAACCTTTTTAGAGGTCAAACAATAAGTTTAGTTACATGCGGATTAATTTTAAGTTCTACTATGTCATTTGGTGCAGATTCAATTGATGCTGCTTTTAAAGAAGGTAAAGCTTCTGGAAGTTTAGCATTATACGGTGAAAAACATGACTATAAAGATGGAGTAGCTGATTCTGGTTTTGGAAATGGAAATGCTACAATTGCCTTTGAAACAGGTTCATTTTATGGATTTAGTGCTAAAGCTGAATTTAAAGGAAACTTACAATTAGGTGAAGTTCATAGTGGTAATTATGATGACGCATATGAAAATCATTCTTTAATGACTGAAGCATATATTAAATATGCAACTGATGGATTCTCTTTAACTGCTGGTAGACAAGCTATTGATCTTGAATGGTTAGGTGATTATAATGAGGCTGTAGTAGCAGCAATTACAGCAATTCCAGACACAACAATTGTATTAGGTTATACAGATAAACAAGCAGAATCAGGAATAGATTTCAGTGAAGATTTTGAAGAAATAACAAAAGATGGTGCATATGTTGCAGACATTAAATATACAGGTTTCCAAGCTGTAGAATTAAATCCTTATGCATATTTTGCTCCAGATGTTGCAAGTTTTTATGGTCTAAAAGCAACATTTACAACTGATTATTTTGGTGGAGTTGCACATTATGCTTTCTCTGATGAAGATTCAGATAAATATGGTGCTGCTGAAGATGCTTATATTGGACATGTTGAATTAAATACAGAAGTTGCAGGAATTTCAGCTGCTGTTGGATATATTAAAACTGATAAAGATGTTGGTGCAGGGTCTATATATGCTTATGGTGATAATATTTCTCCATTTGATATGGGAAATAGAACATATGATCCAGATGCTAGAACAGTATATGGTTCTTTAGGATATACAATTGTAGATGTTGAATTAGGTGCATTATATGGTGTTACAACTTATGGTTCAGATGATGCTAAAGAAAAAGAATTAAACTTAACAGCTTCATATCCTATAACAGAAACTTTAACAGCTTCAATTTTATATGGTGATGTTGATGAAGATTCTAATGACGCAGAATATGTTGATGACAAATATGTATTTGCAAGCGTAGAATATACATTCTAATATAAATATAATTTAGGAGTTTTCTCCTAAATTATAGTTTTTAAAAAAACTATTTAGTACTTTTTATCCAAGCACTTCCAATTACTTTTTGATCATCATAAAAAACTGCAAGTTGACCTGTTGCAACTCCATAAACAGCTTCTTTTAAAGTTATATAAACTTTTTCATCTTTTATTTCTACTTCACAAGGTGTTGATGTTGATCTATATCTTAGTTTTACACTACAAGAAAATTTTGTCTCATCAATAAACATATTTAGATTATTTCCAACTACTTCATTTACTTCTAAAGACTCTTTTTTACCTACGACAATAGTATTATCTTTAGGATTTAATTTTGTAACAAAATGTGGATCATGTGCTCCATGAACAGTAAATCCTCTTCTTTTCCCGATTGTATAGTGAGCATAACCTTTGTGTTCACCTACAACATTTCCTTGTTCATCTAAAACTTTTCCAGGAATATCAATATTTGCATGTCTTTTAACAACATCAGTGTAAACAGTTTCAACAAAACAAATTTCTTGAGATTCACTTTTTTCTGTAATTTTTTTATAAGCCACATCTAAATCTGCACCAAACTTTACAATATCTTCTTTTTTGTAAGTACTTAAAGGAAACATCATATATGGTAATGCATCTTTATCAACTTGAGATAGGAAATAACTTTGGTCTTTTGTTTTATCATCAGCTTCATAAAAAAACTTTCCATCAGTTTTTGCATAATGTCCAGTTGCTAAAAAATTAGCTCCATGTTTTTTTGCAAAATTAAGCATTGCACCAAATTTTATTTGACGATTGCATTTTACACAAGGATTTGGAGTTGTGCCTTCTAAATAAGAATCAACAAAATAATCATAAACCTCTTTTGAAAACTCATCTGCTAAATCTAATATGTGATATTTTATATTTAAAAATTTAGCTACATCATCTATATAACCTAAATTTCTTTCATGATAGCCATCAGTTCTATTATGAAGTTTTAGATAAATTCCTTCAACTTCGTAACCTTCTTTTTGTAGCATATAAGCAGTAACTGAAGAATCAATTCCACCACTCATTCCAACCATAACTTTTTTTTGTTTTTCGTTCATTTTTCATCCTTTTTAAAGGAATAATCACTGACTCTCTATTTGCCCAATTTTTGTGAGGGATAATTAAATTTTCTGTATTTATTTTTTTATTATCAAAAAATATTATATCAATATCCAAGGTTCTAGGCGCATCTTGAAAGGATCGCTTTCTTCCGAATTTTTTTTCATATCTTTGCATTGCTTTTAAAAAAGCGTTAGGACAAAGATTTGTTTGGAGGCGAATTATACCATTTAAAAAGTCGCTTTGTTCCAAAAATCCAAAGGGTGGATTTTTTAAAAGGGGTGAAGTCATAAGTAAAGTAAATCTTGCGTCTTTTCTTAAACATAAGATTAATTTATCAAATATCTTTTTAGTATTTCCAATATTTCCCCCAATTCCTATAGTCACCTTGTATTTTTTTTGTGAGTAAGAATTGAATTTTTGAGGAAAATTAGAAGAATAAAAAAGTGTTAATTTATGTGATATTTTTTTTTTCAAATTTCTCTCTTTTTTGTTAAAAAATAAATCATGATTAAATTTATCAAGATTTATTTTTTCTATTTTTTTGATTTAAAGTATTACAGCTTTACCATTTTGCATTACAATTGTATCTTCAATTCTAACACCAAATTCATCAGGAAGATAAATTCCAGGTTCAACTGTAAATACCATATTATCTTCAATTATTACATCTGATTTGGAATTTATTACAGGAAATTCATGAATATCAAGACCAACACCATGACCTGTACTATGAATAAAATATTTTCCAAATCCTGCTTTTTCTATTACATCTCTAGTTAATTTGTCAATTTCACTAGCTTTCATCCCAGTTTTTGCATTTTCAATAGCATTTAATTGGGCTTTTAAAACAATATCATAGACTTTTTGATGTTTTTCATTTTTGAATTTTTGTTCTCTTTTAAAACTGAAACTTTCAAAATCAACATGACTTGTGCAAGTTCTATCAGAACAATATCTTTTATATTTTATTCCCGCATCAACTAATAATAAATCATGTAGTTTTAATTTTTTTGAAGTTGGAAGAGCATGAGGTTTTGCTGCATTTTCATTTATCGCAACAATTGGTTCAAAACTTATATCAAGTTTCCCTGTTTGGCTCATTTTTTCGAAAGCTTTAAAATATAAAAATTGTTCACTCTGATTGAAACCATTTTTTCTTATAAATTTTGCTAATTCTTTGAAACCTTCACGTCCAGCAACAGCTGCTTTTTTAAGTAAAGTTATCTCTTTATCACTTTTAATAATTCTTTTTAATTTTGAAAAGTTTTCTTTAGCAATAAATTCAGTTTTTAGATTTTCAGTTAATTTTGTATAAGAAGCAAAACTAAAATCATTTGGGTCAAATGTAATTTTTTTGATTTTATTTTTTTTTAAAATCTCTTTTGCTGTTTCTATTAGATTTGAAGATTCTATTACTTCACACTTTTTTGCATACTCTTTTGCTTCTGTAGTATATCTAGCATCAGTTATAAAAAATCTATCTTTTTCTAAATTCAAAAAAATAACATTATCGCAAGAGAATTTACATTCAAAATATATTGCATTTTCATTTTGTAATATAAAGTTTTTCATAAAAAGCCTTTGTTTGGGTATGGTTTAACAAAAATTTAATTATAATCTTACCCAAAATTTATAAAAGGAATATAATATGAAAATTGCCGTAATTCAAGGACCAAATTTAAATATGTTAGGAATTAGAGAACAACATATTTACGGTCCAATGAGTCTAGAACAAATTCATGAACAATTAAAAAGTGCAGCTGAACAAAATGGAATTGAATTAGAATTTTTTCAATCAAATTTAGAGGGTGAAATTGTAGATAGAATTCAAGAGTGTTTAGGAACTGTTGATGGAATAATGATAAATCCAGCTGCTTATTCTCACACTTCTATTGCAATCAAAGATGCTCTAAGCGCAGTTAATATGCCAGTAGTTGAAGTTCATATTTCAAATATTTATAAAAGAGAAGAATTTAGACAAAAATCTGTAACTGCAGGTGCTTCAACAGGTGTTATCTCTGGATTTGGACCATTTGGTTATCATATGGGATTAATTGCTTTAATGCAAATTATTGCTGAATTAAAAGCAGTATCACAAGCAAAAAATGCTTAATTAAATGAAAATTATAAGTGCTTCATGGGTTGTTTCTTGTGATGAAAATGACAGAATCATTAAAGATGGTGCTGTTGTTTTTGATGAAAAAATCATAGAACTTAATACCCTTTTAGAAATAGAAAAAAAATATCCTAATATTGAAATAAAAAAACTAGAAAAGAATTCTATTTTAATGCCAGGACTTATAAATTCTCATGTTCATTTAGAATTTAGTGGGAATTCAACTACTTTAAAATATGGAAATTTTTATGCATGGTTAAATTCTGTTATTAGATATAGAGAAGATTTAATAAATAAAGCAAATACAAAATTAATAACAGCAAAATTAGAAAAGATGAAAAAAACAGGAACTACTACTATTGGAGCAATTTCATCATATTCTTTTGATATAGAAGCTTGTATAAATGCACCTATAAATACGGTATTCTTTTGTGAAGTTATTGGTTCAAAAGCTGATATGATAGATACACTTTTTGCTGATTTTAAAAGTAGGCTAAATAATGCAAAAAAATTTGCTTCAAAAAATTTTATTCCAGCAATTGCTATACATTCTCCATATTCAGTACATCCTTTTTTAGTAAGAGAAACTTTAAAACTTGCAAAAGAAGAAAATTTAGCTGTTAGTTCTCATTTTTTAGAGTCACGTGAAGAGTTTGATTGGTTACATAAAGACGAAGGTTCTTTTTTAGAATTTTTTAAAAATTTTTTAAATCAAGAAAAAGCAGTTTCAAAACCAATGGAATTTTTAAATCTTTTTTCAAATATAAAAAATCTTTCATTTACACATTGTGTTGAAGCAAGTAATAATGATTTAGAAAAGATTAGAGATTTAGGTGCAAGTATAAATCATTGTGTTACTTCAAATAGACTTTTAAATAATACAAAACTAGATTTAGATAGATTAGGTGAAATTCCTTTTACAATAGGAACTGATGGTTTAAGCTCAAATAATTCATTATCAATGTTTGATGAATTAAGAAATGCATTAATGGTTCATTATGATAAAAATGTAGTTGAGTTTTCTAAAAAATTAATAAAAGCTGCAACAGTAAATGGAAGTAGGGCTTTAGGATTAAATAAAGGTAAACTTGAAAAAGATTTTGATGCAGATATGATAACTTTTACTTTACCTGATAAAATTGAAGAAAAAGAGGACTTGTTTATGCAAATAATTTTACATACAAAATTTGTTGATAATGTGATAATAGGAGGTGAATATGTTTAATTTTTTTAAAACGCTATTTTCGCCAGTTATAGCAATATTGGATTTCATAACTAAATATTTTAAAACTATAGTTTTTTTGACAATAATTTACTTTGTAGTATTTGACTCTAATGAAAATTTAGTTGATAATGATAAATTGGCAAACTTACAAAAAATAGAATTATCAGGAGCTATTTTAGATGTTAGTAAAGTATTAGAAAATATAGAAAAAGCAAAAAAAGATAATAATATTAAGGGTGTATTATTTGTTGTCGATTCTCCTGGTGGTGCAGTTGCTCCTTCTGTTGAATTAGCTTATGCAATAAAAGAGTTAAAAGAGTTAAAACCAGTTGTTGTTTATGCAAGTGGTGTGATTGCAAGTGGAAGTTACTATTCTTCTATTTGGGCAAATAAAATTATTGCTAATCCTGGAAGCATGGTAGGTTCAATTGGTGTTATTATGCAAGGCGTGAATGCTAGTGAACTTATGGAAAAAATTGGAGTTTCAACTCAAACTGTAAAAGCTGGAAAATATAAAGAAACAGGAACACCTAGTAGAAAGTGGTTTGATTATGAAGAAAAACAACTTCAAAGCGTAATAGATGATACATATAATATGTTTATAACAGATGTTGCAAATGCAAGAAATCTTGATGTAAAAAATCATAATGTTTTTGCTGATGCAAAAATTTTTACTTCAAAACAAGCAAAAGAAGTTGGACTTGTTGATGAAGTTGCAACTATTTCTTTTGCTCAAAATACACTTATTGAATTATCAAAAGTAAAAAATCCAATTTGGAAAAAAGAAGATAAATTTGAGAAGTTTATGGATAAATTTGTAAGTGAAGCCGCTTCTAAAATAAGTATGAATTTTGTAACTGGATTAAAAGCTTATTAAATTTTTATATCTAAAGAATAAAAAAGTGAAGTATAAACTTCACTTTTTTTATTTATTATTTTTCAATTTCAAGACCTGAAACAATTCTATAAGTATCATTAGCAATAACAAATTCTTCATTTGTTGGAATAACAAAAATTCTTGCAGCTGAACTATTTGTTGCAATATCTCTAGCTTTTGAACTTCTTTTATTATTTTTAGTTGGGTCAAGAATTAATCCCATTCCATCTAATCCAGCACAAACAATTTCTCTAATTAATGATGAATTTTCACCAATTCCACCTGTGAAACATAAAGCATCAATTCCATCAAGTGCAGCAACATAAGAACCTACATATTTTTTGATGTTATAAGCAACCATTTCTACAGCTAATCTACATCTATCATCACCATCTTGCATACCTTGTAAAACTTCTCTTAAATCAGAAGATTTTCCTGAAATTCCTAAGATACCTGATTTTTTATTCATGATGTCGATAATTTGATCAATATCTAAACCTTCTTGTTTCATCATATATGAAATAGCACCAGCTCCAACATCACCAGCTCTTGTTCCCATCATTAAACCTTGAACAGGTGTAAGACCCATAGATGTATCTATACATTTACCATTTAATACCGCACTTACAGATGAACCATTTCCTAAGTGACAAACAATAATTCTTGTATTTCTTTTTTTATCTAACATCCCTCTTGCTTCATTTGAAACATAATAGTGACTAGTTCCATGGAATCCATATTTTCTAATACCATGTTTTGTATATTGTTCATAAGGTAATGCATACATATAAGCATAATCAGGCATTGTTTGATGGAATGCAGTGTCAAATACAGCAACATTTGGTTTTCCTGGCATTAATTCTTGACAAATTTCCATTCCCATGATATTTGCAGGATTATGTAAAGGAGCTAAAGGAATTAATTTTTTCATAGTTTCAACAACTCTAGGTGTTACCATAACTGATGATGCAAATTCTTCTCCACCATGAACTGCTCTATGACCAATTGCATCAATATCATCAATTGAATTAATAACTTTTCCTTCACTTTCAACTAAAGTTTTTAATACTAACTCAATTGCTTCTTTATGCGTAGGCATAGGAACTTCTAATGTTAATTTTTGTCCTTCACCAAACTCATGTTTTAAAACACCATCAATTCCAATTCTTTCACAAAGACCAACAGCTAAAACTTCTTTTGAAACTGGATTCATTAATTGATATTTTAAAGATGAACTACCTGCATTTAAAATGAATACTAACATATATCTCTCCTTAGTTTAGTTATAAATTTTTATTTGATTTGTGTTGCTGTAATAGCAACTAAGTTTGCAATATCTTCAACTGAACAACCTCTTGAAAGGTCATTTACTGGTTGATTTAATCCTTGAACGATTGGACCGTGAGCTTCTGCTCCTGCAAATCTTTGAACAAGTTTATAACCAATATTTCCAGATTGTAAATCAGGGAAAACTAAAATATTAGCTTTACCTGCAACTTTTGAACCTGGAGCTTTTTTAGCACCAATTGATTCAATAATAGCTGCATCAGCTTGTAATTCTCCATCGAATGCAAAATTTACATTTCTTTCAGTTAAAATATCACAAGCATATTGAACTTTATCAACTAATGGGTGTGATGCACTTCCTTTTGTAGAAAATGATAACATAGCAACTCTAGGTTCTAATCCTACAACAGAACTTGCAGTAGCAGCTGTTGCACAAGCAATATCAGCTAATTGTTCAGAATTTGGTTCAGGAATAACTGCACAATCTGCAAATAAAATTAAACCATTATCTCCAAATTTTCCATCAGCAGTTTCCATAATAAAAGCAGAAGAAACAGTATTGATTCCTGGTGCAGTTTTTATAACTTGAATAGCAGCTTTTAAAACATCAGCTGTTGGTGAATTTGAACCTGCAACTAATCCATCTGCATCTCCTAGTCTTACCATCATACAACCAAAAAATCTTGGTTCATTTAACATAATTTCAGTTGCTTCTTCTTTTGAAAGATTTTTACTTTTTCTTAATTGAACTAATTCATCAATATATTTTTCAATATTATCAAAATTTTTAGGATCAACTATTGCTGCTCCATCAATATTTGCTCCACACTTTGCAGCGTCAGCCTTGATAGTTTCAACATTTCCAATTAAAACAACTTTTGCAGTATTTTCTTCTAAAACTTGTTGAGCAGCTTTAAGAACTCTTTCATCCTCTGGCTCTGGTAGAACAATAGTTCTTAATTGTAGTTTCGCTTTTTCTTTGATACTTTCAATTAAACCCATTTGTAAGTTATCCTTTCTAGTTTAAACTTTGTGGAAAAATTATAATTAAGAAACATAGCATTAACATAGCAATGTCTTATAATCTCACTAAAGGATATTTTATAGCATATTAAAAAAAAAGTACATAAAATATACATTATTATAAAAAAAAATAGGATTTGTGAGAAATAGTGATAAGTTATGAGGAATAAATGTTTTAATTGTGTAAAAAAAGCAAGTACTATGTACAATAATTATACATAATACTCAATTTTAAGATAAATTTCTAAATGTAACAGATTATTTCTTTTTTACTAGATCGAAAGTATCTTTTGCTATAACAAGTTCTTCATTTGTTGGAATAATATAAATCTTTGTTTTAGAAGTTTTTTTGCTAATTTCTCTAATTCCAGATTTTCTTATACTATTTTTTTCTGTATCAAGTTCAATTCCCATAAAATCTAATCCATTACAAACTTTTTCTCTTATTAAATCAGAATTCTCTCCTATTCCAGCTGTAAAACAAATGGCATCAACTCCATGCATTAATCCAGCATAAGAGCAAAGATATTTTTTAATTCTTGAACATAACATTTCAATAGTAATTTTTGATCTTTTATCGCCATCATTTGAAGCTTTTATAACTTCTCTTAAATCTGAACTAATACCTGAAACACCTAAAATGCCTGATTTTTTATTTAGATAGTTTATAATTTGATGAGTATCTAAACCTTTTTTTTCCATTAAATATGGAATAACACCTGCGTCAATATCTCCACATCTTGTACCCATTATTAATCCTTCAAGAGGAGTTAATCCCATAGATGTACTTATTGATTTTCCATCTCTTACTGCACAAACAGATGAACCATTTCCAAGATGACAAACAATTATTTTAGAATCTTTTTTATTTAAAATTTTTACAGCTTCATTTGAAACATAATAGTGACTTGTTCCATGAAAACCATATTTTCTTAGATGATGCTCTGTATAATCACCATATGGAACAGCATATAAAAAGTTTTCTTCAGGCATTGTTTGATGAAATGCTGTATCAAATGTTGCAACATTAGGAACATTTGGCATTAATTCTTGACAAATTTTTATTCCAAGAACATGTGCAGGATTGTGTAAAGGAGCAAGTGGAATTAAATTTTCAATCTTTTTAACTACATCATCATCAATTAAAACAGATTTTTTAAAATATTCTCCACCATGAACAACTCTGTGTCCAATTGCTTGAATCTCTTTTATAGAATCAATAACTTTTGTTTCATCATTTGTTAAAATTCTTAGTACTAATTCAATTGCTTCTTTATGTGTAGGAATTGGTAGTTCAAAAGTTAATTTTTTATTTTCTCCTACTTCATGTTTTAAAATTCCATCAATTCCAATTCTTTCTACTAATCCACTAGCTTTTAATTCAGAAGTTTCTGCGTTGATTAATTGGTATTTTAAAGACGATGAACCTGCATTTAATACAAATACTAACATAAATTATTCCTTTCTTCTTAAACAATATATTTTTTATAAAAATCATTAAATTGATAATCACGTTAATATAATAACATTTTTTCAAAATTTAAAAATCTCAAAATTTTTTGTAGATTATATTAAAACTTAAATCTATATTTGCTTTTAAAATTAATTTTATTTCATAAGAAAGATAGATTATAGATAAGAAAATCTAAATTAAATTTTTTTAACTGTTGAAAATCAAGTGATTTTGAGTAAGAATATGGAAATTTTAATTTTAAAATGTTTAAAAAGTGCTATTTGAAAAGTATTATGTACATTGATTGTACATAATACTCAATTTTCTAAAAGTTTTCTAATTTGTAACATATTTTACTATTTTACAAGTTTATATGTATCTTGTGCTATTACTAATTCTTCATTTGTTGGAATAACAAAAATTTTTGTTTTTGAAGTATCTCTATTTATTTCTCTACTTATATTAGATTTTAATTGATTTTTTTGGCTATCAAGTTCAATCCCCATAAATTCTAAATTATGACAAATTTTATTTCTTATTAAATCAGAATTTTCTCCAATGCCAGCTGTAAAACAGATTGCATCAACTCCACCTAATAAACCTGCGTATGAACAAATATATTTTTTTACTCTATTACACATCATATCTATTGTAACTTGCGCTCTTTGATCACCATCATTTGCTGCACTAATAATTTCTCTTAAATCTGAACTTATACCAGAAACACCTAAAATACCTGATTTTTTATTTAAATAATCAATAATTTGATGTGTATCCATACCTTTTCTATCCATTAAATATGGAATAACTCCTGCATCAATATCACCACTTCTAGTTCCCATCATCAAACCTCCTAATGGAGTTAGTCCCATTGTTGTATTTAAAGATTTTCCATCTTTGACTGCACAAACAGACGAACCATTACCTAAGTGACATACTATAATTCTTGATTCTTTTTTATTATCTAAAAGTTTGATTGCTTCTTGAGAAACGTAGAAGTGACTTGTTCCATGGAAACCATATTTTCTTAAATGATGTTCTGTATAATCTTCATGAGGAACAGGAAATAAAAAATGAACTTCTGGCATTGTTTGATGAAATGCTGTATCAAAAACAGCAACATTTGGAACATTTGGCATTAATTCTCTACAAATTTTCATTCCTAAAATATTTGCAGGATTATGTAAAGGTGCAAGAGGAATTAATTCTTCAATTTTTTTAATTACTTTATCTGTAACGATCGTTGATTCTTTGAAAAACTCTCCACCATGCGCAACTCTATGCCCAACAGCTTGAATTTCAGTTATTGAATCAATAATTTTTGTTTCACCTTGAGTAAGAGTCTCTAAAATAAGCTCAATAGCTTCTTTATGAGATTGAATAGATGCTTCTATAGTTAATTTTCTATTTTCACCAACTACATGTTTTAATACACCATCAATGCCAATTCTTTCAACAATTCCACTAGCTTTTAACTCAGATGTCTCTGCATTGATTAATTGATATTTTAAAGATGATGAACCAGCATTTAATACAAATACTAACATTATAATTTTTTTCCTTTCTATAGTTTATTTTATTTTTATATTTGGTAAATTTTTAAGTTTTATGAAAATCATAGCAGTCATGATTGCATCATTATATGCATCATGCTTTCCTAAATTTGGTATATTTAGTTCTTCCATAATAGAATTAAATCTCAAATCAATATGTGATTGAGGGATAATTTCAATTTTATAATCATGATAAATTTCTGAAACTTCATAAGCTTTATTGGGAAGAGTAATCCCAAGTTTTGGTTTCAAATATTTATTTATCATTGCAATATCAAATTCTAAAAAATATCCAACCAATGGTCGATTTCCAATGAAATCAATAAATTCAGTGATAACTTCATCTATCTCTTCAGCATCGTTTAAATCACACTCTCTTATATGATGTATTTTTATAGCTTCAGCTTGAAGTTTTGTTTTTGGTTTTATAAATTTTATAAATTTTTTACTAGATACAATCGTATTATCTTTTATAATAACTGCTCCAATTGAGATAATGTCATCTTTTTTTGGATTAAGTCCTGTTGTTTCACAATCAAAACATACATATTCATTATCAAAAGATTTATCAAACAAAAATAGATATTTTTGATCTTTTAAATTTTTTTTATTAAAATAATTTTTAATAGTTCTAAACATAGTTTAACTTAAAGTGAAATTCTAATTTTTTCTTTAATTTATTTACAATTTTAAAAGATTCTTTTAATAAATCTTTTTCCATAGTATTTAAATTATTAGGGTTGATATAGTTATCTATTTCAATATTCTTGTCAAGTTTTTCTAAATTTGATTTTAATTTCAAATTTGTTAAAAAATTGAAAGCCATTGTTAATTCTTTGGCAAATTCTTCTTCAATAATTCCTATTTCAACTAACTTTTTTATTCTTTTTGCGGTGTTTGTATTAAAAATCTTATTTTCTAAACTTAGAGATCTAATACCTTGAACGATGATAAAAATTCCACCTCTTTTTATATCTATTTCATTTTTATGTTTATTATCTTTACTATTAAAAACAAAACCATCAAAGAAACCTAATGGAACATCAAAACTTAATATCACTTTTGCAAAAAGTGCATAAAAAGTTTGACTATTAGAAGATATTTTAAATAGATATTCCTTTAATCCAGTGATTAAATTTTTATCACCTGAAACATATACCGCATCGTAAAAAATTGCTATGTTCATGAAGTTGTCACCAGTTGGTTCATTTATCCATGAATAAATTAAATCTTTAAAATCAGATTTTTTTCTACACCAATAAGGATTAGAAACCATTATGTTTCCTTCACATCTAGGAAACCCAAAATCAACAAGTGTCTCTGTAAATTTTGATGTAAATTTTTGTAATTCATTCTCCTCAATTGCACAATCATCTGATAAAATCAAAGCATTATCTTGGTCAGTTTTTAGAATTTGTTCTCCTCTTCCTTCACTTCCCATTACAACTAAACAAGATTTCTCATATAATTCTTTAGGTGCAAGAATTTTATATAATTTATCTAAAAGTTTTTTATTTAATTGATTTATCAGTTTAGAGATAAACTCAATTTTTACACCTTTTGCATTTAGAGATTTTATTATTTTAATAAAAGATAACGAAGCTTCTTTTAGCTCTTCAACTGTTTCAGCTTTTACTATTTGATTTGAAACAGAAAAAATGTTTGTAGCAAAAAAAGAAGATAAAGATATTTGATCTAAAATCCCAATAATTTCATCTTTATCATTTTTTACAACAACTCTTTTCACTCCATGTTTTGCCATTATTAATTGGGCATTAAATAAAAAATCTTCTTCATTTATATAAATAAGACCTTTTGTAGCAATTTTTATAACTTCATCATCAAAATTCATTCTATTTAAAATAACTTTTTGTCTAAAATCAGAATCAGTTACAATATACATTTCTCCTAATTCATCTTTTAATAAAATAGTTGGAATTTTTTCTTTTTTGATAATATTTGCTGCTTCAAAAATAGATTTTTTTGTATCTATAATCACAGCTTTATGAATTTTTGCATCTTTAACTTTTGCAATCATAATATTTGCCATTTCTTTGTTTTTCTCATGTAAAATATTATTGTTAAGTTTTTCTGAAATGGATTGGAAAAAATAGTTCTCTAACTCTTGATTTTCATGAAGTATATTTATAAAAATCTCTCTTGGAAGAGTATAACAAATGGTCTCTTCTGTAGTCACAAAACTATTTTTTGAATAATTTTCTATTAAAGATATTGAATCGAAAATTTCATTTTTTGAGTATATTGATAAAACTTCATCATCTTGTTTTTCTTGAATTACTCCTTTTAATATAAAAAAAAGTGTTTGAGGTAAACTTCCTTGAGCTTGTACTGTCTCATTCTCTTTAAAATACACAATATCCATATTTTCAACGAAAGTATCAATTTGATCTGTTGTTAAATTTTTAAATGGATGGATCGAAGAGATAAATGTTTTTTGTTCTAATATACTCATATTTTCCTCTTTTTTAAAAATAAAAGTAATGATTGAAATAAAATCAATCACCAATATACTTGAATATCAAAGGAAAATCCTTTGATATTTTTATTAGTGAGAAACAGCTCCTGCTGCACCAATTCCTGTATTTGCTCTTACATTTTGAGCTCTAAATAATACTTTTTCTTTTTGAGCTCTAGGAGAGTTGTCAAGTTTAGAAAAGAACCAAATAGAAACAAATGCAACAGTTACTGAGAATAGTGCAGGGTGTGCATAAGGAAAAATTGCTTTTTCATTTCCTAAAATTTGTACCCATACATTTGGTCCTAAAATTACAAGTGCAACAGCAGTTATAAGTCCCATAAATCCACCTATAAATGCACCTCTTGTAGTTAATCCACTCCAGTAAATAGATAAAAATAAAATAGGGAAGTTTGCACTCGCTGCAATTCCAAATGCTAATCCAACCATATATGCAATATTTTGAGATTCAAATGCAATACCTAAAGTTACTCCAATAATTCCAATTATAATAACTGTAATTTTTGAAATTTTTACAACTTTTTCATCACTTGCATTTGGATTAATTACATTTGCATAAATGTCATGTGATATAGCACTAGCACCTGCAAGTGTTAAACCTGAAACAACTGCTAAAATAGTAGCAAAAGCAACAGCAGAAATAAAACCTAAGAATGCATTTCCACCTAACATATGAGATAAATGAACTGAAGCCATATTGCTTCCTCCAAATAATTTCCCATCAACGAAATATTGTGCTCCATCAGCTGAATTTAAAAATGCAATAGCTCCAAATCCAACTATTGTAATAATTACCCAAAAATATGCAACAAATCCAGTTGCATAAACAACAGATTTTCTAGCTTCTTTTGCATTTCCAACCGTAAAAAATCTCATTAAAACGTGAGGAAGTCCAGCAGTACCTAACATCAATGCCATACCTAATGAAATAGCTGAAATTGGGTCTGAAATAAATCCTCCAGGACTTAAAATAGACTCACCACTTGTATGGTTTTCAACTGCTTTTACAGCTAATTTTTCAAATGAAAAATCGAAACTGTATAAAACCATAATTGCCATAAATGAAACACCAGAAAGTAATAAACAAGCTTTAATAATTTGCACCCACGTAGTTGCTAGCATTCCCCCAAATGTTACATAAATAATCATTAATGCTCCAACCATAAATACAGCATACTCATATTCCATACCGAATAATACTTGAATTAATTTTCCAGCTCCAACCATTTGTGCAATTAGATATAAAATAACAACTGATAATGAACCAAATGCAGCAAGAGTTCTAATCTCTTTTTGTCCTAATCTGTAAGCTGCAATATCAGCAAAAGTAAATTTACCTAAATTTCTTAATTTTTCAGCCATGAAAAATAAAATAACAGGCCAACCAACAAGAAATGAAACAGCATAAATTACTCCATCATAACCTTTCATATAAATCAGACCAGAAACCCCTAAAAAAGCTGCAGCTGACATATAATCTCCAGCAATTGCTAAACCATTTTGAAATCCACTAATTCCACCACCTGCTGTATAAAAATCGCTTGCAGATTTTGTTTTTCTTGCTGCCCAATAAGTAATCCCTAATGTACCAACAATAAATACGAAAAACATAATAATTGCAGAAATATTAAGCTCTCTTTTAGTTGCTTCAAAAGTTGCATCACCTGCTGCAAATGCAGATATTGCAATAATTGAAATAAGTGCTAAAACTTTTAACATTATATTAAATCCTTTACATCTTTTTTTATTTCATTAGTTAATTTTTCAAACTCAGTGTTTGCTTTTCTTACATAAATTAATGTTGTAATAAAACTAATTACTAAAATTGCCAATGCAATAGGAAATGCAATAGTTGTTATACCATCTCCAACTTTTGCTGATAAAAGTTCTTTGTCAAATGCAATAACTAAAATATATGCATAAAACATAACTAATACAAAAATACCAAGCTTAATTCCTAAGCCATTTCTTTTTGAAACTAATTCTTTATATTTAGGATTAGATTCAATTCTCTCAACCAGTTCGTCGTTCATTCTGCTTCCTTTTTAATAAGATAATAAACAAAAGTTTATTACCTTTTTTCATTTAAACTAAATTAATAAATATATAAAATAGTTAATGAAAAAAAGTATCTGATTATACTTATAAATATAAATTTGTATTAGAAAATTTCATAAAATATGTAAAAATTGTGTAGTAATTTGTAGATTTGTAACATAAAATACAATTATAAATTATTAATTTTAATTATAATTGTTAAGCTACATTTAATAAATAAAGTTTATTTTACTAAAGAGAAGATTCTCTTTAGTAATTTTATTAATGAGCAACAGCCCCATCAGCACCAATACCAGTTTCAGCTCTAACATTTTGTGCTTCATAAGCTTCAATTTCTTGTTTAGCTTGTTCAGACTTATCTGTGATAGAAAAGAACCAAATAGATATGAATGCAATAGTTACAGAAAATAATGCAGGGTGTTTATATGGGAATATAGCTTCTGCATTACCTAAAATATCTTTCCATACAGTTGGACTTAAAATAACTAAAATTACAGCAGTTAATAGACCAATAAATCCACCAATAAATGCTCCTCTAGTTGTTAATTTTTTCCAATAAATTGATAAGAATAAAATAGGGAAGTTAGCTGATGCTGCAATAGCAAAAGCAAGACCAACCATGAATGCAATATTTTGTTTTTCAAATGCAATTCCTAAAATAACTCCAACAATACCAATAATAATAACTGATCTTTTTGAAACTTTGATTTCATCTGCTTCAGTTGCTTTTCCTTTTTTCACAACAATCGCATAAATATCATGTGAAATTGAAGATGCTCCTGCAAGTGTTAATCCTGATACAACAGCTAAAATAGTAGCAAATGCAACAGCTGAAATAAATCCTAAGAATATATCTCCACCAACAACATGAGATAAGTGAATAGCAGCCATATTTCCACCACCAAAAAGTTTACCATCAACATAATATTGAGCACCTTCTGGAGAATTTAAATATACAATAGCTCCTAATCCAATAACTGCAATAATTAAATAGAAATAACCAATAAATCCAGTTGCATAAACAACAGATTTTCTTGCTTCTTTTGCATTACCAACTGTAAAGAATCTCATTAAAATATGTGGTAATCCAGCAGTACCTAACATTAATGCCATACCTAATGAAATAGCAGAAATTGGATCTGAGATAAATCCACCTGGAGCCATAATAGCTTGACCTTTTGTGTGACTTTCTACAGCTTTTGTTGCAAGTGCTTCAAAAGAGAATCCAAAATGAGATAACACCATGAATCCCATAAACGTAACACCTGAAAGTAATAAAACAGCTTTAATAATTTGTACCCAAGTTGTTGCTAACATTCCACCAAATGTTACATAAATAATCATCATAACCCCAACAAGGATAACGGCATATTCATAATTCATACCAAATAGAACTTGAATTAGTTTTCCAGCTCCTACCATTTGAGCAATTAAATATAATGTAACAACTGATAATGAACCAAATGCTGCTAAAATTCTGATTTTTGTTTGATCTAATCTATATGCTGCAATATCAGTAAATGTAAATTTACCTAAGTTTCTTAATTTTTCAGCCATTAAAAATAAAATTACAGGCCAACCAACTAAAAATCCAACGGCATAAATTAAACCATCATATCCATTTAAATAAATCATACCTGAAATACCTAAAAAAGATGCAGCAGACATATAATCTCCAGCAATCGCCATACCATTTTGGAAACCTGAAATTCCTCCACCAGCTGTATAGAAATCACTTGCAGATTTAGTTTTGCTAGCTGCCCATTTTGTAATAGCTAATGTTCCAGCAATAAAAATAAAGAACATTATAATTGCTGAGATATTTAAATCTCTTTTTGGTCCATCAAATGTTGCATCCCCTGCTGCAAATAATGCAAATGCAAATAAGCTTAATATTGTAACAATTCTTAACATTATAATAAATCCTTAACATCATTTTTAATTTCATTAGTTAAATCTTCAAATTCACTATTTGCTCTTTTTACATAAATTAGTGTAGTAATAAAACTAATTAAAATAATTGCCGCGCCAATAGGAAATGCTAATGTCATAACCCCATCTCCAATTCTTGTTGCTAGTAATTCTTTATCAAAAGCGATAACTAGAACATAAGAATAAAACATCGCTAATACAAAAAGTGATAGTATTAAAGAAAATGAATTTCTTTTTGAAACTAACTCTTGATATTTAGGATTAGATTTAATTTTGTTAACTAAGTCTTTATCCATTTTTGCCTCCTGTAAATTGTGTTTAATTTAAAAATACTTTGGAATAATAAACTATGAAAGTTGCAATAACATAGCATTTAAAAATTATTTACAAAAAATCTTATATAAATAAAACTTAAAAAATGTACTAATTTATTTAATTATAAAAATATAATAAAATTGATTGTAAAAAGTAACTATAATATAGTTAATTAGTGTAAAAAGTAGTTTTTGCTGGAGTTAAATCTTTTAATTTTAAAAACATCATAGATGTCATAATTGCATCATTTAATGCATCATGTTTACCTAAAGCTGGTATATTTAAATTTTTTAAAATAGTATCAAATTTTAAATCAATAAATTCATAATCACTTGTTCTTTTTCTTGTTCTGTAATACATAGTTGAAACTTCAATAGTATCATTTGGAAGTTTTATTCCAATATATTTTTTTGTATATTTTGAGATAATAGTTACGTCAAATTTTATATAATAACCTACTATTGGTCTTGATCCAATAAAATCTAATAGTTGATAAATTGCATCTTCTGGATCAAGTGCATTTTCTAAATCTACTGTCCTAATTTGATGAATTTTAATTGATTCTGCATTTATATTTTTTACAGGTTTTAAAAAAATATTAAATGTTTTTCTCATTAAGATTTTATTTCCTTTTATTAAAACTGCACCAATTGAAAGTATTTCGTCTTTTTTAGGATTTAATCCTGTAGTTTCACAATCTAAAGATACATATTCATCTGCCAAAGGTTCATCAAATAAGAAATCATATTTCTTGTTTTTTAACTTTTTTCTGTTCCAGTTTTTAAAAAATTTTTCTAACATCATGAAATCTTATCAATTTTAAATACATAATTAATGAATTTTTTAAATTCAATAATAATTTTGAAAGAATCTTTTAATAAATCTCTTTCAATTTTCCCAAGAGCGTGAGTGTCTATTTCATTGTTGATTTTTTTTCCTGCTTGTATATCATCTAGTTGAGACTTTAATCTTAGAGTATTTACTACATCAAATGCTTCAATTAATTCTGCTGCTTTACTTTTTTCTAGAATTTTTTTCTCTTCTAAAATTTTAATTCTTTTTACAGTTGTAGTCTCTCTAATTCTTTCTCTTAATGCTAAACTTCTAATTCCTTGAACAATTGGAAACACAGCAGCTTTTTTTATATCAATAAAATGTGTTTTCGTCATAAAATTAGATATTGTTGTTGGTGTATCAAAAGCTAGAGTTGCTCTTGCAAAATATGCCATAAAAACATCTTTATCATGTAATTTATTAAATAAATTATCTTTTAAATTTATTAGTAATTCTTTGTCTCCTGCAACTGCGAAAGAATCAAAGAAAATTGCTAAATCCATATAGTTTTGCATATCAGGAGCTTCAATCCATCGAATAGTCTCTTTTTTATATTCACTAACAGTTTTACACCAAAATGGATTTGAAACCATAATATTTCCTTCACAAGGAGGATAACCAAAATCAATTAAGTGTTTTGTAATCTGTTCCATATATGGTCTATATTGTTCAACATTAACATCATCTTTTATAACAAGCGCATTATCTTGGTCTGTTTTAATAATCTGCTCATTTCTTCCTTCACTTCCCATAACAATAAAACAAGCATCTTTTTGTAACTCTTTTGGTAATACTAAACTATATAGTTTTTGATATACTTTTGTATTTAATTGACCAATCAAGTTTGATATATGATTTACTTTTACCCCTTTTGCATGTAGACTTTTTATAATATTTAATAAATCTTTACTAGCATCTTTTAAATCTTCTATTTTTTTAGCTTTTTTTATTTTTGAATCTACAACATATGTATGATTTGCAAAATGTGAAAGTACATCAATTTGTTCTAAAATTCCTATCATTTCACCTTTATTATTTGTTACACCAATTCTTTTAATATTTTTCTTGATTAGTATAGTTAGTGCTTCAAATAAATAATCATCATTGTGAACTGTAAGAAGTGGAAATATTGCAATATCAACAACAGGAATTGTTAAATCTCTACCTTCAAGTAAAACTTTTACTTTTAATAAAGAATCAGTAATTATTCCATATTTCCCTGAATCTTTTTTTACTATTATTGTAGAAGTTTTATATTCCATTGATTTTTCTATTGCATCAATCAATCTTGTGTTCTCTTCAACTATACAAGCTTCATGGATCAATGTATCTTCAACTTTTGCAATCATAAAAGATGATAATTGAGATGTATATTCTTTATCTTTTAGAGTTTGAATTTTATTAACTAAATCTTTTAAGAAATAATCTTTAAATTGTTGATTTTTTTCAATTAATGAAAGAAAAGTATTTTTTTCGATTTCATAGCAAATTAACTCTTCATTTACTTTGAAAGTATTTGCACATTTTCCATATATTAAAGAATTAGAATCAAAAGAATCTTCGTGTTGATAATCCATAACAATTATATTATCTACTGAATATTCATATACTGAACCTTTAATAATTATAAAAAAATGTTCAGGTATTTTTTCGGGGCTAATTAGTATTGAATCTTTTGGATAATATGCAATATCCATGTGTTGGATACACATGGACATTTGTCCTGGTGTTAAAACTTGAAATGGATGAATATTAGATAAAAAAGCCTCTTGGTCTTGTATACTCATATATTTCCTTTGTTTTTATTTAGTATTTTTTTAAACTAAAAAGATTTAATTTAAAAAAATACTAAAAGTATACCAAAAGGTATACTTTATAGTTTTTAGTGATCTAATGCTTGACCTGCACCTGAAGGAATTCTGATTCTTTCTACTAAATCTTGAATCTCTTGTGGAGGTGGAGGAGTCATTCTTGATACAACTATTGCTACGATTAAGTGTAATAATGTTCCGATTGTACCAATACCTGTTGGATTAATTCCAAATAAATAGTTTTCTGGTTTTCCACCCATAAATACAAAGTACACAATGTATCCAAATGTGAAGAATAAACCAACTAAAATACCTGCAATTGCACCTTCTTTATTCATTCTTTTATCAAATACTCCAAGAATAATTGTTGGGAAGAATGCTGCTGCTGCTAAACCAAATGCAAATGCAACAACTTGTGCAACAAAACCTGGAGGGTTAATCCCTAAATATCCTGCAATAACAATTGCAACGATAGCTGAAATTCTTGCCCACATTAATTCAGTTTTTTCATTTAATGTAGATTTACCAGTTATTTTATCTTTAAAAATAACTTGTCCCATTAAATCGTGTGAAATAGCTGAAGCAATTACAAGTAATAAACCTGCCGCTGTTGATAATGCTGCTGCTAAACCTCCAGCTGCAATTAGCGCAATAACCCAGTTTGGTAAGTTTGCAATTTCAGGATTCGCAAGAACCATAATATCATTATCAACATAAAGTTCATTTGCAATTCCATTTCCTTTTGCTAATTCAGCTTCATCAGGTGCACCTTTTGCATTAGTTGTTAATTTATGACCATCTTCAGCTCTTTTATCACCATCAAATACAGGTTTTCCACCTTTACCATCAAATGCTGGACCTGAAGCATATTGGATTTTACCATCACCATTTCTATCATTCCATGCCAATAATCCACCTTGTTCCCAAGTTTGGAACCATTTACCATGATTTGGTGTTCCATCTGCATGTTTTGCTTCACCATTTACAAATGCTGAATATTCAACATTTTGAACATTTTTAATTAAGTTAACTCTTGAGAATGCTGCAACTGCTGAAGCAGATGTATACATAATCGCAATAAATACTAAAGCCCATCCAGCAGATACTCTTGCATCTTTTACTGTAGGAACTGTAAAGAATCTAACAATAACGTGAGGAAGTCCAGCTGTACCTAGCATTAAAGCAGTTGTTAGCATAAACATATTCCATAAATTTGTTGGTTCAGTATAGTTACCAAAACCTAAATCACTAATTGCTGAGTCTAAAGCATGTAGTAAATATGTACCTTCTGGGATAATTTTTACTCCATCGTTAAATGCAACAGTTGTTTGTCCAAAAATACCTAATTGAGGTAAGAATGTATCAGTTACTTGTAATGATAAGAAAATTGCTGGAATTGTATAAGCAAAAATCATTACAACATATTGTGCTACTTGAGTATATGTAATACCTTTCATTCCTCCAAGAACAGAGTAAAAGAATACTATTGCCATACCAATCATAACACCTGTATTTACATCAACTTGTAAGAATCTTGAGAAAACAATCCCAACCCCTCTCATTTGACCTGCAACATATGTAAATGAAACAAATATAACACCAATAACTGCAACTAATCTAGCAACATCTGAATAATATCTATCTCCTACGAAATCAGGAACAGTAAATTTACCAAATTTTCTTAAGTAAGGAGCTAGTAACATAGCAAGAAGAACATATCCTCCTGTCCATCCCATTAAATAAGCACTTGCATCACTACCTTTAAAAGCAATAATACCTGCCATCGAAATAAACGATGCTGCACTCATCCAGTCAGCTGCAGTTGCCATACCATTTGCAACAGGATGAACTCCACCACCAGCAACATAGAAATCTTTAGTTGAGCCAGCTTTTGCCCATAAAGCAATACCAATATAAATTGCGAAAGAAATACCTACGAATAGATAAATTAATGTTTGTAATTCCATTTTGCTACTCCCTATTCATGTACACCGTATTTCTCATCAATTCCTGACATTACTTTTACATAAACAAAAATTAAGATAACAAATACATATATCGCACCTTGTTGTGCAAACCAAAACCCTAACTTAACTCCACTTATTTCAATAGTGTTAAGCTCATTGATAAATAAAATCCCACAACCAAAAGAAACTAGAAACCAAACTACAAGTAATTTGATAATCATAGAAATATTTTCTTTCCAGTATGCTTGTGCTTTCTCTGGACTCATCTTGCTCTCCTTTTAGAATTTTTATTAAACAATTAAATTGTTAAATAAGTAACATTGAAATTATAATAACTGTGAATAGCAAAAAGGTAGCAATTGATATTTTTTTATAAATTTTGTTTAAATAGGAAAAAAAAGCAGTTTAATAAGTGGAATTAAAGCCCTAAATAAGGGCTTTTTATACAGAATAATATCTGTCTATTTTATATCCAAGTCCTCTAATATTTTTTATAAAATCTTCTTTTAATGCTTTTTTTAATCTTGAAATTTCTGCTCTTATTGTTGGATTATCTATATTTTCTCCATCCCAGATATCGATTCTAAATCTTTCAAAGTCAACAATCATATTTATATTAAGTGCAAGTATATGAATAATTTCTAATTGTTTTTTTGTAAGATTTTGTGGTTCACCATTGAAATACAGTGTTTGTTTCTCTTTAGAATAAGAATAATTTTCTGAAAATCTTATGTGAGAAGTGTTATTTTGTTCTTTTTTTAGTATTTGATTTATTTTTATACCTAACTCACCTAAATGAAAAGGTTTTTTTATATATTCTCTACATCCAAGATTATATGCTTTACTTATGTCTTCAATATCAATTAATGCAGAAATAAAGATTGTGGGAATATAAATTTTTTTACTATTTAATTCACTTAAGATTTGAAAACCATCTTTTGTAGGGACATTTATATCTAATACTAATAAATCATAAGAACTATTTATATTATCTAAGACTTCTTGTCCATCTGAAAAACTTTCAACCATATGACCAATATTTCTCAAATATTCACTAATTGCATTATTTAGCATCAATTCATCTTCAAGTAGTAGTATCTTCATTTATTTTAAACCTATAAGTAAATTTTGTCTCTTTTTCCTTTGAATCGAGCCTGATTATAACTAAATTTTTATCACATATATCTTTTACAATTTTTAATCCTAATCCAAAACCACCACGAGCAGAATTCTCTCTATAAAAATCATCAAAGATTTTATTTGTATTCTCTATTTTTTGAGAATTTGTAGCTACTGAAAATTCAATTTCATCATCATTTAAATAGTATAATTTTACAAAAATTGGTGATTTTGCATATGAATATTTAATTGCATTAGAAAGATTATTATCTATAATTCTTTGAAGTTCAGTATTATTAAACTTTATGTATAAATCATCTTCTATGCTATTGATAAAGTATAATGAATTTGATTTAGCAATTTCATCAAAAAAATCCAATCTATTTTTAAGTATAGTTGTAAAATCTAAATATTCTTTTTCATAAATAACTCTATCTTTTTTTACAAGATAGGATAAATCATCATAGATATATTGAATAATTTTCGACCCCGATTCTATGTTTGTAATATACTTGTTATTTGGAATTTTCATTTTTAATAAATCTATGTTTGTTTGTATGATAGATAATGGAGTATTAATTTCATGTACAGAATTTTTAATAAATTGTTTTTGAGACTCAATAAGATTTGTAAGTTCTTTAGTTTTTTCATTTACTTTATATTCAAGGTTCTTATTTAAATCTTCAAGCATATGAGTTCTTAATTTTATATTATTCATTGCATCAGTTGCATAATTAGCAATAACTTTAAATTCACCAAATATGATTCTATTTTGATTTATAGGATTATCATTTTTTTGTGATTCTTTAAAATATTTACCAATTTCTTTTACATCATTTACAATTAATATAGTTGCATTTTTATAAATAAAAATTGAATAAAGTATCAACATTATAGTCAAAGAAGTAATTTGTAGAGTATAGTTTGATATTTTTTCATTATATTCTTCTTCTTTTATATGAACAAGTTTATCAATCTCATCAAGATAAACACCTTTTCCAACAGTCCAATTCCATCTATTATAAGATTTAGCATAGGAAACTTTATTTGTTTCTTTGTTAATTTCAGGCTTAAACCAAACATAATCAACATAACCACCAAAAGGTTTTTTTGAAGTGTTTATTAATTCTTTTATTACTTCTTTCCCATTAGGATCAATAACATTTAAAAAGTTTTTTCCAATATTTTCTTTCGCAACTGAACTTTGTATTACTTTACCATTAAAATCATATATAAAAATATATTCATTACGATTATCCGTGATTCTTAATTTTTCAATTGCTTCAATTACTTCTTTTTGAATAGTTTCAACAGATTTTGTATCTTTATTTTGATTGTAGTAATAATCTATAAAATTAATTATGTAATTGACATGATTTTTTATTAATGCCTTTTGATTATTTGTATAATCAATTTTTAGTGTATGTATTTTTTCTTGTAGTTCTTCATGAGCATTGTCTATAATAATAAATGTAAAAAAAGATATAAGAACAATAATAAATAATATACTATAAACGATCAGATGATAGAGACTTTTTGCTTTTAACATTTATAACAACCTTATAGAAAAGTAAGTTGTATAATATCTAGATTTTTATAATAGGAATCTTTTGAAAAATAATTTCTCAAGTGGCGCGGCTGACGAGACTCGAACTCGCGACCTCCTGCGTGACAGGCAGGCATTCTAACCAACTAAACTACAGCCGCACTTGGAAATATATATTGAGAAGTGGTGGTCGATATAAGACTCGAACTTATGACATCTACCTTGTAAGGGTAGCGCTCTACCAACTGAGCTAATCGACCGTTTGTCGCATATTTGGCTTGGTGACCCCTAGGGGATTCGAACCCCTGTGGCATGGATGAAAACCATGAATCCTAACCGTTAGATGAAGGGGCCAAGATTATACAACAAAAAAAAGTGGTGACCCGTGATGGATTCGAACCATCGGCCCCCTCATTAAAAGTGAGATGCTCTACCAGCTGAGCTAACGGGTCACATAAAAACAATTATAAGTGGCGCGGCTGACGAGACTCGAACTCGCGACCTCCTGCGTGACAGGCAGGCATTCTAACCAACTAAACTACAGCCGCACTTAAAATTAACGTCACAAATGATTAAAATAATCACTTCTATAAAAAATGGTGGTCGATATAAGACTCGAACTTATGACATCTACCTTGTAAGGGTAGCGCTCTACCAACTGAGCTAATCGACCGTTTGTCGCATATTTGTCTTGGTGACCCCTAGGGGATTCGAACCCCTGTGGCATGGATGAAAACCATGAATCCTAACCGTTAGATGAAGGGGCCAAGATTATGCAACAAAAAAATGGTGACCCGTGATGGATTCGAACCATCGGCCCCCTCATTAAAAGTGAGATGCTCTACCGGCTGAGCTAACGGGTCACATATTTGTCCTTTTTTAAGTTGTTCTACTTAAATTGGACTGGAATTATAGTGCAATTCATTTTATTTGTCAAGACTTTTTTTTATAAATTTTGAAATTTCTTTTAAAGATGTTTTTGCAGCTTGAAATTGTACTTCTTCTCTTGAACCAGTAAAATGATGTGTATGAACCATTTTATGGGATTTTGTATCACAAAAACCAATAACAACAGTTCCTGTAGGTTTCGATTCATTTCCACCAGTTGGTCCGGCAATTCCTGAGATAGCAATTGCAAAATCTGCATCAAATTTTTTAATTACACCATCTAACATTTCATTCACAACTTGATGACTTACTGCACCAAACTCTTCCAATGTTTTATATTTTACGTTTAATTCTTGATTTTTTATTTTATTTGAATAACTCACTATACTTCCATCAAAAATATCAGATGAACCAGAAATTCTTGTAATTAGACTTGCTACTAATCCTCCTGTACAAGATTCTGCAGCAGTTATAGTTTTATTATGTGTTCTTAAAAGCTCTTGTAACTTTATCATATCATTTTCATTAAATATATTTTCATACATAACTTTTCCTTGGAATAAAAGTAGTTTATATGTATTGTAATGATTATTGTATTAAATAGGGATAATTGTATGAATAAAAAGAGAGATTAACAGAAGAGAGTCTCTTCTATTAATTAAGTTAATTATTTATCGTCTGTAAAATCTGCTAAGAATTTATCTTCGTAGAAAGTTTTACCTAAGTGTTCACAAACTTTTTTGATATCTCTTTCTGCATTTCCTAAGCAAGAAGTTGCACCAGGAGATGGAGTCATATTAAATATAATACCTTCTAATTCTGTAATTGAAGCTTCTCCAAGCATTAATTTTTTCTCTGCTTTATTTAAAACTTGTGGTCTTACTCCACCAAAACCTTTTGCATATTCAATATCTTCAGTTGATAATGAAGGAACAATTTTTCTAGCATCTTTAACAAAAAGACCTTTATTGATTCCTGGAACTTCAAATAAGAAATTTTTGAAGATATAGTTTCTAATATCTGAATCTTTTAATAAATCCCAGAATATTTTTAAAATATTTCCATCAAAATTCATTGTTTTTAAACATTGGAAGAATGATTTTCCACCTTTGTATCTTTCTAAAACTAATAATGCAAGAGCTGTTGGTCCGAATCTAGTTTTACCTTCACAAAGAATATCTGGATCACCATGAAGAGCTGCAAATGGTAATTTATCGTTTTGTACCATATAAACTTTACCATTTAAGAAATGTCCACTTGTAATATAGAATGAACCAGCCATAGATAAAGAACCCATGTGTTTTCCATAACCCATTTTATGTGCTAAGAATAAAGAGTGCGCACCAGCATCAACAACAACAAAATCTGCTGTATAAACTGTACCATTAATTGTTGTTAATTTAAATTTATTTCCAACTTTTTCAATCTCTTCAACTTCAGAATTGAAGAATACATCTGTTGTTTTTGATGAATCAGCATTTTGACCAGCTTTAACTAATTCTTTAGTCATAGCACCAAAATCAACAGTTGTATATTGATCAGCTGTACCCATTGCAACAATTGGTTCAGGTCTTTCTTTTGTTCTTTCTTTATCAGCCCATACTAATAAAGGTTCTTTTTCTTTTAAAGTTTCTTTATCCCATAATTCTAAGTAAGGGAAAATTTCTTTAAACTTATTATATCTATCAGTTATAAATTGAACTTCTTTTTCACCAACTCCAAGAGCCATTTTTTGGTGTTTAAACATGATTTTATCTTGAAGATCATACATAAGATTGAATTTTTCAATCATTTTTGCAGTTCTTTTTGTAATTTTTGCTTTTTCAAAAGTATAGTTTGTTTCAATATCACCTACGTGAATAGTTTGAGAGTTACTTGTACCTTTTGAGTTTAATGTAGCTAAGTCCTCATATTTTTCTAATAAACACATACTGTTTACATCAGAATATTTTGCTAACTCGAAAAATAGAGCTGCCCCAGAGATTCCTCCACCAACAATTACTACTTCATAGTGTTTTTCATTCATTTATCTTTCCTATGTTTTTTGTGAAATATTTGCAAATTCTATCATATAAATTTTTTATTTAACATAAATGCTACATAAAATTAGTCAATATATAAATAAATTATGGATTTTAGTAACAAAGTATAATTTAATTTTGTACTAAATATAGTTTTAAATTAAATTAGCTATAATCTACGATTTAATGAAAACAATAAATATTTGAAAAATGAAGGTGTTATAATGGATTATAAAGAGAGTTTATTGCTTCCAAAAACAGATTTTCCAATGAGAGGGAATCTCCCTCAAAATGAGCCTGTTAAATATAAGCAATGGGATGACAAAAAAGTTTACGAAAAAATGAAAAAAAATAGAGTGGAGTGTCCATCATTTACACTTCACGATGGACCTCCTTATGCAAATGGGAATATTCATATTGGTCATGCTTTAAATAAAATTCTAAAAGATATTATTAACAAATTTCATTATTTTGAAGGAAAATCAATAAGATACGTTCCAGGTTGGGATTGTCATGGTTTACCAATAGAACAAAAAGTAGAAGAAAAAATTGGTAGTGAAAAGAAAAAAGAGCTTCCAAAATCAAAATTAAGACAATTATGTAGAGACCATGCAACTAAATTTGTTGAAATTCAAAAAGATGAATTCAAAAAATTAGGAGTTATTGCTGATTGGGAAAATCCTTATTTAACAATGGATTTTAAATTTGAAGCAAATATTTATAGAGAGTTATGTGCAATTGCAAAACAAGGTTTATTAGTTCAAAGAAGTAAACCAGTTTATTGGTCTTGGGCTGCTCAAACAGCACTTGCTGAAGCAGAAGTTGAGTATGAAGATAAAACATCTCCTTCAATATTTGTAGCGTTTAAACATGAAAATATTGATGCAAGTATAATTATTTGGACAACAACACCTTGGACACTTCCTGCAAATACTGGAATCTCTTTAAATGGTGAAGAAGAATATGTAAAAACTTCTGATAAATTCATTGTTGCTAAAAAATTACATAATTCTTTAATAGAAAGTGGTGTAATTTCTGGAGAAATTGTTGAAACTATTAATCCAAAAGATTTAGAAAATACATTTGCAATTAATCCATTAAATGGAAGAACTTCTAAAATTGTTTTAGGTGATCATGTTATGATGGATTCAGGAACTGGAGCAGTTCACACAGCACCAGGACATGGAGAAGATGACTATAAAGTTGGTCTTGTTTATAATCTTGATGTTATTATGCCTGTTGATGCATATGGAAAATATGATGAAACAATAGTTAGAGAAAAATTATTTAAGGATACTGATAAATATTTAGGATTAAATGTATTCAAAGCAAATGAGTTAATTTTAGAAGAATTAGGAAGTGCTTTATTAAAAAGAGTAGATATTAGACACTCTTATCCACACTGTTGGAGAACACATACCCCAATTATTTTTAGAGCAACAAAACAATGGTTTATCTCTATTGATGATAAATATGGAAATAAAAATAATACATTAAGAGAAAATGCTTTAGAAGTAGTTGAAAACCTAAAATTCTATCCAGAATGGGGAAGAAATAGGTTAAAAGCAATGCTTGAAGGAAGACCTGATTGGTGTATTTCAAGACAAAGAGATTGGGGAGTTCCAATTGCATTTTTTAGAAATAAAAAAACTGATGAAATCATTTTTGATGAAAAAGTTTTAAATTATACAGCAATGATTTTTGAACAAAAAGGTTGTGATGCTTGGTATGATTTAGAAATTTCTGAACTTTTATATCCAGGAAGTGGATTAAATCCTGATGATTTAGAAAAAACTTTAGATATTTTAGATGTTTGGTTTGATAGTGGTTCAACTCAAAATGCAGTTTTAAGAAGTAGAAATTATGATGCTGGAACTTTCCCTGCTGATATGTATCTTGAAGGAAGTGACCAACATAGAGGTTGGTTCCAATCTTCACTTTTAACTACACTTGCTTCAAGTGAAATTGCTCCTTATAAATCGATTTTAACACATGGATTCACTGTTGATGAAAAAGGTGAAAAAATGTCTAAATCAAAAGGGAATGTTGTAGCTCCTGATAAAGTTATAAAAGAGTACGGAAGTGAAATTTTAAGACTTTGGGTTGCAATGAGTGATTATCAATCTGATTTAAAAATCTCTGATAATATTCTAAAACAAAATGGTGAGTTATATAGAAAAATTAGAAATACAGCAAGATTTTTACTTGCAAATATTAGTGATTTAGAAGAAATAGTTGATGTTTCTAAAATGGGTCCATTAGATAAATGGATATTAAATAAAGCTAAAAAAGTATTTGAAGAAATTGAAGCTGCATTTAGTGTTTATGAATTTTCAAAAGGTTTAAATAAATTAAATAACTTCTTAGTTGTTGATTTATCTGGAATTTATCTTGATGTTTGTAAAGATAGATTGTATTGCGATGATAAAAATGATATTCACAGACTTGCATCACAGAGTGCAATGGCACTAATTGCTAAAAAGTTAATTTCAACTTTAGCTTGTATTTTAACATATACAATGGATGAATTATTAGAGTTTGCTCCAAAATTTATAAAAGAAAATTGTGAAGATATTTTTGATTATAAAAAATTTGACTTGCCACAAGTTGAGTCTTCTATAAATGAAGAAATTTTGATAGAGGCGAAAGAAAAATTCTCTGAAATAAAAGATTCATTAAGTAAAGAAAAGGTTATCAAATCAACTTTAGAGTTGATGATTTATACAAATTGTGAAGAAATTTTAGCTTTAGATGAAGTAGAATCAAGTGATTGGTTCTTAGTAAGTTCTGTAACAAATAATAAACAAAACTCTGATATACTTGGAAGTTTCCAAATTGATGGAAAAGATTTTGAAGTTTACAAAGCAGTTGCACACAAATGTCCAAGATGTTGGAAGTTTACAGCAACAGCTGAAGAAACTCTTTGTAATAGATGTGAAGAAGTTTTAAAATAGGAAAATAATGTTTCAAGAAGAAGTAACACTCTCTTTTATATTTCAAACAATAGCAGTAATTTTAGTAATTACAGCTATTGGAATATATTTTGTAAAGAGAAAAGCAAAAGAGGTAAAAAATAAATGATACCATTTACAGATGAAGATTTACTTACACCTGTAAGTTCAATTATTGAGAATAAAATTGCACCTATGTTAGCAAGAGATGGTGGAGCAATTAAGTTATTAGATATAAAAAATGCAAGAATTTTTGTACAACTACAAGGTTCATGTGTTGGCTGTAGTGCTAGTGGAAGTACATTAAAATTTATTGTAGAAAAAGAATTAAAATCAGCAATACACCCAGATTTAGAAATAGTAAATGTACCATTAGGTATGGAAAATAAATTAGAGGAATTATAATAATGATAAATGAAAGTAGATTATTAGATGAGGCAAATTCACTTTTTGTACAAAAAAGATTTGATGAAGCTTTATTTTTATATTCTCAACTATCATCAAATTTCCCAAAAAATAAAGAGTATCCTATTTATGCCCTTTTTTGTGATGTTGCAAGTGAAGATGTTCAAAAAGCAATGTCATTATATGACTATTTCTCGATAATAAAAGATGAAAATTTAGAAGAAGCAATAAGATATGTAGAAGATGTTATAAATGCCTATGATGGTGATATAGATAAAATGATGGAGATATTAAAAGATTTAAGTACATCAACTGTTGAATCTCTAGATGCAATTAGATATGAAGATTTCAAAAAATTGATTGAATCAAGGGGCTCTTTTCGAATAGCTTTTGAAGATATAATGTTTTCAACAAAAGTTGCAATTGAAAATAGAGATGATTTTTATGATTTTGTAACAAAATTGATTGATAATGATTTTAACAGTACGGCTTATACATATCTTGATGGATTTAATGAATATTTTTCTTATGATAAAGAAATAGAAAAATTATATAAAAAATTGGAAGAGAAAAAACTTGCAACTAATCATAAATAATAGAATTTATACTGATAATTCAAATGAAGTAGATGAAAATTCTGTTTTTGTTGTTTCAAAACAGAATGAAAAATTTAAACAAAGTGCAATTGATAATGGATGCGGTGAGATAATAACTGCAAGTGAATTAAAAAATCACTTAGATATGTCAAGCATCAAAGTTATTGGAATAACTGGAACAAATGGAAAAACAACAACAGCTGCAGCTATTTATTCAATTCTTTTAGATTTAGGTTATAAAGTTGCACTACAAGGTACACGAGGATTTTTCATAAATGACGAAAGAGTTGAAGAATATTCTTTAACAACTCCTGTTCAACTTGGAAATTTTGCACATATTCAAAAAGCAATACAAAATGGTTGTAATTTTTTTGTGATGGAAGTTAGCTCTCATGCAATTGAACAAAAAAGAATTGAAGGTTTAGAGTTTGCTTTAAAAATCCATACAAATATAACAAGAGATCATTTGGATTATCATAAAACAATTGAAGAGTATATAAGAGTTAAAAATTCATTTTTTGAAGATGAATCACCAAAACTAATCAATAAAGATGATGATAAAGTAAGATACAACATAAAAAATGGATTTGCATACTCTTTAGAAAATCCATCAACATATAAAGTTGACGCATACTCTTTTAAAAATGGTATGCATGTAATGTTTAATCATTTTGGAAAACATTACTCTTTTTCATCTTATATGATGGGAATTTTTAATGTTTACAATCTAATGGCTGCAGTTGCAGCTGTTCACATAACTACAAAAAAACCATTAGAAGAGATTTGTGAAGCTCTTGAAGGTTTTGGTGGAGTTAGTGGAAGAATGGAAACAATTAGTGTTAATCCTTTAGTTATAGTTGATTTTGCTCATACTCCTGATGGAATGGATGAAGTTCTAAAAAGTTTTAATGATAAAGATATTATTTGTGTATTTGGAGCAGGTGGAGATAGAGATAAACTTAAACGTCCATTGATGGGAACAGTTGCAGCAAAATATTCAAAAGATATTATTGTAACAAGTGATAATCCAAGATTTGAAGATCCTGATATGATTATTGAAGATATATTAGCTGGAATAAAAAATCATCCAAGTGTTCAAGTTGAAATAAATAGAAAAGAAGCTATTAAAAAAGCAATTGAAATGGCTGATGAGAATAGTGTTGTTTTACTTCTTGGAAAAGGTGATGAATCAACACAAATTATTTATGATAAAAAATTTCCATTTTCTGATAAAGAGGAAGTTTTAAAGATTTTAAATAAAGAGTAAAACTCTTTATTTAATCAAACTGCTCCCATAAGAGCTTTTTTAGTATTTCCTATTAAAGCTAACATCTCATCATAAGTTTTATTAACTTCTTCTTTTTCTAAATTCGCTAACTCATCATAAATTGCAACTAATTTATCTTCATTTGAAAGTTTTTTCAAATCACCTTTTTCAAGTGATACAAAATCTAAAACTTCATTCCATACAGAGTTCTCATATAACATAATAGCATTAAATTTAATACCTTCGTATTCAAAAATACCATTTCCATCTAAATCTATAACATAAAGTACGATGATAGAATCTTTATCAAAGAAACTTTTATATTTTTCAAAGAATGCTTCAAAATAGTTAAATGTTTCTAACTCACAAGCAAAGAATTTAACTTTATCATTTTCACTTATCATGATAACTTGTTTTGCTTGAGCTTTTGGAGGCATGATTTTAGTTTCAGAAAGTTTTTTACCTTCTTCAATAATTAATGCTCCCCTATAAGCATTTAGATTTGAAGAAATAGAACCATTAAAAGATGGTTGCCATTCAAGTTTATATTCTTTTATGTATTCATTTGGTGTCATATGAAATCCTTTTTTTTAGGATTTTTATATGCAATTTTTATTCCATTATAGTTTTTTTTATAGGTAAAATAATTTGAAATAGAGCACCTGTATAATGATTGTTTAAATATTCAAAATTTACTGTTGAGGCTGTAATTGTTCCATTTAGATGTTTACTTACAATTTCTTTTGACATATAAAGCCCAATACCAGTTCCTTGTTTTTCACCTTTTGTTGTAAAGTATGGTTCAAAAATTTTATCTATAATATTTTGTGGTATACCACCTGCATTATCTTTTATTTCAATAATTATTTTATCTTTTTCAAGTTTTGTATTTATAAAAATATATTTATTTGTTTTAATATTATCAAAAGCATCAATTGAATTGTTTATTATATTTATAAAAATTTGTATTAAATCACTTTCATAAGTTTCAAATTCAATTTCGGAATTATGTTGAATTATTTCAATATCTCTATTTTTTAATCTTGAATTTATAAGTTTTAAAGTTTTTTCAAAAACGGTTTTAGTATTTGAAGATATTTTTATAGTATCTTTTTTAAAAAAGTTTTTAAAATCATCAATTGTTTTAGATAAATATTGAGCATTTTCATTTATATTGTCTAATGACTCTTTTTCATACTCTTCATTTGAGATATTTAATTCTTTTTGTAGTTTCATTCCTGTTGAAAGAGTTGAAATAATAGACAAAGGTTGTCTCCATTGATGAGCAATATTTCCTATCATTTCTCCCATAGATGCAAGTTTTGATTGTTGTATAATTAGTTCTTCTTGAGATTTAATTTGATTTTGTTTATTTATTTGGTCAGTGATATCTAACGAAACACCTAACACACCAATAATATTTTGTTTATCATCAACTAAAGGTACTTTAGAGGTATTTAAAAATCTTAAACTTTTATCTTTTGCTGTTACAGTTTCAATATAGTTCAATTTTGCATTTCTTGTAGTAATAACAATCATATCATCATTCATAAAGTTCTCTTTTTCACTAATATGAAAATCAGAATCTTTTTTCCCGAGTAAATCATTTTTAGTATTTAAATTCATTAATTCAAGAAATGCAGTATTACAACCAAGATAAACTCCTTTTTTATCTTTCCAAAATATTATTACAGGAGCATTTTCAATGATTTTTTCTAAAATTTCATTAGTTTTAAGTAGTTGAGATTTTTCATTTTGCAAAGTTTTGAAAAAATTTTTGATTAAGAAATATAGTAAAATTGAAGATAAACTAATAAAAATTAAACCTTTTATAGTTTGTAAAAATTGCGCATTATTTAAATCTTTAAAAAATAGATTAAGTGCTAAATCTGAGAAATAAATCCAAAAAAAACTAAATAAAAAATAAAGCAAAGAAATTTTCAATGCAGATTTATTTTTTGACATAACGAATCCTTCTTATTAAATAAAACAATTATTCTTTATTCCTTAAATAAATTAATAAAATTAAGCATAAAATTGAAAAAAATAGTGGGTAAAAGAAAAGATAATCTTTTAAAATAATTTTATTTTGATCAATTTTAGATTTTTCAAGTTTATTTATATCTTCATAAATTAAATTTAAATCCTCTTTTGAATAAGCTACATAAGCTTTTGCATTTGATTCTTTTGCTAATGAATTTAAAATATTGTTATTAAAATTTCCAATACCAATTGTATAAACTTTTATATTATACTTTTTTAATAATTTTATTACAACTTCGATTGGAATGGAACTAGAATTATCTTCTCCATCACTTAATAAAATTATGATATTTGATTTTGCTTTTTTATCTTTTAAAATATTTATACTTGAAGCAACTGAATCAATTAATGCTGTATTTTTACCTGCCATTCCAACATCTAAATAATCAATAATTTCTTTTTGAGCCTCTTTATCAAAACTTAAAGGACTTGAAATAAGTACCGAATCTCCAAATAAAACTACTCCTATATTATCAGCAACTCTTTTTGTCATAAAATCTTTTATTATCTCTTTTACAACATCAAAACGACTTTTTATATGGTTTTCATCTAAATCTCTTTCATTCATAGAATAACTTGCATCTAAATCTAAAATAATATTTATTCCATCGTTTTTTAATAAAATAGTATCATTTATTTTTACAGGACTTGATAGAGCAATTATTGAAAATATAATTATCAAATATTTTAAAATAGAGTTTATTAAATTTGATTTTTGATTTACTTTTTGAAAAATATTTAAATGTGGAATTAAATAAGAAGGTGATTTTGCTTTACAAAAAATAGAACAAAATATAAATAAAAAAATTAATAATAAAAAATATGGATATTCAAAAGTGAAATTATTAAACATCTAAAGCTTCCAAAAAAATTGAGTATTTATTTTTGATTTCATTATTTATAATTTCAACATTTTTTCTATATTTATATTTTTCAAGTTCATCTATTAACTCATTTGCCAATTTTTTTTCTCTTTCATTTGAAGCAACTAATCTTGCATATTTTGTTATAAGATAAGCTGATTTTTTTGCATCTTCAAAATCTATTTGCTTTAAAATTTCAAAATAGATTTTTCGTGGACTTTTTTTTCTATTTTTTAAAAATTTGATGATTAAAAAAACAATACTTAATAAAACTAAAATTCCTAAAAAAACTAATAATGCAAAGATAAAAATAGAGTTATCAGGTATTTTTTCTAACTCTTTTATGTCATTGAGTTTTGATAAAATATCTTCATTCATTTTAAAACTCCAATTAGTTTTTTTATTGGATCTTCATTTGTATATATTTTTGTAAATCTAATACTACAATTTTGTAGATGATTATATAGTTTATGATCGTTTTCTAAAACTTTTTTTTCATACTCTAAAACTGCACTTTTATTTAAAATTGATTCAAACATTTTATTATTGTTTGGGTCAATAAAACTTACATTCCCAAGTTCTAAAGGATTTTCTTCAAATTTATCTCTAATTATAAGTGCAATAATTTCATGTTTTTGACAAAGTAGTTTTAAATCAAGTTTTTCAATATCAAAAAAATCTCCAATTAAAAAAATGAGTGATTTTTGATGAATGGCTTTAAAAAGTTCCTTAGTAATTTTTTCATAATCTATATTTTTACCAATTACATTATAATTATAAAGTTGTTCAGCCATAAAATTTACATTAAAAATCTGTTTTGATTTTTTTGTACAAACTTCAAGATTTTCATTTGCTATAAATGAAGAGAAAGGATTACCTTGTTTTATGCAAATAAATCCTAAACTTGAAGCAATATGAGTGATAATATCTTGCTTAAAAATATCAGTTCCAAAATATGTTGAACCATTTAATAAACAAACAATATTTACATTTAACTCTTTTTGTGCATAAAAAACTTTCACATATGGTTTTTGCATTTTTGCACTTATAACCCAATCAATATTTTTTACATCTTCACCATATTCATACTCTTTTAGTTCACAAAAATTATAACCTTCACCTTTTAATTTTGTACTATTATTTCCAATGATTTCAGAAAAAACTTGTTTTTTTGTTTTTATGAGTATTTTTTTTAAAGCTTGATTCATATTTTATGGAATAACAATTTTCTCTAAAATTTTTTGAATAACATCATCTACATTTATCTCTTTTGCCATTGCTTCATAAGTTAAAATTATTCTATGTCTTAAAATATTTTTTACAACAAGTGCAATATCAATTGGAGAAACAAAATCATTTCCTCTTAAAAATGCACTAGCTTTTACAGCTTTAAACATATCAATAGTTGCCCTTGGACTTGCTCCAAAATGTATAGTATCAACTAATTCCTCTAATCCATAATCTTTTGGATTTCTACTTGCATCAATAATATCAATAATGTATTCTTCTAACTCTTTATCAATATGTATTTGTTTAACTGCTTGTTTTAGTTTTTCTAAAATATCTTTATCTAAAACTTTGTTTATCTCTTCAAAAGAGTTCATTGTAGCTTTTTTTGCTATTTCATACTCTTGTTCTTTTGTATTATATGAAACAACAATTTTAAACATAAATCTATCAAGTTGAGCTTCAGGTAAAGTATAAGCTCCTTCTTGTTCGATTGGATTTTGAGTTGCTAAAACTAAAAAAGGAGTATCTATTTTAAAGGTATCATCAGCTATTGTTACTTGTCTTTCTTGCATAACTTCAAGAAGTGCTGATTGCACTTTTGCAGGAGCTCTATTGATTTCATCTGCTAAAAGTAAATTTGTAAATATTGGACCTTTTTTGATTTTAAATTCATTAGTTTTCATATCAAAAATTTGAGCACCAATAATATCACTAGGAAGTAAATCAGGAGTAAATTGTATTCTTTTAAAATTAAGACTTAAAGCTTGTGATACACATTTTACAGTTGTAGTTTTTGCTAAACCTGGAACACCTTCTAGTAAAATATGACCATTTGTAAGAAGTCCAATTAAAATAGAGTTTACCATCTCTTCTTGACCAACAACGCCTTTTGCTATTTCAACTTTTAATTCATTTAGTTTTTCATGCAAATTCAAAATCTATCCTTTTATATTGAAATTTAATTTTATCTAATTACAAATTAAAAATATTGTTAAATTAAGATTAAAGTTAAATTAAATTTAATTTAGATAAAATCACGGTTCTAATTTTATTTAGAACCTCACATGTGTCAATCCTTGTATGGGTTGTGACAAGAGAAATCTTGACATTAAGGGGCACAGAGGCTAAACCCTTTACAAAAAATAAATACAAAATAATTCAAGGAGAATTACTCATGGTTACAATGAAAGACCTATTAGAGTGTGGTGTACACTTCGGACACCAAACAAGAAGATGGAATCCAAAAATGAAAAAATTCATTTTCGGTGTTAGAAAAAATATCTATATTATAGATTTACAAAAAACGTTAAGATACTTCAGATATACATATAACGTTGTTAGAGACAGAGCTGCTCAAGGTGAAACTATGATTTTCGTAGGTACTAAAAAACAAGCTAGCGAAACTATCAAAAAAGCTGCTATTTCTTGTGGAATGCCATATGTTAACCATAGATGGCTAGGTGGTATGTTAACTAACTTCGGAACAATTAAAAAATCAATTAGAAAATTAGAAATTATTAAAAAAATGAGAGAAGAAGGTCAATTAGATCTTTTAACTAAAAAAGAAGCTTTAATGCTTACTAGAAAAGAAGAAAAATTAGAATTATACCTTGGTGGTATCAAAGAAATGCACAAACTTCCAGATATGATGTTTGTTCTTGATGCTGTTAAAGAAAAAATTGCAATTCAAGAAGCTAGAAGATTAGGAATCACTGTTGTTGCTCCTTTAGATACAAACTGTGACCCTGATGTTGTAGATTTACCAATTCCAGGAAATGATGATGCTATTAGATCAATTCACTTATTCTGCAACGAAATGGCTGCAGCAATGAATGAAGGGAAAGCTGTATTATCAGATGAAACAGGTGTTGAATTAGAACCTGTTACTGTTGAAGAAACGGAAGAGTTAATCGCTGAAGCTGTTGCAGAAGGTGAGTCTGAAATTTCAGAAGTAGAGGAAGCATAATTATGGCAGGTGCAACTCCACAATTAATCAAAGAATTAAGAGAAATGACTGGTGCAGGAATGCTTGATTGTAAAAATGCACTAAATGAAACTGGTGGTGACTTAGAAAAAGCTGTTCAAGCTTTAAGAGAAGCTGGTTTAGGTAAAGCTGCTAAAAAAGCTGGAAATGTAGCTGCTGAAGGTTTAATTTCTGTTTTAGTTAATGATGACTTCACAAAAGCTGCTTTATTAGAATTAAATTCACAAACAGATTTCGTTGCAAAAAATGAAAATTTTGTTAATTTAACAAAAGAGATTACAAATCACGCTTTAAGTAATGAAATTGCTTCAGCTGAAGTTTTAACAACTTCTGTAATTAATGGACAAGAATTTAAAACTTATTTAAATGAAAAAATTGCAACAATCGGTGAAAATTTAGTAGCTAGAAAACTTGCTTTAGTTTCAGGACAAGTTGTAAATGGATATGTTCATGCAACAGGAAGAGTAGGAGTTGTTTTAGCTGCTACTTGTGATGAAGCTGTAAAAGATAAAGCAGCTGCATTATTAAGAAACATTGCAATGCACGCATCTGCTATGAAACCAACAGTAATTTCATATAAAGATTTAGATGCAGAGTTTGTTGAATCTGAAAATAAAGCGATTAGAGCAGAAATTGAAGCTGAAAATGATGAGTTAAAAAGATTAGGAAAACCATTAAAAAATATTCCTGATTTTGTTTCTAGATCTCAATTAACAGATGAAGCAATTGCTGCTGCAAAAACTAAATTTGAAGAAGAATTAAAAGCTCAAGGTAAACCAGAAAAAATTTGGGCAAATATTATTCCAGGAAAAATTGAAAGATATATCACTGATAATACTCAATTAGATGGAAGATTTGCACTTTTATCTCAAGCTTATGTAATGGATGATAAAAAAACTGTTGAGCAAGCAATTGCAGAAGTTGATGCATCTATTAAAATCACTGAGTACATTAGATTTGAACTTGGTGAAGGTATTGAGAAAAAAGAAGAAGATTTTGCAGCAGAAGTTGCAAAACAAATGGGTAAATAATTAGTAGTTAATTAAAACTACAATGTAAAAAAATAAAAGGAAATATGTAATGAGTGAAGCTAATAATAAAGATACGCTCATTGCAGATGACCTTTTACTCCAAGCTAATAACTTATCTCATAAATTTGATTACGATCTTTTCAAAAATATAAATTTATCTCTTCACAAAAAAGAATCAATAGCTATAATTGGTACAAGTGGAAGTGGAAAATCAACACTTTTAAATATTTTATCTTCTCTTTTAAAACCATCTTTTGGAAATGTTGTTTTTAAAAGTAAAGATATGTATTCAATAAAACAAAATGATCTTTTAAAGATAAGAAGAGATGATTTTGGTATAATCTTTCAAGCACATTATCTTTTTCGAGGCTTTTCAGCAATTGAAAATTTAGAAATAGCCACATTATTAAGTGGTGAAAAAATAGATAATAATTTATTAAAAGAATTAAATATAGAATATGTTATCAATCAAGGTGTTGGTGAATTAAGTGGTGGACAGCAACAAAGATTATCGATTGCAAGAGTTATGACAAAAAAACCAGCGATTATTTTTGCAGATGAACCAACAGGAAACTTGGATAAAGATACAGCAAATGTTGTAATGAATACTCTATTTAATTATATTAAAAATAATGATGCAGGTCTTATTTTAGTAACACATGAAAATGAACTTGCAATGAGATGTGATAAAGTTTATAAGTTAGAACAATTGAAATTGCAGGAGATAAAGTGAATTTATTATTAATTTGTGAAACAGCAATTATTGAACATATTTTTACTTTAGTTTGTAAGAGATTAAATATAAATCTAACTATTCAAAAAACAAATAGTATAAATGAAAAATTTGATTTAATAGTTGTAGATCAAAATTTTATAGATGATAAGTTTAATTCACTTAAACAACTTTCAAAAAAATTAGGTGCTATTAGTTCTGAAGAATTACCTTTTGATAAATCAAGAGATTTTATTATTCCAAGACCATTTTTACCTACAAAGTTAGAATCACTTTTAGTTGAACAATTAGAAATTATTAAAGAAGAAGAGGAATATGAACATAATAGAAAAGTAACAACATTTACCTCTTATGATGATGAAGAAGATGAAGAAGTTACTGTTCCTATTGTAAATTATATAGATAATGATATGGAAGAAAAAATAGAAGAAGAATTTGATTTAGATGAAGATGAAAGTATAGTTAGCCTTGCTTCTTTAAATATGGGTGGAGTTTTAGATTCTCGAGAATTAGATAAAATAAATGATATTCTAAGAGAAGATAATATTCAAAATGAAATAAATCTTGAAAAAAATGATTGGAAAGATATTTCGTCTATTATTGATGATGCTTTAGCCGAAGTTAAAGAATATGAATTTGATTTAACAAAAGAGCCTATTAAGCCTTATAATTTAGTTCTAAGTAATTTTAATATAAATGAATTAAGACCTTTACTTGAAAAATTTGATCAAACGGTAATTGATAAACTTTCAAGTGGTGAAACGGTTGATGTTAGAATTACTTTAAAGGAAAAATAAGATGATAAAAGAGAAAAAAGGTGCAATTTTAATCATCTCAGGTCCTAGCGGTTGTGGAAAATCAACTCTATTAAAAGAAGTATATAAAAATATTGATAATTACTATTTTTCTATTTCAACTACAACAAGAGCTCCAAGAGTTGGAGAAGTAAATGGTATTGATTACTTTTTTGTTTCTAAAGAAGAGTTTGAAGAAGATATAAAAAACAATGATTTTTTAGAATATGCAAAAGTACATGATAACTATTATGGAACATCATTAAAACCTATTAATAAAGCTTTAGAAGAGGGTAAATTGATAATTTTTGATATTGATGTTCAAGGTCATGAAATTGTTAGAAATAAGATAAATGCTTTAGTTACATCAGTATTTATTACAACGCCATCTTTAAATGTTTTAGAAGAGAGATTAAATAGTAGAAATACAGATAGTTTAGAAATTATTGAAAAAAGAATTAAAAATGCTAAAGCAGAAGTTGAATTTTTTCAAGATTACGATTATTTAATAATTAATGATGATTTACAAACAGCTGCAAAAGAATTAGTTTGTATTGCAAATATAACCAGAATAAAAACTAAACTTTTCAAGAAAGAAAATATAATATCAAATTGGCTAAGTAATTAACTACTTAATCTAATTGATACTATCATAACTCAAAGGTTTTTCAAAGTAATAACCTTGACAATAATCAATGTTTAACTCTTTTATTTTGTTATAAATATCTTCATTTGATACATATTCTGCAACAGTTTTTACTTTAAATTCTTTTGAAAAATTAGCAATTGTATTTACAATTATTTCTAAATCTTTTGAACTATTAATTCTTTCAATTAATGAACCATCAATCTTAACGAAATCAATATCAAGAAGAGTTAATAAGTTGAAGTTTGAATATCCAGCTCCAAAATCATCAACTCCAACAATACAATCAAACTTTTTAATTTCTGCAATGAATTTTGAAACTTCATTGAAATCTGAAATCTCTTCTGATTCTAAAATTTCAAATTCTAAAAATTGAGTATATTTTCTATTTTGTTCTAAAACTTCATAAATAAATGCAGTTGTTTCTTCATTTGCAATATCATCAAAAGAGATATTAACTGAAACTCTTTTGTTTTTATTTTTTATTAGTTTAAAAGCATCTTGTATAACAATTTTTATGATGTTTGGATAAAGTTTTGTCTTTTTTGCAACATTTATAAAGTTATATGGAGCTATTTCAACACCTTCTTTTGTTACATAACGAATAAGTGCCTCATATTTATGAACTTCTTTTGTTTGGGTATCAACAATTGGCTGAAAATAGGCTTGAAATAGATTTTCTCTGAATCCAACTTTTAATTGTTTTACCCATTTTATATTTTCTTCAAAAGATTGTTGGATTTTAAATGATTCATTATAAATCATAATTCTTTGAAGTTTTGTTCTTGCATAATTTATAACTCTTTGTGAGTATTTATACGCTCTTGCTCCATCACCTTGTGCTATACCAATAGTTATATTTATATCAATTTCATCTTCATCAATAAGTAATGATTCTTTTTCAATTTTATCAGCAAATGTTTTACATATATCATAAAATTCATTTACATCTTTATTACTTTGCTTTGCAACAATTGCAAATTTATCAGCTTCAATTCTATATACAAAATACTCTTCATCACTAAAATAGCTTTTTAATTTATTAGCTAACTCATATAAAATTGTATCACCAATTTTTTCACCAAATAAATCATTTACTGTTGAAAATTCATCAATATCTAATAATGCCATTAAATCAATATTGTTTTCATCTAAATCTTTTTTTAGTTTATTTCTATTTGGAAGATTTGTTAGTTTATCTGTGTATAAATCTTTTAATTCATGATAAATCAAAGATTGTGACATTACTTGTAAAAGTTTTGCAATATCAATAGGTTTTAAAACATATTTATCAACACCAATATCGATAGCTTCAAGTAAATACTCTTTATTTGAAAATGCAGTTGCAACAATAATAGGAATATTCATATTGATTTTTTTTATCTCTTTTACCATGTCTAAACCATTTAAAATAGGCATATTAACATCAGTAATAATTAAATCAATTTCATTCTCATATTTTTTAAAAAGTTCTAGACCTTCTTGTCCATTTTGTGCAACATATTGCTTTTTGGTAAAGCCCTTTAAAATTTGATGTGTTACTTCTCTTAAGTCTTTTTCATCTTCTGCATATAAAATAGTTATATTTTTCAGTATTGAAATATTATTTATCATTATTAAGACTCTCTCCAAAATTATTAAGATATAATATCATAAATAAACATAATATCTAAGTAATAAAAAAATCAATAATTATATAGTTTTAGTCTATTAGGAGTCCATTTGTCGAAAATCAAGTGTAATCATTGTCATTTAGAATTTGATGAAAATGTAATGATAAAAGAAGAAGATTTAAATTTTTGCTGTAAAGGATGCCAAGGCGTATATCATATACTTAAAGATGATGGATTAGACTCTTTTTATGATAAATTAGGAAATAAAACAATTGCTCCTCCTATAAAATTGGATAATGATGATGTTACAAAATTTGATTCTGAAAATTTTTTAGATAATTATGTAAGTAAAACAAAAGATGGATTTTCTCAAATAGATTTGATAATTGAAGGAATCCATTGTGCAGCTTGTGTTTGGTTAAATGAAAAAATATTATATGACACAAAAGGAATAGTTGAAGCTAATATCAATTTTACAACAAATAAGGCACGGATTGTTTGGGATGATGAAAAACTAAAACTTTCAGAAATTATTTTAAAAATTAGATCAATTGGTTATAACGCTTATGCTTATGATTCAAGTGTAGCAGATGCACAAGCTTCAAAAGCAAAAAGAGATTATTTTATTCGTATGATGGTTGCTGTTGTTTGTAGTATGAATATTATGATGTTAAGTGTTGCAAAATATACTGGATTTTTTACGGGTATATCAAAAGAAGTAAAAGATATGATTCATATAGGAGAATTTTTACTTTCAACTCCTGTTTTATTTTATAGTGGATGGATATTTTTCAAAGGTGCTTATTTTGGTTTAAAAAATCGTATTTTAAATATGGATTTTTTAGTAGCAACTGGTGCAACATCAACTTATATATATTCTTTATTTATTCTTTTTGGTGCAAAAGGTGAGAGTTATTTTGATTCAGTTTCAATGATTATTACTTTTGTATTAGTTGGAAAATATTTAGAAGTAATAGGAAAAAAATCTGCTGTTGATACTTTAGATAAAATAAAATCAAGTTTACCTTTAGAAGCTGTTGTTATAAAAAACAATGAGAGAAAAACTGTAGCTTTAAATAGTATAAATATTGGTGATATTATAGAAATAAAACCAGGAGAAAAAGTTCCTGTTGATGGAAAAATTATCCAAGGAAGTGGTTCTTTTGATGAATCAACTTTAACAGGAGAATCTCTTCCCATTTATAAAAAAACTCAGGATATTGTTTATAGTGGAACTATAAATTTAGATTCTTTAATACAATTTGAAGTTACTAAAAATTTTAAAAATTCAACTTTCTCTTCAATTGTTTCTTTATTGGAAGATTCTTTAAACTCTAAACCAACTATTCAAACAAAAGCAGCAGAAATCTCAAAAGGTTTTAGTGTTACTATTTTAAGTTTAGCAATTCTTACTTTTGTTGTTTGGTATTTTTTTGGAATAGATTTAGGTTTTGATTATGAAGGGACAAGTCAATTTGAAAAATCATTTATTGTTGCTGTTTCAGTTATAGTTATTGCTTGTCCTTGCGCACTTGCACTTGCTACTCCAATGGCAAGTTTAATAGGTATTTCAGAGCTTGCAAAAAAAGGTTTACTCTTCAAAGAAGCAAAATTTATTGAAACACTTGCTGTTGCTTCAAGTGTAGTTTTTGATAAAACAGGAACTTTAACTAAAGGTGAATTAAATGTATCAAAAGCTCGAATTTTAGATGATAATATTCATAAATTAAACCTTTTATACTCTTTACTTTCTGCTTCTAGTCATCCTGTTAGTATTTCAATAAAAAAATATTTAGAATCAAAGTACGATTTAAAAATTAAAGAACTTGAAACTGTAAAAAATATAGAAGCAAAAGGAATGAGTGCAATATATAAAAATATAGAAGAAAAAGAGTTTGAAATTATTGGTGGAAATATTGAGTTGTTAAGAGAATTTGGAATATATTATAAATTTGATTCAACAAAAACAGTTTATTTGTTTGCTATAAATAAAAAAGTAATTGCAACTTTTGAACTTGAAGATAAAATAAAAGATGATGCAAAAGAGATTATAGAATATCTTCAAAATAAAAATATTGATGTAATTATGCTAACAGGTGATAATGAACAAGTTGCTTCAAAAATTGCAAATGAATTAAATATTAAAAAATATTTTGCAAAGCAAACACCAGTTTCAAAAGCAAATTATATAAAAGAGTTAAAAAAAGAGAATAAGATAGTTGTGATGGTTGGAGATGGAGTAAATGATAGTGTTGCTTTATCAAATGCAGATGTTGCAATTGCAATGGGAAATTCAGCTGATATTTCACTTGCTGTTTCTGATATAGTTTTATTAAATTCAACGCTAAATTCTTTGAAGGATGCATTTGTTATTTCAAATAAAACATATAAATATATTAAACAAAATTTATCTTTATCAATAGTTTATAATATGATTACAATACCTTTAGCAATGGCTGGTCTAGTTATTCCTTTAGTGGCTGCTTTATCAATGAGTTTAAGTTCATTAATGGTTGTATTAAATTCACTTAGAATAAAGATGAAATAGGAGTTTTTAAATGATAAATGATACACTTTTTTTTATGTTAATTGTTGGAATTATAATCTCAGCAGGATTATTACTTCTTTTTGTTTGGGCTGCAAAAACAGGTCAATTTGATGATGCAAATAAGATGTTAAATGGTCTTTTATATGATAGTGTTGATGATTTAAACGATGCAATAAAAAAAGAGAAGAATTTAAAAGAAGCTAAAGAAGAAAAACTTCAAAGTGAAAAGAAAAAAGAGGAAAAGAAAGAAGAATAAAGAGTCTTTATTCTTCTAAAAAATTATTTACCGATATATTCAGCTAAAGCTTTGATGTCAGCGTCAGAAAGTTTCATTACTTGACCTTTCATGATACCTTTCATTGGTCCACCATAAGTTCCATCTTTATAACCATGTAATGCTTTTTCAACATCAGCTTTTGCTAAGTTTGCTGGAACATGACTTTTACTTTGAGTAGTAATGTTGATTTCACCTTTTGCTCCATGACATGCTTTACAAGTATTGTAAGCTGCAGGTGCATCTGCTAACGCTAAAGTAGCAACAGCTAATGTTGCAAGAACGATTTTTTTCATTTTATCTCCTTAATTTTAAGAAAAATATTTTAGCTTTTTTTTCTTTTTTTATGCTTAATATTTTCTTTTTTTATTAAATATTCAGTATAAGTTTTACCTATTATTGTATAAAAAAAGTGAAATGCACAAAAACTCTTTGTAGAGGGAAGATAAAGCTATTTTTTAATATAGTAATAAATTAAATTAAAAGGTAAAAAGTTGAATAAAGATTTAGTTTTAAATATAAATAATTTAATATTTTATTATAAAAAAGAAAACCCAATTTACAAAGATTTTTCATTGAAATTAAAAAAAGGTGAATTAGTTACAATTTTTGGAAAAAGTGGAACAGGAAAAACTACTCTTTTTGAATTAATTTACGGAAATTTAAAACCAATAAGTGGAACTATTGAAAAATCAAATATTGCAATGATTTTTCAAGATCCTTTTAACTCTTTTCATCCAACTTACTCAATTTTAGAGCAGATAAAAGATGTAGTAAAAAGAGATTTTTATAAAGAATTAGATGAACTTTTACCAAAGTTAAGTCTACAAAAAGAGTTGTTAGATAAAAAAACTTATCAATTAAGTGGAGGTCAACTTCAAAGATGTTCAATTTTAAGAGCACTTTTGATGAAACCAGATTTACTTTTAGTTGATGAACCAACATCTGCACTTGATAATATAATAGCTTACGATGTGATGAAATTATTGATTACATTATTAGATAAATGTGCTATTTTGTTAATAACTCATGATTTAGATATGGCAAAATGGTGTAGTGATAAAATTATAAGGTTAGAAGAAAATGCAAAAAAATAAAAAGGCTTTAGTTCTATTAAATATGGGTGGAGCTAGAAATAAAGATGAATTAAAAATGTTTTTAACAAATATGTTTAATGATGAAAATATATTAACTATAAATATAGATTTTATAAGAAGTATTATTGCAAATTTTATAGTAAAAAAAAGACTTGATAGTGCTTGGGAAAATTATGAAAAAATTGGTAATGCTTCACCAATTAATCCATTAACTGAAAAATTAGTAGATAAATGTAATGAAAAAATAGAAGAGTTTAAAACATATCAAGCTATGCGTTATACTCCTCCATTTGCAAATGATGTTCTAGAGCAAATAAAAAAAGATGGAATAAATGAAATTTTATTATTTCCTTTATATGCACAATTTTCAACTACTACAACAAAATCGTCAGTTCAAGATTTTATAGGAAATATCCCATATGAGGGATTTACTGTAAAATATATAGAAGAATTTTATAAAAATGATAAATTTAATGATTGTATTGTAAATGAAGTAATTAGAAATATTGATGACAAAAAAGAGTATAATTTGATATTTTCTGCACATGGATTACCACAAAAAATTGTTAAAAAAGGTGATCCATATGAAGAACAGATGAATGAACATGTGGAAATTTTATCAAAAAAATTAGATGAAAAGGGAATAAAATTTAAATCAATTAATTTAGCATATCAATCAAAAGTTGGACCTTTAAAATGGCTTGAACCATCACTTGAAGATATGTTAAAAAATTTTAAAGATGAAAATGTAATTATTTATCCAATTTCATTTATTGTTGATAATTCTGAAACAGATTTTGAACTTGATATTGAATATAGAGAAATTGCTCATAAATTAGGAATTAGTGAATATAAAGTATGCCGTTGTGTAAATGATAGTGATGAATTTATTGAAGCAATAAAGGATATTATTAAAAACTAAGGAGTTAATATGGAAAATCAGGTTTTATTGGATATAACAAAAAAATCTATTGAAAAGAAGTTTGATTCAAATATAAAGATTGATAAAACAAAACTTTTAACTGATTTTCCAGAACTGAAAGAAAATGGTGCAACTTTTGTAACATTGACTTTGGATGGGCAACTTAGAGGTTGTATTGGTTCACTTCAAGCATATAGACCACTTTTAGATGATTTGATTTCAAATGCCTTTGCAGCTGCTTTTGAAGACCCAAGATTTTATGAATTAACGCCCTTAGAGTTTAAAAAAGTAAAAATTGAAATCTCTATATTATCAACACCTGTTGAAGTGATTTATACAGATATAAAAGATTTAAAATCAAAAATCAAACCAAATATTCATGGTGTGATTTTACAAAAAGATGGAAGAAAAAGTACATTTTTACCTCAAGTTTGGGAACAACTCCCAACTTTTGAAGAGTTTTTCTCACATCTTTGTTATAAAGGAAGTTTTGAAATAAATTGTTTGGAGTTTCATCCTCAAATCTTTACTTATGAAGTTAAGAAGATAAAATGAAATTTTATAAACAAGAAAAAGAGCGATTAGTTTGCCTTTTATGCTCTTATTATTGTAAATTAAAAGTAGGGCAAACAGGAGTTTGTGGAGTAAATAAAAATATTGGTGAAAAAATAGAGTGTTTAGTTTATGGATATTTGAGTGCTTTAAATATTGACCCAATAGAAAAAAAACCTCTTTATCATTTTTTACCTTCATCAAAATCTCTTAGTTTGGGAACTGTTGGTTGTAATTTTAGATGTTCATTTTGTCAAAACTGGCAAATCTCGCAAACTTCGAATATAAACAAAAACAACTATTTTAGTGTAGATGAAATAGTAAATATTGCAATAGAAAAAAAATGTGAGTCAATTTCATATACTTATAATGAACCAACAATTTTTTATCCATTTGCAAAAGATATAGCTTTAAAGGCAAAAGAGTTTGGACTAAAATCTGTTTTTGTTTCAAATGGTTTTGAAAGTAGTGAAGTAATAGCTGATATGAAAGATGTTATTGATGCTATGAATATTGATTTGAAATCTTTTGATAAAAACTATTATAAAAAATCATTAGGTGGTGATTTAAAAGTTGTTTGTGATAATTTGATAAATATCAAGAAAAATGATATTCATTTAGAAATTACAACTTTAATAGTTCCAACAATTAATGACTCAAAACAAGAGTTAGAAAATATTGTTAAATTTATAAAAGAAAATCTTGGTGTTAATGTTCCTTGGCATATTAGCGCTTTTCATCCAGATTATAAAGAACAAAATTTAGAACGAACAAAAGATGAAACTCTACAAATGGCTTATGATATTGCAAAAAGTCATGGGTTAAACTATGTTTATAAAGGAAATAGTACTTTCGAAAATGATACAGTTTGCAAAAATTGTAAAGAAGTTTTAATAATAAGAGAATATTTTAATGTTTTAGAAAACAGACTTGTTGACGGATGTTGTCCTAAATGTAAAACAAAACTTGATGGAGTTTTCAAATGAGTATAAGAAAAGCAGTTGTAAGTGGAAGTTTTTATCCACAAAAAAAAGAAGAGATTTTAAAATATATAAATCATTTTAATAGTGTTAAAACAAATGTTGAAAGTTTTGAAGATATAAAAGCTATTATTGTTCCCCACGCTGGATATATTTATAGTGGATTTACTGCAAATTTAGCTTACAAGTTAGTTTCATTTTCAAAAAAAGATATAAAAAGAGTAGTTGTTCTTGGTCCATCTCATAGAGTTTATCTAAAAGGTGCTAGTGTTGCACTTTATGATGAATATGAAACGCCACTTGGAAATCTAAAAGTTGATAAAGAGTTTTCTCAAAAACTTATAGATAAATATGATTTTTTAGATTTTAATATTGAGTGTGAATTTGAACACTCAACTGAAACGCAAGCGCCATTTATAAAACACTATTTTGAAAATGTTCAATTAGTTGAGATAGTTTATGGGCAAATTGATTATAAAGATTTATCAAAAGTTATTGATGAGGTTTTAAAAGATAAGTCTAATTTTGTAGTAATAAGCACAGATTTAAGTCATTTTTATACTCTTGAAGAAGCTCAAAAACTTGATAATATCTGCTTAGAAGCAATAAATAAAAAAGATTTAAAACTTTTTGATTATTGTGAAGCTTGCGGAAAAATAGGAGTTAAAGCAATAATTAATTGGGCAATAAAAAATAATTATGAAACTAAAATATTAAATCATTGCACAAGTGCCGATGTAACAAAAGATAAAAGTAGGGTTGTTGGATATACTTCAGCTTTAATTGGAGTTTAGATGTTTATATTTAAAAAAATCGTTTCAGCTTTTTTGTTGCCAATTCCTATTTGTCTTTTTTTACTTTTTTTATCTTTTATTTATTTGATGTTTAATTCATACAAAAAAGCTAAATTTTTTTTATTTCTAGCTTTTTTATGGTTTGCTCTTTTATCAAATCAAACTATTTCAAATGCAATTTTATATCCACTTGAAAACTCATATCCAGCTTTACTTCAAACACCAAAAGTAAATTATATTTTAGTTTTAGGAAGTGGACATAAAAATGATGATAGTTTAAGTATTACTTCTCAGGTTAAAATGACAGCAATAAATAGATTAGTTGAGGGAATAAGACATTATAAAAATCTAGAAAATGCAAAACTTATAGTTTCAGGTTATAGTATTAGTGGTGGAGATTCTCATGCTTTAATGCAAGAAAAATTAGCAATTTCATTAGGAGTTAAGAAAGAAGATATTATAAGACTTGATACTCCAAAAGATACAAAAGAAGAAGTTATTGAAACAAAAAAAATAGTTGGAACAGAACCTTTTATTTTAGTGACTTCAGCATCTCATATGAAACGTTCAATACTTTTATTTAAAAAAGAAGGATTAAATATCATTGCAAGCCCTACAAATAATTTGGCTTATTTGGATGATTCTTATAGTGCATATTTTAGTGCAAAGAATTTGCGAAAAGTTGAAATTGCAATTCATGAATATTTAGGATTAGTTTATTCTTGGATTAGAAATGAGATTTGAGATTAGATTTATCTAATCTTTGATAATATTGCAACAAAGTTGCAAATAAAGGTTTTTTAGTGGAATTAATAAATATAAGTAATTTATCTTATAGATACCATAAAACAGATGTATTAGAAAATATAAATTTATCAATAAATGAAAATGATTTTTTAGCAATAATTGGACCAAATGGTGGTGGAAAATCAACTTTATTAAAATTGATTTTAGGATTGTTAACTCCCCAATCTGGAACAATTAATAAAAAAATACCAAATAGTTTAATAGGATATGTTCCTCAAAATACAAATTTAAATATTGATTTTCCAATTACTGCTTTAGAAATAGTTCTGATGGGACATATTAGCTCTAAAAAGAAAATATTTGGTTATTCAAAAGATGATATTTCTTGTGCGATGAAATCATTGGAACAAGTAGGTATGGAAAAATTTGCAAATAGCAAAATTGGTGATTTAAGTGGAGGACAAAGACAAAGAGTTTTTATAGCACGTGCTCTTTGTTCAAACCCGAAAATTATGCTTTTAGATGAACCAACAGCAAGTATTGATGTAAAAGGTCAAAGAGAAATTTATGAATTATTAAAAGAGTTAAATAAATCTATTTGTATAGTTGTTGTTAGTCATGATATCTCTGTTTTATTAAATTATGCAAAAAATGTAGCACATATCAATAAAAATATAGTTTATCACTCTTTAGAAAATGTACAAAAAAATATAAATACACAAAATGAGCATTTATGCGAAGTTGAACTTCTATCAGCATTAGGAAAAACTCAAATTTGTTGTAATCACAACCATTAAAGGTAAGAAATGTTAGAAGTTTTACAATATAGTTTTATTCAAAATGCCTTAATTGCAGGAATTTTGATTTCAATTGCTGCTGGAATTATAGGTTCTTTAGTAGTTGTAAATAAAATTACTTTTTTAACTGGTGGAATAGCTCATAGTTCTTATGGTGGAATTGGACTTGCTATTTATTTGGGAATACCTGTTTTATTTGGTGCAACAATTTTTGCTGTATTAACAGCAATAATAATTGCGATAATAACATTAAAAAATAGAACAAGAATAGATGCAATTATCGGCATAATGTGGGCAAGTGGTATGGCAATAGGAATTATATTTGTTGATTTAACTCCTGGATATAATGTAGATTTGATGTCATATTTATTTGGTTCAATTATTGCTGTTTCTAATGAAGACTTAATATTTATGTCTTTGTTAGATTTTTTCATTATTTTCATTATTTTATTTTTTTATAAACAGATATTAGCAGTTTCTTATGATAGTGAATTTGCAAGTTTAAGAGGTATAAATGTAAAGTTCTTTTATACGTTAATTTTGATTCTTGCAGCACTTTGTGTCGTTGCAGCAATTAAGGCAGTTGGATTGATTTTAGTTATTGCACTTTTAACAATTCCTACATATTTAGCTGAAACATTTGCAAATAAACTTTCCTCGATGATGATGATTAGTTCAATTTTAGCCACAATATTTACAATCATTGGGTTAATTGTTTCTTATGTATATGATATTAGCTCAGGAGCTAGTATTATTATGGTATCAGTTATTATTTTAACAGTAGTGAAACTAATTGGATTAAAAAGATAGTATATTTATAAAAAATTGAATGAATAAAAAAAATATTTTAAATAAAAATAAATCTTTTAGTTTTATAAAAATAGATATAGAAAGTAAAAAAGATTTTTTTACTTTTAGTCCTCAACAGCACGAATTGTATGAAATCGTATATATAACCAAAAGTCAACTAAAATATAAAATTGATTTTCAAGAATTTATTTTAAAAAAAAATACTCTATCTTTAGTAAAACCTTGGCAAATACATCAGTTATTAAAAGATAATTTTTTTGAAAATTGTGAAGGATATATTTTCCATTTTTCGAAAGAATTTTTACCTCCAAATAGTATTATAAATGAATTATTTGAAGAAAATACATTACCTATTATTAAAATTTCCAATGCTATTTCAAAAAATATAAGTAATTTAATTTTAATGATTGAAAAAGAAGAAGATATACATAATAGAATTTCTTCGCATCTTTTTTGTTCGATTTTAGAATATATTTTAAAATTTAAAGAACCAGATGCAAACTTGTATTATAAAAATGAACGAATTTATACTTTAATAAGATTAATTGATGATAACTATAAAATTGAAAAAAATACACATTTTTATGCAAATTATTTTGGAATAACAACTAAAAGATTAAATGAATTAACAAAACAATACTTAAATAAAACTCTTTTATCTTTGATTATTGATAGAAATATTATTGAGATTAAAAGACAATTATCATATTCAAATTCATCTATAAAAGAGATATCTGAAAAAATGGGTTTTAATAGCACTTCACATTTCTCAAAATTTTTCAAAAAATACTCAAACTATACACCATCAGAATTTAAAGCTTTAAAAACAAAATCTTAGATGTACAAAATTTACAATAAATTGTATTTTTTTTATCTTGAATTGACTTAGCATAAAACATATAATTACCAAAATTTCATTTTAGGAGTTATTTATATGAAAAAAATAGGTAAAGTTTCTTCTTTATTAAGATATCCAGTTAAATCTATGCAAGGAGAAAATTTAAAACAAACTATAATCACTGAAAAAGGTTTATTAGGTGATCGTTCTTATGCATTAATTGATATAAAAAGTAAAAAAATAATAAGTGCTAAAAACCCTAGAAAATGGCCAAATATTTTTAAATACAGTTCAAGTTTTTTAGAAGAACCAACACTTAATAAAATTCCAAATATAGAGATTAAATTACCTGATAAATCAGTATTATCAAGTTCCCAAAATGATATTAATGAAATATTATCTAAAAACTTCAATTCAGATATTAGACTATCCTCAAATGTTCCAAATGATGCAAAACTTGAAGGTTTATTTGATGATTCTATACTTGATGTTATTATGCCTAAAGGTACATTTTTTGATATTGGAATAATACATTTATTAACAACTTCAACTATATCTAAACTAAAAGAATTATATAAAGAAGGAGATTTTAATATTAATAGATTTAGACCAAATATTATTATTCAATTAGATTCCAAAGAAAAAGATTTTGTTGAAAATAACTGGGTAGGTAAAAAAATATATATTGGAGAAGAAGTTATTTTAAAAATAAAACAATCAACAAGTAGATGTGTAATGACTACATTAGAACAAGAAAATTTACCAAAAGATATAAATATATTAAAAACCATTAAAAAAAGTAATGATGGAAAAGTTGGAATTTATGCAGATGTTATTAAGACAGGAATAATAAAAATAGATGATTCTATTTTAATAGAAGAATAAATTTATTATTTAAATAATATTTGTAAGATTTCACTAAAAAGAATTATTTAGCTATAATCGACAATTAAACAAAAAAAGAAACGGAAAAACCAAAATGAATGAAAAAATAGAAGTAGGAAGATTAAATACTTTAAGAGTAAATAGGGTTAGTGAACCTGGAATTTATTTAATTAGTGCTGACGAAACAGAAGTACTACTGCCAAATGCCTATGTTACAAAGTCTATGGAAATTGATAGTTTACTTGAAGTATTTATTTATACAGACAGTGAAGATAGACTTGTATCAACAACATTAAAACCTTATGTTTATTTATATGAATTTGCATCTTTAGAAATAGTTGATAGTGCAAAGTTTGGAGCATTTGTAGATATTGGATTACCAAAAGATATTTTAGTTCCAAAAAATAAGCAAAAAGGAACTTATGACGTTGGAAAAAGAAAAGTTTTACAACTTCAATTAGACGAGAGAACAAATAGGTTAATAGCCTCTGAAAAATATGAGTTATTAAAAGAAATAAGAGATTTAGAAAAAAATGATGAGGTTGAAATAATACTTTATTCTAAAACTCCATTAGGATATAAAGTAATAGTTAATAATAGATATGAAGGAATGATTTATCACACAGAAATTTTTGAAAATTTAAAAATTGGTGATAAAAAAAGAGCTTATATAAAAAACATTAGAGCTGATAATAAAATTGATTTGTCTTTGCAAAAAATTGGTGAAAAAATATCAGGTGATAAAGTTTTTGATATTTTAGTTGAAAATGGTGGAAAATTAAATTTTACTTATAAGAGTGAGGCTTCTGACATAAATGAAGTATTTGGTCTTAGTAAAAAAGCTTTTAAAGCTTCATTGACAAAACTATTATCAGAGGATAAAATTGTTCTTGAAATAGATGCTATTAGAGTTAAATAGTAACAGATAAAATAATTACATCTTGATTGCAAATAATTAAGAGTAAATTTATCCTATTTGATTATAATTTCGTATATATTTTAAAAAAATTAAAGGAAAATAATAATGGCAACAACAAAATTAAAAGGAAATGAAGTAACTTTAAGTGGTACAGAAATTAATGTAGGAGATATTGCACCTGTTGTTACAGTTGTAGCAAGAGATTTATCAGATATTCAAATTGGTGGAGAAAAAGAAAAAGCTCAAATTATAGTAGTAGTTCCATCTTTAGATACAGCTGTTTGTGCAGCAGAAACAAGAAAATTTAATGTTGAAGCAGCGAAAATAGAAAATGCAGAAGTAATCGTAGTTTCTATGGATTTACCATTTGCAATGGGAAGATTCTGTACAACTGAAGGAATTGAAAATTTAAAAGTTGGTTCAGATTTTAGAGCTAAAGCTTTCGCAAAATCTTATGGTGTATTAATCTCTTCTGGACCATTAGCAGGTGTTGCTTGTAGAGCTGTATTTGTTATTAATGCTTCTGGAAAAGTGACTTACAAAGAAATTTGTCCTGAAATTACAGAAGAGCCAAACTATGAAGCAGCATTAGCAGCAGCTAAAGGTGTAACTGGTGGTTCTTGTGGAACAGGATGTGGTTGTCACTAATTTTTAAGAAAAATCCACTTTTATAGTGGATTTTTTATTCTATTCTCTCTTTTTTCTTCTCTCTTAATTTTAAAATCTTAAAACAATAGTATAATAGCAATTGAAATAATTTTATAATAAGGAGAAATTATGCTTAAAATATTAATCAAAATTTTGTTATTTTCAATTTTAAGTTTGCAAACTTTGAGTGCTTCTGTTGTAAATGATGGATTTACAGAATTAAAAAAAGGAAATGTTTTAGAAGCAGCAAATCTTTTTTTGAAAGCTTGTGATGAAGGTGCAACATCAGGATGTTATAATCTTGGACTTTTATATTACAAGGGAGATAAAATAGAGCAAAATTATCCTAAAGCAATAGAGTATTTTACAAAAGCTTGTAATGATGGACACACTACAGCTTGTTATAATCTTGCATATATGTATCAAAATGCTCAAGGAACGCTTCTTGACTCTTTGAAAGCTATTGAGTTATATGAAAAAACTTGTCAAGCTGGAATTAGTGCAGGTTGTTACAATATTGCAAATATGTATTCTGTTGGAGATGGTGTAGATAAAGATGTTTTTAAAACAGTAGATTATCTAACACGTGCTTGTAATATGAATCATTCTAAAGCTTGCTATAATCTTGCAGTAAGATTTACAAATGAAGATGGTGTTGAAAAAAATCCTTTAAAAGCTGCAAACTTATATCAAAAATCTTGTGATTTAGGTTATGCTAATGCTTGTTATAATCTTGGAGTTATGTATTTTGAAGGTGAATTTTTTACAAAAAATGATGAATTAGCTTCTCAACTATTTAAAAAAGCTTGTGATATGAAACTTGATAGTGGTTGTGAAGCATATAAAAATTTGAATAAATAAAATACTTGTTTTAAATCAATGTTTTAATTTTTCTTAACAGCTAAAATCTTCTAAAATTTATAGGAGATTTTATGTTGTTTTCATGGTATAAAAGATTTTTTTCTCAACCACATCAACCATTCTTTACAAGTGGGATACTGTTTTTTACTCTATTTATGATACTTTTTATTTTGGTTTATTCAAATATTTTAGTTTTAGATACATCAATTTTGACTTATCATGCTTATAGTATGGTTTTTGTAGTTTTTTTACAGTTCTTTCTAGGTTTTTTATTTGTTGTTTTTCCTAAATTTCTTATGCAAGCTGAAATTTCAGAAAAAATATATAAAAGACATTTTTTTGCATATTTTTTTAATTCATTATGCATATTTTTAAGTTTAATTTTTTATTCAAAAATTACTTTTGTTTTTCAAATTTTTCTTTTGATTACACAAATATTTAGTTTTAAACTACTGTTAGATATTCATAAAAAAAGTTTAGTTCAAATTAAAAATGATACCAAATGGGTTTTAATAGCACTTTTTGCAGGACTTATTTCACATTTTTTATTTATAATTTCAAATTTAGATTTTAAATACTCTTTTTTTATTTCAAAAATAGCTATTAATATTGGATTTTATCTATTTTTATTTATGATATTTTTAACTATTTCCCAAAGAATGATACCTTTTTTTACAAGAGCTAAAGTGCCAAATCATGTAGCTTATAAAAGTTTAAAATTTTTAAAAATAGTTTTTATATTACTTATTTTAAAGATTGTAATTTTATCTTTTGATGATGTTAGATTCAATCTTATCAGTGATATACCTTTATTTTTTATTATTACAAAAGAGTTGATAAAATGGAAACTTCCAATATTTAAAGTAGAAGCAATAATTTGGATATTATATTTAGGACTTTATTGGATAGTTCTAGGATTTTTCATATCAATTATCGAGAGTATTTTTGCTATTTATAACTCAAGTATCTATTTTGAAAAGATTGTAATTCATAGTTTTGCTTTGGGATATTTTTTGACTTTACTTATAGGTTTTGGAACTAGGGTAATTTTAGGACATTCAGGAAATCAAATAGTTGCGAATAAATTTACAGTTATAATTTTTATAGCTTTACAATTTATTGTGTTATTAAGACTTTTTTCTTCAATTTGTTCAAATTTTGGTTTGGATTATATCTTTTTCCTAAATTTAACAGCTATTTTGTTAGTTTTAGTTTTACTTGTTTGGTCGAGTAAATATATAACTATTTTATTAAAAGGCAAATAAAGAATTTATTCTAAACATATCCTTTACAGAAAATTTCTATAATTTGATTAGAAATACAAAGGATATGTTATGAAACTTATTAGAAAAAAATCTTGGCAGATAACTGAAAACTTAGTAACTCCAAAAGAGTTTTTTGAAAAAAGAAGAAGTTTTATAAAACTAGGAGCTGCAACACTTGTATCAAGTGGAGCAATTATGGAACTTTTAGCAAATGAAAAATTACCTACACAAACTCTAAATTATATAAAAGATAAAAATATAAATAATCTAAAATTAAATACATACGAGCAAATAACTTCTCACAATAATTTTTATGAATTTACTACAAATCAAAGAGATGTTAAAGACATGGCACATACTTTGAAAACTGAAAATTGGAAAGTGTCTATTGATGGTTTAGTTGAAAATCCTATGGAAGTTGATTTAGATGATTTAGTAAAAATGTTTGATATTGAAGAGAGAATTTATAGATTTAGATGTGTTGAAGGTTGGTCTATGGTTGTTCCTTGGAATGGATTTACACTTTCTAGTTTAATAAAAAAAGTAAAACCACTTTCAACTGCAAAATATTTAAGATTTGAGACTTTAGTTGATAAAGACAGTTTTCCAGACCAAAGTAGAGGTGTATTTGCAACTTTGGATTATCCATATGTTGAAGGTTTACGAATAGATGAAGCTATGAATGATTTATCTTTTTTAGCTATTGGTTTATATGGAGATGTTATGCCAAAACAAAATGGCGCTCCAATGAGACTTGTAGTTCCTTGGAAATATGGTTTTAAATCAATAAAATCAATAGTTAAAATCTCTTTTGTAGAAAAAGAACCACTTAACACTTGGCAAAAAGAAAATCCAAAAGAGTATGGTTTTTATGCAAATGTAAATCCAAATGTTGACCATCCAAGATGGTCTCAAAAAAAAGAGAGAGTTTTAGGAAGTTTTTTAAAACAAAACACTTTAATGTTTAATGGTTATGAAAATGAAGTTGCAAGTTTGTATAAAAATATGGATTTAACAAAGTATTTCTAATGGTACGATTTTTTATATATTTATTAAGTTTAGCTCCTCTTGTTTACTTAAATATTAGGTTATTTATATTTGATAATGTAAATGACCCTATAAAATATATCTATACAATAACTGGTGGAACAGCAACTGTAATACTATTTTTTACAATATCTATTTCACTAATAAAAGAGAAAATAAATTTAATAAAATATAGAAAAGAAGTAGGACTTTTAGGATTTTTTTATGCTTTATTACATCTTCTGAACTTTGTAGTTTTAGATGCTTCTTTTGATTTAGATTTTATTTTTAAAGAGACTTTAGAAAAACCATTTATTTATTTAGGAATGATTGCTTTTTTTATAGTTTTATTTATGGCAATTACTTCAACAAAACAACTTTTTAGAAAATATAACAAATATCATAAATTTATATATTTAGCTTTGATTTTAATAACAATTCATTGGATTATGGCTCAAAAATCAATAAATATTTCTCAATATGTGTATATAGTAATTATTCTTTTGATAGGTTTTAGTAAATTGTTTCAGCAGTTAATTAAGAATCTAAAATAGGGAAGTTAACTCTTCGTTAATTTTCGATTAGATTTTAGTTAATTATGAACTATTATAATTTCTCTATAGATAAGTTGACGCAGCGACTTATTTATATGAGTATTTTTTAAGATAAGATTTCTTAAATAGATAATTTTTTATGTTTCCTTGTGTAAAGAAGGATGTCTCCCCTGGGCATCCTTTTTTTATTTCAATCTTTCTTAAATCTTTTATGATACTATTTCGAAATGATTACACTTTTACAAAATACAAATAACTAAATCCAATGCCTTTATCAAATCTAAATCAAGAACAACTAGAAGCGGCAACTTGTCCTTATGGTTTTAATCTAATTATTGCAAGTGCTGGGACAGGAAAAACTTCTACTATAGTTGGAAGAATTGCAAATTTAATAAACAATGGTGTTAAACCAAATCAAATATTACTTTTAACTTTTACAAATAAAGCAGCTGCTGAAATGGTAGCAAGGGTTGCTAAATTTTTTGGAAAAGATATCGCAAAACAAATAATGGCAGGAACTTTTCACTCTGTTTCTTATAAACTTTTAAAAGAATTAAATGTAAATATTACTTTAAAACAGCCAAATGAATTAAAAACTTTATTTAAATCTATTTATGAAAAAAGAGTTTTTATGGAAAGAGATGATGAAGCAAATCCATATGATGGTGGATATTTGTATGATATGTACTCTTTATATCTAAATTCAAATGATGGTGAAGATTTTGCTTCATGGATAAAATCAAAAAATGCTAGTCATGAAATTTATACTTTGATTTATGAAGATGTAGTTGCTGAATTTCATGAATTGAAAACAAAATATGGTTATGCAAATTTTGATGATTTACTAACACTTATGCTTGAAACTTTAAAAGAAAAAGAGTTTGATTTTAAAGAGATTTTAGTAGATGAGTATCAAGATACAAATCCACTTCAAGGAAGATTACTTGATGGATTTAGACCAAAATCACTATTTTGTGTAGGTGATTATGACCAAAGTATTTATGCTTTTAATGGTTCTGATATTGGAATTATTTCAACTTTTGCAAAAAGATATGAAAATGCAAAAGTATTTACTCTTAGAAAAAATTATCGTTCAACAAAACCAATCTTAGATTTAGCAACAAAAGTTATTGAATTTAATGAAAGAGTTTATGAAAAAAAACTTGAAGTTGTAAGAACTCAAGATGAACATAAACCAAAACTATTAGCTTTTAATGAGCTTTTCTCTCAATATGAATATATCTCACAATTGATTTCAAAAAGTGAAACTCCACATAATGAAATTGCAATAATATATAGAAATAATTCAAGTGCAGATGGTATTGAAGCAAATTTAAGAGAGTTTTCCATCCCTGCTAAACGAAAAGGTGGAATGAGTTTTTTTGACTCTGTTGAAGTTAAATTTATACTTGATGTATTAGTTATGCAACTTTCTCACAATGATATGATGGCTTTTATTCATGTTGTTGAGCACGGAAAAGGTATTGGAAAAGCTATAGCAAAAGATGTATTTGATGCTTTAATTAGGCTTGGTGATGGAGATATTTTAAGAGGATTATTTCAACCAAGAAGTGACATAAACAATCCTTATGAAACAGGAAAAATCAAAAATCAGCAATTAGGTCTTTTTGATGATTTTATAGAGTTAGGTTCAGTTTCAAAATTTAAAGATTGTAATTTTGAAGAGGCATTTTTAGGAAATCCAATACTAAAACATCCAAAATTAAATGTTGATGGTGGAAAATATCTTTATGATATTTATTTATTGATGAAACATTTAAGAAGAACAAAAAATCCAGAGACATTAGTTGGAAATATCATATCTTCTATGGCATATTCTAAGTTAAAAGATTTTTTATCTACAAAAAGAGCAACACAAAAAGATGGAACAATAAATCCAATGCAAAAAACAAAATCTTTAGCAAAAATAAATAGAAAAGGTATGCTTTTAAAAAATTTATCAAGAAATTTTAACGACCTTTCAAAATTTATAAACTCTATGATTTTAGGTGGAAGTGAGATGAGTGAAGGTGATGGAGTAAATCTACTTTCAATTCATGCAAGTAAAGGTTTAGAGTTTAAAGAAGTTTACGTTATTGATTTAATGGATGGAAGATTTCCAAATCGAAAACTTATGAGTAAAGGTGGAAGTATTGAAGAAGAAAGACGTCTTTTTTACGTTGCAGTTACAAGGGCAAAAGATATCTTATATCTTTCATACGCAAAATATGACAAGATGAAAAAACTTACATTTGTAGCTAGTCCATTTCTAAAAGAAGCAGGTATGCAAATAAAAGACGACGAAGAATCTCAAATTCAAGAGTAATGTTATAAAATACTCCGTTTTATTAGATTTACATTGGAAATAAAATGGAAAAATTTTTTTTAATCATAACTGTATGTACTATAATTATGATTTCTCCCGGAGTCTCTAAATTAACTAGAACACCAGTAGTTGTAGTTGAGATATTTTTAGGTCTATTTGCAGGATATTTAGGCTTATTATATGATGATGAAACATTAAAACTTGTTGCAAAATTTGGCTTTGTTTATCTGATGTTTTTAGCAGGTCTTGAAATAAATCTAAAACTTGTAAAAATCATAAAAGCAACTCTTGCTATAAATGTTATTTTATACTTTATATTTTTATATACAATTTCAGGTCTTGTTTGTTGGATTTTTAACTTAGGTGTTACTTATTTTGTTGCTTTACCAATTTTCTCTTTAGGTATGATTATGATGCTTATAAAAGAGTATGGAAAAAATGAACCTTGGCTAAATCTTGCTTTATCAATAGGTGTCGTTGGTGAAGTTATAAGTATTTTAGCACTTACTTTATTTAGTGGTTGGATTGAGTATGGTTTTAATATTCAATTTTTTCTTTCTCTATTGACAATATTTAGTGTAATTGTAGTTAGTATTTTAGGGCTAAGAATTTCATATATTTTGTTTTGGTGGTTTCCTGAATTAAAAAATTTTTTAATTCCTGATTCACAACATGATAGATATAATCAAGACATTCGTTTTTCAATTTCAAGTTTATTAATTTTAGTTGCAATTATGCTTGTATTAAAAATTGATGTTGTATTAGGAGCTTTTACAGCAGGTCTATTCTTTAAAATGTTTTTTAATCAAAAACATGAACTTCTTGAAAAAATTGAATCTTTTGGTTTTGGTTTTTTCGTTCCCATTTTCTTTATTTATACTGGTTCAACAGTAAAGCTTGATATGATAACTTTTGATATTCTAAAACATGCAATTTTTATTATGTGTGCAATTATTATGATAAGACTTATTAGTTCATATTTGTCTTTTTTTAAGTATCTAAAGTTTAAACAAACTACACTTTTTGCTCTAAGTGATTCTATGCCTTTAACTTTTATGGTTGCAATTGCAATGCTTTCATTTAACTATGGATTAATAACTCAATCTGAGTATTTTTCTTTCATAATTGCAAGTATGATAGATGGACTTTTTTTAATGATTTTCATTAGAAAATTATATAAATTATTTAATCAAAATACTTAAAATAATTAAGTAATATTACAAATAAATATGAATACTTATTCACTATTTGTTTGTATTATAACTAAAACAAATATCTTCTATAACCCCCAATTATTCGTGCTATTTAAATGCTACAAAGATATATTTTTTTAAATTATTATATAAGATAAATTAATACTTTAAGTTTTATTTTAACTTTTAAAACCTATAATTGGCTCGATAAAGAATATTTATAATAATGTCAAATTTTATAGGAGGTTAAGTTGAAAAAAAGCGAAGTTTTAGAAATAAAAGAAAATTCTATTACTACTGAAGTTACAAGTAGAAGAGATTTTTTTAGAAAAACTGCTATTTATTCTGCTGGAGCCTTAAGTGCTGCATCAGTTTTATCGCCATTGTCTGCAAGAGCAGATGACCCTGCAATAATAAATGATGCACCTTGGGGGCAAAAATTAGGAGATCCAGTAGATAAAAATTTATATGGTATCCCATCACCTTATGAACACAATAATATTAGAAGAACTCATGATTTATTCTCATCAGGAGATGCTTATGCTTCTGTATCTATGTGTCCAATTCATGAATCAGAAGGAATTATTACACCAAATGGTCTATTTTTTACAAGAGATCATGGAGGAACAGCTCATGTTGATCCAAATGAGTGGAGATTAATGATTCATGGAAAAGTTAAAAAAGAGATAGTTTTAACTTTAGATGATTTAAAAAAATATCCAAGTGAAACAAGAATTTATTTTATAGAATGTCCTGCAAATGGAAGTCCAGAATGGAGAGGACCTCAATTTAACAGTTTACAATTTATGAAAGGTCTTATGAGTGCAGCTCAATGGACTGGAGTTATGTTAAAAACTATTTTAGATGACTTAGGTTTAGAAAAAGATGCTGTTTGGATGTTAGCTGAAGGAAGTGATAATGCTTCAAATCCAAGAACAATTCCTGTTGAAAAAGCACTTGATGATGTAATGGTTGTTTGGGCTCAAAATGGTGAAGCACTAAGACCTGAACAAGGTTATCCTGTAAGATTAATTGTTCCAGGATGGGAAGGTAACTTAAATACTAAATGGTTAAGAAGATTAGAATTTAGTGATAAACCTTGGCATTCAAAAGAAGAGACTTCTAAATATACAATGCTTCAAAAATCTGGAAAAGCTATCAGATATTTTTGGGTAAATGAAGTTAATTCAGTAATTACTAGCCCATGTCCTGAGAAACCATGGACAAACTTGAAAAAAGGTGAGTTAGTAGAGATTGAAGGTCTAGCTTGGTCTGGTCATGGAACAATCAAAGGTGTTGATATCTCTTTTGATGGTGGAGATAATTGGGTTGAAGCTAAACTTAAAGGTTTAGTATTACCAAAATCTTGGACAAGATTTAGTTACGTATTTAGATGGGATGGAAAACCTTTATTATTAGCAAGTAGATCTTATGATGATTTTGGAAATATTCAACCTACAATCGACCAAGAAACTTCTGCTGTTGGTGTAGAATCTGTATATCACAGAAATGCTATTGTTACTTGGGAAATTACTGAAAAAGGAGAGTGTAATAATGTTCAAATTAGAAAACACAAAAAAGCTTAAAACTACTCTTCTTAGTGTTAGTTTATCAACTTTATTAGCAACTTCAGCATTTGCAGCAACAAAAGAATCATCTGTTGATGGGGCAGTAAAATATCCATTAAAAGATGGAAAATATTCTTCATATTATGTGAATACACAAAAAGTTAAAGATTCAAATATTGGAAGAGTTGCTACTGAAAAAGAGATTAGAGTTTGGAATGTTGACGTAAGACCTGACGGGACTGGTTTACCTGAATATGATATGAAAGAGGGTGAAGTTGTTCTTGGTGATGATGGAAAACCTAAAAAAGCTGAAGGTTCTGTAGAACTTGGAAATGAACTTTATGATGCTCAATGTGCTATGTGTCATGGTGATTTTGGTTCAGGTGGTAAAGGTTATCCTACTTTAGCTGGAGGTTCAAAAGAATCTTTAAAAATTCAAAGATTAAATCCAGCAGATGAACATCCAAATCCTGATACACCAGTTAGAACAATTGGTTCATATTGGCCTTATGCAACAACATTATATTGGTATGTTCAAGATTCTATGCCTTTCCCTCATCCAAAAACTTTAACAAATAGTGAAACTTATGCAATTACAGCATATTTATTATCTGTAAATAATATTACTATTGATGGTGAAGAACTTGAAGATGAATATGTATTAGACAAAGAAAAATTAATGAAAGTTGTTATGCCAAATCATGATGGTTTCTATCCTGAAGTTGATACAAAAGATCCAAGAGATGGTGTAAAAAATATGACAGCATTATTGTCTGATCCAAAAATTTATGGAACAGGTACAAGATGTATGAAAGATTGTATAAAAGAAGATACAAATAATCTTTTAATGAAAATAAATTTTGATTTAACAGCAAATGCAAATCAACCAATGTCTGTTGAAAGAAGTTTACCAAAAGTTGAAGATAGTTCAGTACAACCTGGACAAGCCGAGTATGAAGCTAGTTGTTCTGCTTGTCATGGAAATGCTGCAATTGGAGCACCTGTAGTTGGAGATAAAAATGCTTGGGCTAAGGTTACTGAAAAAGGAATTGATAAAGTATATCATAATGCAATAAATGGTATAAATGCTATGCCTCCTAAAGGTGGAACGGACCTTAGTGATGAAAAAATTAAAGAAGTAATCGATTATATGATTAATTCTAGTAAATAACAAAGGAGAATGCTATGAATGTAATCAAGAGTTTATTAACAGCAGCAGCTATAAGTGGAGTTGTTGCAGTAAGTAGTTTTGCATCTGATTCTGAATTAGTTAAAAAAGGTGAAAAAATCTTTATGACTAATACTCAAGGAAATTGTCTAGCTTGTCATGCTATAAATGGAAAAACTGTTGATGGACCAGGAAGTATGGGACCTGTTTTACAGTATCTATCTGCATGGCCAGAAGAAGCATTATATGATAAAATTTTTGATCCATATGTTTCAAATCCAATTTCTGCAATGCCTGCATTTGGTAAAAATGGTTGGCTAAGTGATGAAGAAATTAAAGCAGTAGTTGCTTATTTAAAAACAATAAATTAATAAAAAGGAAGAAAAAAGATGATTAATAGAAGAAATTTTTTAGGATTAGGATTAGGAGCTATTGCAATCGCAGCAATTCCTGGTAAGTTAAGTGCAGTTGATTTTAGAGAAACAAAACCAAAAGCTTGGACAGCAACAAAAGTTGATGAAGCAGTAAAAGAAATTTTCGGTACAACTGCAACTGTTGAAGGTGGAGTTAATTTAAGTGCACCTGATATTGCAGAAAATGGAGCAGTTATACCTGTTTCTTTCTCAACAGATTTAAAAGCTACTAAAATTGCTGTATTCCAAGATGCAAATCCTGAAAGTGCTGTTGCAGTATTTAGTTTAAATGAATTTAGTGTTGCTGATTATGCAATCAGAATTAAAATGGCAAAAACAGGAACAGTTACAGTTATTGCAGAAGCAGAAGGAAAATTACATTCAGTTTCTAAATTAGTAAAAGTTACAATTGGTGGATGTGGTGGTTGATTTAGTTCAACTAAAATCTATTGAATAATTTAATTAAGTAAAAAATAAAAAAGAAAAGGAAATTAAAATGGCAGGTACTACAAAAATTAAAGCAAAATTAAAAAATGGTGTTATTGAAGTAAAAGCATTAGCAAGTCATCCAATGTTAAGTTATCAAGAAGCTGAAAGAGCAAAAAAAGAAGCAAACTTTATTACTTATGTAGTTGCAAAAGTTGGAGATAAAGTTGTATATGAAGCATCAACTTCTCAATTCTTATCAAAAGATCCTTATTTAAAATTCTCATTTACAGGTGCAAATGCAGGTGATGTAGTTGAGTTAACATGGAAAGATTTAAAAGGTAACACAGACGTAAGTAGTGAGAAAATTAAATAATTACTTTCTTAGTAATTAATCAAAAAGGAGAGATACCATGTTATCAAAAATTGCTAAGTCAACAGCTCTTTTAGCATTAGCAGCATATTCTTTAAATGCTGCTGATTTTAATGCTGGGGCTGAAAAAGATAGAATTGCGTTAATTAAATATTTTGAGACTAAATTTGCTGATCCAGAAAAAGACAAAAATAGATTCTTTCCATATTCAACAGATGAAGAATTAAAAAATGATTATGCTAAAAATCTAAAACATAATGATTTTAATATTGGAACTTATGCATTTTCAAAAGATGCTAAATCACAATATGAAGCAATCAAAGAAATGCCACCTTATGAAGATGCTATTGATGCTGGAGAAGAGTTATATAACAAAAAATTTGCAAACGGTAATTCATTTGCAACTTGTTTCCCAGATCCTGCAATTGCAAACTTATATCCATATTATGATGAAAAGAAAAAAGATGTTGTTTCTTTAACATCTGCGGTTAATGATTGCTTAAGAGATAATGGAGAAAAAGAGTTTAATACGCAAAAAGGTGATATGGCAAATATTCAAGCTTATTTAGTAAATGCAACTACAGAAGCTGGTAAAAAATTTGATATAAAAATTCAAAATGAAGCAGCTAAAAAAGCATATGAAGCAGGAAAAGAATTTTATTATTCTCAAAGAGGTTATTTAAAAATGTCTTGTGCAACTTGTCACGTACAAGGTTCAGGATTAAGAGTTAGAAATGAAAAACTTTCTACATTAACAGGACAAATAACTCAATTCCCAGTACATAGATTGAAATGGGGAGATTTAGGTACACTAGAAAGAAGATTGTCAGGTTGTGTTGTAGATCAAGGACAAGTTCCACCAAAAGATGAAAGTACACAAATGAAACAACTAATTTACTTTATGGCATATATGTCAAATGGTATGGCAATTGATGGTCCAGATATAAGAAAATAATAAAGGTGAATATTATGAAAAAAACAATTTTAAAATTCGCAACAGTTACAGCATTATTAACTTCTGGATTAGTAAACGCATCAGCTTCTGAAATATCTAAATTAGATGTTAAAAAAGAGTGTAATGTTCAAGCTAATGGTATAGAAAAAGTTATAGAAACAGCTGCAAAATACAATGAAATAGCTGTAAAACACAAAGTTGAATTTATGAGACTTGGAATGAAAGCTAGTCAATATATTGATGCTGTAAATAGTGCTTTAAAAAGTGGAGCAAAAACTATCGATATTGTTGATGCAAAAGGTAAAAAAACAAGTGAAGCTCCAATTGAGTTTGCTGCTTGGAGAGCTTGTTCTTTTGCAATTAGTGCATTAACACAAGAAGAAGAAGCAAAAACAACTTGGAAATTGGCTAGTCCAAGTGACGAATATAAATATTAATATTAAGATTAATATTTGTTTTAAAAAAGTCAAGATTTAACTCTTGGCTTTTTTTATTTCTGAAAAATGAGTAGATTTACAATAAATAGATATTTCTATATAAATTTGAGCTTTTTTCGAGTTCATATTTATGTATATTAATTATAAATAAGGTAACAAAATGAGTAAATTAAGTAGAAGAGAATTTGTTTATATGATGGCTGTACTTGGTGCTGCTCCTGTATTTGCAAATTCACATACAAGAATGGTAGAGACAACAAAAAAGTTAGAAGATTATTATAAATTAAAACCGTTTGGTAATGCAAGATTATTACATATGACAGATTCTCATGCACAATTACTTCCAGTATATTTTAGAGAACCAAGTGTTAATTTAGGTTTCTTTAGTAATTTTGGAAAACCACCTCATATTGTTGGTGAAAAATTACTTGATTATTATGGAATAAAAGGTAATAAAAGATTAGAGTATGCATACTCATGTGTAAATTTTGAAGAACACGCAAAAGTTATGGGAAGAACAGGTGGTTTTTCTCAAATTAAAACAGTTGTAGATTTTTTAAGAGATAGTTTTGGTAAAGAAAAAACTCTTTTATTAGATGGTGGAGATACTTGGCAAGGAACAGCAACTGCACTTTGGACAAGAGGGAAAGACATGGTTGGTGCTATGAATTTACTTGGTGTTGATGTTGCTGTTGGACACTGGGAATTTACATATAAAGCTGAAGAAGTTTTAGAAAATGTAAAAGCACTAAATGCAGAGTTTTTAGCTCAAAATATTTTTGTTAAAGAAGATTCTTTAATGAATGGTGTTGAAGCTTATGATGAAGATAGTGGGTTAGCATTTAAACCTTATACAATCAAACAATTAGGAAAAGCAAGAGTTGCTATTATTGGTCAAGCTTTCCCATATACAACAATTGCAAATCCACAAAGATTTATTCCTGATTGGACTTTTGGTATTAAAGATGACAATATGCAAGAAATTGTAAACAAAATCAAAGAAGAAGAAAAACCTGATGCAATTATCGTATTATCTCACAACGGATTTGATACTGATAAAAAAATGGCAGAAGTTGTAAGTGGAATAGATTTTATTATGGGTGGACATACTCATGATGGTGTTCCAGAAGCAGTTCCTGTTAAAAATGCAACTGGTACAACTTATGTTTGTAATGCAGGATCAAATGGTAAATTCTTAAATGTTTTAGATTTAGATATTCAAAATGGAAAAATTAAAGATTTTAAATTTACTTTATTACCAATCTTCTCTGATTTAATAACTGAAGATAAAGATATGAAAAAATACATCGAAGATGTAAGACTTCCATACTTAAAAGAACTTACAAGAGAAATAGCAACAACTGAGCAAACTTTGTTTAGAAGAGGGAACTTCAATGGTTCTTGGGATCAAATTATTTGTGATGCACTTTTAGAAGTAAAAGAAGCACAAATTTCATTATCACCTGGATTTAGATGGGGAACTTCAGTTATGCCAGGTCAAGCAATCACATTTGATGATTTAATGACACAAACAGCTATGACATATCCAGAAACTTATGCAAGAGATATAAAAGGAACAGATATTAAAGCTATTTTAGAAGATGTTGCTGATAACTTATTTAATGAAGATCCATTCTATCAACAAGGTGGAGATATGGTAAGAACTGGTGGAATTTCTTATAAAATAAATCCAAAAGCAAAAATGGGTGAAAGAATTTCTGACATTGTTCTTACAAAAACTGGTGAAAAACTTGATGCTTCAAAAGCATATAAAGTTGCTGGTTGGTCAACTGTTGGAGCTCAAAGTGAGGGTGAACCTGTTTGGGAAACAGTTGAAACTTACTTAAAAAATGTAAAACATATTAGTAATATCAAAGTTGATACGCCTGATATTATTGGAGTTAAAGGTAATCCTGGAATTATCTAATTTCCAAAGAAAAAGTATAAAGATACTCTTTATACTTTTTTCAATTTAATAGATATTTCATTGAAATATTTCTTAAGTTGAAAAGGATTTTATTTTGATAAAAATTTTATTTTATACATTTTTTTTAGTGATAAGTTTATTTGCTGATTTTAAAGAAGGTGAAAGCATTTTTAAAAATAAATGTGCAACCTGCCATAAAGATTTTATCTCTTTAAATACTTTAAAAGAGAACTTTTTTGAAAAAAATAATAAATTATTAAATCTAAAAGCGCCAACAGTAAATATGATAGCATATGCAATCATGGAAAGTCCTAAAAAAATAGGAGATTCAACTGATGTTGAAATGCAAGAGTTAGAAATTGAGAGTTATTTAAAATCATATTTAGAAAATCCTGATAGATTTAATTCTATTTGTGATGATCATATTTTATCTTTTTATGAAACTAAACAAAGTATGAAAGGTCAATTATCAGAGGAAGATTATAAAAATTTAACAATTTATTTTATGAAATATAATGATAATGTAAAAGATACAGAAGTAAAAAAATTTGCTTCAACTATTGATGAAAAAAATATTTTAGAAAAAGCAAAAAAAGAGAATAAAAAAATAATGGTTTACGCTACATCAAAATCTTGTTTTTTTTGTAAAAGAATGGATAGAGATGTTTTGAGTTTAAATGAAATAAAAAAAGAGATAGATAAAAACTATATTTTTGTAAAAAATGATATGGATGAATCATCTTTACCTTTTGGTTTACAAAAAGAGTATAAAAAAATAACTCCTAGTTTTTTTGTTCTTTCAAAAGAAGGAATTTTTGAAAAACAATATCCTGGGGCTTGGGTAAAAAATGATTTTTTAGAAATTTTAAAAGAGAATATAAAATAAGATGAAAGAGTTAGGAAAAGTACTAGCAACTTTTAGTGCAACAAAAGAGTCAAGTGGATTACCAAGACCAAAAGTAAAAGAGTTAAATCTTATAAAAGATTTTGGAATAGAAAATGATAAATTTGCTGGAAAGAAGCTTGATCAAACAGTTATGATAGTTGGATTAAAATCTTATGAAATTGCACTTGAAGAAGGTATAAATTTAGAGTTTGGAAGTTTAGGTGAAAATATTTTATTGAATTTTGACCCACATGATTTAGAAGTGGGAACACGTTTGATAATTGGTGAAGCTATAATAGAAATTACACAAATTTGTACCGTTTGTAATCATTTAAGTGTTTTTGATAAAAATTTGCCACAATTATTAAAAGCGCATAGGGGACTTTATTGTAAGATAATAAAAAATGGTTTCGTATCAAAAGATATGGAAGCAAAAATAAAGGATAAAAATGATTAAAAAAATTTTATTAGTTTTATTATTGTCAATATTTAGTTTTGCACAATCAAATTTCAGTGACCCTCAACCAACTTTTGAAAATCCAAGAAAAGTTGTTTATTCATTATATGTTGGCGACTTAGAAACGGTAAATCATACTATAGGATCTATGTATAATATTTTAAAAGAGTATCCAGCTGAGAGTTTAAAAATCGTTGTTGTTGCTTATGGAAAAGGTTTGAGAGTTTTAAAAAAAGATTATGATGCAAATACATTAAATAGAGTAAAATCTTTGATGGAATATGACGTAGAATTTGTAGCTTGTAGAAATACTATGGAAACAATGAAATGGACAGAAAAAGATTTTATTGATGGAATTTCATATACTCAAGCAGGAATTGTAGAAGTGATTGAAAAACAACAAGCAGGATATATTGGAATAACTGCTTATTAAAACAAAGGAGAATAAAATGTTTAAAAAAGCTTTAATATTATCAAGTTTACTTTTGGTTTCAAATTTGTCTTTGAATGCAGCAAAAATCACAGAAGATGAATGTTCTAAAAAAGGTGAAAATTTTATATTTGCAGGAAATGAATGTATCCAATATAAAAAATTTTCAGGTGAAGAAGAAAGTGCTTTAAATATCATAGTTCATGGAACTTGGAAAGATGGAACTGATACACTTGCTCGTTATGCTCCTTTTGCAGAAGATTTAGCAATGAGAACAGATATAACTACAATTGCAGTTGCACTTCCAGGGTATTCAGGAAGCTCTACAAATAAATTTACTTCATTATCTCATGATGGTGTAGAAAATTTAGCTGCTAAAAAAGAGTATGTTGAATTTTTAGGTTCATTAGTTGAAGCTTTAAAAGAAAAATATCAAGCAAATAAACTTACATATATAGGTCATAGTGCTGGTTGTATGATGGGTGCAACTTTAACTGGAATAAAACCTGATTTAATAAACAATATTGTTTGTGCTGGTGGAGTTTATAATGTACATGAAAAAAGTAAAGAAAAAGGTTTAATTTCAATTGTTGATGTTTTAGATAATGTATCTAAAAATACTAAGTTTGTACTTGTTTATGGAACAGCAGATGATATTTCAAAACCAGAAGTTACAAAAGATTTTTATAAATTAGCAAAAGAAAAAGGTTTTGATGTAAAACTTGTGGAAGCAGTAGATGCACCACATATTGATTTAGATATGACAACTGAATCAAAAGATGCAATAGAAGAAATTGTTGCAGACTAAATAAAATAAAAGTTAATAAACTATTGAATATTTTGAGACAATATCTGAGATAAGTTCTCCAATTTCATTTAGTTTATTATCTTTTAATCTAGATGAATTTCCTGATATTCCAACTGCACCTATTAAAATATTTTCTTTATTAAAAAGTGGAACGGCAACACAAGACATTCCATCTTGGTACTCTTTATTATCAATAGCAAAACCTTTGTTTTTTATCATACTTAATTCATTGTTTAGTGTTTTTATATCTGTAATAGTATTTGTTGTATATTGATTAAATTTAATTTTTTCTAAATCATAATTTCCAAAAGCTAAAATAGATTTTCCTAAAGCACTTGTATGTAGATTTGTTTTGATACCTATGTTATTTCTAGTTTTTAATTTTTGATTTGATAAATCAATTTGATTTATATAAGAGATTTTATAATCATCAAAAATACCTAAATATGCACATTCATTTGTTTTTGTAGAAATTTCTTCAAGTAAAAATTTAGTTGCTTTTATAAGTAGTTCAATTTTTGTAGATTGATTTGTTTTATTAGATAAATCATTTGCGATGATTTCATTTGAATTTTCTAAATATGAGATAAAATCTTCTTCTTTTAAAGTTTTTAAAATTCTAGACATTGTACTTTTGTCAATATTTAATTTTTCACATAAAGTAACTGCTAAAATAGGTTTACCATAATCTATGATAAACCTATAAACATTTAAACCCTTTGATAAAGATTTTAATTGATTTGGCATAAAATTATTTTGTTAATAACTCATTAAATTTTGCTAACCATTCAGGATGTGCAGGCCAAGCAGCAGCTGTAACTAAGTTTCCATCAACTATTGCTCTTTCAAATCCAATATCTGCCCATTTACCACCACTTAAACCAACATCAGGTGCACAAGCTGGATAACAAGAACAAGTTTTATTTGCGATAATTCCAGCAGCTGCTAAAACTAAAATACCATGGCAAACAGATGCAATTGGTTTATTTGCTTTGTTGAAATTTTGAACAATTTCAATAACTCTAGGATTTAATCTAATATATTCAGGAGCTCTACCACCTGGAATAAGTAGCGCATCATAAGTTGATTCATCAACTTCATCAAATGAAGCATTTAAAGTGAAGTTATGACCTGGTTTTTCTGTATAAGTTTGATCACCTTCAAAATCATGAATTGCAGTTTTTATTTGCTCATTTGCTTTTTTATTAGGACAAACAACATCAACACTATAACCTAACATTTTTAGACATTGAAAAGGAACCATTAGTTCATAATCTTCTACAAAATCACCTGCTAATATTAAAATTTTTTTTGACATAAGTTCTCCTTAAATTTTTAAATTAGCAAAGATTTTATAGGAAGTTGTATTAAAATAATATTTATTTAAAAGTTAGTTTTTTTTAGTTTCACATAGTGAAACAAGAAAGAAAAGAGGAGATTAATTCTCCTCGTAAAATTCTAATTCTCTAAATGCATCAAAAACATTTTTACTATTTAATTCATCATATAAAGCTTTGTTTTTGAACTCTTCCATTGTTACAATTTTTGTTATATCATTTCCTGTAACTTCATTTTCAATAGCTTCAAGAACTCTTTGTTTTAATAAAGTAAAATATTTTATTGTTTCATCTGCTGCTGTTTTTGAAGTATCAACTCCATGACCAGGCACTAAAACATCCCATTTTTTTGAATTTATCATCTCAAGTGCTTTTAATGAACCAATAACAGAACCATCTCTATTTGATGTAACTCTTCCATTCATTACAATATCACCTGAAAATAAAACTTTATCATTTGGTAAATAAACAAATAAATCATCTGATGTATGAGCTTTTACTCCCGTTGGAATAACTATTATTTCTTTACCATCTATATCTAAAGTTTTAGTTTCATTTATGATTTCATCAATAGCTACAAATTTTGTATTTTTTTTATTCTCTTCTGAAAGGACTTTTACTCCTCTTATTTCTGAATTTGTATTAAATTCTTTATTTATAAGAGCTGGACCATAAATTTTTGCATTAAACTTTTCTTTGTAAAAATTATTTCCTAACCAATGGTCATCATGAGCATGAGTTGTAATTACTGTATTAACTGGTAGTTTTTCTATTTTTTCCATAGCTTTATAAGCTTGATTTGCGAAATCATAACTAGCTCCTGAATCAATCAAAACATAACTTTTATTTGTTTTAATATAACAACTATTTGACATAAAACCACCATTTTCTTTTGTTGGTGCTTCAAGTTTTCCAAAAAAACACCAAATATCAGAAGATACTTTTATAGGTTTTAAATTATAATCAAATGCAAAAGCATATATTGATAGTAAAAGTGAAAATAGAATATTTTTAAACATAAAACTCCTTTTTTATTTTATAATCAAAAATTATATTGTAATATCACTTTTATATAAGTAATAGTTTTAATTTTAATCAAATAGGATGGATATGGATAAGAAAAAACAAATGGTATTTAACCTAAATAATTTCCTTTTATCAATGAGTGCAGTTTTAGATTATAAAGAGTTTGATTTAGAGGGAACACCATTAAATCATTTTAAAAGAGTTACATATATAGCTTTAAATTTAGGTGCAAAATTTAATCTTGAACCTAAAATGATGGCAGATTTATGTTCTTTATCATTGATTTATAATTTAGAAAAAAAAGAGTTAGAAAAAATTCCTTTTTTAAATACAAAAGAGTTTTTAGAAGATAGTTTGATAAAAGAAATTATTGAATTTTCTTCAAAATTAGACAAGATGTTTAATTTGGGGAATAATCAAATAGAAAATAGATTTAAAGCAATAGAATTTGCAAAAGAGAATAAAGAAAATTTTTCAAAAGATTTAATAGATAATTTTTTATTTGTTTCATCGCAAATATCTTTTTGGTTGGATTTACAATATGAAAATGAGATTTTGATGTATATTTATTCATCTTTACATGACTTTACAACTGTTTTAGATTTTGAAGAAATTTTAAATCTGACAACAATTTTTCATAAGCTAGAGAATAAAAATTCGATAATCATACAAAGAGCTTCAAAAATAGCTGATGAATTTAATTTTGAACATAAAGATAAACAAATATTTTTAATAGCAACATCTTTACAAAATATAGGAAAGATGTTGATACCAAGTTCTATCTTAAATAAAAAAGAGAAATTGTCTTTTGAAGAGTTTGAAATAATAAAATCATATCCATATCACACAAAAAGAATATTAGGTTCAATTATGGGATTTAATGATATTTTATCTTTGTCTATAAAAGTACAAGAAAGATTAGATGGAAGTGGATATATTTATAGTTTGGATGGTAAAGATTTAAGTCTAAAAGATAGGTTATTAGCCTGTTTAGTAATATATAATTCATTGAGAGAAGATAGAGTTTACAGAAATTCATATAATCATTTAGGTGCTATAGAATTGATGAAAAAAGAATCAAAATCTGAAAAAATAGATGAAAGTTTAGTTGAAATATTTGAAAGAATTTTTGAATAAAATTGGAGAAAACTCCAATTTTATTAAGGTTTTACAGTAGTAAGCCCAAAGCTTAACCAAGATTGCATTCCACCTCTGTACCATTTTAGTTTTTCTTCAGGATAACCAATAGCTGTCAATGCTTTCATAGATTCAGGTGATTGTCCACACCAAGCTCCATTACAAAACATTAAGATTTCTTTAGCATTTGAAAAATCATATTTTCCATCTACTTTTTTTACTCCTAATATTCCTAAATATTCTTCAAATTCGTCAGGATATTGAGATTGTTTTAAATAAATATATGGAACATTTACTGCTGTTGGAATTGTTTCATGATAAAACCAATTTTCAGTTCTTGAGTCAACAAGCATCATATTTTTATTTGTTTTTGCTTTTTCAATAAAGTCTAAAACTTCAACTTCACCATAAGTTTCTACTTTGTCAGAATATTTTATAGGTGAAATTTTTCCAAAATATGTTACAAATGATCTTTTACAATTAGCATTTATATTTTCTGCTGCTTGACCTTTCCCACCATAAACAGTTTTTGGATCAAATTTTACATCTTTACACTCTTCAGGTTTTTCTCTTTTTATAGTAATTGTTTTATCTTCATCATTTGAATTTTTATAAGTAACTTCAACACCACTTGATTGTAAATCAACTGCAAAAATTGATGATGCTAAAACAAAACTTCCTAAAATTATTTTAATCATTCGCTCTCCTTAATAATTAATATGTAATCAAAAATATTATATCACAAGATATTATAAAAACTAATAATTAAATCATAAATAAAAAATTAGCAAAATAACAACCTAAGTAAAAAGTTGATATAATCGCGTATATTTAAGAAAATTATAGGATATTTAATGAGCGAAAAATATGAACCATCAAAGGTAGAAGATAGTTTTTATAAGATTTGGGAAAGCAGAGGATATTTTGAAATAGATGGAAATAAATCTATTCAAGCCAAAGATAGTGAAGGTAAGGAAAAAACTTTTGCTATTATGATGCCACCACCAAATGTAACAGGTAGTTTACATATTGGTCATGCATTAACATTTACTTTACAAGATATTATTACAAGATATAAAAGAATGGATGGTTTCAAAACTCTTTGGCAACCAGGAACTGACCATGCGGGAATTGCAACACAAAATGTTGTTGAAAAACAACTTCTAGCAGAAGGTACTACAAAAGAAGAACTAGGACGAGAAAAGTTTTTAGAAAGAGTTTGGAAATGGAAAGAGTATTCAGGTGGTACAATTGTTCATCAAATGAGAAAGTTAGGAGTAAGTCCAGCTTGGTCTAGAGAGCGATTTACTATGGATGAAGGACTTAAAGAAGCTGTTAAAGAGGCTTTTGTTCATCTATACAATGAAGGTATGATAGTTCAAAATAACTATATGGTTAATTGGTGTACACATGATGGTGCATTATCTGATATTGAAGTTGAACATGACGAAGTTCAAGGTAAATTTTATCATATGAATTATCATTTTGCAGATGGTAGCGGATTTGTAACAGTTGCAACAACTAGACCTGAAACATATTTTGGAGATACAGCTATAATGGTTCATCCAAATGATGAAAGATATTCTTCTATAGTTGGGAAAGAAGTAATTTTACCATTAACTGACAGAAAAATTAAAGTAATTACAGATGAACATGTTGATATGGAATTTGGAACAGGTGTTGTAAAAGTTACACCAGCTCATGACCAAAATGACTACGAAGTAGGGAAAAGACATGATTTAGAGTTTATTACTTGTTTTGATGAAAAAGGTATTTTAAATGATTATTGTGGAGAGTTTGCTGGACTTGAAAGATTAGAAGCAAGACCTTTGATAGTAAAAAAACTTCAAGATGAAGGATTTATCGTAAAAATCGAAGAGCATGTTCATCAAGTAGGACATTGTTATAGATGTAAAAATATTGTTGAACCGTATATTTCTAAACAGTGGTTTGTAAGAAGTGAAGTTGCAAAAAAATCAATAGAAAAAACGTATGCTGGTGAAGCAAAATTCCATCCTAGTCATTGGTTAAATTCATATAGAGCTTGGATGGATGAATTAAGAGATTGGTGTATTTCAAGACAATTATGGTGGGGACATAGAATACCTGTATTTAATTGTGAAGATTGTGGTCATCAATGGGCTGATAAAGCGGATGTTCCAGAAGCTTGTCCTCATTGCTCAAGCAAAAATTTCACTCAGGATCCAGATGTATTAGATACTTGGTTTAGTTCTGCACTTTGGGCATTTTCACCACTTGGTTGGGGAAACAATGGAAAAATGACTAATACATTTAATGAAAGTGATTTAAAAGATTTTTATCCAAACTCTTTATTAATTACTGGATTTGATATTATGTTTTTCTGGGTTGCTAGAATGATGATGATGGGTGAACACTTTAGGGGTGAATTGCCATTTAAAGATATTTATATGCACGCACTTGTACGTGATGAACATGGTGCAAAAATGTCTAAATCAAAAGGAAATGTAATCGACCCACTTGATATGGTTGAAGAGCACAGTGCTGATATCATCAGATTTACTCTTGCGTACTTAGCCGTTCAAGGAAGAGATATAAAACTTGGTGCAAAAAATTTAGAGCAATTTAGAAACTTTACAAATAAACTTTATAATGCATCTAATTTCTTGGCATTAAATGTTGATACTTTCCCTGATTTAAAAGATATCGAAATTAAAACACCACTTGGACTTTATATGCAAAGTAAACTAAGTGATGCTATTGATGAAGTAAGAGGTGCATTAGAGTCATATAAATTCAATGAAGCAGCTTCAGTTTTATATAGATTTGTATGGACTGAATTCTGTGACTGGGGAATTGAGTACTCAAAAGCTTCAAAAGATAGTATAGTTGAACTTGGAGCAATTTTCAAAGAGACTTTAAAAATGGTTTCTCCATTTATGCCATTTATTTCTGATTATTTATATCATAAATTAAGTGGAACAACTTTAGAAGAGGGTGATTCACTTATGATTATGAACTTCCCTAAAGATGTAAAAAAAGATGAAAAAATTGAAGAGATGTTTGCAATCATCGAAGAAGCAATCACAGCTATTAGAAGAGCAAAAGTTATTATTGATATGGGTAACTCAAAAATTGCAAAAGCGTATATCAAACTTGATAAAAAAATAGATACAGCAGTTGCTAAACCATTTATTGAAAAACTTGCAAAAGTTGAAGATATTGAGTTTGTAGATGCAAAAGTTGAAAATAGTATAACTGACGTTTCAAATAACTTAGAGGTATATCTTCCAACAAGTGAAATTGATATGAAACCAATCATTGATAAATTAACTAAACAACAAGAAAAAGCTCAAAAAGAGTTTGATAAACTAAATGGTATGTTATCAAATGAAAGATTTGTAGCAAATGCACCTGAAGCAGTTATTGCAGAAAATAGAAAAGCTTTAGAAGAAGTAAAAACTAGACTTGAAAAAATTGAAGCTGAGTTAAAATCTTTAAGTTAATAAAAAATTTTGGATTTGATTTTTAAAAGCTCCGTCAATTTTTTGATGGGGCTTTTTTAATATTAAAAATTTAAAGCTATTTTGTCTCACTTCTTTTTTTAATCATAAAGTAAATTGTAAAGAATCAAACTAAATAAACTACTAGTTTATTTAAAAAAAAGTTTTCTTTTGATAAAATTAGACCACTAGTTTATAAAAATAAATTTATATAATTTTGAATAAAGAAAAATAAAACTTACATAATACATATGAGTATTAGATCCTAAAAATTTTATAATCAATTACAATTTTTAAAACAAAATTAATAAAGTATTTTTTAAATTTAAGAATTATTAAAAAGAAATATCATGAACGTAACAAAAGATAAAATATTATCTATTTTTTTCCAATATTCAATACCTTCTGTGTTAGGAATGTTGGCTATTTCATCAGCAAATATTGTTGATGGATTTTTTATAGGAAATTATGTTGGGGATTTTGGACTAGCTGCAATTAATATAAGTTTACCAATTTTTTCTTTCCTATTTGGTTTTGCTTTAATGTTAGCAATTGGAAGTAGTGTAGTTTCAGGAAAACTTATAGGAGAAAGAAATATAAAAAATGCTTCTATAATTTTTAGTAAAACTATAGTTTGTATAACTCTTTTTAGTTTTATAACTTGTAGCCTTTTATTTTTTAATATAGAAACTGTTTTATATCTTTTTGGTGCAGATGACAACTTAACAAAAATTGCAATAGAGTATCTATCGGTTATGTTGTATTTTATTCCTTTTTTGATGATTGGAGTTGTTTTAGATTATTTTGTAAGAATAGATAACAGACCAAATCTTGCTTTTATAGCTTTACTTGCAAGTGCTCTTATAAATTTTATATTAGATTGGTTTATGATTGTATATTTACAAAAAGGTATTTTTGGAGCAGCGTTAGCTACTGGTATTTCCCAACTTGCTTTAATATTTATTTTATTGCCTCATTTTTTTTCAAAAAAAGCAACACTTAGATTTGTAAAGCCAATTGGAAGTTATATTCAAATTATAAAAGCCTCTTACAATGGATCTTCAGAGTTTGTAAATGAAATTTCAATAGGAATAATGACTTTGATTTTTAATTATATTATGATAAAGAATTTTGGTGTAGAAGGAATAGCTGCATTTACTGTTATTGAATATCTATTATTTATTGGAATAATGATAAGTTTTGGAATAAGTGATTCTTTGCAACCAATTATCAGCAAAAATTTTGGTGCAAAACAGAGTAAAAGAATAGAAGAATTTTTAAAATTTGCTTTTATAAGTACAAGTTTAGTCGGTTTTATAATGATAATATTGATTCTATTTATACCAGATAATTTGGCAAATATTTTTTTAGAAGACACTAATTATAAAACCAAACAATTAGTTTTAAATTTTGCTACATTTATATGGATAATCTTTCTTTTTGATGGTATTAATCTTGTAATTTCAGCTTATTTAACAGCAATTCATAAACCTTTAGCATCAATGATTATTGCATTGTCTAGAAGTTTTATTTTTCCTGTATTTTTTGTATTTTCTTTACCAATTTTATTTGATAAAAATGGAATATTTATGGCAATACCAATGGCTGAATTTATTACTTGCATCATAGCAGTAGTTTTATATAGAAAATTTAGCCCCAAAAAAATAAATTATAAAGAAAGAAAATAAATCTTTTCTTTCTTATTTTTTTAGTAAATCTTCTAACATTCTAATATAATCTATTAGATTTTTTTTCAAGTCATAATTTTCTAAAATTATAGACTGTAGATACATTCCATCTGCAGTTGCGATTAAACTTGGAATAAATTTTCTAGCATTTTCATTCAAAGTTTTTTTTGCAATCATTTCATCAAAGATTTCATTTGTAGCACTAAATAAATAATTGTAACACTCTGTATTTTTTTGTTTTATAAATTCATTTTCAATATTTAAATACATATAAAATGTATCTTTCATAAATTTATCAAAAGATTTATTTTCAGGGTCTGATAAAACCAAATAAAAAGAAAAAAGAGCTAAAAGTTTCTCAGAAAATGTTTGAGCTTCTGCTATTTCTTTTTCAGTATCAACAAAAAATTTCTCACTTTTTTTGTCAATTACTTCAAAAATTAATTCTTCTTTTGTTTTAAAGTAATGATAAAACTGTCCCTTTGACATATTTAAAGATTCAATAAATTTATTTAAAGAAAAATTGTTTACTCCATTGTTTATAAATTCTTCATATGCTTTTTCACATATAAAATCAATTTTTTCATTAGAATTAACTATTTTTGGCATTTATTGTCCCTTATTATATTTCGAAAATATCTTAAGATATTTTCACTAAAAAACTTGTTATTTTCTATATTTCCTTGTTTATATACTTTAAATCTAGTACAATAGATTATCATTAACTAAGGAAAAATATGCTTGACGGTAAAAAAAGAATAAATATTAAAGCAGGTTTAAAAGTAAATATTGTTTTAAAAGAAGACCAAAGAACAGGAAAACTTACAACGGGTATTGTAAAAAACATACTTACAAATTCACCTACTCATCCACATGGAATAAAAGTACGACTTCAAGATGGACAAGTTGGAAGAGTTCAAGAAATATTGCAATAAGATTATAAAATAAAAAGATAAAATCTTTTTATTTTATAGAAGTGAGTCAATTTTTATTTTATATTCTAAATCTTTTCCAGCTAGCGGATGATTAAAATCAACTGTTATTTCTTTTTCTCCAATCTCTTTTACAATAAATTGAATTGGTTGGTCATTTTCATCTTGAGCTTGAATTTGCATACCAACTTTTAAATTTTCAATTCCTGCAAATTGCTCTATTGGAAGTGTTTGAATTCCTGCTGGGTCATATTCTCCATAAGCTTCAGATGCTGGAACAAAAATATCTGCAATTTCTCCTGCTTTCATATTTATTATTCTTTTTTCAAGTCCAGCGATTACTTGACCTGTACCAAACTGAAATTCAAATGGTTTATTGCTTCTACTTCCATCAACTATTACACCATCTATTTTTACTTCAAACATTATTTTAACAGTTTGATTAATCTCTATAGCCATATTATCCCTTATTAAAAATTAATGAACTATATAGTATTTAATCTAAAATTTCAAATAGTAATTTTTTTAAAATTTATTTTACTTTTAAAAAGATACAATCAAGAGTATTAAGAAGGAGAAAATATGACAAAAAAAATTCAAATCATTTTTTTATTATTTGTAACCTTTTTTATACAAGCTTGTACATTAGATCAAAATTCTATAAAAAGTGCAGCTCAAACAAATTCAGCAACACAAATAGATGAGTTTAAAAATGAGATTTTAAAAGAGCTTATTAGTTATAAAAAGAAGTTAGACTTACGAAATCCAAATGCTTATAATAAAAATCTTCAAAGTAGCATAATTCAAGAAATTAGAACTAAAAAGAATTTTATAAATTTAGTTCAAGATGGAAAAGTTTTAGAAAAACCAAATGAATATTTTTATTATGCTTTTTCAACACAAAAAATCCAAAATAGAAATGATCTTTTGATTTTAGGTATTTACAAAATGATTTATAAAGCATATGAAATGAATAAAAATTATCAATTTTCAGCTATTTCATACAACCAAGAAGATATGACAAAACTTTATGAATATTTACAAATTGTAAGATGGAAAATAAGAACTTCAAAAGATGATAAAAATGAGTATTTATTTAATACTTGGCAAAATAATTGGCAATTAGAATTAGCAAAAAAATATCAAGGTGATTACAATATTATAAACGATTTACTTTATATAAAAGCAAATAAAGAAACAGTTTTTGACTCTTCAAACTTCTCTTTTGAGATAGTGATGTCTAAGATAATAACAAATGTGGAATTTAGTCTAAAAAAGATGAATATCGAACCTTATGAGATGAGTATGACAGCTTTAAAAAGTTTTATTTTTATTTTGTAGATTGATTTTTATGTGGCAAGTAGAATTTATCTACTTGCAGCATATAAGTTATGTTTTTTGATAAATTCTAAATCTTCATCTTTTTGTACATTTTCAGCAAATACTTTGATATTTAAAAGAGTTGCTAATTCTGAGATTGATTCAACGAAACTTTGTTTAGAATAATCATTTGATATTTCACTTGTATAATCTCTTGCAAGTCTTATATAATCTAAATTGAAATCTTTAATGTTATTTAGTGGTATAAATTTAGTTTCAAATCTTTTTATAATAATTTTTGCTCCACATTGGTGCATTTCATCTGCAAAGAATTTGAATTTATCTACATCTTTTGCAACAGCATAAGCAGTTGCACTAAATACAAGTTGAGATGCAATATTTTTATTTTCAAGTAATATTTTCTCTAACCAAGCTATAAATGCTGTATTGTTTATTGATTCTAGCGATAAGTTGATTGAAATATCATGTTTTACATTGTTAATTAAAATGTGATTTATTACTTTTTGAGTAACTTTTTTATCAAAGTCAACAATTTTTTCATATTTCTCAGCGATAGAAACAAATGTTCCTATTGGTATATTGTTATCTTCTTTATCTTTGATACTTGTAAATGCTTCTTGCATTACAGTTTTATCGTTTGATTCATCAAGTCTTCTACAATCACCTATATATCTAACTTCAAATTTTGAATTATTGATAATATCAAAAACAAGTTCTCTCCAACTTTCCATATCTTTTACTAATTCATTTTTATCTGTTATAAAAAACTCATTTGGTCCAATAACTGTTGCTTTTTCATATGCTTGATTTGCACTTTGTAAAATTTCAGGAGTTGTACCTATTGGATTAAAAGGAGTTGCTCCAATGTGCATAATATCTTTTTTATTAAATTCAAAAGATAATTCTTCAAAACTTTTTTGTAATAATTTTGTAAAATTAACAGCATCTTCATAGCTGAATGTTTCAGCAATTAAAGCAAATTCTGAACCAAAAAATCTATATGCAGTTATTTTTGACTTGTCATTTAATTTTGTAGTCGCAAGAATTTTTGCAAATTTTTTTATGAAGTTATTTACTTCTGAGTTTGTGTGAGCTTTGGCAAAAGAAGCTAAATCAAAAATTTTAATTACAAAAATATAACCATTTGATTTATGAATAAACATATGTTTCATATCAGTTTCAAAACTTGGTTTTAAAGATAATCCTGTTAATTCATCTAAAGATAATTTCTTTGTAAGATTTTCCAAAGTTAAATTTAGTCTATTTATAATAGCTTCAATTTTACTAGACATATCATTGAAAGCAATTGCAACAGCTTTTATTTCAGTTGTCCAAGGAAGTTTGTCAATTTTTCCAAATTTTCCACTTGCAATACTATTGGCTAATTTTTCAAGTTTTTTTAGAGGTTTTAATAAATATTGAACAAATATAAATAAAATAGCAATAGCAACAATAAATGCAATAATTGCGTAAATAATAGCACTTTTCGCTTGTTCATAAAGTTTATCGTAAGCTTCTCCAGGATTTGCGCTAACATATATAATTGCAGTTGTTTGCCAACCATTATTTATTTCACTTGATTGTTCTTCTAAATCAATTGGAATTAATTTTATAAACCATTGAGGAACAGAATCAAATTTTATGTCACGAGTTACTTGAACTAAGATTTTATTTAAAGTTATTGTTGAACTTGTATCTATTTTTTTACCAAATTGATTTGTCGCAGTAAAATTAAAAGTTAGAGTAAGTTCTCCATCTGTTTTTATTTTTGGAATAAAATTATAAATATTCTCGCTAGGAGTCTTTTTTATATCTGAAATTTTTGTGTCTAATTCAGGATTTTCTAAAGCTAACAACTCTTTTTCAAAATCATCACTTACAGTATTTAATTCGATTTTACCAACTTTTTCATCTATTGTTAAATTTGAAATTTCCCAAATTGAATCATCTAAATCTTTTGAAGCTTTTATTATATCACTCTCTTTAATCGTAAATAAGGCATCTTCTAATCTTATTTCTTTGTAAAATCCTCTATTTGCAATAGCATTTATTACTGATTCTATTTCGGGGTTTGTTTTATCTTTTAATAGATTTTTTAAACTCATTCCTAAAGAAGTAGCAGTATCTTGTGCTTTTGTTAAAGATTCAGATTCTAAATACTCTTTTGTATTTTTAACACTAATTATAAAATTACCTGTAAAAATCATAAAAAATATTATTGATATGATTATATATAGCTGTTTAGATAAAGACATTTTTTGTTCCTTTTTTAAAATCTACTCATTAAATCTTTCCATGATTTAAGATTATTACTTCCCATTTTTCTTTCACCTTTTGTTTGTGCTTGCCATAATCCAGTTGCATTAAAACTATAAACTGGTTTTAAATCGGGTCTTTTTGTTGCTAATTGTAAAGATTTATTGATATTATCTAAAACAACAGGATCTGCTCCTGTTTTATGATAATAAGTTAAAACCATATGTGCTTGGTCATATTTACTATTTGCTTTTGAATAAGTAACATAGGTAATTCTTAGTTTTTCATCAGGAATGCCAAGTTTTATTAGTGAAAAATATTTTGCAATGGCATAATCTTCACAATCTCCAGCTCCAACACCCATGAATTCAATAGGTGTTGCCCAATAATCTTTTTTATGCCATTGTGCTAAATCTGTTCTATAAGTTAGTTTATTAAAAAAATCATTAACATTTTTTAGTTTATTTAAAACAGATTCATTTTTTGAAGACTCAATCATCGAATCCCATAATTCAACTCTTTGTTTAGCATTTGAACCATATTTTTTTTCTATTGAATTAAGCTGAGAAGAATCAATATTGAATGTTTTTGAAGCAGTTACAAATAAAGATAATAAAGAGATAAGAAAAATTGAAATGAATAACATTTTTTGCATCTTATCTCCTTTTTTATCTTATATAGTAGCTAATCTTTGATTAAAATAAAAGAGGTTATTTTAGAAGATTTTTTATCTCATCTTCATTGATTTTTTCATTATCATATTTTATTGCAATTATATTTTCAGTATTATTTATATACCATTCATCAATTGCTGTATGATTTAGATTTGCACTATTTTCCAAATGATATTCATCTAAAGATAGATAAACAAATCTTTTTTTAGCTGGATTTGGCATAGTTAAGATTAAAATAGCCCATAAAATACACACTACGGCAATAGTAACAACTAAAGTAGATAGAGTTACATTTTTATAAAACATTCCTCCAATCATACCACCAAGGAACGTTCCTAAATAACCAGCTGAATTGAAAATCCCTAAAACTAAACCTCTTTGATGAACTTTAGCAAATTTAGATGCAAGTGATTGCATAATTGGTTCATGCATATTAAATCCAATGAAAAATATAACAACACCAACAACAAAAATAGTAGCATTTGAACTAAATCCGATTACTAAATAAGATATAGCAAAAAAGATTATTCCAATAATTAATATTTCTTTAAATTTTCCTTTTTTTTCTGCAATAACAGCAGCAGGACCCATAGCAATAACTCCACAAATCATTGCCGGAAGATAAACTTTCCAAAGTTCTCCCATTGTCCAACCAAAATGATTTATCAAAGTAATAGGAATAATCATAAAAGCAAAAGTCATTAATCCTTTTTGTAAAAAGTTTGTAATGTTCATTTTGATTAAGTTTGTATTTCCTAAAATCTCACCTAAATTTGCTTTTTTGTTATAAGTGTGAGTTATATGAGGAGGGTTTGGAACCATTTTTATTAATACAAAAATTGAACCTAAGGCTATAATCATAGTTATATAAAATAAAGAATGAACACCATAAGCAGCTCCAATTGTAGGACCTGCAATCATTGAAACAGCAAAAGCAATAGCAATAGATGAACCCATTAAAGCCATAGCTTTAGGTCTTTGCTCTTCTTTTACTAAGTCACTAATCGTTGCAGTTACAACTGCTCCAATAGCACCAGCACCTTGAAGTAATCTTCCAAATAATAGTGTATAAATATCAGTTGAAATAGCACAAATTAAAGAACCTATTGCAAAAAGCAATAATCCCATAATAATAGTACCTTTTCTTCCTAATTTATCACTTATTACTCCAAATGGAACTTGAAAAATCATTTGAGTTAAAGCATAACCACCAATTACAATACCTACTAATGTAGGCGTTGCACCTTCTAAATTTATTGCATAAACTGAAATAATAGGTAGAACTAAAAATAGACCGAAAAATCTTAGAGCAATAATTACACTAAGCGGCAAAACTGATTTAATCATATATAATCCTAAACATAATATAATTTTTGCAGATTATAGTTAATATTAGTTAATAACAGGTTAAAAGGATATATGTGAAAATAATAATAGCATCAGCAAATAAGGGAAAAATAGCAGAGTTTGAAAAACTTATGCCAAATGATGAAGTAATTGCATTTAGTGAAATTTTAGGTCAAATTGAAATAGAAGAAGATAAAGACACTTTTAAAGGAAATGCTATAAAAAAAGCTCAAACAATTTATGATGAGCTTTATAAAAATGGATATAGAGATATGATAGTGATTTCTGATGATTCAGGTATTAGTGTTCCAGTTTTAAATAATGAACCTGGCGTTTATAGTGCAAGATATTCAGGAGTTAACGCAACAGATAAATCAAATAATGCAAAATTAATAGAGAATCTTAACAAAATAAATTTAGAAAGAACACCAGCTTTTTACACAGCTTGTATAGCTATAGTTTATCAAAATAATGTTTATACAGTTCACGGTTGGATGCATGGAGATGTGATAAATAAAGAGTTAGGTGAGGGTGGTTTTGGATACGACCCAATGTTTATTCCAAATGGTTTTGAAAAAACTTTAGGAGAGTTAGGTTATGAAGCAAAAAAAGAGTTTTCACATAGAACAAAAGCTTTAAATCTTGCCAAAAAAGTTTTGGATGTTATTTTATAAAAAATTATTAAATCAAGAAAGAGGGATACTTATTATAAAACTTTTTCATTAAGAAATGAATCTTTAGGAAGTATAATATTGTATTCCAATCCTTCATTATTTCTACAATTAATTTTTCCATTTAATTGAAATGAGATAAGAGTTTTAATAAGACTAAATCCAAAACCACTTTCTACTTTATCAATACTTGCACCAATACCATTATCTTTATATATAAAATTTATATTTTTATCATCTTTAAAAAAGTAGATACTAATTTGGGGATTAGGTATTTCTTTAAAAGCATATTTAACACTATTTAATATTAGCTCATTCATTACAAGTCCTATTGGGATTAGACTATTTTGATTCAATAAAATTTTGTGAATATTTAAATCATATGAAATATTTAAAGAAGAGTAACTATTTTTAATTTCAGATACAATTTCTTTAATATACTTTTTTAGTTCAATTTTATTTGGATTTTCTATTTCTAAAAAGTTTTCATACAATATAGATATTGACTTGATTCTTTTTATGTTTTCATCTAAAATATCTTTATCTTTTTCATTAAGTAATTTGTCCTTATCCATATATAACAAGGCACTTATTATTTGCAAATTGTTTTTAATTCTATGAGATAACTCTTTTAATAATACTGTTTTATTTTTCACTTGTATATCTAACTCTTTTGTTCTTTCATCAACTTTTTTTTCTAAATTTATATTTAGTTGAGTTACTTCATTTTTAGTTTTTTCTAAAATAAGATTTAATGAAGTATATCTATATGCTAAAGCTATAGAAAAAAGAATAGAATCTATCGTTATTCCAATATCAACTCCTTTAAATAAATACCAATTATAAGCTATTAAAGAAGCTGCAATAGAAGATGTCAAAAAAGCACCAATACAACCAAAAATAGTTGCTAAAGTGAAAAATATTGCTTTTTTACTTCCTCTTATAAATGAATAAAGCCCCAAGAATAACATGTATATACTAAATAATGGAGTAATGCAAGAGGCATAAAAAATAGTATATTCATAGCCTAAAATAGTCGTAAGAATACATATTCCAATATGAATAACTAAAATATAGTTTGTATATTTATCTATTTTAGGAAAGCTATCTTTTAACTCTAAGAATGATTTAGCAAATAATAAACTAAAAATCAAATAAAAAAGTATAGTAATAGATTGCATCCAGTTTTGAGTATTTGGATAGTCATAGAGTATATACTTAAAAGTATGGCTATCATAACTTAAACTTGCTATAAGATAGGACAATAAATATAAAGAGTAATAAAAATATGGCTTATATCTTGCAATAACAAATATCAGAAAATTAAAAATTAAAATTGCAGAAACAATACTATAAGTACTTATTACTATCAAATCCATATCAATTATTTTTTCATAAAAATTCTTTTCACTTAAAATTGAAAAAGGTATAATAAAAGGATCTCTTGTTTTTATCTGTAAATATACAGTTGATTTACCATTGGAAAAGTTGTGAATTTGATTTAGAAGATTAATTTTCATTGATCTTTCTTTAAAGGGTAATAATGTACCTAATTTATAAGTTGTCAAGCTATTTTGCTCATCATATATATAAATATTAATAGTATCTATCCAAGGTGTATCAAATACAAAATATCTTTCTAATTTATTATTTGTTTCATTTATTACATCAAATTTAAGCCAATAAGTTGATTGTGTAAAAAATGTTAAAAAAACTTTTTTATTTTCTTTTATAAAGCTTTTATTATCTAACTCTTTTATTTTATTTATATCGTAAGATGAGTTTTTATCTTCGAAATAACTTATCTTTTCTCCTTCATAAGATGAGTTCTCATTTGATAAATTTATCTCTGTTGCAAAAGCAGAAGAAAATCCAATAAATAAAATTATTAAATAATATATTTTCAAGATAATCCTTCTGAATTTTTTTGTATGATATAATAATAAGATAGAAGAATAAATAAAGAGATTAAAAGTGAATATTATTATTTTAGAAGATGAAGCAATTATGATGATGTTTTTAAAGGACTCCTTAGAAAAAAAAGGACATACAGTAAAAGCCACATTTAATAGCTATCTAGGTTTTTTTGAAGTTATAGAAAAAGAGAACATTGATTTAGTTTTTATGGATATTTTAATAAAAGGCCCATTAGATGGAACTCAAATTGCTACAAAATTAAGAGAGATAAATAAAACTATAAAAATTGTATTTATTACTTCATATAAAGATACCCAAACTTTACAAATGGCAAAACTATCAAAACCAAATGGATATTTGATTAAGCCCATATCAAAAGAGGATTTAGAAGCTATCTTAATGGTTTGCGAATCAAATACAAAAATAGAAATAAAAAATGATGATTATATAACAATAGCTACTTACAAATATGATGTGATAAATAAAACTGTAAAAGAAAATAATAATTTAATAAAACTTACAAAAAAAGAATTACAATGTTTTGAGTTATTACTTCAAAATAAAAACAATCATATTCCCCATGAAATTTTAATAAACCATCTTTGGAATATTGATACATCAAACAAGGCTAGTTCACTAAGAGAACTTGTGTATAGAATAAGAAAAAAACTACCAAATATAGAAGTAGAAAATAGTATAAATATAGGTTACATTCTAAAAGATTATTAAAAATAATAAATTTCTAACACCATTCTAATTTCCCGATTCTATAATTATTTATAGAAATAAACATAGGGAGATATAATGAAATTTAAATCAGATTTTAGCTCAAGATTTAGAATCCTAAAAGGTGGAAAAATTTCACTAATGGTGTCTGCACTTCTAGGAAGTGTAACTTTGAGTGTTGCTTCTCCCACAGCAGGAGTTGTAACAAGTGGAACTGCAAATATTTCACAAAGTGGAAATACCACAAATATAAACCAAAGTTCTAATAAAGCCACTATAAACTGGCAAGACTTTTCAATCAAATCAAATGAAACAGTAAACTTTAATCAGCCAAATAAAAATAGTATAACTTTAAATAGAGTTGTAGGTAATGAAAAATCAGTAATAGATGGAGCACTAAACGCAAATGGACAAGTTTGGATTTTAAACTCAAATGGTGTGTTGTTTAATAAAACAGCAAAAGTAAATACCGCAGGAATAGTAGCTACTACAAAAGAGTTAAGTGATGCAGATTTTAATGCTGGAAATTATAACTTCAAAGGTGACTCAAAAGCTAGTGTTATAAACCTAGGAACAATAGAAGTATCAAATAGTGGTTATGTAGTTCTAGCTTCAAATGAAGTAAAAAATGCAGGAACTATAAAAGCTGTAAAAGGAAAAGTATATTTATCAGGTGCAGATAAATATAGCCTAAATTTAAATGGAAACTCTCTTGTAAGCCTTAGTGTAAAAAAAGGTGTTTTAGATGCTTTAGTAGAAAACTCAGGAACTGTTATTGCTAATGGTGGAGAAATTTATCTAAGTACAAATGCTGTAAATGAACTACTAAAAGGTGTAGTAAATAATACAGGGATTCTTGAAGCTAATTCTTTGGATGGTGTTACAGGAAAAGTAGAATTGTTTGCCCATGGTGGAGAAGTTCAAGTAGGTGGAACAATAAAAGCAAAAGATGGCTTTGTTGAAACTTCAGGGAAAAAATTTTCAATTGATAAAAATACAAATATCAAAGCAAAAACTTGGTTAATAGACCCAACAAATATAACAGTAAATGATGCAACAGCTTATGAAACAGCACTAGGAAATGGAACAGACACTTTAATCAAAATAGATAATGAAACAGGAAGTGATGAGGGGAATATCTATATCAATGATACGATTAATTGGACAACAAACGCAAAACTTACCCTTGATGCTTATAATAATATTTATATCAATAAAGCAATAAGTGCTACCAATGGAAAACTTGCTTTATATTATGGAGATAGTGGAGATTATTATATAAATGCAAAAGTAAACCTAAGTGCAGGTCAAAACTTCTTTACAAAAAAAGCAAGTGATTCAGCTGAGACCTCTTGGACAGTTGTAACAACAGCAAGTGATGTACAAAGTATGTCTTTATCAGGAAATACAGTTTTAGGTGCAGATGTAGATGCAAGTGGTATTTCAAATTGGACTCCAATAGGAAATTTCTCATCAAAATTCACAGGAAATTTTGATGGACTTGGACATACTATTGATAAACTTTATATAAATAATAGTTCATTTGATTACCTTGGATTATTTGGCGCTACCAATTCCTCAAGCACCATAAAAAATGTTGGGCTTATTAATGTGAATATTATTGGAAATGACTTTGTCGGAGGTTTGGTTGGTGCTACTGCTTCAACAATCAAAAACTCATATGTTAGTGGAACAGTGAGTGGAAGAAATTATATTGGAGGTTTAGTTGGATGGAATGATTTAACAATCAAAAACTCATATGCTAATGTAACAGTGAATGGAAATAACAATGTCGGAGGTTTGGTTGGTGTTAATTTTTCAGAAATCAAATATTCATATGCTAGTGGAACAGTGAGTGGATATACTTATTTGGGAGGTTTGGTTGGAAATAATAGTAATATAATCGAAAACTCATATTATGACAAAGATACAAATACAGCACTTATGTATGATACTCCTTACGGGAGAACAAAAGCAGAGATTTTAGCTGCATTTGCTGGAAATACTGCTTGGGTGACAACTGGGGCAGATATTGTGGGATATGGTATTTTTGATAGTGGTATTAGCTTGCCTCTTTTAAAAACATTTGCAACACCCACATCTACACTTTTTGAAAGTGGATATGGAACAGAAGAAAGTGCTTACAAAATCACAAACTGGACACAACTGCAAAATATCAATAATAGTAATATTTTAACTAAAAACTACTATTTCCAACTTTTAAATAATCTTGGTGATACAACTTCAGATTATGCAAATCTAGCAAGTTCAACTGCAAATGGTGGAGCTGGATGGAATCCTTTAGGAAATGGCTCAGCACAATTTAAAGGAAACTTTGATGGACTTGGACACACAATTTCAGATTTGTATATTAATAGACCAACTAGCAATTATATAGGTCTTTTTGGATATACCAATGGGGCAACTATTCGTAATATAGGCATTAAAGGAACGATTACAGGAGATACTATTGTTGGAGGTTTGGTTGGTTTTTTATTTGGCTCAACAGTTGAAGACTCTTATTCAAATGTAACAGTAAGGGGAAATGAGTATGTTGGAGGATTAGTTGGATTTAATCGAGATGCTTCGACCATTAAAAACTCTTATGCAACAGGAACCGTGAGTGGAACTACTACTGTAGGAGGTTTGGTTGGATATAATGGTGCGGCTTCAAGCATTGAAAACTCATATGCTAGTGGAACAGTAGAGGGAGTTGTTAATGTAGGAGGATTGGTTGGAAATAATGATTCAACCATTAAAAACTCATATGCTAGTGGAAGAGTAGAGGGAGGACATGGTGTTGGAGGATTGGTTGGAAGTAGTTCTCCATACATTGAAAATTCATACTATGATAAAGATACAAATACAGATAGTTCTATGATTGATACTTCTTACGGAAAAACAAAAGCAGAAATTTTAGCTTTAGTTGGTGGAACTTGGGATAATACTATTTGGAGTAAAACAAGTGGTGGAAGTAGTGTAGAGGGATATGAGATATTAGAACTTCCATATTTAATTGGTGTTACAAGAGATGAAGATAAATCTGTAGTATTATTATTTAATAGTGGATTAGGAACAAGTGTAAATCCATATACTATAAAAAACTGGACACAACTGCAAAATATCAATAATAGTAATATTTTAACTAAAAACTACTATTTCCAACTTTTAAATAATCTTGGTGATACAACTTCAGATTATACAAATCTAGCAAGTTCAACTGCAAATGGTGGAGCTGGTTGGAATAGTTTAGGAAATGGCTCAGCACAATTTACAGGAAACTTTGATGGACTTGGTCATACTATTGATTCTCTTTATATAAATCGTCCAAATATGGATAATGTTGGACTTTTTGGATTGACAAATGGATCAACTATTAAAAATATAGGTTTAATCAACACTACTATAACAGGGAAGGACTATGTAGGCGCATTAGTTGGACTCAACAAACAAAGTATTGTTAAAAATGTTTATTCATCAAATGGAAGTATAAGTGGTAAAAACTCTCTAGGAGGTTTAATTGGAAATAACATTAATTTTTCAAATATCACTAACTCTTATGCAAGTGGAAGTGTAACTGGAATCGGAAGTACATTCTTTACAGGTGGTTTAGTTGGATCTAATAGTTCATCATCGACAATAGAAAATTCATATTTTACAGGAAGTATTACAGGGCATTCTTATGTAGGTGGTTTAGTGGGAGTTAGTAGACTTGATTCTGGAATAATTAAAGATTCTTTCTATAACAATGAAACTTCAAATTTTAATGGTGTAGGAGGTAATGGTTCTGATGGTAATCCTGTAAATGGAGTTACTGGTCTAACAACAGCACAAATGGCTTATGGTAAATATTTTAGTGATGCTGGTTGGGATATATTAGTAGATAGTTCAGTTACTTCTTCAACACCAGTTTTAAAATATGATAGTGTAAATGATAAATATGTATGGGCAATAGCACCCCTATCATTGTCATATAATTTAGGAACTAAAACTTCGCAATATAATGGATTAACACAAAACTTAAGTAGTTTTTATACAACAGCAACTTCAATCTTTGGGAATGGTTATAGCTTTTTAGATGGAACTTATAAATTCCAAGTAAATGAAACAGATGTAACAGGATATAAAAATGCAGCTACTTATGAGAATATAAAAGTAGCTTCAACAAATGATTTCTTAAATATTGCAAGTTCTGGAAATACAGATGGAACATTAACAATTGCAAAAAAAGCAATAACAGTAAGCGCAGATGATTTAAGTAAAATCTATGGGCAAACAGATGCAAGTTTAACTTATACAGCAACAGGATTAGTAGGAAATGATACATTAAGTGGAAGTTTAAAAAGAGTAACAGGTGAAAATGTAGGAGAATATGTAATCTCTCAAGATACAACTTTAGCAAACTCAAACTATACAATTACATTCACAAATGGAAAATATACAATCACTCCAAAAGCAATAACAGTTTCTGCAAATGATTTAAGTAAAATCTATGGACAAACAGATTCAACTTTAACATATACGACAACAGGCCTCGTAGGAAATGATACTTTAAGTGGAAGTTTAAAAAGAGTATCAGGAGAAAATGTAGGAGAATATACAATTTCACAAGATACAACTTTATCAAATTCAAACTATACAGTTACCTTCACAAATGGTAAATATACAATCACTCCAAAAGCAATAACAGTAAGCGCAGAAAATAAATCTAAAACCCAAGGAGAAAATAATCCAAGTTTAACTTATGTAGTAAATGGATTAATTGGAAATGATATTTTAATTGGAAATTTAAATACAACTGCAACTGTATCAAGTGATGTGGGAACTTATGAGATAACTCAAGGTGATTTAGCTAATGGTAATTATGCAATAACATTTAATGATGGTGAATTAACAATTCTTGCTAAAAATACGCCAACGCCAAATCCTGAACCAACTCCAACACCAAATCCTGAACCAACTCCAACACCAAATCCTGAACCAACTCCAACGCCACCAGATTTATCAAAAATCATAGATAATATAGATAAAACAATAAGCGTAAATGTTCCAAATAGAGGCGTTATCCCTCCTGTTGCTTCTACTACTAATCCAACTCAAACAAATAATGGACAAGAAGTAAATAATATAGGAAGTGTGAACCCAGATGAGGGAGGAATTATAGTTGATAGAAACTCAAATGTTAGAATAATAAATGGAGGAGTTAAACTACCAATAGGATTAACACTACTCTCAGATACAACACCAGATAACCAAATAGGAGAAACAAACTAATGAAAAATGTAAATAAAATATTAACAATTTCACTTCTAACATCAAGCGTACTTTTAGGAGCAACACCAAATATAGGAGATGTAAATAGACAAATCCAAGCTCCAAAAGATTTGCCAAAAAAAGTTACTCCTTTGGTGGATATTGATGGTGTAAAAAAATATAAAGAACCGATGTCTGATGATAAAAGTGGTAAAACAATTTTTGTAAAAGATTTTAAAATAGAAAATGCAATTCATATAAGTGAAACTGAACTAAAAAGTCTAATATCTTCTTTTATAAATAAAGATTTGACTTTTTCTCAACTTCAAGAAGTAGCTTCTATTATTACAAAAGAATATAGAAAACAAGGATACTTTGTAGCAAGGGCTTATCTTCCTATTCAAAATATTCAAGAAAATGATAATGTAATTATTATTTCTATCATTGAAGGAAATTATGGAGAGTTTAAACTAAAAAATACTTCTTTAGTAAAAGATAGTGTAGTTCAAAATATGCTAGATGAAGCAAAAAAAGATAATGTAATTGCTACTTCAACTTTAGAAAGAAGTATGCTTCTTATAAATGATACTCCAGGTGTAATGGTTTCAAAAGCAGAACTTATGCCAGGAGCTGAAGTTGGAACAAGCGATTTTGATATAGAAACTACTTCTCAAAATAGACTAGATGGTTATGTGGTTGCTGATAATTATGGAAGTAAATATACAGGAAGAAATAGAGTTCAAGCTTTGCTAAATGTAAACTCTCCTTTTAATATAGGCGATAAATTAACAGTTTCTGGTCTTGTAAGTAATGGTGCAGATTTGAAAAATGGTAAAATTGCTTATTCAGCTCCTTTGGCTTCAAATGGTCTAAGAGGTGAAATGTCTTACTCAAGAACTGATTACTCTTTAACAAAAGATTATAAATATCTAAACGCAGATGGTGATTCTGAAATTTTTGATTTAGGAGTTTCTTATCCAGTAATAAGAACTCAAAGTGAAAACCTAAACTTATCTTTGAAGTTTGCTAATAAAGATATGAATGATTATCAAGATAGTGATAAAACAGCAGATAAAAATATAAAATCATTTGTAGCTTCTGTGGCTTATTTGAAAGATTATTCTTTATTAGGTCTAGCTTCTAGATTTGATTCTAATTTTAATCTAACTAGTGGAAGATTAAATTCAGATAATTCTAATGTAGATACAGGAAGATATAATAAAATAGACTTCTATGTTTCAAATTTTTTATACCTAAATCAAACTTTCTCTTTAAATACAAACCTAACAGCTCAAAAAGTATTGGGAAATAAAAACCTAGATGGTAGTGAAGACTTAAGCCTAGGTGGAGCTTATGGGGTAAAACTTTATCCTGATAGTGAACAAAGTGCAGAAAATGGATATATCTTTAATACAGAATTATTCGCTCAACTTCCAAATATAAATCAATATGCCCATAAAGTAGGATTGTTCTATGATGTAGGTAATGTATATATGGAAGATTCAAGCCAAGATGCAAACTTTGATAGAGCAACTCTTCAAGATGTAGGAATAGGATATTATTCAAACTATAAAGATTTCTTTTTGAAAACACAAATGGCATGGAATTTAAACTCACAAGCAATATCAAGTGAAACAACATCACATGGAAATACAAAGCTGTTAATTCAAGCTGGAATGGTGTTTTAGGATGTTATTCTTTAACAACCTTTTCATAAAGTGAAATATCATAATCTTTTGCTTTTACATAAAGATTTGAAATATAAAAATTTTCTTTAAATTCGATATTTGCATAAATATCAAATAAATCATCTTCAATTTGAAGGTGATTTATCTCTTTTAAATCTAAGGTATTCATATAATCTTTAAAAAAATTCATATGATTTTTTGCTTGTAAATATAAATATTGATTGGCTAAATTCTGACTTCTTAAAGATTTTGTTTCTAAAATTACACTAGCTAAATATGTAAAAAGTGTAACTAAAGTTATAGTTATCAACAAAGTATATGCTTTTTTCATAAATCAAATTTCCAAGTTTGAATAATTGTATCTTTTAAATTTATATAAATCGTAATTTGTTTTGCACTTTTATTTAAAATAAATTCTTTTACATCTTTTAACAGTAAATTATTTTCAAAATATAGATTATGATTTGAAAAGTTGATTTTTTCTAATTTATCTTTGTTTTTTTCAATAAAAATTTTTGTTGCTTTAAAATTTATTTTATCAATCTCAAGTTCTTGATTTTGTTTATTTTCTAAAAATAGTTCTTTCATATAAGTAGTAGAATAAATAATTATTATAGAAGAAATTATCAAAGTTAGAATTATTTCAAAAAGTGAAAAACTATTTTTCATATTTAAAAATCTTTATATCTTCATTTTCAAATTGATATTTAAAAACTTCAAGGTTTTCGATGGAAATTTTATTTTTTATAATTTGTAGAGTTTTTGAAGATTTTGTAAAATTTGAATAATCTTTTGTATCAAATTTGTTTTCTAAATCGTTTAAAAGCATAAAGTTTTTTTCTTCTTGTTCATCGCTATAAGTGGAAAACTTAAAACCACTTATTACGATAATTAAAAAAGTAATACTTATTAATGTTTCAATTAAAGTAAAACTATTTTTTCCCAAGCTCAACTGCTTTGTTATAAGCTTCTTCAACAGCTTTAATCATAGCATTTCTTACTCCATATTTTTCAAGTTCAGCATAACCAGCAGCTGTAGTTCCACCTGGACTCATAACTGAATCTTTTAAAGTAGAAGGATGAGTATGTTTTAATAAACTTGAAGTTCCACTAAATAATCCTTGAACTAATTGCATACTTAAATGTCTTTCTAGTCCAGCTTTTACAGCACCATCTGCTAATGCTTCAGCTACTAATGCTAAATAAGCTGGACCACTTCCAGCAATCGCAGTTGCTATATCAAGTTGAGTTTCAGTATTTACCCAAACTGCTTGACCAATACTACTAAAAATCTCCATTGCAATGATTTTTGCTTCATTATCTCCTGTGATTGTTGTCATTGAATTTTGAACAGAAGCTGCAATATTTGGCATAGTTCTTATATAATGTTTTGCTTTAATTTGTTTTTTTAAAGATTCAAGTTTTGTTCCAGCTAAAATAGATAATAAAACATTTGCATTTCCAACAAGTCTAGCTGAAACGCTTTGTAAAGCATAAGGTTTAACACAAAATAAAACATTTTTACCTGTAATATCTTCTTGATCTTCTAAAACTTTGATAGTTATTTGAGGCATTTTCTCTTGAATAATTTTTAATTTTTCCTCATCTCTTCCTATCATTTCAACTTCATGGTTTTTTATAAGCCCTCTAGCTAATGATTGAGCCATAATTCCATTACCAATTAATGTAAGTTTCATTTATATTGCCTTTTCAATTATTTTGATTTATTATAGCAGATAATTCCTAAGCTAGTATTAGATAGAATATCACTTTTATGAGAAAGGATATTAAAATGATAAAAAGTTTGAAGCTAAAAAATTTATTATTGATAACTTGTGCAGTTTTTGTACTTACTGCTTGTTCTTCAAAAGAGGAAGAAGAATATAATAAACCAGCTCTATATTGGTATAACAAAATGATGAAACAAATTTCATCAGGTGATTTAGATAAGGCTGATGATACATATACTTCTTTAGAGAGTGAACACAGAAATTCACCATTTATTCCAAGTGCTATATTAATCTTAGTAAATGCTCACATTGATGAAGAAGAGTATGCTTTAGCAAACTTTTATTTAGATGAATATATTAAAAGATTTGGTTTAAGTAAAGATATTGATTATGCTAGATATTTAAAAATTAAAGCAAACTTTTTAGGATTTAAATATCAATTTAGAGATCAACAATTAATTGATGATACTTTAACTCAAATCCAAGATTTTAAAGTAAAATATAAAAACTCACCATATATGCCTTTAGTTGATACTATTAATTCAAGATTATATATGGCAAAAGCTTCTTTAGATAATGAAATTTCAGAGCTTTATATAAGAAGAGATAAAGAAGCAGCAGCAGCATTTTATGAACAAAAAGTTAAAGAATCTTGGGTAAATCCAGCTGAAATAGAACCTGTAAAAGTACCGTTTTATAGATCAATTTTTGAATAATTTAAAAATTATATAATATAAATTTAGGAGTTAAATTAAAATGGAATTAGAAAATTATGATGAATTTCCACAAAATATACCATTAATTATTGAAGATGATATATTCTTATATCCTTTTATGATTGCTCCTCTTTTTTTAAGTAATGAGCAAAATATAAAAGCCGTTGAATATGCAATTGAACACAATAAATTAGTTATGGTGACAGTTTCAAAACATGGTAAAGAGGGAAAACGAGAAATTGACTCTTTTTATGATGTTGGAGTTGTTGGAAATATTATGAGAAAAGTATCTTTACCTGATGGTAAAATAAAAGTACTTTTTCAAGGTTTAACAAAAGGAAAAATCTTAGATTTTTCACTAGAACAACCACTTTTTACAAGTGTTGATATATTAAAAACTGAAGAATCAAATGAACAAAGTGTAAAATCAGTAATTGAAGTTTTAATTGATAATATTAAAAAACTATCAAGATTAAATTCTAAATTTCCTGCTGATTTAGTAAAAACTATTGAAGAAAATGATGATGCAACAAGAATTGCTGATTTAATTTCATCAGTTTTAAAAGTTAAAAAAGATGAAGCTTACAAACTATTTTCTCAAACAAATATTGAACAAAGATTACTTGATATTATTGAAGTAATCAAAAAAGAGATTGAATCATTTAAAATCCAAAAAGAGATTACTCAAAAAGTAAACTCTAAGATAGAAAAAACTCATAAAGATTATTTTTTGAAAGAGCAAATTAAAGCAATTCAAAAAGAATTAGGAAGTGATAATCAAAAAGATGAAGAGGTTAAATCTTATAAAAAAAGATTAAAAGCAAAAAAAGATTTTATGCCTAAAGAAGCTTATAAAGAGACAAAAAAACAAATAGAAAAACTAAGTCGAATGAATCAAGATTCTCCTGATGCTTCTTTATTACAAACTTATGTAGAGCAAGTTTTAGACATACCTTATGGAGAATATGCTGATGAAAAGATTTCTGTTAAAAATGTTGAAGATCAATTAAATAAAGATCATTACTCTTTAATAAAACCAAAAGAGAGAATTTCTGAATATTTTGCAGTAAAACAGTTACTTGAACAAAGAAAAATTGAAGATTTAAAATCAAAAGGTACTGTTTTATGTTTTGTGGGACCTCCAGGTGTTGGTAAAACATCTTTAGCAAATTCTATAGCAAAAGCGCTACAAAGACCACTTATTCGAATAGCTTTAGGTGGAATGGAAGATGTAAATGAATTAAGAGGTCATAGAAGAACTTATGTTGGAGCGATGCCTGGAAGATTAATCAAAGGATTAATTGACGCTAAAAAAATGAATCCAGTTATGGTTTTAGATGAGATTGATAAATTAGGAGCTAATCATAGAGGTGATCCAACGGCAGTTATGCTTGAGATTTTAGACCCTGAGCAAAATCATGAATTTAGAGATTTATATTTAAATTTTCCAGTTGATTTATCACAAGTAATTTTTGTATCAACTGCAAATGATGCTAGAAAAATTCCAGCACCACTTAGAGATAGAATGGAATTTATAGAGATTTCTTCATATACTCCAAATGAAAAATATCATATTGCAAAAGACTATTTAATTCCTCAAGAGTTAGAAAAACACGGACTTAAAAAAACTGAAGTTAGTTTAAATAAAGCTACTATTGAGATGATTATTTCAAAATATACAAGAGAAGCTGGAGTTAGAAATCTACGAAGAGTTTTCTCAAAATTATTTAGAAAAGTTGTAAAACAGATTTTAAATGACCCAATGATTGAAAAAGTAACAATTGGAACAAAAGATTTAAAAACATATTTAGATAATCCAATTTTTGAAATAGATGCAGCTGATAAGAAAAATTCTATTGGAATTGCAAATGGATTAGCTTGGACAGCTGTAGGTGGAGATGTTTTAAAAATTGAAGCAATAAAACTAAAAGGAAAAGGGAACTTAAGTGTAACTGGAAACTTGGGTGATGTTATGAAAGAATCATCAAGAATTTCTTATTCTGTTGTGAAAGTTTTAATTGATAAAGGTATTTTAACTTTTGATAATAAAATTATTCCTAGATTAACAAAAGAAGAGGAAGAAAAACAGAGTTTAGATTCAAGTGAGTTATATAAAAGATATGATATTCACTTACATATCCCAGAAGGTGCAACTCCCAAAGATGGTCCAAGTGCAGGTATAACAATGGCATTAACAATAGCATCTGTTTTAAGTGAAAAACCTATAAAGGCTGATGTTGCAATGACAGGAGAACTTACACTTTCTGGAAAAGTTTTACCAATTGGTGGGTTAAAAGAAAAATTAATTGCAGCATATAAAGCAAAAATGAAAAAAGCATTAATTCCAAGAAAAAATTTTGACAGAGATTTAGATGAAATTCCAGAAGAAGTAAAAAATGCAATGGAAATAAAAGCTGTTGATACAATCGAAGATGTTTTAAAAGAGGCATTGGAAAACTAAGATGAGTAAGACAAGACGACAGAGTCTAATAGTAAATAATTTTTTTACTTTAGCCTCTATCGTAATGATTTCAGTTACGATGATTTTGTATTCAAAATTTATAGTAGGTGATAAAGAAATTACAAAAGAAGAAGTTATTCCTCTTTCTTGTGAAAAAGATATTTTTTCAACTTCAAAAGTTTTTAATCAAAAACTCTTAAATGATTCTCAAAAAGCTTTAAATAAAGGATTTTATAAAATTCAAGGTGAATATATAAAATCAAAATACTCAAAATCTATTATCGAAGAGTTTATTTCTTTAGATGAAATTGATAGTTTTTATAAAAATTCTATACAAGTTAATCCTAAAAATGATATAAATAAATTTTTAACTATAGATTATGAAATAATTGAAAATGATAAAAAAGACCCAAATAAAAAATCAAAAGAGTGTAAAATCTGTTCGGGAAGTATAATGACTTCATTTAAAGCAGATAAAACAGAGATTTTTAGATTTTATATAGATTTTAATTTATATGATAAAGATGAAATAAAAAGAAGAATAGATTGTACTATAAAGGCATATAAAAATAATGTTAAAAAGATTTAGTAAAAAAGATTTTACAGCAACAAATGTGATTATATTAATAACTGTAATAATGTATATAATTCAGATAAATATACCTCAAGGTGGATTGTTATTTGGATTAAATTTATATTTTATGGTTTATGACTTTTGGTGGCAACCATTAACTACAATTTTTGCTCATGGTGGAATAGCTCATCTTGGAATGAATATGTTTGTACTTTGGCAATTTGGAAATCTAATAGAGAGATTTCGAGGTAAAAAAGAGATAATTTTTTTGTATTTTATAACAGGAATAGTAACTTCTTTATTATCTTTTTTATATATTTATTATTTAGATAATCAAGTTAATTTAGTAGGAGCATCAGGAGCAATTTGTGCTATTTTAGGATATGTTGCATATTATGATAAAGCTCAACGAGGTGGAATAATTACTTGGATATTATTAATCTCGGTAGCACCGCTGTTAATTGGACTTCCAATTGCTTGGTATGCTCACTTTATTGGTTTGGCTGTTGGATTTATTTACGCAGTTATAAGAAGATAAAATTAGTTATTTACAAAATATGTAACAATACTCATAACAAAAAGTACGATAGCCATTCCTACAAAAATATCTTTTAGCGTTACTGTTGGATTTAAAATTCCACAGTATGGGCATTGTCTTTTTTTTGGTTCGATTTCATTTTTACAATTTTTACAAGTAGCTATGATATATCCTTTGAAATTTTTGTTGAATATTAGCATATTTTAGACTTTAAAGAAATAAAGGGAAAAAGAGATGGAAGAGATACATATACAATGTCCTTATTGTTTACAAGCAATTTCAATTTTATTGGATACAGGTGTTTATGAACCTACAACAATAGTTGAAGATTGTGAAGTTTGTTGTAGACCTATAGAAATTACTTATATAGTTGAAGATAAAGAGATAAAAACATATTCATATAATAGTATAGAAGGAAATGAATTTTAATGGGAAAATCAATTTTATTTGTATGTTTAGGAAATATTTGTCGTTCACCTCTTGCTGAGGGAATTGCAAAAAAATATATTATTGAAAAAAATTTAGATATGGAAATTGAAAGTGCTGGAACTGGTTCTTGGCATATAGGTGAACCTCCTTGTGAAAATTCAATAAAAGTTGCTTTACAAAATGGTGTAGATATCTCAACTCAAAGAGCAAGACAAGTTAAAAAAGCTGATTTTAAAAAGTTTGATTTAGTTGTGGGCTTAGATGATAAGAATATTTCAAATCTAAAAAATTTAGGTTGCAAAAATCCAATCAAACTTGGAGATTTTGGTTTTGATGGAGCTTGTGTTCCTGACCCATATTTTTTTGATGGTTTTGAAGGTTTTGATAAAGTTTTTGAAATGATAAATATTTGTGTTAAAAATTTGATAGATTCAAAACCACTCAATTAATTGAGTGATTTTATAGTTGAGATTAATGTTTTAGAAATATCAATCAATTCTTTTGAAGCATTTACAGTTTCTATTGCTTCATCTTCCGTTGTTTTTGCACTTTGAGAAACATTTATCATTGTATGTGAAATTTCATTTATTCCTTGGCTTGTTTCAAGTGCACTACTTGCAAGAGCATTTGAAATTGTTTGTTGTTCAGACATTGAGTTTGAGATTTTTGAAGAGATGCTACTCATTTCTTCAATTGTTGAATCAATCATATGTATTGAATCTAAAGAGTTTTTTATTAAAGATTGTATATATTCAACAGCAGTTGTTATCTCTTTTGCAGCTTCATTTGATCTAGTCGCAAGATTTCTAACTTCTGCTGCAACAACAGCAAAACCTTTACCTGCTTCTCCAGCAGTTGCTGCTTCAACAGCTGCATTTAAAGATAGAATATTTGTTTGAAATGCAATTTGCGTGATAATACTAATTGTTTGGCTGATTTTTGAAGCTTCTTCATTTAGTTTAATCATAGCTGCAGAAGTTGTTTTTGATTGTTCTTTTACACCTTTTGAAATTTCTTCACCATTTGTAGCTTCTAATGCAATAGTATTTATAGAAGCAAGCATAGATTCAATTTTCTCAGATAAATCAGATACAGCTTGATTCATTTGCTCCAAAGAAACAGATACTTCTTGTGAACCATCCATTGTAACTTTTGCTTCTTTTGACATAGTGTTTGATGCAGTTGATAGATTATTTAATGATTTAGTTAATTTTTGTATATTTTCACCTATTTCAAACATAATATTTTTTTTATGTGTAATATCTGTTGCATATTTAACAACTTTAAAAGGCTCTCCATCCATATTCATAATAGGCGTATATGTTGCTTGAATCCAAACTTTTTTACCGTTTTTACCTATTCTTAAAAATTCTCCAGCTTCATATTCACCATTATTAAGTTTTTTCCAAAAATCTTTGTATTCACTTGAATTTTTATATGTTTCTTCACAAAATATACTATGATGTTTTCCTACAATTTCATCAAGTTTATAACCAAGAGCATTTAAAAAATTTTCATTTGCAGTTATTATTGTTCCATCAAGATTAAATTCTATTACCGCTTGCGATTTACTTATTGCCTTGATCTGACCACTATAATCCAATGCTTGAATTTTTCTTTCTGTAATATCTTGGGCAAATTTTATTACTTTGTATATATGACCGTTTGAATCTTTGATTGGAGTGTAAGAAGCTTGTAAATATATTGGTTCTTTATTTTTTTTAATTCTTCTAAATTCAGATGTTTGAACTTTTCCTTTATTTAGATTCTCCCAAAAATCTTTATAAGCTTGACTTGCAGAGTATTTAGGATTACAAAACATTTTGTGGTCTTTCCCTATTATTTCATCTTTTGTATAACCCATTGCTTCTAAAAAGTTTTTATTTGCATCTAAAATTGTTCCATCTGGTTTAAATGAAATCACTGCAAAATTTTCATTTATAGCATCTAACTGGGATTTTTCTTCTTTATTCTTTGAAAATGAGAAAAACATATTAAAACCTTGATTTATTGAATTTTAGGTGTATGTTATCATAATTTTATGTATCATTTGTATATAAATTATAGCCTTTTTATAAGAATTTATGAAATTTTTCAAATAATTATTATTTTATAATCTTATATAAAAATAAATAAGTTTTTATAAATAAGATAAATATTATCCTATTTTATGTTTTCTTTTGGTAGAGTTCTTGCATATATACAAATAATTTTTAAAAAAATGAGAATAAATAATGAAATTAGATGAATTAAAACTTGATATGGATTATTTTGAATTTGATGAAAAGTTATACCAAAAATTAAACGCTACACCTTTAAAAAATCCAAAATTAGTCTCTTTTAATAAAGAAGCTTGTGATTTAATAGGTTTAGATTATGAAGAGTGTGAGACACAAGAATTTTTAGAGTTTATGAATGGTGAAAAAACATTAAATGGAAGTGTTCCATATAGTATGGTTTATGCAGGACATCAGTTTGGTTATTTTGTTCCTCAACTTGGTGATGGAAGAGCTATAAATCTAGGAAGTATAAATGGTTGGCACTTACAAACAAAAGGTTCTGGATTAACACGATATTCTAGACAAGGAGATGGAAGAGCAGTTTTACGCTCAAGTATAAGAGAATATCTTATAAGTGAAGCTATGTATGCTCTTGGTATTCCAACAACGAGAGCTTTAGCTATTATTGATTCAGAAACTTTTGCCCATAGAGAATGGAATCAAGAATCTTGTGCAATAGTTTTAAGAATGTCACCTTCTTGGATTAGAATAGGAACATTTGAATTTTTTGCAAGAACAAAAGAAAACTCACAAAAAAATCTAAAACAATTAGCAGACTATGTAATCAAACAGTCATATCCTGAACTTGAAAATGAAGATGAAAAATATGAAAAAATGTTTTATAAGCTTGTTGATAGAACAGCGCAACTTTTGGCTTTATGGCAAGTTTATGGTTTTCAACATGGGGTTATGAATACTGATAATTTTTCAATGGCAGGACTTACTATTGATTATGGACCTTATGCTTTTATGGATTATTTTGAAAAAAATGCAATTTGTAATCATACAGATGTTGAAGGAAGATATTCATATAACAATCAACCGTTTGTGGCACGCTGGAATCTTTTTGTTCTAATAAATGTTTTGAAAAAAATATGTGATGAAGAGAAGTTAGAGAATTATATGAAATTTTATTTATCAATTCATAAAAAAATATATTTAGATATGATGAACAAAAGAGTAGGGCTTGATGCTTCAAAAAGTGGTGATGCTAATCAATTTTTGATTATTGAATTACTTGGAGCTTTAGAGTCTTCAAAAATGGATTATAATGTTTTCTTTTATAGATTAACAAATCTAAAATCTTTTGATGATTTATCTTCAATTTTAGATATTGCAGTTTTTCAAGACCCTTTGAGAAAATGGTTTGATTCATATAAAAGAGCTTGTGTCGAGCAAAATAGTAGTTTTGAAAGTAGATTTGAAATTATGAAAAAAGTAAATCCAAAATATATACTAAAAAACTATATGCTTCAAGAAGCAATTGAAAAAGCAGACGAGGGTGATTATACTTTAGTAAATGAGTTATTAAAAATCGCTCAAAATCCATTTGATGAACATGAAGAGTTTGAAAGATTTGCTCAACCAACACCTATGAAATTTGCAAATATAAAATTATCTTGTTCTTCATAGATAAAAATTTAAAAAAATCTGCATAATTCAGATTTTTTAATTTTAGTAAAATTTAAAATCTTATTAAGATATATTTTTGTATATTTCCAATCTTGACCGACGGTCAGTCAAAAAAAATAAATTTGGAGATAAAAATGGCAAAAGTAGTAGATAAAGAGCAAAAAAGAAGAGAAATAGCCATTTCTTGTACCGATTTACTTTTTGAAGTTGGGATAAGAAAATTGACAATTTCTCAAGCAGCAATAGCAGCTGGCATAGGTAAAGGTACTATATATGAATATTTTGAAAATAAAGACGATATAGTTTTTGAAATAATAAATATGATTATAGAAAACTATCATGATGAATTTTTAGAAGCTATAAAAAATTTAAAAACAACAAAAGAGAAACTTTTTTGTTTCTTTAAATTTGTGATGGATGATTCAGATTCAAATTTAAAAGAATTTAATGCTTTTAAAGAGTATCTAGCTGTTGTTTTGAGTGATGATAATACTTCTATGAAAAAATATAATAATAGTTGTCATATTTTTTTCAAAGAGCAATTATTTAAGATTATAAAAGAAGGAATTGAAAAAAAAGAGTTAATCCCAGAAGCAATAGAATTTATTGATGGGTTATTGGTTTTTGAGAGGGGATTGAGTTTATTAAAAATGACTCAAGAAAATTTTAATACAAATGAAATTTGCATAAATTTTATAAATAGTATTTTTAAATTTATTGAAATAAAAAAAAATATTTAAATAAGGAAAATAAAAAATGAAAAAAATAAGTTTAATACTATTTTTTGTTTTATTTACAGTTATGATTGAAGCAGCAGAAACAAAAGCTTCATTAGTTGAAACACAAGTATTAAAAAAGCAAGAAATAAATGATTTACAAGAGTTTGTTGGAACTGTAAATTTTGATAAAAAATCAAAAATAGCTAGTGAAAGTTCAGGTGTAATAAAAAAGATAAATTTTGAAGTTGGAGAAAATGTTAAAAAAGATGATATTTTAGTTCAAATTGATTCTGATATTTTAGATGCTCAAATAAAAGCAGCTAGTGCTGAAGTTAATATGTATGAAGTTCAATTAAAAAATGCAAAAAAGAATTATGAAAGATATATGGCTTTACTTGAAAAAAAATCAATTGCACAAAAACTTTTTGATGATGCTAAAACTGAATATGATGTTGCAAATGAGAATTTAATTTCATCAAAAGCAAAGTTAAATGAACTAAATATCCAAAAAATTAAAAAGTCTATAAAAGCACCTTATTCAGGAGTTATAGTAGAAAAAAATATAAATCTAAATGAGTGGGTAAACCAAGGAACACTTATATTAACTTTAGTAAATACACAAGAATTGGAAGTGATATTTAATTTACCTATTTCTTTTATAAATGGTTTAAAAAATGGAGATGTTTATGATATAGAAATTGCAAATAAAACAATAAAAGCTACACTTTTTGCTGCAATTCCAAGTGGAGATAAATTAACTAGAACTTTTCCTGTAAGATTTAAAGCAAATGCTTCTGATAGTTTCATTTTTGATGGAGCAAGTGCAAAAATAAAATTTGCTAAAGATTCAAAAAGTGATGCTTTAGTTATAAATCGAGATGCAGTTATTAAAAGATTTGATATGGATGTAGTTTTTGCTGTTGTTGATAATAAAGCTATGATGTTTCCAGTTAAAGTCTTAACATATTCAGGAATGGATGCTGCAATTGCAGGTAATGGTTTAGTTGAAGGTATGCAAATAGTTACAAAAGGAAATGAAAGAATTTTCCCTGATATGCCAGTTCAAGTTTTAAATAAATAGGAAAAAATATGGATTTAATAAAATTTTCGATTAAGAATCCTGTAACAATAATAGTTTCAGTTTTAATTGTGGTTTTATTTGGGTTAATTTCACTTAATAAGTTACCTTATCAATTGACTCCCAATGTTACAAAACCAGAAATTAAAATCACAACTACTTGGCCAGGGGCAACTCCTTATGAAATAGAAAGAGAGATTATAGAAGAGCAAGAAGATGCTTTAAAAAGTTTAAATAATTTAATAGAATATGAATCTTCTGCAACTGATAATTCAGGTGAAGTAAAACTTACTTTTAAATTAGGAACAGATATAAGAGTCGCTCTTCAAGATGTTTCAAATAAATTAAATGAAGTAAGTTCTTATCCTGATAATGTTGATGAACCAATTATTGAAACAGCAACAGCAAGCCCAGTAATTTGGATGATGTTAGAAACAATAGCTGAAAATACAAGACATATAGATGAATATAAAACATATTTTCAAGATGAAATCAAACCATTAATCAAAAGAGTAGATGGTGTAGCTGGAACTATGGATGGTGGTGGACGAGAACAACAAATGCAGATTAATCTTGATGTAAATAAATTAGCATCTTTTAATCTTACAATTCCTCAAGTAATCAATATTTTACAAAATGAGAATGTTGATGTTTCAGCAGGAACATTAAACATGGGAAGACGTGCATATAGAATTAGAACTGTTCATAAATTTGCGACACCACAAGATATAAAAGATATTATTTTAATTTCAAATAGAGAACAAAGAGTGACTGTTGGTGATGTTGCAACTGTTGATTTTGGATATGATACTGCAAATTCTGTTTCATTGTTTTTTGGAAAAGATGGAATCTTTTTAGGAGTTCAACCTAGTTCTGATGCAAATATTGTTCAACTTACAGAAGATGTTGAAAAAGTTGTAAATGAATTAAATGAAAGTACACTAAAAAAAGAGGGTTTACATATAAGATGGATTTATGATCAAAGACCTTATATTGTTGGTTCTGTTGATTTAGTTAAGCAAAATATTATAATAGGTGGAATATTAGCTGTAATTGTATTAATTTTATTTTTGAGAGCTATTTCTCCAACAGCCGTAGTAGCAATTGCTATTCCTATTTCAGTTATTGGTACATTTATAATTTTACAGTCAATGGGAAGAAGTTTAAATACTATTTCTTTAGCAGGTATATCTTTTGCTGTTGGTATGTTGGTTGATAGTGCAATTGTTGTACTTGAAAATATTGATAGACATAGAAAAGAAGGTATGAGTATTGCTGATGCTGCTTATAAAGGAGCTAGTGAAGTTTGGGGCGCATTAATAGCTAGTGCATCTACAACGATGGCTGTTTTTTTACCGATTATTTTCTTAGAAGATGAAGCTGGTCAGTTATTTAAAGATATTGCAATTGCTGTTGTTGCTTCTGTTACATTTTCTTTATTTGTTTCTATTTCTGTTATTCCTATGCTTTGGAAAAAATTTGCAAGTATTAGTGGAAAAGAACCAAGAGGTGAAAGTAGCCTTACTCATTTTGGGAATAAATTTGTAAAATTGTTTATGGGATTTGTAAAATGGTCTTTAAAATCAACAATGACAAAACTTATTACAATCGGAAGTTTAGCAATATTTTCTATTTTAACAATTATTGTATTATTCCCTAAAATGGACTATTTACCTCAAGGGAATAAAAATTTAATATTTAATATTTTGATTACACCTCCTGGACTTTCTTATGAAGAAAGATATAGTATGGGAGCATATCTTATGAAAAAAGTTGAACCAAATATGAATAAAGATGTTGATGGTATTCCTGGAATAAATAGAGCATTTTTTATCTCTTTTGGTGATTTTAGTTTATTTGGTGCAACTTCTATGCATGAAAGTAGAGCTAGAGAATTAATACCATTTTTTAGACCTATTGTAAATTCTCTTCCCTCTGTATTTGGGGTATCTTTACAATCAGGTGTTTTTGAGGATGATATAGGTGAAGGTGGAACTGTAAATGTTGATATTAGTGGTGAAAAAATTGAAGATATTGCAAATGTAGGAAGTCAATTATTTATGGCAGTAAGTCAAGCTATAGAAGGTTCTCAAGTTCGACCAGTTCCATCTATTGAATTACTTTATCCAGAAGTTAGACTTAAACCAAATCAAGATGCATTAAAAGCTTTAAATTTAAGTTCTTATGATTTAGGTATTATGGCTGATGTTTTGATGAGTGGAAGAAAAATATCTGAATTTGAACAAGATGGTAAGAAAAAAATAGATTTAGTTTTAAAAGCAAATGATGAGCAAATAAAAACACCTGAAGATATTTTAGCTTCACAAGTTGCTCTTCCAAATGGTTCATTAGTTCCTATGTCATCACTAGCAAGTGCAGTTGATACAACAGGAATTAGTGAAATAAGACATTTAGATGGAAAAAGAACTATTACTTTACAAGTAACTCCTCCACCTAATATGACTATTCAAGAGACAATGGGAATTTTAGATGGAACAATAAATAATTTAAAAAATGAAGGAAAAATATTAAAAAGTGTTGATATTGGGATGAGTGGAACTGCGGATAAATTAACAGAAACAATTGGGATGTTAAGTCTTAATTTTATTCTAGCATTAGTTATTGTTTATTTATTAATGTCAGCTTTATTTGGGAATTTTTTATATCCAATGGTTATTATGTTTACAGTTCCACTTGCAACAGCAGGTGGATTTATTGGACTTGCTTTAACAAATAAATTTATTGAACCACAACCTTTAGATGTTTTAACAATGCTTGGATTTATTATTCTAGTTGGAATAGTTGTAAATAATGCAATTTTAATAGTTCATCAAAGTTTAAATTTAATTAGAAATGAAGGATATGACCATAAAGCTGCTGTTATTGAAGCAACACGTACAAGAATTAGACCAATATATATGAGTTCATTAACTTCTATTTTTGGAATGCTTCCATTAGTTCTAATTCCAGGACCAGGAAGTGAATTTTATAGAGGTTTAGGTTCTGTAATCACAGGTGGATTAACTTTATCTACTATTTTTACAATATTTGTAACACCTTCTTTATTAATGTTTTTTATAAAACTTGAAAAAAGAGTTCCAATGGGTAAAAGTTCAGTTCAAGATATAGATTTAAGTAGAGCATAAAAGGAAAAATTTATGAAAAAAATAAAATTTATAACACTATCATTAGCAGCTTTTTTAGCTGTTAATTTAAATGCCTTAAATCTTGATAGTGCAGTTGATATTGCTTTAAAAAAGAACTATGATATAGAAGGTAAAAACTATGATTATGTAGAAAGTTTAGAGAATGTAAGAGCTAATAATTCAAATTATCTACCAAAATTAGATGCTTCTTATGGTTATACAAATACAGATAAAGCGAATGTTGGGTTTGAATCAGATGAAGCAACAGCAACAATTGCTTTATCATATAATTTATTTAATGGATTTAAAGATATAGCAGTAAAAGAATCATCTGTTTATTTATCTGAATCATCTTTATATTCTTTAAAAGCAACAAAACAAGATATTGTTTTAAATACAAAAACAGCTTATATAAATTATTTAGATAAACAAAATGCTTTAGAAACTTATGAAAGTGCTTATAAATTATTTCAAGAGCAATATGAGGATTCTAAAAATAAATATGACCAAGGAATTATCGCAAGAAATGATTTATTACAAGTTCAAGTAAATATGTCAAGTGCAAAACAAAATGTAGTAAAAGCTCAAGGTGATTTAAAAGTCGCAAAATTTGAGTTATCAAATATTTTAGGTGGAATGGATTTATCAAATGAAACTATTGAAAAGTTAGATGAAGCAAAACTAAAACTTTCAAATTATGATGAAACAATGTTAGAAAATAGAAGCGAAATTCAAGCTTTAAAAATGAATTTAAATTCTATTAAAGAGTTAGAAAAATCTGCAAAAGCTGGATTTTATCCAAAAGTAGATGCTTCAATTTCTCATAATGAATATTATGATGGTTTTTCAAATGATAGAATAAAAAATCAAGAAGAAAATCAAAATATAGCAAAAGTTACTGCTACTTGGAATTTATATAATGGTGGCTATGATGATTCTCAAACAGTTATTTATAAAACAAAATATTTAAGTTCAACATCACTTTTAAATAAAACAAAACTTGATATAAAACTACAATATGAAAATGCTAAATCAAATCTTCAAGTATCTTTAGATAATCTTGAAACAGCAAAATTAGCACTTTTACAAGCAGAAGAAAATTATGAAATTGTAAAAAATAGATTTGATGAAGGAATCTCTACAAGTACAGATTTGACGGATGCAAATTATTTATTAACTCAATCAAAACAAGGATATAATAGAGCTTATTTTGATAAGTATTTAGCAATTGCTACGCTTGATAGAATTTTTGAAAAAGATATAAATTAAGGAGTTTAAAATGAAGAGTGAAAAATTTATAGATTTAAAACTCTTCATTTTTATTTTTATAGCTTTAGTTTTTTTATCAGCAAACTCAATTTTAGCAAGAGTTGCGATTTCAACACAAAATATTGATGCTTTTACTTTTACTTTTTTACGTATATTTTCTGGTGCAATTTTACTTTTAATTATCTATTTTTATAAAAATAAAAATCTAAAACTAAATTTCAAAAAAAATTGGCTTAGTTCTTTTATGCTTTTTTTATATGCAATTTGTTTTTCATACTCTTTTATAAATATGTATGCAGGAATTGGAACACTTATACTTTTTGCAGTTGTACAATTAAGTATGATTTTAATTGCACTTTTTTATAAAGAGAAATTAACTTCAAATAAAATATTTGGTGTTTTGATAGCTTTTAGTGGATTAGTTTATTTACTTTATCCAAAAGAGGATTTTTCTATCTCTTTCTTTCATGCTTTTTTGATGATTATTGCAGGTATTTCTTGGGGAGTTTATAGTGTAATTGGCAAAAAATCTACAAATGCAACATATAATACAACAGATAATTTTCTTAAAGCTTCGATTTTTACAATTATTTTTGGAGTTTTATTTGTAGATTTTTTCAAAGTAGATTTATTTACTTTTTTTATAGCAATTACTTCTGGGATGATAACATCTGCTTTAGGTTATTTGATTTGGTATGAAGTTTTACCAAAAATAGAAATTTTTACTGCGAGTATATTACAACTTTTAGTTCCTATTATTGCTATATTTTTAAGTCTAATAATATTAGATGAAAAAGTTAGTTTTGAACTAATAGTTTCAACTTTTATAATACTTCTTGGAATTTTTATAGCTTTGAAAAAAGAAAAGTTTAGTGGAAAGTAGAAAAGCCTAAAAGCTTTCCCACTCGTCGTTGTTTGTTTTGTTAGATACTACTTTTGTATCTTTTTTTGTTTGTGTATCTTTTTGTTTTGAATTTGATTTTATTGGATTTGAATTATCCTTTTTATTTATTTTTATATCTTTTGCTTTTACTTCATTCTTTCCTTCAAACTCTTTTGCATTTGCATCATTTACTATTAATTTTGCTATTTCATCTGTTATTATTGCTACATCATGTGTTTGACTCGCTACTGCTGCATTTTGTTGTGTTTGTTGGTCTAATTGATTTACTGCATCATTTATTTGTTCTATTCCACTTAATTGTTCTTTACTTGACATCTCTATATCTTGTATTAAGTTTATTGTTTGTGATATATTTTGATTTAATTCTTTATATCCACTTATCATATTTGATGCTATCTCTTTTCCATCATTCGCTTTTTTTGTTGCATTTTCTACTATGATTTTTATCTCTTTTGCAGCTTCTGCTGAACGAGATGCTAGATTTCTTACTTCTTGTGCTACTACTGCAAATCCTTTCCCTGCTTCACCTGCTGTTGCTGCTTCTACTGCTGCATTAAGTGAAAGTATATTTGTTTGGAATGCTATTTGATCAATTACAGTTATTGCTTCATTGATTAGATTTACTTGATTATTTATTTCATCCATTGACTGAGTTGTTTGATTTGCAAGTTTTTCACCATCACTTGCTGACTTTGTTACACTATTTGAGTAACTAGCCATTTTTGCTATATTTTGTGTATTATTTCTGATATTTGAAGTTATTTGTTCTAAGGCTGCTGCTGTTTCTTCTAAACTTGCTGCTGCTTCATTTGAGCTTATATTTAATTTATCTACATTTGCCAATAATATATCCGAGCTTTCATCCAACGTCAATCCATTTGTTTTATTCTCTTTTAGCATTTGCGTTATTGAATCACCTAAAGTATTTACACCATTTGCAAGATTTAAAAGATGTTCTTTTAATCCTCTTTTATCAATTTTATTTAAATATTTATAATTACTATATTCATCTAAAATAGTTAAGACATTATCAATATTTTTTTCAAGATTATTTGCCATTTTATTTAATACATCTTTTAATTGCATTAATGCTGGATTATTTACAGTTATATGTAATCTTTGACATAAATCACCTTGTTCAAATTCTCCTAAAACAGCAATTGTTTCATCTATTAATTTTCTATCTTCTTCGATACCTTTTTTTGTTTTCTCTATGTTTTCATTTACAACTATTGCCATCTCACCAAATTCATCTTTTGAATCAATATGAATTAATTTTACTTCATTTGTTTCTCTATTTAAATATGCAAAGAAACTTAAAAGACCTGTTTTTAATCTAGTTAATCCATTTAAAATTGAATTTACTATAAGTGTTCCTAAAGTGATAAGTAAAAGTAAAGCAATTATTCCAACAGTGATAATTGTAGTTTTTAATCCTGTGATTTCTTCATCTGCTTGATTATTTTGATCTTTTCTAAAAACGACCATTAACTCACTTGTTGTTCTAGCTTTTTCTACCATTGTTTTTTCTGAATCAGTCATTTTATATTCTTGAGTTTGTTCAGTTTCAATTTCTTTAACTAAAACGAAAAAATCATCTCTATAGTTAACTAATGAACTTTTTATATCATCCAACATTTTTTGATTTTTTGGATTATTAAATCTTTTTGATAACTCACTGATTATTTTTATTCCATCATCATATGCTTTTTGGAATGCATCTAAACTTTGTGTATCTTTTCTGATAATGAAATTTTTTTCTTGTCTTCTCATTTCATTAAAACGTCTGTCAACTTTATTCAACTCTTCTGCTTTATCTAATCTGTCAATAGTTGAGTTTAGCTGTATTATTGTTGGGATTGCAACTACAGTTAATGCAACAATTCCTAATATTACTATTAAAAATATTTTTGCTCTCATTTTTAAGTTTTTTAACATTTATGTCCTCTTGCTTCTTAATTTCTTTTTTCTTATAATTAAGTTATTATTTTAACTTATAGTTAAAATAATTACGATTAAATGGAGCTTAAATTTATTATTATTTTAGTGCTTAAATAAATTAGTAAGTTATATGTGATTGTATATAATAATTAAAGAAATGATAAAGTTTAAATCTCTTTATTTGGAATAGAAAAGTAGTAACCTTGTGAGTAGCTAATACCTAAATCTTTGATAATTTTTTGTACATTTTCGTTGTGAACAAATTCTGCAATACAAGGAATGTTTACATTTTTAGTAAAAAATGTGATAGCTTTTACTATTTCAAAACTTCTTTTGTTTGTGTCAATATTTTTTATATATTTAGCATCAATTTTTATAAAATCAATATCTAAATCTAATATTCTTTCGAAATTCGAATATTCAGCTCCAAAATCATCAATAGCAATTTTAAAACCTTGATTTTTTAATGAATTAAGTTGATTAATATGATTTTTTTTACCAGTTGAACTAATGCCTTCTAAAATTTCAAGTACAATTCTATTTGGATTTATTTTATAAAAAGCTACTTTTTCTTTTAAATAGTCATTTAAATATCCCTCAGCTAAATCATCTTCTGTTATATTTATTGAGATTTGATAATCATTTGTTGTCATTATTTGAAGTGTTTTTTCAATCATAACTTTCGTGATTTCAGGTAATAATCCTGATAATTTAGCTGGTTCTAAAAATTCAAAAGGAGAAATTATTCTATCTTCTAAAACAATCCTTGCAAGTGCTTCATATTTTGTAATTTGATTATTGTTATTATCATAAATACCTTGGAAAAAAGGAACAAATTGATTGTTATCTAAAGCACTTTTTATAAGATTTGTTGAATTTATAAATGATTCTCTTTTTGTATAATCTATATTATTTGTTTGCTCAAAAATTTCAAATCTATTCTTTCCATTTTCTTTTGCCTCTTTTAAAGCTGTTGCTGCTTTTCTAAGAAGCATATCTTTTCCATAAACTGCACCATAAGAGAAGGTGATGTTTAATTTAATTTTTTTTACATTAATTAAATGTTTCATAAAATAGTTTTGAATTTCTGATATTTTATCAACTATTGATATATTTTTATTAAAGACTAATGCAAATTCATCAGAGTTTATTCTATATGCTGAATCAATCTCAAAATGGTTTTTTAAAATTTCAGAAACACAAAGTAATATTTCATCTCCAATATCAAAACCGTAAGCAGAGTTTATATAACTAAAGTTATTTATATTTAAAAGTATCAATGTTTTATCTTCAAGACGTTTTAACTCTATTTCCAAATAACTTTTATTGTAAAGATTTGTAAGTGAATCATGATATAACATATATTCCATTTTACTTTGAGCATCTTTTAGTTGAGTTAAATCTGTAATAATTGCCATGTAATTGTGAGCTTTGTTTTCTTCATCATGTAAAGCAGTAATACTCATCCATTCATTGATTAAAGAGTTGTCTTTTCTTTTATTTATTATTTCACCACTCCATTTTGATTTACTATTTATACTTTCCCACATATTTTTATAAAAATTGTCATCATATATATTTGAAGATAAAATTTTCGGATTTTTACCTAAAAGTTCTTCTTTTGAATAACCATAAATCTTTTCAACAGCTTCATTTACTTCTATGATTTGATTTTTTTCATCAGTAATAAATATACCATCTATTGAGTTTTGCATTGCATCTGAAAAAAGTTTATTTCTTTTTTGAGTATTTTCATTTGTTAGAACAATATTTACGATTGATGCAGCTGTTTCAAGTAATTTTATATGAAAAGCGTTGGGAGATCTATGTTCAAAAGAGGAAAGTGCAAAAGAACCAATTGCTTTTTTTGCTTTATCTCTTATTGGAAAAGACCAGCAAGCCCGAATATTAAAATCAACAGCAAGTTGTCGTAAATTTTCCCATCTTTCATCTGTAAATGTATCTTGTACAAATTGAGGTTGATTCCTAAATACTGCATTTCCACATGAACCACCTTTGGGACCTGGTTTTAAATTTTCAAGAGCTTTGAGTCCTTCATTGGGAATTGATGGAGCTGATTTAACACTCATTAATCCTGTTTTTTTATCTTTTAACATTATTGAAGCAACAGAATTTGGAAGTAGTGATTCAGCAAGAAAACATAATTTTGAAAGAATATTTGAAGTTTTTTCATTGATAGATAACATCTCTAAGATTTGTTGATGGATATTTAGAATTTGATTATACTGAGTTGGTATAAGTATTATTTCATCATTTTCAGTACTAACAAGTAAGCAACTTTTTTCTATCATTATTTTTCTTTCATATTTAAAAACTAAAATTATAATACTATTTAAAATATGAGAAAAAGCTAAAGAAAAAACTTTTAGTTGTTTTCTTTAGGCTTAGGTTGGAGGTTATTAACTCCTTTAAATGGTTCATGCCATTGAAGTTGTGAAGGAGTTGCTTCAGTTTTTTTATTTGAAGATGTATCAAAATGAATTGCATTTACAGGAGGCTTTTTTTCAAGATATGAAAATGCAATAGCTAAAATAATAGCACTAATAATGAGTTTGATAATTGTATATTTTAAATCTTTCATAAAAAGATTTTCTCATTATTTAGATTAATCTTTTCTGTATGAAGATTAATAACCTCAAAAGAGGTTATTAATGTTTAACTTTTAGATTATTTTTATTGATAGTTTCAATAAGTTTCATGATATTAGCAACTTTTTCTTCTTCTTTTTTGATATTGTCTTCACTGTGTAAAGTGAAAATTTCCATTTTTTTATCAAGGTAATTTGTAGTAAATTTACCATCAATAAAATCTTGATCTCTTACAATTTCTCTATGAAGTGGAATATTTGTTGGGAATCCTTCTATATAAAACTCATCTAAAGCTCTTTTTGCTTTTTTAACTGCACCTTTCCAGTCAAGTGCCCAAACGATTAGTTTTCCAATCATTGAGTCATAATTTGCAGGAACTTTATATCCAGTATAAATACTTGTATCAATTCTAACTCCTGGACCTCCTGGAGTTAAATATTTACTAATTGTTCCAACTGATGGCATAAAGTTTTTTTGTGGATTTTCTGCATTTATTCTAAACTCAATAGCATATCCTCTAAAATGTACATCTTCTTGTAAGAATTGAAGTTTATCACCTTCTGCTATTTCAATCATTCTTTGAATAATATCAACACCTGTGATTGTTTCAGTAACAGGATGCTCTACTTGAACTCTTGTATTCATTTCAATAAAGAAGATATTATTGCTTTCATCAACTAAAAATTCAATTGTTCCAACACTTTCATATCCAAGTTTAAACATAGCTTTTGTTGCAATTCTATAAAGTTCTTTTCTAGTTGCTGAATCTAATCTTGGGCTTGGTGCAATTTCAATAACTTTTTGATGTCTTCTTTGAATAGAACAATCTCTCTCACCTAAGTGAAGAACATTTCCATATTTATCTGCAATAATTTGAATTTCGATATGTCTTGGATTTTCAACATATTTTTCAATAAATGCTTCACCACGACCAAAATATTTTTTTGCTTCATTTGTTGCACTTTCAAACATATCTTTGAACTCTTTTTCAGCACGAACGATTCTCATTCCTCGTCCACCACCACCAAAAGCAGCTTTGATAATAATAGGGAAACCAATTTCTTTAGCTATTCTTGCACCTTCTTCTACATTTATTATTGGTTCATCTGTTCCTTCAAGAACTGGAACACCAACTTTTTTCATAGCTACTTTTGAAGCCATTTTATCTCCAAAAAGTTCTATATGCTCTGGTTTTGGACCAATAAAAATAAGTCCATTATCTTCGCAGGCTTTTGCAAAATCAGCGTTTTCACTTAAAAATCCATATCCAGGATGAATAGCATCACAATTTGCTTTTTTTGCAATAGAAATGATTTTTTCATAGTCAAGATAAGCTTGAACTACATCTCCCATAATTGGATAACATTCATCAGCTTTTCTTACCCAAATTCCTTCTACATCAATCTCTGAAAATATAGCTACGCTACTAATTTCTAACTCTTTACAAGCTCTAATAATTCTTAAAGCTATCTCTCCTCTATTTGCAATAAGTACTTTTGAGATTTTTTTCATTTTTTTGCCTTTTTTGAATTTTTTTAAAAATATTTTAGCATTGTAGAGTTTTTTAAAAATTTATTCTTCTTAATTTATGCTGGTTTAATTGTTGTATATTGCTTATTTTATTGTTTTTTCCTGTTCTTTTAATTGTTGATTTTTAAACAAAAAAATTGAATTACTAAGCTCCTTGAAGCTTAGTAATTTTGTGTAAAACTTTTTTATTCCTGAATAGTCCAGATTAATTTTGAAGTATCAAATCCTAAACTTGGAAGCTTTTCTAAAATCTCATTTTTGATTTCTTCATCGAGTTTTGAATCTCTTGATAAAATCCAAAGATACTCTCTACTTGGAGTTCCAACAACGGCATATTTGTAGTTTTCATCAAGCATTAAAACCCAATAATCTCCATAAAATGGTCTAAAAAAACTAACTTTTAATTTGCTGTTAGTTTCATCAATTGCATAAGCTCTACCAATTGCCTCTTTTTTTTCATTTGTTTGAATTTTTGTACATCTATTGATTACTTTGATTGTCTCTTCATTCATCATAGAGTAGTTTGCAGTTACATTTTTACAATTTCTTTCAAAAAAATGTTCATATCTTGCTATTTCGTACCAAGTACCTAAATACTTATTTAGTTCTACTTTTTGTACGGTTTGTAAAGGGGGATTTTTTGAAGAACAAGCTGTGAGTAAGATTGTAAAACAAAAAAGTATTAGAAGTTTGAAAATTTTTGCCATAAAAAAACCTTTTTATTTAAGTATATAAAAAAAGGTATTTTTTTAATATGGCTTTTATGTTTTTTAATCAAAAAATTTTATATATAAATAAAACCTTCAAGATATTTTACAGCTTTCCCTAAAATAACTACTTTATCATCTGATACAATACATTTTAGTAAACCACCACGCATAGATGCTTGATATGCAAGCAATTCATTTTTATCTAATTTTTCTGCCCATAACGGAGCAAGTCCTGTATGAATTGAACCTGTCACTGGATCTTCTATTCCTCCATTTGCTGGCCAGAAATATCGAGAAATAAAATCATAAGTTTTAGAATCTGATGTAATACTTACATCCCGTGGAGCTAATTTTTTTATCTCTTCTAAATCAACTTTTATATTTAAAACTTCATTTTCATTTTCATAAACTATAAAATATGCTTGTTGATTTATATAAACTTCTTTAGGTTTTATCGAAAGACCATTTATTAATTCAATAGGGATATTTTCTACTTTTTTGGGTTTTTTATTTGGAAAAGTCATTTCTATATAATCACCTTCTAATTTTTTTATACAAAGATTTCCTACAGTTCTAGTTTCAAATATTATTTCATTTAGTGTTTGATTTTCTTCAAATAATACATAAGCAGTAGCAAGTGTAGCATGACCGCAAAAATCAATCTCAGTTATAGGTGAAAACCATCTTATTTCATAATTATTGTTGGCAATTTTTTTAGCAAATGCTGTTTCTGATAGATTATTTTCTGTTGCAATTGCTTGCATAAGTTTTTCATCTAACCATTCATCAAGTATTATAACAGCTGCGTAATTTCCTTTGAATATTTTATCAGTAAAAGCATCTATTTGATATATTTTTAATTTCATAATTTTTCCTAAGTTTAAAACTCTATTCTACAGTTTTTTTAGTTATTTTGATTAATAGAAGAGTTTTTAAGTTTATATTTTATTAGATCTTTATGATAATAGTTTATTTTTTGAAAATGAAGAAATAGCTAATGATTATTATATAAAATCTTGTAGTCAAGAAAAGTATTATGAAAAAGCTTTTGAAATTTCAAAAAAGAAAATATAGAAATAATTATTGGTTTTAGTGTAGGTGGAACAATTGCTTGGAGATTGAGTGAAAACAGATTTAATAAATTAAAAAAAATAGTTTGTTTCTATCCTTCTCAAATTAGGAATAATTTGAATATTGAATCAAAAATTGATACAAAGATAATTTTTGCAAAAAAAGAAGATAGTTTTGATACTCAAAAAATGAAAGAAATTCTATCTATAAAAGAAAATGTAAGAGTAGAAATCAGTGATTTTGAACATGGATTTATGAATGAATAAGATATTTATTAAACATTTGTTGAATCTCTTAGTTTATTTCTTATAAAAATAATTGAGTCAATAAGTGGTTTTTTTTCAATATTATATTTATATGATTTTTGAAGAGCTTTTTCGATACTTGTTTCAGAAAAAGGTTCTTTTGGATTACAAACAGTTTTTATTATGTTTAAGATTTGTGCTTTTTGTTTATATTCAATAGGACAATTTTCAATGTCATCAACAAACTCAATTGTTTTTATTAAATTACTGCTTAGTTTCCAATATTTAAATATTTCAGCAGTTGCTTTTGAAGTTGTAATTCCCAAAAATCTTTTTTCAACTTCTATTAAATCTTCTCCATTATTTAATGCTTGAATAAATAATTTACTTTTATTTTCTGAAATAATTAGTTCAGATAAAATAAACTTTCCTGTTTCTTGTAATAACGAAGCTAATAAAATCTCTTCTTTCAATTTCTCATCAACTTTTGATAACCAAGTATTAGCTAATATAGATGATAAATTTGAAGCTTCCATAAAGTTATCATTTGTAATTTGATAGGGCTCTAGATCAGTTTTTAATAAATTTTGTATAGTTTCATTTATTGTAATATAAATAGTAAATTTTATTCCTAATAAGTTGATAATTCTACTTGGAGTTTCAACCTTTGAACGAAAACCAAAAATAGAAGAATTTGATATTTTTAATAAAGTTGAAACAGCTAAAGCATCCTTTTCTATTATTTTTACTAATTCTTCTGCATCCTTATCTACTTTTTTCCTAAATTCTTCAATTTTAGAAATAGTTTTAGGTAATGGTGGCAAATTATCTATTTTTTCTAATATTTTTTTAATCATTTTTTATCCTCTTTTTTATAATTTGAAATTTTAGACAAATCAATCAAATCAGAACTAAGATAATCTTCAATTTTTAGATTTTTTTTATAAAATTTTTGATTATTGAATTTTATTTTGTTAATTTTTTTATCATTTTTTGTTTCTATATAAAAAAATAGATAAGTATGATTTTCTTTATACATTTAATGTCCTTAGAAATAAAACTACTATAGTAGTTTGTTATGAAACTATATTACAACTAAACTTAACATAAAATAAATTACTATAGTAGGTTTTGAAGTGGCAAAATTTGATTTTACAAATAAAGAAATAGAAGAAATACATAAAATTGTAGGAAAAAATGTAAAAAAATATAGAGTTTTAAGAGGTTTGACTCAATTAGATTTATCTTATGAAATGGGTAATAAATCAGTAAGTTTAGTTTCTGCTTGTGAACCTTGTAGTAATGGAAAGCATTTTAATATAGAGCATTTATATAAAATTAGTAAAATTTTAGATGTTCCAATAGGCAATTTTTTTGAAATTGAAGAAGAAATAGTTTAGTTAATATAGCTATGTCTTAGTAAGACATAGCTGCTCCACTTGCTCCCATAATCTCTTTCGCATCTTCACTCATCATTGATGGATCCCAAACAGGTTCAAACACTAGATTTACTTTTACTTCATCAACTTCATCAACTGCCAAAGTTACATATTTTACTTGTTCAAGTAAACTATCTGCAACTGGACAAGCTGGACTTGTAAGTGTCATATCTATTTCACAATTAAGATAATTTCCTCTTTCTTCAAGTCTTATATCATAAATTAATCCAAGATTATAAATATCAGCTGGAATTTCCGGGTCATATACTTTTTTTAAATTTTCTATTATTTTTTCTTTTATATTTTCTAAATCAAAAATTTTATCATCCATTTTAAATCCTTTATGCTTTTAAAGCATACTCTTTTATTTTTTTCATCATTCCAATAACTCCACTTTGTCTATTTGGAGTTATAACTTCACTAAGTTTCAGTTCATGAACAATATCCATATCAATATCTTTTAATTCTTGTATAGTTGCACCAGAAAAAATTTTTAATATCATATAAACTAAACCTTTTACAATTATTGCATCACTTGTACCGTGAAAATACATTTTTCCATCTTTTATTTCATGTGTTAACCAAACCTGAGAAGTACAACCATGAACTATATTTGCTGGTATTTTATCAGCTTCATTGAATTCTTCAAGTTTTTTCCCTAAATCAATAATATATTCATATTTTGCAAGTTCATCATCAAAAAAATCTAAATCTTCTTTTATTTCTTCAACTCTTTCTTCAATGCTACTCATTTTATCCCTTTAACATCGTTAAGGCTCTTTTTAATGCCTCAATTAATTTATCAACATCAACATAATCATTATAAAAAGCTGTGCTAACTCTAATAGTTCCTTTTACTCCAAGTTTTTTCATAATAGGTTGTGCACAGTGATGACCAACTCTTAGAGCAACTCCCATTTTATCAAGAAGTATTCCAATATCGTCGTGAACTATTCCTTTGAAGTTGAAACTTCTACTTCCAATTGCATTTGTAATGTCATTGTAAAATACAATATCAGGAAGTTTTGCTAACTCTTCATCTAAATATTTAAAAACTTTATGTTCTAAATTTTCAATATTTTCATATCTTACATGATTTATATATTCTAATGCTTTTCCAAAACCTATAACACCAGCAATATTTTGTGTTCCTGCTTCAAATTTATATGGAGAATCAAGTAAAGTTGAACCATTAAAATCAACTTCATGTATAGTTGCTCCACCAGTTTGATAAGGTTTTATATCTTTTAAATATTTTTCTTTTATATAAATTGCTCCAACACCAGTTGGTCCAAATGTTTTATGACCAGAAATTGCAAAAAAATCAACATCAAGTTTTTGCATATCTACTTTTAGATGAGCCAAACTTTGAGCTCCATCACACATAACAACAGCACCATAAGAGTGAGCTAGTTTTGTAATAGCTTCTATATCATGGATTTTTCCAAAAGCATTTGAAATATGAGTAATACTTACAAAAGCATTTGGATTAGCTTTTAAAAGTTCTTCAAAATGGTTCATATCAAAATCTAAATTTTCATTACAATTTACAACTTCAAGACCATTTCCCAAAGTTCTTCCTTGCATATGCCAAGGTACGATATTTGAGTGGTGTTCTAAACTAGAAATTATTACAGTTTTAAAATCTTTTGCAAAAGATGTTGCTATAAAGTTTAAAGATTCTGTTACACCTTTTGTAAAAACAATTTCCTCTTTTGCTGAAGCATTTATAAACTCTTTTAAAAGGATTCTTACTTTCTCAAACTCCAAAGTTGCTCTATTTGCATCGCCAAAGTTACTTCTATGAGTGTTTGAGCAATAATGTTCATAATATTCAACTTGCGAATCTATAACACTTTTTGGTTTTTGAGTTGTTGCTCCATTATCCAAATAAATAGTTTTTGAGTTTTGGAAGTATGGAAAATCATTTTTAAACATATTTTTCCCTTTTATAATTTTCTACAAACTCTTTTATTATCTCATTTTTTATATTAGATTTTATTGTACTTTCAAAAGCATTTAATAACATTTCATAAGCTTTTTCTTTTTTTATACCACGTGAACAAAGATATAAAAGTTGTTCTTGGTTTAAAGTTCCTGTCGTTGCCCCGTGTGAAGCTTCAAGCTCATCTATTAAAATTTCAAGATGAGGTTGAGCAAAAATTGTTGCATCATCACTTAATAATATAGTATTACAGTTTTGAAATGCTTTTGTAAATGGTGCTGTTTCATTTACAATAGATTTTATTTTTACAACAGCTTTTGAACTATCTTTTAAAGAATTTTTATAGTTTATTGAACTTGTAGAATTTTTTTCATTATGAACAGTTTTTACTAAAGTTGCAGTTGTTGAATCATTTGATAATTTAGTCAATCCGTTTAATTCATAGTTTACAAACTCTTTATTTATAATATTTTCAAAACTATTTACTATAAATCCATCACCAAACTCAAGATTTGTTATTTCAAGATTTGAGCTTTTTTCTTGTTTTATACTATTTGCAAAAATCATAGAATTTGAAGCATTTATATCTTGAATTTTTACATATTCTAAAGAGGCATTTTCTTCTAAAACTATATTTCTATTTACTGTAAAAGCAGAGTTTGTAGAACTGTTTACAAAAACTTCTACAACTTGAGCTTTGATATTTTCTTTTACTTCTATTTTTAAAGAGTTAGAAAAAAGTGTTTCATCTTCTTTTATTTTATGAATTAAAAAAATAGGTTCAGCGATATTTTTATCTATAGTTAAAACTTTCTGATTTTCATCTAAACTTTTTATAATATTAAATAAAACAGATTCATAAGAATTTTCATCTTTTATAGTTTTTAAACCCATAATATCAAATTCATAAGTTTTAGTTTCTTTAAATTCAGTAGAAAACAAAGAATCAAAATTTATTTTTAAAAACTCTTCATCTTTTTTATTTGGAAGATTAGTGTTTAATTCATTTATTTTCATCTTTTATTCCTATTGCTTCATAACCTTTTTCATCTAGTTCTAAAGCTAAGTTATAATCTCCTGTTTTAGCAATTTTTCCATCATTTAAAATATGAACAAAATCAGGTTTAATAAGTTCTAAAAGTCTATCATAGTGTGTAATCATTAAAATTGATCGTTTTCCATCAAGCATTGAGTTTATAACATTTGCAACAGTTTTTATAGCATCTACATCAAGCCCTGAATCTATCTCATCAAGTATTATTAAATCAGGTTTTAGCATAAGTAGTTGGATTAATTCATTTCTTTTTTTCTCCCCACCACTAAATCCATCATTTAAATCTCTTTGTAGTAGTTTTCTATCAATATTAAATTTTGATGTCTCTTCTTTTACAAGTTTTAAAAATTCCATTGCATCAAGCTCTTTTTGTCCTTCATATGCTCTTTTTTCATTTATTGCTGTTTTTAAAAAGTAGCTATTGTTAACACCTGGAACTTCAACAGGAGTTTGAAAACTCATAAAAATTCCTTCATTTGCTCTTTGTGCTACATCCATTTCAAGTAAATCTTTATTTTTATAAGTTATTTTCCCTTCAGTTACAATACAGTCATAATGAGCACTGATTGTTTTTACCAAAGTAGATTTTCCTGCTCCATTTGTTCCCATAAGAACATGAACTTCACCTTCATTTATCTCTAAATCTATACCTTTTAAAATCTCTTTATCTTTTATATTAACTTTTAAATTTTCTATTTTTAATAATCTATTTTTCATAATTTATCCCACACTTCCTTCAAGCGATATATTTAATAACTCTTTTGCTTCTGCTGCAAATTCCATTGGTAATTCTTTTAAAACTTCTTTACAAAAACCATTTACTATCATAGCAATAGCATCTTCTTCTGCAATTCCTCTTTGATTTAAATAAAATAGTTGTTCATCAGAAATTTTTGAAGTTGTTGCTTCATGTTCTATATTTGCACTGCTATTTCTTATCTCATGATATGGATAAGTATGCGCATGACATTTATTTCCAATCAAAAGTGAATCACACTCAGAAATATTTCTTGCATTTGAAGCATTTTTCCCAACTCTAACAAGTCCTCTATAAGCATTTACTCCGTGCATTGCAGAAATACCTTTTGAAATAATTGTTGATTTAGTATTTTTACCTAAATGAACCATTTTTGTTCCAGTATCTGCTTGTTGTGCTTTTGAGGCAATTGCAACTGAATAAAACTCTCCAACGCTATTATCTCCTTGAAGTATACAAGAAGGATATTTCCAAGTGATTGCACTTCCAGTTTCAACTTGTGTCCAAGAAATTTTAGAGTTATCACCTTTACATAAACCTCTTTTTGTTACAAAGTTTAATATTCCACCTTTTCCATTATCATCACCTGGAAACCAGTTTTGAATAGTTGAGTATTTTATTTGTGCATCTTTTAAAGCGCATAGTTCAACAACAGCTGCGTGAAGTTGTCTTTCATCTCTTGTTGGAGCAGAACATCCTTCATTATAAGAAACATAACTTCCTTCATCACAGATTATCAAGGTTCTTTCAAATTGTCCTGTATTTAAAGCATTTATTCTAAAATAAGTTGATAATTCCATCGGACATCTAGTATTAGGTGGAATATATACAAAACTACCATCAGTAAATACTGCACAGTTTAAAGCTGCAAAATAGTTATCAGTTGGTGGAACAACACTTGCTAAATATTCTTGAACAAGTTCAGGGTATTTATGTGCTGCTTCACTGATTGAACAAAATATAATTCCCAATTTTTCAAGCTCTTCTTGATATGTTGTTTTAACTGAAACAGAATCAAAAACAGCATCAACTGCAACACCTGCAAGTTGTTTTTGTTCTTCAAGTGGAATACCAAGTTTTTCATAAGTTTTTAAAATTTCAGGGTCAACTTCATCCAAAGAATTTAAAGCTCGTTTAGGAGCAGAATAGTAAGCAATATCTTGATAATCAATTTTTGGATATTTCAAATGAGCCCAAGTTGGTTCTTCCATCTTTAGCCATTTTTTGTATGCTTTTAATCTAAAATCTAAAAGCCAAGATGGTTCATTTTTTTTTGCACTTATGGCTCTTATTACATCTTCATTTAAACCTTTTTCAAAGGTGTCACTTTGAACTAAAGTTTCAAATCCGAGTTTATACTCTTTATTTATTACGTCATGTATTTGTTGATTCTCACTCATGACTTCTCCAATATAATATTAATTTTTTAAATAAGATAAAAATTATCCTATTTAGAATACTATCATAAAGTAGTATACAATGTAAAGATAAATTATTTTATAAAAATTATATAAATCTAATAAAGATTATTTTTAAAATATATTATTTATTTCAAATAAAATTTTAATAAAATTTGTTATAAGATTAAAAAAACTTATAATTGAAAGCCACAATGCACATAGAAAAATTCAGAAATTTTATAGAAGAATCAATTTTAACAATTGTTATTTTTCTCTTTTTATTATTCACATCTTTTTTTTATTTTAAATTTCAGTTAGAAAAAGAGATACAAACTTATTTAACTAATTTAAAACAATTATATGCAACACAATATGATACTATTTACGATAATTTTAACAAACTTTCTCAAAATAGTTTTTATGGAATTATAAATAAACCAGAAATTTATGATTTAGTAAAATATGCATACAAACAAGATAGTGAACTTCAAAGCTTTTATCGAGAACGTTTGTATCAAAAATTAATATCTGATTATATTAGATTAAAAGAGTACAAATTTTATCAAATTCATTTTCATTTCCCAGATAATACAAGTTTTTTAAGAATGCACGAAAAAGATAAATTTGGAGATAATCTAACAAAAGATAGATTTAGTGTAAAAGAAGTAAATGAAAATTTAAAACCAGTATATGGTTATGAAATAGGAAAAATGGTTGATGGATTTAGATTTGTATATCCACTTTTTGATGAAAAACTTTTTCATATAGGAAGTGTTGAATTATCTGTTAGCTCAGATTTTTTTGAAAAAAATTTTGAAACAAGTTTTGATGTTGATGTTCATTTTTTAATTAAAAAATCTATCGTTGAAGAAAGAGTTTTTAAAGAGTATTTGAAAATTTTTGACATTAGTAATGAAAATGATGAATATTTATATAAAGAAGATAAAACTAAAGAGTTAAATCATTTTACAAATGAAAATTTCTATACAAATGAAGAAAGAAATCTTATTAAAATAAAAATGAAAAATAGTGAAAATTTTTCAATTTATAAAAAAATAAATGGAAATTATATTGCAATTTCATTTTTATCAATAAAAAATACTCAAAATGAAAAAAATGCAGCTTATATGGTTTTATATAAAAATTCAGATTTTATAAAACAAGTTATGAATAATTATCATAAGATGATTTTGATATTAATTTTAATCTCTATAATTTTTGTTTTTTATATAAATTATAGATACAAAAAAATACAAGAAGAAAAGAATAAAGAGTATATTTTATCTCAACAGACAAAAATGGTAGCTCTTGGTGAAATGATACAAAATATTTCTCATCAATGGAGACAACCTTTAAGTGTTATATCTGTTTTAGCAAGTGGATTAAAACTCAAAAAAGAGGTTAATATTTTAGAGGACAAAGAATTTTTTGAAAGTTTGGATGGAATACTACATAATACTACTTATTTATCAAATACGATAGAAGATTTTAGAAATTATTTTAATGAAAGTTTAGAAAAGAGAGCTTTTAATTTAAAAGATACAATTTTACAATGTACTGCAATGTTCAAAGAAGATTTGAATGCAAAAAATATAATTTTAATTGAAAATTTAATCGATATAGAATTATTTACTTATGAAAATGATTTAAAACATGTACTTATAAATCTATTAAAAAATGCAAAAGATTTTACGAAACAAGGTGTAATCCTTGTTGAAATGAAAGAAGAAAAAAATGAAATTATAATTGAAATACAAGATAGTGCAGGGGGAATCCCAAAAAATATAATTGAAAAGATTTTTGAACCATATTTTTCTACAAAACATAATTCATCGGGAATAGGCTTAGGATTATATAGTGCTTATGAAATAATCACTAAAAAATTTAATGGAAATATTTTGGTTGAAAATAGAACTTTTGATTACAATTTTGAGAGTTATAAAGGTGCTTGTTTTTCAATAATTTTAGACAAAAAGAATTTACAATAAGGTATGTTATGAAAAATAGTTTTAATTTAAAGATTTCATTTTTAGTAGGAGTTTTAACTTTTATAGTTGCTTTAATGGTAGGATTTTATTCTAATTATATATCAACACAACAACTTGAAGTAAATTCAGGTGAATCATTGCTTAAATTATCAAAAAGAGTAAATGATATTCTTGATAGAGAGATGTTAGAAAGATTTAGAGAAATCAGATTTGCTGCATCTTTACCAATAATGACAGATGAAAATAGTTCAATAAACGAAAAAAGAGAATTAATTCAAAAAATCAAAGATAATTATAATCATCATGAATGGATTGGATATGCACTTCTTGATGGAACAGTTGAAGTTGGAACAAATGGATATTTAGAAGGTAAAAATGTAAAAGCTAGACCTTGGCATCCAAATGGTTTAAATGGTCCTTATATTGGCGATGTTCATGATGCTTTATTATTGGCTAAATTATTACCAAATAATAGTGGTGAAGCTATTTATTTTTCTGATGTGGCATTTCCAGTTATAAATAAAAATGGTAAAACACTTGGTGTTTTATGTACACATTTAACTTGGCAATGGACAAGAGATGTTATAAGAAGTATTCAAAAAGAGCATGGTGTAGAAATCTTTTTATTATCTAAAGATGGATTAATTTTAGTAGGACCTGAAAATACTGAAAGAAGTAATATTTCAGATATATCTTTAAATGTAGCTCAATTACTTAAAACAGATGAAGAATCTTTTAAAATTCTAAATTGGAATAATAATGTTAAATATCTAACTGCAAGTAGTGTAAGTAAAGGATTTGAAGAGTACAAAGGTTTTTCTTGGAAAGTAATAGTTAGACAACCAGTTGATGAAGCTTTTAAAATAGCTCATAAAAATACAAGTTTAATTCTTTTAATAAGCGTATTTTTAGGAATTTTAGGTGCGATAATTGGAATTATAATATCAAATAAAATCTCAAAACCACTTAATAAGTTAAATCAAATAGTAGATGATATTATTAACAATAAAGAAGTAAAATTTTTGAAAAATGTTTCAAATGATGAAATAGGAAAATTACATAATGCTTTAGAAAATTTATATAAAAATTTAATTGAAGAATCTAAAGATAAAAAAAATGCGCAAATTAAAGTAGAATTGTCATTAAAAATATTTGAACAAGCTTTAGAAGGGATTATTATTTGTGATAAAAACAACAATATAATCTTAGTAAATAGAGCTTTTACTCAAATTACAGGATATGAATTAAATGATATTTATGGAAAAAATCCATCAATATTAAATTCTGGTTTACAAAATCAAGAGTTTTATGAAAATATGTGGAATAGGTTAAGAAAAGATGGAAAATGGGATGGACATCTGAAAAATAAAAGAAAAGATGGAACAATTTATGATGAGTATTTAAAAATCTCAACTCTAAAAGATAGAAAAGATGAAATTGTAAACTATTTAGCCACATTTAATAGCGGGTTTTAAAACTTTGATTAGTATAATAAAACTTACTGTATAAATAAGATAAAAACAATTAAGACAAGATTTATCCTATTTTCATTAAAATACGAAAAAGTTTTTATTTGTAACAATTAATTTTGGAATAGTTATTGCAAATAGAATTAAAAAATATAGGAATGATAAAAATGGAAGTTTATTTAGATAATAACGCAACAACAATAGTAGATCCCAAAGTTTATGAAGAAATGAAACCATTTTTCTGCGACATATATGGAAATCCAAATTCATTACACAAATTTGGAGCTGGAACTCATCCTAAAATGGTTGAAGCATTAAATTTTTTATATGAAGGTATAAACGCAGCTGATGAAGATGATGTAATCGTTACAGCAAATGCAACAGAAAGTAATAATACTGTTTTAAAAGGTATTTGGATAGATAAAATTTTAAATGGTGATAAAAAACACATTATAACAAGTGAAGTAGAACATCCATCTATTACTGCTGTTTGTAAATTTTTAGAGTCTCAAGGTGTAAGTGTAACTTATTTACCTGTAAATGAAGAGGGTGTTTTAGAAGCTTCTTTAGTTAAAGATTTTATAAAAGAAGATACAGCTTTAGTATCAATTATGTGGGCAAATAATGAAACAGGAAAAATATTCCCAATCAAAGAAATAGGAGCAATTTGTAAAGAAGCAGGAGTTCCTTTTCATACAGATGCAACTCAAGCTATTGGAAAAATTCCAGTTGATGTTCAAGACTGTAATGTAGACTATTTATCATTCTCAGCTCATAAATTCCATGGACCAAAAGGTGTTGGTGGTTTATATGTAAGAAAAGGTTTCTCTTTAACTCCTTTACTTCACGGTGGTGAGCAAATGGGTGGATTAAGAGCTGGAACAGTTGATGTGGCTTCAATGGTTGGAATGGGATGGGCTATGAAATTAGCAACATCTACTATGGCAATTGCTTATGAAAAAAATCATGTTAGTAAATTAAGAGATAAATTAGAAGCAGCAATTTTAGAATTACCTGAAACAATTGTTATTGGTGGAAAAGAGAACAGAACTCCAAATACAACTTTAATCTCTTTTAGAGGTGTAGAGGGTGAATCAATGCTTTGGGATTTAAATCAAGCAGGAATAGGTGCAAGTACAGGAAGTGCATGTGCCTCTGAAGATTTAGAAGCAAATCCAGTTATGAATGCTTTTGGAAGTGATAGTGAATTAGCTCATACAGGAGTTAGATTTAGTTTAAGTAGATTTAATACTGAAGAGCAAATAGATTATGCAATAGACGTTATTAAAAAAGCAGTTACTAGACTTAGAGCAATTTCAAGTTCTTATGCTTATGCTCCATCGTGTCATAAGTCTGGGTTATAATAGAAAATCGAATAATATTTAAAGGAAAATAAGATGGCAAAAAATAGTTTAATAAGCGGATCGATTTGGGATGAATACTCAAATCAAGTTGTAAATAGAATGAACAACCCTAAACATCAAGGGGAAATTACTGAAGAAAAAGCTGCAGAACTTGGAGCAAAATTAATTGTTGCAGATTTTGGAGCGGAATCATGTGGTGATGCTGTAAGACTTTATTGGGCAGTTGATGAAAATACAGATAAAATTTTAGAATCAAAATTTAAATCTTTTGGTTGTGGTACTGCAATCGCATCATCTGATGTTATGGCCGAATTATGTATTGGAAAAACAGTTGATGAAGCTGTAAAAATTACAAATATTGATGTTGAATTTGCATTAAGAGATACTCCTGATGTTCCAGCTGTTCCACCTCAAAAAATGCACTGTTCAGTTATGGCTTATGATGTTATCAAAAAAGCAGCAGCTGAATACAAAGGTGTTGATATGGAATCTTTTGAGGAAGAGCAAATCGTTTGCGAATGTGCAAGGGTTTCATTAGCTACTTTAAAAGAAGTAATCAAAATCAATGATTTAAAAACTGTTGAAGAAATTACAGATTATACAAAAGCAGGAGCTTTTTGTAAATCATGTATTAAACCAGGTGGACATGAAGCAAAAGATATCTATTTAGTAGATATTTTAAAAGATGTTAGAGCTGAAATGGAACATAATAAATTAAAAACAGCTGCAGATGCGAGTGCTTCTGGTCAAGCAAGTTTTGATAAAATGACATTAGTTCAAAGAATTAAAGCAGTTGATGCTGTAATTGATTCTGATATTAGACCAATGCTTGTTATGGATGGTGGAGATATGGAGATTATTGATATCAAAGAAAATCTACCACATTATGATATTTATATCAGATATCTAGGTTCTTGTTCAGGATGTTCGTCTGGAAGTACAGGAACTTTATTTGCAATTGAATCTGTATTACAACAAAAAATTGATGAAAATTTAAGAGTTTTACCAATCTGATTTTTCCAATTTTTTAATTTAAAAAAGGGACTTGTTTTTTCAAGTCCCTTTTTTTATATCTTATAAATTATTATCAAAGCTACAAACGTAAGAAAAACTGCAGAGATTTTTTCTATTAGATAAATATATCTATTAAAAAGTTGTTTTATTTTTTTTAAATTTAAAATATAAACTATAAAAATATCCCAAATTAGAACTGCAAAAAACATCCATAAACCATAAATAGTTTGAATAAAAAAAGGTGTATTATTTTGAAATGTTATACTAAACATGGAAAAATAAAAGATAAAATTTTTAGGATTTAAAATGGCACTTAAAAAGCCTTTGAAAAAACTTGATAGGTGATTGTCAACTTTTTTATTTTTTGATACATTTTCAAACAAATTTTTTCTCTTTGATTTAAATAAATAATATGAAATATAAAATAGATACACACAACCTGAAAGTTTTAAAAAGTTAAAAATAAATAGATTGTCTTTTAGAAACATAATTCCAAAAAGAGCTAGAAGTATATAAACTAAATTTGCAATGGCAATTCCAAAAGCTACTATTATTCCAGTTCTTTTCCCATTTTTTATAGTTGAATTAATGATAATAAAAAAATCAACTCCAGGACTAATCAAAGCTAAAAAATGAGCGAAAGCAAGTATAAAAAAACTTTGTAAATAAATCTCTATTTCCATAAATCCCCTTTTATTTTGAAGATTGTATAAAAAGAGAAGAATTAATTATTGTATAAAATTGTCCTGATACTCTTTTGGAGTAATTGCAACTATTTTTTTGAAGTTTCTATGAAAATGACTTTGGTCAAAAAAGCCACATTCAAGGGCAGTTTCTACTATGGAAAAACCTTTCTTTAGTAACTCTTTTGCAAACTCAATTTTTAGATTTATAAAGTATGAATGAGCTGAAATATTAAGTTCTTTTTTGAAAAGTTTTATGATATAAAAAGTTGATAGATTAAACTCTTTTGATAAACAATTTAAACTAATATCTTCTTTTAGATGATTTTTCATATATAAAATGATATTTTCAATTTTTTCACTGGTTTTTAACTCTATTTGTATATTTTTGTTATATTTTGTGTATAAAGAGCAAAAAAAGTCAATAATACAACTCTCTTTTTCCAAAATCAAAGCATTTGAAAATAGTAATTCACAAAGAGTTATAAACTTTTTATATAGAGTTTTATTTTTTAATATTTCATTTGAAAAAGGAATAAACTCATTTATGTTTGGAAATATACTTTTTTGAAGCTCAAAACACCAGTTTTTATCTAAATATAACATATAAATTTTATTTACAATTTTTGAAGAGGAGTTACAACTATGAATAGTATTTGGGTTTATGATAGCTAGTTGATTTTTTTCTAAAGTTATAGTTTTATTTTTATTTGTATAGATTCTTTGTCCATCCAATATTGCACCAATTGAAAGGCTATTATGAATATGTTGTTTATAACATTGATTTGATATTGAGTATCTAAGTTCTAAAAAATCCAATTTTTCATGGCTAAAATATAGTGTTTTATTCATTGGAAAATAGTAATGTAAAATTTGTTATAAAGCCTTTAACAAAAACGTAAATTTTTCTAAGTTAAAATCCCAGATGGAAATAGCAAAGTTAAAAGAACTATGCCTAAATCAGGCACAATTTTATTATGAATATGTAAAAAAATATAGTGAAAACAATGGAAAAAGTATAGACAAAGTTGTATCTATAAAATACCAAAAAGATAGCTTTCCAAAACTCTATGAAATAAAACTCGAAAAAGCTATTTATGATTTTGAAAAGACTTATTATAAAAACAATCAAACAAATGAATATTACTTTAATAAAAAAGATATTTTAATCAAAGAGTATGATGAAAAAAATAGGCTTTTGTATGTTCAAGTTTTAAATCCTGATATTGAATTTGAAAAGATAAAAAGTGATGATTTTTTTGTTGTTACTGATTTACTTTTTTTGATTAAAAATTTGATTGAATGGTATGAAAAAAATTCACATAAACTTACTTTTGATGATAAATTAACTTTTGATTTAAAACCAAATTTAGAAATTTTAAAAGATACAAAATTAAATCAAAATCAAATGGATGCTGTAAGTTCTATATTTAAAAATTCTTATTCTTACATTTGGGGACCTCCTGGAACTGGAAAAACAAAGGCTGTTTTATCAACTGCTTTGATAAACTATATAACTTCAAATAAAAAAGTTTTGATTGTTGCTCCAACAAATGTTGCCTTAGAACAGATACTTTTTGGAGTTTTAGAAAATACTGAAAAACTTCAAATCCAAAATGAAAAGATTTTACGAATAGGAATTCCTTCAAAAGATTTTTTTGATAAATATAGTGAAGTTTGTGAAACAAAAGGAATAGAAAGAGTTTTAGAATCACTTGAAAATGAGATAAATATATTAAGTAGAGTGATTAAATATCGAGAAGGTAAAATAATCAGTGAAGATTTAGAAAAAATCTTAGAGCATTTTTCAAAACTTCAAGAAAACAAAATAAAAATTATAAAACTTGAAAATGAAAAAGAGCATCTTCAACCTTTGATAAATCTTTTAACTTTACCTTTAAAAGCTTATCATTTTTCAAATAATTCAAGAATGATAAAAGATGCGATTAAAAAACATGAAAAAAATTATTGTATAAATTATGATGAAAAACTTATTGAAGAAAATAGATTAAAAGAAGTTGTAAATATAGATTGTATTAGAAAAAAGTTAGAAAATAAAGATGAAAAGATAAAAAAAATAAATCAAGAAAACTTTGAAATATTAACACTTTGTAAGAAAATAATAAAAAGTGAAAAGATTTATAATGAGATATTTAAAGATTTAACTCAAACAAATCTAGATGAAAAAGAATTTCAAATTAATCAAAAAATATCCCAATTAAATCTTTGGTGCAAAAGAAGTTTAGAATCAATCAAAACTTTAGTAATGCAGACAAATGATGAGTTGATAAATCAAGCTTTAGATATACATCATAAAAATTTTGATGATAAAAAATTAAAAGAGAAATTAGCTTTTTTAATCTATGAAAAAGATTTATTGATTGAACAAAGTACAAAACAAAGAGTAAAAAATAGTTTAGTAATTGCAATGACTATTGATGCATATATTCAATACACAATAAATGAGAATATTGAAGTAAATCATATCTTTTGTGATGAAGCTGGATATATGTCCACAATCAAAGCTTTGAGTTTATTTAAGTCTAATAGTTCAATTACATTTTTGGGTGACCATATGCAACTTCCACCTGTTAGTGAAATAAAAACAGATGATATAAACTCATATAAAAAGAGTTTTTTATGGAGTCAATCTGCACTTTTTTTTGAGACACTTTTTTTGAAAAATAGTGTTGAAGAGATTTATTTAGACTTTACAAATAATACAACGCCAAAGTTTGAAAAAACATCACAAGTAAATCTACTTTCAACTCATAGATTTGGAAAAAATTTAGCACAAGTTTTAAATAAATTTGTTTATAAATTTGGCTTTCAATCAGCCTTAGATAGTGATACAAATCTATTTTTTATAGATAGTGCTTCAAATGTAAATGAAGCTGAAGAACGCTCATCTTTAGAAGAAGTAATGATAATTAAAGAGTTAGTAAAAAAGTTTGAAGGAAAATCTTTTGTTATATTAACTCCATATAAAAAACAAGTGAAACTGCTAAAAGAGCACTTAGGTAGAAAATATTTTGAAAATATTATGACAATTCACAAATCACAAGGAAGTGAATGGGATAATGTAATTTTTAGTGTTGTAGATGATTCAAATAGTGGAAAAAGAAGAATGTTTTTTACAAATACTATAAATGAAAACTTTAAAGGTTTAAATCTAATAAACACAGTTGTAAGTAGAACGAAAAAAAGATTAATCATTGTTGCAAATGAAGACTTTTGGATAAAACAAAAAGATACTCAATTGATAGGAAATCTAATCTTTAATTCAAAAAAAGTTATAGCTTGAAAAAATTATTAACTATTTATCAAATAATCTGTATCATCATACTATCAATAAGGAGTAAAATATGTTTGCAATATATAACAATGGAAGAGTAGGTTTTAGAAGTACCGTTGATAATTTATATAATTTAAAAAATGTTGATGAATTAGATAAAACTAGATTTAAACCTGATGAGGGATTAATCCAAAGTTTTTCAAATGAAGAAAAAGAAGAACAAAAAAAAGAATTTTTAAATTCATATAAAAAAATGGCAAATATTGATACTCTTGAACCTGTATATTATATAAAAGATATTATGACTAGAGATGTTTTTTCATTGGATAATAAAGCAACTATTGAAGATGCGTATAATTTTTTGAAAGATAATAAAATTACACAAGCTCCAATTATTGATTTTGGAAAAAAAATAATTGGAATGATTAATAAAAAAATAATACTTAATTTACTGATGGAAGATATTGAAAATATAAAATCAATTTTAAATAAAAAAATAGAAGATATTTATCTTCCAGAAGTAATAACATCTGAACCACTTTCTGAAGTAAGAACAGTTGTAAAAGTGATGTTAGATTTTAAACTTGAAGCAATACCAATTGTTGATGAGGATGGTATTTTATTAGGAATTGTTTCTCAAACAAATATTTTAAAAGCAGTTGCACATCTTCCAAAATTACAATTATGGTCATAAAAAATATTATTTTATGAAATTTTTGTATAACTTTTATATAATTTTTTGATATACTTCGCAAAAAAATAAAGAGTATATATGGATTTTTTACAAGAAATAACCACTTTGTGGATTATTATTTTTATGATTACGGGGTTTGTTGCAGGTTATATTGATTCTATTGCTGGTGGAGGAGGAATGATACAAGTTCCTGTTTTACTTTATAGTGGTATTCCTCCTATTTTTGTTTTAGCAACTAATAAAATTGCATCTCTATTTGGAACTTTAATGGCAACAATAAAATATTTTTTAAGTAAAAAAATATCATTTAGAATTGTTGCTATTGGTTTGATTCCTTGTTTATTAGCTTCTTACATTGGAAGTAAACTTGTTATGTATATTCCAGATTATGTTATAAAATGGGCAATATTAATAGCAATTCCAATTGCACTATTTTTTTTATTAAAAAAGAGTAAAAGTATAGCTGAAGAAAATACAAAATTAACGAATAAAAATATAATACTAGCAACTGCACCAATAGGGTTTTATGATGGTATTTTAGGACCTGGAACGGGAACTTATTTGACTATTTCTATGAAAAAGTTTTTACATTTAGATTATATTATTGCAACAGCGTCAACTAAACCTTTAAATTTAGCTACAAATGTAGGTTCTGCTATTGCTTTTATAATGGCAGGAAAAGTTTTATGGATGATTGCAATTCCTATGGCAATTTCAAATATGTTAGGTTCTTATGTTGGAAGTCATTTTGCAATTAAAGGTGGAGAAGTTTTTATAAAAAAAGTTTTGATTTTTGTATTAATTTTTATGCTGATTGCAAATATAATAAAGATTATTCTATCTTAATAGAATAATCTTTTTATATCTCTATTCCATTATCAAAGATTATTTTATCTCTTCCTTTATGCTTAGCTTCATAAAGTAACTCATCGGCTCTTTTTTTAGCTTCTAGAAAAGAATCATATTTATTTCTATAACTAATTCCTGCTGAAAATTTTATTTTTATTTCAATATCTTTATATATAAAATTACAGTTTTCAATAGTTCTTTTTACTCTTTTTAAATATCTTTGAACTTCTACTTCTTCTTGATAATTAATAAGTGCGATAAACTCTTCACCACCATATCTAGCAATAATATCTTCTTTTCTTGTTAAATCTTTCAAAATACCTGCAAAACTTTTTAAAACTAAATCTCCGCATGAGTGTCCAAATTTATCATTTATATCTTTAAAGTGGTCAATATCATAAAAAACTATCGCATAATCTGCATCAAAAATCGAAAATTTCTTTTCCATTTTGTCAACTTCTTGATGATAAGCTCTTCTATTTAAAATATTAGTTAAATAATCAATTTGATGTTCTTCTTTAACTAAAACTAACTCTTTTTGAAGATCTTCTATTTGTTTATTTAAATGCTCAAATTTTTCTCTACTATTAGTGATAATTTTACGATTTTCTTTTATAGAGTTTTCTAATTTATAGATAGTATCAATAAGTTTTTTTTGTACAATTTTTAATTCTCTATGTGAAGAATTTGATATATTTAGATTGATTAACTCATCTTTTATTTTTAATATTTCTTCTGTTGAATTTTCACCTTCACTTAAAGTTTTGTCAAAATATCTACTCATTAAAGATGTAAGTTTTACTATGTCATCTGTTTTATCTTTTAAAACTTTTCTATCTGCGTCTATTCTATGTTTTGAAAGTTCTTTTAATTTTGAAATAGAGTCAGTTGATGTTAATTTTTTAGGATCTTTTAAAATTTTCAAGATAAATTCTTCAATATCTTCAATAAAACTAAAATCAACAGAAGGTATTAAAATATCATTAAGTGCTTCAACTAACTGTTTTAATTCTTCAGTACTTGTTCTTTGTATTAAGATATTTGCTAAATCATTGAAAGATTCTAGTTTTGAAGATTTTTTTTCTTCTTCGGTTAAATTTTCTTTTATTTTTTCAAATAATTCAAATTCTTTTAAATTTACATTATTTAATTTTGCTTGTTTTTTGAATTCTATAAAATAGTGTTCAGGCGTAGTGGCGATATTTTCTTCTTTTAATTGAAAAAGTGTATCTTTTGTTAGTTCTTTAATATTTACCAAATAATAATACCTTATACTTTTAATGTTACTAATTATAGCAATTAATTAATAATAATAAAAATAAAAAGGAATAAAAATGACAGCACAAGATAAAGAATTGGCTCAACTTCACGATGCTATCGTAGATGATGTTAAATTATTAGTTGATAAATATATGTCAATTATTGGTTGGGATGTTCCAGAAAATGATGAAAATAATGCAAAAAGTAAACTTTTATATATTATAAAAGATGCAATAGAAGAAATTGAGGAAGATGAAAATAGTATTGATTAATATCAATTAAAAAGATTTTTAATTACTTTATAATTTAAAAAAAATAATAAGGTAGATATTATGAATACGATTTCAGAATTTTTAACAACTGATCATAGATCTTGTGATGAAAGCTTTGCAAGTTTAGAAAATAGTGTTGCAATTCAAAACTGGGAAGAAGCAAAAGAAAAAATGCAAAAATTTTCTTTTGATTTATTACATCATTTTGATATGGAAGAAAAGGTGATGTTTCCAACCTTTGAAGAAAAAACTGGTATGACTCAAGGTCCAACTATGATTATGACTATGGAACATAATCAAATGAGGCAACTTTTAAGTGTATTAGAAAATGATATTGAGAAAAAAGATAAAAATCATTTTTTTGGAGTTAGTGAAAGTTTGATGATGTTAATGCAACAACATAATATGAAAGAAGAGCAAATGCTTTATAAAATGGCTGATGCACATCTTGGAAGTTTAGTAAATTCAGTTCTTGAAAAGATGAAGGATTTATAATTATGTTTAATCAAGGTCTAAGTCTTGACCAAGCACCACCTATTTCTATCCCATTTCGGTTTTTTCTAAGTGCTCCTTTTTTTGGAGTACTTATATCTTTAGTTTTTTTGATTTTCCCTTTTGATGAAGTATCAAATCAATACACACATTTTGCAGTAGGAGTTGTCCATCTTTTTACTTTGGGAATTTTAACAATGATAATTTTTGGAGCGATGCAACAAATGATGCCAGTTCTTGCAGGTGCAATAATTAAAAAACCACAAGTATTTGCAAATATTGTACATTCTTGTTTAGTCATTGGAACTTTAGGTTTAAGTTTCTCTTTTATTTTAGAGTTGAAATTTTTACTTTATATTGGAGTAGTATTTTTATCTATTTCTTTTCTTACTTTTTTTATTGTTTCAATAAAACTTTTATTTCAAGTAAGATTTATGACTTCAACAGTAAAAGCCATGAAGCTTTTTTCACTAGCTGGAATAATTACTTTTATTTTTGGATTTTATTTGGCAGTTTGTCACATAAATTTAAATTTAGGTGAGCATTATTTTGCATTTATTAATATACATATTTTATTTGGATTTTTTGGTTTTGCATTTTTACTTATAATGGGTGTTTCCTTTCAAGTTATTCCTATGTTTTATGTTGCATTAGATTTTCCAAAATTTATTCAACATAAATTTCCAGTATTAATATTTATTTTACTTTTCATCTCTTTTTTATTTTTTTATTTTGATATAAATTTTTTAATTTTAAAATTTTTATTTGTTTTATTGATTTGTTTCTTTACATATTTTGCTTTAAAATCTTTAAATAATAGAAAAAGACCTGTTTTTGATGTGACCTTATGGTATTGGAAATTTTCTTTAATATCTTTATTTATAAGTATGATTATTTGGTTATTTGATATTTTTGATACAAACTATGTTCTAGCAATCATTTTTGCTTTTGGATTTTTATATTCTCTTTTACAAGGAATGGTTTATAAAATAATTCCATTTTTATCATGGTTTCATTTAAATTCAAAAGGATATTTTTCTATTCCAACAATTAGAGAGTTTATAGATGAAAGATATATAAGGATTCATTTCTTTCTTCATATTCTTTCAATAATATTTTTTGTAATAGCATATTTTCAAAATTTTTTTATCTATGTTGCTTCAATTATATTTTTAATATCAAATATTTTGTTTTTTATAAATTCAATGATAGCAGTAAAAAAATATATAAATATCTCAAAAACTAATCCTATGGATTTTTCTTCTTTTAAATAATATCACTTGTGTTATAATGTTGCCTCAATTTAAAGGCACATTATAATTTTAGGAAACCAAATGGCAAATCAAAATAATCAGATTTTAAAAAATACGAATGCACAAATCTTAGATGAGTTCAATGCTTCAATAATGTTTGATAAAGAACTTTATGCTCAAGATATTAGAGGTAGTATTGCTCATTCACAAATGTTAGCTCAACAAGGTATTTTAACAAGTGAAGAGCAAAAAGCAATAGAAACTGGACTTTTACAAGTTAAAAAAGAGATTGAAAGTGGAGAATTTAAATTTACATTAGCTTATGAAGATATTCATATGGCTGTTGAAACAAGACTTACTGAAATTATTGGAGAACCTGGAAAAAGACTTCATACTGCACGAAGTAGAAATGATCAAGTTGCAACAGATTTTAGACTTTATGTTCAAGATAAATCTTTAAGTATAAAAGAGCAATTAAAAGAGTTAATTGAAACTTTTGTAAATGTTGCAGGCAAATATACAACAACTTTAATTCCAGGAATGACACATTTACAACATGCTCAACCTCTTAATTTTGGTTTCCATTTATTAGCTTATGCAAATATGTTTAAAAGAGATTATGAAAGATTTGAAAGTTCTTATGATAGAAATAACTATTGTCCTTTAGGAAGTGCTGCACTTGCTGGAACACCACACAATATAAATAGAGAATTAACATCTTCTAAACTGGGATTTATTTCTCCTACACTTCATGCAATGGATACAGTATCAGATAGAGATTTCGCTTTAGAAATTTTATTTAATATAAGTACAACAATGATGCATATTAGTAGAATTTCGGAAGAGTTGATTTTATGGTCATCTTATGAGTTCCAATTTGTAAGAATGAGTGATGAATATGCAACAACAAGTTCAATTATGCCACAAAAGAAAAATCCAGATGTGCCTGAACTTCTAAGAGGAAAAACAGGTCGAGTTTATGGAAATTTAATCTCTCTTTTAACAGTGATGAAGGGTTTACCATTAGCTTATAATAAAGATACACAAGAAGATAAAGAAGGAGTTTTTGATTCAGTTAAAACAGTAGAAATTTCAATTTCAATTTTAAATGAAGTTATAAAAACTATGATTGTGAATGTTGAAAAAATGGAACAAGCTTGTAAAATAGGGCATTTAACAGCAACTGATTTAGCTGATTATTTAGTACAAAAACAAAATATGCCATTTAGAACTGCTTATTATATTACAAAAGATGTTGTAGCTCTTGCAAATAAATTAAATAAAGATATTAGTGAATTAAATATTTATGAAATTAGAAGTGCAAATGAAGAGTTAAAAAATGTAAGTGATGAAATTGTTATGTACTTAGATTTAAGAAACTCAATGAATGCAAGAAATTCATTTGGTGGAACTTCGACAATTCAAACAGAAAGTCAAATTAAATTTTTTGAAGAGTGGTTAAAAAATATATGAATAAGATGAGTTTTATTACTCATCTTATTTAAAAAAAGTTATTTTAATAAGAATTTTTTAGTTAATTTAAAAAGACTTGAAATATCAGTTTTTCCAACAAAACCATCAACTCCAACTTGATTCATTTTACCTCTTACTGCATCTGTTGTCATTGAAGAGTTTACAATGATTGGAATATGTGCTAAGTTTTTATTATTTTTTATAAATGATGCAACTTGATAACCATCAGTTCCTGGCATTTCAATATCTGTAATTACCATACCAATTTTATCAGGATTTAGTTCTTCTAATCTTTTTATTAATAATGTACCATTTGTATAAATTTCATAATCAAGACCTGTTTCTTCAAAAAATGAACTTAAAACTTCTCTAGCAACACCTGAATCTTCAGCTGCCAAAATTAACTTATCAGAATGAAGTTTTTCTTCTACATATTTTTTGATTTCGTCAGAACCATCATCCGTCCATTTAATATCTCTTAAAAGTTGTTCAGCATTAAATACAGTACATAATTCATCTTTATTATTTACTTTTACATATGTTGTGTAAGTTATTTTTGAATTTGTTTCTTCTGTATGTCTTAATTCCTGAGTTGTTTTTTCAACTATATCAAGCATATCTTTTACTAAAAAACCAATTTTTTTATGATTAAATTCACAAAAGATAATAAGTTTATAATCTTTTACAGCTAATGCAGGAAGTCCTAACCAAGCATCAAGATTGATTAATGTTACAGGTTCCCCTCTGATTGTTGCAATTCCTGCAATAACATTAGTATCTTTTGGAGTATCATTAATTGCAACTTCTTCTGTGATTATAAAAGCTTTAACTTTTGCTATATTAATTGCGTAAATATTATTATGACCAGTGTAAAATACTGCTAATTGTTGAACATTTCTTAAATGTCCTTGCGTCATTTGCTCTACACTACCGCTAATACCGCTCATGTGAATCCTTTTTCATGTAAGTTAATTATTATATATCTTTTAAACTTTGAGTATCTTTAAGTTATTTTTCCATCTTTTTTAATAATTTTTGTACTGTAACAGATGCCATCATTAAACCAAATGAACCAGTAACTCCCTCAAAACTACCCTTTTCAATACATTTTGGATTTTCCGATGAAAAAATTACTTTAAATTTTTTCTTAAATCCTTGTTTCTTTAACTCTTCTCTAATTTTTTTAATAAATGGATCATTATATGTATCCCAAATAGAAATATATTCTATTTTACTTGGATCAATTCTTTTTGCTCCACCACTTGTACTAATAATTTTAGTAAAGTATTTTTTTATTAGATGAACTTTTGGTCTTATATCATCAATTGCATCTAAAATATAATCATAAGATGAAAAATCAAAATTATCAATCCATTCTGGCGTGATTTTTACATGAATAGGAGTAACAGTTGGATATTTTTCTTTTAAAGCTTCAACCTTTATTTTTCCAATATTTCCATGGCTACCAAGTTGTCTATTCATATTTGATTCTTCATAGGTATCAAAATCAACTATTGTGATATCTGTAATCCCAGTATTATAAAGAGCATCAAGTGCAAAACTTCCAACACCACCAACTCCTAAAAGTATTAATTTGGCATTTTTCAAATTTTCAAATGCCTCATCACCAAATAGCTTTTTTGTTCTATCATATCTCATCTAAACTTCTCTTTTACTATTTTTAGGTATTATAACATAAATAAATTTATGGAGATGTTGATGGATAAAGAACCAATGACAATGGCTGGATATAATAAAATTACAGGAGAATTGGAGTTTTTAAAAAAAACTGAAAGACCAGAAACTGTAATTGCATTAGATGAAGCTAGACAATTAGGAGATTTAAAAGAAAATGCTGAATATCACTCTGCAAAAGATAAATTAGCATTAATTGATTCTCAAATTGCTGAATTAAATGCGGTTATTTCAAAAGCAGTAATAATCGATCCTTCAACTCTTCCTCATGATAAAGTAAGTTTTGGTTCAACTGTTAGTTTAGTTGATGTAAATACAGATGAAGAATTTACTTATACAATAGTTGGTGGAGTTGAGTCTAATGCTGAAAAAGGAATGATTTCTTTTAATTCTCCACTTGCAAAACAATTAATGGGAAAAGAAGAGGGTGATGAAGTAAGAGCAACTCTTCCAGGTGGAGTTAAAACTTATGAAGTTTTAGCTGTAGGTTACAAGGATATAGCGTTACTATGAATATAATTATTTTTGAAATTTTTAATAATTATCAAAAATTTAATATTTTATATGCCATAATTCAAAATATTAGAAGAACTGCAAGATAGCTCATGGATTTTTTTATAAAACAAGGAGCTATTTTTGTAGCTGACTCACATTTTAATCAAAAAAATAAAGAATTTTTGATACTTCTAAAAAAAATAGAAAATAAAGAAATTTTACCTCCTCAAATTTTTTTAATGGGCGATATGATAGATTTTATTTCAAGTGAATGTAAATATTTTGTTAAACAAAATATGGAGATAATAGAACTTCTAAATAAATTATCTAAAGATATTGAAATTGTTTATTTAGAAGGAAATCACGATTTTAATTTGAAAGAACTTTTTTCAGAAATAAAAATTGTAAAAAGAGAGAATCAACCACTTTTAGCAAAATATGAAAATAAGACTGTTAGTTTATCTCATGGTGACAATTTTATAAATTGGAAATATGATTTATTTTGTAAAATTGTAAGAAATAGATTTTTTTTGAAATTTATGAATTTTATAGATGTAAACTTTTTTATTTCAAAAAAAATAGAAGAGGTATTATGTAAAAAAAATATTTGCCATAAAATAGATAATTTTGAAAAGATAGTTTTAAAAAGATTAAAAAATTACAATACAGATATTGTAATAGAGGGACATTATCACCAAGGAAAAATTTTTTTTATTGAAAATAAGAAATATTTAAATGTTCCATCATTATGCTGTCAAAAAAAATATATGAAATTTAATAATTCAAATTTTGAAGAGGAAAGTATATGCATCTTACCATAATAGGTATAGTAATAGTAATTACTATCTTATTGTTGATTATTTTAATTTATTTATTAATGAACAATGAAAATAGTACAAAGCTTACTAATAAAAAAGAGATGGTACAATCTATAAAAATTGTAAAATTAGAAGAGATAAAATTTCCTAGAAATGTGGAAAAGATGAATATTAATGCTTTATCAAAAGCTTGTAGAGTTATTTTAGATTCTTATAGAGCATTGGATTATGTAAGTAAATTGCCAAGTGCAATGGATAAGATAGAGTGGCATACTTGGCAAGTTTCTATTCTTTTACATTTTTTAAAAACTGATGGTAAATTAACAGTTTCAAATAGTGATAATTTTTTTCATATAACTATTTTAGAGTTAAGAGATGAACTTAGAAAACAAGATATGCAAAGAATTTTAAATAAATATTTGAATAATGCAAATATTGAAAAAGATAGAGATACTTTAAGTCGAGATGTTATTTGGACAGCAAGAGATGTATCAATTATTTTATATGAAATCCTAAAAGATAGATAAAGGAGTTCCCATAGCAAATTTTAAAGTAGTAAGTGATTATGAACCAAGTGGAGACCAGCCAAAAGCAATAAAGGCTTTGACTGATAGTATAGAAGCTGGAAACCAATATAACACGCTTTTAGGAGTTACTGGAAGTGGTAAAACTTATACAATAGCTAAAGTTATTGAAAAAGTTCAAAAGCCAACTCTTATAATGACTCACAATAAAACTTTAGCAGCTCAGCTATACTCTGAATTTAAACAATTTTTCCCAAACAATCATGTTGAGTATTTCATCTCTTATTATGATTATTATCAACCAGAAGCTTATATTCCAAGAAGTGATTTATTTATTGAAAAAGATAGTTCAATAAATGAAGAATTAGAAAGATTAAGACTTAGTGCAACAGCTTCACTTTTATCTTTTGATGATGTTATTGTTATTGCATCTGTTTCAGCAAACTATGGTTTAGGAAATCCTGCTGAATATAAAGCAATGGTTCAAAGAGTTGAAGTAGGTTTTGAGTATTCACAAAAAGAGTTTTTATTAAAACTTGTAGAAATGGGGTATAAAAGAAATGATAAATTTTTTGATAGGGCTGATTTTAGAGTTAATGGAGATGTAATAGATATTTTTCCTGCTTATTTTGAAGATGAATTTATTAGAGTTGAATTTTTTGGTGATGAGGTTGAATCTATTTCAAAACATGAATATATCACAAATAATAGAGTAAAAGATTTACAAGAAGTAATAATTTATTCAGTTAATCCTTTCGTTGTTTCAAATGATAAACTTGCAAATGCTGTAAAAGAAATTGAAGAAGAGTTAGATGAAAGACTTGAATACTTTCAAAAAGAGCAAAAGTTAGTCGAATATCAAAGGCTAAAACAAAGAGTTGAGTTTGATTTAGAGATGATTGAAGGAACTGGAATGTGTAAAGGAATTGAAAACTATGCACGACATCTAACAGGTCAAAAACCAGGTGAAACTCCTTATTCTTTACTTGATTATTTTGAACAAATGGGAAAAGATTTTTTACTTGTAGTTGATGAATCACATGTTTCACTTTCTCAATTTAGAGGAATGCATGCTGCTGATAGAAGCAGAAAAGAGGTTTTAGTAGAGTATGGATTTAGACTTCCTTCTGCACTTGATAATAGACCATTAAAATTTGATGAGTTTATAAAAAAAGCTCCACATTATGTATTTGTAAGTGCAACTCCAAATGAACTTGAACTTGAGATGAGTTCAGTTGTAGCTGAGCAGATTATCCGACCAACTGGACTTCTTGATCCAGTTATTGATATTGTTGATAGTGAATTTCAAGTGGAAAAACTTCACGATGAAATCAAAAAAGTAATTGCAAAAAATGAAAGAGTTTTAGTAACTGTTTTAACTAAAAAAATGGCTGAAGAGTTAGCAAGTTATTATGCTGATTTAGGAATAAAAGTAAAATATATGCACTCTGAAATTGATGCGATTGAAAGAAATCAAATAATCAGAGAATTAAGACTTGGAACTTTTGATGTATTAATCGGAATTAATCTTTTAAGAGAAGGTTTGGATATTCCTGAAACTTCTTTAGTTGCTATTTTAGATGCAGATAAAGAAGGTTTTTTAAGAAGTCGTACTTCACTTATTCAAACAATAGGAAGAGCTGCTAGAAATGAAAATGGAAGAGTTATTTTATTTGCCAAAAAAATCACAGCTTCAATGCAATTTGCAATAGATGAAACAAACAGAAGAAGAAAAATTCAAGAAGAACACAATATCAAAAACAATATAACTCCAAAATCTACAAAAAGAAAACTAGATGAAAATTTAAAACTTGAAGAGTATGATGATGTGGCTTGGAAAAAACAAAAACTTGAAAAAATGCCAGCAGCTGAGAGAAAGAAAATCTTAATAGAATTAAATAAACAAATGAAAAAAGCAGCTTCTGATTTAAACTTTGAAGAAGCTATTAGATTAAGAGATGAGATAGCAAAAATAAAAGAGATATAAGATGAAAAAAGCAACAAAACAAGATATAGAAATAATCAAACAAGCTTTTATTGAAAAGTATAGTGATGCAGTTACAGAGCTAAATTATCGAAATGATTATGAATTATTAATAGCTATTATTTTAAGTGCTCAATGTACAGATAAAAGAGTAAATATAATAACTCCAGCACTTTTTGAAAAATATCCAAGTGTTAAAGAGTTGGCTGTTGCTGAACTTGATGATGTGAAAGAGTTATTAAAATCTTGTTCATTTTTTAATAATAAAGCAAAAAATATCATTAAAATGGCTCAAAGTGTTTTGATGAATTATGATGGTGAGATTCCCCATGACCAACAAAAGCTTATGAAACTTGCAGGTGTTGGAAACAAAACTGCAAATGTTTTTATGATTGAGTTTGAAGGTGCAAATCTTATGGCTGTAGATACTCACGTTTTTAGAGTTTCTCATAGACTAGGACTTAGCGATGGAAAAACAGTCGATATAACTGAGGCTGATTTGGTTAAAAAACTAAAAGGGCATGATTTACATATTTTTCATCAAGCAATGGTTTTATTTGGAAGATATATTTGTAAAGCTGTAAAACCTGAGTGTGAAAATTGTTTGTTTCCTCAGGTTTGTAAAAGTAAAAGTGGATTTAAACCAGCATAAAAGAAGATTTACTTTAACGTACATTCTTCTTTTAAATTTGAGAAATCTTTAAATACAAAATTATTTTCTATTTTATCTATTTCAACATTTGAAGCTACACATAAAAACTCTTTGTCATTTTTCTTTATAAGATATGTAAATTTATAAATAAATTTTGTTTTAGAACTTACTACTTTGTTATTTAATAGTTCAGCTGTCAATCCTTCTATACTTACATTTTTCTCTTTTTCATATTTTTCTTTAAACATTTTAGGAAAAAAGTTCTCTTGGTTTTTTTCATATACTATGAAAGCAACAGTAGAAATAATAATAATCAATAAAAGGATTATAAACTCTCTTTTTTCAAATTGGCTATTTACTTTATACAATATCAAAGTAGTAGCTATGATTAAAATAGTAATGGCAATAATTATTTGCATTTAATTCCTTTTTATTTATTTTTATTATATCCTAGCTTAGCAAAAAGCTTTTTTTAAATACCTTTAATTGAGAAAAATATGATAAATTCAATAGATGAAAACTATGATATTGTTGTGATTGGCGGTGGAGCTGTTGGAAGTGGAATATGTCTTGATGCAACACTTAGAGATTATAAAGTTTTACTTTTAGAAAAAGATGATTTTGGAAGTAAAGCTAGTTCTAAAAGTTCAAAATTAGTTCATGGTGGAGTTAGGTATCTTGAAAAAGCAATCAAAGAGTTTGATAAATCTCAATATAATTTAGTAAAAGAAGCTTTAAAAGAAAGAGCTATTTTTTTAAAAAATGCTTCAAATATATCAAAAAAATTAAAAATAAATATTCCAAATTATTCTTATTTTAGCCTAATTAAAAACTATATTGGTTTGTTTATTTATAAATTAATTTCATTTAAAAATAGTTTAGGTAATAACACTTTTTTAAATAAAGTTGTTAGTAGTTACTATTTTCAAAATTTAAGAAAAAAGAATTTAAAAGCATGTATTTCATTTTACGATGGAACTTTTTTAGATTTTAGAATGATAATCTCACTTATACAATCAGCTTTTGAAAATGGTGCAGTTGTTAAAAATTATTGTGAAGTTAAAAATTTTTTATATGATGATAATCATAATATTTTAGGTGTGAAGTATTTTGATAAAGTAAAAAATGAAGAGTTTGAAATCAAATCAAAAGTTATCATAAATGCAACAGGTGCAAATGTTGATAATATGAGATTTTTAGATAATGAAACAAAAGAAGTTTTAACTTTAAGTAGTGGAATTCATATTGTTGTTTCAAAGGATTTTTTATCTTCTGATGAAGCAATTTTGATACCAAATACAAGTGATAATAGAGTTATTTTTGTATTGCCTTTTTTAGAACATTGTTTAATAGGAACAACAGATAATAAAACTTTTTATGAGGAAAATTCAAAAGTAAAAGATGAAGAAATAGAGTATTTATTAAAAGAGGTAAATAATTATTTTGATAAAACTTTATCAAAAGATGATATTTTATCTTCATGGAGTGGAATTCGACCTCTTGTAAAAAGTGACAAATCAAAAACAGAACAAATAAACAGAGAACATTCTATTTTTACTTCAAAAAGTGGTTTAGTTTCAATTTGCGGTGGGAAATGGACTACCTATAGAAAAATGGCAAATGATATGATGGATTATTTAATAAAGCAAGAAAAAATTGAAAAGAAAGAGCTGTGTAAAACAAAAAAATATAAACTTGTAGGAAATAGGCAAAAGAAAAAAAACTTAGAAAAATTAACTTCATTTTATCCTATTTCAAAAAAAACAAAAAAATCTTTGATTTCACTTTATGGAGATAATTCAACAAAGATTTTAGCACTTGCAGATGAAAATAAAGATTTTGATTTACTAGATGAAAGATTTCCTTATTTAAAAAAAGAGATAGAATATTGTATAAAAGAAGAGTTTATTCAAAAACCAATAGATTATTTAGCAAGAAGAATAGGGCTTTGTTTTGTAGATAAAAAATCTTCTTTAGAACTTGTTGATATTGTTTGTGAAAAAATGGCAAAAATTTTGAAATGGAATATTGAAAAAAAAGAAAAAGAGAAATTTGAAGCAAAAGAGTTTATTCAAAACTATTTTTAATAATTAACAGTAAATTAACAGCTCTTTGTAATACTTTCATAAATTTTTAATACAAGGTAAAATTTATGAATAGAATTATTTCTCTATCACTTGTAACAACTGCTGTTTTATTTGCAAGTGAAACTAATACATTGGAAACTATCAGTGTAGTTGAAACTGCAAACTCAAAAATAGTAAAAGATGTTAGCAGTGAACAAATAAAAAGTGCCGATTTAGCAGAAGCATTGATGAAAAATATACCATCAATTTCAATTGTAAGAAGAAGTGGAATAGCAAATGATATTATTTTAAGAGGACAAAAAAAAGATAATATAAATATTTTACTTGATGATGCAAAAATTTATGGAGCTTGTCCAAATAGAATGGATCCAGCAACATCTCATGTTTTAACTAATAATATTGAAAGTGTAAAAGTAATTGAAGGTCCTTATGATGTTGAAAACTTTGGAACTTTAAGTGGTTTAGTTCAAGTTAAAACTAAAGAACCAACAAAAGATCTTCATGGTGAAATTAACTTAAATGCAGGAAGTTATGGTTATACAAAAGCTAGTGCAACTGTAAGTGGTGGAACAGATAGATTTAAACTTTTAGTTTCAACTTCAACAGAAACAGGAGATCAATATGAAGATGGAAATGGTGATAATTTCTTACAACAACAAATAAAAAAAGGTGTTCCTCTTGTAAACCAATATTCAAGAGATGATTTAGACGCATTTGAGAAAAAAACTCTTTTAACAAAAGGTGTGTTTAATATAAATGATGACCAAGAAATAAAACTTTCATATACAGCAAATAGAAGTGATAATGTTTTATATCCAAATACACCAATGGACGCTGATTATGATAATTCAAATATTTACACAATTGGGTATACAGCAAGAAATTTAGCAAGCTTTTCAAAAGAACTTAATATAGATTATTACTATTCAGAAGTTGATCATCCAATGAGTACAAAACTTAGAAACTATACTGCAATGGGTGCAACTGGATATATGACAAATCATATGAAATCTTCTATTTGGGGAACTAAAATAAAAAATAGTATGGAAGTTGCAAACTCTTTAGTTACAGTTGGATTAGATACAAGTGTAAGAAATTGGAAAGGTGAAAAATATATGACTTCTGTTATGGGAATGCAAATGCCATCAACAGCAAGTTTAGATTCAACAGACACTACAAATAAAGCAATTTTTACTAAAGTAGAAAAATCATTTGGGAAACTTGATTTAGAATTTGGTGCTAGATATGATTATACAGATATCGATTCTATAAATATTGCAAAAACAGATAAAAAATATGCTTCATTAAATGCAAATATTTTTGGTATTTATAATGCAGATGAAAATACAAAATATTTTGCAGGTATTGGAAAATCTGCGAGAGTTCCTGATGCAAGAGAACTTTATATGGGTGCAAATAATGATTTAGAAGATACAAAAAATTATGAGGCTGATTTAGGATTTGATAAAACTATTGGTAATTTTAATATCAAACCAAAACTATTTTATTCAGTGTTAAAAGATTATATTTATAACACAGGAACTTTTGAAAATATTGATGCAAAAATCTATGGATTAGATATTAGTGGATTATATGCAATAAATGATAACTTTTCTTTAGATTATGGAATAGCTTATCAAAGAGGTAAAAAAGATGAGGATGTTACTGATAAAGATTTAGCAGAAATTCCACCATTAAAAGCAAATTTAGCTTTAAATTATGAACAAGATAAAGCTAAATATACAGCTGAGGTTATTGCAGTTGATAGATGGGATAGTTATGATACTTCGGCAAAAGAACAAGAGTTATCTGGTTATGCTATTGTAAATTTAAAATATACAAACCAATTACATAAAAACTTTGCTTTAACACTTGGACTTGATAATGTATTTGATAAAACTTATGCATCAACAAATACTTATCAAGATATAACTTATGTTGCTGCTGGAGGAGAAAGAGTTTTACTTAATGATCCAGGACGTTATGGATATGTAAACTTAAAATATAGCTTTTAAAAGCTATATTTTAATCAAAATCCATTCTAGCTTGTGTTTGTCCTGTTGTTCCAAATTCATAATCGATTTGAGTAGCAATTGCTTTGAAATCTATTCCTTGAATCTCTTTTAAACTTTTTAAAATCTCTTTTTTACCACTTATTAATTCTTTAGATTTTATTCCATGTGAGATTGATAAACTAGCTTCAACAAATGCTGATAATTTATCACACTGTTTTAATGCAAGTCCATCAATTGCTTCATATTTATCAATGTTATATTTTGAAATATCTTCTACAACTTCAATTTTTCCATTGTTTTTAATCTTATTTGTAAATTCTTCTTTAATTCCATCATAAAGACCTAAGATATAAGAAAACTCTTCATGCAAAGTTTCTGGAATATTTGGCAGAATATCATCTTCAATTTTTTCTATTTCATACTCTGCAATTATGTCAGATAATTCATCAACGCAGTATTTTACAGGAGTGATTATATCTCTTGTTAAAGCTTCAGGTAAATCATGAAATAAAGCTGTAAAGAAGTTATTTTGTAATCTTTTATCACAAGCTTTTACTTCAAGTGAGAAAAAATATCCAAATATTGCAACAGTAAGCATATGTCCTAAAACAGATGTTTCAGGGATTCTTGGAGTTTGAGCCCATCTTTTTTGGAATCTTAATCTACCACTTAAATCTACAATTTTTCCTAATTTTTTATTTAATGCAATTTTTCGCACTCCAATTAATTCATAATAATCTTCAAGCTCTTCATCAACACTTTTTTTTACATCTTCAATATCATTTAAAAATTGACTTGTTTGATAAACTATTGAAAACTCCCATTTTGTTGCAAGATATGAAGCTGCTTTTAAAATAAATCTCTCTTTTTTATACATTTCTGGATTGTTTAAAAACTCTTCAAATTTTTGTAAAAAAGTTCCATTATCTATATCTTTTATAGAAGAAGATAATTTTGAAATAACCCAACTATTAATCTCTTTTGATTTTTTTTGTAAAGCTTTTCTAAAAACATCAGGTCTTATATCAGTTACAACTACACGTCTTAAAAATTCAAAAATACCAGCTTCTATTAAGTGTGTAAAATTTATATCTTTTTCAAGTTTTGCTATAAAATAAGCAATTATAAATTTGTGAGCTTGTTTATCAAGTTCTACTAGTTCAACCATTCTTGGATAATCATTCCATCTTTGAATAGATGCACTTGAGAAAATATAATCTATAATCTTTGGATTTATCAATTTTTATCCTTTGGATCTTTTTTATCATCGTTAAAAAACATCATTTTTTTGCCAAGTAACATTAAACTAACAACAATAAACATCATTAAATATACTTGCCAATCATTCATAAAATATGCCTTTTTAAATTTGTTTGATTATGTCATAATATTGATAAATAGGCACTTATAAGAAATATTTTATCACTTTGATGCAAAATCAAAAATTAGATGTATAATTCGCAAAAAATTTCTTAAGGAAAAAACAAAATGTCAACTTTGACAATAAACAATCATACTTTAGAACACTTTGATTTAAGTGCAAAAGATACGATGAATGAATACTTAAAATTAATAAATGTTGATTTAAGTGATTATACATTTGCTGGAAATTACATATGGTTATCAACAGCAACAGGATTTTATGCAATAGTAAATGATACTTTTTGTCTGTTTATTCTAAATTCTGGAACATTAACTATGCTTTTACCTCCAATTGGTAAAAAAGAGAATACTTATGAAGCAATGCTTAAATGCTTTGAAATAATGAATGCACATAATAGTAATAGAAATTATTCAAAAATAGAGTATGTTCATGAAGAGTTACTCGAAGGTTTTGTTGATTATTTAGAAGAGGGGACTTTAGTTTATGAAATGCTAAAAGATTTTATTGTAGAGAAGAAACTTGTAGATTATATTTATAAAGTTGAAGATTTAATAGATTTAAAAGGCGATTCATACAAATCAAAAAGAAATGAAATAAATAGATTTAGAAAAGTTTATCCAAATCATAGATTAGAAATTTTAGACAAAGAAAAACATTCAAAAGAAGTTTTAGCTCTTTTTAACAAATGGGTAAAAGATAGAACAACTTATATGCCAAAAGAAGAGGTTGAAGCTTTTTTAGATGGAATATATTTTGAAAGATTTGCAGTTAAAAGACTGATGAATGATTATGACAAATTAGATGTTATAGGTTTAGTAATTTATATAAATGATGAAATAAAAGGTTTTACTGTTGGTGAAAAAATAAATGAAACTACAGCTAGTGTAATTATAGAAAAAACAGATTTTGAAGTTTTAGGTTGTGCTCAGTTTATTTTTAGAGAGTTTACAAAAATACTAAAAGATAAATATGCAATCGAATATATTAATGTTGGTGATGATATGGGATTTGAAAATCTTAAAAAAGTAAAAATGTCATATAGACCTAAAAAAATTGTTCCTAAATATGTAATTTATCAAAAATGATTAAAAAAGCAAAAAAAGAAAATCTAAAATTTTTATATGATTTAGAAAACAAAGTTTTTACAAATGACCCTTTTTCTTTAAGTAAAGAGTCTTTTAAATATCATATTTTGAAAAACAATTTATATGTATTTGAAATAGATGAAAAAATTGTTGGTTATATTTTATGGCTTGAAAGAAAAAACTATTTTAGATTATATTCTTTAGCAATTGATAGTGATTTCCAAGCTTTAGGAATTGCTTCAAAATTACTTGAATATAGTTTTGAAAATCTCAAAAATAAAAATTACTCATTAGAAGTTAAAATAACAAATATAAAAGCAATAAAATTATATGAAAAATTTGGATTTAAAATAAAAAAAGTTTTAAAAGATTATTATGAAGATAGTGATGGATATTTGATGGTAAAGTAGAGCATAATATTATGCTCTACAACTTCTCATTTTCCCTAAGGCATTGATTTTTTCAACTCTTTGAGAATGTCTTCCACCTTCAAATGAAGCTTTATCCCAAGCATCAACGATAGCTTCAATCATTCCATAACCTGAAACTCTTTCGCCTAAACAAATAACATTTGCATCGTTATGTTCTCTTGCCATTTTTGCAGAGTATTCATTGTGGCATAAAGCGGCTCTTATTCCATCAAATTTATTTGCAGCCATACTCATACCTATTCCTGAACCACAAATTAAAATTCCTTTAGAACCTTCATTTTCTAATACATTCTTACAAACAAGTGCAGCAAAATCAGGATAATCAACTCTATTTTTATTATTTGGACCTAAATCTATAACTTCGTGTCCTCTTTTCTCAAAAAGTTCTTTAACATAAGCTTTGATGTCTATTCCCGCATGATCAGCACCAATATAATATCTCATTAATAGATTCCTTCTTGATGATTTATTTCTATATTTTTTGTATCCATATTTTTTTCAATACTTTTTACACTTTTTAGAACTCTATCCCATCTGATTTCTTTATTCTCATCCCAAGAAAAATATACAAACCAAGGTGTTCCTACAATAAATTTATATGGAACTGTTCCCCAAAATCTTGAGTCATTTGAGTGATCTCTATTGTCTCCCATCATAAATGTTTCATCTTCAGGAACAATTATAGGCATCATATTAAATAATTCACTAGGATTTAAACCATTATTTACAACAGATGGATCATGATGAATTCCAGGATGTTCATGCATATAAGGATCAACAACCCAAAGTTTATCTTCAACTTCAATAATATTTTCTTTTGGATAATTTGCTTTTACAAATTCATTACCTTCTTTTGGATGTAATAAAAGATGTTTATCTTTTATTGCAACTAAATCTCCACCTGTTGCAACTGCTCTTTTTACATAGTGAATTGTTTCATTTTTAGGATATCTAAAAACAACAATATCACCACGTTTTGGTCTTTCACCTTCAATTAAATGACCATTTTCATTAAAATCAGGTAAAACTTTTATTTCAAGCCATGGAATTCTTGGTGTTGGAATTCCATATGAAAATTTCTTTACAAAAAGCATATCTCCAATAAGTAAAGTATTTTTCATACTTCCACTTGGAATTACAAATGCTTGTGCAATAAAAAATATAATTGCAAGAACTATTACTATTGTTCCCGTCCATGAAGAGGACCAGTTATATATTTTTTTTAACATTTATTTTATTTCTCTTTTATCTCTTAATTTAGCAGCTTTGATAGTATTTTTTAATAACATAGCAATAGTCATTGGACCAACTCCACCAGGAACTGGAGTTAAAAAAGAACATTTATCTTTTAAACCTTCAAAATCAGCATCTCCAACTAATTTTCCAGTTTCAAGTCTATTAATACCAACATCAATAACAACAGCGCCATCTTTTACCATATCAGCTTTTAATAGATATGGAACTCCAACTGCAATTACAACAATATCAGCTGCAAGTGTATGAGCTTTTAAATCTTTTGTTCTTGAATTACAAACAGTTACAGTTGCTTTTGCATTGATTAAAAGTGAAGCCATTGGTTTTCCAACAATATCGCTACTTCCAATAACTACAACATTTTTTCCACTTAATTCAATCCCATACTCTTCAAACATTCTCATAACACCAAATGGAGTTGCTGGCAAAAAGGCATCAAGATTTGAAACCATTCTTCCTACGTTGTATGGATGGAAACCATCAACATCTTTTAAAGGATTAATTGCTTCAAGAACAATTGTTGTATCAATATGTTTAGGAAGTGGAAGTTGAACTAAAATACCATCAAGTTTTGGATTTTCATTCATTCTTGCAATTGTTTCAAGTAATTCTTCTTGAGTTATACTTTCAGGCATTTCATGAACAACAGAGTAGATTCCTGCATTTTTACATGATTTTGCTTTACTTGCTACATAAGTTGCACTTGCTGGATCATTTCCAACTAAAATTACTGCAAGTCCTGGAGTTATTTGTTTCTCTTCTACAAGTTGGGCAACTTCAACTTTAACTTCTTCTTTGATTTTTTCAGATAATGCTTTTCCATCTAATAATATCATCGGATTTTAACCTTATATTTGTTTTTTATTGAGGTAATTATGTTATCTAAAATTCTATTAATAAAAGTTAAATAAATAATTAATAAAAACTTAAACCAATATTTAGTTAAAATTAAATATAATCCCGTCTCAAATTATAAAATTAAACAAAAGGATCGTTATGTTAGAGGGTATCATTAGAGATAGTATGACAAAACAAGCTACTAAAACTTTAAGAAGAGAAGGATATTTAATTGCAAATATCTACGGTAAAGGTTTAGAAAATATTTCAGCTGCATTTAAAAGAAATGAATTTATTAAATTCTTAAGAAATAAAGAAACATTAGCATTTGATGTTAATTTATCTGGAAATGTATTAAAAGTTGTAGTTCAAGAGTATCAAAAATGTCCATTAACTTCTGAGTTATTACATGTTGATTTAATGGTTGCACAAGCAGGTGTTAAAACTTCATATAAAATTCCAGTTAAAACTACAGGTATTGCTAAAGGTCTTAAAAATAAAGGTCTTTTAATGGTTCATACAAAAAGAGTACCTGTTAAATGTACAATTGAAGAATTACCAAACAATATTACTTTAGATGTAACAAATTTAGATACAGGTGATAATATCTTAATTAGAGATTTAACTTTACCAGAAAATATAGATTGTTTCTTAGATCCAAGAGTACCAGTTGTTGGTGTAATTAAAGCTAAATAATAAAAATTTATGCATTTAATCGTAGGTCTTGGAAATATTGGTGAAAAATATCATTTAACAAGACATAATATAGGATTTTTAGTTATCGATGAGATGACTAAAAATCTTTCTACTTCAAATATAAATAATTCAAATTTTCAATCAACACTTTTAAAATCAGGATATAACCTTTTTGCAAAACCAACAACATATATGAATAATTCGGGTATTGCTGTTCATGCTATAAAAGAGTATTACAAAATTGAGTTAGAGAATATTATTGTAATTCATGATGATTTAGATTTACCATTTGGAACAGTAAAGTTTAAAATTGGTGGTGGACATGGTGGACACAATGGTCTTAGATCTTTAGATTCTCACATTGGAAAAGATTATATTAGGGTTAGAATAGGAATTGGAAAACCAGCAGATAAAAATGATGTTGCAAATTATGTATTAAGTAACTTTTCAAAAGAAGAGTTAAATAAATTGCAAGATATAATACCACATACTATAAAAGCGATAGAAGCACTTAAAACTGAAGAAATCGATTATGTAAAATCTAAATTTACATTGAAGTAAACATGAGCATATTAACAAAATATATTTTAAAAAGATACATACTTAATTTTATTATTGTCTTAATCTCTCTTGAACTATTTTTTGTTGGAATTGATTATTTACAAAATTTTAAAAATGTTCCAACATCAGCAAATTTACAATTACTTTATATTTTATACAACAGTTTTTTTACTTTAACTTTAGCATTACCCTTATCCATAGTTTTTGGTTGGGTTATTACTTTAGTAGTTTTTGTAAGAAATAATGAATTTGTTGCATTTAATGCTCTTGGTGCTACAAGAAAAGAGATATTTATGCCAGTTGTTTCAATTTCAATTTTACTATTATTTTTATTGATTTTTTTACAGATGACACCTCTTGCTTATTCTTATGATCAAAAAAGAAAGATATTAAATAATGAATATTTTACAAGTACAAAAAATGATATTTTTTTAAAATATAATGATTATTATGTATATTTTGAAAAATTATTACCTTTAGAAAAAAGAGCTGAAAATATACATATCTTTAGAGTAAATAATAGTGATGTTGTTGAAAGTATTATAGGAGAAAAAGCATATTTTCAAAATAATAGATGGTATGTTGTTAATGTTAAAATAATAAATAAACCCGAAAATATTGATGTAGATAATTCAAAATTAGATATAAAATATGAAAAATTTTTACATACTTTAGATGGATTTAAACCAAAAATTTTAGATAATGTATATGAAAGTAAAACAGATTTTTCTATTTTTGATGCAATTTCTGCATTGGTTTTATTAAAAGAACAAGGTATAAATACCCAAAAAATTAGAGGAGTGCTATATAATCAATTAGTTATTCCATTTTTTGTTATTCCTATATTATTATTAATTTATGCATATGCATCTTTAAATAGTAGATTTTTTAATATTGGAAAGTTTACTTCTCTTTCAATTTTTGGAACATTGATTGTATGGGGATTTTTCTTTATGTTATTCAAACTTACAAGTTCAGGCAGTATTACTCCTGAAATATCTTTATTATTACCAATGTTATTTTGGTTGATTTTCTCTACATCTGTTTATAATAAAAAAATAAATTCTTAAAAGGCTAAAACAAAATGAGATCTCATGTTAAGGCATATGGTGTTGTACCATATATGGTAAAAGGTGATGATATAAAAATATTATTATGCCGTTCAATTGCAAGTAAAGATAAATGGGGTTGTTTAAAAGGAACAAAAAATAGAAACGAAACAGCTTATGAATGTGCAAAAAGAGAGTTTATTGAAGAGAGTTCAATAAATGTTGATATTGCATTATTTGAAGATTATTTTGAACAAATAAATATAGACAAAGATATTGGTATTTGGTTAGTAAATAGTAAAAATATTGAAGATTTAGAAAAATATTTTTTAAATGATACTTTAAAAAGTAACTATTTATCTTGGGAAAATTCAAAAGTAAAGTTTTTTTCTTTAAATAATCTTCCAAGAATTAAAAATAAACAAGAGATTTTAATAAAAGAAATTACGGATTTTTTAAAAAGTAAGAATCTACACCATTAGCAATTCCATTTGCTAATAGTTGTTGATACTCTTTATTATACAATCTACGACTCTCTTCAGGATGAGATATATATCCTAACTCAACTAAAATTGATGGCATTTGTGCTCCAACTAAAACCCAAAATGGTCCTTCTCTTACACCTGAGTCACCTACATCTTTATATTTAGTACGAGCTGATTGCAAAATTCCAGCTTGTACATCAATTGCTAATTTATGAGATGCAGTTATTCTTGGACGATTTAATGATTCTAAAAATACATCTTTAGAAGAAGAACTCATTTCTCTTATATCTGATTTATTTTCAAGTGCTGCTACTCTTTTTGCTCTTTCACTTCTTGCTGGACTTAAGAAGAATGTTTCTATTCCAGCAACTTCATGAGCTTTTTCTTTTGGTACAGCATTAGTGTGAATAGAAATAAATATATCAGCATTTTTCTCATTTGCCAAAATAGTTCTATTCATAACTTTTATAAATCTATCATTGTTTCTTGTTAAAAATACTTTGTAACCTCTTTGTTTTAAAATAGTATATAAATATTTTGAAACATTTAGATTTATAACTTTTTCATATTTTTTGTTTGGTCCAACTGCTCCAACATCATCTCCACCATGTCCAGCATCTATAACAATAATTTTATTTATTATTCTTTGTGGTGTAGTTTTAACAGCAGTATCTGTAGGTGTATTTACTGTAATTATTAATTCTCTTTGACTTAAAGAATAACTAATTTTACTATTTACTTTATTTGTTAATCTAATTCTTACTAAATTATTGCCATTTTGTGTTGAAACTATTTTGTCAATACCTAGAATATTTAATTTTAAAGGAACAATATATTTGTATTTTCCATCAATATCAAAAATATTTTCATAGTTTCCATTTTGTTTAAAAGCTCTAAACTTGATATTGTTTTTTGAATAATTTTTATTAAATTTAACAATAATTTTATTATCTTCAGTTGTTATTAATCTAATAGAATTTTTTTCATCAATAAAATCATTTGTTGGATTCTTTACTTCTTTTATAGGAGTAATTTCTTCTATTTTTTTATCTAATATTGGTTCTTTTATCTTATTAGTTGGAAGATTATTTACTGTAATAATAATTTGCCGTTTATTTATACTTATTGATGAACTGATAGCTTTTTTATCTGATAATACTATTCTCAAAACATTTGGTTTAAATTGACCAAGAGTTATTTTATCTAATCCATTAATATCAAGTTTAGTAGGTATTGCATCTTTAAAATAACCATTTATATCAAACACATCTTTATATAAACTTGTTTGATTTAACTCAAAAAATTTAATATCATTTTTATCAATATCAACATTAAAATCAATAATAATTTGATTATTTGACGTATAAACAGATTTTATAGAGTAAATAATATTAGATGAATTACTATTTTTCTTATTATCAGATGCTTTTTCTATATTAATTGAAGAAGATGTATTGTTTTGAGAATTTTTATTTTGACGAGAGATAAGAATTTCTAATTTTTTCTTATCAGGGCGAACATCTTTTTTTAATTTTTCACCTAATTCAATCACTTTTTTTAGTTCATCAATCTTTAGCTGCTCATCTTTTTTCAAAGCAGCTTTTAAAAACTCTATTTTTGCTGCTCGATATTGTTGTTCTAAATTATCAATATAAGAATTTGCAAATAACAGATTAAATGTGATGATTAGAATAAAAAATTTTTTAAAGATTTCTATTCTCCCATAGTTAATTTTTGCATTAATTCTTTTACTGTAATTATTTTATCAATTCTATAACCATTTGAACCTGAGAAAAATAGACCAGTTTCAAGATCACCTTTATATGCTGCTCCTAGTCTATCTGCAATACAATATCCAACAAGTTTAGCTTCATGACCTCTATTACATGGACTTACACAATTTGAAACACACTGAACTTTAGGTGCAGTATGATTTTCAATCGAAAATTGCAGATTTGTTCTTACACCACGTGCTGGAAGTCCAACAGGAGATTTCATAAGTTGAATATCTTCTTTTTTAGCATTAAGTAATACATTTTTAAAGTTTGTATCAGCATCACATTCAAATGTTCCTATAAATCTAGTTGCCATTTGAACACCAGCACAACCCATTGCTAAGAATTTGTCTATGTCTTTTTTATCCCAAACTCCACCAGCTGCAATAACTGGAATATTTCCCCATTTTTTTGCTTCTTCTATTACTGGAGGAACAATATTTTCTAACTGGAACTCTTCTTTATAACAATCTTCATATTTAAATCCTTGATGTCCACCACTTAGAGGTCCTTCAACAATAATTGCATCAGGAATTTTGTTATATCTTTCCCATTTTTTACAAATAAGTTTTAAAGCCCTTGCACTTGAAACTATTGGTACAAGTGCAACATCAGGATAATCTTTTGTAAATTCAGGCATATTTGTAGGAAGTCCAGCACCTGTAATAATAATATTAGCACCTGCTTCACAAGCATCATGAACAACTCTTCCATAATCATTTATTGCATACAATACATTACAAGCAAGTGGAGCATCTCCACAAATTTTTCTAGCATTATCAAAAATCTCTTTTAAAGCATCTTTACTATAAAAATTGATTACATCTTTAGGCTTATCTTTTTTTGTAATTATGTGAACATTCTCACTTTTATTTTTATAATATCCTGTTCCAACAGCTGAAATTACACCAAGTCCACCTTCTAAACTAACGCTTCCAGCTAATTGATCCCAACTTATTCCTACACCCATTCCACCTTGTATGATTGGATGCTTTATTTCATACTTTCCTATTCTCAAAATTAGCCTTTCTATTTTATTACTATCTTAGCGAAACTTTTTTTACCTTTTTGTAAAATATATTCACCTTTTTCTAAATTTAACTTATCATCATTTATTTTTTCTTGATTAATTGATACAGCATTTGCTTTTATATCCCGTCTTGCTTGTGAAGTTGAATCAACTAATTTTGAATCAACTAAAGCTTGACAAATCCAGATAGAATCTTCAAAAATAAATTCTGGCATATCTGTTGGAATGTCTTTTTTTGCGAATACTCTTTCAAATTCTTCTTTTGCTTTTTCACCAAAACCAGCACCATGGAATCTATCTACTATTTCCATTGCTAATTCTTCTTTTACTTTTTTAGGATGTAATGTACCATTTTTTACACCATTTTGAATATCTTCAATTTCTTTTAAAGATTTTGAAGATAATAATTCAAAATATCTCCACATTAGTTCATCAGAAATTGAAAGAATTTTTCCAAACATATCAAAAGGTTCATCTGTAACTCCAATATAGTTACCTAAAGATTTAGACATTTTTTGAACACCATCTAATCCTTCAAGAATTGGCATCATTAAAACAGCTTGTTGTTTTTTACAATTGTATGCTTTTTGTAAAGTTCTTCCCATTAGAAGATTGAATTTTTGGTCTGTTCCACCAAGTTCAATATCTGTATTCATAGCAACAGAATCATAACCTTGCAATAAAGGATATATAAATTCACTTACAGCTATTGGTGTATTTGATGCATATCTTTTTGAAAAATCATCACGTTCTAACATTCTTGCAACTGTTAAATTTGAAGCAAGTGCAATTAAACCACCTGTTCCTAACTCTTTTAGCCAAGAACTATTAAATACTACTTGAGTTTTATTTGAATCTAAAATTTTAAATACTTGTTCTTTATATGTTTCTGCATTTTTTAATACTTGTTCACTACTTAAAACTTTTCTTGTTTCACTTTTTCCTGTTGGATCTCCAATAGTTGCAGTAAAATCTCCAATCAAAAATTGAATAATTCCACCAAATTTTTGAAAAGTTGCAAGTTTTTGAATTAATACTGTATGTCCTAAATGTAAGTCAGGAGCAGTTGGATCAAAACCAGCTTTTACAAAAAAATTTTCACCTGTTTCAAAATATTTTTTTATTAATTTTTCAATTGCTTCAATATCAATTATTTCTGCGCATCCTCTTTTTATTTCATTTAATGCTTCTTTAATTCTATTTTCCATTAATTTTTTAACCTTTTAATTATTTATTATAAGCATCTTTTTTTGAAAAGAACTCGATAACTTTAACTTTTTTCTCTATTATTCTTCTTACTTCATCAATACTTGATTTATTTGTTTCAAATTCAATATCACAATATTGGATATATGAATGTTTTTGTCTTCCAAATTCTACACCTAAGATATAAAATTCATATTGTGCCATATAAGTTAAAACTTTGGCTAATTCACCTCTCGTATTTGGAATACTTATTACCATTTTGTATTGATATACACTATTTTGAGTCCATTTACAAAAAAGCATTTCTTGATTTGTTTTTATTTTATTGTAAGCTTTATCACACATTTTGTGATGAATTATAGCATCATTGCCATTTCTAAATGCTACTATGTCATCTCCAAATTTAGGATGACAACAATGGTCAAATGATACAGAACTTATACTGAAATTTGAATATATTAAGATATTGTCAAATTTATACTCTTTTATTTTACTTGTTAATATCTTAAATCTAGTCATTAGACCTTTATCTCTAATTATATTTTTTTCAATAATTAATTTTGTATGTTTGAAAAAATCTAAAATTTGAGGTATTTTATACAATGATTCAACAGGATAAATTTTTGTTATATCTTCATAATATCTTGAAAAAACAGTATTAATAATATTTTTACCAGATAATTCATCAATCTCTTTTTGTCTATGTGCACAAAGTAGTTTTATCTGTTTTTTAGCACGCGAAGTTTTAATCATTTCTATCCATGAACATCGAACAACAGTCTCATCTCCAATTTCAATTGATACAATATCGGTACTTTTTAAAACAGTTAAAAGAGATTTCTTTATTTTGTTAATATGACAAGAAACAGCACGTTTACCAATATTTGTGTGAACTGCAAAAGCAAAATCATAAGCAGTTGAACCAACTGGAAGTGTAAAAACTTCTCCCTTTGGTGAATAAACTATAATCTCTTCATTATACAAATCAGCTTTTGTTTCTTGATAAAATTCTTCTATATTTTCATTTGAAAATTCTAATGATTTTAACCAGTTAAGATTTGTTGTATTTTTTACACCAGTTTTATAAATCCAATGTGCTGCTATTCCATATTCTGCAATCTTATTCATTTCAAAAGAACGAATTTGTATTTCATAAACTTTAGAGTTATAAAATACTGTAGTATGAATTGTTTGATAACCATTCTCTTTTGGAGTTGCAACATAATCTTTAAATCTTGAAATTAAAGGTTTATATTCTAAATGAATAAATCCTAAAACTTTATAGCAATCTATGTCTTTATCAACTAAAATTCTAATTGCAAATAAATCTAAAACTTCTTCAATAGAAATACCTTTTCTTTGCATTTTTAAATAAATTGAATAGTGATGTTTTATTCTTGAGTATATTTTTATTTTATCTAAATCAAAACCATTTTTTTCTAATAAATTTTTAGTAGTAGTAATAAAATTATTAAAACTTAACTGCATTGCATGTTCATGTTCTTTTAAAAAAAGATCAATTTTTTTATATTCATTTGGATAAATATAAAAAAAGGCTAAATCTTCAAGAGAATTTTTTAAAGTTGAAATTCCTAATCTATTTGCGATTGGAACATAAACAACCAATGTTTCTTCAGCAATTCTTTTTTGTTTATTTGGAGGTAAAACACTAAGCGTTAGCATATTATGAAGTCTGTCACACAGTTTTACAACTAAAACTCTTGGATCATCTATTGATGCAATAAGCATTTTTCTAAAAGTTAGTGCAGAAGAGATAATCTTAGAATCATTTGCATCTTTTGAAGTTACAAATTCATGTTCTCTTATTTCAACAATCTTTGTAAGTCCATCAACCATATGTGCAATATCACTGCCCCAAGCATCATTTACAAAATCTAAAGAATATTCTGTATCTTCTACTACATCATGTAGTAAAGCAGTTGCGATGATTGCTTCATCTTTTGAAAAACTAGCAGTTACACAAGCAACTAGTATTGGATGAACACAATAAGGCTCACCACTTTTTCTAAATTGACCCTCATGTGCTTCTATAATAAAGTTAATAATTTCATATAACTTAGGTGATATATCAATCTGAGTTTTTAGTTTGTTAATAGCATCTTCAACACTATTTATGTGCTGAATTTCTTTGAAAAATTGCTCCATGTTATTTGAAACCTAAAGATAAGTTTTTTAACTTATCTTTATTTTTTATCAACAAATCCTTCAATTTTAAGAAGTCCACTTGCAATTTCATCTATTGCAATATCTGTATATTTCATTTTTTGAGTATTTAATTCTAATAAAGGTTTTGCACCTTTACTTAATTCATCTGCTCTTTGACCAACTGCAATTGCTAAAATATATCTGTCATTATCAACTTGTTTTAATGCTTTTGAAATTCTCTCTTCTAATCTTATCATACACTTTCCTTTGTATTTTTTTATTTAACGATTGAACATTTACTATAATCACCACTAATGATTTTAAGTAAATTGCCTTTTTCACTCATATTTGCAACAACTATTGGAAGTTTATTGTCTTTTGCCAATGCAATTGCTGTATCATCCATAACTTTGATATGGTCTTCTAATGCTTTATCATACGATAAAGTTTCTAATTTCTTTGCATCAGAATATTTCATTGGATCTTTATCATAAACACCATCAACTTTTGTTGCTTTTATTAACATTGATGCACCAATTTCTGTTGCTCTTAATGTTGCACCTGTATCTGTTGTGAAGTATGGATTTCCTGTTCCAGCTCCAAATATCACAACTCTACCTTTTTCTAAATGTCTCATTGCTTTTCTAACAATAAATGGTTCAGCTATTTGTTCCATTTTTATCGCAGTTTGAAGTCTTGCACTAAGCCCTTTATACTCTAAGGCTTCTTGCATTGCTATACCATTTATAACAGTTCCTAACATTCCCATATAATCAGCACTTGTTCTTTTTATTACACCATCAGCAGCGGCAGTTACACCCCGAATAATATTACCACCACCAATAACAATACCAACTTGAATATTGTTTTCTACTAAACTTTTTATCTCTTCAGCTATATAATCAAGTATTTGAGTATCAATACCATAACCTTCAGCACCAGCTAGTGCTTCACCAGAAAATTTAACAAGTACCCGTTTGTTCATATGTTTTTTTCCTTCAATAATTTTTGGATTTTATCTAAAAATATATTAACAAATTCTTAGCTTATAGCCCATTCATAAAAAGGAATTACATTTATTTTAATTTTTGGGTCATTAATTTTTTCACTATTTGAAATAGTTATTATATTTATTTCATTTATATTTAATTCAGATGCATTTTTTATTATTTTTTTTACTAAATTATTATTTAAAGAAGTATTAAAGAATGGAATTGAAACTATTGCTATATTTTTAGATTTTATATAAAAATCAATATTATCTAAATAAAAAATTTCGTCATTTTTATTTAAAAGTTCTAAAAAAATCATATTTGAAAATTCATTTTTAAACTTTTTCGTATATGATATGGCATTTAAAAAAGAGTAATTGTAGCAAAAGATTTTTTTTGATGTTTTTTCTTGATTATATTTTGATAAAAAAAATATAATTTTATTATTTTCTAAAATTTTGCAGATTTCATAAAATTTATCTTTTGAGAGTTTGATTTTTGTTTTTAGTGAATTAAACAATTGAAAAAGGGATTTTTTTTCATCAATATTTTCAATCATTATTTTAATTATTTCATATTGTGTTTCATCTTTACAAATAAGTTTAATAATCTCTTGTAATCGTTGAATTTTTTTATGCTCCTCAAGATTTATAATTTCAGGAAGATTTCCAAATTTTAAAAAACTATTAAAGCTTTGAGTAATATTTTGATGTTTATTATCATGTAAAAGATACTCTTCAAAATCTAATGCATTTAGATTTATTTGCTCAAAACCTTCAATATTTTGTTTAGAGGTTGTTGAAATTATGATGTTCTCACATTGAGGAAGTAAGAAAGAAAAATCAAAATTTTCTAAAATTAAAACAATAATTTCATTTTTTTTTATAAATTCTTGTAAATTCTTTGAAATATCATTTAAATCATTTCTTAAATCAGAAAAATCTACATAAAGATAATCTTTTGCTTTAAAATTTGATAAAAAATCATAAATCAAATAACTTTTTCCTGTCTTTGGAGCACCACTTATGATAGTTTTTGGATTTTCAATTTTGACTTTTCTTTCTATAAAATTAATTTTCGAAAAATTAATTTCATAGCAAGCTTCTAAATTTTTCATTTTTGTTTTGATACTAAATTTATTGCTTCTTTTATTGCATTTATATAACTTTGAGTATTTACATTTTCATTTTTATATGCAATGTTAAATGCAGTTCCATGGTCAACAGAAGTTCTAATTATTGGTAAATTTAGGCTTACATTTATACTTTCATCAAAATATAAAGCTTTGAGTGGAGCTAATCCTTGATCATGATACATAGCAACAAAATATGTATAATTCTTTCTTGAAAGAGGAGAAAATGCTGTATCTGGAACTAATGGCCCTTTAAAAATATCTTTTCCTAAATGTTTATTTGCTTTTTTTATAGCTTTAAAGATTTCTACCTCTTCATCACCTAAAACACCATTATCACTAGCATGAGGATTTAAGCCTAAAACACCGATATTATCATTTTTTACATTGTTATAAAAATCTATTAAAAATTGAGTTAGATCTTCTTCATTGATTTTTTTTGCAACTTTTCTTAAAGCAATATGTTCTGTAAATAAAGCTACAAACATTTTAGAACAACCAAGCATCATAATGGCATTTTTACCAAAATAATCTCTTAAAACTTCTGTATGACCTTTGTATCTTATTCCAGCTTTATTCCAAGATTCTTTATTAATAGGAAGTGTACATATTGCATCAACTTCTTTTTTATTTGCTAAATTTATTGCATCCATAAATGAATCATAAGAGTATTTACCTGATTTTTTTGTAACTGTTCCTGGTTTTATTTCAAATTCACCTTTTGTTTTATGAATTTCAAAATTTTCTGGAATTTTAGTTTTCAACTCTTCAGAAGCTTTTTTTAACATTTTATTATTAATGCAATAAATTGGGTGACAAATTTTTGAGATATCATCATGACATTTAAATGCTATTTCAATTCCAATACCATTTAAATCACCTATACTTATAGCTATTTTAGGTAGTTCTTTAGTCATTTTTTATTAATTCTTTCATATCAATTATTGCTTGATTTAATCCTGTAAAAACAGAACGTGCAATTATACTTTGACCTATATTTAACTCTTCAATTTCAGGTACTTTTGAAATAAAAGTCACATTTTGATAGTTTAATCCATGACCCGCTGCAACTTTTAAGCCCAATTTTTTTGCAAGTTTTGAAGAATTTTCAATCTCTTTTATAGATTTATTAAGTTTTGTTTTTAATTCACTTTTACTTAATTCTAGCTCTTTTATTGAGTGATGAGTTGAACTTAAATTTGAATAAAGCATTGCATAAATATTCGCAAATGTTCCAGTATGAAGCTCAACCCATTCAACTTCTAACTCTTTTGATAATTCAATAATTTCATCTTTTGGATCAATAAAAAGAGAAACTTCAATCTCATTTTGGTGAAGTTTATCTATTACTTTTTGTAATTTTTCAAAATTTCCTTTGACATCAAGTCCACCTTCTGTTGTAACTTCATTTCTATTTTCAGGTACAAGAGTAGCCCTTGTTGGTTTTAATTTACAAACTATATCTATAATATCACTATTTATTGAACATTCTAAATTTACTGGAAGAGAAGAATTATTTATTATAGCAATCGCATCTTCATCGTGAATATGACGTCTATCTTCTCTTAGATGAATAGTTATTTGGTTTGCACCAGATAGTTTACATATATTAAGTGCATCAAGGGGATTAGGGTCGTTTATCTTTCTAGCTTCTCTCAAAACTGCAATGTGGTCAATATTTACACCAAGTAACAAATTGTATCCTTTAATATTGGCTTTTTAGTATGAAATAATAGCCAATATTAAATTAAGAAATTAAGATAAGTCTTTTAAAGTTGAGATATTAGCTGCAAGTTTATTTTGAACTTCAAGATATTCAAGTTCAGGATTAGAATCAGCAACAACTCCAGCACCTGCTTGGAAAATTACTGTATCATCAGTTAACATAGTAGTTCTTATTGTAATTGCACTATCCATATTTCCATCAAAACCAAAATAAGCAATACTTCCAGAATAGAAGTTTCTTTTTATTCCTTCAAATTGTGCTATTAATTCCATTGCTCTTATTTTTGGAGCTCCTGTCATAGTTCCAGCTGTAAAAGTAGCCATAAATAAATCAAACATATCGTATTTGTCATCAATTATAGCTTCAACGTCAGAAACCATATGCATAACGTGAGAATATCTCTCTACTCTCATCAAGTCTGTTACTTTTACAGTTCCTGGACGTGCAACACGTCCTACATCATTTCTCCCTAAATCTACAAGCATGATATGTTCTGCTCTCTCTTTTGCATCATTTACCATTTCAAGTTCAAGTTCTAAATCTCTATCAAGATTTTTTCCTCTTTTTCTTGTACCTGCAATAGGTCTTAAAAGTAAATGTCCATCAACAAGTCTAATCATAACTTCTGGACTACTTCCTGCAATTGTAAATCTTTCAAATTCAAGTAAAAATAAATATGGACTTGGGTTTTTACTTCTTAATGCTCTATAAAAACTTAAGTGATCCACGATAGCTTTTTGAGTGAATCTATTTGACATTAAAATTTGAAAAACATCTCCTGCTTTAATCATCTCTTTAGATTTTGAAACCATTTCAAAAAATTCTTCTTTTGTAAAATTGAATTTACCTTCATCTAAAATAGTTGCTTTTTTTAAAGGAGCATATGAATAAGTTGTATAGAGAATATCTTCAATTATATCTAGTTCATTTTTTTTAGATTCGACAGATGTAACCATAACAAGTTTTGAAGTTTTATGAGAAAATCCTAAAATTATATTTGGTCTTATTAAATCCAAATCAGGAATATCTAGTTGATCAACTAAATTATTCATTGAATTTTTTAATTTTGGTTCAAATTCTTTTCCAATATCATAACCAACATTCCCAATAAAACCATCTATTAAACCAATTCCAAGTTCTAAAGCTTTGTCTTTATATAGTTGTTTATCAAAATTTTTATAATATTTTTTTAAAAAAGTTAAAGGATTTGAGTCTACAATTTGAACATTACCTTCTTCATTTTTATAATAACAAGTATCTTTATCATACCAAACTCTCTCTCTATCTCCTATGATTATATATGAATAGTTTCCTTCATTTGAATTTATTGTACTTTCAAATAAAAAAGTAATTTCATTTTTATATAATGATTTTACTTTTTCATAAATTGAAACAGGTGTGAATTGGTCTAAAAAAAGTTCTTTTGTGTAAAAATTCATAATTTTCTCTTTTTAAAATTTAACAACAAAGGCACTTGTAAGATTAAGTTTTTGTTTTATGTCTTCCACACTTTCAGATGCAGCTGCTTTTGATGAATATGGTCCAATTAAAACTTTATTATATGTTACGCCTTTTATTTCTTGTTGATAAACTTTATATTTAAATTTGGCATTTCTTATTGTATTTATATAACTATCAGATGGTTTTTTTGTAAAAGCTCCAACTTGAACAAAATATCCAGATGAAATAGATGAAGAAGATGGAGAATCCATTAAATCTCTAACAGATTTTTTTTGTTCAACATTTCTTTCACTAACTTCTTTTACTGTATTAGCTTTTTTTTCTGATGTTTGAACTACTTTTTCTTTTTGAGTAGATTTTTTCTCTTCTATTTTTTTTATAGTTTCATCTAAAGTTTCATTAGAAATATTAGAAGGTGCTTCCTCTTGAATAGTTTCTCTTTCCTGTTGAGGCTCATTATCTGTTGTTTGTTGCATATTTTGAAGCCTTTGATCTGCTGGAATTGCATTTTCAGGGATCATTGGTTCATTTGAATCTTTTTTTACTCTTTCATTAATAATTTTTTGGAAATTTTCCTCAATATTATTATTTTCAGATAATTTTTTTATTTCTGAAGAGTTAGCATTATTTGATGTGAATTGATCATCCTTAGCTGGATCATTTGTAAGAAGTCTTATGATAATAATAGTTAATAAAAATAGTACTACAAGAACAATACCTAAAATTAGGTATTTTTTCTTATTTTCTTCATTATTATCATTTGAAGTTCCAAGCATAATATTATCAAGTTCATGTTCATTTGATTCAAATTGTGTATTTCTATTTAAACCAATTGAATCATTATTCATATTTAAATTATTATTAAGATTAATATCGTTAATTGAAACTTCAACTTCTTCAAGTTCACTTAGCTTTCGCTCTAACTCTTCTCTTTCTTGTTGAAGTTGAACTTTTTTTATGAACTCTTCACCTTTTATTTGCATAACTTATCCTTATTTTATCTCTAAATCCTAGAAAGTCGATTGATTGTAAATCACAAAGTTTGAAGCAAGTTCTTCTAACTCTTTGCTGATTTTAGCATGTAATGCTGAATCTTCAATGTTATCTAATACATCACAAATTTTGTTTGCAATAATTTCAAACTCTTTTTCTTTCATCCCACGTGCAGTTAATGCTGGACTTCCTATTCTAATTCCTGATGTTACAAATGGACTTCTTGTCTCTCCTGGTACTGTGTTTTTATTTACAGTAATTCCAGCATTTCCTAAAGCTGCATCTGCATCTTTTCCACTAAATGGTTTATTTAAAAAACTTACTAAAATTAAGTGATTATCTGTTCCACCTGAAACAATATCATATCCTCTTTTTGTAAGTACTTCTGCTAATACTTTTGCATTTGCTTTTACTTGTTTTGCATAATCTTTCCATGATGGATCTAAAATCTCTTTAAATGCAACAGCTTTTGCAGCAATTACATGAACTAATGGTCCACCTTGTAATCCTGGGAAAATAGCACTATTTATTTTTTTAGCAATATCTTCATCATTTGTCATAATCATACCACCTCTTGGACCTCTTAAAGTCTTATGAGTAGTAGTTGTAACAACATCAGCATAAGGAAATGGACTCATATGTTCACCAGCAGCAACAAGTCCTGCAATGTGAGCAATATCAGCAAATAAAATAGCACCAACAGCATCAGCTATTTCTCTGAATTTTTTAAAGTCAATTTCTCTTGCGTATGCAGAAGCACCACATACAATGATTTTTGGTTGACAAATTTTTGCAATTTCCATAACTTTGTCATAATTGATTCTACCATCTAATTCAACACCATAATAAAAAGCAGAATAGTTTTTACCAGAAAAAGAAGGTTTAGAACCATGAGTTAAATGTCCACCATGAGATAAATCCATACCTAAGATTTTATCACCAGCACTTAATAATGCAGCATAAACAGCACCATTAGCTTGGCTTCCTGAATGAGGTTGAACATTAGCATAAGTACAACCAAAGATTTTACAAGCTCTATCAATTGCTAATTGCTCAACAGCATCAGCAAACTCACAACCACCATAATATCTTTTATAAGGATAACCCTCAGCATATTTGTTAGTAAAAACAGAACCCATAGCTTGCATAACAGCAGGACTAGTGAAGTTTTCACTAGCAATCATTTCTAAATGATTTGTTTGTCTTTTTAATTCATTTTCTATTATTGAAAATACTTCATTATCTGCTTCTTTTAGATTTGCGCTTGATACAAAACTCATCTTCTCTCCTATTTCTTTTATTTTATATTTCTTGATCTGATAAAAGATCTACTTCTTGTTTAATTGGTTTCATTGCAGGGAAAAGTAATACATCTCTAATAGAGTGTTCATTTGTTAACATCATTACTAATCTATCAATTCCAATACCTTGACCTGCTGTTGGAGCCATTCCATAAGATAATGCATTTACAAAATCTTCATCCATTTCATGTGCTTCATCATCGCCACTATTTTTTGCTGCCATTTGTCCTTCAAATCTTTGAAGTTGGTCTAATGGGTCATTTAACTCACTAAAGGCATTTGCAATTTCTTTACCTGCAATAAATAACTCAAATCTATCTGTTAAATGTGGTTTTTCATCATTTCTTCTTGCAAGTGGAGAAATTTCTACTGGATATTCAGTTATAAATGTAGGATTGATTAATTTTTCTTCAACATATTCATCAAATAATTCACCTTGAAGTTGTCCTAAATTCATATTTTCATTTGCTTCAAGATTATTTGCTCTTAAAAATGCAAGAATTTTATCTTTATCTTCAACTATGTCTTGTGGTACTCCACCAATTTCATATAAAGATTGAATTAATGGAATCTCTGTAAATTTATTAAAATCAATTTTTAATTCCCCATAAGGTAAAAGTGTTGGTAAATTTAAATGTTCAAATAAATATTCAAAATATTCTTTTGTAATAACAATTAAATCTTTGTAAGTTTTATATGCCCAATAAAATTCAATAGAAGTAAATTCTGGATTATGTGTTGCATCCATTCCTTCATTTCTAAAATTTCTATTAATTTCAAATACAGCTTCGAATCCACCTACAATTAATCTTTTTAAATATAATTCTGGTGCAATTCTTAAAAATCTATCAACACCTAAAGCATTGTGATGAGTAACAAATGGTTTTGCATTCGCTCCTCCTGCAATTGGGTGCATCATAGGAGTTTCAACTTCTAAGAAACCTTTGTTTTCAAAGAATCTTCTTGTAAGACTTATAACTTTACTTCTAATTTGGAAAGTTTTTCTAACTTCACTATTCATAATTAAGTCTAAATATCTTTGTCTATATCTTAACTCTTTATCTTGGATTCCATGATATTTTTCTGGAAGTGGAGAAATGGCTTTTGTAAGTATTTTTAAACCATCAGCGTGAAGTGAAAGTTCTCCCTGTCCTGTAACAAATGGGAAACCTGAAACTTCTATAATATCTCCAACTTCAACATTCTTTTTGAAAATGTCATTGTAAAAACCTTCTGGTAAATTATCTCTTGATACATAAATTTGAAGCATTCCACTTTCATCTTCTATTTTTACAAATGCAGCTTTTCCCATAAGTCTAAAAAATTTAATTCTACCTGCAACTGTATAATTTCTATTTTCATCTCTTTTTTCTTCGATTTGTAAAATATCACTATTTACATTTAGATATTTTGCAATTGTACAATTTCTTGAACTTTCATTTGAATAAGGGTTAATCCCTGCTTCTCTTAACTTTTCTGCTTTTTCTATTCTTTGTTGTATATAATTATTTTCAAACAATATTAAATCCCTTTATTGATTTTCTTCTGGTTTATTTGCAATATTTTTTAATTTTTCTTTTATCGCATCTACTTGTTCCGAAGTTTTATTTGTAGAATCTTCTATTTTTTCTTCTACTTGTTGTATAACTTCTTCTTTCACAGCTTCTTGAACATCATTTACAGTTGAATTAACTTCTTCTTTGATATTTGAAGTAGCATCTTTAATAATTGGAGCATCTTTTACCGTTTTTACAGCTTTATCAAAACTATTAGCAATAGAATCGGTATCTAATTTTATGATATATGATCCAACGCTAATTAGATGTGGCATTACAACAGAAGTTGCAAATTTCTCATCAATAACTTTTCTGAAAGAATGAACTTGATAAAGCGCATAGGCAATAACTGAAAAAATTAAAAATATTTTAGCTGCACCAAATACAAATCCTAAAATTCTATCAATTATTCCTAATCCACTTGCAGAAAATATTTTACTAACTACAAGTCCAGCACTATAAACAACAAGCCAAACACCAACTAAAGCAACTACAAATCCAATTAATTTGATAGTTGCTTCATTTTCTAATACTAATATTGGAGCTAATAAATCACCTGTTTCTTTTGAAATTCTTGAAGCTACAAAAATTGCACCAATGATTCCAATAATTCCAAAAACTTCTTTGATAAGCCCTCTAAATAGACCTTTTAATCCTAAAATAAGAGTAATAGATATTATTATTAAATCAAAAATAGCAAAACCTTGCATAAAAATCCTTTTCTTATTAATGCGGGTATTGTATCTAATCTTTTCAAAATAGAAGTTTAATTAAAATCAATAATAAAATTAGTTCCAGAATATTTTTTATTCTCATAGTCAAAGGTTACATTTTTAATATCAATTTTATAAGCTAAATTTTTTACAAAAAATTCTTGAACTACATAAAGACCTAATCCAACGCCAAAAGCTTGGTGTTTTGTAGTAAAATATGGTTCTAGTATTTTTGAGAGTAATTTCTCATCTATTCCATTTCCTGTATCTTTTATTTGCAATATTTTATTTGTAAAATCAATAAAAATATATCTCTCATCTTCTTGTTTATTTTCTATCAAAGCATAAACTGAGTTATCAAGAATATTTAAAATTGCTTGAGAAAAGTCATTTTTATTACAATCCAAAATCATATCATTGTCATAAGTAAATATGCATTTTATTGAATTTTTTTCAAATATTGAGTCAAAAAAATTAATGGTGTTGTTTATTGATTCTACAAAGGAAAATCTTACTATGCTATCATCTTTATTAAAAAAATTTGTAAAGTTTTCTATTGTATTTGAAAGTCTTTGAGTGTTATCTATTATGATATTGCAAGAGTTATTAAAATCTTCATTATTTAAAGAATTTAACTCTTTTTGGATTTTCATTCCACTTGCTATTGTACTTATTACACTTAAAGGTTGTCTCCATTGATGAGCAATATTTTTTAAAGTATCTGCAATTGCAGCTATTTTTGATTGTTGATAAAGTAATCTATCTTTTTCTTTATCTTTTTCTATTTGTTCAACTTCTTTTGTTATATCTGTAAATGTAGCTATTATGTAATTTTCATTATTTATCATTGAAGCTTTTAATGAAAAATGAGTAATTTCATCATTTGAGTTTTTTATAGCAACTTTAAAATTTTTATCTTCATTACTTAAAACATATTCCGCCCAATTTTTACCACCATAATCTTTTTTTATTATATAAAATTCATTGTCCATATCAATAAATGTATTACAAATACAAACATAATTCTTTCTAAATTCTTCTAGATTATTTGCATCTTTAAAAAAATCATATAATTTTTTATTTGCATCAATTATCTCTTCACCATTTGTAATTACGATTATATTTGATTGAGAATCTAAGATTGATTGTTTTTTATTTTCTTGGGATTTTATCTCTTTTAGATGAGATGAATATAAATAGATTAGAAATGAGAAAAATATTATGATTAGTGCAATTACAGAAACCATGATAATTTGAACTTTAAATGATTTTACAATTTGTAAATCAATATTATTTAAATCCATAAAATTTATAATGTAAGCTAATTTTTCATTATTTTTGTCATATAAAATAAAATTTGAAATTAGATAACCATTTTCAACTATAAAGTTAGGAATATTGATATATTTTTCTACATTGTTATTTTTTACATAATTAACTAAATCTAGATTTGCATTTTTATTTGCAATATAATAATCATCTATAAAAATATTTGTATATGGATATTTTAATATTTTTCTATATTTTTTATCAGTGATTACTAAACAATCAATATTATTTTCTTTTAAATCTTTGGAGATAGAATTGAAGTGAGTGATAACTTCTAGTGCTCCTAAAAAATTGTTGTTATAATCAAAAATAGGTGTTCTTGCTTTTAATGTAAGATTAAATAAAGCTACACTTATTGAAGTAGAAACATTTTGATTTGTTAAAGTGTTTTTTAAATCTTTTCTAAAAAGTAAATTATCACCTTTTAAATCAGTCCAAGAACGATAAATACTTTTTCCATTTTTATCAACTATTTGAATCCAAACATCTTTATATTTCGTATGTTCTTTTATTTCAGCAGATATTTTTTTATAATCAAGTTTTTCATAGTCTTGAGTTTGCATAAATTTATATAAACTATCATTTTTTGCAAGTGCAAGAGCTATTGCTAAAGTAGTATTTTGTTTGTCTTTTATAAGATTTTGAGTCATTTTTACAATATTTATATGTGTTGTATTATAAATAGAATTTAAAAGATTTTCTTGTTTACTTGAAATATAATAGTAGGTTCCTAAAATTATGAAAGTTGTAAGAGTTAAAAATAATAAAATTATGATGTAGATATTCTTTTTTGATTTCATATGATTACAGTAACTTATTGCTAAATTTATTAGCTTTGATTATATAAAATAACTTCTTTTTTTTTTATTAAAATGTTTCATATTAAATTAATATTTTTGTGATAAAATCTCGTTTATGATAAAAAGATACCCAACAAAACAGATATTCGTAGGAAATGTTCCTATTGGTGGAGATGCACCAATTCCAGTACAATCAATGACTTTTTCAAAAACATCAGATGTTAAAGCAACAGTAGAACAAATCACAAAATTACATTTTGCTGGTGCTGATATAGTAAGAGTTGCTGTTCCAAATATGGAAGCAGCCTTGGCATTAAAAGAGATTAAATCACAAGTAGAATTGCCACTTGTAGCAGATATTCATTTTCATTATAAATTAGCTTTGGTTGCTGCTGAAGTTGTGGATTGTATTAGAATCAATCCAGGAAATATTGGTGATAAAAATAGAGTTCAAGAAGTTGTTAAGGCTTGTACAGAGCGAAATATACCTATTAGAATTGGAGTAAATTCTGGGTCGCTTGAAAAGCAATTTGAAGACAAATATGGACAAACACCACAAGGTATGGTAGCTAGTGCTGATTACAATATCAAATATCTTGAAGATTTAGGATTTACAAACTTAAAAGTTTCACTAAAAGCAAGTGATGTTCAAAGAACAGTAGAAGCTTATAGAATGTTAAGACCTATGAATAATTATCCATTTCATTTAGGTGTTACAGAAGCTGGAACTCAATTTCACTCAACTATTAAATCATCAATAGCTTTAGGTTCACTTTTACTTGATGGAATAGGAGATACTTTAAGAGTATCTATGACAGGAGAACTTGAAGAAGAGATAAAAGTTGGACGTGCAATACTAAAAGATGTTGGAATAGCAAAAGAGGGATTAAATATTGTTTCTTGTCCTACTTGTGGAAGAATAGAAGCAGATTTAGTAAGTGCAGTTACAGAAATAGAAAATAGAACAAAACATATTAAAACACCACTAGATGTTTCAGTTATGGGATGTGTTGTAAATGCAATAGGTGAAGCAAAAAGTGCAGATGTTGCAATTGCCTTTGGAAAAGGAAGTGGGCTTGTAATGAAAAAAGGTGAAATCATAGCCAAACTTTCAGGTAGTGAATTAATAAACAAATTTATTGAGGAAGTAGAAATAGAGGCAGAAAAAAGAAAATAATGCAAACTGCAAAAGCAAATTTTCAATTTTTTTTGGCAACTGAAGTTGAATCTATCACTGATGAATTTTTGAAGAAGTATATTATAAATGTGCGAGATATTGAAGATGAAGAGTTTGAAGAAATAAAAAACTTTTTTTCTTTGATAATAAAATACATTTGTACAAGCCAGATAGATAAAGCAGTTATAATTTGTAAAGAATTGATACATAACAACATTGAATTGGGCATTCCATATGTTATGTTGACTCATGAATTAATCAATCTAATAGGCTTGATTATGAAAAAGTTACTTTATAAAAATGCAAAAAATGAACTTTATGAATTGTATCAGTTACAAGCAGTTTTTGAAGATACTATCGCAAAAATCTATTTAGATAAATATGTAAAAGATTTACAAAAGAAAAATTCTTTGAGAATATCAGGACTTAGTGATATATATGAACAAAATATTATTTTGTATTATAAATCTCATTTAGAATGGCTAACAGATTTATCAACAGCAGTTTCTCTAAGAGAAAATAGATTTTTCCCTGAAACAAATCATAATTTATGTGTTTTTGGTAAATGGTTATTAGATTCAGGGAAAAATATAATACAAAATAATTCAAAATATAAAAATATTTCAAAGTTACATGAAAATTTACATTTTATTGCAAAGCAGATTCAAAATTATATTTTAGAAGAAAAACCAAATAATCATATAATATTGACATATTTAGAAAAATGTGAAATGTTGTCTTTATCTTTGGGAACTGAATTGGCTTTGATTGATAATACTTTGATAAATTCTCAAGCTTCAAAAGACCCTTTAACAGGTGCTTTAAATAGACAAAGATTAAATAAACTTTATACAAATCAACTGGAAATATCTTTTGCCACAAGCGAGCCTTTTGTTCTTGCTATGTGTGATTTTGATTTTTTTAAAAAAATAAATGATAATTATGGTCATATAGCAGGAGATAAAATGCTTGAAAATTTTGTCCCATTAGTGAAACAAACTCTTAGAACTTCGGATATGATTATTAGATATGGTGGTGAAGAATTTATATTTATTTTACCTGCAATAAAAGAGAAAAAAGCAAGAGAATTATTGAATGAAGTAAAAGAAAATTTTGCAAAATTTGTATTAGATTATGAAAATCATAAAATATCTACGACTTTAAGTATAGGGATGTATGAAATTAATCCTGAAAATTGTGATAGAAGTTTTTTTAGAGATTCAAATAATGCAATCTCAATAGTCGATAAAAAATTATATGAAGCAAAAAATAGCGGTAGAAATAGGGTTTGTTGATACTTTAATTTGCTTTTAGATACAATCATTTCCTTAAAAAATTGGAGACGGAATGGATAGTGTTTATAGTATAAATATTGAAAGAGCTGTATTAAGTTCTATTTTATTTAACCCAGAAGAGTTAGAAGATGTTTTAGGTGTATTAAAACCAAAAGATTTTTATCTTCCAGCTCATAAAAAAATTTTTGAAGTGATGGTAAAACTTCATAATGATGATATGCCAATAGATGAAGAATTTATACGAAAAAGACTTGATTCAAAAGATGTTGATGACTCTATCTTACTTGAAATTCTTTCTGCAAATCCAATAACAAATACTTTAGCTTATGTAAGAGAAATCAAAGATGGTGCGGTAAAAAGAGAATTAGCCTCACTAGCAACAACTATAAAAAAAGTGGCTATTGAAGAAGAAGTAAGTGCAAATGAAGCACTTGATACTATTCAAGGTGAACTTTATAAAATATCAACAGATAGTGCAACTAGCGAATTAAAAGATATGCATACTATCACTCATGATACTTTATCTTATATTGAAAAGATGAAAAAACTTGGAAATAAACATCTTATTGGTGAAACAACAGGTTTTGATGCACTTGATAGAAGAACAACAGGTTTTAATGAAGGGGACTTGATAATCATAGCAGCACGGCCAGCTATGGGGAAAACTGCCCTTGTACTTAATATGGCACTTAAAAATGTGGAAAGAGGAAAAGGAGTAATATTTTTCTCACTAGAGATGCCAGCAGAACAACTAATGCTTAGGATGTTGGCTGCAAAAACTTCTATTCCTTTACAAAATCTTAGAAAAGGTGATATGGATGATTCTCAATGGTCAAATCTTAGTGCAGCTTTTGATGATTTAAATAAAAAGAAACTTTTTGTTGATGATGGTGGAAGTATTAATATCAACCAACTTAGAGCAAGAGTGAGAAAGTTAGCTCAAAATGAAGCAAACAATATAAAACTTGTGATTATTGATTATCTTCAACTAATGCAAGGAACTGGAAATAAAGATAGACACCAAGAAGTTTCTGATATTTCAAGAGGTTTAAAAATGCTTGCAAGGGAGATGAAAATACCTATTATTGCACTTTCTCAGCTAAATAGGGGACTTGAAAATAGACCAGATAAAAGACCAATGTTAAGTGATTTAAGAGAATCTGGAGCTATTGAGCAAGATGCTGATATCATCATGTTTGTTTATAGAGATGATGTTTATAAAGAGAGAGAAGAAGCTAAAAAAGAAAAAGAAGCAAAAGATAAAGGTGAAGATTATAAATCTAAATTTATAAATAAACCAGTTGAAGAAGCAGAAGTTATTATAGGTAAGCAAAGAAATGGTCCAATTGGAACAGTTAAACTTGATTTCCAAAAAGCGCTTACAAGATTTGTTGATAAAGAAAATGAAAATAGTGCAGCTCCAATAGAAGTGATATTTGAAAATATTGCTGATACAGAAAAAGAGACAAATATTGATATACCTGATATTTTGTAATTTAGAATAACAATAATTTTTAAAAAATAATATAAATATTACTTATGATTAGTTACTAAATGACACATAAAATGAGATTTGTTTGAGATTTTAATATTAAATTTTCAATATTTAAAAAAAGAGTCCAAAAAGAGTCATTTTCAAGTTATAATAACAACTAATTTTAGAATAGGGAAGATAGAGTTTTGCAAGAAAAAGAATATATAGTTGAAGATGAAATAGATTTGAAAGAGTTATTTAAAGTACTTTGGAATAAAAGAGTATTTATTTTAATTATTACAGCAATTATTACACTATTAGCAATAATTTATGTAAATATAAAAACACCAATTTATGAGGTAAAATCAGTAGTACGAATAGGTTATATTGGTGGAGCTTTAGTTGAAAATAGTAATGTTTTAGAAAAAAAATTAAGGCTTATTTTTAATGTTGATATTCCTCAACAAATAACAAAAGATGAAGCTATAGTATCAAATATCGCAGCAGTTAAAAAAGTAGAAAATTTTTTGGAAATCGCTACTTTAGGATATTCAAATGATCAAGCCTTAGCAAAAAATAAAGAAATTTTAGATTTCTTAAAAAATGAATATAAATATAAGATAGATGAATATATCTTAAATACAAATTTGAATATAAAAAATCTTGAAGAACAGATAAAATATATAGAAAATGTAACAAAAGTTGAAAAAGAAGAACAGATAAATTTTTTAAATAGTATTGAATTAACAACAATAGAAAATAAACTAAATTTCAATAAAGAAAAACTATCACAATATCAAGAAAATATAAATCAAATAACAAAAAGAAGAAGTTCTGATAATACACAAAATATGTTATCAGCGATGGAAATATTGAATTATCAAAATTTGATATTAAATCTTCAAAATCAAATCGAGAATTTAAATAAAGAAAAACAAAATATTTTAAATGAAAAAATACCAAATCTAAAAAGAGATTTGGAATTTGATATAAAAAATAGAATAGAAAAAATAAAAGACAATATCTCACTAGAAAAACTAAAACTTACAAACAATATAGCAAAAAATAGTGAAGTTGTTGGAGATGTTTTAGTAGATGACAAACCAATAAAACCTAAAAAATTATTGATTATAGTTGTTGCCTTTGTAACAGGATTTATACTTGCTATATTTGCTGTATTTTTTATGCAATTTATAAATAATATTAAAAATGATTAATTCAATATTATTTAACAATGATGTTAGGAAGATGTGGGTATAATCCCGCATTTTATTTGATAGGAACAAGTTTGGATAATAAAGCAGATATTTTGGAAGATGAAATAGATTTGAAAGAGTTGTTTAAAACAATTTGGAATAAAAGAGTGTTTATTTTGATCGTTACATCAGTTATTACATTGTTAGCAATAGTTTATGTAAATATTAAAACGCCAATATATGAAGTTAAAGCTTTAATTGAAATAGGTACTTATAAGACTGAAACAAATCAAAATATATCAATAGATGATGCGGATATTCTTGCAAAAAAACTGTCTACAATATTTATAGATTTAAGAAAAAATATAAATGATAAAGAGTTTGAAATTACAAAAACAATTCCTTTAAAAGGAATGAAAAATTTTATTGAAATTTCAAGTGAAGCAAAATCAAATACAGATGCAATCAATGGATTAAACGAAGTTATTGAGTATATAAAAAAAGATCATTTATTAATTTTAAATGATATTAAAGAAAAAAATGAAGCAGAATTGAAAAATTTAGAATTAACTATCAAAAATATAAAAGAAGATAAAATTGTTAATATAGATAAAAAGATAGAGTTATATACTCAAAATATATTAAATCTTGAAGAACAAATGAAATATGTAACTGAAGTATTACAAAATATAACAAAACTGGACCCTTCTATATCTGCTCTTAAACTTATGGAAAAAAGAGACATATCAAATGCAATAATAGAAAATAAATCAACTTTATTTGATTTAACTGAGCAAAAAGAAAATTTATTGAATGTACAAATAAATAAATTATTAGAAAGAAAAAAATTATTTGAGGCTTTATCGTTGCCTTATAATTTAAAAAATAGTGAAATTGTTGGAAAGATTTTAGTAGATGACAAACCAATAAAACCTAAAAAAATACTTATCGTTGTAGTTACTTTTATAACTGGATTTATACTTGCAATATTTGCTGTATTTTTTATGCAATTTATCAATAATATGAGAAAAGAAGAAAAATAAAATATGAAAATTTTAATAACTGGTGGAGCTGGATATATAGGTTCACATACTTTAGTCGAGTTGAATAAAGTAGGTTATGATTTCATAGTTTATGATAATTTATCAAACTCTTCAAAAGAGAGTTTAAAAAGAGTAAAAAAGATAACTGGTAAAAAAGTGGATTTTGTAAAAGGTGATATAAGAGATAAAAATAGTTTAGAAAAAGTATTTAAAAAATATAAAATTGATTCGGTTATACATTTTGCAGGACTTAAAGCAGTAGGTGAAAGTGTAGAAAAACCACTAAAATATTATGATAATAATGTAAATGGAATCTTAGTTTTATTAAAAGTGATGGAAAAGTATAATTGCAAAAAAATAGTATTTTCTAGTTCTGCAACTGTATATGGAAATCCTAGTTCAAATCCAATAGATGAGACTTTTCCTGTTGGAGCTACAACAAACCCTTATGGTACAAGTAAATATATTTGTGAGAGGATTTTAGAAGATGTTTATACTTCAAATAACACTTTTAAAATAGCAATTTTAAGATACTTTAACCCTGTTGGAGCACATGAAAGTGGTATGATAGGAGAAGACCCAAATGGGATACCAAATAACCTTATGCCATATATTTCTCAAGTAGCAGTTGGAAAAAGAGAGTATTTGAATGTATTTGGAAATGATTATGATACTTTTGATGGTACAGGAGTGAGAGATTATATCCATGTTGTTGATTTAGCAAATGCTCATGTAAAAGCTATTGATTATTTAAATTCATTGAATAACAATACTAAACCTCTAATAGTAAATATAGGAACAGGTATCGGATATAGTGTACTTGATATAGTGAAAGCTTTTGAAAAAGTATCAAATAAAAGCATACCATATGAAATAGTTTCAAGAAGAGCTGGAGATATAGCAACATGTTTTGCAAATCCAACAAAAGCAAAAGAGATTTTAGGCTGGGAAGCAAAAAAAAGTATAGAAGATATGTGTGCTGATAGTTGGAATTGGCAAAGTTGTAATCCAAAAGGATATAAAAAATGATTGAAGGGAAAAATAATTAAATGAAAATTGCAATAGCTGGGACAGGATATGTTGGTTTAAGTAATGGATTACTTTTAGCTCAACATAATAAAGTAGTTGCCTTAGACATTATACCTCAAAAAATTCAAATGCTTAATGATGGAAAATCGCCTATAGAAGATAGAGAAATTGAAGAATATTTATTGAAAGATGATTTAAATTTTACAGCAACACTAGATAAAGAGTATGCTTATAAAGATGCAGATTTTGTAATAATTGCTACTCCAACAGATTATGATACGGAAACAAATTATTTTAATACTAAAAGTATTGAATGTGTTGTACAAGATGTTTTATGTATAAATCCAAAAGCTCTTATGGTAATAAAATCAACTATTCCTGTTGGTTATACAAAAAATTTAAGAAAAAAATTTAATACTGAAAATATTATTTTTTCTCCTGAATTTTTAAGAGAGGGTAAAGCTTTATTTGATAATTTATATCCAAGTAGAATAATTGTAGGAGAAAAATCACAGAGGGCAGAAATTTTTGCATCACTTTTAGCACAGGGTGCTATTAAAAAAGATATTCCAATATTATTTACTGATTCAACTGAAGCAGAAGCTATTAAACTTTTTGCAAATACTTATCTTGCTATGAGAGTTGCATACTTTAATGAACTTGACTCTTACGCACAAACTCATAATCTTGATACAAAACAAATAATAGATGGGGTTGGATTGGATCCCCGTATAGGAACACATTATAATAATCCGAGCTTTGGATATGGAGGATATTGTCTTCCAAAAGATACAAAACAATTATTAGCTAATTATACAGATGTTCCAAGTAATTTGATTGAAGCGATTGTTAAATCAAATTCAACAAGAAAAGATTTTATTGCAGATAGTATTATAGAAAGAAATCCAAAAACTGTTGGAATTTTTAGACTTGTGATGAAATCTGGAAGTGATAATTTTAGAAGTAGTGCAATACAGGGAATAATGAAGAGAATTAAAGCAAAAGGTATAGAAGTAGTTATTTATGAACCTGTGCTAGAAGAAAGTAATTTTTACAATTCAAAAGTAATAAAAAATTTAGAAGAATTTAAAAAAATTTCAGATGTAATAGTTGCAAATAGAAAATCAGAAAAATTAAATGATGTAGTTGAAAAAGTATATACACGTGATATATTTAATTGTGATAGTTGAGGAGCGTTAAGTGAATAAAATTTTAAATTTAATAGGACGAACTAAAGAGCTTTTTTTAGAAGATATAAATAAAAATGATAAAGAATTAAAAGAAATTGTTTCAAGTTCTACGTTTTTAGTTATTGGAGGGGCTGGTTCTATTGGTCAAGCTGTAACAAAAGAGATATTTAAAAGAAATCCTAAAAAGCTTCATGTTGTTGATATTTCAGAAAATAATATGGTTGAATTAGTTCGAGATATAAGAAGTTCATTTGGATATATCGATGGAGATTTTGCTACATTTGCTCTTGATATAGGAAGCTTTGAATATGATGCTTTTATAAAAGCTGATGGTAAATATGATTATGTTTTAAATCTATCAGCTTTAAAACATGTAAGAAGTGAAAAAGACCCTTTTACTCTTATGCGTATGATTGAAACAAATGTTTTTAATACAGATAAAACTCTTCAACAATCAATAGAAAACGGAACTAAAAAATATTTTTGTGTAAGTACAGATAAAGCTGCAAATCCAGTAAATATGATGGGTGCAAGTAAAAGAATCATGGAAATGTTTGTAATGCGAAAATCAAAACAAATAGATGTTTCAATGGCAAGATTTGCAAATGTTGCTTTTAGTGATGGAAGTTTATTACATGGTTTTAATCAAAGAATTGAAAAAAATCAACCAATTGTTGCTCCAAATGATATAAAAAGATATTTTGTTACACCTCAAGAAAGTGGAGAACTTTGTTTAATGTCATGCATATTTGGTGAAAATAGAGATATTTTTTTCCCAAAACTTAGTGAAAATTTACATCTTATTACTTTTGCTGATATTGCAGTTAAATATTTAAAAAATCTCGGGATTGAACCATATTTATGTAAAGATGAAGATGAAGCTAGAAAATTAGCAAAAACTTTACCCGCACTTGGAAAATGGCCTTGTTTATTTACCTCAAGTGATACAACAGGCGAAAAAGATTTTGAAGAGTTTTTTACAGACAAAGAAGTTTTAGATATGAATAGATTTGAAAATCTAGGAGTTATTAAAAATGAAGCTTTATTTGATGAAAATAAGTTAAATCATTTTGAAAAAACTATTAAAAATTTTAAAGCAAATTTATCTTGGGAAAAAGAGGATATTGTAAAAGAATTTTTTACAATGATTCCAGACTTTGGACATAAAGAGACTGGTAAATATCTTGATGGGAAAATGTAATGCAAAAAATAATTGATTTTATAAAACAAACATTTAATAGAAATGAATTTATACCTTTACATGAACCAAGATTTATTGGAAATGAAAAAAAGTATTTAAATGATTGTATTGATTCAACATTTGTATCAAGTGTTGGAAAATATGTTGATACTTTTGAAAAAGAATTTGCAAAAACTGTAGGAAGCAAATTTGCAATAGCAACTGTAAATGGTACAGCTGCTCTTCATATTTCACTACTTTTAGCAGATCTAAAAAGAGATGATGAAGTTATAACTCAACCACTTACTTTTATAGCTACTTGTAATGCTATTAGTTATATAGGAGCAAAACCTATATTTATAGATGTTGATTTAGATACGATGGGTTTAAGTCCTAAATCACTTAAAAGCTTTTTAGAAACAAATTGTGAAGTAAAAAAGAATAATTGTATAAATAAAACTACAGGAAAAATCATAAAAGCATGTGTTCCTATGCACACTTTTGGGCATCCATGTAAAATTGAAGAGATAAAAGAGATTTGTGATATTTGGAATATTACTTTAGTAGAAGATGCAGCTGAAAGTTTAGGTTCATTTTATAAAAACAAACATACAGGAACTTTTGGAAAAATTGGTGCATTTTCTTTTAATGGTAATAAAATCATAACATCGGGTGGTGGTGGAGTTATTGTTACAGATGATGAAGCATTAGCTAAAAGAGCAAAACATATAACAACAACAGCAAAAATCCCTCATCCGTATGAATATGTACACGATGAGATAGGATATAACTATCGACTTCCTAATATTAACGCAGCTCTTCTAGTAGCTCAACTTGAACAATTAGAAAAATTCTTAGCTTCAAAAAGAGATTTAGCAATAAAATATAAAGAGTTTTTTACAACAAATAATATAAATTTTATAGCTGAACCAAAAGATTCAAAATCAAACTATTGGCTTCAAGCAGTTTTATTAAATGATGTAAATCAAAGAAATGAATTTTTAGATTTTACAAATAAAAATGGTGTAATGACAAGACCTATTTGGAGACTTATGAATGAACTTGAAATGTTTAAAGATTGCCAAAAAGATGATTTAAAAAATGCAAAATATCTTGAAGAAAGAGTTGTAAATATTCCAAGTTCGGTGATTTTATAATGAAAGAAAAAATAGTTCTTATTGGTGGTGGTGGACACTGTCATAGTGTTATTGATGTGATAGAGCAAGAAAATAAATATGAAATTATAGGTATAGTTGATACTAAAGAGAATATCGGTAAAAAAGTTTTAGATTATGAAGTAATTGCATGTGATGATGATTTAAAAACTATTTTTAAAACTTGTAAAAATGCACTCACAACAGTAGGTCAAATTGAATCAAATAAAATAAGAGTTAAAATTTATAATAATTTAAAACAAATAGGTTTTAATTTACCTATAATAATTTCACCTTTATCATATGTGTCAAAGCATTCATTTATAGATGAAGGTACAATTATAATGCATCAAGCATTGATAAATGCAAATGTAAAAATAGGAAAAAATTGTATAATAAATACAAAAGCTCTTATTGAACATGATTGTGTAATAGGAAATAATTGTCATATTTCAACAGCTAGTGTAATAAACGGTGGTGTTACTGTAAAAGAAAATAGTTTTTTTGGAAGTAATGCGACTTCTAAACAAAGTATAGAAATAGAGGGATTTATAAAAGCTGGGAGTTTAGTGAAATGAAAAAAGTATTTATAATAGCAGAAGCAGGAGTAAATCATAATGGTTCAATTGAACTTGCTAAAAAATTGATTGATGCAGCAAGTGATAGTGGAGCTGATGCTGTTAAATTTCAAACATTTAAGGCTGAAAAACTTGTATCAAAACATGCTCAAAAAGCTGATTATCAAAAAGAAACAACTGATAAAAATGAATCTCAATTTGAAATGATAAAAAAACTTGAACTAGATTATGATACACATAAAGAGCTTATGTTTTATTGTAAAATTAAAAATATTATGTTTTTATCCACTCCTTTTGACCATGATAGTATAGAACTTTTAAATGATTTAGGACTTGAAATATTTAAAATTCCTAGTGGAGAAATCACAAATTTACCATATTTAAGACATATAGGAAAATTAAATAAAAAAGTAATACTTTCAACTGGAATGACAGATATTGGTGAAATAGAAGATGCCTTAGATGTTTTGATAGCAGCTGGGACTAAAAAAGAAAATATAATAGTTTTACATGCAAATACTATGTATCCAACACCTATGGAAGATGTGAATTTAAAAGCTATGGTGACTATTGGAAACACATTTGATATAGCTTTTGGATATAGTGACCATACTTTAGGTATTGAAGTGGATATTGCAGCTGTTGCTATGGGCGCTTATTGTATAGAAAAACATTTTACTTTAGATAAAACTATGGAAGGACCAGACCATAAGGCAAGTTTAGAACCAGATGAATTAAAAGCGATGGTTAAAGCTATAAGAAATATAGAGTTGGCTTTGGGAAGTTGTGTTAAAAAACCTTCAAAAAGTGAAATCCCAAATATGCAAATAGCTAGAAAATCAATTGTTGCAAAAATGGATATTAAAAAGGGTGAACTTTTATCTGAAAATAATCTTGCAATAAAAAGACCAGGTAATGGAATAAATCCTATGCGATGGGATGAAATAGTAGGAAGTATAGCAACTAAAGATTATAAAGAAGATGAGCTAATATGAAAAAAATATGTGTTGTCACTGGTACAAGGGCTGAATATGGACTTCTTTATTGGCTTCTCAAAGAAATAGAAGCTGATAAAGAATTTCAACTTCAACTTATAGTTACAGGTATGCACCTAAGTAGTGAATTTGGATTAACTTATAAAGAGATAGAAAAAGAGTTTAAAATTGATAAAAAAATAGAGATGCTTTTATCTTCTGATACTTCAATTGGTATTTCAAAATCTATGGGTTTAGCTCAAATGTCTTCTTGTGAAGCTTTTGAAGAACTAAAACCAGATATTTTGATAGTTCTTGGAGATAGATATGAAATATTTAGTATTGTTAGCACTGCTATGATAGCTCGTATCCCAATTGTTCATCTTCATGGCGGAGAAACAACTGAAGGTGCATTTGATGAATCAATTCGCCATAGTATTACAAAAATGAGTCATCTTCATTTTACTGCAACAGAAGAGTATAGAAATAGAGTAATTCAATTAGGAGAACATCCTTCTAGGGTTTTTAATGTTGGTGGTATGGGAATAGAAAATATCAAAAGATTAAAATTTTTAACAAAAGAAGAGTTTGAAAATTCTATAGATTTTAAACTAAATAAAAAAAATATATTAGTTACTTTTCATCCTGTAACCTTAGAAAATTCTACTGCACAAGAACAATTTCAAGAACTTTTAGAAGTAATTGATGAATTAAAAGATACAAATATAATATTTACAAAAGCAAACAGTGATACAGATGGAAGAATAATAAATCAAATGATTGATGAATATGTCGCTAAAAACTTTCAGAAATCTGTAGGATTTAATTCTTTAGGACAATTGAGATATTTAAGTGCTTTACAATTTGTTGATGCTGTCGTAGGAAATAGTTCAAGTGGACTTTTAGAAGCTCCAAGCTTTAAAATAGGAACTATAAATATAGGTGATAGACAAAAAGGTAGAATAAAAGCTGATAGTATTATAGATTGTTTTGCAAATAAATTTGATATAAAAAAAGCTTTTGAAAGATTATACTCAAAAGAATTTCAAGATAGTTTGCAAAATGTTGAAAATCAATATGGTAATGGATGTGCAAGTAAAAAAATTATAGAGGTTTTAAAAAATGTAGATTTAAAGAATATACTAAAAAAATCTTTTTATGATATTAAATTTTAATAGGAGAAAATGTGAGAACTAGAATAATTGCAAAATTAGATGTTAAACCACCGTATGTAGTAAAGCCAGTACATTTTGAGGGTTTAAGAAAAATCGGAACACCTCAAGAATTAGCAAAAAAGTATTATGAACAAGGTGCTGATGAAGTTATGTATATAGATATAGTATCTTCTTTATATCAAAGAGGAATAATATTTGAAGAAATAGAAAAAACTGCAAATGAGTTATTTATACCATTTGGAGTAGGTGGTGCAGTAAGAAGTATTGAAGATTTTTCAAAACTATTTCACTATGGAGCAGATAAAGTTTTAATAAATACTTATGCTGTACAAGAAAATCCAAATATTATAAATCAAGCAGCTGAGATTTTTGGTAGTCAAGCTGTCGTAGTAAATATTGAAGCAAAAGAATGGGATAACTGGTACGAATGCTATACTGATTGTGGACGAGTTCAATCAAACAAAAATGTTTTAGATTGGGTAAAGGAAGTTGAACAAAGAGGAGCAGGAGAAATTCTTCTTCAAAGTGTAGATAAAGATGGTAGAAAAAGAGGATTTGATTTAGAACTTGCAAAAAAAGTTGTTGAGAGTGTAAATATTCCTGTTGTTATAGCAAGTGGAGCTGGTAAATTAGAAGATATAAAAGAATTAATAGAATATGCTAAACCAAGTGGAGTAGCCATTGCAAGTATGTTGCATTATGATTTAACTAATATAAAAGAGCTTAAAAAATATTTATCAGATAATGGAATCGAGGTATCTAAATGAGTAATTTAATTGGAATTGTAAACTATGGAATCGCAGGAAATATCCATAGTATAAAAAAAGCTATTGAAAAAGCTGGTGGAAAAGTATTGATTATAGACAAAAAAGAAGATTTGAAAAAAGTTGATAAAATAGTTATTCCTGGAGTTGGTAGTTTTAATGATGCTATGAATGAGTTAAAAAAAGATGATTTGATGGAAACATTAATTGAAGAAATTGAAGAAAAACCAACACTAGGTATTTGTTTAGGAATGCAGATTTTATCAACTTTAGGATTTGAATATGGAAAAACTAAAGGATTAAGTAAAATTGATGCTGAAGTTAAACCAATTTTAGTTGATGCAAAAGTTCCACACATGGGGTTTAATAAAATAAATGTAATAAAAACTAATAAACTTTTAAGTGGTTTAGAAAATGAAGAATTTTATTTTATGCATTCTTATGAAGTTGTTAATTATACTAATATTGTTAGTTTGACGGATTATGTAGGACATAACTTTGTTTCTTCTATTCAAAGAGATAATATATATGGAGTTCAGTTTCACCCGGAAAAAAGTAGGGAAGCTGGTATTAAATTATTTAAAAATTTTGTAGAATTGTAGGAGAATGGAATGAGTGAATTATTAGGAAAATATGGATTACCTTTAGAAGTAAAATTTTGTAAAAAATGTACAATGAATAATCAACGACCTTCTTCTACTGTTGAATTTAAGCAAAAAGAAGGTGAGAAAAAAAGAACATTAGCTTTTGATGATGATGGTATTTGTGAAGCATGTAAATATGCAGAAAAGAAAAAATCAATTAACTGGGAAGAAAGACATAAACAATTAGAAGAATTATGCAATAAATTTAGAAGAAATGATGGGAGATATGATGTTGTAGTTCCTGGGAGTGGAGGAAAAGATAGCGTTCAAGCTGCACATATTTTAAAATATAAATATAATATGAATCCGATTCTAATAACATGGCCACCAGCTTTATATACTGGCATTGGAAGAAGAAATTTTGATTCATGGTTAAATGCAGGTTTTGCAAACTACACTTATAATCAAAATAAAAAGTTACATAGATTTTTGACAAAAAGTGCTTTTTTAAATCTTGGACATCCTTTTCAACCTTTTATTTTGGGACAGAAAAATCTTGCTCCTAGATTATCTGTGTTACTCGATATTCCTTTAGTAATATTTGGAGAAAATGAAGCAGAATATGGAAATGCAATAGAAGATAATGAAAAACCAACAAGGGATCCAAAGTATTATAGTGCAGAACTTAGCATAAAAGATTTGGTTTTAGGAGGAGTTCCTGCAGAAGAGTTAATCTATAAACATGGATTTAAATTATCTGATTTGGAAGCATATTTTCCTACAAATCCATATGAAATACAAAAAACAGGAACAGAAGTTCATTATCTTGGATATTATGTAAAATGGCATCCACAAGAAACATATTATTATTCTATAGAAAATAGTGATTTTATGCCAAATGACTATAGAACAGAAGGTAGTTTTAGTAAATATAGTTCTTTAGATGATAAAATTGATTGGCTTCATTATCATACAACAACTATTAAATTTGGAATAGGTAGAGCTACTTATGATTCAGCACAAGAAATAAGGAATGGTGATATTACTAGAGATGAAGGTATAGCACTTATAAAAAGATTTGATGGAGAATTTCCAGAACAATACATAAAAGATTGTTGCAACTATATGGACATATCTTTACAAAATTATCATGATGCTATTGAAAAGTTTAGAAGTCCTCATTTATGGGAAAAAAATTATGGAAAGTGGGAATTAAAACATCCAATATGGAAAGAAAATAGATAATGAAAAATATAGAAGATATCATAGTAAAAGAATCCACTTCTATTTTAGAAGTTCTTCAGATTATAGACAAAAGTTCTAAGCAGTTGGCTATTGTAGTTGATGATAACAAAAGACTTCTTGGAACTATAAGTGATGGAGATATTAGAAGAGCTCTTTTAAATAATATATCTCTGAATGAATCTGTAAAAGATATCTATTTCAAAACTCCAACAATTGCAACTATTAACCATTCAAAAGAAGAAATTATAAATATTTGTAGAATGAAAAAAATTCATCAGATACCTATAGTTGATAATTATGGTAATTTGATTGGTTTGGAAATACTTGATGAACTTATTTCAAAAGAAAATAAAATAAATAAAGTTATTCTTATGGTAGGAGGTTTAGGTACAAGACTTAGACCTCTTACTGAAAACACTCCAAAACCTATGCTAAAAGTTGGAAATAAACCAATCCTTCAAACTATAGTAGAAAAATTTGCGGAATATGGATATACAAATATTATCATGTGCGTTAATTATAAATCGCATATGATACAAGATTATTTTGGTGATGGGAAAGAGTTTGGTGTAAATATTGAGTATGTTTTAGAAAATCAAAGGATGGGAACAGCAGGAGCTTTAAGTTTATTAAGAGAAAAACCAACAGAACCTTTTTTTGTTATGAATGGAGATCTACTTACAAATGTAAATTTTGAGCACCTACATAATTATCATTTATCAAATAATTCTTTGGGAACTATGTGTGTGAGAGAGTATGATTTTCAAGTTCCATATGGAGTTGTAAATATTTCGAATAGTAAAATTACTTCTATAGAAGAAAAACCTACTCATAAATTTTTTGTAAGTGCAGGAATATATATGCTAAGTTCTGAAGTTTTAGATTATATTCCTGAAAACCAGTTTTATGATATGCCAACACTATTTGAAAAAATAATAAGTGAAAATAAAAATGCAATATCCTTCCCTCTTAGAGAATATTGGTTGGATATTGGAAGAATAGAAGAGTATAAAAAAGCTAATGAAGAATATGATGAGGTATTTTAGTGTATAAAAATAAAACTTTTTTAGCGTTTATTCCAGCTCGTGGAGGAAGTAAAAGGCTTCCTAGAAAAAATGTGCTAGATTTATGTGGTAAACCACTTATTGCACAAACTATTGAAGCTGGATTAAAAAGTAATTATATTGATAAAGTTGTTGTAAGTAGTGATGATGAAGAAATACTTGAAATCTCAAAAAAATTCGGTGCTGAAATTATCAAACGACCTGATGAACTAGCAAGTGACACGGCTACAACTTTTGATGCTATAAAACATACAATAGAAAATTTTGAAAGATATGACTATATAGTTTTACTTCAACCTACGAGCCCACTTAGAAATGAAAAGCATATAGATGAAGCTATTGAATTATTAGAAGAGAAAAAAGCAAATGCTATCATAAGTGTTTGTGAAATGGAACATAGTCCATTTTGGAGTAATACTTTACTAGATGATGGAAGTATGAAAGGATTTTTAAAAGATGAAATCTTAAACAAAAGAAGTCAAGATTTAGAAAAATATTATAGATTGAACGGTGCTATATATATTTGTAAAACTGATAAACTATTGGAAGAAAAAACATTTATGTTGAAAAATAAAATTTATGCTTATAAAATGAGTAGAGAATTTTCTATAGATATTGATGAAGAGATTGATTTTAAGCTTGCAGAAATATTTTTGGATAATAAAATATGAATTTATATATAGTAGAAAGTCCTTTTCAATTATTATCAGCTGTTGAAGCAAGTAAATATTTTAATAATGAAAAAAGTTTATTTGTAATTAAATATAATAAAAAAGAAAGTAATGTAATACAATTAAAAAAAATAAAAGATTTATTCAAACTAAATAATGTAATAGAAATAAAACCTTTACTATCAAATTTTGATTCAAATCTTCAACTTCTTTTGCTATTAAAAAAGTTTGATAAAGAAAAGAAAAATTTCAATAGAATATTTATAGGAGAATATCGTTCTTTTCATATGAGAAAGTTTTTTGATTATTTTTCTAAAGCAGAGTCATATTGTCTTGATGATGGAAATATAACTTATCAGATATTTCAATTAATAAAAGAAAAAAAAGATGAATATTATTTTAACAATGGTATAAAAGGATTAATAAAAGAAATTGTTTATAAAATGCAGCCAATTTTATTTGGATTAAATAATTTAGAAATAAAACGAAATATAAAACTTTTTACATGTTTTGATATTCCAAAAGAAAATAAGCATATAATTCATGATTTTTCTAATATAAAAAAGGAATATAAAGTATCAAATTCAAAAAATATAGTTTATTTTTATGGTTCATATCTTGAAATAATAGGTATTTCAAAAGAAAAACAAATAGAATTCCTTGAACAAGCTATGGGAGTCTTTAAAAAATTAGATTTAGAAATAATATATTTACCACATAGATTAGAAAGTGAAGATAAATTAAATTTAATAAAAGATAAGTTGAATTTAAAAATAGTTAAAAATGAATTTCCAGCAGAAATACAACTTTTGGTTGATGGATTTATTCCTGAATGTATTGCTTCTTTTGGCTCTTCTGTTTTGATTAGTTTACCAAAGATTTTTCCAGAGATAAAAAATGTCTATTCATTTTTTCCAACTAGCTCAATTCTACCAAATCGATATTTAGAAGAATGGGAAGAGATGAAAAAGAATTATAAAAAAAGTGTAAAGGTTGTAGAGTTAAAATGAATTTAAAAAAATTATTATCAGTTTATACTTTAACTTCTTTATATCAAGCTTTAATAACTTTTTTATTGATGTCATTTTTTTCTTATATTATGAATATAAATACTTTTGGTTCATATAATTTATACCTAGCAATAATACCATTTCTTTTTAATCTTATACTTTTAGGTACTACAGGTGCTTTGAGTGTTTTTTATTACAAAGTTAATTTAAACAAGTTTAGACTATACATTAGTCAAATTGTATTTTTTATATTACCTATTAGTTTTGTGCTTGGAATTTTTTTATATTTTATATTTTCTAGTTTAGTTGCAGAAATATTTCAATTAAATACTAATACATTATTACTACTGATTTTACTAACTTTTAGTCAAATTCTACCGCAAATCTTGCTGACATATTATCAAACTATTCAAAAAGTAGATTTATATTTCAAATTAAGTTTTTTATATCTTTCATCAAATTTTATATTTTCAATTATTTCATTTCTTATTTATAATGAAATATATTTTATTTTTTTGTTTATGTTGATTAATGCAGTTATTTTTTCTTGTTATTCTTTATATATTTTGAATAAAAATAGTTTATTATCAATCAGATTTAATCTTTCTATTTTTAAAAGCATTTTGGATTATGGTTTACCTTTGATTATACATTCTACAGGGACTACTTTGTTATTTATGTCTGACCGTTTTGTAATATCAAATATTTTAGGAAATGAAAGTGTAGGTTTATATTCAATATCTTTACAATTAAGCATGATAATGTTGATTTTAGTAAATTCTTTTACTTCTGCTTGGGGACCTTATCTTTTTAAAACAATGAAAGAAACAAAAAATATCATAGACTTTTCTTTTATGAAAAAAATATATATATTTATAGCTATATTTTTGATAATGCCTTTATTTCTGTATTATATTCAAATGATAATATTAAATATGTTTTTTAATAATAATTATAAAGAAGCAATAAATTATGTATTGATAATAAATTTTGGATATTCAATGATGGGAATTTATAAAATCTTCATTGGATTTCTTCACTTTCAGAAGAAAACAAAACTTATTTCATTTTTAACAATTTTTGCATTACTAATTAATATATCAATTAGTTATTATTTAGTTCAAAAAGTTGGATTAATTGGTGCATCTTATGGAACTTTAATATCAATGTTTATTTTGAGTATATTTACAATATTTTTTGTCAATAAATATTATAAATTAAATTGGAGGTTAAAATGAACTATCTATTTGAGAAGTTTTTAAATGGGATTTTCCATATTTTTAGGTATAGACATTATAGAAAAAAATATAAATTACCTAAAGATTTTAAATTTAATGGCTACTTTATTAAATTTTATGGTGATGGTGAAATAATAGTTGGAAAAAATTCTTATATTAGTTTTTTTTCTCATATAACAATGGGAAAAGGAACAAAAGTTATAATAGGAGATGGTGTTTCCATTGCGCATAATGTTAGAATATATACAACTATGCTTGATAGTGAAAAATTTATTAAAGAACAAAAAAAAGAAGAAATTTTAAAAGATGTAGTTATTGGAAGTAATGTATTAGTTGGTACAAATGTATATATTAATCCAGGAGTTAATATAGGAGATAATGTTATAATTGGTGCAAACAGTGTTGTGACAAAAAATATTCCATCAAATTGTATTGCAGGTGGAGTCCCAGCAAAAGTAATTAAAAATTATTAGGAGTTTAGTGATGCTTAAAAATTTGGTAAAAAATAATAGGTATTTATTTTCTTTAGCTTTAAGCTATAAAGAAGGTAAACTTAAGCCAAAAAACAATTTTGAGGGTAAAGAAAAAGAATACTTAGAAGTATTATTTAGTGATGGGGTGGTTGTTATTCCTAATTTTTTTACGGAAGAACAATGTAATCAAATGATAGATTCTTTTGAAAATATTGATGAAAAATATGCAAAATTTTATGAGAATGATAAAAGAATTTTTGGAATAGAAAAATTAAGTGAAATTCATAAAAAACTTTTTTATGATGAAGAACTTTTTAAAAAAATTGGAGAATCTTATTTGGGAGATGAGTTAATACTTCAAACAACAATGGCTGCAAAAATTGTTCCTCAAAAGAATCAAAAATATGGTTCTGGTGGAGAATGGCATAGGGATAGTTTTTCGCGACAGTTTAAAGCAATAGCATATTTAGATAATGTGAACATGGATAATGGTCCTTTTATGTATATAAAAGGTTCTCACACTTTAAAAAATATAAAAAAGATTTTATTTGAATTAAAAAATCATAAACCAGCTTCAAATTTTAGATATACAAATGAAGAGATTATAGAATGTTGTAAAATACTAAATGAAGAAGTTACTTATTTTACCGCACCTAAAGGAACTTTAGTATTAGCTGATATTAGAGGATTACATACTGGTATGCCTATAAAAGAAGGACATAGATATGCAGTTTTTAATTATTATATTGCAAAATCTTTTCATCAAAAGAACAATAACATAGAAAAACTAACTAAATTTTAATTTTTACTTGAGGAATAAAGTTTGACATATAGGGCAGATATTGATGGATTAAGAGCATATGCTGTAATGAGTGTATTATTGTATCATGTTGGATTTTCATTTATAAAGGGAGGATTTGTAGGAGTAGATGTTTTTTTTGTTATTAGTGGTTTTTTAATGACAAAAATTATAAAAGAACAATTAGATAATAATAGTTTTTCTGTAAGAGATTTTTTTATAAGAAGAATTAAAAGATTATTTCCTGCTTTAATATTTGTCTTTATTATTACATCAGTAGCAACATTTTTTATATTTTCAACTTATGTTAGAAGTGAAATAATAGTTCAAAATATTTATGCATTATATGGAATTTCCAATATGAATTTTTGGTTTCAATCTGGTTATTTTGATGGTGATAAATTATTAAAACCAATGTTACATACATGGTCTTTAGGAGTAGAAGAACAGTTTTATATTTTTTGGGTAATTTCCATTTTAACTGTATATAGATTTGCAAAAGATAAATTGTTTCACACAATTATATTTTTTATATTAATAAGTTTTGGATTTAATGCAATATTTTTATCAGAATATTTTATAAATAATTTTGTACAAAGTGATTTAGAATTCTTTTCTTTTGATAAAATTAAGTCGACTGTGTTTTTTATGATGCCTTTTAGAATTTTTGAGTTTGCAATAGGAGGAATATTAGTATTCTTTTCTATTAGAAATAAAAGAATACAAGATATTACTGCTTTTATTGGTCTTTTTATATTACTATATTATTTTATAAATTTTTCTTCAGATAAAGTATTCCCGTATTATAATGCATTAATAGTTGTATTAGGAACAGCTTTGATAATGCTTTCAAAAGACGCTTTTTTTATAAAATTTTTTTTAGAAAATAAACCTACAGTTTTTATTGGAAAAATTAGTTATTCTTTATATTTAGTACATTGGCCATTAATAGTTTTTTGGTTTTATTTAGATGATAAGATTACAGATATAGATAGATTTATTATAGTTGTTATTTCTATTGTTATTTCTATATTGATGTATAAAAATATCGAACAAAAATTTAGAACAAATAATAAATCAAATAAACACTATGGCTTAAAATTTATTATATTAATTATTATATTAACAATAATTTTTATAGCTTTGAATAAGCTGATAAATACTGGTAGTAATACTAGAATAAATGAAATAATATATAAACAATTAGATATAAAAACTAATCAAAAACTTATAGTATCAAGTATTAATACAAAAAATTTTGAAGCTAATAATTTAAAAAAATTATTAGTTATAGGTGATAGTATGAGTAATGATATAAATTCTCTTCTTTCTTACACGAAAGAATTTAAAAGAAATTATCAATTAAGAACATTATGGATTAGTAATTCATGTCAATTTATGAAATATGATAGAAAAAAATTAGATTCTTTTAAAAATGATGAGAAATTGATAAATAATTGTAATAAAAGAACGGATTTTATATTAAATTCACAATTATTAAAAGATGCAGATTTTTTAATTATCACATTTGATTGGAGTTTCATACCAAAAGAGGGATTTGAAAATATAATAAAAGAAATAAATGAAAAAACCAAAGCTAAACTAATCGTTTTAGGTAAACGCCCTTATTTTACTAAAAGTAGGTCTGAATATATTAGTCATTCTTTAGTTGAATATAATAACATTCAAAATTTTGAATATTATATATATAAAAATAAAACTATGGATTCCGTGAATAATTTGATTAAGGAATATGCTCAAAATCTGGAATTAGAATTTATTGATGTAACCAATTTCCTTTGTAATGATAAAAAGCAGATATGCTATATGTTTGATAAAGAAGATAATCTTTTATATAGAGATTCTTTTCATTTTAGTATATATGGAGCTAAATTCTTTGCTCAAGATTTTTATAATAACTGTATTTCAAATTTAGTAAATAAGAAAGGAGATTAAATGCTAAAATATAAAATTATAAACTTATTTTTTTATTTTGTATTATTTTCTTCTTTTATTCATTCTGTATTAAGAATGTCTCCTGAAAGTTCATTTAGTTTATACAGAATTTTAATACCTTTTAGTTTGTTATTCTTTTTCGTACATCTACAAAAATATTCTAAGATTTTTTTCTTTTTCTTTATATTTATATTTTATAATTTTTTAATAGCTTTAATTTATTCAGATAATTTAAATTTTTATATTATTCAAACTTTTCATCATATTTCTATTTTAAATATATTATTAATTATTTATTATTTAGTTAAAAATGCAGAATATTATAGTATCTATAAATTTTTGAGATTTTTTGCCTTATCTTCTATTATTACTGCTATATTTCAAATCATATTTAATTTTAGATTGCCTAACACAGCAGAATATTTTGATGGTTCAGTTAGTGCATTTAATTGGAATCAAAATGAATTAGGAACAGCATTGTTAGGATTTACTCCATTATTATTGGTTTTTGAAAGAAATAACATATTCAAATACATATTTCTTTCTTTTTTAATTTTAATTTTTTATATCAATGATAGTAAGTTAAGTTTGATTGGATTATTCATTGCGTTATTCTTTTATTTTTTTAAAAAAAATATTTTAGAATTTAATAAATATTTAAAATTATCTATAATTGTATTAATTCCTTTAATTTTTTTAGTATTATTACTCTTGCCCTATGATGGAATTATAATTCCTTTTAGAGATTATGATATATCTTTGGGTGAATTATTATTTGAGCCATTAAAACAAATTTCAAATTTACAACCATTTCAAGATTCAGCAGGTTCAATTGCATCTAGAGCAAATGCAATTATTTTTTCTATAATTGAATTGAAAAATAGTTATTTTCTAGGAATTGGTTCTGGGAATAGCCTTCTCTTGTTAGAAAAATCAGAATACATATTAAAAAGTGCAAAAAGTATGCATAATCTTCCTTTTCAATTAATCGTAGAGCATGGAATATTTATTTTTGTTTTATTTACTTTATTGTTTATTTATTTTATTAGATTGATATATAAACAAAATTTGACAAAAATAGAATTACTTAAATTTATAACTATTCCTAGTATTTTTATAGGTTCAATGGGATCTTCAATAGGAATTTTTTCTAATTATTTTTTTATTTGTTGCTTATTTTTTATTATTTTATTAAATTCAAAGGAATCATATTATGAATGAGTTAGTATCAATAATTACCCCATCATATAAATCAGAAAGATTTATATCTCAAACAATAGAATCTGTATTGGCTCAAACTTATCAAAATTGGGAAATGATTATAGTTGATGATGTTTCCCCTGATAATTCAAATGAAATTATAGAAGAATATTGTAAAAAAGATAGTCGAATAAAAGTTATAAAATTAGAAAAGAATAGTGGACCTGCAATTGCAAGAAATAGAGCTATTGAAGAAGCAAAAGGAAGATATATAGCATTTTTAGATGCTGATGATATTTGGTATAAAAATAAACTTGAGAAACAAATTAAATTTATGAATGAAAGAAGTTTAGCATTAACATATAGTTCTTATGATTTAATGGATGAAGAAGAAAATGGATTAGGAAGTTTTATGACAAAAGATAAGATTACTTATAATGATTTACTTAAAACCAATAGCATAGGCTGTTTAACAGCGATTTATGATACAGAAAAGATAGGAAAAGTTTTTATGCCAAACATTATTAAAAGACAAGATTATGGACTTTGGTTAAAAATATTAAAAAAAGTTGATTATGGAGAAGGAATCCTTGAACCACTAGCTAAATATAGAATAATGAAGAATTCCGTTTCAAGTAATAAATTAGTTGCTGCAAAATATGTGTGGAAGTTATTTAGAGAGGTTGAAAGATTGAATATATTCAAAAGCTTTTATTATTTTTGTTTTTATGTATATTATGGAGTAAAAAAATATAAATGATTTACATAATTTTACTACTAATCTCTTTTTCTCTTACATCCTTCATTAAAAATTATATGATAAAAAAATCGCTCGTTGCCAGTGTGAATGAAAGAAGTTCTCATACAACTCCAACACCTCATGGTGGAGGAATAGCTATTGCTATTACTTGGTTTATAGGTTTATTTTATCTTTATTTTATTGGACAAATAGAAAATAATCTTTTTTATGCTTTGCTTTTTGGAGTTCTTATTTCAATAGTTAGTTTTTTTGATGATATTTATGAATTGAGCCCAAAAATAAGACTTATAATTCAAGCTATTGTTGCTATTGGTGGATTATATTTTTTAGGTGGATTTGAAACTCTTACTTTTGGTATTTTTGATATTTTAAATCCTATTTTTACAAATATTTTTGCTTTTTTTATGATAATTTGGTTTATAAACCTTTATAACTTTTTAGATGGTATTAATGGTTACGCAGGAAGTGAAGCGGTGTTTTTAGCAGTTACTGGATTTATTCTATTTGGTGGGAATCATTTTTTAGTTTTAGCTATTGCTGTTTTAGGATTTTTATATTGGAATTGGAACAAAGCTAAGATATTTATGGGAGATGTAGGAAGTACTCTCTTAGGATATAATATAGCAATTTTTACAATATATTATGCAAATCAAGAACCAACAAACTTTTGGATATGGATTATATTATTTAGTGTTTATTGGTTTGATGCAACTTTGACTTTAATACGAAGAAAACTGAATAAAGAAAGACTTTCACAAGCACATAAAAAACATGCATATCAGAGACTTACACAAGCAGGATGGAGTCACTACAAAGTTACAAACTATTCTATAGGGTTAAATATACTGTTATTTACAATTGTATTTTTTATATCAAATATTTTTGTAGCTTTTTTACTTGCTTTTGTAGTTTTAGTTTTAGTTATGAAATTTATAGATAGTAAAAAAGCTTTTGAATAATGAATTATAAAAGATTAGAAATTCGAGATTTAGTACTTTGTGAACCAACTTTTCATAAAGATAATCGTGGATTTGTTTATGAATCATTTAAAAAAGAGTCTTTTAATAATTTTTTAGGATTTGAAGTAGATTTTTGTCAAGATAATATTTCTTATAGCACGTATGGAGTTATAAGAGGACTTCATACAAATACTTTAGATTTTTCCCAATCAAAACTTGTAAGTGTTTTACAAGGCAAAATCCTTGATGTAGCAGTTGATTTTAGAGTAGGAAGTCCAAGTTTTGGAAAAGTAGTAAGTGTAGAGTTAAATAGTGAAGAAAATAAACAACTTTTCATACCAAGAGGATTTTTACATGGTTTTTCAGTTTTAAGTGAAGATGCACTTGTTATGATAAAAATTGATAGATATTTTGCAAGTGGTGAAAGTATAGGTATCAGATATGATGACAAAGATTTATCAATTGATTGGAAAATAGATGAAAAATTTGTTATTTTATCTGAAGCTGATAAAAAATTATCAAATTTTAAAGACATAAAATCACCATTTGTTTATGGTGAAAATTATTATTAGAAGGCTTTTATGAATTATCTAAGAGATAAAAGATTTTTAGGGATTATAGCAACGATTGTTATATCAATTTTTTCATTTTTTTTGGTGACATTTTTGTTAGGAAAAGGTGTTTTTTTAGAAGCTTTAAGCATTATTCTTATTTTTAGAGTGATTGCATCATTTTTATTTTTTGATGATTATAAATTATCTTGGTCAAAAGCCTCTACAAAAACTGGACTTATGAAAGTTATACTAGCTATTATAAGTTTTGTTGTTTATATGCCTATCTTGTATTATTGGTTTAAAATACCTTTTAATCTTATGTTTATTGATTTGATATTTTATACTTTTATAGTAAATATTTTAGTATATGTTTACAAGTATTATCATACAGTTGGAAGAAATCAAAAAACAAAAAAACTTGTGATATATGGTGCAGGAAAAGCTGGTTTGCAACTTCAAAGAGAATTTTTAAATAGTGAGTATCATTTAGTTTGTTTTATTGATGATGATGAAATCTTACATCATAGAAGTATAGATGGTATTTCTATTTATTCTCAAGAAAAATATTGTAGTTTATTTCAAGAAGAAAAATTCGATATGATGGTTATAGCTATGCCATCTGTCTCAAAAGATAGAATAAAAAATATTTATGGAACTATGCAAGGAAACTTTGATAGAATCAAAATTTTACCAAGTATTCAAAATATCTTGAAAAAAGAAGAGTTTACAAAACAACTAAAAGATATTTCAGTTGAAGATTTACTTGCTCGTCATCCAAAAGATTTAGATAAGAAACAAATAGAAAATTTTATTAAAGATAAAGTAGTTCTAATAACGGGTGCTGGTGGAAGTATTGGAAGTGAGATAAGTAGACAATGTAAAGCTTATGGAGCAAAACAATTAATACTTTTAGATCATAGTGAGTTTAATCTTTATTCTATTATGGAAGAATTAAAAGATGAAAATGTTATTCCAGTTATGCAAACAGTTAGAAATTTTGGTTTTATAGAAAATACTTTTGAAAAATATAAACCACAGATTGTTATTCACGCAGCTGCTTACAAACACGTTCCTTTAGTTGAACATAATATTTTAGAAGGTATTTCAAACAATATAATTGGAACTAAAAATTGTATAGATTTATCTATAAAATATGGAGTTGAGAAATTTGTATTAATCTCAACTGATAAAGCTGTTCGTCCAACAAACGTAATGGGAACAACAAAAAGAATTTGTGAATTATATGCTCAAAATGTAAATGCAGAAAATACAGAAATAGTAGCAGTTAGATTTGGTAATGTTTTAGGAAGTAGTGGAAGTGTTATTCCAAAATTCAAATCTCAAATAGAACAAGGTAAAAATATAACTGTAACTCATCCAGATATTACAAGGTATTTTATGCTTATTCCTGAAGCTTGTGAACTTGTACTTCAAGCAGCAAGTATTGGAAAAGGTGGAGAAATCTTTATACTTGATATGGGTGAACCTATAAAGATAGTTGATTTAGCTAAAAAAATGATAGAACTAAGTGGAAGAAATGAGATAAATATTGAGTTCTGTGGCTTAAGACCTGGTGAAAAACTATATGAAGAATTATTGATAAATGATAGCGATCAAAAAACAAAGTATGAATCAATCACAGTTGCAAGCCCAACGAATTTTGATATAAATAAACTAAATCAAAAAATTGATGATTTACTTGTTTGTGATGATAAAATAGCAAAATTAAAAGAAATTGTTCCTGAATTTAATCATCAGCTTAATAATTAATAATATTATCTTAAGAAACTATAACTTATAATCTTTTAAATTATTATTTAAAGGATTTAGTTATGAAATCTGCCTTTTCTTTACTAGAATTGATTTTTGCGATAGTTATTTTGGGGATTATTGCATCTTTTGCTGTTCCAAAATATATGGATACAAAAGATAGTGCTTTGGTATCAACTATAAAAAGAGATATAAATACAGCTATAAATTCTATTCAAAGTTATTATTTATTAAATCAAAAGATAGAAAAAATAAGTGATACTATGAATGTAAATGATACAAACTGGACAATTGCTGATTTAAAAATGACTGATAAAAATTCTTGTTTAAGTTTAGAAGTAAAAACAGATTCAAATAGTACAAAAACTTTAGAATTAACTATTGATGATACAAAAGATACAACTATTTGTAAAAAGATTCAAAATTCAGGTTTAGTAAGTAAAACTTATGAATTGTATTAAAAGAGTTTTACTCTTTTTTTCTAATTCTTAAAAAAGAGGCAAATTTTGGTTTGTTGTTTTTTGTAAATCCATAATATTTAAAAGTTATAATTTCACCAATTTTTGGTGGATTTAGTCTTTCTTTATTTGAAAAACCACCGCCAAGATTGAAAACTATACCGTTTTTTAGTTTTATAACTAAACTTTTAAAGTTTTTCTCTTTATTATAATTATGACCTATTACAACTCCCTCATCATCGAAAAATGTTTTTACTTTTAAAATATTATTTGTTCTTCCATTTTCATAGTCTAAATATGGATTTTTTAAAATTATTCCTTCTGCTTTTTTATTTACTAATTCTTCTAAGTATTTATTTAAATGTTTTTTATCTTTACAAATTATTTGAGGAATAATTTTTATGTAATTATTTGGATTTTTATTTAACCAGATTCTTATTTTTTCTAATCTTTTATCAAAATTTCCTTTTACATTGGGGACTTCAAAGATATTATACGTTATTTGTTGCCAATCTTTTGATGGATTTGTATCAAGAACTATATTTTGAATATTCTCGAAATCATCTCTTTTTGTATAAAGTTCCCCATCTAGTTCAAATGGTGGAAAATTTTTTGTAAACCAAATTGGTGCATAGATTTTATTTCCATTTTTACTAAGTAGTTCTTTACCATTCCAATAAGCTCTAATTCCATCTAATTTTTCACTCATATACCATCCGTTTATTTGATGTTTAGTTTCATCATAAATATTTGCTTTTTGTAAATCTAGTGCATACATTGAGATATTTAGTAAAAAGATAAGTATAAGTTTCATTTTTAAATCCATTAAATAATATAATTTATTATATTTATAATATTCTTAAATATTTGAAAAACATCATAAAACCATAATAAATATTTAGCTAAAATAATCCACTTTTCAGAAGAAATAGATATAAAAGGACTCAAATTGGGTGAGAATAAGATATTAGATGAAAATAGCAAAAAGATATTATTAGATTCAATTAGAAGTGTAAAAGATTTTCCAAAAGCGGGCATTGTATTTAAAGATATTACGACTTTATTAAATAACAAAGATGCATTTAAACTTTTGATGAATCACTTAGAAGATAGATATAAATCTTATAATTTAGATTATATTGCTGGAATTGATTCAAGAGGTTTTATATTTGGTTCAGCTTTAGCAGATAGATTAGGTGTTGGTTTTGTTCCTGTTAGAAAAAAAGGAAAATTACCAAACACAACTGTTTGTGAAAAATATGAGTTAGAGTATGGTTTTGATGAGGTTGAACTACATCTTGATGCTTTCAATAATCAAAAAAATGTAAATGTTTTATTAATTGATGATATTATTGTAAGTGGTGGAACTGCATACGCAGCAGCAAATTTAATCAAAAAACTTGATGTAAATTTAGTTGAAATGTGTTTTTTAATGAATATTCATATTTTAAATGGTGCAAAAAAATTAAGTGAAGTTGCACCTGTATATTCTGTATTAGAAATTTAATAAAAAGAGAAATAAATGAGTAATTATATTCCAAAACCTAGTATTTTTGATCCTGATGATAAAGGACAATTTGGTATTTTTGGAGGTCAATATGTACCTGAAACTTTAATGCCAATTTTAAAAGAATTAGAAGCAACATATAAAAAATATAGATTTGATGAAGAGTTTTGGGCAGAAGTAAATGCTTTATTAAAAGATTATGTAGGACGAGAAAATCCACTTTATTTTGCAAAAAATATAAGTGAAGAAATAAGTGCAAAAGTTTATTTAAAAAGAGAAGATTTAAATCATACGGGCGCTCATAAAGTAAATAATGTTATAGCTCAGGGATTACTCGCTAAAAGAATGGGTAAAACGAAAGTAATTGCAGAAACAGGAGCTGGACAACATGGAGTTGCAACTGCTACAATTGCAGCACTTATGGGATTAGAATGTACAGTGTTTATGGGTGCAAAAGATGTAGAAAGACAAGAATTAAATGTATTTAGAATGAAACTTTTAGGTGCTAAAGTAATAGCAGTTGAAAGTGGAAGTAAAACTTTAAAAGATGCAATGAATGATGCTATTAGATATTGGGTTACAAACGCACGTGATACATTTTATATAATTGGAACAGTTGCAGGTCCTCATCCATATCCTATGATGGTGCGAGATTTTCAAGCAGTTATAGGTTATGAAGCAAGAAAACAGATTTTAGAAAAAGAGGGAAAACTTCCTGATTATGTTGTTGCATGTATTGGTGGTGGATCAAATGCAATAGGTATGTTTTCACATTTTTTAGAAGATAAAGAAGTAAGTTGCGTTGGTATTGAAGCTGGTGGTTTAGGGTTAGATACTGATAAACATGGATGTAGTTTGGAAAAAGGAAGTCCTGGAGTATTACATGGACAATGTTCATATTTACTTCAAGATGAAGATGGACAAATTTTAGAAGCTCACAGCATAAGTGCAGGGCTTGATTATCCAGGAATTGGACCTGAACACGCTTTTCACAAAGATAATAAAACAGTAAGTTACGATTCTATAACTGATAAAGAAGCTTTAGATGCTTTTGTATGGTTGAGTAGAGCAGAGGGAATTATTCCAGCTTTTGAATCATCTCATGCAATTGCATACTTAAAAAAAGCAAAAGAAAAATTAAAAGGAAAAATAGTTATCATAAGTCTATCTGGACGTGGAGATAAAGATATGATACAAGCAAAAAGTTTGTTAGATTTTAAGTAGTAGGGATAAAATGTGAAAGAACTTTTTAGAAAGATCCAGCCTTATTCAGGGAAGATATTAACTATTATTTTAATAGTGTTTTTCTCTTTTCTTATTTACAATTTATATCAGGCTCCTGTTGAAGGAATTGAAGAAAAGTTTATATACCTACTTAAAAAATATGGTTATATAATTCTTTTTGCCTGGGGAATGCTTGAAGGTGAAGCTGGTCTGATTATGGCTGGATTATTGTCTCATACTGGTGATATGAATTTATATATAGCTATTTTTGTAGCTGGACTTGGTGGCTTTGCTGGTGATCAAGTCTATTTTTATATTGGAAGATTTAATAAATCTTATGTTCACAAAAAATTTAAAAATCAAAGAAGAAAATTTGCCCTTGCTCATTTATTACTTAAAAAGCATGGTTGGCCTATAATTTTTATACAAAGATATATGTATGGAATGAGAACAGTTATTCCCATTTCAATTGGTCTTACAAGATATAGTGCTAAAATGTTTGCGTTTATAAATCTAATATCAGCTTGGTGTTGGGCTGCCCTTACAATAGTACCAGTTTGGTATTTTGGAAACGAAATATTAGTTGTATTAGAGTGGATAAAAGAGCATTGGTATTTAGCTATTCCAATTGCTGCTATATTTGGTGGAAGTATTTTATACTATATAAATCAAACTACAAAAAAAGTAGAAAAAAGAGGTCAAAATGAAGATTAATTTAGTAAAAAAAAGTGAAAAAGTTAGTTCAGAAATTGAAATAATTTTTGTAAAAGAAATTGATAGTATTGATAATGACAAAGAACTTTTAGAAATTCTTGATTTTAAAGCAAAAGATGAAACTTGTGTTTTATTAGCTGAATCTAAAAAAGTTTATGTAGGATATGAAGAAAATAGTTATGATTGCATAGCAATAGCAGTAGCAACAGCAATTAAAAAAATCCAAACAACAAAATTTAAAAGTGCAAAAATTGAATTAACACCTGAATTAGAAGAACATTTTAAAGCTTTAGTTGAAGGTGCAGTGTTAGGTGAATATAAATTTACTGATTATAAATCAGAAAAAGATGAAAAAATAAAATTAGAGTTAGACATAGTAGTTGAAGAAAAATCATCTAAACTAGAAACAATTTTAAAAGAATCAAAAATTATATCAAAAGCTGTAAATAAAGCAAGAAATATGGTAAATACAGCTCCTGCTGATTTTTATCCTGAAATTATGGCTTCTGTGGCTGAAGAAATTGCAAAAGATGTAGAAATAAAATGTGAAATACATGGTGAAAAATATTTAGAAAAACACAATATGATGGCAATGCACAGTGTTGGACGTGCCTCTGTTCATGAATCAAAACTTATTCATCTAACATATAAACCTAAAAATCCTAAGTTTAAAATTGTTTTAGTTGGAAAAGGTTTGACATATGATTCAGGTGGTTTATCTTTAAAACCAAGTGATTTTATGGTTACAATGAAAGCTGATAAATCAGGTGGTTGTGCAGTTTTATCAACACTTTGGGCAATTGCAAAATTAGAACTTCCATTTGAAGTTCATGGAATAGTTGGTGCGGTTGAAAATATGATAGGTGGAAATGCATATAAACCTGATGACATTTTAACAGCAAGAAATGGGAAAACAATAGAAGTAAGAAATACAGATGCAGAAGGAAGATTGGTTCTTGCAGATTGTTTATGTTATGCTCAAGATGAAATCAAAGATATTGATTATATTTTTGATTATGCTACATTAACAGGTGCTTGTGTAGTTGGTGTTGGTGAGTATACAACAGGAATTATGGGGAATAATGAAGTATTAAAAAGAAATACAGTTGCCAGTGCTTTAAAAGCTGGAGAATATGCAACATCATTAGATTTTAACAGATATTTGAAAAAAACTATTAAATCTGAAATTGCAGATATTTGTAATGTTGCAAATACAAGATATGGTGGAGCAATAACTGCTGGAATGTTCTTAGACAATTTTATTTATGATGAAAATAAAAGTAAATGGGTACATTTTGATATAGCAGGTCCTGCATATGTAGAAAAAAATTGGGGATATAACTCTATTGGAGCAAGTGGAGCAGGGGTAAGAACTACAATTGGATTTTTACAAGATTTATTAGAAAATTAAAATAATGGGGAAACCCCCATTATTATTTTTTAGGTTCTGTAACAAGTGAGATATTAAAAAATTCATTTTTTTGTAATATTTCTAAAATCTCAACTATCTTTTCATATTTTACATCTTTGTCAATTCTAAAGATTATATTTTTTTGTTTATTATCTATTAATTCTATCTCTTTTTCTAGTTCTTCTAAGGTTGTCTCTTTACCAAAAAGTGCAAGCTTTTCACCATCAAGTTCAATAACCAACTCTTTTTCTTTTAATTCTATTTCTTGCGCTGTTGAGCTTGGAAGATTTAAAACTAAAGCAAGTTCATCTTTTTTGAATACAGAAGATACAATGAAAAATATAAGTAAGATAAAAACAACATCAATAAGTGGCGTAATATCTGGAGTTAATATTTCTCTTTTTTTCATATCTTTTTAAGAACCTCTTTTTGAATTTTTAGTTCAATATCATCTAAAATTCCCACAATATAGTTGTATCCAATATAATGAGGAATCGCTACAATTAAACCAGCTATAGTTGTGATTAACGCAACAGAAATTCCATTTGAAAATATAGATGGATCACCTAAACCACTTTTTGTAATAGAATCAAATGAATCTAAAACACCAATAACTGTACCTAAAAGACCAAGTAAAGGTGCAACAGATGCGATTATTTTAACAGTATTTAATCCAAATTCTAATTTTCTAATTTTTCTATTTATATAATTTTCAATAGAATCTTTTTTAAATTCTTGACTATTTGACTTCGCAAAATTAATGATTTCAGATATCAGAAGTTCTCTTTTATTTCCAGATAACGCAATAACAACAAGTTTCCAAAACATAATTGTAAAACCTATAATATTTAGAAAAATAAGTATATAAACTATTATTCCACCCCTATCAATATAATTGATTAAATCAATTCCCATTCATTAGCTCCTTGTGATTTGATAAACAATTGGTACAGTAATTTCCCAAGAGTTTTTATTTAATTTATCTGGTATTGGTTCAAAATTACTAATTTTGGTTAAAATCTCAATTGCTGCTTCATCTAACTTTTCAAAACTTGATTTTTTAACTATTCTTACGTTTTTGATTTGTCCATTTTTTGAAACAACAAAACAAACATGAACTTTTCCCATTTGGTTTAATCTTTTAGCAGATTTAGGATAGATTTTATTTTTTTCTATCAACATTCTAATTTTGGCTAAATATTCATTTTCCAAAGCATCTTTTAAAGATGGATCAATATCTTTTTCTACACTTTTAATATCAGAAGAACTCTCAAGTGGAACAACTTCTTTTATTTCCTGTTTAACTTCTTTTATCTCCTCTATTTTTTTTTCAACCTTTTTTTCAACTTTTTTCTCTTTTTTATGATGTTCTTTTTTCTTCACTTGTTTGATTTTATTTTTACTTTCAGTTTTAGGTAAAGGTTTAATTTCAACAGGTTTCTCAATAACTGGTTCTACCACAGGTTCAGGCTTTTTTAATACTACATTTTGTAAATTTATCTTTGTAACTTGAGCAGGAGGTTCAGCAGGTAATTCCACCTCTTCAGTGACTTTTAAATTTGCAAATAGTAACAAATGTGCTGATATTGTTAGTGTTAATATAACTAATAGACTTTTTTTGTTTTCCATAAGTGCAATTTTAATACAATATTGATAATAATTATCTTAATTGAAATTAAATATTAAAAAGTTGTTAAAAAATCATTAAAAGAAAATATATATAATTCAACTGAATAAAAAAGAAGGATTGTCATTTGCGTAAAATAATAGTATGCTCACTATTTTGTAGTTTAGCCTTTGCAAATAACCTAGATATTTTGCAAAAAGATAAAAAAGAATCAAGAGAACTCGAAAAGAAATACATTGAATCAAATTATGAGAGTAATAAAAATGATTGGATTTCTCCTATAAATTTAAATTCAAGTTTAAATAGAAGTCATTCAATATCTAGTGATAATGATAAATTTTCAAAAAGTGTATCCATTGGATTTACACAAAGTATTTATGAATCAGGTGGTATAGAATTTACTATTCAGTATGCAAAGGATAAACTAAAGTATGATTTATTATCTTGGGAAAACCAAAATTCTCAACTTCTAGAATCAATTTACGATACATTACTTGAAATATCAAAATTAAAATTGCAAATTGAACAAAGTCGTTATAAACTTGAAAATAAAGATATAGAATTAATTATAAAAAAGATTCAATATGAAGCAGGTAGAACTGATATTGTAGAGTTAAATAATGCAATTATGGCAAAAAACACTCAATTTAAAGATAACATTTCTTTAGAAAATTCTTTAAAAGATAAAGAGTATGAGTTATCAAAATATACAGATTTAAAATATGATGAAATAGAAATCTTAGATTTTAAAAATGTTTCGAAAGAGGATTTTATTAATTATAATTTAGATTTTTTACAAGAAGATTCAAAAGTTGAAATGTTAAATACAAGTTATAAAAAAACAAAAACAAACTATCTTCCAAAAGTCTCTTTAGGTGCAACAGGTTCTTATTCTAATATAGATGATTTGATAAAAAATGCAAATGAAGATGAAACTTCTGCCTCAGCATCTCTAACGCTTTCTGTTCCTTTATATGATTATAATAAATCAAATAAATTACAAGATTCAAAATTGGAATATTTAAAACAAAGAAGCCAAGTAAATGATTTGAAAAATGAAATTGCATATGAATATGAACAGATATTAAATCAAATAGATACATATGAAAAATATAATAAAACTATAGATGATAATATTAAATTATATAATGAATTAATAAGTGCAAATATAAGTTCAAATGAAGCTGGAATGACTTCTGTATATGATTTAGATATATTAAAAAATACAAAAAAAATAAACGAGTATGATATGTTGATAAATGATATAAATATCAAATTAGAATACTCAAAACTATATTTTAAGATTAAAGGCTAAAGTAAATGCAAGATACAAAATTGATTAAAGAATTAGATAATTATGGAAATAAGAAATCAAAAAAAGTATATTTTTGGACGATTTTGATTGGCTTATTAGTATTAGTTGGAGCGTATTATTATTTTATATATAAAAAGAATCAAAATGTTCAAACAGTTGAATACTTAACAAAAAAAGTTACTAGAGGAGATTTATCTGTTGTTGTAAATGCAACGGGAAATTTAAATCCTACAAATAGCGTTGATATTGGTATTGAGGTATCAGGAACGATAAAAGAAATTTATGTAGATTTTAATGATGAAGTTGAAGTAGGGCAAGTTTTAGCAAAACTTGATACAACAAAATTACAATCAGAAGTTGATAGTTTAACAGCATCATTAACTATTGCAAAAGCAAACCAAAAAGAGAGTGAAGTAAATCTTAGAAATAAAAAGTCTGTTTATGATAGAACTTTAAAAATGTTTAAAAGTTCAGGTGGAAAATATCCATCACAAAATGAATTAGATGATACAAAATTCACTTATGAAGCTGCAATATCATCTTTGGAAGCTTCAAAAGCTAAGGTTGAGCAAGCAGTTTATAATCTAAAAACAGCTCAACAAAATCTTGAAAAAGCTGTAGTAAAATCTTCTATTAAAGGTATTGTTTTAAATAGAGAAGTTGAAGTTGGACAAACTGTTGCTGCTTCAATGTCAACTCCAACTTTATTTACTTTGGCAAAAGATTTGACAAATATGGATTTGATTGTAAGTATAGATGAAGCGGATGTTGCAGATATTAAAAAAGATTTACCAGTTAGTTTTTCAGTTGATGCATATCCAAATAGAATATTTCAAGGGAAAATAAAACAAGTAAGATTAAATCCAGTTGATGTAAATGGAGTAATTACTTATGAAACAGTAGTTTCAGTGAATAATGAAGAATTACTTTTAAGACCAGGTATGACAGCAACTGCTAAGATTATTACTAAACAAAGCAAAGATAAGTTAATTATTCCAAATGGTGCTTTACGATTTAAATTAAAAAATCAAACCTTAGAAAAACAAACAACAATGAGCTTTGTAGGACCTCCAAAACGTCCATCAGGTGATAATGGAGCTAAAAATATAGCAAAAAAAGAGTTTTCTACAATATATGTTTTAGAAAATAATCAGCCGAAAAAAATGATGATTAAAGTTTTAGATACAGATGGGAAATCAACAACAATTGAATCAAAAGATTTAAAAATTGATGATGAGGTAATAATCTCTCAAAAGAGTGATAATGGAAACTAAAAAAACTATCATTGAATTTAAAAATATTGTAAAAACTTATGGTGTAGGTGAAGCTCAAACTTTTGCTTTAAATGGAGTAAGTTTTACAATAAATGAAGGTGAATTCATCGCTATCATGGGAGCAAGTGGTAGTGGAAAATCAACTTCTATGAATATGATAGGATGTTTGGATAAACCAAGTAGTGGCGAATATCTTTTTAATGGAATTAATGTTGAAAAATTAAATAGAAATCAAATGGCACTTTTACGAAGAAATTATTTAGGATTTGTTTTTCAAGGCTTTAATTTATTAGGAAGAACATCAGCATTAGAAAATGTTGAATTACCTTTGATTTATAGAAAAGTTCCAGCAAAAGAAAGAAAAACTTTAGCATTTGAAGCTTTAAAAAAAGTTGGTCTTGAAAGTGTTGCTCATCATACTCCTGCTGAATTAAGTGGTGGACAGCAGCAACGTGTTGCAATTGCAAGGGCAATTGTAACAAATCCTTTAGTTTTATTAGCTGATGAACCAACAGGAAATCTTGATAGTATAAAAAGTTTAGAAATTATGAATTTATTAAAACAGTTAAATGAAGAATCAGGAATTACTATAATTATGGTAACACATGAGGAAGAGATGGCAAAATTTGCAAATAGAGTTATCTATTTTAGAGATGGTCATATTGAAGATAGTTTGAAAAAAGGATTTAAATAATGTTAGTAAATGCCTTTTTAATTGCTTTAAAAGAGATACGAAGAAATATATTAAGATCTTTTCTTACAATATTAGGAATTGTAATTGGAGTGGCATCAGTTATTGCTATGGTTATGATAGGTGATGGAACAACAGAAAATGTAAAAGAGAGTATTTCGAAATTAGGAACAAATATGTTAACTTTAAGAGTGGGACAAGAAAGACGAGGACCACCACGAGAAGATAATAGTTCTAAACCTTTTACAAATGAAGATATAACAGCAATAAAAAATGAAGTTCAAAATATAAAAGCAGTTGCAGCTGAAAATTCTGCAACAGTTAATGTGGTATATGGAAATAAAAGTAATAGTTCTTCTGTAATTGGTACAAGTAATGATTATTTTATTATAAAAGATTGGGAAGTAACTGATGGAAGAACATTTGATGATGCTGAGTTAAATAGTGGAAAATCTTCTTGTATAATTGGTACAACAATAGTAAAGCAACTGTTTGAAAATGAAAATGCAGTTGGTGCAAATATTAGATTAAAAAATTTCTCTTGTAATGTAATTGGGGTTTTAAAATCAAAAGGAGCAGCAGCTTTTGGTAGAGATCAAGATGAAATAGTTATCGTTCCTCTTAAAATGTTTCAAAGAAAAATAAAAGGAGATAAAGATATATCTTCAATTCTTATTTCCATAACTGAGGGCAAATATATAGAAAATGCAAAAACTGAAATTACATCACTTATGCAAGAAAGAAGAAATATAAAAATAGGAGAAACTGATAATTTTTATATAAGAGATATGGAAGAAATACTTTCAACAATGACATCAACTACACAAATGTTAACTTATCTTTTGGGTTCAATAGCTGCAATTAGTTTACTTGTTGGTGGTATTGGTATTATGAATATTATGTTAGTTTCTGTAACAGAAAGAACAAGAGAGATAGGTGTTAGACTTGCAATTGGAGCAATGGAAAGTGAAGTTTTACTTCAATTTTTAGTTGAGGCAGTTGTTTTATCAACTTTAGGTGGAATGATTGGAATATTATTTGGACTTGCAATTGGATATATTGTTGTTCATTCAATGAGCTTAGCATTTATTATAAATAATCAAATAATTATGATTTCATTTTTCTTTTCAACTTTAATTGGTGTTGTATTTGGATATTTCCCAGCTAGAAAAGCTGCAAGATTAAATCCAATTGATGCTTTGCGATATGAATAAATTTTAAGTAGAAATTCTAAAGATTTCTACTTAATTATTTAACTCTTTGAATTTTTCTATTAGAAAATCAATTTTTAGATTGTTTGCAAGATTTATTGCACTATTACCTAAAAAATCTTCGTGTTCTATATTTGCACCATTTTCAATAAGATAACTTATACTATTTTGTTTATTGTATAAAATTGCATAAATCAAAGGAGTAGAGTTTATATCATCTATTTCATTTATATCTAAACCACAATTTTTTAGGCATTTGATAATTTTTATATTATCTTTATAAACAGCATAATTAATAGCAGATAAATTTGGAGAAACTTCTGTACTTATATTTAGTTCAAGTAACTTTTTTATTATATCTGTTTTGTTTTTGGAAATTGCCCAATATAGAGCATTTCTTCCCCTATAATCTCTTGCATTAATATTTAAGACACGTAGTCTAAACATCTCGATTAACATTTCCCATTTTTCACTATTAATAAGTGATGAAAATATATTTGCAACAATTTTTTCATTTAAATTCTTTTCAAGAAGATGATTATTAGACATATTAATCCTTTATAAAAATGATAATTGTTATCATAATATAAAGAATCTTAAGTGGAGTTGAAGATATTAATTAAGTTGAGTTTTTTGTTCTTTTGAATTTTTTATTTGTTTAGATTTTTTAGGTTGATAAAGCATATGATGCCAAAGTGCAAAACCACAGAAAGCAACACCTGCAACAACATGAGTTTTTTTAGCAATAGAATTTTTCATAAACATTGACGTAACAACTGTTGCACCAAGTGTCGCAGTCATTCCAATTTTTGCAGCTTCTTTTTGAAGTTCTAAATCAAATTTCATCTCTTAGTTTCCTTTTTTTTCTTTTTTCCATAGTTTTTACTGTTTTATTTACTGTTTTAACTGTTAAAATTGCTGTTAATGCTGTTGCAAATAATAATATAGGCATAAAAAAATCCTTTTGATAATAATTATCACAATTCTATCTATTTATACTTAAATAAAACTGATAACTATTATCATAGTTGTTAGATTTTTACACCTTTTATTGAGTTAAACAATAATCCAATAGTTGTACCATTGTGTAAAACTGCTGTTACAATTGGAGAAAATACTCCAAAAGTTGCACCTGCTAAAATACAAGAGTTTATACCAACTGTCGCATTGAAATTATTGTTTATTAAATTCATAGTTTTATTTGCATACTCTTTAGCTTCAATAACTGCTGCAATATCATCTTTTAATAGACTTATATCAGCAGTTGCTTTTGCTATATCTGCACCTCTACTCATAGAAATTCCTACATGAGCAGAGATTAGTGCAGGCGCATCATTTATTCCATCACCTACAAATGCTACTTTTTTACCTTCACTCATAAGCTCTTTTACAATATTAGCTTTATCTTGAGGTAAAAGTTCTGCTCTTACTTCATCAATACCTAGTTCATCAGCTAGCATTTGAGCTTTTTGTTTCGTATCACCTGTTAGCATAATTATATTTTTTACACCAAGTTTTTTTAGTTTTTTTATCGATTCTTTTGCATTAAATCTTAATTCATCAGCTAAACCAATAGTTCCTAAAAGTTTTCCATCATATCCAATATAAAGCAGAGTTTTCCCATTTTTTAATGAATTTTCTATTTTATCTATATGTTCACTAAAATCAATTTTTTCATCATCCTCAACAAAATGACGACTTCCTATAACAACTGATTTTCCATTTACTTCGGTTTTTACTCCATGTGCAACTATAAATTCAACTTCTTCATGGTGCATATGTACAAAACCTCTTTGTTTTGCAGCTTTTACAACAGCTTCTGCTACTGGATGAAAGTAGTGTTCTTCTGTTGAAGCTGTAAGATTTAGTAATTCTTCTTCACTCCATTTATCACTGTAAGATTCCACACTTATAACTTCAAGTTCACCTGCTGTTAAAGTTCCTGTTTTATCAAATACAAAAGTATCTGCATTGCTCAATGCTTCTATTGATTTTGCACCTTTTATCATAATTCCATTATGTCCAGCTTTTGAAATAGTTGATTTAAATGCAACAGGAGTTGCTAGTTTTAGTGCACATGAGTAATCAGCTTGTAAAATAGAAGCAACTCTTTCAAAATCTTTTGCAAATATATAAGAAACACCTGCAAGTCCAAGAGTAACAGGAACTAATTTATTTGCTAATTTATTTGCTTTTAGTTGAACAGATGATTTTTCATTTAATGAGTTTTCTATATAGTGTTTTATTCTTTGGGTTGCTGTATTAGCTCCTACATGTTCAGCCCAAATTCTAAATCTTCCTTCTTCAACAATTGTTCCAGAAATTACTCTATCGCCTCTATATTTTATTACAGGTTCAGCTTCTCCTGTCATAGAAACTTGATTTACACTTCCAGTTCCTTCTACTATATGTCCATCAACAGGGATGGTATTTCCAATCCCAACAACAACAATATCTCCTACTTCTACATCAGAACTTTTTATTAAAATTTCTGTAATTTTTCCATCAATCTTTCTTTCAACCCAAGCTTCTTCTACATTTGGTTTTGAAAGCTCTTTCAATAAATCATCACTTTTATGAACAGTTGTTTCTTCTATATATTCACCTAATTCAAGCATTGCATTTGTTGAGTTTGCAGCTAAATAATCTTTTCTGTATATTGAAATTGCAACTGCAGCACTTTCTAAAACTTTAGATGTTAAACCATCATTTAATAGTTCTTTTGAACCTTCAATCAATAAAGGAATAGAAGCAGCAGTTGTAATACCAGCTTTTAAAGTATTATTTGTAATAAATCTTTCAACAATTAAAGCAGAACTAGCTCTTATTATTCCTTTTAAAGAAGGTTCTTCATTACTTACGCAAGATACACAAACAGCTGCAATTTCTTCTTCACAAGATTTTAGTAATTCTTCAACTGTTAGAGTATCCAAAATTTTTTCTATTTTATTTGTAATATCACATTTAAGTTCAAAGATAATACTGTAAGCTTTTTTATTTATTCTTATATTTTCTATCTCTTTTATTTTTTTAAAGTAATTTTTTAAAACTTCTTCATCAATAAATTTTTCTTTTAATAAAAAGAGTTTATATCGAACTCTAGAAGCTGTTTGATGTACTTTTAGAAAATTTTTTTTCATTTTTATTGTTCTTGCTGAGCTTGCATTTGAGCTTTTGCATCTTCATATTTTTCTTTTAATTCTTCAATTCCTGCACTAAATAATTCACTTCCTTTTCCAAAAGCTTTTAAAATAGTTTCTTGTGCATTTTTATTAGTAAGAAGATAAGTTACAGCTGCACCTAAAAGAGCACCTTTTATAAAATCACCATTAGTAAATCCATTATTTTGTGTTGTTGATGGATTTTGAATAGGTGTTTGTAAAGGATTTAAATTTTGATTTATATATGGATTTTGATTTATATTTGCTCCTGATTGAATATTTTGAGCTCTGCTATTTTCAATATTTAAATCATATTGATTATTTGGTATATTTTGTTTATTCATAATCTTCTTCCTCAACTGTAAAATTTTCATTTGTCAAATATTTTTGGTCAAGTTTTTCTTCAATTACTTCAATTGCATATATTCCCATCATTCCAATAGAAGCAGCAGTTATTGCTTTGAAAAATCCACCTTTTTGACCTAAATAATTAGCAGTTGCAATTGCACTTCCTGTTGCAATTGCTCCTTGAGATGTTCTTTTAATAGTATCTTTTATAGCTTCTTTTTTTGTAATTTGTCTTGCTTGAGCTTTTTTATAATTGATTGCACCACTTATAACAGCACTAGCAACTGCACCACTTATAACGTGTCCTAGTACATTTCTTGGTGTTCCTGTATCAATAGTTATCTCTTTCATTCTGCTTCCTTAACTTTAGGTTTTCTTTGATATTTTCTTGTTTTTGGTTTTTCCGTAGTTTTTTCTTCACTTTTTTTTTCTATTTTTTCTTCAATACACTCTTTTGTTGCACATAATTTATCTTTTATCTCTTCAACACCATCTTTTGTTTTTTCAAATAATTCAGAAGTTTTCTTTTTTAGTTTATCTTTATTGCTAAAAGCAACAACAGCACCAGCACCAACAGCCAATCCTAATATAAATGGTAAAGCCATTTTTTACTCCTCTTCTTTTTTATCTTTTTTAGAGATATAGTTATTTAAAAGTGCAATAACAGCACCACCTAAAACAGCACCACTAACCATAGATAAGTTTAATTTTGAAAAGATTTGAGATATAGAATTTTCATCAATATTTCCAGACATAATATCATCTAAAATAACTTGATATTCTCCAAGTTTCTCCATGATATTTTCTTGAGATATATTTGATGTATTTCCAATATTGTAGTGATTTATTACACAATTTCTAAAAGCAGGTAAATGATTATTAAATGAAGCTGCTTGAAGTTTAAAAAGTGTATCTTTTATATCTGCATCTATTGTATAACTCAATAAATTGTTATACATTGCAATGTTATTTATTTCTGCAGCAACTCCCATTTCACAACATTCAATCAAAGTGTTTGGAATTTCTATTTTTGAAGCCCAATTATTTATAGGAACTTCAATATTATATCTTTGCATAAGTTGAATAAGCGCTGCGTAATGAATAGCTTCTGCTTCTTTTATATTTACAAAAGGTTGAACTAAACCAAATTTTTCAATTATTTTTGTATAAGTTTCATAAGCTTTAAATTCATCATAAACAGCAATTCTTAGAATTTGTGTTCTGATATCAATATCGCTATTAGTATCAATTCTTGCGTTTATTAATAACTGTTCATCAATATTTTCTTCCATTAAATTACCTCCTTTGCAAGTTCGTTTATTAATATAGATATCTCATCTATATTTTCATTTTTTACTAAATCTTCCCAAAGTTTTGGTTTGAAAATATTTGGGTCATAAGTAATTGTTACTGAGGCAATAATCTTATTTATTTTAATATGATTTATTCCATCAATCTTTTTTGGTAAATCTTCTATGTCACTTAAAGAGATATTTCCAGCATTTTGTGTTATTTTTGGATTTACTCTTACTCTTAATCTTCCTGGAGTATGTGCAATAATAGAAAAAAAACTAGCAATTTTTATAATATCATCTGTACTAATCAAAATAATCCTTTCTAAGATGTATTTTTTCTTTTTTAATATTAAATGGAACTTATTATAAACTAATAATTATTATCATGATTTATTGACAATCTTCACATAAACCATAAATTGTCATAACATGTTCTTTTAATATAAAATTATTTTTTGTTGCAATTTTAATTTGATTTAATTCAATTAAATCATCGTTAAATTCAATAATTTTCCCACAGTTCGTGCAGATTAAATGGTCATGATGTTCTGTAAGATTAAGTTCATATCTTAAAATACCATCTCCTATATCTAACTGATTTACTAATTTCATATCATGAAAAAATTTCATTGCTCTATAAACAGTGGCAATTCCTATTGATACATTATAAATAGATTTTATTTCATTTGATATTTCTTCAGCTGTTAGATGTTTTTTAGAAAAATATAATACTTTTAAAATATAATCTTTTTGGATAGAATTTTTTAAACCAATTTTAGAAACTTGTTTTTTAAAGTTTTTTAGAAAAATATTAAATGCTATATCTTGATTATTTTCCATTAATTTATCCCTTTTATTAATATAAAAATTATGCTAAAACTAAGAGTTAAACCATAAAGTTTCCACAAGTTCTTATGGATTTTAATATTTCTTTTGTACAAAGGTGAATTTGTTATTTCATTTTGATTATTTAGATTTTCCACATTAACTCCTTTTATAATCAAAAGGATATCATAAAATTCTTAAAAGAATATTGATTGTAATTATCATTTTAAATCAAATTTTAAGTATTTCATAAATATAATCAAAAAAACAAAAAAGGATTTTTATGTTGAATGTTACACTTTTAACATCTGTTGCAAAAAGTGCTTTAGTTGGAGCAGTAGCTACAAAAATAGTTGATACTTTAGTTTCTTCAAAAATAAATAATAAAATTGAACAAACAAAATGGCTTAGAAACACAAAGTTAGATCTGTTTTCAAAACTAACAGAAGAGATAATGCTAATAGATAATGAAAATTTTAAAACACAATTAAAAGATATAAAAAGAATATCAGCAAAAATAATTCTTTTAGTTAATGATAGAAAATTGGAAGATAAAATAGAAGATTATATAACTAGATTAAATAGATTTTCTCAAAATGAAAAGATTGAAAGAAATGCTTTATCTTTGCTAAATAAAGATATGATCTCTTTTTTACAGAAAAATATACGTTTATAAAAAATTAAATAATTATTAAGATATTATATATAATAATGATACTCTATATCAATTAATAGGAAAAACAATGGATTTTAGAATTGAAAAAGATACAATGGGTGAAATTAAAGTTCCAAATAATCAATATTGGGGTGCACAAACTCAAAGAAGTTTAGAAAACTTTCCAATCGGTGGTGAGAAAATGCCTAAAGAGATAATTGAAGGATTTGCTTATTTAAAAAAAGCTTGCGCTATTGTAAATAATAAATTAAATAGATTAGATAAAATAAAAACAGATGCAATTTGTGTAAGTTGTGATGAAATAATTCAAGGTAAATTAGCAAATGAATTTCCTTTGGTTGTTTGGCAAACAGGTTCAGGAACACAATCTAATATGAATGTAAATGAAGTAGTCGCTTCAAGAGCAACTGAAAACTTGGGAAAAGATTTTAGAGTTGAAAAACTTATTCATCCAAATGATGATGTAAATAAAGGACAAAGTTCAAACGATACTTATCCAACAGCTATGAGAATAGCATTTGTTCTTGAACTTCAAAAAAGATTGATTCCATCTATTAATGTTTTAAAATCAACTTTAGAAAATAAATCAAAAAAGTTTGAAAATATTGTAAAAATAGGAAGAACTCACCTTCAAGATGCAACACCTTTAACTTTAGGACAAGAAATTTCAGCTTATGTTGATATGTTAGATAAAGCTTTAAATCAAATTGATGATTCTATGAAATATATTGTTGAACTTGCTATTGGTGGAACTGCTGTTGGAACGGGACTAAATTCTCATCCAAATTTTTCACCTATGGTTTGTGAAGTTTTAAATATCTTAACAAATACAAAATATGAGTTTAAATCTCATCCAAATAAATTTCATGCTTTAACATCTCATGATGGAGAAGTTTTTTTAAGTGGAGCTTTAAATGCCCTTGCTTCAAATCTTATGAAAATAGCAAATGATATAAGATGGCTTTCATCAGGTCCTAGATGCGGAATAGGGGAGATTACAATTCCTGAAAATGAGCCAGGAAGTTCAATAATGCCAGGAAAAGTAAATCCAACTCAAAGTGAAGCTATGACAATGGTTGCTGTTCAAGTTATGGGAAATCATACAACTGTTAGTGTCGCTGCATCTCAGGGTAATTTTGAATTAAATGTATTTAAACCTGTAATTGCATTAAACATTATTCAATCAATAAGACTTTTAAGTGATACGATGCTTGCTTTTAATGATAATTGCGCAGTTGGAATAGAGCCAAATCTATCAAATATCAATAAATATCTAAATGATTCACTTATGCTTGTAACTGCACTTAATCCATATATTGGTTATGAAAAAGCTGCACTAATTGCAAAAACAGCTCATAAGAATGGAACAACATTAAAACAAGAAGCATTAAATCTTGGGATTTTGACTGAATCAGAGTTTGATTCTTATGTAAAACCAGAAAACATGATTCATCCTACTTTATAATTTGGAGAAATGATTGAAAGATTTAGAAAAGTATTTTTTAATAGAAGATTTTGAAGATGGTTGGGGTATGGAAGATGAGTTTATTTGTGAGGAACAATTATTTGATTATTGTGTTGAAGCTTTATTTATTCCTGATGAAAAAATTGAAGAGTTAAATATGATTGATGGTGAGTTAGAAATTTTTTTAAAAGATTTAGATGTTGAAGATATATCAGAAGATTGGTATGTCAATCTTATAAAAAATTCTAAAGATAACTAAATGTAAAATAGCAGAATTTCTGCTATTTTACACTTCAATAGAAAAAGCAACACCATTTTGTTTATTTGTAACTAAAATATTACCTTTAAAATGGCTTTCAATAATCATTTTAGACATATAAAGTCCTATTCCACTTCCTGTTTGTTTTGTAGTAAAATATGGTTCAAATATAAAATTTAAATATTTTTCTTCAATTCCACCAGCATTATCAAAAATGCTTGTAATTGAAAGATTATTTTTTATATTAATTTCTATTTTTATTTTTGGATTTTTTATATTTCTTGAAATAATTGCATCTTTTGCATTTGTTAAAATATTTAAAATAACTTGTGAATACTCATTTTCATAGGCGTTTATCTGTTTATCTTTGACTACTTTAAATTCAAAATCAATTTTATTATTTTCAAAAATTGGTTCCATTATATCTAAAGCTTTTTTTACAGCATTACTTATGTAAAAGAACTCTTTTTGTTTATTCGTTTTATAAAAATCTCGAAAATTATCTATAGTTTTAGACATAAAATCAAGTTGAGCATTTGATTCTTCTATTTTTTCATTTAGATATTTTTTATCAATAGGATTATCTTCATATGCTAGTTGTAAATTCATATTTATAAAACCAAGATGAGTTAAAGGTTGTCTCCATTGATGAGCGATATTGTTTATCATTTCTCCCATGGAAGCTAATTTACTTTGATGAATCAAAAGCTTTTCTTTTTCATTTTTTTCTTTTACTAATACTTTTAGCATATAACCCAATGCAAAACTAAAAATAAGTGATTCTAAAGGAGCACCTATATGAATAACATATATTCCACTTATTGGAGTAATTTGCCAATCTTCTGCAATATAAATAAATATAGATACTACTAACCAACCAATAGTATAAATAATTGCATATTTATCACCTTTTAAAATAGCTATAAATCCAGCAAATGCAGGAACTAAAAATCCTACATAAAACGGTAAATATTCATATAAAATTGAGTATTTATAGAAAAATATTGCAATTACATCTAAGATATTTAAAAAAATAAAAAAATTGATAAATTTGTGAATTTTTGGCATTTTTTCTTTTGTATTTAAAATACTTTGTGCAAATAAAAGAGTAAATAAAAAACTAAGTGTTTCACAAATATCAACTATTGCTTGAGCAGTAGAATTTGGATAAGCTTGAAAACTAAAATAAACAAAACCTATTAAAGATAATAAAACAAAAAACTGCATTAAAGAATAATATAAAAAACATCTCATTTTTGTTGAAAAAAATATGATTAAATAGTATAAAAATGCACAAAATATTATTCCATAAGATACACCATATAAAACACCTTCATATTTTAGTAAATAATTATATTCAAAACTAGAAATAATATTCCATCTAAATTCTGCTCTTTTAGGTTTGTCATAAATGTATTTAAAAAGAAATTCATTTTTTTGATTTTTATCTAATTTCACAACTATTAATTCATTGATTATTTCATATTTTATATCTGAAAAAACAAGTGAGTTTTTATCTGAAATAATAGTTAAATAATCTATTTGATTTCTGAGCTCATTTAAATCAATTTTAAATTTTATTGTAAACTCTTTTAACTGTTTATCTTTATATTCATCATATAAAGCCTCTTTAAAATTGATATGATCTTCTGATATATAATTTTGTACATAATAGTGACCATAAAGATTTGAAAATAATAAAAGAAAAAAAAGTAAATATTTCATTTTTCTATTATACAAATAAATTTATTAATATTAATAGTAATTATCATAATTTAGTTATGTTTTAGTATAATTCTTTTATGAGTAGAAATGAATTTAAAAATATTAAGATTTTATTTGTTGAAGATGAAGAGAATATTAGACTTAATGCAATATCTTATTTAAAAAGATTATTTGATGAGGTTTATGAAGCAAAAGATGCAGATGAAGCCTTTGAAATAATTGAATATAAAAAACCACATATCATAATAACAGATATAAATATGCCAAAAATAAATGGTTTAGAGATGGTAAGAAAAATAAGACAAAAAGATTTAAATACAAAAATAATAGTATTAAGTGCTTACACAAAAACAGACTATCTTTTAGATGCTGTTGAGTTGGGATTAGAAAAATATTTAGTAAAACCAATTCGCCATGAGACAATATTTCCTATTTTAAATAATTGTGTTACAAAAATAAAAAAAAGAGATAAAAATATAAAACTTTTATCAGAAGATTGTTATTTTGATGTTTTGAATAAATCATTGTATAAAAATGATGAAATCATAAAACTTACAAATAAAGAATCTGATTTTTTAGCACTTTTATGTGAAAATAGTAATAACTTAGTAACTTATGACACTATTGCAGCTATTGTTTGGAATGATACTTTTATGAGTGAAGATGCAATTCGTTCAGTTGCAAGAAAAGTTAGAAAAAAACTTCCTGAAAATAGCCTACAAAATTTTTCTAAAGTAGGTTATAAAATAGTTTTAAATAGTTAAATAATTTGAAAATATAACTTTAAAATCTCTTTTTGAATATTTAGTTTATATTTTTGTATATCCAAATTTCTAATCTCTTTTGAATTTTTTAAAGTTTGTACATCTTCTATTGCTTTAAAACCAGCTTGAAATTCTTCTTCATTTGATATTAAAAGTTCTTCAAAAAGATTTATATCTTTTGTTGCTAGATTTATTCTATTTTCGAATTGTTTAATAGTTTCAAAGGCACTTTCATAGATTTGTTCTAACTCTATTTTTATTAATTTTTCTTCTTTTTTATTTTGTAAATATATTAGTTTTGAATACTCTATATCATTTGAAAAGGTATAACTTAAAGGCATAAAAATAGAAGCTCCATAACTATAATAATCTTCATTTTTTATTTCGTTTGAATCTTCAATTCCTATTGTTGCATTTATTTTTAAAGCTGGTAAATAATCACTTTTTGTTTTTTTATAATTACTTTGACTTATTTTTGATTCAAGTTTTGCATAAAGATTTTTTGTTGCATTTTCTAAAAAAAGTTCTTTGGAAATCATAGGAATTTTTGGTAAATTTATATTTGAGATTTTATAAGAACTTAATTTTTTTATCTCATTTTCATACTTTACTTTTTCAAGTTGTAACTGCATTTTTGAATCTTCAAAACTGTTTTTTTTCATAATTGCATCATTTAAATCACTGATATTACTTTGTCCATTTTTGTATAAAGATTTTTTTATATTTACTTCAATTTCACTATTATTTATATTTAGAATATTTTGTTTTACATTTATATCATTTATTTTTGAATCTATTAAATTTTCATATAAAAAATTCAAATCTTCTAAATCTTGCATTTGAATTTTTAGTGCTTCTTGTTTGAATAAATAATTTGAATAATCAATTTGAGATATAATTCCACCAAAATCAAGCACTTTTTGACTTAAACTTAATGAATAATCTTTTGTTGTTAGGTTTTTATTATTTTTGCTTTGAGAAATGTTTATATTTAAATTTTCTAGCCATTCATATTTGTTTAATTCATTTTTTTCTTTTATACTTTTTATTTGCAAATCTTTTATTTCATTTTTTAAAGGCAATAAAATAGAATCATCTTTTTCATTTGCAAAGAGAAATAAACTTAAAAAAAATGGTATTAAAATTTTTTTCATCATTTAAACTCCACATTTATACTTTGTCCAAAATTTTTTGAGTCTATTTCTATTTCAGCTTTATATGCAGAAATAAAGATTTTATCAGGAGTAATATCAAGTTTTTTTAATCTAGCATTTGATTTTTTTCCATCTAAAAAAATCTCTTTTGAATGTATATTTTTATAATCTTCACTGTTTAAATAAATTACAAGTTTTGCACAACTAATATCATAAGCTGTTGCGATTTTTGTTCCTGCATTGACATAATCAAATTTATTTACAAGAAACTCTTTTAAATACAAATTACTTAAAGAAATCTCTTTTTTACTTAAAATATCTTTTGTATTTGCTATTGATAATTCTAAATTTTTGATACTATTTTTTAATTCAATAATTTCCATATATTTTTCATCTTTTTCATAATCACTTTTTCCAGTAATATTTTTGAATTTATTGTAATAATTTTGCAAAATAGTGAGTTTTTCATTGTAAAGTTTTAATTGGATTTGATAAAGATTTAAATTCTCTTTTTCTAAAGTATTATCAATTTTTATAATTACACCATTTACAAAATTCATCTCTTTATTTTTATCTAGATAAATAATTTCTCCACTGGTACTTGCGTAAATACTAAACTCTTCTTTGGGTTCTATTTTTGCTATATAATTATTTGCAAACAAAAAAATTGGTAGTAATAAAAAAATATATCGTATCATTGTTAATCCTTGATTTTATATAAAGTTGCAAAAAGTGCAGGAACATAAATAAGATTTAAAATTGTTCCCCATAAAATTCCAAAACCTAAAGAAACAGCTATAGGTTGAAGCATTATAGATTCTCCTATTGGGAAAAATATTAGAGTAAATAATCCAAGCATTGTCGTAATTGAAGTTATTAATATAGGACGAACTCTTTGTCTTGAGCGTTCAAAAAACTCTTTTTTTGTTCTTGTTTTATGTAAAAAATTTAACATTATAATTCCATCATTTATTACAACTCCTGCAAGTCCTAACATCCCTATCATTGATTGTGAGTTTAGATTTATTCCCATTATAAAATGACCAAGAATTGGACCTAAAATAGTAAAAGGTATAACAGATAAAATCACAAATGTACTTTTAAAAGAAGGAAAAATTATAAGTAATGTAATAAATATTAAAAACAAAGAGATTAAAAAAGCTTTGATTAAATCAAAAGCTAATTGTTCACTTTTTTCTTTTTCACCTCCAAAATTTACATTTACACCTTTTTCTTTTATTTCATTTATTATTTGTTCTAATTTTTTTAAAACTTCATTTGAATTTATGATGTCATTTTGTACATTTGCGAGAACTTTTTTGTAAATTTGTCTATTTATCTTTTCTATTTCATTGAAATTTTTTTCTATTTTAAAATCAACTACTTCTTTTAACTGTACAAATAATCCATCTTCTAGTGGTATATAAAAGTTTTGAAGTTCATTTAAACTGTCTTTGTATAGTGATTTTGTTGTAATCTTTATAATTCCATCTTCATTAAATGTAGTAGCTTGTTCTTTTTCCATAAAAAAACTGCTTACTGCTTTTGCAATATGTGTATCAGTAAGTCCTAATTGTCTTCCATAAGAATTTAGTATATATTTATATTCACTTTGACCAAGAAGAGTATTATCACTTATATCTTTTACACCATCAATTGTTGATAATTTTTCTTTTAACTTTTTGATACTTTCTATTAATAATGCTGTATTATTTGAATTTAAAAGAATTTCAATATCACTTGAAGCAACACCAATTCTGTGAGAAGTTACATTATGTTCAACAGCTTTATCTTCTTTTAATAAAGGAGTTATTAAATCTCTTATTTTATTCATAGCTTGAGTTGAATTTATCATTCTTACTTTATCAACTCTTTGGAAATCAAAACTAAAATTTAAAATAGGATTTATGTAATTCTCTACAAAATTTTCTTCTCTAAAATCTTCTAACTCAATCAATAATGTAAATCCATTTTCTATATCTTGAGCATTGTTTGTTAAGTCTTCATAAAAACCAACAGTTGTATTTATATTCTTTATATAAATCTCTTTTTTATTTGATAATAAGGCTTTTTCATATTTCTTTGCAATATCATTGGTAATATTCAAAGGAATAGAATCTTCAAGTTTAATGGATAATTTTATATTGTTTGAGTCAATATCAGGAAAAAGTTGAAATCTACTACTTTGTATTAAAAGAGCTGATAAAATTGGAATAGTTATAAAAAATGTGATTAAAAAACTTTTTTTATAATCTATTATTTTATGTAAAATTTTTTCATAAAAATTATAAAGTTTACTCCAATCCAGTTGCTTTTCATTTGCTTTTAAAATATGTTTTGAATGAAGTGGTAAAAATAAAAAAGATTCAATAATAGAAGACAAAATCAAACAAGATATAACAATAGGAATTAATTTAGTAAAAAGTCCCATTTCTCCTGTGATAAAAAGCATAGGTAAAAAAGCAAAAACAGTTGTCATTCCTGCTATTATAACAGGAGCTATCATCTGTTTTGTTCCTTTTAAAACAGCTTCATTTATTTTATATCCTTCATCAAGATGTCTTTGAATATTTTCACTTACAATTATTGCATCATCAACTACAATTCCTAATGCAATCAACATAGCCATCATTGAAACCATATTTAAGCTATAACCCATTATTTCAATAAACAATAATCCAATAATAAAAGAGAAAGGAATCCCTAAAATAATAACAAATGATAATCTAGGACTAATTAGAATATACATCGCTAATCCCACTAAAATTAAGCCTAAAGTGATATTTGCCAAAATAGTGTTTAATCTATCTTGTATAGGTTTTGAATTATCCCGTGAGATAATTAAAGAAATATCTTTATTTTCTTTTTCAGTTTTTTTAAGTAATTCTTTGATGTTTTTTGCAATTTCTAAACTATCACCATTTTTATCTTTGTAAACACGAAGTGTTAAAGTATTTTCTCCATTAAGCCTAGCAATAGTCTCTTCTTTTGGATAACCAACTGTAATATTTGCAATATCATTTAAATAGATTTTTTTACCATCAATTTTTAAAATACTGCTTTCCCAAAATTTTGTATCAAATTTATTATTATTTGCACTCAAATAGATACGATTACCAACTTGCTCTATATTTCCCACAGGATAAATATATGATAATTGGCTAATTGCATCTACAATGTTTGAACCATTTAGTTTATACATATTTATTTTTTTAGTATCTAAAATAAGTTCAATTTGTAAATCTGCATCCCCAAAATTTCTAACTTTATTTATATGTTTTATTTGCATAAGAGAGTTTTTTAAATTGTCTGCAATATTTAATAAATCTTTTTGTTCATATTTTGATGAAGATAATGAAATTGTTAATAATGACCATTCACTGTCCATTATTCTTATATTTGGTTCATCCATATCAGAAGGTAAATATCGTTTTGCAAGACTAACAGCATCTTTTATCTCACTTAGTTTTTGAGTTTTATCAACGCCATCTTGAATTTCAATATTAATTGAAAAAAAACCTGAATAGATATATGAAGTGATTTTCCCTAAACCAGAAATAGAATTGAGTTGATTTTCTATTTCACTAACTGCAAAATTATTCAGATTTTCAGCACTTGCTCCTGTATAACTTCCCTCTATATCAATAACTTCAAGTTGAGTTGTGGGAAAAACTTCTTTTGGAATTTTAAAATAAGAAAATATTCCTAAAATTAAAATAAATATTAAAATAGTATGATTAAACTGAGAATTTTTCAAAAAATAATCTATAATTTTGTTCATAACTAACCTTGTTTTTAATCTATAAAATAGAAAAATGAGTTGATATTTTTTGATTTATTTCGTCAATTGAGTGATTGAATCTAAAAAAAGACTCTTTTATATGATTTTGTAGATTTTCTTTTTTTATTCCTCTAAATTTTTTTAAACGATTGATTACAAAATTTTGTAAATTACTAGAAGAAATGTAATAACCTAAAATTGTAAAATTTTGTGTATTTTTATTGTAAATAATACGAACACCATCTCTTTTTGAATTATTGAGAAGATTTTTTTTAACATAATCTTTTATAAAAATATTTAGTTTTGTTAAATCCTTTGAATTTTCTTCAATTAAATAAATTTTATTGTTTGAACAAATGTAAAAAAAATATCTATTTTGAATTTTTATATATTCAATACAAAATATTTTTTCACTTAATAAAAATGGTTCATAATTTAAATAATCTCTAATCATTTTAAAATAGTAATTAATTGTTTGTCTACTTAGTTTGAGTTTATATGCAGTTTGTACTGCTGTTAAATCTTGGCAAAAATAGTGGCAAATTTTCTGTATTTTTAGTGACATATTTATTTTCTTAATCTCATTTATAATAAAAATTAAAGTATTTTAAATTAATAAAATGTCTAAAAAATGGCTTTTATTTAATATCTATTTTTATTATTTATTATTTGTCTTGTAGCTATTTTTGCTCAGTATAGATTAAGTAAAATGTTGAAATAATTCAAATTTTAATGAGATTAATTATCATAATTATAATAAACACAAGGAAATATAAATGTCGAATTTTAAAAGAAAAATGATACCTTTATCATTTTATGTATCATTAATCTTAGGAAATCAAGTATTTGCTGTTGAAAGTACACAACTTGAAGAGATTAAAGTTTCAGAAGAAGTAAATTCTCAATATTCAGAAGATACTAATTCTTATACTGTAAAGCAAATGAATACTGCAACTAAATTAAATCTATCAATAAAAGAAACACCACAATCTGTGGTTGTAATTACAAAGGAACAAATAGAAGATGAGAATTTAGAATCAATTGCAGATATTACAAGTAATGTTGCAGGTTTTAATTCGCCTACTTGGGATACAGAAAGAGTTTATATTACTTCAAGAGGATTTGAAGTAGATTATTATCAAATAGATGGAATACCTAGTAATTATTCAGGGGATGTGCAACAAGACTTATCTATGTACGATAGAGTTGAAATAGTAAAAGGTGCAAATGGTCTAATGACAGGAGCTGGAAGTCCAGCTGCTAGTATAAATATGGTAAGAAAACACGCAAATTCAAAAGAATTTACTGGAAATGTAAGTGTTAGTGCTGGATCTTGGGATACATACAAAGGTACAATTGATGTAACAACTCCATTAAATGAAGATGGAAGTGTAAGAGCTAGAGTTGTTGCAAAATATGGAGATGAAGACTCTTTTTTAAATTATTATAATAAAGAAACAAAAGTTTTATATGGAATTGTTGATGCTGATATTTCAGATGATACAAGAATATTTTTAGGTGCAAGTCAACAAAAAAATGATGCAACAGGAAGTACATGGGGTGGAGTTCCTGCTTGGTTTAGTGATGGAAGTGATACGAATTTTAGTAGAAGTACTTCTATTACTCCTGATTGGACATCTTGGAATACTGAAACAAAATCAGTATTTTCAGGAATTGAACACTATTTTAGAAATGATATAAAACTTAATGCAAATTATTCATATCTTGAATTTGATTCAAATAGTAAATTAACAATTTTAGGTTATGGAGTATTCCCTGATAAAACTACAGGTAAAGGAATATCAAGTAATTATCTTTGGAAAGGTGAATCAAAAGATAAAGAACATAATATTGATATTTATTCATCAATTCCTTTTGAATTAGCAAATAAAAATCATGAAATTATTTTGGGACTATCTTATAATCAAATCAAATCAATTTCAAATACAGCTTCAGTAATTTCAGAAACTGCATTTGATGCAGATGTATTAAATAACAGTGTTTATAACTGGAATTCAAATATTAGTGAACCAATTTGGGGTGATAGTAGTAGAACTGCTGATAGTAAAACAGAACAAACAGCAGCATATTTAGTAAGTAGATTATCATTAACTGATTCGTTAAATATGATATTAGGTGCAAGAGTAACGAAGTATGAATATAATAATATTCTTTCAAATTATGGATATGAACATAAAAATGAAATCACACCTTATGCTGGATTAGTTTATGATTTAGATGATAATCATTCAATTTATACGAGTTATACAAGTATTTTTAAACCTCAAGAAAATAAAGATGAAAGTGGGAAATATTTAGACCCAAAAGAAGGGAAAAGCTATGAAGTTGGAATAAAAGGTGAGTATTTTGACAATAGATTAAATGCTTCATTATCTCTATTTAGAATGGAACAAGATAATGTTGCAGAAAAAGCAGGTGTAAATAGTACAACTTTAGAAGATTATTATAAAGGTGTAGATGGAACTACAAGCAAAGGTATTGAAATTGATATAAGAGGAGAAATTACAGATAATTGGAATGCCGCTTTAAGTCTTGTGAGCTTTGAAGCAAAAGATTCAGAAGATAAAGATGTTTCAACAACTGCACCAAGAAATCAAGTTGTACTTTCAAGTAAATATAAACTTGGGAAATATAGCTTTGGTGGTAGTGTAAATTGGCAAGATAAGTTTTATTCAGATGTGACTAATCCTCTTGGAGATTCAGAAAGATTAACTCAAGATGATGTAGTTGTTGTAAATCTGATGGCAAAATATGAACTTACAAAAAATTTATCAGCTCAACTAAATATAAATAATCTATTTGATAAAGATTATTATTCAAATATTGTTTATGATATGCAATATATCTATGGTGATCCAAGAAATACGACAGTATCTTTAAAATATAAATTTTAAAAAATAAAGGGATTTTAATCTCTTTATTTTAAAGGAAAAAAAATGAAAGAATTAATAAAAACTTTATCAATTCCTGAAAAAAGTGGTAAAAAAATAGGAGTATTTAGAACAATCTGTGCTATTTTGGGAGGATTAGTTGTAGCTTATCTGGGTATGACTTTATTTATATATATAATCCCTGGAAAGCCTGGCGAATCTATAATTGTTCCTTTACTTTTTAATACTATGGCTTGGGCAATGATTGCTTTATGGATAAGTGTAGCACCTACAAAATTAAGTGCTTTATTAAGAGTTATTATTCCAACTTTTATATTTTTAATTCTAATAGCTATTTTATATAATATTTAAGGAAAAAAATGAGTAATAATTTAGAAAAAGAATCAAATAAACTATTAAAACAAAGACTTCAAAGAGTGCATGTGGCAACAGGGATAAGTTTTTCTTTACTTATGTATGTAGCTGTATTTTTTGGGATATTTGCAATTTTACTTCCATATATTCAAGTCTGGGAAAAACCTTCACGACACTTTAAAACAGCTGAACCAACAACTATAAATTATAGTGCGATGATAGATCCTGTTTTAGCTGATTCTGAATATCCAAAAATAAATCCAATATCTATAATTTTCCCTGGAACTATGGAAGATCCAGCTCTTAGAATTTCAACTGAGTTTACAAAAACAAAAGTTTTTAATCCAAATACAAATTTAGAAGTTGAAAATGAAGATGAATTATCTCAATTGGCTAGGTTTTTAAATCATATGCATTATGGAAGACCATTTAAAGATTTTGGTTATATTGTTTTTGGTTTTACAGCAGTTGCTGGAATGTTTTTAGTTATTGGTGGAGTGATTTTAGTAATAAAAATAAAATATAAAAATAGTACAACTACAAAAACAGGATTTTTCTCAAAATGGCATAGAAAAATATTTACTTGGATTTTTCCTCCTTTTATAATAATCACATTAACAGGTGCATTTATGAACATAGGATATGATGGTTCAGCTCCTATGACATATTTAGCTTCAAAAGGAAAAACTCACGATGTATGGAATCTAACTGGACCAATTTTATATCCTGATGAACCTAGAATTGAAAAGAAAAATGATAATGTTCAAATGCTTTCAATAAATGAGCTACTAAAAAAAGCAAAAGAGATTAATCCAAATATAGATTTTCAAAAAGTAAAAATCATAAATTGGCAAGATTCAAGTGCAATAGCAAAATTTGAAGGTTATAATCCATATATGCCATTTTTAAATGGTATTTCAAATAATCCTAGCGTAACTCTAAGTGGAGTTGATGGAACTTTAATATCACAACAAAAAGTGATGGATAAGCACTGGTCAGGTCTATTTTATGATAGTATTTTCTTCTTACACTTTTTATTTGGAGTTGATACTTTTACAAGATTATTTATAGCTTCTATTATGCTTATATCAACATTTGCTTTAGGTTTTGGGGTTTTATTATGGCTTGAAAAAAGAGCAAGAAAGTTTCCTGATACAATCCCTGTTTATCAAGGTTTTGGGAAATTATCACTTGCAGTTATGATAGGAGTTATTCCAGCAACTGGATTATTATTTACTCTTCAATGGTTACTTCCTTTTGATATGGAAAATAGAGTTTTAATTCAAAAAGGTTTATTTGCAATTCTTTGGGTAGGAACTTTAACTTGGGCTTTTTATAGATTAAACTCATATCAAACAGCAAAAGAGTTTTTATATCTTGGAGGTGCTTTATTTGTTTTAAGTCCTTTTATTCATTTTATTAATAGTGGTTTTACTCCAATAACTTTATGGAATGAAGATATGAAAGTGATTTTAAGTGTAGATATTGGCTTATTTATATTAGGGATAATTCTGGTTTTTGTAGGATATAAACTTCCTACTAAAAGAGAAAAAATTCAAAAGTTTTGGATTAAAGAAAATCAATAAAATAGGAGTTTAGATGAAAAAAATATTTATATTTTTAACAATTTGTTTATCAGTTAGTTTAAATGCTCATAATTTAATTATAAATGTTATGGATAATTCAGACAATACTATTACAGTAAGAGGTGAATTTAGTACAGGTGAAGATGCAGCAGGAGCAATGATAAGATTAGAATCACTTGTAAGTGGTGATATTTTATTTAAACAAAGGCTTCCTGCTGAAAGTGAACTAATTGTAAATATCCCAAAAGAACCATATCAAATAGTTCTTGATGGAGGTCCTGGTCATACAATAATAAAAGATGGAATAGCGCCACTTGAAGGATTTGCAGAAGAGTTAAAAGAGAAAGTAACTGATGTTAATACAAAACTATCAAAACCAGAAAATTTAAATAATGAATGGGATTTTCTAACAATTTTCTTTTTTACTTTATGTTTGATTTTATTTGCACTTTCAATATATTTTAGTAACAAAAATACAAATAAAATATTAGAGAAAATAAAAGAAGTTTAAAGCTATAATATTGATATCAATTATCAATTTTATTAATTCTTAAGATTTCTTGCGTTAATATCCTATTTATAATTTGTTAAATAAGTTATTTAGGAAAAAAATGCAAGAAGAAAAAGAAAAAAAGATTGATAGTAAAGATATCTTTGAACATAAAACTACAATCACTATTGTTCATGAAGGACAAGAATATCAACTTAGAATTACAAAAGCAAATAAGTTGATTTTAACAAAATGATAGATTTCTCTTAAATTTTTTAAGAGAAATCTGTTTATTTATTGAGTTATATCTTTGCTTTTTATATAAACTTCATGTCCTTCACCTGCATCTAAAATAGCCGTAAATTCACCTTTTGGTTTTTTAAAAGTTACTTCACTATTTTCATTCATTTTAGTTTCATATATCTCTTTACCATCTTGTTCTATTATAAAATACACACCATTTGCACTACTGCCATCACTAAAGCCACCTTCACAAGTGATAGTTTCATCTGCATTATCAAAGCAGTTCATTATTGCAGAATGAGCAAATGCTGAACTTGCTAAGATTGAAAGTAAAAATATAGTTTTTTTAATCATTTTTTATCCTTTTTATTAAATTGATTTTTTTATTTTTCATATTGTTAAGAGTTGTTTAATCCTCCTTTCCAATTGATTGATTTATTGGGATACAGTCCTAATACTAGGGTAATTGCTAAAACTATAAAGTAGTAATAACTCATGGCTTCAAAGCCACTCAACGTATAAATATTTCCTAAAGTAAACACAATTGAAGCTATCAATATTCCTAAAGTTACAGGGAAAAATATTGCAAATAACATCCATTTGAAACTATTTGTTTGCATTTTTACAACTATCATTGTTGCTATGCAAGGAGGAGTTAAAAGCATAAAAATTATAATTGCAGTAGCATGAAGTGGAGTATATCCACTGTTAAGTGCCATCGCTTCTTCAGCTCTTAGATTATCTGCTTTATTGTTTTCATATAAAGAACCCAGCGTTGCAACAGCACTTTCTCTTGCTGCAAATGAACTTAAAAATGCAACATTGATTTTCCAATCAAATCCTGCAAATTGAGTGAGAGGTTCTATAGAACGTCCAGCCATTCCAAGAAGTGAATTTTCAACTTTTTCATTTTTTATTTCTCTTAAAATAGATTTTCTATCATTTGATAACTCTCTTAAAGCAATGTTGATTTTTTTTGCTTCAACATCTTTTAAAGGTCTTATTAATTTATAATATAAGGCATTTTCTTTTTTGAATTTTTCATCAACACTACTTGATGAATTTGCCATTTTTTTAGTTCTATAATTATCATAATAATTTAAAAGCTCAGATACTTTTTCTTTTGAATTTATATGTTCATAATAAATTGAGTCTTTTATTTTTGAATCAAAATTTACTAAAGCATCATTTGACATTTTTTCAAATTTAGTTTTAGATTCTTCTGTTAATCCTGGAAATTGAAGTAGGGCAAAAAGTACAATTGCGACAGCTAAAACAATCGTTACAACTTTTTTGATATATAACCAAACTCTTTGAGAAGAACGAATAATAACACCTTTTAGAGTTGGTAAATGATAAGGTGGTAATTCCATAACAAAAGGAGCTGTTTCTCTATTTCTTAAAACAGTGCTAGTTAAAATTTTTGCAACTATTAATGCTGAAAAAATTGTTATTGTAGAAATATAAAACATCATCAAAGCCATATCAGGTTTAAAAAATGCTCCTAAAAGTAGGGTGTAAAATGGAACTTTTGCTAAACAATTCATATAAGGAACTGTTAAAATTGTAGCCATTCTAGCTCTTTCATCTGCAATTCCTTTTGTTGACATAACAGCAGGAACTGCACAACCTCCAACCATCGCACCACCAAGTACAAGAGGAAGAGTAGATTGTCCATGAAGACCAAATTTTCTAAATACTCTATCAAGAATAAATGCCATTCTTGGCATATATCCAACATCTTCCATGATGGCAATTAAGGCAAATAAAATAAAAAATATTGGAATATAATTTAGTAAAGCATTTGCACTATTTACCATCCAAATAGCAAAATCAGTTATCATTGGAACATCTGTAAAATTTGCATTAGGCATAATATCAATCACAAAATTTTTAATACTTGCTAAAATAGGCCAAGTATAATCTGTGAGTTTATAGCCATAGACAATAGATATTTCATAAACCAAAAACATCAAAGCAAATAAAATAGGTAAAGCTAAAAATCTATTTAAAATGATTTTGTCTGCTTTATCTGTTAGTGTTTCTTTATTTTTGTTCTCTTCAATAACATTTTTTTGATAAATTATTTCTGCACTGTCATATCTAAATGTTGCGAGAAAAGTAATGATGTTTTTATTATATTTTGTTTCAAAAAGTTGATTATCCTTTTCAAGTTTTTCTTCAATCTTTAAAAAATCTTTTTTTAGGTATTCAATAACTGTTGAATCACCTTCTAAAGCTTTTATTGCAAGCCATCTTTTTGATAAATATGAAGTGGAATTTTTGATTTCATTTTCTATATCTAAAATAAAACTTTCTAACTCTTCATAATTTATTTTAAACTCTTCAAAATTTGTTTTATTTTCATGTAGATTTATAATAGTTTTCATAATCTCTTCACTACCAATACCTTTTGCTCCACTTGCTTCAACAACTGGACATCCAAGCATTAAAGAGATTTTTTTGCTATCTATTTTTATTCCTCTTCTTGAAGCAACATCTATCATATTTAAAACTATAACAACAGGAAGTCCCATTTCTAAAAGTTGAAAAGTTAGATATAGATTTCTTTTTAAATTTGAAGCATCAACAACATTTATTATGATGTCTGGATTTTCATTTAAAATAAACTCTTTTGCAACTCTTTCTTCTAATGAATAAGAACTAAAAGAGTAAGTTCCTGGTAAATCAACCATTTGTACTTTGTACTCTTCATATTTAAAAAAACCTGTTTTTTTATCAACTGTAACGCCAGGATAATTTGCAATATGTTGTTCTATTCCACTTACTAGATTAAATATTGTAGATTTTCCACAGTTTGGTTGTCCTGCTAATACTGTTTTTATATTTTTCATATTATCTCTATCTCTATTAATTTTGCTTCACTTTTTCTAAGAGTTAAATTGTAATTATGTATTTTTAACTCCATTGGATCATATAACGGTGCTTCTCTTATTATTTCAATAAATGCTCCCTTTACAAATCCCATATCAAGTAATTTATAAAGTAGTTTTCCTTTAGCGTTTAATCTTAAAACTTTTACTTTATTTCCTTTTTTTACTTCATCTAATCTCATAAAATATTCTCCTAATTTTTAAAATGAATTTCTTTGATTTTTATAGTTATATAGTTGTTTTTATGTTATATAAGTAGAATATTAATTACAATATTTTATTTCTCATTTGATTTGCAAGAGTCTTTTCCACAGTTACAACTATTGTTTCTAAAAACTTTTTTATAAAGATAAAAAAGTGCTGCTAGTGTAATAATTAATAAAAAGAGATTTTCCATTATTTTTCCTAATTTTAAATAAATAAGATATTATCAAATTGAAACTTAAATATTAATGATACTAATTATCAATTTTATTTAAAATTAAGATTAACTCTGTTAATATTCCATTGATTTTTTGTTAATGATTAGTTAAATAAAGCGAACAAACTAAACTGACAAAAACATTTATAATATTTACTAGCTAGCAAAATTTCTAATTATGTTCTCCTAAAAAGTAGCCAGCCAAAAATCAAAATCAAACATAAAAAATATTTAATTTTCTTGGAGGAAAATAGATTGAGAAATTACATCGTAAGTAAAAAACACAAAACTACAAATTATTTAGGTGCATCTGTTGTATCAGCAACAGTGTTATTAACTGCACCAATTATGTTAAATGCAGAAGCAACTTTATTGGATAAAGTTGATGTTGTAAGTACTGCTTCTGGATATGAGCAAAATATTCAAGATGCTGCTGCAACTATTTCAGTTATTACAGCAGAAGAAATAGAAAAAAAATCTTATACTGATGTTACAGATGTTCTTAAAAATGTACCAGGTGTATTTGTAAATGGTGGAGGAAGTAATCAATCAATTTCTATAAGAGGTATGGGTGCTGATTATACTTTATTCTTAATTGATGGTAAACCTATGCAAGGAAATGATGCTTTCAATCCAAATGGAAGTTTTGGTGGAGCTCAAATCAATTTTTTACCGCCATTAGAAGCAATTGAAAGAATTGAAGTAGTTAGGGGTCCTGCTTCTTCTTTATATGGTTCAGATGCAATGGGTGGAGTTATAAATATAATAACAAAAAAACATCAAAATAAAGTAACTGCAAGTATAAAAACAGAATATATTAAAGCGGATTCTTCAAATAAAGTAAATAATGATTCAAGAAATACAAGTATATTTGTAAATGTACCTGTTGTAAAAGATTTATTATCAGTTCAATTAACAGCAGGACTTCTAGATACAGATGAGAGTGATTTTAATGCAGGTGGTTCAACAAAAAGTGCAGGGAGTGATCCTGATTTTAAAAGAGAAAATTTTGGTACAAAAGCAATCTTAACTCCAAATGAAGATAATACAATTACAGCTGAGTATAATTATAGTACGCAAGAAAGAACAACAACTCCTGGAAAAAGTATTTCAACAACTTCTACAGGTGAAGCAACTAAATTAATAAAATATAACTATAATTTGACTCATCAATTTAAAAAAGATAAATTTTTGCTTGATTCATATTTGAATTATGATAATGCGAATAACCCTTCAAGAGTAAATTCATCGACAGGTAATGGTATAAAATTTGATACAATCACTGCAAATTCGCAAGGAACATATTTTTTTGATACAAATTCTTTAACAGTTGGAGCGAACTACAAAAAAGAAAAGCTTGAAGATGGAGCAACAAGTTCTTTAAATAATAGTATTGTAGAGATGCAAAGATACCAATGGGCACTTTTTGCAGAAGATACTTGGAATGTAACTGATGATTTAGCGTTAACTTTAAGTGGAAGATATGATTATAATGAAATTTTTGGAAGTGAATTTAGTCCAAAAATTTATGCTGTTTATAGTTTAACAGATAATTTAAATTTAAAAGGTGGTGTAACAAGTGGATATAAAGCACCATCATTAAGACAAGCAGCACCTGATTTTGCAGGAGTTTCAAGAGGTGGAGTTATGATTGGAAATCCAGATTTAACTCCTGAAACAAGTGTAAATTATGAGGCTGGAGTTTCTTATGATAATCCAGATATTGGTTTAGATGGAAGTTTAGTTGTATTTAAAACAGATTTTAAAGATAAAATTACAAGAACAGGAAGAATTTGTCAACCTAATACAGCTTGTACTTATAAAGGAACAATTTATGATGCTCATCAATATGGATATACAGCTTATGAAAATGTAGATGAAGCAGAAATCAAAGGTATAGAACTTACAACTGATTATTATATTTTAGATAATTTAAAATATAGACACTCTTATACATATACACATAGTGAGCAAAAATCAGGAGCAAATCAAGGTAATCCTTTAAATGATATCTCAAAACATATGTTTAATGCTGGACTTGATTGGGACGTAACATCTAAAACTTTATTATGGACACAAGTAAATTATAGAGGTAAAACAGCAGGTTCAAGTAGTAATGCAAGTGATAAAAATCCTGCTTATACATATGTAGATTTGGGTTCAGTATATAATTATGATAAAAAAATAAGTTTCACTGCTGGTGTTTATAATGTAGCAAATAAAGAGGTTACAAGTGAAGATGGATTTGATTATATTTTAGATGGAAGAAGATTTAGCCTAGCAATGAATGTTAAATTTTAATTAAAAGCAAGGATTTTTCTCCTTGCTTATGATTTCTAAAGTAATTATTTTAAAAAAATTATAAGGATAAAAATGAAAAATTTAACAAAGCTATTATTTATCATATCTTTTTTAAATCTTTATTTGTTTGCAAACTCTGAAATAAACGTACAAAAAAATATTTCTTTAGTTGGTGCTGAACAAAATCAAGAATTTGTCATATCTTCAAAATTTCATGAACAAAAATATTTAATACAAGTTTATAAACCTAAAACTAAAGAGCCAAAAAATGGTTATGATGTTGTATATATTTTAGATGGAAATGCAACTTTCCCTTATGCTTCTATTATGGCTCAAGTTATTGATAATATGTCTTATCGTACAAAAAAAACTCCACCTATTATAGTAGCTATTGGCTATGCCTCTAAAGATCTTTTTGATATAAAAGCTAGAAGTTATGATTATACACCACCATATAAAGGTGAGTTAAAGATTTTAGCAAATCGTGGAAGTTCTGAATATTTGCAAGGAGGAGCTGAGAAGTTTTATAACTTTTTACAAAATGAGTTAAAGCCAATAATTGAAGGAAATTATCCAATAAACACAAAAAAACAGACTTTGTTTGGACACTCTTATGGTGGACTTTTTACTCTATATGCTTTTCTAAATCATAGTGAAGATTTTCAAAATTTTATAGCAGCAAGCCCATCTATTTGGTGGAATGATTTTAATATCTTAAAAGAATTAAAAAATAAAAAATTTAAAATAAAAAATCCTAAGAAATTATATTTAAGTGTTGGCGAGATAGAAAATAAAGGAAAAAATCCCAGTGATATTGAAACTTTTGCTTCATATTTAAAAAATACTCAAAATTTAGAAATAAAGATTTTAAATATATCTAATGCTTCTCATATTGAAGCATTATTTCCCGCTTTGAATCAAATTTTTAAATTAGAATAATAAAATTAAAGATGCTTGTATTTTAGATTTTTCTTCGTCTATATTTTAAGTAAAATTTTACTTGATTTTATTCTTTTATTTCACCTAAAATTGTAAATTTTGCACCATTGTCAAAAGTATATGAAATACTTCCCATTAATTGATGTCTTACAATCATATCTATAAGTCTTAAACCTAATGTTTCATTTGAAATTATATTAAAATCATTTTTTAAACCTTTACCATTATCTTTTATTTCAACTAATATTTTTTTATTATTTTGATTAGAAATTTTTATATCAAGTTTTGGATTAATTATGTCAATAAATGCATATTTAAAAGAGTTAGTTATTATTTCATTTAAAATCAATCCATACGGCATAGCTGTTTCAATATTTAAATCCATATCTTCTATAAAGAAATTTATTTCTACATTTTTATTTTTATCATATGTGTTTGAAATAGCATTTATTAAGTCAACAACATAAATTTTAAAAGGAATTTTATTTAAATTTGTAGATTCATAAAGTTTTCTATGTAAAAGCTCCATTGTGTAAATTCTTTCTTGTATATCAATCAATACTTTTCTTGTTTTTTCATCTTCAATTTCCTCTTCTTGAAGTTCAATTAAACTTATTGTTAAAGCAAGATTATTTTTAACTCTATGGTGAATTTCTTTTAACAATATCTCTTTTTCTTCAAGTGATTTTGAAATCTCTTTTGTTTTTTCTTCTACTTTTTTATCCAATGTTTTTATACTTTTTTCAAAAAAATCTAACATTGAGTCAAAAGATTGACCTAAAATCCCCACATCATCTTCACCTTTTACATGACTTCTAATATTTTTTTCTCCTTGATTTACTCTCATAGCAGTTTTTGTTAAAGTATTTATATTTTTTAATAATCTTTTAAAAATAAATAAAATTAAAATAAAACTTATTCCAATTGCAATAAGAGTTTCAAATAAAAATATTTCTGAAAGGTTATTTTTATTTTCTAATTGGCTTTTATTTATTGAATAAGCTAAAAATACATTTTTCGAAGGATTTAAATTTAAATCTAAAATCCAAGTTAAAACTTCTTTATTATCTATTTTATGTGTGATAGGTTTTCCACTATTTTTTGAATCTAATATTTGTTCAAGAGTCAAATTTCCTGTAGGAATATTTTTTACATTTGATAACATACTGATATGATATTTCTCTTTTCTAAGTTCTTTGTTCTTTTCTCTCAAAATATTATTTTTTGTTTTTAAAGCATTTGGATTAATCCAAAAAACAGCCATTTTTGTATCTTCAAGTTCAGAATCAATTAATAATTTAGTTTTTAAATGTTTTTTTAAATCCAGTTCAAAAGTCATATGATTAGGATTTAAAGAATTTTGAGAGCATATGAGTTCAAGTATAAAATTTGAGTTCTTTAATTTGTGGTTAAATAAAAAATTTTGTTCTTTTTTTTCCCATTTATTTAAAATATTATTGTTATTTAAAGATAAATTGTAAGTACAAAATTGTGAAATTGAACTTTTTTTCAACAAACTAAACAGATCTTTTTTTTCTAATAAATTATTGATTCTTAAATCTAAACTCTTTATTTCATTTTCAATAATATTTTTTGATAAGTTTATTTCTAAATCAGTTTGCATCTTAAGAGACTTACCAATAATTTTTATCTCTTCTTTTGTAATAAGTAAAGCTCTTGTGATATATTCAATTTCTCTATTTATTGCATTGCTCTGTATTTTTGGTGTAGTTAAAGTAATTTTTATCAATTTAAAAATTATTATAAATAATAAAAGAGAAAGTATTATTTTTGTGGAAAAAGAGTAATAATTAAAATTAAATATTTTTTTCAAAAGTTTTTATCCTGTATCCTTCTTCATATAAGTTTTCAAATGGATTAAAACCAAGTTTAGTTTTTAATCTATATATTAATGAACGTAATTTTGATAAATCATAAACATCTTCTCTATAAATAAAATTGAAAATTGTGTCAAAACTTACAACTTTTCCTTCTTGTGAAGTAAGAATATCAAAAAGCTTTTTTTCTGTTTTTGTTAAATTGAAAATTTTTTCATCAACATATAATTCTTGCTGAATTAAATCAAATTTTATATTTTTAGTTAAGTAAATAAATTTGTTTTCTAAGGGTTTAAGAATATTTTTGTTTTTAAAAAAGAATTGATGTTTGTGCATGGATGTATTAATTGCTACTTTTAATTCTTCATTTCTACAAGGTTTTATTAAATATGCATAAGGTTCAGCTTCCATTGCTTGATTTAAGATTTTGTCATTGTAGTAAGAGGTCAAAAAAATAATTGGAATATGAAAATTTTTCCAAATATATGTTGCTACATCTATACCTGATTTTGTTGAATTTAAATTTATATCTACGATTGCCAAATCAGGATGTCTATTTTGCATATGTAAAATAGCATTATCAGGAGTTGTAGCTATGCCACTTATTCCAAATCCAAGCTTTTTTAACTTAACTTCCATAGCCATAGCTAAAATAGGCTCATCTTCAACAATTAATATATCAAAATTTTTTTTTGAGAAAAAAGTATTAGACAATCTTGACTTCCATATTTTTTAAGAATAATAGTCTAATTCTTATTAAAAATATTTTAATTATAATAGTTATTATCAAAAAATCATTTTTTAATCATTATTCCTAAATATAATTTCATTCTAATGAATTTAAATCGCAAGCAAAAGTACATTTTCTACAAGTAGCCAGCTAAAAATCAAAACTTAACAAGGATTATTATGAAAATTAAAATTGCAAGTTCAGTTGCAGTATTGTTGGTTACTCAAACATTATTAGCAAATGAAACTACAACACTAGATGAAGTTCAAGTAGTATCTTCTGCTTCAGGATATGAGCAAAAAATAACAGATGCCCCTGCAAGTATTTCAGTTATAACTCAAGAAGATTTACAAAAAAAAACCTACACAAATCTATTAGATGCTGTAAAAGATATAGAAGGTGTTGATATTGGTGAAAGTACAGATAAATCTGGACAAGGTACGGTAAGTATAAGAGGTATGGGGGCTGATTATACACTTGTTTTAATTGATGGTAAAAAGCAAAATAATAATGGAGATATTTATCCAAATGACTTTGGTGGTTTACAATTTGCAAATATTCCACCGGTGTCTATGGTAGAAAGAATAGAAGTTGTAAGAGGACCAATGTCTACACTTTATGGTGCAGATGCAATGGGTGGTGTAATAAATATTATTACTAAAAAGATATCAAATGAATGGACAGGTTCTATAAATCATAGTAGAACTTTTCAAACAGAAAGTTATTGGGGAGATAGAGATACAACAGATTTCTCTATTATGGGACCTCTTATAAAAGATAAATTGGGCTTAAGTTTAAGAGGAAGTTATTATGATAATGAAGAATCAAATCCAGAATGGGCTAAAGATAGTTTTAATGGAAAAGATTCAAGTAAATCAAATAGTAGTTTTGGTGCAAATGGTAAAACAATGGATAACCAAAATTGGACATTTGGTGCAGGTTTAACTTTCACTCCAAATGAAAATCATACAATCAAAGCTGATTTCGATATAGCTAAACAAAAATATGATAATACAAATGGTAGTGTAGGAACAGTTGATAGCTATGATACTATATTTAGTACTCAAAGAGTTGGATATGCTCCAATTCAAAGAATGGAAAGAGAACAATATGCTTTAAATTGGGAAGCAAACTGGGATTTTGGTAAGAGTACAATAGGCGTTCATCATATAGAATCTTCAAATTTAGGAAGAAGTTTACCTTTAAATGCAGAGCAAAGACAATATATTAAAGATAATAAATCTAATTGGGCAAATTTAGATGCAGCTATGCAAGATCCTTATTTTGTTGCACTTATGCCAAGACCAACTAGAACTTTAGAGTCTAAAAATACAACATTTAATGCAAAATATGAGATGCCATTAAATAACCATTTTGTTGTTGTTGGTACTGAATATCTAAAAGCAGAATTACAAGATGGTGTATTTGGAATGAGTGAAGGAAAGTCAAATCTTACAAAAGAATATTATCAATATGGATTTTTTGCAGAAGATAATTGGAATATTATAGAACCTTTAACTCTTACTCTTGGTGCAAGATATGATAAGCATGAAGATTTTGGAAGTCATGTAAGTCCTAGAGCATATTTAACTTATAATGTAACTAATAATTGGACATTAAAAGGAGGAGTTGCAACTGGATATAAAACTCCTAAAACTACCGATTTACAAGAAGGTATTACAGGATTTGGTGGGCAAGGTACATCTCCTATGATTGGAAATCCAGATTTAAAACCTGAAGAGTCTGTAAGTTATGAATTAGCAGCTTATTATGAACATGAAAATAAACATAATTTTAATGTAACATTATTTCAAAATGATTTTAAAGATAAAATCGAGAGTGGTGATGTTATAGGTTCTATAGGTGATGAATGGCGAGCTTTAGGGTATGACCCTACGATGAAACAAAATGTTGGAAAAGCAACGATTAAAGGTTTAGAAGTTGCAGGAAAATATTTTATTTTAGATAATTTATCTATTAAAGCAAATTGGACATATATGGATTCTGAAATAGAATCAGATGATTCAAGTACAAATGGAAAACCTTTAAGAAGTAGTCCAGAACAAATGTATAATGCCACTTTAGATTGGCAAGCAACAACGAAATTTAATACTTATTTACAATATTCAGGAGAAGTTAACAGATTTAATTCAAGATATAAAGTAGGAAATGAGTATAAAGATTTGTATTATAAAGATTATTCTATTTGGAATTTAGGTTCTTCATATAAAGTTAATAAAAATTTAACTTTTAATGGTAGAGTTAATAATCTATTTGATAAAGATTTTATGGAATATAATGCAGTTGCAGAAGGTTCAGGAAGAACACCTTATTACTATGAACAATATAGTAATATCACTGCTGGTAGAAACTTTTGGATAAGTGCAAATTATACTTTTTAGAATAGTTAAATAAAATATAAAATTTTAAAAAAGATAGGTAATTTTCTACTTATCTTTTTTTATTTTATAATTTAATTTCAATAACAATTATCATTTTTGTTAAAAAACCGTTAAAAATCATAAGTTAAAATTTGCACATTAAAAAAAGAGGAGTTACTTTGAAAAAATTAGTTTATTTGATATTCTTATCACTTTTTGCCACAATTAGTTTAAATGCCCATGAAATTTGGTTAGAACTAGATGATAAAAAAGATGAGGCAAAGTTGTTTTTTGGACATTTTGATGGAAAACAATTAGAAAGTGGTGAAAAATTTTCTAGGATAAAAGAAGGTGTGGTTTATCCTACTGAATTACTAAAAGAAATTAAAAGAAATAATAACAATATTACTTATACATTAAATAGAAGAAGTGATATAACTGTTGTTAGAACTTCTGAACCTAGAAAAGCTAGAAACTCGGAAGTTGTAGAAAATAAAATTGCTTACTCAAAATCAGGAAGAACAAATACTGAGGTTGTTACTGATTTTGACATTATTCCAATCGAAGAAAATAGTAATACTTTTAAAATAGTTTTCAAAAATGAACCAATAAAAAAATCTAAAATTAGAGTTATTTCTCCAACTGGTTGGGAAAAAACATTTGATACAGATGATAAAGGTGAATTTACAATTCATACACCTTGGATAGGAAAATATTTAATTCAAGCAAATTTTGAAGATGAAACAAAAGGTGAAATTGATGGAAAGGAATATGATAAAACAATTCACTCAATCACATATACTATAAATGCAGAACAAGGTATACCTTGGAATATAAAAAGATAAAGAAGTAAAATATGCATAAAAAAATATGGTTTAAGATACATTGGATTTTAGGAATAACAGCAGGGATAGTTCTTTTTGTTGTTGGAGTAACAGGGGCGGTATTATCTTTTGAAAAAGAGATAACAAGATTTATAAATCAAGATAGTTTTATTGTAAGTGTTCCAGAAAATAAAACTAAATTATCAACAAAAGAGTTATTAGAAAAATTTCAAGCAATAAATCCTAAAGCAAAAATAAATAGTGTTTCTATTACTAATGAACCAAGTTCGTCTGTAGTAATAAATGTAGCAGGAATAGGAGAAGGAAAAGAGGCTAGAAGAGGAGTAAATTATTATTTAAATCCTTATACAGCAGAAATTTTACCTGATTTAAAAGGTAAAGAGTTTTTTTCATTGATGTTAAGATTGCATAGATGGTTAGCCTTAGAAGGTGATGCAAGAGAAGTTGGGAAACAAACTGTTGCTATTTCAACTGTGGCATTAATTGTTCTTGTGATTAGTGGTATTATTGTTTATTGGGGAAGAATTAAACACTCTTTTTTCAAAAGTTTTACTTTTAAATTTAAACATAAAGGTAGAGCATTTTTATCAACAATGCATAGTGCAATAGGAATGTGGGTTATACCATTTTATTTGCTTGCTGCATTAACTGGACTTTACTGGTCTTATGGTTGGTATAATACAATGTTATATAAAATCGCAGGTGTTGAAAAACCTCAAAGAATGATGCCTCCAAAAGAACAGCAAAAAGTTGAGGGGCAAAAAGTAGAACAAAAGCCAATAGCACAAGCACCTAGAGGAGAAAAACCAAAAAGAGATATTTCTCAAATGGGAGAAAATTCAAAAATACAAGTTCAAAGGAGAGAAGAAAATTCTCAATCCAAATTTGCTGATGTTCAAAAAGCTATAGATATGTTTAATATTTTTATTCAAAAAGATTATTATTCATTTATAGTTAGATTACCTCAAAAAGGAACGATTTATAGTTTTACTTATTTAGATGATAAATCAGACTATTTTAGACATTCAAATACTTTAGAATTAGATATTAATTCTTGGCAATTATTAAAAGATGATAGATTTAAAGAAAAACCTTTAAATGAACAATTAATGAGAAGTATTTTGCCTTTACACACAGGTGAGTATTTTGGGATTATTGGTCAAATTGGTATGTTTTTAGCTTCATCTTTAATGGCACTTTTTGTAATAACTGGATTTATGTTATTTATAAATAGACATAAAAAGAAAAAAGCAAAAAAATAGTAAAGAAGTAGTAAAACTACTTCTTTAGTTACAAAAAATTAAATTAAATCATTTTATCTCTTTTTTTACCTTCTTTTACTATAACTGATCTGTCAACCCTAAAACATACTCAGAAATAAATATCCCTAAGCATCAATTTCTTTTTGTAACAATTTTTGTCTTTCTTCAAACTCTACAGGTGATAAATTATTATTTGCACTATGACTTCTTTCTCTATTATAAAATACTTCTATATATTCAAATATTGATCTTTTTGCTTGTTCTTTTGTATGATAAATCTCATGATGAATTAATTCTGTTTTTAGTGTATGGAAAAAACTTTCTGCAACTGCATTATCATGACAATTTCCTTTTCTGCTCATACTTTGAATGATTTCATGTCTTTTTAATAAATCTTTATGTTCATAAGATGCATACTGACTTCCTCTATCTGTATGCCAAATTAATCCTTTATCAGGATTTCTTAAAATAAGAACCATCTTTAAAGCATCATTTACAAGTGAAACCTTCATCGTTTCATCCATACTCCAACCAACAATTTTTCTTGAATATAAATCAATTACCGTTGCAAGATACAAACATCCTTCACTTGTTTGAGTAATTTATTCTCTGCTCGTAGTTGTTTTAGCTCTGCAAGTAATTCTTGTTGTGAGGATTTAGATTGATTTTTAGTTTCATCAATAGGAGTTGTTATATTATTCTTTTTTTTATAAACTTTAATCCAATTATAAATTGTTTTATCATTTATACCAAGATCTTTTGCAATTTGCATTGCTGACTTTTCGCTATTCAAAATCAATTGAACAGTTTCATCCCTAAACTCTTTAGTATATTTACTATTTCTCATTTTTTCTACTTCTTTCATACTTATTATTTTAACTTAGAAGTTTTTAAATCTCTAAGTATGATTTAGTGTAGCCGGATCAGATATTCTTGGAATGGATGGAACTTTTGTAGGTGGCTGATTTTACAGTGAATATAGAAAGTACCTTAGTAAATGAAATAATGAATTAGAATACTAAAAAAAAATCCTTTATACTCTAAAAAATAAATCATAAAATAATAAAATATTTAAAAAAAGTATTATAAAATAATGAAGTTTAAGAAAAAATTATGTATTATTGTAAATGATAATTGTTATTATAATATAAATAGAAGTTTATAATAAGGAAAAGTTATAGTTTGTTTTTAAAAATTTGAAGGATAAAAAATAAAAATGGTTAAACAATTAGTTAAAAAAATATTTCAAATAAAAAGTTTAAAACTAAGAATTTTTATATTAGTAACTCTTTTTATAGGTTCATTAGCTATTTTTCAATATGAAATCCAAACAAAAACAATAAAAGATATGTTTCAACCACAATTATCTTCAAATCCAGAAGCAACAGAATATTTTATAAATGCTATGGGAGTAGCAGCATATATTGAAAGATTACATAACTTTGTAAATTATGATAGTTTTTTGATGAAACCATTATTAAATAAAATGAATACAGATTATGAAAAAGGAAAATCTTTACTTCCTGAAAATTCAGCAGAAGATGTATTTTGGTATATGTTACTTTATAGAAAAATATATGGAATAGGTGTTAAGACATCAAATAATGATATATCATTGGATTATGAAAAAAAATTAAAAACAGAAGAAGAATATAAAAAATATTATGAAGATATACTATATAAAATCACAAGATTAGGAACACTTGAATTCAAATATGATACTTCACTAATAACAGATAATAAGTTACAGATTATGAATAATTTACTTACAGAATATTTGAGTCTAGTAAATAGCTTTATAGATAATTATTTAGAAAAAAAACAATCTAAATTAATATTAGATAAAAAATATTTAGAAGATATAAATAGTATTTATTTAAATTACAATGAATATATAAAAAAAAATACCAATTTATCTAATAAAAAACAGTTAATTGAAAATAAATATTTTAAGATAATATTTTTAACATATATATCAATTATAGATGGAAATCAAACTCATAGAATAAATTGCGAAAACCCAAAATATCAAGAATTATTTAAAAATATAAAAGATATGAAAAAACTTCATCTTGATTTAAAAGTTCAAGATAATTCTAAAATAAAATATATATTTGAAAAATCTTTTTGGTTAAATAATTTATTGAAAACATTAACTAATTGTTCTAATTTAAAAGAAGAAATAAATGAAATACTTCCATATTTTGAAAATTAGAAGAATTATAAATGAATAAATATTTTAAAACTTTAGACTTATTTTAGGAGTAAAAAATGGCAACTGATACAGAATTTGAAGAGATAATAAAAGGTTTGTCTGAAAAAGAATTAGCAGCATTTGATGAAGATTAATTGAATACATTATCTCTCCAATGATTAGATATAAAGATGAAGCTATGAGAGAACAATAAATTAATATACTGTTCTTTTATATTTCTAATATCTTAGATTTTTGCTATAATGATTTTAAATTATTAGTAAGAATCCGTTTACAAAAAATACCTAAATCAGCCACCTACAAAAGTTCCATCCATTCCAAGAATATCTGATCCGGCTACACTAAATCATACTTAGAGATTTAAAAACTTCTAAGTTAAAATAATAAGTATGAAAGAAGTAGAAAAAATGAGAAATAGTAAATATACTAAAGAGTTTAGGGATGAAACTGTTCAATTGATTTTGAATAGCGAAAAGTCAGCAATGCAAATTGCAAAAGATCTTGGTATAAATGATAAAACAATTTATAATTGGATTAAAGTTTATAAAAAAAAGAATAATATAACAACTCCTATTGATGAAACTAAAAATCAATCTAAATCCTCACAACAAGAATTACTTGCAGAGCTAAAACAACTACGAGCAGAGAATAAATTACTCAAACAAGTGAAGGATGTTTGTATCTTGCAACGGTAATTGATTTATATTCAAGAAAAATTGTTGGTTGGAGTATGGATGAAACGATGAAGGTTTCACTTGTAAATGATGCTTTAAAGATGGTTCTTATTTTAAGAAATCCTGATAAAGGATTAATTTGGCATACAGATAGAGGAAGTCAGTATGCATCTTATGAACATAAAGATTTATTAAAAAGACATGAAATCATTCAAAGTATGAGCAGAAAAGGAAATTGTCATGATAATGCAGTTGCAGAAAGTTTTTTCCATACACTAAAAACAGAATTAATTCATCATGAGATTTATCATACAAAAGAACAAGCAAAAAGATCAATATTTGAATATATAGAAGTATTTTATAATAGAGAAAGAAGTCATAGTGCAAATAATAATTTATCACCTGTAGAGTTTGAAGAAAGACAAAAATTGTTACAAAAAGAAATTGATGCTTAGGGATATTTATTTCTGAGTATGTTTTAGGGTTGACAGATCAGTTATAGTAAAAGAAGGTAAAAAAAGAGATAAAATGATTTAATTTAATTTTTTGTAACTAAAGAAGTAGTTTTTACTACTTCTTTAGATTCTAATTAAATATCCTAAATCTTTAATAGTTATTATTACTTCTGTATCTAATTTTTTTCTTAATCTATAAACCATATTTCTCAATGTATTTTCATCAACATTTTCTTTAAAAACAATATTTTCGATAATCTCTTTTGTAACTAATTGATTTGATTTATCCAATAAAAGCTCTAAGAATAGTATTTCATTTTTACTTAGTGATATTTCTTGTTCATTTTTTATAATATTTTTTGTAATGAATGAATAACAAGTATTTTCATCAAGTTTTGTAAGAATTAAATTATTAGTTTCTAAAAAATGTATTACACTATCAAATGCATTTATTAAGTCATCATATAAAATAGGTTTTTCTAAATATTTTATTAAATTAATTTCAATTGCATTTAGTAACTTTTCTTTATCAGTATATGCACTCACAAGAATAATAGGAATCTTTTTATTTATTTCTCTTATAATTTTAGCTGTTTGGAATCCATCTAAATTAGGCATAACGTAGTCTAACATAAGAACATTAGGTTTTTTATTTTCATAGATTTTTAATGCTTCATTTCCATCAGATGCAATAAAAACTTCTTTAAAGAACATTTTTAAAATTCTTGTTATAGTTTCTCTAATTACTATGTCATCTTCTGCATAAAGAATTGATAATGATTTTAATATATTTATATTTTTAATCAAAGTTATAACCTTTTTTTAATAATTATAAAAAACAAATATCATTTTTATATCACGATTATTATTTTTTATCAAATAAAGTGATTTTTGCACCTGTTTTAGAATTTTCTATGATTATTCCCCAATCATTTTTTTCTAATATTTTAGAACTCATTTTTAATCCTAATCCTTTTTGTTCATTATTTAGGATTGTTTTTAATATATCTTTTTTGAAACCTTCACAATTGTCTCTAAAAATTATATTTTTTTCATTTATAAGTATTTCAATTTTCGGAATTTCAATATTTCTAATTTTAGAAATTTTAATACAATTTGTGAATAAATTTAACCAAATATGCATCCATTCATTTTTATTAGCACTTATTTTTAAAGGAAAATTTTCAATTATTTTAATATCAATTTTAGAATTTTTTATTTCAATATCAACTAATTTTAAAACCTCATTTATATTGTTTTTGATATTAAATTCTGAAAAATGATTCTCTTCTTTATAATAATTTAAAAATGTATTCATAGTATCAATCATAAATTTTATAGAATTTTCTGTATCTTTTAATCTATCATAAAAGGCTTCATTATTAATAAAATTTTCTTTTAGTTCATACATTAAAATCATCTCTAAATTCAATGAAGATATTTGTGTTAAACCATTTTTCCATTGATGAGAAATATTGCCTAGTAGTTCTCCAATTTCTGCTTTTCTTTTTTGTTCTATTAATTGCTGTTGTTGTTTTTGATTTTTCTTAATTTCGTTTTTTACTTTTTTATTCAGCATATAATTCCACAAAAGAATTATAAAAACAGCAATTAATAAAGTAGCTAAAATCCAAAGAGCAACCGTAAAAGTGGTAGTTTTTTCAATTACTATAGTTACATATTTATTTATAATGTTATCTATATCTTTTTTTGTGATTTTATTTATAGCTTTATTTAATATATCTCTTAAAATTGGTTCATCTTTTCTTACACCAATTCTTAGATTATTCTCATATCCTTTAGGTTCACCAATTATTTTAAGATTAAATATTCCATTTTTTTTGATAGTGTAAGCCGTAACTATCATAGATCGAAGCGTTAAATCTGCTTTTTGTTCTTCTACAAGTTTAAATGCCTCATCTTCACTATCTGTTGGTATGATTGTAAGATTTGGAAAATCTTTTGCAAAACGTTCAGCCATTGCTGTCTCTTTTGGAAGTGCTATTGATAAATTTTCTTTTGAAATATCTTCAATATATTTTCTTTCAACTCTTCCAACAAGGACATTTGGATCTTCAAATAAAACATCTGTAAATGTTAGCCATTCTCTTCTCTTTTGAGTATCATTTAAAAAACTTAAAATATCACATTTTTTCTCTTTTGAAAAAAGAATACTTTCATCCCAATTAGTTGTATAAATTAACTTAATTTTTATTTTTAATTTTTCTGAAATTAATTTTATTAAATCTGCTGCTATACCTTCATGAAATCCCTCTTTATTTATTTTTTCAAAGGGTTCCCAATCTGGGTCAACACACATAGTTATAGTTTTTTTTTCTTTTAAATAATTAATCTCTTTTTCATTTAAATTTATGTTTTTTGAAAAAAGTGAAGAAATTAAAAATAAAAAGATTAAAAAGATTTTTTTCATAGTTACTCAAATCATTTAAATTTTGCATATTTTACATAAATATGATTCTAAATGCAAAATAATCAAGTAAATAAATAAGTGATATAGAAATGATATTAGAACTATATACTTTAGTGATAAATTTCTCTAATTAGGAAAATGAAATGATAAAATTTAATCATGATTTTAGCTCACGATTTAGAATCTTAAAAGGTGGGAAAATAAGTCTAGTTGTATCAGCAATGCTAGGAAGTGCAATAATAGCAAGTGCAAGTCCAACACAAGGAGTTGTAACAAGTGGAACTGCAATAATTTCTCAAAGTGGGAATACAACAAATATAAATCAAAGTACACAAAAAGCCTCAATAAATTGGAAAGACTTTTCAATAAAATCAAATGAAGTAGTAAATTTTAATCAACCAAATCAAAATTCAATCACTCTAAATAGAGTAGTAGGTAATGAGAAATCAGTAATAGATGGAGCATTGAACGCAAATGGACAAGTTTGGATATTAAACTCAAATGGAATATTGTTTAATAAAAATGCAAAAGTAAATACAGCAGGATTAGTAGCAACAACAAAAGAACTTTCAGATAAGGATTTTCAAGCAGGGAATTATAACTTTAAAGGTGATAGTACAAATAGCGTAATAAACCTAGGAACAATAGAAGTAACAAATAATTCATATGTAGTGTTAGCTTCAAATGAAGTAAAAAATTCTGGAACAATAAAAGCAATAAAAGGGAAAGTATATTTAAGTGGAGCAAGTGAATATACAGTAAACCTAAATGGGAATTCTATTGTAGATTTAGTAGTGTCAAAAGGAGTTCTTGATGCAATGGTTGAGAACTCAGGAACTATCGTAGCAAATGGTGGAGAGATATATTTAACAACAAATGCAGTAAATGAACTGTTAAAAGGAGTTGTAAATAATACAGGAGTTATAGAAGCTAATAGTTTAGATGATATTTCAGGTAAAGTAGAACTTGTAGCAAATAATGGAGAAGTTATAAATTCAGGAACTATAGATGTTAGCTCTAATACTGGAAAAGCAGGAAAAATTATTGTAACAGGTGAAAACACAACTATAACTCAAACAGCTTCAATAAAAGCAGATGGAAAAACAGGTGGTGGAACTATTTATGTTGGAGGAAGTTGGCAAAATAGTGATAAATCAGTTTCTCAAGCTACAAAAACAATTGTTGAAAAAAATGCAAAAATCACAGCAAATGCAACAGATAATGGTGATGGAGGAACTATTGCTATTTGGTCTGATGTAACAAAATCAAATTCTCTTACAAAAGTAGCTGCTACTCTTGAAGCAAAAGCTGGAAATAATGGTGGAAATGGTGGAAAAATTGAAACGTCTGGATATACACTTGATACTGAAAATATAAGTGTAACAGCAGCTGCACCAAAAGGAAAAGGTGGTTTATGGTTATTAGATCCAACTGATACAACAATAACGCAATCTGTAGCAAATAGTTATGTTAGTACTTTAAATGGTGGAACAAGTGTAGAAAATATAGTCTCAGGTTCTATGACAATTTCAAATGGTGTAATTATCTCCAAAACATCAGGAAATGAAGTTACATTAAAACTACAATCAACAGGTTCAGGTTATATTTATATAGGTTCAGGCGTACAAATTAGTGATACAGCTTCAAGTATATTGAATTTTACTATTGAAACAGCAGGTCCAGTTTATTTTGAAAACAATGGTAGTTCTAATCAAACTATAAATATACATGGAGATTTAGATATAGGGGCTGCTTCAAATGGGTATTCTGTAGGAAATGCTTATTCTTATGGTGATACATATAAAAATGGTGTTTATATAGGTAACTATAATAAGTTCACAGCGGATAATATAAATATTAGAGGTAAAGGATATGACTATAATATTAGTTATTATAATGGAGCTTCTAAAGTTGGAGGAGAAGGAATATTAGTTGGTTCAAATACTAATATTTTATCACTTACAGATATAAATCTTAAAGGACAAGGTGGAGCTGGTTCAAATGCAAGTGATGCTGCGAATGCTGAAAATAATGTAGTTATTTCAGGTTCAACAGGTGCTAATTATACTTATAACGCAGGAGCAGCAAGTAATTATGTATATACTCAACCAAGTGCAGTTTCATCAGGTGCAGGTACTGATAGTCATGGATATACAGGAGCATCTTCTTATGGGGGACAAGGATTATCTGGTTCAAATGGAGATAGTGCTTTTGCTACAGCAGCTGCAGGTGGAAATGGAGTATCAATCTCATCAAGTACAACTATTGAAGCTAGAAGAGACCTAACTGTAACAGGTATTGGTGGAAAAGGTGGAAATGGTGGAAATGGTGGAAACGGTGGAATGGGAGATACTGGAGGAACTGCTTACAATGGAGAAGGTGGAGGTAATGCTAAAGGGGGAGATACTTCTGGAACATACCAACAATTTGACCATTATTCTTATCACTATGATGGGGCAGGACCTTATAATTCATCTGGTCAATGGGTTGGTTATGGTCAACCTGGAAGTGGATATTATCAACAAGCTAATTATATAACAGCTTATTACTCAGGCGGATATGCTTATGGAGGTACAGGAGGTAACTCTATTGGAGGAACAGGAGGAACAGGAGGTACTGGTGGAAATGGAAGTGCAGGTGCAAGTGGTGGTATTGGTATAAAAGTAACTAGTGCTACTTTAGAAGCCCGAAGAGACTTAAAACTTGAAGCAACTGGAGGAGCAGGAGGTACAGGAGGCTCTGGTGGAACCGGAGGTACTGGGGGTACTGGAGGTACTTATGCTACAGCTGGACAAGGAGGTAATGTAGAGCTTGGACACAACACTATTAGTGGCGCTAATTATGGCGGTTATACTTATGGTTCAAGTGGTTCAGCACATATGGGAGATGGTGGAACAGGAGGAACAGGTGGAACTGGTGGAGCTGGTGGAAACTCTGGATATGCAATATCTTTAGAATCAGCTACTTCAATTCATGCAGATGAAAATATTACTTTTGATACTACAAGAGGTGCTGCAGGATATGGAGGAAATACTGGATATGGAGGTACTGGAGGTACTGGTTGGAACAATGGAAGTTCAGGAAGTAGTGGCTCTTCTTGGGGTAGTGGTTATGTATATGCAGGTATTTATACAAATGGAGCTGCTGTAATAGGAGATACAAATTCTTCAGGTGGAACATATACAGGGAATATTAATCTTATAGCGGATGCAATTTCTTTAAATACAAGCACAACTATAAAATCTCTTGGTGGGATATTAAATATTAAAGCAAAAACTGATGGTACAAGTATAGGTATTGGAAGTTATGGAACACTTAATTTATCATCAAACTTTTTTTGGAATGGAACTTCAGGTATTGCAAAAGATGGTTTTAGTGTAATAAATATAGGAAGTGCTGATTTATCGAATCCTATTTCAATTTCATCAACTGTTACATCAACTGATAATTTAAATTTCATTACAAAATCTGGAACTTATATAGATTTATATACAGGAACTTTAACAAGTAATGATAATAATATCACTTTCAATGGTGCAGTTAGAGTTTTAGGAGGTCAAGATAGTACAATTAGTACAGGAAGTGGAAGTGGAAATATAGTATTTAATGATACTATAAATGGAAATACTACAAATTCTGGAAACTTAACATTAAATGCTGGTACTGGAAATATCGACTTTAATGGAGCTATTGGAAATAATACAACTTTTGCAAATTTAACAATCACAAATTCTGCTTTAACGAATTTTAATAGTACAGTAAATATTGGTACAAATCTTACTCAAACAAATGCAGCAACTAATACTACAACCTTTGCAAATACAGTAAATGTTGGTGGAGCAGCAACTTTAAGAGGTACTGTTTTTAATATAAACAATAGTTGGAATAGTACAGGAGCAACTTCATTTGTAAATTCAGGATTAATTACTAAATCACAAACAGGAGATATAACTGCAAATGGTGGTTTTAGTACATCTGGAGATATTAATCTTGCTTCTAATATTAGTACAACAAATACAAACTTATCAATAGGTGGGAATTTAACTATTGCTGAAGGAAAATCTGTTCTTTTAAGTACATCAACGGGTGCAGGAAATATTACTGTTAGTGGGCAAACACAAGGAACAAGTGGTGGAACAAATGAAGCTTTAGCTTTAACTACTGGTGCGGGAAATATTACTTTTTCTGATTTAGTTGGGAGAAAAGAGGATTTTGATTTAACTACTTTAACAATAAACTCAGTTGCAACAGCAACTTTTGATAAAAAAGTTGATTTAAAAGGAATATTTTCACAAATTGCTGGAAGTGTAGCTACAACATTTAATGATGAGGTTGATGTAGGAACTCTTACTTTAACTGGAACAGCTTTTAATTTTAATAATAATTTAAATTCAGATTCAACTACAACTATCACAAATAGTGGCTTAGTTACAAAATCTAATGTAGGAAATATTACATCAACAGGAGCATTTAGTACAAGTGGTGCATTAACTTTAGGTAGTGATTTAACAACTGCAACAGGTAGTATTTCTGTGGGAGGAGCCTTGACATTAAGTGTACCAACAGATGGTGCAAATGGGATAGTAACTATACTTGCAAATGATAGAGCAAGTAATATTACTATTAATTCTATAACTGGTGCAAATCAAAACTTAGAATTGATTTCAGGTTCAGGAAATATTACAGTTACAAATAATGCAACTGGATTAAATAAATTAATTTTACAAGAAGATGCTGAAACATCAACAGGAAGTGTTACTCTAAGTGGAAATGTTGGAGTAGTTGATTTTGAAACTTATGCAAGAAGTTATGATGTCTCTTTATTAGGTTCTTCAAATACATTTACAAATCAAACAACTTTTTTAAATAAAGGTAACTTAGTTTTAGGAAATGCAACAGCTGATACATTTAATTTTACAAATGGTTTAAATACAGTTGCAGCTTCAACAGATACAAATAAAAAAGTTCAACTTTTCTCTACAATCAATACAACAAATAGTGACATAGTTACAGATGATGTGACTTTAAATGGAAATACAATAATAAGTACAAATAGTGGAATTGGAAATATAGATTTCAAAGGAACAGTAGATGGAACTTATGATTTAACTTTAAGTGCTGGAACTGGAAATGTTACTTTTGAAGATAAAGTTGGAGAGACTAATAGATTAGCAAATTTAGTTATAAATTCTGCAACAAAAACAGATTTTAATGATTCTGTAAAAGTTGCAAGTGCATCACTTACAGGTGGAATTTTTAATCTAAATAATACTTGGGACTCTACAACTTCAACAACATTTACAAATAGTGGATTAATAACTGTTAATCAAAATTCAGATATTACAACAGGAACAACATTTAGTGCAACAGGAGATATTAGTTTAAATTCAAATATTACTACAACAAATAATAATCTTACAATTGGTGGAAATCTTGATTTACTTGCTAATACTGTTACTTTATCAACAGGAACAGGAGTTGGAAATATTAGTTTAAATTCAGCAACTGGAAATAATAAAAATCTAAAATTAATTTCAGGGCAAGGAAGCATAACTTCAAGCGGAAGTATAAGTGGAATTGATACTTTAAGTATTCAAGAGGGAATTACTACAACTCCAGGAAGTGTTGTATTTAATGGAAATTTATCTGTAAATACTCTAAGTACACAAGCAAGTAATTATGATATAAGTTTATATGGAACAAATACAACTATACAAAATGCTATTACTTTTAATAATACTGGAAATTTAAATTTAGGAAATGGTTCAGACACAATAAATTTTGTAAATGGATTAAATACTGATAATCCAAGTTTAGTAAATATCAATGGAACTATTCAATCAGAGGGTACTTCAGTTATTTCATTAGGTGATAGTAACACAGCTGTAAAAATTTTAGGTAATTCAATTATTGGAGGAACTTCAACTGGAAATATTGATATTTCAGCAGTAACTTTAAGTGATGGAGCAACATTAACTTTAGGAACAGGAATAAATAATGATATTGCAGTTGATTCAATTACAGGAACGGCAAGTGGAGCAGTTTCAAATTTAGGAATTAACTCTATAGGAAATGTTTCAATTGGAAATATTGGAACAGATATAGGAACTATCACTATTACAAAAAGTGCAGATACAACATTTACAGGAACTGTTAATACTAATAACCTGACTATTTTAAACGGTACAGAAAATAAAACAATAGCTTTCGATGGTAATTTAACTGTAAATACAGCTATGTCTGCATTAGCTGGTAGCTCAAATTATAATATAGCATTATTAGGGAGTTCAAACTCAATAGCTGGAAATACAACTTTGAGTAATACAGGAAATTTAACATTAGGTGATTCTTCTACTGATACGACAACTTTTACAAATGGTTTAACTGCAACTTCTCAAAATAGTATAAATTTATTTGGTGAAACAAAATCGACTACATCAGCAGCTACAATTACACTAGGTAATAGTGAATTATTAGGTACTTCTAAATTAACTACAAATAATGGAAACATAAATTTAAATGGTAGATTAAATGGTGCAAATAATATCACTTTAACAGCTGGAATAGGAACTGTTAATATAAATAATACTATTGGAGATACAACTCGTTTAGGAGCACTTACAATTGCCTCTGCAACTACTACAAATATAGCAAGTGATATTAAAGCTGCATCAACTTCAATTACTAGTGGTACGATTAATATTAATAGTGGAGCCGATTCTGTTGATACTACATCAACACAGCTTTATACAGGAGCCGTAATCTTAGGACAAAACACAACTCTAACAGGAAGTGATGTAACATTTGGAGGAACATTAAACTCAAGTAATACAGCAGGAACAAGTGATTATAGAACATTAAGTATAAATGGGAATGGAATATTTAATGGAATAGTAGGAGCAACATACGCTTTAGGAAGTTTAGATGTAAGTGGAACAACAGCAATAAATAGCGCTTCAATAAGAACAAAAGATAATCAAACATATAATGGTGTGACAACTCTAGGAGCAAATACAACATTAAGCACAACAAATAATGGAACAATCTGGTTTAAAAATAATTTAGATAGTACAACAAGCGTAAGAAATTTAACTATTAATAATGGAAATGGGAATGTAATATTTGATGGAACTACAGGAAATACATTAGCCTTAGGAACAGTAGGAATAACAGGTAATAATGTAACAATAAATAAAGCATTTAATAGTGGAGCAATGAGTGTAACAAACTCAGGATTGTTTACAACAAGTAGTGAAGGAGATATAAACGCAAGTGGAGGATTTACACAAAATGGTGTAGGAACAAATAGCTTAGCAGGAGATATCACAACAGTAAATAATAATATAAGCTTTGCGAAAGCAGTAGTATTAACAGACGATGTTGTAATGAGTACAGGAAGTGGTGCTGGTAATATCTCTTTTGCTCAAACTATAGATGGAACAACACCATCAACTGAAACTTTAACTTTAACAGCAGGAACTGGAAATGTAGTATTTACAGGCTTAGTTGGTAACACAACACAGTTAGGTGATATTATAATAAACTCAGCAACAAATGTAACTACAAATGGTATTAAAGCTGCAAGTTTTGAACAAAAAGCTGGAACTGGAACTACAACAGTTAATTTGGGGACATTTAGTGATGTTGGACAACAATCTCTTTATACAAGTGCTACAAAAGGGATTGATATAACTACTTCTACAATCTCATTTACAGGAGCAATTCAAACTGTTAATAATGGTAATTTAAGACTAAAAGCAAATAATAACTTATCTCTAACTCAAACTGCAACAGCAGATGGTTCAGGAAATGTTAATCTTGAAGCTGGTGGATTACTTACTATTGGAGCATTAGTTTCAACAGGAACAGGAAATATTACATTGATTGGTGGAACAGGTGTTACACATACTGGATCTTCAGGTGGACTTAGAACTACTGAAAATGGAGAAATAAGTGTTACAGCTACAACTGGAAATATCACAATGGCAGATGGAACAGTATATGAAGTTGATGATGGTGATGTTACATTATTAGCTGCAAATAACATTTTATTAGGTGAAATAAAAGCACAAAAAGTTGTTGGTGGAAATACTGTTGATGGAGATAGTTTAATAAGAGTTACTGCAACAAATGGAAATATTACAGATAATACAGCTTCTAGTAATCCAAATATCATAGGTAGAGTTGCAGCTTTAAATGGCAAAACAGGAGTAGGTGCTAGTAATAAATATATTCAAACACAAGTAAAAGAATTAAGTCTTAATGCAAATACTGGTGGAATATATGTAAATAGTTATGGTGATGTTGCCTTTGGAAGTGCTGATGGTGGAGTAACTGGAACTACAACTTCAGGAGATATTGTTGTAACTGCAACAGGAACAATTACTACTGCTGGTGAAGTTGTAACAAAAGGAGCTATTACTTTAGATAATTTAACGGCAACTGGTTCAGAAGGTATAGTTTTAAATGATAATATAACAGCTGATGGATTAGTAACATTTAAAACACATGGTGATTTTTCAATGCTTGGAGAAGCTGATATTTTTGCAAAAGGAGGTTTCTCTATTTTAGCTGATGGAGATACTAAATTAGCTGGAAAAATTAGAACTAACAATAGTGATATTACATTTAACAGTAAGTTTTATTTAGTTGGTGATTTAACTTTAGATACAAATACTGGTGCTGGAAATATTAGTTTACAAGAAGTTGAAAATGATGCAACAGCTTTAGGTAGTCCACATAGTTTGACTTTAGCAGCAGGAACAGGAAATGTTATATTCAATAAAACGTTAGGTGTTGATGCGCTTACAGGTAAACTTGATGAGTTAAAAATAACTTCAGCAAATAGTGTAACTTTAGATAAAGACCACCAAGTAAACTCTATAGATTGGACAGCAACAAATATTAATTTAAATAGAGCTAATTATGTAACAACTGGTTCTCAAAGTTATAACGGAGCCGTAGTCTTAGGACAAAACACAACTCTAACAGGAAGTGATGTAACATTTGGAGGAACATTAAACTCAAGTAATACCTCAGGAACAAGTGATTATAGAACATTAAGTATAAATGGGAATGGAATATTTAATGGAATAGTAGGAGCAACATCCGCTTTAGGAAGTTTAGATGTAAGTGGAACAACTGCAATAAATAGCGCTTCAATAAGAACAAAAGATAATCAAACATATAATGGTGTGACAACTCTAGGAGCAAATACAACATTAAGTACAATAAATAATGGAACAATCTGGTTTAAAGATAATTTAGATAGTACAACAAGCGTAAGAAATTTAACTATTAATAATGGAAATGGGAATGTAATATTTGATGGAACTACAGGAAATACGTTAGCCTTAGGAACAGTAGGAATAACAGGTAATAATGTAACAATAAATAAAGCATTTAATAGTGGAGCAATGAGTGTAACAAACTCAGGATTGTTTACAACAAGTAGTGAAGGTGATATAAATGCAAGTGGAGGATTTACACAAAATGGTGTAGGAACAAATAGCTTAGCAGGAGATATCACAACAGTAAATAATAATATAAGCTTTGCAAAAGCAGTAGTATTAACAGATGATGTTGTAATGAGTACAGGAAGTGGTGTTGGTAATATCTCTTTTGCAGATACTGTAAACAGTGATGATGTATCTACACCTAGAGATTTAACATTATCAACAGGAACAGGAACTAATAGTTTTGGTGGTGCAGTTGGAAATACAGCTGCTTTAGATGAATTAATAATAAATTCATCTAATACTTTAAATTTAAATCAATCTATTAAATCTTCTAAACTTAAAGCAAATAGTGATTTAATTACTTTAGGAAGTAATGCTGATATTCAGACTTCTGGAACACAAAATTATAACGGTGCAGTTGTTTTAAATGCAAATACAACATTAACAGGAAGTAAAATTACTTTTGAAAATACTGTGGATAGTGATAATACAGGTGGAGCAACACCAATATCAAATTATAGATTTTTAGACATTGTTGGAGATGTTGTATTTAATGGAGCAGTGGGTTCTAATTATGAATTAGGAACATTAAGTGTATCAGGTGATTCTGAAATAAATGGAGGAGTTGTAAAAACTAATGGAACTCAAACATATACAGGTGCAGTTACATTAGGAAATGACACTTCATTTGTTACAAATAATTCAGATATAACTTTTGGCAGTTCTATCGATGCAAAAGCTGGAGTTACACCTGCTCCAAATCTATCTTTTACAGCTGGAAATGGTGATATTTCAGTTTCAGGTGCAATTGGTTCAAATTCAGCTTTAGGTGATATTGAAATAGTATCAGCAAAAGATGTAACAACAAATGGAATTACAGCAGATAATTTTACACAGTTATCAGGTACTGGAACAAGTACTTTTAATGGAACAACAGATTTAACAGGAAATTTTGATTTTACAGGAACAAATTTAACTGTAAATGCTCCTATGAATATAGATGGAAGTGCTGAAATTACAAATTCAGGATTATTTACAACAAGTTCAAACGGTGATATTTTAGCTAAAGATGGTTTTGTTCAAAATGGAACAGGAGATAATAGTTTAGCTGGAGATATAACAACCGATGGAAATAATATTAGTTTTGCTGGAAATGTAACTTTAACTGATGATATTACTATAAGTACAGGAACTGGTCCAGGAGATGTGACATTTGCAAAAGAAGTTAATAGTGATGGTAGTACACCTGCAAATGGACTTACAATTAATGCTTTAGATGGAGTAGTTAAATTTGATGAAGCTATTGGGGGAAGATCACCTTTAGGTAATTTTAGTGTTACATCAAATGAGTTTTTATTTAATGATTTAACATCAACTTCAAATATTGATATAAATGTACAAGGTGATTTTGAATCAGGTAATATAACAGCTGGTGGAGATATGTCAATCTCTACAACAGGTGATATAACACAAAAAAGTGGTTCAAGTTTGGTTATTACTGGTGATTCAACTTTTGAAGCAGTAGGAGGAGATTTAATTCTTACTGAAGCTGGAAATTCATTTACTGGTCAAGTAAATATGACTGCACAAGATATACAAATAGATTATGCAGGAGGGGATTTTACTGTTGGAAATGTATCTTCAACAAATCTTGATATTACTTCAACTACTGGAGATATAACTCAAGCGAGTGGAACATCTATCGTTGTATTAAATGAGACAACATTGTCTTCAACAACTGGAGATGTAACACTAGATGGAGAAAATGACTTCCAAGGAACAGTAAACGCAAGTGGAGCAAATGTAGCATTAAATGATGTAAATGGAATAGAATTAGGAACAATCACTGCAAGTGAATCTCTAGGTGTAAGTGCAACAGATGATATAACACAAAGCCCAAGTTCAGTAATTACTTCAAATGGTGAGACAACATTATCTTCAACAACTGGAGATGTAACACTAGATGGAGAAAATGACTTCCAAGGAACAGTAAACGCAAGTGGAGCAAATGTAGCATTAAATGATGTAAATGGAATAGAATTAGGAACAATCACTGCAAGTGAATCTTTAGGTGTAAGTGCAACAGATGATATAACACAAAGCCCAAGTTCAGTAATTACTTCAAATGGTGAGACAACATTATCTTCAACAACTGGAGATGTAACACTAGATGGAGAAAATGACTTCCAAGGAACAGTAAACGCAAGTGGAGCAAATGTAGCATTAAATGATGTAAATGGAATAGAATTAGGAACAATCACTGCAAGTGAATCTCTAGGTGTAAGTGCAACAGATGATATAACACAAAGCCCAAGTTCAGTAATTACTTCAAATGGTGAGACAACATTATCTTCAACAACTGGAGATGTAACACTAGATGGAGAAAATGACTTCCAAGGAACAGTAAACGCAAGTGGAGCAAATGTAGCATTAAATGATGTAAATGGAATAGAATTAGGAACAATCACTGCAAGTGAATCTCTAGGTGTAAGTGCAACAGATGATATAACACAAAGCCCAAGTTCAGTAATTACTTCAAATGGTGAGACAACATTATCTTCAACAAATGGAGATGTAACACTAGATGGAGAAAATGACTTCCAAGGAACAGTAAACGCAAGTGGAGCAAATGTAGCATTAAATGATGTAAATGGAATAGAATTAGGAACAATAAGCGCAAGTGAATCTTTAGGTGTAAGTGCAACAGATGATATAACACAAAGCCCAAGTTCAGTAATTACTTCAAATGGTGAGACAACATTATCTTCAACAACTGGAGATGTAACACTAGATGGAGAAAATGACTTCCAAGGAACAGTAAACGCAAGTGGAGCAAATGTAGCATTAAATGATGTAAATGGAATAGAATTAGGAACAATAAGCGCAAGTGAATCTTTAGGTGTAAGTGCAACAGATGATATAACACAAAGCCCAAGTTCAGTAATTACTTCAAATGGTGAGACAACATTATCTTCAACAACTGGAGATGTAACACTAGATGGAGAAAATGACTTCCAAGGAACAGTAAACGCAAGTGGAGCAAATGTAGCATTAAATGATGTAAATGGAATAGAATTAGGAACAATAAGCGCAAGTGAATCTTTAGGTGTAAGTGCAACAGATGATATAACACAAAGCCCAAGTTCAGTAATTACTTCAAATGGTGAGACAACATTATCTTCAACAACTGGAGATGTAACACTAGATGGAGAAAATGACTTCCAAGGAACAGTAAACGCAAGTGGAGCAAATGTAGCATTAAATGATGTAAATGGAATAGAATTAGGAACAATCACTGCAAGTGAATCTTTAGGTGTAAGTGCAACAGATGATATAACACAAAGCCCAAGTTCAGTAATTACTTCAAATGGTGAGACAACATTATCTTCAACAACTGGAGATGTAACACTAGATGGAGAAAATGACTTCCAAGGAACAGTAAACGCAAGTGGAGCAAATGTAGCATTAAATGATGTAAATGGAATAGAATTAGGAACAATCACTGCAAGTGAATCTCTAGGTGTAAGTGCAACAGATGATATAACACAAAGCCCAAGTTCAGTAATTACTTCAAATGGTGAGACAACATTATCTTCAACAAATGGAGATGTAACACTAGATGGAGAAAATGACTTCCAAGGAACAGTAAACGCAAGTGGAGCAAATGTAGCATTAAATGATGTAAATGGAATAGAATTAGGAACAATAAGCGCAAGTGAATCTTTAGGTGTAAGTGCAACAGATGATATAACACAAAGCCCAAGTTCAGTAATTACTTCAAATGGTGAGACAACATTATCTTCAACAACTGGAGATGTAACACTAGATGGAGAAAATGACTTCCAAGGAACAGTAAACGCAAGTGGAGCAAATGTAGCATTAAATGATGTAAATGGAATAGAATTAGGAACAATCACTGCAAGTGAATCTTTAGGTGTAAGTGCAACAGATGATATAACACAAAGCCCAAGTTCAGTAATTACTTCAAATGGTGAGACAACATTATCTTCAACAACTGGAGATGTAACACTAGATGGAGAAAATGACTTCCAAGGAACAGTAAACGCAAGTGGAGCAAATGTAGCATTAAATGATGTAAATGGAATAGAATTATGAACAATCACTGCAAGTGAATCTTTAGGTGTAAGTGCAACAGATGATATAACACAAAGCCCAAGTTCAGTAATTACTTCAAATGGTGAGACAACATTATCTTCAACAACTGGAGATGTAACACTAGATGGAGAAAATGACTTCCAAGGAACAGTAAACGCAAGTGGAGCAAATGTAGCATTAAATGATGTAAATGGAATAGAATTAGGAACAATCACTGCAAGTGAATCTCTAGGTGTAAGTGCAACAGATGATATAACACAAAGCCCAAGTTCAGTAATTACTTCAAATGGTGAGACAACATTATCTTCAACAACTGGAGATGTAACACTAGATGGAGAAAATGACTTCCAAGGAACAGTAAACGCAAGTGGAGCAAATGTAGCATTAAATGATGTAAATGGAATAGAATTAGGAACAATCACTGCAAGTGAATCTCTAGGTGTAAGTGCAACAGATGATATAACACAAAGCCCAAGTTCAGTAATTACTTCAAATGGTGAGACAACATTATCTTCAACAACTGGAGATGTAACACTAGATGGAGAAAATGACTTCCAAGGAACAGTAAACGCAAGTGGAGCAAATGTAGCATTAAATGATGTAAATGGAATAGAATTAGGAACAATCAGCGCAAGTGAATCTTTAGGTGTAAGTGCAACAGATGATATAACACAAAGCCCAAGTTCAGTAATTACTTCAAATGGTGAGACAACATTATCTTCAACAACTGGAGATGTAACACTAGATGGAGAAAATGACTTCCAAGGAACAGTAAACGCAAGTGGAGCAAATGTAGCATTAAATGATGTAAATGGAATAGAATTAGGAACAATCACTGCAAGTGAATCTTTAGGTGTAAGTGCAACAGATGATATAACACAAAGCCCAAGTTCAGTAATTACTTCAAATGGTGAGACAACATTATCTTCAACAACTGGAGATGTAACACTAGATGGAGAAAATGACTTCCAAGGAACAGTAAACGCAAGTGGAGCAAATGTAGCATTAAATGATGTAAATGGAATAGAATTAGGAACAATCACTGCAAGTGAATCTCTAGGTGTAAGTGCAACAGATGATATAACACAAAGCCCAAGTTCAGTAATTACTTCAAATGGTGAGACAACATTATCTTCAACAACTGGAGATGTAACACTAGATGGAGAAAATGACTTCCAAGGAACAGTAAACGCAAGTGGAGCAAATGTAGCATTAAATGATGTAAATGGAATAGAATTAGGAACAATCACTGCAAGTGAATCTTTAGGTGTAAGTGCAACAGCATGATATAACACAAAGCCCAAGTTCAGTAATTACTTCAAATGGTGAGACAACATTATCTTCAACAACTGGAGATGTAACACTAGATGGAGAAAATGACTTCCAAGGAACAGTAAACGCAAGTGGAGCAAATGTAGCATTAAATGATGTAAATGGAATAGAATTAGGAACAATAAGCGCAAGTGAATCTTTAGGTGTAAGTGCAACAGATGATATAACACAAAGCCCAAGTTCAGTAATTACTTCAAATGGTGAGACAACATTATCTTCAACAACTGGAGATGTAACACTAGATGGAGAAAATGACTTCCAAGGAACAGTAAACGCAAGTGGAGCAAATGTAGCATTAAATGATGTAAATGGAATAGAATTAGGAACAATCACTGCAAGTGAATCTTTAGGTGTAAGTGCAACAGATGATATAACACAAAGCCCAAGTTCAGTAATTACTTCAAATGGTGAGACAACATTATCTTCAACAACTGGAGATGTAACACTAGATGGAGAAAATGACTTCCAAGGAACAGTAAACGCAAGTGGAGCAAATGTAGCATTAAATGATGTAAATGGAATAGAATTAGGAACAATAAGCGCAAGTGAATCTTTAGGTGTAAGTGCAACAGATGATATAACACAAAGCCCAAGTTCAGTAATTACTTCAAATGGTGAGACAACATTATCTTCAACAACTGGAGATGTAACACTAGATGGGAGAACTAATCAGTTTAAGGGCAAAATAAATCTAAATGCAAAAAATGCAAAAATAAATGCGACATCAAAGCTTAATTTAGGTGATATAAAACTTAATACAAAACTTCAAGGAACAGGTGCCCCTAATGATACTTTGAATGCATCAGATATATCTAATATCATTACGAAAGATTTTTCAAATGTTGAAAAAAATATAAAAATAGTTACTGATAATTTAAAAAATTTATTTTCAAATAAATTAGAAAATAATAATTTAACAGCATCAATTATAGAAAGATTGAATTTTCCTAACACAAATAATATTTCATTAGTTTCAATTCCTCCTGAAAAAATAGAAGTTGAAAAAATAACTTTTAGTGAATTAGTTTTAATGAATGAAAAAAGCCAAAATAAAGATGTTAATAGTGACATAATTATAGCTTTAGCAGAAAATTCAGCTATCAAACTTATAAATAGTGGTGTAAATCTTCCTGAAGGTGTTGAACAAGAATTTTATGTAATTAAACAAGATAAAGATAACAAAGGTATAAATTAATGAAAAAAGTAATAATAGTTTCTTTTTTAGCTTCAAATATTTTATTTGGAGCTAATTTTCCAAATGTTGATGCAATACAAAACTCTATAAATCTACCAAAAACTGTTGAAGAAAAAAATTTAGAAAATAAAAATAATTTAATAGAAATAGATGGTAAAAAAAAATATGCTCCTATAATGATTGATGATAAAAGTGGTAAAAAGTTATATATAAAAAACTATACTTTTGAAGGAAATGAACATATTTTATCTATAGATTTAGAAAAATTAACAAATAGTTTTAAAGATAAAGAATTAAGTTTCTCTGAACTTCAAAATATAGCTTCTTTAATTACAAAAGAGTATAGAGATAGAGGATATTTTGTTGCACGAGCTTATATACCGAAACAAAATATTCAAGAAAACGATAATGTTTTGAAAATAGCAATAATAGAAGGAAATTATGGGCAATTTAAATTAACAAATAATTCTTATGTAAAAGATTTTTTTATACAAGCAATATTGGATGATGCAAAAAGTAGAGATGATGTAATTGGTACAAATACTTTAGAAAGAAGTATGTTAATTATAAATGATTTACCAGGAGTAATTGTATCAAAAGCAAATGTAAAACCAGGAGTAGATGTAGGAACTAGTGATTTTGAGATAGAAACTCAAAAGACTTCATTTTATGATGGATATTTAGTGGGTGATAATTATGGGAGTAAATTTACTGGTAAGAATAGAATTATTGCAGGATTAAATCTAAATTCTCCATTACAGCTTGGAGATAAATTATCTTTCAATGGTTTGATAAGTAATGGAGAAAATATAAAAAATTATAAAATGGGATATAGTTTCCCTCTTATGGCAAACGGATTAAAAGCTGAGACAAGCTATTCAAAAACAAAATATGATTTAGTCAAATTAGATCAAACAACGCCAGATGGAATTTATGATGGATATACTTCAAATATTGAAGCAGGAATAATTTATCCTATCATTAGGTCAAGAATAGAGAATTTAAATATTTCAACTTATTATTCTAATAAAAAGTTAAAAGATTATTATGATGATTCTATATCAAAAAATAGGGAAATAAATAATATAAAAATAGGATTAGATTATACAAAAAATTATAGTTTATTAGGTTTTGATACATATACAAAATTAGAGTCTTTTTACACTTTAGGAAAGTTAAATATAAAGGATGCAGACTCAAAAGAACTAGATAAAAATGGTGTAAATACTCAAGGAAGTTATTCTAAAGTAAATTTAAATTTAGAATCAGAAATGATTTTCACTCCAGTGTATTCATTAAATACGAATATAAAAACACAATATGCTTTAAAAAATAAAAATTTAGATGGAAGTGAAGATTTTACATTAGGTGGAAGTGATGGAGTAAAAGTATTTTCAGATAGTGAACAAAGCGTTGAAAATGCATTGGTATTTAATGTAGAATTTTTTACAAAATTACCAAATATATCTGAACTTAATCATAAAATAGGTTTTTTTTATGATTTAGGTACAGGAGATATGAGTAATAGCTCAAAAGATACAGAATTTGAAAAAAGAACTTTACAAGATATAGGTATTGGATATTATACAAATTATAAAAATTCATTTACTAGATTACAATTAGCAAGAGTAGTTGGTGGTCAAGATATTGAAGTTGAAAGTGTTGGAAATATTTCTAGAGTTCTCTTTCAAATAGGAATAGTGTTTTAAAATATTTTAAATAAGGAATGATTTGTAGAATTTTATCAATATTTTATACGTAAATTAAAATTAATTAAGCCTTTAGAAATAATATACATTTTATCTATTTCTTTGGCATTTTCAACTATAATATAGTTAATTGTTAAATATAAATATTTTATTTTGCTATTGAAAATAATGATAAAAGGAATATAATGGGATTAGGTGTCCCGTATAGTCTCTTTTATATCCTCTCCTGAGCCCCTAAAAATAGCACTTATTGTACTGTTTGAATTCATATTTAAATTCTTCAGTCCTTGAAAAGTCCTTGGATATTTTTTATTAATAAATATAAAAAAAATTAATTTTTTTTAATTAATTTATATTTTTAAGTTAAAAATTTTATAAATTTCTTTTTATCAATACATTATTAAACATTTTTTATAAATAGTATTCATTATTCTGCAATATCAATCAAAAAATTCTTTATTGTAATTGTTCACAAAACCTTATATACTAGCTCTATAAATATTTAGAGCTTGGCAAGCTACATATCTGCTTAGTAGATTTATCGCTCGATAAATTTGCTAAGCTCTAAGTATTTTAATTAGATATGTATCTTGCCAAATTTACATTCTAATTTTAAATACAAATCTCAAAATAAATTCAAATGTTAAATATAAAAGTATGAAAGCCACTTAATTGTTGGAGAATATTTTTATGTCTAAAAAAAGGAGTATTTCAGCAATCCTTCACTGTTAGTTTGGCGACTACAAGAATTGCTAAAAAAGTGATAGCATCTTAACAAATATCTAAATAAATTTCAAGCTTTTAATCCAAAATTTTTATAAAAAAAATCAACTTAAGTGTTGAGGATAAAGTATTGTCTAAAAACTATTTAAGCGGTAGAGTGTAAGGACTGCACTGTAAGGCGAAAACCTTGCGATAAAATTAAATACTTGCATAAGGTGAGAATGAACTCACCGAAAACAATCATAGCCAAATAAGAGACCAAATCAGCAAGGTGTGAGGAAGTGTATGTGGTACGATTCACCTTGGAGATGCCCGTTCATCTGCGAAAGCAGTAGCAAGAATACTCCTATAGATTTACCAGTTAAGATATAAAACAGAGGTTTTTAAATTAGTATGAATACTAATACTGGAATTAATTAAAGATATAGGTTACTAGATAAGGGGAACCGTCTAGTGTAATTGTGTTGTAGATTAAGTGCTGAACAATAATCTACTAATAGTCGTAGAGTAGTGTCCTGCAAAAGCCGTGTCATTTGCACATTTTAGACTAACTTGTCCTGACCTATTTTGTTAAATTCAAAATAGTCCAAGGGCAAGTTGTCTCCGCTTCGGAGCCATTCCCTACCAAATCATTTGAGCTTAGCCAAAGGCAAACGGAAAGATTAACTTAAAAGAGCAGGGACAACTGAGACAAAAAAGGTGGAAGAGATTTATTTAATTTAAATAAAATCTAGAAATAGATATACTTTTTTCTAGAAAATACAAATAAGGAATAATCAATTGAAACTCTATGATATAGTATTTTATTTTATTTCTGGTCATAGTAGGGGGTGGGCATTCTCATCTACTGATTTGATTAAAAAGTTCGAGCGACAGCAAATAGATAATGTATTATCTGATTTAGTAAAAGATAAAAAAATTAGACGAGTATCAAGAGGAATTTATGATTATCCTAAATATAGTGATTTCCTAAAAAAAGAATTAAGCCCAGATATAGAACAAGTATCACGAGCATATGCTAGAAAGTTTAATTGGAGAATAGAAGTATCAGGAGATAGTGCTTTAAATATTTTAAATCTATCTACACAAATACAAGCAAAATATATCTATCTTAGTGATGGACCAAATAAAAGTTATAAATTATTCAATGATGTGGAAATAGAATTTAAAAAATCTGTTTTAAAAGATATAGGATTCAAATATAAAGAAAGCTCTTTAATAGTTCAAGCTTTAAAATCTTTGGGAAAAGAGCATATTACAAATGAAGTAATAAATAAAATAAAAGAACAAATAGAACCTAAGATGTATGAAAAGATTTTAAAAGATACTCAAACTACAACTGTATGGGTATATGAAATAATAAAACAAATATGTAAAGATAATAACAATGAATAAAATAGCAAATTTACCTAAACAACAAAGAAGTGAACTATTTTCTGAAACAGCAACACTTATGAATACAACAAACTCAATTGTTGAAAAAGATTTTTGGGTTGTTTGGACTTTAGATAAAATTTTTAGTGATGATAGATTAAATAAAATACTTATGTTCAAAGGTGGAACGAGTCTTTCAAAAGTATTTAATCTAATTGGAAGATTTTCAGAAGATATAGATCTAATTTTAGATTGGAGATTAGTATCTAATGAAAATCCATTAAATCAGCAAGAATCAAAAAATAAACAAGTGAAATTTAATGAACAAATAAATGAAAATGCAAAAGAATATATTGAAAATGAACTATTACCTATAATTTCACAAAATTTATCTCCTTTATGTACTTGTAGTATGGCTGAAGATGGATTTTCTATAAATGTTAGATACCCAAATGCTTTTGATGACAACTACTTAAGACCTGAAATTTTATTAGAAATTGGACCATTAGCTTCTTGGCTACCATCTGATAGTTTTGAAATATCTTCTTTTGCTGCTCAAAAGTTTCCTGAAGTTTTTGAACAACCAATATGTATTGTAAATACAATCGTTTCAAAAAGAACATTCTGGGAAAAAGCTACTATCTTGCATCATGAAGCAAATAGACCGGAAGAATCATCTATGCCAACTAGATATTCAAGACACTATTATGATTTAGCTATGATGGCTTTAAATGAAGTTAAAAATGAAGCATTAGCTGATATTGATTTATTAAAAAATGTAGTTGATTTTAAACAAAAGTTTTATCCTAGAACTTGGGCAAAATACGAAGAAGCAGTTCCTGGAACATTAAAACTTTTACCACCAGAATTTAGACTTGATTCTTTGGAAAAAGATTATAAAGCTATGCAAAATATGATTTTTGATAAATATATCTCTTTTGATGAGATAATTGATGTTTTAGAAAATTTAGAAAAAGAAATTAATAAAGTTTAATTTTCTAGTTGAATATCTTTTTTCATAATAATTTTACAAAGAGGATGTTTTAAACTCTTTTTACGTTCTTTATCTTCCCATAAAATTATATATTCAACTACACAGCTATAAAAGCTAAAACCATTATTTATTTTTTCAACTATTAATTCATTGAATTTAGTAGAAAAAACTCCAACCATTTTATTACCAAAACACAAACAATAATTATTAAAAGCATTTCTTTTTTCTATATTTAATTTTATGCCTGATATAAGGAAATAATTCGTCCCAAACTTTTCTAAATCAAATCCTAATCTTATATCCCCAAGTGACATCACATGAGTAAAAGTTTTCCCCTCAAATAAATACTCTTTTTCATCCCAAAAGTATTTAACATACTCTTTTTTATTTGGTATATCTTTATTATCATGTCTTAATATATTTAGTTCATTTTTTGCTCTTGTCATTCCAACATAAAACAGTCTTTTATCTTCATCTTCTTTTGGATTTTTATCTACTAACAAATAAACCTTATCAAATTCCAAACCTTTTGATTTATGAATTGTTGAAATTACAATATTCTTTTTATAACTTTCAAAATCTTCGAGTTTAATTTCATCTAAATAAGTAATCCATTGTGAAATATAGTAGTTATCGCTTTCATCTTCAAATTTATCAATAATTTTACGAATTAGAGGCAAATTTGTAGAGTTTTTAAACCTATTCTCTATTACCTCTAAAGCATTTTCAAAATAGCTTCTTTTGTAAGCTATATTATCTTCTAAATAACTATTTAGAATTTTGTCAAATTCTACTAATTCAACTATATTTTTTAAATCAAATTTTTCTCTATCAATTAAGTATTTTGCTTCAATATTATTGTCTTGAAGTATTGAATAAATATCTAAAACCATCTCATTTGTTTTAGCTAAAATAGCTATATTTTCTTGTTTCTCTTCTTGTTTGATTAGTTCAATAAGAGGAGGTATTAGATTTGAAGAGCTTATTGAATGAATATTTACAAATCCATTTTCTGAACTATTCGCATACAAAGGATTTGTTTTATATCTTTTTGAAACTTTTGTAACAAAATCATTTGAGTATTCCACAATGTTTTTTTTACTTCTAAAATTGCAAAGTAACTCATACTGTTTGCATAAATCTTTTTCATCTTCATCTTTTCCAAACTCATTTCTGAATTTATCAATAAAATTAATTTGCGCCCCGTTAAAATCCATAATACATTGGTCATCATCACCAACAGCAATTATTTTAATATCTTCATTATTTGCTTTATAAATTGCTCTTACAAGTTCAAAACTTTTTTCATTAATATCTTGAAACTCATCTAGTATTAAAACTGTTATATAGGGTAATTTTATTTCTCCTGCATTTATTTGTCTAGTTGCTTCTTCAATAGCATTGTCAAGAACTTTTCTATCTTCTTTATTTGAAATTCTAGCAATTAATTTTAAAGCATATGCGTGGAAAGTTTGTATTTCCACATCATAAGATAAAGCACCCATCAAATCATTTAGTCTTGTTTTAAATTCCATTTTTGCACTTTTTGAAAAAGTCAACATCATAAATTGTTCTGGTTTTATATCTTCTGTTAAAATTAAAGAGGCAATTTTATGAACTAAAACTTTTGTTTTTCCACTTCCGGGACCTGCTAAAATCATCATAGCTTTTGTATTTGTGTCTTTGATAATTTCTTTTTGTTCATCAGACATTTTTTCAAATATTTTATTGTATCTTTTTTGAGTGATTGGTTTTGAAATTTTCTCTTTTAGAAGTTTGTATTTTTCTTTAAATCCTTCATAAGAAAGAGTAAAATAATCCCTTAAAAATAAAATAGCTTTATAATCATCATCTTTTAATCTTTTTGCGTATTCACCCATAATATGAATAGATTCTATTTTTGTTTGATAGTGTTGTTCTAGCCTATTTTTATATTCACCATTTGTATATTTTCTTTTTATTTGAACTTTTTCTTCTTTTTGTATAATCATCGGAGTATAGTTGATAAATCGCCCTTTGAGTAACTCTAAAATATTTAAGTGATGCATATACAACAAAGATTTATCAATATCTTCAATATCATATTTTTTATCCATAGATTCATGTAATCTTTTTAGGGAAAATACAACTTCTTCTTTTTGTTTGTTATCTAAATCTTTTGTTAAGATAAGTAAAACATTTTCGCTAATTTCATGATTCTTTTTGATTTTATCTTTTATATTTTGAAGATTTTCAAATTTGAAATACCACAAATCTTGTTCTCTATTTTGTCTATTAAAAATAAAATTTGATTTACTTCTCCAATTTTTTATTATTGATTTGATTAATTCAGATTCATTCTTAGAACTTATTTCTTGGCTATTAAGTTGTTCATTTAATTCTCTGATTCTTACTTTTGAGCTATTTAAAGACTCTAAATAATTTAATAAAATCAATTCTATTTCTTTTGTTTTTTTAAATTTCTTTAGACTAGAAAAGCTAATTTCTAAACTCAAATCTTTACTGTCACCCAAAAGTTCCAACTGTTTTAATTGATTTATAGCCAAAGAAATTTCATTTTTTGAGTATCCCAAAATATAAGCTAACTCATCAATTTGTACAGCATCAGGTTTTCCTCTTCCGATGATATTTTGTAATACAAGGATTAATCTTTGTTGTTCTTCTTGACTAAAAGTTGATTCTTCTAGTTTTTGATGTAGTTTTTCCATAGATTTTGAAGCTATTGAATCTGCAAAAAAATTAGTTTTATTTCTTTTTCTGCTGATATACTCTTCTCTTTCAAGTTCTAATAACGCAGTTTTTACTTTTGTACTATAATCTGTCGAACTATCTTCAACATCCCAACCAGCTTCTTTTGCCAGTTCAAATGCTGTTTTATTTATCACATCACCTTTTGATTTTTTGATTACTAAATATATAGAGTTTATTTCACTTGCTGTTAATTTTGACCTATTTAGTGAAACAAAATGTTTGTCTAAATCATCTTCATCAAACAAAATTGGGCAAAAAGCTTCAAGCTTTTCATCCCTTGCTCCACGTCCAGCTTCTTGTGAATAGTTTTCTAATGAATCAGATATTTCATAGTGTATTACATTTGTAATATTTGATTTATCAACTCCCATACCAAATGCAGTTGTTGCTACAATAATATCAATATTGTTTTCAATATAATCTTTTAATATTTGCATTTTTTCTTGTGATTCGATTTTTGAATGAAATGACTTTGCTATTTTATTTGTATCCATAGCTATTTTTTGAGCAATCTCATCACAATTTTTTGTAGAAGTTGGAATATAAACTAATGTTGCACCATCATGTTCATTTATTAGTTTTAAAAGTTCCACATATTTATCTTTGGTGTTTGAGGGAATTGATTTGTATTGTAGATTTTTTCGCTCAGGAACTGCCAAATATTTATCAAGTTTTATATTTAAACCATCTAAAAAATACTCTTCAATATCTTTTATAACACTTGGTTTTCCAGTTGCAGTGAAACATGAAATTGGAATATGATTTTGAAATGGTTTTTTCTCTAATAAATCTTTTATAAACTCACAAATATAATAATAATCTTGCCTAAAATCATTTCCCCAAGTAGATAAACAGTGAGCTTCATCAATAACAAATCTTTCAATAAGTCTATTTTTTAAGATATTAAAAATCGTATTAGAACGCAATGATTCAGGAGCAATATATAAAATATCAGCTTCACCACTTATTACTTGTTCAACTGCTTCACTTCTTTCAAGTGGACTCATAAATCCACTAATTGCCACAGCTTTAAAGTTCGCAACCTTTGAATTAAAACTTTTTATATGGTCTTCAATCAAGGCTTGAAGAGGTGAAATAACAACTGTCAAAGCTTTATAAGAATGAGCTTTGAAAATTGCAGGTAACCAAAAAGTAAAAGTTTTTCCTCCACCTGTTGGAAGAATTGTAAGAAATGATTCATCTCTCAATGAAGCTTCAACCATCTCTCTTTGAGAAATAGATGGATTATCAAGTAGATTTGCATTTAATCTAGGAAACTCTCTAAATGTTCCAAATCCAAAAACTTCTTTTGAAAAATCACTTAAAACATTATTTGCATTTTTTATATCAAAACAAAGTTTTTTTTGAATTTCTACTATATCAGGATAAGAAAATAAAATCTTAGGAGGATGGGATTTTATCTCAATATATGGAGTTAAAAGTGCCAAAATATAAGATAACTGAACTTTATGAGTAACTAATACTTCTTTTAAATATTCAAAATTTACAATAGTTTTATTATGTTTACTTTTTATCAAATTATATAAATCATCAAAATCTAATTTTTCTAATTTTATATTAGAACTTATATACTCAAAAAATCCACTAAAATAAATATTGTCATATAAAAGCGAATAAAAAATATTTTGAGTATCTTGTGGTAAATCTGAAAATCGTTCTATTAATTTGTCAAATAATATAGAAGTGATTTTAGAATCTTCAACTGGATTATTATCAAAATCATCCTCACTTTTATAGTTTTTAGGTAAACTATGGATGGTTTTTTCACTAAAAAGTAGTAAAGATAATGGCAAAGTATCAATAATCTCAAAATCTTTAATATATTGATTTAAACTGGTTTCATTGAGAATCTTCAAATCAAAATCAATAAAATTATGTCCTGAAATAAAGTTTGTATTACAAGATAAAATGAAAGCACAACTTTCTTCTACTGAAGTTGTTTTTAGTTCCAAATCTTTATAAACCAAACCAATTTCATTGATTTTTTTAGTTTTTATATTAGCTTCTATATCGCAATAAATTATGTTTTTCAAAGAATTCCTATTTAATTGCAGACAATATTTTATATTCTTCTAATGCAAAATCATCAGTCATCCCGCTTATATAATCAATTATTAATCTAACTCTAAAATAAAATTCTAATATGTTAAACTGCTCAATATTCTCTTTATCCAATTTCTCAATATCATTTTTATAAGCTACTATTTGTTTAGATGAAACCCTTTTTATAAGTCTTTCTGAAATAAAACATTTAATTTCTTCACCCTTTAAAAGTTTTGCAAAATCATCAGTTTCTAATTCTAAAAGAGGTTTATAAATATTAAATAAAGAGTTTACAATTGTATAAGCTTGAAGTTCTAAAGTTTGAACTTCTTTATTTTGATAAATATATTTATTTGAGATATGTTTTAAGACTTTTAGAGCTTTATAATATTTACTTTGTTTATCATATTCTAAAAGTGCATGATTGAAACTTCCCTCAAATATTGCTTCATGATTTTGTATAAATATATTAGAAACATGTTTTACAAAATTTGTAACAAGAGTCACCCTTAAAAATGTAAAGAACATATTAAATTGATATGGTTCTTCATTTCTCTTTGCTTTTTCATACTGTTTATCAATAATTTCTAATAAAAACTCTTCATCTTGTTTTTGGCATTCAGTTTTAATAATATTATAAACTTCATCTAAAGATAAAATTCTTTTTTCAACAGAATCTTCCAAATCAGCTGTTAAATATGAAATATCATCAGCTGCTTCCATAATATAAGTTATTGGAAATCTATGTCCTGCTTTTATATTTAATGTTGTTTGTATTTTTTTTACTAAATCTTTTTCACTATAATAAAACCCTGGTTTCTTTTTGAGATAGTTTAATGGATTATCACTTGATGGTTTATCTTCAAATGCTCCTCTTGTATATTTTAAAACTGCAATTATTTGAAAATATGAAAGATTTAATCTTTGAAGTTTTGTGATGATTCTGATGGCTTGTGCATTTCCATCGTAATTACAAATATCTTTTGCTAAAATATTTTTTAAATCGTTGCTTTCTTTTGTATTAGATTCAAAACTATTTAATTTTGGTAATACATTTATTTTAAGCCATTTATTTATCGTTTCTTCTGCAAAATGCCCAAAAGGAGGATTCCCTATATCATGAATTAAACTTGTCATTTCAGAGGTAGAAATAAAAGCATTTTCCATATCTTCTAAACCGTAAGTTTTTAAATCATTTTTTTTCAATTCATCTAAAATAGTTCTAGCAATATATCTAGCATTTTGTGCAACCTCCAAAGAATGAGTAAGTCGTGAACGAATTGAAGCATTTAATTCCAAAGCAAAAACTTGAGTTCTTTTTTGCAATCTTCTAAAAGCAGCTGATGAAAAGATTCTTCCTCTATCACTCTCAACTGTTGTTTCTATATCTTTTGATGGATAAAGTTCTCTATCTACTGTTAATCTTTCTTTATAATTAATCATCATATTCCTTCCAATTTTCCTAAAATTAATATATTTTCATACGATTTATATTTTTTAATTCATTTTCAAATTGAATAATTTCTTCTTTATTTTCTTTTGAAATTAAACTTGATTTTTTTTGATTTAGAATATTTAATTCTCTTTGTAAAGTTTCTAGATTTTCTTTTTGTTTTTCATAATTCTCAAGTTCTTTTGCCAATTCAAATATTTTAGTTCTATTTTCTAAATAAATAGGATATTTCTCTAATTGTTCTTCATTATTTATTTTTTCAAATTCATCAATTCTTTTTCTTACTGATACACGTTTTTTAGAGTCATTTAAATCTATTCCATAAAGTTTATTTTTAGCCTCTTTAATTTTCTGCATTTCTTTATCAAAATCTTTTTTATCATTAAAAGTTAAATTATTCATTGATTTCGCAATTTCTTCAATTTGAATATTTATTTCATCAAGTGTATTTTTATCATAGTTAGGTTCAAGCATTATAATTTTTTCTAAAAAATAATTTGATAGAATTTCTTTAATATTTTTTTTATCTTCTAAATCATTTATCTCATAAATGGAATCAATTTTTCTTATATAATATTCATTCCCAAATATAAAAATATCATCTAAATTAATATCTGTAAAAAATATTCTTTTTTCTTTATCATTAGTATAATTAGTAAAAATATATAAATTTTTTTGATTTTTATTTAATTTAATTACTTCATGGGTAATATCTTCAATTTTTGTTGAAAAAATAACAACAATTAAATTATCTTTATTTAAAGAAATTTTGTCTCTTAGAATAGGAAGAAATTCTTCTTTATGGCAAAAAAAGTTTTCATTTTGTATGAAAGTTTGATTATTTAGATTTTCATAAATTTGATTATCTAAAAATTTTAAATCATTGTGATTATTAATACCTTGATTACTATAAATTAAAAATTTATTATCAGAATAAGTCAATAATTTAACTTTTTTTGTTGATTCTTTACTATTTATTAATTCAAAATTTAAAATTTTTTTATCATTTTCTCTTATGTTTTTTTCAAATTCATTTTTTAAAAAATTATGAATATCTTTAAATTCATCTTTAGTTAAATAAAATTTTTCTTGAATTTTTTCTTTTTTAAATTTATTTTCATATTGTAAATATTCAGCATTTTCATCAAAGTTAATAATAAGATTATCACTATCTAATCCATTTATCATATCAATCTGAGCTAAATTTTTTAAATTCTCTCGTATTATATTTTCATCAAGATGTAATAAATCAGCGATCTTTTTAATATTTATTGTTGAATATATTTCATCTGCTTTTTGAATTATTTTCAATGAATATTTTTCAAATAAGTTTAATGGAACAGTCTGTTTAAAAAGTATGTTTACATAAGCTTCAAAAGTTGATAATTCTATATCTTTTATTGAACATAATTTGCTATCAAACTTATTTTTCTTTTTGAAATTTCTTATTTGACTCATTTGCTCAAGGGTTAAGTCATAACCATATAACATTTTATTCTCCTTTTACACTACCAAATTTTTTTGCAATATTAAATATTTCATCATATTGTTGTGCCGATTTCTCATTATTACCAAATCTAAAATTATCAGGATTTCCTACGATAATTAAAAGATTTCTTGCTCTTGAAAAAGCTACATTAATCCTATGAGGTTTTTTTGCAAAACCAACTTCATGTTTTTTATTATTTCTTACCAAAGACACAATTATGATATCTTTCTCTTGTCCTTGAAATCTATCAACAGTACCGAATCTAATATCTAAATGGGGATAATTTCTATCTTCCCTTGGAAGTCTCCAAAATCCTTTTTTTTCTAAACTTGTTAATTCTGATAATTGACTTCCATAAAAAGTAATCACTCCAACGGAAGGTTTTTTTTCTATTTTTTCATATGATTTATTTAAAAAATCAAGTGTTGTTTTTATTCTTTTAATTTCAGATTCATTAAAAAAAGAACTACTTCCTTTATGTTGACTTTCTTCATCACTTTTTTTTGTTTTTAGCCAAACTAAATGTTTCTTATGAAATGTTTTATCTTGTATTTGATGACATTTTTCTAAATCTGGGTTTTTTAATCCACACTTCAACCCTTCATTATTCTTTTCATCTCTATAAAATTGATTTATTGCTTTTTGAATATCAGGATGCATTCTATATTGAGTATTTAACATAACATAGTTATCTGGATTATTTTGAATAAGTTTTTCAAAAACTGTAGTATCAAAATCTAAAGAATCTAGACTTATATTACACTCTTCAGCAATATCTTCCAAACTAACATCTTTTATAATTGGAGGTAATTGTTTATGATCTCCTACAAGTATAAGTTTTTGACCTTTTAATATTGGAAGTACAAGTTCTGGAGGTGTTGCTTTTGATACCTCGTCTACGATAACAACATCAAAGCTTTTATTTTTAAAACTATTTTTTCCTGTTTCAAATAACGTTGCACCCCAAATATTTAATTTATGCATATAGTTAGAAGATAAATAACCTAATTCTTCATCATAGATATTTTCATCTTCTTCAATTTGTAAATCATTTAAAAAGTTTCTACGTATTTCTTCAAAATATTTTAGTTCATTTAATTCATCAAATCTGTCATGAATTAAATCAATATTTTCATTATTAGTCTCTATTAAATTTTTTAAATCTATAAATTCTTTTTCATTTCTATCTAACTCATCTTTTAAATTTTTTACAATTCTATTTTGATAAAAAGTACCTAAGTTTTGTTCTATTGGTAAACTTTCTCCATCTTCAGGCTCATAATCTTTTCGTATAATTCTAATTGGATATAAAGATGGATGATTTAATCTCTGTATAGCATTATCTACAGCCATATTTGCTTGAGATACTATTAAAACTTTTTTGCCACGTATTGCTTCTTGATAAGCTATTTCAGATATTACTTCAGTTTTTCCAGTTCCTGGAGGTCCTTGAATCATAAAAAGTTCTTGAGAAATCAAAGCTTTTTTTATGGCTTCTTTTTGTTTATCATTTAAAACTTTTGAAAGATATTTGATTTCAAAATTATCTATTTGATTTTGACTTATAACTGGTAGCTTTTTATCTCCAAATAAAAAAGGTTTTAATGGATGATTTTGGATTCTTTCTAAACCTTGTTTAAGTGTTTTTAATTGGAATTGATCTCTAAAATAAGATACTCTTAATATTAATTTTTCTCTTGGGTTGAATTTCTTTGAGCTATTATTTCCTAATAAACTTAATACATTGTTGATATTGTCTTTTTCTTCATTACTTAATGTATATTCATTTTCAGAGTAATGCGCATATTCATTACTTAGTTTAGAAAATAATTTAACTAAAAGATTTTTTTCTTCATCTTTTATATTTAATTTTAAAATATGATTTTTTACTTGAGTTGTACTATTTACTTTTTCTTCGATAAATTGTCTAGCTTTCATGGCAAAATTTAAATCATCTAATGCAGATGAGATAATTTCACTATTTTCATTATTTGTAAATTCTTTTTTAAATTCATCACTAAGTGTAAAGGTAAATTCTTTTTTATTAGCATCAAATTGTCTATCTAACTTACCAAAAAAATTATCTTTTGAATTTCTTCTATCCTCATCCCATTCATGTAGTTTTTTATTTTTATTAACATTCTCAGGATAATAAAAAATAAAATCTTCACCTCTAGCTTTTTTTAATTTTTCAAATATATTGTTATCATTTACAAAGATAGTCGCCTTGTTTTTACTATATGAAATTTCAGTTTCAATATAAAAATCTTTTGCATCAATTAATTTTTCTAAAAGAGTCAAATAAACAAACCATTTTTTATATTCTTCATTTTCTTCTAATGACTGAGTTTTATAAGGTTTTAATTCTTCAAATTTTTTTTCTATGGCATCTAGTAGGCTCTTTGTTGAATTATTATAGTATTCTCGATTAAACTTTGTTGGTATCTTTACTTCACATTCAATATCTAAAAAATCATTATTTTCATCAATTATAATTTCAGGTTTTTTTTGAATATCAAAACAAAACATATAATTATCTATTTTATTCCTAAGATTGTCTATGCTTCTTTCTACAAAAAGAATATAGTCACTATCATTGATTTTTATTCCAATTTTATTTTTATCTTTACTTTTATGTTTAAATATAAATATTTTTAATTCTTCATCTTGAGGAAACTCTTTTTCAATAAATTCCTCAATATCACTATTAAATTTATTTTTTATTTTTTCTTTTACTTTATTTCCTAGTGAAATAGTAATAATTTTATTTTGTTCTAAATATTCCATATTAAATGTTATTTACTTCCTTTTTCAATTTTTCTAAAATTCTCACTATAGCTAAAGTATCAAGTTTACAATACTCTAAAAGTGAAATTCTAAGTTTTTGTTTTTCTATATCATTTAACTTACTCATATTTGCAAAAGCATTCATAGCTTGGCTTCCATTTTGAACACCATCTAATTCTTTATAGGCTTTTTCAAACTCTGATACAAGTGCTGGCAATACATATTTGATAGAGTAGCTTCCTTGCATACTAGGTGTTACATACCACTTCTTTTGAAAAGGTATCATTAAATCTTGCATATTTTCATTTATAGATAATAGATGTTCACTAAACTCTTCAAACAAAGTTGCTAATTTTTTTATAACACCCTTTTCAAAACTCATGTTATAAGCTAATACAGTTACATCATTTGGTATATCTTCACAAAGTCTAAGAGCAAGTTCATATCTACTATCAACACTATCTTGAGCTAAAAACTCTTTATGTTCTAATCTTCCATCTTCATATTCAATATGAAGTGAGTATTGAAATGGTATTTGTTCAAATGGTTTTAAACCTTTATATTGAGGAATTGCTTGTTGATATGTTTCAAAGTCTAAGTGGTAAATTGGATAAGTCAGATTTTGTAAAAATGATTTAATGTTTTCTATATCTATATATGTAATTTTTGATTTATAGTTTTCAACTGCTTGAGCTTGAATAGAAGTCATATCAAAGTCATGTGGTACATCATCTATATTTATAATACCTCTACTATAAAGTTCTATTTGTTTTTTACTTCCAAGATTGAAAATATTAAATATAGAATAATCAGGTATTTGTCTTTGAATTTTCCAACAATACTCTTTTGCATCACATTCATAAGGAGCATTACAATGTTTACCTATATCTATAATTGGTTCATTTTCTCTGTCTTCTAAATATGTTTCAAACTCTTTTAAAATATTAGGAATATTTGATTGCATTGATATAACTTCATTTGTAACATCAACTATTTTAAAAAGTTGATTTATATCTAGCTCATCACCTCTTATATATTCATTGTTTATATGAATTACATTTGCACTTTTTATTTTAAAATCTAAGTTTTTAAGTACATAATACTGAATAGAAACATCATGTAAATATATATCTTTTACTTCTGTTGAACTTTTAACTTCATAAATAGATACTTCACCATTAGAAATAGTTAAAATATCTACCATAATTAAAATACCTGAAAAGTTAAATGTAGCTTCATATATATTTTCAACTTTCTCATCAAGCCATTGTTTTGTAATAGCTATCATCTCATCATAGTTTTTTGAATAAGGCACTTCTTTTCCATGAGGGAAAAGCTGACAAGCAAAATCTCCTACTATATTTCCAGTATCAAATACTGCAAGAGCAGATTCATCAGGTGGTGTTAGTACACTTGGCTTATATTTTTTAAGCCAAAGTGCTTTGGGGCATTGGATGCCTTTTGTGTAGAGGGATTTAGAGAGGTTCATGTAGCTTATTCTCTATAGTCTTTTTTAAAAAAGTTAATAATTCTAAAAAACTTTTATTTTTTAAAATTTGTTCATTTCTAGTATCTATATTTCTTAAATATTGCAATAATTTTCTATATAATTTAATATCCAATCTTTCTTTCTTATATAATTCAATCTTTATTAACATCAATATAATTTCAAAAACTCCTATTAGTCTATCATTTATATTAAATGATTTATAATTTATTAAATAATTATTCAATTCATTTAATTGAATATTGTTTATTTTTTCATTAAAAAAACTAATAAACTCACTATATAAACTATTATCGTTATCCTCAATAATGAACTTAATATATTCTTCAAAAAATATAACATCATTAAATTTTTCAATATAATCTGTACTATTTTTTTCTTTATATACCTCCTTTGCAACTGAATAGTAATGAATTCTTTTATTAAATATATAATAGTATTTACCTTTTTTAATAAGTAATTCTTCAAATTCTAAATCTTTAATAAATTCATGTATGTTGTCTCTTATATAGTTTTTATCAAATAAACTTTGTATAATTTTCAATAAATCATCATATGAAAGTTTCATTTTTATAAAAACAATTTCTTTAATAATCTTACATAAAACTTTTGTTTCCTTAAGTCCAATATAAAGTGAATTTATATTATCTTCAACTTGTTTTATTAGAATATTAATTATTTCATCTAGAATATAATTTCTACTAAAATCTTTTTCAAAATTAAGTTTAGATAAAACACCTATTTTATTATTATAAATTTCTAAATTTTTAAGAATGTCTCTATCTAAATAGTTTCGTTCTGTTATTAAAATTTTTCTATAAATATTATTATTGTAATAATTTAAATTAAGAGCAAGTAAACCTATATCCTGATTTTTTCCCAACTCCTTAGGAAAAAGCTTTAAATTTAGGTTATTGTTAATATAGAAATTTTCGAATTCTTTATGACTATATGGTCTCATTGTTATAATTAAATTTATATAGTTAAAGCTAGTTATCTGTCTAATTAATAATTTCAATCTAGTCCATTCAATTTTTCTTTCTTCTATTTCTATTATAATTAAAGTATTTATTTCCCTATTCTTAGCATAAACATCCAATATACTTAAATACTCTCTATCTGTATAATTATCAATAAATAAATTACTTGTAATCATTTTACTTAAACTTTTTTCTTTGAATAAAATATTACTTTTTAATAAAATAGTATCAAGACTCGCTTTTTCTCTAATTTTAATAATTGAATTAATAAAATTAGATTTTGTTGTCTGTGCGTTTCCAACAATAATTACATTGTATTGAAAATTTGGAGAATGATCTAAACTACGTAAATTAGTATTGTAAAATATTTTTTTTATTTCTTTATGTAACTTAATATCTATTTTTTCATTATTTATTTCCAAATAGAATAAAAAATCTTTCAAATCTATATTAAAGGTTTCTTTCTTATATTTAAAAAATAATTGTGCAATTTCTATATTAATACTTTTTAATTTTTCATGTAATAAATCAACAAAATCTAAATAATATTGATTTCCTGTAAGTTTATTTAAAAAAAAATCATTGTCAAATCTATATAGAATATTCTTTTTATTATTATAAAAAAATCCAAAATCCAAAATCCAAATTATTTTAAAAAAAATATTTGAATAGTTTCTTTCAATTAAGTCGTTATTATGGTCTATTAAAGAGATACATGGTTTATTAAAAAATGCATTATATAAATGTCTATTTTTTTCTTGAAAAAGATATTTATTAATTTCATAATTTCCCCAATAAATAAATTCTATATCTCTATTATTTTTTTCTTTTGAATATTCTTTCCATTTAATTATATAATCATCCCATTTTTGTTTACAAGATTTTTTTTCAACTATACTTCCATCTGGCATATCAATTGGCATAGCTAAATAACATTTTATTAAATTAGAATGATTTGATATAGCATTACACATAGATTTATCAATTTGTTGCCATTGATTATTTTGAGGGGCATTTAAAAACCACTTAGCTTGAATACCTATTAAAGAATTATCTTCTAAACGTATATAAGCTTCAAGACCACCATCCGGTGTTCCTTTTTTGTAAAAAGAATCCTTTTCAGCCTTTATTTCATTTTCAAATAACATACATACTAATTGCTCAAAAGCATTATACTGAGAAGAATTCCAACTTATTATACTAGTCCAATTTATATTATTCAATCTATATCATTCCTTATTTTATTTCATATTTAAATAAGAGATTATAAACATTTAATATTCTTAAAATTAAATTCTAAATCATCTAACTTTATATCATCAGATATATATAACATTAGAGATAAAAACATATATCCTAACAAATATATATATTTACTTGATTGAAAACTATTTGGATTAACATAATCACTATTTAATCTTGAAGCAATTTTTCCATGTACTGTATTATTTCTTATTGCATATAAAATATTAAACAATATAAATTGTATATATTCTTCTTCAGAATTTAGTTTTAGCGTATATGTTTGATTATTATGACTTAAAAAAGTTTGTCGAGTTTTTATAAGTTCTTTTAGTTTTTCACTTAAACTATGTATAATTTTTAAACTTTTATCTTTATCATTAATTCTCAAATCTACTTCTCCATTTGAGATGATTGGATTACAAATACCTAAATACTCCTGTCCATAAGCTGATATAATTGAATCATGTATATTTGGGAATTTACTTTTAAATGTATTATATGATGAATAAACATAACGTTCATCTGTTATTTTTTGTTTAATCACGTAAGATTTTAGAATATAATTAGAAATAAAACGTAAAATTTTATTAGGAATCTTATCAATATATTTTTCTATTAACATTCCTACTGTTTTTGTTGTAATAATCTTATCACTTACTCTACTTGCTATTGTATCACTCATATTTTGAAGTAATACAGAATCTCCAATTTGAACTACTTTTGAAGATCTTCTTTGATAAGTACTATATGCATTATTAATACATTTCCATAAAAAAGTGAAAGCCATATCGGGTCGTTCAGGTAAACAATAATAAGAATCTAATAAATGTGTTCTTAATACATAAGGTATATCTTCTTCTTTTTTCCAATTTTTTGAAAATAGATACTCAAATTTAAAGTTTTTAACTTTTATACTTTCTATATGTTTAGACTTGTCATAACTCTTCATTAACTCATATTTCTTCATTTCTCACTCCAAATTTTTTAGTATATTCTTCTCTTGTTATATATGTTTCTACTCTATCTTCTTTTGAATAAATAAATTTATCTAAATCATTAATACTATTTATCCATATAGCAATTCTATCTCTATCAAAAGGAAAAGAAAATGCCTGTTCAATATCACTTGAAAAACATGGTAAAGGAAAGGTTTCCATTTTTTTTTCATGAAAATTGATAATAAAATACGTATTTTGATAATAATCAATACTACTCTTTTTTTCTTTTTTAAATTTTGGAATTTTGCCAATCATTATGTCATAATGTGTATCTAAAAACTTATCAACTCCTAATTCTAAATTAATTAATTTCCCTATCGCATGCCCTAATGTTTGATTATCTACAATGAATTCTTCATAATATCTATAAAAAATATTAAAATTATTTTCTTCTTTTAACAATTCTTCAATGTCATCCCAAAATAATAATTTAATATTAAATTTATACCCATCATTATTAAATTCATTAATAGTATCTTGCAATTTTTTATCTTTTTTTATTGTTGTACAAATAATATATTCTTCTAATTTAGGATTAAATTTTTCAGCTTTTAGAATCTCGTTTGTAATATCAAGTTTTGTTAATTTACTTTCTCTAACTTTACATTGTATGCCAAACCACTTATTTGTATTTTTTTTTCGTCCAAATACATCAACTCCATCTTGTTCTTGTCCAAAAGAACCATAGAAATCAACATTTATATTTGAACTGTCATTTTTCCATAAATCACGACATAATCGTTCGAATAATTTAGAATCTTTAATTGGAGAAATTTTTATTCCATTTAAATCGCGCATTATAAACCTTTTATATCATTATATAATTCAACTAAATGTCCATAAGACATATCAAGTAATGGTTCATACATAAATGAATTTAAATGAATATTTTCTGGAGTCATAATACTCATTCTAGTTAATATGTTAATGCTATCAATAAAATCCTGATTATCTTGATATTCGTCTTTAAAACGTTGAAATAATTTACCTGTTTGAGTTCCATTGATAGGTGACTGATTAGTTACATTATCCCACATATATTTTTCTGCCTTAAGTCTTATAGCTATTGACAAAACTATTTTATCATCAAGTAAGATACCATCATGTTTACCTGAAGCAATTATAGATTCTGCACAATCATAAATTGAATTTAGAATGAAATGTTCATCATTATCTATTACTTTACCTTTATAGAGATTACCTACTGTTTCAAATACAGCCTGAATGTCTTTTTTCTTTATATTCTTTGTTATATCTTTTTTAATGTGTAAACAGTTAGTCAACAATTTATATTCGTCTCCACCTGAACCATGTGCATATTCAATTATATTTCTAATAAAAGGAATAAGAGAAATAAATTTTTTTAAATCTTTTGGATATTCTTTTTTCCACAACTCAAATGGACTTGTAATATTCTTTTTACCTGCATCAACAATTTTTAAAGATTCATCCATATCTTTATCAACCATCAAAGAGTTATACCATTTTGCATCTAATAAAATTCTCTCTTGAACTGTTCTAAAGAAGTCAAAATTATGCGTTAAGATAATTTGATTGAAAAAGGGGTAATTAGAAATTTCATTTAAATATTCAACAATTGCATATTTATTTTTATAATCAAAAGAATCTGCTATATCATCAATAATAATAAGAGTATTTGTTTTATCTTCAATCCTTCCCTTGATTTCAAAAATCACATATAATAAATATAGTGCTCTTTTTTCACCTTGACTTAAAACTTGTAAATTTCCTAAAGAATCTTTTGAAAAAGTTTTTTTAGCACCCGTAGTTGGATTAGTAAATTCAAAATCAATATTTGGAGTTTCTCTACCTAAAATTGCACTTTTTTTATTAGTAATTAATATTTCGAATGGTAGAGAAAATCTTTTTTTGAATTCATCAACAACTTGTTCCCATTTTGTAAATTGTTCCTGTGCTTTTTTTTCTATTTCTTCAATTTCAGATTTTGTTGATTGATATAATTCCTTTAAAGTATTTAAATATACTTCTTCTTTTTTGAAATAACTAAGCCATAATTTTTGTTTTAACTTCTCTATATTTGTTATTTTTAATTCTGTAATAATTTCTGGATACTGTTCAAGTAAACTTTCAAATTCACTAATTGATTTTACTCCATTACTAATTTGTTTTTGGATTGCTTGTAAATCTACATCTGCAAAAAAATCTGCCTTTTCTTTTTCAAGTGTTTTATCTAAATCCTCATATGTCGTAAATGCAGTAGGATTACCATGAAGTAAAATTGAGTGTTCAGCTTGAAAAAAGTTTTCTTTTTTCGTTGCATTTAAGATATTATTTGCTTTTGTTGGGTTAAAAATACCTTTTTTATAATATTGAGACTTTTCAAGTAGCAGATTATATTTATCAGTATAATCTTGAATTTTTTCTGCAAAATTCTTTTCATTGAGCATTTGAAGAACTTTTTCATCCATAATAATTTTATACGGTATATGAGAAAAATCATCTACAACATCATCTAAATTTATCGATTCTATATGCTTAAAAAAAGATATTCCATTAAAATCTGATTCAAGAGTCTGCTCTATTTTAGTTTTAACAATACCAGATAATTTATTAAGTTTATTAATAAATTTATCTTGAGATAGTAATAGCTCTTTTGTAAGTTCTTCATATTTTTTTCTAGCATCCGAATCTACTAATAAAGTTGTCATGTTATCTGAGTTAAACTTTTCATTAATACTTTCAATTACAAGGATTTTATCTTTTGAAAGAGTCATAGTATCAGCTAATACTTCGAAACTAGAAGTATTTCCGAATATTTTTTCTTGAGGTTGTATTCCCTTACTTATATCGAGTAATGTTTTTGAAAATGAAGTTTTCATCATACCATTTGGTGCATATAATGCAATAGTTTGATGTTTCTCAAATTCAAAATCATGTTTTAAATAAGAAATTCCATAACAATGTTTAAATTCTACAGTTAATTTTTTCATTTTATTCTCATTATATAGTAATATAAATTTCACTCATTCTTGAATCATTGGGATTATACCCATCTCTAATACTGTCAAATTTAGAATCTAACAAAACTAAATTATCAATATTTTCAATAATAAACTGTCTCCATCCTAAGTCCTTAGATGAATTACTTCCACCTTCAATTTGAAATGCACTTAATGTATCATCACCTTTATGTGAACATCCGAAAGTATATGGCTCTACTACTCTTTTTTTATCATTGTAAACAAATTCCAATAATTGCTTATTTGCAATAGCCTCTCTAATTATATTTTCCATTCTTAACTCCTTTTAATTTAAACTTAACAAACTTGTTCCATCACCCTTAGGCATAACCCTAATCTGCAATGGAATTCGCTCTTTTAGTGCTTCCACATGGGAAATCACACCTACCATTTTTCCTGAACTTTGAAGTTGATTTAGAGCATTTAGTGCTAATTCTAAACTATCACTGTCAAGTGTTCCAAATCCCTCATCTAAAAAAAGTGAATCTATACTTATCTTTTGACTAGCAAGGGCTGAAAGTCCAAGTGCTAGTGAAAGACTTACGATAAAACTTTCACCACCTGAAAGCGTACTTACAGGTCTTACTACATCACCTTGGAAACCATCTATTATCTCTATTTCTAAAAGTTTACTTGAATCACTACTTCTTTGAAGTTCATATCGTGGACTTAGTATTTGTAGATGTTTATTTGCTAGATAAATTAGTTGATCTAGTGTAATCCCTTGAGCAAATTTAGCAAATTTATCACCACTTGCTGAACCTACCATTTCATTTAGTTTTATCCATACTTTAAAGGCTTCTTTTTTCTTCTCTAACTCTTTGATTTTATCTTCATGTTTTTTCATATTTGAAGCATTTATTTCAAGTTCTTTTTCTAAACTTCCTATTGATTTTTGAAGTTCATCGATAGCTGTTTGCAACTCTTTTGATTCATCATTTAAATTTTGAAGTTCTTTATCTGTTAGGTTTAACTCTTTTTGTTCAGATAGTTTTTTTGCTGTATCTATTTTTAGAGTTTGGATTTGAGTATATTTTTCTTCTATTGCCTTACACATTAAAGATAATTCTTCTCTTCGTTCTTTATTTAAAAGTGCTTTTTCAAACTCTTCTTTTGAAGTAAAACTATTTTCTGTTAAGGCATTATTGAAATTTTGTTTTGTCTCTTCTAGTTTTGTATTATCATTAATTTGTTTTTGATTTAACTCTATTATTTGAGTATTTAGCGATTCATTTTTTGAATTTAGATTTACTAACTCTTTTGATAAAGAGTTATATTTTTCATTGATAGTGTTAAATTTACTTGTTATCTCTTTTTCAAAAATATCTAAATCAGATACATCTAAAATAGCTTTACTTTGAGTTTGTAATTCTATTGTTTCCGTAGAGATTTTAGCCAGTTGTTCAGCATCTATTTTTAGACTTGACTCTATTGATATGATTTTTGTATCAAGCTCTTTTCGTTGTATTGTTAAGCCTTGAAGTTTTATATCAAGCTCTTTCTTTGATGTTTCATGTTTAATAAAACTATCTTTTTTTGCAACTAAAATTCTGAAGTTTTCTTCAAAGTTTTCTTCAAATATTAGTTCATATTTGATATAAACTTTTGAAAGTTCTTCCTCTAAATTTTGCTTTTTAGATATGTTTAGAGTTTGTTCATTTTGTAACTGTTCTATTAAACTTTTTAGTTTATAAAGTTCTTGTTCATTTTGAGAAACTAAAGTTTGTTTTGTATTTAACTCTTTTTGAAAATTATCCCTTTGAGCTAAAACTTTTTCTTTTTCATCTCTAATTTTTACTATATTCTTTAACTCTTCTTCTAAAATTTGCTTTTCTTCTTCTAAGTTTATTTTTGAATCATCTGTTAGAATGAAATTCAATGAACTAAATACTTGTTCTATATCTTCTTTATTTTTTGATAATTTATTTAGTTCTAAAGTAGAACTCTCTACTTTAGTTTCTAGTTTTGATAAGTTTAATTCAATAGTACGTAAAGCTCTGTTTTCCTCATCAAATATTTGCTTCTTTTGAGCGATTATTGAAGTTGTTTCATCAGCATTTATATTTATTTTATGATCTACAAATGGATGTTCTTTCGAACCACATAAGAAACACTCTTCACCCTCTTTTAGATTTACTCTATCACTTTCGTATTTTGCTATTAATAGTTCTGCTTCTCTTTTATCATTTAGAGTTTGTATATGGGTTTGTATTTCATTTATTAGTTTTGTTTTTTCTTCTATATTTGTTTTTATAGTTTTTGATTCATCTTTTGAAGAAGATATGATATTTTCTTCTTTTAAAATAGATTCCAACAATCTTTTATACTCATCTATAGAAGTAATTAGTTTTTCAATACTTTTTAATCTATCTCTATTATTTATTTCTTTTTGATTGAAATTTAAAGTTTGGATTTCTAAATCTTTATACTCTTTATCTTTAGAATCAAACAGTACTTTTATCTCATCAAACTCTTTTTTTGCCTTAGTAAAACTATCTTGCAAAGTCTTTTCATCTAAACTATTTTTTTGAAGTTTCTCTTCTATTTGTTTTAAAAGTTTTACTATATCTTTAAAATCATTTACATTTTTAGAGATTAAAGATATTTCTTCTTTTAATGATTCATCATCTTTATTTTTTATTAGATAATCATTTATAGTTTTTAAATCATTTTCAATCTTCTCTTGATTTATTTTTAGTACTTTCAACTCTTCATTTAGTTTTGTTTTTTGTTCATTTTGAGAGCTTATTTTATTTTCTAAATCTTTTATATTTTGAAGTTTTGATTCTATTCTAGTTTGTAGTGTTCTTACTTCTTGAAGCTTTCTAGAGTTCGTATCAAATGAAACTTTTTCTTTATCTAATTCATCTTTTGTTTTTAATGATTCATTTGTTTTTGATTGTAAGAGTTGTTTTAAATCTTCTAGCTCTTTTTGAAGTTTTTCTAGCTTTTCTTTATCTTGATTTATTATTTGAGTTAAAGAATTTTTTTCTTGATATATTGGCTGAATATTTAAAGCTTTATTTGCTAAATCTAATTTAACAAAGTCTTCTTTTTTATTCTCTTTTTCAAGAGTAATTTTCTCAAACTCTTGTATATACTTAGTATTATCAGCTTCTAATTTTTGTAAGTTTTCAAGCCAATTAATTACTTTTTTTAGCTCATTTCCTTTAGTATCAAGTTCAAGTTTTTTGACTTTTGAATTATTTAAAACTAAAGTCTTTTCATTAACAATTTCATTTGACAATAATTCAATATTTCCTAATAAATTTTCATCTAATTTAATCTCATCATTTTTACTAGTATAAGTTTTAAATATCTCTTGTGAAATTTGTTTATAGATTTGTGTTCCAGTAATTTTTTCAAGTAAACTTGAACGCTCATTTTCACGTGCCTTTAAAAAAGCATCGAAACTTCCCTGAGCCAACATCATAGATTGAATAAACCTATCAAAATCAAGTCCAGATAACTCTTCTATATATTTTGGAACTTTAGAAAGATATGATTCTAAAACTTTTCCTGATTCAACTTCACTAACTTCCATTTTAGCACTTTGAAAAGCTCCATCAGGACTTTTTCTAGCTCTTTTTTGACTCCAAGAACTTCTATAAACTTTCCCTTTTACTTCAAATTCAACTTCACATAAACATTCCCCTGTATGTCTACTCATAAGTTCATTTGGGTTTGTAAGTCTTGCAGTTCTTCCATATAAAGCACAAGTAATTACATCTAAAATAGTACTTTTCCCAGCACCAGTTGGTCCAGTAATAGCAAATAATGATTCATCTTTTAAAAACTTTTCAAAGTCTACTTCAAATTCACCTTTTAAAGAATTGATATTTAGTGATTTTATTTTTAGTATTTTCATAAGCTTTGCACCTTAGAAACTACTTCTTTAAAGTTTAAAAGTAGTTCTTTTTCAAACTCTTTATCATCTAACTTTTCAAGTTCTAATCTCTTTTCAAATACTTGTTCAACTGATAATTCATCTAAACTTATAACTTTTAATTCATTAGCTTTTAATTGCTTTTCACTTTTATCTATTTTTACTGCAAGTAGTGTTAGTTCAAGTTTTGAAGCAAGTTGTCTGATTTCATTATTTGCATACATTGCATTATCATCAGATATATGAACTTCTATCCAAGAGTTTTTATCTTCTATTTTAGTAAGTTCATTTTTTATAGTTTCATAATTGCCTTTGATAACGATTAGTTTTCTAGAAAGAGGAACTTCTATTTCTTCTATACTCATTTCATTTTGAGTAAAAGATACAAGATTTACTTTTTGAGTATTTTTAGATTCAGAAAAACTAAGAGGTATTGGAGAACCTGAATATCTAACATGTTTATTATTTCCAACTATTTGATTTATATGAAGATGCCCTAAAGCAACATAATCAAACATTGAAGCTAAATAATCCCCACCAATATCAATAGTACCACCAATATAAATATCTCTTTCACTCTGAGAACTTCTACTTCCAACTGTAGTTAAGTGTCCCATTGCAATTATTGGTATATTTTTATCTTCTTTTAGTTCAAGCGCTTTTTTGTAGCAATTTTCATAATAAGCTTTAATACCACTATTTGCTAATTTTTCTTTTTCACTTATTGTTATTCCACTTAAAGATTCTCTGATAACACTATCTCTTAAAAATGGAACAGCACAAATAATAGATTTTAAATCTTCATTCTTATATATAGGTATGATGATATCTTCATCTTCATCACCAGTTGTTATTACATGAATATTAAATACTTCTAAAAGTTGTTTTGGAGCTTTTAGAGTTGATACAGAGTCATGATTTCCAGCTGTTATAATAGTAGTGATTAATGTTTTTATATTGGATAGTTTTCTTAAAAAATTATAGTAAAGCTCTAAAGCATAATTTGGTGGAGTTCCCGTATCAAAAATATCTCCTGATATAATTAAAACTTCAACTTGCTTTTCTTTTATAATTTCTAAAAGCCAAAAAAGAAAAGCTTCATGCTCTTCAGCTCTACTTTTCCCCATAAAATTTTGACCAAGATGCCAATCAGATGTATGTAAAATTCTCAAATATCACTCTTTTTAAATAAATAAGTAATATCATATCTGAAACGCGTCACATATCGCGTCACAGATTTGATTTTTTTTATAAATTATTTATTTTTATATAAAAACTAATATATTGTTAACATCTGTTTTCCGACACCTTATATCTAAACTAAAAAAACTTCTAAAAAGAAGCTAAATAATGTACGATAAATACTATCGGATTGTGATATAATACGAAAACTATATCAAAGAGGTTTTTCGTATGTTAATAGGTTATATTAGAGTTTCAACTGATGATCAAAATCTTAATTTGCAAAAAGATGCGTTAATTAAATATGGTGTTGATGAAAGAAATATATTTTCAGATAAAACATCTGGTTCAAAAGATAAAAGAGTAGGGCTTGATAAAGCAATAGAGTTTTTAAAAGATGGTGATACTTTAGTTGTTTGGAAACTAGATAGACTTGGAAGAAGTTTAGCTCATTTAATAGATGTTATTACAAATCTAAAAAATAGAAATGTTTCTTTTGTATCTATTACTGAAGGTATGGATACAACAACCGCATCTGGTGAGTTGTTTTTTCATATTTTTGGAGCATTAGCTCAGTTTGAAAGGAGTCTAATTCAAGAAAGAGTAAAAGCTGGACTTGAATCTGCAAAATTAAGAGGAATTAGAGGTGGACGACCAAGAGCTATTGATGATGAAAAAATGGTTGCAATTAAAAAAGCACTTGAAGATGGAATGAGTAAAGCTGCAGTTTGTAGAACATTTGGAGTTAAACGAAGTACTTTAATTGATAGTTTGAATAGAAGCGTGTAGAATTTTAAATATTTAATAAAAAATTATCTCATTTATTGATTGCTGAAATTTAAAACCATTAAATGATTTAAACCATATTTTCTTATCTAATCCTAAAATTATATAAAGTAAAATATTTTGTTCAAATTTACTCGTATAATAATTTTTAACAAAAGTTTTGTAATCTATATAAGAAGACTTGGGATTAAACTCTGGATGAGTATGCCAATCGCCTAAATAAGTAATTGTTCCATTACTGTCTTTCCAAATTTTATTCATTTGTTTTTGTAAACATTCTATATTTAATTCTAAGCTATATCTACTATTATTTGTATGCTTGCATACTAAAATATGAGTAATTTTAATTCTATTTGAATTGGGATAGAGTTCTCCCATAAGAACTCCACCTGTTTCTTTATCACAATCTCTTATTTGTTTATATGATAAAAGTTCAGTTAATAGCTTTTTATCTAGAACAACTAATAAAGATTTTGGATTAAATTTTATTTTTCTCAAAATAACTCTTTTATATAAAGTGTAAATGAATCAAGATTCTTATAATCTTCTTTTAAATGCTCTTTTACATCAGTTAAATCACCTATTGAAGAAACTATTGGTTTTGTTTCTTTGTCTAAAATATATTGAACAATCATATTTGCAAAATGATTAACATGCATTTCTGCATTTAAAAAAGAATAAGGCATATAACTTGAATTACATCCAACATCATCCTTAGTTAAATCTCTTCCATATTCATCTTTTAAAATAATAAGTTTTCCAAAAATTTCATCTACAATATCAGTAATATTTGCTTTTAAATTAATAGAATCTTTTTCAAATAAGATTCCATGTCCAGCAATTGCATTTGCCTCAACCCAACATGAAATTACACTTGGTAGTTCACCTATAATTGCATCTTTTATCATTTTTGTTTCAACAATACTTGCATCACTACCTACTGCACTTACAATTAAATCACAAGATTTTAATTCTTTATAACAATTTACAACATTATCTGCATGTGAATCTATATTTACACCTATAAATTGTTTTAATAAAAAATTCTCTAAAGCTAGAGCTTTGTTTACGTTTACATATTCCATACCTAAAAGATGTCTTGAAATATTATCAACATTAAGTTTATCTGGATCAATAAGTACTAAATTTGTACACCCAATTTTTAAAAGTTTATAAGCTAAAGATGCACCAATTGAACCACATCCAACAATTGCAATTTTTTTGTCTTTTTGATTAACAGATACATTCATTTCACTACCACCTCTAGAGAAAATTCTTTTCATACTTATATCTTTTGCAACACCACCTTCAAGCTTTCTATTTAATCTTAATGGCATTAAAAAGTCTACGATAGGATTTAAGATTTTTATTTTTTTACCCATTGTATGTTTAGCAATTTTCATAAATAAAAATGAAAAATGCTCATCACCATTTGGTAAAATAAAAGAAAACAAAATTCCATTGAATAAATTTTTATCAGATTTTAATTTCTTAAATTCATCAAAATACAAAGTATCTTTTATTACATCTAAAAATTCTTTATAGTTAGCAGGTATCTTTGATGGAAAACTATTTTTAAAATTTATATAAAGAATTTTCTTTTTATCAAAAGAGATCTTACTGTTATTAAAAAAGTTTTCAACCTGGGTTGGTTTATCAATTATCATAAGATTTTGAGTAGACTTTGAAATATATAAATCAAAAAGTTTAAAGTCACTTTCATGACTTTTAATTAACTCTTTGTTGTAGTTTAGAACTAATCTAGTATAATCCCAATAACTATCAAATTCTTCAAATATTTCTTTAGAATTCAGTTTACTACTATTAATATCATCTATAAATTGTTCAAGTCTTTTAATATTATCAAATAATAAAAATTCTATATTTTCATAATAAAATTTGTCTTTTTCTTCAAACAAACAAATATCATGAGCATTTATTTCTTCATTTATTTGTTCAATATGTGGGTAAACAAGAAACAATGAACTATCTTTTATATAAAATTTTGGATACGATAGGGGGAAAGTATCCAAAATTCTGATTATAATATCTGTAGGTTTTGTATTGACAATATACTTTTTTGTCATTGTCAATACTTTATTTTTGCTTGGTATGTTTAAAAATCCAATTTCCTTCAAATACGTTTCTGCCAGGATTTGTTCTGAAGTTAATTGTTGATTTTTATGCATATCTATTTGCCAAACCACTTTTCTCTGGCTTTTTTGTTGGAGTAGGTTTTTCTTCTGCATGTGATTCATTACCTAATACTAAAGTTGCAGCAAGACCAATATCTCCATTATCTGAACCCGTTTCATCTTTTATATAAGATGTAACACCATATTTTTTAACAGCTTCAATTCCATGATCTCTCATAGCTTTTGTTGTGTAAGTTTCACTTGTTCCTATAATCTCATGATTTTTTGCTCTAAGATTAAAATAATGAGTACCATCACTAGCCTCTAATCTTTGATAGTTCTCATCAAAAGAACAATTCTTCTGTGTTGATTCTATACCGTTTAATGCACCATGCTTACTTGCATAATTTTCTGATTTTAAAATCACCTCATGATTTGATGCCTTTAATACCCAATGGTAAGGCTCTTTGATACCACTATGTTTTATAAGGACATAGTAACCTTCAGAATAATTGCTCACAGCAACTCCTTGTAAATTAATTTAACTATTTATCTTTTTAGAATAGGTAGTTAGCACCTAAATATTATACAGTTTACATTTTATATAATATTAAGTATAATTGTAAACATTATAAGCTTAATTAAAGTTTAAAAAGTTTACAATTTTAAATAAATAAATAAATTTTGTAAACTGCAAATTAGGAGTAATTATGTTTGGAGAACGATTAGAACGCGCACGTAAAGCTGCTGGATTATCATTAAGAGCATTAGGTGATTTAGTAGGAGTTAGTCAAACAGCAATTTCAAAATATGAAAAGGATATTATCACACCTGATTCTAAAATGATAATTAAACTATCAGATGCATTAAATGTGAAAATTGAGTATTTTTTTCGTCCTAAAAAATTTACTTTTTCATTAGAAAATGTTGAATATAGAAAAAGAGAAATAACTCAAAAAAATCTTGATTTAATAAATGCAAAAATTCTTGATAAAATAGAAAAAAGATTTGAATTAGAATCTTTTTTTCCTAAATTGCCAAATGATACATTTAAACTTCCATCTGAATTACCAAAAATAATTTATACATATGAAGAAATTGATGCAATTGCAGATGAAGTAAGAAGTTTTTGGAAACTTGGATTAAATCCAATTCCTGATGTGATAGATGTATTTGAATCAAACGGTATTAGAGTGTTTGATATTGATGAAAATATAGATAATAATTTTGATGGATTAGCAACATCTATTGAAGGTAAACATATTATTGTTATTAGTAAAGGTTGGCCAGGAGATAGACAACGTTTTACTCTAGCTCATGAACTTGGACATATAGTTTTGGCAAACAGATTGAATAAGTCAATTGAAATGGATGATGAAAAAGCAGCAAATCGTTTTGCAGGTGCATTTTTATTACCTAAATATGCAATTAAAGAAGAATTAGGAGAATCAAGAAATTTTATTGAGATACAAGAACTAAGTCTCTTAAAACAAGAATATGGGATTAGTATGCAGGGAGCTTTTATTCGGGCATATCAAACTAATATTATAGAACAAAAACAATATAGTATATTATGGCGCATGTTCAAAAGTAAAGGTTGGTTAGAAAAAGAACCAGGAAAACAACTTCCTGCAGAAAAATCACATATGTTTAATCAATTAGTATTTCATGCATTAGCAGAAAATTTTATTGGAGAATCAAAAGCTGCTGAATTATTAGATATGAGTATTAGTGAATTCTACAAAATTAGAATGATGGAAAATTAAGTTGCAATTATTAATTAGTGATAGTAATGTTTTAATAGACTTAATTGTAATTAATCAAATAGATAATATGTTTAAGCTTCCATATTCTTTCACTGTTCCCGATATCTTATATGATCAAGAATTAAAAAATGATCATTCTGATTTATTAGAAAAAGGATTGAAAATAAAAGAATTATCATCTGAAACTATCATATATTCAATGGAATTAATGGAAAAGTATGATAAGCCAGGAAGAAATGATTTATTTGCTCTTGCTTTAGCAAAACAAGAATCATCTCCTCTTATAACAGGAGATCAAGATTTGAGAAATGCTGCAGAAAAAGAAGCAGTAGTTTTATATGGAACAATATGGGTTATAGAACAATTAATTGTACATAATTTTATTGCAGTAGATGATGCAAGAAGATTCTATTTAGAAATGAAAGAAAAAAAGCGCCGATTGCCTTGGATAATTGTAAACGCACATTTAGATGAAATTGAAAAAAGCTATAAAAAGGATTATTAATATGCTAAAAACATTACATCCATATACTAGACAACTAATTGATTATAAAGAATACAAAGAATTTGCTATAAAAAACGGATATCAAACTTTAAAAGATGCTCCTAGTACGAAATGTCCAATATGTTTAGGAAATATGATTGCAAGAGCAGGACAAACAAAAGATGATGGTCATTTTGCGCATAAAGAAGATCAACCTTGCCCAACAAAAACACCTGCTGCTAGACCATATCTTGTTTTACATCATACACCAATAGATCCAGCAATTGTAAGAGCTAATAAAGATTTTATCAAAAATAATCTAGATGCTATATTTACACGTTTAATTGAAATTGTACCTTTCCTTGATTTTAAAGAATTTATTAAAATTTTAGAAGAAGCAAAAAGACTTAATATATATCAATATGCTAATTTAATACAAGAATACATTCCTTACGTTTATGTAACTCTCATTAACTTTTTACCTAATAAAAGTTTTAAACAAAAACGTCTTTATAAATTTATGTTTTTTTATGAAAGTAATATCATAAATTTTAGTGATTTATGGATAGATAACGGAGTTTCTTCCAAATTATATAGAATATCTTATGATGGTTCAACTACTAAAAAAGTAACAGAAATTGATATTAATGACAATTATCTTATTTTACCAACTAAAACCTTATCCGTAAGGCAAAAAGATTGGTGTAATCAAGTAATCTAAATTCATTTTGAAAGAGAAAAATGATAAATACTTTAGTAAATAACTTTCTTCTCATTGTGGGATTGGATGTTACTAAAAGATTTTCAATTATAGGTATATCATCAAGTTTTTTATTTTATAAAACAATTAAATTTTTCTTCAACCTATTATTTTAATTTAAATAATAAAGAATTTTTAACGATTTTTTTTTGTACAAGCTTCTAAAAGATATCAATTTGAATTAAGGTTTAAAAAATTTTTTAAACATATCTCAAAAGTAGAAGGTTAGTAGATTATTAATGATAAAAAATAATGAAACTTAAAAATTAAAGCAGAAAAATAAGCTTTAATAAATTATAAATATTCTATTTCTATTAGGAAATATTTAAAACCACCTAAGTAAAAACTCCCTAACTCTACTATTATGCCCATTCTCAATTATAAATTGTAGTATGAAACCAAGACTTAATATAAATAAAGCTATTGCATAATCAACTAAACTATTTGAATAAATTATTATATATAGTGGTGTAATTACATAAAGTAAAAATAAAAAGGTATATGTAATTTTTTTGTATTTATCAAACATATAAAGTTTTTACTTTTTCTCTAAATTTTGAGCAGCTTTTAAAATCTCTTTTAATAAATAATCATATTTTCTTGACTTCTCAAAATAGTCTAAAAATGGAGCTACCCATCTTGGAACTGGTATTACTTTTTCATTTACTTTAAATCCCCAATTGTTAATTGTTGAATATGGTATATCTGCAATACTTGAAAAATCTCTTTGTGTTATTCCTAACTCTTTTAATCTTGCATTAAACTCTTCTTTTGTCATAAAAAACTCTCTTTACTTCTATATTAGATGAATTATATCATATTAATTTCTATACTAGATAATATAAATCTTATTAAAATAATCCTTATTAGTTTAATTTATATAAATAGTTATCTATAATAGATATATTCTAGTTATATTATGAATATATTTTATAAAAAATAGATTTATATAAAAATAATTATAAAAACAAATAAAACCCTAAAAATCCTTAATTATAATCCATATTAGACTAATAAAGATATTAAATAAACTATATTAGATAATTAAATCTTGACAAAGCATTCATATTTAGATTATAATATCTTCATAAATATCTAATATGGATATTAAATCAATAAAAAGGAATCAGATGGAAAATGTAAACTCTTTAAATGAATGTAAAAAACAAAAAGAAGCTTTCTTTTTTATATTAAGAAGAATTATCTTAGCTTCTTGTGTATTGTTACTATTTTTTATTTTAAATATATATGAACAAAAAAGTAAAAATGAAGTAATAAATGCATTTAAGAATGGAAATGAAGTAATTTGTAATTCTTCAATTGTATCTATTAAAAATGGATATGAATTTGAAAAAAATAGAGAATTCTTTGTTACTAATAGTGTAAATATATTTAATCTAAAAAGATGTGTTTTAAAATAAATAAGGAGATTTAAAAATGTGTAACTTTTATAAAAATATGAATGTTTTCTTTGTAAAACTAGCAATACTTGTAGCTATGGGTATAGTTGTTATATTTATAGGAGCAATATTATATGTTGTTTTTTTACAGTTAGGTTTATTTAATATAAAAGCTTCAAGTACTATTGAGTTTAGTGATGTATTGAATTTTTTAATGTATACCATTATTCCATTTGTTACTTCAATAAGTATTATTAATAAAATTCTATCAGATGATATTGTAGAAAAAGATGCAATATGAATGAAAAAAGAAGAACCAAATATTTTATTGTAAATAGTAAAGTTGAAATAGAGTTTTTTATTGTAATTATAATAGCTCTTGTTCCAATTGCTCTTTTATACTTTCATCTAAATTCAAGAGATGAAATAATAAATGATTTTAATAACAATAAAATTTTAACTTGTACAACAAGAGAATTAATACTTGAAATTTCAAAAGAAGATAATTATATCCTTGATGGCTATTATTTCTTAAAAGGTAAAACTAAACTTCCTGTCTCAAAATGTAAAGTAAAAAAGGATAATTAAGATGATACCAAAAGATTTTATACATAAATGTATGTTTGTGTTTTTATATGATTTTACTAATAAATCTAAAAGTTTGTTCTTTATATTAATACTATATATTTTTTTACTATTTTATTTTTCAATAAATCAAGGAGATATAATTATGATATTTGTATTAATGTACGCAATTTTAATTATTAGATCATTTGATGTAAATAAAACATTAAGTAAAGAGTTTAAAAGATATAAAAAATACCTAAGATTAAAAAGAATAAGGAGATACCGTGGAAAAAACTGAAATATTAACCCAAGAAACTTTTCAAAAAAATATAGATTTGTATGTGGATAAATTAGCTCAAAAAAAACTAGATAAATTGCTAATAAAAACACCAAATAAAGATGATGTTGTAATCTTACCTGTTGATGAATATGAAAGATTAAAAACTCAATATGAAAAATTTAAAACAGTAACTAAAGGAGAATAAAATGCTAAACCCAAAAACAATAATAGAACTAGATTATCAGTTTGATAATGACCAAATAGATGAACTAAAAAAATTCCTTGATAAATATTTTAATATCTATGACCATGAAATAAAAGTCTATAAAGCAGAAGATTATGCAAAGCAGAGTTATTTCGCTCAAAGTGTGTTTGATGAGATTCAAAAAGAGCTGGAAAGGGAGAGTAATTGAATACTCTTTCTTTTTTTCCTTTTCCATTTGTAGTTAAATTTTTGTAAAGAGTTTAAGTAGTATAAGTAAATACAAAAATGTTAACAGGAATGTAAATTTACAATCTATGTAACATGCACTATTTATTAGTTTGAAGAATCAGAAGTTTCAATTGATACTGTTTCTTTCATTTGCTCTTTTTTAACTTCATTTTCGTTGGTATTATTTTCAGTAGTTTCAGCATTTTCATCTTTTTTCCCAGCTCCAACAAGTTTACCAGCACCTATTAATGTTCCTTGAACAGCTAATGTTGCAGCCATTCCAACACCAACTATTACATAAGCTGGTGCATTAGCAGTATGTTTTAAAGCTTTTGTAGCAGTTGAATCTTCTTGTTTTACAGCACAACCACTAAAAAAAGTGATTGCTGTTATTATTGAAATTGATTTTTTTAGCATTTTTCTCCAAATATATTAAAGTTAAATGAAAATAGTTCATTTAATTTAATGGTAAAATATTCTATTTTTTCGAATTGTTATATATATCTTGATAAGGTATTTTATATTGATCTAATTCTTTTTTATACAAATTGATTAAATCAATAATAGTTTTATATTTTACATTTTCCATGTAATTTGTATTGGATCCTATATTTGTAAAGCTTCCATACCATAAAAGCTCTGCTTTATCTTCACTCTCAATTAATCCAATATATTGATAAAGATAGTTTCTTGTAATAAACTTTCCTTTAGTAGTTTCTGCAAGATAAGAACCTATATCTGCAAAACTGAATGTAGCAGAATAATTTTCACCAATAAATGAATTTCCATATAATTGAGATAATCCCACTAAAGAAGGTATTTTAGAAACTTCATATCCTGATTTTTTCATACAATTTGAATATCTTTCTAAACCATTAGGACCCAAATAAAAAATTCCTTCTTTTAAGTGTCCATCACATTTATCAATTAGCTCAATTGGAGCAGTATCCATAAGTATAAATTGTTTTTTAAATTTTTCATAATTTTCACTTTTTTTATCAATTGATAATAAAACATCTGACAAAGAGAACATATTATCTAATGAATTATTGTTCTTAAACTCCTTAAGTAGAACACTATTTGTTGTACTACATCCTGTTAATCCTAAAATTATTACACATAGTAATAGTAAATTATACTTTTTCTTCATACTAATGATCCTAGTTATTTATTTTTTTGAAGTTCATATTTCTTTTAAATTAAAGAGATACTTGCTAATTTATTCACTTATAGCTGAATGATTAAAGAATCATATAATAATAAACTTTACATCAAAATTAACCAATAGGTGAAACTAATTTGAAAAATAATGATTTAGTTCAAGTAGTAGAAGATGTAGAAGAGTTTTATAAAGCTGTATCTAAAAATGTTAAAAAGCTAAGAAAAAAGCATAAATTTACACAATTAGATTTTTCTGCAAATATTGGTTTTAACTCTGTTAGTTTTTATTGTGAATGTGAAAATAATAAAAATGGAAAACATTTTAATTTATTACATGTAGTAAGAATTGCAAAATATCTAAATGTAGATATAAATGAAATAGTTAAATATTAACTATCTCTTTTATTTTGAATTCACATTAAAAACAGGCTTAATCTGACTTGCAATCAATAATATAATCATTAAAATAACTAATCCACCAAAAGCTATTGGTATAAATATAAAAAATTGAACTATTGTAAAAAACAATCCTAAAAAGAATTTAGCTATTTTTATATTTAAAACTAATCTTATTGCTAATAATATAACTCCAAATACAAATATTAAAATTCCATTTAATATATCACCATTTTCTTTTACAGCATCCACGTATAAATCATATCCAAAAAATAAAAGAGCATAAATAATGCAATATAAAAAGAATAACTCACTTGAAAAGAACCCATAATTGTATTTTCTAAAACTAAATGAATTTATTTTTCTAATAAAAAAATAGATTAACCACATAAAAAGAAAAACTCCAATAAACATTAATACAGTCATATTTACTTCCTTAAATAGCTAATATAGATAATATATGAATAATTATATATTAATATAGAAAGTATGTCAATAAATAAAACAGTTTATGTTGAGTGTTTTAGAAGAAAAATCAAAAATCAGAAAAAATCATAACTTCTTCTGTAAACTGAAGTGTAAACAACTGTAAACTTTTGTGTAAATTATGAAATTTATTTTTTGTAAACTAATTAGGCTAAGAGCATTTAATACCAATTGATTCCATATAGTTTAGTAAAAAAAGGAAACGGTAGAGTCTTTAAAATCTTCTTTTAGTAAAGTAGTTAGTTTACAATTTAAAGGTTACAATTTCTTTTTTATTTATTAGAAGTTTTACTTCAAAATTGTTTTCACTCAATTTCATAAAAGTGGCTTTAAATTTTAGTTATCTAGATTCTAATTTTTATAGTAATTCTAAAAATCTAAGTGATGCTTAAATGCAGTCAAGTTATCAGAACTTTGTAAAAACTGAAAAGTTTAGTTAATACTTTAATTACTAGGGGTTATTAGTCCTTTACTCTAATAATATTTGTTTGCTCTTTCAATGAAATTAAAAAAGAAGATAGACTCAACACATACCTGTAATTTAGAGACAGGATAGATTTATAATTTAAAAATTTAATAGGATAAATATGAGAGGAAGTGTTTATTATCAAAGTGCAGAACTTTCAAAAGTTGTATTTAAAGAGGGTGCAAAAAAAGAGGATAGAATAAATCCAAACCATGAACACTATAACTGTGTTGCTTCTTTTAATACAATGAAAGCATATAGAAATGTTTGGAATAACTTTTTTAACTATTTAAAAGAACATTTCAAATTAAAAAACTGTGAACTTATAACTGATGAACATGTTAAATCTTACTTTGAATATAAAATAGAATATTACGCTTCAAAACAATATGCTGAAAAAATCTCTTCAGCTTTAGGTAAATTAGAATTTGCATTAAATAAATACTCAATTGAAAAATATAAATATACAAACAAAGAACCAATAAAATATGATTTTAAAATTAGACAAAATATTTTGTCTAATGCTAGAAATTTTAATCTAATTGCAGATAACTACCATAATAGAACATACTTTTATCCCAAAGAGTTAATAAAAAATCTTCAAAATGAAAATCATAAAATTGCAGCATTAATACAACTTTTTGGAGGATCAAGAGTTGAAGCAGTAACTTTAATTAAATATGAACAACTAAAAGGTACTAAAATAGATTCAGTAATAAATGAAGAAGTTGGAATCATTGAAACAAAAGAAAAAGGTGGAAAAGTTGGAGATGTATTAGTTCCTTTATATATTTATAAAAAACTTGAAAACTACCTAATTGAAAATGATAAATTTAAAATTATCTATCAACACTATCTAAATGATTTAAAACAAGCTTCAAAACTGTCAAATCAAAAATATCACTCAAGTCATGGTTTAAGATGGACCTTTGCTCAAAATAGAGTAAGAGATTATCAACAAAAAGCTAATTACTCTTACTATGAAGCTATTCAAAAAGTCAGTTGGGAGATGAAACATTTTAGAGCTTCTATTACTGAACATTATCTTTCATAGTATTAATATAAGTTTAAAAGTATATAAATTATAGTATCATAATCCATAAATTTAAAGGATTATATATGTATATTCAAAGATTAATTTTAGAAGATATAAAAGAGTATCAAAAGTTTTTTCCAGTTTTACTAATTAGTGGTGCTAGACAAGTTGGAAAATCAACTTTAGCATTGCATCTAAATATCGACAATTATATTACTCTTGATGACATAAATATGTATGAAATGGCTAAAAATAATCCTAAAGGCTTTATTGAATCATTGAATAAGCCAGTTGTTATTGATGAAATTCAAAGATTACCTGAACTTCTTATATCTATAAAAGAGTATGTAGATAAAGACAGAATTAATGGAGAGTTCATTTTAACTGGTTCTGCTTCACTTCAAGGTTTTAAAGAAATATCAGATTCCCTTGCAGGAAGAATTGGAATAGTTGAACTTTATCCATTTTCACTAAAAGAAAAAAATCAAAGCAGTGATAATATAATTGATATTTTTTCTAAAGATTTAAATAAATATCTTTTAAAAAAATATGAAGATATAAGTATTGAAAAAGATATTATAGATGGTGGTTATCCAGAAATTAGTAAAATAGATAGTCAAAAAGGTAAGTACCTTTGGTTTAGCTCATACATTAGAACTTATATAGAATCAGATGCTAAAGAGTTAGCAAATATTAGAAATATGGATAAATTTATAAATATGTATAAACATTGTATGTTTAGAAGTGGAAGTATTTTTAATAAAAATGATATTCAAACACAAGTAGGACTTGATGGAAAAACATTTGATAGTTACTTTAGTGTTTTAGAGCATACTTACCAAATCCAAAAACTGCAACCATATTTTAATAATCAATTAAAAAGATTAGCAAAAACTCCTAAAATCTTTTCTATTGATACAGGAGTTCTTTGTCATCTTTTACAAATTAGTACTGAAGATGAATTTAATAAATCACCACTAAAAGGCGAAATTCTTGAAACATTTATCTTTAGTGAATTAATAAAAGCAAACTCTTATGCAAGCAGTAGAGCTAATATGTATTATTACAGAACAACTGATAAAAAAGAGATTGATTTTATTTTAGAGTATTCAAATAAAATTATTGCTCTTGAAATAAAAGCTTCTAAAACAGTTAAAAAAGATGATTTTAAACATATATACAAATTAAAAGAAGAGATAAACAAAGAGTTTGACAAAGGAATTGTTTTATATAGGGGAGATACATTTTTAGAAATTGATGAGAATATGTATGCTGTACCTGTTGGGTTTTTAAAATAAAGATGAAGCATTAGTCTTCATCTTTATTCTGTTTGGTATATTTTGCAGTTTTTCGATTAACAATATTTAATAGTTTGTTACTTTCATTTTCTAAATCTTTAATTTTAGAAATCTCTGATAATAGATAATCAAAAATCTTTTTATAGTTTGACTCATTTCTTACTAAAAATTCTTGAGTATCAATATATCGTAATGTTAAATTATGACTTATATTTTCAATTTCAGCTATTTTTGTTTCTAAATTTTTAAGATTTTTTAGAATTTCTTCTTCACTTTTTAAAGAGTTTTTTTTATCAAATTTCTTAAAAAAGTAGTAACAAATAAAAAAAAAGCTAAAGACTAATAAAATTAATAAAGCTATGAAAATCTCGATTAAATCTGTGTAATTAACTGTATTAATCATTTTATTTCTCCTCATTTCTTTTAAAAATCAAAGGATATTTTTCTACTACTTGTCTGATATAGGTATGAGAAATATTTATTTTATAATGCTTGCTAATAAAAAATGACATTTCTCGATAACTTTTATTTTCACTAATTAAAGAATTAATTATTGATGACTTATCGAGTAAAAAATCTTCTTTTTTAGAGATTTTTTTCAAATAAGATGATGATTTTAATAAGTAATCTTCGTATTTTTCAATTTCTTTTAAAGACATTGTTTTATTTTTTTTTGTGGCTCTTTCACGCAAATTATAAAAAATCTGAATCGCATTATAAAATGCAGCCAACTCAAGTGCTGAAAAGTCAGCACTTGGATGTTCATTTTTAAGCTTGAAAAACTCATTTCGTTTTTCACTAAATATATCAATTTTTACTTCTAGATTTTGATTTCTAAAGAAATTATCTAATTTTTTTAGTATCAAAACTGAAATATTTGCATATCGTAAGATGTTATCATTTGACATTTTTATCTCAAAATTCAGACATAAAATAATCACGAAATTGTGAGAATTGTTCAATTCTATAGTAAGATTTGTTTCTTAATTTTGTTTTTTTATTTACAAATTCAAAATCTCTTTTTATATACTTTTCAAATTCTGCAATCATCTTTTTATTATTTGAAAATAATTGTAATATTTTTGAGTATTTTAATGAAATAGAATTCATTTTTGTTATATAGTTAATATTACCATGATTTATACATATTTCATATGCTATATAATACTTTTTTATATTTGAAAAATAAACTATCTCTTTTTTGCCAAGAATAAATAGTAAATTACACATTGCATTATTTAACTTTTCATAATCGTTATATGCAAACTCTCTTTTTATATTTTCAAAATTCTCAACTGAGATATCTATTTTTTGTAGAAAATTTAAAAGTGAAATTATTAGAATCTTATAGTCAACATATAGATACTCATATTTTACTTTTTTCCAAAAAATTACACTATGTTTACTTTGTGTTTCTTCATTTATTTTTTCGCAAACTTCAATTATTTCGATGATGAAGTCTTTTAAAATTTCATTATCATTGAATATGTAATCTAAATCAAATATTGTTTTGATATTGGTCGGACAATTTATCAACATTTTTAAGCCTTTTAGGCCGTTTTTATCGTGTTTGATAAAAATTGTGCGACTTCTATTATAGGAAAAATATATGATGCTTTTTTCCCCTCTCCACTTCGAATAAAATTAGGAATATTACAAGATTCTTTTATTCGTCTATCTATAGTTTGTTCAGATTTATCTAGAATTATCGCGAGTTGGGCTTTTGTAATACTGTAACCAAAATCTTTTTTTAGTAAAACTACATATTTGTCAAATTTTGTTGGAGCCATTGAAAGTGATAAAGCTAATTCTAAATCATTTTCATTAAGTTTTTTTTCATCCATATTGTTCCTTTTTGTTAAATATTAGGTACCTATGAATGAAATTGTAATTTATTTATAAAATTCTAGTGGTTAAAAATCAGCTTCTGATTTTTAACCACCAATAAGAGTCTTATAACCGAGATTTTCTATAAATATTTGCATTAATTTATATCTTGATTTTATTGTAGAAATAGAATAATAATCGTTTATTATTCTATTTTGTTTTAAAAATCTATCTTTATTTTCAATGTAAAAATCAAATGGAATATATTTTGTTTTAGATTCTCCTTTTTTTATTTCAAATTTTAATTTGTTAATTTTTATTCCATGATATTTGTTAAATATTTCTTGTAAATATTTAGCTGTTTCATTAATTGAAAAAGTGCTTTTTTGATAATAATCATAAATAAAAAAACAATCAGCCCAATCTATAGAATTAAAATTATTTATATCTTCTATTTCATAATGCTTTTCTAAAGTTATTTCACTTAGAGTAGGTAGAAGTGAATTATTTTTATCAAATTCTTTTTTCAAATGTAAGATATAAGAAACTAATTCTTTTTCTGGGAGTGCAAAATTTATATCCTCCAATGATGATAGCTTAGAAAAATTCATTGAAGCTTTAATAACTGGTCTAGAAAAATTTGTTTTAATTGAACGTTTAACTTCATGGAAAGAAAAATCTTTTTTATCAGCTTCAATTGTATGAATAAAACTTAAACTAGTTTCGACTTGAAATCCAGTATGAATATTTCTTTGAGAATGACATTCTATATAGTTATAAGAGTGAGAATTTTTTTCTAAATTGTTATTAGATTCATTAAATGAATTAAATTTTAAATTCTGAACAGGTGAAAAATTATAGTAATTTATCCATTTTTCATTAGATTCAATATTAAAAAAATATGTATCTTTTAATTTTTCTTGAACTACAGATTTTAAATTAATATCTTCAAAAATATTTTCTTTGTTGTTTAAAAAATTAAAATTCTTTTTTCTCTTTAAAATAAATTTCTCTAATTTCTTAGTCAAAGATATATTCTTTGACAATATATTCCATATTAAAGATAAAATTAAAACATCTGAATTTCTTACAGCCATTTCATAAGCCACACAATTTATTAATTCATAATTTTTAAATTCTTCGACATCAGTATATTGATGATAATTTCTATCAAGTAAATATTCATTAGTCATTGGTATAATCCTAAAACCATATCTTTTCCACTATCAGGAGCCAATTTTGCATATCTTAAAGTCATTGTGATATCTTTGTGATTCATTAATTTTTGTATAGTGTATATTGGTGTACCTTTAATTGCAAGATGACTTGCAAAAGTATGTCTTAACGTATGTGTAACAACTCGATTTTTTCTATCGTCATTTGCTAACCCAACATTGAAATATCTATTATAAATTTTTGTAAGTCTATCCTTGATAACTTGCTCTCCTCTATCTATAATAAAATCATTGGCATTTAACTTTTCAATTCTTTTTTTTAGAAGATACTTTAGCTCATCATTAAAAAACCCCAAATAAGTAGAGTTATTTTTATGATCTTTTAATTGAACTGTATTTGATTCAAGTTTTATATCTTTTTTTGTAATACTTAGTATTGTGCCTAATCTACCACCTGTTTGTAGAGCTAATTGAACAAAAATATATAAATATTCTTCATGTTTTACTTCATCTAAAAGTATATTTATCTCTTCATGTGTTAAATATCTTTCTCTTTTATTATCAACATTAACTCTTTTTACACTTTTATTTACAGGATTATTCCCTTTAAAAATTTCTTTTTGAATTGCAACATTATAAATTGCACCAATAATTTGAATTAGAGCATTTACAGTCCGTTCTGCAAGGACTTTTCTTTTTATTTTTTGAATTTCTTTTATGTCATCAGAAGTAATTTCATCAACACTTTTATGCCCTAGGAAAGGTTTAATATGATTGATGTAGCTTTTTTTGATTTTTTCAATATCTTTAACTTCCATCTCTTTTTCTTTAAAATAGATTTCTGCAAAATTATCAAGTTTTGTAATATTTTTCTTTTTCTTCTTTGCAACTGCAGGTGGTTCTTCTCCCAATCTTAGCTTCATAAGAATTTCATTTCTTATTTGTTTACAATAATTTATTCTGATACCTTGAGAGTGTTTACCTATCGTTTTTAGTCTATCTGAATCATTTTCACGATATCTAATTAGATACGTTTTATCTACTTCTTTGCCATTTTCGTTTATAATCCGTTTATAAAAAATACCTTCCTCATTGGTTGGAATTCTTTTTGATAGAGTTTTTAAATTCATTGTAAAAAAAGTCCTTATAAAATCCTTGAGATTTGAAAAATATTGCTAAATATTGAGATTTAATTTTACATGTTTAAATCATAAGAATCCCTTAAAAACGCCGAATTGATGGATATTGTAGGTTATTTATAGAAAATGATAAAAGGAATATAATGGGATTAGGTGTAGGAATAGTAGGACTTCCAAACGTAGGTAAATCAACAACTTTTAATGCTTTAACAAAAGCTCAAAATGCAGAAGCACAAAATTATCCGTTTTGTACAATTGAACCAAATAAAGCGATTGTTCCCGTACCTGATAAAAGACTTGATGAGTTAGCAAAAATTGTAAATCCAAATAAAATTCAACATTCTACTATCGATTTTGTTGATATTGCAGGGCTTGTAAGAGGTGCAAGTAAAGGTGAAGGATTAGGGAATCAATTTTTATCAAATATCAGAGAAGTTGAAGTTATTTTACACATGGTAAGATGTTTTGAAGATGGAAATATCACTCACGTTGAAGGAGATGTTAATCCTCTAAGAGATATTGAAATTATTGAAACAGAACTTATTTATGCTGATATTTCTCAATTAGAGAAAAAAATAGATAGACTTAAAAAACAAGCAAAAGCATCAAAAGAAGCTGCTTCTCAATTAGTAATCGCAGAAGAGTTATATGCTCATATTGGTGAATTACAACCTGTAAAAACTTTTGAAAAACTAGAAGATGAATCATTTAAAGCTTTAGATAAAGAGTTAAGATTTTTATCAAATAAAGATGTGATTTATGGTGCAAATGTTGATGAAGATTCATTAGCTGATGGTGGAAATAAATTTGTTGATATGGTAAGAGAACATGCATCAAATGTAAATGCTGATGTTATTATGCTTTGTGCAAAAATCGAAGAAGAATTAGTTGGTCTTTCAGATGAAGAAGCAACAGAGTTTTTATCTGATTTAGGTGTTCAAGAATCAGGATTAGAGCAAATTATTCATAAAGCATTTGATAAATTAGGTTTAATGAGTTATTTTACAGCTGGAAAAGTGGAAGTTAGAGCATGGACTATTAGAAAAAATACAAAAGCACCTCAAGCAGCAGCAGTAATTCATAATGATTTTGAAAAAGGTTTTATTAAAGCAGAAGTAATCTCTTATGCAGATTTTGTAGCTTTAGGTGGCGAATCAAAATGTAAAGAATCAGGTAAGTTAAGACTTGAAGGTAAAGATTATGTTGTTCAAGATGGTGATATAATGCATTTTAGATTTAATGTTTAAAATAAATTTATACGTAATTGATAATTTTTTAGTTAGAATGAACATAATAATTGAATTAGGAGTTTAAATTTGTTGTCTAATAATATCCTAGAAAAGATAGAATCTCTTCCTCCCTTGCCAAAAACAATAATAGAGATTGAAGAGTTTAGAAAAAAACCAAATAAAGAAGCCATTGATTTACTAAAAATAATTGAAAAAGATGCCTTAATAATATCAACATTGTTAAAAATCTCGAATTCTGCAATGTTTGGTTTTAGGTCAAAAGTTGAAACACCAAGTCGAGCTATTAATCTACTTGGAATCAATTTTACTATTTCTATTGCTATTGGTGGAACAGTACAAAATCTTTTAATGACAAATTTAGAACCATATGCTATTAATAGTGATGATTTTATGAGAGCTTCAAATATTTCTTCAACTTTAGCCAATATATGGCTTTCAAAAATTGATGCAGAATTAAAAGAAGATATTATTTTACCTGCGCTTTTACAAGAAACAGGAAAATTTATTTTAGCTGATATTATATCTAGTGAAGGAAAAGCAGATTTATTTAAATCAAAAATATCAGCTGGTGCATCTATTGAATCAGTAGAAAAAGAGTTATTAGATGTAACTACTTCACAAGTTACTGCTCAAATATTTAGATATTGGAAATTAAGTGAAAATCTTATAAATATGATTGAAAATGTAGATGATGTTTCAAAAGCTACACCTGAATATAAGAAAAAAACTCAGATTTTAGATGTTATTAAAACAGCAGCATATATAAAAGAACCATTAAGTGATGAAAATGTAGAAAGAGCTATAAAAAAAGCAACTTTATATGGATTTGATATAAAAAATCTAAAAAATGCAATAGAAACTCTACAAGATAGATTACTTGACGAATAGAATTTTTGTCAAGTAAATTATAAACCTAAAAGAATTATATTCCATAAATATTCAACTTCTTCATCAGTTAGGTTTATAGTTTTTTTCTTTTCAAAGAGTTCTGAAATTTTATTTAACTTAAAAATTTTTCCTCTTGTACATTCAGTATGAAGGGGTAAAAATCCTCTAACTAACGATACATCTTCATAAATTTTTGTTTCGCACAATAAACATTCAAAGTCAGAATGAAGTCTTCCTTCAAATTCAAGTAAAGAGATATATGATTCACAAATTGCTCTTAAAACATTTTGTTTAGACATAATATGAACTAAGTTTTCTAAGGAGTAAAAATAAAAAGAATCTAACTCTTCAAGCTCTTTTAAATGTGGATAAAATAGTTTAATATATCGTTGCCAACAATACATTTTTTCATTATCAAGTATCCAAGGGAAACCAAGTTGAATTACATCTTTTAACCTTGGAATATTAGCCCTTGTATTTTCTAGTTCAAAATCAATTTTATAGCCTATATTTATATTTGAATGTCTAGCTCCATAAAATCTATAAGTTGTAAGAAGTTCATTTTCAGTTATTATAGTTACAATTAAATCATCATCTTTAACAGGTTTTATATCTATAATGTAACCTTGCATAAAAGTTATTAGTCCTCTAAATCTTCTTTTCTCATTTCATTTATTTCATCAATGATTTCTTTACACTCTTCATCATCAATGTCTCCATGAGTTAAATCAACTAACATTTCTTCAAAATCTTTTTTCATTTCTTGTATTTGTTTTAATTCTTCTTTTATATTATCATCATCTTTTTTTGCTGCAATAATTTCAAATAATTCATCAATATAATCTTCAATCTCAATAAGAACTTCATTTTTTATTAAATTCTCTAACTCTTCTTGAATAGTCATTTTTACACCTTTTTTAAAAATTTGGAAATTATAACAAAAAAGAACTACTCTTTTGCTTCAATATAATCATATAATTGTTGTGTTAAAATATAATAAATAATAACGTAAGGAAAGTAAATGGCAGAGTTTAAAGGTGTTTCTATTGCAAAAGCAGCAAATATTCTTTTTGAAGGTAATATTACAAGTAGATCTATCACATTTGAAGATGGTTCTAGAAAAACTTTAGGAATAATGCTTCCAGGTGAATATGAGTTAAACACAGTTCATAAAGAAATTATGGATATTCAAAGAGGTGTTTTAGAAGTTTTATTACCAGCTCAAGAATGGGTAAAATATGAAGGACCAGCATCATTTGAAATACAAGCTAATTCAAAATTCAAATTAAGAGTTCATTCTTTAGTTGATTATTGTTGTTCTTTTATAAAAAATCATTAATTGTTATTTGTTTCTTACAAACAATGCGATAGAATCGCATTGTAATGTAAGTTAAAATAACATTTCTTTTTTTATTTCTTCAAATTTTAAAACTTTTTTCCCAAAATGATCTTCCATAAATTTTTTTGCTTGATTCTCATTTTTAAACGGAATTAACTCTTCTCCCATTGGACCATAAACATTTGAACCTATTACAAAGTAAGCATTTTTTGCATTTGTAATTTCTAAAGTATAATAATCAGTTACATTTATATCTTTTAATTCATCTTTATTGTGAGTATGACCATATTTTGAAGGTTCAAAATAGAACTTCATCATATCTTTTACTCCATCAAAATAATGAGAGTGACCATCTTTTGTAGTAATTTGGGCAGCCCATTTTGGATATTTTGATACAAACATACCACAAACTGGGCATTTTTCATCTTTTGGTGTATCAATCATTTTAGATTTTTCACTTGCTAAAAGAGGATTACTTAAATAAACAGAAACAGCTTGAAGCATTTGTTTATCTAAATTTTTACAAACTTTATTATCAATTAGATATTGTTTAGCTTCTCCAATCGAATTAAAGTCTTTTATTTTATTGATGTCACACATTGATTCAAAAATTTTTTTTCCTTTTTTAGCAATAGGAACTCTTTTTTCATCTAAGATTTTATTATCATTTGGTAAATCTTCTAAAGCTATTTTCATCGTTTCATCAAAATTATGAATTTCACCACCAAACTCTTTTTGAAATTTTAAAGCATCATCTTTTGATATAAATGCATATTTACTCACTGGACTCATTGTCCCTTCTTTTGAACTACCAACAACATAAAATGCTTTTGTTGCATCAATTAATTTTAAAGAATTTGTATCTACCACTTGGATACTTTTTATTTTATCTTTGTAATCTCTATAGATTTCTGCTTGACAATGAATAGAACAATATTGCTCTTTATGACCATTTTTAAATTCTGTTACATGATTTGTTTTATAGTATTTTGATAAATGCATACCACAAACATTACAAAACTCTTTTGATGAATCACTTTTAACTAAAGTTGCATCTTTGGGTTCAACTGTTTGAAACATTTCATTTGCATTTAAGTTTGTAAAGATTAATGCAAATAAAAACATAAGTAAACTTAGACTCTTTTTCATAATTTTTCCTTATAATAAATATATGAAATTATAGTTAATAGTAGTTAATTTTTTGTTAAATCAATAAACATTAAAGTTAAAAAAATCTTAATTTATTTGCACCAAAGTACAATATACATAGTTTAAAAAAAATTATATACTAGGATAAATAATTTGTAAGGAGTATATTATGGCTGGAGAAATTGGAAAAATCATATCTTTAAATGGATCTTTTTTTATAAAACATCCAAATGGAAGTGTAAGTACTGCAAAAGTAAATGATATCTTAAATGATGGCGATATTATAATTGGTAGTTCTTCAAATACTAATTCAAATATGCTTAAAGTTTTACTTTCTGATAATTCTGGTGATATACAAGTTGTTGGAAATAATGAACAACTTTTTGATGTAACTTTATTATCAGGAGAATTACCTGAAGATACTGTAGTTCAAAATAATGAAGTTAGTGATTTATTGGAGCAATCAACAAAAAATATTCAAGAAAATCCTACACAAACTGATGAGCAAGCAACCCTTACTTTAGATCAAATTGAGAAATTAGATGCAGCAGCAGCTGGAGAAGATCAGACAACTACTGATCCTGTAGGAATTATCCCTCTAAGATTGGAAGATAGAACAGCTGGTGAAACAAATATTACAACAGATTTAAGAGATGCTGTATCTACTACAACTATAGTAGATGATACAGTTGCTACAAATAATACAATTTTAGTAGATGCAACATTAACGTTAACAGATACAACTATTCTTGAAGGAAATGAAAATGCAACAGTATCTGCTAGTTTAGATCAAACACCAAGAACTACTTTAATAGTAACATTATCAAATGGTGCAACAATTACATTTGGAACAGATTATGTCCCTGGAACATTAGTAGAATCAACTTCATTTCCAATTCAAGGTGATGATGTATATATTGATGCTGAGGCATATACTGTGAGTGGAACATCTTATGTTGGAGGTGGATTTAATAGTATTGTAGGATATCCATCAACAGTAACTATTAGTGATACAAATGATACAGTAACAGCAACATTAACATCTTCTTTAGCAACAGGAAGTAATGAAGATGCAGGATCAATCACATATACAATAACGTTAACAAATGCAGATGGATTACCAGTAGCTCCAACAGCAGTAGCAGGAGAGACATTTAGCTTTACATTAAATGATGGAACAGAAGTAAGTGTAGTAGTACCACAAAATGGAACAACAGGATCAACTACGTTAAACTGGTCAGCAAGTGCTTCAGACTTTACAGCATTAGCAAATGCAGATGTATTTAGTGATACAACAACAGTTAGCTTGAATGGAACAATAACATCAACAAATAATAGTGGATATGAAAACTTAGTAACAGCAGGAACAAGTAGTCATACAGTAGTAGATACAAATGATACAGTAACAGCAACATTAACATCTTCTTTAGCAACAGGAAGTAATGAAGATGCAGGATCAATCACATATACAATAACGTTAACAAATGTAGATGGATTACCAGTAGCTCCAACAGCAGTAGCAGGAGAGACATTTAGCTTTACATTAAATGATGGAACAGAAGTAAGTGTAGTAGTACCACAAAATGGAACAACAGGATCAACTACGTTAAACTGGTCAGCAAGTGCTTCAGACTTTACAGCATTAGCAAATGCAGATGTATTTAGTGATACAACAACAGTTAGCTTGAATGGAACAATAACATCAACAAATAATAGTGGATATGAAAACTTAGTAACAGCAGGAACAAGTAGTCATACAGTAGTAGATACAAATGATACAGTAACAGCAACATTAACATCTTCTTTAGCAACAGGAAGTAATGAAGATGCAGGATCAATCACATATACAATAACGTTAACAAATGCAGATGGATTACCAGTAGCTCCAACAGCAGTAGCAGGAGAGACATTTAGCTTTACATTAAATGATGGAACAGAAGTAAGTGTAGTAGTACCACAAAATGGAACAACAGGATCAACTACGTTAAACTGGTCAGCAAGTGCTTCAGACTTTACAGCATTAGCAAATGCAGATGTATTTAGTGATACAACAACAGTTAGCTTGAATGGAACAATAACATCAACAAATAATAGTGGATATGAAAACTTAGTAACAGCAGGAACAAGTAGTCATACAGTAGTAGATACAAATGATACAGTAACAGCAACATTAACATCTTCTTTAGCAACAGGAAGTAATGAAGATGCAGGATCAATCACATATACAATAACGTTAACAAATGTAGATGGATTACCAGTAGCTCCAACAGCAGTAGCAGGAGAGACATTTAGCTTTACATTAAATGATGGAACAGAAGTAAGTGTAGTAGTACCACAAAATGGAACAACAGGATCAACTACGTTAAACTGGTCAGCAAGTGCTTCAGACTTTACAGCATTAGCAAATGCAGATGTATTTAGTGATACAACAACAGTTAGCTTGAATGGAACAATAACATCAACAAATAATAGTGGATATGAAAACTTAGTAACAGCAGGAACAAGTAGTCATACAGTAGTAGATAGTGAGGATACAACAATATTAAAAGTAAATGAATCATTAAACAGTGATGGTTCTTATACATATACAGCTGTAGTTTCAAATGCTCCTGATACAGGAAATAATTTAGTTATAACTTTAGATAATGGTAAAACAATAATTTTGGATAGTTCTGTTATTACAGCAAGTGTAAATAGTGATACTCAGGCTTTATCAGTAACTTCAGTAACAGGTGGAAATTATGAAGATTTAAAAGTTGTCTATGGATTCGGTCAAGATATAATCATGAAAATTGCTGCAAATAATTCATTAGATGATGTTGATACAAATACTTCATATTTTGATTCAGATACTATAAATACTGAAATTGCACTTTCTTCTATAAAATTAACGCCACAAGTGGATGTAAATGGATATGCAATAAATATTAATGGAGATAGAATAACATCAACAGATAATATTGGTACATCACAAGAAACAACATATTATATAAAATATGATAATTCAAATCCAGATAATATAACTGCATATAGAGTTAGTTCCTCAGGTACAGAATATACTTCTCAAGTTGTATTTACAATTTCTTCTGATACAACAAATGAAAACTATTCAATAACTTTAGGTACATATCCTTTAGATGGTGCAGCGTATACAATGCAAAATATTTTTGAATCATCATCAACTTCATATAATGGAGGAAATGAATTAAGTTTATTATTTAATGTTAATGATTTGTATGTTTTAGCATCTGCTACAAGTGATACAGGTGTTGCTGGAAGTGGAAATAATGCGTATCAAGTAAATTATTCTACAGGTAATGGATTAGGTGTTGATGATGCTGGAACAATAGGTACAGATGAAAAATTATATTTAAATTTTACGAATAGTACAATGAGTAGTAATCTATTATTGGGTGGAAATGGTAATGATACAGATGGTAATGATAATACAATAACAGATTCTGTAGATAATAGAACTTATGCTCAAAATAATGAACAATATTTGACAAATGCTATTTTTTCATTACAAAAATGGCAAAGTGGAGATCAAGCTATATGGCAAGCATTTAATGGTACAGTATTAATTGCAGAAGGAACAAAAGATTATGTAGCAAATGATTCAACATTGGCTGTTTCATCAGAAGTTTCTAATATAAATATCACAACAAGTGGAATTACTTGGAGTATGTATGACAATGTATTAACTAATGATAGTGGCAGTGCACAAACAGCTGATGTAAGTTATACGATTAATGAAGGAACGACGTCATTAAGTACGACTATTACATTAGATGCAGGTGAAAGTTTTAATTTTAATGCATTTAATGAAATTCAGTTTACAGCTGGATCTGGGGATTATAGTTTATCTTCTATGAGTGCATCAAATACTGAAAGTATTCCTCCTGAAAATCAAGTAATAAATGTAGGTATAGACACATATATTAATGGTACAGAACATTCTAGTGGTGTAATGCAAATTACATTTGATGGAGATGGAGCAATAGTTGGTACATCTGAAAGTGAAGTTATTGATTATACAGATGTAACATCAATTGATGGAGGAGATGGAATAGATACTCTTGTTCTAAGCGGTAATGAATCAATTGATTTTTCTTCAATCCCAGATAATTCAATTGTAAGTATAGAACATATTGATTTAACAGCAGATGGAGCACAATCAGTTAGTAAATTGACATTATCAGATGTAGTAGATTTAGTTCCTAATATATCAGGTATTACAGATACAGCTACAAATATTTCATCAAGTGACCACTTATTAAAAATTACAGGAGATGGAGAAGATAGTGTAAGTTTATTGAATACAACAGAGAGTTGGACAAAAGCATCTTCTACATATACAGATGTAGATAGTATAGTATATGATGTATTTTCAAATAATGAAGATTCAAGTTATAAAGTTTTGATTCAACAAAACGTTCAAGATACAATTACAAATTCATAAAAATAAGAAAAGTAGATTTTCTACTTTCTTATAAAGAAAAAAAGGTAAAAGATAGAAATCTCTTACCTTTTTAATAAAAACATTATTCTAATTACTCAGTAACTTCAACAGTTACAGGTGTACCTTCTCTAATTGTATTATACCTGATTTTATCCTATATTATACTAATCAATACTACAATATCCTATTTATAGGCATTATAAAAACTATTTTAAAATATAAAATAACTCTTTTATCCTATCTTAACCTATTAAATTCTATTATTAGGTGTCAAATAGGTGTCAAAAATATCAATAGGAAAATCCATTGAAAAAAACAAAATTTACAGGTGTTTTTTATAACGAAACAATAAATAATGGTAAAGTATTTTATATAAGATATAAGTTAAATGGTAAACCAATTAGAGAAAAAGTTGGAAGTGAAAAAGAGGGTATAAATGCAGCTTATGCAAATAAAATAAGAGCTAAAAGAACATCAATAGATAGATTAAAAGAAGATGCACCTATGCTTTTAAATCAAAAATTACCAACTTTTGATGAATGTTTTAATTTATACTATAACTCAATAGAAAATAAAAGTGACAGTCTAAATACCAAAAGAAGATATGAACTACATGTAAAATCAACTTTTGGACATTTAAAAATAGATGATATTACAACTCAAATGGTAGATGATTTTAAATTAAAAGCTAAGAAGTTAAGAAGTCTTAAAACTGGAAGAGAATATGCTCCTAAAACTATTAATGATTGGATTAATATAATTGGAACAGTTTTTAATTATATGATTTCAAAAAAAGATATGAATATAAAAAATCCAGCAATTGCAACTAAAGTAGAAAGAGAAAAAGTTGATAATGATAGAGAAAGATATTTAGAATTAGATGAAATTAAAAAGATTTGGGATGCATTAGATAATAGACAAGAATACTTTGATAATCAAATTAAAGATGAAGTAACTGAAAATATAAAAGTATTTTTAGCATTAAGTATATCAACTGGAGCAAGGTTAAGAAGTGTATTAACAATTTCAAAAGCAGATGTTAATTTAAATACAAATACAGTAATCATTAAAAACCATAAATCAAATAGAACATATAACGGATATATTCATCCTGCATATAAAGAATTAATTGCTAAAAGAATGGAAAAACTTAGTCCAATTGATTATCTTGTAAATAGTTCTCCCCATGAATTAAATAGAGTTTCAATAAATAAAGTTTTGCAACCAATCTTTGATAAATTATTTAACCAGGGATTAAAAGTTGAAGATAGTAAAAGAAGAGTAGTAATACATACTCTTAGACATACTTTCGCTTCACTTCTCGCAATACAAGGGATACCAATATATACAATAATGAGATTAATGGATCATGCTGATATTAGTCAAACTATTAGATATGCAAAATTAAATTCTAATAATGGAAAAGATGCTGTGTTTGAATTAAAACTTTGATCTGTGAATTTAAATATCTAATTTTTCATAAAGTTTCAAAATATTGTATTTTTGATAAATTTATATTTTGTTTGAAACACAGAACTTTTGAAGTTATTATTCAAATCATGAATGATCAAGTAGCTCTTGGAATTGCTATAGAAAAGCTTATGACAACACTAAATTTATATAGAGAAACTCTTTAAAAGTTAAAGTGTGATTATCCTGATATTGAAGAATAGTAAATTTTCCTGCTTGGAAATTAGTTTATAATTATGTTTAATTTTAATTTAATTAAATTAATGCGATACTTTCAATAGAGAAGGGTTTGAAAAAAGTTAAATTTATTTAGTTTGATTGAGATCCCAATCTCTACAAAGCCAACGGACTTCGTTTTGGACGTTAAGCCAGGGATAATTTTAAAATATTAGGCATTTGGCAAACAACCGTAAAATTAGAGTGAAAGTAGGTGGTCTTTCACTCAAGTTGGAATAAATATAGTTTTTAATCTCAATTTTTTATCTTTTCGTAGATGGATTTTTATAACTTTAATTGTATTGTTTTCATATTTTTTATAAAATTCAACAGCATGAATAGTTTTTCCTGTAATTTCATCTTCTACAAAACTTTTTTTAACTTTAGTAAAGTTTTCAATAATATCTGGAATTTTTGAAATGTAGGGTATATCTTTTGCGTGATTTTTATTTGTATGTCTAATGTCATGACTATTTATTTCGCAAATATATCCAGAAAAATCTTTAAATAATATTTTTTTTAATTCTTGTTGAGCTCTCATAGGTAAATCAAAAAAAATGCTATCAACATAATGTTTATTATCCAGTGATTTCTCTACAAGTAATTTTATTTGTTCTTCTAATGTCAATAAAAAATTTCCTAATAATTTAATTTTTGAAAGTATATCGAAAAAATGTTTTTGAGCCTCTTTAAATTAGTTATTCAAAAGGAATAGAAAAGCCCTTAAAGACCTATATTTTAATTTTATTATGTTTCTCACTAAATAGGATTTCAATGAATGCCATTTATTTAAAATATATTTAAGTCAGTTTATATCTTCTAATAGAATTGAACAATGTTACAATTTAATTTCTAATCCATTTAATAAAGTTAATGATAAAGATAAGCAATGAATGCTTATGTAACACAAGCATCCGAAGATATTACTGTAGTAGATGCAATAGAAGAAATGTTAAATGAAAATGGTTATAAAAGATCTAAAGAAATCATAAATTGTTATTAATCTCATATCACACCAATTTTTCTCAATATATAATCTATTTTTTGCCCGATCATATTTCGTTTTTTCCATAATAAAAATGCAATAATACTTGTAATACCTATAACTGCAATCTTAACAATAATAGAATCTGTAAAATATGGTACAAGTTCATTAAGTGCCACATATATTGCAGCTATAATTGCTATTACAGCCGAATTATTATCTTTAATAATCTCATTTGTTTTAACTATATTCTCTTCTATTGTTTTCATCAAAGAATCAATTCCAAGTGCAGCTTTAATTTTTTTATCTATTACAACAGGTTGAAATGAATCTGCGACTTCTTCTGAAAAATATTTGGCTTTTAAAATAAAGAGATTTTCTAAATTTTCTCTTGATTTGTTTTGTTGCATAAAACTATCATCAATTATCAATTTATCTAAATGCTGTAACCGTAGTTTTATATAAAAATCTATTAAAAATATGAGATATATTTCATTATTACTTTGATGCACTATAGATCTTCCACCATCATTTATAGATATAAATGCTAAAGAATTAAGACTTGCTATCCCTGACCACAGGCTCCATAATCTTATTCCATAGCTTTTTATATTGCTTCTTACATAATCTAAATCTTGTTCAAATTTTCTACTATTCACGATGAAATCATTAGCTGTTGAAAGATGATTAGAACATATTTGCAATAGATTCATAGCTACATCTGTTTCGTGTTGTAGTTCTGGATAAGCAAATAAAAGATTTGTCTCCAAATCCTTTTCAATATATGTATGAATGGCAGTTATATATTTCGCATATTTAGACTTTCCAGATTTAAGTTCTTCTAACTTAATTGCTTCATCACTACCGATTAGTGAAAAGAGGAACTCATTAAATCCTCTTATTGCATTACCTTCATCAATATATATTTTTTTTAACTCTTCAACATTTGGTAAATAGTTATCAAAGCTCATTATTCTTGAATTTTTCTCATCTAAATACAAACAACTTGGATTCCTAAGTTCCCTATTTAATACCGATGAAATATTTTGAATCGTATCAGTTGATGATGTAAAAATAGATATTATTGCTATATCTTTTTCAAAAAAAACTACTTCAATTTTTGAGATAAAACATGATGACTTTTTTATACCATCAACCCAAAGCTCATACTCTTTATTTAGTTCTTTTGAAAAAATATAGTTTTTGCTAAAAAGTGCTTCACCAACATAATCAGTAAGCTTGGAAACTTTACGAAAATCTTCTGAATTATTTTTATGGTGTGTCCATCCACTTTTTTTTAAAGACTTTATCGTCGATTTAGAGTTATTGTGAAATTTATAATTGTATGGATACATAAATACCGATGTATGCCCACCATTAGATACTCTCATATTCCCAAGCTGTTTAGTAGCGTCATCCCAAGATGATCTAAGTTTTTCGTATTGTTCTATTTTTTCTATCATTCATCATCTCCTTTATGGATCATCTTTTTATACCTTTGAGATAAATAGTTATCGATTATATCTTGGATTATTTGCTCATCAAACTCAAGAAATGACACTTTTTCATTAAAATATTCATTGAATTTTTTATCTCGTTCATCGTAAGGTATTTTGAAAAAGTCATATCTTATTTCATATAGTTTTCTGTAGATTAATGCCTTAGTAAGAATCTCTTTTGATGTAGTGGTAAGATACATCATTTGTCCTTGAATTAAAAATGCAAGTTTTTTATCTCTTGTATCTTTTTTTTGGGGAAAAGGAAGTTTGTTAATTGGAATAGGCATATATTCAAACTGATTAGATGAATTAGAAAATGAACCAATATAAGCTAGTAATGGATGCCCATTAAAATCAGATTTGATAGTTTTTGATAATATTGATGAACACTCTATCTCTACGCAATTAAATTCTTTGTCTTTTACTTGTATATCGTTAAATCCAAATTCACTAAAATAGGTTTTAAAATTAAATGCTAAATCGCTAAGTTTTGTAGTATCTATACTAATTTCACTCAGTAATTGTTTAGAATCTATAGCCCAATCAACTTTTTCTTTGTTGATTGAAATTTCAGGTAGATAATTCTTTGCTGTTGTTTTATAGATTGTAATATCAGCTTCTAAAAACACTTGAGTATAGTCTAAGTACTCAGAGATATAATCAACTTCATCTTTAATATTGTATTTTCTTTTGTCAATACCTTTTAAATTCAAGCTCTCTAATGAAATGGTTGGCTTTTCATCAATTAGATATTTAAAGCCTATACAAGATGAAAGCTCATCTACTTCAACTCTTTTAGCACCATACATAGCTTTTTGAAGAAGTTTTCCTGTAATACCACACAGAAGTAAAGAAGTACGAGTGGCTATCATCTGATGACCACAAGAGATACTCTCTTTTCCTATTTCGGAGATAAAAAGCTTATTATTTTTAAGTTCTATCATCCCATACCCAATCATCTCATCAATAAGTGCATGGAGTTTATCAGGCTTATTAAATCCAGTAAGTTTTGCAATTTGTTCAATATCAGATATACCTAATTTGATAAGCTTTAATATAGTCATCTCCAAAATGCCCATATCTTCTCTTGATTTTTCAACAGTAATAACTTCAATTTGAACACAAGGATAAAATGAGCTTTTTTTATAAACTATCAGTTCATTATTTTTATTTTTTTCGAAAACGGAGTCGAAATAATCTATGAATTTTCTTTTTTGTTTCATTTTTTGGCTCCATTTACAAATTTTCTACCATCTATAATTGAGTCTTTTGCTCTTAGCTCAGATTCTAATATTCTCATTGCTTGTTTAAACTCTGCTTCATGCTTTTTTTGATTGTCCATTGTTAGAGTTTTTAGACTTCCAACCATAATCAACTGTTTTTTAGTTCTAGTCATTGCAACATTTAATCTTCGCCAATCAGCTAAGAAACCAACATTTCCACCTTTATTTGACCTACTAAAGGCAAATATTATTACATCTCTCTCTTGTCCTTGATAACTATCAACAGATGCTACTAAATCCTCGACATTCAAATTACCAATATCAAGTTTTAATTTCTTTATCGTTCTTTTTACTTCAAGTACATGGTTTTTGTATGGAACAATAATTCCAATCTCATTTTTCTCAGCTAAATAAGGAAGCTCTTTTATAAAATTCATTAATGTCTTTATAATTATTGTTGTTTCAACTTCATTCCCTAAAACTTCCGTTCTTCCATCAGTTATTCTTGATTGCTCAAAACTTGGAAATACTTTTGATGTATCTATAAATGTCATTGTAGAGTTAAAATAAGGCAGAATAGGTTGTTTTTTCTCCATACCACTTCCTGCAAAATATTTACTTTCATAAAATGCTTTCGATACAAAATCACTAATAATAGCAGGACATCTAAATTGAGTATCAAGCATAGTTTTATGATCTTCTGGCATTGGATCCCATAAAATTTCAAACCAACTTTTTTGTAAAAAGATTGGGTCAAACCCTTGTTCTTCAAGTTCAGCTGCTAGTTCATCATCTACTACAGGAGGTAGTTGTTTATGATCTCCAACTAAAATTGCTTTAGATGCACGAGATAGAGGCACCATAAGATTATGAAGCTGAATTTGACCACTCTCATCTACAATAACCACATCAAAAGGGATATTTGCAAAAAGCTTGTTAGAGTTAATTCCTATACATGTAGCTCCAACAACATCCACATACTCTAAAATCGTTTCATATAATGAACTTTGTCTCTCGCTGTGCATACTTCTTTCCCAAACTGAGACTATTTCAATAAGAGAAGTATAAAAGTTTAAATCAGTAGATGTTTGAGAAATGAGTCTATTACACATATCATCACTTGGATAAAAGCTTTTGTAAATTTTGTCGTCAATGTACTGACATGATACAAACTCTGGAATTTGAGGTTTTGACTTTGTAAAATCTAGGTATCTTTTATTAATATCTTCAAGTTCAGTGTTGAATTTATTTAGTTGTTCATAATCCTTATTTAATAGTTCATTTAGTTCACTTATTGTATTCGTGTTCTCTACTAGTATTTTTTGACTATGTTCTATTTTTAATTCAAGATTTTCTCCCGCAACTAAACCTATCTTATTAAAAATTGTCTGCTTTTTGAAAAACTCTTCATATTTGGCTTCACAATTTTGCATTGATAGATTATGTCCAAATGTCGGTACATTTGATTTTGCTGAATCAAATTTGGCACTTATCTCTTCTATAGCTTCAGTTATAGTTAGTTTTAAAGTGATGATATTTTCTATCTCTTGTTTTGATGTAATTATTGATTTTTCAAGTGATGCTATATCATGAGTTAAACTCTCAATTTTATAAATGTTTTTTTTGTTTGGAAGATACATAAAAACTTTTGCAATAGCTGAACGAGATGGATAACTATCCACTTTTTGTTTAACTTCAACAAGCTCTTTTTTTAAAGTATCAAACTTTGATGAATCTTTATTTAATTGTTCTTTGAGTGAATTTTCTCTTTTTTCATTTGAGTCTAGTTCCTCTTTTTTTAAAGATAACTTGTTTTGAATAGTTGTTATAGATTGATGATATTGCAAAGCATTAATCAACTCTTCTAAGAAGTTATTATCTGTCTTTAAATTACTTATATTGGATGTAATAGTCTTTAATTTATTATTTTGGTCATTTATATTTCTTTTGTAACCATTAATCTCAGTATTGAATTCTGTATTTTTTATATTGTATTGCAGTAGCTCTCTTAGTATAGAATTTAGTGTACTTAAATAAGTTTTACTGCTATGTAGTGACTTCATTACATCATATAAACTCACAACTAATTTTGATTGAGCATTAAGAGCATAGTTTTCAAGTAAAAGTCCATGTGCTTCTCTCATAACTTTTGATTCGTTTCCAACTCGTAAGCACTCAAACTCTTTCTCTTCATCAAGTCTTATAAGAACATTATCAACAGCCATATTGCTTTGAGAAGTAACAAGTACTTTTTTGCCTTGAGCCACAAAATATTTCACCCAACTCAAGATTACTGTTGTTTTACCTGTTCCTGGAGGTCCAAGAACTAAAGTTATATCTTCACTCCCAGCTCCCTTATCAACACCATCTTTTTGTGCAGGAAGGAGCGGTCTTTCTTTGTTATACTCAGGAACACTCTGCTTAATAGTTTTTTTAAACTTATATACCCCAGCAGCAAGTGGAACTAACCACTTATTTGGACTAACTTTTCCTCTTAAATCATCAATAACTCGTTGTCTTACTTTTTGAAGTGTCGGAATAGCTGCTAAATAAATTTCATTTGTGCTATCTATTGTACTTATATCATTTTGACGAGATGTAGTAACTATAATATCATGAGGAGAATTATCAGGTTTGATGTTGAAAACCTCTAAATCCATAAATGTTTCATCTGTTTTTTTAATCTGAATCATCGATGGACTAAGTTCTCTTAATCTTTTTATATCCTCTTTTAAAAGTGTTATTCTGAAATAGTATTTATAGGTACTTGCAATATTTTCAGCTTTAAAATCAGTATATACAAAAGGCTTTTCTGCTCTTGCTTTAGCATCTTCAATTTCATACTCTTTGTTTACATAAGCTTCAAGTGTTTCTAAAATCTCTTCAATTTTTGATGATTCACTCTCACTAAATTCATCTTCATCATTAACTTGCTGTTCATTTGATTTGATAATTTTTGTATTAATAGTATCTATTTTAGTAGCTAAATTTTTTATATCATTAGCTAGTCTTACATCATCACTCTCTGTATATTTTTGATTATAGTCTCTTCCGGATAATATAAAAATTCCACTATGATTAATTCTGATACCGTATTTTATAAAGTCAGTTTTTTTAATATTTGTAGCAAATGTAAGTCCATTATTACCATTTAAAAAAACTTTGTTTTTTTCTAAATTGAGTGTACAAGAAACAATTATTTTCCCTGATAATATATTAATAAAGACTCTATCGCCTTTATTATCAAGCCTTATATATGAGGTTCTACTTTTTGTTAGTTCATTAAGTATTTCACTCATCGAGGGTTGAAATGATTCTGGCCATCCAGCTCTATAGTCTTTACCCTCTGATATTAAAATTGAAAAGCTATTTGCAAAAACTAATGTCTCTTGCCAAAACGGTATTGTTTTATTATTCCATATGCTCATCTAATGCTTCTTTGTAGAGTTTTTAAATCATTTATAATTGCACTTAAATTGTTTGTTCTATTCTTACTGTTAAACTCCAACATCCCTTTAAAAGTTTTTTGGTAAATTGTTGTATCACATTGACAACTTAGTTCATCTAATTGAAAATCAAACCATTCATTAAAATCATCATTAGGTATAAGTGATAGATTACTTGAATGTAAGATATAATAAAATACATGTCCTAATGCATAAATATCACTCCAAGTTCCAATAGTTCCAATACCTAGTTCTTGCTCTGGTGATTGAAAAATAGGTGTACCTTCTCCTTGTAGATTTCGTTTTAATGCGGATAATCCAAAGTCAATAATACTTACTCCACCTCTAGCACCTTTAGGGTTAGTTATAAGAATATTATCAGGCTTTAAATCTCTATGTATAATACGATTTTGATGAACTTTTTGCATAATAGTGCAAATCTCAATACAGTAATTTATTCTTTGTTTGATTTCAAAACCATCTCGAGGTGGCGTTTTAAAAGTATTGGTAGCGGTTTTGCCATCAATCCAGTCCATCACAACACAAACCAAATTATCTTTTTGAAATTTATGATGTATTTTTGGGAAATTGATTTTATTGGCATTTTTATTATAAGAAATTATCTCTTTTTCTATGTCTTGAATGTCATTCATTTTTACATCATAGACTTTTAAAGCATAATAAGAACCTATCTCTTGATTATAGATTTTATAAAGACCTCTTTTGGTGATATTTGAGTAGTAAAGTTCCTCTAAAACATGAAAACTTATCTGTAAATCAATATTTAACCTTTCATTTTTAGCTATCAATTTCATTCTCCAATCCAAGATTTTATGTATTCTATCAATTCATCAACAGTTGGTCTTGAAGATGGATCATTACTTAAAATACTTTTTAAATGATTTGCTGCAATATTAGGTAAATTACACTCATTGCAAAGTGTGATATGCCAATTTTTGTCTTTTTTAGCTACTAACATTCTCTCTTTTTGATTTGAAAAAAGCAAACTACCTCTTAACATTTCACAAATAATTTGCCCTAGACTATAAATATCCGCAGCAATTGAAATATCACTACTCGCATTTGCATTAACCTCTCGTGCCTCATAAGCACTATCAAATAATCTTCGCCCCCTTGGAGGTAAAGTAGGTAAAAAATCTAGCTTACAAAGTTCAAAGTTTATAAGTATAGGTTTGTTATCAGGTGTAATAATAATGTTCTTAGGGTTCAATGCTCTATGGATAACTGATTCATCTTCTAACTCTTTCAGTGTTAATGCCATTTTGTAGATAATTTGAAGTTTTTGAAGGTGAGAGGCATTATTACTAGTGAGAAATTCTTGCAGAGTAAGACCATCAATATACTCCAACACTATATAAAGTTTTGTCCCTATTTGATCTTCATCTTTAAAATCTTGTACATTATGTGATTTATTCAAATCTTGAAGAGCATCTGCTTCTCGTTTTATGCGATTAGCTTCCTCTTCAAGAGAGCCTTTTGAAATAGTTGTTAGCTCATACTCTTTAATCCAAACAAGCTTATTTTTTCTGGTATCAATTCCTTGGTATAGCGTATAGTATTCTGTGAATAAGTTTTCATCTTTATCGTTTAGATTGAAAGAATATTTCCCATTTTTAATAGATATACTGGATTTATCTATACTTTGGCTTGATTCATTCGATAAATAGCTATTGCAAATTGATTCTATTTGCTCAAGCGAGAGTCTGTATTTTTTTCCTTTAGATATATCATTTTTCCAATATTGCTTTAAAATTTTAGGAAAACTTGCTACATTAGAAATAAGAATATTGCCACTTTTATAAATACCATCAAGCGGATTTCCTATCCCATCTATACATTGTATCTTAGAGTTATTGTGTGTAAAAATTATTGCACCAATTCGTTTTTCTTGAAGTTCTATATCTTTAAAAATACTCCATGATGTAAAGTCATCCATAGCTTCATTAATTTTAACTATCGGTGAAGTATCAGTGTGAATACTTCCCTCAAAATTTGCTTTCATTGGACGACCTCTACCTTCAATAGGTACTTCTATATCACCATACCAATCTTTTAACTCTAACAAAACTACACCAAAAGGCGAAATAAGTATTCCATCTAATTTTCTAAAACTATTTTTTACTGCTATTTCAGCACCACCAAGTATTTTAAATCCGTTAAAATCTAGATCACTAAAAAGTGTATTTGCTATTTTTGCTAAGCCGTCTTTTTCATGCTCATACTCTTCTTGTGGACCAATGAAAGGAAAATATGGCCATTCATAGTTTTCATAACTAAGAGTTTTTTCAAAAGGGAAAAGACAAAATGACCAATCGTTTTCTTTTTTAATTTTATTTGCAAAAGAGTACCAATCATTGTTATTTTTTAGATTATCTAAGTCACTAAGCTTAAATTCTTTAAAATCAAGTCCATCAGTAGCTGCAATATATGTTGCAGCATTATCAATAGAAAAACTACCTGAAATGATTTCAATATTAATCATGCCTAAAACACTTTCTGGTTGATTTGAAAAAGCTATTAGAGGAGTTGTTTGGGTGGCAGTTACTTTTAATATTTGAGTATTACCTACAGAGCTGTAGTAGATTGTATTGTCTAATTTTTTTAAAATGCATACACTTGCAAGCATATCATCATTTTTTTCTATTAAATAATCATTTGTCTTTTCAATTATCTTTTGATTTGAATAAGTCAATAATTCATTTTCCTCTTCATTTAAAAACTCTTCAATGGATTTTTTTGTATATTCAGGATTTTTAGAAATTGATACAGCATCAATAATTATGCAAATATTTCCGCACATACTAATCCAAATTGCATCTCCATTTTTAATTTGATTTTTTGAAACAAAGCTTTTAAAAAACACTATTTACCCTTTATGCAAAACCATCTTCTACATTCATCAAGAAAATGGTGCTCATCAAATTTTTTAACCGCATAAAAATTTATATTGTCATTTTTTGCACGAGCTAAATCTTGATGACCTATATTTTTATTTCCTACAGTTAAAATCATTCCCTTACCGTCATCATCAATGTAGTCTATAATTGAATCTGTTTTATAGAGATACTCAGATGTTTTAAAATTATCAGTAAATTTGCACTCAATAGTGTGAAGATGATTATCTTTCATAATCAAAATATCAATTTCATTATTGACATCTTTATCAAACTGAACAGTAACACCTGTCATAATATCATCAACATCAAAATTATCTTTAATAAGCCAATAAATATATTCCTCAAAAATTCCACCTTTTACAAATTGTTCTTTGTTTTCACCCATTTGTTGAATTAAACCTTTGTAAAAATCTTTTGATGAATCTGTTCTAGTGTATGTATTTGCAAAATTCTTGAATTGTGAAAGATTTTGAGTAATCTCTTTTATGCAAGGCTTTCTTCTCTCTAAAGTAAATCTGTTTGTAAAACCAACTAAGTCATATCCTTTTAGTCTTAGATGATTTTTAATATCTATTATTTTTTCCACTTTATGTTTTGTCATACTGTTTTTTGAATGTAGATTGTAAGTGTTTGAATATCTATCATAGACTATTATATTTGAGCCTAATTCAAGAAGTTGATTTGTTAAAACTAGTGTAATTGAAGTTAATCCATCTGTACTATTTAAAAAAATCTCTTTTGGATTTTGTGAATGTTTAATAATTTCTTTATAGCATTGCTGAATACTTTCAAAACTATCTTCTTTTACTTTAATAGGAATAAGTTTAAAGTCAAGTTTTTTTTCATCTTGAGTTTCGTAATTTGAAAGAAAAAATTCTTGACCTTTTAAAATCTTTTTTAATTGCTTAGTATCATGTTCACTATCATCATATATCAAAATATGCTTAGTTATTTCTTCTTTAAATTCATAAAAAATTGGGAGTATAGATGAATGAAAATCCCCAAGAATAGAAATAAGTACCAAATATTAATCCTAATTATTTTAAATTATATTATTATTTTTTTGCTTATATCTTTCTAAATGGTAAAGTTGCAATATTTCTAAATCTATTATCCGGACTTAATTTTGCATATCTAATAGTTTGACTTATATCTGCGTGATCTATAAGCTTCATAATTGTAATGAAAGAATTTATTTTCCTTCATTCTTTTTAGTTAAAATTAATAAAGAAAAAAATATTGACAGAATATTATTTCATGAATTAGTACATTTTTTATAAGATATTTCTACATAGACAAGAATATTTTGATAATCAAATTAAAGATGAAGTAACTGAAAATATAAAAGTATTTTTAGCACTAAGTATATCAACTGGAGCAAGACTAAGAAGTGTATTAACAATCTCAAAAGCAGATGTTAATTTAAATTGTCACCTTTGGTGAACAACGAGAGGTCAAATTGGGAATAAATTGCGTTAGAAATTTGTGACCACATTTGGCATACTCGCTTAGTTTCTTTTTTGATTATTTTAAATTGCAAATATAAGATATTAAATTAGGTATAAATATTATTTAGAAGTTTTAATACGATATTATAAGGTAAGATGTAAGATATTTTTATTATAATACTATTTAATAAGATATTAATAGATAATTTATTAAATATAAGGCGATAATATGGATTCTTTATCATTGGCAAAAAAAAGAGCTCAAAAAGAGCAAGGCTTAGGACGAAAATCAAAATTAGATGATCATTTAAAAGCAATTGAATATTTGTTATATGAAGCAAATTTTAGTTTAAAACAAGTACAAAGTTTTTTAGAAGAAGATTGTAATTGTAAAGTTTCTTATTCTAATTTACAAGGTTTTTGTAAAAGAAGATTTTCAAATAAAGATGTATCGAATAATATCAAAAAAGAAAATACTACTAATGAAGATATAGTTATTGAGAATAAAATTAATAAAGAAAAAAAAGTTCATGATATATTTGCTAATTTAAAACAATAGTAAATATATTTATAAATATTTGTTTAGTTTAACCAAAACTTAAATAGCTTCAATTTTACACTAATTTGCACTAGAGGATTAATAAAATGAAAATAGATATATTAAGTGATGTTCACTTTGATAACTACTTTTACAATAAATATAAAAGTGATGATGTAATCAAATTTTATAGCCAAATTATTGATTTTAATAACTATGGTGATGTTTTACTAATTGCAGGTGATTTAGGTCATGATAATGAACAAAATATAAAAATATTAAAGATTCTAAAAGAGTATTATAAAAATATAATCTGTGTTCTTGGAAATCATGATTATTATTTAATGGGAAAAACAAATAAAAAACTATTTTCAAACTCTTTTGAAAGAGTTGAAAATATGAGAAATTTAATTAACTCTAAAGATAGTATGTATTGCTTAAATGGAAATATTATTGAAATAGATGGTCTTAAGTTTGGTGGAGCTGATTCTTGGTATGATGATGGATATTTAAAAGTAAATTATCCAAATGAGGAGTTTTCTATCAAATCAACTAATCAAATGTGGTTTAACTGTACTCCTGATTCTAAATTTATTGTAGGTATTGAAAATTTTAATGATATCTTTGAAATTGAAAAACCAAAAATAGAATCAATCTATAAAGATTGTGATGTAATGATTACTCATGTAAATCCATCTGCTAAAAATGAAAATGTAAATGTTAGATTTCAAAATAGTCCATCAAATACTTTTTTTACTTTTGATGGTGAAAAATATTTAAAAAATGGAAATATGAAATATTGGATATTCGGTCATACTCATGAAGAACTAGAATATGAAGAATATAATGTTAAATGTATCTGCAATCCCTTAGGATACTCAAATGAGAGTGGTAATGGCTCTTGGGTTAAAATTAAACAAATAGAGATTTAAAATGACTAAAAAAGATATGATAGAACTTTTTGGAGAAGATTTAGAGTTTTTAAAAACTAATAAAAATCTAAAAAACTTACTTGATAATCTATGCCCAGACAGAGCAAAATATTTAATTCAAAAAGCTAATAAACAAACTTTTTTAAGAATATTAGAAAATGAAAAATATTTTACTTCTCAATTAGATTTTGAAAATGAACTTTATCCTCTTTTATTAGATAGAGATACTGCTATTTGGAAAAAATTAGCAAATGATAAAACTCTTTCAAACCAAGCAAGACTTAGAAGTGCATATTTATATGTTTATTTATCAAAAAATCCTCTAAAATTAAATTTTGATATTGAAGAATTTAGAAATCAGTTTTCTTTTTATCATGGAAATAAATCTGAAGATGGTGATGGTTATGCAAGAATGTTTGGATTAAAAAATGGTTTGGATAATATGAGATTTAACCAGTTTAAAAATACAGGAAGTTTTTAGTGAATAAAATTTTTATCTTCTTGACATTATGTATCTTCTAAGATACAATAACTTATGTATTTAATAAAACAAATATTTTTTCAAAATAGTTGTTAAAGCTCAAAGATACTCAAGGTAAAGTTGCAGTATTACGAAGAGTTGAGATAATGAAATTAGGAAACTTTGGAGACCATAAATCAGTTGGTAATAATATAAGTGAACTTAGAATTCCAACGGGTCCAGGATATAGAGTTTACTATACTCAAAAAGATGATGAAATTATTGTTTTATTAGTTGGTGGTGATAAATCATCACAAAGTGATGATATTAAAAAAGCAAATGAGATTTTAAAGGAGCTTGAAAATGAGTAATGTAGAACTTACAAACTTTGATATAGCACAATATCTTGATAATAAAGAAGTAATAGCAGAATACCTATCTCAAATCTTAGCAGATGGGGATATGGATGAATTACTAGAAGCTCTTGGAAATATTGCAAAAGCAAAAGGTATGAGCCAAATAGCAAGTGAAACAGGATTAGGTAGAGAAAGTTTATATAAAACTTTTCATAAAGGTACAAAACCTAAATTTGACACTATTATGAAAATACTTGGTTCACTTGGTGTTAAAGTTCAAGTTACTGCTTAAATTTTAAAGAGTATGATTATTCTTCTTGTCAATTCTTGATATTATTTTATCAGATTGACAAGGTTCTAAAACTTACTAATTCTTTTAATTAACACTCACAAACTTTACATAAAACTTTTGTTTGAGTAAATGTTTTAAAACCTTTTTTTTGAGTAGTTTCACATTTTTTACAAATAAAACTTACCATTGGTTTACCCATATATTTATCTGCATGTTTTATCTCTTTAAAAGTTGAAATATCAATATTATTTTTCTTACATAATATTTCTATATCATTAAGTTCTTCATTTTGAATAGCAATGATCTTTTCGTTTTCTAAATCATTTTTAGAGTTTGAAATAGGATATTTTTTTTCATAATCAATATTTACTGGTTTATGTTCTTTGATTAAAATATTTCCTATATTTTCCATTTCTCTAGTTGTAGGAATTTTATTTGTTATAAGTTTAGAAATTGCTCCTAAAATTTTCATAGGACTTCTTTGAAAATTAGTAACTATTGAATCATAAAATGAATCTGCTCTATGAAAATATTTTGGCAACTCTTTATTTGTTATAACAACATCAGGAAGAAATACAACATAAGATTCAATATGCATTTTCATATTATATTTTTCTAAAATCTCATGTAAAATTTGTTCATGTCTTTTTGACTGTTCTAATGGATTAGCTTGATTGTATGATTTTCCCTTACCATAATCATAAAGCATTGTTCCATCATCATTTATTGTAACTTTTGCTTTTGTATGTTTTGTTTCAACTAAGATGATACCAATTGCTTTATTAATTAATAAATGATCTATTTGAGCTGAAAATTTTTCAGTTTCAAATCTTAAATCATGAAGTACTACATAGTTATCACTATCATTCAATTTAAAATCTATAAAATAAGCTGTATCTTTTTCTCCCTTTAAACCAGTTTCTAGTTTTGAAAGTTCTTTTTTTATTAAAATTTTTTGATTTTCATTTTGAGAGAGATTTAATAAATTCTTTAAAATAGTTATTTGTTTTTCTTTATGTTCATCAATATTCTTTAATATCATTCAATATACCTTTTATTCAAAAAAATTTATTACGTATTAATTATAGTTATAAATAAATAATACAATGATTATTTTTATAGAAATAATTTAATTTTTAAAATATCTAATCATAAAATGCTTATAATCTTCTATTGTTAAATCTAATTTAGTATTTCCATTTATATAACCAGTAAAATTTAATTCTTGAAATTGGAACTCTATAATTGTATATATTTTGGCTACTTCTTTTATTTTTGAAATTCTTGTTTTAAAATATAGATTCTTTTTATACTGCTCATACTCTTTTTGTAAATAGTCATTTAAAAATTTCATATATGTAGTATCTGATACACTAAAATTGCTTTTATTATTTTGACTAATATAAGCTAGTTGTTTAGGAATAGTATATAGATTTATTAAAAGAGTTTTTATTACTTCAATATTCGAAAGTAAGATATCATTTTTTGTTTTTCTTTTTCTACTCAATTTGTACTCCTTTTTTTATTTCAATATGTAATATTTTAAAATTAAACAAAAATAACATTGTATAATTTTAAAAAAATAAAGGCTTTATTATGTATGAAGAATTAGAACCTAATTATGAAATCCAAGTTTTTGAAAAAAATAATCATCATTTTATAGATAGTTATTACACTTATAGTGATGATAAATCTACTGCATTATCTCAAGGTATCAAACATTTTGAAAATCAATATCCAACTAATAATTATGATTTTGTAGTTGAATATTTAGGTGAATTTCAAAGTGATAGAGGTTTTGAAATGTCATTAGATTCTGAACAATTTAAAAATGATGATCTTGAAAAATATAAACTTGATATTCAAAGAGTTTCAACTATGCTAAAAGAATTTGCTTTCTTTTCATCAGTTGAAGATGATTTAAAATTTGTAAATGAAAAAATAGCTGAAGTTGAAAACTCAAATTTATCAACTACAGATAAAGCTCTTCAAATTAAAGTTTTAAGAGATACTATTGAAACCCTAAGAGAGATTTCATAATCTCTCTTAATAGATTTATTCTAGTTCTAAACTTTGATTTTTAGTTTCCGTTTCAATCATACTTCTTAAATTATTTGCAGCATCTTTTTGATTAAAATCTTCATCTGTTTTTGTTTGGTCAATTTCATTTCTTAGATTAATTAACTTATTTGAAAAATGAATATATTCATCAAGTTTTTCTAAATTTTCCTTACTAAGAGTTTTTGCAACATCTGAATTTCTTATATCTTCAAATTTTTTTAATTCTAATGCTAATTCATATACAGAATTTTTTTCCATCTCTTTGAAAAATTCATCTTGTGTTTGTGCATATTTATTTTCATAATACTCAATTCGGTTTGTAATATCATAAATCTGTTTTACCAAATTTCCTACAGGTGGATTTTTTGTCTCTTTTTTATCTTTATCAAGTACAGATTTTACTTTATCGGTTGTTATAGGATAATCTTCTAAAACTTTATTAATACCATTTTCTAAATCGGGTAAAGAATTATCAACATTATTAATCATATCTAAAGTTAGATTCTCATTTTTTATATCGAAAGCTTTTATATTACTTTCTTCTGTACTTTCAATTTTATGTAAAGTCATACATTTATGACATATATTATTCAATACTTGTAAATTTTCTTTTTTAAAACGATAAAGAATTCTATGGTCAAATTCATGCTCTAAATTAGCAAAATTTAATGCAAGTTCAAGCATATATTTTCTTTTTACATCTCTCCATGACTGATCTTTTGTTTCTTCATAGTTTTTGTTACAATCTTTGATGTTTTTTATAATTTCACTAAGTCTTTTTGATATTTTAGCTATTAAATTTGTATTCATTTTATTTTCCTTTATTTTAAAAATTCTTTCTTTTTTGCTTCATACTCTTCTTGAGTAATAGCACCTTTTTCTTTTAATTCAAACCAATAGCTCAAATCTTTTGTTTCTTCAAAGCCATATATATTTTTAATATGTTGATTTGCTTCATATTCCATTTGAGCATTTTTATTAGCTTCCATTTGTAGAAGTTCTAATGAAATATTTTTATAAATTGGTAAACCAAGTTTTCTTCTATTTTTTCTGATTCTATATTCAGTAAAAATAAATGGACTTGCAACAGCAAGTAAAAAAAGAGTTCCATCAATAATTACATTACCACTTGTAAAAGGTGGTTTTGTTTTTGGGTTTACTGTTAAAGCCATAATGATAACTATGTAAAAGAATGAAAAACTAAAAAAGTAAAATATCATTCTTATAAAAAAATGTGCTGCAAATAATCCATTGCGATTGTAATGTGTGTTCATGTTAAACCTTTAAATTTTATTTTTATATTTATTTCTAAAAAGAGTAATATGATTTAATATTACTCTTTCCTTATATTCTATTTCCCCAACCAGTTGCTTCATTTTTCATTGATTCAATTGCATTATCAAGTTCTTTACTTCCCTGAACTTCAATTACTTCAAATAAAGTACTGTGTAGAGAAACAATTATTTTATAAATAATCACAATACTAAACACAGCAATTGCAATTTCTATAAATCCATCAAATACATAAATTTTTAATTTACTTATCCACTCTCCATTAACAGTTCCAAAGGACCATGGAGTACCATCAACTCCTTTATATTGTAAAGAGTTGTTTTCTAACATTCCAATAATGATTTTTTTACCAAAAATATCACCAATTGAATGAATTAATGAACTTGCAGTCATTGCTAACCAAACAGCTAAAACAAATATTGGAAGTTCTAACATAGTTGCAAATATTTTCATTGTAAATCTTGATATCGCTTCTATATTTTGTCTTGCAAACATAATAGGCATCATGAATAAACTAGCAAAGTGAAAGGTAAAGATTTTAATTATAATAACTATGAATCTAAGTAATCCAATTACAACTAATCCAACTATTGGGGTTAATTCTAAAACTGTTTTTGCTGTCTCATAAGCAAACCACATTCCTAGCATACCTCCACCAAGTGATCCTATTGCTGCACCTGCAACAGTACCAACTGTTCCACTTAACCAACTTAATATTCCACCACCAGCAGCTGCACCTCCAGCTCCTCCAATTGCTCCACCAATCTTTCCAGAGTTTTCAGTAACAATATTAAAAATTGTTCCTGCTCCTGGAACAAACATATATGGAATTGAACTCATAATCATGTGAGTTCCCATTGAATCTTCTTTTACTTCAGCATTTAGTTTTTCTAAAACTTCACTTCTTTTTGTTTTATATAATCCACCAATATACTCTGTTTGAAGTTTTGTAACGGGTAATCCAAGAACAGCTAAATATCCAAAGTCTCTATATAACTCATATTGAAATTTTATAAGACCTTGCAACATTGGGATTTTATTTCCTGAATTTGCTAAACTATCTAAAGAATCACTACTGTTTCTATATTTAGTATCATTTTCTTTATTAGCATAATAGTTTTTGCCACATGAACTTAAACTATATTCAGGATAATAGTTATCTAAAGGATTATTTCCATTTACTTTGTTTAAAACATTTTGATTATAAGCACCACTACTTTTTACTTCTCCATCAACAACTGAATAGTATAAGTTTGAAGTATTACTTCTAATTTTACTGTTTGCATAAGCCCATTTTTCACTTGTAGGATATGCAACATTTGGATCTATTGAATATTGATGATTACCATCACTATCAATTAATCCATCATAGTTATAGATATTATTTTCACAAATTTCTGTCACTATTCTTGTAAAGTTTTTTAATTCTTCTGCTTGAGTTTTACTTGCACTTGTTTGAATAATTTGTTCTTTTGTCCCAACTCCACTTTTTTTAATGATTGCATTTATTTCAGCATCAATAATTACTTTAGCAGCTGCATCAGCCCAATCACTAAATAAGTAATATCCAGATTTTTCAAAGTCCTGGTATTTTGTTTTCATAATGTCATATTCTGCAACTACTTGGCCATTGTTTGAAACTTGTTCCTTAAATCCAGTTGGAAAAAATAGCAAGATACCTAATACAATACCTGTAACATATGGAGATACTTTTTCATGATTTTGTTTTTCTTCTACTTTTGAAGAAAGATGAGATAAAGTTTTACTACCTAATCCCCAGATTCCAAAAAATGCTATTAGTAAAATAAGATAAATCATACCAACATCAGAAAGTCCTGTATAAACACTAAAAATAGTTTCTGCATCTGTTAAGATGTACTCTTTATTGTCAACAAATTCATTAGAACCTGAATCAAAGTAACTAGATACAAAATTATCTTTTAATTGTAGTTTTCCCGCTGTTTTAGTTGCATCAACATCAACAATATCAGTATCACTTAAAATTGCAGCAGTTAATAGTCTAGGAATAGTTAAATAGTTTCCTGTTTGATTTAATATTGAACTTTGAATAGAACTTACTGAATCTTGTAAAGGTTTAAATTGATTATCTGCATTATCAATTAAATTTTTATTTTTTTCTTCTGCTTTTTTTAAATCTAACGCAAAGGCTTCTTTTAAATTTGGATAACTTGTATCAAATAATCCTATTGGATTATATAAATCTCCTTTTTTTGCAACCATACAAGTAACTATTCCACTTTGAGCATTAATAGAATAAACAGTTGCAGTCCAATCATTACCTACAAAAGAACAAGTTATACTTGATCTTATATTAGCACTATTACTTGGAGTTGATATATCTCTAGTTAATTGGCTCTCATTAGAGATAATTCCTCTACTTATAAGTGCTTCTTTAGAAATTGGCAATAAATCATCATTTTTATATTTAGACATATCTCCTTTTCTGTAATCTTCCATTACATTTGATGTGCTAATTTCTGTATATGCAAAAGATTTGAGAGCAAATATAAAACTAAATAGGAAGATTAAAAATGTTTTCATTTTAAGCTCCTATTTTTTCTTACGAAATAGTCTAAAACCAAAGTGAAGATGAAATATATACCTGTAAAACATTTGATAACAAAATCATAGTCGTAAAGAAATTTAATGTAAATCTCTTTTGATGGATTAGGATAAACGTTAAAAAATGCACTAACCAAAATATCTTCCAAGAGAAGATATAGAAAGCAGTAAATTCCAATATATAATAAAATCCTAATAAATCCATGTATATTTCTTAATCTCCATTTCTGGAGTTTCATTTCTTTGATATATTGTTTCTTTTGTTTTTGTTGTTCCAGGTGTTTATCAACATCAAAATTGCTACCATATAAGCTCTCATAATTTACAATCCCAATTGTAAAAAGAATAGAGAGTATTTTTATACCAAAGCCAATTAAGATTAAAAGGCTTTGAATAAATACAGGAATAGATGTATATGATCTTATATCAATCATTGTTCCTAGTTTTACGATAGTAAAATATAGAGCTGTAATTAAAGATACATAAAACAAATATCGCAAATAAACAGGAAGAGTTCTCAAACTTTTAAATAAAAATTGAGACTTATCAAAAGTTGAAAGCCACCATAAACCAAGAGTTGTACCTATATTTTTCATGCACTTACTCCTGATTTTATTTGTTGTTTTATGAAACTAATTTGTAAATATAAAAGTGGTAATTTTTGAAGAATTATCATCTTTTTTTCTATTTTTTCGTTTTTATTTTTGAAAATATTTTTAATTTGGATAAACATGGCAAGTAATTCTTGACCATTTTTACCTGCAAGAAAAGGAATATTCACATCTTTTAATAAAGATGCGACAATTTCAATATTTTCATTTATTGTTTCGATTTCATCAGATATAGCAAGTTGTGCAGCTATATCTATTTTTGATTTTTGACACATTACCATTTTTTATCCTTTATCTTAAAAAGAAATAAACAAGTGAACCAATTACAGTACCACCACCTAAAAAGCTTAAAAAACCTGTTAATAAATTGTTTTTGAAATAAATTTTTTCTACTTTTGAATGAAAATTATTAAGGTTTTCTATTGCAGTAGTTACATTTTGATTTGCATCTTCAAATCTTTTTAAATCAATGTTTTTTAATTTTTTATTGATTTCGTTTTTTATTTCATCAACTTTAGTTTCAATATCTGCAATAAGTGAATCTTTAAATGAATTTTTAAAGTTATTAATATCATTAGAAATATCATCTTTAAAATGATTTCCTAAAATTGATACTGTTAATTCTAAAGCGTTTCTAAAATTTTCCACTTTTTGAGTTTGTTCTTGAAGTATTTTTTCATTAGTTTTTTCAAAATTTGTAAAATTCTTTAATGCTACTTCTGTTTTAGAACTTAAGTAATTAAGTACATTGGTTAAATTAGTAAGATTTGCTATTTTTTTATTTATGTCTAAAAGTTCGTTAATTAAACCACTACCATCATTAGGATTTTTAATTTTTGCCAGAACTTGAGAATTTAAAAAATCAAGCTCATTTACCAATTGTTCAATAGTTTTTCTTTCTACAATTTGAAAATTTTCCATTTTTAATCCTCAAACTATAAAACTTTACTTAAGGGTTTTAATTCCTCCACTGTTGCAACAATCCTTCTTGCAAATTCAACTTTTTGAAGATTTTTAATGTATAAATCTCTGTCTTTTTGCCACTCGGCTTTATATTTAACTAAATTATCAAGTAAATCTTTACCATAAACGTATGCATCTAATAAAGTTAACTGATGAAATGATTTTAGGATTGAATAGTCATTACAATCTTTAATAAAAAATAAATTGTCATATTCCAAATCATTAGCAGGAGGAATACCAATACTTTCATCCCCAAAAATAGATATAAAGTCTTTTTTAATTGTATTTTGATCCAAAGATGTACATTTATTTAGAATCAAATTAATATTAGCAGTTGGATCATATTTTTTAATGCCTTTAATTGTATTGATTGTATTAAATATGTGTTCATAATCTTTGCACATAACAACAAAATATGTTAATTGGCTTAATCCAACAGCTTGTAATTTTTGAAGAACTTCGTAAGTTTCATCTCCTCCAGCAATATCAACAATAGATATAGTATCAGGACTAGAAAAAGCATCAAAATCAATGTTGTAAATAGCTTGTTTTGATTCTTCATTTTTATTTTTTAAACTTTTAAAGTTAACCAATGTTGAATTAATATAATTAGTAGTGTTGTTGTTATCTAATTCATACACATTTATTTTTTTATCGGGGTATTTTAAATTTAAAATTACAGGAAGGGCGTGTCCTCCAATAGTAGATTTTCCAGTACCACCTTTATCTGAAGCAATAACGTAAACTGGTATTTTAGTTTCATTTGTTTTTTTCATTTATTTTCCTTTAAAACGATTTTTTTAAATCTTGTATTTTTTGAACAAAATGTTCAACCTCTTGATTAAATACTTCATTTTTTTGATTATTTAAACTCAAATAATCAAGTAAATTTGTTTTTGTTAGTGAGAATTCACCAAATATTTTGGAATAGGGGATATAGTAGATATTATCAACAGTTAATTCATCAATTCTTGATTTTATTCCTATCTTTTTGTCTCCAAATAAGCCTATAAATTGTTTTTCTATTTCATTTTTATCCAATGAATTGCATTTATTTAAGACTAAATGTATTTTTGGATTAATACTAAATTCTTGAATTATTTCTATCATTTTGATTGCAAGATCTACTTCAATTGGATTACTAGTTATTGGAATATAGTAGATAACTCCCATACCTAGTTCCTGGAGTAACTCAAAACCGTCTTTACTTAAATCAATAATGTTTATATTTTTTGATTTTTTGAAAAGAAAATCAGTACAATCTGCATTAATTCTTTTGCCGATATTTTGGAGTTGAATCGGCTTTGTACTTGTATTAATCAACTTAAAATTTTTAGGCTCATCATCACCAATAACATTGAAATTATCTGGATGATAAAGAGTTATTGTTCTGTCTTCTCTGTACAATAATGTGGCTAATATTTTAGATAATGTTGTAGTTCCAACGCCACCCTTTAGACTGCAAACCACATACGTATTACTGTTTTGTTTTTGTGACATTTTTTACCTTCTTTTGTTGTCGTTTTTATCGTGTTAATTTTGCTTGTCTTTGATTAAGCCGTAGGGAGATAGAGGGTAGGCTTAACAAAATTAACCATTCCCTAAACTCAGAAATATTGGCTAACTATCTTACTTATGAACTAAACTTTGTATTTGAGCTAATTGATTAAATTTACATTTGATGTTGGCATTTAAAGCTTTAAGTGTGAATTCTTCAAAAGTTTTATTTACTACTACTTCATCAATGGTAAATAATTGATTTTGATAATTGATTGTTTGACTTTGTAAGTTTTTGATATTTTGTATTTTTATATCTTCTAAAAAGTCTTTAAAATTATCTAATGTCATTTGATTATTATTTAGTAGTGAACTGAATATTGTTTTGCGATGTAATCTTTCACTTGTTTTAGGCTTCAATCCATCTGCTTTTAACCAATCATAAAATTTATCAAAAAGTTCAATTTTTTGATTTTCATCAATCATTTTCTTCTTCCTCTTCTTCTTTATGGATATTGTTATATATATAATTATATGTGTCTAAATTTTAGACGGCTTTTGTCTAATTTTTAGACGCTTACAATCTATCTTTTAGATTCTCGTCTAAATTTTAGACGGATGTCCAATTTCAAAATTTACGAATTCATCCCACCATAATTTGGTTGTCTTTAAAAATCCACTTTCTGCATTTTTTTCTACTAATTTTTTATCAATAAGTTTTGTGATGCTGTTATAAGCAGATGCTCGACTTAAATCAAACATTTTTCCTAAAGTTTCAACTTTACCGTGATACCAACCTTTAAAAATTGAATCAGGATTATTTGATAGATGATATATTGCATTTGCAATGCAATAATCATTGTTTGAAAGCTCATATTTAACTCTTGGATGATGTTTTATTGTTGTGTAGTCTGCTAATCCTGTTTTCTTATCTTTTTCACTCATATATTTATCCTTACATATCCTTACATGTGTGTAATTGTAAAAAACTAAGTTACTATGTTGTAGTATTCATTTAGTTAAAGCCATAATTCGTTTTAACAGCTCTCTCTTTATACTCGCCAAAGTCTTTTAAGAGAGAGTGTTATATTGTTTTAATTTGATTCTCAATTAAATGTTTTGCAATGGCAGTAATTGAGTACATAATTTGTCCTCGCGATTTTCCATTTCTTCTTGAGTATGATATTCCTCTTGCTTCAGCTCTGTCTTTTTGTAAAACTTTTTCGCTACATCCAACGACTTGAGCTGTTTCCTTTTCATCAAGAGTAATTTTCCCGAATTTTTCAAACAATAGTTTTGATAAAACTTCATATTCATTCATCATTTGTTCCTGCTCCTACTTCATTTTTTTTTAAGTAATCTAAAATCCAACTTCTTTTATATACACAATCTCGACCAATTTTTGAATATCTTATTTTTTTATGTTGTCTTAGATTTCTTAATGTTGTATTTGTTATAGGTGGAATTCCATCTATACCTTTTTCTAATTCTTTATTTGTATAAAATTTATCGTCTATTTCAGACATATATACTCCTTTATCAATTTTTTAAATAAATAGGTTTTAAAATTAACAATAAGCTTTTAAATATCTTAATAATCTCAATTTAGTATTTAATAGATACTTATATAGTAATTATTAGTAAAATAGTATCTATTAAATACTTATGTAGAGCTTAATAAGTATTTAATATGAACTTTTATAAAATTTATACAAATACAAGTATTATTTGAATACTAAATAAGGAGAATTATGACATTTAAAGAAACTATGGCAGCATTATTTAGTACAGCAGAAGGGACATATTACAAATGGAAAAAAGAGGAACGTCCTATAATTAAGCTTTTGGACAAATATTTTTCTAAAGAAGAACTTGAAGAGTTTTTAAGCACGGAAAAGATAAATAAACTAGAAAATTTAAATTCATATTCTTTTTCATCTTCTGTAGGTTTTATAATTAAATTGAAGCTTTTGTTAAATAAAAATGATTTTGATGGAACTTCAAGATTCGTTTCTTTTATTGCTTATTATATTAAACTTAAAATTGGACAAGGTGAAGATTCTTTTTATTTCAAAAATAGTAATTTAAAAATATATGAAAAAAATGAAGAATTAAGATTATTTCAAAATTTGTTTATAAAATTTGTAATGAATAATTTAAATTCAAATATTATATTTGGAGAATTAGATGATTTAAAATATTATATTAATTTTATTGATAATTTTAATGAATCTGATTTAATATTTTTAAACATGAATATAAATGATAATTTTAAGACACTTTTAGATTCTAAAAATATAAATTATCTCAATGCTGATGGATATATTAGAAACTTTGAACATCGCATGTTAGATTATTTTGAGAAAGAGCTAAATAGAAAAGGAAACTTAGAAGATTTAATATCAGAATACAAATTAAAATGTATAAAAGATTTAGAAGGAAAATAAATCTAGGTGTCAAATAGGTGTCAAATATAAAAAAAGGCAAGAAATAAAAATCTCTTGCCTTTACTGTAGAATAGGGTTTATAGCTTATTCAGCTACAGCTACTTCTACAGGTGTACCTTCCCATATACCATGTTTTGTACAGTAACCGTGAGCAACTAAATTTAATTTTGAACCAGTTGGGATGATTGTAAATGTAGTTGTATTATGTGCTTTTACATTTCCTAATGTTCCTGGTACATAAGTAGCTTTTGCTAATAATGTTTCACCATTAAATAAAGAAACAGATTCGATGTAGTGATCAAAATCATCTGGATGAGTGTATTCGTTACCCATTTTAACAGTAACTTCAAATGGTTCACCTTTTTTTGCAGTTGAAGCACAGTGAATAAATGGACTGTGTCTATCAATTAAATCTTTTTTTGCTTCTCTTTCAACAGTATCAATATCAACATATTTGTTAATTTTTGGCATAGTATCTCCTAATAAAATTATTTTAAAAAGGGCATTATACTATAAATTTTATAAAATAAAGAGGATAGAATTTATCCTCTTTGTTAAATTTGATAAAAATTTATTTTTATCAAGTATATTTTACACATCTTTGATATAATTGCGTATGAATAAAGAAGAGTATTTTATAAATCAATTTTCAAATAAAAAAATTATTGGTGATGATGGTGCTTTTATTGATGGATTTGTTTATTCAATGGATGCTTTTTTTGAAAATGTACATTTCAAAAAAGAATGGATGAATTTAAAACAAATCGCTTATAAATCAATGATTGTAAATATTTCAGATGCCATAGTAATGAATGCAAAACCAATTTATGCACTTTTGAGTGTAGCTATTCCTAAAACATATTCTGAAAAAGATTTAATAGATTTATCAAAAGGTTTTAAAAAAGCTGCAAAAGAGTTTGGAATAGAGATAATTGGCGGAGATACAATATCAAATGAAAAACTTGATATAAGTGTGACTATTATTTCTAAAACATCAAATCCTATTTATAGAAATGGAGTAAAAAAAGGCGATTTACTTTGTTATACTGGAACTTTGGGATTATCAAAAGCTGATTTAGAAAAACTTTTAAAAAATAAAGAGATTTCTAAAAAATCAAAATTTATTAAACCTGTTTTAAATCCAGATTTTTTTTATGAGATTTCTCCTTATATAACTGCATCAATGGATATTTCTGATGGATTATTTTTTGAATTAGAAAGATTATCAAAAGCAAGTAAAATAGGATTTGAATTTTTTTATGATATTGATGATGAGATAGGAACTTCAGGAGAAGAATATGAAATACTTTTTTCATTTAATGAAAAAAATTTAGAAAAAATAAAAAAAATTGCCTTAAAACATAAAATAAAATTAAATTTATTTGCAAAAGCAGTAAAAGGCAAATATAGAACAGATTGTAAAAATCACCATTTTTAAAATATAAGAAGGAAAAAAATATTGGAACAATTACAAAGATACTTAAATCACTCAAGAATTGATGTAGTATTTAAACAAAATAAAGATGATTTTGTGGTTACAGAAATACCACTTTATGAATTTTCAGGTGAGGGTGAGCATTTAGTTCTAAAAATAAGAAAAAAAGATTTAGCAACTTGGGATGCAATAGAAATTTTAGCTAATTATTTAGGTTGTAGCACTAGAGAGTTTGGATATGCAGGATTAAAAGATAAAAATGCGATGACAATTCAATCTATTTCAATTCATAGAAAATTTGAAGAGCAATTAAAATCTTTTCAACATGAAAATATAAAAATACTTGAAACAACTTATCATAATAATAAGATAAAAGTAGGGCATTTAAAAGGTAATAAATTTTTTATAAGATTAAAAAGAGTTGGTCTTGTTGAAAAAAGAAAAATAGAAGAAGCTTTTGGACAAATTGCAACTTATGGAATTCCAAACTATTTTGGATTCCAAAGATTTGGAATAGAAGGTGACAATTATAAAAAAGGTAAAGATATAATTGATGGAAAACTAAAAGAAAAAAGAAGAAACTTAAAACAGATGTATATCAATGCTTATCAAAGTTATCTTTTTAATAATTGGCTTTCAAAAAGAATTGAAATTTCAAAATTGATTGATGCTTTTGAACCAAAAGAGATTTACCAAAAATTAAATTTACCACTTGAAATTGTAAAAAGAATGAAAAAACAAAAACATCCTTTTAAATTAATAACAGGTGATTTGTTATCTCATTATCCTTTTGGGAAAATCTTTACAATTGAAGATTTAGAAACTGAATCTGAAAAATTTTATGAGAGAGATAGAGTTCCAACAGGACTTTTAAGTGGTAATAGAGTTAAAAATTCAATTGATTTAGCATATGATATTGAAAAAGAGTTTGAAGAAAAAACAGGCGAAGATGGAGCAAGAAGATTTGCTTGGATTTTTCCTGAAGATTTAGAAAGTAATTATAAAGAAGAAAAAAATTGGATGGAATTACAATTTTATCTTCCAAAAGGTTCTTATGCAACAGAAGTAATAGCAGAAATAATTCATTAATAATAAAATTTAGTAAAAATTATTAAGTAAAAATAAGCTAAACTCTTCATATATAATTAGTCTAAAAAGGAATTTTATGAAATATGAAGAGTTGATTGCCCAGTTATGTGAAGTAATAAAAGAGTCAGAAAATAATGCACAATTGATTTATGATAATGCTGAAATGCTTGATAATATAGTTAATGATTTAGTAGAAGTTCCTTTACATAAAAAAAATAAAATAAATGATCTTATTTCAGATATATACGGTTTATTGCAAAATCAAGATTTACATAGACAAAAGATAGAAAGAGTTGTAAACTTTGTTTGTGAAAAAAATAATATTGATAAGAGCCAATATAATCTAGCTCCAAGTGCTAAAAACATAGCATCAGAAGATGTATTATCTTCAGAAGAATTAGAGCTATTGATAAAACAAATGCAAGCGTAAACCCAATTTTTAGTATATTGTCAAAAACAATATACTAAGTTTAGAAAATGTATTTATATGTTAAAAATCCATTTCTTGGTGCACCATAAATCATTCCATCACTTCCAATACCTTCGTAATATTTTTTATCAAATATATTATTTACATTTAATTGAATTTTTGAATTTTTATCTACGTCATAAGCTAATAAGGCATTTGTTAGAATGTAACTTTTTTGTTCTATTAGGCTTTTCCCTTCTCCTGTGTAAAATCTACTTTTATAATTTAATCCAGCACCTATTTTAAAATCTCCTATTTTATAAGTAGTAAATAAATTGGATGTAGTTCTTGATGACTTCGTAGAATATTTTTCACCTTGTGCATTTTCAGCTGAAAAATTTGAGATACCATATTTTATATTTAATTTATCAGTAATATTCCCTGCTAAAATAAAATCAAAACCTTTACTCTCAACACCTTTTGCTGCTCTATAAGCTTGGGTAGAAGTTCCAGGGATATAAACTCCATCTATTGATTCTGCAACATTATCTTGTAGAATTTTAAATAAAGAAAATGAAGAATTTAATTTTCCATCAAAATATTCTCCTTTAATTCCCGTTTCATAGTTTTTACCTACAATAGGATCTAAATAGTTATCATTAATATCTCTTTGGGATTGAGGTTGAAAAATATCAGTATAACTTACATAAATAGAATGTTGTTCATTTATATTATAAACAATACCAGCATATGGAGTTAGTTCATTTCTAAATGTTCTTGATTTATATCTTGGATCTTCATTTATTAGAGTATATTTTGATAATCTTGCACCTAATATCAGCTTTAAATCTTCTAGCAGTGAGATTTTCTGATTTATATAAAAGGCTGTTTGAGTTGTATGATTTAGTGGTCTATATATTATCTCTGAATTTTTTGGGTATATTTCTTCAATGTAATAATTATAAAAATTTGGAATACTAATTTCATCCCAATCATTTAAATATGCTACTTTGTTTTTTAAAGTTGCATATTTATTGTATGAATATCCTAAAACAAATTCTTGATCCAAATTAGCAATAGTAAATGGAATTTTTGAATTTAAATCAAAACTTTCATCACTTACTCTTGATTCTCCTTCATAAGCTTTTGCAGACATTCCACTTCCATCAGTAGTATCTAATTGTCCCATAAACCATAACAATTTAGACTCTTTTTCTTTATTAGCAAAACTATAATTTGCATTTAATGAAATTTTATCTGTAATATATTGTTCTACATTTGTGAAAAAAGATGTAGTTTGAGTATTTGTATAAGTCCAATCTTCTGTAACAGATTGAGAACGATTAAAATCTATTCTATTATTATTTATATCAAATGCAGGAAGTCCTCCCCAAGCTACACCATTTTTATCTAATTTTTCAAAAGACCCACCAACTGAAAAATATGTTGTATCTGTTAAATCAACATCAATTATTCCATATAATAAATTTTTTTCTTTTTCATATTTATTCATAAAAGAGTCTTCTTCTTGATGTTTTACGATAATTCTTCCTCTTATATTTCCTTTTTCATTTAATGCAGATGAAACATCAATCATTGATAAATAATTATCCCAAGAACCTGCACTTAAAGTTAAATCACCTTTAAATTCTTTAGTATTTGCATGTTTTCTAATATAGTTTAAACTAATTGCAGGATTACCAGAACCAGTTGTTAAGCCATTTGCACCTCTTACTATTTCAATACGGTCAAACATTGCTAAATCTAAATCACTTGAAGATGAAAAACCATATTGAGTCATACCATCAATTTTGAAATAATCTATTGCAAAACCTCTTGATGTTGGACTAATACTTTCATCAACTCTATTAAGTGTAATTCCAGGAATCTCTTCTAATAATTTTTGATTTGTAGTAATATTCTTATCTTTTAATTCTTGTGTTGTCACAACACTTACAGATTGTGGAGTATCTTTTATTGATAAATCAAGTTTTGTTGATGTATTCATAGAACCAGTTGTATAAGAGTTTGTTTCTTCTGTTGTATTAAATAATTTATTTTCGTAAATAAATATTTGTTCTAATTTTTCTTCTGAATGAAGATTGTTATTTAAAGTCATTATTGTGCATAATGAGAGCAAAAGAGGATTTTTTATATTTCTTTTCATATTATTCCTAAATGAATTGAATTAATAATGAATAAGTGAACATAATGTAGAAATTATAGTAATCAAAATTAAATCAAGCAATTGTAAGTTTTTTTTGTAAGATGAAATATTATTTTTTAACTGTTAATTAAGTGTTAAGTTAGGAATATAGGTAAAATAAAAGAAGTTAACTTCTTTTATTTTTTACAAGCTTCTCTTTTTACATTATTTAAATTACCAAAGATTCGCAATGCATCCATTTCAACATCTTTAGCTTTTTTATTTAGTTCTTCATTTTTTTCTTTATTTGAGTTTGCATCTACAAGTTCTTGAAGATTTTTATGGAATTTTATATTTAATTCTTCTATATTTTTCATTATTTCCATATCAATTCTTTTTCCTGAATTTACATGCTTTTCACACCAATCTTTTAAGCTTTGATTTTCTTCTATTTTAAAGGCTTTATAATCACCTAACTTCCCATAAACACTATCTTTTGTATTTAGTAAATCTACTTTTAGTAAAGCTGTATCATAAACTAGATCTACATCACAAACTTTATCTAATGAATCTTTTAAGAAATTAGCTCTTGCAGCAGCTGTAACAAGAGAATTTGACATTAATGCTATATTTGATGCCATTGTCGATATTTGATCTGCAACTTGTGCATTTTTTTGTGTTGCTTGATCTAACATATTTATTGCATCATTTATTTGAACAATTCCTCTTTCTTGCTCTTTTGAAGCGTTTGCTACTTTATCAATAGTTACAATTGTATTTGAAATATTTTCATTTAATTCTTTATAACCATTTATCATATTATCAGAAATTTCTTTCCCTTCTTTTGCTTTTTTACTTGCAAGTTCTACTATATTTTTTATTTCACGAGCGGCTTCTGCACTTCTATTTGCAAGATTTCGTACTTCTTGTGCAACAACTGCAAATCCTTTTCCTGCTTCGCCAGCAGTTGCTGCTTCAACTGCTGCATTAAGTGAAAGAATATTTGTTTGGAATGCAATTTGATCAATTACTTCTATTGCTTCATTTATTGAACTTACTTCTACATTTATGTCATCCATTGATTTTGCTGTTAAATTAGCTAATTCTTGACCATTTTTTGCAGAATGTGTAACATTTTGTGCAAGTTTTGACATATCTGTTGTTGCTTGAGTATTTGCTTGAATTGTTGCTGTTATTTCTTCTAACGCTGCAGCTGTTTCTTCCAAAGATGCTGCTTGTTGATTTGAAGATGTTGATAAATTATTTGATGCACCAGATAATATTTTTGTATTTTCATTTAATGAATTTCCTGTATTCATAACCATTGCTAAAATTTCTGAAGTATTATTCCCTACAAGTTTAATCCCAGAAGTTAGTGAACCTAAATTACCATAAATTCCATCATCATTTATTACAAAATCATATTTTGATTCAGAATAATATCTCAAAGCTTCATTTATTTTACCAACTGTTTCATTTGTTTTTAAAATCATTGAATTTAATTTATTTTTTAAATCTTCAACATGAGGGTTAGAAGCTTTCCCATTAACTTTATAAACGAAGAATCCATTTGCCGTTTTTTCTAATACATCACTCGCTTCTTCAATTACTTTTTCATCTTGTTTTAAGCCAGCTCGCACTTTATCCATGTAAGCATTAAATAAATTAGCAACTTCACCTATTTCATCTTTTGATTCTACATTTAAAGTAATGTTTGTATCGTTTGAATTTAATAAATTTTCAAATCCATCTTTTAATTTTCCTATTGGATTTGTCGCTTTTTTTACTATAAAAAATATCAATGCTATTGTTATAATTGCAAGAAGAATAGAAATAAATGCTATCCCAGTAACTAAACTTTTAATTTTTTTATCTGCCTCATCTAAAGAAAAAGTTAAATCCATTACTCCTATTACATCACCTTCATTTTGATTTGCATGACACATTAAACATTCACTTGTTGCAATCATTGGTTTTACCATTCTTAATGTATGTCCATTTTTGTCATCCGTTTGTAATAATAAAGGTTTTTTTGATTCAAAAGTACTAAGTATTGTTTCATCTGTTGTATAAGCTTCATTTGAAGGATAAAGTTCCATTAAAGATTTACTTTTAGCAACAGTTAAATTTCGTACACCTTTTATTTGTCTTGCATCTTCTTCAGCTTTTGCAATTTGAACAGGATCTCCTGTATTCATAGCATTTCTTAGACTTTGAAACATTGCTGCATTTAGCATTTCCAAGTTTTCTTTCGTTTTTACTATAGAATCTTCTGTTACTTTTGAGGTAGTAACAAATATAATTGTTAAGCTACTTAAAGACATTAATATAAATAATGCTACGATAATTTTATTACTTATCTTTTTTGTTATTATTTCTAACATCTCTCTTGCCTTTTTGTTTAAGTGTAATTATTATATAATGAAATTTATTTATTAAATATTAAATGGAAAATTTTATTAAACAAAGAGTAAAAATAATGATTGTAGGGCTTGTAGGAAAAATAACAAAGAAAGAACCGACGTTATTAAACATTAATGTAAATGGAATTATTTATGAAGTATTTGTATCAATTAATTGTAGTTCAAAAATTATTTCAGATGATGTGAAATTAGAAATAACTCACATAATAAGAGAAGATTCTCAGTCTTTATATGGTTTTTTAGATTCAAATGAAAAAAAACTTTTTGATACAGTTATTAAAATAAATGGAGTTGGTCCAAAAGTTGCACTTGCAATTTGCTCCACTTTCACACCAACATCATTTGCTCAAATCGTAAATGAAAATGATGTCTCAATGTTGAAAAGAGTTCCTGGAATTGGACCTAAAGGTGCTAGTCGAATTTTAGTAGAATTATCTGGATTTATTGTAGATTCTAATGACAGTGATGACAGTTCTAGTTTATCTTCATCATTTGAAGCGGCTCTTGCTTTAGAATCTCTAGGATTTAAAAAAGATATTGTAACTAAAATTTTAAAAACTTGTGTTAGCTCAAATACGAGTGATTTAGTAAAAGAAGCATTAAAAAAATTACAAAAATAAAAAAATATATTTATAAAAAAGGAATATAATGAAAGTAGCTATAGTTTTTGGTGGTGTTAGTTTCGAACATGAAATTTCAATTGTAAGTGCAATTGCAATGAAAGATGTTTTAAAAGAAGAATTAATTTATCTTTTTTTAGATCCTTCAAGAAATATGTATCATATCCCCACTAATATTATAAAATCAAAGCTATTTAGTTCAGGTGATTATAAAAAATTTGAAAAAGTTTATTTTCAAAAAGGTGGATTTTATAAAAAAGGTGGATTTCTTTCAAAAGATAAAGAAGTTGATTTTGATGTCGTTTTAAACCTTTCTCACGGTGGAGATGGTGAAGATGGTATTTTATCATCAGTTTTAGATTTTTATGATATTCCTTTTATCGCTCCAAGAACAGAAGCTTGTGTTATAAGTTCAAATAAATTTTTAACAAAAGGTTATGCTTCAAGTGTAGAAGTAAATACTTTAGATTACAAATATTATACAAAAGGTGAAATTGTTTGTGTAGATTCTTTTCCTGTAATATTAAAGCCAGTTAAATTAGGAAGTTCAATAGGTGTTTCTATTGTTAAATCGCAAGAAGAGTTAGAATACGCACTTGATGTGGCTTATGAATTTGATAATGCAGTTATAATTGAACCATTTATTAGTGGTGTAAAAGAATATAACTTAGCTGGAACAAAAGTAAATGGGGAATTTAGATTTTCAATTATTGAAGAACCACAAAAAGCTGAGTTTTTAGATTTTGATAAGAAATATTTAGATTTTTCAAGAACTTCAAAAGCAAAAGAGGTTAATTTAGGTGAAAAATTAAATACACAGATAAAAGAATCATTTAAAAGACTTTATAATACATTATTTGAAGGTTCAATTATCAGATGTGATTTTTTTGTTGTAGATGATAAAGTATATTTAAATGAAATAAATTCTATACCTGGATCTATGGCAAATTATTTATTTGAAGATTTTGCAAATTTATTTGAAGAAGTTGCAAATAATTTACCTCAGAAAAAGCACATTCCAATAACTTATGAATATGTAAATAAAATACACGCAAGTAAGGGAAAATAAACTTTGGCAACAAAAAGTTTAACTATTAATAACAAATTTTTTGAAATTTCATATGAAATTGTAAATCCAACTGCAACTAAAGATATGGTTTTTTTACACGGTTGGGGTTCAAATAAAGATATTATGAAAAATGTATTTTCTCCTTATTTGAAAAATTTTAGACATATTTATATAGATTTTCCAGGTTTTGGAAAAAGTAAAAATGAATATGTTTTAAATACAAATGATTATGCAAATATTACAAATGAGTTTTTAAAACTTTTAAACTCATCAAAAGATGTGATAGTTGGTCATTCTTATGGTGGGAAAATTGCTACATTACTTAATCCAAAGAATCTTGTACTTTTAAGTAGTGCAGGGATTTTAGAAGAAAAACCATTTGATGTGAAAATTAAAATATTTTTTGCAAAAGTGTTAAATTTTTTAGGATTAAAAAATTTAACAAAAAGATTTCGAAGCAAAGATGTAAATACAATGAGTGAAAATATGTATGCCACATTTAAAAATGTTGTAAACGAAGATTTATCATCAAGTTTTTCAAATTTTTCAAATAATGCTTTGATTTTTTGGGGTGAAAAAGATAGTGCTACTTCATTGGAATCAGGTAAAAAAATAGCAAATTTAATAAAAAAATCAACATTTATATCATATGATGGTGATCACTTCTTCTTTGCTAAAAATGCAAAAGATATTACAACGAGAATCGAAAATGGAATATGTTAATATAATTACACACATAATATTGATTATGGCATTAGGTTGGTATTTAATTACTAATTTGCAATGGTATAACTATAAGTTAGAAAGAGTTGTTTTTAAACATCATAAATGGCAATGGCACATAACATATTTTTTATCACCAATAGTTTTATTTTATATTATTCCTGAGCCTTATTTTGCAATTTACTTTTTTATTGTTTACATGACAAGTTTTGTTTTGTGGAATAAAAAACTAGATAGACCAGTAGTTTTAACAGCTCGTGTAAAAAGATTTTTAGCTATTTTACTTTTTTCAACTTTTGCAATAACAGCACTTTGTTTATCAAATGAAAATTGTACAAATATGTTTATTTTTACTCCACTAATTTTGACTTATGCAATTTCAACTATTATGGAAAAAATATTCTTTATTTCATTTAAACACAAAGGGAAACAAAGACTTCAAAGTATAGCGGGTTTACGAACAATAGCTATAACAGCTTCATTTGGAAAAACATCAATTAAAAATTATTTATACCATATTTTAAAAAATAAATTTAAGGTTTACAAAACTCCAAGAAGCGTAAATACAATAGCTGGAATAGTTCTTGATGTAAATAGAGATGTTCCACTTGATACACAAATATATATAGCAGAAGCAGGAGCTAGAGTAAAAGGTGATATTGAAGAAATTACAATGTTTTTAGAACCTCAAATCTGTGTTATTGGAAGTGTTGGAGAACAGCATATTGAGTATTTTAAAACCTTGGATAATATAATACATACAAAAATGGAACTTTTAAAATCTCCAAAAATGAAAAGAGGATTTGTTCATGAATCTGTTCCAATAAAAGATTACCCAACTATTACAAAATTCCCAAATAATTTGCATATTACAAAAAGTAATTTAGATGGAATATGGTTTGATGTTGAAGTTGCTGGAAATATTGAACATTTTCATGCTCCAATTTTAGGAAGTTTTAATGCAATAAATTTAACAGCAGTGATTTTGGTATCTCATTATTTAGGAATGACAATTCCAGAAATTAAAGTTGCACTTACAACTTTACCTCAAGTTGAGCATAGACTTCAAAAGATTGAAGCAAATGGAAAAGTAATAATAGATGATTCATTTAATGGAAATTTAGAAGGAATGCTTGAAGCCATAAATATTTGTTCAAATCATAAAGGAAGAAAAGTAATAATAACTCCAGGACTTGTAGAATCTACAGATGAAGCAAATATTCTTTTGGCAAAAGCAATAAATGATACTTTTGATTTTGTTATTTTAACAGGAAGTTTAAATACACATTTATTTATAGCAAATATTGATAAAGAAAAAGTTCATATTTTAAAAGATAAAGCTCAAATGGAAGTAACATTAGCTAAAACTACAAGAGTTGGTGATTTGATTTTATTTGCAAATGATGCACCAAATTTTATATAGATAAAAATAGGAAATTATATGGAACATTTATATGCACCTTGGCGATATGATTATGTAAGTGAAGAAAAAATTGAAGGTTGTGTTTTTTGTCATATAGGAAAAAATTTAGAAGATGAAAAATTACAAGTTTTATTTAGTGATGAATATTGTTACGTTGTAATGAATAAATTTCCATATAGTCCAGGGCATATGATGGTTATTCCTTTTTTTCATACTGATAAAATAGAAGAATTAGATGAAAATACTTGGCAAGCTATGAGTAAAAGAGTAAGACAAGGTGTTAAACTTTTAAAAGAAATTATGCCATGTGAAGGTGTAAATATTGGGATGAATTTAGGAAAAGCAGCAGGTGCTGGAATCGAACAACATGTTCATTATCATATGTTACCAAGATGGCTTGGTGATACAAATTTTATAAGTACGATTGGTGGAACGAGAGTTTATCCTGCTTCTTTTGATGAAATATTTAAAAAACTAAAAGATAACGTTTCTAAATATTTTGTATAAATCTTTAGATAAGAGTTATAGTAATATTCTAAGAATAAAATAAATTATTATCTTTAGATAGATTATTTCTTGCCCATTCTTCTAATTGCTTTAGTACATATTCAAGGGTTTCTCCTTTTGGACTAATTTCATATTCAACACTAGGTGGAATGGTAGGATAAACAGTTCTAATAATTAGGTTGTTTTTTTCAAGAACTCTAAGGTGTTCTGATAAGACTTTTTTACTAATGTTTGGAACAATTTTTTGAATTTCAGAGAATCTTAATTTTTTCTCAATTAAGTGCCATAAAATAATTGAACGCCACTTACCTCCTAAAACATCCATTGCTGCTTCAAGAGAACATTCATACTCTTTTTTATTAAATATATACATTTCAATCCTAAATTCTAAAATTTATTTTTTTATTAAAAACTTATAAATTGCTATAGGAAACTTAGAAGTAACCAAAGAACTATAAAGTGCCTTATTTACAAGCTTCTTGTTATATGTTAAAGTTTTACAATTATAACAAAATATATAAAATTATAAATAAATAGGAGTTTATAGATGAATGCAACATTAAAGCAGTTGTTAAATAGAAAATCAGTTCGAAATTTCACAGGAGAAAATGTAAAAAATGAAGATTTAAAATTTATTTTTGAAGCTGCTCAAAGATGCCCCAATTCAATAAATGGACAACAAGTTTCATTAGTTTATACCAGAGATAAAAATAAAATTAAACAAATTTCAAAACTTTGTAGTAACCAAAAACAAGTTGAAATAGCCGATGTATTTGTTACTATTGTTATTGATTTTAATAGAACATCTTATGCTATTGAATCTTTAGGGAAAAAACAAGTAATTGAGAAATCTGCAGAAGGAATTATAGTTGGAACTCTTGATGCTGGTATTATGTTAAGTTCTTTACAAACAGCAGCTGAATCTTTAGGATATGGAACTACTGCTATAGGAGACGTAAGATGTGCTCCTTATGAATTTATTGAAATTTTAAAACTACCTTCAAAAACTTATCCAATCGTTGGAACTACAATTGGTGTAGTAAAACAAAATGTAATTGCTTCTCCTCTAAAACCAAGAGTACCTATAGATTCATTTGTATTTGAAGATTTTTATGATGATATAAAAATTAAAGAAGGTGTTGAACAATATGAATATGATTTAAAGAATTTTAGAGTAAATAATGAAATGGATTATATGACATCGTATAAAGGAACAGTTTGTTCTTTTTATGAAAAATATTATATGCCTGAAGTAAAAAAATCTTTTGAAAAACAAGGTTTTAGATTTGAAGATAAAGAAATATAATTTGTAAAATGTATTTAATAACTCCAAAAGAGCAATATAAAACTTTTAAAAGAAAATTATTTTGAAAAGGTTCACATTTCGATAAAAAAAGAACTTGAATGACCATTTAATAGAGTTTTACTTTTAGAATAAAAAGAGATAAAATAAGAAAAACAATTAAGGAACTATTTTGAAAAATCAAATTAAAAATTTCTTTTCAAACAATTTTGTTTATAAAGGAAAAGAAAAACTCTCTAAGCTCACTATTTTGTCTTTAATTATTTTAAATATTTTAGTTTTATTTATTCTTGATAAAGGAATAGACTTTCAAACAAGAGTTTTAAATAATCCAATGACAAAATTCCCATACGATTGTAGAGATATTTTTACTTACAATTTAAATGTAGATGACTTTAACAACTATATTTACAATGCTCAAAATTATAATTCAAAGTATCAAAATATTAAAGATTTGGAATTAGATAGTAGATGTAGCTTAATATTTGAAAAAATAAGTTTAATTAAAAATAATATAGATATTAAAAGTTTAAAAAAGAAAAATGAAGAGTTATCAAATAAATCTTATGAATTAAATAATCAAATATCATATCTAAAAGATAACTACAATACTATTTTATTTGAAAAAATGAGTGAACAAGAGATCAATAAATCAATCATAAAAGGTGAAGTCTCAGCAGAAAATATAAAAGAAAAATATGAATTACTAACAAAAGAGTTAGAATCAATTGATAAAGAAAAAGAAAAATTATCAAATGAATTTAAAGAAGAAAATTTAGTAAAAGATTTGATAAGTTATTTAGCTTTAAATAAAGATACAATTTTAATTGATATTGAAAAAGCACAAAAGTTTTATTCTATAAAATATGAATTAGTAATATTATTATTTTTAATTCCTTTAGTAGCTATTTTCTTTTATTTAATGAAAAGATATCTTCATAAAGATAAATATATTTTGTATATTATTTTTAAAAATATTTTAATAGTAACTTTAATACCAACTTTTATCTCATTTTTTAGTTTGATAAATATTTTTATTCCTAAAATATTTCTTGAAAAAGTATTGATGTTTTTTTATAGTTTAGAAATACCTTTTATAGTTTATTATTTAGCTATTGCAATTGCTGTTTTGATATTTATTTTTATAATAATAAAAATACAAAAAAAATTTAAAGAAGATAATGAAAAATTAAAAAATAACAATATATCAATAATAGATGCCTATAATAAGAATATTTGTATAAAATGTGGAAATAGGGTAGATTTTACTATTATGAATTACTGTCCTTGTTGTCAAAATCAACTAAAAATAGAGTGCAAAAGTTGTCATACAAATACTATAAAAGGTTTGGATTATTGCTCTAATTGCGGTTCAAATATAGAAGAATAAATGTAGGAAATAACCTACATTTATTAATATTTTCCTTGATAAAAACCAGAAAATAAAAGAATATCATCACTATTTTTATTCTCTAAATCATTTACAATCAAATCTTTTAATATAGAAGCTAGTGCTGGACCAAAAGTCATTCCTAGCCAACCTAATCCCATACCATAAATCAAGTTTTTATATTTTTCATCTCTTCCAATAAGTGGCATATCATTAGGTGTTAAAGGTCTAAATCCAGTCCACTCAATAATATCTTCCATGATAAAAGGAACAGTATATTTTTTGAAATTTTCTTTTATACTCTCAATTTGTTTTTTTACTATTTGATGATTTGTTGAACCAATCTCTAATTTTGATGTAATTCTTACATCATCACGTCTTGGTGTCATAACAATAAATAAATCAGAAAATAGTGTAGAGGTAACTGGTTGCAATTCTTTAGGCATTTTAAAAGTGATACTATATCCTTTTGCAGGCGTCATCATAAGATTTTGATTTACTTTATCTGCTAAATGTGTCTGATGACCTATTGACATTATATATGTATCTGCTTCATAAGTATTTAGAGCTGAACTAATAGATTCAATTTTTGAATCAGAATATTTGATATGTGAAATTCTTTCATTTAAAATAAATTCAGCACCGTTTTCTTTTAAATATCTTTTTAATTCTAACATTGTTCTTTTTGGGTCAAAGTGAGTATTTCTTTTAAAATGAATAGCACCTTTCGCATCATTTGTAATACAAGGTATAAATTCTTTTATTTTGTTTTTTTCAATAATTTCAAAAACATCATCATTTTTTATTGCATAATCAAGTAATTTTTTATCATAACTTTTTTGTTCCGTAAAAACAGATAACATACCCTTTCTATGAAAATCTAAATCTAAACCATCAATATTTTGCATCTTTTCATAAGCATCATTTGATATATGCCCATATTTTTCAAATAAAGCTAAAGTTCGTTTTAATCTATCTTTATTAGCACTGTTTACAAATTTCCATAACCATTTATATATTTTTGTATCTAAAGTAGGATGTATATTTACAGGTGATTCACCTTTTATCATAAGTTTTAATGTATTAAAAACAATCCCTGGATTTGCAAGTGGTCCTTTATCAAATGCAGATAATAAACCAGCATTTCCAAAAGAGGTTGAATCTGTTATATCACTTTCATCTATAATTGTAACTTTTCTACCTGCTTTAAGAAGTTCGTATGCAGTTGTTAAACCCATAATCCCTGCACCAATTATTATAATATCTCGTTTCATTTATCAACTCCTTATTGAAGAAAAACTAAAAAATAATATACAATATTTATTCCTAAAAACAATAGTATTTGAGTTTAAAAAAAATAGTATTCTATATTTGTTAATAAAAGTAAAAGAAAAATTAGTAGAAAAACAATTTCTTAAAGAAAACTTACTATAGTACGATTAATAGTAATATTATCCTTTTTAAAAGGAAATAAAATTAGTAAAATTATTTATAAAGCCCCGTAATACTTGACATTTAACTACAATTAAGTTATAATCCGCGTCCACTAAATGTGGTTAGGGTGTTTTTTTACACATCTAACGAGTTCTTTAAAGGAAAATTAATGGAAAAAATCAGATTAAAGCTTAAAGCTTATGATCATAGAGTTTTAGACAGAAGTGTTGCTTCAATTGTTGAAGCTGTTAAAAGAACTGGTGCTGATTTGAGAGGTCCAATCCCTCTTCCTACAAAAATCAGAAGATATACAGTTATTAAAGGTCCTCACGTAAATAAGGATTCAAGAGAGCAATTTGAAATCAGAGTTCATTCAAGAATTATTGATATTATTGCTGCAACTCCTGATACTGTAGATTCGCTAATGAAACTTGACTTAGCTCCTGAAGTTGATGTTGAAGTTAGATCTATGGGTCAAGAATAAAAGAAAGGGTAATACAAGATGGAATTTATAGTTCAAAAAATCGGTATGAGTAGAACAGTTTCTGTTCCTAGTACAGCTGTTACACTTTTAAAAGTTCTTGATACTAAAGTATGTGAAGTATCTGAAGGTGTAGCACTAGTTTCTTATAGCAATGGTAAAAAATTTAACAAAGCTATTGAAGGTCAACAAAAAAAGTTCAACTTATCTAAAGAGTTTAACAGATTTGCAACAATTACTGTAGCAAATGGTGAAGCTGGTGATTTAGATGTTTCTGGATTAGGTGAAGCTAAATTAGTAAAATCAACTTTTAAAACTAAAGGTAGAGGTTTCTCTGGTGCAGTTAAAAGATGGAATTTTGCTGGTGGTAGAGCATCTCATGGTCACAGAATGGGTAAAAGAGTTGGTTCAATCGGTAACTGCGAATGGCCAGGTAGAGTTCAGCCAGGTAAAAAAATGCCAGGGCAATACGGAAATACAAATGTATCTGTAAAAAATGAAGTTATTTCATTTGATGCTGAGACAGGAATTTTAGTTCTTAAAGGTTCAGTATCTGGTGCAAATGGTTCATTAGGAAAAGTAAAGGTTGCTAAATGAGCAAAGCTATAGTATTAAACGAAAAATTTGAAAATAATGGTGAAGTAGTTTTACCAGCAAGTTATGAAGAGATTAACTCTCACAACTTATATTTATATGTAAAATCATATTTAGCAGCATTAAGATCAAATACAGCAAGAGCTAAAACAAGAGCAGAAGTAAGCGGTGGTGGTAAAAAACCTAAAGCTCAAAAAGGTTCTGGTGCAGCTAGATGGGGTTCAAAAAGATCTCCTTTATTCGTTGGTGGGGGACAAGCATTTGGACCTACTAAAAGAAACTATAACCAAAAAGTTAATAAAAAACAAAAAGCTTTAGCATTAAAATATGCTATTAATGCACAAGCTAACAATGGTTCGTTATTTGTTGTTGATTCTTTAAAAATTGAGTCAGGTAAAACAAAAGAGGCAGTTGCAGTTTTAAATAAACTAAATAAAAGAGATACATTAATAGTATGCGATGTTATTGATGAAAAAACATATTTAGCATTTAGAAATATTAAAAACTGTTATATGGTTGAAAAGCAAGAAGTTAACGCTTATATAATTGCTACATACCATTCAGTATTAATTGAAAAATCAGTGCTTGATGCATTAACAAAAGAGGCTTAAGATGGCAGATATTACAGATATTAAAGCAATATTATATACAGAAAAAACAATTGAGCTTCAAGAAAATGGTGTAATCGTTGTTCAAACTAGTCCAAGAATGACTAAAAGCGGTTTAAAAGAAGTATTTAAAGAATATTTTGGTGTTACTCCATCAAAAGTTAATTCTTTAAGACAAGATGGTAAAGTAAAAAGATTTAAAGGAAAATTAGGTAAAAGACCTGATTTCAAAAAATTCTATGTAACATTACCAGAGGGCGCAGCTATTGCGAACCTATCAGCTTAAGGAGTAGAAAATGGCAATTAAAAAATTTAGACCAATAACTCCTGCAAGAAGATTCATGTCTGTTATGGATAGTTCTGATATTACTTCTAAACCAACAGTTAAATCTTTACTTGTAAGAGTAAAAGCAGCAGCTGGTAGAAATAATAACGGTAGAATTACATCTAGACACAAAGAAGCAGGTGCTAAAAAATTATATAGAATTATTGATTTCAAAAGAAATAAATTCGGTGTTGAGGGTACAGTATCTACTATAGAATACGATCCATATAGAAACTGTAGAATTTGTTTAGTTACATATTTGGATGGGGATAAAAGATATATTATTCAACCTTCTGGATTAAAAGTTGGTGATAAAGTTCAAGCTTCTGAATCAGGTCTTGATATTTTACCAGGTAACGCAATGAATTTAATTAATATTCCTGTTGGAACAATGGTTCATAATATCGAAATGAAACCAGGAAAAGGTGGTCAAATCGCTAGATCTGCTGGTGGATATGCTCAAATTATGGGTAGAGAAGATAAATATGTAATCATGAGATTACCATCTGGTGAAATGAGAAAAATTCTTGGTGTTTGTATGGCTACAATTGGTGTAGTTGGAAATGAAGATTTCACAAATATGGTTGTTGGTAAAGCTGGTAGAAGTAGATACCTTGGTATTAGACCTCAAACTAGAGGATCTGCAATGAACCCTATTGATCACCCACACGGTGGAGGGGAAGGTAAAACTAACTCTGGTAGACATCCTGTTACTCCATGGGGTATGCCAACTAAAGGTTATAAAACTAGAAAGAAAAAAGCTAGTGACAAACTAATCATTTCAAAAAGAAAGAAGTAAGGGTTTAAGATGGCAAGATCGATAAAAAAAGGTCCATTCGTAGACGCACACCTAATGAAAAAAGTTATTAGTGCAAATAGTGCTAATGATAAAAAACCAATCAAAACTTGGTCAAGAAGATCAACTGTATTACCAGATATGATTGGATTAACTTTCAATGTGCACAATGGAAGAAATTTCGTTCCTGTAAATATTACAGAGAACCACGTTGGATATAAATTAGGTGAATTTGCACCAACTAGAACATTTAAGGGCCATAAAGGTTCTGTTCAAAGAAAGGCATAAGAATGGCTAAAGCAATATTAAAATTTATTAGACTTTCTCCAATCAAAGCAAGATTAATTGCAAGAGAAGTTCAAGGAATGAATGCAGAGTATGCAATTGCATCTTTACAATTTACTCCAAATAAAGCTGCTGGAATTATTTCTAAAGTTATAGCATCTGCTGTTGCAAATGCAGGTTTAGATCCAGTTGATGCAGTTATCACATCAGCTAGAGTTGATAAAGGTCCAGTTCTTAAGAGATTTACTCCAAGAGCAAGAGGTTCAGCTTCACCAAAGCATAAACCAACTGCACATATTATGATTGAAGTAGCTGCTGCAACTAAAGGAGATAAGTAATGGGTCAAAAAGTTAATCCAATTGGACTAAGATTAGGTATTAATAGAAATTGGGAATCAAGATGGTTTCCTAAATTTGAAACTATGCCAGCAAATGTTGCAGAAGATGACAAAATCAGAAAGTATGTTAAAAAAGAATTATACTATGCTGGAATTGCTCAAACTATTGTTGAAAGAACAGCGAAAAAAGTTAGAGTTACAGTTGTTGCAGCAAGACCTGGTATTATCATTGGTAAAAAAGGTGCAGATGTTGAAAAACTAAAAAATGCACTTTCAAAATTAGTTGGTAAAGAAATTGCTGTTAACATCAAAGAAGAAAGAAAACCACAAATCTCTGCTCAATTATCTGCTGAGAACGTTGCTCAACAATTAGAAAGAAGAGTTGCATTCAGAAGAGCTATGAAAAGAGTTATGCAAAATGCATTAAAAGGTGGAGCAAAAGGTATTAAAGTATCTGTTTCTGGAAGACTTGGTGGAGCTGAAATGGCAAGAACTGAGTGGTATTTAGAAGGTAGAGTTCCATTACATACTTTAAGAGCAAGAATCGATTATGGTTTTGCTGAAGCTCATACAACTTATGGTTGTATCGGTATTAAAGTTTGGATTTTCAAAGGTGAAGTATTAGCTAAAGGTATTCCAACTGAAAAAGCTGAAGAATCAACTTCTAAACCTAAAAGAAGACCAACTAAGAAAAGAGGTAAATAATTATGTTAATGCCTAAAAGAACTAAGTTCAGAAAAATGATGAAAGGCCGAAATAGAGGTATGGCTCATAGAGGAAACTCTTTAGCATACGGAGATATCGGTATCAAAGCAGTTGAACACGGTAGAATCGATTCAAGACAAATTGAAGCGTCAAGAATTGCAATGACAAGAAAAGTAAAAAGACAAGCAAAAGTTTGGATTATGGTATTCCCTGATAAACCACTTACTGCTAAACCATTAGAAACAAGAATGGGTAAAGGTAAAGGTTCTGTTGATAAATGGGTTATGAACATTAAGCCTGGAAGAATTTGTTTTGAAATGGCTGGAGTATCTGAAGAATTAGCGAGAGAAGCTTTAACTTTAGCAATGCATAAGCTACCATTTAAAACTAAAATTGTAACAAGAGATAGCGAAAATGAACTATACTGATTTAAAAGACAAAAACTTGAATGAACTTCAAGTATTATTAAAAGAGAAAAAGGTGCTTCTTTTTGAATTAAAAGCTAAGCTAAAAACAATGCAGTTAACAAATACTTCTGAATTAAGAGTTGCTAAAAAAGACATCGCTAAAATTCAAACAGCTATAACTGCTGCAAAAGCTAACTAAGGATCTAAGTATGACACATAAAAGAGAGATTCAAGGTGTAGTGGTAAAAAAATCAGGTGATAAAACTGCTTCTATTTTAGTTACAAGATCAGTTTTACATCCAAAATATCACAAAACTGTAAAGAGATTTAAAAAATATTTAGTTCACGATGAAAAAAATGAATTAAATGTTGGTGATAGTGTTATCGCTGTTGAGTGTAGACCATTGTCAAAGACTAAATCTTTTAGATTAAAGACGATAGTAGCTACAGGAGTTAAATAATGATTCAAAGTTTTACAAGATTAAACGTAGCTGACAACACAGGTGCTAAAGAGATTATGTGTATCAAAGTTTTAGGTGGGTCTAAAAGAAGATATGCAACTGTTGGTGATGTTATTGTTGCTTCAGTTAAAAAAGCTTTACCAACTGGAAAAATTAAAAAAGGTCAAGTTGTAAAAGCTGTTGTTGTTAGAACTCATAAAGAAGTTCATAGAGAAAATGGTTCATTAATTAGATTTGATGATAATGCAGCGGTTATTCTAGATGCAAAAAGAGAGCCAGTTGGAACAAGAATCTTTGGACCAGTTGCTAGGGAAGTAAGATATTCAGGTTTCATGAAAATCGTTTCACTTGCACCGGAGGTATTATAATATGGCAATTAAATTAAAAATCAAAAAAGGTGATACTGTAAAAATCATCGCTGGTGATGATAAAGGTAAAACTGGTGAAGTTTTAGCTGTATTACCAAAAGAAAGAAAAGTAATTGTAAAAGATTGCAAAGTTGCTAAAAAAACAGTTAAACCTGATCAAGAAAAAAATCCAGAAGGTGGATTTGTAAACAAAGAAATGCCAATTGACATTTCAAATGTAGCAAAAGTAGAGGGTAACTAATATGGCATCAAGATTATTTGAAAAATATAAATCAGAAATCAAACCAGCATTAGAAGCTGAATTTCCAAAAAACAAATGTTTAACAGCTAAATTAGAAAAAGTTGTTATTTCTGTTGGTGCTGGTGAAGCAATGAAAGATTCTAAATTAATTCAAAATATTGAAGATACAATCTCTTTAATTGCTGGTCAAAGAGCAGTTAAAGTAATTGCTAAAAAATCAGTAGCTGGATTTAAAGTTAGAGAAGGTATGCCAGTTGGTGTTAAAGTTACTTTAAGAGGTGAACAAATGTATCATTTCTTAGATAAATTATGTAACGTTGCATTACCAAGAGTAAAAGACTTTAGAGGTCTTAACAAAAATGGTTTTGATGGTAGAGGGAATTTCAATTTTGGTTTAGACGAGCAATTAATGTTCCCAGAAGTTGTATATGATAATATTATCAAAACACACGGTATGAATATTTCAATTTCTACAAGTTCTTCTAATGATGCTGAAGCATTCAGATTATTAGAATTAGTAGGAATTCCATTTACAAAAGGAAGAGCGTAATGGCAAAAAAATCTATGATCGCTAAACAACAAAGAACACCTAAGTTTGCTGTAAGAGCATACACAAGATGTTCTGTTTGTGGAAGACCTCACTCTGTTTATAGAGATTTTGGTTTATGTAGAGTTTGTTTAAGAAAAATGGCTAACGAAGGTTTATTACCTGGTGTTAGAAAAGCTAGTTGGTAGGAGAAAAAAGCTATGATGAATGATATAATCGCAGATGCTTTAACTAGAATTAGAAATGCTGCAATGAGAAAATTAGAAGTTGCAACATTATTACACTCAAATACAGTAGTAGGTGTTTTAAACGTTTTATTACAAAAAGAGTATATTACTGGATTCAAAGTTATTGATGGACAAAACAACAAAAAAACAATTCAAGTTGAATTGAAATATGATGATAATGAGAAATCAGTAATTAATGAAATTACAAGAGTTTCTAAACCAGGAAGAAGAGTTTATAAAAACGCTTCTGAAATTAAAAACTTTAAAAATGGGTACGGTACTATTATCGTTTCAACTAACAAAGGTGTAATTGCTAATGATGAAGCATATGCAGCTAATGTTGGTGGTGAAGTACTTTGTACTGTATGGTAGGAGAGTGTAATGTCAAGAATTGGTAAAAAACCTATCGCAATTCCTTCAGGAATTGAAGTTACAGTAAGTGGTACAGTAATTAGTGTAAAAAAAGGAAACAATGTTTCTACAGTTGAAACTCATGGAAGAGTTGGTATTGAAATTGCTAACTCTCAAGTTGTATTAACTAGAAATGGTGAATCAAAAGAGTCTTCAGCATTTTGGGGAACTTATAGAGCTTTAACAGCTAATGCTATCAATGGTCTTAATGTAGGATTTACAAAATCTTTAGAAATCAATGGAGTTGGTTATAGAGCTGCTGTAAAAGGTAATGTATTAGAACTATTATTAGGTTATTCTCACCCAATTAACTATGAAATCCCAAAAGGATTAGAAGTTACTGTTGAAAAAAACATTATTAATGTAAAAGGTGCTGACAAACAACAAGTTGGTCAAGCTGCTGCAATTATTAGAGGCTTTAGAAAACCAGAACCGTATAAAGGTAAAGGTGTTAAATATACTGATGAGAAAATCATCAGAAAAGCCGGAAAAACTTCTAAGAAGTAAGGTGTAACTATGAGTAGAGAAAAAGATTTAGCTAAAAAAAATGCTTTAAGAATCAAAAGAAAAAAAAGAGTTAGAAGTTCAATCTTTGGTACAGCTGAAAAGCCAAGAGTATCAATTTTTAAATCTAACAAATACGTTAGTGCACAAGCTATCAATGATGTTGAAGGTGTAACTTTAGCAGCAGTTAGCTCAAAAGCTATGGGTTTAAATGTGAATAAAGAAAATGCAATTAAAGTTGCAGCACAACTTGCTGAAAATTTAAAAGCAGCTGGAATCGAAGCAGTAGTTTACGATAGAAATGGTTATCTTTATCATGGTGTTGTAGCAGCATTTGCTGACGCATTAAGAGAAAACGGTATCAAATTATAAGGGTTAATGATGGCAGTAAATAGAGAAGACTTTCAAGAAGCAATCGTTAAAATCGGAAGAGTAACAAAAGTTGTAAAAGGTGGTAGAAGATTCAGATTTACAGCTTTAGTTGTTGTTGGTGATAAAAACGGTACAGTAGGATTTGGAACTGGTAAAGCTAAAGAGGTTCCTGATGCAATTAAAAAAGCATTAGATGATGCATTCAAAAGCTTAGTTACTGTTTCTATTAAAGGAACTACAATAGCACATGATATTGAACATAAATATAATGCAAGTAAAATATTATTAAAACCAGCATCTGAGGGTACTGGACTAATCGCTGGGGGAGCTGCAAGACCTGTTCTTGAGCTTTCAGGGGTTAAAGATATTATTGCTAAATCTTTAGGTTCAAATAATCCAAACAACCTTGTACAAGCTACTGTTGAAGCATTAGCTAAGATAAAAGGATAAGAATATGGCATTAGAAAATTTACAACCAGCAGCTGGTAGTACAAAAAATGTAAAAAGAATTGGTAGAGGTCAAGGTAGTGGTACAGGTAAAACTGCTGGAAAAGGTAACAAAGGTCAAAAAGCAAGATCTGGTTATAAAATGAAAAGAGGATTTGAAGGTGGTCAACAACCACTTTATAAAAGACTTCCAAAAGTTGGTTTCTTTTCAAGAGTAGTTAAACCTTATTCTATCAATGTTGATAAAGTATCTCAAATTGCAAAACTTGATGAAATTACATTAGATTCTATTAAATCAGTGTATAAATTATCAAAATCAGTTGAAAAAGTTAAATTAATTGGTTCAACTGCAAAAGATTTAGTAGCTAAGATTAAAGACGAAAACGTTACAACTACTGGAAAATAGCCATGAGTAAAGATCTAATAAATAAGATTCTTATTACATTAGGCTTTATTTTCCTTTACAGGTTATTGGCATACGTGCCAGTACCTGGAGTTAATATAGACGTAGTTAAAGAATTTTTCGACTCAAATGCAAATAATGCATTAGGTCTTGTTAATATGTTTAGTGGTAATGCAGTTGAAAGACTAAGTATTATTTCACTAGGAATTATGCCTTACATTACTGCTTCTATTATTATGGAACTTCTAGCAGCAACTTTCCCAGCACTTGGTAAAATGAAAAAAGAAAGAGATGGTATGCAAAAATACATGCAAATCATCAGATATACAACTATTGTTATTACATTAATACAATCAATTGGTGTTTCAGTTGGTCTTAATTCATTAACTGGTCAAAGTGGACAAGGTGCAATCTCAATTGATATGAATACATTTATTGCAGTTTCTGCAATTTCAATGTTAACTGGTACTATGCTTTTAATGTGGATTGGTGAACAAATCACACAAAAAGGTATTGGTAATGGTATTTCATTGATTATTTTTGCAGGTATCGTTTCAGCAATTCCAAGTGCAATTGGTGGAACTATTGAGTTAGTAAATAATGGTCAAATGAATTTCCTAACAGTTATTGGAATTTTAATTGTAATTCTTGCAACAGTAGGTGCAATTATATATGTTGAGTTAGGTGAGAGAAGAGTTCCTGTATCATATTCTAGAAAAGTTATGATGCAAAATCAGAAAAAAAGAGTTATGAATTATATTCCAATTAAAGTTAATTTAAGTGGAGTAATTCCAGCAATTTTTGCAAGTGCTATTTTAATGTTTCCTGCAACTGTGTTACAAGGAAGTCAAAATAAATATTTAGTTGCAATAGCTGATTATCTAAGTCCTAGTTCATATACTTTTAATTTATTTATGTTTTTATTTGTAGTTTTCTTTGCATTTTTTTATGCATCAATTACTTTTAATGCAAAAGATATTTCAGAAAATTTAAAAAAACAAGGTGGATTTATCCCCGGTGTTAGACCAGGAGCAAGTACAGCTGAATTTTTAAATGAAGTAGCAAGTAGATTGACTTTTTGGGGTGCAATTTATATGGGATTAATATCAACTTTACCTTGGCTTATTGTAAAAGCTATGGGGGTACCTTTCTATTTTGGAGGAGTTGCAGTATTAATTGTTGTTCAGGTTGCAATTGATACAATGAGAAAAATCGAAGCTCAACAATATATGAATAAATATCAAACATTAAGTGCGGTTGGACTGTAAAATGGCAATTCCATTAAGAAAACCAAATGAAATAGAAAAACTTCGTGTTGCAAATATTGCAGTTGCAAAAACTTTAAATTTCTTAAGAGAAAATGTAAAAGCTGGTATGACTTTAAAAGAAGTTGATGCTATGGGGGAAAAGTTCATGAGAAATCTAGGAGCTAGACCCTCATTTAAAGGTTTATACGGTTTCCCAAATGCAATTTGTACTTCGTTAAATGAAGTTATAATACACGGAATTCCTAGTGATGTTATTCTTAAAGAAGGTGATATTCTTGGTCTTGACATTGGTACTGAAATTGAGGGATGGTATGGTGATTCCGCAATAACAATGCCAATAGGAAAAATTTCAAAAGAAGATGAAGATTTGATTGCTTGTGCAAAAGATTCTTTGTATTATGCTATCGAACAAGTGCAAGAAGGTCTTAGATTTAAAGAGTTATCTAAATTAATCGAAGATTTTATTGTTGCAAGAGGTTATCAACCGCTTGTGAGATTTTGTGGGCATGGAATTGGTAAAAGACCACATGAAGAACCAGAGATTCCTAATTATTTAGAAAATGGAAATACAAAATCTGGACCAAAGATCAAAAATGGAATGGTATTTTGTATAGAACCAATGATTTGTTGTAAAGATAGAAATCCTGTTATTCTAAAAAATGGTTGGGATGTTGTCTCAGCTGATGGATTAAGAGGTAGTCATTATGAACATACAGTTGCTGTTATTAATGGTAAAGCAGTTATTTTAAGTAATTCGGAAGATTAAGGGGAAAATGTGGCAAAAGATGATGTAATTGTAATTGATGGTAAAGTAATTGAAGCTCTACCAAATGCTATGTTTAGAGTTGAATTAGATAATGGACATGTAGTTTTATGTCATATCTCAGGAAAAATGAGAATGCACTATATCAAAATATTACCTAATGATACTGTAAAAGTAGAAATCACACCTTATTCACTAGATAAAGGTAGAATCACTCATAGATATAAATAAATATCTATAACAATATTAAATAAGGAAAGATTTTCCTTATTTATGTCTAATATAAAATTCTTATTAAAATTTATTTTAAATACAAAAAACTATGAAGCCAAAATAAATAATACTTCGCACACTTTAAAAAAGTTATATTATTATGTTAGCTCCATAACTTTTCATACTAAACTATTCTATTCTTTGTAATGTCAATCTCTTTTTCAATAATTTCTTTTTGTTCCATTAATAATTCTAAATGCTTTTTTAGAATTTCTCTATTTTTATAAGATTCCATAATAAATTCAAATAATTTTGGTCTATTTCTTTTCCAATTGTGTAAAGTTGTCTTATTTACTTCTAAATCAAATTCTAGTTTTCTTAAACTAGGCATACTCATTTTTATTCCTATTATTAAAACATTTATTATTTTATAAAATATTGGAACAAAAGTCAAGTAAAATTATATTTTTGTTTTATATATTGGAACAAATAATTGTTCAAGAAGTTTTTTTGTACAATTCCATATGACAAAATTAGTTAAAAATCAATTATTAAAGTATTTATACAATTTAAAATCATTTGGCTTTGAGTATCACGAACCTTTAGATTTTTTTTCAACAGAATTAAAAAATATTAAATTGCCCAATAATTTAATAGAATTAAAAAATAGTGTTGATCACTGTTATTTATGTGAACTTTCAAAATGTCGTAAAAATGTTCTTTTTGGTTATGGTAATTTTAATTCAAAAGTTATGTTCATAAGTGATGAACCAACTAAAACAGAAGATGAGTTAGCTTCTTATTATGTTGGAAAAACTGGTGAACTTTTGGCTAAAATGATAGAAAATGTATTAAATATTAAAAAAGAAGAGATTTATATAACAACTTTGGTAAAATGCAAAAGTTTAAATGGTGCTACAAACTCTAATATGGATGTTTGTAATGATTATTTATTAAAACAAATAGAGCTTATTAAACCTAAATTAATAGTGGCTTTAGGTGAAAAAACATACACTTATTTGTTCAAAAATAGTGATAATTTTTCACAAATAAGAGGTAAAGAGCTTAGTTTTAATGGAATTAGTTTACTTCCAACATTTTCACCAACTTTTTTGTTGAGAAATCCATCTTTTAAAAAAGATGCATACTATGATATGTTAAAAATAAAAAATTTTATGGAGGCTTTAAATTGAAACAAATATTAGCATTAATTTTATTTGTATTCGTTTTCTTTGGGTGTACACAAAAACAAGTTGTAGAGTTGAAATTACCAAATAAAAACAAAATAGAAAAACAAGTTCAAAAAGAAAAAAAAGTTGAAGAAGATTCAGTTACAGTCGTGGAAGAATTTACTCCTATTGATATAAAAGAAAGTGATATTAAAGAAGAAACTATTCCAAATGGCAGTATGAATACAATAGATGAAGAAAATATAAATATTCAAATCGATGAAACAAAAGCAAAAATCCAAATTGCATTTATTTATCCATCATCTTTAGTTTCAAAATATGCAAAAAATTCTATGAACACTATTTCAGGTTATTTATCTTATAAAAAAGCTGATTATAATTTAGTAGTAATAGATTGTGAAAATGAAAGTTACGATAAAATTAGTTCTGCCTTCTCAAAAATTGAAGAAGAAGGCATTACTAAGGTTATCGCATTATTTACTCCTAATGCAATAAATACTCTAAACAAAGTTGTTTCAAATGATTTAAAAGTGTATCTTCCTTTAATTGAAAAAAAAGATTCTTTAGAAAATAATGATAATTTAATTTTTGGTTCTATTTCGTATGATGAGCAACTTAAAAAATTAAGTTATTATTCAACTGGAAATAATGCGATGTTTTATCAAGACACATATTTAGGTTCTAAACTAAAAAGAAGTTACGATAATGTTGTTACTAATACAACAGTTAGAAAAGAGATAAAAAAAAATGAAACAAATTTTAAAAATATAGTAAATGATTATAGGTTAAAAAATTCATCACTTTTTTTAAATACTGACTTAGTAAAAACATCTTTAATTTTATCTCAATTAAGAGCTTATGATGTTTATCCTAAGATTATTTTTTCAACTCAATTAAATTATGATCCTATGCTTATGATATTAACACAAGATAAAGATAGAGAAAAGCTTGTAATTGCAAATTCAATTGATAGTGTTGATGCAAAACTTAAAGATGAAATAACAACTTTTGGAGGAAATATAACTTATGAATGGGTTGACTATTCAACTTTAGTTGGAATTAATTATTTGTATAATGATGGTAATTCATCTTCAATCCCAACACAAATAGTAGACAATGAAGTTATTTACACTCCTAGATTGTTTAAAAGTACTGAAGTAGGCTTTTTAGAAATTAAGTAAAAATTAGATAAAATCGCGAATATTTATAGAAATGGAGTTAGACTTGAGAACACATTATTGTACAGATGTAACTGAAAATATTATAGGTGAAACTGTAACTGTTGCTGGTTGGGTAAACAGTAGACGTGACCATGGTGGAATTATATTTATTGATTTAAGAGATAAAAGTGGATTAGTTCAACTTGTAGCAGACCCACAAGATTGTAAAGATGCTTTGGCTGTTGCTGAAAATGTAAGAGATGAATATGTATTAATTGCAACAGGAAAAGTAAGAGCAAGAGGTGAGGGATTAGAAAATCCAAATTTAGTTACTGGAAAAATTGAAATCATTTTAGAAAAGTTAGTAATTGAAAATAAATCAAAACCTATGCCATTTGATATTAATGATGAAAAAGTAAATGATGAGATCAAATTAAGAAATAGATTTTTAGAATTAAGAAGTAGAAAATCATTTGAAATTTTCCAATTAAGATCTAAAGCAACTATTCAAGTAAGAAATACACTTGATGAATTAGGATTCTTAGATGTTGAAACACCAATTCTTACTAAATCGACTCCAGAAGGTGCAAGAGATTATTTAGTTCCTTCACGAGTTCATCCAGGTGAATTTTATGCACTTCCTCAATCTCCACAATTATTTAAACAATTATTAATGGTTGCAGGTTTTGATAAATATTTCCAAATTGCAAAATGTTTTAGAGATGAAGATTTAAGAGCTGATAGACAACCTGAATTTACTCAAATTGACGTAGAAATGTCTTTTTGTACACAAGAAGATGTTATCGCAGTTGCTGAAAGATTAATTTACGATGTATTCACAAAATGTGGTAAAAATGTTCCTTCAACTTTTAGAAGAATGAAATATTCTGAAGCTATGGAAAAATATGGTTCTGATAAACCTGATTTAAGAATTGACATGCCACTTGTTGATGTTATTGATATTTTTGCAAACTCAACAAATGAAATTTTTGCTGATATTGCAAAAGATAAAAAGAATAATAGAATCAAAGCTTTAAAATGTAAAAACGGAGATAATATTTTCTCTAAAAGACAAATGAAAGGTTTTGAAGATTATGTTAGAAAATTTGGAGCTAAAGGTTTAGGTTACTTCCAAATGAAAGAAGATGGATTAAAAGGTCCATTAACTAAATTCTTTAGTGATGCTGATTTAGAAGAAATTGTAAAAGTAACTGAACTTGAAGTTGGTGATGTTGTATTCTTTGGAGCTGGAGCTAAAAAAGTAGTTTGGGATTATATGGGAAGATTTAGATTATTCCTAGCTCAAGAGATGAATATAGTTCCTGAAGATGCTTATGAATTTTTATGGGTTGTAGACTTCCCTATGTTTGAAGTTGAAGATGGAAGAACAAAAGCTTTACACCATCCATTTACAATGCCAAATGTTGAAAAATATGATTTAGATAATATCGAAGATTTAGAAGAAATTGAATCAATTGCTTATGATATTGTTTTAAATGGAACAGAACTTGGTGGAGGAAGTATAAGAATCCACAAAGAAGAAATTCAATCAAAAGTATTCAAATTAATGGGAATTAGTGATGAAGAAGCTAAAGATAAATTTGGATTCTTACTTGATGCTTTAGCTTATGGTGCACCAAGCCATGGTGGATTTGCAATGGGTCTTGATAGAATGATTATGCTTTTAGCTGGAACTGATTCAATCAGAGATGTAATTGCATTCCCTAAAACTCAAAAAGCTCAATGTTTATTAACTCAAGCTCCATCAACTGTTGATGAAGAACAATTGAAAGAACTAAATATTAGATTAAGAAAAACAGTAGCTGATATTTAATTTTTTTGGAAAGAAGAGTATGAAAAATTTTTTATTTATTTTATTCTTCTTTCCAGTCTTTTTATTCTCAAAATACCAAGTTATTACTTATTTCCCTTTAGAATCTTATTTAGTTAGAAAAATAGCACATGAAGAGGTAAAAATAAGAGAAATTTCCAATAGATATATTTCTGAATATCAAGAATTACCTTATTCTGAGATTTCAAAACTTTCAAATGCAAAAGCTTATTTTCATTTTTCTTTAGATGTAGAAAATAAATATGCAAAAATATTAAAAGAAAAAAATCCAGAAATAATTCTTGTTGATCTTTCTTCTAATATTTTTAAAATTGATGATAATCCTTATATTTGGACAGATCCTTTACTTTTACGTGAAGTAGCAAAAAATATATATGAAACATTAGTAATCATAAACAAAGATAAAAAAGACTTTTATAAAAAAAATTATGAAATTTTTTTAAATGAAATTGATGATACATTTTTAAGAATCAAACAAAAATTTAGAAGTAGTGAAACAAATGTGATTTATGTTTTTGATGACTATTGGGAATATTTTACAAGAAGATTTAGAATTAAAGCTATTAGAAGAGAAAAAAAATATATAAGTATACAAGATGTACCAGAATTAATTAAATTTACTCAAAAAAAAGATGTAAAAAAAATATTATTTCTTGATAATTATGATTACAATCTTGCCCTTTCTCTTGGTACAAATTTAAATATTCAAATTGTCCAAGAAGATATATTTAATTCAAACTGGCAAATAAATTTATTAGAACTGACAGATAAACTTTCAAAATAAGCAAAAAAAATTATTTTTCATAATATGTTATTTTATATACAGCTGTATATTTAAAAAAAATTTTAATTGCAATATAATCTTATTATAGAAAAAAATAGGAAATAACAGATGTCAAATAATAATATTATTAATTACAAAGGAATTAATATAAAAGCTGATTTGTATCCAATAATAAAACATATAGAAGATGTTGATAAATACAAAGATGAATTAGGAAGATTGAGCTCTTCTTGGGATATGTTAGCCCTGTTAGGACAATTAGGTGATATAAATATTGATATAGGTAAAACAAAAGAAAATTTTTTAAATTTAACTTCAACTTTATTAAATCATTTAAGTGAACAACAAGTAAAAAGAGTTGCACAAGAAATGAAATTTAAGGCACAAGTTGCAATAGATGTACTTATTAGAAATCTTTTTGAAAGAACAGCAGATATTGGATTTTTAGCAACTGATGATGATATAAGAATATTTATTCAAAATTATGTTTCAAAATATAATGATGAAAGTTTAGTTTTAAGACAAAATATACAAAAAAGATTTAAAGAATATGTATCAAAATATTCAGTATATTTTGATATTGTTTTATTAGATACTCATGGAAAAATAGTTGTAAGATTAAATGATGATATTAAAGTAGAAAAAGTTGATACTTCATTTGTTCAAAAAGTTTTAAATTCAAATGAAGATTATGTTGAAACATATAAATATCATGATTTTATTCCTCAATATAAAAAGTCTTTAGTTTATTCATACAAAGTTACAAAATCAAATGATTCAAATTCAGAAAATTTAGGAGTATTAGCACTTTGTTTTAAATTCTCAGATGAAATGAATGGAATTTTCAATAATTTAATTGATGAAAAAAATAAAGAGTGTTTAGTAATATTAGATGAAGATGGATATGTAATAGCAAGTAGCGATAAAGAACATATTGGTTTAGGCGCAAAACTTCCAATTATTTTAAATGAAAACTATAAAATCATCTCTTATGCAGGACGTGATTATATAGCAAAAACATGTGAAACAAATGGTTATCAAGGTTTTTATGGTTTAAAATGGTACGGACATATTATGATTCCACTTGAATATGCTTTTTTAAGTGATGAATTAAATTCTATAAAAGTTGATAATAAAATCATAAATGCAATGATGGAAAATGAACAACATTTTTCAAAAGAGTTAAAAGAAGTTTTTAATAAAAGTAGAACTATTCAAGATAATTTGACAAGAGTTATCTGGAATGGAAATATTGTTCAAAGTAAATTAAATTCTGTAAATAGAGAATTTTCAAAATCTTTATTAAATGAGATAGGAATTACTGGAAATAAAGCAAACTCTTCATTGGAAAATTTAAATCAAACAATCATATCTGCAATATTAAAAGATAGTGAATTTTTATCATCTTTAGCAATTGATATAATGGATAGAAATTTATATGAAAGAGCTAATGATTGTAGATGGTGGGCATTAAACTCATATTTTAGAGAAACATTTGATAATTATTCAATTTTACATAATAAAAAAAGTGAAATTACATCAATTCTAAAATATATAAATGAACTATATACCGTTTATACAAATCTTATTATTTTTGACAAATCAGGAAAAATAATAGCTGTTTCAAATGAAAAAGAAGACCATTTAGTAGGAAAAATTTTAACTCAAGAATGGGTAGAAAAAACTTTAAATTTGAAAGATACATCAAAATATACAGTATCAAAATTTGAAAAAACAAATCTCTATAACAATGAATCAACATACATTTATAGCAGTGCAATTAGATCTTTAAAAGATGAAAAACAAATTACAGGTGGAATTGCTGTTGTTTTTGATTCTACTCCACAGTTTTATTCTATGTTAGAAGAGACAATGCCTAAAGATGCAAATGGAGAAAAAGTTCCTGGTGTATTTGCTATATTTACAGATAAAAATAAACAGATAATTTCTTCAACAAATGATGATTTAGAAGTTGATTCTTATTTAAATATTGATGATATGTTTTTTACTTTAAAAAATGCACAAAATATGAGTAAAATTATTGAATTTAATGGCTCATATTATGCTGTAGGTGCAAAATGTTCAACAGGATATAGGGAGTATAAAAGTAGAGTTGATGATTATAAAAATGATGTAATATGTTTTGTTTTTGTTTATATTGGAAGTATAAATTGTTATACATTTCTTGAAAATACAAAATCTAAATTTTTATCTTCAGTAAAAACAAAATTTACTCCTTCAAGTATGGAGTTAGCAACTTTTTATTTAGGAAAAAAATTTTTAGCTGTAAATGCAAAAAATGTAATAGAATCAATTGGAATTGAAGAGTTACAAGAATCAATAGATATGGACAAAAAGAACCATTTTAAAGGTATGGTTTTATATAAAGATAAATTAGTTTCAGTTTTAGATATAAGAGATTTTGTAAATGAAGAAATTACAAATGAAAAACTAACAAATATAATTTTAGTTGAATATGATAAAGATAATATTCAACATTGTGTTGGAATTATGGTTTCTTCTTTAGAAACAGTTTGTGTTGTTGAAGAAAAAACTATTCAACATATTCAAAATCATTTCTTAGGAGCAGGAACTTTAATAGAAAGTTTAGTTGAGATTAAAGAGTTAGAAGATTCAAAAATAGCAATGATGTTAGATATTAAAAAACTTGATACAAATTTAACAAAAAGAGTTTAATTTTTTATAGTAGGGGTTAAAATATATTCAGGCACAATACGAAAAAACTAATATATTTTATAAAGAAGAAAAATGAATAATTCAGAAAAATTAAATAAATTTTTACCTACTACAAAAAAAGAGATGAATGAACGTGGTTGGGATGAACTTGATGTCATCCTAATCACAGGTGATGCCTATATAGATTCTCCATTTATGGGAATTGCAGTTGTTGGAAGACTGCTTGAAGATATAGGACTTCGTGTTGGAATTATAGGTCAGCCTGATGTAAATAGTGATATTGATATTAAAAGATTAGGCGAGCCAAAACTGTTTTGGGGAGTTAGTGGTGGAAGCATCGATTCAATGGTTTCAAACTATACTGCAACTAAAAAATTTAGAAATGATGATGACTATACTCCTGGTGGAAAAAACAATAAAAGACCAGATAGAGCTACTTTAGTATATACAAATCTAATCAGAAGATATTTTAAAAATACTGTTCCTATTGTTCTTGGTGGAATTGAAGCAAGTCTTAGAAGACTTACTCATTATGACTACTGGACAAATAAACTTAGAAAACCAATATTATTTGATACCAAAGCTGATTATATGGTTTATGGTATGGCTGAACAAGCAATAATGGATTTGGGTAATTATCTAAAAGAAGGAAAAGACCCAAGAACTATAAAAGGACTTTGTTATATCTCAAAAGAACCAGTAAATGATTATCTACAAATTCCATCACATCAAGAGTGTTTAGATTTTAAAGAAAAATATATTGACCTTTTTAAAACTTTTTATGACAATAATGACCCAGTTTATTCAAAAGGTTTATGCCAAGAGATTGATGGACGATATTTAATCCAAAATCCACCAAGCAGGCATTTGGAAGAAGAAGAAATGGATCATATTGCATCTTTTCCATATCAAAGAGATTTACATCCATATCATGCAAAAGAGGGAAAAGTAAAATGTCTTGAAACTATTAAGTTTTCTATTATGACTCACCATGGATGTTGGGGAGAGTGTAACTTCTGTGCAATTGCTGCTCATCAAGGAAGAACTATACGAACTAGAAGCGAAAAAAATATTTTAGCTGAAGCAAAACACTTTACAACAATGAAAGATTTTAAAGGAATTATTTCAGATGTTGGAGGACCAACTGCTAATATGTATGGATATGAGTGTAAGAAAAAAATAAATCTTGGAACTTGTGTTGATAATAAAAGATGTGTAGATGCTCACAGACTTTGTCGAACGATGAAAGTTGACCATAGTAGAAACATACAACTACTAAAAGATATTAGAGCTGTTCCTGGAATTAAAAAAGCATTTGTGGCTTCAGGCGTTCGATATGATTTAATTACTGCTGATAAAAAACATGGAAAAGAGTATTTAAAAGAGATGATAGACCATCATATCTCAGGGCAAATGAAAGTAGCACCAGAACATACAAATGATGAGGTTTTACATCATATGGGAAAACCTGGAAAACAAACTTTAATTGATTTTAAAAAGATGTATGATGATTTAAATAAAGAATCAGGTAAAAAACAGTTTTTAACATATTATTTAATTGCTGCACATCCAGGTTGTGAAGAAAAACATATGCATGAGTTAAAGCAGTTTACAACACATGAGTTAAAAATGAATCCAGAACAAGCTCAGGTATTCACTCCAACACCAGGAACTTACTCAGCTGTTATGTATTACACTGAAATGGATCCATTTACTAAGAAAAAAATATTTGTTGAAAAAGACCAAAGAAGAAAAGAGAAACAAAAAGAGATTGTTGTTGCAAAAAATAAATTTGCAACAAACAATAAAAAGCCATTTACTTCTGGAATGCAAGGTTAGTATTTTTAATAATTTTAGATAAAAAAAGGGGCAACTAAAATTAGTTGCCCCTTTTTACTTTTTGAAAAAAGAGTTTACGCTAAAGCGTTGAACATATCTGCTGTAACTTCTGAAACATCTTTTGTTCCATCAAGTTCCATAAATACACCCATTTTTGTATAGAATTCAATTAATGGTGCAGTTTGTGTGTGGTATGCATCAAGTCTACTAATAACAGTTTGGGCATTGTCATCTTTTCTGATGATTAATTCACCACCACAGTAGTCACAATCATTTTCTTTTTTAGATGGATTAAATTCTACATGGAAAGATGCTCCACATTTTGAACATACTCTTCTTCCTGTAATTCTTCCAACGATTAATTCATCAGGAACATTTAATGAGATAACTTTATCTAAAGAGATTCCCATATTTTTCATTAGTTCATTTAAAGCCTCAGCTTGAGCTAAAGTTCTTGGAAAACCATCAAGAATAAAACCATCTTTACAGTCAGACTCAGCTAATCTATCTTTAATAATACCAATAATAGTAGAATCTGGAACTAACTGTCCAGCGTCCATAAATTTTTTTGCTTCCATTCCCATATCAGTTTTATCTGCAATAGCTGCTCTTAAAATATCGCCTGTTGAGATTTGTGGAATGTTATATTTTTCGATTAAAAATTTTGCTTGTGTCCCTTTACCAGCACCAGGTGCTCCAAATAGCATTAAATTCATATTTCGTTTCCTTAATTTTTCGTGTATTGTATAAAAAAAGCTTTTAATAATACATAAGCTCTAAATACTACATCAAGAATTTAAATGATTTTTGATACAATTATTCCCTCAAAATTCAACTAAGGTTATAAATGAAAAAATTATTTTTAATTATTGGGGCACCTGGCAGTGGCAAAACTACTGATGCAGAATTAATTGCAGTAAATCACAATAATATAACTCATTATTCAACTGGTGATATGTTTAGGACAGAAGTATCAAGTGGATCTCAAAGAGGTCAAATAATTGAAAAATATATAAGTGCAGGAAATATTGTACCAATTGATATAGCTATTGAAACAATTATTGGAGCTATAAAAAAAGCATCAACAGATATTGTGATTATCGATGGATATCCAAGAAGTATAGAACAAATGGTTGAATTAGATAAATATTTAGCAAATGAAGATGAAGTAGAGTTAGTAAACTGTATAGAAGTTGAAGTTAGTGAACAAGTTGCAAGAGATAGAGTTTTAGGACGTGCAAGGGGAACTGATGACAATGTTGAAGTATTTAACAATAGAATGAAAGTTTTTGCTGAACCATTAGAAGAAATTAGAGCATTTTATTCAAAAAAAGATTTATTAAAAGTAATAAATGGGGAAGGAACTATTAAAGAAATTGTAGATGAAATGGAAAAATTTATCCAATCGAGAATTTAATGAGTACTCAAAAAATCAATTTTTATTCAGTAATTATTGGTACTGAATTACTAAATGGACGTCGTAAAGATGCCCATTTTTCTTTCTTAAATGAACAACTTTTAAAAAGAGGTTGGGAACAAAAAGGCTCTTTTGTAATAGAAGATGACCAAAAACTTATGTTTGATATTTTTAATCTTATAAAATCTGATCCAAATTCTGTTATGTTTTGTTTTGGTGGAATTGGAGCAACTCCTGACGATTATACTAGAGTTGTAGCTGCAAAGGCATTTACAAATGGAAAAATGGAATTTCATGAAGAGGCAAAAAATAGAATTATAAATCAATTTAAAGAAGAAGCTTATCCTCACAGAATAAATATGGCATATCTGCCAATAAATGCAAAACTTCTTACAAATGTAGTAAATAATGTAGCTGGATTTTATCTTGAAGATAGATTTTTTTTCACTCCAGGTTTTCCATCTATGAGTCAAGCTATGGTAATGGAAGCATTAGATAAATTATATCCAAAATCAAATATTGAAAAATATAGAAATACAATGACTATAGAAACAAGTGAAAATGATTTGATTGATACTATGAAAAAAATTCCTTCACATCTTGATTTTTCATCATTACCTAAAATAATAGCAGATAAAAGAAAAGTTGTGATTAGTCTTGCTGGATATGATAAAGATGAAGTTGATAAATATTTTCAATATTTTATAGAATTTTGTGAAAAAAATGAAAAAGAGTTTATCTTAGAAGATATAAGTTTATAGTTTATTTAACAGGCTCATTATAATCACCAATTTTCCAACCATCATCTTTTGGATATTTTCCTAAATTATAATCATTCCAAACTTTTACACAAAGTTTGTTTCCTTTTTGGTACTCATCATTTGCAAAAACATGAGCTCTTCCAAAATTTGGAAAAACTCCCATTCCTGCTGCATACATATATGCAATATAGCAGTTTGCTTCGTACTCTTTTTGTTTTGAAGCTAGTTTGAAGTAGTGTAAAGCTTTTTCATAATCTTTATCTACTATTTCTCCCATCAAAAGAAATCTTCCTATCATCATTTGAGATTTTGCATGACCTTTATTTGCTGCATCAACAAAAAAATTATAGGCTTTTATTAAATTATAATATTGAGTTGATTTTGATAGATGAATTTTTCCAAGAACATAAGTCGATTCTAAAAATCCTAAATTTGAAGCTTTTGTGAAATATTCATATGCTTTATTTACATTTTTAGCTATTCCATCACCAGTTAGATAAATAATACCTAATTCATGGATAGCTTTTGGATTATTATCTTTCTCTAACTCTTTATAATAACCCAACGCTTTCATTGTTCCTTGCACTTTATGAATAGTATAAACTTCTTCAAATGTCATTGCATTTGAAAGAGTTACTAAAACAAAAAGTGAAAGAACAAATTTTTTCATACTATTTCTTTTTCTATATTTGGATTTAGTGTTGTTGTGATTTCATAAGTAATTGTATCATGAACTTTTGCTAAAGTATTTACATCATCAAAAATACAAACTTTTTCATCATCTGTATTTAAAGATAAATTATCCATTGATACTCGACCTAAAACTTTATAACCTTTTGGAGTAGTATAAGTTTTTCTTTCATTTAATCTTAAAAAACCATCTCCATAACCAACATCATAATTTGAAACAATCATATCTTCAGTTGCTGAAAATTTACCACCATAACCTACACTTTGACCTTTTTTTAAAGTTCTAGTTGAAATTCTATTTGCCCAAAGTGACATAACAGGTTTTAATTTTGGAAATTTAAATACATCTGCATTATCTATGTATCCATAAGTTGCTATTCCAACTCTTGCAAAATCTTCGTCAAAATTTGCCGTTCTAAAAAGTGCTGCTGAGTTACAAGAATGGAAAGCCGGAATAGGTAAAGAAAGTTGTTCACATATTTTTTTCACATTCTCTTTAATACTAGAAAAAACGGCTTTTTGCCAGAAAAAGTTTGTTGATAATTCATCAGCACCTTTATGATGTGTGAATACTCCTGTAATGTGTATATTTCTCTTAGAAAGCCCTAAAATAGCCTTTTCTAGCTCAGAAGGTTTTATTCCACTTCTGTGCATTCCTGTATCAATTTTGATATGGACATTTGAATTTATGGGTAGTCTTTCAATGTCTTCACATGTGTTGAGTGCTATGTGAAAAGTATGTGAATAAGTGTGAAAAGATTTTTCTGCAAGTATTACAATATAATCAAAGAATTTTTCAATTTTAAGTGCATCATCTATTGTTCTAACGACTGCTTTTTTAATTCCATATTCACTTGCAAGTTTTCCTATTTCAATAAGTCCATGTCCATAAGCATTATCTTTTAAAACAACTGCAACCTTTTCAATTGAGCCAGCTTTTTTTGAAATAATATCTAGATTGTAAAATAGATTTTCTTTACTTAATAAGATTTTTGCCAAAATTAATCCTTTGAGGCTATAAAATAATTTAAAATTGTATTTGCATCTTTTTCATTTAATACATTTTTTAATTCTTCTAAAGATGCATTTTTTATTTTTTCAAATTCTCCAAAATATAAAAGAAGCTTTTTGATTTTTGCTTCACCAATTCCTTTGATTTGTAATAAAGAAATTTGTTTATCTTGGGCTCTTTTTTGTTTTTTATGGAATGTTATAGCAAATCTGTGAGCTTCATCCCTTTGTCTTTGAACGAATTGTAATCTTTTATCACTTGTTAATAAGTTAAAACTTTTAAATTCACCATTTTTATTTTTATAATGAATTATATCTTTTGCTGCACCTTTTGCTCTGTGAGCTTTTGCATCAAGTTTTTCTTTTGCAATTGCAATAATATCAAGATTAACTCCAACAGATTGTACTATGTCATATGCCAGTTTCAAAAGAGTTTCTCCACCATCTATTATCCATAAATCAGGTGCCGGATTTTTTTCAAAACTTTCAACTCTTCTTATTAACATTTCTCTCATTTGAGAGTATTCGTCTTTTGATTCAAGATTATAGTGTCTAAAAGCTTTTTTATCAAAAGAATTTAAAGTTTCATTCCAAACTATCATAGCTCCAACAGTTGCTTGTCCCATCATATGAGAGTTATCGAAACTTTCAATTATATATGGAAGAGTTTGAAGAGTAAATAACTCTTTTAAATCCTCATAAATAGAAGTTTGATTTTTTGATGATTCTAGTCTTAAAAGTTCATCACAGTTATTAAAGGCAATTTGAACAATATCTTTTTTCTTATCTTTTTTAGGATTTATAATTTTTATCTTTTTATTAAATCTTGTATATAAAAATTCTTCAATCTCTTTTGTTTCTTCTAATTCACATCCAACTAAAATCTCTTTTGGTAAAAGAGGAATTTCATTGTCATAATAGTTTATAATAGCTCTTTTATAGGCCTCTTCATAATCAAAATCAAATTCTTGTGTAAAATTATCAATTTTTAAAAAGTCATGACTTGATGAAGTTAATTTTCCATCTCTTAAAAACATTCGTACAATTACTGCTTTTTTATTGTTTGTAGTTATTACGAAGATATCAATATCTTCATTTGTAGCTAAATCAATTCCAGTTTTTATTTGTGATTTTTCAATAGTTTTGATTCTATCTCTTAAAGTCATTGCCTCTTCAAATCTAAAATCATTTGAATATTGAAGCATTTTTTCATTTAGTTTAGAAATGAGTTTTGTTTTATTATAGATAAATTCTAAGGCATTTTCTACTATTTTTGCATAATCATCTTTTGAAATCTTATTTTCGCACGGAGCATAACATTTTTGTATTTGATGAAATAGACAAGCTTTTTTACCTTTTACACAAGATTTTTTTTGAACTAATGGAACAATCTCATAAATGCTATCAAGCATATCTTTTGCACCTGTTGAATAAGGTCCAAAATATTTTATATTTTTGCTTTTATGTATTTTTCTTGTGATTTCAAGTCTTGGAAAATCTTCATTGTAATCAATAAAAATATATGGATATGTTTTATCATCACGAAGTAAAATATTATATTTTGGTTTTAATTGCTTGATTAATGAATTTTCTAAAATAAGTGCATCATGTTCATTTGGTACAACAATCCACTCAAGAGCTTCAACTTCGCTAATCATTTTATAAATTCTTGGACTTAATTTATCTGCTGGTTGTAGTTTTGGCACAAATTTAAAATATGACTTAACTCTATTTTTTAGAACTTTTGCTTTTCCAATATAAAGTAAATGACCATCTTTATCAAAGTATTGATAAACTCCCGAATCATTAGGAAGTTGTTTTAGTTTCTCATGTAAATTCATTTTAGAATAATACCCTAAAGAGTTTTAAATATGTAAAAAAAATTCATGTATATAATATAAACAATTAATATCTCTAATCTTTATAAAATAAGACTAGAATGAAAAGAAGGATAAAAAATGAAAGTTATTGAATTAAACAGAGAAGAGTATCTTATCTCAGTAAAAAAAATTGCTGATTTTAAAAGTTTATCATTTTCAAAAAATGCTCTTGAATGGTGGGATAATTATTATAGTTGGGAAAAATTTCCACCAATTTGTTTAATTAATGATAAAAACAAACATTTATGTTATTTATTTTATTCTATTTCAAAAGATAATGAATATTTAACTATTCATAATTTATTAACACCAAATATACATAGACATAATGGATATGCTTACAAATTATTAAAATATCTTTTTAATCATTTATCAAATCAAGATATTAAAAGATTTAAGATGAATTGTGTGAGTTCATCTTTAGATTTTTATAATAAATTAGGATTGGAATATTGGGGAATAAATGATTTATCTCAATATTATTGTGATTTCAAAATGCCAAATTTAGATATTAGTGAAATTCCTCAAATAGTAAAAGATTCAAAATTAAGTGAATTAAGTGATGAAAGAGTTTTACAAATATTTGAATCATTAAAAAACAACGGAACAACATTGGATGATAAGATGAAAGAAAAATTTGAAGATTCTAAAGAAAAACTAAAAGGAAAATATCATTTTGATTTACTTCTAAAAAGAGCTATAAAAGTTAAAAATGATATATGACAGTTTTATTTCTTGAATCTTTTTTTGCAATATAAAGCGCTCGATCTGCTCTTAATATAATAGAATCTAAATCTTCATCATCATCTTTTAGTTGGCTAATTCCTAAGCTAATAGTAATTTTTACATCAATTTCATCATTTTTATAACTTGAAGTTTCAACTATATTTCTTAGTTTTTCTGCAAGAATAAATGCGCTATTTTCATTAGTATTATTTAATAAAATAGTAAATTCTTCTCCACCAGTTCTTGCAAGAATATCTGACTTTCTTACACATTTTGACATTTTATTTGCAATAAGTTTTAAAATTTCATCTCCAATATGATGACCATAAGTATCATTTATTTGTTTAAAAAAATCAATATCAATACAAATTATTGATAAATCATTTTTTTCTCTTTTTGCTAAATGAAAAGCTTTTATTCCTATATCAAAAAAATGTCGTCGATTTGATAAATTTGTTAAATAATCAATAGTTGAAATTTCTAGTAATTTTTTATTTGCTCTTCTTAACTCTTTTGTTCTTTGATTAACTTTACTTTCAAGAGTCTTATTTAGTTTCATGATATTTAATTCTCTTGTATAAATAGAATGAATTGTAAATGTAATAATTATTATGAATATAATCGAAGTAAAAAATGTAACAAGATAAAGTAAATTGGTTTTTGAGTTTATAATCTCTATATTTTCTGTATAATGTTCAGTTGGAATACTAACTCTTATTCCTCCAATTATATCTCCAACTTTATAGTTATTTGTATTATGACACTCCAGACAAGATACTTCAACTTTTAAAGGTGCAACAAAATCATATTTATATTTTCCTATACTTGTATAAAATTCTTCATTACTATTTTTCAAACTCTTTAATGCAAGTTTCTCAAAATCATCAGGAGCATTTATTGGATTCAGAGGGTTCAAACTGGTAATTTTAAAAAAATAATTTTCTTTTTTGTTAGACATTTCTGATATTTGTCTTGTCATCCAAGCAGGATTCATTTTTATAAGTAATTCACCATTTTTAGTATATTCATGATTATCTTGTAAATAAGGATTTGGTTTTATTCCATCATGTGCTTTTATATAAACTGCACCATGATCAGAACTCCATTTTCTGGTATTTACTATGTTATTAAATAGTGTTGATGCTTGTTGAAATAATATTTTTTCAGAAATCTTTTGATAATCATCTTTTGTATCACTTATATACTTTATTATAAAAAGTGTAAAACAAAATATCATTGTAACTGTAAAATAAATAAGTAAATTTTTATTTTTCATAGACATCTTTTTAATTATTTTATAATAATTATAACATAAAAATAATTTTTTATGCTAGTAAAATATAATATTGTTATTCATAATTTATAAACCATAAAGTACAAAGATTTTTATATATTTTTTTATAAAGTTCTAATTTTTTAATATCATTTTTTTTAATTTTTTTTAAATATGTTTTTAATAATATTTTTTCTTCTATATTATTTAATGAAAACTCTATACAAACAGAAGCTAAATCAAAAAATTTATCATTTGTTCCAACATATTCCCAATCAATTATTTTTATTTTATTATTTCTAAAAATTATATTTTTGGGATTTAGATCATGATGCGTTAAAACTAACTCTTTTTTGTACTTTTTTAATGTATTGAGATTTTTAAAAGAGTTTTGTAAAAGTTTTTGACTTTTTTCATCTTTTAGAATTTTTTTATATGAAAGTAAATCTTTTTTTATATTATAAGATATAGTTTTTATTTTTATTTGATGTAGTTTTTTTATTTTTAAAACAAGAGTTTTAAGTTCATGAGTTTTCAATTTTGTTTTATGAAATCCCTTTTGATATTCATAAACCATAAATTTATTATTTAAAAAAATAGGTTTTGAACAAATATCTTTTTTGTATGCAAGTTTTTGGATTTTAAATTCAAATTCTCTACTAATATTTACACTACTATTTGATTTGAAAACTCTGATTACATAAGAGTTAATTGATGTTTTTAAAAGATAACTTATATTATTAAACCCTTGATTTTTTAGTAATTCAAGGCTTAATAATTTTTCTTTAAAAATATTATATGTTTCTAATTCTTCAATAGTCAAAACTTAAATACTCTTTTTTCCATTGTTTAAATGCAATTATTGCAAGAATAGTATATATTGAAAATAAAACAGCTGTTAAATAAAAACCTTTATGTATATAAATATAAATCGAAACAGCATCTATAACAACCCAATAAAGCCAGTTTTCTAATACTTTTTTTGTAAGCATATAAGTAGCAAAAACAGCAAAAACAGTTGTAAATGTATCTAAATATGCATAATCTGCTCTTGTATAATTTGCCATATAATATCCCAAACATAAAGAGATAATAGTCAAAGAAAGGATGATTTTTATATTTTTAGAAAAACTATAACTACTTATTTCAAGTTCTTTTTCTATTTGGGTTATATTTCCAAATTTCCAAGAATACCAACCATAAAGAGCCATTATTAGATAAAAAATATTTAAAAAACTATCCATCAAAAGTGAAGCATCAAAAAACAAAATACTATAAATTAATGTACTAAAAAATGCAGCAGCCCAACACCAAAGATTTTGTTTTATAGCAAGTATTAGATATGTAATTGATAAAAAAACTGCTAACATTTCCCAAGAAGTCATATATGAAATTGCTTCTTGGATATTATTTAAAAAATTTTCTATTTTTTATACTTTTATAAAAGATTTAATATATCTTTTTCTATTGATTCTGGAGTTGTAGAACTTCCGTATCTATTTACAATATTTCCATCTTTATCAACTAAAAATTTTGTAAAGTTCCATTTTATATCTTTTGTTCCTAAAATACCTTTTTGTTCATTTTTTAAAAAAGTATATAAAGGAGATTCATTTTTTCCATTTACATCTATTTTGGCAAACATATCAAATTTTACATCATAAGTTAAACTACAAAACTCTTTGATTTTTTCATTTGATTCAGGTTCTTGATTTGCAAATTGATTTGATGGAAATCCTAAAATCATAAAATCTTTATTTTTATATTTCTCAAAAAGAGTTTCTAATCCTTCATATTGACCTGTAAATCCACATTTACTTGCAACATTTACAATCAAAAGAACTTTTCCTTTATATTTTGACATTGAAATCTCTTTGCCGTCAATTGTTTTTACATTAAAATCATAAATACTCATATTGTTCTCCTTTGAAAATAATGAACTAAAAATCAGTAAAATTAAAAGTAATATCTTTTTTATCATTGTTATTCCTTAATTTAATCTAAGAGAAATTTTATCCTATTTATCTTTATTTAATATAAGGATATATTTACGCTATATTTGTTTGATATTAAAGATTAATTTAAAAATGATACTTTTATAGTATTATCGTTTAGTATTATTATAATTTAGAATTGAGTCATAAAATAATGGGAAGGTTTGTATATATAAGAGCTTCTAAGCTTTTAATATAAATTTATAATAGGAAAAAAAATGCTTAAAAATTTAAAAGTTGCAAAAAAACTTATTTTAGGTTTTGGAATTGTATCAGTATTGATTATTGTTTTAGGAATAGTTTCAATATTAAAAATGGAAATAGTTAATGAACAATCAACTGAAATGGCAGAAAATTGGATGCCAAGTATTGTAATAACAAATAAAATTAATACAGAAACATCGGATTTTAGAATATTTGAATATGACCATATCTTATCAAAAAGTGATGAAGAGATGGCAAATAATGAAGTTCAGATGAAAGAAATTTTAGCAGTTATGAGAAAAGATTTTCAAATATATGAAAAATTAATATCTTCAGATGAAGAAAGAGCTACATTTGGGAAATTTACTGAAAAGTTCAATGAATATTTAAACTTACATGAAAAACTTATTGCTGCTTCAAGAGAAAATAGAACTGAAGATGCACTTAAATTGGTTAGAGAAAGTAATAAGGTATATAATGAGTTTTCTTCAATATTAATCAGTTTAGTTGATTTAAATATCAAAGGTGGACAAGACTCAAGTTCTGAGGGTGATGTTATATACTCAAATGCAAAAATATTACTTATAAGTATTATTGTTATTGCTATTTTTATATCTATAGCAATTGCATTTTTTATTACAAATTCAATTACAAATTCTCTTAAATATTTACAAGAAGGTTTATTTAGTTTCTTTGCATATTTGAATAAAGAATCATCAAAAGTAGAATTAATTAAAGTTGATTCAAAAGATGAATTTGGAGAAATGTCTCTTGTAGTAAATGAAAACATTGAAAAAACAAGAAAAGTAATTGAAGAAGATAATGCTTTAATTGAAGATGCAAAAGTAGTAATGAGCAGAGTAAATAATGGATGGTATGGACAATTTATTGAGAAAAAAACTTCAAATACATCATTAGAAGAGTTTAAAAATAATGTAAATAAAATGATTCAAGACACTAGAAATAGATTTACTCATGTAAATGAAGTTTTAACTCAATATTCAAATAATGATTTTAGAAAAGTTCTTCAAATGGAAGAAAATGATGAAAAAGGTGGAGTTTTTGAAAACTTAGTAAATGGGTTAAATTCTTTGCAACAAACTTTAACTCAAATGTTAATAGATAATAAAACAAATGGATTAACATTAAACGCAAGTTCTGATATATTGTTATCAAATGTAGATAAATTAAATTTAAGTTCAAATGAAGCAGCAGCATCTTTAGAAGAAACAGCAGCAGCACTTGAGGAGATAACTTCAAATATTAGAAATAATACACAAAATATAGCAAAAATGGCAAAATTATCTAATGAAGTTACGTCTTCAGCAAATCAAGGTGAAAAACTAGCAAATCAAACAACAAATGCAATGGATGAAATAAATAATCAAGTAAATCTAATCAATGAAGCTATAAGTGTAATTGACCAAATTGCTTTTCAAACAAATATACTTTCACTTAATGCAGCAGTAGAAGCAGCAACTGCTGGTGAAGCAGGGCGAGGATTTGCAGTTGTTGCACAAGAAGTAAGAAATCTAGCATCACGAAGTGCTGAAGCAGCAAAAGAGATAAAAGCAATTGTTGAAAATGCAACAAGTAAAGCAAATCAAGGAAAAGAAATAGCTTCAAATATGATTGATGGATATAAACAACTAAATGAAAATATATCTCAAACTATTAATTTAATTCAAGATATAGATATGTCTAGTAAAGAACAATTAAGTGGAATAGAACAAATAAATGATGCAGTGAATCAATTAGACCAACAAACACAACAAAATGCTATGGTAGCAAATCAAACTCATGATGTAGCTGTTGTTACAGATGAAATTGCAAAATTAATTGTTGCAAATGCAAATGAAAAAGAGTTTAATGGTAAAAACGAAGTAAAAGCAAAAGATATGAATTTAACTTCTAAAAAAGATACTCATACAATACCTGTGAAAAAAACTACATTAAAACCTTCTTCAACAACTTCAGCAAAAAAAGATACAAAAATAGTATCTACAAAAATAAATAACGATGAGTGGGAAAGCTTTTAGGCTTTCCTTTTATTTAAAAGATTAATCTTTTTTTTGTTTTGTTATTTGTTTGTAATTCTTCTAAAAAGATATTGTTGTAATACTATTTTTCGCTATAATTGCGAAAAATTATACAAATAGTTAAAAAATAATCAGGAGTTTATTAATGTTGCAGAATTTAAAAACCAAACTAAAGTTATCAATACTTTCTTTTGTTGCTTTGGTTGGAATTATCATTTTAGGTGCTTTAGGAATAATTCAACTAAAAGAGGTAAACAATGGTTTAGAAAGAGTTTATAATGATAGAGTTGTTCCATTAGAACAATTAAAAATAATTGCAGATGAATATGCTGTAAATATTGTTGATACGACACATCAAACAAGAAATGGTAATTTTGAATTTGAAAAATGTATATCAAATATCAATAGTGCTCAAGAAAAGATAAAAAATAATTGGAATAAATATTTATCAACATCTTTAACTAAAGAAGAAGAAACATTAGTAAAAGATGTAAATCATTTAATGGATATAGGTAATAGTGAAGTAAATAAAATAAAACAAGCCTGTGAAGATAAAAATCTTGATTTAATCTCAAAAATAACTATTGAAGAACTTTATCCAAATATAGATCCAATTGGTGAAAAAATTTCAGCATTAATTACACTTCAACTAGATGTTGCAAAAAGTGAAACTCAAATTGCAGAAAATATTTATAGCACAAGTATAACAGTGATTATAATGACGATTTTAGGTTCTTTTTTAATAATTTTATTTTTATCATATACGATTATTACTGATATTACAGGAAAACTAAATAGCTTTAAAAAAGAGTTATTAAATTTCTTCTCTTTTTTAAATAAAGAGACTTCAGATGTAACTCTTTTAGAAATTAAATCAAAAGATGAATTTGGTGAAATGGCTGATGTAATTAATGAAAATATAATTAAAACTCAAAAATTAATTCAAGAAGATAATTTCTTAATAGATGAAGCAAAAATAGTAATGACAAGAGTTAATAATGGTTGGTATTCACAATTTATTGAGAAAAAAACTTCAAATACATCATTAGAAGAGTTTAAAAATAACGTAAATAAAATGATTGAAAATACAAGAACAAGATTCGAGCATGTAAATGAAGTTTTAAATTCTTATTCTCATAATGATTTCAGACCTAAGTTCAAAATGGAAAAAGATGATGAAAAAGGTGGAGTGTTTGAGACTTTAGTAAATGGTTTAAATACATTACAAGAAACATTAACACACATGCTAAAAGAGAATAAAACAAATGGATTGACGTTGGATGAAAGCTCGGATATATTATTGGCAAATGTAGATAAATTAAATATAAGCTCAAATGAAGCAGCAGCAAGTTTAGAAGAAACAGCAGCAGCCTTAGAACAAATAACTTCAAATATCAGAAATAATACACAAAATATAGCAAAAATGGCTAGTTACTCAAATAGTGTAACAAAGTCAGCAAGTGATGGTGAAAAACTTGCAAATCAAACAACTCAGTCAATGGATGAAATAAATAATCAAGTAAATCTAATCAATGAAGCAATAACTGTAATTGATCAAATAGCATTCCAAACAAATATACTTTCACTTAATGCAGCAGTAGAAGCAGCAACAGCAGGTGAAGCAGGGAAAGGATTTGCAGTAGTAGCACAAGAAGTAAGAAATCTAGCATCTCGTTCAGCAGAAGCTGCAAAAGAGATAAAAATCATAGTAGAAAATGCAACAAAAAAAGCGAATGATGGAAAAGAGATAGCATCAAATATGATAAGTGGATATAAAGAATTAAATCAAAATATATCACAAACAATAAACTTAATACAAGATATAGAGATGTCAAGTAAAGAACAATTAAGTGGAATAGAACAAATAAATGATGCAGTAAATCAATTAGACCAACAAACACAACAAAATGCAGCAGTAGCGAGTCAAACACATGATGTAGCAATAATAACAGATGAAATAGCAAAATTAATAGTAAATGATGCAAATGCAAAAGAGTTTGAAGGAAAGAATGAAGTAAAAGCAAAAGATATAAAAATAAATAAAAAGGATAATTCAAATCCAATAAAATCAAATTCAAAACAAAAAGATACACAAACAAAAAAAGATACAAAAGTAGTATCTAACAAAACAAACAACGACGAGTGGGAAAGCTTTTAGGCTTTTCTACTTTTTCAAAAAAACTATTCATCCCAAAAAAATATTTACAACTGTTTAAAAAATAATATATTTAGAAGTTTTATTTTTCAATAAAAATGATATTATAATGTTATTAAAAAGAATTATATTTCTAAATAATAATTCTATACCAACTACTCGAGGAGTAAGAATGAATAAGTTGAATTTTGGGACAAAATTATTACTAATTTTAGTTTCAACAAGTATAGTTTCTCTTAGTTTAATGATATATATTGTATCTTCATATTCTTATGAAAATTCAAGAAATGATGCTCAACATTATATAAATGAATTAGCTAAAAAGAATGCTTTAGATATTAGAAATACTCTTGATAAAGCAATAGTTATTTCAAATACAATATCGAATAAATACGGAAGTGCTATTGAACATCATGAAAAATTGTCAAAAGAGGGAACAATAAAATATTTTAAATCTCTTTTAGAACAAAATAAGTTTATTTTAGGCGTATGGTTTACTTTTGAAGATGGAACATTAGTATATGAAAAAAATGATGGTACAGATAAAGAAAATTACTATACAAAAAAAGGTGCATTTCAACCTTATGTTGTAAGAAATAGTGATGGTTCTTTCAATATAGAGCCTTCTTCTGATTTTAACATAAACTCTGAATGGATAAATCTTCCTTATAAAAATAAACAAGTTTCTATAACACAACCATATGATTATGATATAAATGGGAAAAAAGTACTTTTAACTACAGTTTCTTCTCCTGTGTATTTTCAAGGTAAATTTATAGGTGCAGTTGGAGTTGATTTTTCTTTAGATTCATTTAATAAAAAAGTTAATGAAATTAAATTATTTGATACAGGATATGGAACAGTTGTTGATGCTTATGGAAAAATAATTAGTCATGCAAATCCTGAAAACTTAGGAAAAAGTTTAAAAGATTTAACAAAAAATGAAAATATTTTAAAATCGCTAGAAATGTCTAAAAAAGGTGAAGATTATTCATATCTTGCAAAAAATCTAAAAAGTGGTGAAGATTCTTACTCTTATGCTTATCCATTTGAATTTGGTGAAACAAAAAATTATTGGACATTTATAGCTACTGTTCCAGAAAAAGAGTATTTAAAACAATCAAATTTTATTAGAAATTTTTCGATAGTTTCAGGTTTAATAGTATTAGTAGTTATTGTTCTTGTATTGATTTATAGTATGAGAATTTTAAATAAAAATTTAACAACAATAAAAAATGGATTATTAGATTTCTTCTCATATTTAAATAAAGAGAGTAAAGTTGCAAAATCAATACAAATAGATTCGTTAGATGAATTTGGACAAATGGCAAAAATGATAAATGAAAATATCAAGAAAACGGAAAAATTAATTATTCAAGATAATGATTTGATAGAAGATGTAAAAAGAGTTGTTAATGAAGTAAAAAATGGAAAATTCAATAAACGAATAGAAAAATCAACTGAAAATGAAAATCTTGAAGAGTTAAAAAACACATTTAATGAAATGCTTGAAACAACTAAAAATTCTGTATGCGAAGATGTAAACAACGTAATAAAAGTTTTAGATAATTTTGCAAAACTTGATTTTAGAGGAAGAATTGATGATAAAGGTAATATTTCTGTTGGAATAAATAACTTAGCTCAAATAATTAATACAATGCTAAAAGAGAATAAAACAAATGGATTGACGTTGGATGAAAGCTCGGATATATTATTGGCAAATGTAGATAAATTAAATATAAGCTCAAATGAAGCAGCAGCAAGTTTAGAAGAAACAGCAGCAGCCTTAGAACAAATAACTTCAAATATCAGAAATAATACACAAAATATAGCAAAAATGGCTAGTTACTCAAATAGTGTAACAAAGTCAGCAAGTGATGGTGAAAAACTTGCAAATCAAACAACTCAGTCAATGGATGAAATAAATAATCAAGTAAATCTAATCAATGAAGCAATAACTGTAATTGATCAAATAGCATTCCAAACAAATATACTTTCACTTAATGCAGCAGTAGAAGCAGCAACAGCAGGTGAAGCAGGGAAAGGATTTGCAGTAGTAGCACAAGAAGTAAGAAATCTAGCATCTCGTTCAGCAGAAGCTGCACGTGAGATAAAAATCATAGTAGAAAATGCAACAAAAAAAGCGAATGATGGAAAAGAGATAGCATCAAATATGATAAGTGGATATAAAGAATTAAATCAAAATATATCACAAACAATAAACTTAATACAAGATATAGAGATGTCAAGTAAAGAACAATTAAGTGGAATAGAACAAATAAATGATGCAGTGAATCAATTAGACCAACAAACACAACAAAATGCAGCAGTAGCGAGTCAAACACATGATGTAGCAATAATAACAGATGAAATAGCAAAATTAATAGTAAATGATGCAAATGCAAAAGAGTTTGAAGGAAAGAATGAAGTAAAAGCAAAAGATATAAAAATAAATAAAAAGGATAATTCAAATCCAATAAAATCAAATTCAAAACAAAAAGATACACAAACAAAAAAAGATACAAAAGTAGTATCTAACAAAACAAACAACGACGAGTGGGAAAGCTTTTAGGCTTTTCTCACTTTCCCTAAATATTATTATTTTTAAGCTAATTTAATTTTAAATATTAGTTATTTTATGATTTTATAAACAAATAAATATCTGCTTTTAAAAGACTTTTCCTGATTTTTTATAATTATTTAATTATGTATAAATTATGTATTAATAAATTATTAATTATATATTAATTATCATACATATTAAAATTAAAAAAAGGGAAAGTATGAAAAATTTTTCTATAAAGAATAAATTACTCATAATAGTGATTGTGACGATAGTTCTTGTTGCTACAATGATTGCATTGAAGTCAATTTATGAGATTAATAATCTAACAAATAAAAATATTGAAGAGTATAAAGAAAATACTTATGCAACAACTCAAGAAGAGTTGAAAGTTTATACAAGTTTTGCAAAAAATATTGTTGAGAATCTTTATAAACAATCACTTCCAGAAAATGTAAAAGAGAATGTAAAGGAAGATTTGAAAGCTCAAACAGATTTTTTATTTACAATGCTTACAAAATTATATGATGAAGAAAAAGATAAAGTTTCAGAAGCTGAACTAAAAAAAATGCTTTTAGATACTATTGGAGCTGTAAGATATGGTAAAAATAATGATTACTTCTTTGTTTATGATAAAAATTCAACTATTTTAAAATTACCATTAACTCCTCAAAGAGAAGGAACAAAAAATACAGGGAAACATATTTTAGAATTTATTGATACTGCATTTAATAAAGGTGAAGGATTAGTTCCTTATGACCAAGTTATTCCAAATAAAGCTCCTAGAAAAAAAGTATCTTTTGTTAAATTATTTAAACCATTTGATTGGGTAATTGGAACAGGAACATATATAGATAATGTAACAGAAGATTTGCAAAAAAAAGCTTTAGAAGAGATTTCTCAACTTAGATTTGGTAAAGATGGTTATTTTTATGTTTATGATTATAATGGTGTAAATTTAATGCATCCTATAAAACCTGAACTTGTAGGAAAAAATTTAATAGACTTAAAAAGTAAAAAAGGTGTTTACTATATAAAAGATTTAATTGAAGTTGCAAAAAAAGATGGTGGAATAGTAAATTTTGATTTTGAAAAACCAGGTGATGATAAACTATATGAAAAAATAGGTTATGCTGTAGGTTTTAACCAATGGCAATGGATGATTGGAACAGGTTCATATAATGATGAAATAGAAAAAAATATAGAGATATTAAAACAAAATTCACAAGATAAAATCAGTTCAATAATATTTGGAATAATTTTAATAGCAATTATTGTTTCTATAATTATCATTTTATTTGTAACATTCTTTATAAATAAAGAGATAATTGTGCCTTTAAATAGATTTCAAATAGGTCTTTTAGATTTCTTTAAATACTTAAATAAAGAGACAAAAACAGTAGAAAAAATTTCAATTAAATCAAATGATGAAATAGGTTTAATGACTGAAATTGTAAATAAAAATATTGAAAAAACAAATCAATTAATTGAACAAGATGAAAAATTAATATCAAATGTTAAAGCAGTTGTTTCTGAAATAAATAAGGGTAAATTAAAAAATAAAATTGAAGGACAAACTGATAATCAAAGTTTAGAAGATTTAAAAAATATTTTAAATGAAATGTTAGTTTTAATTTCAAGTAAAATAAATGATGATTTAAAAATCATTGATGATGTTTTAGCTAAATATAAAAATATGAATTTTACTTATAGAATAGAAAATCCTCATGGAGAAGTCGCAAAAGCTATAAACTCTTTAGCTGAAACAATAAATCATATGTTAGTAGAGAATAAAACAAATGGATTAACATTAAATGAAAGTTCACATATACTTTTATCAAATGTAGATAAGTTAAATATGAGTTCAAACGAAGCAGCAGCATCTTTAGAAGAAACTGCAGCAGCCTTAGAACAAATAACTTCAAATATAAGAAATAATACACAAAATATAGCAAAAATGGCTAGTTACTCAAATAGTGTAACAAAATCAGCAAATGATGGTGAAAAACTTGCAAACCAAACAACAAGTGCTATGGATGAAATAAATAATGAAGTTAAACTAATCAATGAAGCAATAAGTGTAATTGATCAAATTGCTTTTCAAACAAATATTCTTTCACTTAATGCAGCCGTTGAAGCTGCAACAGCTGGTGAAGCAGGGAAAGGATTTGCAGTAGTAGCAGCAGAAGTAAGAAATCTTGCTAGCAGAAGTGCAGAAGCAGCACGTGAAATAAAAACAATAGTTGAAAATGCAACTTCAAAGGCAAATCAAGGAAAAGAGATTTCAAATAATATGATAGTTGGTTATAAACAATTAAATGAAAATATTACACAAACAATAAACTTAATACAAGATATAGAAATGTCAAGTAAAGAACAATTAAGTGGAATAGAACAAATAAATGATGCAGTAAATCAATTAGACCAACAAACACAACAAAATGCGATGATAGCTTCTCAAACTCAAAATGTTGCAACATTAACAGATGAAATAGCAAAACTAATAGTAAATGATGCAAATGCAAAAGAGTTTATAGGTAAAAATGAAGTAAAAGCTAAAGAGATAAATTTAGATAGTTCAAAAAATGAGAATAATATAATCAAAGCAAAAAAATCTACTTCAAAAATAGATAAAACAACTAATAAAAATGAGATAGATGAGTGGGAAAGCTTCTAAGCTTTCTTCACTTTTCTTAAAATATTTTAGATATTTTTATACATCTTCTTTAGAAACTTTTTCAAATAATTAGATAGAATAAAACCAAAACAAAAAAAGGGAAAAAAGTGTTTAAGAAGTTAGAAGTATTAAATAAAACTCAACATAAAAATAAAGGAATAGAAGAAGTAACAAATTTTTCTTATTCAAAAGAACTGATTAATGCTCCTGTTGCAATATCAGAATTTTTTGAAGCTTGTAAAAATTATCCTATATTTTTTGCTAAAGATAAAGACAATAATTGGTTTGCATCTGTTTTACTTGGTTACAAACAAGGTGAAAATCTTTTTATAGATAAAAAAGGAAACTGGAAAGAATTACACTATATTCCAGCATTTGTAAGAAGTTATCCATTTATTTTAGTAAATAAAGAAAATCAAAAAGATTTAGTAATTGCTATTGAAGGTGAATATTTAAGTGATAAAGAAGATGCCAAAAAACTATTTGATGAAGAAGGGAATAATAGTGAGTTTTTAAATAGTGCTTTAAACTTTTTAAATCAATATTATGCTGATTCTCTTTCAACTACTCAATTTATAAAACAACTTGAAGATTGGGAACTTTTAGAAGAAAAAATTGCAACAGTTGTAAATACAAAAGGTGAAAAATTTAGTTTAAATGGTTTTTTTGTAGTGAATGAAGAGAAATTAAAACATTTAAGTAAAAAGAAAAAAGATGATATTTGTGCAAAAAATGCCTATTCATTAATCACAGCTCATTTGATTTCGCTTTCAAATCTTCAAAAATTAGGTGCAATTAAATAAAAGAAATGTTGGCTATTTTATAAGTTTATAGCCAACTCCTCGTAAGTTTAAAATCATTCCATTTTTTAGCTTTTTTTTGAGTTTATGAACAATAGTTCTCATACTTACAGTTTCCATTTCTTTACTATCCCAAACATATTCGTGAATCATTTCATTTGTTACAGTGTTATTTATATTTTTTACTAAAAGAGTTAAAAGAAGTTTTTCTTTGTTTGTTAGTTCTATTTCAAATTTTGATTTATGTAAAGTTTGCTCCATTAGATTAAATGAAAAGTCATATCCTAAATCAATTATAAAATCGCTATTTTCATCTTTTTTTATGTGACTTAAATGATATTGTATTCGTAAAAATAGTTCTTCAAAATCAAAAGGTTTTTTTATATAATCATTACAACCTAAAGTGTAAGATTTTTTGATATTTTCTATATCAATTTCTGCACTTATCATAATAATTGGAACATTTAAATCATCATTTCTAATAAATTCTAAAACCTTATGACCATCAAATCCTAAAACATTTAAATCTAAGATATACAAATCATATTTACTATTTGAGATAAATTCTATTGCTTTATAACCATCTGTAAAACTATCCACATAAAAACCTCGATTTTGTAAAGATTGTTTTATAATTTTATTTAAAGCAAAATCATCTTCTAGTAAAAATATTTTCATAAATTAATCTCCTTTTATAACTCTATTTTGTGGAAAAATATATTTAAAAACAGTGTTGTTTTTTTCTGAACTTAGTTCTATTTTTATCTCATTTTTGTCACAAATCTCTTTTACAATACTAAGTCCTAATCCTAAACCAATATTTTTATCTTTTTGTTGATAGTAGGCTTGAAATACAGCTTTTGTATCAGCTATTCCTATTCCTTCATCTTTTATTGAAAGGATATAGTTTTCATCTTCTTTATCTAAAGTTATCTCTATTGTTGAGTCTTCAAAAGAGTATTTAATAGCATTTGAAATTGTGTTATCAATAACTCTTTCAAGTTCATAAGAATCCATAAAAACGTCAAACTCTTTATGAATATCCAAAGCTATATCAATATTTTTTATATTTGCCATTTCATCAAAAAAAGCAACCCTTGAAGATAAAAATCGCACTAAATTTATACTTTTTTCTTCAATTGTTCTTTTCTCTTTTTTTGTTAAGTAATATAAATCATTGTAAATAGAAGAAAGGGATTTTGAAGAAGCTTTTATAGCTTCAAATTGTTCTTTATATCCTAAAGTTGATTCTAAATTGTCAATATTTAAACCAATGATACTCAAAGGTGTATTCATCTCATGGATTATTTTTTTTAAGAAAAAATCTTGTTGTTCAAGTAGTTTTGAAATAGTATTTTTACTTTCAAATATTTTAAGTTGAGTTTTAACTCTAGCAATTACTTCTTCTTTTTCAAAAGGTTTAGTTATATAATCAACACCACCTTCATTTAGAGCTTTTACTTTACTTTGTGTGTCATCTAAAGCACTTATAAATATAATAGGAATCTCTTTTAAAACTTCGTCTTCTTTTAATATTTTACAAACTTCAAAGCCACTGATATTAGGCATTTTTATATCTAAAAGTATTAAATCTGGTGGATTTAACTTTGAAGAATTTATAGCAAAGTTAGCGTCAGTTGTTGCTCGTATTAAAAAATTTTCTTCTTTTAAAATAGTATTTAAGTAGTGTAAGTTTTCTGATTTGTCATCTATTATCAGTATTGTATAGTTTTTATCCATTTAGTTATTCTTTTTACAAATTCATATTTGTTAAGATTATAGGAAAAAACTCTTTAGGATTTTGTTTGAAATTAAAAAAACTTTTTATGTTGCTGTTTATTTTAAATACAGTCTCTTTTATAAGTGTTGCAGTTGTGATAAATAAATACCAAAAATCAACTATAAATCTTGAAGATGCTTATAATATGCAATACAAATCTTTGATTTTAGCAGATGAGTTACGACAAAGTAGTGATGACTTGACAAGAATGGCACGAACATATGTAATAACTGGAAATTCTATGTATGAAGAGCAGTATAAAACAGTTTTGGCTATACGAAATGGAGAGTTACCAAGACCAAAAAGATACAATGGAATTTTTTGGGATTTTTTATCAATTGATGGAAGTATTCCAAAACTAGATGGAGAAAAAATACCTCTTCGAGAGTTGATGAAAAATGCAAATTTCCCAGAATCAGAACTAAATATGCTTTTTACTTCTCAAAATGAATCAGATGATTTAACAAAACTTGAACATAAAGCTATGAATGCGATTAAAGGTATATTTTTAGATAAAGATGGAAATTACACTATAAAAGGTAAACCAGATTTTGCACTTGCAAGAGAACTTATGCATTCAAAAGAGTATCACGAAGCAAAAATTAGAATTATGGAGCCTTTAGATAGATTTTACAGAGCTTTTGAAAATAGAACAAAACAAAAAGTTGATGAAGCAAGAGCAACAGTAAAAGAGTTGGAGTTTTATGTAAATGTTATAGTTTTATTTTCTATAGTTTTCTTTTTGATGTCATTTTTTATAATTTTATTTAGAATTGTTTACCCAATTGATTTATTAAGACGAGTGATGTTAAAACTTTCAAAAAATGATATGAGTGTAGAAATAGATAAAAATAAATTTGATGATGAAGTAGGGGATATGATAGGGGCTGTTGAGATTTTTAAAGAAAATACTCAAAAACTTCTTACAAGTGAACATCAAATAAAACAAGCAATGCAAGAAGCAACAACTGCAAATAAAGCAAAATCAATCTTTCTTGCTCGAATGAGTCATGAACTACGAACTCCACTAAATGCCATATTAGGTTTTACAAATATTTTACAAAAATCAATGAATGCAACTACAGTTGAAAAAGAGAACTTAAATGTCATAAAAAGAAGTGCTGACCATCTTCTAAATATTATAAATGAAATTTTAGAATTATCAAAAATAGAAGCTGGAAAAATGGAGTTGAGTCTTAAAAATTTTAATTTATTTGAGTTAATAAAAGAGATAGAAGATATTTTTGCTTTTAGATGTGAAAATAAAGGCTTAAAATTTAAAATAGAGACTTTGAATCTTCCAAAATATATAAAAGCTGATGAACAAAGATTAAGACAAATTTTGATTAATCTTTTAGGAAATTCTTTGAAGTTTACAAATGAAGGTGAAATTTTTTTGTATATTTATGAATTAAATAAAAAACTATTTTTTGAAGTAAAAGATAGTGGAATTGGAATAGATAAATCAAATCTTGAAAAAGTTTTTAAACCTTTTGAACAAGTAAAACAAGATAATTATACACAACAAGGTACAGGATTAGGGTTATCTATTACAAAAGAGTTAGTTTCTTTGATGGGTGGAAATATCTATTTAAAAAGTCAAGTTGGAGTTGGAAGTGAATTTTATTTTAGTATCAATTATGAAAAAGCAAATGAAGAAGAACTTTCAAAAGAGAATAATGCAAAAAATATAATTGGAATTAAAAATGAAAATTTCACTAAAACTATTTTAGTTGTAGATGATATAAAAGAAAATAGAGATTTGATGATTTTACTTTTAAACTCTTATGGTTTTAAAACTTTAGAAGCAACAAGTGGGAAAGAAGCTTTAGATGTTTTTGAAAATGAAAAACTTGATTTGATTTTTATGGATATTTTGATGGAAGGAATGGATGGTTTAGAAACTATGCAAAATATCAGAGTTTCAAAAAATGGTAAGGATATCCCAATCATTGCACTTTCAGCCAATGTTTTTGAAGAAGATAAAAAGGAAGCTATAAAAAATGGTGCAAATGACTTTTTAGCAAAACCTGTGGAAGAAAAAGAGATTTTATTGATTTTAGAAAAATATTTGCATATAGAATTAGAGTATGAAAATAAAGAAAAAAGAATTGATGTGAAAAAAGAATTAGAGATTTTACCAAAAGAGTTTGTAGAAAAATTAAAAGAAAAAGCACTTCTAATGGATAATGATGGAATTTTTGAACTACTAAAAGAGTGTGAATTATCAAATGATTTAAAAATTTATATCAAAAGTTTAGTTGACGAATTTAAGTATCAAGAGTTAGTAAATCTAGTTTAATTTCCTTTTTTTATCTTTTTGTTACAATACACAAAAATACAAAAGGTTATTTATAATGGAAATAGAAATTTCAACACCTGCTTTATTATTCCCAGCTATTTCGTTACTTCTTTTAGCATATACAAATAGATTTTTAACAACAGGACAACTTATTCGTTCAATCTCTCATCAAGCAAGAGAACACGGTGGACAAGAATTGGCTGGACAAATAGAAAATCTAAAAAAAAGACTCGAACTTACAAAATGGATGCAATTTTTTGGAGTAGTATCGATTCTTTTATGCACGATGTCAATGTTTTCTCTTTTTTTAGAATTTCATAATTTTGGAAAAGCGATATTTGGATTGAGTTTAGTAACTATGTGTTTGTCTTTGTTTATCTCTTTATGGGAAGTTTATATCTCTTCAAATGCTTTGAATTTGGAGTTGAAAGATTTATATGAGAAGTGTAAATAAAAGACTTTTATTTAAGTCTTTTATTCTTTATTTACTTCAAGTAGTTGATTTAATTTATTCTTTATACTAGTCAATGCCGTATTATTGTTATGATATTGTTCTATGAGTCTTCTTTGTTCTTTAAACTTTGATGGTTGAATTTTTAGTAATTCGAGTTCAATTTCAGTTAATATTGTAATATTATCCAAATATTTAATATTATCTAATAGTATTTTTAAATTATCTTCTAAATATTTTTTTATAGAATCAAGATAAAAGTTATTGAAATCACTATCTTTTTCTGTTAATAATTTATTTAAATAAACCTCTTGTTCTCTAATTCTTATTAATTCATTTTGGCAATTACGAAACATTTTCTCAATGGTATATGAAATAATAAGTTTAGATTTTTGTTTATTATTAACTTCTTCTTCATTTTTTAGATAAAAATTATGAGATATAGTTAATAATACAGCAGTAATTATCCCGATAGATGATATGTTGGTAATATTAATTTTAATATCAATATTTAAGATATTTAGTAATAATAAAATAAATAGAAAAATACCTAAAAATATTGCTAGTGTAATGAATATTTTTACATAAATAAAAAAAGTATTTTCATTATTTAATTTTTGTAAATATTTATTTGATATTTGAATGCTATATTTTATAGTAACAAGTATTATTAATAGTAAAAAAATAATTTCATACATTTTAGTTCCCTCTTGTAAAATTTTTTATTTCCAAAAAATCTAAAATAATTTGTTTATGGTCAAAAACAAGTTTTTCAAGGGGTATTTCATCTAACTTATAGACATAAACTTCTTTTGCATCATCTTGTGCAATAGGTTCTCCATAAGCTTTACAAATATAAACAATAGATGCTGTATGAAATCTTTCATCTCTTGCGGGATCTGAATAAACTCCAAGAAGTTTTTCAATCGTAACATCCAAAGAAGTCTCTTCTTTCATCTCTCGTACAACTGCATTTTCAACTGTTTCACCAATATCAACAAATCCACCAGGAATGGCAATACCTAAAGGTCTATTTAATCTTTCAATCAAAACAATTCCTTTAAAATTTTCATTTTCATCATAAAGTTTTATTATTCCATCAACGGCTAAAAAGGGTGTTTTTATCATAGTTATCTCTTATTTAAGTGTTTTATTGAAAGGAGTTTATCATATTTTTCTAAGTTTTGTTTTTAAGAGAGATTTCAAAACTTCATCTATGAAGATGAAGTTTTATAAAAAATAAATAGTATTAGTTAAATAATTTAAACTAAAACCATTTTCAATCCAACACAAGCTAAAAATACTGCAAAAGCAACTTTAAGTTGTTTTACATTTAAGCTATATGCTAATTTTACACCATATGGTGCAAAGAACATTGTCATAGGAACTAGTACTGCAAATGCTAGCCAATTTACATATCCAGTTGAAGCTAAAGGTAAATTTTCTACATTCCATCCAACAATTATATAACCAATTGTTGCAGGAACGCTAATAATCAAACCAAACAAAGATGCTGTACTAACTGCTCTATGAATAGGAAAAGAAAATAGTGTTAGTAAAGGAACCATAATAGTTCCTCCTCCAATTCCAAGTAATGAAGCAAATCCTCCAACAAGTACAGCAAAAATAGATTGTAAAAATCTTCCTGGTAAAGAATCTGCTATTACTAGATTTTTAAAACTACTAATAATCATATTTATTGATACTACTAAAAGTAAGATACCAAACATAAATTTTAAGTTCGCTCCATCTATATATTTTGATGTGAAAGAACTTATTAAAACCCCAAGAATTACAAAAGGAATCCATCTTTTAGATAAATCCCAATCAATTCCACCTTTTTTATGGTGAGAACGTGCAGATATAATTGAAGTTACAACAATAGTTGATAAAGATGTACCAATTGATAAAGGCATAGCAATTGAGATATCAATATTCATATAGATAAATATATGATAAAGCATAGGAACAATTACAATTCCTCCTCCAACACCAAGTAATCCTGCTAGTAAACCAGCAACTACTCCACTTGCTAACAAAATTGGTACTAAAATTAATAATTCATTCATAAAAATTTGTCCTTATTTAAAAGCCTGAAGCTTTTCCATCACTTCTTGGGTCAAATGCCCCTTTTATTGTTTTTGATTTATCATAAACTAAAGCTCCAGCATGTCCAACAGCTGAATCAAATTCTCCTAAGATTTCAACATCATGCCCTTTTGCTTTTAATTCTTCAATTAATTTTTTATCAAATCTTGATTCAAGTTTTAAACTTTGAGATGAATTACCCCATGTTCTTCCTAAAAGCCATCTTGGATTATTTATACAAGTTTGTAAATCTTCATCGTAATAAGCATATCTAGAAAATATTGCTGCTTGTGTTTGAGGTTGTCCATCTCCACCCATTGTTCCATAAGCCATAACTCTTCCATCATCAAAAAGAGCAATCGCAGGATTTAATGTATGAAAAGGTTTTTTATGTGGCTTTAAAGCTTGAATATGTGTTGAATCAAGTTTAAAGCTACAACCTCTATTTTGCCAAACAATACCAGTTTTAGGAAGTGTTAATCCACTTCCAAACTCATGATAAATACTTTGAATCGCACTTACAACTCTTCCTTCATTATCTGAAACTGCAAACCAAGTAGTATCGCCTGGTGCTGCATTCTCACCCCAAGGCATAGCTTTTTCTAAATCAATTTCTTGACTTAATTTATCTAAATATTCAGGTTCAAGCCAAGCTTGAAGTTCTTCGGGAGTTGCAGCTGTATTCATTTTATCTCTATGTTTAAAAGCAATTTTTGTTGCTTCAACCAATAAATGAACATGGTTAGATGAATCCTTTTGTGGCAATTTTTCAAGCCATCTATCAAATAAACCTAAAATCATCAGTGATGCAACTCCTTGTGTTGGAGCTGAAGCATTAAATAATTTTGCATTACTCGTTTTCATTTCTAAAGGTGTATTCCAAGAAGCATGGTGCTCTTGTAAATCTTTTTTTGATAATAAAGAATCTCTATCTTCTAAATCTTTTGAGATATTTTGGGCTAAAGTTCCTCTATAAAAATCATCAAATCCATTAATTCCAAGAGTTTTTAAAGTATTTCCAAGTTTTTCTTGTATTAGATTTTCGCCTTTTTGTGGTACTTCCCCTTTTGGATAATAGATATCTGCAAAATATGAATCTACTATTAACTCATCTTTTTTCTCTTCTAAAGTTTGAGATAAAGATTGTGTTACAACTATTCCATTTATAGCTGAATCAACTGCTTCTTCAACAAGTTTTGACGTTGAAAGTTTTCCATTCCACTCTTTTTTACTTTTTTCATAAGCTAAATTCCAAGCTGAAACTGCACCAGCTACACTATTTGCAGCTAATCTTCCTCTAAAAGGAATGTCTTTTAAACCTTTATATTGATTCATATTAACATCAAAACCTGAATAACCTGATGCTTCAATAAAACTTACGCCCTCTTTAGGGTCATAAATTAGCCAAAAGGCATCTCCACCAATCCCAGTCATATGTGGGTAGTGAACTGCCAACGATGAGGCAACTGCAATTGTAGCTTCAATTGCATTTCCTCCTTGTTTTAAGATTTCAAGTCCAGCATCAGATGCTTTATGGTGTGGTGAAACTACCATACCGTTGTTTGAAATTTGTGTTAAAGGTAAATTATTCATATTACATCCATCCTATTGCTTTGGGTAACCAAAGTGCTATTTCTGGGAATACCATAACAAGTACAATTACAATAATTTGAATTGCAATAAATGGTAATACCCCTTTATATATATCCATTGTTTTAATTTCTTTTGGAGCTACTCCTTTTAAGAAGAATAGTGACCAACCAAAAGGTGGGGTTAAAAATGAAGATTGTAAATTTAGTGCAACTAAAATTCCAAGCCATATCATATCTACATTTAATGCGTGAAAAATCGGTAATACAAGAGGAAGCACTATATATGAAATTTCTATCCATTCTAAGAAAAAACCTAAAAAGAATAAAACAATCATCATAAATATTATTGCACCCCACATACCACCAGGTATTGAAGCAAATAAATCTTCAACTAAATAATCTCCATCTAATCCTCTAAAACTTAATCCAAAAACTTGAGAAGCAATTAAAACGAACATAATCATTCCAGTTACTTTCATAGTTTCATATATAGTTTCTTTTAAAATTTCTAAACTTAATCTTTTACTTATAAAAACTATTACTAAAGCACCAATTGCTCCCATTGATGCAGCTTCTGTTGGAGCTGCAAGTCCACCTATGATTGAACCTAATACTGCAAAAATTAGTAAAAAAGGTGGAGCAACAGATTTAAAAAACTCTATCCATAACTCTTTTTTAGAATATTGAGATCTTTCTTCTTCATCAATTGGTGGTACATGATGTGGTGCAAATTTACTTAATAAAACAATATAAACAATATAACAAGCAGCTAAAAGTAATCCAGGCATAAGTGCAGCTGCAAATAAAGGACCAATAGCTTCTCCACTAATATCAGCTAATAAAATTAAAACTAAACTAGGAGGTAAAATTTGTCCTAATGTTCCAGAAGCACAAATAGTACCACAAGATACACTATGACTATAATTTCTTTTTAATAATGTTGGAAGAGCTATCATAGTTAAAGTTACAACAGTAGCTCCTACAATACCTGTTGAAGCACCCATTAAAATACCAACTACAATAATAGCTATAGCCATACCACCAGGTTTTTTCCCAGACAACAATCCTAATACATCAAGCATTTTTTCTGCTAAACGGGATTTTTCCAATAGAATACCCATAAAAACAAAAAGAGGAACAGCTAATAAAGTATAGTTTGTTAAAACACCAAATATTCTTGAAGGTAAAAGATTAAATAAATTTGAATCTACTCCAATAACTCCAAAAAATAAACCAGCTCCTGCGATTGCAAAAGCAACAGGAACACCCAATAAAATAAGTGCAAAAAGAGATACAACCATCATAATTGCTAATATTTGCGGATCCATTGATTAATTTTCCTCTTTTAGTTTAGATACAGCTTTTAATAAAACTGCTAACCCTTGTATTAAAATAAGTATAAATCCAATTGGTATTAAAGATTTAACTAAATATCTATAAGGTAAACCTCCTGGGTCTGGAGAAATTTCCCCTGTATTGTATGATTGCATCACATATTCACTTGATAAATATATTATAAATAGTGAAAAAGGAATAATGATTAATATTGGAATTAATATATCCATATATAATTTTACTTTTTTACTATAATGATTATAAAAAAGGTCAACTCTTACATGTTCTCCTTGTTGAAAAGTATATGCAGAACCAAACATTGCAATTGCAGCTAATATATGCCATTGTAACTCTTGTTCAGCAATTGAACTAATATGAAAAAAATATCTAAAAAGAACATCACCTGAAACCATTAAAACCAAAATAAAAATCAACCAAGAAGTTATTTGACCAGTGCGTTCTATGAACGCATCAAGTCGATTTGAAATAATTAAAATCATGATGACAACTTAGTCATTACAACTTCTTCACTTTTATTTTGCCACTCATCATGCATTGCTTTAAAAGTAAAGTAACTATCGTGAACTTTTTTTACCAAAGGATTTTCTGCTGTTAATTTATCATATGTAGCAAAAGTAATTTCTCTTAGTTTTTCAATAACAGAATCAGGTAAAGTTTTTGCTTGTACCCCTTCATTTTTAACTAAATCTTCTAAAGCTTCTGAATTATTTGCTTCAGACCAAGATAATCCCATAAGATTACATTCAGCTGCAACTGATTTTACAATTGCTTGTAAATCTTTTGGTAATGAATCCCAAGCATCTTTATTGATTAAACATTCTGTTGTGTTACTTGGTTCTCCCCAACCAGTTGTATAGTAATATTTAGCTGCTTTTTGAAATCCCATTTTTCTATCTTGATAAGGTCCAACAAACTCAGCAGCATCAATAACACCTCTTTCTAATGCAGGGAAAATCTCTCCACCAGGAAGTAATTTAACACTAACTCCTAGTTGTTCTAATACTTTTCCAGCAAGTCCAGGAACTCTCATTCTTAAACCATTTAAATCTTCTACCGAGTTAATCTCTTTTTTAAACCAACCTGTCATTTGAACTCCCGTATTACCAGCAGCAAGTCCTATTACATTGAATGGTTTATAAACTTCATCCCATAATTCTTGACCTCCACCAAATTGAAGCCAAGCATTAGTTCCTTGGAAGTTCATTCCAAAAGGAACTGCTGTAAAGTATTGAGCTGCAAATGTTTTACCTGCCCAAAAAAATGAGTTACCCCAGTTCATTTGAATAGTACCTTTTGAGACTGAATCAAAACCTTCCATAGCAGGAATAAGTTCCCCAGCTGGATAATGTTTAATTTTTAATCTACCTCCTGATAACTCTTCAACTCTTTGACAAAAATAAGTTGCACTTCCTGGACCTGTTGAATAAAAAGGTGCTCCTGCACCATAACAATTTGTCATTTTCCATCTAAAAGTTTTAGTTGATTCCGCACTTGCAATTGAAGGTATTACAATTGCTGCACCAATTCCTGCTAGACCTGTTTTTTTAATAAATTCTCTTCTATTATTAGTCATGTTATTCCTTTTTTCAAAAATTAGATTCATGATGAATCCACCTAATGACAACTCTTTTAAGAGCTAATATATTTAAAACATTAAAGAGTTACTTATATTTTTAGATAATTATCTCTTTCATAAATCTACACAATAATTAAAATTAAATTTTTGTAAGACGTTGTATCTCTAATATGTTTTCTGCTGCTATTCTATACCTTGCATGATTTTTTGTAAAGATATTTTTTAATAATATGTGTACATAAACTATGCATATATTTTATACAGTAGAATAATAAATTTTATACATCTATTTAAATATAAAAAAATATCATATATGTAATTGAATTTATGATAAAATGTCACGATTAAACCGTTATATAGAGTAATTAGTTTGCATTATTTAGTATAAATAATTTTATTAAAATAGTAAGGTTTAGTATATAAAATATATAAGAGAAGATGAGTTGAAAATATAATATGAGAATAGAAATAAAACCAAAACCTCTAACAAGAGAAGCTTTTAAAAAATTCGGTGAAGTTATAGAAAAAGAGGGCAGAGAATCTATGATTATAAATAGAGGATCTGCTGAAAAATTTTATGAAGTATGTAATATGGATGCAAATGAAAAAGGAGTAAAATCGATTTTACATATTTATATAGGAAAAGGTAGAGAATTTCCTCTACATATAAATATGTTAGAAAAACATCCATACTTTTCTCAAACTTTTGTGCCAAGAAGTAAAGAACCTTTTTATTGTGTTGTTGCTTTGGGTGGTAGAGAACCAGATTTATCAACTTTAGAAATATTTAAAACAAATGGAGATCAAGGTGTTCATTTAAATAGAGGAACTTGGCATTTCCCTTTAATTTGTATAGAAGATAAACAAGAGTTCATCGTTTTGGATGGTGTAGGTATTAATCTTGATGAAAAAAAAGTAATCGAATGTGTAGAATATAATATGCAAGATAAAGAGATATTTTTAATAAAAGATTAAATAAATTTTATTTGTTGTTTAGTGCTTGTTATTATTAAATATTTTATTATGGTTAATGTTTAAAATATATACAACAACTTTTTAAATTACTATCAAAAACAACACTAAAACAACACTTCTTTTTTATACTTCGTTTAGAAATAAAAAAGGAGACTTAGATGAAAAGATTATTTGCAAAAGCAATTGTAACTTCTGCATTATTAGGTGGCATGTTAGTTCATGCTGCTGATACTATCAAAGTTGGAGTTTTACACTCTCTTTCAGGAACTATGGCTATTAGTGAAACAACACTTAAAGACACAGTTTTAATGCTAATTGATGAGCAAAACAAAAAAGGTGGAGTTTTAGGAAAAAAACTTGAACCAGTTGTTGTTGACCCAGCTTCAAATTGGCCTTTATTTGCTGAAAAAATGAGAAGTTTATTAACTAAAGATAAAGTTGATGTAACTTTTGGTTGTTGGACATCAGTTTCAAGAAAATCTGTTCTTCCTGTTGTTGAAGAGTTAAATGGATTATTATTCTATCCAGTTCAATATGAAGGTGAAGAGTCTTCTAAAAATGTATTTTATACAGGTGCTGCGCCAAACCAACAAGCAATTCCAGCAGTTGATTATTTGATGAATGAAATGGGAGTAAAAAGATTTGTTTTAGCTGGAACAGATTATGTTTATCCTAGAACTACAAATAAAATCTTAGAAGCATATTTATTATCAAAAGGTGTTAAAAAAGAAGATATTATGATTAATTATACGCCATTTGGTCACTCTGATTGGCAATCAATTGTAAGTGATATCAAAAAATTTGGTTCAACTGGTGTTAAAACAGCTGTTGTTTCAACTATCAATGGTGATGCAAATGTTCCATTTTATAAAGAGTTAGGAAATCAAGGTATTAAATCTGAAGATATTCCAGTTGTTGCATTTAGTGTTGGTGAAGAAGAACTTTCAGGAATTGATACAAAACCACTTGTTGGGCATTTAGCAGCTTGGAATTATTTTGAAAGTGTAAAAACTCCTGAAAATGATAAATTCATTTCAACTTGGCATAAATTCATCAAAGATGAAAAAAGAGTTACAAATGACCCGATGGAAGCTACATATATTGGATTTAACCTTTGGGTAAAAGCTGTTGAAAAAGCAGGTACAACTAATGTTGATAAAGTAAATGAAGCAATCGTTGGATTATCTGTTCCAAATTTAACTGGTGGAACAGCAACTATGTTAAAAAATCACCATATTACAAAACCTGTATTAATTGGTGAAATTCAAGAAGATGGTCAATTTGAAACTGTATTCTCTACAAAAGAAGTAGCAGGTGATGCTTGGTCTGATTTCTTACCTTCATCAAAAGATGTAATCTCTGATTGGACAGCTCCAATTAATTGTGGTAACTATAACACTGTAACAAAAAAATGTTCAGGACAAAACTACTAATAAAAATATAAAGAAGAGTTTTCTCTTCTTTATTAAATCTACATAGGACTAAAAAATGAAATTTTCAATTTTTAAAATAATCTTTCTTAATTTATTAATCCTATCATCTCTTTTTTCTTCAACATTTGAAGAAGATTTAAAAGCAATAGACGGAAAAAATTTTAATGAAAAAGAAAATATTGTAACTCAACTTGCAAATAATTATATAGAAGATGATAGATTAACTTTAGTTTTATCTAAAATGCTTGATGGAGATTTATTCATCAAAAATGATGATAAAGATGTTGTTGTATTAGTTAAAAAAGAAGAAAATAGTTTATACACTAAATCTTTGATTAGTGGAAATGATTTAGAAAAACTTGATGAATCAGGATTTGAAAAAGTTAAAACTAACAATAAATTAAGAAGTGTTATAAAAAGCTTACTTGCTCAAATAAATCTTTTCTCTAAAGATGTAAAAAAAAGAGAGACATCAGCTAAAAATATTTTACAAAATGTTACAAAAGATGATGAAACAGTTATCTTAAAAGCTTTGGAAAAAGAGAAAAATGATGAGGTTAAAGAGCTTTTACTTGAAGCTAAAAATATCATTTTTGCTAAGTATTACACTGGAGAAAAACAGTTAGAAGCTGTTCGTACTTTAGGTGATTATATCTCTTCAAACTCATTAGCAACTTTGAAAACTATAAGTGAATCAAGTGATTCATCACTTGAATTAAAAGAAGAAGCAAATAAATCAATATCTTCAATAGAGAGTTCTAGAAGTTTTTATTCGTTTATAGAAACAGCATTTTTTGGACTTTCTCAAGGTTCAGTTTTACTTTTAGCTGCAATTGGACTTGCTATTACTTTTGGGGTTATGAAAGTAATAAATATGGCTCATGGTGAACTAATCATGATTGGAGCATATACTACATATACAATCCAACAATTAATGCCAAATTTAATCGAATATTCGATTATCATAGCAATTCCTTGTGCTTTTATAGTGAGTGCTTTAGTTGGGATTTTAATAGAAAGATTAGTTATCAGACATTTATATGGAAGACCACTTGAAACATTACTAGCAACTTTTGGGATTAGTTTGATTTTACAACAAGTTGTTAGAACAATATTCTCACCACTTAACCAAGAGGTAAAAACTCCATCATGGATGAGTGGAGCGTTAGAAATAAATAGTGCCTTATCACTTACATATAATAGACTTTATATTGTGATTTTTTCAATCATTGTATTTTTAGCAATTTTATATGTGATGAAAAAAACAAGTTTAGGATTAAAAGTTAGAGCTGTTTCTCAAAACAGACCAATTGCACGTGCAATGGGAATAAAATCAAGTTACATTGATGCAATAACATTTGGAATAGGTTCAGGAATTGCAGGAGTTGCAGGAGTTGCTTTATCTCAACTAACAAATGTTGGACCAAATCTTGGACAAGCATATATCGTAGATAGTTTTATGGTTGTTGTGTTTGGTGGAGTTGGAAATTTATGGGGAACTTTAATAGCAGCATTTTCACTTGGAGAAATAAATAAATTTATTGAACCAGTTGCTGGGGCAGTTTTAGCAAAAGTTATTATTTTAGTATTCATAATACTATTTATTCAGAAAAAACCAAGAGGGCTTTTCCCACAAAAGGGAAGAGATGTTGAGGATTAAGATATGAAAAAGCAACCATTAATTTTAAAAATTATGCAAAATGATAAAGGTGGAAAAATAGTTTTATCATCTCTTGCTGTTGTAGTATTTGTAGTTTCATTTTGTAATTTATTTGTTCCAAATGATTCGATTTTTTATATTTCGACTTTTACAGTTACGATTTTAGGAAAATATTTAGCATTTGCATTACTTGCTCTTGCTCTTGATTTAGTGTGGGGATATTTAGGAGTTTTAAGCCTTGGTCATGGAGCATTTTTTGCTCTTGGGGGTTATGCTTGGGCTATGTATCTTATGCGTCAAATTGGAGAAAGAGGAGTTTATGGAAATCCAGATTTACCAGACTTTATGGTGTTTATGAATCTAAAAGAGTTACCTTGGTTTTGGTATGGATTTGATAATCCTTTATTTGCCTTTTTGATGGTGATGTTTGTTCCAGCACTTTTAGCTTTTATTTTTGGATGGTTAGCATTTAAAAGTAGGGTAACTGGAGTTTATCTTTCAATCATAACACAAGCTTTAACTTATGCACTTATGCTAGCTTTCTTTAGAAATGATATGGGATTTGGTGGAAATAATGGTCTAACAGATTTTAAAGATATTTTAGGTTTTGATTTATCAGCTGATACTACAAGAGTATCACTATTAATTATCACTTTTATAGCTTTAACTTTAGGATATTTACTTTGTAGATTTATTATAAATTCACGTCTTGGACGAGTTGTTATTTCTATTAGAGATGCTGAAAGTAGGGTGAGATTTTTAGGATATAAAGTAGAACAATATAAACTTTTTATTTTTGTTGTATCTGCAATATTAGCTGCAATTGCAGGAGCACTTTATGTGCCACAAGTAGGAATCATAAATCCTGGAGTTTTTTCACCTTTATTTTCTATTGAGCTTGTTATTTGGGTTGCAATTGGAGGACGAGGTACACTTTATGGAGCAATTATAGGTGCAATAGTTGTAAGTTTTGCAAGTACATATTTTACATCTGCTCTTCCAGAAGTTTGGTTATATGCTTTAGGTGCGCTTTTTGTTGTAGTTACTCTATATCTTCCAAAAGGTGTAGTTGGAATATTTACAATGTTTAATTCAAAAGTAAAAAAGGCTTAAGATGAGACTATTAAAACATGAAAATGAACAAAGAATAGGTGATTTAAAAATAGGAGATAGAATCCTATTAGTTGATGGTGTTAGTGTTAGTTTTGATGGTTTTAAAGCCTTAAATAATCTTAGTTTTTCTATAAATTATGGGGAACTAAGATGTATAATTGGTGCAAACGGAGCTGGAAAATCAACTATGATGGATGTAGTTACAGGTAAAACAAAACCGCATACGGGACAAGTTGTTTTTGGTGAAGCAGTTGATTTACTTTCAATGGATGAACCAAGTATTGCTCAAATAGGAATTGGAAGAAAATTTCAAAAACCAACTGTTTTTGCAAATCATACAGTTTTTGAAAATCTTGAACTTGCAATGAAAGATGATAAAAGATTTTTTAAAACACTTTTTTCAAGACTAAGTAGCGAACAAAAAGATAAAATTGAAGAAACTATGAAACTAATAGGTTTAAAAGAGTTATACAATCAACAAGCTGGAATCTTATCTCATGGTCAAAAACAGTGGTTAGAAATCGGTATGTTAATCATGCAAGAGCCAAAACTTTTACTTGTAGATGAACCAGTTGCAGGAATGACACCTCAAGAAGTAGAAAAAACAGCAGAGATTTTGACAAGTTTATCAAAAGAAAATGCTGTAGTTGTAGTAGAACATGATATGGAGTTTATTAGAAGTATTGCAAAAAAAGTAACAGTTCTACATGAAGGGGCTGTACTTGCAGAAGGAAGTATGGATGCAATACAAAACAATGAAAAAGTACGAAAAGTATATCTAGGAGAATAGTGATGTTAAAAATAGAAAATGTAAATCAATTTTATGGACAAAGTCACACTCTATGGGATTTAAACTTAGAGTTTAAAAAAGGTAGATGTACTTGTGTTATGGGAAGAAATGGAGTTGGAAAAACAACTTTGAGTAAAGTTATCATGGGTTTACTTCCAATAAAAGATGGAGGACTAATCTATAATGATACTGATATTTCAAAACTTCCTGACCATAAACGTGCAAGTATTGCAATAGGTTATGTACCACAAGGAAGAGAAATATTTTCTCAACTAACAGTTTTGGAAAATCTTCAAATAGGAGTTATGTCAAATAGACATAAAATAAAAAAAGTTCCAGATAAAATCTATGATTTATTCCCAGTTTTAAAAGATATGCAAAAAAGAAAAGGTGGAGATTTAAGTGGAGGTCAGCAACAACAACTTGCAATCGCAAGAGCTTTATGTATTGACCCAGATTTTTTAATACTTGATGAACCAAGTGAAGGAATACAACCAAATATCGTAGCTCAAATTGGCGAGGTTATTGATTATCTTACAAAAGAAGAGCAAATAACTGTTATGTTGGTTGAACAAAAACTTCCATTTGCTAGACGTCATGGAGATGATTTTTATGTAATAGATAGAGGAAGTGTTGTTGCTAGTGGTGAGATAAAAGAGTTAAGTGATGATATAATAAAACAACATTTATCAGTATAGGAAAAATATGAGTATAAATTTTGCTTTTATTGATGATAAATTTAGTTTAAACAAACTCAATTTACCATCTCGTCACTATCATTTTAATGAGAGTGAGAACTACATAAAACTTCTAAATATTGGGGAAGGAATTTTCCCAAAAGATAAAATAAAAACAACTTTTTCTTTAGAAAATTCATCTTTAGTTATAACTACAGAATCAGCCACAAAAATATATCCATCAAAAAAAGAGTTTGGAATAAATAGTATAAATATAGAGTTAAAAAATTCAAATTTAGAGTTTATAAATGATGAATTAATTTTATTTAAAGACTCAAAGTATATTCAACTTTTTAAACTAAATTTTGATGAAAGTTCAACATTCTTTTATGTAGATATTTTAAGTCGTGGTAGAAGTTTTGAAAATTTTGATTTTTCAAATATGCTTATAAAAAATACATTTAAGCAAGAAAATAATTTAGAATATATAGAAAAATTTGATGTTCAAGGTGATGAACTAAAAGATTATATAAATAGAAAAGATAGTTCAAATTTTATCTTTGCAAAGATATATTTAAAAGTAAAAAACAGTGAAGAATTTCTAAGTAAAATACATGATAGTTTTGAAAGTTTTGCCTTTTCTTCAAATAAAAAGCTGATTTTAGGTGTGCTTAGTTCAAATAATATGTTTGATTTAAAAGAAAAAATATCTAATATCTGGGAATTATACAGAAAAAATATAAATAAAAAGAGATTTATTTTAGGGAAACAATAAATCTCTTCCTCCTTCATATAAATGTACATATATTGTATATTTACTAAACAAAAATACTTAATATTTTCATTAGTTAAAAAAATTAAGAAAAAAATCTTATAAAATGTTTATTTTGTAGACAATAATTGTACACAATAATTGTAGACAATCTGATAGAATTATTTTAACATTTTAAATAGATGAATTTAATTAGGAGTTAGATGATGAAAAGAATAATAAAGAAAGGTATATTATTAAGTGCATTAACTTGCACATTAGCTTTTGCTCAAGATAGCATAAAAATAGGTTTTGTTGGTACTTTATCAGGGCAGAATGCAGCTTGGGGAACTTCAAATGTTCGTTCGATGGAAACATCAGCTGATATTTATAATCAACAAGGTGGTATTGAAATTGATGGGAAAAAATATAAAGTAGAAATTGTTCCTTTTGATGATGCTTTTGATCCAAAAATTGCAGTTGCAGGGATGGAAAAAATGGCTCAACAAGGAATAAAATATGTTGTTGGTCCAAATGATGATGCACAAGCAATTGCTGTAAAACCAATAGCAGAAAGAAATAAAATAGTTTATTTCCCATATGCATTTGACAAAAGTTTATATATAAAACCTGCTAATTATGCAGTATTTGGAATGATTGCTTCTTATCAATGGGAACCATCAGTTTACAAATGGCTAAAAGATAATAAAAATGTAAAAACTGTTGCTTTTATTGCAGCAAATGCAGCTGACCCACTAAATCAAAGAGATAATGGTATAAAAATCGCTCAAGATTTGGGTTTAGATGTTATTGAAGCGAAAGCAACATACAAAGCTGATACAAGAGATTTTTATTCAGTTATTACACCAATTGTTAAGAAAAAACCAGATTTATTAGTTCTTTCAGGTGTTTCACCAGCAACTGCTCCTCTTATTATTAAAACAGCAAGAGAGTTAGGATTCAAAGGTTACATGGCAGCAGGAACTGCTCTTGATGCAAGTATTTTAAAAGAGGGTGCTGGAGATGCTGCAAATGGATTTATTTGTCAAGGTGGAGTAGATGCTCAGTTACAATCAGATGTTATGAAAAAATGGGTTGATTTATATACAAAAAAATATGGTGAATATAATGATGAATCAAATACAAAAATATTTGCTTTAGAGTATATTTTAGAAGTTCTTAAATCAAATCCAAAAGCTATAAATGATGCTGATGAGTTTTTAAAAACTGTTGATTCAGACTGGACTGCACCAAATATCTTTATAAAAGATGATACAAGCAAATTTAAATTTGTTGGAAAAACTACATTCGGTCAAAATAGACAATTAGGTGTTCCTCTTACTCCTAAAGTTTATGAAAATGGAGAATTTAAAACACTATTTGTTGGTTCAGCTGACTAATTTAAATAAGAGACATTTTTTAAATGTCTCTAAAATATGTTTAGAGGAACATAAAAATGGAACAAATATTACTTAATGGTTTAATTACAGGTGCCCAATATGCGTTAATTGCATTGGGTCTAACATTGATATTTTCTTTAATGAATATTTTAAATTTTGCACATGGACAAATGTATGTTTTAGGTGCATTTATAACTTATTATATTTATGGAAAATTGGGATTACCTTTTATTGTTGCAATGCTTTTATCGGGATTGACTTTAGCCGTGATAGGGGCAATTTTTGAAAAATATCTTTTTAGTACAGTTTTAAAAAGATCCGTTAGAGAAGAGAGTACGATGCTTTTAGCAGCTGGAACGGCATTCTTTTTAGATTCTTTAATCTTGATACTTTTTGGTGAAAAACAAAGAAGTGTACCTAGTTTAGTTGATGGTGTATTTTTTGGTGAAGATTATGGTTTAGATATCATTATTCCATATAACAAAATAGTGATTGGATTAATTGCAGCTACGATGATTGTATTTTTTATATTATTTATGCAATATTCAAAAACAGGTCGTGCAATGAGAGCTTTAGCTCAAGATAAAACAGCAGCACAATTAATGGGTGTTAATTTAGATAAATATAGATTAATAGGTTTTGCATTAGGAGCTATGTTAGCTGGAATTGCTGGAAGTTTGCTTGTAACTGTAACAGGAGTTAATTCAGGAATTGGTGGAAGTATTTCAATTCAAGCTTTTACAATGATTATGATTGGTGGAGCAGGAGTTATATCAGGAGCTATTTTAGGTGGTTTTATTTTAGGTCTTGTTGAGGCTTTCGGTCTTTATTATTTACCAGGTGATATAACTTATTTGACGATATTTGCAGGTTTAATGATATTTCTTACTTTACGTCCTCAGGGACTTATGGGTAAACCTTGGGGTTGATTATGGAAAAAAGAGAATTTATATTAAGAGTGATAATTGCAATAGTTTTTCTACTTGTGATTATTCCTGTTATTTTATTGGTTATACAAAGAAATGATTTTTTATATGGAATAACTTCTGTTGCAATTTTAGCAACAATTAGTGCAGGAGTTTGGTTGTCTTTTTATATGGGACGAATAAATATGGGACAAGGAGCTTATGCTTTAATTGGAGCATATACAACAGCTGTTTTAGTTGTCCAATATGATATATCTTTTTGGATAGCTTTATTTGTATCTGGTTTTGTTGCAGCTTTTTTTAGTATTTTGATTGGTTTGCCAATCTTAAGACTGAGAGGTGTTTATTTTTCAATGGTTACTTTAACTTTAACAGAAGTTGTAAGATTAATAGCTATTGCCCTTGTTCCTTTAACAAATGGACCAAGTGGTATAACAAATATTCCTCTTCCTGGTGAATTAAGTCTGTTTGGAATTACAATAATTCCTGATTTTGCAACTTTACAAAACAGTAAAATTGCTTTTTATTATTTAGCAGTTGTGGTTATGATTATATCTTTTGCAGTTGTTCATAGATTAGTAAATTCAAGAATGGGAATATTATTAAAATCTTTACAACAAAATGAAGAATTAGCCTCATCATTTGGAGTTAATATAGCTTATTTAAGAGTTATATCTTATGCAATATCTTCATTTTTAGGTGGTATTGGTGGAGCTATTTTTATCAATTTAACACAATCAGTTTATCCTACAACTTTTCAAGTTGCAGATTCAATAAACTATATGCTTTATACATTTTTAGGTGGATTAGCTTATGTATTTGGTCCAATTTTAGGTGCTTTTGTTCTGTATTTTAGTTGGGATATGTTGTTTATTTTCAAAGAGTATCAATTATTGATATATTCAAGTATTATGATTTTATTGATGTTGTTTTTACCAAATGGAATATTAAGTTTAAGGTTAAAAAAATGAAAAAGATTATTTTAGAAATTAATAATTTAACAAAAAAATTTGGTTCATTAGTTGCTATAAACAATGTGACATTTGAAGTTTATGAAAATGAAATATTATCAGTTATTGGTCCAAATGGTGCAGGAAAATCAACAATGTTTAAATTGATTTCTTCATTTTTAAAACCAACATCTGGAAATGTAATTTTTAATAAAGAAAAAATATCAGGTTTAAAACCTCATATTACTGCACGAAAAGGTGTAGTTCGAACTTTTCAAGAGACAACAGTTTTTAAAGATATGTCAGTTAGAGATAATATTATCATTGCTCATCAACTACAAGCAAAATCAACATTGATTGATTTTTTCTTTAATACAAAAATTGCTCAAGTTGATAATGAAAATTTTGCAAAATCTGCGGATGAAATTATTGAGTTTCTAGGTTTATCTCATGTAAAAAATGAAATAGCTAGTAATTTACCTCATGGATTATTAAGAGCTTTAGGAATTGCAAATGCACTAGCTTGTAAACCAAAAGTTTTATTGCTTGATGAACCATTTGCAGGTATGAACCATGATGAAACTAGAAAATGTATGGAAATGGTAAAACAGATTAAAAATTCTGGTGTTACAGTACTTTTAGTAGAACATGATATGCCAGCAGTTATGGAAATCTCAGACCGAATAGTTGTTATTAGTTTTGGAGAAAAAATTGCAGAAGGGAAACCTACTGATATTCAAAAAAATCCAAAAGTAATTGAGGCTTATTTAGGTGTTGAAGATGAAGAAATAGGAATGTAAAATGGCTTTATTAGAGTGTAAAAATATTAGTATTAATTATGAACAAATAAGAGCAGTTAAAGATGTTTCTTTAGTTTTAGAAGAGGGTGAAACAATCACTTTAATTGGTGCAAATGGTGCAGGAAAATCTTCAATATTAAAAGCCATTACAGGACTTAAAGGTCTAAATAGTGGTGAAATTATTTTTAATGGAGAAAGAATTGATGGTAAATTACCCTCAACAATTGTTGAAAAAGGAATTGCTATGACACCGGAGGGAAGAAGAGTTTTTCCTTATATGAGTGTAAAAGATAATCTTTTAATGGGAGCTTTTACAAGAAAAGACAAAGATGGAATAGAAGAAGACTTAGAAAAAATTTTGACAAAATTCCCAAGATTAAAAGAGAGATATAAACAACAAGCAAGCACTATGAGTGGTGGTGAACAACAAATGATGGTAATTGGACGAGCTTTAATGTCACGACCAAAAGTTTTATTGATGGATGAACCTAGTCTTGGAATTGCTCCAAAATTAGTTCAAGATATTGCAAGATCTATTGTTCAAATAAATCAAGAAGATAAAATTTCAGTAATTTTAGTTGAACAAAATTCAAGAATGGCATTGAAAATTTCACAACGTGCTTATGCTATGCAACTAGGTGAAGTACTATTGAGTGGAAAATCAAAAGATTTGATACATGATGAAAGAATTATAGAATTATATTTAGGAGGAAGTCATTAATGAAATTGGCAATTATTAATCCAAATTCAACAGAATCAATGACATTAAAATGTAAAGAAGTTGCGTTAAAATTTAAAAATAGTGATACTGAAATTTGGGCTTCAAATCCAACAAATTCTCCAAAGAGTATTGAAGGGCATTATGATGAAGTTCAAAGTTTGATGGGTTTAATGCAAGAGATAAAAAGAGCTGAAATATGGGGTGCTGATGCATACATAATAGCTTGTTTTGATGACCCAGGAATTGAAGCTGCAAGGGAGTTAGTATCAGGTCCTGTTATTGGTATTTGTGAAGCTGCAATGCATATGACAACAGTTGTAGCTTCAAGTTTTTCAGTTGTAACTACGTTAAATCGTTCAGTTCCAATAATTGAAGAGTTAAGTCATAAATATGGAATGAATAAATTTTGTAGAAAAGTAAGAGCAGCAAATATTCCAGTTCTTTCTTTAGAAGATTGTGAAAACGAAGCGATAGATAAAATAGAAAAAGAAATTTTAACGGCAATAAAAGAGGATAATTGTGAAGCAATTATTTTAGGATGTGCAGGAATGGCAGACTTAACTATCAAATTATCTCAAAGATGTAATATCCCGGTAATTGATGGAGTTTTATGTGCAGTTAAAATGGCAGAGTCACTTGTTGGTGCAAAATTATTAACGAGTAAAGTTAATTCTTATGCTGCACCTTTAGAAAAATAAAAATTTATGGTGTATAATTTTGAAAAATTGTCTACACTTATTGTATACAATTATGAAACATTATAAATAAAAGGCAAAAAATGGAACAAAATGATATTTTTACTTTAGAAGATAATATTGTAAATTTCATCTTTGATGCAATATTTACAAAGAAATTACATCCAGGTATAAAACTATCAGAAAGTGTAATAGCAAAAGATTTAAATACAAGTAGAGATGTAGTAAGAAAAGCTTTTAGTAAACTTGTGACAATGGGAATTTTAACATATAAAAAAAATCAAGGTTTCCATGTTGTTTGGCTAACTGAAGATAATGCAAAAGATATTTATACTGCAAGAAAAGTAATCGAAGCAGGTATTGTAGAAATAGTTACAAATATGAATAAGAAAAAAGAGCTTGATTTGTCAGTTTTAAATGAAAAAGTTGAAACTGAAGAGTATTTAAAAATATCATTTAGAAATGGCGAATATGTAAAAACATCTTGTGATTTTCACTTAAAATTAGCAATTATAAGTGAGAATGATTTTTTAATCAATGCTTTAAAACCATTAATTCCTTTAAGTATCTTAGCTGGGCTTATTTATGATGATAGTAGCACTTCATTTTGTTCATATGATGAACATAGAGTATTAATTGAAGCAATAAAAAGTAATGATGTTTTACATGCTAAAAATATTATGTCTCAGCATTTAGATCATTGTGTAGAAGCATTAAATTTTGGAATTACACCATCAAAGAAAAATAAATTTATGTTTGGAAATTAAAAAATGCAAATTGAAATAGAAGATTATCCACGAGATTTAATTGGTTATGCAAATGAACCAATTAATCCAAAGTGGCCAAATAAAGCAAAAATTGCTTTGCAATTTGTTCTAAATTATGAAGAAGGTGCAGAAAATTGCATACTTCATGGAGATAAAGCATCAGAAACTTTTTTATCTGATATGATAAATCCAGAAGCTTTTATAGGACAAAGACATAAATCAATAGAATCACTTTATGAATATGGTTCAAGGGTTGGTGTTTGGAGAGTATTAGAACTTTTTAAAGAGTTTGATATTCCTGTAACTATTTTTGCAGTTGCAATGGCAGTTGCTAGAAATCCAAAACTAGCAGAATATTTAGCTTTAAATGATTATGACATCTGCTCTCATGGATATAGATGGATTAATTATCAAAAAATTGAAGAATCAATAGAAAGGGAACATCTTTATAAAAGTATAGAAATTTTAACAAAAATGATAGGAAAACGTCCACTTGGCTGGTATACAGGTCGCGATAGTGAAAATACACGAAAAATAGTTGTAGAAGAGGGTGGATTTTTATATGACAGCGATGCTTATAATGATGATTTACCATATTTTGCTCCTGAAATAACTACAAAACAACATCTTGTAATTCCATACACAATGGATAACAATGATATGAGATTTTTGCCACATGGATTTTCTTATGGAGATCAATTTTTTAACTACTTAAAAGATAGTTTTGATGTTTTATATTTAGAAGGGAAAACTCAACCTAAAATGATGTCAATTGGTATGCATTGTAGAGTATTAGGGCATCCTGGAAGAATTATGGCTATGAGAAGATTTTTAGAATATGTAAGAAAATTTGATGATGTTTGGTTTTGTAAAAGAGTGGATATAGCGAATCATTGGATAAATAATTTTGAAAAAAATAAGGATAAATAATGATAAATGTAACAAGTTGTGAATTAAATTCAAAAATTATTTTTACAACAGATGAGTTTTTTGCAAGTGCAAATAGAATGCTTTTAGAAACAGAGGCAGTATTTAAAGATGAATTTGATGAAAATGGACATTGGATGGATGGTTGGGAAACTAGACGAAGAAGAAATGGTGGAAATGACCATTGTATTATAAAACTAGGAAAAATATCAAAAATCAACTCTTTTTTAGTTGATACATCTTTTTTTAGAGGGAATTATCCAAAAGCTATTTCAATCAAAGGTTTCAAAGCAAAAGATATGAGTGATGAAGAGTTTGTATCTAAATATGAGACATTAGAAGCATTTGAATTATTAACTCAAAGTGATTTAGAAGGAGATAAAAAACAGTATTTTGATTCAAGTTATGTAAAAGAGTTAACACATTTAAGAGTTGACATTTATCCTGATGGTGGAATTGCAAGATTTAAAGCTTTTGGTGAAATCTGTTTTGATGAAAAACTTTATGATGAAGATAATATAAATGTACTTTCTATGTTAAATGGTGCAAGAGCTGTTTATACAAACAATGAGTTTTTTGGTCCTTTAAAAAATATTTTAAAAGAAAATGATGCTTTAAATATGGGTGATGGTTGGGAAACTAGACGAAGAAGGGAACCTGGATTTGACTGGGGAATTATAGAACTAGCAAAGCCAGCAATCATAGATAATATTATGATTGATACAAATTTCTTCAAAGGAAATTTTGCTGATAGTTTTTCTATTTGTAGTGCATATTTAGAAAATACAACAGATAGTTCAGTAATAACTCAAAGTATTTTTTGGGAAGAGTTAATTCCTAAACAAAAATTATCAATGCATAATAAACACTATTTTGATAAGAGTTTTTTACTTCACGATAAACCAATAACTCATATTAGAATCAATATTTTCCCTGATGGTGGAGTTTCAAGACTAAAACTATTTGGAAAATTTGTAAAAGTTGAGAAATAAAAAATGAAAAAAATTTTAAAACCTATTGATTTAAATATTGAGGTTTTCAAAGCTTATGGAGAAGTTTTAAGTACACAAAATAGTAAATCAGTAGTTATAAATAATGGTTTTGCACAAAAACACTATAACCTTTGCAACATTGATGCAAATGAAAATGGTGGAGTTGCAACTGTTCATTTATATATTGGGAAAAAAAGAGAGTTTCCATTGAAGATAAATATGATGGAAAAACATCCATTTTTTTCCCAAACTTTTATTCCAAGAAGTAATAATTCTTTTTTAGTTGTTGTTGCATTAGGTGATGAAAAACCTGATTTAAGAACACTAAAAGTTTTTAAAACAGATGGAAATCAAGGGGTTCATTACAATAAAGGAATTTGGCATTTTCCTTTGATTGCTTGTGAAAATGAAGAACAATTTATTGTAATAGATAGAAATGATTTAGGAAAAAAAGAAAACAAAGTTATTGATTGTATCGAAGTTGATATAGATGAAGAGATAGAAGTTTTAAGGGATTGAGGTTATGCAAAGAATAAAACAAGGTAATTTAAAAATAGAAAGAGGAATTTTTGATTTAATAAATAATGAAATATTACCAAAAACAGAAATTTCAGAAAATGAGTTTTGGAAAAGTTTTGAAAATATTATAGAAACTCTAACTCCTATAAATAAAGAGTTGCTAAAAACAAGAGATGATTTACAAAAAAAGATTGATAATTGGTATAAAACAAATAAATATGATTCAACTAATTTAGATAAATATAAAAATTTTTTAAAAGAAATTGGATACTTAGTTGAACAAAAAGAAGATTTTAAAATAGATACAAAAAATATAGATGATGAGATAACTTTACAAGCTGGCCCTCAACTTGTTGTTCCTGTTAAAAATGCAAGATTTGCTCTAAATGCTGCAAATGCAAGATGGGGAAGTTTATATGATGCTTTATATGGAACAGATGTTATATCAAAAGAGGGTGATTTAGCTATTACAAAAGAGTATAACAAAAAAAGAGGTGAAGCAGTTGTAACTTATGCAAAAGAGTTTTTAGATGAATCAATTACTTTGCAAAAAGGCTCTTATAAAGATGTAATTGAGTTTAAAATAGTAAATAATGAACTTATTATAACTTTAGAAAATGGTGAAACAACAACATTAAAAGATAAGGAAAAATTCTTAGGTTTTATTGGAGAAATTGAAAATCCTCAAACACTTATTTTTAAAAATAATAATCTACATATTCAAATACAAATAGATAAAAATAGTTTTATAGGATGTTTAGATAAAGCCTTTATAAAAGATGTTATTTTAGAAGCAGCAGTTACTACTATTATGGATTGTGAAGATTCAGTTGCAGCAGTTGATGCAATTGATAAAGCAGAAGTTTATAAAAATTGGTTTGGGCTTATGAAAGGTGATTTAGAAGATAGTTTTTCAAAAAATGGAAAAATTATGACAAGAACTCTAAACGAAGATATAACTTATAAAACAATAGATGGAAATAGTAAAACTTTACATGGAAGAAGTCTGCTTTTTGTTAGAAATGTAGGTCATCTTATGACAAATCCTGCAATTTTAGATGAAAATGATGAAGAAGTTTTTGAAGGAATTATGGATTGTATGATTACTGTTTTATGCTCGATTGTAGATATAAAAGGAGCAAATAGTAAATCGAACTCAAGACAAAAAAGTGTTTATATAGTTAAACCAAAAATGCACGGACCAAAAGAGGTAGAATTTACAGTAAAAACTTTTGAAATGGTTGAAGATGCTCTAAAACTTCCTCGAAATACAATCAAAATAGGAATAATGGATGAAGAAAGACGAACAACTTTAAATCTAAAAGAGTGCATAAGAGCTGCTAAAAGTAGAGTTGTATTTATAAATACTGGATTTTTAGATAGAACTGGTGATGAGATTCATACTTCTATGTTTGCTGGTGCATTTGTTCAAAAATCAAAAATGAAAGAGCAAGTTTGGATTAAAGCTTATGAAAATTCAAATGTTGATATAGGTTTAGAGTGTGGTTTACAAGGATTTGCTCAAATAGGAAAAGGTATGTGGGCGATGCCTGATGAGATGGCAAAAATGATGGTTGAAAAAATCAATCATCCAAAATCAGGAGCAAACACAGCTTGGGTTCCTTCTCCAACAGCAGCAGTTTTACACTCAATTCATTATCATAAAGTAGATGTATTTGAAGTTCAAAATAATTTAAAAGGGGATAAAAGAGCATCTTTAGATGAACTTTTAACTCTTCCACTTATGAAAGATATATCGATTTTAAGTAAAGAAGAGATAAAAAAAGAGCTTGATAATAATGCTCAAACAATTTTAGGTTATGTTGTTAGATGGATTGATTCTGGAATTGGATGTTCAAAAGTTTTAGATATAAATAATGTAGCACTTATGGAAGATAGAGCAACTTTAAGAATCTCTTCTCAACATTTAGCAAATTGGATTGAACATAAAGTTTGTACAAAAGATGATGTAATGGACTCTTTAAAAGCTATGGCAAAAGTTGTTGATGTTCAAAATACTTCTGATTTGTCATATATAAATATGGCTCCATCTTTTGATGGATATGCTTTTAAAGCAGCTTGCGATTTGATTTTTGAAGGGATTTCTCAACCATCAGGTTATACTGAACCATTATTGCATAAATATAGAAGAGAATTGAAAAATAGAAGAATTTTAATGACTAATTAATATACAAGTGAAAAAATAATAATCGGTTTTAATTGGATAAAATCTATATAAATTAAAGTGAATATAAAATCTAAAAGGAGAATATATGTTCCTTACAAATCGTGAGCAAGAGAAATTATTGATTTATACAGCTTCAAAGCTTGCAATGGAAAGAAAAGAAAGAGGTTTAAAACTAAACTATCCAGAAGCAGTAGCAATAATTAGTTCATATATTATTGAGGGTGCAAGAGATGGAAAAAGTGTTGCACAACTTATGGTTGATGCTACAAAAGTTTTAAAAGAGGATGATGTACTTGAAGGTGTTGCATCTATGATGTACATGGTTCAAGTTGAAGCAACTTTTGAAGATGGAACAAAATTAGTTACAGTTCATAACCCAATTTCTTATGATAAAAACAAATTAATCCCTGGAGAATATCTTGTAGATGAAGGTGAAATAGAACTAAACTCTTCAAAAGAAATTATTACAATAGAGATAGAAAACAAAGGTGACAGACCAGTTCAAGTGGGTTCTCACTATCACTTCTTTGAAGTAAATAAAGAGCTTAGTTTTGAAAGAATTAAAGCTTATGGGAAAAGACTTGATATTCCAGCAGGAACATCTGTAAGATTTGAACCAGGAAGTAAAAAAAGTGTAAACTTAATTGATTTTAGTGGTAAAAGATATGTTAGTGGATTTAATGGTTTAGTTGAAGGCTTTTTAGATGATGAGAATGTAAAAGCAAAAGCTATGCAAAATCTTTCAAAGTTTTTAGGAGAGTAACATGAAGATTAGTAAAGAAAAATATGCTTCTATGTATGGACCAACTGTTGGTGATAGATTCAGACTAGCTGATACTTCATTAATAGCTAAAATAGAAAAAGATTACACAACTTATGGTGAAGAAAGTAAGTTTGGTGGTGGAAAAACTGTACGTGATGGTATGGCTCAAAGTCCAACTGCTGTTGATGTTGCTGATTTGATTATTACAAATGCAATAATTATTGATTATACAGGAATTTATAAAGCAGATATTGGAATCAAAGATGGGAAAATAAGTGCTATTGGAAAATCAGGAAATCCAAATCTTTGTGATGGAATAACAGAGGGTTTAGAAATTGGAGCAAATACTGAAATTCTTTCAGCTGAGGGAAAAATTATAACTGCTGGTGGAATAGATACTCATATTCACTTTATAAGTCCAGGTCAAATTGATGAAGCACTTTCAAGTGGAGTTACAACTATGATTGGTGGAGGAACTGGTCCAAATACTGGAACAAATGCCACAACTTGTACCCCTGGAGAGTGGAATATAAGTAAGATGATACAAAGTGTTGATGATTTACCTTTAAACTTTGGATTTATGGGAAAAGGAAATAGTTCAAGTTATGAAGCTTTAAAAGTGCAAATAGAAGCAGGAGCAATGGGATTAAAACTTCATGAAGATTGGGGAAGTACGCCAAATGCTATTGATACTTGTTTAAGTGTTGCTGATGATTTTGATGTACAAGTTGCAATTCATACAGATACTTTAAATGAATCAGGATTTGTTGAAGCAACAGTTGGAGCATTTAAAAATAGAACAATTCATACTTTTCATAGTGAAGGTGCAGGCGGAGGTCATGCACCTGATATTATGAAAGTGGCTGGACTTGCAAACGTACTTCCATCAAGTACAAATCCAACTTTACCTTATACAAAAAACACTATTGAAGAGCATCTTGATATGCTTATGGTTTGTCATCATTTGAGTCCAAAAATTCCTGAAGATGTTAGTTTTGCAGAATCAAGAATTAGAGGAAAAACAATAGCTGCTGAAGATGTGTTACATGATTTAGGAGCTATTTCAATCACAAGTAGCGATTCTCAAGCTATGGGAAGAGTGGGAGAAGTAATCATACGAACTTGGCAAGTTGCAGACTCTATGAAACAACAAAGAGGAACACTTGAAGGTGATGATGAAAAATCTGATAACAATAGAATCAAAAGATATATCGCAAAATATACTATAAATCCTGCAATTGCTTCTGGAATAGATGAATATATTGGAAGTGTTGAAGTTGGAAAAATGGCCGATTTAGTTTTATGGAATAGGGCATTTTTTGGAGTAAAACCAGAAATTATCATAAAAGGTGGATTTATTGCACTTGCTATGATGGGTGATAGTAACGCTTCAATTCCAACACCAGAACCAAATATGTATAGACCTATGTTTGGAAGTCTTGGAAAGGCAAGTAGTGCTACAAGTGTTATCTTTACTTCAAAAGTAGCTAGTTCAAATCTAAAAGATAAATTAGGAATTTCAAAAGAAGTATTACCAGTAAAAAATGTAAGAAATATTGGAAAAGCAGATATGAAATTAAATGATTTTATAGGTGATATTGAAATAGATAGTGAAACATATGATGTAAAAATCAATGGAGAACTAATAGCGTCAAATTATGTTGAAAAAGTGCCAATGGCAAGACGATATTTTATGTTTTAGGAAAAGATTTTGCAATTTAGTGTGATAAAAAAAGTAGTTGAGATTAAAAAAGATATACATTATAGTGATGAGGTTGAGTTATCTTGGTTTGATATGCAAAAGCCAAATTTAACAGCTGTTACTAAAAAAGGAGTAAATCTAGTAGTAAAAGCTAAATTTACTCATCTTCATGAAAATGATATTTTAGTTTGTGAAGATGGTGTTGGAATAAAAGTGAGTAGAAGTGAAGATGAGATTTTTACTTTAGAGTTTAGTGATGCATTAACTTTTGCAAAAATTGCTTATGAAATAGGAAATCGTCATCAACCAGTAATGATTGAAGAGTTTAAAATCATAGTTTTAGATGATATCTCTTTAAGTGATATTATCAAAGATTGTTATACAAATGAAAAAATAAAGTGTGAAAAAACAAAAGGTTATTTCAAACCAAATGGAAAAGCACACCATAGCCATTAATATGCAAAAAACAAATCTAAAAAGCCTTAGTAGATTTATGCAAATACTTGATGGGAGTTTCCCTTCAGGTGTATTTGTGCACTCTTTTGGACTTGAACCTCATGTTTTAAAAGAAAAAGTAAAAGATATAAATAGTTTAAAAATCTATTTAGAAAATCTAATAATTGACCAATATTCTAAAATAGAGTTTGTTTATGTTAAAAAAGTTTATGAAGCTTTAGAAAAAGAGAAATTAACTATTTTAAATAAATTAGATAATGAACTTGGAGCTTATTTAACTTTTGAGTTTGCAAAGGCTTCACGTGATATTGGACAAAATTATTTCGTACAGATAAAAAATTTAGCAACAAAGAATATAGTAAAAGAGTATTTTTCATTTATTGGAAATAAATCTTGTGTTGGAAATGAGATAATTGTATTAAGTGCTATGGCTTTTGATATGGATATTTGTTTGGAAGATTTTATAGTAATGTGGACTAAAAAAAATCTTATAAACATTGCAGTTACAACTCTAAAGATTTCAAGAATAAAACCAAGTGAAATACAAAAGATGCTTTTTGAAATAGATGAGATTTTAGAAAAATTTGATTATAAAAATATAGAAAATAAAATCACAAATTTTAATCCACTTTTTGAAGAGATTATATTTAGTCATAAAAATTTAGAACCAAAAATGTTCACAACATAAAGGAAAAAAATGGCATTGAAAATAGGAATAGCAGGACCAGTTGGAAGTGGGAAAACTTCACTTATTGAAACTTTAACAAATTTACTAAAAGATAAATACTCTTTAGGAATTGTGACAAATGATATATATACAACGGAAGATGCGAATTATCTAAAAAAAACTCTTGATTTAGATAGTGATAGAATTATTGGAGTTGAAACAGGTGGTTGTCCTCATACTGCAATAAGAGATGATATTTCAATGAATCAAAAAGCAGTTGTTGAACTTGAAGAAAAATATAATCCTGATATTGTATTTGTTGAAAGTGGAGGAGACAATCTTAGTGCTACTTTTTCTTATGAATTAATTGATTATTATGTTTATGTAATTGATGTTGCACAAGGTGCTGATATTCCAAGAAAAAAAGGGGCAGGATTATTGTTTTCCGACCTTTTAATTGTAAATAAAATAGATTTAGCTCCATATGTTGATATTGATTTAGTTGATATGCAAATCGATGTAAAAGAAAACAGAAAAAATAAACCTTATGTGTTTATTTCAAAAAAAGAGCCCGAAACTTTAAATCAAGTGATTTCTTGGATTGAAGCACTAATTTAAATAAAAACATTTTTAGGATAAAACATCCTAAAAATTATAAAACAAGAAAACAGAATAAAGTATGTTTTAAAACTAAACTCTATACTAAATATTAATGAAATCACAAGATAAAATATAGCAAGAGTTACAAGCCAAAAACTTACTAATGATAAAAATATTAAGAAAATTCTAAATATTGTTCCTATTGAATTTTTACTCATTTAATCTCCTTTATTATAGCTTCTATTTGTCTTCTATGTATAAAAGTATGCATATACATAAATACGCTCCAATCATAGTTGTTAAATTCTACAAACCAAGGGTGTCTTTTCTTTTTTATTGATTGTTTTTTATCTAAAGATTTTATAAATGAAATATATTCTTGATAAAATTTTTTAAAGCTTTCATATTGATTATTAGCATTTTGTTTTGGTTTTACATTTTCTATTTTTATATCTTCAATAAACTCTTTTTCTAAACTTAGTGTTTCAATTACATTTTTGATTTTATTTCCTGCAATTTCTAAATGTTCTAAAACCATATTTATTGAAAATTGTCTTGTATCATCTTCAATGGCAAAAGTTCTATCTATAAGTGTTTTTTGTGTTAGTAAGGTTTTATCAATAGGTTTTAATAATTTATCAATAATTTTTAGTTCCCTTCGTAATAAAAATAGAGCAATATCCCAAGTTATTAAAATTCTTACTGATGGAACTAAAACGTTTTTTATAAAAAGTTTTTCAAGATTTGGTAAACCTGAACTAGGAGGTGCTAGTTTCATATTAACTCCTTTGTGATAGAAAATTTTATATTTATATAAATTAATTACAACTTAAAATTAGAGTAAATACTCTAATAATTATTTAAAAAGTTAAAAATAAGTATAATCAAGTATGAAAAAAGAGTCAGTAAGTAAAAAAAAGATAAAAAAACATGCCTTAGATTTGTTTAATGAAAATGATACATTTTCAATTACTACAAATCATATTGCAATAAGTGCAAAAATTTCTACAGGAAATTTGTATTATCATTACAAAAATAAAGAAGATATTATTATTGATATTTATGAAGATATGATTGAAGAATTTGAGAGTTTAAATAGCTTTGATAAGATATTAAATAGCCAAAATCCTTTAGAAGAGTTATCTATAATGTATGATTTATATTTAGATATTTTTTGGGATTATAGGTTTATTATGAGAGATTCATCTGTTTTACTCTCTACATTACCTAAATTTAAAGAGATTTTTATTCAAAGACAAAATCTTAGAATTGAGCAAATAAAAATGCTAATTGAGTATTTTATTTCAAAAGAGATTTTTAGAAAAATGAGTGAAGATGAGATTTTACTTTCTGCTAAATTAAATTGGTTTATCTCAACTTATTGGCAAAATTTTATTTCTATTAATGAGGTAATTACAAAGGAATCTTTTAAAGAGGCAAAGGATGTTATATTTAAAATAAATATAAATCCTTTTTTAAAATAAAGAAGAGGATTTATTCCTCTTCTTTATCTGTTAGAACTTCGTCATCTTTATGACCACTAAGTCTTGAGATTAAAACAAAGAATAGTGGAATAAATAAAATTGCTATAAATGTAGCAGTTAACATTCCTCCCACAACTCCTGTTCCAATAGAGTGTTTACTAGCAGCTCCAGCTCCACTACTAATAGCAAGAGGCATAACTCCAACTGTAAATGCTAATGAAGTCATAACAATCGGTCTAAGTCTTACTTTAGCAGCTTCAATAGCAGCATCAATTAGTTTTAATCCTTCTTTTTGTTTTTGTAAAGCAAATTCTACAATTAAAATTGCATTTTTAGCCGCAAGTCCTGCCAGAACTAATAAACCAATTTGGAAATAAATATTGTTATCTAAGTGTCTTAAATTTGTAGCAAGTATTGCTCCAAAAATTGCAAATGGTACAGCTAAAACAACCGAAATTGGTAATAACCATCTTTCATAAAGTGCACAAAGAATTAAGAATAAGAAAACAATACCAAAAATAAATGCTTGCGCAGAACTTCCTCCAACTTGTTTTTCTTGATAAGCAGTTCCAGTCCAGCTAATCGTATAACCTTCAGGTAAAACTTCATTTGCAACTTCTTCTATAGCTTTTAAAGAATCTCCTGAACTATATCCAGGAGCTGGTTGTCCTGATACTTTTGCAGCTTGGAAAAGGTTAAATCTTTCTACTATATCAGCTCCAACTACTTTTTTGTAAGTTATAAATGAATTAATTGGTAAAAGTTCACCTTTGTCTGATCTTACATAAACATATTGAAAATCATCTACATTATTTCTAAATTCATCTTTTGCTTGTAAGTTAACTTTATAAGTTCTTCCATAAAGTGAAAAATCATTTACATAAAAACTTCCAAAAGTTGCATTTATTGTACTATAAATGTCACTTATACTTACACCTTTTGCTTTTGCTTTTTCAGTATCAACATCAATTTTAAATTGAGGAATATTAGCTGCAAGTGCTGTTCTAACTCCCATTAATTCAGGTCTAGTTTTAGCTTTTTCTATTATTTGATTTACAATATTTCCTAAATCTTCAATAGTTCCACCTTTTCTATCTTGAACATACATATCAAATCCACCAGTAACACTCATCCCCATAATAGGAGGTGGTACAACGGCAAATGAGAATCCTTCACTCGTACCCATAAGTTGCTTACTAAATTTAGCTAAAAGTGCTTGTGCTTCTTGTTCTGGATTTGGTCTTTGACTCCAATCTTTTAATTTAATAATTGTTGCAACAGTATGGCTTCTTTGAGCAGAAGTTGTAAAGTCATATCCAGCAAGTGTAATGATATTTTTTACACTAGGATCATTTGCAATGATTTTATTTATCTCTTCACTTAATTCTAACGATTTAGACATAGAGTAACCTGGAGGGTTAAATCCAAATACGAAGATTGTTCCTTGGTCTTCATCAGGAAGAAGTCCAGTTTTCATAGATTTAAACATATCATAAGATACAAATAATAATCCACCATATAATAAAATAGAAATTAATGAAAATCTAATACTTTTTTTAACTAATACAGAATAACCTTTTGTTGCTTTTTCAAACATATTATTAAACCATTTGAAAAAACCTTTAGGTTCATGTTTTTTATTTTTTAAAATTCTTACACAAAGTGATGGAGTTAATGTTAAAGCAACAAATCCAGAAATAATAACAGAGATAACAATAGTAATAGCAAATTGTCTATACATCTCTCCACTTAATCCACCCATAAATGCAACAGGAATAAATACCGCACCTAAAACTAGAATAATAGCAATTAATGCTCCCGTTACTTCTTTCATAGCAATAAATGCAGCTTCTTTAGGAGTTTTTCCTTCTTCCATATGTCGTTCAATGTTTTCAATAACAATAATAGCATCATCAACAACGATACCAATAGCAAGAACTAAACCAAAAAGAGTCAGTAAGTTAATACTAAATCCTAAAGCATACATTCCAGCAAATGCTCCCACAATTGATACAGGAACAGCAATAAATGGAATAATAGTTGCTCTCCAGCTTTGTAGGAAAATGAAAATAATTAAAATTACAAGTAATAATGCTTCAATAAAAGTTTTAATAACATCATGAATAGAAGCTGAAATAAAATCTGTACTATCATAAGGAATACTATATGTTATATCATCAGGGAAGCTTTTACTCGCATCTTCTAAAGCTTTTTTTATTGCATCAGCAGTTTCTAAAGAGTTTGCACCACTTTGTAAAAATACTCCAATAGGAATAGATGGAGCACCATTTAATCTTGTTTGAACGCTATAATCACTAGCTCCAAGTTCAATAGTTGTAATATCTTTTAATTTTAAAGTACTACCATCTTCATTAGCTCTAATTACAATATTTCCAAATTGTGCTGGATTTTCAAACCTTTGTGGAGTTCTAATCGTATATGTATACATCTGTTTTTGTGCAATTGGCTCAGAAGCAATTTTTCCAGCCGCATATTGATTGTTTTGCTCTTTAATTGCATTTATAACATCAGTTGTAGCAAGAGAATATTTTGATAATTTTAAAGGATCTATCCATACTCTAATAGAATAATCTTTAGCTCCAAAAATCATCGCATCCCCAACACCTTTAACTCTTTTTAATGACTCAACTAAGTTTAATAAAGCATAATTTGATAAATATATTGAATCATAAGTATTATTTGGAGATTGAAGCATTGCAAACATTAAAATACTTGGACTTCTTTCACCTACAACAACACCTTGTCTTTGTACTTGTTCTGGCATTTTTGCTAAAGCTGCTTGAACTCTATTATTTACATCTATTTTTGCACTATCTGGATCTGTTCCAATTTCAAAAAATATATTTATATTTAATCTACCACTATCTTCGGCAACAGAATTCATATAAAGCATATTTTTTGCACCATTTATTTGTTCTTCAAGTGGAGCAGCAACAGTTTTTGCAATAGTATCTGCACTAGCTCCTGGATATGAAGTACTTACAATAATTTGAGGCGGTAAAACTCTTGGATATTGTTCAATTGGTAAATTGAACATTGCAATTATTCCTGTCAAAAATATTATAATTGATAAAACACCAGCAAAAACTGGTTTTTTTATGAAAAATGCGGAAATCATAACTATTTCTCTTCACTTATAATTTGAACTTTTGTATCAGGTCTAAGTTTTGCAAGATTACTTGTTACAATTTGTTCATTAGGTTTTAACCCATCTTTTATAACCATTCCATTTTTTACTAAATCCCCTGTAGTAACAGGTCTAACTTTTGCTATATTATTTTCATCTATTACATAAACAATAGTTGCTTGTGAAGTTTTTAATACAGCATTTTCAGGAACAATAAATACATCTCCTAAAGATAAGTTAGAAATAACTATTTTTGTAAAATTCCCTGCAATTAACTCATGATTAGGATTGTCAAATTTTGCTCTTAAAAGTAAAGTATCAGTATTTGTATCTATTGTTGGTGCAATATAATCTATTTGACCATTTTCATAAGTTGTGCCATTTGCAATTAGACTAATTTTTATATTTTTACTTTTTATTTGAGATAAAAAGTTATTCATATCATCTTTAGGTAAAGAAAACTCTGCATGAATAGGATCTGTATTAGTAATAGTTAAAAGTAATGAATTATCTTCATTCGTACCAACTAAATCACCAATATCATGATTTTTTATACCAATAATTCCATCTATTGGTGCAGTTACTTTTGTATAATTTAAATTTATTTGCGCTTCGTCTAATGCAGCTTTTGTGCTGTCATATTGATAAGTATAATCATCAAAAGATTGTGGACTAATAGATTTAGAAGCAACTAATGATTTAGCTCTTTCATAATCTTTTTTTGCTTTTGTGAAATTTGCTTTTTTCATATTAAAATTTGCTTGATATAAATCAGGTTCGATTTTATATAAAAGAGTTCCCTTTTTTACTAAATCACCTTCTTTAAAATATTTTTCTTTTAGTGTTCCTGAAACTCTTGCAATTACATCAACTTGTTCATAAGCTTTTAAAATAGTTGGATAAGTTTTACTTGTAGTATTATTTTCTTTTACAATTTTAAAAGTTTGAACAGGTAAAGCAGGTGCTTCAGTTGCTACTTTTGTTTCTTCTGCAATTAAACCGTTGTATCCTAAGAAAAGGAAAGAAATTGCAACTAATGATTTTTTTATCATTTTATATACTCCTCTAATTTTTCACCATTATGGTAAATTATATTTGCTTTTTTAATTTCTAAATCATTAATAGATGTTTTTAATTGACTGATGGCATCAAATTTCTCAGTTAAACTTTCTAGATATGCTACATTATCAATTAAACCATTTTCATATTTTGATTTTATAACTTCATATGCACTTTCCGCAGCTTTTAGATTTGCTTCAGCTGATTTTATTTTTGCTTTTGCAATATCATAAGCTTTAAGTGCAAGTTGTAAGTCAACATTTGCTTTGTTTTTTTCATATTCATATTTTAATTTTGAAGCTAAATACTCTTTGTATTTTGATTCATATTTATATTTAGTCTCTCCAAATGAAAAAATATTCCATTTTAAATTTGCAGATAAAATATTTTGATGATCAATAGCATTATTTTCATAAGCTTTATCATCAAAATTTGAATCATAATATGTATAAGTATTATCAAGTGTTACTGTTGGTAAGTATCCACTTTTCTCAGCTCTTGAATTACTTAACTTTGTTTGTAAATCAAATTCCAAAGATTTAATATCAAATCTTTCACTATTTTGTGAAACTTTTTCTGATTCTTTTATATTAGAACCAGCTGTAATATCAATTTTAGTTCCAGTTATATATTCTAAATTATGTAATATAGTGATGATTTGAAGTTCAATCTCTTGAAGATTAACTTTAGCATTTTCAACTCTTGAGATGATTTTTTGTACTTCATCTTCAGTTGTTGTACCAGCTTTTAAAAATCTACTTAATCTTTCCATTTGTGAATCAAGCTGTTCTATCTCTTTTAACTTTGCATCTTTTTGAGAGATAAGAGATAAATAATCAAAATAGTAGTTTATCACTGTTAATGAAATATCATTTTTTAAAGCTTCAACAGATTCTTCTGTACTTTTGATAGTAGATTTATAACTATCATAAACATCTGATTTTTTTCCACCATCATAAAGTAAATAATTTAAGCTTCCATATACATTTCCAGATTTTTTTGCCAAACTTGCCGTTTCTTCATCTGTTATTGCATATTTTCCTCCAACATCTAGTTTTGGTAAATATCCACTTTTTACACTTTTGTATTCATCTTTTATAGAATCCAAACTTTGTTGTGAAGCATTAACCAATCTATTTTGTATAGATAAATTAACTAATTCTTCCAAATTTTGGCTATATAAAAAAAGTGGTGTTAAAAAAATAAAATATATCTTTTTCAAAATAACTCCTTTTTATATTTAGGTTTGAAAGATAACAAAATTTTGCTTAAATATATCTTGCTAGAAAGATATATTTAATATTAATTTAGTTAAAATTACTTCATGGATAAAAAATATATAGATAACTTTTATAATTCTACTGTTAAGTTAAAAGAGTATGAAGTTTTTGCTTTCACTCTACCAATAACAATGTTGCATAAACAAATGTATGCTGAAAATGAGCAATTTTTTAAAATAAAATATGATTTATTACATTCACATATTTCAGTTTTAGCATCTCTTTATTTTAATAAAAGTGCTTTATCTCCAACTGAGTTATATGATGCGACACTTTTTTCTTCAGGAGGAATGACAAAAGTTTTGAAAAAACTTGAAGATAGAAAATTGATTGAAAAAGTTCCTTCATTAAATGATAAGCGAAGTATGCTAATTAATTTAACAGATGATGGAAAAGAATTAATTCAAGAGTGTATGTCTTGTGTTGCGGAATCAACAGAAAAGATTTTTTCTGTTTTAAGTAAAGAAGAGAGAGAAGATTTTAAAAAAATCCTAGCAAAAATTATATATTCTATGATTTAAAAACAATGTACTTTTGCATTTGTAATTTTTTTAAAAATTTTTATGTTCTTTCTTAATGGAAGCCATTTTATTAAGATTGTAGCTAGTGCTTCCCAAAGTGAAACCCAACCTCCTACCATAGCACCTTCAGAAATAAGTTTATAAAAAAAGTTTTCATGTTCTGTTAGATTAAATGAAATTGATACAAAAACAAAGCCAATTATTAAAAATATTAGAGAATTTTTTAATTCTTCTTTCATATTTTTATGTTCTAAAAATTGTAAATATTCAAAATACTCTTTTATACTATTTTTTAATCTTTCATCTGATGTAAAATCACTTTTTTCATCAAAATAAAAATCAATAGTAAAAGGATGATTACCAATTTCTTCAACACTTTCAATTAAATAATTTTCTAAATCATCTTTTAAATCTTTTTTTATGAAAGTTGATTTTTTATCATAATTTTCATATAAATCTTCAATCTTTGAAGTATATATCTTTATGATAATTTCACCATCTTGATTTTTATCATATCTATCAATAATATTATTTTTCATATTTAACCTTTATGTATAAATTTTATGGTAAAAGATTTTATTTTTTATTTTATCAAGTATTATAAGAAATTATGATTTAATATAGAAAATCTAATAAATTTATATAAAGTATTTTAATGAAAAAAATTATAATTTTCTTATTTTTAACAATTTTTTTATCTGCAAATGAGATAAAAGAGATAGATTTATCAAAAGTAAAATGGGAATATAGATTTGGAGATTCACCTTTTGAAAATAATTTACCTTTGTGGACCATTGAAAAAGATAATCAAAATTCTTGGAAAGAGATCAAATTTCCAAGTAATCCACCAAATAGAAATAATCAAACAAATGTTTGGTTTAGGGTAAAACTTCCTGATAATTTACCAACAAATCCTCATTTATATATTGTAAGTATAGATTTAATTACGCAAGTATATTATGAAAATAAACAAATATATCATTTTGGAGAATTTGATAAAGAAGGAAAAGGTGAATATATAGGATGGCCTTGGCATTTAATACCTCTTTACGTTGATAGTGCTGGCAAATATCTTTATTTTAGAATATATTCAAACTATGAAGATATCGGATTGTGGGGCGAAATAATAATCGCTTCAAAAAGTGATATTTTAGAAAAAATGTTAAATTATGATATACCAAAGATTATAGTAGGTTCTATTTCTCTTTTTGTATCAATACTTTTTTTATTGACATTTTTATCAAAATTTAAAAGAATTGAACTTTTAATTTTAGGTTTATTATTTTTAACCCAAGGTTTAAATGTATTTTGTTCTGCAAAAATTATTGAATTATATTTATATTTTCCATTATTAAATCAATATTTGTTGGCTATTGCTTTTTTCTTTTTTCCAGTTGGAATGGCACTTTTTATGGATAAAGTAATAAATCAAAAAACACCATTTGATATAATTAAAAGAATATGGCAATTTCATTTAATATATCTTTTAGTAGCAATTATTGGTTCACTTTTAGGAATCTTTACTCTTCCTTCAACTTATGAGTGTTTTGATATCGTTTATAATTTTGTTACATTACCAATTTTAACTATTTTTATGATTTATTTCTTTTTTAAAGGTGATAAAGAAACAAAGATTATTACATTTAGTTTTTTTATAATTTCACTTTATTGGCTTTATTCTTCTTTAATTGCAGCGGGACTTGTCCCTTGGGAAGAGTATCCAAGCGATATTGCAATTTTTATTTGTTTGTTATTATTATCATATTCAATTGTTAATAAATTAAATTATACAAAAGAGCTTGAAGAGGCAAAAGAAGAACTAATGATCCTATCTTCAACTGATTATTTAACAAAATTAAAAAATAGAAAAGAGATAGATTCAACTTTACAAATATATGAAAGTTTTTATAAAAGGTATAAAGATGATTTTTCAATAATTTTATTAGATCTTGACGATTTTAAAAAAGTAAATGATAAATTTGGTCATTTAGTTGGAGATAAAGTTTTGATAAAAATTTCTGAAATTTTGACAACTTTTACAAGGCAAACTGATACAGTAGGAAGATGGGGTGGTGAAGAATTTATAATCATTTGTCCAAAAACAAACTTAGATGATACTGCAAAATTAGCAGAAAATTTAAGAGAAAAAATATCACAACATAAATTTGAAAAAGTAGGATATAAAACTGCAAGTTTTGGCGTATCTAGTTTTAAAGAAAATGATACAATCACAGATTTTATCTTAAGAGCAGATAATGCTATGTATCTTGCTAAATCAAAAGGAAAAAATAGAGTAGAAATGGAGTCTTAAAACTCCATTTCTAAGCCAATAGGACAGTGATCACTTCCTTCAATATTATCTAAAATATAAGCATCTTTTACAAAATCTTTTAAGTCTTCACTTACATAAAAGTAGTCTATTCTCCAGCCTACATTATTTGCTCTTGCATTTGCTCTATAGCTCCACCAAGAGTATTTGTCTTTTATATCACCATTTATCAATCTAAAAGTATCAATGTATCCAAAATCTAAAAATTTTGTTATCCAATCTCTTTCCATTGGTAAAAATCCACTTGTATTTTCATTTGCTTTTGGTCTAGCAATATCAATTTCAGTGTGTGCTGTATTTACATCACCACAAACAATGATAGATTTCCCATCTTTTTTTAAGTTTTCACAATGATTTAAAAATCTATCATAAAACTCCATTTTATAATCAAGTCTTTCTTTACTACTTTGTCCATTTGGAAAATATACATTAAAAAATGCTATATTTTTATCTCCTAAAGAAAAATGAACTTCGTTTATTCTTCCTTCATCAAGAATATCAACACTTGGACAGTTACATTCAAATGAAGTTTCTATATCTGTAAAAAGTGCCGTTCCACTTCTTCCTTTTATTGCTGATGCGCTTGCAAATAGTGTTTTGTACTCTTTAGTAAAAATTGTTTTTGGAATTTGTTCTTTCATAGATTTTGTTTCTTGAACACCAAGCAAATCTATATTTGCTTCATCAACCCATTTTAAAGCATCTTTTTTATCAACTGCTCTAATACCATTTACATTCCATGATATAAATTTATATCTTGCCATTATTTAGTAATTTCCTTTTTTTCTTCTTTTTTTTCATTCTCTTTTATTAAAGCATTAGGTGCTTTTGGAGCTATTGGTTTTGTAATTCCAATATCATTAAAATTTGTATTTGACAAACTATTCTTTTGATTTAAAAGATTTTCACTTTTACCACCGTGCATATCGATTTTTCCACTATTTTGGTTAGTAAAAGCATAATTTGCAAATAAGATATTTGTTAAAAAGATAGTAACTATTAGTAATATTTTCATAAAATCTCCTATTTTTTAAAAATTGATTATAACCCTTTTTTGATAATAAAGGCTTTATTGGGTATTTTACGTTAATCTTTTTAATAGGATTTTTATATGACAGAATTAATTCTTGGAGTGATTACTTTTCTAACTTCAACAATTGCTGGAGTAGTTGGAATTGGTGGAGGGATGATGCTTATAGTTATTTTACCTTCATTTTTACCTTTAAATGCTCTTATTCCAATTCATGGGTTAACACAAGTTTCAAGTAATCTAAGCCGTGCAATTTTTGGATATAAAGATGTAAAAGTTGAAGTAATCCCAAAATTTTTATTAGGTTCTTTACTAGGAATTGGTTTTTTTATGGGAATTTTGAGTTTTATCTCTTTAGAATATGTGCCTTTATTTATTGGTATTTATATACTTCTTTCTTTATGGTCAGCAAAATTTAATGAGAAAATCAAAAGATATGAAAACTATTATTTAGCAGGTTTTTTCCAAACAGGACTTTCAATGGTTGTAGGAGCAACTGGACCACTTACAATGACACTTTTACTTAAAGATTATAAAGATAAAAATGTAGTTGTAGCAACAGGTGCTGCACTTATGAGTATCAGTCATATTTTGAAAGTATTTGTATTTATGTATTTTGGTTTTGTATTTTTTGATTATATTGGAGTTATTGTTGCCATGATAATTGGAGCAGTTGCTGGAAGCTGGACAGGAACACAATTAAGAGATAAAATTGATGGTAAAAAATTTGTCATCATTTTAAAAGTGCTTTTAAGTGCACTAGCAATCAATGTAATCATTGGAGTATTTATTTGAAAAAAACATTTATCACAAGAATTTTTACTTCAAAAGAGGCTTTACTTTATATAATGACTATTTCAATGGTTGTCTCTTTTAGTGCGTGGACAAGTTTATTAAATAACTTTACTATAGAAGTAGCATCTTTTGATGGTAGCCAAATAGGAATTTTACAAAGTTTAAGAGAAATTCCAGGATTTCTTGCATTTACTGTTTTATTAGTTTTAGCTTTTATTGCTCAACAAAGATTAGTTTATTTATCTATTATGCTTTTAGGATTAGGAACAGCATCAACTGGATATTTCCCAACAGCAATTGGACTTTATATCACAACAATTATTATGTCAGTTGGATTTCACTATTTAGAGACTTTAAATCAGTCTTTATCTTTACAGTGGATAGATAAAAATAAAGCTCCTATTGTTTTAGGAAAATTAAGTGCAGCAAAATCTTTCACTGGACTTTTAGTATTTATTTTGATTTATCTTTTTATGAACTATTTAGCTATGGAGTATAAATATGTTTATTTAATATTTGGTGGTTTTACTTTTTTATTAGGTATTTTTTCTTGGTATTTATTTACTCATTTTAAAGAGACAGTTATTCAAGATAAAAAAATTAGAGTAAAAAAAGAGTATTGGCTTTTTTATTTACTTACTTTTCTCTCAGGTGCAAGAAGACAGATATTTGTAGTATTTGCAGGATTTTTACTTGTAGAAAAATTTGGTGTTGATATTCACAATATGATTTTATTGTTATTTGTGAACTCAATTTTAAATATGTATTTAGCTCCAAAAATTGGTAAATTTATAGTTGCATTTGGAGAGAAAGTTACTTTAAAAATTGAATACATTGGTCTTATATTAGTATTTACATCTTATGCTTTTGTAGATAATGTATATTTTGCTTTTGCTTTATATATTATTGACCATTTACTATTTTCTATGGCAATTGCTTTAAAAACATATTTCCAAAAAATAGCAAATCCAAGTGATATTTCAAGTGCAAGTGCTGTAAGTTTTACTATAAATCATATTGCAGCAGTTTTTTTACCAGCATTTTTAGGTATGGTTTGGTTATATTCTAATTCTTTAGTATTTATTATTGGAGCAGTTATTGCATTTTGTTCTTTTAGTTTATCATTTTTAGTTCCAAATGAACCTCAAATGGGATATGAAACAACATTAAAAAAGAGAGAAAATGAGATTTAGAGTTGCAAAAGATGAGGATATAAAATCTTTATCAAAACTTTTAAATGAACTTTTTAGTTTAGAAAAAGAGTTTGTTCCAAATGAAGCTTTACAAATAAAAGCGTTAGAAACTATAATAAAAGATGAAAAAGTAGGGCATATAATAGTTTGTGAAATAGAAAATGAAATAGTAGCCATGGTAAACCTTTTATATTCAATTTCAACAGCACTTGGAAATAGGGTTGTGATTCTAGAAGATATGATAGTTTCATCTAAATGTAGAGATAAAAATATAGGTTCAAAACTATTAGACTTTGCAAAAGAGTTTGCAAAGTCTCAAGGTATAAAAAGAATTACTCTTTTAACAGATAATGATAATTTTAAAGCTCATAATTTTTATGAAAAAAATGGCTTTAGAAAATCATCTATGATAGTTTTTAGAACTTTTTTAAACGAATAGTTTTAAAAATAGTATTATAAACAGTGCAGAAGCTAAAGTTTGCACTGTTATGATACTTGTCATAAGTGTTATGTCTCCACCAAGTTGCCTTGCAAGTATAAATGAACTTGGAGCTGTTGGTAAAACAGAAAATAAAACTAAAATTGAAATCATTATTTCATTTAATCCAAACATCATTCCAAAACTATAAATAAATAAAGGCAAGATTATAAACTTTCCAATACAGCTAATAATCAAATCTTTTTTCGCACTATTTAACTCTTTTAATACTAAAGCATAGCCAATAGATAAAAGTCCTAAAGGAAGAGCTGCTTTACTTAAAATTTCTATTAAATTTTCAATACTTACTGGAACTGGAATTGATAAAAAATTGATTGAAGCACCAATTGCACAACCAATAATCAAAGGATTTTTTATTATAGATTTTACTAAATATATAAAATCTAGTTTATTATTATCTGAATAAAGAGCAAAAATTGTTACACATAAAATATTTATAAATGGAATTGCAAAAGTTAAAATAATAGCACTTAAAACTAAACCTTCATCTCCAAAAATAGAACCACTTAAAGCTAAGAATACATAAGTATTAAATCTTATCCCACCTTGAATTATTGAAGTAAAAGAGTTGTTTTTTGTAGGGCTTATTTTATTAAAGATTATTAAAACAATCATTGTTAAAAATATTGCTATAAGTGAAACTAAAACAAAATTTATACTATTAGGTTCAAACTTTGCATTTGAAAGTTTAAATATCAAAAGAGCAGGCATTAAAACAAAGTATGTAAGTTTATCAGCCATTGGCCAAAATTCATGAGATGGAAAACTAATTCTTTTAAAAAAATATCCTATTAATATCAGTCCAAAAACAGGAACTAAACTAGAAAATAAATATTCCATAATTATACTGCTATTTTAAAAACAGCTTTTATAACTTTTTCATTTTTATCCACTTTAATACAAGGCATATGGGCATCGTTTGGATAAAAAATCGCTAGTTCATTTTTTCTAATAACTAAAGATGAAGAGTTAGGAGATTGGGCATATTTTGCATAATCTAAAGTTTCATCATACTCTTTTGTTGTTTTTAAATTATTTATATTTTCAACTTCCATTATCTCTGTTCCATCAAAAATATATTGAATATCTATATATTTTTTGTGAGATTCAAAGAAACAATCTTTTTTATCTTTTGAAATATAAGCTTGTTCAAGAACAAAACAGTTCTCATCAAGAACTATTTTGTTACAGTTATCAAGTTTAATATTTATTAAACTTTGATATTCATTTGAATTAATATCTTGCAATTTTTCCAAATATAAAAAGGCTTTATCAAATTTAGGATTATTTAATTGTCCTTTAACAGTTTCAATATCACCAAAAATTGCCATTTATTTTCCTAATTTTTATTTTTTAACATCTCTTTTAAGATGATTTTTCCACCTTCAACACCTGGTTGGTCATAAGTATTTATTCTTAAGAATTTTCCAACGATTGAAGTTAATAATTCATAATAAAATAAAAGTTTTCCAATTTCATATTCACTGATCTCTTCAATTTCAATTAAATCTATTGGAATATCTTTTTTATATTCTTTAACTGATGCAATTGTTGCATCTGCTTGAAGATTGATAAGTTCTTTAAAATTAAGATTATTGATGTAATCTAATTCTTCTAAACCTTGAAGTGTTGTTGGAGCTATTTTAGTATCATCTTTAAAATCTTTGATTTTTATAAATGTTACAGTTTTATCTCTTTTCCCTTCAACAATAAGTTGTAAGAAAGAGTGTTGATCAACTGGCCCTAAAAGTCCAATTGGAGTTAAACCTTGGTTTGTATGATTTACATCAATTTTCCCAAGACTCTCTCCCCAAAGTTGGATATACCATTTATTAAAGCCTTCAAGTAATTGAGAATAAGAAAAAATTGCATTTACATTGTAAACATCTTTGAATTCATAATATGTTCTTGCTTTTTTGATTAAATGGTCATATAAATCATTTTGCTCAAAAAATGATGTTGATATTTTTTTTGCACCTTTTAATAATTCATCAATATTAAATCCTGCTAGATATAAAGGAACCAACCCAACATTAGATAATACAGAAAATCTTCCACCAACATTTTTAGGAATATCAAAAGAGTTAATATCATTTGCTTTTGCAAAAGTATTTAACTTACTATCATCTTCTGTAATTACTAATAAATTTGACTTATCAATTTTTGTAATTGACATTAAATATTTAAAAATAGAAATAGTCTCTATTGTAGTTCCAGATTTTGAAATTACTATAAATAAAGTATCTTCCAAATCAATTTGACTTAATGTTCCATTTAAATTAACTGGATCTGTACTTTCAAAGAAAAAAAGTTCTTTTTTTAAAGTTTTATTATGTTGTTTGTTATACTTCATAAAATTGTAAATTGCATAAGTCCCTAAAGTACTTCCTCCAATTCCAATGATAGCAATTTGTTTTTGAGTAAAATTTAAACTATCTAATTTAGCTTTTAAAAAAGTTGTATCTTCATAAGGAAGAGAGTAGTAACCTATATTCTCTCTTTCTTTTTTTATTTCTGCAAAGATTTCTTCATCACTTAATGATACTTGCGGATAATATAGGTTATTTTTCACTTATTTTGCTCCAGTCTCTTTTTTTTTCTCTTTTTTTGTTTCTTTATCATAAAAATAGTTTGTAGCTTTCACAAATCCATCGATACTTCCACAGTCAAATCTTTGTCCATTGAATTTATAAGCTAAAACCATTCCTTTTTTTGCTTGAGTTAAAAGAGCATCAGTGATTTGAATTTCTCCACCTTTCCCTGGTTTTGTTTCTTTTAAAATATCAAAAATATCTGGAGTTAAAATATATCTTCCTATAATTGCTAAATTTGAAGGAGCAACTTCAGGTTCAGGTTTTTCAACCATATCTTTAATCATATAAATTCCTGGTTCAATTTCATTTCCAGAAATTACTCCATATTTATTTGTTTCTTCTTTTGGAACTTCTTCAATAGCAACAATTGAACAATGATATTTTTTATATAGTTCAATCATTTGAGATAAAACACCTTGAGTTGGAGCGTCACATAAATCATCTGCCAATAAAACTGCAAATGGTTGATCTCCAATTAAAGTTTCACCACATAAAATAGCATGACCTAAACCTTTCATTTCAATTTGTCTAGTATATGAAAAAGTACATTTTGTAATAACTGATCTAATTTCAGTCAATAAATGTTCTTTATTTGTTCCTTTAATTTGATGCTCTAATTCATAAGAAATATCAAAATGATCTTCAATAGCTCTTTTCCCTCTACCTGTTACAATTGCCATTGTATCCATACCTGCCGCTAATGCTTCTTCCACTCCATATTGAATAAGTGGTTTTGTTAAAACTGGTAACATCTCTTTTGGCGTTGCTTTTGTTGCAGGTAAAAATCTTGTTCCATAACCTGCAGCTGGGAATAGACATTTTTTGATTGGATTTTCTTTACTCATTTATTTTCCTTTTATTTCTTCAAATAATTTAATTAAAACATTTTCATATATTTTAGCATTTTCTTGTGTATCTGCTTCAAATCTAGTTACTAATTTTGGTGTAGTGTTACTAGCTCTTACTAATCCCCAACCCTTTTCAAAGATAACTCTTATTCCATCTACAGTTATAATATCTTTGATTTTAGGAAAATATTCAGGTGGATTTGTCAAAGCATTTTTTAAATCTTCAATAATTTTAAATTTTGTTTCTTCAGTAACAGTGATATTAATTTCTGGAGTTGAATAAACTTTTGGTAAAGCTTCATACTCTTTATCAAAATCAAAATTTTGATCGATTAATTCTAAAGCTCTAAATGTAGCATAAATTGCATCGTCATATCCAAAATATCTATCATTGAAAAATAAATGACCTGAAACTTCTGCTGCAAAATCAGCATTAGTCTCTTTAATTTTTACTTTTAGATTTGAATGACCTGTTTTATACATGATAGCTTTTCCATAAGAATTAATAGTATCATACATAACTTGTGTACATTTAACTTCACCAATAACAGTAGGATTTTTTATAAATTTAGAGAAGAATATTGCTAAAATATCTCCTTTAAAGTTATATTTTGGTGAAAGTAAAGCAATTCTATCTGCATCACCATCATAAGCAAATCCAAAATCAAATTCACCAGTTGCTAACTCTTTTTTTATATCTTCTAAAGTATGCTCATCACTTGGATCTGGATGATGATTTGGGAAATTTCCATCTGGTTCTTCAAATAAAATTTTATACTTAATATTTAATTTATCAAGAATTTCTCTTAATACAACGCCAGCAACACCATTCCCACAATCAAAAACAAATTTTTTATTTTCAAGTTTTAAGTGTGAAAAACTTTTTACTATATAAGCTATATATCTATTTTTAGAATCAATTACTATTGTTTCTTCATTATCTTCTATTATTGTATTGTCCGCTAGAATTTCTCTTCCAAGTGAATAAATATCTTCACCAAAGAATGGATCTTTATCTAATGTTATCTTGAATCCATTATATTCAGGTGGATTATGACTTCCTGTAATCATTACTGAACCATCACATTTTAAACCATCAAAGTCAGTGAAGTTTGCAAAGTAGTTTACAGGTGTTGGTACTAATCCCATATCTAAAACTTTTAATCCAGCTTTATTTATTCCTGAAGTTAACCAATTTTTCAAAGTAGGAGAATGAAGTCTTGCATCATAACCAACAGCCATATATTTTGCAGTTGGAACTTTCTTTTGTAAAGCTTTTGCTAAATAAAAACCAATTTTTTTTACTATATCTTCATTCAATTCTTTTTTGAATATTCCTCTTATGTCATATTCTCTAAAAATAGATGCACTCATTATATGTATATCTCCTATAATAAAATAACTATATGAAATTATTCTACTGTTATTTTTAATTTCCCCGTATTATAAAAACATAAATGAAATTTTATCAAATAATTGTTAAATAAAGGTGTATATTTTAAACTTGCATATTATAAATTTACAATTATTAAAGTAATTAAAACAAATAAATAACATAAAATAATGAAAACCCAAGTAAAACAAAGTAAAAATCACAAAAAACAAGAAAAAGTGATAAAAAGAGGATAAATTTAAAAATTTAAGCTACATTTCAGCGTTAAGGTATTGACAAGCTAATAAAAATCTATTATAATTCCCGTCCAATTTGACTGGAACGCTTCAAACGAAAAGTGAGAAGAGAGACGCTTCAATCGAGAGGGAATGATCTTTAAAAATAATTATAAACGTTTGTAAAGTAATCTTTATAAACCGAATATGAGACTCTTATAAAAATCTATGTTTGTTTAGATTAAAAATAAGAATAAATGTTAAATAAAAATATAAAAACAAGAGAATTTGGTAAAACAAATACTTGTCTATAAAATTTGAGTGATAATTTTGTAATTGAAGAGTTATAAAATTTGTCAGTTTCAAAAGCTCTATAATTTATGGAGAGTTTGATCCTGGCTCAGAGTGAACGCTGGCGGCGTGCTTAACACATGCAAGTCGAACGAGAACGGATTATAGCTTGCTATAATTGTCAGCTAAGTGGCGCACGGGTGAGTAATGTATAGATAACCTGCCCTCTAGAAAGGAATAACAGATGGAAACGTCTGCTAATGCCCTATATGCCTTTAATACATAAGTATGCAAGGGAAACGCTTTAGTGCTAGAGGATGGGTCTGTATGGTATCAGCTTGTTGGTGAGGTAATGGCTCACCAAGGCAATGACGCCTAACTGGTTTGAGAGGATGATCAGTCACACTGGAACTGAGACACGGTCCAGACTCCTACGGGAGGCAGCAGTGGGGAATATTGCACAATGGACGAAAGTCTGATGCAGCAACGCCGCGTGGAGGATGACACATTTCGGTGCGTAAACTCCTTTTATATAGGAAGATAATGACGGTACTATATGAATAAGCACCGGCTAACTCCGTGCCAGCAGCCGCGGTAATACGGAGGGTGCAAGCGTTACTCGGAATCACTGGGCGTAAAGAGCGTGTAGGCGGGTATATAAGTCAGAAGTGAAATCCAATAGCTTAACTATTGAACTGCTTTTGAAACTGTATACCTAGAATGTGGGAGAGGTAGATGGAATTTCTGGTGTAGGGGTAAAATCCGTAGAGATCAGAAGGAATACCGATTGCGAAGGCGATCTACTGGAACATTATTGACGCTGAGACGCGAAAGCGTGGGGAGCAAACAGGATTAGATACCCTGGTAGTCCACGCCCTAAACGATGTACACTAGTTGTTGTGAGGCTCGACCTTGCAGTAATGCAGTTAACACATTAAGTGTACCGCCTGGGGAGTACGGTCGCAAGATTAAAACTCAAAGGAATAGACGGGGACCCGCACAAGCGGTGGAGCATGTGGTTTAATTCGACGATACACGAAGAACCTTACCTGGACTTGACATAGTAAGAACTTTCTAGAGATAGATTGGTGTCTGCTTGCAGAAACTTATATACAGGTGCTGCACGGCTGTCGTCAGCTCGTGTCGTGAGATGTTGGGTTAAGTCCCGCAACGAGCGCAACCCTCGTCATTAGTTGCTAACAGTTCGGCTGAGAACTCTAATGAGACTGCCTACGCAAGTAGGAGGAAGGTGAGGACGACGTCAAGTCATCATGGCCCTTACGTCCAGGGCTACACACGTGCTACAATGGGGTATACAAAGAGCAGCAATACAGTGATGTGGAGCAAATCTCAAAAATATCTCCCAGTTCGGATTGTAGTCTGCAACTCGACTACATGAAGTTGGAATCGCTAGTAATCGTAGATCAGCTATGCTACGGTGAATACGTTCCCGGGTCTTGTACTCACCGCCCGTCACACCATGGGAGTTGAACTCATTCGAAGCGGGGATGCTAAAGTAGCTACCTTCCACAGTGGATTCAGCGACTGGGGTGAAGTCGTAACAAGGTAACCGTAGGAGAACCTGCGGTTGGATCACCTCCTTTCAGAGAATTAAGTTAAGATTCGATTCTTAACTTAAAACTAAAAAGAAAGAGTTTTTATATTCGGTTTATAAAGATTATTTAAATAGGTAGTAAAAGGGGCCTATAGCTCAGCTGGCTAGAGCGCTCGACTGATAATCGTGAGGTCTCAGGTTCAAGTCCTGATAGGCCCACCATTAAATAATCTAGAAAGATTAATTTAGGTTGGGGAATTAGCTCAGCTGGGAGAGCGCCTGCTTTGCACGCAGGAGGTCAGCGGTTCGATCCCGCTATTCTCCACCACCTATTAAGAGTAAATGCGTAATAATTAATTTATAGAGTGATAAAGAAGTTAAATATAAGTTCAAAGGATATTGAATTTATATTTGATTTTCGAATCAAAATGATATTTAAAAATATAATGTTAAAGTCTTTAATTTTTTCGTAAGAATTAGATAACAGAAATGTTAAATAATTTAAAACAAAAAAAATTTCATATCTAAGAAATTAGATAGAACACAACATTATTTTATTGGATATATTTTAAATAATATGTTTAATAAGATAGTAGCCAAAGAATATTATCAAAAAGCGATAGAGTTTAACTCTATTTATTAATAAGCTATTAAGGGCTAATGGTGGATGCCTAGACTGTAAGAGGCGATGAAAGACGTATTAGGCTGCGATAAGCCTCGGGGAGCTGCCAAAGAGCTTTGATCCGGGGATTTCTGAATGGGGCAACCCAGTATATAGAGATATATATTACCCTACGGGGAGCTAACCTGGTGAAGTGAAACATCTCAGTAGCCAGAGGAAGAGAAATCAAACGAGATTCCGTCAGTAGCGGCGAGCGAAAGCGGATTAGGACAAACCCAATGCTTGCATTGGGGGTTGTAGGACCATAATGTGAGACTAAAGAGGATAGATGAAATACTTGGAAAAGTGTAGCATAGAAGGTGAAACTCCTGTAATTTAAATTCTCAATAGCTCTAATGGTATCCTGAGTAGGTCGGAACACGTGATATTTTGACTGAAACTGGGGGGACCACCCTCCAATCCTAAATACTACTTACAGATCGATAGTGAACAAGTACCGTGAGGGAAAGGTGAAAAGTACTCCAGCGAGGAGAGTGAAATAGAACCTGAAACCATTAGCTTACAATCATTCAGAGCCCTATGATTTATCAGGGTGATGGACTGCCTTTTGCATAATGAGCCTGCGAGTTGTGGTATCTGGCAAGGTTAAGTCAAGTACGAAGCCGTAGCGAAAGCGAGTCTTAATAGGGCGAATTAGTCAGATGCTGCAGACCCGAAACGAAGTGATCTATCCATGAGCAGGTTGAAGCTGGTGTAAGAGCCAGTGGAGGACCGAACCGATAGGCGTTGAAAAGTCTCCGGATGACTTGTGGATAGGGGTGAAAGGCCAATCAAACTTCGTGATAGCTGGTTCTCTCCGAAATATATTTAGGTATAGCCTTGTGTTGTAGCATATGGGGGTAGAGCACTGAATGGGCTAGGGCTGCTTACCGCGGTACCAAACCCTATCAAACTATGAATACCATATGTGGAATCACAGGAGTCAGGCGGTGGGTGATAAAATCAATCGTCGAGAGGGGAACAACCCAGACTAACAGCTAAGGTCCCTAAGTTACATCTAAGTGGAAAACGATGTGGAGTTACTGTGACAACCAGGAGGTTGGCTTAGAAGCAGCCATCCTTTAAAGAAAGCGTAACAGCTCACTGGTCTAGTGATTCTGCGCGGAAAATATAACGGGGCTAAGATGTACACCGAAGCTTTAGATTCAATTTTAATTGAGTGGTAGGAGAGCGTTCTATTCAGCGTAGAAGATGTACCGGTAAGGAGCGTTGGAGCGGATAGAAGTGAGCATGCAGGCATGAGTAGCGATAATTGAGGTGAGAATCCTCAACGCCGAAAACCCAAGGTTTCCTACGCGATGCTCGTCATCGTAGGGTTAGTCGGGACCTAAGTCGAGTCCGAAAGGGGTAGACGATGGCAAATTGATTAATATTTCAATACCAACATATAAGCGCGATGTGGGGACGCATAGAGTTAATCGAGGTCACTGATGGAATAGTGGCTCGAAGGACGTAGGCTGTTACTTAGGCAAATCCGGGTAACGTTAGGCCGAGATCTTACAGGCTCTTGACACTCTTCGGAGGAGATGGAGAATCGATGATACTGTCGTGCCAAGAAAAGCCACTAAGTATATTATATGTTGCCCGTACCGTAAACCGACACAGGTGGGTGGGATGAGTATTCTAAGGCGCGTGGAAGAACCCTGGTTAAGGAACTCTGCAAACTAGCACCGTATCTTCGGTATAAGGTGTGCCTACTATTGTATATGGACTTGCTCCAAAAAGCGATAGAGGTTGCAACAAAGAGTCCCTCCCGACTGTTTACCAAAAACACAGCACTTTGCTAACACGTAAGTGGATGTATAAGGTGTGACGCCTGCCCGGTGCTCGAAGGTTAACTGATGATGTCAGCGCAAGCGAAGCATTTGATTGAAGCCCGAGTAAACGGCGGCCGTAACTATAACGGTCCTAAGGTAGCGAAATTCCTTGTCGGTTAAATACCGACCTGCATGAATGGCGTAACGAGATGGGAGCTGTCTCAACCAGGGATCCAGTGAAATTGTAGTGGAGGTGAAAATTCCTCCTACCCGCGGAAAGACGGAAAGACCCCGTGCACCTTTACTACAGCTTGACACTGTAGCTTGGATATTCATGTGCAGGATAGGTGGGAGGCTATGATATATGGACGCAAGTACATATGGAGCCATCCTTGAGATACCACCCTTGAATATTTGAGTTACTAACTGCGTACAATTATCTTGTATCAGGACAATGTCTGGTGGGTAGTTTGACTGGGGCGGTCGCCTCCTAAAAAGTAACGGAGGCTTACAAAGGTTAGTTCATGGCGGATGGAAATCGCCAGTTGAGTATAATGGCATAAACTAGCTTGACTGTGAGACATACAAGTCGAACAGAGACGAAAGTCGGTCATAGTGATCCGGTGGTTCTGTGTGGAAGGGCCATCGCTCAAAGGATAAAAGGTACGCCGGGGATAACAGGCTGATCTCCCCCAAGAGCTCACATCGACGGGGAGGTTTGGCACCTCGATGTCGGCTCATCGCATCCTGGGGCTGAAGTAGGTCCCAAGGGTATGGCTGTTCGCCATTTAAAGCGGTACGCGAGCTGGGTTCAGAACGTCGTGAGACAGTTCGGTCCCTATCTTCCGTGGGCGTAGGAAAGTTGAAGAGATTTGTCCCTAGTACGAGAGGACCGGGATGAACGTACCACTGGTGTACCAATTGTTCTGCCAAGAGCATCGTTGGGTAGCTACGTACGGATGTGATAAGAGCTGAAAGCATCTAAGCTCGAAGCCAACTCTAAGATTAACTTTCCCTGAAGTTCCCAGCAAGACTAGCTGGTTGATAGGCTGGATGTGTAAGCGTTGTAAGGCGTTTAGCTGACCAGTACTAATAGAACGTTTGGCTTATTTTAAACAATTCTTTGGTTTACTATCTTATTAAATATATTTCTTATATTTAATATATATTGTGAAAAGACTTTAACATTATTTTTCTTAACTCCTAAACGAGTTGAGTGTAAAGAGTATTTACATATTGAATCTTTCTTTATGTTTCTTCTTACTTTTTTCACTCAACTTTGCTGGTGGCTATAGAGAAGTGGAAATACCCAGTCCCATTCCGAACCTGGAAGTCAAGCACTTCATCGCCGATAATACTGCCGGGTCCCCTGGTGGAAACGTAGGCCGCTGCCAGCTCTTGAGTTTTTTATTTACCAAGCTTTTACTAATTTGAACTTCTTTACAGTTCCTCTTAGCAAAAGCTTTTTTTTTACCCCTCTATCCTCTCATCCTTTCTTGGTTTTTCCCCTTTATCCTTTTATTTGGTTTGTTTTGATATTATTCTTTCTTTTTTGCTTGCATAGCTCCAAAGGTAGAGCAATTCCATGGTAAGGAAGAGGTTATCGGTTCAACTCCGATTGTGAGCACCATTTCATATTTTCTAAATATATTTCAGAATATTTTTATGTAAAAATTTTATTAAAGGGATTTTTATGGATTTTTTTAAATTAAAAGAACATAATACTTCTATTTCTAAAGAATTTTATGCAGGATTTACAACATTTTTAACAATGTTATATATTGTTCCTGTTAATGGTTTTATTTTATCAGATGCAGGACTTCCAATTGATGCAGTTATAACTGCAACAGCTTTGATAACAATACTTGCAACTTTATTTTCAGCTTTATGGTCAAATACACCAATTGCCATGAGTGTTGGAATGGGATTAAATGCTTATTTTTCTTATGGACTTGTACTTGGTATGAAAATACCTTGGGAAACTGCTTTAGGTATTGTTTTTTTATCTGGTATTTTATTTGTATTATTATCTTTAACTAATTTTAGAGTTTGGATTATGACTTCAATTCCTATGAGTCTTAGACGTGCAATTAGTGCTGGTATTGGTTCATTTATAGCGTTTATTGGTTTAAAACAAATGGGAATGATTGTTTCAAATGATGCAACGTTAGTTACTCTTGGAGATTTTTCAAATTCAAATGTATTATTAGGAGTTTTAGGTTTAATTTTATCTTTTAGTTTTTATGCTTATAAAATCAGAGGAGCATTTATTTTATCTATTGCTATTACATCTATTGTTGCTTGGAGTTTTTCTTTAAATAGTACTCCAACAGACTTTTTCTCAACTCCTTCATCTATTTCACCAATTTTTCTTAAATTAGATATTTTAAGTGCATTATCATTATCGTTATTACCTGTAATTATTACATTTTTAATTACTGATATGTTTGATACATTAGGAACATTAACAGGTGTTGGAACAAGAGCAAATTTATTCCAAGAAAATAATAAAAATGATAAATCATTACAAAAAACACTAGAAGCTGATGCAATTGCAACAGTAAGTGGAAGTTTACTTGGTGTTTCTACAACAACTGCATTTATAGAAAGTGCAAGTGGAGTTGAAGAGGGTGGAAGAACAGGATTAACAGCAGTTTTTACAGCTTTATTATTTATAAGTACACTTTTTATGTTACCTTTATTCAAATCAATTCCATCAAATGCAATTTATCCAGTATTAGTTGTAGTTGGCGTTTTAATGTTTACTGAACTTGGAAAAATAAATTTTGAAGAGACAGATTTAGCTACAAGTGCAGCAGCATTTTTAATAGTTATCTTAATGCCTTTAACATTTTCAATTACAAATGGAATTGCAGCTGGATTCTTGATTTTTACAATTATTAAGCTTGTAAAAAAAGAGTACAAAGATTTAAATATTGGTATTTTAGTTATTACATTTATTAGTGCATTAGCATTTATTTTTTAAAAAGGATTTTTATTTGAAAAAATTATATTATAGTTATGAGTTATTTAAAAAAGACACACAAATTTTAGTTGATAAATGTAGAGATTATGAACCAGATATTTTACTTGCTGTTGCAAGGGGTGGTTTAACACTTTCACATTTGATGGCTCAAGCACTTAACATGAGAAATTTATATACATTAAACTCTATTCATTATGAAGGTGAATTAAAACTAGATTCTTTTAATATTTTTAATATTCCAGATGTTTCTCATGCAAAAAGAGTTTTAATTGTTGATGATATTGTTGATTCTGGTGAAACTATGAGAGAGATTTTGAAAGTATTAAAAGAAAAGTTTCCAAATGTTGAGTTTAAATTGGCAACTTTATTTTATAAAAAAACTGCAGTTTTACAACCTGATTATTGTGTTAGAGAAGCAAATGAGTGGATTGATTTCTTTTGGGAAGTTGATGTTAAATAAATAGGAATTATTATGACTTTTATTGATTTTAAGAAATTACTTTTAGATGCAGAAATGAGTATTCCAAAATTTACAGAACTTATTAAAGTTAGTGAAAAAAATATTCAAGCATATAAAAAGAAAAAACGTGTACCAAATACAATTGCAGTTATTGCAACTTGTTTTGCAAAAATGAATAAAGAAGAGATGGATTTTAAAACATTGATAAATGATTTAGAATTAGAAAAAAAAGAGAAAAAAGGTGCGGGTTTTTCAAAAAAGAAATCGCTAAAAGAAAAAATAAAAAAATAAATATATGGATTAAATATGATACTTAATAATAGAATAAAAAATTTTTTAGCAATAGCTTCTTTTTTAATGGCTTTAGGAATAGCTTTGGGAGCTTTTGGTGCTCATGGTTTAAAATCAATTTTAGATGAACATATGATGAATATTTATCATACAGGAGTAGAGTATCAATTTTATAATACTTTAGGATTATTTGCTGGAATATTTATTTATTCATTAAAACCTGAATCTAAAAAAATTTATGTTGCTTTATGGCTTATTTTAATTGGAATGATTATTTTTTCATTTTCTTTATATTTTTTAACAATTTTAAATATGCCTATACTTGGGGCAATTACACCAATTGGTGGAAGTTTACTAATTATTGCTTGGTTAACACTTTGTTATGGAATTTTAAAAGATTAAATGAAAACTTTAACTATTTTAGGAGCAGGTTGGTTAGGATTTGAACTAGGTATTGTTTTAAAAAATCATTTTAAAATAAAAGTGAGTTCTAGAAGTAAAGAAACACAAAATATGTATGAAGATGAAGGTCTTTCTTCATATATTTTAAATGAAGAAAATCTTAGTAATCTTGATGAATTATTAGAAACTAACTATTTATTTATAAATTATCCTCCTTCAAAATTTGAAGATTATCTATCTTTTTTGAACAAAATTTATTCTCACGAAAAAATACAAAATATAGAAAAAATCATATTTATTAGTTCAACATCAATTTATCCAAATATTGAAGCTAATTTTGATGAAGAATTTGAAATAACAGAACCTAGTTCAAAGATTGTATTTGATGCAGAAAATTTGATAAAAGATAAAAGTGATGTGATTTTTAGAGTTGCTGGACTTGTTGGTGCAAATAGGTATTTTGGAAAAAGAAGTGCAAATAAAGTTATAGAATTTCCAAAAACACCAATAAATTTTGTTCACAGAAATGATGTTATAAATGCAACTAAATTTGTAATTGATAAAAATATTTGTGGAATTTTTAATTTATGTTCAAAAACTCATCCAACAAAAGAGGAAATATATAGTTTTAACTCAAAAAAGTATAATTTTGAAAAACCAATATTTTTAGAATCGAAAGAATTTTTAAACAGATTAATAAGTGGGGAAAAAATAGAAAAAGAAGGATTTATATACAAATACAATAATCCTTTTGAATTTTAAAAAAGATTAGTTTTAAACTAATCTTTTAGTGCGTATTAAATGCTCTATCTCCAGCATCTCCAAGCCCGGGTCTTATATAGTTGTTTTCATCTAATCTTTCATCAATTTGAGCTATAAACATATCAATATCAGGATGAGCTTCTGTTACTTTTTTTACACCAAATGGTGAACCAATAATATTTAAACAGATGATTTTTTTTGCTTTTTTTGTTTTTAGATATGCAATACCATCAATCAATGAACCACCAGTTGCAACCATTGGGTCAAGTAAAATAACAGTTTTATTTTCTAAATTAGGAATATTTTCATAAAAAAGTTTACTTAAAGATGTTTCTTCATCTCTTTTCATTGCTAAAAAACCACTTTTTGCATAAGGTAATGTTCTTAAAACTCCTGTAAGCATAGGTTCTCCCGCTCTTAAAATTGGAACAAGAACAAGTTTTTGAACTTCAATTACTTCAACATCTAAAGGGCCTTGCCAAGTGTTTATATTTTGTGTAATAGTTGGAAAATCATTTAATGCTTCTGAAACTAAAATTCTTGAAATCTCTTCAATTGTTAATCTAAATTCGTTTGAAGTAGTTCTCACATCTCTTAATCTATTAACTAAGTGTTTTACTACTACATTTGTACTTTCTTTATACATTTTAAGTCCTTTTAAAAGATTAATATTACAAAAAAATTGCTTATAAGTTATACATAAATTTAAAGTTTGTAATACGCAAAATTGGATACTATAAAATTTATAAAAAAATTAGAGGTAATAATGAAACCTACAGACTATAACTTTAGAGTTAAAGATTCAATTTTAGGCTTACAATTTTTATTTGTAGCTTTTGGTGCACTTGTTTTAGTGCCTATTTTAACTGGGCTTGACCCAAATGTTGCACTTTTTACTGCTGGGATTGGAACTTTATTATTCCAATTTGTAAATAGAAGTTGTGTCCCACCAATATTTTTGGCTTCTTCATTTGCATTTATTGCACCAATTTCTTATGGTGTGGCAACTTGGGGAATTCCTGCTACTTTAAGTGGATTAGTTGCTGCTGGATTTTTATATGTTGTACTTAGTTTTTTGATTAGATTAAAAGGAGATGAGTTTTTACACAAACTTCTTCCTTCTGTTGTAGTTGGACCTGTAATTATCTCTATTGGTCTTATTTTATCTCCAGTTGCAGTTAATATGGCTATGGGAAAAACTGGTGATGGAGCAGTTCAATTAGTACCATTTGATCAAGCAATTATTATATCAATGATTGCTTTAACAATTACTATTTTAGTATCACTATTAGGAAAAGGTATTTTTAAATTAATTCCAATTTTAATGGGAATTATTGGAGGATATATTGTTTCTTTATATTTTGGATTGATTGATTTTTCAAAAGTTTCAACAGCTGCTTGGTTTGCAATGCCAAATTTTGTTGCTCCTGAATTTAATTGGCAAGCAATTGTTTATATCTTACCAATTGCAATTGCTCCTGCTATTGAACACATTGGAGATATGTTAGCAATTTCAAGTGTAACAAAACAAGATTATTTAAAAAAACCAGGTCTAAAAAACACACTTTTAGGTGATGGATTAGCAACTTCAGTTGCTTCACTTTTTGGTGGACCACCAAATACTACATATTCAGAAGTAACAGGAGCTGTTACAGTTACAAAAGCTTATAATCCAGCAATTATGACTTGGGCAGCTATTTGTGCAATTTTATTAGCATTTGTTGGAAAACTAGGAGCAATACTTGCAACTATTCCAGTTCCAGTTATGGGAGGAATTATGTTGTTACTTTTTGGAATTATTGCAACTTTAGGAATTAGTACATTATCAAGAGCTAATATTGATTTTTCATGTCCTAGAAACATGGCAATTGTCTCTATGATTTTAGTATTTTCTATTGGTGGAATGACTTTTAATTTTGGTGGAGTTCCTTTTGCTGGAATTGGTCTTGGAGCAATGATTGGAATATTCTTGAATCTTGTTTTACCAAAAGCTTTATAAAATAATGTTAGAATTTAATGAAATAATTGAAAAGGATAATAATGGCAGCAAAAGAACATCAATTTGATATTTCAGCAAAATTAGATATGCAAGAGATGAAAAATGCAGTAATTCAAGCTCAAAAAGAGATTGATAATAGATATGATTTTAAAGGAATAAGTAAAGAAATAGATTTAAATATTGGAGCAAAAACTTTAATATTAGTATCTTCAAGTGATAATAAAATCGATGCAATGATGGATATTTTAATCTCAAAAATGAATAAAAGAGAAATTTCTATTAACTCTTTAGAAGAGATAAAAAAAGAAGATTCTAGTGGTGGAAATAGAAAATATACTTTTAAAATAGTTGATAGTATTGAAAAAGATGAAGCTAAAAAAATTCAAACAGAAATAAAAAATTTAAAATTAAAAGTTACAGCTGTAAATCAAGGTGATGAAATAAGAGTTACTGGAAAAAATATTGATGATTTACAAACAATCATGAAACACCTAAGAAGTTTAGAACTAAAAGCTCCTTTAGTATTTGATAACTTCAGATAAAAATCTTACTTATATATAATTTATGTGTAATTGATATATAATTCATTCTTTATTTTAAAGGATGAATTATAGAACTATTAATAATAAAATCAATCGCAGTTGTATCACTTGTTTTAAGTTTAAGTTTTATTGCTGAAAAAGTAAGTCCTAGAATTTCTGGGATTTTATCTGGGCTTCCTGTTGGAAGTGCAATTACACTTTTGTTTTTTGCAATAGAAAATGGTGTTGATTATGTAACAAATGTTGCTTTATATAATATTCATGGACTTTTTGCGGCTTTAGCCTTTTCTATTGGTTATTACGCAAGTACTTTTTATAAAGGAAAGTTAGAGATATTTTTATCTTTACTCATCTCTTTTATTTCATATTTAATTATTGCATTTATCTTAGCAAATGTTCCACCTCATGTGGTTTTAACCCCTGTTATTGTTATTACTTTAATGTTAATTGCAACTATATATTTTGCAAAAAAAGAGAATTTTGCTATTGATAAAAAAATAAAAACTTCAATAAGTGATATATTTTTTAGGTCACTTTTAACTATATCTATATTTTTGATAATTTCTAGTTTACCAAAATATGTACCATCAAATATCGCAGGAATTTTTTCATCTTTTCCTACTATTCTTTTACCTTTAATGTTAATTATTCATTTTAGACACAGTAGATTTCAAGCAAGAACAGTAATAAAAAACACTCCTTATGGATTAAGTTCAGTTGTTATTTATTCTTTAGTTGTATATTTTGCTTATGCAAAAATAGGTATTGTTTTTGGAACAATAATAGCGCTTATTTGTTCAGTTTTATATGTAGTTATTCAAGGAAAAGTTTTAAGATTTTTTAAATTAATTAAATAGTTGCATACACACTAAATAAACAAAAGTTTAATATAATAAAAATTATATATTAGGATTTTATATGAAAGTTTTGTTATTAGAAGATGATGTTGCCTTAAGTGATTTACTCAATGAACATTTAGTGGATAAAGGTTATGAAGTAACTTTGTGTGCAAATGGACAAGATGCTTTGGAATCTTTAATTGATAAAAAATTTGATATTGCATTACTTGATATTAATACTCCTATAATTTCAGGAATTGAGGTTTTAAAACGTGTACGAAATGAGTATAAAAATAATACTCCTATTATTATTTTAACAGCTTATCAAGATACAAAACATTTAAAAGAATCTTTTGAAAATGGTGTAGATGATTATATAAAAAAACCTTTTGATTTAGAAGAATTAGACCAACGTATTTTGAAGCTTTGCAGACAATTTTTAATAGAGCAAAATAATAAAATAAAGATTGATGAAAATATATTTTTTGAGCCTCTTTCTTGCCAAATTTTTAAAAATAATGAAACAATCAATTTAGCTCAAAAAGAAAGAGATATATTAAAATATTTTTGTACTCATAAAAATAGAATAATTTCAAATGAAGAGTTATTACAAAATATTTGGGTTTATGATGAAATGCCTACAGATGCAACAATTAGAGTTTATATAAAAAATTTAAGAGAAATTATTGGAAAAGAAAAAATTACAACAATAAGAGCAGTAGGATATAGATTTGAATAGAAATGAAAAAAAAGCACTTATTAGTTTTTTAACAATTTATGTAGTTTCAGCAATTTTATTAATAGGTGTAATTTTGTATATTTATTATAAAAATGAAACAAAAATGCTTGAAGAGAGTTGTACGATGGAATTACATAACGCTTCAATGCACATAAAAAATGAAATTATAAATAAATATATGAAAAATCAAAAGTTTAATCCAAATAAATTGGAAAATATAAATATAAAATATGGACTTTTTAATAAAGATAAAAAAGTAATTTTTTCATATTTAGATAAAAATTTTGAAGTTGATTTTTCAAAAGATAGTTATGTAAATGAGTTTTATAACTATTTTATTACAACTTTAGATGAAGAAAATATTCCAATAAAATATATTGTTTTAGAAACTTGTCAAGAGGTTCAAAATAAAAATAAACTACAAATTTTTATTTTAGTAATTTTATTTTTGAGTGCTATTTTTATTGGTTTTATTGGTTATTTATTATCTAAAATTTTATTAAATCCTGTTAGACAAAGAGTTGAAGCATTGGATAAATTTATAAAAGATTCAGCCCATGAGTTAAATACACCAATTTCAGTTTTGATGACTTCTGTTTCTATGTTGAAAAATGGAAAGAATCCTCAAAAAATGATGAAATATATTTTAAGTAGTTCAAAACAGATTTCTCAAATTTATAATGATATTCATTTTTCAGCTTTTAATGAATTAAATGAAGATGTTTTTGAAGAGTTCAATCTCAAAGATTTAGTTGGTGAAAGTATAGAGTTTTTTAATGATATTTCAATAACAAAAGATATTACAATAAATTCAGATTTAGAGGATTGTTTTATAAAAATGGATAGAACAAAAACTCAAAAAATTGTAAATAATCTTCTTTCTAATGCTATAAAATACAGTAAAAAGGATTCTGTTATAGAAGTTTCTTTAGAAAAAAATATTTTAAAAGTAAAAGATTTTGGAATAGGAATTAGTAAAGAAGATCAAAAAGAGATTTTTAAAAGATATAAAAGAGGGAATAACACAGAAGGTGGATTTGGAATAGGATTAGATATAGTAAAAAGAGTTTGTGATGAATATAATTTATCTCTTGAATTAAAATCTTTTGTTGATAAAGAAAGCACTTTTAGTATAGATTTTTCATCAATTGTCATTAAAGATATTTTACAAAAGTAAAATGAATATTTTTTTTGTTAGAATACGAAAAAATTTATAAAAGATTATTTATGATAAATATTATTGACAATTTTAAAATTTCAGAATTAAAAAACACAAAATATATTAATCCAATAAAAGTTACATTTTCTCAAAATGGAAAAGAAAAAACTTGGGAAGCTGTAAAAAGTCATGATAGTGTATCAATACTTTTATATCATAAAGAAAAAGAGTCTTTTTTATTAGTAAAACAATTTCGTGCACCTGTTTATTTAAATGATAATTCGATTACTTTTACATATGAATTATGTGCAGGATTAATTGATAAAGAAAAATCAATTGAAGAGATAGTTATTGAAGAAATAGATGAAGAGTGTGGATATAAAGTTCATATAAATGATATTTCAAAAATTACATCATTTCATACGAATGTTGGAATTAGTGGAGCAAAACAGTATTTATATTTTGCAACAATTGATGAGTCAATGAAAATTCATCAAGGTGGTGGAATAAATGATGAAGAGATTGAATTGTTTTTTCTTCCTTTAAATGAATGTGATGATTTTATTTTTGATGAAAAAAAAGCAAAAACTCCAGGATTGATGTTTAGTTTTTACTGGTTTTTAAAAAATAAAGAAAAGTTAGGATTTTAAATGTCAAAAATTGTTTTTTTATTTTTTTTATCAATTCTAAATGTAATAGCACAAGAAACTGTAACAACAAATGAATCTATACCAAATTTGGATATTAATAATTCATTTATTACAAAATATGAATATGGAAAAATGCTTTATAATAATCCTAGAGGAATAGGGTGTAATAGTTGTCATGGAGATGATGCAAGAGGTAAAAAAATTGTAGAATTTAAACATCAACCAGAATATGAAAAAAAAGTTTATAATTGTAGTTTAGTTGCACCTGATATAAAAGATATAGATTATGAAACTTTTTCTACAAAAGTTAACTCTAAAAAAAATCCAAATTTTAAATTTGATAAAGAACAAGTTTGCGATAAACTAATTTATTATGCAAATGTAATGCCTACATATTTTTTAGTTGAAGAAGAAATAGAAGCAATTTATTACTATATAAAAAATTTAAAAAAATAAATTATCTAGAAAAAACTATTCCTATTCCAATTTTATTTATTTCTCTATCATAATCAATTAGATTATTCCCATAACCTGAAAATAGTTGTAAAAGACCATAAGTGTTTTTTGTTGATAAAAATTCAGGAAGAGGGAATGTCCAATTTAGCTCAACAGCACCTTTATTTGAGTCATTTAATTTTAAATTATTTCTTAATAAAAGTTCAAATGTATGTTTTTTATAAGCATATAATAAAGTCAAATCTCCATATCCATAATAATCCTCTATATCTGAATTATCATCACTTCCTTTTTCTTCTGGAATTCTATACCAAACTCTTGGAATTAAGAATAAATTAGAAAATTGAAAATATCCTTCAAGATATAATCTATTCCAAGATCTTGATTCTTCTTCATTTTTACCATTTGAAGCATGTAATAAAGAAAATTTATAAGCTTTTAAAATAGAAGTTTCTTTATATGGTAATGTTACAAAAATCTCTGGTTCGTAGTTAGTTTCTCTAAAAGGGGAAGAATCTTTTGTTGTTTGCCAAAAAGATTTTTGTGTATAAGCTGCACTAATTGATTCATCTAAACCAAAAAAATTGTAAGAAATAGGTTTCTCAAGACTTATTTGAAAAGTTGTTTCTGTATTTTTTCTACCTTCAATATCATTGAAGCTATAATTTACTGGCAATAAATAGTTCTTTTTATAAGGATATAAATTAAAATCTTTAGTTATAAGTTGTTCTAAACTTTTTTCAGTCTCTTCATCATCTAATCTATCTATTTGTTTTAGGTAAAACTCTTTTTTCATTGTAGTATAAGTTCTATCTTCTTCATTTTCATGATTTTTTTTTAGATTAAATAGATATGTATCTTCTTTTGAAATGTTTAATGTTGCAGCTTTTTTGTATAAAAGCATAGCTTCTTTATAATTTCCTAACTCTTCTTGCTTTTTTGCTTCTTCATAGATATTATTTATATCTTCTGCTAAACAAAAACTACATATCAATAAGGATAAAAATTTTTTCATAAATTACCATTTTATTTTTTTATTTTATTGTACACCAAAAGATATTATATACAAATTTTTATACTTTATAAAAGAGTTTTAATGATATAATCGGCAAAAATTAGAAAAAAAGGTTATTTTCAATGCTTGTTGCACCTTCTATATTATCTGCAGATTTTGGAAATTTAGCAAATGAAATAAAAGCTATTTGTGATGGTGGATGTGATTTAATTCACGTTGATGTAATGGATGGACATTTTGTTCCTAATATGACAATTGGTCCAGTTGTAGTAAATCCTGTTGCTAAAGTAGCGACAAAACCACTGGATATACATTTAATGGTTGAAGATAATACATTTTTTGTAGAACTTTTTGCACTTTGCAAACCAGAATATATATCTTTCCATATTGAGAGTGAAAAACACCCTCATAGACTTATACAAAAAATAAGAGATTATGGAATAAAACCGGCTATTGTTTTAAATCCACATTCAACACCTGAATCAATAGAGTATTTGTTAGAAGATTTAGATATGGTTTTATTAATGTCTGTAAATCCAGGTTTTGGAGGACAAAAATTTATTCCTTCAGTTATTGAAAAAGCAAAAAAACTAAAAGAGTTAATAAACAAAAGAAATCCAAACTGTCTAATTGAAGTTGATGGTGGAGTTAATGATAAAAATATTTATGATTTAAAAGAAGCCGGAGTTGACGTTGTTGTTGCTGGATCCTATGTATTTGGGAATGATGATTATAGTAAAGCTATAAAAAGTTTGCAGGTGTAAAATGAGAGTAAAAATTTGTGGAATAACAAATCTGCAAGATGCACTAGAAGCAATAAATGCTGGTGCAAGTGCATTAGGTTTTGTATTTTATAAAAAATCACCAAGATATATTGAACCATTAAAAGCAAAAGAGATTGCTGAAAAGCTTCCTCCTTTTGTTCAAACAGTTGGTCTATTTGTAAATGAAACAGAAGAATTTATCAATGAAGTTTGTACTGATGCAAAAATGCAATTAGCTCAAATAATTGATGATTTTGATGTTTTAAATTATGAAAAAATTGCTCCCAAATATATAAAAGTAATCAGAGCTAAAGAGAAAAAAGATTTATTGAATTTAAATAAAGAATATTATTTAGTTGATGCTTTTGTTGATAGTTTTGGTGGAGAAGGTAAAAGAATAGCCCTTGATTGGTTTGAAAATATTGATTGTTCTAGGTTTATACTTGCTGGTGGATTAACAACTAAAAATTTAAAAGAGATAAATGGTTTTGGTTTTTATGGTGTTGATGTTAGTTCTGGTGTAGAATCAGAAGTTAAAGGAATAAAAGATAGACAAAAAATGATTGATTTTGTAAAAGAGGCAAATGAAATCAAATAAAAGGATTATTCCTAAATCTCAAATAAAATTACAAAATATTTTACAAAGATTATTAAAAGAACCTATTTTGTATACTGAGTTTTTTGAATTGTTAGAAAAAGCTAGTGATACAATATATGAAAATCCTGAATTAGAATTTGAATTACTTATATCAAATGGTTTACCATTAGATTTTGATGATAAATATGTATTTCTAAGAACAACAAAAACTCTTATAAATGAACAAGTTTTTTGTATAGTTGATATAGAAACAAATGGTGGGAGTGCAAAAAAAGGTTATCAAATTATTGAATTGGGAGCTGTGAAATATAAAAATGGAGAAATTATTGATAAATTTGATTCTTTAGTTTATGCAAAAGAGATTCCTCCTTATGTTCAAGAAGTTACAAAAATTACTCCAAATATGTTAGAAAATGCTCCACGATTAGAAAAAGTTTTACAAGATTTTAAGATTTTTTTAGGAGATGATGTTTTTGTTGCACATGATATTAAATTTGATTATACATTTATTTCTGATTCTTTTGAAAAATATAATTTAGGAAAATTATTGAATAGAAAACTTTGTACTATTGATTTAACAAAAAGAACTATTCAATCTGAAAAATATGGATTAAGTTCTTTAAAAGAAGTTTTAAATATTAATGTTGATAATCATCATAGAGCTTATTATGATGCTTTAACTACAGCAATTGTTTTCCAAAAAAGTTTAGAGAATATAGATAAAAATAAAATAAAAATTGTAGAAGAGTTAATTAATTTTTCAAAAAGTGATAATATAATTAATAATCAGCAAAAAAAGGATTAGATAGTGTTTTCACAAGATAATTATACTGAAATTTTAGAGTTTGCTGCTTTGGCACATGGTGAACAAAAAACGCCAAAAGAATTACCTTATCTTTTTCATATAACATGTGTTGCAATGGAAGTTATTAATGCTTGTGAAAAATCAAAGTTAGATGAGAAAAAAGCAGATTTAGCAATAAGTTGTGCATTATTGCATGATATTATTGAAGATACAAAGATTACTTATGATGAATTATATGTGAAGTTTGGTCCTTTGATTGCAGATGGTGTTGAAGCATTAACTAAAAATAAAACATTAACGTCAAAACAAGAACAAATGAGAGATAGTATTGAGCGATTACTTACTCAACCTTATGAAATTCAAATGGTTAAACTTGCTGATAGAATAGTAAATTTAGCTATTCCTCCAAAACATTGGAGTAATGAAAAAATTAAAGATTATCAAAAAGAAGCAAGTTTTATTTTATCATGTTTAGGAAATTCAAATATCTATTTAGCAAAAAGATTAGAAAAAAAAATTGAAGAGTATAAAAAGTATATAAAAAATGATTAATGCTAAAACAAAGCCTTTTGGCTTTGTTTTATGCAGATTTCTCAGCTGCTTCTTTAGCGTATTTTAAACCTAAATCAAAAGCTTTATTATTGATTTCATGTACTTTTTCAGGTACTTTTGAAAGCATAGTTTTTCTTAATATTTCATTTGGTACAGTTTCACCAGTAAAATAATTAGCCATTGCAAGTGCTAAAACTGATTGAGTAATAACATTTCCAACTTCTTCTTTTGCAATAGTAATAATTGGAATCTCATAGATTTTCCATTTTTTTCTATCTTCTTCAGTTGGTGTTACTAGATTTGGTTCAACAACTATAACTCCACCTTCTTTTACACCTTTTTTAAATTGATTATATGAAACTTGTGCAACTGATAACATAAAATCAATTTCTCCATCATTTGCATAAGGATATAAAATCTCTTCATCTTGTAAAGTAATATCAACAACAGTTGGACCACCTCTTACTTGAGAAGTATAAGTAGCAGTTTTTAATCCATATCCACCGTTATTGATTTTTGCAGCTGCGAAAATCGCACCTGCAAGAAGTACACCTTGTCCACCAACACCTGTAAATCTCATTAATGTTCTATTTGCTGCCATGTGTAACTCCTTCTTATAATTGAACCATAGTTTTATTTTTTTGAGCTTCTTTTACTTTTTCATAAGCTTCACAATATTCCATAGCTTCTGTATCTTGTTTTAAAATACCAGTAGGGAAAATTCCTTTTTGCTCTTCTGGCTCTAATTTATCAAATTTAGTTTTTGACATAGAAATAGAATCAATCCATTCTAAGTTTGCCATAGCTGTTGCCATTTTATTTTTTCTTCCTAAGTTAACGTGACAGTTAGAGAATACTTCAATAAATGAGAATCCTTTGTGTTCAAAAGCTTTAACTAAAGTTTTTTCAAGTTTTTTAGGATCAATCATTGTCTCTCTTGCAACAAATGAAGCACCTGCTGCCTCAACTAATTTACAAGCATCAAAAGTTGGATCAATATTTCCTCTACTCATTGTTACAGTCCACATTCCTTGAGGAGTTGTTGGACTTGTTTGAGAGTTTGTTAATCCATAAATAAAGTTATTAATAATAATATAATTTAAGTCAATATTTCTTCTTGAAGCATGAATTGTATGATTTCCACCAATTGCAAGACCATCACCATCTCCACCAACAACAATAACTTTTTTGTCTGGATTTGCTAGTTTAATTCCAGTTGCATAAGCTAAAGTTCTTCCGTGAGTTGTGTGAACAGTATTACAGTTAATGTATGAAGAAAATCTTCCAGAACATCCAATTCCTGAAACAACACAAACATCATCCATATTCCATTCAAGTTTTTCAATGGCTCTAATAACAGCTTTTAAAATAACTCCATCACCACATCCCCAACACCATAATGTTGGCATTTTGTCTGTTCTTAAATATTCATCGTAATTAAAAGCCATGATTACATTCCTTTCACTTTTTCAATAATTTCTAGTGGAGATAAAGGTCTTCCATTTGCTTTGAATAAAGTATCAAAATCAGATCTTCCAGATACTCTTTGTACTTCTTCTACAAATTGACCCATATTTAACTCAGCAACTAATACTTTGTCAAATTTTTTCATTAATTCATTGATTCTTTTTGCTGGGCTTGGCCAAATAGTTAATGGTCTAAACATACCAACTTTGATACCTTCTTTTCTTAATCTATTAATAGCTTCTGTAACACCTAATGAAACTGAACCATAAGCAATAATCATAATATCAGCATCATCTAACATATATTCTTCATTTAATTCTAATTCATCTAAATGTGCATCAACTTTTTTGAATAATCTTTTCATTAATGCATCACAAACTTCAGCATCTTCAGTTGGATGACCTGTAGGTCCATGATGAAGTCCTGTAAAGTGATATCTATAACCTTCAAACATTGGATTTAAAACTGCTGGTTCATCTGACTCAACACCATAAGGTTTATAATCTTTTTTATCACCATCAAATCTTTTTCTTACAATTTTACTTTTTTCAATTTCTTCTAATTCTGGAATTATAGCTTTTCCACTCATATGTCCAATAGTTTCATCTAATAAAACAAAAACAGGTTGCATAAATCTATCAGCTAAATTAAATGCTCTTACAGTTTCTGTATAGCATTCACTTAAATTTCCTGGAACTAAAGTAATAGATTTAACATCACCATGAGTTGGATTTTTAGCTTGTAAAATATCACCTTGAGCAACTCTTGTAGGAAGACCAGTTGATGGACCACCTCTCATAACGTTTACAACAACTAAAGGAACTTCTGAAATATATCCAACACCTAAATTCTCTGCTTTTAAAGAGATACCAGGTCCTGAAGTTGCAGTCATTGCTCTTTTCCCTGACATTGCAGCACCTAAAGCTGTACAAATACCAGAAATCTCATCTTCCATTTGAATAGAAACTCCACCTCGCGCAGGTAACGCAGAAGAAAGTACATGCATTATTTCACTTGAAGGAGTAATTGGATAACCACCAAAAAACTCACAACCTGAATCAATTGCAGCTTTTGCTGCAAGTTCATTTCCTGTTGAAATTACTTCTCTTGACATCAATTCTCCTTACAAATCTTCATCTAATATTCTATAGTTATTTTTAACTATTTTTTCTTTTCTTTCTTTTGCATCACTTGATAATTTTGCAAATTTGAACTCTTTTTTATCAGCAACGTAAATTGCAAAATCTGGACATGTTAATTCACAGTCCATACAACCAATACATGATTCTGGATGAACAACTTTTATCATTGAACCTAAAGTAGAATGAACTTCTTGTCTCATCGCAAGTACACCGGCTGGACAAACTGAAACGCACTTATCACATGCCTTACATCTAGCTTCATTTACCCATACAGGAGTATTTGCAGGAGCTTCCATATTAGACATAATCTCTCCTTAAATTATTTTAAAATCAATACTTGAACAAACTCAATATATTATCTTTGAATAATAGCAATAAACATTCCAAAGATAAATAAAATTTATGATTTTCTTAAGTGAATTTAAGTCTTGTTACATTTTGCTACAACAAAAAAAAGTATCTGAAAAAAAGCCACTTCAATATATAAATAAGCTTAAAAAATTAATCTAATTTAATATTGGAAGAGTTAATTAATAATATAATTAAAATATAAATTTGTAAAACTTAGATATAATTATAATAAATTAGAAAAGGAAGATTTTTGGTTTTATATCAGCCTAAAAATGGTTATTGCTATAACAGTGATACTCATTTTTTGTTTTATTTTATTTGTGAAAATTTTAAAAAATATAAAAATATAAAAGGTGAGCTTTTAGATATTGGTAGTGGTAGTGGAATTTTAGGTTTATTAGTTTCCAATGAATATAGAAAATTGAATTTAAATCAGTGTGAAATTCAAGAAATGTTTCAATTTTTCTCAACAAAAAATGCACAGATTAATCAAATTAATACAAAAATGTATATTGGTTCATATGATCAGATAAGTTTTGAAAAAAAGTTTGAAATCTGTGTTTCAAACCCACCTTTTTATCACTGTGATGTAATTAAAAGTGAAAATAAATCTTTAAAAATTGCAAGATACAATGACTCTTTACCTTTAGAAAAATTAATTAAAAGAAGTTATGAGATTTTAAAAGAAGATGGAAAATTCTTTTTTTGTTATGATTCTAAACAAATAAATGAAATATTATTGTTATTAAATAAATATAAATTTAATCTTGAAGCTTTACAATTTGTACATTCAAAAGTTTCAAAAGATGCAACTTTAGTTTTGATTTATGCAAAAAAGAATTCAAAAACATTAACCAAAATTATGAATCCTTTAGTTGTTTTTGATGAGAATAATAGTTTTACAAAAGAAGTAGAATCAATATATGAAAAATCTTCTACATATAGCATAAAGGCAGATTTTGAGTGAATTATTAAAAAAAGAAGGATTTAATTTTGCATTTGATCCAAAGGGCTGTGACTCTTGTAAGGGAAATTGTTGTATAGGAGAAAGTGGATATATTTGGATTAATGCTCAAGAGATTCAAGCTTTAGCTTTTTATCTAAATTTACCAGTTGAAGAATTAAAAATTAGATATTTAAATAAAATAGGTTATAAATATAGCATAAAAGAGGTAAAATTAGGTTCAAATAATTTTGCTTGCTGTTTTTTTAATTTAGAAAAAAAACAGTGTTCAATTTATCCCGTAAGACCGATGCAATGTAGAACTTTCCCTTTTTGGGATTATTTTAAAGAAAATGAAGAAGAGGTTTATAAAGAGTGTCCAGCTATAAAAAATCTTTAATTTTTTATTCATTACTATTAATTTTTAGTGGATGTAGTACAAAAGATATTAATTTAGAGAATAAAGAAGTTAAAAAAACAAATTTTGTAAAGGTTGAAACAAAACCTTTTGATTTAGAAGATTTCTATATTATTTATGCTTTAGAATCAGAAAATCAAAGAATGTATTTAAATGCAAGGGATATTTATTTAAAATTATTTGAAAATACAAATAATTATGAATATTTAGTTAAATATCTTACATTGGCAACACAATTAAAAGAGTATTATTTAGTTAAAGAGAATGCTTCTAAATATATGAAAGATAATATTAAAGAAGAAGAGATAATTTTAAGATTATATGCTTTTTCTTTATTTAAATTACAAGAAAAGCAAGAAGCTATTTTTAATGCAGAAAAATTAATTTTTTTATATAAAAACAGTATTAATTATGAATTATTAGGAAGTATATATCTTGAAGATAAACAATATTTAAAAGCTTATGATGCTTTAAGAAATGCTTATTTTTTAAATAATTCAATTAGTACATTATTAACATTAACTAATATTCAATTTTTTAATTTAAATCAAAAAGAAGACGCAATAAAACAGCTTGAAAATTATGCACATAAAAATGATTATGATTTTAATTTATCCATTCAATTATTGAGTTTTTATGAAAATTTAAAAGCTCAAGATAGATTGGTTAAATTTCTAAAAGAGATGTATTTTTATTACAAAAAAAATGATAATCAATTATTAGTAAATAAAACAAAAGCACTTTTTCTAAAATATGTAATAAACAATGATGTAAAAACTATTATTGATTTTTGGGAACAAAATGGTGAAGAAGATGAAATTTTGTTAAATTTATATAGAATGACAAATCAATCACAAAAAGCTTATAATTTATTAAATAAATTATATAAAAATTCTAATAATATGGATTTTTTAGCTCAACAAGCAATTTTAGAATTTGAAATGGCAAAAGATAAAAAAAGTATATTATTTGATGTTATCTCAAAATTTGATAAAGTATTACAAACAGAAGATAATCATATATATCAAAACTATTTAGCATACATTCTTATTGATTTTGATATTGATATACAAAAAGGGCTTTTATTAGTAAAAAAAGCTCTTGAAAAAGATCCTACAAATGTAGCTTATCTTGATACATTAGCTTGGGGTGAATATAAAGTAAAAAATTGTAAAGAAGCCTATAAATATATGAAACAAGTTGTTGATGAAGTAGGTTTAGATGATGAAGAGATAAAATTACATTGGGAAAAAATTAAGGAGTGTAAAGAGTGATTTTAGATGAGATTATAGAAAAAACAAAACAAGATTTAGAAATTAGAAAAAAAGAGATAAGTTTAGATTTATTAGGAAGAACATTATCTTCAAATCCATATACTCCAAGAGATGTAAAACCATTTTTAACTTCAACAAAAGATGAACCAATTAGGATAATTGCCGAAGTTAAAAAAGCAAGTCCAAGTAAAGGGATTATAAAAGAGGATTTTGATCCTTTAGTTATTGCCCAAGCTTATAGTAATAGTGGAGCAAATGCAATTTCAGTTTTAACTGAACCTCATTATTTTAAAGGTAATTTAGAGTATTTAACTCAAATTAGAAGATATGTACCAACTCCACTTTTAAGAAAAGATTTTATTGTTGATAAATATCAAATTGTTGAAGCTTTAGTTTATGGAGCAGATTTTATTTTATTAATCGCTAAAGCTTTAGAAACAAAAGAGTTAAAAGAGCTTTATGATTATGCAATTCACTTAGGACTTGAAGTTTTAGTTGAAATTCATGATAAAGAAGATTTAACAAAAGCTATCAAATGTGGAGCTACAATAATTGGAATAAATCATAGAAATCTTGATACTTTTGAAATGGATATGAGTTTATGCGATAAATTAATTCCATTAATTCCAAATGGAAAAATAATTGTTGCAGAATCTGGAGTTTCAGATGTAGAAGTTATCAAAAGATTGAACTCTATTGGAGCTGATGCATTTTTAATTGGTGAACATTTTATGAGAGTTCCATCAATTGAAGAAGAATTAAAAAAATTCAAAAACGCTTTAAATTAAAAGATAAAAATCCTAGAATTTGAAATTTTCTAAATAGTTTTTTATTCTAGGAAGATTATCTTTTCTACAAACCATACAAGTTGGAAGATTTACAATATCTTTTGATAGTTCTGTAATTTTTAAATCTTTTTCATAGTTTAGCTTTTTTATTATACTAAGTGGCAAAATACTTTTTCCCATACCAGCTTTTATACAACCTAAGATAGTTTCATAGTTTCCAAATTCAAGATTTTTCAACTCTTTTTCAGAAATCTTTTTTAGATATTCTTGTCCAAAGTCATTATATGCACAACCATTTTTAAATGATAAAAAAGTATTTGATGTATTTTCTTCTTTTGATTCAACTAAAACTATATTTTCTTCAATTTTATTTAATATCATTAATTCGTCATTTTTGGGAAAACCACTTATAAATGCAATATCAACTTTATAATCCAAAACTTTTTTTGTGATTTCTTTTGTAGTATTTGTAATTAATTCTAAACTCATATTTGAAAAATCTTCATGAAGTTGTAATAAAAAAGGAATTATTCTTGTACTTGCATTTGATTCTGTTGAACCAATTATAAGATGTTTTTGTTGATTTATATTTTTCATTTCATAATTTGCAAGTTCAATTTTTTTTACAATTTCAAGTGCATATGGGTAGAGCTTTTCTCCTTCTTTACTTAAAATTACTCCTTTGGGAACTCTATAAAAAAGAGTTGTTTCTAAAGATTTTTCTAATTGCTTTATTCTTGAAGTTACATTTGATTGTGCAAATTCTAAGTTAATTGCAGCTTTTGAAATGCTTTTTTCATTTGCAACTTCAACAAAAACTTTTAATAAATTCGAATCCATATCACTTTTCCTTATATCAGTAATCATTATTTTATATTTGACTTAGCATCACTTTTATTGATATTATATAAAAATTTAATTAAAGGATTACAATGCCAGTAATAAATATAAAAATGACACATGAAGATGGTGGCGCAACAAAAGAGCAAAAAGAAGAATTGTCAAAAGGTATTACTGAACTTTTTGCAAAAGTATTTAATGGAAGAGGAGCTTCAACGGCTGTTGTAATTATAGAAGAAGTTAGTGCAGATAATTATGCAATAGGTGGAAAAACTATCACTAAAATAAGAAGTGAGAAAAATTGTTCCTAATATAAATTTAGGAACAATTTTAAATAGTTATTTTTCATTTTTATTTAGTTTTTCATAAAGTTCACTAGCTTCATTTATCTCTTCTTGTGTAGCTTTTCTTCTGCAAGAAATGAATCCTTTTGTACCTTCTGATGTTATAGTTGGAAAAATAGTTGCATAAACCCAATAATAGTTTCCTGATTTTGTTGAGTTTTTTACATAACCTGTCCACACATTACCTTTTTGTATAGTTGCCCATAGATCTTTAAATGCTGCTTTTGGCATATCTTTATGTCTTACAACATTATGTGGTTTTCCAATAAGCTCATCTACACTGTATTCAGCAAGAGTACAAAAATCATCATTTGCAAATATAATATTTCCTTTTTCATCTGTTTCACTTACTAAAAAAGCAAAGTCATCTAATATAATTTCTTGATTCATTGTTTTTCCTCTTAACTTACTTTTTTACTTTTTGCATCTTTAACTAATAATTGAGCCATTACAAGTGTTTCATTTGCAATATTAGCCACAATATTAGCTTCATTTGCATTTTCTTGTGTTACTTTATCTAACATAGAAATCGCATGATTAATTTGTTCTATTCCTGTTAATTGTTCATTTGAAGCTGTGCTTACATCTTGAATAATATTAATAGTTTGTGAGATTAGTTGATTTAAATTATCATATCCTTTACTCATCTCATCAGATATTTTTTTACCTTCACTTGTTTTTGATGTAGCATTTTCAACTAAATCTTTGATTTCACGTGCTGCTTCTGCACTTCTACTTGCAAGGTTTCTTACTTCTTGTGCAACAACAGCAAATCCTTTTCCAGCTTCTCCTGCTGTTGCTGCTTCAACTGCTGCATTAAGTGATAGAATATTTGTTTGAAATGCTATTTGATCAATTATATTTATTGCTTCATTTATTGCTTCAACTTTTTCATTTATTTCATCCATAGATGATGCCGTTTTATATGCAAGTTTTTCACCTAAAATTACAGAATCTTTTACATCTTTACTTAGATTTGCCATTTTTGAAGCATTTTGCGTATTGTTTTTTGTAATAGATGTTATTTCTTCTAATGATGCAGCAGTTTCTTCTAATGATGCAGCTTGTTCATTTGCTTTTGAAGCCAGATTTTCAACAGACTTATTCATCATTGTAGAATTCTTTTCTAATAAATTTCCATTTTGTAAATTTTGTTTAGCATTTTCATTTAATTCTTTTCCTAATTGATTAATTCTTTGCATTGTAATGAGCATTTTTCCTTTTAAAATAGGATTTATTTTCATTTGAGAACGATAATCTTGTTGAGTATATTTTTCTACAATTGAAACTAATTCTTCCATGTTATCATTTGATTTTGATAACATATCATTGACTACTTTTTTTAAAGCATGAATCATAAAATTACTAGAATCAGAGTGTATTTTTGATGTATATATACCTTGAGAAACTTTATTAAGAGCAATTACAATTTCTCCTAATACGTGCATATCATTTTTTCTCATTTCATCAAATTTATCTACATAAAGATTTAATTCTTTTAAGATATATCCTATATCATCATTTTTAATATATTGAGCTTTTCTAATATGGTTTGTTCTAAAAAAAACAAAATCCATTAAATCATCAAGATATTTTTTAAGTCTTTCAATTCCTCCTACTATTCTTTTCATCGAGTTGTAGCTGATATATGCAATAATAATTGTAAAAACAATATTTATGCTAATTATTGCAGCAATCTTATAATCACTTAATATAGCAACAGTACTAATTATTGCAAATCCTAATTGACTAAGAAGCATATTAAGTAATATTCTTTTTTTCGTATGCAAGTGTAAAAACATTAAATTTCCCTTTTTTTGTTTTTTAACAATAAAATGTTGAGTGTTATTATAAAATAATTTTGTCATAATTCATATATAATTATGTATATTTAGTTAAATTAATTAAAAATAAAGTTATAGAAAAAGAAAAAATAATTTATTTTACAATCAAATAATATAAAAAAGGGGAGAGAGAAGATGAATGATTATTTAAAGAAATTAATCTTTAAATAAAGTTGAACCAACACGTATCATATTTGAACCACATGCAATTGCTAATTCAAAATCGCTACTCATTCCCATTGAACAATATTTTGCTCCAAGAGGAACTAATTCATCATAGATTTTTTTAGTTGTTTTAAAAGATTCTTTTATGATTTTTTCATCTTCAGTATGTGCACCAATACTCATCACACCTTTTAGTATGATATTTGGGCATTGTTCAATTATTTGTTTATAAGTTTCAATAGCTACTTTAGGTGATACTCCTGATTTTGTCTCTTCATAAGCTGAGTTAATTTGTAGTAGGGCAGAAAGTTTTTTGTTTTTAATCTCTAACTTTTTATTTAGTTCTATAGCTAAATCTAAAGAATCCAAAGAGTGAATTAAAGTTGGGTTTAAATCAATTAAATTATTAATTTTATTTTTTTGTAAAGTTCCTACAAAGTGCCATTCAATTGGCAAATCTTTTAGTTCTTCACTTTTTGTTTTTAAATCTTGTACTTTATTCTCTCCAAAAGCTCGTTGACCTGCCTCATAAAGGATTTTTATATCTTCTATAGATGAGTATTTCGAAATACCAATAATTTTTACAATATGATGCTCTGAAATTCTCAGTCTTGCACCTTCAACTTTTGTTATAACATCATCTAAATTTTTTGTTGCAGTTTTTTTATCCATTTTATCTCTTTTAATTATTTAAAAATATTCTATTTATGTCATTATAAATTCCAAGAAGCATTAGACTTCCTAAAATTACCCATCCAAAAATAGTCAAAAATAAAAATACTTGATCACTTGGTTTTTTTCTAGTTATCATTTCATATAAATTAAACATAATATGTCCACCATCAAGGGCTGGAATTGGAAGAAGATTTAAAACACCAAGATTTACAGATATTAATGCTGTTATTGCAAATAGTGCAATAATAGAACTTTCACTTGCATCTGAAATCACTTTTCCAATACTAATTACTCCTCCCACTTCACTACTTGGGATTACACCTTGAATTAGTTTTTGAACACCTTGAAAAATCATAGTTGATGCAAAAATTGTTTTTTCATAAGCATAAACTAAAGCTTGAGGAAATGTTAATTCAAGAGTTATGATTTTTCCAGACGGTGATATCCCAATCATTCTTTTTTTAATTTTTTCTTTAAACATATTTTCACTATCAGAGATTTGAGGACTTATAGTTTTTGCAATAATTTGACCATCTCTTTTTATGAAGAATTTTAAAGCTCCCTCTGTATTGATAATAGTCTTACCAATTTCATCCCAAGAAGTAATTTCAGTATCATTAATTCTAAGAATTTCATCATTTGGAAGGATTCCAGCTTGATATGCAGGTGAGTTTTCTTGAACTGTTCCAACTTGTGCAGCCCAAGTTGTAGCTCCCATTAATGCAATAATAAAATATAAAACAGCAGCAAGTATAAAATTTGCAAAAGGTCCAGCAAATAAAATTATAATTCTCTGCCAAGGTTTTTTTGTATTATATGAATCATCACCATCTTCTTTTAATGCTGGATTTGAATCATCTTGACCTTTCATTTTTACATATCCACCAAGAGGAATTAATGCAAATTGCCAAGTCGTTCCCATCCATTCTTTTGCATAAAGTTGTTTCCCAAATCCAATTGAAAATACATGAACTTTAACCCCAAAAAAACGAGCAGCAATAAAATGCCCTAATTCATGAAAAAAAACTAAAAATGATAAAACAAGTAAAAATGTTATAGTACCCAAAAAAAACCTTTAATATTTAAAATAGTCTCTAGTATATTCATATCCAGAATAGATTGTCAAAATAACAGCTAGCCATAAAAATTCAGTAGCAAAAGGCCAATTCATTGTTAAAAAACCAATAGCAATCATTTGAACAACAGTTTTTATTTTTCCTGCCATTGTTGAGGCTACGTCTTTACCTTCACTAACTGCAACAACTCTAAGTCCAGTTATAAAAAATTCTCTTGAAAGAATTAAAAATACTGCCCAAGCACTGGCTCTGTCTATTACCATTAATCCTAGAAAACCAGCTAAAACTAACATTTTATCTGCAAGTGGATCTAATATTCCACCTAATTTTGTCATTTGATTCCAGTTTCTAGCTATAAAACCATCAAAGAAATCAGTAACAGAGGCAATTACAAAAATTAAACCTGCAAAATAATCAAACCAAGATGGATGCCAAGAAGAAAAAATTGGATTATTTCTATCCACAAAAAACCATAGCATTAGCGGAGCTAATGCTATTCTAAAAAGTGCTAATATATTTGGTAAATTTAGTGCTTTTGACATTATTTAAATGTTGTCCCACCATCAACAATTAAAGTATGTCCTGTAATCCATGAAGCATCATTTGTACATAAAAAATAACAAGATTGAGCTAAATCTTCTGGTTGACCAATTCTATTTAATGGTGAATATTCAGCAGTTTTTGCTTTTACTTCTTCATAATTTGTGAATGCTTTAAGTGCATCTGTATCAATAGGACCACCTGAAACAGCATTTACTCTGATATTAAATTCACCAAGTTCAGTTGCTGCATATCTAACCATAGCTTCAACAGCAGCTTTATTTGTACCATGACCTGCATAGTTTTCAATATAAACTAGATTTCCTGTTGATGATAGAGAAACAATCGCTCCACCTCCAATTTTTTGCATTCTTTTTGCAGCTTGTTGAGCACCACATACAAATGCATTTACAGTTGCAGTATAAATGTTGTTTAGTCCTCTTGGTTTTAATTTCATAAATTTACCATAACCACCAACAACAGCTCTTCCATAAATCATTGCATTTGAAATAAAGAAATCAATTCTATCAAAATCTTTATCAATCTCTTCAAATAATTCACTATATTTTTCAGGCTCTAAGATATTAAAAGGATAAGCTCTACATTTAACACCAAATTTAGTCTCAACATCTCTACAAATTTCTTGTGCAATTTCACCATTTGAATTATATGTAAATGCAATATTTACTCCATTACTTGCAAACTTATAAACACACTCTTTACCAATTCCTTTTGTTCCTCCAGAAATTACTAAAGTCTTCCCCTTCATATTGTTACTCATTATTTAATTACCTCATATTTTACTAAAGTTTTTTCTAATCTTTTCATCGTTTCATTACTTGGACTTGTTAGTGGAAGTCTATACTCTAATGTATCAAGTAATCCTGCTATATACATTGCAGCTTTAATAGGAATAGGATTACTTTCACAAAATAATACATTATTTAGTTCATATAAATCTTCACTCAATTTTCTTGCACTATCTAAATTACCTTCAAATACATCTTTAACTAATTGAGATTTTAAGTTAGGTAATAAATTTGCTGTTACTGAAATGATTCCTTTAGCTCCAGTTACAAGCATAGGAAAATCAACTGAATCATCACCAGAAATTACAACAAAATCTTTTCTTTGAGATAATAAAGATATTGCTCTTTCTAATGAACCTGTTGCTTCTTTTATGGCATAGATGTTTTTTACATCATCAAATAATCTTATTGCTGTATCAGCAGATAAATCAACACTTGTTCTTCCAGGTACATTATAAAGCATAACAGGAATTTCAACTGAGTTAGCTATTGCTTTATAATGTTTATATAAACCTTCTTGAGTTGGTTTATTGTAGTATGGAGTTACTGATAAAAGTCCATCTGCACCAACATCTTGTGCATGTTTTGCTATATCACATGCTTCATGTGTAGCATTTGAACCAGCTCCTGCAATTACCTTTACACCACTTCCTTTACAAACCGCAACAGCTACTTCTATACATTCTTTATGTTCACTATGTGATAAAGTTGCACTTTCTCCTGTAGTTCCTACTGGAACAACTGCATCTATTCCTTGCGCTATTTGTCTTTTTATTAAAGACTCATATTTTTGTAAATCTACTTTTCCATTTTTAAATGGTGTGATTAGTGCGGTCATTGCACCGGTAATAATATCCATATTTATCCTTTTTTTACTACTAAATCTTCTAATTCTTGTCTTTCATCAACATTTACAGTATGTTTTGAGAATGTTTCTAAAAAATTCCAAAAACTTTGTTTTGCTTCATCAGAAATATCAATCTTTTTTAAAACTTCTTCCATACAACCAAGCCATTCACGTCTTGCTTTTTCAGTTATTGAAAATTGTTTATGAGTTTTTAACATATCAAAATGTCCTACAGCATTTGAATAATGTTTTTCTCCACCACAAGCCTCAATAAAAAATTTAACATTATGCGCTTTTACTTTTTCTAACTCTTTTTCATCTTGAGGAAAAAAATTTCCAATGTCACTATCAATTATTAAATCATAAAAATCACTAAATAGTTTTTTTAATCCATCTTCTCCCATTTCTTCTAAGAAGAGAGGTTTAGGATATTCAAACTCAGGTTTTTCTCCAAAATTTGTTTTACTAATAGAATAGTCCATTATTTTTTTTCGTCCTTTAAAATAACTGTTGTAGAATTGTTTTTATTTAAATATTTATTTGCAACATTAATCAAATCTTCTTTTGATAGTTTTTCTACATTCTTTTCATAATCTAAAAGAGGTTGAATATTATCTCTAACTAAAAAAGAACCATATAAAGAAGCTACTTCACTTGAGCTTTCTAATGAAAAAATAAAATCAGCTTTTGTATTGATTTTTATTTTATCTATATCTTTTTGAGAAATTTCACCTTTTTTGATTCGCGCAATTGTATCTAAAATTTCTTTTTCAATTTCTAAAGCAGAAATTCCTTCATTTGCAACTGCTATAAACATAAACAATCCAGGGTCTTTTAATTCCATATTATAAGCATAAATTGTGTTTACTAATCTTTTTTCATCTATTAGTCTTTTTTGTAAAATAGAACTTTTTCCACTACTTAAAAGTTCACTTAATGCACTTAATGCAACTTGATCTTTATCTTCAAAATTTGGAATATGATAAGTAATTGCTATCATCTGTACAGCAGAATCTTTATGTACAGTTACTCTTTTTTCTCCATCTTGTTTTGGCTCAACTGTATGAAGTTTTGAAGGAATCTCTTTTGTATTTTTAATATTTTTAAAATGTTTTTCAACTGATTTAAAAACTTCATTTTCATCTATATCACCTGCAACTACAACAATTGCATTTTTTGGTTGATAATACGTACTATGAAAATCTCTAATATCTTCGATTGACCAATTCTGAATATCACTCATAAATCCAATTGGTGTCCAATGATATGGATGATAGATATAAGCATTATTAAACAATCTAAATTGCAAATATCCCATTGGATTATTGTCTGTTCTCCAACGTCTTTCTTCTGCAACTACGTCACGTTCTGGTTGAAATTCTTCATCTTTAAGTGTAAGATTTTCCATTAAATCTGAAAAAAGTTCTAATGATTTATCCATATTTTTAGAACTTGATTTGATAAAATAATGTGTATAATCAAAAGATGTAGAGGCATTATTTACTCCTCCAAAACCTTTTACTATTTCATCAAATTCTCCAGCTTTTAAATTTTTTGTAGATTTAAAATTTAGATGCTCTAACATATGAGCAATTCCACTTTTACCCATTTTTTCATTTCTACTTCCAACTTTGTAAAAAATATCTGTTGATATTACATTTGAACTATTTTTCATAGGAATTGCGACAATTTCTAATCCATTTTCTAATGTTTTTGTATAATATTTTGGTAAATTACTTCCCATAGATTCTCCCGAAATCATTATTAATAGTGAAAATTGAATAGCAAATAGTTTAAATAAGTTATTGATTTTTGTACTATTCATTATTTTTCCTTTTTATTTTAAATTTGCTCCAATAGCATCTTTGATATTTTCAAAACCATCTTTTGCAAGAAGTTCTAAAATTTCTTCATTTATCTTTCTAACCATTGAAGGACCTTCAAAAATTAACCCAGAATATGCTTGAACAAGTGTTGCTCCATTTTTTATTCTTTCATAAGCTTGAGCACCATTTGAAATACCACCAACAGAGATTAAAATAGTTTTTCCAAATAGTTCACGTGCTAATTCTTTAAATAAATTAGCAGATTTTTGTGTTAAACAAGCACCACTTAAACCACCAAAATTTTGACAATTTGGAACTAAACTATAATCAATAGTTGTATTTGTAGCTATGATTCCATCTGCACCTGCATTTACTGCACATTTACATAAATCAATAGCAACAGATGCTTCCATATCCGGAGCAATTTTTAACAAAATAGGTTTATTTGTCATCTCTTTTGCCATAACAAAAAGTTCAGTAATAAACTTTTCATTTTGTAAATCTCTTAAGTTTGGCGTATTTGGACTTGAAATATTTATAACTAAATAATCATTTGTTGTTTCAAATTTTTTAATTAAAGTTTTATAATCACTTAATGCAAACTCTTCTGGGGTAGTTTTATTTTTACCTATATTTACACCAATTGGTATAGAAAAAGGATAAACTTTTTTTAAGTTTTTTAAAACAGTATGCGCTCCTAAATTATTAAATCCCATGGCATTTTGAACTGATTTTTGTTCAGGATATCTAAACATTCTAGGTTTTGGATTACCATCTTGTGGACGAGGTGTCATTGTTCCAATTTCAGTAAAACCAAAACCTAGAGATTTCATAGCTTTTATCATAGTTGCATTTTTGTCAAAACCAGCAGCAAGTCCAACTGGATTAGCAAATGTTACACCAAAAACTTCTTGAGTTAATTTTGGATTAGAAATATAATTTTTCTTTTCCATATATGCTTTTGCAATTCTACATTTTCCTAAGGCTTTAAGTCCAAATTCTGCAATGTGATGGGCAGTTTCTGGCTCAAATTTGAACAAGATTTTTTTTAGTGTTTCATAGCTAAACAAATTTAATCCCTTTTTTAAAATTGAGGCATTTTATCCAAAAATCATCAAATATTAGCTGAATTATACAATCTTTGATACTCATTAGAAGAATTTAATAGTTCATTTTCTGTTCCAATAGAAACAATTTCACCATTTTTAAATACAGCAATTTTATTTGCATTTTTTATTGTACTTAATCTATGTGCTATTATAAATGTTATTTTATTTTGACTTACTTCGTGAATTACTTCACTAATAATTGATTCACTTTTATTATCAAGTGCTGAAGTTGCTTCATCCAAAATTAAAATTTTTGGATTTTTATATAAAGCTCTTGCTATTGCAATTCTTTGTCTTTGTCCTCCACTTAGATTTGTTCCAAACTCATCTAAAATTGTGTGAATACCTTTTTTCATTGCCATAACAAAATCGTAAGCATGAGCTTGTTTTAAAACTTCAATAACTCTAACTTCATCAATTTCATGACCATAAGCGATATTAGCTGCTATTGTATCATTAAAAATATATACTCTTTGTGTAACAATTGAAATATTTTCCCTTAAAGATTTGGTATCAAAATCTTTAATTGAAATTCCATTTATCAGTAAATTTCCTTTAGTTACATCATAAAATCTAATTATTAAATTTATAAGTGATGATTTTCCACCACCACTATCTCCTACAAGTGCAACAATTTCACCTTTTGTTGCATTTAGATTTATATTTTTTAAAGCAGTAAAATCTTCATATTTTAGTTCTACATTTTCAAATTTAATCTCATTGATATCTTTTGGTGCTTTGATAGTTCCTGATATAATTGTTGGTTTTTTTGAGAACATATCATTGATTCTTTCATTTGCTGCAATTGCATCTTGCATACTATTATAAAGACTTGATATTTTTTTAATGGGAGTGTATAACATAAATAAAGCAGCTATAAATGAACTAAATGTTCCAGTTGTTAATTCTCCTGAAATTACTTTTGAACCACCCACTAAAATTACTGCTGCAAATGCAAATGCTCCAATAATTTCCATTACAGGTGAAGTTAGTTCATTTGTTCTAACTGATTTCATATTGTATTTAAAAAATATCATATTATGAACTGAAAACTTTGTCATCTCTATTTTTTCAGTTGAATTTGCTTTAATTATTTCAATATTATTAAAAGATTCGTTTAGACTTGTAGTAATATCTGAGTTACTTTCTTGAGATTTGAAAGATAGTTTTTTCATTTTTTTTGCAAGAATTGATAATGGATAAATGGCAAGTGGTAAAACAACTAAACCGTAAAATGCCAATTCAGGAGAGTGATAAATTACAAGTCCAATTAATCCAACAACAGTTAAACTTTCTCTGATAAATTCTGCAATACTATTTGATACGGCTCTTTGAATTCTATTTATATCATTTGTAATTCTACTTACAAGTTCTCCTCCATGAATTTTTTGAAAAAAATCCATATCTAAAGTCAAAACGTGTGAAAATAGTTTATCTCTTACAATTCTAGTAATATCTTGACCAATATATGAAATATAATAAGCTTGAATATATCGTCCAAACCCTTTAGCTGTGTATAATATAACAACAAATAAAGGCATCATATAAAGCATTTTTTCATCTTTATTAATAAAAATTTCATCTAATAAAGGTTGAATTGCATAAGCAGTTCCTGCTGTTGAACTTGCAACTAAAATTATCCCTATTAATGAATAAAAAAATTCTAATTTATAATTTTTGTAATATGGAATATATTGTTTGAAAAAGTCTTTCATAGAAATCCTAGTATAATTGTATGTAAAGCTTTTATTATAGCTTAATCTTGCTAAATATAACTAAATTTAGAATGTTAAAAAATAGTAATCTATTTTTTGAACATTTTTATAAATTTATCAAAACCAAAAGCTTTAATAGTTAGAAAAAATAAAATAAATCCACTTAATGTACTTGCAAAGGCAAGACCAGCAGCTCCAAATGGTTTGATTAATATTAAAGAAAAAATAATATTCCAAGCTAAACTTTTCATTGATATTTTTGCACTTAAAAATTGTTGTTCGTTTGAATATAACCAAAGTGAGAAAATTTTTGCTAAACCAAAAGGTAAAAGACCAATAAGATACATAGTTAATATTAACGCTGTATTTTGTGTGTCATTTGCTGTAAATGCTCCTCTTTCAAAAAGAAGTTTAATAATAAATTCATTAAATACAATTCCAATTAACATAGAAAAGAATAAAACGGCAAATAAAATAATAGATGATTTTTTCATTAGATGTAAAGCTCTATTTTCATCTTTATTTTTTATTGCACGTGCTACCATTGGAAATAGGGCAATTGAAGTTGCAATTGCAAAAATAGCTAAAGGAAGCTGGAAAACTCTATTTGCATAATAAAGGTATGAAATAGAACCACTTATTAAAAAAGAGGCTAACCAAGTATCAATAAAAGCTGAAAGATGCATAGTTGATGAACCTAATGTTGCAGAAAAAAAGTTTTTATAAAATTTTGTTTCTTCTTTTTTCTTATGCTTTTTAAAGTGAAAGATTTTACATAAGTTTGCTCTTTTAACTGCAATCAAATGAACAATAATTTGTAAAATTCCTCCAATGATAACCCCATAAGATAAATAAAAAGTAATTTCATATTTATCCATATTTTTAGAAATTAATAGTGCAGCAATCATTCCAAGATTTAAAAGCGCAGTTGAATATGCACTTGTTGCAAAATGGTGTTTGTATTGTAAAAGCGCAGCCATAAATGTAACTGTGAAAATAATTGGCAAATAGTAAAAGTTTATTGCAAATAGTGGAGCAGCTAAATCAACTGTTTCTTTTGAAAAACCAATCGCAAAGGCTTTTGCAACAATATGAGAAAACATAGTTACAATCAAAGATAATATGATTAAGAATCCAAATAATTGTAAAAAAACAACTGATGAAAATCTGATTTTATGTTTTGATTTTGCATAAGAAGGAATAAAAGCTTGAGTAAAAGCTCCGTCAGCAAAAATACTTCTAAATAAATTTGGTAATTTAAAAGCAATAAAAAAGATATCAGAATAGATATTTGCTCCTAAAATGGAAGCAGTTAGTAAATCTCTTACAAAACCTAAAATCCTTGAAACTAAAATACCTGAACTATTTGTAAAAATTGATTTAATTAACATTAATTTCCTACTTTGTAATCAGTTTTTTTATGAATTATAATTTGCATATTTCCTCTGTATGAAGCTAGATGAGCATTTAAAATAGTGATTTTATCTCCATTTTTAGGAAGTAAATCTCTATTTTTTGCATAAAGTTTTATATATTTGTTTTCATCTAAATAAAGCCTTGAATTTTTAACAGTACCTTTTAGATTTTTTATAATTTCATTTTCATACTTAAAATCAAAAATATTTATATTAGAAGTATCTAAAAATAGTGATTTATAATCAATGAAATTTTTTTCTTCTTCAACAATAAAATCTTTTATCTCTTTTAAGCCAAAATATGTATTTATTTGATTTACTTGAATATTGTATGAAAAACCAACTTTTAGATTTTGAGCGTTTTTATAGATATAAATTGCTCTATCATTTTCTCTTTTTACTATAGCCTTATCTTCATCTTGATAAATAACAACAACATTATCTAAAAAAATTGGCTTAGTTAATTTTTCTTCTTTATATAAATCTTCTATGGTTTTTATTTCTTCTTTATTCTTTTCTATTTTCTTTATAATATTTCTATCATCTTTTTTTATAGAAAATTGGGCAATAATAGGAAGATGGTCTGAATAACCTTTTCCTTTGTGAATTTTTAGAAATCTATCATCACTCATTTTCCATCTGTTTATTTGACCATTTTCATATAAATAAGTTGGTTTAAAAACATAAAAAGATTTTGGTATATATGAAAGTTTTTTATTATCAAATAAAGCAGGAGGAACAAGTATACTATCAGGAGTGTTATTTTGATTTTTAAATTTTGTTGAAAATCTTTCACTTGGATTTAAATCTAACCATAAATTATAATGAACTCTTTTCTCTTCTTTTAAAATATTAGAATATGTAATAAATTTATCATCTAAGGTTGTATTTAATACTTGATTTATTCCTGTTATTCCTGAAGTATTATTTAATTTTTGACTTCTTTTAAAAGTTTCAAATTCATCATAATCAGAGTTAAAATCACCTAATAAAATGTAATCATAATCTTTTTCTATATCTTTTACTCTATCTTGTAAAGTTTTAGCATATTTAACTCTATAACTTTCTCCAACAGCTTTTGAAGGCCAATGATTATTAAAAACTTTAAATTCAATATTTTCATAAACAAAAGTTGTTTCAAGTATTGGTCTAAAAACTCTTGTTCTAAATTTTACATCAATATGTTTTGTGTTTTCTATTTTGACTTTTGATAAAAATCCCAATCCTATTGCTGAATTAGAATATTTTACAAAAGAGTAATATTTATATTTTGGAAGTTTTTTTTGTAAAAGAATCATTAAATCTCTATTTTCAACTTCTTGAAGTGCAATGATATCTGCATCTAAATCTTCTAACACTTGTATAAGATTATTAAGTTTTATATTGAAATTTCTTTGATTCCATTGGGATTTTCCATTGGGGATAAACTCAGTATATTCATCATTATCATTTTTTAAATCAAATAAATTTTCTACATTGTAAGTTGCAATTTTTAAATTATCAGCATTTAAAGAGATAAGAAAAATAAAAAAAATAAAAAATTTAAGCAAGAAACAAACTCCGATAATTTTGTATGTAATCTTATCGAAGATATTATTTTTAAGAGGTAAAACTTTAAGAAGTTTTACCTAATTTAGATTTTATCCAACAGTTACATCTTTAGATTTTTTCTTGAAGTACTCTTTTTCAACTCTACATAAAGGACACTCTTTTGGTGGTTTTTTACCTCTATGAACATGTCCACATACTTCACAAACCCACTCTTCTTCCTCTTCTGATTCAAAGAAACCTTCATCTTCTAAAGCTTGTAAAAGTTCTCTATACTCTTTTTCGTGTTCAACTTCAACTTTTCCAATAGCTTTAAATAATCTTGCAATCTCTTTTAATCCTTCTTCTTTTGCTATTGCTTCAAAATTTGGATACATTTCTTCATGCTCATATTGTTCTCCATCTGCTGCTGTTATGATATTTTTAGCAGTTGAATCAAGTTCATAATCGTTTACCAATTTATTGTAAGCTTTGTATTCTGCACGTGCATGATATTTTTCATTAACTGCAGCTTCATGGAAAAACTTTGCAATTCTATGATACCCTTGTTCGTAAGCAATATCACCATATAAATCATATTTATTTCTTGCCATTGATTCACCTGCAAATGCTTTCATCAAATTAACAGCTGTTAAATTTGTTGTAATCATTTCCATTTCTTGACCACAGCAGTGTAAAGTTCCTCCACCAACATTTTGCACTTCTACTTCATTGCCACATTTATTACATTTATAAGTTTCGTATTGTTTCATTTTTTTCCCTTTATTTTTTTAGTCTTTTTATTATAACATTATATAAATAAAACTTTAATAATTAATTTTATTAAAGGATAATATTTATTATTTGAGAATTATAAAATATTAAAACTTAAAAGAAAATTATTTTCCAATAGTAAAATTTATGCTATAATAACAGCATAGAGAATCTTTGAAAAAATATCTCTAAAAAGCTATATAATTTATGTGGAAATAAATATTAAAGTAGTATGATTCCGCGAAAGGAAGAATTTATGACAAATTATACGAATTTATTAAAAGAATATGATTTAAAAGTTACTCCTCAAAGAGTAGCAATCGTTGAAGAACTTTATAAAAATGGTCATATGAACATTGATGATTTATACAAAAAACTATTATCTAAGTTCCCTTCAGTATCATTAGCAACTATTTATAAAAATATTAATGCAATGGTTGAAAAAGTTTTTCTATCAGAAGTTAAGTTGCCAAATTCAAAATCTGTTTATGAATTGGTAAAAACTGAACATGCACATTTAGTTTGTTCTTCTTGTGGTTATATCGAAGATATTATGCTTGATGCATCAAGTATTCAAGAACAAGCAAATAAATTGAGTTCGTTCAAAATTGACTCAACAAGTATTGTTTTAAGTGGACTTTGTCCTCATTGTTCAAAATAGTCTAGTTGTAACTAGGCTATTTTATTAAGAATTTCTTACTATTAAACTGTCAGGTAAATTAAACTCTTTTATTAACTCTTCTTCTTTTGCTCTATGTTCACCTTGATCAACTTCATGGTCATAACCTAAAAGATGCAATATTCCATGAATAAATAAAAGTGATAATTCTTCATTAAAACTATGTCCATACTCTTTTGATTTTTCTTCTACAAAATCTGTTGAAATTACAATAGAACCTAAAGGCATATTTGGCATTTCAAAATCCATAGGAAAACTTAAAACATCAGTTGCTTTATCTATATTTCTATGTTCTTTATTTAATTCTTTAATTTCATCATTTTTTACAACAAGAAGTTCAATATCTTTTTTTGTTAGTGTTTTTGCGATATTTTCTAAACTTAAAATATCTATTTCAAATTCTGTTCCATTATCTAAATCAATCATTTTATTCCTTAAAATAGTTTTATCATTTTTGAGACATAAATTCTAAAATAATTCTATCATTTTAGAGACTTCATCAACTGCAAAAGTCTTAATATCAAGTTTTAAATTTGTTTTTTGAGCAATAACAGCTTTTTTTATACCTTGAGCTTGTGCTTCTTTTAATCTTAAATCAATAGAATAAACATCTTTTATTTCACCTGTAAGTGAAACTTCCCCGATAAAAGCAGACTCTTTTGAAATAGGTCTATCCCTAAATGATGAAATAATAGCAGCAATTACAGCTAAGTCAGCTGAACTCTCTTTGATTTTTATTCCACCACTTATGTTTATAAATACATCATAATTATTTAGTGGTAAATCTATTTTTTTCTCTAAAAGTGCAAGAAGCATAGTAAGTCTATTTGCATCAAAACCAGTTGCACTTCTTTTTGGATTTGGATAAGTACTTTCTGTCACAAGTGCTTGAACTTCAAGGATAATTGCACGACTTCCTTCCATTGTTACAGTTAAAGCTGAACCACTTTGGGATTTATTCTTATCAAAAAATTTTGAAGCTATATCTTTTGCACTAATAAGTCCTTCTGCTGTCATTTCAAAAATACCAATTTCGCTAGTACTTCCAAAACGATTTTTAAAACCTCGAAGCATTCGCAATTCTCTACTAGCTTCTCCTTCAAAGTATAAAACAGTATCAACCATATGTTCTAAAACTCTAGGACCTGCAATACTTCCATCTTTTGTAATATGACCAATAATAAACATAGCAATATTTGATTCTTTTGCTTTTCTCATTAGTTCAAATGTTATTTCTCGAACTTGTGAAACACTTCCTGGTGCGCTTGTTAGATTTGAAGAATAGATAGTTTGAATAGAATCTATAATACAAACTTCATAATTTTCTCTTAAAAGTTCATCTTGTATCTCTTCAAGTTTTATTTCGCTTAATAAAAAGAGTTCATCATGATTTGCTTCAAGTCTATTTGCTCGTAGTTTTATTTGACCAGCACTCTCTTCTCCTGATACATAAAGAACTTTTTTCCCAGATTTTGCGATACTTCCAGCAACTTTTAGTAATAGTGTTGATTTTCCAACTCCTGGGCTTCCACCAATTAAAGTTAAACTTCCTGGAACTATTCCTCCTCCTAAAACTAAGTCAAATTCATAGTTAAAAGAAGAAAATCTTGTAACATCATCTTGTTCTATTTGGGTTATTGGTTTTGCTTTTGATGTTGTATTTATAATTTTTGAAGAGTGTTTTAAAACTTCTTGTTGTTCTTGGTTTAATTCAATAAAACTGTCCCATGAGCCACAATTTGGACATTTTCCAAGCCATTTTGTAGATTGTTCTCCACAATGTTGACATTCAAAAAGTGTTATTTTTTTCTTAGCCATTTTTTATCCTTCTAAACATAAGCGCAATTATAATCAAATTTTTTATGTGCTTTATAAAATATGACACTTTGTAATATAAAAGATTGTATTATCTTTTATGAAAAATATAAAATTATTTACTGATTCAAGTGTAAATCCACAAGAAAAAATTGGTTTTGGAAGTTTTTTGATTATTGAAGATGAAAATTTATCTTTGGAGAATTTGAAAAAAACTATCAAAACAAAAAAATTTGAAAATACAAGTTCCACAAAACTTGAACTACAAACTCTACTTTGGGCTTTAGATGAAATAAAAAATAAAAACTCTTTAATAGAAATTTATACTGATTGCCAAAATATCATAAACTTAAAAGATAGAAGAGAAAAATTAGAAAAAAATGAATACAAATCATCTCAAGGTAAATTAATAAATAATCACGAATTATATAAACTATTTTTTGAAAAATCTGATAAGTTAGATTTAGTTTTTATAAAAGTAAAAGGACATAAAAAAAATAGTTTAAAAGATGAAATTGATACTATTTTTAATCTTGTTGATAAAGCATCAAGAAGTGCTTTAAGAAATCAAATATAACTTATCTAAAATAGATAAGCTATATTTATTCCTCCCCAATTTTCATTTTGGTTGTACTCTTTTGATAAATTAATTTTTGAAGTTTTAAAGCTAAATGATAAAACAAATTTATCAAGATAAGTATCCAATGAAATAACTTGAACTAAGCTATCTTTTAATTCATCTAGTTCATAAGATTTGTCATGATTATTCACATAAAAATAATCTGTATAAGAGTAACCTAAACCATAAGATAGTGACCAACCTAAATTTTTATTTGTTTTAGAGTCAAGATTTAAAAGTTTATTTTCATTTACACCTATAAATTTTCCTACACTATTAAAATTATTTGGAAAGTTATTACCATATCTAATCATTGTCCCAGCCATTAAAGATCTATTATAATTTCCAACATTTGCTCTAAATGTATTAACTAAATCCATTTTTCCATAAGAAAACTCATGTTTTAATGCTCTATAACCATAAGAGTAGGAAAAGTTATATAAAAAATCATCTTTTAATTGATTGTCCCATCCTTGTGGTTCAGTACTACCAATTGTATTATGAAAAGATTTTTGAAAAGAGTCAGTTTTTGTACTAGGTCCAACTGCCCCTAAAGTAATAGTATATTCATGAAAAAAATCTTCTTCCCATTTGAATAAAATAAAATCAAGAGTAGCAACTCCTGCATAAGGTAAATCACCTATAATTTTTTCTTTTTTATCTATATCACTTGGTGTAAAGGCATAATGTGAATAAGTCATACCTAAAGTTTGATATTTTGTATCATTATTGAAAGTTGGAATTTTAGAGATTAAGTCAAAAAAACTATTATTATATTTAGAAGAATTATTTGTATCTTTGTTTGTTAAATAACTCAAATAAGTTCCATTTGTATAGTGTTTGTCGTCTCCATTTATTACATCATTTTCCAAAAAAACTGAAAAAACTTGTGCATTCAGATTTAAAACTAGAAAAGATGAAGTGAAAATAATTTTTGAAAATAATTTCATTATCAAGCCTTTTATTGTAAAATTGCATAATTATATAATAAAAAAATTGGAAGAAAATAAAATGATAATATACATTCATGGATTTGCAAGTTCGGGCTTTGGTTCAAAACCACAAAAATTTAAAGAGTATTTTGAAGAAGAAATAATAACAATTTCTCTTCCTACTATTCCAAATTTAGCAATTGACACATTAGAACAAATAATAGAATTTTCTTTAAATAAAGAAGAGCCAGTTTATCTAGTAGGTTCTTCTCTTGGTGGATTTTATGCCCTTTATTTAGCAAATAAGTATGATTTGAAAGCTGTTTTAATAAATCCAGCAGTTAATCCTTGGGGAACTTTGCATAGATATGAAGGAGTGGAATTTGTTACAAATTATTATGATAATTCACGATTTGAATTCACATCAAATCATATAAAATCATTAAAAAATTATGAAGTACAATTTATAAAAAATCCTCAAAATTTTATCACTTTATTACAAGAAGAGGATGAGGTTTTAGATTTTAGTGAAGCAGCTTTAAAACTAGAAGAGACAGATTTGATAATAGAAGAGGGAGGAAGTCACTCTTTTGATGGAATAGAGAGATATTTTAGAAAAATAAATAGTTTTTTTTATAACTAAGAAATAATATATTTATCAAATATTTTAAAAAAATTAGATATTATATATACCATTATTAAGCTGTATAAATATATTTAAGGGAGAACTCTAATAAAATGAAATCATTTAGAGTTATAGATACGAGATTTCGTATTTTAAAGGGTGGTAAAATAGGATTAAGTCTATCTATTTCTTTAATAGGTAGTGCTTTGATTTTTGGTAATACAAGTGGTTATGCAACTGATTATTTTACTGATGTACAATCTACTATTTCTGATTCTACGACAACTCCATCTGGAGGAACAAATCCAATTACAGTAGAAAAAGCTGTAAATAGTGGAGTTTTATCTAGTACAAGAACAGAAAATGATACAAATCCAGTAGTTTTTAAACCTACTTCTTGGGCAAATAGTTCTTATACTGATCCATCATTTGCTGCTGCTGAAACAAATCCTTCTTATCCCGCTAGATACCTTTTAGGAAAAGAAGACTTTTCTCCTTTGGAATTAAATTTAACTTTTACAACTGGAGCTACTTCAGGAAGTATTTCAAAAAATAGTACAACTTTTTATAGTACAAATATAATACCTTCTAGTTATATAACTGATGTTCCTGGTATTCCTACTCAAACTTTAAGTTCAATCTCATCAAATAGTTATACAGCAAATTTAATTTTTGATGGTTCAAATACCGTTTCAGGTTCAACAAATATTGAAGATGGAAACATAAAAATAAATGGAACAGTAAATTTTAATGGAGCAGTTACAGCAGGTTCTATTGATATGGATACTACAAATACAGCAACTTTTGCTGGAGATGTTTCTTTATCTTCAGGAACAGGAAATTTGAATTTTAGTCAAGATGGAGATATTATTTTAAATTCAAATTTTTCTGGAAATATTACTAATACTGATTCAGGTGATGGAAATATAACAACAATAGGAATAAATAATATTAATGGAAATATAGGAAATAATTTAAATTTTTTAAATACTTTAAGTATTGGTAATTTAACTACAATTTCAACAACAACTGTTAATGGAGATATATTTGTAAATAGTACAATTTTAAATAATACAACAACAAATAGTTCAACTTTGATACTTTCAAATGATAAAAACATAACTTCAACAATAACAACATCACATGATAATAAGGGTATTTTAACATTATCTGGTGGAACACAAACTGTAACAGGACAAGTAGGAACAGATGCAAATAAATTGAAAGAGATAAATGCAGGAGCGAATAGTTCAAACTCAACATTTAGTGATGATGTGTACGCAACAAACCTAGATGTAGAAGGAACAGGGACAGTAAATTTAGATGGGAATTATAAAGGGACATCAATAAGATATAACGCAGATGGAACAGTAGTTTTAGCAGATAATAAAAATATAAATTCGTCAATAATAAATAATAGTAGTACAACTCCAACAGGAACATTAACTTTAGAAGGAAGTTCAACAGTAAGTGGAACAGTAGGAACAGATGCAAATAAATTGAAAGAGATAAATGCAGGAGCGAATGGTTCAAACTCAACATTTAGTGATGATGTGTACGCAACAAACCTAGATGTAGAAGGAACAGGGACAGTAAATTTAGATGGGAATTATAAAGGGACATCAATAAGATATAACGCAGATGGAACAGTAGTTTTAGCAGATAATAAAAATATAAATTCGTCAATAATAAATAATAGTAGTACAACTCCAACAGGAACATTAACTTTAGAAGGAAGTTCAACAGTAAGTGGAACAGTAGGAACAGATGCAAATAAATTGAAAGAGATAAATGCAGGAGCGAATGGTTCAAACTCAACATTTAGTGATGATGTGTACGCAACAAACCTAGATGTAGAAGGAACAGGGACAGTAAATTTAGATGGGAATTATAAAGGGACATCAATAAGATATAACGCAGATGGAACAGTAGTTTTAGCAGATAATAAAAATATAAACTCTTCAATAGTAACAAATAGTACAACTCCAACAGGAACATTAACTTTAGAAGGAAGTTCAACAGTAAGTGGAACAGTAGGAACAGATGCAAATAAATTGAAAGAGATAAATGCAGGAGCGAATGGTTCAAACTCAACATTTAGTGATGATGTGTACGCAACAAACCTAGATGTAGAAGGAACAGGGACAGTAAATTTAGATGGGAATTATAAAGGGACATCAATAAGATATAACGCAGATGGAACAGTAGTTTTAGCAGATAATAAAAATATAAATTCGTCAATAATAAATAATAGTAGTACAACTCCAACAGGAACATTAACTTTAGAAGGAAGTTCAACAGTAAGTGGAACAGTAGGAACAGATGCGAATAAATTGAAAGAGATAAACGCAGGAGCGAATAGTTCAAATTCAACATTTAGTGATGATGTGTACGCAACAAACCTAGATGTAGAAGGGACAGGGACAGTAAATTTAGATGGGAATTATAAAGGGACGTCAATAAGATATAACGCAGATGGAACAGTAGTTTTAGCAGATAATAAAAATATAAATTCGTCAATAATAAATAATAGTAGTACAACTCCAACAGGAACATTAACTTTAGAAGGAAGTTCAACAGTAAGTGGAACAGTAGGAACAGATGCGAATAAATTGAAAGAGATAAACGCAGGAGCGAATGGTTCAAATTCAACATTTAGTGATGATGTGTACGCAACAAACCTAGATGTAGAAGGAACAGGGACAGTAAATTTAGATGGGAATTATAAAGGGACATCAATAAGATATAACGCAGATGGAACAGTAGTTTTAGCAGATAATAAAAATATAAATTCGTCAATAATAAATAATAGTAGTACAACTCCAACAGGAACATTAACTTTAGAAGGAAGTTCAACAGTAAGTGGAACAGTAGGAACAGATGCGAATAAATTGAAAGAGATAAACGCAGGAGCGAATGGTTCAAATTCAACATTTAGTGATGATGTGTACGCAACAAACCTAGATGTAGAAGGAACAGGGACAGTAAATTTAGATGGGAATTACAAAGGGACATCAATAAGATATAACGCAGATGGAACAGTAGTTTTAGCAGATAATAAAAATATAAATTCGTCAATAATAAATAATAGTAGTACAACTCCAACAGGAACATTAACTTTAGAAGGAAGTTCAACAGTAAGTGGAACAGTAGGAACAGATGCGAATAAATTGAAAGAGATAAACGCTAATGGAATTACTGGAAAAACTGTAACATTTGAAAAAGATGTATATGCAATAACTACAAATATTAATTCTTTAGAAATAAAATTTGAATCGGATTTAACAAGTAATATAGTTGCAAATATGAGTGATGAAGGCGTTGTAAGTTTTATAGGTGATAATAGTGGAAAATCACAAATTGTTACTGGAAATATAGGAAGTTTTGGATCATTTATTTCAACTTTAAATATTGGAGAAAGTGGAAATTCAACAAACTATTCAACTACAACAATAACTGGAAATATATATGCAAACAGTACAGTTTTAAATAATAATGGAACAACAAATAGCTCAACATTAGTTTTAGCTGATGGAAGTAATATTATATCGACAATTACAACAGCAGATGCAAATATGGGAATACTTACTTTAGAAGGAAGTTCAACAGTAAGTGGAACAGTAGGAACAGATGCGAATAAATTGAAAGAGATAAACGCAGGAGCGAATAGTTCAAACTCAACATTTAGTGATGATGTGTACGCAACAAACCTAGATGTAGAAGGAACAGGGACAGTAAATTTAGATGGGAATTATAAAGGGACGTCAATAAGATATAACGCAGATGGAACAGTAGTTTTAGCAGATAATAAAAATATAAACTCTTCAATAGTAACAAATAGTACAACTCCAATAGGAACATTAACTTTAGAAGGAAGTTCAACAGTAAGTGGAACAGTAGGAACAGATGCGAATAAATTGAAAGAGATAAACGCAGCAACAGATGGGGAAACTGTAACATTTGAAAAAGATGTATATGCAATAACTATAAATCTTGGTTCAGGAATTACTAACTTTAATACAATTTCTGGAAATACAACTTCAAATATAGTATTTTCAGGAGATGGAAAAGCAAATTTAAATGGATATTTAGATGGAAATATAAACTTTGCTGGAAATGATGCAGTTGTAAATATTGCTGATGGAAAAGGAATTTTAGGTTCAGTTGAAACATTAGCAAATAATACAGGAATTTTAAATTTTAGTGGAGATGGTGTTGTTGATGATCTTATTGGAAGTGCACTTTATGGTATTAATGAGTTAAATATTAATACAAATGATGAACAAGATAAAGATAGTAATGGAACAGTAACTTCAAATGGATTATTAGCAAGAAAAGAAATTTTTGCAGATATTATAAATTTAAGAAATAATGCAACTTTAACATTAGCAGATAATGCAAATATTACAAATACAGGATTAAATAGTTTAATCATATCAACGGATAATGCAAATACTGGAAATTTAGTATTTGAAGGAAGTTCAAGTGTAACTGGAACTGTGGGAAGTAGTAGTAAAAATTTAGAAAGTATAGTTGCTGGAGCAAGTGGTGAAACTGTAACATTTAATAATATGGTTTATGCAAGTAATTTAAAGTATGCTTCTGATGGAACAGTTATCTTAAAAGGTAATAATGATACAAATAATGAAGGTTTTATAGGAAATGTAGATTTTAATTCAAATGCTGGAACTTTAGAAATTGCAGATAATGTAAATCTTACAACAGGAAGTTCAGGAATAGAGTTTACAAATGCAAATGATGCAACTTTAACTTTTAATGGAACTTCAACTGTTTATGGTGTTTTAGGTGGAAATACAACTGGAAATTCAACTTTTGAAAGAATTTATGCAGGAGCAAATAACGAAATAGTTACTTTTAAAAATGATGTGTATGTTGAAGAAAGTAATGATACTACATTTCATGTGAGTGGTAATGGAGTTGTAAATTTTGAAGGTGATTTATATGGGGATTTAATCTTTGATGCAGATGGAATAGTAAATGTAGATGATTCAAAATCCATAATTGTTTCAAGTGTACCAACATCAATAAGAACAAAAAATGATGGAAAAGGAACAGTAAATTTTGAAGGAACAACGACTTTATACACTGATATAGGTGAATCTTCTTCTAAACTTAATAGCGTTTATTTTGCTTCAAATGGGACATCAGCTGATACTTATACACAAGACCTTGGATATAATATTTATTCTTTAGATACAACAATTGGGAATAATTTAAATAAAACAACTGTGAATATAAAAGATGATATAGCATTTGGTGGAAATTTAACTTTAAATGATAATTCAACATTAAATGTTAGTAATAATGATATTTCAATAGCTGATGAATTAAATATAGGTAAGGATTCAACTTTAAATTTTAAAGTTTATACAACAGATTTAAGTGCGGGACAAGCTGTAGAAAATGGTGCTTCTGGAAGTATTACAGCTTCTTCTTTAACAATAGATAATAGTTCAAAAATTAATATTGATTATGAAGGAAGTTGGGAAGGTGCAGGGCAATATAATCTTATTACAACATCAAATTATTTAATTTCAAACTATTATGGAACAGAAGATAATGGTTTGGTTACGGATAATAGTATTATAGATTCAATCGTTACAGTAAATGGAACAAATCTTACTTTATATGCAGATAGAACAAGTGGAGGCTCATTTAATCCAGAAGATTTATATATTGTAAAATCTGAAATAGGAAAAGATTATTCAAATGGTGCTTCACAATCACTTGCTGGATATGCAAATGAAGCTGATAGAGCAGGAGCTTTAGCAGATATTGTTAGAAATATGGAAAAATATGATGGTGGAACACAATTATCAGCAGAGAAAAAACAAGAGATGATAAATACTCAAAGATTACTTGCTCCAACAGCAAATAATTCAAATATGCAAACTTCTATAACTGCTTCAAATTTAGCAATAACAACAATAAGAGGAAGATTATCAGATATTAGAACAACAGAAATGAATAATTTCACTCCTAATATTTATAAAATGGGATTATCATCAGGAGATTATTATAGTTTTGATACATCATTTTGGTTAAAAGCAATGGGTGGAAAAGCAACTCAAGATAAAGTAAATGAATACGATGGTTTTGATACAACTACTTATGGTTTTGTTGGCGGAATGGATAAAATTACAAATGAAGGAACAATTTTTGGTGCAGCAGTTGCATATTCTACAACAAAAACAAATCAAGATAATCTTGCTTCTGATAGTTCAGATACAACAAGTATTCAAGCAACACTTTATTCTTCTTTAGCTTTTGAAAATGCTTATATTGATAGTTATTTATCTTATGCAAAACATAAAACCGATGGGACAAGAACTGCAAATTCAGGAAAATTAACTTCAAGTGTTGATGCTGATCAAATTTCAGCTAAAGTAGAAACAGGATATTCAATTCCTGTTAATGATGGGATTTCAGTAACACCATTTGCCTCTTTAGAGTATAGTTTATTAAATCAAAAAGGTTATACCGAAAAAGGTACAGCTTATCAAAATGATGCTTTAAAAGTTGATAGTTTAAAATTAAATAGAGGAACAGTTGAAGTTGGAGCAAAACTTACTTCGAATATAGAGTTAGAAGATACTTTGATTATTCCTCAGTTATCTGCAAGTGTGTATAACTCATTTGGTGATAATAGCGCAGATATAAAAGCACAATATATTGGTGGAGGAAAAGAGTTTGTTACTCCTACAAGTGAACTTAATAAAACTATGTATAACGTTGGATTGGGTGTTGAAACAAAAATTTCTGATTCTACAAGTTTAATTTTTGATATGGATTATGATAGAAGTAAAGATGGTAAATTCCAAGGATATTCAGGAACAGTAACATTTGGTATTAGTTTCTAAAAAGATTTAATTTAAGGATAAATGATGATAGTAAAGAAAATATCTCTATATATATTTTTAGCTTTTTTTAGTATTAATATATATGCAAATGAAATAGCTTCATATTCAGCTATAAAATATCATGCTGATTATGAAAAACAAAATCCTAAAATGAAAGAATCTTTAGCAAAAGAATATTCAAAAGTTAGAAATTTAGCAAAAACTTTAGAAGCTACGGTTATGAAAAATGATGTTGATGTAGAAGTTGCAAAGAATTTAGCAATTGTTGATATTTGGTCGAATAAATTTATACAAAGTTATAAGCCAACTCAAAAAGAGTTAGAAGAACTTTATAAATTAGAAAAACCAAGAACAGTTGCAAAATATGAATTAAGAAATATTTTGGTTTCTTATGAAAAAAATGCCGATAGAATTATTGAAATGCTAAATGAAATAAAAAACAAACAAGAAAAAAAAGATTCATTTATCAAATATGTAAGATCAGTTTCAAATGATGTTGCTTCAAAGCAAAACAATGGTTTAACGGCATTAGTTGATGAAAATAAATTAAATCCTCAAATAAAAGAGTCTTTAAAAGGGAAAAAAGAGGGTGAGATAGTAAAAGTAACTTTAAAAGATTTAGGAACACAAATTTTATATATAGAAAAATTTATTCCAGAAAAAGTTGCAACATTTGAAGAATCAAAAGATGCTTTAATAAATTTAGCAAAGAAAAAAGCTTTATTGAGAGAGATTGAATTATTATCAAAATAAAAAATGAAATATATAAATTTTTTATTAGTAATTTTTCTTTTAACAGGTTGTATAAAAGATATTCCAACACCAACTGAAAGAAAAAATAGTGTTTTATCTCTTGCAACAACGAAAAATTTTGATGAAATTGATATTTCTACTTCAACTTTTTCTTTATTTTCTTTACAAAAACCAAATATCAACTGTCAAAATAAAAATCTAAAAGTCTACATTGAAGGTGATGGTTTAGCTTGGTTATCAAGAACCATAATTTCAAAAAATCCTACACCACTAGATTCAACAATTATAAAACTAATATTTGATGATAATAGTGAATGTAAAGTCTATCTTGCCCGACCTTGTCAATATATAGATTCAAATATATGTAATAATAGTTTTTGGACTAATAAAAGATTTTCAGATGAAGTAATAAAGAGTTTTGATGAAAGCTTAAATATATTAAAAACAAAATATAAAAATAAAAATTTCACTTTAATAGGTCATTCAGGAGGAGGTGCTGTTGCAACTATATTGGCTTCAAAAAGAAATGATGTAGATTTACTTATTACAATAGCTGGAAATTTAGATATAGAAAAATGGACTACAATGCATAAAATTTCTAAATTGGAAGGTTCTTTAAATCCAGCAGATTTTTCAAAAAATTTAGAAAATATTAAACAATATCATTTAATTGGAACAAAAGATAAAATTATTCCTAAAGATATATTTTTATCTTATTATTCAAAATTTTCAAAAAAAGATAATATAAAGTATAAATATTTTGATGCTGAACATAATTGTTGTTGGGAAAATCCATATAAAAAAATATTAGAAGAATTAAAATAAATTTTAGATAAAAAAAAGTCATTTGAGAGTAATTTGTAATATATAATTAAAAAAAATTTTAAGGAAAAGTATGTATTCATTTTTAATGAACGAATCATTGAAAAATTTAATAATTCACCGCGTTGCACTTTTTAAAGCTTTAATAATCCCATTTATTTTATTAACAATGATAAATATGATTTTTGATAATTTTATGATTTATGATGAAGTACAAGGGAGATTAGTATTTGCTAATGAAGAAGAAAAATATTTAGTATATTTTCTTTTATTTTTAACTTTCTTGATTAATATCTCAATTGCAGTATCTGTACATAGAATACTTCTAATAAATGAAGATATTTCGCCATGGCAAAGTGTTAAAACAACAAAAAGAGAATGGAAATTTTTCTTTAAATCTTTTTTGATTTTTCTTTTTGGAGCTTTAACTTTTTTATTGATTTTTTTCTTTTCAACAGCCTTATTAAAAATCTTTATTGCAAATTTTACATTTCCAGTCTCTTTACTTTTATCTTTAATATTTACTCTAATAGTAATTAGCAGAATTTCTATTGTATTACCAGCAATTGCAACAGATGAAGAGCTGGACTTTTATGAAGCTTTCTCAATTACAAAAAATTATAAATTTTTATCTTTTTACATGGTAGGAATTTTCCCTACAATTATTTCTGTATTAGTTTTTTTTGTATATGGTTTAATTATAAATTTTTTGACAGTAGTTGTTTCAAATTATTTTGAATTACTTTATTCTTTATTGAATATGTTTATTACGGCTTTTGTAATTAGTTGTTTATCTGTAACATATAAATATTTGAAAGAAGAAAGTTTGAGAAATATAGAGCAAATAGAAGAATAATTTATCTATACATAAAAATATTATTTTTATGTATAGAATTTTGTAAATTATATAAATAATACTAATTAATCATATATAGTTTAATAGCAAAATCTTATAAATTAATTATTAATATTATATAATATAATAATTCTAATTTAGGTGTTATTTTGTTGAAAATAATTTGTTATATATTTCCCTTGGTAATTTATCTATTTGCTAAAGAACCAATATCTCCAATTCCTTTAAATATAAAGGTAAATATAGAAAAAGCAGATTTAGGAAAAGAACTTTTTTTTGATACTATTTTGTCTAAAAATAATACAATTTCTTGCCATACTTGTCATTTATTAAATCAAGGTGGAGTTGATAATCTACAGTTTTCTGTTGGCATTGATGGAAAATTAGGAAATATAAATGCACCTACCGTTTTAAACTCTATTTTTAACTTTGTACAATTTTGGGATGGAAGAGCTAAAAATCTTCATCAACAAGTATTTGGTCCAGTAACTAACCCTGTTGAGATGGATAATAACTTTGAAAATTTAATAACAAAGTTAAATAAAACTGATTATAAAAATAAATTTGAATCTATTTATAAAGATGGAATTACAAAAAATAATATTGCAGATGCAATAGCAGAATATGAAAAAACATTAATTACACCAAATGCTCCTTTTGACAGATATTTAAGAGGAGATAAAAATGCAATTAGTGATGAAGTAAAACAAGGATATATTTTATTTAAAACTCAAGGTTGTATTGCTTGTCATCATGGAATAAATATAGGCGGAAATCTATATGCGAAATTTGGAATTGTATCTGAACTTAAAAGTAAATCAAAAGGTAGATATGAAGTAACAAAAAATGAGTTAGATGAATATTATTTTAAAGTTCCAACTTTAAGAAATATTGAATTAACAGCACCTTATTTACACGATGGGCGAATAGATAATTTAGAAGATACTGTCAAGTTTATGGCTCATTATCAATTGGGCAAATCATTGAATGAAGATGAAGTTCAAAAGATAGTTCTATTTCTAAAATCTCTAACAGGACAATTATATAATCATGAATAAAATTCAGAAATTTCTTTTTAAATATCTTGATCCAGTTTTGATATTTTTATTTTTATTCATAATTGTATCAACACTTTTTATTTACAATCTTACTTTACTTAATAGTAAAATTAAAAATTTCAATTATTATTTAAATACTTTAAGTAATATAAAAATATTACATAATGAATTCGAATCTCTTTTTGATAATAAAGCTACTTTTATAAATTATGATAAGATAGTTAAAAAAACACAAGAGATGAATAATTTAATAGATGAATTTAAAAATGAAAAATTTTATAAAAAATTTGGAAGTAAATTAAGTACAAGTATTGAGCTTTTAGAAGAAAAATGGAATGAAAAATATGAAAATATTGAACGTTTTAAATCTAATAATTCTGCAATAATTGGTTCTTTAAGTTATATAATAGAGTTGAGTAAAAAAATCAAAACAACTTACATAGTAGATAATTCAGCTGATATTTTAACTTTTGATAACAGCTTAATTACTTTAATCAAACTATTTGTAAATAATATTGAACTTGAAAAGGAAGCTATAGAAGAAAGCCTAAAAAATCTCTCTTTTTTAGCAAAAAAATATAATAACCAAGATTTTAATTTTTTAAATAAAACAGTTAATTCAACAGTTGATAATTTAACTAGATTAAATGACATAAAACAAGAATATATTTCTATTGATATGAAAAAAATAATAGATTTTATAGAATCAACTTTGATAAAAGAATACAATAGCAATATAAAGAGTCAACAAAAGACTGCTTGGGTTTTATTTTTTATTTCCTTATCTCTTCTAATTACGTTAATTATCATTTATATTAAATCAATAAAAACAAAAAAAGAGTTAATAGCATTTAAATATGCAGTTGAAAATAGTGATAATTCAATCGTAATGACAGATAAAAATAGAAGAATTATCTATGTAAATGAATCTTTTGAAAAAGTAACAGGATATAAAAGAGAGGAAGCTTTAGGAAAAGATCCAAGTATATTAAAATCTGGTAGATTATCAAGTGAATTTTATAACAATATGAATGAAATACTTAATCGAGGAGAAAAATGGACAGGAGAGTTTATTAATGTAAATAAATATCATGAAATATATTATGAAACGGCTTCTATTACTCCAATTATAAGTGATGATGAAATTACTGGTTATCTTGCAATAAAACTAAATATAACTGATTATGTAAGACAGCAAGAAAAAGTTGAATTTTTAGCTTATCATGATAATTTAACTCTATTGCCAAATAGAAGAAGTTTAGAAAAAAAGTTAAATGAACTAATATCTAAAGCTACTAAAAATGATAAATTAGCAGTTTTATTTCTAGATTTAGATGGTTTTAAAATCATAAATGATAGTTTAGGTCATGATATTGGAGATTTATTATTAAAAGAAATTGCAAAAAGATTTCAAGAATCTTTACATAGTGATAATTATGTTTTTAGAGTAGGTGGAGATGAATTTGCAATTATAATTGAATATACGAATGATAATAGTAATGAAATAATCAAAGATATTGCAAAAAATATTATAAAAAATATTAATAAAAATATAGTTATTAAAAATAACTCTTTACAAGTTGGTTGTAGTATAGGAATAGCAAAGTTTCCAGAAGATGGAGAAAATCTAACAAATTTATTAAAACATTCAGATACAGCTATGTATAAAGCAAAACAAAATGGAAAAAATAGATTTGAATTTTATACAGAAGATTTATCAAATAGTGTACATACAAGATTAAATATAGAACAATCAATGTCTAAAGGTTTAAAAAATGGTGAATTTTATCTTGTTTATCAACCAAAGTATAATCTTCAAACAAGAAAAATATTTAGTGTTGAAGCTTTATTAAGATGGAAAAGTTCTATCTTAGGAAATATAGAACCAATGAACTTTATTTCAATTGCAGAAGAAACAGGATTTATTAATCAATTGGGTCTTTTTGTATTCAAAAAAGCTTGTGAAGATTTTAAATATTTACAAAAAGAGACAAACTTAGAAATGATTTCTATAAATGTATCAACTGTGCAATTGATGGATTCTGAATTTATTAAAAATCTTAAAGATATTTTGTTTGAAACAAAACTAAATGCTTCAAATATTGGAATTGAAGTTACAGAAACTTTTATAATTAAAAATATGGAAGAAATTTTAGAAACATTAAATGAATTGAGAAAAATAGGGTTTAAAATCATAATAGATGATTTTGGAACAGGTTATTCTTCTATGCAATATTTACAAAAACTTCCAATAGATGTAATTAAAATTGATAAATCATTTATTGATGATTTATCTTCTAATAATCAAGAAATTATAAAAGCAATAGTAGCTATTTCAAAAAGTTTTGGTTATATGACTGTTGCAAAAGGAATTGAGTTAAAAGAGCAAGAAGAGAATTTATTGAAATTAGGAGTAGATTTAGGTCAAGGATATTTTTTCTCTAAACCAAAAACATTACAAAAACTCATTAACTATTTAGCTTAAAAAAGCTAAATAGTATAATTTAAAATTCAATTTTCATTCTAAAATATCTTGGGAAATTGTTTTTGATTGATTCATCCATGATAACAGGGAATGAATTATAAATTGAATTTTTAATTAATTCATAATTCTCTTTATTTCCACCCATAAAAGTTAATTGTTCATATCTACCATCTTTTAAAATAGTTACTCTTATATTTACAGATTCTTTATTTTTCAAAGATGTTTTATCAATATTCTTTTCTATATTTGAATAAATTTTTTCTCTTATTGTTTGATAAAAGGCTTCAATTTTTGCTTTTTCATCAAGTATTTGTTCTTCTTTTTGCAAAGGTTTTTCTGATAACTCATCTACATTAGGTTTATTTTCTATTATTTTTTCAGTAGTTATTATTGGTTCTTCTTTTTTTATCTCATCAATAATAGGTTTATTTTCTGTTCTTTCTACATCATTTGTAGTTTTATCATTATCAGTAGGTGTTGGTTCAATTAAAGTAGTAGAAGGTTCTTTTTGCGTTTCTGTAATAGTCTCTTCAACTTTTTTCTCTAACTCTTCATCTTTTATTTCATCAACAATTGGTTTTGAAAAATTGTCATTTTCAACACTTTTTTCTATAACAGGTTTATTTTCAACAAATTCATCTTTTTCTTCATCAGAAAAAATGAAACTATAAATTGCATAAATGATTATTCCAAGTACTAAAAGTACAAATAAATCTTCAAAAAAAGTTTTAGTTTTTGTTGTCAAGGTCTATTCCTTTTTATTTTTCTTCAGGCGTATAAATTTCATCAAGTAAACTATCAACAAAATTTTCAGGAGAAAATTCTATTAAATCATCTTGTTTTTCACCAATTCCAACATAAAAAATTGGAAGTTCAAGTTGATTTGAGATAGAAAATAAAGCACCACCTTTTGCAGTTCCATCTAATTTTGTAACAATTATTCCATCAATTCCTATCATTTCATTAAAAGCTTTGGCTTGTGCAATTGCTGTATTTCCTTGTGTACCATCTAAAATCATTAGTTTTTGATGTGGCGCATCGTTCATTGCTTTAGAACAAACTTTTACTATTTTTTTTAGCTCATTATTTAGGTTTGTTTGTGTTTGTAACCGTCCTGCTGTATCAATAATAACATTATCAATATTTCTAGCAATTGCAGCACTTATTGTATCAAATGCAACGGCACTTGAATCATGTCCTTGTTTAGTTTTAATAATAGGAACATCTAGCTTATTTGCCCAAGTAGAAAGTTGCTCAATAGCAGCAGCTCTAAAAGTATCACCAGCACCCAATATTACAGATTTACCTTCTTTTTTACATTTATTTGCAAGTTTTGCAATAGTCGTAGTTTTTCCTGCACCATTTACTCCAATAATCAATCTTACAAATGGTTTTGGAAGATTTGATAAATCAACTTTTGGAGCATGTTCAAAAAGCATTACAAGTCTATGTCTTAATTGTTTTCTTGTAATTTCATCAGGAAGACCATTCATAGCTTTTTCTATGATTTCATATTCCATATCTGCTTCAATTAAAAGTTCTTCAATATCATCAAAAGAGATTTTTTCCTTTTTTTGAGGAACTACATTTTTAATGCTTGCAAAAGTTTTTTCTAATGCTCTTGATAAAAAACTTTTTTTCTCTTCTAGAATTTCTTGTTTTTCTAAATTTTGATTTTCTTCTTCTTTTATTTCAACTGGATTTGCATATGCTTCATCATTTAGTGTTGAATTTTCTAAAGTTTCTATCTCTTTAGTTACTTCTGTTTGTTCAACATTTTCTTCTTTTTTCTTTTTAAAAAAACTAAACATTTTTACCCTTATTTTTCTAATACTTTTTTAATATCTATTTCCATCATTTCAGCTGGAACTAAACCTACATATTTTTGGAAAATTTTTGAATTTTTATCTACTAGAAACATAGTTGGAATTGATTTTATTCCTCCTAAACTTTTGGCTAAATCAAAACTATCAGGAGTATTTACAACTGTATAATTTATATCAAAGCTTTTAATAAAATCTAAAATTTCTTCGTTTGTTTTCATCTCTTCAAGTAATACAGAAATTACTACAAAATCATTCTTGTAATTTTCTTGTAGTTTTACTAGATTTGGGATCTCTGCTTTACAAGGTGGACACCATGTAGCAAAAAAGTTTAATAATACTATTTTATTTGGATAATCTTTTAAAATGATTTTATCATTTTCAAGTTTTAAATCAATTATCGTGTTATCCGTGGTTTTTAGTTGAAAATCTGTTTTTCTATCAACTTTTTCAATTTTTGTTTCATTATTGTTTTCATTTTTATCTTTAGAATCGCACCCTGTAAAGAATAAAATAAATAAAATTGATAAAAATGCTAAACTTTTAAACTGCATTTTAAGTCCTTTGGGTAAAATTATTTGTTGGGTAGAAATTTTACCCAAGTGAGGCTTAAATATGAAAAATAATCACAAGAGTGATTTTAGAAAATCGTGTATAAAGAAATTAGAATTTATTAGCCTTTTTTCAAAGTATTATAAAAACAAAATTATTGTAAAAAAATTAGAAAAATTTATAAAAAAAAGTGAATCAAAAAATATTTTATTATACATACCTTTAGGCATAGAAGTAGATATAAAACCTTTGATTGTAACTTTAAGAAAGATGAAAAGCAAAAATGTCTATGTTCCATTTATGCAAGGGGATAGTTTTAAAATTGTAAAATTTAGATTGCCTTTGTATAAAAAAAAATTTGCTATAAAAGAGCCAAACAACTCTTTTTTGAAACCTAATAAAATAGATATAGCTATAGTTCCAGTAGTTGGAATAGATGCTGTAAATAAAAGAATAGGTTATGGAAAAGGTATGTATGATAGATTTTTTGATAGATTAGATTACAAACCAACAATAATTTTCACCCAATTAATACTTTGTAAAAGTAAAGAAATTCTATCCGATAATTACGATATTCAAGCTGATTATATAATTACAAGTTAAGGTTTTTGAATATGGAATATATGATAGTAACAGTCTTTGTCGGAGTTTTAAGTTCGGCAATTAGTATATTTGTGATAAAGAAATTAGATAAAGCAAAATTTCAAATTTTTATAGAACAAGCAAAGGCCAAAGCCAAGGTTATTGAACACGAGGCAGAAGTTGCTTTAAAAGATGCTCAATTAAAAGCTAAAATGGAATGCGATAGAGAGTTTAAAAATGCTCGTAGAGAGTATGAAATAATGCTTTCAAAGATAGAAAAAAAAGAGAGAGATTTAAACGAACATTTAGAATCTGAATTAAAAACTATAAAAGTTGAAAAAGAACAAATTGTAGAAAAAAATAGACAAATTACTACTTTAAAAGAGGGATTAGAACAACAGAAAAAAACATATGAAGAAAAAACACTAGAAGCTATTAAAATTTTAGAAAATGCTTCTGGATTAACTCAAAGTGAAGCAAAAGAGTTAATGATTAAAAAAGTGAAAGAAGATTCAAGAGCTGAAATATCATCAATTTTTAGAAAAAAATATAAACTTGCAGAACAAAATTCTAAGAATGAAATAAATAATATGTTTTCTATGGCTGTTACAAGATATGCTGGTGAGTTTGCTGCTGAGAGATTAATCAATAATATTCCTTTAAGTGATGAAGAGACAAAAGGTAAGATTATAGGAAAAGAAGGAAGAAATATAAAAGCATTAGAGATGCTTTTAGGTGTTGATATTATCATTGATGATACCCCTAATACTATCACTATTTCATCTTTCAATTTATATAGACGAGCAGTTGCTACAAAAACTATTCAAGAATTATTAGAAGATGGAAGAATCCAACCAGCTAGAATAGAAGAAATTTATAAAAAAGTAAAATCCGAATTTGATAAAAATATTCAAAAAGAGGGTGAAGATGTAGTTATGGAACTTGGAATAAAATCTATGCATCCTGAACTTATCAAACTTGTTGGAAGATTAAGATATAGAGCAAGTTATGGTCAAAATGCATTAGCGCATACACTTGAAGTTGCACATTTATCTGGATTATTAGCAGCTCAAATGGGTGGAGATGCAATTCTTGCACGACGAGCTGGATTATTACATGATATTGGTAAAGCTTTAACACATGAAGCAGCAGGTTCACATGTACACTTAGGTGCTGAAATCTGTAAAAGATATGATGAATGTGATACAGTAATTAATGCAATTTATGCTCATCATGGTCATGAAGAACCAATAAATGTTGAATCAGCTTCTGTTTGTGCAGCTGATGCTTTAAGTGCTGCAAGACCAGGTGCTAGAAGAGAAGTTCTTGAAAGTTTCCTAAAAAGAGTAGAAGAAGTTGAAAATATTTCAACAAGTAAGCTAGGTGTTTTAAATGCTTATGCGATAAATGCAGGGCGTGAAGTTAGAGTTATAGTAAAAGCTGAACTTGTAAATGATGATGAAGCAGTTTTATTAGCAACAGAGATTGCAAAAGAGATAGAAGAAAAGGTACAATATCCTGGTGAAATAAAAGTTAACGTTATTAGAGAATTAAGAGCAGAAAGTTACGCAAGATAAATCTTTTACAAGGCAAAGCATATGAAAACGGATAAACCAACTACAAAAATAATTGCAGGGGCGTATAGAGGTAAAGTTTTGGAACTTCCTTCTTTGGATGTGACAAGAAGTTCAAAATCTGTTTTAAAAGAATCTTTATTTAATGTTTTACAATTTGACATAATTGATAAAATATTTATTGAATCTTTTGCAGGAAGTGGTTCTATTGGTCTTGAAGCGATAAGTAGAGGTGCAAAAAGAGCTTATTTTATTGAACTTGATAAACAATCTTATCAAATTTTATTAAAAAACTGTAAATTAGTTGATATAGAAAAATGTCAAACAATCCAAGGAAATACTTTTGTTCAAACACCTTTAATCATAGATTTTATGAGAAATTCAAAAGATGAAATTATTTTGTATGTAGATCCACCTTTTGATTATAGAGAAGGAATGGAAGAAATATATAATAAATCTTTTCATATGATTGAAAATATTGAAGTTGATAATATTTATATGATTATTATAGAGCATGTTTCAAGTTTAGAAGTGCCAAAAGTTTTAGGAAAGTTTTCCTTAGATAAGACTAGAAAATTTGGTAAGAGTTCACTTTCTTATTATACTTATACAAAAGAATAAGTTAGATGTTTAAAGTTGCATTATATCTTTTGATAGCTGTAATTTTAGCTATTTTTTTTCTTCCTTTTTTTTATACAGTTTCGCCATATGAGTTAAATCCATTGAGAATTTTAGAAGCTCCATCTTTGCAGCATTTATTTGGTACTGATAGGTTAGGACGTGATGTTTTAGCTAGAATTTTGGAAGGTGGACAAACATCTTTAATCATTGGATTTTTGGCAGCTTCTATATCATCTATAGTTGGATTATTTATAGGAATAACTGCTGGTTACTTCAAAGGAAATATTGATAAAACAATTACAATTGTAATTGATTTATTTTTAACTTTTCCTACATTTTTTTTACTTTTAGCTTTAGTTTCTTATATCCAAGCATCTTCAATTATTTTAATTATAGTAATATCAATAACTGGATGGATGGGAATGTCAAGAATGATAAGAAGTGAAAGTTTTGCAATAAGTAATAAACCATATATTAAAATTTTAAAAATTTCAAATGTTTCAACATTTAAAATTATATTTAAATATTTTGCACCACTTCTTGCACCTATTTTTTTAATTTCTTTTACTTTTGGAGTTGGTGGAGCTATTTTAGCAGAATCTGGTTTATCATTTTTAGGACTTGGTATAAATCCTCCACAAATGTCTTGGGGAAGTTTACTTAGTGATGGAAAAGCTGTGATTGATATAGCTTGGTGGGTTAGCTTCTTCCCTGGATTTATGATATTTATAATTACATTTTGTTTAATACAAATAAGTGATTATTTACAAGGTTTGGCAAATAAAAAAGAGATAATAAAAAACTAAAAGGAGTCTTTTATGAAATATTTAAATCAAGTTTTTTTGATTTTTTTAATGGCTTTTTTTTCTGCGTGTAGTTCAAAACAAAATTTAAATCTCAACGAAATAAATTCAATATCGTTAAATAACAATATTATTGTTGCAGGAGTTCCTCAGACTTATAGAAGCCCTGTTTCTGTAGGTTTAGGTGTTGGTGGATTAGTTTCTCGACATGTGGGAATTGGTGTTAATACTTTTTTTACTCCTGAATTTTCAAATAATGAAGATTTAAGAATGCAAGATGCTTTTTATAGAAATAATATATCAATAGCTTCAATGATAGAAAATGAGTTTGAATTTCAAATGAAAAATGATGAAGTTTTTAAAAATCGATTTACTCCTTTTGGAAGTGATTATATGATTTATCTTTTTGTTCCAAAATATAGTTTAGAACAAGCAACTTTTTCCTCAAAAGTTCAAGTTAAAATCACAATAGAGTTGAAAATTATTGATAAAAACAATAAGATAATTTATGAAGATAAAAAAGATAATATTTTATTTTCTGATAATTATATTTTTAATGAAAGTGAAATTTTTTATTCAAAAGAGGCTTTATTAAAAGCCTCAAATCTTGCAATTAGACAAGTAGTTACAAGATTGATTTTACAGATGAAAAAGAATTAGATTTTATTTAATAGTTTATCTAAAAGTGAAGTTGATAAAACTCTTTTGAAAAAGCCTAAGATATGTGTAGCAAATGTGACATAATATCTAGGTTTTGGTTTTTTACTTTTCATGATTTTTAATACAACATTTGCAACACTCGAAGCTGGAAGATTAAAAGGCGCTTTATCTTCAGTTGTTTCAAGTCTAACTTTTAACTCTTTTTTATAAGTTTCTTCCCAAAAACTTCCTTCAACTGTGATATTTTTATTGAATTTTTTTAGGGCATTTTCTCTAAACTTTGAAGTTACTGGTCCTGTGTTTATGGTACTAATATATATTTGACTTCCAAGAACTTCTTGTCTTAATGTGTCATTTATTCCTTCAATTGCATATTTACTAGCATTATATGCACCTCTAAATTTTAAAGATATTATTCCAAGAATGGAACTGTGTTGGATAATTTTTCCATATCCTTGAGCTCTAAATATTTTCATAGCTTGAATTGTTACTTCATGAAGTCCAAAAAAGTTTGTATCAAACTGCTCTTTTAAAACTTCTACACTCAAATCTTCAACAGCTCCTGGTTGTCCAAAACCTGCATTGTTAAAAACTGCATCAAGTTTTGAATCATTTCTTAAAATAGTTTTTAATGCATAATCTATCTCATCTTTATTTCGTACATCTATTTTAAAAGTTTCAAAACCTAAATCTTTTAACATTTCAACATCTTTATCTTTTCTTGCACTTGCATAAACTTTTATTCCATTTTTTTTCAATATAAGTGCAGTTTCAAGTCCAATTCCACTTGAACATCCAGTTATTAGTATATTTTGCATATTTTTAATCCATATAAATTTTTGAAATGGTATTATAACTTTATAAATATAAAAGCACTTTGGATAAAAATGACAAAAAAAGATAAACAGATTAAACAACTTTTAGATATTGAAGTAGAAAATAGAAATAAAAATGATGAAATAAGTTACGATAAACCTGACCCTTTGATGGTTGCAAGAAGATATGATGATGAGTTTATCATACTTTTATGTGCATTGTTTGCTTATGGAAATGCAAAGTTGATAGTGAAATTTTTGGATAGTTTGGATTTTTCATTGTTAAATCAGAGTGAAGAAATAATAGAAAAAGAGCTTAAAAATCATTATTATAGATTTCAAAATAGTTTAGATGTGATAAATATATTTAAAACTTTTAGACGAATGAAACAAGAAAATAGTTTAGAAAACTTATTTTATGAAGCTTATAAAAAAGAGAATTCTATCTTAGAAGGAATTGATGCTTTAATTCAAAAGATTCATAATCTATCAAACTACAATTCTCAAGGTTTTACTTTTTTAGTTTCTAGCCCTTTTAAAAGAGACAAAGTTGGACTTATAAAAGAAAATGGAAATGCTCCATATAAAAGATGGAATATGTATCTTCGTTGGATGGTACGAGATGATAATCTTGATTTAGGACTTTGGAAAAATATAGATAAAAAAGATTTGATACTTCCACTTGATACACATACTTTTAAAGTGAGTCAAAAACTTGGGTTATTAGATAGAAAAAATTATGATTTAAAATCAGCCTTGATGATAACGGACAAACTAAAAGAGTTTGATAAGTTTGACCCAATAAAATATGACTTTAGTTTGTATAGAATTGGTCAGGAGAAAATGGAATTTTGATGGATAAATTACCACAAAGAGATGATTTAATATATAAAGAGATTGAAGAGTTTCAAGATTATGAACTTACTAATTGTATTGCTTATGAGATGGCTATTCGAAGTCAGGATTGTACATATAGTCTTGAATTAATTAATCCAGATGTAATGAGTGGGATAGATTTAAATAATACTAATATTTCTGATTCTGATAAAAATTATTTATTAGATGTTATTGAGTTATCAGATTATATAAAAATTTTTTCAAATAATAAATCAAATAAGTTAAATTTTATAGAATTTTTACAAATGGACGAGCAAATAAAATCAATGATGAATGAAACAATGAATTTTGAAGATAGATTAAATAAATATGGGAAAGTTGAATGTTTAAAAATATTAAATAAAAAAAGTAAAAAAGAAATTTTAAATAAATTAATTAATCCCCCAAAATTGAATATGAAACATTCAAGACCTAAAATCAAGATAAATGAAACAAGTTTATTTTTAATAGATTTAAATTTAAATTTATCCAAAGAAGAACTAATAGCCTACATCTCAAAAATAAAAGATGATTTTGATAAAGATAATTCTATTATTAAAACACCTTTAGAGTTATTAGGTGAAACATTAGAAAAAAGTGACAATAAAAAAACTCCCAAAAAGCCAAAAGCTTGTGTTTATGCTGATTGGTTTTATATTTATGATTATTGGAAGTATGAAAAAACTCAAGGCAAAACTGATAAAGATATTTTTGTAGCTTTAGAAGTTGAAAATAATGTTCCCTATAAAGAAGATATGATAAGAAAGATTAGAGATAAAATGAGATATTTTATCGATGATTTAGGATACAAAGAACTTATAACAGGTGTTAAAAATAGTTAAATTGGTAAATTTTTGAAGCCTTTTTTTACCACATAAAAATCCAATTTTTATTTTATAGTTTCATAAATTAATTAAAAGGTGATTTATGAAATATAAAAAAAGAATAAAAATAACAAGTAAAAGATTAGTTGTTACTTTCAAGTTATATATAAATGTTATAATTCTTCTATCAAAATAGTAGGGGGAAATTATTTATGAAAAAAGTTATAGTTATAGCAACATTATCTGCTTTATGTGCAAGTTTTTTATCAGCTAATGAAGTTCAATTTGATGCGAAAGTATTAAAAGAACGTTCAAATAATGGATATAAAACTGATGCAAAATTAGAATATAAAGTTCCAGATGTAAATACAATACCAAATAATCAATTTGGTGATTTAGTAAAATATGGAAGAGAACTTATAGTTCATACTTCAAAATATATAGGTCCAGAAGTTGATGACCCAAAAATGAGATTTGCTGGAAATAACAACCAATGTCAAAACTGTCACTTAGATGCAGGAACAAAAGCATATTCAGCTCCATTTGTTGGAGTATTTGCTGCATTTCCACAATATAGACCAAGAGAGAATACAATTGGTACTTTAGCTGATAGAATCAACGGTTGTATGGAAAGAAGTATGAATGGTTATAAATTACCTGTTGATAGTAAAGAGATGAAAGCTATGGAAGCTTATATGTTCTGGTTGAGTCAAGGAGTTCCTGTTGGTGGTGCTAATGCTTTAGAAGGAAGAGGATTAGCAAAAATTGATAGAAAAATGATAAAAAAACAAGCAGCTGACCCAGAAAAAGGAAAAATTGTTTATGAACAACAATGTGCAGCCTGTCATGGTATGAATGGTGAAGGTATCAAAAACGAAGGAAAAGCAAATGGATATATGTATCCAGCACTTTGGGGTACAGATGATACTTATAACAAAGGTGCAGGAATGTATAGAGTTCTTAAAGCAGCAGATTTTATAAAATCTAATATGCCTTTAGGTGCTACAAAAGAAGCTCCAATTTTAACTGATGAAGAAGCTTATAATGTTGCTGCGTATATAAATATGGATTCTCATTATAGACCTGAAAAAATAAATAGAGTAAATGATTTCCCTGATGATGTTGTAAAAGCACCAGATGTTTATAGACCATCAATTGAATCAAAAGAACATCAAGTTGGTCCTTTTGGAAAAATTATAAAATAAAAAAGAGGAATATCTTAGGATATTCTCTTTTTTATTTAGTTAGAATTACTTATGAGTAAAACATACAAAAACTTTATCTTACTATTCATTTTAGTAGTTATTACATTACTTTACTTTTTAAATAAATACAATAATATTATTCATAAAAATCAAATAGATATACTTGTTTCAAATAGAGTTGAAATGGTACAAAATGAGCTAACAAATCAAAAAAATCAAGCCTTGTCATTGGCAATTTTATTTTCAAAAAATCAAAATATAATAAATAATTTAGAACAAAATAATCCAAAAGAATTAAAAAAAGAACTTTTAAAGCTACTTAATAACATAAAAACATATACAAATCAAAATAATATACAGGTACAAATTCATACAAAAGATTTAAAGGTCTTCGTACGAAGTTGGGAAGATAAAGATGTTGGATTAAATTTAGAGAGTTTTAGAAAAGGATTAGTAAAAGTAAAAGAGACAAAAGAGCCTTTTGTTTCAAATGAATTAGGAAAAAGATTTAATATAAAAGCAATCTCTCCGATTTTTAATAAAAATGATGAATACATCGGAACGATTGAAGTTATCATGGATTATAGTGATTTAAAAAATCGATTAAAATATATGGGAATAGAGATAATTCCTCTTTTAGAAAAAAAATATTTACAAATAGCAGAATATTATAAAGATAATATAACTTTGGCAGATTATGTTGTAATTCAACAAGAATATGATAAAAAGTTATATGATTTTTTATTACAACATAAAGAGTATTTATCGAATGAAAGTTTTTATTATGAGAATAAAAATCGAATAATTACACAAATACCTCTTGGAAATATTGATAATCAAAGTGTTGGAGTTATGGTGATTTGTTTTGATAAAAATGAGCAAAACTTTAACTATCTACCAAAATATGAATATTTAGGTGATATAAATACAAAATCAAATCTTAAAAATATTGAAGAAAAAGATAGAAAAGAGATTATTATAAAATGATTAAAATTTTATTATTAGAAGACGATTATTTATATAAAATCTCAATCAAAGAGTTTTTAGAAGAGTTAGACTTTTATGTTGATGATTTTGAAAATGGTGATGAAGCTCTTGATGCTATTTTTGAAAACTCTTATGATTTACTTTTATTAGATATTAGAGTTCCTGGAATGGATGGCTTTTCATTAGTCGAATATGTAAGAAAAGAGAAACTTGATGTTCCTATTATTATTTTAACTTCCTTAACTGATATAGCTGATTTAAGTAAAGGTTATGAACTTGGTTGCAATGATTATATAAGAAAACCCTTTGATATGATAGAGTTAAAATTTAGAATTGAACAACTTATAAAAAACTGTTTCAAAACAAATGAAGATTTGATAGTTTTAACAAATTCTTTTAAATTTGATGTAAAAAAATCTATTTTATATAAAAATGATAAGATAATTGATTTAACTCAAAAAGAGAGTGAATTAGTAGCTCTATTAGTTTTAAATAGAGGTTTTTTTGTATCAATTGAAACATTACATGAAAAAATATGGGAAAGTAAAGAAATCTCATATTCAGATATTCGAATGTGCATAAAAAGAATTAGAGAAAAGACAGATAAAGATTTTATAAAAACAAAGAGATTTGTAGGATATAAAATTGATAAACAATAAATATGAAATAAAGTATATACTTATACAAGTTATTTTAACTTTGTTTATTGCTTTTATCCCTATATATTTTTATTTAGATGCCTCTTTTGAAAATCAATCTATAAAAGATAAAATGGATTTGAAAAATTATGCAACTTCTATTATTTTAAAAATAGAAAATTTTGAAAAAGAAAATAGCGAGATTTTTTATTATCCACGTTCAAATATTTTTACTTCTGCTGTATTTGATAAAAATAATAGTGAAATTTTTTCATTGCTAAAAACTAAAAACCTTAATTTTGATGAAGAATTTAAAAAAACTAAAAATCAACTTTGTTATAAAGAGTATCTTCTTGAAAATATTTTACAAGGAAAAACTCTAATAGTTTGTAAAGAGATTGATAATTCATTAGTTATTTACAATGCGATTATTTTACTTTTAACTATTAGTTTTTTCATCTTTTTATCTTCTTTTTTCATTATAAAACAAAGTATTGAACCATATAGAAAACTAAATCAATATTTAGATGATTTTTTAAAAGATGCAATGCATGAACTAAAAACTCCTATTGGTGTTGCTAGAATAAATGTTGATATGTTGCAATTAAGACTTAAAAATGATAAAAATATTCTAAGAATAAAATCTGCACTAAAAAATATGACAGTTATTTATGAAGATTTAGAATATTATATGCAACAAAACGCTGTAAAAGATGAAAAAAGAGATATTGATTTTTCATCTTTTTTGGCAAAAAGAGTGGAATTCTTCAATGATTTAGCAATCTCAAAAAATATCACTTTTTACAAATATATTGAAAAAAATATTAGTATAAATTTTAATGAAATAGAACTTTATAGAATAATAGATAATAATCTTTCAAATGCAATAAAATATTCAAAAGATAGCTCAAATATTACTGTATCTTTGAAAAAAGAAGAAAATTTAGTGAAACTTATTTTTCAAGATGAAGGAGTTGGTATAAAAGATACTTCAAAAATCTTTCAAAGATATTTTAGAGGTGATAAAATCACTGGAGGCTTTGGAATAGGGCTTAGTATAGTGAAAAATATTTGTGATAAAAATGGTATAAAAATAGAAGTAAATTCTCAAGTAAATGAAGGAAGTTCTTTTATGTATATATTTTAGTCTTTTTTTTAGCTTATCGTTATATATTTATGTATATAATGATATTTTTAAAATAAGTTTTTGAAGGAATAAGGTAATGACACGAGAAAAGATTATGACTGAACTTTTTGAGTTCTCATCTCCAACATATTATAAATGGACAAAACAAGATAAAAGAAAGATTTTTGATTTGTTAAATTATGCATTTACAAACAATGAATTAGAAGAGTTTATAAAAACAGGAAAAATAAATAAGATTGAAGAGTTAGGAAATCAAGCTCAACTTTTTGAGTTGGCTATTAGATTTTATAAAACTTCAAGACATATAACAAATTTCAAAATTGCAAAAAATTTATTATATTTATTAGAAAGAAGTTATGAACAAAACAATAATAGTGTTGTTATTGAAAAAATTGCAGAAGCTATTTATAAATCTGATAGAGAGTTATTTGAAAAAAGTGATTCAAATAAAAATTTTGAGATTATTACTTCGATGAAATTAGCTTTACTAAACTTAATACAAAAACAAGATATTTTCGTATTAGAATATATTTGTAAAAATAGAAAAGAGTTAGAAAAAAGCTCTCTTAGAAAATCAACTACAAAATATATAAATAAAATAGATTTTTCTTATGCAAATTTAGCTTACAGGGCATAAATTTTAACGGGATTAGATTTCCATCCCGTTTTCTAAAATTATTTTATTTCTTCCTGCTTCTTTTGCTTGATATAAAAGCATATCAGCTTTTTGTAAAGTATTTTCATAAGATGGATAACTACTTCTTATTGCAACTCCAGCTGAAAATGTAACTTTTATCTTTTTATCTTTGTATAAAAAACTATTTTCAGTTACTATTGTTTTTATTCTTTTTAAAAATTGTAATAATTCTCTATTTAAATTGAAGTGAATAATAGCAATAAACTCTTCACCTCCATATCTTCCTACGATATCATGATCTCTTACACTTTTATTTAAAATTTTTCCAAATGTAGAAAGTACAACATCTCCACATTCATGACCATATGAATCATTTAAATTTTTGAAGTGATCTAAATCAAAAAAAACTACAGCATATTGTGTATTTATTCTTTTAAATGAACTCTCTATTCTTTTTATTTCTTCACTAAAAGCTTTTCTTGTAAGAAGACCTGTTAGATGATCTCTCATATTCTCAGATTTTGTCCTATTTAACTCTTCTTCTAAAGTTTTTACTTTTTCTTCAAGTTCTTGAACTTTTGATTTCCCTGTTTCTAGTTTACTTGTTACTGTATGCATCTCTTTTTCAATAGATGCTGCTGCATTCACAAGTTCATTTTGAAGTTTAGTTAGAGATTCTATTCCATTCTCATTTACATCAATAGCTGCAATTCTTTCTCTAATATTAAAAACATTTTTTGTTCCTGAACCATTACTTGAAATAGCTTCATTTAAGTATTCTTCCATAAGTAAAACAAGTTTTGAAATATCAGAAGCTCTTTCTATAACAACTTGTTTATCTCTTTGAAATCTTTTTGCAGTAAATTCTTCAATTTTATGTTGAACATTTCTATCAAATAAGAGATTTGGTTCTTTATCAATTTGTGTAAAAAGTTTATCTATTTCTTCATTTGTTTCTATGCAAATAGAAGGTAATAAAGATTGTTTTATAATTGCCGCTAAAACATGTACATTTTGTGGATGAACTCTTTTTAATAAAAGAGGGATTAATTTTATTGCAGAATCTATTTGATTTGATTCTACTTCAATCTTTTCTTTTTCATCTAATTGATTTAAAATATTTTCAAATTCTATATTCATATAAACATTCCCTAGATTTTTTTATTTAAGCTAATAGTTTTTTTACCATTTCATTTATTCTTTTTCCATCTGCAACACCTGCAAATTTTTTAGTTGCAGCTCCCATAACTTTACCCATATCTTTAACTGATGTTGCACCAGTTTCTGTAATAATTTCTTTCATTCCAGCTTCTAATTCTTCATCACTTAGTTGTTTTGGAAGATATAACATAAATACATCAACTTGCTCTTGTTCTTTTTGAACTAAATCATCTCTTGAAGCAGCTTTATATTGAGAAATAGCTTCTTCTCTTTGTTTGATTCCTTTTTGAATTAGTTTAATAATATCTTCATCATTTAACTCTTTTCTTTCATCAACTTCAATTTGTTTAATCATTGTATTAATAGCTCTAATTGAATCTCTTTTTACAACTTCTTTGTTTCTCATTGCAGTTTTTAAATCTTCGTTTAATTGCTCTTTTAGGCTCATTTGAATCCTTCTAATTGTTATTAATATATTTAAATATTATATCTTTTTATGAATTAAAGCTTTCAATTAACTCTTCAAGTTCTAAAAATCTTTCTACTTTTTGTTCATAAATTTCTTTTGTCTCTTCAAGCTCTTTTGACATGGCAACGATTCCTTTTTGTTCGTAACATTTTGGATCCATTAAACATGCATTTATACTTTCTAGTTTTTGCTCTAAATCTTCAATCTCTTTAGGAAGCAAGTCATATTCCCTTTGGTCTTTATATGAAAGTTTAGTTTGCTTTTTTGCAGTTTGTGTAACTTTTGGTGTGTTATCTTCTTTTGAAATTTCACTTTCAAGTGAACTAAGATCTTTTAACTCTTTTTCAATTTCAAGATATTCAGTATAAGGTTGGAAACTTTCCATGATATTTCCATTTCCTTGGAATACGAAAAGTTTTTTAGCAATTTTATCTACAAAATATCTATCATGAGATACAAAGATTAATGCACCTTGAAAATTTTGTAAATACTCTTCTAAAATATTAATTGTAGGAATATCTAAATCATTTGTAGGCTCATCAAGAATTAAACAATCAACTTTTCTAGTAAAAAGTAAAGCTAATGCCACTCTGTTTTTTTCTCCACCACTTAAAACACCAACTTTTTTATCAAGATATTCTCTTGGAAATAAAAAGTTTTTTAGATAACCATAAACATGCATATTTCTTCCATCATCTAAGATAACTCTATCTCCACCATTTGGACAGAAAGTTTCCATCAAGTTTTTATTATCATCTAAACTATCTCTTTGTTGGTCAAAATATCCAATATTAAAATCACCTTTTTTGAAATTACCACTATCTATTTTCATTTTTTCCATAAAGATTTTTAGTAGTGTTGATTTTCCACTTCCATTTGGTCCAACTATTGCGATTGTATCTTTTTGTAAAATTCTAGTAGTAAAGTTTTTGATTAGTTGTTTGTCACCAAGAGTTTTACAAACATCATCTAATTCATAAAGCATTTTTCTTTTATTTTGTTGTTTCTCTTCTGTATTAAAAGCTTTTTGTTCTCTTTGTAACTCTAAAGACATTTTTCTAATTGCAGCAGGATTTGAACGTGCTTTTTGTTTTAAATCAAAATATTCAGATTTTCTTCTTTCATTTCTTTTTCTTCTTGCAGTAATTCCATGTTGCATCCAGTGAGCTTCACGTTTTACCATTCGAAGTAAATTTTCATGCTCTTTTTGCATATTTTCTAATATTTGAGATTTTTGTTCTAAATATGAAGAATATCCACCATTAAATCTTCTTAAAACTCCACCATCAACTTCAACAACACTTGTTGCAATATTATCAATAAAATATCTATCGTGAGAGATAAAAAGTAGTGTGAAATTGTTTTTTAGTAAAAGTTGTTCTAGAAACTCAACCATATAAACATCAAGGTGGTTTGTAGGCTCATCTAAAAGTAAAACATCAGGTTTTTTCAAAATTAGTCCAGCAAGGCTAACTCTTCTTTGTTCTCCTCCACTTAAAAGGTTTACATCTTTGTATTCATATTGTTTTAATTGAAATTCAACTAAAACTCGCTCAATCATATTGTCTAAATCCCAAGCATTATGAAACTCTAAAAAAGAAGCAAGTTCACTTTGTCTTCTAATAAGCTCTTCATTTTCATAATCTGTCATTAATTGATTAGTGATTTTTTCATATTCATTTTTTGCAGTTTTTAATTCTGTTAATTGATTTTCAATTGCATCTCTAACATTTAGATTTGCTTTAAACTTTGGTTGTTGGTCAAGCATTTCAATTTTTAAAGATTTATCAATAGCCATTTCTCCGCTATCTGCTTCTACTTGTCTCATAATTATTTTAAAAAGTGTTGATTTTCCTTGTCCATTTTGACCAATAACAGCAATTCTTTGTCCTTGGTTTAATGTAAAGTTAGCATCTTTTAAAATAACTTTTGTGTCGTATTGTTTTGAAATGTTTTGTAAGTCTATTAGTGCCATATTTGTTTAGTATTTCCTAGTTTTTTGTTGCGTAATGTAGCATTTTTAGCGTTAATATTTGCTTTTTGTAGATAAAAAAAAGGAAGTTATAAGTTCATTAAAAAAAGAATAATCATCTTTTTTTAATGATGTAAATCATTTATTTTGAAATCATCATATGGATCCATATGAATATTTATAATCCAATCTCTAGAGGTATCTAATTTTTTTATTTTATTTTCTATTGAATCACTTGCTCTATGTGCATCCATCAAAGTAATTAAACAATCAAATACAAGATGAACTTCAACAAATGTTTGATTTGCAGCTTCTCTTGTTTTTAATAAATGGTAAGTATTAACTTTATTATTTTCTTTTATAATTTCTTCAATTTTTGATACAACTTCTTCATCAACAGCTCTATCTAATAAAACTAAAATCCCTTCATGAATTAATTCATAAGCAGAATAAATAATATAAATTGCAATTCCTCCACCAACAAAAACATCAATGATTTCATATCCAGTGAAAGTTACAAGTAAAAGTGAAATTAGAACAGCAAGATTACTAAAAACGTCAGTTTTATAGTGTAATGCATCAGCTTTAATAACCATAGAATTTGTTTTTTTAGCGACAAAATTTAAATAAGTTACTAATGAGATAGTGATGATTAAAGAAATAATCATAACATATATAGAAATATCAAGATATTGAGATGTTTCACCAACAATTGCTTTTTTTATTGCTTGATAAAGTAAAAAAAATCCAGATAAGGTAATAATAGTACCTTCAATAACAGAAGCTAAGGCTTCAATCTTTCCTCTACCATAATTAAAATTTTTATCAGCTGGTTTTTCAGATTTTGAAATTGCAAAATAGTTAAATATAGATACAAACATATCTAAAATAGAATCAACAGCAGATGCTAAAACAGCTACAGAACCACTTGCAAATCCAATTATAAGTTTTAAAAGAGTAAGTACCGCTGCAACACTTGATGAAACAACGGTAGCTTTTTTTTGAGAAGTCATTATTTACTTTCTACAAACTCTTTGATTCTTTTGATACCTTCTTTAATAGTATCTAAATCTGTAGCAAAAGAGAATCTTATATATCCTTCTGTACCAAAGGCAAGTCCAGGTACTAAAGCAACACCTTTTTCCTCTAATAAATCTGCGCAGAATTTCATAGAATCATTTGAAACTTCTTTGATATTTACAAAAAGATAAAATGCACCATCAGGTTCAATACAAGATAAACCTTTGATATCATTGAATGCTTTAACAGCATAATCTTTTCTTTTTTCAAATTCAACTCTCATCATCTCAATATCTTTATCAGCATCACCTTCAAGTGCAGGAATAGCAGCATATTGAGTCATTGTATTGATATTTGAAGTTACTTGTCCTTGAAGTTTAGTTAAAGCTTTTGCAAGTGCAGTATCGCAAGTTGCAATATATCCAAATCTCCATCCAGTCATAGCAACAGCTTTACTTAAACCATTGATAGTTACTGTTCTTTTAAACATATCTTCAGATACTTCAGCACAAGCAGTAAATTTTTTACCATTGTAAATGATTTTTTCATACATTTCATCTGATAAAACGATAATATCTGTTCCTTTTAAAACTTCTCCAAGTGCAGTTAATTCTTCTTTTGAATATACTGAACCAGTTGGGTTTGAAGGTGTATTTAAAAGTAAAATTTTTGTTTTTGGTGTGATAACAGCTTTTAATTGAGCTGGTGTAATTTTAAATTCTGTTGAATCATCTGTATCAATAAATACAGGAACACCACCTGAAAATTTTACTTGTTCTGGATAAGTTACCCAATAAGGTGCTGGAATAATTACTTCATCACCATCTTCAACAAGTACTTGGAATAGGTTAAATAATGAGTGTTTTGCACCGTTGCTAATTACGATACCATCTAACTTATAATCTAAATTGTGGTCTTTTTTTAGTTTGTTAATAATTGCTTGTTTGGTTTTGATAATACCTTCTACGGCTGTATATTTAGTTTGTCCTTCATTAATAGCTTTTATTGCAGCTTGTTTAATTAATTCAGGTGTATCAAAGTCAGGTTCTCCTGCACTAAAACTTAGTATATCTTTACCTTGAGCTTTAAGCTCTCTTGCTAGGGCAGTTATTGCCATAGTAACTGATGGAGATAAGTTCTCCATTCTGTTTGCAATTTTCATTAGCATTTTCCTCAATAAAATTAACATTATACTTTTGATATAATAGTTCGGGATTTTAACAAATAAATACTTAAGGAATAAATAGTTTGAGTTTTCAAATTGAAATAAATAAAAAAATTGTAACTGTAAAATTGGAAAATAAAAAAAATATAAAACATTGTTATATGAGAGTAATAAAAGATGATTTGATACATATTCGAGCAAATTTTTATTTTACTATTTATGATGCCAAAAGTTTGGTAGAAAAGAAAAGAGAATGGATAGAAACTTCAATAGCTAAATTATCAAAAAATATAATAAATGAAGATGAATTTTTATATTTAGGTGAAAGAAAAAAGATAGAAGATTTTAGAATAAAAAATTTGGATCTTTTTTACAAAAAAGAAATTCAAAAAATATTACCAGCAAAATTAGAAGAGTATTCAAGAAAAATGAGTCTTTTCCCAACTTCAATAAGTTACAGAAAAAATAAAAGAACTTGGGGTTCTTGCAATTATAAAAATGGATTAAATTTTAATATTTTACTTATGAAATTCCCCATTGAAGTTATGGAATATGTAATCGTGCATGAATTAGCTCATATAAAACATAAAAATCATTCTAAAGATTTTTGGAATTTAGTAGCTGTTTATTGTCCAAACTATAAAGAGATAGAAAAAAGATTTAAGAATTTTTTATAATTTCTCTTATCTTTTCAAATTTCTTGAAGATTTTTTCATCTTTCGCTTTATTTTCAAAAATACCATAAGAACGCTCTTTATAAAGTGGTTTTTCTTCTTCTATTATCTCTTTTTTTTCAATTACATTGGTCACAAAAAATCCTATATCTTCAACATTTGCAATCTTGAAATTTTTTAATAATGATTTTATATCTGCTTTGTTATACTCAAATTCCATTTTATAAACAGGATGAGTTAATACAAAATATAAAGTTTGGTTCTTAACATAGCCAAATTTTACACCTTTTTTAAGTTTTAACGGAAGTGCTTCTATAAACTTACTTATTAAAGAAGAAGTATTAATCTTTCTAAATTCAGGATTATTTTTAAGATGACTAAGTATTTCATTAATTTTTTTCATGTGCTAATTATAGCAAGTTTTATATTATCATTAAGTGGTTGTGGATATAAAGATGATCCAACATATATCCAATCTGATTCAAAAGTTGCTCAAAATAATAAAGTTGAACAACAATGATATATGATTATGTAATAATAGGTACAGGTGTTGCAGGATTAAATGCAGCTAGATTGATCCCAAAAGATAAAAGAGTTTTAATCTTATGTAAAATGTCTACTTGGAATTGTAATACTTTTTGGGCTCAAGGAGGAATAGCAAGTGCTGTTGATGAAAGTGATATTCCCACTCATATAAAAGATACTTTAACAGCTGGAGTTAATTACAACGATAAAGAAGCAGTTGAACTTTTAAGTAAAAAATCAATTTCAACAATAAAAAATCTTATTGATGCAGGTATGAAATTTGATTTAAATGACAAGGGTGAATTAGCTTATACAAAAGAAGCAGCTCATAGCAGAAATAGAATTTTACATGCTGATGGTGATGCAACAGGTAGAATGATGCATATCTTTTTACTAGAAAATTGTCCTCATGAGATTGTAACACAAGCAGTTGTTTGTGATTTACTTATTGAAAATGATATCTGTTATGGAGTTCAATATTTTACTAATGAAACAAATCAAAAAATAGTTTATGCTCACAATACAATAATTGCAAGTGGGGGAGTAGGTTCAATCTATAGATACCATACAAATTCAACTGCAAATGCAGGAGAAGTGCAAGGAATTATTGCAGAAAAAAATCTTCCATTAAAAGATATGGAGATGATGCAGTTTCACCCAACAGTTGTAAGAGGTACAAACTTTGCTAGAAAACCTCTTTTAAGTGAAGCTTTAAGAGGTGAAGGGGCATATATTGTTGATGAAAACGGATATAGATTTTTATTTGATTATCATAAAGATGGTGAATTAGCACCAAGAGATGTAGTTAGTCGTTCTATTTTTGATTACAATAAAAAAACAGGTTTGGGAGTTTATTTATCTTTTGAAACTTTTGAAAAAAAAGCTTTTAAAAAACGATTTCCAAATATTTATTCTAATTTGAAAGAATTAGGATATGAATTACCTTTTGAAAGAGTTCCTATTTCACCTGCATTTCATTATTCAATGGGAGGAATAGAAGTTAATTTAAACGGAAAAGTAAAAGGAATGAAAAATCTTTATGCAATAGGTGAAGTAGCTTGTACAGGAGTTCATGGAGCAAATAGATTGGCTTCAAATTCTTTGCTTGAAGGTTTAGTATTTTCCCAAATAGCTGTTGAAACTTCATTAAAAGAAAATTTTAAAATTAATCCAGAAAGTTATGATAAACCAATTATTAATTATGTAAGAAATAAAGATATTGATAAAGATATAAAAGATAATTTAAGAGAGATTATGTGGACTTATGCATCAATAGTAAGAGAGCCAAAAAGTTTGGAAAAATCCCTAGAAACCATTGAAGAGTATCTAAAAAAAGATGTAGGTAGATTACTTTTTTTAAGGCTACTTACGGCAAAATCTATTCTAAAATCTGCATTAAAGCGTAAAGAATCGCTTGGTGCACACTATATTAAGGAGAATTGATGTTAAAAGTTATAATGACTTTGCTCTTAGGAACTTTATCTTTATTTGCTAGTTCAGCAAGTGAAAGTGAAATTCCTAATTTAACTATGACTTGGGTTGGGTTCGCAACTTTAATTATATTTGTAATTGGTTATTATTTTGTAGCTGCGGAAGAAAAATATGCAATTGATAAAGCAAAACCTGCTTTATTTATAGGTACATTTATGTTTATTCTAGTAGCTATTTATTATTCATTAAATGGCTTAGATATGAATTTAGTTCACACTCAAGCTCAACATTTGATTTTAGAAATTGCTGAAATTTTCTTCTTCTTATTTGTTGCCATGACTTATATTGAATCATTATTACATATGGGTGTATTTGATAGATTAAAATATAATCTAATCTCAAAAGGTTATACATATAGAAAACTATTTTGGGTAACTGGATTTTTAGCATTTTTTATCTCTCCAATTGCAGATAATTTAACAACAGCACTTATTTTATCAACTGTTTTAATCACTATTGAAAAAACTAGAAAAGATTTCCTAGTTCCAGGTGCAATAAATATTGTTGTAGCTGCAAATGCAGGAGGTGCATGGTCACCTTTTGGAGATATTACAACACTTATGGCATGGACTGCTGGAAAAGGTGTATTTACAGACTTTTTATATTTATTCCCATCAGCTATTATAGGTTATGGAGTTACAGCATTTTTATTATCAAGATTTGTTCCAAAAGTAGTACCAGAATTTGATGCAACAAAAGAGAAAAAACCTGAAATGGTTGAAGGTGCTAAAGTTGTTATGATTCTTGGAATATTTACAATCTTCTGTGCGGTTATGTCTCATCAAGTATTACATTTACCTGCAATGTGGGGTATGATGTTTGGTTTAGCTTTATTAAAAGTTTATTCTTATGGATTAAGTAAAAAATATGGGAAAGAACATTTTAATATTTTTCATTCAATGGCAAAAATTGAAAATAATACTTTAATGTTTTTCTTTGGTATTTTAGCTGCTGTTGGTGCATTATATTTTGTTGGATGGTTAGCTTTAGCAGCAATAGTATATGATCCGTCAGTATTAGGTGCAACTTGGGCAAATATTGGTGTTGGATTCTTATCTGCTATTGTTGATAATGTTCCAGTAATGAGTGCAATATTAAAAGCAAATCCAGAAATGGGACTTGACCAATGGATGTTAGTTACATTAACAGCAGGAGTTGGTGGTTCATTAATCTCTTTTGGATCGGCTGCTGGTGTTGGAGTAATGGGTAAATTACACGGAATTTATACTTTTGGTTCTCATATGAAATTTGCATGGACAGTTCTTATTGGTTATATAGTTTCTGTTAGTATTTGGTATTTCCAATATCACATTTTGGGAATTAGTCACTAATAAATTATTATTAAATATTTGAAAGGCTATTAGAAGATTTTTTCTAATAGCCTTTTTTTTTAGCTATTTTTTTACTTAACCAATTTTTTACAACTCTTTAGATAAAATATCTGACTTAAATTTGTAATATTCAAGCACTTAAGTGTAAAATACGAAGGAAACAATATATGAAACATGTACCAATAGTAGTATTAGATTTTGGTAGTCAATATACTCAAATCATTGCTAGAAAATTAAGAGAGGCAGGTGTTTACTCTGAAATAGTTCCTTATAGTGAATCTATCGAAGATATTATGGCTAGAACTCCAAAAGGAATTATTCTTTCAGGAGGACCTGCTTCTGTTTATGCTGATGATGCTTATCATCCTGATACTACAATATTTGAACTTGGTCTTCCAATTTTAGGTATTTGTTATGGAATGCAGTTAATTTCTCAACACTTTGGTGGAAGCGTAATTCCTGCAAGTCATCATGAATATGGAAAAGCTAAACTTAAATTTGAAGTTGAAAATCCAATTTTTAAAGATACACAAGACGGTCAAATAGTTTGGATGAGTCATGGAGATAGAGTAGAAAATATTCCATCAGGATTTGAAAAAATCGCAACAAGTGAAAATTCGCCTTTTGCAGCTATTGCAAATACTGAAAGAAATATCTATGCTTTCCAATTTCATCCAGAAGTTTACCACTCAGTTGAGGGAAGTAAATTATTAAAAAACTTTGCAAAATATATTTGTGGTTGTGAATCTACTTGGAATATGGGTTCATTTGCTAAAGAGCAAATAAAAAGAATTCAAGAACAAGTTGGAAATAAAAAAGTTCTTTGTGGTGTTTCAGGAGGAGTTGATTCTTCTGTTGTGGCAACACTTTTAGCTGAAGCAATTGGTGAAAATGTAATTCCAGTATTTGTTGATAATGGATTATTAAGAGCAAATGAAAGAGAACAAGTTGAATCAATGTTCAAAGCACGTGGTGTAAAACTTATTACTGTTGATGCAAGTGAAGAATTTTTAACTAAACTTGCAGGTGTTACAGACCCTGAGAGAAAAAGAAAAATCATTGGTGAAACATTTATCGAAGTATTTGATAAAGAAGCAAAAAAACACCAAGGTATTGAGTTCTTAGCACAAGGGACTTTATATACAGACGTTATTGAATCAGTTTCTGTAAAAGGTCCTTCAAAAACTATCAAATCTCATCACAATGTAGGTGGACTTCCTGATTGGATGAAATTTGAACTTGTTGAGCCTTTAAGAGAAATCTTCAAAGATGAGGTTAGAGCTTTAGGATTAGAACTTGGACTTCCCGCATCTATGATTGGTAGACATCCATTCCCAGGACCAGGACTTGCTATTAGAATCATGGGAGATGTAAATAAACCTGATTTAGAGTTATTAAGAAAAGCTGATGTTATTATGCTTGATGTATTACATGCAACTGGTTATTATGATAAAACTTGGCAAGCATTTACAGTATTATTAAACGTAAAATCTGTAGGTGTTATGGGTGATAATAGAACTTATGATAACACTGTTTGTGTAAGAATAGTAGAAGCAACAGATGGAATGACAGCAACTTTTGCACATATTCCACATGAAATACTTGAAACAATCTCTAGAAGAATTATTAACGAAGTTGATGGAATTAATAGAGTAGTGTATGATATATCATCAAAACCACCAGCAACTATCGAGTGGGAATAATTTCTAACAATTTTCACGCATCTTTCACCAAAGTTTGGCTCGATGTACTTGTAGTACACCTTCGCCAAACTTTTGTAAAATCTACATAAAACTTGTTAAAAATTTCAGAATTTTTTTATGTAATATAAAAATGGAGTAGACATATGAAGTTTAAACATAATCATGGAACTAATAATGAAATTATAGAACAAGAAGAAAAATCTATATTATTAGCAGTTGACCGTGCATTATCTTCTTCTTCAAATTCTCAAACGATAGGTAGAAATGGAGAACTTCCTTTAATTGATTTTTTAAATAAGTATTTACCTCCTACTTTAAAAGCAGTAAGTGGTCATTTCCTGACTCCAAATGGCAATATTTCTCCTCAAATTGATGTAATGATTATTGATACAAGATACCCTTTTCTTTCTGTAAATTTAGATGGTTCTGTATTAGCTATGCTCCATTCAGTTATTCATACAATAGAATTAAAAACAAATCTTATTTCTAGCGATATAAAAAAAATATCAAGTGATATTAGTAAAATTAGAATGTTAATAAATGAAGTTGAAGAATTTAATGATATTGGAAGTTTTATGTCTCCTATTAATAGTGCTTTTGCATATCGTATTAAAAATAAACTTGAAACGATTGAATTACATTTTCAGAATTATTGTAAACCAGATTTATTTCATTTTGATTTAATGATTTTGAGTATAGAAGAAAAAGAATTTAAAAAAATAAAATTTGGATGCGAATTACATTATGAACCAATATTTGAAAAAGATTTTTCAGAAGAAGAGCTAAAAGAATTAAAAGTAAATAATGGTTTTTTATTTGGAACTAGACCGTGCTATACACCATTATCAGATTTTTATTATTCTTTGGTGCAAAATTCATATTATATTTTAGGTGAAAGAAATTATTCTTTTAATCAAATAGGAAGACATATTATGGATTATATGTCTTGGTCAACAGCTTCATGGAATGATTTATATAAAGAGTAGTTCTTTCATTCCCAAGTTCCAAACTTGGGAATGCATATTTAATTTCTCTCTACGACGAACAACTAACATGCGATATTCCAGCTATTCCAAAAAAATCTGAAGGTTTTTTAATATAATATTTTTCTTCTATCTCTTTTGTTTGTTCTTCGTATGGATTTGTCATGATTTTTTGTAACTCATGAACTGGTTGATAGTTTCCATTTTCAGCTTCTTGATAAGCCCAAACTAAATGCCATTCTCTTAAAGTGTATTTTGGATTGGTAAGTTTCATTTGCTTTGATAGTTTTTCTTTAGATTCTTCATCATTTACATTTAGAAGTAATTTCCAGTTTTCAAGCCAACTGTTCCATCTTAACTTGATATTTTCATTTTGTGTTTTTCCATAAAAACTTTTTTCTATACTACTCATATCATTTTGGATATTTGATAATTCTCTAAAAAATATAGTATAGTCAACTTTTGTATCTATCATAAGATTGATTAGTTCTTCGAACAACTCAATATCAAACTTATTAAGTCCAAGTTTTTTAGCCCACATATTTTCCATCTTTTCTTGCATAACTTTGCTAAAGTTATTTTCGATTTTTTCAAGTTCTTCTAAAGCCTTAGGATTTGAAGTAAGCAATGGTTTTAAAGCACTACAAAACGATTTGAAGTTTTTAAAAGCTGCCGTTGGTTGATTGAAAAATGAAAAGTGATTTCCTCCACCAGTCCAAGATTGATATTTAGGCTCGAACATCTCTATAAATCCAAACGGTCCATAATCAAGTGTAAAACCTCCTGCTGCACAGTTATCACTGTTGAAGTTACCTTGGCAATATCCAACTCTTATCCAGTTGGCTACTAGCGATGTAAGACGATTTTGAAACTCTTTTGCTAGTTGTATTATCTTTTCTTCTAAACTCAAATCTTCTTTGATTACTTCACTATATTCCCTATCTATCAAATGTAAAACAATCATTTCCAACTCTTTTAAAGCATCTTTATGTTCATTTTTTCTAGCTCGTCTTCCAAAAAGTTCAATTTGTCCAACTCTTAAAAATGAAGAGGCAACTCTTGTAGTAATTGCAACATCTTCTTCTATCATAACTTCAGGGTCTTTTGAATAAGAGTTTTCTTTAAACCAAGGTCTAGTTACTTGCTCTTTTTTAGAAGTAAATAAAGTTAAAGATCTAGAAGTAGCAATTCCAAGAGCGTGCATATGCTCTTGTGCTAAAAACTCTCTTACACTTGACCGTAAAACTGCACGTCCATCTGCGCCTCTACAATATGGCGTTCTTCCACCACCTTTTAGTTGAAATTCCCATCTTGTATCATTTATCACTGCTTCTAAAACAGAGATTGCTCTACCATCTCCATACCCATTTCCAGTTTGAAAAGGACATTGTGCATAATATTCAGTTCCATAAATAGAAAGTGCATATCCAGTTGCCCAACCTTTATTTTGTGAAAGATTAGAGATATTAGACATATCACCTGAAAATAGTTTGATAAAATCATTTGATTTTAGTAAGTTCTCACTAAAACCTAACTCTTTAAAAAAATTTTCACTATGAGAAATATATATTGGGTCTTTGATAGCAGTTGGACTTACTGGCACATAATGTCCAGTAAAAACCTCTCTTGGAAATTTATTATCTCCACTATATTTTGCGTCTGGGTCAGCATTTAGCTTATTTGTAAAAGAGTAATCACTTAGATTGATAAGTTCTTCAAAAGTTTTTATATTATTTTTATTATTTTCATTTATCATAATATTTTCCATAAATTTTTTTATTAAAATTAAGTATATTAACTTTGTAGTTAAATATATATTATAAATTTAAACATCTCTATTCAAGTATAAGAATATCGATAGAATTTTTAATTACAATCAGAAAAATCTTTTAAATATTTAGCAGTAAATGAATTTTTTATATTTAAAAAGTTTTTTAAATAGCCTTGAAATAATAGTTCCCCGCCAAGACTTCCACCTTTGGGTCCAAGATCTATAATCCAATTGGCTTGGCTTATTATTGATAAATTATGTTCTAATACAATTAAAGTATGCCCTTGATTTATCAAATCATTAAATAGTTTTATCAAGTTTTCTATATCTGCTTCATGTAAGCCTGTGCTTGGTTCATCTAAGATTATTATTTCATCTGTGTTTTCACTTAACATTTTGGCTATTTTTAATCTTTGTAATTCTCCACCAGAAAAAGTATCAAGGGTTTGTCCTAATTTAATATAATCTAAATTTGCATTAACCATAGATTCTAATTTATTTTTGATAAGTGTATTATCAAAAAATAGTTCAATTGCTTCTTCTACTGTTAAATCAAAGATATCACTTATATTTTTATTTTTATAATAATACGAAAGAGCTGTATCATTAAATCTTTTGCCTTTACATTTCTCACATACTTGTGTAGAATCTCCCAAATAAGCCAAATCAAGTTTTATAAATCCTTTACCTTTACAAATAGTACATGCTCCTTCACCAGTAGCAGAAAACATACTTGAATTTACAGAGTTTACTTTTGAAAATAGTTTTTTTATCTCATTATATATATTTAAGTATGTTGTTATATTTGAACGGCTACTTGTGTGGGGTAAACTTTGATCTAAAATTGTAGCTTTTGGATATTTATTTTTAAAAAGATACCTAATTAATGTACTTTTACCAGAACCAGCAACTCCTGTTACTAAAGTTAGTGCATTTTTAGGTATCTTTACTGAAATATTTTTAATATTATTTTTTGAGACATTATCAAGTGTATAAAAAGATGAAAACTCTTTTTCTTTATCATTGATACTATGCTTTTTTAAAAAAGCTTTAGCTGTTATTGTATTTGAGTTTAGTAACTCTTTATATGTACCATAAAAAGTAATATTTCCGCCATTTATTCCAGCTTTTTCTCCAAAATTTATTACTTTATCACAAATTGAAATAATATCCTTATCATGATCAACAAATAAGATAGAATTTCCTCTATTTTTAATCTCTTTAAATATATTGGCAATTCCTTTTATATCATGGGGATGTAAACCTATAGTTGGTTCATCAAAAATATATAATAGATCTGATAATGAACTATTAAGATATTTTGTCATTTTTATACGTTGTGATTCTCCTCCTGATAAGGTATTTGTATTTCTGTCTAAAGATAAGTAATCAAGTCCCACAATCTGCAAACTTTTTATTTTCTTTTTTAAATCATTTGTAATAATAATTACTTTTTCATCATCTATTTTATTTATAAAATCAAATAGTTCATTAATAGACATAGAAGAACAATCTGCAATAGATTTATTCATAATCTTTGCACTTAAAGCTTTGTTGTTTAATCTTGTTCCTTTACATTGAGGACATACATTTATATCTAAAATATTATTTAATTCTTTTTTGTATTGAGTAGTCTCAGAGTTAATAAATACATTTTCTATTCTTGGAACTACACCAAGGTATGTGGCAGTTTTATGCCATTTTGTAGTTGGATTTACAGGTTTTATCTCTTTTGAATATAAAAGTAAATCAAGTTCTTCTTTTGAATATTGAGATATTTTTTTATCATTGTTGAAAAAACCAGATTCAGTATATCTTGATAATCTCCAGCCATTATTTTGAAAGGTTGGAAATAATATTGCTCCTTGATTTAATGACTTATCAAAATCAATCAATCTTTTAATATTTATCTCTTTTATCTCTCCTAAACCTTTACAAAATGGACACATTCCTTCTGTATTATTAAATGAATAATTCATCGAATATCCAATAAAGGGCACTGCTATTCTAGAAAAAAGTAATCTAAGGTTTGTGTAAATATCAGTAATTGTTCCAACTGTAGATCTAGAATTTCCTTCAATTCTTTTTTGATTTATTACTAAAGATACTGAAAGATTAGAAATAGAATCAAAAGTAGGTTTTTTATATTTTGGTAATAAATCTTGAATATAGCTTGAATATGTTTCATTTAATAAGCGTTGAGATTCGCTTGCAATTGTATCAAATACAAAAGAAGACTTTCCAGAACCAGATACTCCTGTGACAGCTATTATTTGATTTTTAGGAATATTTATAGATATATTTTTAAGATTATTAGTTGTAGCATTTTTAATAACTATATTTTTATTCATAGTTATTAACTCTTTTTTCTTTTAAAGCAGTTGAAAGTTTAATAGCAATTTTTTCAAACTCATTTTGTTCTTCTCGTGTTAAAGATTGAAGTGTTGTTTCATATAAAGAGTTATGTTTTTCTGAAATATTATTTAATAAACTTTTACCTTTTTTGCTAATCGAAGTATATAATTCTCTACCATCTTGTTTATTTGGGTATTGTTGAATATATTCTAAAGTTTTTAGTTCTTTTAACGCCTTTGATAATTTTGTACGAGATGTTCCTAGGATATTACTTAAATCAGATGGTAATATCTCTTTTAGTTTATTTAGCTGATATAAGATATCATATTGTAACCAAGAGATATTATCTGGATTGACAATATTCCTTTGGGCAACCATTTCACACTGTAAATCTACTAAAGCAATTTTTAATTTTTCCATTATAATTTCCAATACAATATAATTTCTATATAGAAATTATATTGTATTGGAAATTATCTAAAAAAAACTTAAATTTTTTTATTTATCAAAATTTTAACAAAACTTATTATAATCTGCTTTAGTTATTATTTTATAGGAAATATAAAATGCAAGAAAATGAACTAAAAGCTTATATAAAAGAAAATTCACCTTTGATATTTGAGTATATCAATAAAGAAATATTAAAAGATATTGGTGTGATGTCATCAAATTTTTTTGTTAGATTACTTGATGAATTTTTCAATAAACAAAAAAGAATTTATGATGAAAAAGTTACAGCTGATATCCTTGGATATTATCTCATAACTGAAGTTTTAGGAGATGCAAAACAAGCTTTTCCATTTTTTAGAAAAGATACTTTGAGTTTAGATGAGATTTTTAAAGAGGCAAAGGTTTATTTTAATCATGTGAAATTTATTATAAAAGATGATATTTTTACTATCTCTTTAGTCCAAACAAAAGCAGGAGTTTCTACACTTGATGAAGAGATTATAAAGTTCTCAAAACAATTTCCAATTAAAACTTCAGGTTTAGAAGAATTTATATCAAAAAATTCTAATATCACTTTAGATGAAAGCTCGCAAAAACTAAAAGAAGATGTAAAAAACATTCTTTAAAGGAAGTAAATGAAAATCTCTTATCATCGTAGACGAAAAATAAAAACGAGAAGAATTGCACTAAGAGATTTGATTTTAAGAGGTATAGAAAATCCTAATGATTTAGCAAAAGAGTTAAAAGTCACAGTTCCTACTATAAAAAGGGATTTGGAAGCTATTAAAATTATGGATGAAGAAGATTTCACATTTCAAACAAGACAAACATCAGAGCAAATAATTGAGAAAAAAGACTTAATACTAAAAATGTTAGATGATGAAGAGTACTATACTGAAAAAGGTGAACTAAATATCTCAAAGATTATGGATGAACTTAAAACAAGTAGGGCAACTATAATGTCAGTTTTAAATGGTGATTAGATATATTTAAAACAAATTTTAAGGAGTATAACAATGAAAATTCATAGAATAAATCCATGCAAAAGATGGTCAGATGTGACAGTTTTTAATGGAATTGCAACTTTTACAGAAATTGCAGATACAGATACAAGTGCAGATATAAAAGGACAAGTAAAACAAATATTTGACCAAGCCCAAGCTTCACTTGCTTTAATAGATAGTGATAAATCAAGAATTTTAGCAGTTACAATTTATATCACAGATTTTGCAAACTTTGATGGCTTAAATGAGATTTGGGATGAGTGGTTCCCTGAAAATTGTGCGCCAAGTAGGGCTTGTGTAAAAGCTGAATTGGTTGATCCAAATTTATTGGTTGAGATGACATTTACAGCAGCAGCTGGTGAGAAGTTTCAATAATATGAAGCCTTTGGATATAGGTAATTCTTACAATCAAATTACCCATATATGGGAAAATGAAAAATTTGATAAAACAAATGGAATTATACAACATAAAAAAGCAATAAATTTTGCCAAAAATCGAGGGAAAGCACTAGATATTGGTTGTGGTTGTACAGGAAGATTTATAGATTTACTAATAGATGAAGGTTTTACTCCAAGTGGGATAGATATTTCTACAAAGATGATAGAATTAGCAAAAAAACGTGATCCTTCTATTGATTTTTATTATGGAGATATTTGTGAATATGAATTGTCTGAGAAGTATGATTTTATTACAGCGTGGGATAGTATTTGGCATATTCCTTTATCAAAACAAGAAAAAGTAATCGCAAAAATAATTGATAGCTTAAATGTTGGTGGTATTTTTATATTCTCTTTTGGTGGTACAATTGATTCTGGTGAACATATAGATGATTATATGGGCCCCGAAGTTTATTATTCTTCCCTTGGAATAAATGGTTTTCTAAAATGTTTTTTAGATTTAGGTTGTATTATAAGACATTTAGAATTTGACCAATATCCAGAATTACATACATACTTAATTGTAGAAAAAGCTTGATATTGGCTTTTATTTAACTCTTCGAGTTAGTTTTAAATTAAAAGTTAGAAGCAATATAAGTGTCTAAGCTCTTTATGTTACAATACTTTTTTAAAAATGCTTGTATTAATTAGGAGCTTAAAATCAAAATAATAAATGTAATCTCTAATGAAAATAGATTAAATCTAATTCGAAATTATTGTGAAGATGATTTAGAAAATAAAGTAGAAAATGTTTTAAAAAATATTTTAGAAAATGGTTCTACTTCTTTGAAATCAATGATAAAACTTTTTAATTTAATGGATAATTCACTTGATAGTGATTTACAAGTTTCTTATACAATAGGTAATAGAACAATAGAGGTTGTTAATACTTCTGAACAATTAGAAAATGTAATGAACTCAATCCAATTAACTCCTTTTATTGGTTTTGACAGTGAACAAAAACCAACTTTTAAAAAGGGTCAAGCAGATAATGGTGTTTGTCTTATTCAATTAGCTACAAAAGATAAGTGTTTTCTTATTCAAATTAAACAAATCAAAAATCTAAAACCACTTATAAATTTTTTGGAAGATGATAAAATAATAAAAATTGGAACGGGATTAAAAGGTGATAATGAAGCACTTTTTAAACAATTTAATCTAAGAGTAAAATCAATGATTGATTTAGAAGATATATTTAAAAAATTATCATCAAAAAATCAAATCGGGGCTAAAAAAGCTGCTTCAATAATTTTGAATAAAAAATTACAGAAATCAAAAAATATGTCAAGATCAAATTGGGAAAATAAAGAGTTAAGTTCTGGACAGATTAAATATGCTTCTGAAGATGCAACAGTGGTATATGATGTAATGGATAAAATTTTAGAACAATACCCTTTTGTAATGAAAATGATGCCTGAATTTTTTCAACTACACTATTTGCAAAAATGAAAAATTTATTAAAACTAAACACCATAGATAAAGGTGTTTTATTTATGCTTTTGAGTGCACTAATTGGTGCACTTAATGGTGCTGTTGCTAAATATTTATCTCAAAGTATGGATGCAATAGAGATAGTTTTTTACAGAAACTTAATAGGTGTTTTAATTGTACTTTATAGTTTTAAAAAATTTTCTGTTTCAATTGATACATCAAAACTTCATCTACTTTTTCTAAGGGGAGTTTTTGGCGCACTTGCTATGGTTTTATTTTTTTATACAATAGCAACTATTCCATTGGGAGAGGCAGTTGTATTAAATAAAACATCACCTTTTTTTGTAACTATTCTTGCATACTATTTGATGAAAGAAAGTATAACTCTACGTATATTTTTTGCTCTTATTATTGGGTTTATTGGAATTATTTTTATTATGAAACCGTTTGGAGTTGAAATATCTATTGAACATATTTTTGGAGTCTTGGGTGGTTTTTTTGCAGCTTGTGCTTATGCCACTATTAAAAAGATAAAAGATATTTATGATGCAAGAGTTATTATGCTTTCATTTATGACAGTTGGAGTTCTCATTCCTTTAGGATTGTTTTTATTTACACCATATGTACATTTTAAAATACATACAGATATTTTTATTTGGGCTTTGATAGTTTTTATGGCGATTATTTCAACTGCTTCTCAATGGTTTTTAACAAGAGCTTATAGTATTAGTCGTGCTAGTATCATCGGAGTTGTTAGTTATTCTAATATTCCTTTTGCTATTGGATTTGGAGTGATTCTTGGAGATTCATTACCTGATTTATATACTTTTTTAGGTATTGTTCTTATAGTTATTGGTGGCATTTTAGTTAGCAAAAAATCATCAAAGTAAATATATAAAAAGAGAAAAATGTTTAAAACAAATGATTATTGGGAAGAAGAGTTTATAGATTTAGAAGAAAAAGAGTTAGACTCTATATATTTTGATAATTGCACTTTTGTAAAGTGTAATTTTTCAAAAGCAGTTATTTATAAATGCAAATTTACAGAGTGTAGATTTGTAAATTGTGATTTATCACTTGCTGTTTTAAAAGCTTCTACTTTCAACGATGTTTCATTTGAAAACTGTAAATTAATTGGTATTTCATGGAGTAGTTGTGATGAACCATTTGATGTTACTTTCAGCTCTTGCAATCTTTCTCAAAACTCATTTCATCTTATGGATTTAAGACAAATAAAATTTATAGATTCTCTTATAAAAGATAGTGGTTTTGAAGAGTGTAATATGGAAAAATCTCTTTTTGATAATTGTGATTTACAATTATCATCTTTTATAAAAAACAATCTAAAAAAAGCAAATTTTGTAACATCAAAAAACTATTTAATTGACCCAAAACAAAATGATTTGACAAAAGCTTCATTTTCTCTTCCTGAGGCTTTGAATTTTCTTTCTTTACTTCCTATTGAAATAAAATAACAAGTGTTTTTATACTTTTAACGCTATTCTAAATAGCTGTATGATATGATTAGCGACCACTTTTATTTAAGAAAAATCAATTAAAAATTAGGAGAATCATGAGATTTATTGTTATATGTGTTATTTTTTTTATTCCACTTTTTGCTGCAAATAAGGATTTTACTCTATACAAAAAAGAAGGGAATATAAAAGGTAATACACTTTTAATTATTGGAGGGATTCACGGCGATGAACCAGGAGGATATTTTGCACCTGCTTTTTTGGAGAAACATTACAAAATAAAAAAAGGTAATGTTTGGATAGTTCCAAATATAAATGCAGATAGTATCATTGCTAATAAAAGAGGTCTTTACAATGATATGAATAGAAAGTTTAGTATTATAGAAAAAGATGATCCTGATTATTTAGTTGTAAACAAGATAAAAAAAATTATTTTAGATAAAAAAGTTGATTTAGTTTTAAATTTGCATGATGGTCATGGTTTTTTTAGAAAAAATTATGAGAATGCAATTTTTAATCCAAATGCTTGGGGACAAGCAACTATAATAGACCAAGAAAAAATAAATGGTCTTGAAAAGTTTGGAAATCTTGATGAAATTGCCACAAAAGTGAATAATGCTTTAAATAATGATAAATTGTTTCAAGATTTTCATTCTTTTGGAGTTAAAAATACAGAAACAAAGTTTAAAGATGAACAAATGCAATTATCTTTAACTTTTTTTGCTGTTACTCACAATAAACCAGCATTTGCTATAGAAACAAGTAAAAATATTACAGATTTAGCTCATAAAGTTATATATCAATTAAAATCAATTGAAGAATTTATGAAAGTAATGAACATTGAATTTGAAAGAGATTTTGATGTAAATAACTATGAAGAGGTAAGTAAAAAACTTTTTGATTTTGGAAAAGTAAGAATTAATAATAATATGATTTTTGATTTAAGTGATATTAAGAAAACGACAAGATTTGTACCTTTAAAAAATGATAAAAATGATTTTAAGTTTGAACATATTTTAGCAGATACTAAATTTATAGATAATCGATATGAAATCTATATTGGAAATTTAAAAGTATCTGATTTTTATCCTCAAATTTTTCCTATTGCAGAGTATAAAAAAGATATAAAAATAGAAGTTGATGGAAAAATTATAAATACAAAATTTGCTGAAGAAGTAAATATTAAAGAAAATTTTAAAATTTTAAAAACAGATTTTAGGGTTAATATTATTGGATTTAGTAAAACTGGTGTTGAAAGTGAAGATGATATTTTAGTTAAAAAATCTGATATTTTAGATAATTATTCAGTTGATAATGGGAAAACAAAATATAGAGTTGAATTTTATAAAGATGGTAAATTTTATGGAATGATTATTTTGAATTTCCTTAAAGATGATATATAATTATTTTAAAACTAAAATGAAAAAGGGAAGATTTTAAATCTTCCCTTTTTTTATGATTTTGTTTTTGGTGTACATTTTTTAGAAATAATACAAACAGGACAAAAGTCAATAATTCCTACAACTAAAGGAATAATTCCTAAATAGAACCAAGCAATCCCTGTAAAGTATCCAATTGCAATTAATACAATACCTAAAACTATTCTAAATGGTCTACAAAAAGCTCTAATTTTATCAAATTTATTCATAATTAATTTCCTATAATATTTTTTATTTGAGATTATTATATAAGTAAACTTAATTTACTATAAATAAGAAAAACTTATTTTTATTAAAAAATCAGAATAAGTTACATATTCTGATTAAGTGATTTTTTTGTACAATTTTTATAAATTTAATTGATATTGGTAAGTAATGAAAGAGAAAATATATTTTATTCCAGGGCTTATGACAGATGAAAGATTATGGAAAAGAGTTATTCCTTTTTTAGAAAAAGAGTACGAAATAATACATATTCCAATACCTGAGAGTTCAGATTTTGATGAAATAATAGATATTTTATATGGTACTTTTGTAGAAGAAAAAATAAATCTTTTAGGATTTTCTTTAGGTGGATATATTGCTTCATATTTTACAATAACTTATCCAAATAGAGTAAAAAAACTTTTTATGGTTGCTTCAACTCCTGGTGCTACAAATGAAGCTGAAATTGAAAGAAGAAAAGAAAAATTTACAATCATTGAAAAAGAAGGTTTTGGTTTGACTTATGAAAAAGCTTTATCTTTAGTTGAAGAACAAAATAAAAATGATAAAGATTTAATTCAAACTATTATGGATATGTTTCATGATTTGGGAAAAGAAAAATTTATTTCTCAATTAACTTCAACTTTTTATAGAAAAGATTTATTTGAAGATTTAACTCATTTAGATATTCCAATTTGGATGTTTTATAGTCTAAATGATAGGCTTTTAAATAAACAAGCAATAGAAAAAATTCTGAAAACAAAACATAATATAACTGTAATTTCACGAGAGGGAACAAGTCATAATATACCTTTAGAAGTTCCCTTTGAATTTGCTATAAATATAAAAAAATGGATGGAAATTAATTGATATGAAATTGTTTTTTATATGATTCTTCTAATGAAGTTTTATCTTTATAATCAATAATTTCTCCAATTTCTATCTCTATATTTAAATTTTTACTTCTTTTATTTATTGCCTCTTTTAAAACTTCATTTGCATGAGTTTTTATATAAACTGGTAAAATATTAATTTTATTTTTTAAAGCAATTAATTTTGCTCCTTCTTTAAAACTACTGATTTGATTATCTGTTTTATTTCTTGTTCCTTCTGGAAAAATAAATATAGAATTACCTTCTTGAATAACTTTTTTTGTATCTTTAAAAAAAGATGACATATTTGCTGATTCTCTATCTAATAGGATTGAATCTGCATTTTTAGTAAAAGAGCCAAAGAAAAAAGAGTTATATAACTCTTTTTTAGAAACCCAAAAACCATGAATTGGAGAATCTTTTAGTGCAATTTCAATAATAAGTGGGTCAATTATACTTCTATGATTTGCTACTAACAAATATTGACCTTCTTTAGGAAGATTTTCTTCATTTAAAACTTTTATATTAATATTTAGTTTTGATAGAAGTATTTGAGAATATTCTAATCTTAATTTTCTCTTTTCTTGTGATGTTTTGGCTCTTTTTAATTTAAAACCAAATTTGTTTGTTAAGTATGTTGCATATATTGCAATGCTTATTTGTTTTAAGTTCAATATAATCCTAATAATATTTTTGCAATTGTATCAAAATGAAGATATATTTGAAGCTTTTTTTACAAAAATTTCATCAAGATTTATTGCTGATTGATAGACTAAAACTTCAACACCGTTTTGGGTCACTTCTTTAAAAGTTTCACAATATTTTTTATCAATTTCGCAAGCTAATCTAAAAGGTAATTCATCATCTCTTTGAATGATGTATAACATTACAGCTCGATGACCAAGTTTTACCATATCTTCAAGTTCTTTTAGATGTTTAGTTCCTCTTGAAGTTACAGCATCTGGAAAGGCTAAATAGTTATCTATTTTTAAACTTACACTTTTGATTTCAACATAACATTTTTGTTTTTCATTTTCAAGCAAAATATCAATTCTACTATTTTGACCATATTTTTGTTCAGGTTTTAAAGAGTTATATCCTTGAAGTTCTTTTATTGTTCCTTCTTTTACAGCTTCAATTGCTATTTTATTTGCAACACCTGTATTTGTACAAATTATATTTTCATTTATTTTTGTGAGTTCCAATGTATATTTTAATTTTCTTTTTGGGTCATCGTGAAAACTTACCCAAACATCACAATTATCTTCTATACAGCTAGTCATTGCTCCACTATTTGGTACATGAGCAGTTATCATTTCACCATTTTCTAAAATAATATCAGCTAAAAATCTTTTGTATCTTTTTATTAATTTTCCATGTATGAGTTTTTCAAATTTCACTAAATTACCTTTTTTTATAATCTTTTAAATCAGAATTATTATACTATCTGAACTTCGATTTTGTTTTTATAAGGAAAAGTGATGGATGACATTCATAGAAAAAGAGATAAAACCTTAGGAATTCCAGAATTAATTGCAATTGCATTAGGTGGAATGGTAGGTGGAGGAATTTTTACAATTTTAGGAATTTCTGTCTCTATGATTGGAGCATATACTCCGTTTGCTATTATTTTAGGAGGAATAGTTGCCGCATTAGCTGCATATTCATATATAAAATTAGGAGTTTATTATCAAGATGAAGGAGCAACATACTCTTTTTTTAAAAGAACCTTTCCAAATTCAGCTTTTGCCGCTTCATTGATTGGTTGGTGGGTTATTTTTGGATATATAAGTACACTTTCTTTATATGCATATACTTTTTCTTCTTATGCTCTTAGTAGTTTTTCTTATGCAAATGATGAGATTATTAGAAAATTAGTTGCAGGAGTTGTAATCTTTGTTTTTACACTTATAAATCTTTGGAGTGTAAAAGGTATGGGAAAAATTGAAGATTTGATGGTTTATACAAAATTGGTTATTTTGATTATCATATCTTTTGTATTAATTAACCATAGTAATACAACTATTCCAAATTTATTAAATGAAAGTAAAGATGTAGAATTTTCAGCTATTTTAATCGTTGCTTCAATTACTTTTGTGGCATATGAAGGTTTTCAATTAGTTATAAATGCTGTAAATGAGATGGATAATCCACAAAAAAACATTCCAATTGCTATTTATAGTGCAATTGCATTAGCCATTTTACTTTATGTAGTTATTTCTTTTGGGGCAATTTTAGCAATATCATTTGATGATATTATTGCAAATAAAGAGTATGCTTTAGCTTCAGGAGCTAATAAAGTTTTAGGACATTGGGGAAATGATTTGGTAATTATTGGAGCTTTACTTGCTACAAGTAGTGCAATAAGTGGTACTCTCTTTGGTGCTTCAAGACAAATGTCAATTGTTGCAAAAGATGGATTCTTCCCAAAATTTTTAGAAAAAAGAAATATATATAATATTCCAACAAACTCTATTTTGATGATGAGTTTTTTAGCTTTTTGTTTGATTTTAAGTGGTTCATTAAAATTGATATTAGAGTTTGGAAGTGTTACCTTTTTGATTGTATCTTTGCTTATGGCAATTGCAAATTTCAAAATAAGAGATAAAACAGATTCTTCTTTTTTTATTACAATTTTAGCAATTGTTTTATTGTTGGCAAGTACAATATTAATAATTTTCTACGAGTTTCAAGTTGAAATGGAACAAATGTTTTTTATAGTGTTTCTTTATGTAGTTTTAACTTTTTTATCTTGGATTTATTCAAAGAGAAAATAACTTTAAGGAATACAAATTGCATTATTAGTTTCCAAAGTAGGAGGAACTAATGAGAGTATTAAAGTTATTAAAAAAAGAGAATCATCTTCTAAACAATGAGTTAATTGATACTTTACATATGGAGTTTATTGATATTTATAATAGTGTAGATATTAATTCAAATGAGAGTATAAAATCAAAAGCAATTGCATTACTTGTGCATACAAGAAATCATTTCAGAAAAGAAGAAACTTTAATGAATAGATACAAATATCCAAGAAGTACAGAACATAAAAATGAACATAACAAAGTTATTGCAGAGTTGGAATTTTTTATTGATAAATCTTCAAGTATATTTGGTATGAATATTTTAAAATCATACTATTTAGAAAAACTTCCTTATTGGTTTAATTATCATTTATTAAGTATGGATAGTGATTTAGTAGCTTTTTTAAGAACATCAAAAACTTCTTTTCACAAAAAAAAATTAGAAGTAAATTAGAAATAGATAAAACAAGCATATAATTAAATAAATGACTTTTATATAAGTGCTTAATAATGGATTTTAAGGTATTATGTCGCCCAATTGAAGAATTAAATTTGATTATCCTCACAAGGAAATTAAGTTATTTTTTAAGAAATTATCTTAGAAATCTGGAGGTTTAATGCCTATTACGCTTACTGATAATGTTGCATTATCAACAAATATAGTTATTGCTGTTTTATTAACGGTTTTATTTCTTACATTTAAGAAGTCTCAACATACGGATGTTTTTCCTATTTCTGTTACACAAGAATTAAAAGGATTAGGAATTTTAACGGTTGTATTTGCACATTTTGCTTATATGAAAGTTACGAATCCAGAATTTCTTTTTCCACTTTCAATTATTGCAGGAGTTGGAGTAGATTTATTTCTTTTTATGTCAGGTTATGGTTTAAGTGTTGGAATGTTAAAAAGACCAATGCCTGTTTTAGATTTTTATAAAAGAAGATTAATCAAAGTTTTTATTCCATTTTGGATTACTTTGATTATTATTTTTGCAGCTGATGCTATTTTCTTAAAAATCTATTATCCTCTTCCTTATATGGTTCAATCATTTTTAGGATGGTTTCCAACTGCTTTAGGTTTTGGAGATGTAAACTCACCATTTTGGTATATTACTTGGATGATTATGTTTTATGCACTTTTTCCAATAGTATTTAGTGTAAAAAGACCTTGGTTAAGTGCTTTAATATTAGCAGTTATTGCTACTTTAATTGGTACATATAATCCTTTTAACTTAGGAGACAATTGGCTTCATAGATTACATACTTTAGCGTTTCCTATGGGAATTGTTGCAGCTTGGTTATTGATGGAAACAAAAGACAAAGAAAATAAACTTGTAAAATATATTAAAGAGTTTAGAAATAGCTCAACAGGGATTATGAGATATTTAGTTATTGCTTTGATGTTTGCAATTGTTGTTTATATGTCTTTACACACAACAGCAAATCATTGGCCAATTTTAACTTCAATTTTAGGAAAAGGTTTTTATGTTGAACAATTTACTTCTTTAGTAATAATGTTGGCATTTATAGTAATCTTTTCTCTTAAAAAACTTGATAATAAATTTTTGGCAATTTATGGAGTTTATTCATTTGAAGTTTATTTAATTCACTGGCCATTAATAGGAAGATATGATATATTCTTTGATTATTTACCTTCTTGGGCAGCTGTAACAGCTTGGTTAGTAGTATTTATCATTCTTAGTTGGGTTTTACAAAAACTTGTAACTCCTGTTAGTGCTTGGGTTGATAAAATAGCAAAATAGAGATAATTCCAATCTTTTTAGATTGGAATTATTTTTTATCTACATAAACTCCAAAATCTTTTGGAACATCTACAGATGTATCATCAAAAAGTTTAGCAAAATACAATTTCCCAAATTCTTGTTTTATATGAGAAGTATCAATAAAATTATCATCATTTCTTGTAACACTATTATCATACATAAAATCCCAATAAGGTGTGATTTTTGCAATTTCATCTTTCCATTTATAATAAATATCCATTTTATTTAAATCTTTTAATATATCTAATTGTGAAGTATGAATAGCTGTTGTAAAAACTTTTAGATTAACGTTGTAATCTTTGCATAACTGAATCATTTTTTTGAAATATTCTAGATTAGTTTCTCCCCATTCTAAATAATCTCGATATTTTTCAATGTATCCATTATAAGAGTTGTTTTTTCTTTGTTCCCAAGATTTTCCTTTTAATACAATATCTTGATGATATTTTGTTATTGCTCCATCTACATAAAAAGGTTCTGTAAATGTATTGTTATAAGCAAATTTTAAATATTTGAAAAGAGGAACTTCCAAATAGTGTTTTATTTGTTGATAAAAATTGAATTTATTAGTAAAAATATCTTTATCAAAATCACTATTTGAATTGTCTTCTAAAACTTCACTAAAAGTATAAAGATTTATTCCAATAATTACATTTTTTATGTCAAAATTTTCTAAAGAGTATTTTAAAAAATAATATTGTTCTTCTAAAGTTGAATAACTAAGTCCTAAATTATAAACTTTATCATGAGTATATTTTTCTAAATCTTTTGGATTTAAGTAGTGAACTCTACTTCCTCCAAGCATTATAGTATTAGGTTTTATTTTATTAAGTTCAACAAATTTTTGTGTTCTATATGCAAGAGCAACATCTTTGTACAGACCTAGATTGAACTTATTATTTACTCCCACGGGATCAATTATATATCTTATTGCTATTCCAAGTGAAAAAAGAAAAAGTGTTAAAATGATAGATAATAGTAAATAAATTTTATATTGTTTTTTCATTTTTTAGCCTTAAAATTGGAAATATAAAAATTCTTTAGAACTTGAAAAAGTAAACAATGAAGCTGTTAAAAGAATTACTGTATAAAAAAGATATTTGAAATTTGGTTTGAAATTTTCAGAAATTTCCATACTATTTTTACAAGCAAGTGCTAAAAATAGTGCTAAAACTATATAAAAACTTTGTAAATAAGCATCTATATAAAATAAATTTGAAAATCTAAGATTTGAAATATCAAATAGAGTTGTAGTTACATACCAAGCATCACCAAAATCATTTGATACGAATAAAATTCTTGTTAATATAAGTCCAAAAAACATCAAACTCCATGCAACATAATAGTTCATTTGTAAATTTGCTCTTTTCATCATATGAGCCATAACTACAAAAATACCATTTAATAATCCCCAAACTATAAAAGTCCAACCAGCTCCATGCCAAAAACCAGATACAAAAAATGTAATCATAATATTTAAGTACATAACCCAAACTATTGTTTTATTTCCACCTAAACTTTTGTAAATATAATCTCCTAAAAATCTTGAAAGTGTAATATGCCATCTTTTCCAATAATCAGCAAAATTTCTTGCTTTATATGGGCTATTGAAGTTTTTAGGAATATCTATATTAAACATTTTTCCAAGTCCAATAGCCATATCAGCATATCCAGAAAGGTCAAAATAGTAAGATAAAACATAAGATGTTGAAGCATACCAAGCTTCAATCATTGATAGTTTTTGTGCATTATCAAAAGCATATTGTGCATAATCAGTTAGTGGATCACCAATCAAAGTTTTTTTAGCTAAACCAATAGCAAAGATAAATAATCCTAAAGAGACATTTTCCCATTTTATAAAAGACTTCCAGTGCGTTTGAAATTGTGGAATAATCTCTTTATGGTGCATAATTGGTCCCATTAGTAATTGTGGGAAAAAAGTAATAAATAGTGAATAATTTAAAAAGTTATACTCTTTTGTTTCACCTCTATAACTATCAACTAAAAAAGCTATTTGTTGGAAAGTAAAATAACTAATAGCTAAAGGAAGAGCTAAATGTAGTAAATTTATATCTTTATTTAAAACCCAGTTAAAATTTTCTATAAAAAAATCAGCATATTTAAAATATCCTAAAAGTGCTACATTTCCAACTATCCCAAAAGTTAGCATAAATTTTGAGTTCTTTTTACCTAATTTTTGTCCTACTAAAAAGTTAAAAACCATACTTCCTAAAATCAAAGGAAGATATATTGCATTCCACCAAGAATAAAAAACTAAAGAAGCAACAACTAAAAAGATTTTACTAAGAGTAACAAGTCTTTTGGAGTTTAAATAAAAATATATGAAAAATGTAATAGGTAAAAATAAAAAAACAAATTCATATGAGTTAAATAACAAAAGATACCCTTTTAGTGATGTGAAAAAATTGTGGAAATTTAATTGAAAATTGTGAAATAATTGCTAAATTATTTAATTACTTGTTTGGAAGAGAATTTATAAATAATATCCAAAAATTTAAACTCTAAATAATCTGCTTGTAACATCAATCTTTTTGCTTTTGTAACTTCTTCTCTTTTTTCATTTGAAATCTTTTTATTTAAAAAATCATTTGCAAAATCTATATCTACTCCATAAAGTGTATCTCCAATTATAGAGTGACCAATAGAGTCTAAATGAACTCTTATTTGATGTTGTCTTCCAGTTATTGGAATAGCTTCAACTAGAGTTTGATTTTTATTTTCATCATAAGATATAGGAGTTATCAAAGTTGTTGAGTTTTTGCCGTTTATATCAGTTTTCATTTTTAGTTTTATTAAGCCAGTATCATTTGTGATTGGTGTGTCTATTTTTATAGGTTTATCTATTTTTCCAAAAACAATAGCTTTATATTTTTTTATGTACTCTTTTTCTTCAAACATAGCTTTTAAAAACATATCACTAAAAGCATTTTTAGCAACTAATACTAATCCTGATGTTTCTGTATCAATTCTATGAACTAAAGAAGCTTTTTCTCCTAAATAAAATCTAATCTCATCTAAAAGAGTATATAGGTTTAGTTGATGAGTTAAAGGATGAACAGTTACCCCACTTGGTTTATCAAAAATAGCAAAATGAAAAGTTTCAAATATTGGTTTTAAACCATATGAGAGAGGTTCAAAAATAGTTATATAAATATAGTTTGATTTTAAGATTTGATTTTTTTGTAAACGATTGTTATTTTCGTCACTTATTTTGCCTTTTTCAAGTAAAGATAGAGTTAGTTTTAAATCAAGATTTAAAGTTTGCAAAAAATCTTCAATCTTTTTACCTTTTATTATTTCAAACTCTTTTTTTATATATGGCAAATTAACTCCTCGTTTTAAAATCAAAGTATATCTCAACTGAACTTTGAAAGAAAGGGTATAAAAATTGCATATTTGTAAAGAAAAAATAGGTTGAAATATGGTAACTCCTGCAATTGGAACACAAGAATTATACAAACAATTACAAATATTATTAAAAAGTGATATTCCTGTATTTATACATGGAAGTCCAGGAATTGGAAAATCATATATAGTAAATGATATTGCAAAAAAGAATAATTTGGAGTTGATTGATGTTAGGCTTTCTCAACTAGATGCTGTTGATTTACGAGGAATTCCTGCAATTTTAGATAATCAAACAGTTTGGATGAGTCCAATTTTTTTACCAAAAGATGAAAACTCTAGTGGAATATTATTTTTAGATGAGTTAAACTCAGCTTCTCTTTCTGTACAAGCTGCTATTTATCAATTAGTTCTTGATAGAAAAATAGGGGAGTATTCTCTTCCAAAAAATTGGAAGATAGTTTGTGCTGGAAATAAAATAAATGATAAAGGAATTGTTTTTAAACTTCCAAGTCCACTTGTAAATAGAATGGTTCATTTATTACTTGAAGCAAAATATGATGATTTTAAAAATTGGGCAATTTTAAATGGCATTCATTCATATATTTTAGGTTTTTTAGGATTTAGACCTGATTTATTAAGTAGTGAAGTTCCAAACTCAACTGAAACAAATCCTGCTTTTTGTACGCCAAGAGCTTGGAGTATGTTATCAACTATTTTAAAAAATGAGAGTGATGTATCAGTTATCTCACCAATTATTTATGGAACAGTTGGATATGCAGCTGCTATTGAGTTTATTTCATTTATTAAAGTTTATGAGACTTTACCAAATATAGATGAGATATTAGAAGGAACTTGTGACGTAGTTCCAAACGAACCTAGTGCTTTATATGCTTTATGTTCAGCAGTTATTGAAAAATATAAAGATTGTAATCAAGCTGTAAATATATTTGCTTATAGTAAAAAGCTTCCAGTTGAGTTTGCAGTAATGCTTATTAAAGATTTAATTGTAAAAGATGAAGAGATTACAACATTAGGTGAATTTGATGAGTGGATTGAAAAATATGCAGACTACATCATATAAAGATGTATTTGAAAAAATAAGAGTTAATTTCTTATTTAATCATCCTTTTTTATCTGTTTTAGCTTTGAGTATAGAAACTTCTTATGATGAAAATAAAAATAGTGCTTTTTTAACAAATGGTTTTAAAATCACTATTGATACAAATAAGTTAGAAAAATATACAAAAGAAGAGATAACTTACCTTTACGCACACACATTACTTCATATAGTTTTAAAACATCCATATAGACAAAAAACAAGAGACAGTTATATTTGGAATAAAGCTTGTGATATTGTAATAAACAATATTCTTTCGACTTTTACAAATATTGGTTCAAGACCAGCTGATGAGATTTTTGATTTAACATTAAAAGATAAGTGTGTTGAAGAGGTATATGAAATACTTTATAAAAAGAAAAAAGAAGAGATAGGAAAAACAAATCCTGATAAAGATGGAACTTTAGATTCAAATGAATATGACAAATCAAAACTAGATTTAGATGAGGTGTATGTGAAAAATGAAAAAATAGATCAAGAAAAACTTGATGGGATTATTATTCAAGCTTTGAGTATTGCAAAAAAAGCTTCAAATTTATATGAGGGAATGAGTATTGAAATAGATACTTTGATAAAACCAGAAATAAATCTAAGTGATGAGTTAAAAGAGTATTTAATAAGCTCTTTTTTTGAAAAACAACTCTCTTATGAAAGACCAAATAAAAGGTTCATAAGTAATGGCATATATATGCCTGGAACAAAAAAGCTAAACGACAATCTAAATATCTATATAGCTCTTGATAGTTCTTCTAGTGTAACCCTTGATGAATATAAAAAGTTTTTGGGAATTATAGGAGAAATCGCAGATAGTTTTTATGAATATAATGTAGAAATTTTACCTTTTGATTTAAAAGTGCGAAGTGAATATATCATAAAGTTTGATAGTTTTAATCCTCTTTCAAGTGATGAATTATTAATTCCAAAATCAAATGGTGGCACAAATTTTGATGAGTGTTTGAGATATTTAAAAAAATCAAGTGAAGTAAGAAATGATAGTTTATTGATTGTTTTAAGTGATGGAGAATTTGAATTAACAGAATCTCTTTTATGTAATACACTTTTTATAATCAGTAATAAAAAAAATCTAAGAAAGTTTGAAAAAGATGGAAGAGTTATTCAATTTAACATATAAAGATGAGGTTGAAATACTAAAAGATGAAGATGATTTTGAAGCCTTAGGTGATGAAAAATATCTAAATCATCCAGATATGGAAGCCAGACTTTATTGGGCATTTTGTAGACCAAATGGTTCTTGTGAAGCTCAAATAAAAGATATTGACCCTCTTGTTTCAATAATGGCTTTTAATCACTCAAAATTAAATGCTTTAAAAAGATTTACTCTTTTGCATAAAGAAGTTATAGAAAATTCATCTTTGCGAGTAAAAATAAAAAATAGAACTAGAATGTTATTTCGTTCGCTTGTTGATGATGATTTCAAAGAGTTAAATAAGGTTTTGGATATTGTTCCAGTTTTTTTAGAAGTTGCAGTTGACCAACTTAAAAATGGAAGAAAATGGAATGATATATTTGCAGATGAAATAGAAGCAACTATTTTTATGCAAAAAGCTGAAGAGTTTATAGATGATAGTTTTAAAGAAGCACTTTTTTTCAAACTAAAAGATTTAAGAGAACTTGACCAAGAAGAGTTAAAAGAACATTTAGAAGAAATAATAGAAAAAAAAGAAAAAATCCATACTTTGATATTAAAACATTATAAAAATGAGGTGGATAAATGGATAGAAAAATCAAATTTACATCTTCTTCAAAAAATGACAATAAAAAAGTTAGCAGAAAAGCTAATCTAAAAGTGGTATAAAAATTGCATATACTCTTATAAAAAGGGATTTTATGGGAAATTTTGCTTTTTATAAATTCACATTCTATGAAAAAACAGGATGTAGTGGTAATGCTAGACAAAAAGAGTTATTAAAAAGTTATGATATATCTTTTGATGTAAAAAGTTTACTTGATACAAAATGGACTTATGATGAGTTAAGTAAATTTTTTGAAAATTTAGAAGTTAAAGATATGGTAAATCCTTTTGCGCCTCAAATAAAAAACAATGAAATAGATATAAAAAATCTATCAAAAGATGAAGTTATAAATCTTATGATAAAAACACCAATTCTGATAAAAAGACCCTTGATGGAAATAAATGGAAATAAAATTTGTGGTTTTGATGTTGAAAAAATCAATAAAATTTTAAATCTAAAAATAGATACAGATAAGAAAATAAATAGCTGTTCAAGTAGTGACTCATGCACAAATGTTTAATAGAAATTTGTAAAGAGTTTGAAACGGTTCATGATTTTTTAACACAGCCTTCAACAGAAAAAGAGGAGTTTATTGAATCCTTGTTTTTGGATTTTATGGAGTGTTTTAGTTCTTTAAAAGAAGAAAAGCTTCATTATCCAAAAGAGTTTATAGATGATGTAAGACTTTTTAATGAAGGTAATTTTATGGTTGTTAGAAAATTTCAAGATATTCAAATGCGATATTTGATGTTAAGTGATTTTTATGATTATGCCAGATTAACGAAGAAATATATAAAAAATTAATATAATTCTTTTATGAATAAAGATTTAATTACAAAAAATGGTTATGAAAAAATAGTTGAAGAGTTTAAAGCTCTACTAAAAGAGAAATCTTTTTGGGTAAAAGAGAAAGAAATAGCAGCTCAACTTGGCGATAGAAGTGAAAATGCTGAGTATATTGCTGCAAAAGAACAAATAAGAAACTGCGATAAAAGACTTAGATTTCTTGATAGAATTATAAATAATAGTGAAGTAATAGATATCACACAAATTCCTCACACAAAAGTAAATTTTGGTTCACATGTAGTTATAGAAGATTTAGATACAGATGAATTGAAAACTTTTATAATCGTTGGAACTTTTGAAGTTAATATAAATGAAAATAAAATCTCAAATAAATCACCTTTTGGAAGAGCATTATTGGGTAAAAGTTTAAATCAAGAGTTTGAATTTGAAATCAATGGTGATATTTATGAATACAAAATAATCTCAATAAAAGAGTATAACTTTGAATAAAATAGATTTAGAAAAACTAAAAGAGATTATTTTAAAAAATCTAGAAGATAAAACAAAAGAGATAAAAAGAGTTTTTCATGGACGAGGAAACTTTTATGATGATTTTAATTATTTAACTGTTGATAGTTTAGATGAGATTTTATTTGTTACTTTTTTTGAAGAAAATGAAAAAGAAAAAGAGATTATCAAACTTCTTGATGAGGTAACAAATATAAAAAAAATTGATACTTTTATTGTTCAAAGAAAATATAAAAACGAAAATCATAATGAAGCAATAAAAGGAGAAATTCCACCATTTTATATAGTTATAGAAAATTGTTTAAAATATAAAATTAACTTTTACAATAAAAACATTGGAATTTTTTTAGATATGAAAATAGGGCGTGAGTATATTAGCTCTATTTGTAAAGATAAAAATGTTTTAAATCTATTTTCTTATACTTGTGCATTTTCTGTTGCTGCAATAAATGCAAATGCAAAACAAGTTGTAAATGTAGATATGGCAAAAGGCGCTTTAACAACGGGAAGAGAAAATCATCATCTAAATAATCTTGATGCTAAAAAAGTAAAATTTATGCCTTATGATATTTTAAAATCATGGAGTAGAATCAAAAAAGAAGCTCCCTATGATATTATCATTATTGATCCACCATCTTTTCAAAAAGGAAGTTTTGCAGCAACTAAGGATTATGAAAAAATCATAAAAAGATTAGATGATTTAGCAAGTGATAATTGTATTGTTTTATCTTGTTTGAATGCCCCAGAACTTGATAGTAACTTTATAAAAGAAAAATTCAAAGAATTAGCACCAAGTTTCAAATTTGAAAAAAGATTGGAAAATTTAAAAGAGTTTATTACAAATAATGAAGAAAAGTCATTAAAAAATCTTATATTTGTAAAACAAAACTCTAATTGATTTTTAGATATTATCCCAAGTTTTATTTTAGGAGTAAAGAAATGGTAGAAAAAAATCGTTGGCTTATGGCACTTAGTGCTGTAGGAGTTCATATTTGTATCGGTTCTGTATATGCTTGGAGTGTTTATGTAAAACCAATTCAAGCTCAAATGCAGTGGGATTTGACAGATGTAACAATTGCCTTTAGTATTGCGATATTCTTTTTGGGATTATCTGCTGCACTTATGGGAAAATTTGTTGAAAAAAATGGTCCAAGAGTTTCAGCTATTATTGCAGCTTCACTTTTTGGTTTAGGAACAATGGGTTCTGGACTTGCAATAATGATGGAATCAAAAATGTTACTATACTTCTTTTATGGAGTTTTAGGTGGATGTGGTTTAGGAATAGGGTATATTTCTCCTGTATCAACACTTGTAAAATGGTTCCCTGATAAAAGAGGTATGGCAACTGGACTTGCTATTATGGGATTTGGTTTTGCATCAGCTATTTGGGGACCTGCTATTAAGGTTTTAATTGAAGCTGTTGGAATTGCTGGAACATTCTTTATTTTAGGAGCTATATATTTTGTTGTTATGTTTGCTTCTGCTCTTTATTTAGAAAAACCACATGATGAATATTTACCTAAAAAATTTGAACAAAAAATCAAAGAGGGTAAAAAGAAATTAAAAGAGGATTTAGAAACTTTAACTTTAGCACAAGCTGTTAAAACAGCAAGATTTTATGGTCTTTGGATAATGTTATTTATAAATATCACTTGTGGTATTGCTATTATTGGGGTTGCATCTCCATTGCTTCAAGAAGTTTTAGGAATTTCTGCAATCGCAGCAGCAGCAGCTGTTGGTTTAATGGGAATTTTTAATGGTGCAGGAAGACTTATGTGGGCTTCAATTTCAGATTATATTACAAGACCTGTTGTATATGTAATTTTCTTTGCTACTCAAATAGTTGCTTTTTATATGTTACCTTCGATTACAGAAATTGTAGTATTTCAAGTAGTGTTATATTTTATTATGACTTGTTATGGAGGAGGATTTGCTTCAATTCCTGCATATATTGGAGATATCTTTGGAACAAAAGAACTTGGAGCAATTCATGGATATATTCTAACAGCTTGGGCAGCAGCTGGGCTTGTTGGACCACTTATTATTTCTATTGTAAAAGATAGAACAGGTTCATATTCTGAAACACTTTATGTATTTGCAGGTTTCTTTGTAATAGCTTTAGTTGTATCTATTGCAATGATTTCAAATATAAAATCTATTCAAAAGAAAAAAGCAAAACACAATCATTAAAAACAAATCTAAACTTTGAATTATTCAAAGTTTAGAGCTTATTTAATATCTTTTACTAAAACTACAGAATAAAAATATCATTATAAATTTATTTGACAATTTTATAAATTTCTATTATTATTTTAACTTGTCCAATGATTGGATGAATTTTGAAAAATATTAGGAATTATAAATGCAAATAACAAAACCAGTTAAACAATCTTTACCAAAACAAATAACACTAGAAATAGAAAAAGCTATTAAAAATGGTATTTTTAAAGTAGGTGAAAAAATTCCTTCTGAACCTGATTTAGTAAAAGAGTTTTCTGTTAGTAGAAATACAATTCGTGAAGCTATTCAATCTTTGATTCAAGCAGGAGTTTTAGAATCAAGACAAGGTGATGGAACTTATGTCCTAACAAATGATAGATTTGAAGCAAATATTTTTACTCGTTTGAGTAACTCTAAAATTCAAGAAGTTCATGAAGTTCGTGTCTCTTTAGAAAAAGAAATAGTAAAACTAGCTGCACAAAGAAGAACAAAAGATGATTTAATCGAAATAAAAAAAGCATTAGATGAAATAAATGCAACAAATGGTTCTTTTGAAGAAAATAGTGAAGTAGATTTAAAATTTCACTTAGCAATTGCAAAAGCTTCTCATAATTCAATTTTTTATGATTTATATAAATCTATTTCTGAATATATTTGTTTTTCTGTAGCTAAAAGATTGGAATTAACACTTATTGAAGAAAAACTGATTTCTCAATTACATATAGAACTTTATGAAGCGATTTATTCTCAAAATATTGAAAAAGCACAAGAAACTATAGACAAAATTTTAGAAATTTAATAAAGGTAAAATATGAAATTAAATTCTCATTTATTTCTAGTTTTTCTAGGAATTGTTTTTGTCTCTTTTAATCTACGAGCTCCAATAACTTCTGTTGGTCCAGTTATAGATTTGATACAAATAAAATATAATTTAAATAGCAGTATGGCTGGATTTATAACAACTCTTCCTTTATTGGCTTTTGCAATAATTTCTCCTTTTGTTGCAAAATTAAATCACAAGTTTGGACATGGTCTAACTATGTTTTTTGGACTTTTATTGATTATTTTAGGAGAATTAATTCGTTCTTATACAGATATTTATGGATTATTTATTGGAACAGCTTTTATTGGAATTGGTATTGCTATTGGAAATGTATTAATCCCAAGTGTAATAAAACATAAATTCAAAAAGAATGTAGGAAATGTTTTAAGTATTTATATTACTTCAATGTGTATTTTTGCAGCTTTAGGTTCAGGATTAAGTATCCCAATGACAGAAATCTGGGGTTGGAATACTTCTTTAGCAATTTGGACAATTTTAACTGTATTTACTTTATTGATATGGTTGCCACAACTTAAAAAAAGTGGAGAATATAATAATAGTGATGATTTAAAAATAGAAGAAAAAATGAAAAGTAAATCTATTTGGAAATCGCCACTTGCTTGGTGGGTTACTTTATATATGGGAACACAATCATTGTTATTTTATACTTTAATTGCTTGGATTCCTTCAATTCTTTTATATAAAGATTTTGATGCTCATTTTGCAGGAATGATGCTTTTATTATTTCAATTGATAAGTCTGCCAGCTACTCTTTTAGTTCCTGCAATTGCAGATAAAATTAGACATCAAAAGTTAATTGCAACAATTATTACATTGATATATCTTGTTGGAATGGTGATATTTTTATTTGCAATATCTAAATCAAGTGTAATTATTTCAATGATATTTTTAGGACTTGGAATGGGAGGAACTATTAGTTTAGCTATTGGATTCATTTCATTACGAACTCCCCATGCAAAAAAAGCAGCAGAACTTTCAGGAATGTCACAATCAGCAGGTTATTTACTTGCAGCAGTTGGACCTATTTTGATAGGTTTTATTTATGATTTATCAAAATCATGGACGATACCAATTCTTATGTTGATTTTATTGATAATATTATTAATTTTCTTTGGTTTAAAAGCAGGAAGAGATGAAGTTACTCACCATTGATTTGAAAAATTAATATCTTTTTCTATAAATTAAATCTAGGCTTTGAGTATCTTCTTCAAAGCCTAGTTCTATATTCCAAAGTTTTGTAAGTTCTCTCATCAAAATAAGCTCACCACCAGTTGATTTGTTTTTTAAAACTATTTTACTTCTTTGAGATATATTTTTACCTACATAAGTTTCTATATATTGAGTTGTTGGGTCATATTGAAAATACAACATATCAATTCCTAACTCTTTTGCGTAATCTTTTGATAATTCATTTAGTAAAAATAATGAAGCTTGAGATTGTTTACTTTGTGTATTTGTTTGTGCGTTACTAGAAAAAGTTGTACCAAAAATCAAATAAGATAAAATATCTTTTTGACTCATAACTGGTGTTGAAGTAAGATTTATTCTAGGTTCATTTAAACTTCCACTTATTATGATTGAAATATCTATATCATTTACACTATAAGTTGCGTGAATATCTAAAAGTGGATCAATTGGCTCTAATCCTCTAAAATAGATATTTGAATCTTTTATAGTATAAGATTTTCCAAGTTCTGTAAATGTTCCTGAAGTATCTTGAAGTGAACCAAAAATCTTAAGATCTTGATAAAAATCTTTTTTCAAAAATAAAATACTTGAAGCTTTTAAATCGATATTTTTAACTTTATAAGTTAAATTATCTGCAAAAATTGATAATTGCAAAGCAATATCTTCAAAAAAAGTATCTTTTTCTTTCTTGTTTTTATTTTTATAAACGATGATTATATCTTTATCTTTATTGATACTCACAGAGGGTGTTTCATAATTTATATAAAGTTTATTTGCTCTTACTTCTCCTGTAATTAAAACTTTATTTAGAGGATTAATTTGAACTAAAAGATTTGATGATAAGGAACCTTTTCCATAGTTATCATATGAAATAGCTAAATCTTTTGTATCTATTTTGATATTAAAATCTTCATTTTCTTTTGATGTTGAAATTAAAATATTATCAAAATCAAAATTTCCACTTAATGATTCAATATTTAAAATTGCTTGATTTTTTAATGAGAAATTTTTTTCAAAATTTATATCATAAATTTTTGAGATATAAAAATTTAGAGTATTAAAACTAATAAAATTATCTTTATAAGTTCCTTTTATATCTATTTTTTGGATTGCTTCTTTTTCAAAAGATATTTTAGAAGAATCTAGCTCAAAAGATATTTCAGAATTATCAATTTGAGCTTTTATATCTACTAAACCTTGTAAGTCTAATTTTGGCATTTCTAAGATGGTATTTAATTCTTTTTCAAAATCTTTTAACTCTTTTATTTGGGCTTTTATAGTTGTTTTTTCGTCTTTTATAGAAAAATCTGTTTCAAATGATTTTGAAGAAACTTTTCCTTTTATTTGCTCTTTATTTTTAAATAAATTTGTATTAATATCAAATGAATTATTTAAAACTAGATTTCCTTTTAGATTTAAATCATCTTCATATTCTGCACTTATTTTTCCTTTTAGATTTGAAATTTTTATCTTTTCATCAAGTTTATAAAAGTCATTTGGATTTATTTCTTTTATATTTAAATCAAAAAGATATTTTTTCAAATTTTTACTAGATATTGATAAATCTGCAAGTTTAGATTCAAGATTTATATCAAGTGAATTTTTTTTGTAAGTAGTATTTATATTTACATTACCAATAGAGTTTGGTTTTATATTTTGGTATGAAATCTCACTAATTACAGTTTTTGCTTTTATTAAGAAATCTTCTATTTTTGAACTATTTAGTTTTAATTCTATTTTTGATTTTTGTCTTAAAATATTTGATTTTAGATTTAAATCTGCAAAAATATCAATGTTATCATTATTAAATTTACTATTTCCTTCTAAATTTAAAGAGTCTATTTTGATATTTTCATCATTGATTTTTAAACTATTTGCTTCAAAATTATTTGTAAATTTTATCTCTTTTAGATTTCCTGATATTTGGCTTTTGATAAGCAAATCTTTTTGAAGATTTTTTAAAATATCTTTTTTTATTAAAGTATTTAAGTTTGAGTTGAAAACTAGACTATTTATATCATTGTTTTTTATACTTAGAGTTGCCTCTATATTTGAATTTATAAAATCATAATTTAAAATAGCATTTAGATTTGTAATATCAAGATTAAATGTTGAAAAGTCATAAGTTCCGGTTGTATTGATATTTTTTAAATCTATTGGTTTATTTGCTTTTAAAGTTAATTTTTCACTATTTATTTGAAAATTTATTTTCTCTAAATTTCCATTTGCTTCAAGATTAAAATTATTTGTTGTTAGATTTTCTATGATATTTTTATCTAAAAATTCTTTGATAAACTCTATATTTGATTTTAAAGTGTAGTTATTTTTATTTAGATTTATAAAAGCTGTTAAATTTGCTATATTTGATTTGGCACTAATCTCAAAATCTCCACTTAGATAACTATTTAAATCACTTGTTATATTTTTTGATTTTAAAAATAGTTCTTCTATTTTATAATCTTCATAAGAGTAGTTGTATATTGAAGCTTCAAGTTTTTTTATGATAAGTTTAAAAGGTAAATCAAAAGTAGTTTTTTCTTCTTGATTTTGTGTTGTCTCAAAAAGTTTGTTATCTAAAGTAATTCCATCTATTTTTAACTCTTTTATATATATTTCTTGAACTAATAAAGATAAAAGTTCTGGTTTTATATAAAAATCTTTTATTACTAGATTATTTTCATAGTTTAAATCTTTTATAGAAATACCACTATATAAAGTTCCTTTCAAACTTGTATATTTTAGAGGAACTTCTTTTGAAATATAATCAAATATCTTTTGAACAACAAAAGATGAGTTTATTAAATATAAAAAAGCTACTAAAAATAGTGTAATTATAGAAATAAATAAAAATTTTAAGATTTTCAAAATACTTGTCCTATTCCTATATGAAATACAAATCCACTATCTTCAAGTGGAAATCCAATATCAGCTCTTAATGGACCAATAGGAGTATAATATCTTAATCCAAATCCATAAGAATTATAAAAGTTATCATTGAATTTTTTAGGTTCTAAAGTTAACATCGTAGAATCAAAAAATGTAGCAATTCCTACATCTTTATAAACATTGTATTCAAACTCTAAACTGCTATCTATCATAGATAATCCTCCATAAGGATTATCATCACTATCAAGTAATCCTAACTTTTCATAAGAATAACCTCTATTACTATAATCTCCTCCTGCAAAGAAGTGTTTAAATATCGGTAAATCTTTATCAAGTGTTCCGATTTTTGTTTTTATTGAGGTTGTTAATTTATCAAATGTTTTTATATATCTTAATTGAGTCAGAGTTTTTATATAATCCTCTTCACTTAAAATCATTTTTGTACCATTTTCAATATAAAAAGAGAGATAATAACCATTTTTAGGATTTAAAATATCATCTCTTTTATCCAAAATAACTTCATAAAAAAGAGAGTTTAAAAGATAATTCCCACTTTTGTATTCTTCCAAAAGAGAATTTATATTACTATGTTCTAGTAAAAATCCAACTGTATGTGATAAACCAAAAAAGTCTTTAGATAAAGAAATTTTTTCTTCTATTTTTTCTTGCTCGTAACTTGTATAATCCATATTTTCATAGTTTATGTCATTGTTAAAAGATAAACCATCAAAGTAAAAATATGGATTATTTATATTGTTATAAAATTCATAACCATCTTCATTTATTTTTGTACCAATTGTAAGCTTTTTTAGATTTCCCCAAAAATTATCATTTTTATATTGGGCTTTAAATCTAGCTTTTGTATCTGTATCATAACCTATACCATAAGTAGTTTCTCTATAATCACCAAGTAAAAGCTTGATATTTACAGGAATAGTATCATCTTGTGTATCTATATTTTGTTCTATTGAAATATATTTATATATTCCAAAATTATAAAGATTTTCGTAGGTTTCATCAACAAGTAAAGAGTTATATAACTCTCCTTCTTTAAACTCTATTTTTTCTTTTATATAATTTTCATCAACTTTTGCATTGTTTTCTAAGCTAACTTTTCCAAAATATTGAGGTGCATTTTTTGTAACTTTATAAATAATATCAACTTTATAATCTTCCATATCAACATAAGCTTTTGCATCAAGTGAAGCCTTTGCAAAACTTTTTTCATGAAGATATTTTTTAATAGCTTTTTTTGAGTTTGTAAAGTTTGAAGCTTTGAAAAAATCACCAACTTTTAAATCAATAATATTTTTATATTCATTTTCTATTTCAATAGATGATATTTTTATTTGTTCATTCTTTTTTAGAGTAATTACTGCTTTGTCATCTTTGATTTCATAAGAAGTTTCAGCTTTATAAAAACCTAAACTTTGTGCATATTCATTTATAGATTCATTACAGATAATAATATCTTCTTTTGTAAAAGTTGGATTTTTTTGCCAAAATTTATAAAATGTAGGATATGAGATATTACAAACTTTTTCTAAATTGCTTTTTGAAAAATCGCTTATTACTAAATCCACATCACCTTCAAAATCCAAAGTTTTTATCTCATTTGCCAATATAAATATAGGAAAAATAATAAGTATTAAAATTTTTATAAACATCGTATCATATTAACATATCTAAACTAAAATCAGTTAAGCTCAATTTCTCGTATATCCACGTAACTTCCTGTTGTAAAGAGATCTATTTTTGATATTAAATTATCTAGTTTTTCAGCTGTTTCTTGTGGAGTTTGAATTATGCCATTATTTAATTTTTTTACTGATGGAAAAATTGTTTCATCAAGTTCAAATCTTATAAAATCAGTCATTGGTGTTTTTATAACTCCTGGAGCAACAGCTAAAATCTTTGTATTTTTCATTTCATTTGAGTATAAATTTACAAGTATATTAACTCCGGCTTTTGATAAAGAGTAAGCACCCCAACCAATATAGCCATTTTTTGAAGCACCAGAAGATATTATGATTATATTTTTAACTTCTAAAGTCATAAAAATATCTAAAAGTTCTTTGTTTGCATAAACATTTAAACTATAAACTTTATTTAGTTCTTCGATAGTTAAATCTTTTAATAGTTTGATTTTTCCTAACATTCCGGCATTTAAATAAACAGTTTCAAACTTATGAACATCACTTAAAATTGTTGTTAAATTTTTCTTAATTTCTGAAATTTTTGATAAATCAAAAGAAAAATGAGTGAAATTCTTATCTTCAATATCTGGTCTGTTTCGACTTATCCCAAAAACTTTAAAGCCTTTTTGTAAATAGAAGTTTGTAAGTGCAAGTCCAAGTCCTGAACTGCAACCAGTGATTAAAATATTTTTTTGCAAAATTCTGCCTTTTTTATTTTTTTTATTTTAGTAAAGCTTAGATTTTAGACAGTTTAGAAATCAAAAGAATTAAAAAAATAAATATAATTAATTTTTTAATTGAGGAAAAATATGAAAAATTTATATATTGTAAAATGTGGTTCGACTTTTGATTCAATAAAAGATGATTTTAGAGATTTTGAAGATTGGATAATAGAAAAATTAGAAGATAAAAATAGAGATATTTTTGTACTTGATGTTCAAAAAGATGATTTTTTACCAAATTTAGGTAAAAATGACGCAGTTATAATAACAGGTTCTCATAGTATGGTGACAAATGAAGAGTCTTGGAGTTTGAAACTTGAAAGTTGGCTTCCAAAATTGATAGATGAAGAAGTTCCTCTTTTGGCTATTTGTTATGGTCATCAATTATTAGCAAAGAGTTTAGGTGGAGTTTCAGGATATCATGAAACTGGGATGGAAATAGGAACGGTTGAGATTAGTTTAGATGAAAATGCAAAAGAAGATGAACTTTTTTCTAAATTAGAAAATAACTTCAAAGCTCATACAATTCACTCTCAAACAGTGTTAGAACTTCCAAAAAATGCAGTTAGATTAGCTTCAAATAATCATGATAAAAATCATAGTTTTAGAGTTGGAAGTTGTGCTTGGGGAGTTCAGTTTCATCCTGAATTTGATGAAAATATTATGAATCTATACATAAGTGAAGTATCAAAAAACAAAGATTTAGATGTAAAAGAACTTATTTCAAAAAGTGAAAATACTAAAACTTCAACTTTAATACTAAAAGAGTTTGAAAGATTGTTTTTATAGGACAATCTTTCTTAATAACACATATAAAATATATAAAAAAATAATTGGCAATAAAATAGTTTGAAATACAAAAACAATAATCAAATCAATCATATAATTGCTTGAATTATCAACTGCATTTTTATAATCATCAACTTTCTTTTCATAAAAATTTATATCGAATTTTTCAGTGATTTTGTCAAAAAATGAACTCTCTTCTTGTTTTTGTTTTATAGTTTCTTGATTTATTTTACTTACATCATCAGTAACTTTTAAAATATTTTCATTTAAAGTTTCTATGTTGTATTGAGGTTTTACAAAATAGTTGTAAGAAATTTCATTTACATAGCCAATCATTGGAATAGAAAATCTTAAAAATAGAAGAATAAAAGTAATTCTAAAAAAGATACTTCTTATTTTTTCATCATTTGTAAATCTTTTGAATAACCAAATATTGAAGATGATAATAAAAGCGATTAATATGTAGTTAAATATCTCATTTGTTACAAAATTTAGTAAAATTTTTTGAATACCAAGTGATACTAAACTAGCTAACATTACAAAAGAAAATTGCTCAACCAAATCATTTATTGGGTCAAGTATTTGTCCAATTGCAACAGTGACAAAAGGTAAATCAAGCTCTGTTCCTTGAGCTAGTGAAATCACACCATTTAACGCTTTTGCACTTCCAAATACAATAATAGCTTGTTTAAATGAGTCATTTATTAGTTTTTTTGAACTTTCATCAATAGTAAATGAAGTAGCAACTGCTAAAGCAATCAAAGTAAAAAATAGTAAAATAAGTTTGTTTATGTTGTTTAAAATAAATGTTTTCATAAAATGGATTATACAAAAATAAAGGATAAATTATGCAAACTATTATGATATTGATATATGTTGTTCTTTTTATCTTAGCTTTGATTCTGAGTTTTGCTAGTGTGAAGTATTTTGTAACTATGTGGAAATTTAAAAATAGGAAAAAAGATGGAAGTGAAGATGATGATTTTAAGAGGTTTGATTGATTTTTTGTTAATTTAATCTCTTCAAAATCTCTAAACTTTTTATGTCAAACTTTGAAAATGCAAACCATTTCTTACCTAAATCTTTAATGCTTGCTCCTAAATGATAAACTTCATTTTTATCAATAATTAAAAATCTATCATGAGAACTTTTGAACTGTATAAGTTCTATATTTTGGTATTGAGTTTGATATTTTTTAAAATCTAGTTTTAGCTGTTTTGTAATATTTGATGTGTAAATTTGAACTTTAATATTTGGATATTTTGAAAATATTGTAAAAATAGTTTCATCTATATAATTATCAATCAAAATTACTTCATCAATTGCACTTTTTAGTAAATCATTTATAAAAACATAAGCATCAAATATTTGTCCATCATAAAATATTCCTTGTTTTGGTTTTAGAGTTTTATCTTCTAAAGCTTTAAATAATTTATCAAAGTTTTCATCATGGATATTTAATCTTTGTTCTATTCTTTCAAATCGTTCAAACATAGAGATATTTTGTGATATTAGTTTTCTCATTTCAACAAATGTTCTTATAATTTTTATACTTATATTTATAGCTGTTTCACTTCTTAAAATTGAACTTAGCATAGATACCCCTTGTTCTGTAAAAACATAAGGCAAACTTCCACCTAAATGTTGTTTAGATGGTATCGCATTTTGCGATACCATAAAATCTACTTCATTTTCATTAAGCTGAAACATAAAATCAGTAGGAAATCTATCAATATTTCTTTTTACTTGTTCTCTAAGTCTTATTGATTTTACTCCATAAAGTTCTGCTAAATCTTTATCTAACATAACTTGATGGTTTCTTATATTGTAGATTTTGTTTTTTATATTATTTTCATTTATTATAAGTTCTTGCATATTTTAGCCTTTTGAATTTATGAAAGAATTATATATATTTTTTTGATTAATAACTAAAAATATTACAATTTGTTATTTTGTACTAATCAATATTTTAATTTTCTTTTAATTGAAAAGATTAGTTGATAAATTAACAAAACTTGCATTATATTAAATAAGAGTTTACCAATGCTGAATGTTTCTTTATCAAAAAAGTATATAGATTTAGCTATTTTATCCCATAATTCACCTACACCTGAAAATAAATAAGATAATGAATAATCATTTGTACATAATACATTAAAGAATGATGTAATTATTAATAGAATTAGTGGTCTAAACCAACTTTCTCCAAAATTTGATGTAAATTTTGCAAATCCAGCAACTATAAAATTTTGAATAGTAGAAACTCTATTTTTTCTTTTTTTAAGATTTAGTAAAAGTTCTTTATAGTAGCTATCCATTTCTTGTTTATACATTTCATTCATATTGATAAAATCATCTTTTTCAGTAAAAATTTTCTTTAAAAATCTAAAATATTCTCTATCAGCTTTTTTTACAGTTACATTTTGGTAAAAAAACTTTTTAATATCATCTAAAAAAATTGTTGCATTATTTTCAATATTTTTAATATCTAAGTCTTGAAATATCCCCTCTTTAATACGAAAATTATTAAAAATTATAGTTTGTATATTTAATGAAATTAAACTTATAGAATTAGTTTGTATATTTTTAATTTCTAGCTTTTCAATATTACTATTTTTTAATTCTAAAGTATTGAGACGATTTGTAGCTATTTCTAAGTTATTAATTTTCTTACTATCCCAAATATAAATATTTTCGATATATAATGAATTTAGATTTAATGTCTTTTCTATTACACAGTTACTAAAATTAATAGTTTTTGATTCAATATAGTGAAAATAAAAATTATAAAAGGTACAGTTTGTAAATTGAGCAAGATCTCCAAAACTTTTAGTTTGACCAGCTTCCCAAAACAAATAATTTTCTTCCAGTATATAATCACTATTTTGAAATTCTTTAGTAAAAAAAAGGTGTTTTATAGGAAATGGTGGAAATATAATATCTATAAACATAAAGAAATCTTTTGCTGATATATTTAATAATCGAATTTTTTTCCAAAATAAAGGATCGTTTATTTCATCCCAAATTTCTTTTTTACAATGAAGAATACAAGTACTTTGATTATTAAAAACTTCTAAATTACAATTACTATGACTACATTTTTTAGTTTCATCTATTTCTGAGTTCATTAAATACCTTTATAAATTTTAATCTTTTAATTTATCATATTTAATTTAATGTTTTTTAAAATCATTTTTATTATTTTAAATAAACTTATTAATAATCATTCTATCAAAATGAGATAAAAAGTAAGTTGATGATAAAATCCCTTTATGAAATTAAAAAGAGTATTAAAAAAAGAGTTTTATATAACACTATTTATCAAGCAAAACAAATGGCACAAATATGGAGTTTTACTACATACTTTAGCTGTTGCGATTCATACTTTTAAAGCTAAAAAATATAAGATGATACCAGCAGCATTTTTACATGATATTGGAAAACCTTATGTTGCATATCAAAATGAAAAAGATAAAAAAACAAAAGAGTATTCTTTTCATAATCACGAAGAGATAAGTTATCATATTATTAAAAACTGGAATCTTTCTGATTATACAAAAAATCTGGTACGTTATCATTATTTACTAAGAGGTATGCAAAAAGCAGAAGAAAGAAATCTTTTAGGCGTTTATAAAAGGATGAAAAGAAGTTTTGATAAACTTGATGATAATTTTATTGAAGATTTAAAACTTTTTATGAAGTTTGATGATATGGGCAAAGTAAGTTTTTTCAAAACTAAAGATAATATTTAAGCTATTTAAAATTTTTTTAGATATAATCAAAACCATTATAGAAATAGAAGAGAAAACTTGCAATTTACAATAACAGATAAAATAAAAAAATTAGAAATAGAAGATATAAAAGAGAATCTTTTTCATTATTCATACGATAACAAAAGTTTAAAGGCTTTAGTAAAAAACAATACCTCAAAAGAAGATATTTCATACATTTCAGCTTATAGTAGTTTCAAAGGTGAAATTTATGAAAATATAATCTATGAATTATTACTTCAATACACTTTAGAACAAGAAGAAATCACAAGATTTGTATTAAAAGGTCCATATCAAGATAAAGAGAATCTTTTTATAAAAAGTGGACTTTTAATAGATAGTAGTTCTCAAATAGTTTATAAATCAGCTTACAAAGATATTAGTGAATTTGATGCACTTTTTTTTACAAAAGATAGCCTTTATTTTGTGGAGATGAGTACATCTAAAAAAACGGCAAGTTTAAATAAAAGATTAGTAAAAAAATATGCACTTTTAAAGATGATTTTTCCAACTTTAAATATTAAAGCTTTGATAGTTGTGACAGAAGGTTCTGTTGGTCTTAAAAATTTTCCTTCTTATGCAACAATTTGGATAACAAAAGATTTAGATGATGAAGATTTGATAGAAAAGATAATTTTTGCAAAAAAAGTAAAAAATGATGTTCAAACCCTAAAAGCTCCTACAAATAAAAAATATATTGAAGCTTGTAAAATAAAATATAAAAAGTTCCAATATTTTCCAACTTTAGAATGGATTTTAAATACTTCAAGACAAAACCCAAAATTTAAAGTTGATTTAAAATTCTTTTCATCTGCAAAATTAGGACTTTTCTTTGATATTTATACAAAACTTTATATTGGATATATTACAACAGAAGAATTTTTAGATCTTTATAAAGAATTTAATTTACAAGTAAAAACAAATAGAATCATAGTTACTATTGAAAAGGTAAATCAAAGTGAACTAGATATTGTTTATTATGTAAAAGAAGTAAATGGAAAATTAAAAAGAGTAAGACTTGAAGAAAATAATATTTCTATAAAAGATAAAGAACTTGATGGTTTTACAAATGCAGAAGTTAGATTTTTTATGAAGATTTTAGAAGAAAAACATCATTTGAATCCAAATGATATAAAACATATACAAAATAATATCTCTCTAATAAAATAAAAATATGGTATAATTTACCTTAAAAATTTAAAAAGGATTAACTTTATGAACTTAAACGACTCCTATCGTAGGTGTGGCTTATTTATTTCTTCTTTAGGGGCTAAAAAATGACCCTTTTATTTACCTATCTTATCATTGCATTATTTGTTTCTTTTTTATGTTCGATACTAGAAGCTGTTTTACTTTCTAGCACTTCATCTTATATAGAGTCTTTATCAAAAAAAGATAATACATCATCTGCTGTTGAATTATTAAAAGATTTAAAATCAAATATTGATAAACCAATATCATCTATTTTGATATTAAATACCTTTGCTCATACAATGGGAGCAGCTGGTGTTGGAGCACAAGCTCAAATACTTTTTGGTCAAGAGATGGAAACAATTATTGCTGTTTTATTAACTTTAGCAATTTTGTATTTTTCAGAAATTATACCAAAAACAATAGGTGCTGTGTATTGGAAAAAACTTTTAATTCCATCAGCATATTTGATTAATTTCTTTATAAAAATAACTTATCCATTAGTTTGGGTTTCTATGTTTATTACTCATCTTATTTCAAATGGAAAAACGAAAGAGTCAAATTTCTCAAGAGATGAGATTATGGCAGCAGTTACTATGGGTGAAAAAGAGGGTTCTATTCTTTCTAAAGAGAGTGCTTTAATTGAAAATCTTTTTAAACTTAAAAACATAAAAACACAAGATATTATGACTCCAAGAAGTGTGGTTTTTGCTTTTAAATCAACAACAAAAGTTGAAGATGCAATTGAAGATGATAAGATGTATGTTCATTCAAGAATACCAGTTTATGATGAAACAATAGATGATATAGTTGGAATAGTATTTAACCAAACTATTTTGGAAGAGAGTGTTGAAGAAAGAGATGATACTATTTTAAGAGATATTATGGTTCCAGTTCATAAAATATCTGAAAATGTACCTGTTTCATCACTAATTGATCAATTTATAAATAGAAAAACACATCTTTTTATTGTTGAAGATAATTATGGACAAACAAGTGGAGTTGTAACTTTAGAAGATGCTATTGAAACACTTTTAGGAGTTGAAATAGTTGATGAAATGGATGAAGTTGAAGATATGCAAGTTTTAGCAAAAAATAGATGTAAAATCCAAAATAAAATGTTTATAGACAAAAAAAGAATAGAAAAAAAATTAGACTTGCAAAAACAAGCCTAATTTTTTAGAACATAAGTTTCTCTTGAATCTTATCGTAGTTATAAATATCTTCTCTAAATTGTAATTTCCCGTTTTCATCTACAAATGAAGTTAAATATATGATGTGAACGGGAATTTTTTTACTCAATCCTATAGCTTTTTCTTTTTCAGTTTCTTCACTTAATATTTGATTTACTCTTTCTGAATTTATAGTTTTATCTTCATTTAAAATTGTTGAAAGTAATTCTTCTGGTTTAGAAAGTCTTATACAACCATGAGAATAAGCTCTTCTTGCATTGTTAAATAAAGATTTAGCAGGTGTATCATGTAAATAAACAGCATGTTTATTTGGAAACATAAATTTCATTCTTCCAAGTGGATTTTCATCACTTGGTCCTTGTGTAAATCTAAAATTTGGAACAGAATCAATATCTTGTAAAATTAAAGTATCTAAAACTTCTGTTGTTTCAACTTTTTCAGAATCTTTATGCCAACCTTGATAAATATCAATACCTTTTGATGCTAAATAATTTGGATCTTTAAGAAGTTTTGGAAGTATCTCTTTTTTTGTAATACTTTCAGGAATATTCCAATTTGGATTTAAAACTATATATGACATTTTATCTGAGAAAATTGGAGTGGGATGTTTTCTTTCTCCTACAACAACTGCCATATTTAGTTTTATATCATTATTTTCAATCATTCTTAATCTATATTCAGGGATATTAATAAGAATATATTTATCTCCAAAATTTCTAGGAAGCCAACGCATTCTTTCTAAATTTAATCTGATTTGTTCAATTTTTTCTTTTGCACTTTTATTTAAAAATTTTTGAGTTTGAAGCCCTACAATTCCATCCGCGAAAAGCCCATGAGTTTTTTGAAAAGAGATAACAGCATTTTTTAAATCTTCATCAAAAATTTCTTCACAAGGAACACTTTCTTTCTCTTCAATTTGTTCTGTGGCTTGTTCTTCAATACTATTTGTAACTATATTTTCAGTATTTATAACATTTTCGCAAGTTTTATTTAAATCTTTACTTTGTGCTAATCTTTCCCTCAATATCTTTACTATTTCAGATTGATCACCAATTCTTAGAGTTTTAAATTCTGGTAATTTTATATAATCACCATTTTGAATGATAGTTTCTAAATCTGAAATTGCATTTATAAGTTTTTGTGCATTTGGATATGTAAAATCTAACTCTTTAAATGCCAATGATAAATCATTGTTTTCAATGGCAAGTTTTAATAACTCTTTAGGATTTCTTTTGATTTCATATCTATCCCATTGAGCATTAATTTCATCATCTTTTTCAAGTTCAGTAAGTTTTTCTTGAAAAGCCTTCCAATTTATAGAACCATTTAATAAATAAAAAGCATATTTATCATAAAGTTCAGTCATCATAAACTCAATTCTTAACATACTATCAATATAATTCTCATTTGATTTATCTAAAGAATTTAAACTGTTAATAACTTCATTAAATTTAAAAATTTTTGAGATATGAGCTTGTAAAACAGGATCATTTTTGATTTTTTCTAAAAGATTTAATGCAATATCTTTTATCTTTGCTTTTTCATCTATCCAATATGGTTTATATTGATTTATTTGGTAATAATCTTTCAATACTTTTTTATTGATTAAGAAAGTTGAATAATCTTTATCTAAAAGTCTTTTTATATTTTGTTCAAAAGAAATTTCTTGTTTATCTTTATTTTGTTCTTCTAAAGTGTCTGAAAATATAAAATTATTTATTAAAAATATAGAAACAATAATAAACTTTAGCCTATTCATAAAACAGTCTCCAATTCTTATATGTAAATTCAAAGTTTGTAAAATATCTAAAAAATCATTAAAAATTGCAATAAAAAAATATATTTTATTATGAATTTAAGAATATACTAAAATTATGACAAATGTACTATCTTTTTATAGGGTATTTTATATCTTGTTCTATTTTCATCATATGCACATTTTACTTGATATTCAACCATTTCTTCAAAAGGCTTCAAAAAATTTCCTAAAAAATCATTTGAAATTTCTTCCATTTTTTGGTTATTTAATTGTTCTAAAACACAAAGAGTCGATTCAATTGTAGATAAACAATATTGATTTGGTTGAGTTTTTATTTTAAATTGTGATGATTTATCATGTTCAAAACTTATCTTTTTTAGATTTTGTAGATTCTTGCTAAGTCTTAGTATCTTTTTTGAACAAGGCCATGTTGAATCAATAATAAATATCAAAGATTTTTTATCACTTGGCAATTTTTGTGTATTTAATTTTATACTATTTGTATCAGGATATAAAACATAAGCTTCATAATCTTCATTTTTTAAAAGTTCATTTACTCTCTTGTGATTTGTAAAATCAATTCCAACATGTAACTCACAATTTTCTAAGGAGTTATTTGTCATATGTCCTGTACCATTTTTTGTTTTTCTAAACTCTTTTGGATGCATCAAAATGACAAATTTTGTATTTGTTTTTATTGGAGTTATTAGATGTTCACAAATGCAAGAAGATTTTGGTCTATAACATTTATAACAGATTTCTCTAGGATTCTCAATTTGCAATATTTATACTTTCTTATGGGCTTTTTTCTATTTAATTTGATATTATATTATTAAAATTTTTAAAGGCTGATTTTGGAAATAATACAAAGAGATACCAATTTTGCAAAAGCATTTTATTTTTTTGCATTTATATTTTTAGTTGTTTATGCTTTAAATAGTTTAAGCTCAATTTTAACACCAATTGCAATAGCTATTTTGATTTGGTTTTTAATTAATGCATTAGCTTCTCAAATCAAAAAGATACCTTTTTTAAGCCCAAAAATAGCCAATACTATTGCTATCCCTTTATCTTTGATTTTAATAGTTTATTTTATGATAGAAATAGGTAGTTTTATAACTTCAAGTATGATGGAATTAAGTTCAAGTATTTCTCAGCTTGATGGAAAAGTAAATGCTTTAATTGCAAAATTAACGCTTATGACATCTATTGATTTTACGACTCCTTTACAAAAGTTTTTCCAAGAATTTAGTCTTTCTAGTGTAATAAATAAAGTTATTGCTGCTTTTAGTGCAATTTTTTCAAATCTTATACAGATATTTTTATATGTACTTTTTTTATTGATAGATCAGCAATTTTTTAGGGCAAAATTGGATGCACTTTTTCCTAAAAAAGAGAATAATGAAAGAGTTGAACATATTTTAACTTCTATTTCAAAAGGAGTAAGGACTTATATTTTTATAACAACTTCTATTAGTTTAATTACAGGTTTTTTAACCTATTTGATTTGTGAAATGTTCTCTTTACAAGGTGCAGTTTTATGGGGATTTATTGCTTTTGTTTTAAATTTTATTCCAACTATTGGAAGTATTATTGCAGTTTTAATTCCAACAATTTTTGCTTTAATCCAATTTCCTTTAATATCAGATGTTCTATTTTTAGCTTTATCTTTAGTTGTAGTTCAATTTGTAATTGGAAATATAATTTATCCAAAACTTATGGGAAATAAATTAAATATTTCTCAGTTTGTTGTAATTTTATCTTTGGTTATTTGGGGTGCTATGTGGGGAACTATTGGAATGTTTTTATCAGTTCCTTTGATGATGATTTTATTGATTATTTTATCTCAATTTGATAGTACAAGAAGTTTAGCTATTTTAATTTCAGGTGATGGTACAATTTTTGATAAGAAATAGAGTTAATCTCTATTTTTTACCGTGACCTGTATTTCCAAAGTTTGCTCTATCTAAAAATTCATCAAAGTTTTTTCCACCAAGATTATAAGCTTTTCCAAAACCAAAAACAGCTTCTCCATAAAAAGGAGTAAATTCAAAAAGATAAAAATCTCCCATTTTATGAAGCATTGTTATCATCTCATTTCCAAATTTTTTACTAAATTGCTCTAAAATCTCTTTTTCTTCATTTGTATTTTGTTCTAATCTTTTAGTTGTACACTGAATTGATACTCTTTTTTTTGCAAAGATATTTTTACAATCTTGTTCATCTTCACAAAAAAAGATTGAAGAGTTTGGATTTTTTGTTAAGTTTGAAGAGTGTTTTGCCATCAATGATAAATAAACATAATATTTATGATTTATTTTAACAAATGGAGCATAAGATGAAAAAGGATTTCCTTTATCATCTAAAGAGCTAATAGTCAAACTTTTTATTGGTTCTAAAAATTCATCTAAACTATTTATCATAATTGTTCCTGCCATAAAAGTTCTAACTTAACATTGTAAATATCACTTCTTTTTGGTTTTATAAATAACTCTTCGATTGGAAAATTTGAACTTAAATTAGTAGAGTTGATTTTCTCAATTTCATTTTCGAGCATTGTTTTTAAACTGTTTCTTTGTTCTTCCAATTGATTTATTTCATTTTGTACATATTTAACATCATTTTTTTCTTTTAAGATTTTTGTAGCTCCTCTTGCACTGGTTGCTACTTTTCCAAGAGTTGTTGCTGTTGAACTCTTTCCAAAAAATGCACCTAAGATTGAAGTTCCTATTGAAATTATTGTATCAGTTGTTGTTGATGTTGCTTGTTGTTCTTCTCGTTCAAGTTTCTCATAAAGTTTTGATAATTTATTTTCTATTGAATCATTCTCTTTTTGAAATTTTGTTTGAAGTTTTTCAACTTCTAAATCAATTTTTTCATTTAATCTATCTTGTAATCTAATTTTAAAATCACCTAAACTTTCATTTTGTTTTGAAGTAAGTTTTAACTCATCATTTTTATAAAGTGTAAGTTTAGAATTTCTATATATATAATCAACAAAATCTTTTTCAATAGTTTTTAACTCTTTTTCACTTTGAATAAAAGTTGGTAATTCATAATAGTGTGAATTTGGTCTCTCTTTTGTTTCAAAATTAGAGTTTTCTACTTCTTCTTTTTCATCAAAGTTTATATTTTTCATCTCTTCATCAAGATATATTTTGCAAGTTTCTGTTGTTTCTAAATCTATATTTTTAGTGCTATTTATATAATGAATATCACAAGAACAAATTAAATAAGGTTGTAAATAATAAGCACTATTTTGAGAACCATAAAGATATTTTTCATTTAGATTTGATGTAATTATAGGTTTAGCAATACCTTTTTCTATATTTATTTGAGTAATTGTATCTTCATTTTTTTCTTCTTTTTTAGAAGATGAATTAGTTCTTTTATTACTCATTAGTTTTTTTATTCCATCTTTTGGAATAGGACCTTTTAGATAAGATAAAGCCCATCTAGTTTGAAAGATTTTTATTCCATCTTCATTTATATTTTTAAGAATAAAATTTCTTTTTTCAAGACTAGATATAAGATTCATTATCTCATCTTTATCTAAATTTCCTTCATTTGCACTACTTAATCCATCTATTACTTTTTCTTTATCTTGTTTTGTTTGAAGTCGTCCTATAAACCAAGTTCCAATATTTGCTAGACCTTTATAATCAATATCAACAGGATTTTGAGTAGATAAAATAATTCCAATACCAAAACTTCTTGCTTGTTTTAGTAGAGTAAGCATTGGTTGTTTTGATGGTGGATTTGCATTTGGTGGGAAATATCCAAAAATTTCATCCATATAAAGTAGGGCTTTAAGTGAAGTAGTTCCTTCTTGTCTTCTCATCCAAGAAACCATTTGATTTAAAAGAAGACTTACAAAAAACATTCTTTGGCTATCGTTTAGATGCGCAATCGAAAAAATAGAAACTTTAGCTTTTCCATTTTCATCATAAAGTAGGTTTGAAATATCTAAAGTTTCGCCCTCTATCCAAGTTTTAAAAGATGGATTTGCAATAATTGTGTTTAATTTCAGTGCAAGTTTTAATCTCTCACTTTGAGCAAAAAATGTCTCTAAATCAAAAATTCCAATTTTTGCAAATGGTGGAGTAACTATCAAAGTGATTAGTTCTTCTAAAGTTAAATCTTTACTTTGAGTAAAATAGTTCATAAAAATTGAAGAAATTAATATTGATTCTTTTGAAGATGAATCATTTTGTTCTGCAATTAAAGATAAAATAGATGAAACAGTTGAATTTACAAGTGAAATTAATAAATCATTATCTTCTAAAACCTCTTTTGAAGGAGCTTTAAATGATGATAAAATTGATATTTGAACACCTGCATTGCTTCCTGGAGTATAGATAGTAAAATCAGCAGAATTTTTTAATTTTTCAATTCTTGAAGAGTTTTGAAAATCATTTTCAAGTCCAGTTTTCCAAAGATTTGCAGTGTTTATTGCAAATTCTTTTAACGTTTGTCCATTATTTTGAGCATCTTGTTCTTCAATCCAAGGTTCAAAATCACTTCCTTGTAGATTTGGAAAAGTAAGAAGTAAGTTTGTCATATCACCTTTTGGGTCAATAATAATTGAAGGAATATTATCAATAGCAGCTTCTTCTAATAAGGAAATACCAAGTCCAGTTTTTCCACTTCCTGTCATACCAATAATTGCAGCATGTGTTAATAAATCTTTGTTTTTATAGACTAAAGGAACAAAACTATTTTCAACTTTTTGTTTTCCTATATAAAAAAGTTTTAACTTTTCATAGTCAATTGTACTATCCATAATAGACCTTTTTTCAAATTAAGTTCATTTATTATATCAAAAAAAAAGTGAATGCCAATTTGACATTCACTTAAAAAAATAGAAATAAAAAATACTATTTATTATTTTCTTGACTATTTTCTTGAATTTTCTCTTTTTCTTTTCTCTTTGCTTTCATTTTATTAAGTGCAAGCTTTCTCATATCAGCTGTTGTGTCTAATTCATCCATAATTTCTAAACCAAGTAAAGTCTCAATACAATCTTCTAAAGTTACAATTCCTTCTGTTTGATTGTATGAATCATGAACAATAAACATATGCTCTTTTTTTTGAATGAACATATTCAAAGCTTTTGCAACATGTATATTTTGATGAAGTGAAAAAACAGGTTTCATAATATCTTCAAGATTTTTATCACCTTCTGTTAAAGCTTGTTTAAAAATTTTTTTAGTTAAAACAATTCCTACAATATTGTCAATATTACCTTCATATACGGGAACTCTTGAAAATTTAAATGTTCTTTTATCTTCTACAATATCTTTTATTAAACTATTTTTTTCTATTGCATAAACAACAGAACGAGGAGTTAAAATATCTTTTAACTTTATACTATTTAAAGTAAGTGTATTTTCTATTATTTGAGATTCTAAATCTCCAATAATTCCTTCTTCTTCACTTAAAAGTGTAGAGTGGATTAACTCTTCTCTTGAAATAGAATCATTTGATTCTTTTCCAATTTTATTAGTAACAAATTGAGTTATTATAATAATTGGATAAGTAATAAAAATAAAAAAGTTTATAAGTCTTGGTGCATAAGGAGCTAATTGCTTCCAATAAACTGCTCCAATTGTTTTTGGAATAATTTCAGCAAAAAATAGAATCATAAATGTTAAAACAATTGAGACAATCATAACTAAACTACTATTTCCTTCAAAAACATTTTGAGCTTGAACTCCAATTGCAGTTGCTCCTAAAGTATTTGCTATAGTGTTTAAAATAAGAATTGAAGCAATAGATTTATCAATATCTGTTTTTAATTTTTTTAATAATTTTCCAGCAGTAGGATTGTTTTTTTCTAAAACTGAAATATAAGAAACATTTGTGGATAAAAGAATAGATTCTAAAATAGAACATAAAAATGATGTACCAATAACAGCAATAAATAGTAAGATTAAAATTTCCATTTTTTCTCACTTTTAACTAAACTTTGCCTCGGGGAATTATCTTCCAAGCAGGACTCCTTTTTTAAATCGATATAATTTGTAACTAATAATATCAAAATAAACTTAATAAATAAATTTTTTTTTGAAAAAAAATGATTTTTTATAGTATAATAAGCTTAATAAACAAGTTTTTATTATAAGGAGGTTATCATGGAATATGGATTAATACCAAAAATAGATCAGTATAGTGATAATAAAGCTTTAGAAATGCAAAAAGTTCAACCTTCTTCAAATTCATCTGAAATTAGAGATAAAGAGAATTTAAAGCAAATACAACAAGAAACTATAGTAAAAGCAAAAGAAGCTTCAGATGTAAAAGAAGCAAAAAATGAAACAACAACTTCTTCAAATAAATATGAAGTTGTTTTATCTAATACAAACTTTGGATACAATGTCTCTTCAAAAGATTTTTATGTAAAAGTATCTCGTGGTAGTGTTGAAAATCAATATCCTACAGAAGAAATGATGAAGATGAAAGCATATATGCTGAGTTTAAGTGAGGAAGCTGTTACAGCTTAGAAAAATCAGGTAGAGTTTTACTACCTGATTTTTTTATTTAATTCTAAAAGTATCTCTTTTGCTTTAAAGTATTTTTCTTTTTCTTCAAAATCTACTGTATCTAAAAGTGGAATATATTTTTCAAAAGCAATCCAAACTTTTTTGTGACTTTCTGGTCTTTTTTTGATATAAAAAAGAGCAAGTGCAGTTGCTCCATTTATTAAACCTTTTAATACAAGTGATTTATTTATTTCGCCTTGTTTTTTATAAAAATTCCAATCATCTTCAAGTAATTCATGAGCTTCAACAAAATAGCCATTTTCTATTGCAAAAATAAATCTATCAATTGCTGTTTTTTGATTGAAAATATTATAATCTATTTTCATTTTTCATTTATCTCTTTGTCAAGATAGTAACCTGTATAAGAACCTGAGTTTTTATGATTTTGTGCTAAAAATTCTGGAGTTCCCTCATCTACAACTTTTCCACCTTTGTTTCCACCTTCAGGTCCAATATCTATAACCCAATCAGAATTTTTGATAACATCAAGATTATGTTCAATTACAAGCACAGAATTTCCAAGTTCTACTAAGTGATGTAAAACTTTTGTTAATCTATCAACATCAGCAAAGTGTAAACCAGTAGTTGGTTCATCTAAAACATATAGCGTATTTCCAGTATCTTTTTTACTTAATTCTTTACTTAGTTTAATTCTTTGTGCTTCTCCACCACTAAGTGTTACAGCATTTTGTCCTAAAGTTATATATCCAAGTCCAACATCACTTAATGTTTGAAGTTTTGCTTTTAGTTTTGGAACTTTTGCAAAAAACTCTAATGCTTCATCAACACTCATATTTAAAACATCAGAAATATTTTTACCTTTGTACATAATCTCTAAAGTTTGTGCATTATATCTATGCCCATGACAAGCATCACATTTCACCATAATATCAGGTAAGAAGTGCATTTCTATTTTTATTTCACCTTCACCTTGACATTTTTCACATCTTCCACCTTTTACGTTAAAAGAGAATCTTCCTATTTTATAACCTCTAAGCATTGCTTCTTTTGTTTTAGCAAATAAATCTCTTATATCATCCATAAGTCCAGTATAAGTTGCTGGATTACTTCGTGGAGTTCTACCTATTGGACTTTGGTCAAGATAGATAACTTTATCAAGTTTTTCAAGACCTTCAATTTCTACACCATCTACTTTTTTTACTTTTTTAGCTCTATTTAAAAGTTCTTTTGCAACAGGAAGTAAAGTTTGAAGTATCAGTGAAGACTTACCACTTCCACTAACTCCTGTAATAGCACATAAGTTTTTTAGTGGAATTTTTACATTAAGATTTTTTATATTATTTATATTTACATTTTTTATTTCTATAAACTCTTCTTGGGGACGATTGTGAACATAATCAATCTTTTTTGTTCCTGTTACATATTTTGCAGTTAGAGTTTTTGCTTTATTCATCTCTTTTAAAGTTCCAGCAAAAACTATTTCTCCACCAAATTTACCTGCATTTGGTCCAATATCAACTATATAATCGGCTGCTTGAATAGTTTCTTTATCATGTTCAACTACAATAACAGTATTTCCTTTTTCTTGTAAGGCTCTTAAAGTTTTGATTAGTTTATTTGTATCTCTTTCATGTAAACCAATAGATGGTTCATCAAGTACATACATAACTCCTGTAAGTCCTGAACCAATTTGCGAAGCAACTCTTATTCTTTGAGCTTCTCCACCTGAAATTGTTCTTGCATCTCGTCCTAAAGTTATATATCCTAGTCCAACATCATATAAAAAATAAATTCTCTCTTTTATCTCTTTTAAAATAGGTGCTGCAATCATTTTATTTTGTTCATTTAAATAAGAGAAATTTTTTTCATCTTGGAAAAAAGCATGAGCTTCTTCAATAGGAATATTTAAAATATCAGGAATAGTTCTATTTGCTACAAAAACACTTTGTGATGAAGGTTTTAGTCTATTTCCATTACAAGCATCACATTTTTTTTCTGTCATGTATTCGCTCATCTCTTTTTCATCTTTTATCATATCATAAGCTAATTTTACTATCCCATCCCATTTTCGTACCAGTTTATGTTTTTTCCAAAAAAAAGTCACTTCATCAACAGTTCCATGCAAAATAGCTTTTTTTTGATGCTCTTCTAAAGATGCAAAAGGAATTTTAATATTTATATTGTTTTGTTCACAAAAAGCTAAAAGCATTTTAAAATAAAAACCTTTATTAAATCCATAGATGATTTTAATAGCACCATTTTCTATTTCTAAATCTTCATCAATTACTTTTTTCATATCTAATGCGTATCTTATTCCTAAACCATCACAAGATGGACAGGCACCTTTTGGTGAGTTAAATGAAAAAGATAAAGGTTCAAGTGGTTCAAAAGAGATTTTACAATTAAAACAAGCCATATGTTCAGAATAATGTATAAACTTTTCAGTTCCTACTTCTTCATGGTTCATAATTTCAATTTCAAGTTCACCAAAACTCTCTTTTAAACCTTTCTCAACATCTTGAGCAATTCTTTCTTTATTTTCTTCTTTTACTGTAAGTCTATCTATTACAACTTTGATAGTATGCATTTGAGTTTTAGCTAATTCTATATCTTCATCAAGTCTTACCATAACTCCATCAACCATAGCTCTTACATAACCTTTGTTTTTAAGGCTTTCAAGTAAATCTGCAAAAGTTCCTTTTTTTCTATTTACTAAAGGAGCAAGTATTACGATTTTTGATTCATTTGGAAGAGATAAAACTTGATTTATTACATCACTTGCACTCATTTGAGAAATAGGTTGCCCACATTGGTGACAATGTTGTTTTCCAACTCTGGCATATAAAAGTCTAAAGTAATCATAAACTTCTGTAATTGTTCCGACAGTTGAACGAGGATTTTTTGAAGTTGTTTTTTGGTCAATTGCAATCGCAGGAGTTAAACCTTCTATTCTTTCAACATCAGGTTTTCCAACTTTATCCAAAAATTGTCTAGCATATGAAGAAAGAGACTCAATATATCTTCTTTGACCTTCTGCATATAATGTATCAAAAGCCAAAGTTGATTTTCCTGAACCACTAAGTCCTGTAAATACAATTAGCTTATTTTTTGGTATTTCTAAATTTATATTTTTTAGATTATTTTCTTTAGCATTAAATATTTTTATAGTATCTGTCATAGTTTTGCCTTTAAAATTTTGAAGCTGATATTATAGGATAGATATATATAATTGTCTATTAAAGGCATTTAGTTTATTAAGAAAAAAGATGCTATATAAAATATAATTATAAGTATATAAGGTATATGATGTTTTCATAAATAACTATATTACAAAGGAGATAATATGCATATTTATATAATTCATGGCTATTCTGCATCCGTTGAAGCACATTGGTTTTCTTGGTTAAAAGAGAAATTAGAAGAAGAAAATGAAGTTACAATTATAGACTTACCAACTCCTCAAAATCCAAATCCAAAAGAATGGAATGACGCTTTAAAAGAACAAATTAAATTCATTGATAAAAATTCATTTTTTATAGCTCATAGTTTAGGTTGCATTAGTTTACTCAAGTTTTTATCAGAAAGCAAAATTGAAGAAAAAATTGCAGGATATATGCTAGTTTCTGGTTTTAATGAATCTTTACCTAGTTTAAAACAATTAGATCATTTTTTAGAAAAAAGATTAGATTATAAAAAATTAGAAAAAATAACAGATAATAAAATTGTTATTGGCTCAAATGATGATTATATTGTGCCAGTTGTATTGACACAAAGACTTGCTTTTTTATTAAGTGCAAATTTTATTTGTCTTGAAAAAGGAGGACACTTTTTAGATAGAGATGGTTATACTAATTTTCCTCTTTTATTATCAGAATTTAAAAAAATAAAATTCAATGAATAGAATAAAAATATATTAAATAAAGTTTTATTTTTTATATTCTTGTGTTCTAATTCGTCTTTGTATTTCTCTTTTTACAGCATTAATAGCGTATTTTTTATTTCCACCTGGAATACTTGTTACTATTTGTGAGTCACATTTTTCACAAATAAAATCAGTTTTTACAACTTCTGTATATCTTGTATGACAAGAACTTTCATCATATACTAATATTGAATCACATTTAGGACAATAACATTGAATATCAATTATTTCATCTTTTTCCCATTTCCATCTCCAATTTGCATCATAGATAAAATCTTCTAAATATTTAGTATATTCTGCTTTTTTACTACTTGTAAGTAATAATAAAAATTTTATTATACTAACAAGTGCTAAAACAGAAATAATTAACAATAACCAGATAGGAAGAGTGTATGAAGTTAATAACATATTATAACTCCAAATAGTACCAGTATAAATTAGTGCTAATAAATCAACTATATATTCATGAGTTTGAGGAATAAAGAATAAAGCAATAATACCTATTATCAGTGAAAAAAGAATAATAAGGCTTATTTTTATTTTTGAATTTTTTATTTGAATACCTTTTTTAGGTTAGATTTTTTCGAATTATATAGTATAGAGACTAAAAAATAAATTTCTGAATTAAAGACATTTATAATTTTTTATTAAAAAAGAATTTTAAGAAATAAAGAAATGATAAAATAAATAAAAGGAAAATAGCAAATGAAAAGAACTTCTTATGAAAAAGATAGCAATGGGGAATACGCAGAACTTTTCCTAAATGTAAGAGATTTCATAAAAATCTGTATAGGAAATGATACAAAAGAAAAACATAATGAAAATATAACTACGCTTTATTCAAAAGAGGGTGGATTTTGTTATATAAAAGTAAAAGAAAATTATATTCATATTGGCTGGTTTAGAGGTCGATATATAAATGATAAATACAACTTTCTTTTTGGAAAAGGAAAAACTATAAGAGGACAAAAAGTATATAAACTAGATAAAATCACGAGAGATTCTATAAAATATTATGTAAATGAGACTTCGATTTTTTTGTTTGGACATAATGGGTTGAAGAAATTATGAATATGAAATAAGGGAATTTATATTTTATGTATACAAAACAAGAAGTAATAGGTTATATTTGGCAATATTCACGATATTATGGAAATTTGTTAATATCTTGTGAAGAAATAATTAAAGTTGAGAATTTTAGTGGACATGCTTCATTAATATATTTGTTTAATATTTTAGAAAATATTGCTAAATCTCAAATAAGAAAATTTGATAAAATTAATTTTGTAGATATTATTAAAAAACTTAAAGAAAAAAATTATATTAGTGAAATTGAATATAATTTTTTGAACAATGAAGAATATGGAATTAGAAGAATAAGAAATTTATTGGCTCATTCAAATTTATCAAAATACAATATTATATTTTTATTTGAAGATACTAAACTTCTATTCCCTTTAACTGAAGATGCAACTTGTACAAAATTTTATGAATATTTTTCAGATATTTTATTTAATTTAATGTTGAAAATTATTAGTAATAATTTTATAACTCCAATTTCAATTAATTTAGATGAAGATATAAAAAGATTAAAAATAAAAATTCAAGAAATTACACTTGAAGAATTATTATCATATAAAGGTATTGATTATAAACAATTAAAAGGTTGGAATGAAATGTCGGAAGATAATAAATACAAAATGGTAGAAAATGCTTTAGATGTTAATATTTATACTCATATATTCAAAATGATGAATTTAGAAAATAAATTAAAATAAAATTCTATAAATAATTCTTTAAGCAACCATAAGCTAAACTTTTACCAAACAATCGTTTGGATAGAAATATGGCAATCAAAAAAACATCAAAAGAAGAGATTTTAAAAGAGTCTATTAAACTTTTTAAAATACGAGGATATTCAAATACTTCTATGGCAAATATAGCTGAGGCTTGTGGGCTTATCAAAGGAAGTATTTATCATCACTTTAAAAGTAAAGAAAAGATAGGTTTAGAGTCTTTGAAATATATTCATAACTATTTTGCTGAGTTTATTTTTTCTATTGCCTACAGAAGTGATTTAAGTGATAAGCAAAAAATAGAGCTAATAGTCAAAAAAACTGATGACTATTTTTTGCATAGTGATGGTGGTTGTTTACTTGGAAATCTAGCTTTGGAAGCAAGTAGTTTGAATCTTGATTTTAAAGAAGAAATAAAGCTTTATTTTACAGATTGGGAAAATGCTTTGATAAAAATCTTTGAAAATAAATACTCAAAAATTGAAGCTTCAAATCTGGCAAAAGAGTATGTAGCTTTAACTCAAGGTGCCATAATGATGATGAATTTATATGATTCATCACAAAATTATCTAAAAGTAGGCGAAAAAATCATTAGTTTAATCTAATGGTTTTTTTTTATCTTATTTAGACAAACAATCGTTTGGTTGTTTAAATTTATTAAAAAGGAAAAATATGAATTATCTTGAAAAATTTAAAGGGCAGGGTGTTGAACTTCCACCTAAATCATCTATATATGAAATTGCCTTTGCTTGGTTTGGTGGATTTATCTCTATATTTATTATTGGTTATCTTACAAAATCTTATGATAATCTTTTAGTTATGGGTTCTTTTGGAGCCTCATGTGTATTGTTATTTGGATTTCCTAAAAGTCCATTTTCACAACCAAGAAATGTAATCTTAGGGCATTTTTTATCTACATTTATTGGTTTAGTTTTTTTACATATTTTAGGAAATGAATATTGGAGTATGGCTTTAGCTTTGGCAACTGCAATTGCAGTTATGATTGCAACAAATACAGTTCATCCACCAGCAGGTTCAAATCCTTTGATAGTGTTTTTATTGGGTGCAAATTGGGATTATTTGGTATTTCCTAGTTTAATAGGTGCTATTATTTTAGTTATAGTGGCTCTTTTTTATAATAATTTACATAAAAATAGAGCTTATCCACAATATTGGTTTTAAAGGTTTATTATGGAAATTTTTACACAAGAACATCTAATAGCAAGAGAAAAATATGGAACAACAAAACAAGCGGAGCTTATACTTGAAAATATGGATACAAGAACTCCAAATGATAGGATGATAAAATTTATTGAAAATATGAACTATTTTTTTCTAGCAACTTCTAGTAAAGATGGAAGAGTTAATGTAAATTTTAAAGGTACAAAATCAAAAAGTTTGATAAAATTTTTAGATAAAAATAGGCTAATTTTCCCTGATTTTGATGGTAATGGAATCTTACATTCAGTAGGTGATATTGAATCAAATCCACATGTTGGATTATTGATAATTGATTTTTTGAATGATATTAGAATAAAAATAAATGGTAAAGCTAAAATAATAGATGATAAAAATGAAATTATAAACTATTTAGATATCTTTGATTCTTTTAATTTTTCAAGATTAATTGAAGTGCAAATAGAATATATCATACCAAATTGTTCTGCAAATTTAAGTGTTGTAAGAAATTCAATTTTAAGATATTGACATTTATGTCAATATCTTTGATATTTAAAATTCGATTTCTTTAGGTGTTGATAAATTTGTATCAACAATTTTTAAAATCATTTCTTCATAAGACATATTTTCATTTATAAAAAATGCTTTATAAAAATAACCTTCCTCAAGACTTGGCATAAAATCAGCTGCTAAAAAATGAAAAATACCATTGAAACTCATTTTTATATCAATTTTACCAATACTCTTTCCACCCAAAGCCCTAAAAGAGTTTATTGCAATTGAAGATACTTCTTTTCTGATTTTTTTATCAGTTATAGCTATAATTTCTTCTAAATTACTCTTTCTTGCATCAAAATCTAAAATCTTGTGACCATTTTTATTTTTGCAAGCAATGATTTCAACAGGTAAAATCATTAAAATATTTTTTGATTTATTTTCTAAAATAGAAACGCTATATTCTTTCCCTGATAAATAATTTTCTACTAAAGTACGAGATTTTTGATTATTATAAATATCCAAAACCTTTGCTTGGTATTTTTTAAAATCAAAAACCACTGATTGGGCATTTATATCTTCTGGATTATTCTTTTTTTCAGGTTTTAAAAACAAAGGAAAAGTTACAGGAAGTAAACTTTCTATTTCATGTTCATTTGGTTGTGTTGTAAAAAAATTTGCTGTGTTTATGTTCTCTTTTTGTACAATTTGTTTTGCAAGATTTTTATCATATTCATTTTCAAAAGCATTTTTATTTGATGAAATATAATCAATATTATGTTTTTTTAGATAATCTGAAAACCAAATTTTTTCTTTTTTAAAATTAAAATATTTAATACGAGAAAATACCAAATCAGGTTTTTTTGTTATTAATGTTTTTAAATCATCTTCATTTTTTATAGTAGTAACTAAAACTTTTTCATAGTTTTTAGATAATATCTCCAAAATTAATTCTACATTTAAATCATCTTTCATATCTGTTTTTCTTAGAGAATTTGGAGTTGTTACAATCTCTATATATTTATTGATTTTAGAAAAAGGTTTGATAATAAAAACTTCTTGATCACTAAGAGTATTATTTTGTATTATCATTTCGATATATTAAAATATCTTTTTTGCATATTTTGTCCTTGTTAGGTAGTTTTTCATGATTAAGTAGTTTATTTTTGATTGAAAGAACTACCTAAAGTTATCTAGGGTAGCGTAAATAGTATTAATTACATATTTGTATTTTTTTCTTTTAAATATTTAATATATACAAAAAAATTGGATAATTTTTAAATTGCTTGAATAAAGGCAAATAATCATAAAATAGCACAATTCAAATATAACATAATCAAAGGACTTTCTATATGCCATTTTTAAAACTAAATCTTTTAGCCCAATTAAATAAATCTTTAGTTGAAAATGATTATATAAATCCTACTTTGATTCAAGAAAAAGTGATTCCTCTTATTTTAGAAAAAAAAGACATCATAGCTAAAGCACAAACAGGAAGTGGAAAAACAGCAAGTTTTGTTTTACCTCTTCTTCAACTTTGGGCAAATGAAAATTATGAAGGAAAAGCAAAAATAAAAGCTTTGGTTTTAGCTCCAACAAGAGAATTAGCTTTACAAATTTCTTCTAATTTTGAAATGTTTTCAAAATATTTGGCAAAAAAACCAAAAATTGTTAGCGTTATTGGTGGTGAAAATCTTGGTCAACAGCTTTTAGATATTCAAAAGGGTTGTGATATTGTAGTTGCAACTACTGGAAGATTGGTTGATATTATAAATAAAAAACAATTAGATTTATCAAAATTAGAGTTTTTTATTTTAGATGAAGCTGATAAAATGCTTGATTTAGGTTTTGAAAAGGAATTGGAAATTCTTTTGGAAATGATACCAACAAATAGACAAAATCTTCTTTTTTCTGCAACATATCCTACAAAAATTCAGAATATTATTTCAAAAATTACAAAAAAAGCTATTGAAGTATCTATTGATGAAATGCCAACTGTACAAAAAATAAATCAAAGAGCAATTGCTGTGAATATTGAGAATAGAAGTCCTCTTTTAAGGTATCTTATATCAACAAATAACTGGGAACAAATTTTAGTTTTTATGGCAAATAAAAGAGCTTGCGATAATATTGCTTTTAAATTTAGAAAATATAATTTTGATGCTCTCTCTTTTCACGGTGATTTATCTCAAGAAGAAAGAAATGAAACTTTAAAAGATTTCAAAAATAAAAAAATAAAGATTTTATTTGCCACAGATATTGCAGCACGAGGACTGCATATAGATGATATAAGTTGTGTTGTAAATTTTGATTTACCAAGAGCAACAGCTGATTATATACATAGAATAGGAAGAACAGGGCGTGCTGGTAAAAGTGGAGAGGCTATATCTTTTATAGGATTAAAAGATTTTGAGCATTTTGCATTAATTGAAAAAAGATGTAATATTAAGTTAGAAAAAGAACAAATTGAAGGTTTTGAACTTATTGGTACACCTCAAAAAATAGAATCTACCGCACCTAAAAAAGGGAAAAGAAAAAGTAAAAAAGATAAACTAAGAGAGCAGAATTTAAAAGATTAATTCTTTTAAATTAATTTCTCAGGCTCGTGCAAATAATATCCTTGTGAATAATTAATATCTAATTTTTTAACACATTCATATACTTCTTTGTTATGTACAAATTCAGCTACTGTTTTTATATTTAAAGCTTTTGCAAAAGTTACAATAGTTTCAACTGTTAGTTCTAAATTTTTATCTAAATGAATATTTTTTATTAAAGAACCATCAATTTTAATAATATCAATATCAAGTTTGATTGTATATTCAAAGTTTGAGTAACCAGTACCAAAATCATCAATTGCTATTTTACAACCTATTTTTCTTGCATTTATTATAAAATTATTTACTTCTTGAAACTCTTCAATACCTTCTGATTCTACAATTTCAAAGGTGATTTGCTTTGCAGTTTTTGTTTTTGAAATAGTATTAAAAATTGAGTTCATTGTATAACTATCTTTTAAATCTTCTAAAGTTAAGTTTAGAGTAAATTCAATATTTGTATCTTTAAAATAATTACAAGCTTTTTTTACTAATTTTCTTGTCATTGATAGATAAAGTTTTGCTTTTTTCGATGCTTCTAAAAATCTAAAAGGTGATAATATAGTTCCATCTTCAAGTTGTATTCTCATCAATGTTTCATACTTTATTTCATTTGTTTTGTTATTTACTATTTTTTGTCCATATACTAAAAGATTGTCTTTTAAAAGAGCATTTCTTAGATTTTTGATTAGTTGCCTATTTTCTTTTAGTTTGTCGTAAATATTCATATTTTCATCTAAAAATAAGATATTTTTATTGTTTTCTTTTGCAACACGAAGTGCAAATTCTGCTCTTGTTAATAAATTATCACTAATAAGTTCATTACTACATGTACAAGCAACACCAATTGAAATAGTTAAATAAAAATTATTTTCATTTACATGTATTGGTTCAAAATTTATATTCTTTAATAGAGTATTACAAACTTTTTTTAATTCATTTAAAGAAAAATTTCCAAAAGCTAAAAATACAAAAATATCATTTGAAATTCTATAAATATTTAAATTTGTAGATTTATATTTTAGTAAATTGTTAGCAAACTCTTTTAAGAGTAAATCACCTATTTCAAAGCCATAAAAATCATTTATATTTCTAAATCTATCTATGTTAATTATTGCTATTTTAGGATTAATTAAGGTCTTTAAATCTTTTAATAATTTTTGTCTATTGTCTAATGATGTAAGTTCATCTAAAAATTGTTCTTGAATGATTTTTTCTTTTTCAAAAAGCTGAGTTATATCATGTCTAATTGCAATATATTCAAGAATATTATGGTTATTATCCATAATTGGAATTATTGTTGTATCAACATAATAAGGTTCACCATCTTTTCTTTTATTGGTAATTATCCCTCTAAATATCTCTTTATTTAATAAAGTATTCCACATATCTTTGAAAAACTCTTTTGTCATACTTGGATGACGAATGATATTGTGACTTTTACCTATAAGTTCTTCTTTTTTATATCCAGAAATCTCACAAAATCTATCATTTACAAAAGTAATAATTCCCTTATTATTTGCTTTTGAGACAATAGAACTCTCATCAATAGCATTTTTGTATTCATTTAATAAAAAAAGTGTATCTAAAAGTTTTTCTTTATCAACATCACTATTTTCAATAATTTCGTTAATTTTATGTATATATTCTCTTTTTTGAGATATTAAGATATTTTGTTTTTCTAACTCTTTTTCTAATCTTTTTATTTCATCTAGTTTTTTCCATTTTGCAAAAAAAACTTCCCTTCCTTGAAATATTATTTTTTTTAAAAATGTTTCAACATAAAAATTTTCATTTTTGATTGTTTTATGCAACCATTCAAATTTTATAAAATCTTTTTCTTGGCACTCATTTAAAAGGTTTTGAAATTTAATAGATGAAACTTGATTATCTGCTTGATATAAAGGAGAAATTTGAGAATGATGCATAGATTTTATATCATTTTTTGATAATAAACCAAGCGTTTCAATAGCAGATTGATTACATTCTATAAAATAATCTTTATCAAAGATAATTATTGGATCATCACAAAATTCAAAGATATTTTTATAGAAATAATCCTTCTCAAACATTAATTTCTCCATTTTTTTATAAGTATTAATTATATAATTAATTGATTTAATTTTCTTCTTTTTTTAATTCTTTATATGTTTCTATTGTTTTTATTATTTCATCTTGTGTAGCTTTTCTTCTACAAGAAAGATAACCTTTTTCTCCATCACAAGATTCAAAAGGATAAATAGTTGCATATACCCAATAGTATCCCCCCTTTTTAGTAGAGTTTTTTACATACCCTGTCCAAATTTCTCCTTTTTTTATAGTTTCCCATAAATTTTTAAAAGCAACTTTTGGCATATCTTTATGTCTCACCATATTATGAGGTTTACCTATTAATTCATTTATATCATATTCTGCGATTTTACAAAAATCATCATTTGCAAATTGAATAATTCCTTTTTCATTAGTTTCACTAACTAAAAAAGCATAATCATCTAAAATAGTCTCTTTTTCATTAATCATTTTTGACCTTTAAAATTTTTTTATTTTTGCTTGATTTACTAAATTTTGTGCTAATGTATTTACATTTATAGATATTTCTGAGAGATTTTCTGATTCTTTTGCATTTTCTTGTGTCAATTTTTCCATAGAGATAATTGCTTGATTAATTTGCTCTATACCATTTATTTGTTTTTTGTTTGAATTATTAACCTGATGAATTATCTCAATTGTATCTGAAATCTTTTCATATAACTTTTCATAATCAGTTATCATATTATTTGAAATATTTTTCCCATTATTAGCTTTTGTTGTTGCATCTTCAACAAGTATTTTTATTTCTTTAGCTGCTTGAGCACTTCTTGAAGCTAAATTTCTTACTTCTGAAGCAACAACAGCAAATCCTTTTCCAGCTTCACCAGCAGTTGCTGCTTCAACAGCTGCATTAAGTGAAAGAATATTTGTTTGAAATGCAATTTGGTCAATAACTATAATTGCTTCATTTATTGCATGAACTTTTTGATTTATTTCGTCCATTGATAAAACAGTTTGATTTGCTAGTTTTTGACCTTTTGTAACAGAATTTTTTACTTCATTTCCTAATAAAGTCATCTTTTCATATTCTAAACCGTTGTTTTTACTAATTTGAGTAATACTTTCTATTGAACTAGAAGTTTCCTCAATTGAAGTAGCTTGTTCATTTGTTTTAATAGATAAGTTCTTCATAGATTCTTTTAAAATTTCAGAATTTTTTTCTAGTTCCTTTCCATTTTCAGAATTTTGTTTTGCATTATTTGCTAATACAGTTCCTAACATATTAATTCCATCTACGACAGTTTTTAATCTAGCTTCAATATCTTTATTTAAGATAATCTTTTTTGTAAAGTTATCATTTGTATATTCATTTGTTACATCTTGGATATCTGCAAAAGTATTTTCTAAAGAATCTAAAGTTTTATTAATGCTATTTTTTAAAGTATAAATGATTGGATTTTTTGTATTTTGTTTAACTCTACATCTAAAAATACCTTTTTTTATTTTGTCAAATACTAAAATCATTTCACCAATAATTTTCATATCCATTTTTAAATTTGTATCAAAATCTTTTATAGCCTTATATAGATCTTCGTTGCTTTTTGAAAATTCATTTTTGTTAGTATTCAATTTTATATTGATTTTATTTTCTTTAAAAAAAATAAAATTAATAAAGTTATTTAGATTATCATTTATAAAATTTATATTTCTAGAAAATTCTTTCCAAAAAATAAAGTTTACTAAACAAACTATTATTATAAATAAAAAGATAAGAAATGAAACAAAATATAAATTAGCTATATCTGATAAAAATATGCTTAGTACACTAAATAAAAAAAATAAAACAAGTATAAAATTATTTATTATAAGTCTGTTTTTTAAATTCATAATTCTCCTATAGGAATGATTTCTGTAGAGAATTGTAGTTAAGTTATTTTTAAAATATCCTTATAGAAATAATTTCTATAGGAATAATAATGTTGAATTTGCCAGAAATAGCCACTGAAGAAGAAATAAATATCTTTTTTGAACAAATATCAAGAAATGTAAAAAGATTACGTATAGAAAGAAAGTTTAGTCAACTAGAAGTTGCATTATCCATAGGTCAGAAATCTTCAGGATTTTATGCTAATACAGAAAATAATGCTCACAATAAGCATTTTAATTTAGTACATTTATATAAGTTATCAAAATTATTTGAAGTGTCAATTGAAGAGTTTTTTAAAGAGATAAAATAAAAATATAAAAAAAGTTTTACTTTATAAATTTAAATTGTTTTATAAATCATAATTATTAAAACACCAATACTTAAAAGTAAAACATATTTTTTATATGAAGTTGCTTTTACGAGATGTTTTGCTTTTATTCCAAAATATACTCCAATAAGTGAAGCAATACCTATGATAGTTCCTTCATGGTAAAGCATTAATCCTTGTATTGATTGAGAAATAAAACCAGCTATTGAAGAAAAAATTACAAAAAATAGACCTAAAGAAGTTGCTATTTTTAAATCATATCTTAAAAATCCAACTAAAATTGGAGCTAAAATTATAGAACCACCAATACCAATACTCATAGCAATTGCACCAATAAAGAAACCTATAATAAAAAGAACAATTCTATGTTGTTCTTTTGTATCTTCATTTGTTCTTTCAGCAGGAGAATAAAATATTCTGATTATTGAGAAAATTAAAACAGCAATAAATACATATTGTAAAAATTCATTAGTGACATTTTTTACTATAAATCCACTTTGAAGACCTCCTACAAAGCCTCCTAGACCTATAATAAGTCCATCTTTTAAAACATTTTTAGCTTTTTTTACATTTAAAAAAGAGCCATAAATTGAAGAAAAAACCATTTGCATAATAGATATAGCTACAGCTTCTTTCATAACAAAACCAGCTAATACAAGTATAGGAACAAGTATCGTTCCTCCCCCCAATTCCAAAAAAACCAGACATAAATCCCGCAATCAATCCAAACGAGAAAAGCTCAAATATCAAAATTAAGCCTTTTTGATTGAATTCATTGCTTCAATAAAATTATTATAATCTGTTTCAAGTTTTTCATCTTTTTCACTTACATCAATACCATCTTCTTCTTTTAATGCAACTTCAAGAACATGTATTCTTTCTAGTAAGTATTTAAACATCTCTTTATTGATATCAGGTAAATCGCCATGAGCTAATTTACAATTTTTATTATCTTTTTTTATTATTTTTGCAGGAACTCCAACAGCTGTTGAATTTTCAGGTACATCACAAACTACAACTGAATTTGCTCCAATTTTTGAGTTTTGTCCAATAGTGATATTTCCTAAAACTTTTGCTCCACTTCCTATAACAACATTCGATTTTATAGTGGGATGTCGTTTACCTTTGTTTAAACTAACTCCTCCAAGAGTTACTCCTTGGTAAATTAGAACATCATCTTCAACAATAGTTGTTGCACCAATTACAACTCCAATTGCATGATCAATAAAAACTCTTCTTCCAATAGTTGCAGCTGGATGTATATCAGTTTTTGTAAAAAGAGAGCAGATCCCTACAAGTGCTCTTGCTAATTTTTTCCAACCATTATTATAAAGCCTATTTGCTATTCTATGATTGATAATAGCCCAAACACCTGGATAATTAAAAAATAATTCAAAACTTGAATCAAGTGCTGGGTCATTTAACTTTGGAACAGAAAAATCTTCTTTTATTTGTTGCCATAAAGAGATATTTTCTATATTTTCATTTATTTCATCATTCGTCATAATAACTCCATATAGTTTTTAAGTAACTGTTTTCATTTAGATATTTTTCTAAAACATTATAAGTTTCTTTAGATAAATGCTTTCCTAAAATAGATCTAATCTCACTTGTATCATAATCAATATCTTCTAGAATATCTATAATTTTTTGAGATTCAAGTATTTTTTCAAGTATTACTTTCCCATCTTTAAATACTATATTTACTTCAGTTGGGTGAGAGAATAGATTATGTTTCATTCCTAATGTATCTTGATAAGCACCAACATTAAAAAATCCTAAAAAATAGTCTTCTTGATTTAAGTTTACATCATGTAAGTAAAGAGGTTTTTTTAAATCAAATGGCAATTCTCCATCACTATCACAAGTAATATCCCATAAACAAGCACTTCTTGTTGGATTTTTATCTAAGTGAGTTATTGGCATTATTGGGAACTCTTGATCAATCCCCCAATAATCAGGTAAAGATTGGAATAAAGAGAAGTTTAATAAATATTTTTCTTGAATATTTTCATCAAGTTTCTTTAATTCTTCATAATCATCTATTTGAAGTAAAGATATAGCTTTTTTAATAATTTGATGAGTTAAAATTTCAGCATTTGATCTATCTTGTAAATCAATATATCCTAAATCAAATAAAGTTAAAAGTGATTCCATATGATCAATACTATCGTGCATAAATTCATATGCAGTTTTTTTACTCATATCATTAAATAATTCATGTAATTCTTGTATTAATGGAGGATTTTCTTCTTTTAATTTTAGATGATCTAATTCGTATTCTGCTGAGAATAGTTCAAGTACAGGAGTTATTAAAACTGTAGATGCTGCACTTATAAATCTTCCAGATTCTGTAAAAATATTTGGTTCATCAACACCTTTTTGTTTTGCAATTTCTTTTAATGTAAAGACAACATCATTTGAAAACTCAGAAAGAGAATAAAACCTTGTTCTTTCATAAGCACTGTATTCAACAGCTAAGCCACCACCAATATTGATAGAAGATAAATTTATTGCTCCTAAATTTTTAAGCTCAGCATATATATGTCCTGATTCTCTTAAAGCTTTTTTTAGTGGTTTAATTGAATTCATAGCAGAACCAATATGGAAATGAATCATTGTTAAATATTTAACTAAATCATTTTCTTCCATTAATTCATAAGCTTCAAGTATTTCTGTTGAAGTTAATCCAAATTTAGAGTTAATTCCTCCACTTTTTGCCCATAAACCACTTCCACCACTATGCAGTCTTACTCTTAATCCTATATTTGGACAAGCTAGTTTTGATTCTTTAAATACTTCAACAATCATTTCAAGCTCATTTAAACCTTCAATAATAATTGTTATATTATGTCCCATACTTTTTGCAATAAAACATAAATGAATCATCTCTTTATCTTTAAATCCATTTATAGTGATAGGCGAACCAATATTATTATATGTCATAGCAATAATTAATTCAGCTTTACTTCCAGCTTCTAATCCATAATTATACTCTTTCCCTACACTTACAAGTGGATGAATAAAATTTGGTAATTGATTTACTTTTAAAGGGAAAACAGCATTGAATTTTCCTTTATAATCGTACTCTTTAATACTTGAATTAAAAGTGGTATATAATGTAGTTATCTGCTTTTCTGTGATATGTGGAAATCTCAATAATAAAGGACCTTTAAAATCCTGTTTTCTAATATCTTTAACAATAGATATCAATGAAGGTTTGCAATCAAAATTAACTTTTGCAACACCGTCTTCAATAATAAAATTACCATCACTCCAGATGTCTATACCATAATTGTTGTTCACTGCTAAAATTCCTCTAATTTTAAATTTGTTTCTTCTTTTGTTTTTAAATCTTTTACGTAAATTGTTCCATTTTTAAGCTCATTTTCTCCAATTAGAGCAACAATATTTGCTCCTAATTTTTCAGCTATTCCAAAATGTTTTCCAAAACTTCGTGGCGCGTATTCTACTAAAGTTTTTGTTGTTTTTCTCTTTTGATTTGCAACTTTTAGCACAGTATTTAAAGAATTTTCATCTAGTGCTCCTATGTATATCACATCTTGATTACATTGCGGCATCTTAATTAACTCTAATAATCTTTCTATTCCTATTGCAAATCCAATTCCAGCTGTACTTTTACCACCTAAAAACTCAACTAGTCTATCATATCTTCCACCACCAGCTATTGCACTTTGAGCTCCAATTTCATTGCTTACAAATTCAAATGCAGTTTTATTGTAATAATCTAATCCACGAACTAGGTTAGAATCTACTTCATACGAGATGTTATTGAAGTCTAAAATTTCTTTTAATTTTTCAAAATCAGTGTCGCATGAATTACATAAACTTGTAGTGATTTTTGGTGCATTGTGTAATAATAATTGACATTTTTCATTTTTACAATCTAAAACTCTAATTGGATTAGTTAAAATCCTTCTATTACAATCTTCACAAAGTTCATCTTTAAAAGATGTTAAATGCTTAACAAGGTTTTCCTTATACGGAGGCATACACTCTTTGCAACCTAAAGAGTTGAGTTTTAAAGTAAATCCAATTCCAAAAAATTCAAGTATTTCTTTTATCATAATAATAATATTTGCATCTTCATAGACTGAATCAATTCCAAAAACTTCACAACCAAATTGGTGAAACTCTCTAAGTCTACCTTTTTGTGGTCTTTCGTATCTAAACATTGGACCATAATAATACCATTTATAGTTACCACCTGCACGGTCAAGCTTTTTTTCAACAAAATGTCTTACCACACCAGCAGTTCCTTCAGGTCTTAAACATACGTCATTTTCACCTTTATCTATGAATTGATACATCTCTTTATTTACAATATCACTACTTTCTCCAACACTTCTTTTAAACAAAGCTGTTTCTTCTAAAAGGGGTGTTTCAATATACGAAAATCCATAATTTCTTGCAATTCTAGAAGCATTTTCGACAAAATATGTAAATAAACTACTCTCTTCATTTACAATATCTTTCATACCTCTTAAACTTTGTATAGTTTTGATATTTTTTATTTCATTATTTGGCATTTATAAAATCCTCAATCTTTTGTTCTATCTCTTCTATTTTTAAACTAGCATCTATAAAAATATAATTTATATTTAGTTTTTTTATAGTTTCTTCCATTCTGTTTTGAATATTTATTAAATAATCAATTCCTCTTAATTCAATCGAATCATTCTCTTTTTGCGATAATCTAAATTTTAATTCTTCAGGTGATAATTTTAATAAAATTACATGGCTAGGTAGAGTATTATTTGTTGCTATTAAATTCAAATTAATTAATTTATCAATATCAAGTTGGCTCGCATAAGCAATCCCTGAAATCATTGACCTATCAGAAATTATCATTTTATTTTCACTATTTTTTATAATTTCTTCTATATGTTCAGCACGATCTGCCAAAAATAAAAACATCTCTGCTATTTTTGATTTAGCTTCACCACTTAAAGCCATAGTTCTTAACTTTATACCTAAAGTTGTTCCACCTGGCTCTTTTGTAAAAGTTGCCTTTGGAAATTTCTTTTTAAGAAGTTCTAATTGGGTAGATTTTCCAGCTGTATCAATTCCTTCTATAACTGCATACATTCAACAACTCTTGCTGGAACTAAATGTTCAAATTTTCCATTAAATCTTATAATTTCTCTTACTATTGTTGAACTTACAAAAGCATTTTGTAGAGTTGGCATAAGATATAAAGTCTCTATTTTTTTATTTATTGAAGAGTTAGCATAACCCATTTGTAGTTCAAATTCAAAATCAGAAACAGCCCTTAATCCTCTAATTATTGTATGAACTTCTAATTCTATTGCTAAATCTACAAGTAGAGTATCAAATCCTAAAACACTAACACCACTTATTTCTTGAGTTGATGCTTTTACAAATTCAACTCTTTGTTCATGTGAAAACATAGGCTTTTTTAGTTCACTTTTTGCAACAGCAATAATCACTTCATCAAATATATTTGCTGCTCTTTTTATAATATCCAAATGACCATTTGTAATTGGGTCAAATGTACCACTATATATTGCTTTTTTATATGAATTCATAGTAATATCCCATTTTTTTTAACATATTTATTTCCATCTTTTATATAAATTATTATCTATTTTTAACAAATCAAACCATTTACCAATCAAAAATTTTTCCATCTCTTCCAAACTTTGTTGATTACTGTAATAGCCTAAAATTGGAGGAGCAATTATAACTCCTAATTTAGATAATTTCAACATATTTTTCAAAGTTATTGTATTAAGAGGCATCTCTCTTGGCGCGATTATAATATCTCTTTTTTCTTTTAACATAACAGAAAAAGCTCTTGTGATTAAAGAATCTGCAATGCCAACACTACATTTTGCAAGAGTATTTTGAGAACAAGGAAGAATAATCATTTTATCAACTTTAAATGAACCAGATGCAATACTTGCACCTATATTTGAATCTTTAAAAATAGTGATATTTTTATAATCTTTAAATAAATCATCTATTTGTAGATTATTTTCAAGCTTTAAAGCTTTTTTTGCGCTTTTTGAGAATACCACAAATATTTCAAAATCTTTTGGTAACTCTTTTATAAAATTGATACCAAGATTAGTACCGCTAGCTCCTGAAATTGCTACTGTTATTCTCAAGTAAAACCTTTTATTTTTATATACGAAAACTGATAATATCAAAAAAAAACTTTCAATTATTTTAATATTATTTTAACATGATTTCTAAGTTGAAATTAATCTTATGAGTGATAACATTTTGTATAAATAATATATATAAAAATTAAACATAATGTTTAATAAAAAATATTTTAATTTACTTTATGTAAAAGGATTTTATATGTCAAAAATTTTTACTTATATAAGAAAAAATCAAAATAATGACAAATATACACAAGAACAAAAAGAGTCTATACAAAAATATATAGATAAACAAAATATTCAAGTATTTAAAAATATTGAAATAAATATTAGTACACCAAATGAAGAAAAAAATATTTTAGAATTATTACAAAACTGTGAAAAAAATTCTACTATTATTGTATCAAATTTGAATGTTTTTGGCAGAACAATAGAAACTATTTTAGAAATAGTAAAATTCTTATTATCAAATAAAATAAGAATTTTAGTTGTTGAACAAAATCTTGATTTATTAGATGATAAAGATATGTTGACACAAATGATATTAGGTGTTATTTCAATGACAGTTAGTTTAGAAAAAGAGTTAATGAGCTTAAGAACAAAAGAAGCATTAACAGCAAAAAAACTAAATGGTATGGCTTTAGGAAAACCAAAAGGAACTATACAAAAATCAAAATTTGATTTACAACGAGATAAAATAGAAGAACTTTTAGCTGTTGGTTTGAGTGTAAGAAAAATATCAAAATTATTAGGTTATAACAATCATATAGGATTAAATAATTATGTTAAAAAAAGAAAAATAAAAGCCAATCTAAATAAGCCAAAAGAGATATAAAATAGGCTTTTTATAATGATTTAAAAAAAATATAGTAAAATAAAATTAATTAAAATTGAATGGAGTTATTGTGAAAGTATTATTAACAAAAGATGTAAAAAGTTTAGGAAAAGCTGGTGAGATTAAAGAAGTAGCTGATGGATATGGAAAAAATTTTTTAATAGGAAAAGGTTTAGCTCTACACGCAACAACAGAAGTACTAAATAGATGGAAAGCAGAACAAAAAAAACAAGCTTTAAAAGAAGAACAAGAAATAGCAAATGCTAAAGAGTTAGCAGAAAAATTAAATGCAACAAAATTAACTGTAAAACACAAAGTTGGTGCAAATGGACAATTAATTGGTTCAGTAACAAATAAAGAAATAAGTGAAGAATTAGAAAATCAATTTTCAATTATGATAGATAAAAAGAATATCTCTTTAGATAAAAAAATCAAATCTGTAGGAATTTATGAGATTGATTGTAAATTAGGACATGCAATTCATGCAACTTTAAAAGTTGACATAATTGGAGAATAATAAATGTTTGATGCTACAACGATACTTGCATATAAAGGTGCAAACAAAGCTGTAATTGGTGGAGATGGTCAAGTTACTTTTGGAAATACAGTTTTAAAAGGTAATGCTACAAAAATAAGAACACTTTATAAAGACCAAATACTTGCAGGATTTGCAGGAAGTACAGCAGATGCTTTTAATCTTTTTGATATGTTTGAAGGACATTTAGAAGCTTGTAAAGGTGATTTGTTAAAATCAGTAATTGCATTTTCAAAAGAGTGGAGAAAAGATAAGGTTCTTAGACGTCTTGAAGCTATGATGATAGTTTTAAATAAAGAAAAGATTTTTATTTTAAGTGGAAATGGTGATGTTGTTGAACCTGAAGATGGATCAATTGCTTCAATAGGAAGTGGTGGAAATTTTGCTATTTCTGCTGCACGTGCACTTGCTAAGCATTCAACTTTAGATGAAGAAGAGTTGGTACGTGAATCACTTATGATTGCAGGTGAATTGTGTATTTATACAAATCAAAATATAAAAATATTAAAGTTAGAGGATTAAAAAAGTATGGATATGACGCCAAAGCAAATAGTTGCCTACTTAGATGATTATATTATTGGGCAAAATAATGCAAAAAAAACAATTGCGTTAGCTTTAAGAAATAGATATAGAAGAATGAAAGTAGAGCCAAAACTTCAAGAAGAAATAATGCCTAAAAATATTTTAATGATAGGTAGCACAGGAGTTGGTAAAACTGAAATTGCAAGAAGATTAGCTAAAATGATGGGCTTACCATTTGTAAAAGTTGAAGCAAGTAAATATACTGAAGTTGGATTTGTAGGTCGAGATGTTGAATCTATGATTAGAGATTTAGTATATGAAGGAATAAATTTAGTTACACGTGAGTTTGAAGAAAAAATAAAAGATAAAATTGATGATGAAGTAAATAAAAAAATTATTGAAAAATTAGTTCCACCACTTCCTGAAAGTGCAAGTGAGAGTGCTAAAGAATCTTTTATTAAAACATATAATACTATGGAAAAAAAACTTCTAGAAGGTGTTTTAGACGATAAAAAAATAGAAATAGATATTCCTAAAAAAACACATATAGAAATTTTGGATTCATCAATGCCTTTTGATATGAGTTCTATGCAAGAAAGCTTAAATAAAATGCTTGGTGGATTAAACAAAGATACGATTAAAAAAGAAGTAACAATTAAAGATGCTAAAGTTTTATTAAGAGGTGTTGCAAGTGAAAGTTTACTTGATTCTGAAGCAATAAAAGTTGAAGCATTAAAAAGATGTGAAAATGGTGGGATTATTTTCTTAGATGAAATTGATAAAATTGCATCAGGTAAAAAAAATAATGGACAAGATCCATCAAAAGAGGGAGTTCAAAGAGATTTACTTCCAATAGTTGAAGGTAGTTCAGTTCAAACAAAATTTGGTCAGATAAAAACTGATCATATTTTATTTATAGCTGCTGGGGCATTTCATGTTTCAAAACCAAGTGATTTAATTCCTGAACTTCAAGGAAGATTTCCCTTAAGAGTAGAATTAGAATCTTTGGATGAAGAAGCATTATATAAAATTTTAACAAATACAAAAAATTCACTTCTTAGACAATATAAAGCGTTATTAGCAGTTGAAGATGTTGATTTAGAATTTGACGATGAAGCAATTCGAGCATTTGCAAAATATTCTGTAACAGCTAATGAAAAAACGGAAGATATAGGTGCAAGAAGACTTCATACAGTTATTGAAAAAGTTATTGAAGATATATCTTTTGAAGCTGATGAAAAAAAAGGTACAAAAGTTGTTGTTACAAAAGAACTTGTATCTGATAAATTAGATGACATTGTTGATAATGTAGATACAGCAAGATACATTTTATAAGAGTCAGAGATATTAATAATTTTTTTGATAGAATTAATATAATAAAAAAGGGGAGATAATATTATGAAAATTGTGACATTTTGTGAAATAGATGAATCTTTATTTAATCCTGAATTTACAGTTGAGTATTTTCATACAGGAACAAGTGGAGATGCAGATATTGTGATTTTAAATATTGATTCAATATTTGAGTTTGAAGAAAATAAATCAAAAATATGTAAAGATAAATTTGTTTCTATTGCTATAATTGATGATGAGAGTGATTATGAAGCTTTTAAAAATTTTGGAATAGATGCTTGGATTAAAGCCTCAGATATTTCTCAAATAAACAATATTATCAACCTAGTAAATAAAAGATTTTTATCATAAGTTAAGGATTTATCATAATTATAGATACCCATTGTCATTTAGACAACAAACAATATTATGAAGATATAGATAATGTTATATCAAACGCACTTCAACATGGTGTAAAGGGATTTTTAATCCCTGGAGCTGATTTTAATGATTTACCACAAGCTATAAAGTTAGCTGAAAAATATGATGAAGTTTTTTTTGCTGTTGGAATACATCCTTATGATATAGATATGTATACTGAAGAAATGATGGAAAAATATGTAAATCATCCTAAATGTATTGCTATTGGTGAATGTGGATTAGATTATTTTAGGTTACCTGAAAATGAAGAAGAAAAAATTGCAAATATAAAAAAACAAAAAGAAGTATTTATATCTCAAATAGAATTTGCAAAAAAAGTTAAAAAACCTCTAATCGTACATATTAGAGATGCTTCAAATGATTCAAGACAGATTTTGATTGATAATAATGCAAAAGAGGTTGGTGGAGTTCTACACTGTTTTAATGCAAGTGAACATTTACTTCCTTTAGCTGAACATAATTTTTATTTTGGAATAGGTGGAGTAATAACATTTAAAAATGCAAAAAAATTAGTTGAGATTTTGCCAAAAATTCCTAAAGATAAATTATTGATTGAAACAGATGCTCCTTATCTTACTCCTCATCCTCATAGAGGTGAAAGAAATGAACCTTTTTATACTACATTTGTTTCTCAAAAAATGTCAGAATTATTAAATATTAGTGATGAAGATATTCAACTACTAACTACAAATAACGCAAAAAAATTATTTAAAGAGTTTTCTAGTCTTTCTTAGATATAATCTAGGCTATATTAAGAAGAGAGGACTTTTTGAATAAATTTTTTTTCATACTACTTATTTTTGTAAATAATCTTTTAGCTAACATTTCAAATGAATCAGATTTAAAAATATTAAAAGACTTGGATTTAGATAGTTCTTTTGTAAATGAATCTTCTTTTCAAAGTATCTTTGAACAATACTCATCAAATAAAAATATAAATTATTACAATAATATATTAAAAAAATCTTCTTTAAATGCTCAAATCGTAAGAGAAGAAATTGAAAATGAAAATCTTCCAGAAGCAGTATTTTTTATTCCAATGCTTGAATCAAGTTTTGTAAATCATGCAAAGGGCAAGAAAAATCCAGCTGGTATATGGCAAATTATGCCTCAAACAGCTATAAATCTTAAATTAAGAAATGATGAATTTATAGATGAGAGATTAGATTTAGTAAAATCTACAGATGCAGCGAGTTCTTATATAAAACGGTATTATAATAAATTCAATAAATGGTATTTAGCACTTCTTGCTTACAATTGTGGAGAAGGAAGAGTTATCGAAGGTATTGCAAGAGCTTCTCTTGATAAATATTTAGAAGAAAATCCAGATTCAAATAACGATGGAACAATAAGAGTTTATAAAAGTTATTTAGAAGATTATAAAAAAAGTAAAAGTGGTTTAAGTAATTTATATGAAATTTATAATCAAATAGGAAAAAGACAAGGATATTATGATTTTTCTTATTTAGTAAAAAATAATAGTAAAAATTTATATCTTCCTACTTCAAGTTTAAATTATATTCAAAAAATAGTTGCATTTTCAATAATCGCAAATAGAGATTTATTTAAAAGTATAAATAACAAAAGTAAATATCAATTAGAAAAAGTTAAAGCACATAAAGGATTACAACTAAAATCTTTAGCAAATATTGTAGGAATGAATTACAATGAATTTAAAAGTATAAATAAACATATTAAAAAAGAGACACTTCCAACTGATTCAAAACTTTATAATATATATATTCCACATAATAAAGTAGAAATTTACAATCAAAAAATACTTTTTGTGAAACCAATAAAACAAGAAATAAAAGTAAAAGAACCTATAAAAAAAGTGGTAGAAAACAAGAAAAAACAAATAATATATATTGTAAAAAAAGGTGATTCTTTAGAGTTAATTGCGAAGAAATATAAAGTAAATTTAAAGAAATTAAAACTTGATAATAATAAAAAATCAAATTTAATAAAAATAGGAGAAAAAATTGAAATTAATAAATAATATGAGGATTAGTCTATTTTTAGTAATTATGAGTTTATTTTTATTTACTGGTTGTTCACAAAAAAATTATAGTGATGATTATATGAAATTTTATAAAGATACAAAAAATTCAAAAATTAATAATTCAAAAGAGATGCATAGATATACAATGAGACCTTATAGTGTATTTGGAATAAAATACTATCCATTTATTGCTAATATTGGAGATAGATTTGAAGGTATAGCATCTTGGTATGGACCAGATTTTCATACAAAAAAAACTTCAAATGGTGAAGTCTATAATATGTACGATATGACAGCTGCTCATAAAACTTTACCTATGAATACAGTTTTAAAAGTAGAAAATTTAGATAATGGAAAATCGATAGTTGTAAGAGTTAATGATAGAGGACCTTTTGTAAAAGGAAGAATTATTGATTTATCAAATAAAGCTGCAAATGAAATTGATATGGTAAGACGTGGAACAGCAAATGTAAAAATAACAGTTCTTGGATATAATGGTGAAATAGAAAATAAAGATGCACCTTATACTGAACTTGCTCAAAATGAGGTAAAACCAACTGTTCAAACAGAAAATATTGATGTTCTTGAACCTTTGGATATAAAAGAGGATAAGATTACAACAACAAATGTTATTATTCCATCAAAAGTTGGAACACCTGTTGTTACAAAAAGCACTACCAAAGCACCAGTTGTAACTACTAAAACAAAGTCAATTCCAGTTTCAAATGGAATATATAGTATTCAAGTTGGTGCATTTAGTAAAATAGAAGGTGCTCAAAAAACAAAAAGTGATTATCAAAGAAAATTTAGTTCAAATAAAGTTGAATCTGAAAAAGTATTTGTTAATGGAAAAACTTTATATAAAGTTTTTATAAAAGGTTTTGGAAGTTATGATGAAGCTCAAAGATTTAAAAATATAAATGGATTAACTAATGCAATGGTTATTAAATAGGATATAAAAATGGTAGAAATTAATAGAAAAACAAAAGAAACTGATATTAAATGTAAAATAAATTTAGATGGTTGTGGCAAATTCAACATAAAAACAGGTGTTGGTTTTTTTGACCATATGTTAGAAGCTTTATCAAAACATAGTGGAATAGATATCGATTTAATTTGCGAAGGTGATTTACATATTGATGCACACCATACAGTTGAAGATTGTGGAATAGTTTTAGGGCAAGCTTTAAAAAAAGCAATTTTTCCAATTCAAGCAGTAGAAAGATATGGAAATGCAACTGTTGTTATGGATGAAGCAGCAACAACTTGTGCATTAGATTTATCTAATAGACCTTATTTGGTTTATGAAGTAAATGTAAGTGGTAAAGTAGGTGAGTTTGATGTTGAATTGGTTGAAGAATTTTTTCATGCAGTTGCAGGAAATGCAGGATTAACAGTTCATATTATTCAAGATAGAGGAAGAAATAAACATCATATTTTAGAAGCTTCATTTAAAGCTTTTGCAGTTGCATTAAGACGAGCTTTAGTAAAAAATGAGAAGTTAGGAATTCCAAGTACAAAAGGTGTTTTATGATTGAATTAATTGTTTTAGATGTTGATGGTACTTTAACTGATGGAAGAATTACTTATTCTTCGACTGGTGAAGAGACAAAATCTTTTGATGTAGCTGATGGTTTAGCAATAGCTGTTTGGACGAAAAATTTTGGGAAAAAAGCTGCTATTATTACTGGACGAAACTCTTCATTAGTTGAAAAAAGAGCAAGAGAATTAAATATTACACATCTTCATCAAGGTGTAAAAAATAAACAAGAGGTTTTAGAAAATATTTTAAAGCAAGAAGGCTTGTCTTGGAATCAAGTTGCTGCAATTGGTGATGACTTAAATGATTATAATATGTTAAAAAAAGTAGGTCTTTCTTTTACTCCTGCAAATGGCACACGCTATTTAAAAGATTTTGTAAATGTGATATGTGAAAGAAAAGGTGGAGATGGAGCAGTAAGAGAAATGCTTGAATATATTTTTAAAGAAGATGGATTAGAAGAGGCTTTTGTAAACGCATGGGCATAAAATCTTTTATATTTATTTTATTGCTTATTGCAGTAGCTTCTTATTTTATTCCTGTTAAAAATTTAGAAAAAAATGTAATGGGAAAAGATTTACCTTTAGTTGTCTTTGAAAAACCAGTTATGTATACTTTAGATGATAAAAGTGTACATAGAATAATAATAGCAGAACATGCAGTAAAATATGAAAAAAGAGATGAGATGTTTGATGCTAATATTACATTAAAAAATCAAGATTCTACAAAAGATTATAAAAATGAAAATCTAAAAGCTGATTTGATTATAAAAAGAGCTGATGTTTATACTTTAACTAATAATGTAAAGTATAAAAGAGATGATTTTATAAAATTAAATACAAATGAATTAATATATGATGATATTAAGAAAATAGCAAAAAATAGTAAACCTTTTGAAAGTATTTATAATACTCATCTCTTTAAAGGTACAAATTTATATTTAGATATTAATAATGATAATATCACAGCTAAGAATACACATTTTGAAATAGATCTTACAAAAAATTAAAAAGGAAAATAATGAGATATTTAATTTATTCTTTAATCTGTTCTACAATTTTATTTGCACAAACTGAAACTTTGGTAATTGATGCACAAAACTTTCAAGCAGATGATAAAAAAGGAATCTCTATTTTTACAGGAAATGTAAAAATTAAAATGGGACAAGATAAACTAAATGCAAATAGAGTTGATGTTTATTTTACTACAGATAAAAAAACAAATAATAAAGTACCATTAAAATATGAAGCTACTGGAAAAGCAGATTTTGAAATAGTTACAACAGACAAACATTATATTGGAAATGGTGACAAAATTATATATACTCCAGCAAAACAAGAGTATACAATAATTGGAAATGGATTTTTACAAGAAAAAAATGATGATAGAAAAATTTATGGAGATACTATTTATGTAAATCAACTAAGTGGTGAAGCTAAAGTAAAAGGTAGTGAAAATAAACCAGTTAGATTTATAATAAATGTAGAACGTGGTAATGAAGGAACAAAATAATGAAAATAGTTGATGCAAAATTTTTGCAATCTGCACAAAGTGTAAATGATTCACCTGCACCAAATGTAGCAGAAGTTGCTTTTTTAGGACGCTCAAATGTGGGGAAATCTTCACTTTTAAATACTTTGACTAATAGAAAAGGATTAGCAAAATCATCTTCAACACCTGGAAAAACACAGCTAATAAATTATTTTGAAATAAAATTTAAAACTGAAAATGAAGAGATGCCATATTTATTTGCTAGATTTGTGGATTTACCAGGATTTGGTTATGCAAAAGTTGCAAAAAGTTTAAAAGCTGAATGGAATAGAAATTTAACTGGATATTTAGAATTAAGACCAAATCTACAAATATTTGTACATTTAATAGATTCAAGACATCCTGAGCTTGAAATAGATAAAAATGTAGATGAATTTTTATTAGATATAAAAAGAGGTGACCAGATAATAGTTCACGCTTTTACAAAAACAGATAAATTGAAACAAAATGAACTAGCTCAATTAAAGAGAGTTTATCCTGATGGAATTTTTATATCAAATCTTAAAAAAAGAGGTATAATTGACCTTCAAAATAAAATAACAGGATATTTATTTGGAAATTAGATTTTATAAACCAACTGTAACTGATATACCTCTAATGCAAGCATTAGTAAAAGAAGAGGTTGAAAAAGGAAAAATCTTACTTAGAACAGAAGATGAAATGGCAACAACTATTCGTTCTTATACAGTTGTTGAAGTTGATGGAAAATTAGCTGGTTTTACAGCAACACATATTCATTCTCCAAGATTAGCAGAAGTAAGAAGTTTAGTTGTTGGAAAAGAATTCCGAGGTTTAAAACTTGGTAAAAAACTTGTAGAAGCCTGTATCAATGAAGCAAAAGAGTATGGAATAAAACAACTTTTATCTTTAACTTATGAAAAAGGTTTTTTTGAAAGTTGTGGTTTTAGAGAAATTTCAAAAGAAGAGATCCCTGAGCATAAAATCTGGGCAGATTGCATTAGATGTAAGCATTTCCCAATTTGTGATGAAATAGCAATGGTAATTGACCTTTAAAAGGTTAAAAAATTTAAATTTTTATTGGATATAAATAGAAAATAAGTAATCTAAGGATACATATGCAACATTACAAAATTATCCATAGAACTTATTATAATTATTCTAATTATGTAAATCTAGAAGCTCATTATTTACTTTTGAGACCAAGAGAAAGCCATGAGTTAAGGATTGAATCTTTTAATTTAAAAACCGTGCCAAAATCCAAAATATTTTGGCATAGAGATGTTGAAGACAACTCTGTTGCAGTAGCAACTTTTGATATTTCTACAAAACAACTTTTTATTGAAAGTGAAGTTGTTATTCAGCATTATAATGAAACACCACTTGATTTTATCGTATCTGATTATGCAATAAACTATCCTTTTAGATATTTAGCAAATGACAATTTTATTTTATCTTCATATATGATTTTGCCAGATGAAGATACAAGAACTCTTTTAAATAATTGGATATATAATATCTATAAATATGGTGAAACAATTCAAACATATACTCTTTTACAAAAACTTACAACTTATATATTCAATAATTTTATCTATAAAGTAAGGGAAGAAACAGGAGTTCAAACAGCTAAACAGACACTTTATTATGGTTCAGGTTCTTGTAGAGATTTTGCATATTTATTTATGGAAGCTGTCAAGTGTTTAGGCTTGGCTACGAGATTTGTAAGTGGATATTTATATGCACCTTTAATGTCTCACGAAGTAGGTTCAACCCATGCATGGGCTGAAGTTTATGTTCCTGGTGGTGGATGGATAGGTTTTGACCCAACAATTGGAGAAATTGTAGGAAAAGATCATATTTCTGTAGCTGTATCAAGATTACCTGATAATATTTCACCTATATCAGGTTCATTTGTTGGTTCATCAGGTTCAAGTTTAAATGTTGGTGTTTGGGTTACAAAAATATAAAAACAAAAAGTGAAAATTACTTTTTGTTTAATTTTTTCTTGAATTTAAACCTTTAGATTCTTCAAGTCCTAACATAATGTTCATACATTGAACAGCAGCTCCACTTGCACCTTTTCCTAGATTATCAAGTCTTGAAATAACTACCATATCAGTATCATTTTCATAAACAGAAATCTCTAAAGTATTTGTATTGTTACATTTCATTGGATTTAATAAACCTGCATCAAGATATGAATCATTGTCTTCTATTATATTTATAAAAAATTCATTTTTATAATAATCTTTATATAAATCTAAAATCTCTTCTCTTGAAACTGCTTTTTTTAAATCTTTTTTTACTAAATAACTCATTACAAGCATACCTTGCTTGAAGTTTCCAACGCTTGGAGTAAATAGTGGAGCTTCATCTAATTCTAAAACATATTTCATCTCAGGAAGATGTTTATGGTGAAGTGTTAGGGCATAAGGTCTTTGACCTCCAATATCTTCAAATTTTGCTTTTTCATAATCATCAATCATAGCTTTTCCACCACCACTAAATCCAGTAATTGAATGGCAAATTAATTTTTGAGAATTTGCTAATATCCCATTTACAATCAAAGGTTTCATAGCCATGATTAATCCACTTGCATGACATCCTGGAACACAAACTCTTTTAGAATTTTTGATTTTTTCTCTTTGAGTAGCAGTTATTTCAGGTATTCCATAAGTCCAAGAAGGATTTGTTCTAAAAGCTGTGCTTGCATCAATTACTTTTACATTTTCATTTGTGATTAAACTAACTGATTCAATAGAAGCAGCATCAGGAAGACATAAAAATACTAAATCAGCACTATTTAAAAGCTCTTTTCTTTTATTTAAATCTTTTTTCTCTTCTTCTTTTATAGATAAAAGTTCTATTTCATCACGTCCATCTAACATTTCATGGATTTTTAATCCTGTTGTTCCGTGTTGTCCATCTACAAATATTTTATATTTCATTTTTTCCTCAAAATTTATAGTAATTAATTTTTTGATAGTTTATCTAAAAGGTTCTTTTTTGTGATTTAAAAGTGTAGTTAAATATCGATTTTAGTAATAATTGATTTTACAAAAGGAGATTTCTCTTTTCCATATTCTTCTTGTTCAATTATTCCTTTTTTCAAAATCTCTAATTTTTTGTTTTCATACTCTTTTCTTGCACTTGGATTTGAAAGCATATATTCTTTGTATTTTAATTGTTTTATATGCTCTATTGAATTGTTTTCTATAACATGTAGATGAATAATATATTTTGAATTATTAAAAATAACTATTCCATCTTTTCTAGGACGTTCTTTTGGAAAAGGATTTTGGCTTATTTGGTCTTGAAAACCTAAAGATTTTATATGATTTATGGCTTTATTTAAATCATTGTTTTTATATAAAATTGATAAATCAATTATTCCTTTTCCACCAACCATAAATGAAGTTGAACCAATATGTATAACTTCAAACTCTTTTGTAGATATAAACTCAATTAAAGCTTTTGCAACATCAAAATAATCCTCATTCCAAGGTTTAAAAGAAGCTTCTATTTTTTCATATTTTAAAATTTCCAATAAATATCCTTTTTACTAAAAATTTATTTTAAACTTTTTTAACTTCAAACCAAATTTCACTAAAAATTTTTATAGCATTTTCTATTTCAAACTCTTCAAAACCACCAAATCCTAAAGCTATTACTTTTTCAAGATTAAAAAACTCTTTAAAATAGATTTTTACATCTTTTTGTTGAGCTGTTTTTTCAAGCTTTTCATAATCAATATCAATAAGTGGTTTTATCAATAAATTCAAGCCACTTCCTTCTCTTATGATTTTCATCTCATTTTTTAAATAACTTTTTAAATACTCTTTCATTAAATTATGTTTTTTTCTATTTGAATTTCTGATTTTTCTAAGGTGTTTTTCCCAATAACCTTCTTTTAAAAAAAGTGTCAATGTTTTTTGAATATCTATTGAAACTTGTGAAAATACAAAATCAAAAACATTATGATAAATATCCAATAAACAGTTTGGCAAAACAATATAAGATACTCTTAACGCAGGAGAAAGAGCTTTTGAAAAAGTACCTAAATAGATAACTCTATCACTATTTTCTAAACTTTGCATAGAAGGAATAGGGCGATTATAATAGCTTAGTTCACTATCATAATCATCTTCAATGATAAAAGCATTATGTTTTTTTGCCCAATTTATAAGTTTTATTCTATTTGCAATTGGCATTGTTATTCCAGTTGGAAATTGATGTGAAGGAGTTGTATATAAAATCTTTGAATCACTTTTTTCTAAAAAATCCAAATCTAAACCATCTTTATTTACAGGAATGTCATTTATTTCAAAAGAAGATAACTCAAATACTTTTCTTGCAACTTTATATCCAGGAGATTCAATAGCAACTTTATTTGAAATTTTTTTTAAAATATTTGTTAAAACAAACATAGAATTAGAAAATCCATTTGTGATGATAATTTGTTCTGTATTACACAAAACTGCTCTTGAGTTTAGAAGATATTTTTTTATCTCTTTTCTTAGCTCATAATCACCTTGAAAATTTGAATATACTCCATAATGAACATCTTCTTTTACAACTTTATTATAAAGTTTTAACCACGTTTGTTTTGGAAAAGAGTTTTTATCAAGACTTGCAGGAAAAAAGTTTATTTTATAGTTTTTCTCTTCTTTTATTTCATCTTTTTTATTTTCAATTTGAGAGTTAAATTTTTGGTAAATTTCTTCACAAACATAATAACCACTCTTTTCAAAACTTTGTATATATCCTTCGCAACAAAGTTGATTATAAGCAGTTTGAACAGTCGTTTTACTAAGTTTATAATCATTTGCTATTTTTCTTATGGAAGGAAGTTTTACTCCAGCTTTTAGCTCATTTTTTATTTCATTTTTCATCTGTTCATAAAGTTGAATATAAAGAGGTGAATTGTTATCAAATTTATACATAACTGTCCTTATTAGAAAACTGAAAAGTGTATCTTTTATTAGGTACAAAATATTGATATTATACGAATAATTACTTAAAAAGGAAAAAAATGAATGAAAAAATAGAAAATATTTTGAATCATGAAGGTGTGTTTAGTGTAGTTGCTAAAGGAGAAGATTTTCCTCATATTGTAAATACATGGAATTCTTTTGTTATTTTTAAAGATAATAATCTTTTTATTCCAGTTGGAGGAATGGAAATAATGGAAGAAATATTAGAAAATGAAGATAGAGTAATTGTTGTTATTGGGACAAGAGAGCTTGAAGGTTTACATGGAATGGGTATCGGAGTTAAAATAATAGGAAAAGCAGAAATATTTCAAGATATAGAAGAATATGAAGCGATGAAAAATAAATTTGAGTGGGCAAGAGCAGTTATGAAAATAGAAATACTTGAAGCTTATCAAACAACATAAGAAGGAAAAAGATGAGAAGAGAAGAGTTTGATGTAAAAGATGAGAATAGTATAAATGAGATATTAAAAATTTGTGAATATGGCACTTTAAGTTTAATAAGCCAGGGAAAACCATATTGTGTAGCTTTGAATTTTGTATTTTTTGAAAATTCTATCTTTTTTCATGGTGCAAAAGAAGGAAGAAAAATAGAAGCTATAAACTCAAACCCAAACGCAGCTTTTTTAGTAGTAAAACCATACTCTTTTATACCTTCATATTTTAGTGATACGATGGCTGCTTGTCCAGCAACACAATTTTTTGCTTCAGTTTTATTTGAAGGAAAGTTGGAATTTATAATTGATGGAAATAAAAAAGCTGATGTTTTAAATGCTTTGATGAAAAAGTTTCAAAAAGAAGATAGTTTTGAAGAAATTGCTTATAATAAAGCAATGTATACAAAGATGCTTGATAAAACTGCAATTATTGAGTTAAAAATTGAAACTCAAAGTTGTAAGATAAAAGTAGGGCAGAACTTAAATGAAGAGAGAAAAAGTAAAGTTATGGAAAAACTAAAAAATAGAAATTTACAAATAGATGATGAAACAATAAAACAGATGAAAATACATAGTTAAAAAAGATTTATAAAATCTTTTTTAACTGATTTTTTATAATAACAGGCACAAAAAACATAGAAACAACATAAGAGATAAGTGTTCCTCCTATTAGTGCAACTCCAAGCCCTCCAAATACTGCATCATTTGCAATCAAGGCACTAGCAAATACCATCGTTAAAACTGTTAAAATAATAGGTTTTGATCTTGTAGCTGTTGCTTTTGCTATTGCTTCATTTATTGTAAGATTTTTTTCAATTACAAGTTGTTTTGAAAAATCTATAATTAATGTTGAATTTCTTGAATTTATTCCAATAAGCCCAATAAATCCTATAAGTGAAGTTGCTGTTAAATAAAATGTATCTGGTGTTATTAAATCCATAATTACATGAGCAAAGATAACTCCAATAATTGAAATAAAACTAGATAATACAATTCCACCTGATATTGCAAAACTTTTATAATACATAACCATTAAGAAAAATATTAAAACAAGTGCAATGATAAAAGCTCCACCTAAATCAATAAATGTATCAATTGTAACTTTTAATTCTCCATCAAATACTAAATCAAATCTCTCTTTTGTTTTTTTATCAATAAATGAAAGATTTAACATATTTGTTTTTATTACTTCATAATCATTATTTAAAGTATCTAACATTTCATCTCTTGCATTTAATAGAGGATAAATTTGGCTATCTTTAGAAGTTTCAGCAATAACATTTATCATTAGATTTAGATTTTTTGATGTAATTGTTGGCTCTTTTATAATTTCATTTATTTTTACTAATTCAGAAATATTTATCATATTTCCATCTTTATTCATAAGTTTTAGATTTTCTAATTTAGCGATTAATGCCTCTTTTGAAGAATCTTTTAAAGTTCTAGAATCATCAAGCCTTAAAAATACTGGAATCTGACTTTGCACATTTTTATTATTTACAACAGCAACATTCATACCTTCAAATGCTAAATATAAGATATTTTTTAATTGGTCTAAATCAACTTTACTCATGATAACTTTGCTATTATCAACTTCAAGCTCATACATTATAAAATCATCATCAGCTAATACATCAATATCAACTAAAGTTGTTTGATGTTTTAAAATTTGAGCTATTTTTAACGCAAAATCTCTTCTACTTTCGAAACTATTTCCACCATAAATTTCAGATACTATGGAAGCAAGTACAGGAGGACCAGCTGGAAGTTCAATGAATTTAATATTTGCATTATATAAAGCACATTTTTCTTGAACATTTTTTCTTAATTGACTTACTAAATTGTAACTTGTAATATCTCTATCTTTTGCTTTTTTAATATTTACCATTATTTCAGCTTGAGATTCTTTATCTTTTAAAGCACTTTGTTTAACTAATGCTGCAAAATCAAGAGGTTGACCTTCTCCTAAAAAAGCTGAAATATTTGTAATATTTTCATCTTTTTGAAGATTTTTTACTATACATTGTGTTACTTCTTTTGTTTGACTTAAACTTGAACCATCTTTTAAGTCAACATAGATTGAAAAAGTATCTGAATCTTTGCTTGGAAGCATTTTTGCTTTTGTTATGTGTGTTGGAAAAGTTAAAACACTTAAAACAAATAAAATAAAAGTTATTAAATAAACTAAATATGACTTTGTTTTGCTTTGTAAAATATTATATATAAATTTTTCTAATTTCATTTTAAATACCTTACAAAAATTTTTTTACAAAATATGGAGTAAAAGCATAAGCAACAAACAGTGACATAGCTAAAGAAATAGGCACAAACACTGGAAGTGGATGCATAAATTGACCCATCATACCACCAACAAAAAACATAGGAATAAATGTCATTATAATAGCAATCGTAGCTATATTTGTAGCATTTCCTATCTCATTTGTTGCATTTATTGATAAAATAGTTATATCTGTATTTGGAGACTCTTTTTTATGTCGATGAATATTTTCAATTACAATAATAGCCGCATCAACTAACATTCCCAGTGATACAATCAATGCAAAAAGTGTAATTCTATTGATAGTTTCACCTAAAAAGAAGCCTGTAAAAAGAGTTAATGATAAAATCATTGGAACCATCAATGAAACAATCATTGCTTCTTTTAAACCTAAAGTAAAAATAAGTAATATAGCTATGATTATTATAGAAATTAATAGATTCATAACAAGTTCATTTACAGCATTATTAGCAGTATATCCATCATCTCTTGTAATAGTGTATTTTATATTTTTTGCTAATAATTCATCTTTTATTGAATCCATATAAGAAAAGATTTCTTTATTAATTGTAACAGAATTTGAACCTTTTAATTTTGAAGCACTAAGAGTAATTTGATTTGATTCTTCAAAATCTTCAATAACATCTCTTAAATAAATCAAAGCTTCTTTTTTATTTTGTATATCATAAGATTTTTCTATTGTTGCTATATCTTTTAAATAAATTGGTGTTTGGAAATTGTAAGAGATGATTAGGTTTTCTAAATCTTTTACATTTTCAATTGCTTGTTTTATTCCAAAAACAACAATGTTTTTATCATTTGTATTTGTTGTAATATTTGGTGTTTGATATGATAAAGCTTGAATTTGTTTCATAACTTGTCCTAAAGATAAGTTATAGCTTGAAAGTTTATTTGAATCAACTAAAACATTAAATTGGTCTTTATGTTCACCTTTCAAATCAACAAGAGCAACATTTTTTATTTTATTTATCTCTTTTGAAATACGACTAACTTCATTATAAAGTTCAGTTTTTGAAACTAGATCTTTATCATCTTGTTTTGCACTATAAAATGCAATTGTAGCTATTGGAATATCTGTATCAATATCCATAGTTTTTATTATTGGTTGCATTGTATTTTGTGGCATTAAATCCATATTTCTCATAACTTGATCATAAAGTTTTAGATTTGAAATCTCTTTATTTTCTCCAATATAATATTGAACTTGTACAATTCCCACTGAATCTTTTGCAAAAGAGTAGATATTTTCAACACCTTGAATCTCTCTAATTTTCTTTTCAAGTGGTTCAATAACTACTTTTTGAATTTCACTAGGTTTTGCTCCTGGAAGTGCAACTATAACAACTCCACCACTTACTTTTATTTGTGGATTTTCTTCTCTTGGCATTATTAGAAGTGAAATATATCCTAAAGCTAAAATAAATATTCCAAAAATCATTGTAAGAGGATGATTTATAAAAGATAAGGAAAGTTTTCCTGCGATATTCAAATTTTTATCAAAATTATTATTCATCAACTCTTCCTAATTTTCTAAATTAAGCAAAATTTTTGAATACATTCCAGGATAGATATTAAAATCTTTTTTATCAAAACTAATTTTTAGTATAAATGAGTGCGTTAAATCAACTGTATTTGGAATAACAGCACTTATTGTTCCTTGTGTTTTAAAGTTTTGAGAAGTGATTTCAAGATCGACTTTTTGACCAAGTTTTATATTATTTAGATTTGATTCTGAAATATTTGTTTTTATTAATAAAGTTGATAAATCAGTTAAAACAAACGCTGGCATTCCAGGCATCGACATTTCACCAGCTTTTATAGATTTTTTGATAATTAGTCCATCATTTGGAGCTTTGATTTTTAGATAATCATATTGTGTATTTATCTCTTTTAATTTTGCTTTTGTAATATCTAACATATTTTTTGTATTTGCTAAATTTAACTCCATTTGTTCAACTTCATAACGTGATACTAAATCTTGCTCTAATAGATTTTTATATCTTTTTAGATTTACTTCTATATTATTTTTTTGATTTTGTAAAATTTGAAGATTTAGTTCTATCTCTTTTTTATTTGAATCAATATTTGATGAGTCAATTTCGTATAAAATATCACCTTTTTTTACATTTGAACCTTCTTTTACATAAACTTCTTTTATGTAACCCATATTTCTGCTTGTTATGATTTTTTCATTATCTGATTCTACAGTTCCTGATAATTCTATTTGATTTCCAGCAAATAAATTTATACAAAAAAGTGTTGTTAAAAGTGCTTTTATCATTAGTTATTTTCCTCTTTAATATTTTGCCCTAAAATAAGATTTATATTTGCTAAAGCAAGAGATTTTTCATATCTTGCTTGAATTAACATAGATTCATTTTTTCTAAAATTTGCTTCTTGTGAAAGTAGAGTTGTCATAGAAATTAATCTATTTTTATACTGTAATTTTGCTTGCTCTAGTACATTACTTGCTAAGTTTTTTGCTTCAACTTTCTCTTTTAAAATAGCATCTTTAGCTTCTAAATCTAAAATTGCTTTTTTTAGTTCTAGTTTTATTGCATCTTTTAATTTTTCTTGATTTAAAGTTGCTTTTGCATATTCAATTTTTGATTTCTCTTTTTCAATATCTCTTGTTCCATCAAATAAAGTAAGTGAAATTCCAACTAAAGCCATATAATAATCTTTATCATCATCAAGTGTTAATTTATTATCGTTATAACCATATTCTAAATGAGAATAAACAGTTGGATAATATGCACTTTTTGCTATTTCAATACTTTTTTTAGTTGCATTTACTTGAATATCTTGCATTTTAACTTCATCTCTATTTTCTAATGCTTTTTTATATAATTCTTTTTCATTTGGAAAATGGAAATATCTATTTTCAAGTTCTTGTACATCATTTATTTCATCATTTGAACTAAGAAATCTAAGGTATGCTAAGGCTAATTGAAAATTGTTTTTTGCTTCAATTAAACTAGCATTTATATTAAGCTCATAAACTTTTGCTTCATTTACATCAATTTTTGTTACAAAGCCTTCTTTATGAAAGGCATTTGCACCTTCAACTATTTTAGAAACAGCAATTTTTCCTTTTTCTAAAGCTTGCACAAAATCTTTTGCAACAACTGCACTATTGTATGCTTTTAAAACTTCAAGTTCTAAAGTTTTTTTATCAAGATTATATTTTAGTTCATTTGCTTTTTCTTGAAGTTTTAAAATATCTTTTTGATTAGATAGTTTAAAACCAGTAAAAAGTGGAATGTCATAAGTGATTTTTGTATTGAAATTGTTTCTAGCATCTGGATAATTTAAATCTACAGGTTGAATATCAAAATTACTCATATCTCCCACTTGAGCAAAACCAAAATCTCTAAAAGTTGCTTCTCTTGAAGAGAGTTTTGAATTAAAAACATATCCAGCATGATTTGTTCTACTAAATTCTTCAGTTATTGCTAATTTTCCATAATTTATAGAATCAATCATTTGTGAATCAAGTTTAGAAGAATCAATATTTAATTGTTGTTGTTGTAAATCCTTACTATTTTTCAAAGTTTGTTCCAAAACTTCATCAAAGTTTACACTTTGAGCATAAGTCATAGTTGCTAGGATTAAAGATAAATAAATCTTATGCATAAAAAGTATTCCTATTTTAATTTAAGTTTCTTATATTATATTGTAAAAAAGGTAATTATATCATTTATATTATAAAATAAAATTATATATAATTAATAGTTTTTATAATTATAATATATGATTATTTAAAGAATTTTATAGATATAATTATTTTTTTAAATTTGATAAAAAAACTTTTAATATTTTAATAAATATTTTAAACTTATGTTTATCTATTTTTTCTTAAAATTTATAGTTTTTGTATAAAAGGTCTATAATGAAAAAAATGTCCAAAATACCACTTGTGATTTTTCTTTTAATTTCATATTTATATTCAAATTCTCAAGAAAGATTAATACCAGCTATTACACCTATTGAGTGGCTAAAAACAAATATAAATAATCCAAAAGTTGTAATTGTTGATTTACGTCCTTATGATGAATATCAGAAAGGTCATCTTAAAAATGCAGTAAATATTCCAGGTTTAAAATCCTTATTTGATGAAAACTTTTTTATGCCAAAACTTGATATTTTAAAAAAAATATTTAGTGATGCAGGAATAGATTCAGAAAAATTAGTTGTTGCATATGATAATGGTGATTTTATTTGGGCAGCTAGATTTTATTGGATACTTCAAACTTTAGGTCATGAAAATGTTGGGATTTTAAAAGTTGCTTATGGAAAAGAACTGATGAATAATTTTGAAATTTCAACACAAGACACAGTTGCTTTAAAAAGTGAATTTATTCCAAGAATTGATAACTCAAAAATAGAAACAAAATTAAGTACTTTACTTTCAATAGGAAATAAAACTATTATTGATGGAAGACAAGAAGAACATTATGATGGTAAAAAATCAATAGCAAAAAGATTTGGACATATTCCAACAGCCAAAAACTATGCTTGTACACAAAATTTCCAAGTAAATACAACAGGAAATAAAATGAGAGAACTTTCAGAGTTAAAAGAAATTTATAAAGATATACCAAAAGATAAAAAAGTTCTTTTATATTGTGATGGTGGTGCTGATGCAGCGTTAAATTATATAGTTTTACAAGAATTGGGATATAAAGCTGCTGTTTATGATGGTTCTTGGGCGGAATGGGGAAATGATGACTCTGTTCCAATTGAAAATCCATCTAAAAAGTAGTTTGAAAATATGAAAGATTCCATAAAAAGTAAATTAATTCTTATTATTTTAGCTGTAACTTCAATCACGAGTGCTTTAGGTTATATTGGATTTGTTTCTTGGTATATGAATGAACAATACAAAAAAACCTTAGAATTATCAAATACTATTGGAATTGTTATCTCTCAAGATGTTGGAAAACTTATTCTTTTAGATGATGTATCAGCAGCAGCTGATATATCGACTCAATTAAAATCTTTTACAAATCTTCAAAAGTTAGTTTTATACAAAAAAGATGCAAATGCAATACTTCAGTACAATATAGATAATAAAAGTTTTCAGGTAGAAAAAATAAATTTTGATAATATTGATAAAATTCTTAAATTTGATAATTTAGTAAAAATCTATCATAAAGTAATCTATCAAGGAACTTATTTGGGTGTTGTATCATTTGAGTTCAAAATAGAATCTTTAAGTGATATTATAAAAAGAGACATTTTCATAATAATCTTGATTTTTTTATATGCTTTAGGAGTTTCTTTTTTACTTGCAAATTTTTTTGCTACAAAATTTACAGAACCAATTTTAAAATTAGTTTGTTTTCTTGAAAGAATTGATAAAACAGAAGCGTTAAGTAAAAGAGTTATTACAAATGAAACAAATGAATTTGGAAAACTCTATAAAGAAGTAAATAAAATGTTAGAAAGAATTGAAAATTCTTATTATGTATTAAAGGTTGCTTCTGCTGCTTTTGAGACACAAAGTGGAATGATAATAACTGATGCAAAACAAAAAATAATTCAAGTAAATAAATCATTTACAAAAATAACGGGATATACTTTAGATGAAGTTATAGGAAAAACTCCAGCTATTTTAAAATCAGGATTACATGATATAAATTTTTATAAAAATATGTATGATTCTTTAGAAAAGAATAACTTCTGGATAGGAGAAATAAATAATTTAAGAAAAGATGGAACAATTATTAATGAACATTTAATTATTCAATCAGTTTTAAATGATAAAGGTGAAATAATTTATTATATAGCATCTTTTTTAGATACAACTAAACAAAAAGAGATAGAAAACCAACTAGAAATAAATCAACAACTTTTATTACAACAATCTAAACTTGCTGCTATGGGAGAAATGTTAGAAAATATTGCCCATCAATGGAGACAACCACTTTCAACAATCACTACATTAACCTCAGGTATTCTTTTAAATAAAGAGTTGAATATTTTAGACGATAATTTCTTGAAAGAAGGATTAAATAATATTACGAAATCAGCAAATTATATGTCTAAAACTATAGATGATTTTAGAGACTTTTATAACAATAAAATAGAAAAAAAAGAGTTCTTTATATCTGAATCTATTGAAAAATCTTTAGTGTTATTGTCTTCAAGACTTAGAAAGAAAGATATTGTAGTTATAAAGGATATAAAAAATATTTCTATTTTAGGTTATGAGAATGAACTTATTCAAGTTTATATGAATATTTTAAGTAATGCAATAGATTCTTTAGAAAATCTGAATGAAAATGTAAAACTCATTAAAATTAGTTCAAAAATAGAAAATAATAATTTAATTTTAGAATTTTTAGATAATGCAGGTGGAGTTAGAGAAGATATTATAAATAAAATTTTTGATAGTCATTTTAGTACAAAAGATAAAAAAGTTGGCTCAGGAATAGGTTTATATATGTCTAAAATAATTATAGATAAATCAAAAGGTGAATTAAAAGTTTCAAATAAAACTTTTATGTATGAAAATAAAAGTTATATAGGTGCAAATTTTATTATTGTTTTACCTCTTAAATAAATATTTATTTAAAGGATTGTGCTAGATTTCCAATTATTAATTGCCATCCATCAATTACAATAAAAAAGATAATCTTTATAGGCAAGGATATCATAACAGGTGGTAACATCATCATCCCTAAGCTCATAAGAATTGAAGCTACAATAATATCAATAACTAAAAAAGGTAAAAATATTAAAAATCCAATTTCAAAAGCAGTTCTTAATTCACTTACAATAAATGCTGGCATTAATAAAGTTAAAGGTACATCATCTATATTTTTAGGATTTGGTTCTTTTTTTATTCTATAAAATAGTGCTAAATCAGCTTCTCTTGTATTTTTAATCATAAAATCTTTAAATGGTTTAACACCTTTTTCAAAAGCTTCTTCATAACCAATCTTTTCATCCATATATGGAACTACACCATCTTTCCAAGATTGTTTTGCATAAGGTTCCATAATAAAAATAGTTAAAATTAAAGATAAAGAAATAACAACTTGAGTAGGAGGTGTTTGTTGCAATCCCATTGCTTGTCTTAATAAAGAAAATACTATTACAATTCTTGTAAATGAAGTAACCATAAGTATTAACGTTGGAGCTAATACCATTAAAGTTAGAATAATCGCAATATTGATAGTTTTTACAAATTGTGCTGGTTCATTTAGTGCTGCAACTGATAAGTTTACAATTGGTGCTGTATCTTCTGCAAATGCAAAAATAGAAAAAAACAAAAGAGAAATTATAATTTTCAAAAAAAATCCTATTTAAAAAATGAAGCCAATATTATCTAAAAAATCTTTAAAAGGGTATTCATTATTTAGTTTGCTCAGGAATAGAGATATATCCTAAATCATATAATTTATCATAAATTTTGCTTGCTATATCACCTGCTGCTTCTCCACCATGTCCTCCATGCTCTTCAATAACTGTTACTACATATTGTGGATTTTCAAATGGTGCATAAGTTGTAATCCACGCATGTGATCTTTCAAAATATTTTAACTCGCTCTCTTTCATTCTAACTTTTTCAGATTGAGGAATAGATACAACTTGAGCTGTACCTGTTTTTGATGCAATTGTAACTTTTGATCTAATATGTCTGCTTGCTGTTCCTTTTGGTGCATAAGAAACATCATACATACCTTTTCTCATAATATCCAAATATGATGAAGGAATATCAAGTTCTTTAGGTTCTTCATAATTTGCTTTATAAAAATGTGGTTTTGGAAGTTTCCCTGTAGCTATATAACTTGTATATCTTGCAATTTGAAGAGGTGTTACTAACATATTCCCTTGACCTATAGATGTGATAACTGTTTCTCCCACGTACCAAGGTTGATTGTACTTTTTTTCTTTCCATTCTTTATTTGGATTTACTCCTACAAACTCATTTATTTGATCAACTCCTGTTTGTTGTCCAAATCCTAATTTATCTAAAGTGTGAGAAATTTTATTTATTCCTATTTTTAGACTTCCTTTATAAAAAAAATCATCACAACTTTCACTTATTGCTTTTCTAAAATTAACTGTTCCATGTCCAGTTGATTTCCAACATCTAAAATTTCTATTTCCAATAGGAAGAGAACCAGAGCAATTTACTGTAAAATTTTCTTTGATACCATTTTCTAAAAATGATAAACCAACTCCCATTTTTATAACTGAACCAGGAGGATATAAACCATTTATAATTTTATTTGTAAAAGGATGGTTAAAATCATTTCTCATCTCATTCCATTCTTTTACAGAAATACCTCTTGCAAAGATATTATTATCAAATTCAGGAAAAGATGCTGCAGCAAGTAATTCTCCATTTCTTGCATCCATTACAACAATTGCACCACTTTTCCCTGTGAATAACTCTTGAATATATCTTTGAAGATTTATATCAAGAGTAATTTTAATATTGTTATCAATTGAAGCTTCTTTTTCATTTAATATTTCTATTTCTTGATTTAAAGCATTTACCTTAACATCTTTGTAACCCATTTCTCCTTGAAGTTTTGAGTTATAATATTTTTCTAAACCATTTTTCCCAATAATTCCATTATATGAAGATAAGCTATTATTTAAAATATCATATTTTGAGGCTTTACCTACATAACCAATTATATGTGAAGCTACTTCTTTTTGTGGATAATATCTTTTTGATGAAGATTCAATTTTTATATCATCTTCTGAAGCTAAAATGGTATATTTTGAAAAAAATTCTTCATAAGGAACAAAATCAATTATTTGAATAAAATCATGATTATATGAGGAATCATTTTTTTTATACTCTTTTATTAATTTATCTTTTTCATATTGAGGTAAATTTTTTACAATTAAATCGATGGTTTTTTCTAATTGTTCTTTATTCTTATATGAACTTAGATGTGGTTTTACTAATACAGAAAACCCCATTTCATTAATGGCCAATTTTTCACCATTTCTATCTTCAATAATTCCTCTAATAGGTATTTTATTAACTCTATTTATGTAGTTATTTTTAGACAATTCTTCATAATATGTATTTGATTTTATGCTTAAAAAATAGATTCTTGAAAGTAGGGTAACTATTATTGCTATGATTATTAAAAAAATTATGTTTAATCTTATGTTCAAAGAAAGACTCCAAAAAATATTAAATCTATGATTAAATTTACAACTAATGATAAAAATATTCGTTCATCCATACCAAAAGATAAAGACCACATAATAATTAGACCAATATAGAAAAAAAGTATATAAATATAACTATTTGTTAAATTATATGAAGTTGAATTATCAACTTTTGGCAGAATAAAAATATAAATAAATAAAGATAAAAGGCTTAATGAAAATGGTTTTAATCCACTATTAATTTCGATAAATAAAAATGCCAAAATAACAAAAGTTAATGAATACAAATATCTTTTTTTTAAACATCTATAAAAAGCTGTAAAAATTATTCCAGCAAGCATTATAAGTAAAAAATGTATAGATGCAATAGTATTAACAGTAATTGCAATAACTAATACAATAAATAAAAATAATGGATTATCTAGGTTGTTTCTTGTCATATAAATTTATGCTTTATTTTTTGATTGAGTGATGATTATATTATAAAAACTCTTATAAAACCTCAAATTCTATTTTGTGTTTTATTTTTTAACTTTTCATCAATATCTTTTTTATTATTTGATAAATCATAAATAAAGGAAAAAATTTCTGCAACAGCTTTATACATAGAACCTGGTATCTCTTTATCAATATCAATCTGAGATAAAAGTTCTATTAAATCTTCATCTTTTTGAATAGGAATATTATTTTCTTTTGCAATTTTTATGATATTAGATGCAGTTTCCCCTTTTCCTTTTGCTGTTAATTTTGGTGCATTATCTTTTTCAATATCATATTTTAGTGCAACGGCTTTTTGTACAAAGTTTTTATTTATATTTTCTTGCATTTTTATACTCTTATATCAATTCCAGAACTAATACTTTGATTATAGGCATTATTCATATAGACTTGTGTTGGTTTATTCTCTTTTTTTTCATCTTCATTCATATCAAGAAGTTTGATATTTACTGGAATTAAATTTACACTATTTAAAGCAATTTTTAATTTTTGCATATTATCTCTAATTGCAACTTTGAAATGTTCTCTTTGGGCATATATTGTTAAATCAAGTTTATTTTTATCATATAATCCCAGCATTAAATCAACTTTTCCAAAATCTTTTAATGTAAGATTAATTTGACAATAAAATTTATCTTCTTCACCTTTTTTCATATTTATTGTTCCATCTTCCATCATTTCCCAAAAAAATGGAAGATAAACATAATTTGAATTTGAAGTTAAAGAAGTTAATTGATGATAATCTATTTGCGTTAAGAGTTTATCAATTTGTTTTGATATATCTTGAGATTTTGCATCAGTTTTTGAAGATAAATCATCTTGCATTTGTAATAAAACAGATTTCATATCATCTGTAATTTTTACATCTGTTTTAGGATTATTTGATATATCTTGAATTATATGTTCAACTTTATCTACTAATTTTGTTAGATGATTTTGTAAATTTGAATTATTAGGATTTAATACTTCTAAGCTCTCTTTTAAATTGTTTAAAAGAGGAGTTAAATTTGATGCAAAATTATTTGAAAATGTACTTAAATTATTTGAAGAAGTAAGAAGATTTTGTAAATTCTCACCTTTTACAAATAAATCAGGCATTTTTAAAAGATTATCAATCATTGGTAAAATATTTTTATTTTGTAAAATAGGACTTTGAATAATATCATTTTTAATTTGACCTAATAACTCTTTAGTTTGTGTATTAATCACTTCTTTTGTTTGTAGATTTTGTAAAGGAGCATCTTGGGTCATCAGAGTATTTAGTTGAGTTGAAAGATTTGCTAAACTTTGTGTTTGAGTTGGAGTTAATGAATTATTTAAATTTTGTAAAGCTGTTGTAAGAGATTTTAAATTATTAGTAAATTCTACATTTGTATTTGTAGTTTGATTACTATTTTGTGGAGTTTGTAAAAGTTTATTTAAAAGCTCATTTACTTGTTTTGCTTGAGGTGTATTTATATCTTTTACTAAATTTTGAATTTGATTTAAAACACTATTTTCTACTTTTGATTCTACTAAAGAGCCATTATTTACCAAAGAATTTAGTTGAGTTGAAAGATTTGCTAAATTTTGTGTTTGAGTTGGAGTTAATGAACTATTTAAATTTTGTAAAGCTGTTGTAAGAGATTTTAAATTATTAGTAAATTCTACATTTGTATTTGTAGTTTGATTACTATTTTGTGGAGTTTGTAAAAGTTTATTTAAAAGCTCATTTACCTGTTTTGCTTGAGGTGTATTTATATCTTTTACTAAATTTTGTATTTGATTTAAAATAGTTTCAAGTTTTGTATTTGAATTTTGTGATAATTTTGATTCTAAAAATACACCAGAATTTTTGAGTTGTTCTTTTAATGTATTTGCATCCATATCTTTTATATTTTTTAAAAAATTTTCAATTAATGGTTTAAATTTTTGTAAATTTTCATCTTCAGAAATATTTTCAAGTAAATTTGATAAGTTTGAAGATACATTTCCTAAATCTTTAAAAATATTAGAATTTTTTAAAATATTTTCAATAGTTGTGTTTGATTTTGTTCCATCTTTTAGATTAGTAAATAACTCTTTTAATACATCAGTTGCAGATGTAGAGTTATTTTTAACCATTTGTTCTAAACTTTTAGTATCTGCTTCTTTTAATACATCTTTTAGAACTTTGTTATCATTTGTAGTAAGAATATTTAATAAAGTACTATTTGAAACTAACATGAGTTAAGTATAACATAATCTAAACAGGAATTAAACACTTTTTTAGTTATACTTTTTTTATGAAAAGAAGAACTTTTATTAAATTTACTACTGTTTGGGCTCTTTTATTATCTTCAAATATAGTAATTGCAAGAATTATTTCAAAAAATAATTTAATCATTTTGGATGAAATACTGAATATAATCTTTCCAAAAACTTCAACAATGCCAAGTGCAAAAGAGTTTAAAGCATTAAATTATTTAGTTCAAAATATTTCACATAAAACTTTTGATGATGATGACAAGGTTTTGATTGTTGATGGAACAAAAGATTTTATTGAAAGTTTTCCAGATTTTTTGAATTTGAAAGAAGATGAAAAAAAAGAGTTGATTTTTAGAATTATAAAAAATAGTTCTTATGCAAAATCTTGGATTTCGAAACTTACATATTATGGAGTTGAAGCTATGTTTAGTGATCCAATTTATGGTGGAAATTTTGAACAAATTGGATGGAATAGTGTAAAACATAATATTGGCTATCCACGACCTTTAAAGACTTACGGACAAAAAATATGATATATGATGTTTGTGTTATTGGAAGTGGAGCAGGTGCTGGTCCAATAATCTATGAATTAAGTCATGCTGGTTTAAAAGTTTGTGTTTTAGAAAAAGGTGATATTTACAATGAAAAAGATTTTTCAAAAGATGAAATTGTAGTACGCCGTGATATTTATACACCAAATTTAAAAGAAGAATATCATACTATTGAAGAGTTTATTGATGGTTCTTGGCATAAATTTCCAACATATGAAAGTGGTTGGAGTTTTTGGAATGGCTCACTTCTTGGAGGTTCTTCAAACTTTATGAGTGGATATTTCCATAGACTTAAACCAAATGATTTTAAACTAGCTTCAATTTATGGAGTTCCAAAAAATTCAAATATTGTAGATTGGCCTATAAGTTATGAAGAGTTGGAACCATACTATACAAAAGTTGAAGAGCTTGTTGGAGTTTCTGGAAAGGTTCAAGAATATGCTTTTTTAGAACCAAGAAGTACAAAAGACTTTATATATCCATCATTAAATGAAAATAAAATAGTTGATTTGATAGATAAAGCTTGTTCTGATTTAGATTATACTTGTATAAAAACTCCAAGAGCAATTATTTCAAAACAAAAAGATTTTAGAAATCCTTGTTATTACTCAAATTATTGTGGTTCATATGCTTGTTCAAGTGGAGCAAAAGGAAGTTCACGGGCAAGTTTAATAAAAGATACACTTCTTACAAATGATGTTGAAATAATTCCAAATGCTTTTGTTATAAAGTTAAATACAACAACAGATAAAAAGATAAAAAGTGCTACATATTTAACAAAAAATGGAACTAAAAAAGAGCTTGAAGCAAAACTTTTTGTAGTTGCTGCTCAAGCTGTTGAAACTTCAAGATTATTACTTAACTCAAAAGATGAAAACTTTCCAAATGGAGTTGCAAATAATAGTGGAAATGTAGGTAAAAATTTTCTTTCAAGTAGTGGTGGAATAATTAGTGCTACTTTTGATGAAACACATCTTCCTTTAAAAGATTTACACGCTTCTGGACTTTTTGTAAATAGGTCAATTATGGATTGGTATTATACAAAAGAGTTCAAAGGAGGAGTTATTGATGTACTTTTTGAACATCAAAATCCTATACGAAGAGCTTCAAGTTTACGATGGAAAGAAAATGGAGATTTAAGAATAGGGGAAGAGTTACAAAACGCAATATTTGGAACCTTTACAAAAACAAGAACTTTAAATATGGAAATTTTTATTGATTGGACACCAAATGATAATGCTTTTATAAGTGTTGATGAAAAATATAAAGATAAATATGGCATTCCTGTTGCAAATATAAGAATTGGCGCTCATGAAAGAGATTTGAAAATTGCAAATTTTATAAAAGAAAAAGCACTTAAAGTTTTTGAAAAAATGGGTGGTAAAAATATAGTTTCAGATATATCAGCACTTCCATCTTCAAATTTACAAGCTGGTGGTTGTAGATTTGGAGATAATTCAAAAACTTCAGTTTTAAATAAAAATTGTCAAGCTCATGAAGTTTCAAATCTATTTGTAACAGATGGAAGTTTTATGCCAACAGGTGGAAGTGTTCCTTATACATTTACTATTTATGCCAATTCATTTAGAGTTGCAGAATACATAAAAAATAATTATAATAAGATAATAGTTTAAATAATTTTTTAAAATAAAGTTTGATATTATCTGCTGTTTAAAAAATGAGGAGTTTTTTTATGAAAAAAATAATAATAATTTCAAGTTTAGTTTTATATCTTTTTGCAAGTGATGATTATGTTCCTTTAAGTAATTTATCACAAGAAAAAAAAGTTGAATACAATTTTATAAATAAAAAAACTGAAATTAACACTGCTGGAAACAATGAATATGAAAAAATTGAAGATATAAATAAAAATGATAATATTCAAACATTTAAAGATGAAATAATTGAAGAAAAACAAGAACTATCAAAACCAATAAATAATGAGTTTGTAAAAGAATACAAAAAAGATAATATTTTAAAAGATGAAAAAAAAGTTTCTCAAAGTAATTTTAGTAAAGATTTTTCAATAACACCAAAATTAACATATTCTTTTTTGAAAACAGATATTTATGGTACTAATAAAGTTAGTGTTTTGGATGAAACAAATGAAGTTATTCCAGAAATATCTTTTAAATATAAAAATCATATATTAAAAGCTGATTTTATGGATTCAAAAGCATATTTTAATAATGTACTTTTAATTGGGTCTGATTTAGAAACGACAACAAAATGGAATAAACTATATTATCTATATAATTTTAAAAATGCAAATTTGGGTATAGCTTATAACAAATTTGATTTAGATTGGAAAGTTGTAAAATACAATGTTGTATTATCAAATACTGAAGAGTTTCCTACTTTAGAATTTCATATGAAAAATGAAGATGATAAACTGCAAGTTGAATATGGAGTTTCATATGGAAAAAATCATAATATAGATTATGTTTATGAGTATTATGTAAATCTAGGTTATAAATTACTAAATAATGATGCACTGATTTTAAGTGCAGGATATAAAAATAGAACATTAGATTTTGAAGATGATATAAATGGATATAAATTCCAATATAAAGGACCTATTTTAACTTTAGGTGCAACATTTTAAAACTTGAAACATTACACTTTGTAATATTTTATCTTCTATAAAAAACTTTTAGATATAATAAACTTTATTAGAAAAATAAGGTTTATTATATGCAAAATATCCAAATCTGGCATAATCCAAAATGTTCAAAATCAAGAAATGCAATGACACTTTTAGAAGAAAAAGGTATAAATGCTAATATTGTAAAATATCTAGAAACATCACCTTCAAAAGAGCAATTAAAAGATGTACTAAAAAAATTAAATATGAAAGCTAGTGAACTTTTAAGAACTGGTGAAGATATTTATAAAGAGTTAAATCTTAAAAATGTAATTGATGAAGAACAATTGATTGAAATTATGGTTGAACATCCAATTTTAATAGAAAGGCCAATTATTATAAAAGGCGATAAAGCTGTAATAGCAAGACCTATTGAAAAATTAGAAGAATTACTTAAATGACTTTTGAAATAAATGAAAAACAACAACGAATCAAATATATAAGAGTTTTAGAAAAATTTTTTACAAGAACTATTTCATTATTAAAAATAGAAAACTTTGATAAAGAATTATTTAAACAAAGAACTAAAAAAAATTATGAAGATATGAAAAAAACTCAAGAAGTTGAGTTATATTCAGAATATTATACAAATTTAAAAGTATTTATCTCAAAAACAGTAAATTATACACAAAATCATAGTGAAACTTTTGAGGAAGAAAGAGCAAACTTGTTAAAAGATGCAAATCTTCTTCAAAAAGAAAAAAATAAAAGTAATTATAAAAAAGATAAACATAAAAAACATAAATTTAATGATGGATATTAATGCAAGAAGAGTATAAAAGTTTTAAATTATCTGGAATTATAAAAAAAGTTCTTTATAAAAATGACGAAACAAAATACATAATTGCTGTTTTAGAAAATAATCAAAAAATTTGTGGTGCATATTTTGATACGGATATTGAAAAAATTGTAGGTGAAGAAGTTATATTAAAAGGAAATTGGATTACTCATAAAAAATATGGAGTTCAATTTGAATTTGATACTTTAGAACTTAAAGAAGCAGAAATGTTTTTTTTTCTTACAAAAATTGTAAAAGGTGTTGGAAAAAAATTTGCTCATGAACTTTTGGAAAAATATTCAGAAGATGAATTAGTTGAGATATTAAATGAAAGACCAAATGAACTTTTAGATTTCAAAGGAATAAAAGATAAAAAACTTGAAACTATTGTTTCTTCTTGGCAGAAATTTAAGCATTTACGTGAATTAGGTTCTTTTTTGGCAAAATTTGGAGTTACTTCAAATCTTATTACAAAAATATATTCAAGTTTAGGAGAAGTTGAAAATCTTATAGATAAAATCAAAGAAAATCCATATATTTTAATAAACATAAAAGGAATTGGATTTAAAAGAGCTGATGAAATAGCAAAATCTTTAGGAATTGACCCTAAATCAGAGTTTAGAATAATGGCTTGTTTAAACTATACTTTAAGAGAATATTGTGATAACAATGGAAATTCTTCAATAGATAAATTTCATTTGTACAAACTTTTAGATGAAAGTTTGAGATTTTCAAATGAAGAAACGTTATATGAACAAGCAATTTCAAAAATGCTTGTTGAAGAAAATATTTTTGTTACAAGTGAAAATAGGCTTGCTCTTTCAATGCTTTATTATGCTGAAAAAAGAATTTTAGATTTTTTTAGTAGACGAAAAAATGAAAAAAACAGAAAAATTATCGCAACCTTTGATGAATATTTAGTAAAAAAACAGCAGACTTTAGGATTTGATTTAAGTGAAGAGCAGAAAAAAGCAGTTGAACTTATAAATAATGGTGATAAAACGCTTTTTTTGATAGGTTATGCTGGAACTGGAAAATCAACTTCAAGTAGAGCAATACTGGAACTTCTTGAAGAAATTATGAGTTATGATGATATTATGACTATTGCACTTAGTGGAATAGCATCTCAAAGAATAAGTGATACAACAGGTTATAATTCTTCAACAATACAAAGCTTACTTGTAAAACATAAAGAGAAAGATTTTTTTCCATATAAAGCTATTTTACTTGATGAAGCTTCTATGGTAAATTCTGTAACTTTTTATCAAATTGTTTCAAAAATTGATGATGATACAATTTTTATAATTGTTGGAGATGATGGACAATTACCCGCAATTGGTGCTGGTAATGTATTAGCTGATGCTATAAAATATGAATTAGCTCCAATTTGCAAATTAACAAAAATTTATAGACAAAATGAAAATCAAGCAATAGCTGTAATTGCAAATGATATAAGAAAAGGTGAATTACCTGATTATAAACAAGAGTATGAAGATTTTAAATTTATTGATGTTTCTATTTCAAATTATTATTCAAGAAAAAATTCAGTTTCTACAAATGAATTTGCTGATTTAAGAGGTGAAAATAGTGAATATATTTTAAATAATATTTTAAATATTTCTTCAACTTATATACAAGATTATTATGATTTTATAAAAAAGAAAAAAATATCAAAAGCTTTGACACTTTTTCAAGTAATTACTCCTATGAAAGGTGGGATTTTAGGTGTTGATAATTTAAATATTCAACTTCAAAAACTTTTTAATCATACAAAAGGAAAAGCTTTTGTATCAAAAATTTATGAATATAAATTAACAGATAAAGTTATTCATATAAAAAATGAAAATATGCGAGCTCAAACAATGAGTATGTATAAAAATGCTTCAACTGATTTTTTAGAAAGAAGAGTTTATAACGGTCAATTAGGACTTATAATAAAGCTTGATTTTGATGAAGAAAAATGTATTGTTTTATATCCAAATGATGATATGGTTGTATTTTATGATTTTGAAAATGTACATCATCTATTATCTTTAGCTTATTGCTTAACTATTCATAAAACTCAAGGTATGGAATATGATAATGCTTTAATTCCTATGAGTTTTTCTCACTATATTATGCATAATACTAAGCTTTTATACACTGCAATTACAAGAGCAAAAAAGATGTGCTTTATTGTAGGAGAAGAAGAAGCTTTTAAAAGTGCTTGTAAAAAACTTGAAATCACTATTAGAGAATCAGTTATAAATGATTTATTAAGTAAAAAAGAGCTAAATATTGACTCTTCTAATATAGAAATGATTAGCGTTTAACGAACATAAAAGCAACTTTTTTGTATTATCTCTAAAATTTTTAAGAGGATTATATTTTATGATAACGTGGATGCAAAGACACAAGAAGTGGCTAGTAATTACTATTTGGATAAGTACAATTGCATTCGTTGGAGCTGGATTTGTTGGTTGGGGTTCTTACGAGTATGGAAAACAAGGCGGAGTAGTAGCAGTTGTTGGTGATAGAGAAATTTCTGTTGAAGAGTATCAACAAGAGTATTCAAATCTTTATGATCAATATTCAAGAATGTTCGGAACAATGTTTAACAAAGAATTAGCTGAACAACTAAAATTAAAAGATGTAGCTTTAAGACAAGCTTTACAAAAAAATCTAATTATGTCTTATGGAGATTCTTTAGGTTTAGATGTTACAAATGAAGAAATTGCTAAAGAGTTACTAAAATATCAAGCTTTCACAAAAGATGGTAAATTTGATAAAGAGACTTATATAAGAGTTTTAGCTCAAAATAGAATGACACCAAAAGATTTTGAAGAATCTTTAAAAAGAGGTCTATTATTACAAAAAGTTCAAAAATTATTTGAAATAAATCCTACTTCAAATGAAATTGAAAATATTAGTAAATTACTTTTTTTAGAAGATGATATTAGTTTTAAAATTTTGTCAATAAATGATATCTCAGTTGATTTAAAAGATGATGAACTAAAAAAATACTGGGAAGAAAATAAAAATTCTTATATGTCAGAAGTTTCATATGATTTACAAATAAAAGAGATACCTTTAGCTTCTTCTAATCCAACAGAAGATGAAATTAAAACTCATTATGAAAAATTTAAAATTGATTATAAACATGAAGATGGAAAAATTAAGTCTTTAGAAGAAGCAAGAGAACAAATAATTAAAGATTTAGATGAAAAATTTACAAAAACAGAAGCTTTAAAAATATATTTAAAACTTAAAAAAGATGAAGATAAATTTGATCTTACTCAAAATTTTGTACAAACTCAACTTCCTTATTCATCAGAAAATAATTTAAAAATTGAAGAATCAAAAGATTTAGAAATTGTAAAACCATTTTTTGAAAATAATAAATATTATATTGTAAAAGTAGTTAAGAAAAATCCTTCAATTACCTTGACTTTTGAACAAGCTTTAGTTCAAGTAAAAACTGATTTTGAAAAAGTATTAAAATCAAAAAAATTAGAAGAAATTGCAAATTCAACACTAAAAGATTTTAAAGGTGAAGAGATTTCAGGTATTACAAGAGAATCAATTACAAAAATCCCTGGTTTAGAACAACAAGAAGCAGCTAAATTTTTAAATCAATTATTTTCTGCAACTACAAAAGAAGGAATTGTAAAATTAGACAATAAAATAGTTCTTTTTAGAATTAATAATTCAAAAATGGCTGATTATAATAAAACAAAAGATGACGTTGTAAAAGGAACAATAATCCAACTTCAAGAAGAAGAATTAATGTTAAACCTAATGAAAAAATTAGAAAATACTTTTACTATTCAATCTTCAATCCAAGAAAAGGAGTAATAATTGAATAATACTTTTTTAGCAATTGACATAGGTTCATCAACAATAACCGCAGTTATTGCAAAACATGATTTAGAAAATAATATAAATATATTAGGTACAGGAATTCAAAAAAGTAATGGTATTAATAAAGGTTTAATTATTAATATTGAAGAAGCTTCAAAAGCTATAAAAGATGCGGTTTCTATTGCAAAAAGAACTACAACAGAATTAGTTGATACAACAGTTGTATCTATTTCTGGAAGTTATTCAAAAAGTATTAGAAGTAGTGGTTCAGTTAATGTTCCAAATGGACTTATAACAGAAACTGAAATAAATCAAGTTATGCAAATGGCATTATACAATGCTACAATTGTTCCAGAATATGAAGTTGTTCATGTTGTTCCAATATTTTTTAAAGTTGATGATTCTGTTGAAGTTGATAATCCTTTAAATATGAACGGAAGTAGACTTGAAGTTTCTGTTTATATTGTAACAGCTAAAAGAACAGCTTTAACTAATATAAAATCAGCATTGAAAATTTCTGGAATAGAAGTAGTTAAATTTGTTTTAGATTCATATGCAGCAGCACTTGCAGTTTTAGATGATCAACAAAAAAAGTTTGGTGCAATAGTTATAAATCTAGGTTCAACAACAACAGAATTTGTCTATTTTAAAGGTAATTCTATAATTTTTAATGGATTTATTCCTGTTGGTTCAAATCATATTACGAATGATTTATCTGTTATGTTACATACTCCTCCAACAGCTGCTGAAAAGATAAAATTAGAATATGGATCACTTATTAGAAATTATTCTCCAAATAATGAATTAGGTGTTACAAAAGTAAAAATTCCTAGAATTGGTGATGAAGAGAGTATCTCAGAAGTTGCATTAGATTATATTCAAACAATTATTCATGCTCGTGTTGAAGAAGATTTGGTTTTAGTAAAAAATAAACTTAAAAAAAGTGGTTTATTAGATAATACAGGTTCTGGAATTGTAATAACAGGAGGAATGAGTTATCTTGATGGAATCAAAAAATTAACTGAAAAGATTTTTGAAGGTATACCAATAAGTGTTTCAAATCCTAAAAATATTAAAAATGGATTTATGAGTTTTGATGAAGCTAATATGGCTACAATTGTTGGATTGTTATTTTATGCTTTAGGAACAAATAGAAGTTATCAATTAGATTCAAGTAAAAAACTAATTAAACCTTTGAGAAAAGATAGAGTTGTTGAACCTAAAATTTCTGTTTCAAATGCAATTCCTTCTGAAAAACCTACAATGGAAACAAATAATAAAGAACATATTCAAATTAAAGACAATGGAGCGATTTTAACACCTCTAATAAAAGATAAGAAAAAAGGTGTTTCTAAGTTCTGGAGTAAAGTATCGGAGTGGTTTTAATGGAAAATTTATTTAGAGTTGATGATATAAAAGTAGATATGCCAAGTAAAGTTTTATCTGATAATGTAGCAAAAATTGCTGTTATTGGAGTTGGTGGTGGTGGTTGTAATATGATTAACCACATGATAAATGAAGGTTCTCATAAAATTGATTTAATTGCAGCAAATACTGATTTACAAGTGCTTCATATTTCAAAAGCTCCAAAAAAAATCCAACTAGGACTAAAACTTACTAAGGGTTTAGGTGCTGGTATGAAACCAGAAGTTGGACGAGATTCAGCAGTTGAAAGTTATGAAGAGATAAAAGGTTCTTTAAAAGGTGCTGATATTGTATTTATTGCTGCTGGACTTGGTGGAGGTACTGGAACAGGAGCTGCTGCAATTATTGCAAAAGCTGCTAAAGAAATAGGTGCATTAACTGTTTCTGTTGTAACAAAACCATTTACTTGGGAAGGTAAAAAAAGAGCAGGATTAGCAAATCTTGGACTTGAAGAACTAAAAAAAGTAAGTGATTCAATCATTATTGTTCCAAATGATAGATTATTAGAAATTATTGATGAAAATGTAGGTATGAAAGATGCTTTTAAAATAATTGATAATATTTTATATCAAGCTGTAAATGGTATGTCTGAAGTGATTTTAAATCCTGGAAATTCAGATATTAATACAGACTTTGCAGATGTTAAAACTATTATGCAACACAAAGGTATGGCTTTAATGGGAATAGGGCGAGCAAAAGGTGAAAATGCTGCTCAAAGAGCTTTAGAAGATGCTATTGATTCTCCATTACTTGATAAAGTTTCATTAAATGGTGCAAAAGGAATTTTAATTCATTTTAATATTCATCCACAAGTTTCATTATTTGCAATAAATGATGTTATGGGAACTATAAATGAAAGAATGGATTCAAATGCAGAGATTATTTTTGGTACAACTTCTGATAGTACTTTAGAAAAAGATGAAGTAAAAATCACTATTGTTGCAACAGGTTTTGAATCAAGAAATGAAGAAGTTGAAGAAACAGCAGAGGGAATAGAAGAAAATAGTAATCAAAGTGCAGTTATTGCTGATAGTGAAAATTATTTAGATATTCCACCTTTAATGAGAGATTATATTGTTCAATATCAATTAAATTAATGTTATATTAAAAAAAGGGGTTTAAATTTCAAAGTTTAAACTCCTTTTTTTTCTTTTTTAAATCTGAAAATCAACAGGTTTATTTTTATTTTCATCATCCCATTCAAAGATAAAACACATAGGAAGTTTATTATATTTATTTAGAATTTTTGCAGTTATTAATGCAGAAATAAATATTGAAATAATTGCAATAGCAGACGCAAAAGCTAATGTTGAAAGACCAGACAATCCTTGTCCTACTGTACATCCAATAGCCATAATTCCACCTGTTCCCATCAATGCTCCACCAATCATATTATATTTTACTTTATTAATATTTTTATTTGCAGTACATCCAAAACTATATTTTTTATTAAAAAATGACATAGTAAAAGTTCCTACTAAAACACCAATAACCATACAAATGCTAAATGTTACTTCATTTACTTGATAATATGTAAACAATTCTAAAGTTTTTGCTGTTGGATAGACAAAACTTATTCCTGTTAGTTCTATACTTCTTTCCATACTTTCTTGACCGATATAACCACTTACAAACCAAGCAGCACTTACAAGTAATCCTATTAAAATTCCATCTATTAAAGTAAATACTCTTTTTATTCTTTTATTTACTGTATAAAAAAGAATAACAAATAAAATAGCTAAAACTATATATATGTTCATTTGAGTATTCGTAATATATGAAGAAACATTTATTAAAAATTCATTATTAATAAATGGATTAAATATATCAAATAAAAGTCCTTTAGTTGTTGCATATGCAAAAATAGCTATAAAAATTAATGTGATTAATGCATTTGTATCACCTTGGGCATATTTAATCAAACTTCTACTACTACAACCATCAGCAATCATCATTCCACTACCAAATAACAATCCACCTAAAATTATTGCAAAATAGTTTATATTACTTTTAAAATAATTTGTTTGTGTTAAATCTAATTCAAAATACTTAGAGATAATTGTAGTTGAAATAATTGCAACAATCATTGCCATAATAACAGAAGCACCTCTTTTTGTAGATTTTATTAAAATATAATCTTTTATTGAACCACTAAAACAAAATTGATTTTTTTGGGCAATTATTCCAAAAAAGATTCCTATTATTAATCCTAAAATATTAACTATTTGATAAGTTTCTAATTCAAACATTTTATACCTCGTCCTCATCTTCTGCTTTCATATCCTCTAAATCTTTAAGGATATTTATAGCTTCTTCTTCTGTTAAAAGTTTTTTTTCAATATGAAGTAAAACTTCATCATAAAATTTTTTTACATCCAATATATAATCTAATTCAACTTTTAAATCTTTATCATCTTTATCTTTTGAAATTAATTTCTCTAATGCTTTTAGTTCAGCATCTACTTCTATTAAAACATCACTTTTTAAAATTTTTTCTAATTCATTAATTTTATTCATTTTCTATTCCTTTTATTTAGTATGATTATTAACTGTTGTTGGTATAGTATTTCCACTTGCCTGATATTTCAATGAATCAGGGTATTTTTTGTAGTGATTTCTTACAACTTGTGCTAATTCTTTTTTTGTATTTTCATCTATTAAGCCATTGTCATTTATAGTTTTAGTAATTTCTAATAAAAGTTTATCTTGTGGATTTGGAACTTTTTCTATCCAAGATTCTAAAAGTTTTTTATTTACAAATTTTGGAAGTGAGCCCATAATTCCTGTGTCATTTTCATTATGTACTAAAAGTCCTGAAGTTGTTCCTCTATCTAAAGTTAAAACTTGAAATAGATATAACGTGTGATAATCAAGTTGTTTTTTAATATCTTGAACACTAAATGTTTGTCTATTTAAAAAAGCATTTTTCAAAATCAAAATATATCTATCTATAATAATTTCACCAAAATTTAAAGCAAATGCAAAATCTTTTTCTTTATCTTGAGTTTTATAATTTTCTAAATAGAAGTGAGAAATTCCTCTGTGTCTATTTAATGCTGGAATAAAAAAGTATTTTTCACCTTGTTTTATACCTTCTTCAAAAGTCTCTTTTGAAGCTTCTTTTATAGCTTTTTCAAAAACTTTTTTATCTTCAATATTTTCAATACTTGGATTTAAATCAGCCATAATTCGCCAATAAGAGTTCCCATCTTTTAAAATAGTTAAACTAATATGAATATGAATAGATGGTAAGTTTGGATTTTTTGGATGAATTATGGTTGAAATAGCTGTTGCACTATCTAAACTTTTTGTTGAATCATCTTCATAATGAACTTGAGATACATTTACACTAGCTCTATTAAAAAATATCTCATCTCTTGCTTCAAATCTACTTCCACCACCAAAAGTTCCACCATTTCTTAGCCAAATAACTTCTTCAAATTTTTTATCTTCTCCAAATTTTTCACTTAAATCATTTAGTTTTTCTACAAATCTTGTTTGTAAACTTCTAACTAATTCATAAGCTTTTTTAGCATCTTGTGATTTAGCAAAAATCAAACTCATTTACAAATCTCCTTTAAACAATCTTCAAAATCTCCAAATATCATCTTTTGTATACTACAAGCAATCATTAAATTTATAGAATAATCAAAATCCTCAATAACTCTATTTTCTAAATCATAAGTTACATTATCTATAACTTTTTTTTCATCTTTTGAAAAACTATCTATATAATTTTGCTCTTTTTTCATATAACCATATACTTTTTTTCCTAATGCAGTTGCATAACCACATTCCCAAACTGTTCCACTATCTGCTTCTTTTCCTCTAAATGAGTTTAAATTTGCAATAACAATATCGCATTGATTTATCAAGTTTACATTAGCTTTAAAAATATCTTGTGCAATTTTTCTTTTTTCTTGATTGAAATCTACGATATTATCAAGTGGATATAAACCTTCAAAACCATAGTTTTTACAAAGTTGTACATACTTTTTACCTATCTCTATGGAATTACTTTCAAAAACATCAAATCCTGCTATATATATCTTTTTCATGGGCTAATTATATATAAATTTACTTATGAATAAGAAAGAAAATCTTACAATGATAAAAAAGCAAAGGAGCGAATATGAAAAATATTTTGAATTACATCAAAATTAATGAACTTATTTCAACTTCTGGTCAGCCAAAAATTGAAGAGTTTGATTTGATAAAAAATGAAGGTTTTGAAGTAGTAATTAATCTTGCTTTATGTAATGCTTCTAATGCTATTGAAAATGAAGATAAAGTAGTGACAAATCTTGGAATGAGTTATTTTCATATTCCTGTAGATTTTGAAAATCCAAAGCCAAGTGATTTAAAACTTTTTTTAAATACTATGCAAGCACTTGGAGCAAACAAAGTTTGGGTACATTGTGCGAAAAATTATAGAGTTAGTGCGTTTATGTATGTTTATCATAAATATATTTTAAAAACTCCATTTGAAGAGATTGATTTGTCAATATTTAATATTTGGAATCCAGATAAAACTTGGCAAGAACTTATGAAAATAAGTTTGGATGATTTGTACAAGGCATAAGACTAAATAACTTTCTTATGATAGTTTAGCTAGACTATCAGGCTTAAAAACTTTACAGTTGGGATTAATTTTGAAAATAGAGACAAAAGTAGAAAAATTTAATGAACCTTTATATTTAGAAAGTGGAAGACTATTAGAATCTTTTGAAATCATATATGAAACATATGGTGAACTAAATGAAGATAAATCAAATGTTATTGTTATTTGTCATCCATTATCTTTAAGTCATCATGCAGCTGGGCGTTATGCAGATGAAGTAAAACCTGGTTGGTGGGATAAATTTATAGGCGATGGAAAGGCTATTGATACAACAAAATATTTTGTAATTTGTTCAAATAATATTGGAAGTTCTTATGGTTCAACAAGTCCTATGAGTATTGACCCTTCAACAAAAAAAGAGTATAGATTAAAATTTCCAGTTATTACAATATCAGATATTGTAAAAGCTCAAATGAAACTATATAAAAAATTAGGAATTTCTAATGCTGTCGCAGTTGTTGGTGGAAGTTTAGGTGGAATGCAGGCACTTTGTTATGCTATTGAATATCCAAATTTTGCAAAAGAAATTATTGCAATGGCAACAACTGCATATACAAGACCTTGGGCTATAGCTTTTAATAAAATTGGAATGGAAGCTTTACGACATGACCCAATTTTTAAAAATGGAAATTATACTAAAGATGATTTAAAAGCTTTAGGACTTCCTGGTCTTGCTATTGGAAGAATGGCAGGATTAATCTGTTATTTAAGTCCAACTTTATTTAATAATAAATTTGGAAGAGAATATTCTGCAACTGATGGATTATATGAACTTTTTGGAAGATTTGAAGTAGAAAAATATTTGGAATATAACGCATATAGTTTTCCAAAGTATTTTGATCCACTTTCATATTTGTATACTTGTAAAACAATGAATATTTTTGATGCAGGAAGAAACAAAGATAAACTTGAAGATTCGTTTGATAAGATTCAATCAAATTTGCATTTGATTGCTTTTAGTGATGATATGTTGTTTTTTCCAGAAGAAATGGAAGAAATACGAGATATTATGATAAAACTTGGACATGAAAAACAAGTAACATATAAATTGATACAAAGCCAATCAGGACATGATTCTTTTTTAGTTGAAGTTGAAAAATTTGAAAATTATGTGAAAGAAATTTTAAAAGATAAATAGTTTTTATTATTTCCCAGATGAAAGTATAGCTTTATGAATATAATAGTTTATACGATAAATATGAATACTTACTCTATTTATCCATCTAATAGCTTCTAATCTATCAGAACCATCTGGCACATCAAGTTCGCCTGTTGCGATTTTATTTGCAATATCTTCTCTGTATTGTTGTCTTATCTTTTCAATATCTTTAGTTAGTTCTTCACTATTTTTTATTAGTTGGTTCCAATTATTTGTTTTTTGAACTAAAATGGTACTTAAAATATTTGTATGAAATTGATTTAATATATCTTTTAGTTCAATTATATTTTTTGCACAAATAATTCTATCTTCTTCCTCTTCACATCTTTCATGTAATCTTTGAAGATGGTCTATTGCATGAATTAAATCAACTAAATAAGCCCAATCAGGACTGTCTTTTTGTTTAATATGAATTTTGTCTAAAAATTTATGAGTAATATTTAATATATTTTGAACTTCTTTTATATCCATTCTTTGATATTTTGATTCTTTATTTAATATGAATTCTATATGTTTTAAAATAGTAATATACTCTTTAATGATACTTTGTAGTGTAGCATTTAATGCAAGTTTGGGTTCTTTTAAAAATTCTTCATTTAAATTGTTAATAGAATTATTTGAATTTTCTTTTATTAATTTTTTTATGAAATTTGCAAAAATATTTGTAAATGGTAGAATAAGTAATACACTTATAATATTGTATGAACTATGAAATACAACTACAGCAATTTGAGCATTTTCTAAAATAAATTCGGGTTTTATATAATTTAGAATTGAAATAAAAGGTGTAATAAACAAAAAAGCAAATATAGCACTAATAAAGTTATATATTACATGAGAAAATCCTGTCCTTTTTGCATTGATATTTGCTCCAATTGTCGCCATTGCAGCTGTAACAGTTGTACCTACATCCATACCAATAATTAAAGCTAAAGCTTGTTCAAAATTTACTGCACCACCATAAAGTAGAGTTAAAGTCATAGCAATTCCAGCACTAGAAGCTTGAGTAATCATAGTAATACCAATACCAATAGCAATTAGTAAAAGTCTTCCTCCAAAAGAATCATTAGGTAAAAGATCAGGAGTTAAGATATTTTCAAATCCTGAAACAGCTTCTTGCATTGTGCTAATACCTACAAAAATAAGTCCAAAACCAGCTAGTGTAAAACCAGCAGAAGCAACATTTTCTTTTGCGAAAAGTTTTAAAATTGCGCCTAAAAATATAAAAGGTAAAACAAAAGTTTCAAGATTAAATTTAAATCCAAAGATAGCAACTAACCAACCTGTAAAAGTACTTCCTATATTTGCACCAAAAATAATACCTAAAGATTGGGAAAAACTAATAATTCCAGCACCTACAAAACCAACAGCAGCAACTGTTGTAGCACTTGAAGATTGTAATAAAGTAGTCATAATAGCACCACTTAAAGCACCACTATAAGGACTTTTTGTAAAGTGTAACATGGCATTTCTCAATGTATCACCTGCAAGTGATTGTAAACCTTTTGTCATGATTATTAAACCAATCAAAAATATACCAAGCCCTCCTAGTAGAGTAACAATAACAAGTATTTTTGAAAAATCTATCATGTAAACACCAATGTTTTTTTTAGTTTACATATTTTTTTATTAATTATAGATATAATAGACTCTTATATAAATAATAATGAGGATATTGTATGAATGAAGAGATTAGTTTTGAAGAAAAAGTTTTAAAAGCAAAAGAACTTTTAGAAAAATTATCAAATCCACAAATTACATTAAGTGATTCTATAAAACTTTATAAAACAGGAATAAAAGAACTAGAAGAAGCTCAAAAGCTTCTTGATGAAGCTAAGCTTATCTTCTCTGTTGAAAATAAAAATTAATCTGATTATTTTAAAGAATAATCAGATAATTTTACAAATTTGAAACCTTTTTCTTTTAATTTTTCAATAACTCTAATAATTCCTTCTCTTGTATGAGATTCAGGATGATTAAAATGAATTATTCCAATTTCTCCACCTTTTACATTTGCAAAAGCTTCTTCAATTTGCTTTGCACTATAAGTTGCTCCTGCATCACCTAAAACTGAAAATCCTATAACTTCTTGTTTTAAATTATTTGCAATTTTTACAGCAATTTCATCATAATATGCAGTTCCTGAACGGAAATATTTTGGTCTTTTATTTGTTAGTTCTTCAATCTTTCTTGCATTTAATTCAATCTCATCAACAAGTTCTGAAATATTGGCTGTTCCACTGATGCCATAAATAGATTTTCCATTTACAGAAGCTGGTTTATGTAAATATCCATGATTTCCTATTTCAAATAGTGGATTTGAAGCTAAATGCTTAAAATTTTCCATATTTCTATCTATCCATCTTCCATTTATAAATAAAGTAGCAGGGATTTTTTCCTTTTCTAAATAAGCTATTAGATGATTATCATAACCCATTCCACTTTCTGTTCCGCAAGCATCCATTGTAAGTGCAATTACTTTATCTTTTGTTTTTAACTTTGTTTTAACCCCTGTTACATTTTCTCCCCATTGTTTAGGGTTTTTATTCTGATATTTTTTTTCTATGGACTGTTTTAATTTTTCATAATCATTTGAAGAATTAATAGAAGCCGAATTAGCACTTAAAGCTAAAAGACATAGAGTTAAAAAAATAGAAGATTTTTTCATTTGTTACCTTTTATTGATTTTTCATTACACAATTATAGATTATTAATACTTGATTTTAGTCATAGTAATTTAATTATAATTTGCTATTATTATAAAACAATATAAAAATAATAATCTTATGTAATATAGTAAGGAATAAATAATGCAAAATGAATTTAATGAATATTTTAATAGACAAATAAAACTTTGGGGAGAAGAAGTTCAAAATTCTTTACAAAATAAAAAAATAGCAATTATTGGAAGTGGAGGATTAGGATGTACTTTAGGGATTGCGCTTGGAGCATCTGGAATTGGAGAGTTTACATTTGTAGATTTTGATACTGTTGGAGTTCATAATATTCATCGACAAATAGGTTTTAAAGTTGGTGATGATGGAAAATATAAAGCAGATGTTTTAAAAGAACTTATAGAATCAAGATGTCCTTATGTTAAAGTAAATGCTTATAAAGAAACTTTTGATGAATTTACAAAAAGAGATTTAACTTTTGATTTGATTATTGATGCAACAGATAATCTTCCAACAAGAGCTTCAATAAATAAATATTGTATAGAACATAATCAACCTTGGATTTATGGGAGTGTTGAAGAATTTCATGGTCAAGTTTGTTTTTTTGAAAAAGCTTCGTATGAAGCAGTTTTTCAAATAAATGATAGAAAACCAAATGGAATAGCTTGTCCAATTGTTATGCATATTGGTTCCCTTCAAGCAAATTTGGCTTTAAGATATTTAGCTGGTTTAGAAGTAAAAAAAGATGTTTTATATTATCTATCATTTGATAATGAAGGTATTTTAGATACAAAAAAGTTTAATCTTCCTTCTGCTTAAAAATTTATAAGCTTAATTATTTGTTATTTAAAAGTTCAAGTTTTAATATATAATATAAAAATAATTTCTTATATTATATGTAAAACTTGTAACTACAAAATTGTAATACATAACCGAATCTTAAGCCCCTTTTCGATACACTATCCAAATTTTATAAAATAAATATGGGGAATTTTTTATGCCAAAAAGAGAAGATATAAAGTCTATTTTACTTATTGGTTCTGGACCAATTGTTATTGGTCAAGCGTGTGAATTTGATTATTCAGGTACTCAAGCTACTAAAACGCTAAAAGAACTAGGATACAGAGTTGTTTTAATAAATTCAAATCCAGCTACTATTATGACTGATCCTGAGTTCGCTGACAAAACATATATTGAACCAATTACAGAAGAAGTTGTTGCAAAAATTATTGAAAGAGAAAATATTGATGCTATTTTACCAACTATGGGTGGACAAACAGCACTTAATGTTGCAACTTCAATGTACGAAAAGGGAATGTTAGAAGGTGTTAAGTTTTTAGGTGCTCATCCTGATTCTATTAAAAAAGGTGAAGATAGACATCTTTTTAATGAAGCCATGAAAAAAATTGGTATGGATTTACCTAAAAGTGCTAATGCTTATAATCTTGAAGAAGCAATTAAAGTTGCAAAAGAGATTGGATTTCCAGTAATTTCAAGAGCTTCTTTTACCCTTGCTGGTGGAGGTTCAGGTGTTGCATATAATATGGAAGAGTTTAAAAAATTAGCAGCATCTGGATTAGAAGCAAGTCCTATTAGTGAAATCGAAATTATGGAATCTATGCTTGGATGGAAAGAATATGAAATGGAAGTTATCAGAGATAATAAAGATAACTGTATTATTGTATGTTCTATTGAAAACTTAGACCCAATGGGTGTTCATACAGGAGATTCTATTACTATTGCACCTGCTCTTACTCTTACAGATAAAGAGTATCAAGATATGAGAAATGCATCTTTTGCAATTTTAAGAGAAATTGGTGTTGATACAGGTGGTTCAAATGTACAATTTTCAATTGATCCAAAAACAGGAAGAATGATTGTAATTGAGATGAATCCAAGGGTTTCGAGATCTTCTGCACTTGCATCAAAAGCAACAGGTTATCCTATTGCAAAAGTTGCAACACTTTTAGCTGTTGGATTTACACTTGATGAAATTACGAACGATATAACTGGAACAGCAGCTTCATTTGAACCTGTAATTGATTATATTGTTACAAAAATTCCTAGATTTACTTTTGAAAAATTCCCTAAAGCTGATTCAACTTTAACAACTTCTATGAAATCTGTTGGTGAAGTTATGGCAATTGGTAGAACTTTTAATGAATCAATTCAAAAAGCACTTTGTTCAATGGAAACTGGACTTATTGGATTTGATAGAATTTTAGATAAAGATTTAGATTTCATCAAAAAAGAGATTCGAAGACCAAATGATAAAAGACTTTTATACCTAATGGAAGGTATGAGACAAGGTTTATCAAATGAAGACATCTTTGAATTATCAAAAATTGATCCTTGGTTCTTAACTAAATTTAGAGAAATTCATGATTTAGAAAAATCTATTGATTCATCAATTTTAACAAATGCAGATTTTATGAGAAAAATCAAATCTAATGGATTTAGTGATAAAATGATTGGTAAATTGATTGGTAAATCAGAAGAAGATATTTATACTGCTAGAAAATCTTTAGATGTTGATTTTGAGTACAATGAAGTTGATACTTGTGCTGCTGAGTTTAAAGCTTTAACACCATATTTATACTCAACTACAAACGTAACAAAACTTCCAAAAATAGATAAAACTGAATCAACTGATAAAAAAGTTATGATTATTGGTGGTGGACCAAATAGAATTGGTCAAGGTATTGAATTTGACTATTGTTGTGTTCACGCTTCATTTGCTTTAAATGAAATGGGTGTAAAAACTATAATGTATAACTGTAACCCAGAAACAGTTTCAACAGATTATGATACATCTGATATTTTATATTTTGAACCAATTGATTTTGAACATGTACGAAGTGTTGTTGAGAAAGAAAATCCAGATGGTGTTATTGTTCATTTTGGTGGGCAAACTCCATTAAAACTTGCAAATGCTTTAACAAAAGCAGGAGCAAAAATCATCGGAACAACTGCTGAAGTTATTGATTTAGCAGAAGATAGAAAAAAATTCTCAGCATTTGTTGAAAATATTGGATTATTACAACCTGATAATGGAACAGCCGTTGAAGTAACTGAAGCAATAGAAATTGCTGAAAAAATTGGATATCCTGTTCTAGTTCGTCCTTCATTTGTACTTGGTGGAAGAGGTATGAGAATTGTTTATTCAACTGATGAATTAAAACAATATATGGATGAAGCAGTTTCTGTTTCAAATGATGCACCAGTATTAATTGATAAATTCCTTGATAGAGCAATTGAACTTGATGTTGATTGCATAAGTGATGGAAAAGAAGTTTATATTGGTGGGATTATGCAACATATTGAAGAAGCTGGTATTCACTCAGGTGACTCTGCTTGTTCATTACCTCCTGTTTCTATTAGTGATGAATTAATCAAAGAATTAGAGACTAAAACAAAAGAGATGGCTTTAGGTCTTGGTGTGGTGGGACTTATGAATACTCAATACGCAATTCATAAAGGACAAATTTACTTAATTGAAGTAAATCCAAGAGCTTCAAGAACAGTTCCATTTGTATCTAAAGCAACAGGAATGCCACTTGCTAAAGTTGCAACTAGAGTTATGTGGGGTGAAACTTTAAGAGATGCACTTTCTATTTATGATAAAAAAATTGTATTTGAAGATAATAATGTTTTAAAACCAAAATTAAAAAATCATGTTGCAGTTAAAGAAGCTGTTTTCCCATTTAATAAATTAAATGGTGCTGATTTACTTTTAAGCCCTGAAATGAAATCAACAGGTGAAGTTATGGGTATCTCAGATAACTTTGGTATGGCATTTGCAAAATCTCAAAGTGCAGCAAAAAATAATCTTCCAAAAGAAGGGAAAGTATTTATTTCATTATGTGATTTAGATAAAGAGTTTGCTCCAAGTATCGCAAAAGGTTTAACTGAAAATGGATTTACAATAGTTGCAACTGGTGGAACTTATAAAATTATTGCTGAATCAGGGATAGCTTGCGAAAATGTATTAAAAGTAAGTGAAGGTAGACCAAATATTACAGATTTACTTACAAATGGTGATATAGCAATGGCTATTAATACAAGTGAAGCTAAAGAATCATCGAAAGATGATGGAAAAGAAATTAGAAGGGCAGTTTTAAGAATGAATGTACCATATTTTACAACTGTAGCTGCTGCGAATGCAGCTGTTGAAGCAATAAAAGTTTTAAAAACAAATGATGTTTCAACACCAAAATCAATTCAAGAATTTTTAAACGATTAAAATGAATCAGAATCTGATTTATTTAGTTCAAACAGATACAACAGTAGGTTTCTCATCATCAAGTGATGAGAAGCTTTCTTCTTTAAAACAAAGACCAATTACCAAAAAAATTTTAAATACGGTAGATTCTTTTTCAACATTAAATAAAAATACTAGAATTCCAAAGAATTTTAGAAAAAAAGTTAGAAATAGCAAAAAAACAACATTTATTTATCCTAATGGTATGTCATTTCGTGTTGTAGAAAAAAGTTCTAAATTTTACGATTTTATACATAAATTTGGTGTTTTATATTCAACATCAGCAAATAAAACTGGTAAAAATTTTGATAAAAATTTTGCTATACTCAATACAGAAGTAATAGTAGAGGATAATAGAGGTTTTTATGAAACTAAAGCTTCAACAATTATAAAACTAGCTAAAAAATCATATAAAAAATTACGATAAAATCATTATTTAATAGTTACTTTTAAGCAAAAATAAACTCAAACTAAATTATAATTTCAATCTTCATTTTTTGACCCTGTCGTCTAGTGGCCAAGGACGTCTGGATTTCCTCCAGAACACGCAAGTTCGAATCTTGCTGGGGTCGCCATTTAAAAAGCCCATAAAATAGGCTTTTATTTGAAGAAATGATTTTATACTTTTCATTTTTATAAAAAAGGTGTCTTTTTAGGTGTCCTTATAAAATAGAAAAATAAATATTTTGCTAAAAATAAAGTAGCTTTTGAATTATGAATAAAATTACTATTAATTTTAAAATTAACCATTAATTATAGAATTAATATCCACCCAATTTACAAACTAATTCCCCTTAATTATGAAATTAATACCTACTCAATTTTTTAATTTATACCCATTCATTGTAAAATTAATGGTATTCTAAAAATGATATGATTAATTGGGTATCTATAGATTCTTGTATTCCTACAAATACATAGTATTAATACTTTAATACAAAAAAGAAGTAATACTACAGTTGTAGTATTTTTTATTTAAAAAGAAAAATTAGAATTAGACAAAAGGTAAAAACCTTTTGTTAGAAAGAGTTAGTAATTATTTAATTATTGTATTAAATAAAATGAAGACAATTAAATTTAGAAATATTAGACTTTGTACTTTTAAAAAATTGAAAAAAACTTTTGCATTTTCTGTTTTATTTTTCTGTATGAATTTATAAATTATTGTTACTAATAAAATCCAACATAATCCAATTAATAAGTTTTTAGTTAATAGCGTCAAAATAAGGGGTATTAGAACGCTATTTAATATAGCTTTATATTCAGCTTCATTAAAAATAGAAAACTCATTTATAACCATTTTAAACATCTTTAAATCCTTTTAATATTAAAATCTATTTATGAATATAACTTTTGACATTTATGTACTTATTTTTGTACTTTTTATTGTTCTTATATATCTATTTAGAAAACATCCTTTAATAAAAAAAATTACTGATATAATCAGTTAATTTTTTATTGCAGTTATTATCACACTAGATGTAAAAGTAGCACTTAAACTATGTGATTCAATTTTCTCAGATGTAATTGGCAAAATACTAAGTATTTGATATCCTTCTTTGATTAAAAAGTTTCCTTGCTTTTCAATTTCTTTTGCAAGAGCTTCTCCATCAACAATAGTTTTTATATTTGCCCTGTCATTACTTAACCAAGATGCAGTTTTTCCACCATCTTCTAAACTAGCTGTTTTAATATGTACTGTTTTTAACATCTTCAATCCTTTTTAATTAATTTCTCAAGCTCTTTAATATGAGTTTCTTTTCCCAGTTCAATCAGTTTATATAAAAGAGCATTAAAAGTTCTCACTCCTAAGCTTTTTTTATACTGTTCCAGTTCTTGTTTATATCTAGGTGTAAATTTTAATCCTATTCTTTCAGTTTTTTCTTCTTCTGTACCTTTTATAATTTTTTTTCTTTTATTAAGAAAATTAGCTTTTTTATCTTGATCGTTAAATGTATTAAATTCTATATTATCAAGTTCATCAAAATCTATTCCTATCATCCTATAGCTCCAACTCTTTTTTTACTGTATTTAAAAATGGAATATAATTATTTTGCACAAAATTACCAAACCAATTTTCATAAATTTTATCTGTTTCTACTAAATGTTTTATAGATTTTCCTGTTTCTAATGTATGATTAAAAGCTTTTGTTAAAGGTAGATTAAAATACTCTATTCCAGGATATTTTTTATCAAGATTATCTTTTATTGTATTTGCATCTTTATTTTCTGTTTTTGTAGTTACAATAATAACCTTTTTTGCTAATGGTAAAATTTGTTTTAATGTATCTCTTGTTTGTATCAGCGAAGATAGATCATTAAAAACTGGAACTATAACTATATTAACTTGTTGCACAATATTTAGAATACCAGGAGCAGAAAAACCTCCACAATCATATAAGCTATTTTCAATTAATTCTAATTGATTTGTTAATATTGTTTTATCTTTATAACAAGCAATAAGTGCTGATTTGTCATTTGTTATGATATTCATACCTAAATCATAAGCTAAGTTAAATGATATAGGTGTTTTACCTACACTTCCTTTTGAGTTAATTATAAGTGCTGTTTTTTTCAAGTAATATCCTTTAAAAATAAATTTATTAAAGTAATTATTACTTAATAAATATTAAGTGTAACTTACAATATATATATTTTTAATAAAATATATATATTTTAATTTATTAGAATGTATTATTTAATAAATATATGTATATTTTATTAAAAATACATTATATTGATTGATAAATATTAAGCTAAAAATACAGATATTAAAAAAGAGTAATTTGTGAGTCATTTATTTTATAAAATAGGAAAAAATTTTTAAGGAGAATAAATTGAAAAAAAATATATTTTTATCCACATTAATTTTAAGCTCAATGAGTTTATTCTTTGCTGGATGTGATGATGATAATACAAAATTTGAATTATCAAATATAATAGATAAAACTTATTTGTTAAATAAACAAAATGGCGAATTATTTTATATAGATAATAAAACAATGTACAAGGTAGTTACAGAGACAGAAACAAAAAATAAAATAGGTGAAATATTAAATTTAGAAGATACCATCAATTATACAAAAATATTTATGAAATCAAAAGTTTATAATGATAGTTTGTATTATAAGATAGATTTACAATATGTTCCTTTGATTGCAGAAGTAAATGACGAATCAAATCCTTCTAAGAAAGTTAAAAATGATGTTTCAAAAATTAATTTTGAAGAATGGAAAAAAATAATTACTAATTATGATAAAACTTATAATTTAACTTTAGTCTTTTTAGATCAAGATAATTTTACTGTAACTACAAAAACAATCTTTCTAAAAAATTTAACTGTTAATTTTAAAGATGGTATTAGTTATGAAGGTAGTTTTGTAATTGATAAATCGATTGCAACAAAAATAAATAAATTACATTACTATTATTATCTTCCAGATTTTAGCTCTATAAATTAGAAATACATATAAAAAACGAAATATACATATAAATTAAAAAATATATGTATATTTTAATTTATATACATTATTTTGAAATTATTGGAAGAACTCCATCTTGAATAAGTTTTTGTTTTATGTAATATGCTTTAGAACCTTTCTGAGTTCCATCACTTGTTCCAAAACAAAATTGACTAAAGTCTCTAGAATTTATATTTTTTTCAATAAAATAGATATCTTTTACATAATCTTGTACGGTTGTATCAAAATATAAATCTAAGATAGCAGGTATTTTTTTATGAGTGAATTTTGTTAATTCTTTCATTGTCTGAATAGTAGAAATTTTTTTATTGAAAGTAACAATAAAAAAATTTTTTAGGAGAGGATTATTTATATTATCTGTATTTATTTGGATATTTTCTTTTTTATTATCTTCTGTAAAAAGTCCATTTTCAATAAGAAATTGTTTTATTTTGTAAGCATTAGTTCCTTCTCTATCTCCTTTTGTTTTTCCTGCTAGTAGATTATTTAAAGTATCAAGATCAAAACCATTTTGTTCACAAAAAGTTTTTAAATTTATGCCAAGATTTTTTTTTATTAATTCTTTTGTATTGTTTATCATCTTGATAGTTTATTAAAAAATCTTTTAAAATTAAATTATCTGTAAGTAATACTTAATAATTATTAAGCAATAATTGTAGATAATTTATTACAAAGGAAAAACGTGAAGAAATTATCTGTAAGTATTCTTTTAGCTTCAACTTTATTATTTGGAGAGGACAATTCTAATCATGAGCTAGCAGAATTTTTTGAAGGACTTGAAAAAGTTATGCCAAGTACTGCATCTGTTGTAAAAGATTATTTTGCAATAAAAACTTGTAAAAAAAATTTTTATGAAACAGTTGATATTAATGAAATAAAATTATTTGTATCTTCAAATCCAACTTTTACTTTTTTGATGGCATTACATACTTTAGAAGATGAAAAAATAAATGATATTAATCAAAGTAAATACAGACAAATACTTAATGATTATTTATTTATGAATTGTGGAGAAGGTAATATTTTTAATAAAAAAGAAATTTTTATTGAGAATAGTTCTAATGAAATTTTAGATAAAGAAAAACAAATTGTTCATTTCAGTTAAATGAAATGAACATAAATTTGAAGAGAGGAAATTATGGAATATTATTTTTGGGTTTATCAATTCTTTTCTATTATCATTGCTACTTATTTGTACTTAATTCTTAAGGAAGATGGTTTAACAGAATTAAAATTTTATACAGTTTGTTTTTTTATTTTTTTATTTGTCATTAATATTTATCTTATTAGTTCAAAATTTATAGAGATAAATAACTTTTTATATGAAAAAATTAATAACAAAAAGGATAACTGTTTCGAATATCTTGAATGTAAAAAATATTTTGAAGATATTATAAAAGATGAAAAAATAACTCAATTTGAAGAAATTAATTTTAGTCGTATTTTGAATGAATTAAATGAAAATAGAAATTTAAATCTTTTAAAACAAGAAGAGGAAGTAAATAAAAATGAAACTAAAAAAGATTTAGGTATTAGATAGAAGTTAATGGTGAAAGATAAAAATAAATTTAGAAATGAAGAAATGAAAAATATAATTTTTAGCCTCATTTTAACTGGTTGGATATTAGGTGGTTATCTAAGTTTAATAACTGAAAATGAATATATTCCTGCAATTATTGTTTTTAGTTTTAATGTAGTAGCTCTTATTATTTATTTAAAAAAATCACTATAAAAGGTGTAAAAATGAAAAATAAAACTATTATAAAAGTATATAAATTTATACTTGATGTAATTGTTGAGATTGTAAATATTTTTATTAATGTAGCTGGTATAGTTTCTTTAATAACAGTTATTCTCTTAGGAAATGTCTATGAATGGGATTTTCAAAAAATTTTTTATGATTTGTCTTTGCTTAAGAATGTAGAATTAAGAGAAATTTTTTTACTGTTATTCTTTTCTACGCTTTTCATTTTAGGTTTTATAAAAGTCATATTAAAAACTTTAAAAGAGTTTTAAAATGGAAATAACTTTAAATCTATCCCTAATACCAATCTTTTTATATGCAATAGTTATTGTTATGGTAATACATATTAGATATAAATATTGGAAATAATTAATGGCAACAAGACAAGCTAACGCAAGGAAAATGACAAATCAAAGAATTAAAAAAACAAAAGAAAAGATATTTAGCTGCATAAAAGGAATGTTTGCATTTGAATATCAAGATTCAAAAGGTAATTGGCTTATTTCTAAAATTGCAAAAGATTCAGGAACAAGTAGAACCAGTGTATATAAGTATATTAATATGAAAGCTTAAAATGGAACAAAAATATTTAGATCTAATAATTTACTTATCAATTATGTTTCCTTCAAATTTAATATTAATCTATTTTTTCAATAGAAAATGAATTTTATTAAATTTCTTATACTTTTTGGGCTTCAAATACAAGTTTTCGCAACTCAATGTATTGTTCCAGGAATTCTTTTAGAAACAATAAAAATTACAGAAAATGAAACATTATATCCATTTTATATAAGAACTAATGATAATGAAAAATTAAATAAATTCAATGAAATAATTAAATATTTTAATCATAAAAAGACAGAAGATACTATGGTAGTTGATTGTATTAATTCTGATAATTGTACAAAATTGGCAACAGCTCTTATAAAAGAAAATATAACAAATCTTGATTTAGGATTATTTCAAATTAATTATAAAAGTTTTAAGTATCAAATTCATAGTTATTTTGATGAAGAATTGGCACATCTTACAGCGTGTGAAGTAATAGAAGAAAAAATTAGAATTACGAAAAATTGGAGTTGGGAAACATTAGCTACTTATCATTCTCTAACACCTAAACTTAACAAAATCTACAAAGAAAAATTAATTAAAAACTATATAAAACTTCTTAACAAATAAATATTTAAACTTTTTGCAGATACTTAAAATATATAAATTAAATAATTTACAAATAAAAATAATTTATTGTAAGTATTACTTAATATTTATTAAGTTATATTTACATAAATTTATAAAAAGGATAATTATGAAAAAAATTGTATTTTTGGTAGTGATTTTTGGTCTTGCAGGTGTTGCATTTGCAGGAACTGGTGATGCGTACGGTGCAAAACCAATATTCGACAAGGTTGATGCTGCTTTAGGTGATACATATATTGGTGCTTTATTGGCAATGGGATTTTTATGGAAAGCCTATGGAATATATAAAGAAACTGGTGATTCAAATAAAGCTCTACCTCAAGGAGCTTTAGGTTTAGGTATTGGTTCATTAACTGCATTAGCTTCTGGTATTTCTGGTGCTTTAATGATATGAAAAATAATGATTACATATATATTCATAAACACATTAAAAACGTGTTTATGATAGGAAATTATGAATTAGAAGAAGTTTTAATACTTTTGGCAAGTGTAATTTTTGTTTATGTTTTTCAGGAACAGTTAAAATTAGGATTAATGGGATTAATTATTTATTTAGGTTATCAAGGAATGTTATGGTTGCATGAATTAAAAGCAACAAAAGTTAGATCTTTTAAACATCATTTGGCCTATAAATATGGATTTAAAAATTCACAAAATTTTCCAAAAAGTTATATAAACGAATTTACAGGAAATTAAAATGGATAATCAAACTTACGATAACGATATAGATGAAAATAGATATAAATATAACAAAGTGGTTTTAATAAATATAATTCAATCATTTGTATTAGTCGTATTTGCAGGAGCAATTGTATTTTTTTCAATGAACCAAAAAATCATTTTAAAATCTCCTTATGCTACAACAAATAAAGATGAAGTAATTTCAGGAGGTATAGAAGATATAGAAAGATTAAATCAATTTAGTTGGTATATAAGTAATCTAACTCAAAATATAACTTATTCAAATGCAAATGAACAATTACAAATGCTTTTACCACTTTTAGAAAGTCAGAACTTTGATGAAGTCAAAAAAAATCTAAAATTAGAAGCTCTCTATATTATTAGAAATAAAATCACACAAATTTTTTATGTTAGTAATGTTGATATTGATCAAAATAATAAAATCATCAAAGTTAAAGGTGTGAGAGAAAGAAGAGTATCTGGTGAAACTTTAAAAAATGGTAATAATGATTATGAAACTGTTGTTTTAACAATTGAATATATTGTTAAGTATGGAACATATTTTAGAATAAAAAATTTAGGATTGGAGAAAACAAAATGAGAAAATTTGTATTAATTTTATTTAGTTTTTTAATTACATTAAATGCAGCAGATACTATAAATTATTATGGTGATATTGTAAATATAAAGTTAAGTAAGGATAGTTGGAATAGGATTATTTTTGATAGTGAAGTAAATGCAGAACCAATTTTTTCTAAAGAAAAAAATATTGAAATCTCAAAAGCTAATAATTCAATTTTCATAAAATATAAACCAATGTTAAAAGTTGAAGTTTCTGATAAACAAGAACAAATATTAGATATTGATTATACAAATGCAAAAAAAACTGAATTATTTGTTTCTACGAAAAATGGAACTTATAGTTTTACAATTGAACCAATTCAAAGTGAAGCAAAAACTTATTTAATTCAGAATATTCAAAATAAAAATGAAAATCTTTTAAAATTTGAAATGAATGAGCCTAGAAAAGTATTTAAAGATATTTCAAAAGAAGTACTTTTAAATGAAGAAATTGAAAATTATGAAAAAATAAAATTAGCTAAAGAAGCAACAATTTTAGATAATTTGATAATTGTTCCAACATATATTTTTAAAGGAAAAATTTATTCAGCTCATTTATTTAATATAACAGCAAGAGAAGATGTTCAAAATATAAATGAAAAAATCTTTTTAAATTTGTCATTGATGAATAAAAGAGCAATAGTTGTTAAAGAAAAAAAACTTTTTAAAAATAGCTCAACCCAACTTTTAATTATAGTAGGGAATTGAGATGGATAAATATTTAAAACTTAAACAAATTAGCTTTAAGATAGGAATACCTTTAATAATTTTGGCTGTTTTAATTTTTGTTATAAGTGCTGGTATGGAAACTAAACAAAATCCCCAAATAAATAATAATCTTAATTTAAGTTTATTTAAAGAAGATGAATTAGTCGCTACAAGATATACAGATTCTATAGAAGATAAATTAAATCTTGCTGTTTCTAGTCAAGATAATATTAAATCTGAAAATGAAAAGATGAAAAAAGAAATAGAATCATTGAAACAGTATATAAATAAAAAAGAAGAAAATAATCCATTAAAAAAAGATAATTTATATAGTAGTTTTCCCGATACAAATCCTAAAATTCCAGATTTGATAAATACTGATATCCCTAATAACTTTACTCAAAGAATAAGCCCTGATTTAAAGCAAACTAAAATACTTTATAAAGTAATGGATCAAACTGATATTAACAAAACACCAGCAATTGATCCAAATTTTGGGAAAGTTGAAAAAAAAACTGATGAAAGCTTAAATACTGAAAAGCTTTATATTCCTACAACATCTATTTCAAAAGGAGCATTACTTCATGGATTAAATGCTCCAACTTCAATGAGCAAACCAATGCCAACAGTTGTAATGATAAAAGATGTTGCTTTTTTACCCAATCGAAAAAAATTCAATATAAAAGAATGTAATCTCCTCGTTGAAGGTTATGGACAATTAAGTGATGAAAGGGCTTATTTTAAATTTACTAAATTTGTATGCATCAATGAAGATGGCAAAAAAATTTATGACACTAAAGCAAGTGGATATCTAACTTCACTTACAGATAATAAACAAGGATTACCTGGACATGTTGTATCTAAACAAGATGCTATGTTAGGAAGAATGTTTCTAGCAGGAGTTTTTGAAGGTGCTTCTGAAATGTTTAAAAATACAGGTCAAACACAAATAGAATCTCCATTAGGAATAACAACTTCTCAATCAACTGATACCAAAGATATTGCAAATAATATGATTGGAGGAGGATTAGGAACTGCAAGTGAAAGTGCAAAAGAACTTTATCTGGAAAAAGCAAGAAATATATCTGAAACTGTTGAGATATTAGCACAAGAAGTTGGTTTAGTATTTACTGATGGATTAGTGCTTGAGCCAATAGATTTTGAAAAGCAGAAAAAGGAAAAGGAATGAAAAAAGTAGTTAAATTGATTTTTCTTGGAATAGTCATAATAGGCTTTAATGGTTGCTTTTTAACTCCGTATGACAACGAATTTAAATGCCAGCCAGGAATAATTGGTAAATGTACATCTTCAATTGTAGATACATATAAAGAAACAATAAAAGATATTGATAAGGAATAAATAATGATAAAAAAAATAATTAAATTAATTTCTCTTGGACTAATTATAGTAAGTTTTAATGCTTGTGTTAGAGATAATAATACATTAAAAACATCAATGATTAATAATGAAGTGAAAACAAAAATAATCACTCCAAAAATAAAAGATGTACCTATCCCTTATGTTAGAGAAAGTAAATTTATAAAAATACTTGTTTTGCCTTTTGAAAATTCTGAAAATGATATAGATTATGGAGGATATATTGAAACAAAACTAGAATCAAGTAAATTTATTTTTGATGAACAAATGAAAAATAAAATTGTTGTAGAAGATACAATTGGAGGAATATAATGTCAATAAATCCAAAAAAATGGTTAAAAGATATTTTTTCTTTTGATGAAGATAATTTTTCATCTCTTCCAATTAAAAAACAAAATGAAATGTTTAAAAGATATAGCATTAGTCAATTTGTAAAACCTATTGCAGATTCTGAAAAAAATATAATTTGTAATGATGGATATTTTGGATTTGTTTATGAATGTGTTCCTAATATAAGAGGAGGAACAAAATCAGCTGAAACTATTCAATCTATATTAAAAAAACTACCCGATGATATATTTATGCAAATTAATTTGTGGGGAAGTAAGAATATTGAATCAATATTGAATAAATGGGAATTTGATCATCATTCAAAAAATGAAGCAATAAATGAAGCTATTAATAAATTTGGAGAATTTTTTAGATCAAAAACAAATGAACAAATTTCCTATTCTATGGAAACTTCAATAAAAAATCATAGATTATTTTTTACATTTAAGTCTAAAGATGAAAAAAAATTATTAGATATAAAGAATCATGTAAAAAATATTTTATCTACAAATTCATTTTATCCAAATGAATTGAACCTTTCAGATTTAAAACCAATTTTTTGGGAATTATTAAATCCTAAACATAGCTTTAAAAATATTCCAAAATATGATCATAAAAAACTTTTTAATAGCCAAGTAGTTTCAGGAGAAAATATTGTAAAAGTTGAAGATACACATATAAAAATTGGTAGAAAAAACAATGCAAATTCTTTTGTTGGAAAAACTTGGATAGGCTTATCATCTTCAGCTTTACCTGATTATGCACATATTCAAGATTTTGGGAAAAAGTTGGGAGATTATTTATCAGGGGCTTGTAATACAAATCAATTTAATGATTCATTTATAGTTACTATAAATGTTAATAAAGTTTCAAGAACTGAAAACTCAGCAATTGGAAAAAAGCAAAATTCTTTAGTAAATAAAAGAGTTAAAAATACAGATACTAAATTATTAGATAAAAAATCAGAAGCACAAAGTGTAAATAGAAGATTAAAAGATTTTGAACCTCTTTATAATATGGATTTAGTCGTTTTAGTTTCGGGTGATAATTATGAATTAGCTGATAAAAATGCTACTAGTGTACAAACTTTTTGGGCTTCAGGTGGGGATACTTCAGGGATTATATTAGGACGAACAGATTCTGTTCATTTACCAATTTTCTTGAATAGTTTGCCATTAGGTCTAAACAAAGATTATTTTTCAGATATTCAAGGTAATCCATACAAATTATTTGCTAATCAAGTTGCACAGTTTTGTCCTATAGAAGCTGATTATAAAGGTAATTATCCAAATAATTTATTTATATCAAAACGGGGGCAACTTGCAGGATTTGATTTTTTTTTAACGAGTGCATCAAAGAATGGATATATTATTGCAAAGTCAGGAGCAGGAAAATCTGTATTATTAAATTATAAGGTTTTAAATGCACATACAAGAGGTGATAGAATATTTATAACTGATATTGGTGGAAGTTATGAACCAATATGTGAAGAACTTGGTGGACAATATATCGAAATAGATTTAGATAAACCAATTTCATTCAATCCTTTTTCAGATTTAAAAGAACTTACTTTAGAAGATTTAAATTTTTTTAGCGATTGGATATATTCTCTTGGAGCTTCAAAATTAAAATCAGAAGCTTTAAAACTTCAAAATATTATAAAACCTAAGATTCAAGAAATAATTAGAAATTTATTTGAAAATTTAGGAAGTAATTTAGAAATTACAAATATAAGAGATGCAATAAAAGAAATTAAAGATTCAAGATATCAAGATTTTGCTATTGCACTTACTCCTTTTTGTAAAGGTGAACTTTATGGAGATTTTTTAACTGGTAAAAGTCAAATAAATTTAAATAATCAATTAGCTGTTTTAGAACTAGGAAAAGTTGAAAATATACAAGAAATTAGAGATGCTATGATATTTATTTGGGAATATCATAAATCTAATGCAATTTATAAACAAGAAAAAACAGCAGAAGAGGGTGGAAGAAGGATTCTTGTAATAATTGATGAAGTTCACAAATTTCTTGGAAAAAATGAAATGATGGATGATGCTATAGAACAGGCATATAGAAGATTTAGAAAACATTTAGCTTCTATTTGGATAGCAACACAATCTTTTGAAGATATAAATAATAATGAAGGATTATCAAGAGCTGGAAGAGTTATTTTAGCAAACAGTCCATGGAAAATTTTCTTAGGGCAAGAAGAAACTTCATTAAATTTATTATTTGCCTCATCTGCATTTCAATTTGATTCAATTGAAGAGCAATTAATACGTGCAGTAGCAACGGTAAAACCTGAATATTCAGAACTGTTTTTAATAACTCCAGAACAACAAAAGATACCATATAGATTAGTAATGAATAGATATTTTTATTACTTAACAACAACAGATAAAGATGATAAACAAAAAGTCTTTAATACTATGAGAAAATTTAATTTATCTAAAAAAGATGCAATTAATTATTTACTTGAGAAAGGATATGTAGCATGATTGATGATTTAAAAAATATATTGGTATCAATAGCTGTTAGTTTAATAGTAATTTTATCTTATAACAAATTTATCAATAAAGATACTAAAAATGAGGAAATTCTTGTTTTTAGTGCTAAAGATATTATTGAATATAAAAAATTACAAATCAAAAAAGCAATTTTAAATAATGAAGATACAACTAATAAAGAAAAAGAGTTAGAAGATCTAATCAGAATTACTGATTTATTATTGGAAGATTTTTCAAATATCAATGGTAAACCAATTTATCAAAAGGAAGCTATTTTAAAAGGTAACACAAGAGATATAACACCTTTAATAGAAAAAGCTTTAGAAAAAAAAGGTTTATTATGAATTCAAAATTAAATCTTAAAATATTTATTTTTTTGATGATTTTTTTTCATGGAATTTATATTTTAAAACAATCCTATGGAATAGGATTTAGTGTAACACCATCTTTACCTTATTATGCTTTTCTCATTAATAAAAAAGATTTAACTTTTAGTAAAAAAGATTTGATAGTTTTTAAATATCCAGGAGAAAATGTTTATAACTATAAAACAGATGAATCTTTTGTAAAAATTGTTTCATGTGTTCCTGGAGAGATATTAAAAACAGAAAATTATGAATATTTTTGTAATGATGAATATATAGGAAAAGCTTTTTTAGAAGATGGTCAGGGAAAAAGTTTAAGCCCATTTGTTTTTAATGGGATTATTCCTAAAAATAACTATTTTGTAACAGGTACTCATCAAAAATCTTGGGATAGTAAATATTGGGGATTTGTTTCTAAAGATAGAATAATTGCAACAGCAAAAGGATTAATATGAAAAAAATATTTTTATTAATTTTATTAATTGCTACATTTTCTCAAGCTGGAAGTATGCAAAGTTTTCTTGATGAGAGTATAAATGCAACAGTTGAAAATCCAGGATATTATGAAAGTCAAACAAGAGGTTTATATAGTTTAGGTTCTGGTCGTGCAAAATTTAATAATATGGGTACGTTCAGTCCTTTTAATGTTGAAGCTCCATCTTTTGGAATGGGTTGTGGAGGAATAGATGCAACTTTTGGAGGATTTTCATATTTAAATGTTGACTATCTTGTTGAAAAATTAAAAGCGATAAGTGCAGCAGCTCCAGCTTTTGCTTTTCAAATGGCACTTGGAGTTTTATGTGAAGATTGTAAAACAACTTTAAATTGGTTAGAAAATATTGCAAATCAGCTTAATAATTTCAATATGGATACTTGCAAAGCAAGTAAAAGAATTGGTGAATTTGCAGCAGATAAAATTATGACAGCAATTGATTCAAATATGAATAGTGGACAAAGTAACAATTTTATTGAAGCGAGTGAAAATGCAAAGTCAAATCAAGAATCAACTTGGTCTGATTATTTAAATACAGTGTCTTATTATATGGGTGGTAATACAGAACTAGCAAAAGAAACGACTAAAAATATTACTTTACAAGGTAGCTTAATTCAAGAAGCTATTGAAAATACAAGTGCAGTTGATGTGTCAATTTTAGGACAAGATCCAAGTGGAGGTAATCTTTTTACTTCTATAGTTAGAGCAATGATTGGTGATGTTGTTGGATATAAATCAAATATGACAGGAAATAGTGGTGGTGAAGCAGGAAGTGGAGATGGAACACCTAAATTAAAATTTATACCTCGATATAGTATTAATTTTAAAGCATTTTTAGAAGGTGGTAGTGATATAGATTATGTTTATGTGAAAACAAAAACTGATAATAAAGGTATGCCTACTGTTACTGCATCTAAAACTAATTTTGTAGGAATAAAACAATTATACAAAACAAGATTAGAATCAATTTTAACTTCAATGAAAACAAAAACAGCTATTTCGCAAGATAATAGAGATTTTATAAATAGTATGCCTATACCAATTGCAAAATATTTGAATACACAAGTTTTAGCAGCAATAGATGATATAGATAGTTTAGTTGAATATTTATCAATTATTGAAACAAAAGCTTTTTTAGATTTTATTGTTACAACAACGAGTAAAGCTCTTAGTTATAAAATCATTAACTCTTCAGATAACCAAAATCCACAAGAGGTAAAAGAATATTTGATGTCAGTAAGTGAAAATGCTATAAGTTTTAAGAAGTCAACTAATGAATGGTTTATAAAATCTTTACAAGAATGGACACAAAATAAAACTATTAATGATTACTATATAGAGCTTGAACAAAGATTGAAATCAAGACTTGCAAATTCAGGGACTTTTAACGCTTATTTTTAAAGGAAAATAACATGCAAATAAAAAGAAGATACATAGATAGAACTGGAAAAGAATTAGAGTTTATATGTGGATATGATGATGATTTAAAATATGTTTTTATGTCTGTTTGGGAAAATAATAAATTAATCTATGATAATTTAAATTTAACTAATGCTTTAGAAATTAAAGATTTTTCTTATTTTAAAAATGTGGCAAGAAAAAATTTTGGAGTTTTTTTAGATGAGATAGAAATAGAAATTAATTATTATATTGAATCAATAGCATTGATTGATAAACCTACTACAAACGTCTATAACTATCTTCTTATAATTATTGAAAATACTGAAAAAAAGTGTAATACATATAAACAAAAGATGGAAGATCTATTTATTAAAAAACATTATAAGCAAGAATTACATTGTTTGCATGAAGTTAGAAGAACAATAGAGAGATTTGATAATTTTGAAATAAATAAAGGATTAAAATGATAAAAAAAATATTACTTTCAAGTAGTGTAATTGTTACATTAAATGCAAATACAATTATTGAAGAAAAACAGTTTGAATTAGTTCAAAGTATTATTCCTGGAACTAAAATAGAAAAAGTAAAACCTAGTGTTATAAGTGGTATGTATGAAGCATATTTTAAAGATGGAAGTCTAATGTATGTAATTCCAGATAAAAGACTTTTAATAATGGGTGAAATTTATACTAATACAGGTCAATCTTTAACTCAAAAAAGTATATCTGAATATAAATCTACAAATAACATTAAAGAACCAATAGAGCAAAGCATAAATGAATTAAAAATAAATTCATTAGAAAATCAAAAGTATTTAAAAAATCTTTTTGATATGGGTGTAAAAGTTGGAAAAAATGTTGAACAAAAATATAATATTGTTCTTTTTAAATCATTAACTTGTATTTATTGTAAAAAATTGGAAGAGTATTTAAAAGAAAAGAATTTAGAATTATCAATATATTTAGCACCTGGAAAAGATAGTGAAGATTTTTATATATCAAAATATAATATTCAAGATGCAGGAAATAGATTAAAACAACAATTAACATTAGTAAATGAAAGAATTAAAGGGTTCGGTACACCTTTTGCTCTTCTTCTTGATAAAAACTATAACCTAGTTGATACAATTCATGGATTTGATGAAAAGAAATGGGATAAGTATTTAAATGAAAAATAAAATATTTTGTTTACTTGTTATAACAAATTTATTTGCAGCAAATGAAGGTGTTCAAACAGGTAACAATTTGAGAAATCATTTTAGTAATATTCAAACAAATGTATCAACTCCTTTAACATCAAATGCAGAATTTAAAACTGTAAATGGTTCAGAATCTTTTAGTGCAAATCTTACTTGCAACGAAACTATAAAACCTTTTTTAGAAATTGATTATTCAGGGATAAGTGATATTTCAATAAATGTAAAAATTGATACAGATTTAAATGGAACAATGGATAAAACCTTTGCATTTAGTGAAGTAAGTGGTTTAGCTACAAATGGAATAATTAAATGTAGCACAAATAGCTGGAGTAATTGCAAATATTTTTTATGGAATATTTCAAATAATAATCTTACATTATCTGAAACTGTACTAACTAATTTAGGTGGTTCATATTGTATAAATTCAAGTTGTGGAAGTTTATCTACAAATCAGAAAATTAATGTTCTTGATACTATTGGTGGAGCTATTTCGTCAATGTATCAAAGTTCAAACCCAAATTATCTAATAACAAAAACGCAAAATAATGGAAATAAAATAGTTTTTTATGGACAAAATTATAAAGATTGTCAAAATTTTAAAGATGAAGCTCCTAGTCAAAGTCATGAGCTTGATACAACAAGCGTAATTGCTTCTCAAAGTAATGATGAAAATAGTGTTTATTATGTATTAAACAAAAATGTTGAAAATCAAAATAATAACAATTTTAATAGTGATGTCAATCAAACAGTAAACATAAAAAATAGTGTTAGTGTTGAAGGTGATACAAGTGATTATACTTTTACATATAGTGGAAAAAGTCAAAATGAAGATGGTAGTTGGAGTATGAGAAATGATGATGCAAAAGTAAATATAGATTTTTTAAATCCAGATATTAAATATTGTGAAATCAAGTATTTAGAAACTAACAGTACTGTATTTAGTGACGGTGAAACACATCAAAGTAGTTCAGGAGATACTGAAACTTGGAAAACAAAAATAGTTGAATGTACAGGTACAAATTATGATATTTGTCCTGTTGATACAAGTAGTGGTGAAATAATAAAACACCCTTGTGGAGATGTAGATAATTTTGCAGAAGCAACAAGTATTTTAACAGCTATAAATGAAGCAGTTGATGATTTTAGTTGTAGTTTAGAGTAGGTCTAATATGAAAATACTTTTTTTATTTTTTATTTTTATTACTACAAATATAAATGCAATGAATTGTAGTGATTATAGTGAATTTCAAAAGTTCAATGGACATTATTATAGTGTATCTATTGATAAGCAGACTTTTGATAATGCTAAACAAATAGCAGTTAATAATGGTGGAACTTTAGCAATTCCAAATTCTCAAGAAGAAAATGATTTTATTAAAACTTTAATCGGTGGTGGTTCTATTGGTTGGATAGGTATTTATGATCCAAATAAATTACAAAACTATTGCTTTGGTTCTAATTGTGTTTATGATTCATCAAGATTTAAAGATGTGAAAAACAATAGTTTACTTTATAAAAACTTCTATCCTAATCAACCTGATAATTTAGTAAAACAATATGATGTCGTTGATGGTAAACAAATGGTTTCTCCTTTAGGAGAACATTGGGTTGCCATGGATGGTAATAATGGTAAATGGCATGATTTTGGAAATCACGCAGATGCGTATAATAATCCAGTTAAATATAAAGCAGTTTTTGAATTTGAAAATCTCAATGAATGTAAACCTTTAACAGATGATGGAGTACAAGAATTAACTGGTAGATTTTGTAATACAAAGATCTGGGATTCTACAATAGATACACTTACAATGGGACAAACATTAGATTGTCAAATAGATAGTTATGGAAATGAATATTGTCCTAGCGCACTTGCTCAATGTGGTTCAAGTTGGGATTATGATAACGGATATAGCGTAAGTGGCGTGGGAACTGTTACAGATTATACAAATAAAGTTGCAATTTCAACAACAACTTATTCAAGTCCTACTGAAGAATGGAGTTATATAATTACTTTAAAAGGGCGTTTTTTAAAAGGTGGTACTAATATAAGTGGTGAAATTGATAATTATGATAATTATGTGTTAGATGGTAGAACATCAAACGCTGTTCAAAGCTCTAATATTTATGTAATATTTAATGGTACTACTATTGGACAGATAAAGGTTATGGATTCAGAAAATTCAAAAATTGTATATCATGGAGATTATAAGATAATTATAACACTCACAGATTATCATAGTAGATATACAGAGGGAAATGCAATATTTTATAAAAAAACTTTAAATTGTCAAAATGGAACAACACCAGTAAACGGACAATGTGAAACAACTACAACAACTTTAACTTGTCCTAGTGGATATACAGAAACAATAGGAGCAGAAACAGCTAAAGGACAATGTAAAAGAACTCAAGAATATACTTATTATAATTATCTTTGTGATAATTCTGAGAATTCTCAAGGTTATAATTATGTTGCGATTAATAGTGGTGGAAATACAGGTAAATCTGACCCAAACACAACAATACAGAATGATTTAACAAGTGCCTTAAATAGTTCTACTCCTCCCGTAAATAATTGTAAAAGAGAGAAATTTACTTGTCTTGCAAATGCAGAACGTCCTTGCTCTTATGTAGATAATTCATGGCAATGTTCACCTTTCCCTTGCATGGGACAATCAAATTTTGATAATTTAGATACTCAAGTTGGAACGAGTGATAAAGAGAATGATGGATGGTCAGAAGATGGAGCTTGTACAGGAACAATTTATATTTTCAATGGAAAATCAAACAAATGTAGAAACTGGGATATGTTTTTTGGTTTAGTAGGTGGAGGTTGTTGTGATAAAGAAAAAGTATTTGCTGGACTTGTAGCTTGTAAAGAGAATGAAAAATTATTAGCAAAACAAAGAGAACAAAAACAGGCACATTACATAGGAAACTTTTGTAGTAAACAATTAAAATTAGGTTTTGCAAAAATATGTGTGCAAAAATCAGATAGTTACTGTACTTTTAGTTCAAGTTTAGCAAAAATTATCCAGGAACAAGGAAGAGAACAATTAGGAATATCTTGGGGAAGTGCCAAATCTCCAGAATGTCGTGGATTTACTCCTGAAGAGTTTCAAAAGATAGATTTTTCAAAAATAGATTTAACTGAATTCGTAAAAGATATTCAAAGCTCTGTTCAATCAAGTGTTATTCAAAATTTAGGTACTTATGTAAAAGATAAAGTAGGGGATTTTTATGGGAATTAGTTCCCATAAAAATTATTAATGTTTTATCTATAAATACAATTACCCTCTACTATAGTAAATTCAAAATTATTTTCATCTTTAAAGTTTTCACATTCCATTTTTGTGTAATATTTGTAAAATCCATTTTTATATATTTCAACTAATTGATTTAAAGAAGTGTATTTAATATCTAGTACATCTGCACATTCTTTTTTTATAGCTAAATTAATTCCATATCTATTTTGCATTGAAGGGTACATTATTGCATCAATGCTTGGATTTAAACTAAATATTGCATCAGCCAATATAGATGATAATATATGATAATCTTCTGTTTTATCATATAAAATATCTGCAAGGGCACATTCTATTGCAGAATAACCTTGTATAAGTTTATCTGTAATATTTTCATTGAATAAATTTTTGATTATTTTTTGTGTATGTTCTGAATCTCTATCTGTATTAAAATATAATTCACTAAACATTCCTAATTTGTAAACAGTTAAAGCATTACTTGTTGAAAATCTTGTTAATTGAAATTTTTTATTTATATAACTGCTATCTAATCTTGCTTCTGCCATTGCAGTATATTCATTTAATGAAACATATAAAACACGAAAATTTTTATTATTCATTCTATCTTTATGATTTGGATTTGCTTCAGGATAAATAAGTTCTTTTCTTGTAGTAAAAGGTTTATCTGAGTTATTTTTTCTTATACGATAGAATTCATATCCATCAATTTTTTCAATATAATTTAAAAACTTGCAAAATTCTTGAAAAAAACTCTTTATTTTACCATAAGAACTTCCACAATTAATGACATCTTTACGATAATTTTCATCTTTTTTTAATTTTTCTCTTAATTTATTAATTTCATTTTCAAAATTAATAACTTCTTTTAAATTACAACCTTTAATCAAAAAAACACCTTTATAAATAATAATTTTGAATTTGTATTGTAGAACAACTATATACAAATTGTTTCAGATTCTACCCAAAATCTTCTCAATCCCCAAACTTTTTACATCACCATTTATTTTTTTAAGGGCATAGTCAATATCAACTGCTCCATAATATATATAATGTTCTTCATCTGTTGATTCTTCAGTATATGATGGATTATAGTTTTTTACATAAAGAACTGCTGGAACTTGTTTTATATTATATTTACTTACAATTCTAGGTTCTATTATAATATTATATTCATATCTTGTATTATCATTTTTTGTTAGAATCTCTTGTATCCAATCTAAAGTGGGTTTAATTTTTTTTACTCCATCAATTGTACCTCTTAATACAAAAGTTACATCAGTGTTAACTTTTTGAAGTGTTTCAAAATAGTTTTTTAGTATATGTTTTGGAATAGATGAAGAAATTACTATAAAAAGCTTTTCGTCACTTTCTAAAAACTGATTTGATGAAATTTTACTTGATACAGCTCCTTCATCTTTTAATTGTTCTAAGGCTGTATTTGTACGATTTTTATATTGTCCTAAATGTTGCTGCCAATTTATTTTTTTATCATAAAGTAGATAATTTTCATTTTCTATGATTTTTTTCTGAAAATCTTTTGATTTTACTTTACTATCAATTTCTTGAGCTTCATTTTCAAGAGTATCAGATTTTAAACTATTACTTATCATAGAAGAAGTGTTTGTATTTACTTCATTAGATATATTTGTCATCTCTTTTATATTTGATATTTTAAAATCAGAATTTTTGTTTATATCTGTATCTCTATATTGATCAAGTTTCTGAGAGTTTAAATATTTATCATTAAATATTTCTTTTTTATTTTCATTTGCTTGAGCTGATAATATTAAAAAAGTTATAGCCAGAAAAAGAGTTTTAAAATGCATAGTAGATCCTTTTATTATTTTTGTTTATATAGTTTTTTACATCAGTTAAATATCTCATTAATTCATTAGAAGGAACATATCCTTTTAATGAATCGCCAATAAATCTATCATTATTAATTATGAATATTGTAGGTACTGTTCCATCAAATGGTAAAAAATTTGGAACATCATTTTGCATAGTATCTATAATTTTCACCTGGTATTCAGTAGAAAGAAAATTTTTTAAATTATCATTTGATTTTATGTCATTTATTAAATTATGACAAATAGGACAATCATTTGATACTATAAAATAGATTATAGGTTTAGCATCTAAACTTTGGATTAGAAATAAGAATATAAGTAAAATAAATTTAAAATGCACAACATTCCCTTTTTTTGAATAATAAATATGAAAAGTTATCACCCACAAAAGGTGGATTTTTTCCAAAGCTCCATAACATACCTGTTGTTCCAATTGTTGTTGCATAAATACTTGGAATAGGGGTCACAATTTGTAATCTATATGCAGATTTTCTCCAAATTGGAGCTGGGTAATATCCACATAATCCTAGTTGCCCCCAGCTACCCCATAATATTAATTGTCTATGAAGTTTGTATATTAAACTTGCTACAACACTTGCACTTGCTTCTACATATCCATCTCCACCCGTTTGCCCAGTAAGTGGATAAGCATTACCCCAACTTCCTTTACACCAAAATAAAGGATCTAAAGGCTGAAATACAGCAGAGCTAACTGCATCTGCCATACATGCAAGATTGGCAATAGGATTACCAAAAAGAAGAGCTTCTGGATTTATTATTGCACTTAATGTGTCATTGTTCCAAAGAGGATCTACTTCTGTGATATATGCCATATCAAATCCAGTTGACTGTAAACAAATAAAATCAGTCAATAATTCAAGTAATGCATAAATAGGAAATATGTAATAATGAGCTTGATAAAAAGTTGATTGATTACCAACTCCATCATCTCCACTTGTTCCTCCTATTGCTCCACCTGAAGTTGGTAGTCCAAATCCCATACTAGGAAAACAGTATGGATCTTTTACTACTTCAATTAATCTACTTGGTTCAAAAAAACTTACAGGTATTCCAATTCTTGGAATAGGATCTTTACATATACAAATTGGGCTACTTACACTTCCTCCTATGTCAGGCATTCTTCCAGGTATTATTGGAATACCTGCAATTCTTAGTGGAAACATAGCTGTATAATCAGCTTTTAAAATAATATCAACAGTTAAAGCCCCCGTCGGTGAACATACTGCAAATAGTTTTATTTGTAATGTTAATAAAATTAAACAGACTAATTTTTTCATTTTTTATTTCCATTTTCACAATTTAAGCAAATTTCTTTAACTTCCATTTTATTGCCAATTTGAGTAATAATACTTGGTGTATGTTCTAAATTAAATTTTTCAGTTATTTTTGGCATAGCATAGAAAATAGGTTGTTTGATTTTTTCTCCTATCTCTTTATAATTGCCATCTGATAGTAAAATCATGTATTTCATATTATTTGTATAATTATTTTTTATTAACCAATCAAGTTCTTTTTTAGATGTTCCATCAATAATTATCATTTGATAAGAAATAGTTTGATAATCTAAAGGATTAAATTTAAATCCTTTTGGATAAATGATATTCCCCTTATTATCATATATATCATTAGGATTTGTATATGTCATATCAGGGTAAAAAGTATTATTCTTAATAGCAGGAGTTAATACTTTTAAATCCGCTGGTTTGTAATTATTTACTTTTTCTTTTGTAGTTTTTTTATACTCTTCTAATTTAGTTTCTATTTGGGTTTTATTATTTATTATTTGATTTTTTATTTCTTCTATCATATCTTTTTCAGCAAATGGAAATGTTTCTCCCGTTTCATATTGTTTTTTCAATATGCTGGAAAATAAAAGTATAGGGAATAAAAGGACTATCATTTTTATCATTTTTTATCTCCTTTATAAATGAAATACTCATATACAAAATCTATGTTATCAAGGATTTCATTTTTTGTTGTAAGCCCTGTTTTTATTCTATACCAATTTGCATTTTCATTTTTATCTTTATGCACGATAAATATATCTGGTGTTACTCCTATACCTTGTTCTTTTACTAAAGAAGTATGTTCATCTTTAAATATTGTTCTTATAGCTAATGCAGGATAATCTTGATTTAGAAAAAAAAGTACTTTATCTTGTGCAGTATTTATTTCTTTTTCATTTTTATCCATAACTGCAACAATCCCTATATTATCTATATTTTCTTTCCAAAATTGAGCTCTTTTATTTGTTTTATTAGCACTTGTTGCATTTCTTGCAAATGTACTTTTAGAAGCTGTTGCGGATAAATCTAATGAACTATCTTTTAATAAAGCTTGTTGCCATTTTATAGCAAAGTTTTCAGATTTTTTAGTTGCATAGTTTTGTAATTGTATATAGTTATGAATATTTTCATCTGTGGGAAAAGATACTGCAATCTTTTTAGAATCAATAATAAGTTTACTTATTTCATCTGCTGTTAATTCTTCTAAATTTTCGGGAATATTAACTCTTTTTTTTGACTCTTTTTCTTTCTCTATTATTTCTTCTTTATATCCAAAAAATGGATGTGTAAGTCCATTTTTACTTTCTGTATATTCAACATTTTTTTCTGCTGCATTTAATGTAATTAAAAAACTAAATAAAATTAATATAAATTCTCTCATTTTTTAGCTCCTTTTTTATCTATTGGTTGATTTGTTGCATAAGTCATATCTTCAATATCATCTTTTAAATAAGATAACTGTTCTTTTACTTCTGCTAATTGATTGTTATTATTTTGTCCTTGAGAAACAACATTAGTAAGTGATGATTCAAGATTTTTATTTTGAATATTTTCTGTATTTAAGCTACTAATAGGATTTTTTATATCTTCTAAATTATTTGATGGTAATGCTTTTCCATCTTTTGTTATGTAAGCTGTATCTTTATTCCCATTTTCTATTAAATTTTCAACTCCTTTTTTTATATCACCCATACTTCCACCAAGTGCAACAAATGATTTACCACTTCTCGAATCATCATTGCTTTCAGTTCTTCTATCTTTTAGTATTTCTTCACCTTTATTAATAGCTTTTTCTGTATTTAATTTAGTTTCATTTTTATGTTTATCTATATTTTGTACTGAGTTATTTTTGAAATCATCAGCTTGAGATTGATAAGTATCAGTTGGATTTTGATTTATAGAATTATTAATATTTGTATTTGATATATTACTTTGCCCTTGAGAAACAATATTACCAATATTAGAATCAAGATTTCTACCTTGATTTAATTGTGTATTTACAAAATCAGATATATTTCCTTTTGCATCAAATCCTGTTACAGTTATGAATGCACTGTTTAAATTATTATAATCTGCACCTATACCAGATGTATATGCTTTATCAATTCTTTTACTTGCTTCATCGACTGCATTTTTAGAAGCTTTGAAATCTCCACTTTCATACATAGCTTTTAATCTTTCATCATTTTGTATAAATTGTTTTGTTACTTCAGGCATTGCTTTAGCTGCAAATGAAACACTATCACTATCTGTTTTACTATAATTCTCGCTATATTTTTCAGCTATACTATGGGCTTTTGTGTATGCATCCATATTTGATTTTAATGCTGTACTACTAAATACTTCATTATCTGCTAAACTTTGACTTGTTCTAAATGCTAAGCCAGAATCTTGATTGAAGGTTTTTGATAAGTTATCAGATACAGATTTTTGAATATTTGCCATTTCATCTTTTGACATATCTGCACTAAAGTTTTTTCCATCTGTTGAAGTACCAGAAATTGTAAAACTACCATTTGCTCCTGCATTAACACCTGTAATTTTGCCTACAAAAGTATCTTTTGCATCCCATCCCGCATTTCCAGATAATTTAAATCCTGCATCAGATGTTGTTGAACTTGTTTGAGCTTCAGATAACTTTTTATTTAAAGTGCTTACAATAGCTTCATTTTGTGAACTTACTATAGTTCTACTATCTGCATTATTTAATCCAGTATTTTTTGAAAAATCATCGCTATTTGTAAAAATTTGTCCTTTTGCCATTGAAGTACTTAATCCTGAACTTAAAGTATTAGAAAGACTTTCCAGTGTACTACTTTCAGTCGCTTTTGCTTGATTAAAAGAATTTTGATGAGCTTGAGTAATTTCTGAACCTAAATTTTTATATCCTATGCTTGATAATTGATCATTTTGCATAGTGATATCAGCAACACTATTTGTAATTGTTGAATTTGTATTTCCATTGGAGCTTGTTACTGTTTGATCTCTATATGTACCTTCATTTGATGATTGAATACTATCTGTTTGTGTTGAACCTCCACCCATATCTGTTGTAGTTCCATTCATTCCAGTATATGAACCACCTCCAACTTTTGTATTACCTATATTTACACCTGTAACTTTTTGTCCAGCACCAGAATTACCAGCATTACTTGCAACTCCACCCATACTACTCATAAAATTTACAAATCCTTGTTCACTTGCTTTTACTAATGCATAAGCTAAAATAGGAATAGACATGGCTGCATATCCTAAAAAGTTAAGATAACTAAATATTTGATTATTTATATCTCTCATTGCTAACATGGGCATCCACAATCCTTTTGAGATAACAGGTATAATCTCTTCTAATTTTAGATACATTAAATAATTAATTATTGAAGCTAAAGGTGAAAATAGCATTAAAGTGGTTAGTAATGTAATAATCATTTTAATATATTTCCAATCTCCAAACATAATTGATAGTAGAGCTAATAATGGAGTCATAGCTAAGATAACTGATGTTAGATAGGCTTTCGTTAGTGGAAGAGTAGTTTGCGTTAATATACTTGCTTGTTGCCATTGATTCTCCATAGTTGAACTACTTAGTGCTGAGCCATAAGCAAGTGCTTGTGTATCACCACCTGTTGTCATAGCCATAACTTCTAAGCCTTTTTTCAACATATTTTTTCCCATTTGTTGCATTACATAATCTTTTCCACTCTTAGACACTCCAAAAAATAGTCTTGATGTTTCTTGTATAGCTCCTTCAACTTTTACTTGATCTAAACTCATTTGTGCTGCAATTCTATTTTGAATAAATGAATTTGATTCATTTTGAAAATAGTTTACAATGTAATTATCATAACTATCTTGACAACTCATTTGTTCAACAGTACCATTATTTTTATATACTAAAGTTTCAAATCCAGTTACTCTAATATTTGAAACGATATTTTCACTTGCAATAAGATTTTTACTAATTTGTCCACTTAACATCCCACTAGCGATACAATTAGTTGTGTAATCCATAAATGTTTCATGTGCATTTCCATCAATAAAGTTTGCATCATTTGTAGCTAAATGAGCAGACATTGAAAAACCTAATCCAACTTGAGAGTAATTTAAACTATTTGGTGTTGAATAACTTGATTCAAAAGCTTTTATCAAAACTCTTTCTGTTGTTGAAAATAAACTAAATAACTCTCCTATACCAACTGGAACATCAGTAACTGCAAAAGCTTGATTAGTTACTTCATCTTCTACCATATAATCTTTTGTTGAGTGGAAAAACAGTTGAGAAACAACTAGTGCTAAGAAAGCAACTTTCATTATTCTATCTGTATTACTTTCTTGCGTATCTCTATACATAACTAATAAAAGTCCAATAGCAATAGCTGTATCAATTAAATAAGTTGCATTTCCTGTAAAAAATTTTATAGATATTAAAATGTTTTTTATATCTTCACCATATCCCCAAGTATAGATAGCATCAACAGCAAATGCAGGAATGGAAATAAAAATTAGAGTAAAAAAAAGTTTTAACATTTTTTTACCTCTATTTCAAGTTCATTATTAATTATTTTTTGTTTTAATTGATATAAAGCTATTAAAATCAATGACTTTTCTTTCTGTTCTAGTTTAAAATTTGTTGTTTTTGAAGAAATTACATTTATATCATCATTTTTTATTTGTATTTCAATTATTAAATCAGGGTTATTATCGTTCATATTCTTCTCCTTTTGTAAGTTGCAAGATTGCAAGTTCATTTATTGAATCTACTGCAACTTCAGATTGATTTTGATCATTATCTATTTTCATAGAAATTTTATTTTCATCTATTTGTTTTTTATCTTCAATTTCTAATTCTTCAATTGATTCTTCATTATTCTCATAAATATTGTCAAATGCTATTACTTTTGCTTTTTTCATAATATTTTTATCTGGAATTTCTACATATTTGAATGTAATTTTTGAGATATTGAAATTTGAAATTCTTATAAAAGCTTCAAGAGGTTTTAATGTGGCAAATTCTCCACCTAGAAAAATCTTTTTAGTAGTTTCTTTTTGTTGCATTTGAGCTATATCTCTACTACCTTCACTTGTAACCATTCTATTTTCATTTACTTCAATTACTTCTTGTTCCCCAAAGAAATCAGATAAAAATTTTGCACCTTCTGGTTCATCATATTGAAGTACTATTTTTGTAGATAAAAGTTGGAATAAACTTCTCATTAGTAATTTTCCATATATTTCTTCAACTTTTGCAAGAGATTGTGTTCCAAGTAAGATAGCTAATCCTTTTGATCTTCCCTCGGCAAGTCCTTCTTCTATTTCTTTCAATTTTCCTAAAGATTGGAATTCATCTAATCCAATCCAAATTCTTCTTTCTGAATTATTTAGTAAGCCTTTTATTTCACGAATTAATAAATCTATCATCAATCTAAAATAAACTTCATAAGCTCCGCTTTCATTCGCAGTTTGAACTAAAAATAGTTTTTTACCTTTATTTGTTGTATCAACGTTTGCTATAAAATCAATTACATTAAAATCTCCCTCTTGATAATAAAATTCTTTTCTAAGAAGTTTGTTTGTATGGGCTGAAAATGTACTCATGATACTTGCTGTTGTATTTTTTGATTTAAGGTAATATTCTAAATTTACACCATTATTAACTGCTATTTCATTTAGTTCTTCAAATAATTCATCTGCTGTTGAATTTATACGAAGAAAATCTATAAGTTTTTTATTAGATGGTTTTTCAAATGTAAGTATTTTTAAAAATACAGCTTTAAGTAAATCTCTACTTGCATTATCCCAAAAAGGATCTTTTGCTTCAGTATTAATTGGAATGATACTTTTTATAGCAAAATCAATATCATCTTCATCTTTTATATCATCAAAAATATTCCAACAAAGAGTTCTTTCATCTTTTGGATAAAATAAAAAATCTCTTGCTTCATCATAAAATCTATTCCAAAAATCTGGTTTTCTATCATAAATAATCATAGTTTCATTAAATTTAAATATCTGTAATAGTAGATTAAAAAAAGCTTGAGTTTTACCAGCTCCAGCTTTACCTATAAATAAAATACTTCTATTCTCTTCAAAATAGGGGAGAGGTATTTTTTTAAGAGCTATGAAAATTCTATTTTTTAAAGATTGTTTATTTATTTCTCTTATAAGTTCATTTTGTTCGACAATTTTTGCACCTCTTAGAACTTTTTTACTTTCTCTTATTGTAATTTTTAATATCAGAAATGTAGATAATCCAAAACCAATAATAAAACCTTGAATAATTCTATTAACTGAATAATCACTAAGTAAATAAATATAAGCTTTATATAAATATTTACCTATATGATTTTTATAAAAATATGTATTATAAATTTCCATTGCAGTTTGAGAATCTCTAAGTTCAAAATAAAATATTCTTGTATCAAAATTTAGAGTTAAAAATATATACATTAGACTTATTAAAATTCCATAGTTAAATATTAATTTAACTTTTCTTACCAAAGTTGGTGATATTAGTGTATTACCTGCCATTATTCTCCTCCTAGTGTTAATTCATGTTCTTCTAATTCTTCTTGTTTCATTTCTTCAAAAATTTCATTCATTAATTCTCCTTCAATATCAATTTTTTTCATTTCATTTAAAAAATCATCTTCTTTAAATGCTTCATAAGTTTTTACTTCTAAATCCATATTAATAATTACTTTTTCATATACATTATCAAGTATATTCTCATCACTTAACATACTTTGATATAAGTACTCAAAGTTATTTTTTATTGTGCTTTCAAGTCTTTCATCTTGCATTAACTCTTGAGCTTTATTAAAATTAGCATTATTTATATAGTTTTCAATTTGATTTTCTAATTCTTTGATTTCTAATTTTTCTGTAATAAGTTCATTTAATTTTAATGCTTCATCTGTAATATTTTGAGTTGATTCAAAGTATATTTTCATATTTTCTTCACTTACATTTTCATTATCCATGTCAAAGTATTTCCACATATATTGTTCATACTCATTTGTAACAAGTTCTGCTAAATTTTCTACATATAATTGATGTTTTAAATCTGTAAGTGACAGATTTTCTTTTTCTTCAGTAGATAATTCAAAATAAGTATCAAATGTTTTTTCTAGGTTATCTAAGCTTTTTATCTCTTCATTATCTAAGTTAAAATATTTTTCAAGCATTTTTATATAGACATCATCTTTTGAAATATTTAGAGCTTCTGCATAAGATATAAATTTTAGTTCTAATAAATCAGCATCATTTTTTGAAGTAAAATCAAGTTTATATAATGAATCCATAAGTTCAATATTTTTATCTTCAATTGCTAAAGATAAAAGAGTGTTAAATTGATTTATATTTGAGTTATTTATTTCTTGATTTGAAGATATAAAAGTATTTGTTTCAGTTTTATAATCTATATTTTCTATTACAGGTGTTTGAGTTATTTCATTTAAAATATTTTCTAAATTATTGTTTATTAAAAATTCTTTGAACTGTTCAAAATTATTTTTAGAGCCTATGGCAACAGTTTCTACCTCTTTATCTTTTTCTACTATCTCAAAGTTTGATGTATCAATGTTTCTAGCTTCTAAAAAGTTTTTTGGAATATCTTCTATTTTTCCTTTATTAATCATATAAGACATACCATTTAAAGTTCTATTATCTATGATTGCTGAAACATAATTTATTGTTTCTTTCGGGTTTATTGCAGTTTTTATATATTTATTTGCTTCATCTTTAAAGCCTGATTTTATCTTTTCTTGTTCATATATATTATCAATTATGGCTTTATCTTGCTCATTTATTTTAGTATTCTCAATTTTCTTTTCTGAATGAAATATCAAAGAATCAAAAGTACTTAGTATTTGAGATTTATTTTCACTAGTAACTGGAACTACTTCAACTTTTATATTTATATTCTCTTTATCTGTAAAATCAATAGTATTTGCACTAATCTTTTGTAAATCACTTGTATATATTGGGAAATTACCATTATTTTTTGCTAAAAAGCTATTTAGTCCATTTAACTCTTTTTGATTTGTATCTAGTGGATTTTTTGATTTCTTATCTATATCTATCTTTTCAAGATATTTATTAAAATTCTCTTGATTGTTTAAATTATTTAGTTCTTTAAACTCATCAATCTTATACTGAATTGTTTTTGATAATATAGTTCTTAATTTTGCAGGTTTACCAATTTTGTCAAAATTATCAGATAAATCTTTAACTGTTTTAATTTCAATACTATGGTCATTTTGTAATCTTTTAGCAATGTTTTCAAAATATTTAGGAGAGTTGAAAATGGCATTTGATACGGTTTCATTTATTTTAATAATTTTTAAACTATCAATTTTTACTAGCTCTTGAGTTATTTCTTTAGGCTCAAATTTTACACTTTCTAGTAAATTTTTCTTTAAATTTATAGGTAATACTTTGATATTATTGTTATTTGATGTAGCTTTGGCAAGAGCATTATTTAGATTTAGTTTTGATATATCACTATTTTTAGCTTGATTTATAAAATTTTCATACTCTTTTTTATTTGAGTACTCTTTTACTAAATGATCTAGTTTTTTCAAGTTCTTTTCATCATTTGAGATAATATTTGTTTTTATAGTTCCTTGATATGTTTCAATCTTTTTAGTATCTATTCCAGTTGATTCAACTTCATTTAAAGATAAGGTATTTTTACCAAATTCTATTTTCTTATACAAATTATCTAAATTTTTGTTGATAGTATCTATATATTTATTTAAAAATATATCACTACCTTTTAATTTTATGTTTTGAGTTTGTATATTTTTTATGATTTCAGTTATCTCTTTTTTATCATAAGAGTTAAAATTTTTATTTTCATTAATAAAGTTATTTGATTCTTTATAAGATATATTTTCTGTATTTATTTTAAAATCTTTTTCAATTTTTAATAGTTTTTCTACTTGATGAGCTAATGGTCTATTTTTATTTATATCTTCAGCTGTTTTTATATCTTTCAAATCTTTGTTTAAATCAGTATTTTGGAAATTTATAATTTTTAATTCAGTATCAACTTTCTCTATTTTAAAATCTTGTAAATCTTTCTCTTTGTTTAGTCCAATATTTTCAAGAGCAGATATACTTATATTATTTGATTTTGAAATAATATAATTTAATGCTGTTGCTTTTTTAATATAATTTTTACTATATTCGTCATTTGTTTTTTCATCATTTGATAAATTTTTAGTATGTACATTTATTCTTTCAATCAAGTCTTTTTTTATATCATCATTTGTAAAGTTGATACCATCAATTTGTATAGTTTTTGAATCTGTTGAATAAATATTTGTATCTAAATTGTATTTTTTTAAACTTCCTTCTGTTATTTGTTGAGATTGAGATAATCTTTTTTGTAAAGTACTAATTCTTTCTGTTTCAGTTTCAAAACTTTTTACATTTATTTTCTTTTCTGCATATTCATTTTTATATTGTTCTTTTTTTACTCCTAAAACTTCATATAAAGATTTTCTACTATCTCCTGCATACATTAAAGGATTTTTTGTATAATTTTTTACAAATTCTCTTGCATCTTTTCTACTTTCTAAAATATTATCAGGTTTCATATCTACCATTTCAGAATATTTTTGTGCTAAAGAACTCATTTGTTTACTTGGAAAATATTTATTCTTTTCATTCCATTCTTTTACTTCAGACTCATTCTCTTTGAACCATTTATATAATTTATTTTTATCACTTACATCTTCTTTTTGTAAAATTATATTTTTGTCCAGGGCAACTTTATGAGCTAAAAATATCTCTTGTTTATCATCCAACCAATTTTTAAACTCTTTTATATTTGATGTAATATTTTTATCTAATCCTAAATCATATTTTTGTGATAAATCTTGAGCAATTTTTATATAATCTTGAAATAAAAAAGCATCTTTATTTGTTGCACTCATAAAATATTCTTTATACAAATTGTCATTTTTTGAAAACCAATTTTCTAATTTTTCTGGGTTATTTTGGATTTGTTTTTGATCAAATTCTAAATCAAATTTTTTAGCAATTTTTTGTGCTAAAAATTTGTTTTGCATAAATAAACTTGTATCAGGAATAGCTCCAATAAAATTTGCTATTTGTTTAGCAGTTGGTAGCGTAGATTCATCTTTTATATTTATTCCAGAGTCTTTTACTAACTCTTTTAAATTATCTTCAAAATTCATTTTTAATTCAAAGAGTTCATCTTTATACATTTTTATTCCATCACCATCTGGATGGCTTGAATTCATTATTATATGTGCATGAGGTGTTTTAGTATTATTATGAATTGCATAAAAGTAATTAAACTCTTTTCCAAAGCTCTCAGAGTAACTACTCATAGTTTCTCTAACAACTTTGTCTAACTGTTCTTCACTTATATTTAATCTAGGATTTGGACTTAAAACTAATCTTCTTTCAGCTGCAATATTTTGAATTTCTTGTTTTGCTTCTTGCTTAGATATTACATTTCCATTTTTATCTTTTAGATCTGCAATTGATTTTCCATTTTCATCTCTAGTTACATATTCGATAGATGCACTTGCTCTTTGTTTAGCTTCTTTTCCTATTGTGTATCCATTTTTAAGATTTCCTTCTGTTCCTGTCATTTTGATTAATCCAAATTGTTTAATAACAGGAATAGAACTCGAACTAGAAAAAGAAAAAGTTGAACTATAATTATTTAAAGATGTACTTCCACTATTTATTATAATTGATGAATTTGTTGCTTCAATTGATTGTGACGAAGCCTTACTTACCAAAGTAGATAATGAATTATTTTTTGCAAAAGTATCTTTTATATTTTCACTAGCATTTAGTAAAGGAGAATCTATTTTAGTAATAGCAGAAGAATAATCTTTGTAATTTAGATTTTCAATTTTTATTGGTGTTGGTGAACTTGAAATAGCTTTTTTAAATTTAATCATTTCAAGTTGTAAATCATCTTCTAAGTTATTAGATTTATTTTTATTCTTTTCATTAGATAATTTAGTAATTTGTTGATATAAAACAAATGATTTCATATTTGATAAAAAATCATTCATTAGTTTTCTGCCTTAGTATTGTTATATTCATTAGCTCCAAGAGTTGTTGCTGTTTTCATAGCTTCTTCTCTACTTTGAACACATAAATTATCAGCAAGTCCTTTATCTTTACTTCTAAAGAAAATTTGTATTAAAACTACATGCCAAATGCTAAAAATTTTGATTCCATTTTTTACAGATAAACTTGCTAATCTATCAAAACCTTTTTTATTAAAGTTATGATTATCTCTCACATCTGCTCTTAAACTTTTTATCTCTTTTAATATTTCACTTTCATTAGCAGTTATATCTATTCCAGCAGTTATTAATTCTCTTATTGCTTGAGATTTATTATTTATCTTTTTTAATGCTGCATATTTCATAATTTGTTCATCTAATTCTGTATCTAATTTAATTGTAATTTTTTCCATTGTCTTACTGTTGTCATACCTTATATATTCTATAAAATAGGCTTTTATGATATTTTGTCCTACTAAAGTCGGACAAATATCATAAAGTCTTACCATTTGTCATACCCTAAAAGCCCTGTAAATACGAATTTAATAAAAAATTAGTACTACTATTTGTCGTATCGTTTTATCTTGCACTCTTTTTGAGAGTGTCAAAGCTACTGCTTTATCTTTTCTTTCTCAAAACAATATGCCTAATTTAAAATTTACGCTTTTTGCTCTGCTGATTTTTGAAAAAAGTATGAATAATAAGTGAAGAAAAAAAACTCAATTTATCCATACTTTTCAAAGCAAATTTATTGCACTTTTTTCTTTTTTAATCCAGTTCCATTTGATGATGGTTTATTGTGTTCATCAATCCAATTTTTTAAAAGTTTTTTATCTTCTAATAGTTCATTTTCTAGTTCAAGTTTTAATTTTTTCGCAATATTTTTTGCAAAAGAAATCTGTTTAGTTGAAGGCTTATTTGAATTTATAAGATGAATATTTTCATCTATATAAGTAGATAAACTTTCACTATCTTCAAGTAAATCACTTGGAAGTTCTTCACCTTTTTTTTCTGCAATTTGTTCTGCAAGTTCTATTTGTTTTGGTGATGGAAGATTGTTATGTTCTTTTATCCATTCACTTAAATCATCTTTATTTAATAAGATATTTTCATCTATTTCAATTTCTAATCTTTCAGCGATTAATAAAGCAAAATCTCTTTGTGCTTGACTTGGTAAAGTTTCATCAGTATTACTCATATTTAACTCCTAATTTTTTAAAAAATTATGATTAGTTGCAAAAGTTTTTAAGTCTTCTAAACTAATTTCATTTTGTAAGAACTTGATAGCAAGTTCACCTAAATTTGCTAAATTTTTTTGTCTTAATTCTTTAGCTTTATCTTTTAGCTCTTTAGCTTTTTTATTTGCATCATCTTGAATTTTTTTTGCTTGTTCAAGTAAATCTTTTTCTGTTTGTTCTGCCAAAATTTTTTCTCCTTATTTATAAATTACGAGGTATTTCTCGTTGAGTTTTCTTGCGATTTTTTTAATAAATCCTGATAATCTTTTATTGCTTGGTTATAGTTATCTAGTAGTTCTTTGTTTTGTTTTGTATAGAAATAAGATGAATGTAAATAGTATTTTATTTTTTCATCTGAAATTATGTATTGTTTAGAAAAATTTTTATCTTTTGATTGATAAGTTGCTAGGAAAATATTATTTGTAAATATTAAATCTTTGAAGTATAAAATATTTTTTTGGTAGAAATTTTCATTTTCATTTTGTTCTAAAGATATAGTTAGTGTTTCAAGAATATCTTTTTGTTCTTTTTTTACTAGAGCTTCATAATATTTATCTGCACCATTGAAACTATTATTTGAAATTGATTTAATTATTGATTTTTTATAAGCTTCTTTATTTTCAATAATTCCTTCATCTATTTTATTTTGAACTTTAGAAGTATTCATTATATACGTTGCAACTTTTTCTATATCTTCAAGAGGAACTTGAGAATTTTCTGTATTAGATGCATTCAATTTATTACTTAGATTTTTCAATCTATTTGCTAGATTATCTTTAGATATATTTCCTTCTTCATTTAATCTTTGTAGCTCTGCAAGTTCTTTAGCAATTTCTTCTTTTTCATCTTTACTATTTTCATATATAACATCATTAAAGAATTCATCATGTTCTTTTAAATATTGTTCTTTTTTCCATTCCAGGTCTAAAGTCATATAAACAATTTGTTTTCCTTTTTGTCCAACATATTCTCTTTTTAAAAGTCCAATCTTTTCTAATGATTTTTTTATATTTGCAACAGTTATGATTGCATTTTTTATTTTTTCATTTTTAAATTTTATTTTTTCATCATCAGATAATTTTTCATATTTTTCATAAGCTTTTGAACCTTTTTCAAAATTTCCAAAACCGCAATAAAATGCAATTACTCTATTAGAAGGGAAAGAGTTTGATTGTCTATCTTTTATATCTGCATGAGATAAAATAGCAGCTACAACTTTTAATTGTCCTTCATTTAGATATCTAAAAAACCAAGGTTCAATTTGTATAGGTCTAGTTTTAGGTTTTATAATTCTTAGATTTTGTTTCATCATTAAGCGATAACTTTTACTTTATCTTTATGTAGATAGTTTATTACTTCAATTGGATCATAAACTATGATTTTTCTTCCAGCTTCATTTCCTCCAGATAGTTGAATAAAAGGAAGTTGTCTAGCTCTTCTTTTTTCATCAATTTGTCTTTCACTTAATCCTGTAAGTTTTGAAAGAGTTTGTTTATTACAACTAATAGGTTTCATTTTATCTGCAAGTAAAAAATACTCTAGTACGATATTAAATATATTTTCTTTCTCATCAGTTTTTTTTAGTTTTTCTATAAATTCTTTTGTTAAAGAGCTTATAGAACTTCTAATTATGATTTCATCAATTAACTTAGAATCTATATTCAAATCTTTAAGCATACTTTCTAAACTATAATTTGTAAAATTGCCATTTATAGAGTATTTTTCAAAAAGTTTCATTTTTATTTATTTCCTAATTTTTTAATGAATTTTTCAATATCTTCAAGGTTATATCTATAGCTTCTCCCAATTTTTATATTCGGCATATTTTTTTCTTTTCTTAACTTATCTACATCATAAGCAGATATATTTAGTCTTACTGCTAGTTCTTCTTTTGTAAGTAGTTTTTCATTCATGTTTTATCCTTTAACAAGTTATTTGATGATTTCTCAATTTATCAGTTTCTGGATCTATTTCTATATTTTCATATTTAAAACATTTTTTAAAATTTTTTTGATCATTAAAAATGATTTTATAAAATCCATTAGGAACTGACAATTTACTTTTTCCAATTTTTTGAGTTGATTTTGAATAATCTATAAGATTTATTACAGTAGTTGTTTTAAGTTTACTTGCAATTAGTCTTTCATATCTTTCTACTTTTAACCAGGCTTTACGATTTAGTGTAGGGTATTGAGGAACAACATTTGCCATAGTATAAGTTTTTATTTGAGTTTTTGAATCATAATCAAAACTTGCATCTGGTGCTAAATGTCCTCTATCAAATCCACTATTTATATAATCTTGTGATTTTGTCCTATACTCAATAGGAATATTTTTTTCACTATAAAAATCAGGTCTATTTTTTATGTTGTTTTTATTTACAAATTTTCCATCTAGTTCATACCAAACAGCAAGAGCTCCTTTATATTTGTATGAATAACAGATTTTAAATATTTGTTTATCTATGATTTGATCACAATTATTTAGATCTATAAAATCTGAAATATCAGTTGCATTTAATGCAACAATTACACTACTTGAAAGTAATATTTTTTTTATCATTTACTTTCCTTCCATAATTTTATTTAGAGAGTTATCTATTGTTTTTAATAATTGTTTATGTTCATCTATATTTTCTTTTTCAACATCTGCAAAGTTTTGCTTTTCTAAATACTCAATCTCATTTTCTAAAGCATTTTTAATCATTTCTAAATCTTTAAAATCAAGAGATAAATCAATCTTTTGAAACATAGTTTTTCCCTTTTAATTTGTAGTGTAATGAGTAAGAAGTGGATTTGATTATTTCAATATTTGGAAATTCTAAATCGAGAGATTTTATAAATAAATCGTAAGTGAATTTATTTTTATCTATTACATCTTGAGCTTTTGAATTTAATTTAAGTGTACTTTCACCAACATATTCATTATCTTTAAATACATATTCTTTTTTACCATTTACAGTATGTTTTAATTCTTCATCATATTCTGAAATACTTTCTTCAATATGTTCTAAAAAATCATTAAAATCTTCTTTTAATTGATTTTTTGAAGAGATAAAAAAGTCATTGTTTTGTCTTAGCTCTAATCTATATTTTTTATTTTCTTTTTTAGTTCCAGATATAATTTGTCTTATCATTTTAGAAAAGTTAAATCTATTAGAATCTCTATATATTGTCATATCGTATTTTTCAGTAACATTTTCTTTAAATAAATAGTAATTTTCATCTTCATTAACATCAAAAATTGCAGCATAACTACAATATTCATCACTTATATTTTGCTTATGTTTATTTTCAGTTAGTATGGCTGTGTAAGTAGAATTATTTTTTGTAATAGTTACTCTATACTGTTTATATCCATATTCATCATCTTCTATTTTTTCAAATTTGAATATCGATTTAAAATTTAATTTTAGGTTTATACATAGATTTTTAAAAGCATTAAAATTTAAATATTTAGTATCAGAGCTTTCATTAATGTCTTTTAAACTTTGAAGTAATAGTTGATGAGCTAATCTTAAATCACTTTGAACATATAAAATTTGTTTATTTGTTTCAAATTCAATAAAATCATCAAGAATAAAAAATTTACTTCTTGCTTCTTTTAATCTATTTATTTTATCTTCTTCAAATATTTCTGATATAAAACTTTTATCTGAGTTCATTTTGGTACTCCTTAAATTTTGATAAACTTTATATTTATTAATTCAAAATCCAATTACGGTTATTAATCGTAATTTTGGTATTCTTTAAGGTTAAAATGTAAATAAATGTATGTTTAAACATAATATTGTGAAGTATATCACATAATAATGTTTATTGTCAAGTTATAAAACATTAAATTGTTTAAAAAGGAACAATATATTGATTTTTAATAGAATTAAAGAAGTTAGAGAAGAACTAGGTTTTTCAAGACAAGATGAGTTTGCAAAAGCTATAGGCATATCTTTTAGAACATATCAAACTTATGAGCAAGGACAAGTAAAAGTTATTCCTCACACATTTATAGAGAAATTAAATAAACAATATAATGTTTCTTTTGAATGGTTATTAACAGGAAATGGTTCAATGTTTGAAACTGAAGTAAGAGATACAAATAAATCATTTCAAGAAGAACTTATAAATGACATTCAAAAACTTTCATTAAAACGACAAGAATATTATTATCATCGAATTAAAGCTGATTTGATAGAAGAGGAACTTAGATAGTTAATAGAATAATTAATTTTTAGTGAGGATTATACATAGTTATGGATAAAATTAAACAAAATGCTTTATCTACAAAAATGGGAGATATATATCATTATTATTTAGCTATAAAGCTCTTGTTAGAGAATAATAACTGGAGTAGATGTGAAATTGAAAAGTTTGGAGATATTGCATTAATAGATAAAAATAATAAACAAATTTTTAATATTGAAGTAAAACATCACATAGGGAAAAATGAATTAAAAATTTATGAAGAAGAATTTTTAAAAACTTTATCAAATTGGTTTGATATAAGAAATATTTTTGATGAAAATATAAAATTAATTTTAATGACAACTTCAACTATATCAGCAAATAATCCACTTAAAAATTGGAATCAATATGATTCAGATAAAAAATATAAAACTTTACAAGAAAATCAAACTCAAAAAAATGGTACTACTTATGTTAATATGGTTAAGTATTTTCATAAAATAAATAAAAATATTGATGAATTGAAAAAAGTATTAGCAAAGTTTGATATTCAACATTCTTTATTTAGTATATTAGAAATTAGAAATGAGATAAAACAAACATCACATTTTAGCCTTTTTAAAGATGATGAAAAAAAGAAAAATAAAGTTATTGATGAATTGTATGGTTTGATAGGAAGAGGGCTAGAAAATAAAGATAAATGGGAAATTACAAAAATTCAATTTGACCAAAAGCTTATAGAATCAACAACATTAATTCAAGATAAGATTTTAAGAACAAATAATAGTATAGATACAAATATGATTGATAATCAAATTTCAAGTTATAAAGATAAGCAGTTTATAAAAAAACTTGAAAATATTGAATTTAAAGAAGATATTTTTCAATCAGCAATAGATGATTATGCAAAAACTATTATTGAAGTTAGTGAAAGAATGAATTTAAAAACTTCTTTAGAATTTGATGAAAGATTAAATAATTATGATAAAAGTTTAGAAAAGCTCGTTAATGATACAAAAATAGAGTTTAAATACACAAGAGGTTTAACTGATGTTGAAAAATCACAAGGTAGCTATTTTAAAATAATGAATTCAACGAAAATTCCATTTATGCCTGAAGAATTTGATGACCAAACAACATTTTTTCAAAAAGGTTATTTACATATCTTAGCTGATGATGAAGAAAAACCTAAAAAAATATGCTGGTCATTAAAACCTGAGGATCAAATATGAATTTAGCTAAAGCAATCTATTACAACTCAACAGCTCCTGAAAATATTAGTCAATTAATTTTAAATATTGTAAAAGGATTTGAAGATACAAAATTAAGAAGCCTTAATTATTTTGATTTATTTATTATTATCGCATTTTATAGTTACCGACCTGCACAAGAAAAATTTGAAAGAATAGTATTCAATCATATAAATTCATTTCAAAGAGATATAGAAAGAAATCCTGATATATTTTCAAATTTTGGTTTTCAATATGAAAAAAGTATAAATCATATTAAGTTCGGTATTTTCTATGCTATAGATAAAGAATATATAACAATGGATGAAAATATGAATATTACAATAAATAAAAAATTCAAAAGTGATAATAAGATTATTTTTAATATGGGAAAAGTTTTTTCTACAAAATCAACAGCTAGTTTATATAATTTTTTTGAGGTGGATATAAATGTTATTTAGAGTGAATGAAATTGGATTATTTCAAGAAAACAAAAAAGACATTATAAAATTTAATGAAGATATTAATTTTATAAGTGGTGATTCAAATACTGGTAAAAGCTCTATAGGAGAAATAATTGACTATTGCTTAGGTTCAAGTAAACAAACAATACCAGCGGGAAAAATAATAAATGAAATTGATGTTTTTTCTATATTTTTAAAAATAGATACACATGATATATTAATTGCAAGAAATAGATTTAATAGTAAAGAATTAAAAGGTGAAAAAAATATTTTTTTAAAAAAAATTAAAGATAATTTTTCATTTTCTGATATAGATATTTCATTCTTTTACGAAAACAAATCAGATTATTTTACAATAGATGATTTTAAAGAATTAGAAATAGTTAAGTATTTTTCTTCTTTCCCTCCAAAAACTAGATTAGATGGTAAAGATATGGTTCGTCCAACAATAAGACATATGCCATCTTTTATATTTCAAACACAAGATATTATAAAAAATAAAACTCAATTGTTTTATCAAATGGCTGGTACAAAAGGAAGAGGGATTAAAAGAGACTTTGAATTATTTTTAGGATTGGTTGATTTTGAAATATATAATAAAATTAATCGAAAAAATGAAATCTTAAAAGAATTAAGAAAACTTGAGAATAGTAAAATTTTATATAATGATGAATTAAAAAAAGAATATTTTAATTTAAGAAGCAGTTATAATAGATTATTCACACATTTAAATCAAAATATTGATGTAGAAATACTAGATAAAGAGTATTTGCTTAATCAAGAAAATGTTAATAGTTTGAAATTAACATATAACTTAGATAGTGATTTAGGTACAAATATACAAAAAATAGAAAGTAAATTAAATTATCAGTATAAACTAGTAGAAAATCTAAAAATTGAATATTCAAATATACAAAATCAACTTAAACATATAGATACAGCAAATCTTAAATTACAAGTCAACTCAAATATAAATTATTCAAAACATTGTCCTCTATGTAGTTCAAATATTGAAGAAGAAATTCAAGTTTTTGAAATTGCAAAACAAAAAATATTAAATGAAAAAGCTTTTTTACATAATGTTAATAGAGATATTTTAGAAGAAAAAAAACAATCTACAGAGGAAAAATTAAATAATGAGAAAAAAACTCTAAAGTTATTAATTAACGAATTAGATAAATTAGAAAAAGATAAAAGTGAAATAAAAACATTAAAAGAAAAAGAAAAATTACTTTATGAGATAAGGGGAATGATTAAAAATAATATTCAGACAATAGTTGATTATGAAAATAAATCTTCTAATGATTCTGAAATACAAAAATTACAAGAAGAATTAGATAAATTAGATAAAGATTTAACGAAAGTTGATATAAAAAAGAAAAAACAAGAAGCAGAATTATATATAGGAAACTATGCTACAGAAATGTTAAAAACATTACCATTTGATGAAAAAGATTATGGTATTCCAAATTTAAAATTTGATATAAAAGATGTTACTGCTTATCAGCAAAGTATTAATAATATTTTTTATTTATCAGATATTGGTAGCGCAGAAAATCATTTATCATTTCATTTATCAGTTTTTTTAGGATTACATAAATATGTTTCTAATCATTCTAAATCAATTTTACCATCTTTAATATTTTTAGATCAGCCAAGTCAAGTATATTTTCCTAAACAAGAAGATTTTAAAAATGGAACAGGAGATATTAAAAAAGTAGAAGATATGTATAAATCAATAATTAAATTTATTGAAGATGTGAATCAAAATGAAATAGTTAATAAAATTCAAATAATTATAGTTGATCATTTTTATAGTAAAGAAGATTGGTATCAAAAATATTTAGTAGAACCACAATGGGAAAAAGAAAAAAATTTAGGGCTTATAAAATGATATTCAAAAACTTTTATAAATATTACTATTATAGAATAAAAACTGATTTGATAGAAGAAGAATTAAAATAATATGAAGGAAATTTAAATGACTTTCTATCAACTTTTATCATATAATGACGTTCTTTTAAGAACTGAAAATGGTTCAAGATATTTACTATTAGGAAATGGATTTAGTATCGCTTACGATAGAGATAGATTTTCATTTAAGAATTTATTTTACTATGCAGTTAATAAAAACTTAATAAGTGTAAATTCTCCTATCCATGATATTTTTAAAAATTTTGAAACTTATGATTTTGAAAGAGTAATAAAAAAATTAGAAGATGCTCTATATATTTATAACTGTTATCAATTGTATTTTTATACTTATCCTGATTATGCTAATAAATTATGTATTGATGGAAATCGCTTAAGAAATATTCTTATTGATGTTCTCTCTGAATTACACCCTGAACATGCTGCAAGTCTTGATCAACATAATTATAGTTATGCAAAAAATTTTATAAAAGAATATAATTCAATATTTACATTAAATTATGATTTATTATTAACTTGGGCTACTTTGGAATTACAATATAATAGAAATTATATAAATAATAGTAGATTAGAAGTTAATGATGGCTTTGGAAGACCAAACGGTAATTTAATTTTTAAAGAGAATAATTTAGAACAAACTATTTATTTCTTACATGGAGCTTTACATATTTTTGATGATGGTATTGAAATAACTAAAATTAGTAGCAAAGATAGAGATAAATCTTTGATTCCGCAAATAAGAGAAAATATTTTATATTTTTCTAAGTATCCACTCTTTGTATCTGAAGGAACTTGGCAAAATAAATTATTAAAAATTAAAAAAAATATTTATCTAAATCATTGTTATAATTCATTAAAAAAACTAGGTTTTTACAATAATAATGATAGTTTAGTTATTTTTGGAACTTTACTTAAATCAAATGATAATCATATTATAGAAGCCATAAAACAAAACAACATCAAAAATATTTATATTGGTTTAAGCTCTGAAAATAAAATGTATACAGATTGTTCACATATAATTAAAGAATTAGAAGAAACTAAGAATATATATTTTTATGATTATACCACCGTTTTTGTTTGGAATTTCAATTTTAAAAACTTTAAGTGATTAGAGATAAATTAAATCAAAAATAATTTTATTTTTGTTATTATCAATTTAATTATTTTTTAGGAAATTAAATGAAAAAGTTATTTATATTATTGATTTTGTTTATAGGTTTGAATTTATCTGCTTCAAATTTAGCTAAAACAACAGGTACTATTATTGAACAAGAATATAAAAAAATAGGAGCAACAAGTTGTGCAGAAGCAATGGGTAAAACAATTGATTTTTTACTAGAATCAAGAGAAGTATCTTATAGTACAAGGTGGGATTCTAACCAGCCAAATAAAAATACTATTTTTTTATCTTTTAAAACTAAATCATTATTAAATCAATTTAAATTTGCAAGGTATGGTAATATAAGTTATACTCCAGATGGAAATAAGTGTAAAGGATATTATACATATACTGAAATTGTTCCTGGAGATTGTAAAGTTCTTTTTAACAATACAAAAGATAAAAAAGATATTATTATTGATAATGATGGGAATAATAATGATAGGTATAGTTTTACAATTGGAAATAATATTGATATGAATTTGATTACACATAAAAGTAGTGATAATACAAATTGTACAATAGTAAAATCTGAATTTATTTCTCTTCAAAAATAAATTTATTAAAATGTAATGGGATAAAAAATGTTAATTTATCATTTTACGGACTTAGAATCAGCATTAAATATTGTGCATTCAAAAACATTCAGAGCTCATTCTAGTGATATTTATAATGGAGATTCTGGGCTAAACTCTTTTCCAATTTTAAAAGGTAACTTCAATTATGGACAAAATTTTACTAAAGAAGGAGTTATTTTAGTATTTGATTGGTCTGGAAATATTGATAAAAATGCATCAATATATAAGTATACACACACAATGGATAGAAATACTATGTATATTCAGGGATCATGGAGAAGTTTTATACCTGTTAATGCAGATTCTAAGTATTTGAAAGCTATTAAAATAATATATGATTCTAGTGTTATTAATGAATTGATAGAATATCCTTTCTATTATTATTTTATTCCTAATTTTTTTAAAGATATTAAATCTAAAATATATAAAAAGTGTAAACTTGAAGTTCATAAGCAATTTATTGAGTTATTTAAAGATAAAGATATTCATATAAGTGTAATATGATAATTTTGGGAAGAGGGCAATAAATACCCTCTATTATGGTAAATTTTACAATTTATTTCTTTTTTGTGCTTTTTGATGGCTTTAAACTTGGTGTATTTCCTGGAGTATTTTTGTTATCTCTCTGTCTTTTATCTGGTTTACCCGTAGAGTCAGCAATACGTTTAGGTCCTGGTTTTAATCCCATTAAAATCACCTCCTTTCTTATTTATTAGAAATAATAGCTTATTTTTTTTCTAATTATAAAATATATTGCAAATTGTAATATATTTCATTATTAATTATTTTTTATTGTATTATTTAAAAACTAAATAAATATGGAAAAAATAATGGCAGAACAAATAACACCTTTTAATGCTCAACATTTAGAAGCAATTTGTAGAGTATTAGCAGATACTCAAAATGGATTGACAGGAACACAAATAGGTTACATATTAAAAGATATAAAAATAGAAGATATTGCTCCGTCAGATACAAAATGGAAACGATTGTTTAATGCAATAGCTAAAAAACAAAATGAAAAGCAAATAGGTAATTATTTAATAATGTTTATTAATAGAGCTATGAATCCTGTAAATTATTCGATGGATAAAGAAAAATTTATTTGGAGAAGATCAGAATTAAATGTAGTATTATCTTTTTCAGGGTTTTGTGTGAATGAAGAAGGAAAAGTTAGTAGAACAAAGCAAGAAACTACTCTGAAAGGTGCAAGAGAAAAAGCTGGAATATTAAAATCAAAATTAGAAGATAGAAATGCTCATAGTGAAATTTTTAAATATTGTAAAAGTGAATTATTAGATGAAAATTATTTTCATGCTGTATTAGAAGCAGTAAAAGGATTAGCTCAAAGAATAAGAGAATTATCTGGAGTAACAAGTGATGGAAGTAATCTTGTTACAATGGCATTTAATGCCAATAATCCTATTCTAATTATTAATAAGTTTAATACTGAATCAGAAATAAGTGAGCAAAAAGGATTTGCAAATTTGCTGATAGGGTTATTTGGTGCTATTCGTAATCCAATAGCACATACACCAAAGAATTATTGGAATATGACAGAACAGGATGCATTAGATGTTTTTTCAACAATATCTTTTATACATAGAAAATTAGATATGGTTGTAAGAATAAGATGATATGGTAAATTTTTATATGAAATTATAAATAAATTTTTTAAAATGATGATAAACAAATAAGTGAATTTTCAACTTGTTTAATAAAAGAAAAAACTACTTGTAAAGTTTGTTAAAAGAAAAAATATTGAAATTTTTTATAAAAATATATAAAAAGAGTCAAAAAAAAGTCATTTGTTTTGTAAAATGTAAGAAAAAAATAAGGTAGATAATGAAAAATAAAATATATTTATATGCTGATGAGGCTGGAAATACAGGAAGTGATTTATTTAATGATAAAAATCAACCAATTTTTTATACTTCGGTTATTTTCAGTAAAAATGATATTGATATTAATGTTAATATAAAAGAAGATTATCAAAAAATTTGTAATGAATTTTTAAAATCAGAAGTATCTGAAATTCATTTTACAGAATTATCTCCAGAAGAAAGAAAAAATATATCAAAAGCAATGATAGAACTTATTAAAAAATATGATTTAGAAGTTTTTATGTCATTAATAGAAAAAAAATATTTGCCTAAACTTTTTTTTATAGATGAGTTCTTTGATAGTGGATTAAATCCAAAAGTTCCCCCTGAAATGTATAATGTACGAATGCATAGACAAATGCTTACTTTTGGAATAGTTAGTGAATTTACAGATGAAGATTCAGAAAAATTTTATAAATTATTCATAAATCAAGATAAAGAAAATTTGATTGAATTTATAAAAAATATTATTCCTAAAATTACTAAAAATAAACCTCAAGATCATATAGAACTTGTAAATAAAGCATTAGACTATGTGATAGGAAATATTGATATATTTTTATTTAAAATGGATAAGAAAAGATTATTGCCTAATTTTCATATATTAAGTCTAATTATGCATTATGCAAGAAAACAATTTCCAAATAGTGAAGCAATTTTTAAGCATGACTTCAATAGTAATGTTTTGAAAGGACAATCTAAAAAATTATTAAATCAAGTTGTAACAGCTTTTGATATTGAAACTGAAGATTTTTCTTTAATAACGGACATGAAAAAAGATGATACTTTTAAAAATGGAATAGATTTTATAGATTCAAAAGATAGTATAGGAATCCAAATTGCAGATTTTTTTGTTTCTTCATTTAGATTATATTTTGAAAATAAGTTAGTAAAAGAAGAGAATCAAGAGTTAATAGATTTTATAGACAATCAGATTTTAATAAATGGATTGAGTTTTAAGCACACTATAACTGAAATATGTAAATATCATATGAAGTAATATGATTAAAAACAATTTAAAATTTTTCTCAAAAAATATTTAATTAGAGTCAATTGTCTTATATAATATAATATAATAAATAATTAGAGGTAAATATGGTTGGAATTGATTTTAAAGATAAGCTCTTGATATTAACAATTATTTTTCTTATTACATTATATTCAATATTATTTTTTTATAAAATAGAAGAATTTCCTATATTAATTTTATTAAAAGATTTGTTACCTGTAATTTTTTGTGTTTTAATATTTTTTTTAATTAGGAAAAAAACGAATAATTATATTAGTGAAGAATATCTATTTGATATTTCAATAACAATTACTAGTGGACTATTTATTTCTTGTATTAATTATTTATTCATATTAGATAATCATCAAAATAAAGAAATTGTATGGTGTTTTTTTATTATATCAACTATATTAATGTTGATTGTATTATTATATTTTTATTTAAAAGTAAATTTATTTGATGATATCTTTCATTTGATAAGTGAATTGTTAATGAGTTTATCTTTAAATGGTATAGTTATTGGATTGTTTATTGCTGCAAGCGAAGATTTAGAAAAATTTTATGAGATGGCATGTAAAGTTGCAGCAGTATCTTTAATATTAATGGCTTTAGCACATGGTATATTTAGATTTTCTATGGCTAAAGGAAATTAATGTACAAAATGACTTTTTTAAAATATAACTATCCTGAAATAATAATTCGAAAAACATTGTATCAATTTTCAAGGTTTACAGAATGGAAACTTGATGAAGATACTGATAATTGGATAATATTTTTTACAATTGATGAAAACTTAGAAAAAAACCAAAATATTTTTAATAGATATTTAAATGATAATTTATTGAGATATGAAATAGATAAAAATACTCTTTTCCTAAGAGAAGAAATAATAAAAAGATCTTTAGAAAAGATTTATAGTGAATTATAAATATTTTCCTTTTAATTTTAGAGAATTACCTTCTCAAAAATATGTATTAACTAATAGTACAAGTAGTTTTGAAATTCTTAATTCAAGAGCTAATTTAGAAAATTTAATTCATAATAATTATGAAAATTTAGAAGAAGTACTATTAAATAATCTTGAGGCAAAAAATTTCATATATGATGAAAATGAGTATAAAACAAAATTAAATATATTTTTAACAAATTTATCTACAAAAATATATTCAAATCTAAATAAACCAAGTTTATTTTTAATAATTCCCACTTTAAGATGCGATTTAGATTGTAACTATTGTCAAGTTAGTAGGGTAAATATAAATAAAGAAGGTTATGATTTAAATATTGAACATATAGATGAAATTATAAGAGTTATAAATCTTATTTCAGATAAAAGTTTTAAAATTGAATTTCAAGGTGGTGAACCCTTATTAAATTTTATATTTATAGAAACTTTTGTAAAAAGAATCAAAGAAGTAATTATAAATAAAAATATTTCATTTGTAATTTGTACTACATTAAATAATATAAATGATGAAATTTTAAATTTTTGTAAAGATTATAATATTTTTTTATCCACATCTTTAGATGGAAATAAAGAGATTCACAATTTAAATAGACCATCAAGATATTATGATAGTTATGATAAATTTACTGAAAAATTAAAAATTTCAAGAATTATATTAGGTAATAATGTAAGTGCTCTTTCAACTGTAACAAAAGAAACCATAAAGGATTACAAGAAATTTATACAAGGTTACTTAGATAATGATTTTACAAGTATTTCTATAAGACCTTTAACTTTTTTAGGATATGCATTCAACGATAATAAAATTTATTCTGCTGAAGAATTTTTTGAATTTTATAAAAATTGTTTAGAATATATATTTGAAATAAATAAAGAAAGAGTTTTTATTGAAGAGAATTTACTTATTTATTTATCAAAAATATTTTCTCCTTTTCAAAACAATTATTTAGATTTACAATCTCCATCTTCATATATGATGGGAGCATTAGTATTTAACTATGATGGAAAAATTTTTGGGTCAGATGAAGCAAGAATGTTATGGGAAATGACTAAATTTGAAGAGTTTGAACTAGGTGATGTAACTACAAAAGAATATAATTTTTTAGAAAAAAATAATATAACAATATTAAGTAATACATTTATTGAAACTATGCCTGGATGTGAAGATTGTAGTTATAAAGAGTATTGTGGAGTAGATGTTTTTCATCATTTATCAACGCAAGGAGATATAATAGGTGATAAATCTATTTCTTTTTTTTGTAAATTACATACAATGATTTTTGATTATATATTTGATTCATTAATTAATAGAAAAGATATTATGGAGTTATATTTAAAATGGCAAAACCAATAAGAATAGATACCTTTAATTATGAATCTGAAAACTTAATTAATGGGATGTTTATTTTTAATAAAAAATCTATGCAAACAAACGATAATCTATTAGAAATATCTCATATTAAAGATAATCAGTATAGTGTAGAATTTGATAATGAAAAAGTACTATTTTCAAGTGATAATTTAAAAGAAAATGTCGTTGATGGAGATATATTAATTTTTCATCAAAAAAGTAAAAAAATATCTACATATTTAACAAATTTTTCTAATGAAAACACTATTTTAGTTACTGAAAGATGTAATAGTAAATGTTTATTTTGTTGCCAACCTCCTAAAATAAAAAATGACGAATATTTATTTGATGAAGCTTATAAAGCAATTATAAATTTTGAAACAAACAAGTTTATAGGTATTTCTGGTGGAGAACCTACTTATAATAAAGAAGTATTTTATAAATTTTTAAATAAATTGAATTGTAGTGGAAATAGTAATTCTTTACATATTTTAACTAATGGAAAATCATTTGAAGATTATGAATTTACAAAAAAAATTTGTGAAGAATCTTTAAGAAATATAGTCTGGGCTATCCCATTATATGGATTCAACTCAAGAATTCATGATATGATAGTCGGAAGTGAAAACTCTTTTGATAAAACAACAAAAGGAATAATTAACTTATTAGAATTTGGGCAAAGTATTGAAATTAGAATTATTCCAAATAAGTTAAATATTAAATATTTAGAAAACATAATTGACTATATTTTTTCTACTTTTAAGATGGTTAATAATATTTCTATAATGAATATAGAACCTATAGGCTATGCAAGAAAGAATTATGATAAATTATATTTGGAAGTTAAAGAACAAAATAAATATCTTGAAAGAGCTATATTTAAAGCAAGATTATATAACTTTAAAATATTTTTATATAATTATCCATTATGTTTATTATCTAAAAATATAAGAGATTTTTCAATAAAATCTATTTCAGATTGGAAAAATTATTATTTGGAAGATTGTAAACTTTGTAGTGAAAAAGATGATTGCTGTGGTTTTTTTACTTCTGCAACAAATAAATATATAGAAAAGGTAAATAAAATATGAAACAAAATTTAAAAGCTTTAGCTGGATTACTTGGGATATCTTTTAGTGCACAAGCTTCATATCAATCAAATTTGGCTGATGATATATCAAATACAAATTTTATGTTAAATTCTTTAGATAATAATACAGAAAAAGCATCTATTTTAAATTTACATGTTTCAGATTTTTTAGCAGCTCATAGAAGTCATAGTTCTCATAGAAGCCATAGCTCCCACAGTTCTCATAGGTCTTCATCATCAGGAGGTTATTCTAGTGGATATTCAAGCTATTCTTCTGGAACATCAAATAGCTCATCTTCATATTCTAATTCTACATATCAAGCTCCAAAAGTAATTGATAATACTTCTACAACAAAACAATCAAATACAAATAGTAAATATGATAGCTCAAAAAATGATAATTCAATTGATAAAAATAAAAGAGAAAGTGTAATAAAACAGGTTCAAACAGTTTTACTATTAGAAGGATTTTATTCTGGACCAGTTGATGGTGTGATGGGTGATTCTACAAGAAAAGCAATTGATGGTTTTAAGAAAAAACATAATATAAAAAGCGAAAGCTACTTAGGAATTGATACTTTAAATGCTTTAGGAATAAAAGGATTCTAAGTATAAAAATATAAAAGAAAAACACGGAGTAATAAATAAAAAAGTTGACTTTCCATTTAAAATTTAATATAATTACGGAGTAATGAATTTTCTATCTCAAAATATAAGTTTTATGTTTGAAGATGGAAACATCTTACATAGGCGTGAAGTGGGGTTACGACCAGTACCAGTAATGGTTAGTCCTAGATGACTTTCAACTGCTATCGTCTCACTTCCAACTTTTTTAATTTTTTCTATAACTTGTAACTACTAACTTATCTGTTTTTGTTTCATCTGTAACTAATCTTAAATCTTTTTGATTTTTTAGCATTTTATAAACTGATAATGCATTATTTGAAATACCAATTTGACTTAGTTGTAAAGCATTTTTGAATATAATAGGTAAATTTAAAATATCCATCGTTTCTAAATCATTTGGATTAAAATGTTTTTCAAGTATATGTCTAAAACCTTTTTTTTCATCACCCATTTCTAAAATTATTGTCTTACTATTTACTTCAAATTCTACTTTGTCTATTCTTCCATGAATAAATTTTATCATCTCTTTTTGATGTTTTTTAAAATTTGTATTTTTTTTTGATTCAATGATTGCAATTTCTTTTTTTAATTTTGCAAGTCGTTCAGAGTATATACTCACTAAATACCTTTATCTTTTATTATATTCTAAAATATTAACGGATTTAAATTAAAAAAAACTTTCTACTTTCAATTCAAATTTAAAAAATTAAAAATTATTCACTTCAAAGTATCAAAAACTTTTTTAATTCCTTGTGCTGCAACTTTTTGTTGAACTTTTGCATATCTTCTTGTGGGTCTAGTAGAACTGTGTCCTAATATAGCTGCTACAACTTCCATACTATTATCTGTGTTATTTAAAGATATTTCTCCAATTAAATGTCTTAAATCATGTATTCTCATACTTTTATTAATATTTGCTTCTTTAAGTATTCTATCCCAAGCCCATCTAAGATTTTTTATTTTTGCACCTGTTACTAAAGATTTAAATACATATCCATCTTTATCTTCTATATTTATAAAGATATTATAGAGTTCATCAGTCATTTCATAACTCATATTCTTTTTTGCTTTGTTTATTTCATATTTAATAGTATAAGTTCTTTTTTCAAAATCTATCATATCCCAAGTTAAATTTAAAACTTCTCCAGTTCTTCTCCCATGTAATAAAAAAGTAAATATGTTTTTATATAAAGGTTCTTTAAAATTTATTATTGTGTTGAATAATCTTTTTGATTCTACAAAATCTAAAGGATATTCTCTTGTATTATCATATTTTGGTTTATCTACAAGTATTACAGGATTATTAGTTGTAATTTTATGTTTTATTGCAAATTTGAAAAGAGCTGATAAATCTGCAAGATAGTTATCAACACTTTTAGGAGATTTTGTTTTTAATAGTTCATTTGCAAATAATTGAATATTAAATGTTTGAATAGTATTTATTTTTAAATTGTCAAATTTTGTTTTGAAATGACAATTATATACACTCTTTTTATTGATCAATGTTTTTTGAGATACAGATTTAGAATTAATTAGATGTTCTAAGTACAGTTCCCATAGCTGCTTAAATGTTAAATCTTTTTTTATGTAAGTGTTATTTTCAATCTCATTTTTCATCGATTCTTTTTTTAAAAAAGCAATTTTTGCATTTGTTTTAAATTCATCATTTTCATAACCAATTATTTTTCTATATTTCTTTTTATTGATTGTAAATGTTGCTAAAAATACTTTACCTTTTTGACTATCACTATAGTAACTTATTCCAGGATAATTAGTCTTTGTTGTTTTTGGTATTGCCAAAGGTGTCCTTTTAGGTGTCTTTTTTAAATGTAAATTAATGTAAATTTATAAGTTGTATATTATAGTATATGAACTTATAAATACCATAAAATAGGCTTTTTTAGTAAGAATTGGAAGTTTATGTAAATATAATACATAAAGATTTCCTCCAGAACACGCAAGTTCAAATCTTGCTGGGGTCGCCATATACCAAAATAATCTCATAAAACCATATTAAATAAATTATAATCAATTGAAAATGAATTTGTTATTTTTAACTAACTTAATAATTAGGAAATGAATTTTAGGATAATATTGTATAACTTAAAGAAATAGTAGGAATAAATATGGATTTAACTGTACTTATCGGAATAATTGGTGCTATTGCATCTATTTCCATTGGTGACTTATTAGAAGGTGGAAATCCTGCCCATGTAATTCATATCACCTCATTAATAATTGTTATTCCAACAGCATTATTTGCAGCAGCAGCAGCTTGTGAAGCTTCAGCAATAAAAGCAGCCTATCTTGAATTAAAAATGGTTTTCACAAAATTACCAGTTGATTATGAATCACGAATAGATGAATTGGTTGAATATTCTATTTTAGTTAAGAAAAATGGTGTACTATCTTTAGAAAAATATCTTCAAGATATAGATGATGAATTTTTAAAAGAAGCGATGAATATGGTCGTTGATGGTTCTAAAGAAGAGCAGATAGAAGAATCTTTAGATGTAATTATTGATGAAACAGAACATTATTATCATAGTGCTTCACATTATTGGATTTTAGCAGCAGAAACTTCTCCTACGATTGGATTAATAGGTGCTGTTTTAGGACTTATTTTAGCTTTACAAAGATTAGACAATCCAGCAGAAATGGCAGCAGGTATTGCAGGTGCATTTACAGCTACTGTAACAGGAATTGCATCTTCTTATATTTTCTTCGGTCCTTGGGGAAATAAAATGAGAGCAAAAGCTCGTATGATTATCAAAGAAAAAGAGCTTATTTTATATGCAGCAAGAGCAATTGTAAGAGGTGATGCTCCTGGAGAATTGAAACTTAAGCTGACAAAAATGGTAACAGTAATGCCTCTAAAAGGTTGATTTATGGCAAGAAAAAAACGTACAAAATGTGATTGTCCATCAGGTGAAAAATGGGCTGTTCCTTATGCAGATTTCTTAAGTTTATTACTTGCTTTATTTATTGCTCTTTATGCATTGGCTTCTGTAAATATTGAGAAACAAAAGGCATTAAAAGAAGAATTCTTTAAAATATTTAATTTAAATGTCGATACAAGTTCACTAATAGATAGAGAAAAAATATCAAAAGCATTAGCAGAAAAAGATGCAAATATGGATGATGCAAAAGATACATTTGTACAAATAAATGCAAAATTAAATGATTTAGAAAGTAAAAATGCAAATGATGGAGATTTACAAGAAAAAATAAATGGTACATTGATGTCAATTCCTGCACAGTTATTATTTGATGATGGAAAAGCTGAGATAAAAGGTGAAGGTTCTTCTTCATTTTTTACAAGATTAGCCAAAATTATTTCTGTTTTACCTAAAGACACACAAATTAATGTAAAAGGTTATGCAGAAGATTATGAAATAAGAGGCTCAAAATATAAAGATGCTTTAGATTTATCAACTGCAAGAGCAAATAATGTTATAAGAGAATTATTAAAATATGGCGTATCTGCAGAAAAATTATATTCAAGTGGATTTGGTTCAACTCAATCAGGTTGGAAAGAAAAAAAATCTGTTGAATTTGAATTTAAAACTTCAAAAGAGTTTGCAAAAGAACAAAGTATTGATGATATATTAAAAGAGAATTAAAATTTTAAGATAAGAGTTTTAGAGGAAATTATTTTGGAAGAAAAATCACTAATTTCATATTTTTATGGTTTTTTTGTAGTTTGGTTTGTTGCAAGTATTTTACTTTATCTTTACGGAGGTTTTTTTGCTGTTTATCAAGGTACAGTTTTATCTGTACTTGAATTGTCGCTTTCTTTTGATAATGCAGTTGTAAATGCAACAATTTTAGCAACAATGGCTGTTATTTGGAGAAAAAGATTTCTTATTTGGGGTATGATTATTGCTGTATTTGGAGTAAGATTTATTTTCCCTATCTTAATAGTTTATTTCTCAACTTCAATGGGAATAATAGATTCTTTTAATCTTTCTATAACTAATCCAGATGAATATGAAAAAATTATTCAAAGTTCTCATCATGTAATTATGTCTTTTGGTGGAATGTTTTTATTAATGCTCTTTTTAAAATTTCTTTTCAATGAAAATAAAGATTTATACTGGATAAAATTTATAGAAAAATTTGCAAGTAAAATATCAAAAAAGGGTGATATAAAAATTATTTTCATTCTATTTCTAATGTTAGGAATTACATATATAGCGCCAAATAACGTTGTAATGGGTGATAGTATGATTGCTGTAAATAAAATTGAGATTTTAGCACCGATGTTAATAGGATTAATAGCCTTTTATTTAATAGAGTTTTTTAAGAGTTTTATGGAAACAAATAGTGATAAAAATTCTAATATTACTCAAGTAAGTGGTGGATTTATCTCATTTATATATCTTGAAACTATTGATATGTCTTTTTCTTTAGATGGAGTTTTAGGAGCATTTGCTGTTACTCAAAATATTATAATAATTATGCTAGGTTTAGGAATTGGTGCAATGGCTGTTAGATCTTTAACCATTTATATGGTAGATAAAGATGTTGTATCAAAATATATTTATCTTGAGCATGGTGCAATGTGGTCTATTGGTTTTTTGGCACTTTCTATGATAGTTCAAATTTTTTATCATCTACCTTCAATGCTTGTAACTACCTTTGCTATAGTTCCAATTTCTTTAGCCTTTATTCAATCTATTTATAAAAATAGAGAATTTATTTTAGATTCTAAGGATTAATTTTTATTTTATAGAGTTATTTTATATAAATGAAGCAATATTAGACTATAAATATAGCACTATAAAACAATAAACTTATCACAAAATAAGAAGACCTATTTTCTAAAATAAAATACAATACATTTTTAAAATACTTAGAAAAATTGTTGTTAAAATAACAAAATTTTTTAGCAACAACTACAAAAACATAAAAGGAAACAAATGCTAAAAATATTTTTAGGATTATTTTTAACTATAGTGCATCTATTTGCAAATAGTTCAGAATCTAGTGAATCTTTCCCTGACCTTACAATGACTTGGGTAGGAATAAGTTCTCTTTTTATATTTGTTATTGGTTACTACTTTATAGCAGCTGAAGATAAATATCATGTTGATAAAGCTAAACCAGCTTTATTTATTGGAACATTTATGTTTATGTTAATTGGTTTATATTATGTATTAAATGACTTAGATATAAATATTTTAAGTAATGATATGAATCATTTGATTTTAGAAATTGCAGGGATTTTCTTCTTCTTATATGTTGCTATGACTTATATCGAAACATTAATTTCAATGGGAGTATTTGATAGATTAAAATATAATCTTATTTCAAAAGGTTATACATATAGAAAACTGTTTTGGATTACAGGATTTTTAGCATTTTTTATCTCTCCTGTTGCAGATAATTTAACTACGGCACTTATTTTATCAACAGTTTTAATTACAATAGATAGAAATAAAAAAGAATTTTTAGTTCCAGGTGCAATTAATATTGTTGTTGCAGCAAATGCAGGAGGTGCTTGGTCTCCATTTGGTGATATTACAACACTTATGGTTTGGACAGCAGGAAAAGGTGATTTTACTGATTTCTTTTATTTATTTCCATCAGCATTCTTAGGATTTCTAGTAACTGCGATACTATTATCTTCTTTTGTTCCAAATTCAAAACCTCAATTTGATGCTTCAAAAGAGAAAAAACCAGAACTAATGACAGGTGCAACTGTAGTAATTGCTCTTGGGATTTTAACAATTATTTTAGCTGTAATTTCTCATCAAGTTTTCCATTTCCCTGCAATGTGGGGTATGTTATTTGGTTTAGCATTACTTAAACTTTATACAATTAGAATTATCAAAAAATATAATAGTCCTTTAAATATTTTCCATGCAATAGCAAAAATAGAGAATAATACGTTACTTTTCTTTTTTGGTATTTTAGCTGCTGTTGGAGCGTTATATTTTATTGGATGGTTACATTTAGCAGTTGTTGTTTATGAACCTGATATGTTAGGTGCATCTTGGGCAAATATTGCAGTTGGATTTTTATCTGCTTTTGTAGATAATGTTCCAGTGATGAGTGCTGTTTTAAAAGCTAATCCTCAAATGGGATTAGATCAATGGATGTTAGTTACATTAACAGCTGGAATTGGTGGTTCTTTAATCTCTTTTGGGTCAGCAGCTGGTGTTGGTGTTATGGGAAAAATGGCTGGAATTTATACTTTTGCTAGTCATATGAAATATGCATGGACAGTATTTTTAGGGTATGTTGTTTCTGTTGCTATTTGGTATTTTCAATATGAAATGTTAGGAATTAAACATTACTAATATTGATAAAAGATATAGGTTCTCCTATATCTTTTATTTGTTTATATTATTTTTTAATAGTAATTTTAGTTCTATTATTTCATCTCTTAATTTTTTTATTTCATCGTGTATATGTGATTCATTTGAATGAACCTCATTTATAATATTATCTTCTTCATCTTTATTTAGAATCGCCATTGCATCTACGATAATAGCTACAACTAGATTTATCATTACAAAAGTAACAACAAAAATAAATGGTACAAAGAAAATCCAAGCATAAGGATAAACTTCCATTATTGGTCTTACTATTCCCATAGACCAAGATTCCAAAGTCATTATTTGGAAAAGTGTGTAAAAAGATTCTCCTAAAGTTCCAAACCATTGTGGGAAACTTTGCGCAAAAAGATGAGTTGACATAATTGCAAATACATAAAAAAATAGAGTCATTAAAGCAACTACACTTAACATTCCCGGAATTACACTAATTAATGCTGTCACAATTTTTCTCATTTGAGGAACAACAGTTATTAATCTAAATAATCTAAGAACTCTTAAAACTCTTAATATTTCAAAACCTGGATTTAAAGGAATCAATGAAATAGCAACTATTGTAAAATCAAATATACTCCAAGAATCTTTGAAAAAAGATACTCTATGAACATAAATTCTAAGTATTATTTCTATTGTAAAAATAGTAATAACAATTTGATTAAACAATGAAGTATAAGTTTCAAAACTAGACATAAAATCTTTTGAAGTTTCTAAACCCATTGTTATACCATTTATAATGATTAAATAAGTAATAAATTTTGAGAAAAAACTACTTTCAATGAAAATTTTAATTTTGTTATACATATCACTCCCAAATTAAGTTAAAATTTTTTTGCAATCATAACCAAAAATTTGTAAAGAAAATATGTATTAAAATTTAAATAGTTTTATTTTTTAGTTCTCTTATAATCTCTTTTATTCTAAATGAGATATATTTATCTAAAATTTGATGATCTTGTTCATCTAATTTAAACTTTAAAAGTATTTTTTCTCCATCAACTGTGTAAAACATCTCTTTAACAAAAGCATTAGTTCTAATGATATAATTTGGATTATTTGCAATCTTATTATCAATATGGCAATTTATAGCAATTTTTGCATTTGAATGAATCTTTAATTCGGGATTTAGTTCTTTTGAAATACATAATACATGATCAATAGAAATATTTATAATATCAACTTTTATAAATTTATTATCTATTTCAATGATAACATTTGAATTCTTTTTAGGATCAACTCTTGGTTTTTTTCTGTGATGAACATATGAATCTATAAGATTGTTGTACATCAAATCTATTTCATTTTTCTCATAATCAAAAGATTTTGTAATAGTTAATATTTCAACACCTAAATGTTTAGAAGAGATAACTACATGATCATTTATTTTTATAGTTTTTAATTGAGTATTATCAATTTTTATTTTGATTATTTCATCATTAAAATCCAAAATTTCAGCAGCTCGAATAATTGCAATTCCTTTAAAATGATTGACTAATTTAATATTTGGTTGCTCATCTTTTAAAAATTTTAAACAATCAATTACATCAAATTTATTTTTATTTTCATTAAATTTATTACTATTATTCATCAAAAGTTTTTTAACAGAAACTTTTAAAAAATCTTTTAAATCTTGTTCATTACTATTACAACACATAAAACCTGTAATATTATATTTAAAACATTTCATTAAAATATCATAATCAACATATTTAGAAAATATAATTACTTTTATCAATGGATTTATTACATGCACATCTTTTACAAATAAAAATGTAGATTCAATATCATAAATATCATTGTCAAATAATAAAATATCAAAATTATTACTATCTAATTCTGATAAAAACTTTTTTTGACAATCATATATTTTTATTTCTTTGAAAATTGAGAAAAGATAATCACCATATTTGTTTGTTATTGAATTGTCTTTTTCAATAATAACCAAATTTAATTTCTTTGTGAAGTATGTTAGTAAAAAAACATTTAACACTAAATTTCCTAAAGTTAGATTTTATTAATATTAAATTCTAACTTTTTTTAGTGAACTTTTAATTGATTTAAATCAATAGATTATTTTTGATTTATTGCATAAACCTTTATATTGAGGATATAAATCAATATTTTTAAGAAATTTACTAGGTGTTTCATTGCAAAATGATTTAAATTCTCTAATAAAATGTGATTGGTCAGAAAAGTTATATTCTAAAGCTAATTCACAATAATCTAAATACTTTAAAAAAAATTACTTGATTGTAAAAGGTCTTAAGACCTTTTATTTTTGAAAAATAAAAGTGTTCCATATAAAGAGATTATTCCAAATAAAAACATTGGAATCAAACTATTTAAAGCAATAGAAAAACTAATATCTTTTAAAAATATACCTTTTATAAGTTCTAAATAATATTTTAAAGGTATAAAATCAGTGAAAGTTTGTAACCATGCTGGCATATTTGAAATTGGTGTTGCGAAACCTGAAAGTAAAAAAGAGGGTAACATCACTATAAAACTTCCTAAAATTGCTTGTTGTTGAGTATTTGAAATTGAAGAGATAAATAAACCAATCCCAGACATAGAAAATAAAAAAACTACAACACTTAAATATAAAAGCCAAATTGAGCCATTTAATGGTACACCAAAAAGAAATATTGCGACAAAAAGTATAAAACTTGATTCTATTGTACTTATAATAAGTGCAGGAAGAAGTTTCCCTAAAAGTATTTCAACAGAATTTAAAGGGGAAACTAAAATCTGCTCAAATGTTCCCAACTCTTTTTCTCTAGCTATTGATAAAGCAGTTAAAATCATGGCAACAACCATTGAAATGGAACAAAAAAGAGAAGGAACTATCCACCAAAAATTATCTAAATTTGGATTATAAAAATTTCTTGGAATTATATGAATTTTTGACGTGATTTCATCTTTTTTTAAATAATTTAAAATTATTTGATTTAGATAACCTTCAACTATTTGAGAAGTATTTGAACGTCTTCCATCAAGTATTATCTGAATATTTGAGTTTCCTTTTTCTAAATTTTTTGCAAAATTATTTGGAATAATTAAAAACCCAATTGCATCTTGAATATCAATTTTTTCTTTTCCCTCTTCATAACTTTTTACAAATTTTAAAGATTTTATATAGTTTGAGCCTTGAAGATTTCTTATTAATTCTTGACTTTTTTGACTTCCATCTTGATTTAATAAAACTAAATCTATATTTTTTACTTCTAAAGTTGCAGCAAATGAAAAAATAATTACTTGCACAAGTGGAGGAATAATCACTACCATTAAACTTTTTTTATCATTTCTGATAGCTAAAATCTCTTTTTTTATCAAAGCCAATAATCTTTGTAACATTTATAAACCTTTTTTTGACTTTTTTAAAACTAATAAAAAGAAAAATGCGCCTATTAAAATCATTGAAATAATATTAGAAATAAATATTTCATATATATTTCCAGCTAAAAATATTGTTTGTAATGATTCTACAAAATATCTTGCTGGAACAATTAATGTTAATATTTGAAGCCAAGGAGGCATATTTCCTATCTCAAATAAAAAGCCTGAAAGAATAAAAGCTGGTAAAAAACCTGCAATGATAGATATTTGAGCAGCAACAAATTGATTTTTAGCTAAAGTTGAAATAAGTAATCCAATACTTAAAGACGAAAATAGATAAATTGCACTTAGAAGTATTAAAATCCAAAAACTTCCCATAAATGGTATTTCATACCAAAAATATGCAACAACAAAACATAAAAGCATAGAAAACATCCCAAGGATAAAATAAGGAATAAGTTTTCCAACAATGATTTCACTCATAGTTGCAGGTGTCGCCATTAGTGCTTCCATTGTTCCTCTCTCCCATTCTCTTGCAATTACAAGAGCTGTTAGAAGTGTTCCTATTAAAGTCATAATAACAGCAATTGAACCAGGAAGTAAAAAGTATCTACTAGAAACAGGAGCATTAAACCAAAAACGAGTTAGAAGTTGAATATTTTCTTTATTCACTATATTATTATTTTTAGCCCAAAGTTTTACAACACCATTTACATAGTTTTGTACAAGACCAGCACTGTTTGGTTCACTTCCATCAGTTATTACTTGTATGTCAAAATTGTTATTTTTTCCAAAATCATTATTTAAACTCAAAATTGCTTTTATTTTTCCTTCTTGCATTTTTTCTATATAAAAATCTCTATTTTTATCTAAATCAACTTCAAAATAACGAGAACTTATAAAAGATGAGATTAATTTTTGAGATAATTCACTATTAGTTTTTGAAATAATTGCAATAGGAATTTTTCTAGCATCTAAGGAAACTGCATATCCCATCAAAAAAAGTAAAATAAGGGGTAAAATAAAAGCTATTAAAATAGAACTAGGGTCTTTAAATACTTGCAAACTCTCTTTTCTAAGAAGGGCTTTTAATCTTTTAAAATTCATTTTTCTTCTTTATCATATTGTCTAATTAAAGAAATAAATGTATCTTGCATAGATGCTTGAGAACCTACTAAGTTTTTAAGTTCATCAGGAGTTCCATTTGCTATGGCTTTTCCTTTATAAATAAGCATAATTTTATCGCAATATTCAGCTTCATCCATGAAGTGAGTGGTAACCATTATGGATATTCCTTTTTTTACTAAACTATTTATATGTGTCCAAAATTCTTTTCTTGTAATTGGATCAACTCCAGAAGTTGGTTCATCTAAAAATAAAACTTTTGGTTCATGCATTACTGAACATGCAAGGGCCAATCTTTGTTTTATCCCAAGAGGTAAGGTATTGGCATTTGAAAATAGATAGTTTTTAAAATCAAAAATTTCTATCATCTCTTCTATTTTTTCTTTTCTTTTTTTCCCTTTTAATCCATAAATTCCTGAGAAAAACTCCAAATTGTCTTTGATTTTTAAATTTCCATATAAAGAGAATTTTTGTGCCATATAACCAATAGAGTTTCGAACAGTTGCTTTTGAGTTATATAAATCTTCACCTAAAACTTTTGCAGTTCCAAAAGTAGGGGTTAGTAAACCACAAAGCATTTTAAAAGTTGTAGATTTTCCTGCACCATTTGGTCCTAAAAAACCAAAAATTTCACCTTGACCTATTTCAAAATCAATATTATCAGTAGCAACAAAATCTCCAAATTTTTTAGTTAAATTTTTTGCTTCTATTAATTTTTTATCTGAACTTTCAAAATCTTTCATATTTTCAACAAGTTTTGAATGAGCTTGAGTTTTTTCACCCAAAATATTTACAAAAGCATCTTCAAATATAGGATTTATAGGTTCAATTTTTATATTTTTTCCTAAAGTATATAAAATATTTTTTGGTAATAATTTATCTTTTTGCAAATTTATTCTAATTTTTGAACCAACTAATACAGCATCTAAAATCTCTTCTTGTTCTAAAATAGTAGTAAGTGCTTCTCTTTTTTTTAAAAATTCTCCACTTACTAAAAAAACTCTTGTATTCATAGTTTCTCTGAAATCTTTTGGTGAGCCTTTGTATAAACAATTACCTTCATTTAATAAAATTACTTCATCACAAATATCTGCTTCATCAAGATATGATGTACTCCAAACAACAGCTATATCATCTTTTAAAAGTTCTTGAACCATCTCCCAAAGCTCAATCCTTGAAATTGGATCAACTCCAACTCCAGGTTCATCTAATAGAAGTATTTTGGGTTTTTTAATTAATGCACAAGCAAGTCCTAATTTTTGTTTCATTCCACCTGAAAGATTACCTGCAAGTCTATCTTTAAATTTCTTTAGATTAGTAAACTCTAAAAGTTCATCTATTCGAAAATTAAGATTTTCAATTGATTGTAAATTTGCATAAAGTCTTAGATTTTCAAAAACAGATAAATCTTCATATAAACCAAATTTTTGTGGCATATAACCAATTTGTTGCAAAAACTCACTTGATGTATTTGGCATTTGATAGTTTAAAACTTCAAGTTTTCCTAAACTTGGAGTTAAAAGTCCTGTTAGCATTCTAATAAGAGTAGTTTTTCCTGCACCATCAGGTCCCACAAGTCCTGTAATTTTTCCACTTGAGATAGAAAAATTTATTTTTTTTATAGCTTTATTATTTCCAAAATCTTTTTCTAAATTTATTGCATTAATTACTTGCATTATTATCAGCTATTTGTAAAGTTACAGGCATTCCTTGTCTTAGTTTATCATCGCTATTTTTTACAATAACTCTAAAACTATAAACCAAATCTGCTCTTAATTCTTGTGTTTCTATATTTTTTGGAGTAAATTCTGCAATAGGTGAAATAAAACCAATATATCCTTCATAAGGTTCTTTTCTTGAATCAGTAAAAATTAACATTTTTAGATTTGGTTTGATATCTCCTAAATGATTCTCATCAATATAAGCTCTCACCCAAAATTCGTCTGTTTTTGCTATTTCAAGTACAGATTCACCAGCAGTTGTAATTGAACCAATTTCTTTGTATCTATTAAGAATTACGCCATCAACAGGTGAAATTATATTTGAATCTTTTATATCAACTTCAAGTTTTTCTTTCTGTGCTTCTAAAGCTTTTAATTTTGCTTCTTGAACTAAAATATCTTCTTTTCTATAACCATTTTTAACTAATTCATAAGCAGCTTTTGCTTTATCTAAAGTAGCAAGTGCTTGTTTATAATTTAGTTCAGAAAGTATAAAATTCTCTTCAGATGTAGATTTTGTTTTATAAAGATTTTTTTGTCTTGTATAAGTATCATTTATTTTATTTAAATTTGCAGTTGCTTCATCAAAAGTTGCTTTTGCTTCTTGTATCTCTTCATCTCTAAAGCCTGATTTTAGTTTTGATAGTTCAATAGTAGAAGCTTCAATATTTGCTTCAAGTTCATTTATAGATTTTTTTAAACTTGAATTATCCAAAAGTACAAGAGTTTCACCTTTTTTTACATTTTCACCTTCATCTTTAGTGATATTTTCAATTTTTCCAATAAATCTAAAACCAACTTTTACTGTTCTTGTATCTATGTTTCCATAATATTTATTATCTACATTATTTGAATTTTTTATATAAGTTTTTAATATAAAAAACAAAATAAGTGAAATAAAAATTATAAGAAAAATAAAAGCAATTTTTTTCATCTGAAAACCTTAAAAAATAGATAATATCTTATACAATAATAAAAATTAAAGTAAGGCTTAATAAATATAAAAATGATTTTATATATAATAAATAGGAATTGAAGATAATAATTTTATTAGTATCTCATGAAGGAAAAAGAAAAGTTATTGTTAAAAATTATTTTTTAACAATAACCATATCAAAAGATGATTTTTGTACAACTAAAGCTTTCGTGTCAGGAACAACAGAAAGAGAGTTTATGCTTTTTATTTTACTTTTAAAAATATGTACATCTTTTTCTAACTCTTCAATTCTTCTATTTAATTGTAAAATAATATCAACACCAGCTAAATTTACTCCAAGCTCTCTAGTAAGAGTTAAAAGATATTTTATATGATCTATGTCTTTTTGAGAATAAAGTCTTATTTTCCCATTTGTACGACTTGGTTTTATAAGTCCTTCTCTTTCATATTGTCTTAATGTTTGAGGATGAATATTTAAAATTTCTGCAACAGCAGAGATTAAATAAACAGGTTCAATATAGCTATTTGTTTCCATGAAAAATCCTTTTTATTTTTCAGGAAGCTTTGCTTCCATCATTTTTACTAATTCTTCATCTAAATTCTCAAGTTTTGGTAAAATAATATTTGCTTTTAAATATAAATCACCTTTTACACCACTTTTTCTATTTAGAACACCTAATTCTTTTACTCTAAATTTTTGATTTTGTTTTGTATTTTGTGGAACTTTTAATGTAATATCTTTGTGAATAGTTTTAACTTCAACTTTTCCACCAAATAACGCAGTTTTTAAAGGTAAATCAAAATATTTTGTTAATGTATCACCATCTCTTGTATATTCTGGGCTTTGTGAAACATTGATTTTTAAAATCAAATCACCTCTTTGTCCTTGATATGATTTTCCTTTTCCTTTTGCTCTGATTTTTTGTCCATTTTCAATTCCTTCAGGAATTTTTACATCAAAAGAATCACTATTTAAAGTGATGTGTTGTTTCCCACCAACAATAGAAACATCAAATGGAATAGTAATTTGAGCATTTGTATCTAAGTCAGGTTCACTAAACCCTCCAAATCCACTAAATCCTCCTTGAGAAAAACCAGATCTATTAAATCCACCTGATTGACCAAACATTTGTCGTAAGATTTCATCTAAATCTACATTTGAACCTTGTGATCTTGCAAAATCTTGGAAATTTTGACCACCAAACATAGAATCACCATATTGATCATATTGTTGTTTTTTTTCTGGATTACTTAAAACTTCGTATGCAGCATTAATTTCTTTGAATTTATCTTCTGCACTTGGGTCTTTATTTACATCCGGATGATATTTTCTTGCTAGTTTTCTATATGCTTTTTTTATTTCATCTGCACTTGCATTTTCATTTACTTCTAATGTTTCATATAAACTTTTTGCCATTTTAAATCCTATTCATATTTTTTAATATAGTTTAATTTCTAAAAGGAAATTATAGCAAAAAGGTTGAGTCAATGTCAATCAAGTATTACTTGATAAAATAATTTTAAATTGAGCTCCAATATATTTTTCATTTTCATAAATAAATTCTTCATTAGAAACGAAAATTTCACCTTTCATACTCATTTTTATTATTTTATGAGTCATATAAAGTCCTAAACCTGTACCTTGAAATTTATGTTTTGTAGTAAAATATGGTTCAAAAATTTTATCGATAATATTTTTATCTATACCACCTGCATTATCAAGTATTGTAATTTCAATATTATCATTTATTTGTTTAGTTGAAATTTTAATTAGTCTTAGTTCTTCTTGAGCTAATCTTGAACTTATTGCATCACTTGCATTATGTAAAATATTAATTAATGCTTGACTAAATTCATTTGAAAAATTATATAAATATATTTCATCATCCAAATCTAAATCAATTCTGATTTTATTTTCATTTAAAATAGTTTCAATTAATGAAATATTATTTTGAATATTTTGAGTTAAGTTGAATAAAGATTTTTCTTTGTCTTCTTTTAGAAAATCTTTGAATACATCAATTGTATTAGATAAATGTTCAGTTGTATCAGAAATTAGTTTTAAAGAATCTAATAATATTTTATCAGTTAATAAACCAATCTCTTTTTTTAGTTTTGTACTTGAAGCAGTAATTGAAATTATATTTAATGGTTGTCTCCATTGGTGTGCAATATTTCCTATCATTTCTCCCATTGCTGCAAGTTTTGATTGTTCTGCTAAAAGAGTCTCTTTTCTTTTTATTTCACTAATATCAACTATTGTTAAAATTTTAAAAGTTTGAGATTTTATAATAGTATCTTTGATGTTTATTAATGCTTTAAATGTAGATTTGTCTTCTTTGAAAATAGTCGTTTCAATTGGTTTATTACTAGCTTTTTCTAAAACCCTTTTATTATGAATAAGTTCTTCAAAATGTTTATTAATTAAATCATATTTTGATGAGTAATTAAATAAATCTATTGCAACTTTATTACAATCAACTACTCTATCATCTTTAAATAAAATAATAGCTTCCATCGTTGTATCAAAAAGTAGTTTTAATTCTTCGTTTTTTTCTTCAACTTTTTCTTTTATTTCTTTTAATTTAAAATTAATTTCTGAAAGCATAGTAACATCATAAATATAGATAATTACAAGTTCATTTTTTACATCTAATGGTGTGATTGTAATACTTTGTTGCATATTATCAAAAACTTTATCTGTAACTTTTCCTAACTCAATATTTACTAAAAATTTACTAATTTGTGGAGTATAAAATGTAGATGAGTTTAATTTTAATGCTGTAGTAATCTTTCTTACTAATTTTTTTTCATCAATGTTTGGATAAAATTGCATTAAATTCTTATTTATAATTTCATTTGATGAGATTCCTGTTCTAATTTCAAGCCATTTATTCCAAAATTGTACTTCTAAGTTTTTATTTATTAAAATAATTCCATTATCAACCGTATTACAAATAATGTCAAATTTGTTAGTGTCTAATTTCAAAGTTCATCCAATATTTTATTTAGTTTTTCTTTTATATATAAAATTGAATTATCTGTTGTGAAAATAAATAATTCGGCATGAATATTTAAATCATCAAAATTTAATTGTGTAGATATGATAATTACTTTTTCATATTTACTAATAAATAAATTATTTAATTGGTTTATTGAAGTTAAATTTTTGATAGTTGGTGCAGAAAAAGAAACATTTGTATCTATATCTTCTGCTAATTTACTAATCGTTGATGATGATAAAATATTTGTAATTTCTAAAACAATATCACATATTTCTTCGTCATTTATTTCATTTTCTTCTAAACCAAATTTATAAGCAATATTTTTTGCAGATTTTTTATCTATTACAAACATATTTTCACCACTAATTGTTCCATTTATTTGTTGTAGTGAAACCAAATGCTCTTCGTCTAAATTTAATTCTTTTGATAAATATGATTTTAATTCATTTGCATTTATTATTTGAATTTTAGGAATAGATAATTTTGCAAAGGCATCTAAAATTTCAGTTATAGCAGCAGTTGCGCTACCATATGCTACATTCATAAGTTCTTGTAGACAATCTTTTTCATCTTCTGTTAAGTGTATTTTAGATTCCATTATGTTCCAATTCATCAAGTTTTTTTAAAATTTGTTGCATTTTTGCTGTATCAACAGGTTTTTTTATAAAATTAAAAGCACCTAAAGCTAAAGCTTTATCCATAGAAAGTTTTTGAATATCTGCAGAAATTATAACAACTTTCGCATTTTTATCAAATTCTTTAATCTTTTCTAAAGCTACAAATCCATCCATAACAGGCATGGTTAAATCAAGAAAAACAATTTTTGGTGAATGTTGTTTATACAAATCTAAGGCTTCTTGACCATTTTGAGCTTCAAAAATTTCTAAATCTTTTTTTGTAGAGTCATTTAAAGTTTTAATAACCATTTTTCTTGCCATTTTAGAATCATCTGTAACCAAAATTTTCATAAATTATTTCCTATTTTCTAATTGATAATAATTTTATCTAAAATTCAATAAGAATTACTTTTATTTAATAGGGAATATACTAATATAGTATTTTATAAAAAAGGGAAGTATCTTATGTTTTCAAAAGATGAATGGACTCAGATTGAATTGTTTAAAAATAAGAAAGAATTAGAAAAAAAAGGTATAAAAGTTGTAATTGTAGATACAATCTTAAAACCTTTAGAAAGTATAGAAACAATCACTTATAATCCATATGAGATGGCTTTATATGAAGAAGGTACAGTTTTTGTTTTTTATTGTGACACGGGAAAAACTACAAAAGAGAGACTTGAATACTATAAAAAGAAATTTCCAAAATATAAATGTATTAGCTTAAAAGGTGGGAGAGCTTATTTTAGACCAAATTATCAACTTTTGGATAATAAATGAAAAAATATGAGTATGTAGTTATTGGTGCTGGAATTGCAGGCTGTTCTTTATCACATTTTTTAAAAAAATATTCAGATTCAATTTTATTAATAGATAAAAATGAAGATGTCGCTTCTGGAGCAAGTGGAGCTGCTGGAGCTTTTTTATCTCCACTTTTAGGAAAACCAAATAAATTTAAAGAATTGGTTACTAAAGCTTTAAATTTTTCAATAGATTATTATAAAAATAATTTTAATGAAGAGTTACAAAATTGTGGAACTTGTAGAATTCCAAAAAATCAAGAAGATGAAGAAAAATTTCAAAGTTATATTCCATATATGGATTTTGAGTATGAAAAATATGAAGATGGATATTTGTTCCCAATAGGAAGTGTTATAAAGCCCTATGAAGTTTGTTTAAAATTATCAAAAGATATAGAAAAACTTTTTAATTATGAAGTTTCTAAAATAGAGAAAATAGATGATTATTGGTTGATAAATGATGAAATTAAAGCAAAAAAACTTTTTTTATCAACAGGTGCAAATATATCTTTAATCGATGAAAAATATTTTGATATAAGAGCTGTTTGGGGACAAAAAATAGATGTTTTAACTTCTTCACAAATAGATATAAATTATCATAAAGAGTGTTCATTATCAAAAAGTAAAAAAATTGATGAAAATAGATATTTAGTTTCGATTGGTGCTACTCATAATAGATTTGATAAAGATATGAAGAATAGTAGTTATAATTTAGAATTAGCAAACATAAATAAAATTGAACATAATAAAGAGACAAAAGAAATTATCGAGGCAGATATTCAAAAGTTATTAAAAAAAGCAAATGATATAAAACAGTTAAATGATATTGAAGTTGTTGATGTAAAAATAGGTGCAAGAGCTTCTAGTATTGATTATTTTCCAATGGTTGGAAAATTGATTGATTCTAAAAAAAGTTTTGAGAAATATCCTCATATAAAAAATGGAACGCATATAAAAAATGAAAATTTAATAATGATAGATAATTTATATGTCTTAAATGGTGTAGGGGGAAGAGGATTTGTTTTGTCTTTATATCTAGCAAATCAATTAGTTCAGAGTGCACTAAATGATAAAAAGTTAGATGATGAGATAACAAATTATAGATTATTCTCAAGATGGGCTAAAAAACAAAAGAATTAAGAGGAAATATGAAAAATATATTAAAAATAGTTTTTTTAGGAATAGTTGGATTTTCAATTTTAGTTTATTTAACAATGCCTAAAAATGTAAACAAAATAAACAACAAAAATGTAACTATTACAATAGAAACAATACCAAAATATTTTGATATTGTAGGTAATAATCCTTATACAAAAGTAGAAAATTTATTTAAATTAGGTGAAGAGAAGTATATTATAGTTTTAAATCACGATGCTTTAGCCGTTTTTAAAGAGTTGTATAAATATACGGATAAAAATAATATAGTGCTAGTTGCAAATATATCAAATACTCCTTGGATTATAAAACAAATAGCAGTAAATGGTGAATTAGAAAAAATGTATAAAAATTCTAAAATTCCATTGATTAATGATTCTGATGGAAATTTTATAAGTAGTTTAGGATTAAATGACAATAAACAAAATAAATACTTTGTTTATAAATTAACAAATAATGGAATAGTTATGAAAATAGGTGAGTCTAAAGTAAAAGAAGGAGCACTTGAAAAAGGCTTATCTTTAGATGAAGTTGAAAAAAGTTTGAATGAGATGAAAAAAATCTTAGAATAAAATAATTATAAAGTAAAAAATTCAAGAAATATTATCATTGAAATTTTAATATTTATTGCAGAAGAAAATTCAAAGTCAGTGTTTTCAACTTTAATAATTGCCTTTTATAAGACTTCAGCACCTTTATTTGTTAACTTAATAATTTTTGCTTTTGTATCAATTCGATGTTCATATATTGCAATAAATTTTTTTAAAATCTCTTATTTGGAGTGATGTAAATTCTGATTGTCTTATCCTATATTTGCAATTATAATATATATGACAACTAGAGTTAAGCTAATTTTATATTTTAATATAAATATAAAATATAAAAAACTAAGAATAATCTGTTCAAAGTTTGAATAAAAAAATAGATATTATTTTACAATTATTAAAAGTAATAAAAATTATTTATTTTGATTAATTAGTTTATGAATTTTTCAAGAGTTAAGATATTTCTTAAGTAAAATATTTAAAAATGGTTATTGATAATTTATAAGTGGTACCGCTAGTCGGACTCCAAAAAGTGCACTAATAATCCTATTTAAAGGAAAGTTTATAAAATAGTACCGTTACGAATACCGTTATTATTTGATATTATCTAAAAAGTTAAGAATGTGTTCCGATTCTTAACAATTGTAAAGTAGTTTCATTTATTATATAAATTAAAAGTAAATTACCATTTATATGAAACTCTTTTGTCTCTATATATAAAATCATCAGTATCTTCTTAATGTAATTCTTTATTATTTAAAAGTAGAAAAATATGTAAAAATAGTTTTGCACTAATTGTAGGATTTAGTTGAACTTTATTTAAATCTTTTGTAAAAATTTTATGAATAGATAAATCAAGCACCTAAATCTTTTTTAAATCTTCTTTATTTGTAATAATAAAAAAATTAGCAAAAAAAAGACTATAAAATAATAGCTTTTTTGATTTAAAAAAAGAAATTTTAAAATTTCTTTTTTTAAAAAAATAATAAAAGTAAATAAAATAATATTATTTTATTTAGTATAATTTTTTTTAATGTATATATTATATAAATTTATATATTCAATGTCAATACAATATGATATAACTACTATAAAATGGGAATTTTTTAAGTATTTTTGGTTCTTGACAGAATTGAAAAATAAGTGCATAATTATGAGATTAAAACATAAACAACCATAAAAAACATAATGTTTGAGTTTTAAAAATAATAAAAAAGGATGAGAAATGAAACGTGAAGATAGATTATTAAAAAAACCAGATATTTTGCCAATATTAAAAATTGGTAAAAATAAACTGTATGACATAATTAAAAGTGGTGATTTTATTGAACCAGTTAAATTGCCTAATGTGAAGATTGACCTATACAGCCACGATGAGTTGCAAGTATGGATTGAGAAACAAAAAAATAAAAAAAAAGAAAATATTAATTAAAACTCCCTCTTTTAACTGTTTGGCGACGGACAAAGAGAGAGCTAATTAATCCCGACTAAAGGTTTTAATCATCTGCATTATACTACATAACTACAATATAACTGCTTATTGATTATTCAAATCAAATAAATATACATACATAATCAAGGATATTAAATATGTCCGCTAATAAAAAATATTATTGGTTAAAACTCAAAGAAGATTTTTTTGAGCGAGATGAAATAAAAATTATTGAATCTCAAAAAAATGGAAAGGATTACATCAATTTTTATTTCAAATTATTGCTTAAAAGTCTAAAAACTGAGGGTACACTGAGATTTAAGGACACCATACCATATAACCTTGAGATGCTTAGTACCATAACAAATTGTAATATAGATACTGTTAATACTGCAATTAATACTTTTATATCTTTGGGCTTGATGGAAAAATGGGAAGATGGTACTTATTTCATGATGGAAGTCCAAAATATGGTAGGTTCTGAAACAACATGGGCAGAAAAAAAAAGAGAATATAGAAATAAAAAGACATTGTCCTCTCTTTGTCCTGACAATCAAAAGACAAAAAAAGGACAAGTCCGACAAGAGATAGAGATAGAACTAGAAGATGAAAAAGAAAAATATGAAAAGTTAAATCAAAAACTTTTAACTCAACAATTAAAGAAAGATATAGAGATAGAAAAGCTTGAAAATCTTGCAGTCTCAAAAGAAAATGAAATTTTGATTTAAAAAATTATTGTTGCCAAAACAAGTATTCAATTAATAGTACAAGGGACAACGAGAGAGAGTGACGTAGGAGCGAACGAAGGCGTAGCACGCTGAGCAGAGCAATAATAACCGCAGTAAAGTATCAAGTATTGCGAAATGGCAATTAGTTACTGCGTAGCAAAAAAGGATTAAAAAAAATGAACATAGTAACAGTTAATAGTAAAGGTGGTGCGAGTAAGAGTACAACAGCATATCAGGTTGCATCTACTTATTTTATAGGCAAAAGTCAAGAGGTAGAACTTTTTGAATTAGATAATCAAAATAGAGACAGTGCTAATTTTACAAATTCTCAAATAAAATCATCACAAATCCAAGTTGATTTTGATAAACAATTAAACAACACTGTGAGAGATTTGTTTTTAAATCAAAAATCTCCAAATAAAGTAATAGATGTCGGTGGAAATCAAACAACTACAGAATTTATACAGGCATTAAGTGCTACTCATATGCATAATATGATTGACCTTTTTATAATACCAATAAGTGGTGGACATCAAGATGTTGTAAATGCAAAAGGAACTTATGACCTTATATCTAAGTTTGGGAAAAAGGTAATTTTTTGTCTGAGTAGGTCACGACACGCACAAAATAGTCCAAGATTAAAATTTCAATATCAAAACTTCTTTAAAACTTTCAAAAATCCTACTTATTTTGTTTTACAAGATAGTGATGTGATAGATTTGTCACGGACTTTTAAAAAATCGGTTTTTGAACTTGCAAATGATGAGACAGAGATTCAAAACATTAACTCTAAGCTTTTAGATGCATTCGATAATAAAAACAATGATGAGATATATCAATACTCACAAATTCTTGAGATTTTAGAAGATGCAAAAAAATATAAAGAGACAAATATCGATGTTGCCCACCAAGTATTAGACGAGGTGTTGAATGGTAAACAATGATGAGATAACTTTATCAGAGGCAAAAAGAGTTACAGCAGAATTAAAAGCATCTATTTTAAAACTTGATGTTTTAAATCAAGAGGTTGTAAATAATATTACTCAATTGAAAGAGTTAAATTCAAAAATGAAAGACTACACATTCATCTTAAACAAATTTGAGCCAAAAAATGAGCAAGAGATGATTAAGAACTACTCTCTTTATCTTTCCTTCCTTGCTCAAAAACTTGAAGATCTAGGGAAAAATCAAGAACTAAAAAAAATAGAAAGAATAATAAATGTAACGGATAAGATACTTAATCTGTCGGTCTTAAAAGTGGTGTTAATAGTTGCAGTTATAACAACTGGCATAAATTTCATAATCCTAAAATAAAGGTAAAAAAATGGAAGAAATAAAAAATAAAATAGATTTTTTTGAGAAGAATCTTAAAAAAATAGTAAAAAAAGACCTAAAACTAAAAAATGAAAATATTGAAATAAATGTGAAAGTAACAGGTGCAGAGGCAATACCTTTTTTTATAGATTCAGAAAATCAGCTGCTAGTAATAGATGAATATTTCCAAAATATTAAAACATTTTGGGACACAACTAATGTTCAGATTTTGGTTCAAAAAATCGAAAATAAATTTGAAGTTGAAGATATTCAAAATTATAAATTTTATTTTTTTGAAAAAGATGAAAATAAAATTATAGTAACAACTAGAAATATTGATAGTACAAAAATCTCAAAATATGAGCTTAAGGATTAAAAAATGAAAAAAATAATAGAAGATTTTCAAAAAAAATATCCTAAAAATATTGGATTAAATATCGAGTTTAATCCAGATTTAGAGTTAAAATCTGATGAAAAACTAGAAAATAGATACTTATTTGCTTCTTTAGATTTAACCGAATTTAAAGTCTTAACCATAAAAAACAACGGTGAATATGCAAGTCGTAATATAAATCAATCCCTAGCAAAAAAAGAGCTAGAACAACATTTCTTTCCTCAAATTATTAAGGAGTGGGGATTAAAAAATGAGAACGAGCTAAATAATGTCTCAAAAAAAATCCAAGAGCAAGAGCAAAAAATCAAAGATTTAAAATCTGATAATGTAAAAAGTAATGATTCAAAAATCGAACCAGAAAAAGAAAAAGATAATTCAGATTTTTTTAAAAAAGTTTACCAATTCAAATCAGATTTAAGCGCAAATATTAGGCTTATTAATGATGATTTCTCAGAGAAAATAAAACAAGCTGAAAAAATCGAAACAAATTTAAAAGATTTAAAAAATAACAGCAAAAAAATCGATTCAAAAATTAACGATTTAACAGATGCTTCTTTATCTCAAACACAAAAAAATAAATTATTTGCAGAATTAGAAAAAGATATTTTAAACCTTAAATCAACGGTTGAAAAATTAAAAGAAGAGAATCAAAACTTAAAAAAAGAGTTAGAGTTATTGATTGAAAAAAACAAAATAGAAAGCCAAAAGGCGGGTTTAGAAAAAGATAATTCTACTTTAAAAGATAAAATCGAAGCCCTAAAAGATAAAACTAAAAATTCTAAAGCAGAATTTCAAGAAAAAACAACTGAAAATAAAATCACATACAAAGAGTCAAAAGAGTCTCAATTAATCAAAGATTATGAAAATCTAAATGATAACCAAAAGGAGAAATAACAATGCAACCACTAAGTGACAGAATAGTATTTTACTACATTTTTTTCATTACTTTTTTTATCCTATTATCAATCCTTTGGGGTTTAACAAAAGATAAAAAACTTACAGGTTATCAGCGTTCAAATCGTACTAATCTTGTAATCAAACAAGGAATCATATTAGTATCACTAATTGCTTTATCTATGGGGTTAAATCACATCCTAACACTTGCTTTTGAGCAATTTCAAAATAGTATTAATAAAGCAGAGAGTGTTTTTAAACTCCAAGTTTTCGGTTTCTTAGCTTTATTTTTTTTAGTTGTAAACTATTTTTATAATTGTAAGTTGGAGTTAATAGATGAGAGGGTTGTAAAATTAAAGCAAGATACTTCTTTCGATATTTCTCCTGTGAAAAGAGCTGTTAAAAAAATAAAAGATTATGCACATTTTTATAGTGGGATAACTTATTATTATAGTCCAAAAGATTTAACAATTCAAAGTGTCGCAATCAACATTTCAAAAGTTGATATGCAGGAGTTCAAAGAGTTAGAAGATAAACCAGTTCAAATAACTGAATTTTATTCTAAGTTGATAAATTATATTAACATAAAAGCTAATGTCTTTGAATATCAAAAAATCTCTGATGAAGATTTACAAAAAATAAAAACAGTAAAAACTCTAAAGCTTCTAATTATCTCAAAATTCGATACTTTTAAAGAAAATCAATATTTCCCAAGTATCGGTCAATTATTTCAAATCGCAAGTCCATCAGAAACAGAGTTTTTGGCTTTTCTCAGAGACTACTCTCACGACAAATACTCTAGCTTAAGCCTAAAACACGCTATTTACTATATTAAAGGGGTATAAAATGGAAAATAATGATAATGGTAAAATAAGGGTTAATGCCTATACAAAAATAGATGATAGTGAAGAAAAATTACTTGATGAAGTTTTTTGGTCTAGTTTTTTATGGATTATTCTATTTTTAGTATTTAGTATAGGTTTAAAAATACATTTCTTTGGTTTTGCACTTTTTATATATTTTTTCTCATTTAAGTTTCAAAAAAATTTATTAAAAAACAAAAATAAATATGAAAAGATTAAAGAACTTTCACTCTTAAATAATAATAATCTTAGAGCTAAATATAGTGTGCACCTTGGGACTTTGGTAAAAAAGCATAAAAGTGATGTTGATGTTTTCCCTCCTTATAATCAAGTTAAAAATTTTTTTGGCTTTGATTATGAGCTTGAAAAACCAATTTCATCTGAGAAACTTACTTCAAGTAAAAGTAATGCAATTACTCCAGTGTTAATTGATGATTCAATCTTAACTGAACATTGTGCTTTAATGGCATCTTCTGGCGGAGGAAAGACAGAATTATTATTAAATTCGTATATAGAATCTAGTATATCAAGAGGAGCAGGAATATTCGCAATTTTTGGAAAAGCAGATAATGTAATGATTCAAAGAGTTCAATCTCTTTGTGCAACTTATAATAGACTATCTGATTTGTTAATTTTTGACTTCAACCTAGACAAAAGAGGAAAATTTAATTCAAACACAATAAACCTTTTTGAACTAGGTGCTTCAAAAGATATTATTACTATGCTAACAAGTATAGCAGACCTTGAAGGAAGTGATGAAGGTGGATGGAAGGCTAAAGCGAAACTATATCTATCTTCTCTTTTAAAAGTTATTTTAACTCTTAAAGATGCAAATTTTTTTTTAGATATTTCAAAAATTGACAAAGTCTTTAATTCAAGTAATAAGTTTGAGGAGTATCAAAAACACTTAGTAAAACTTGACTATTTTTCATTTAACAGACTAATGAGTGAAACAGATTTACTTTTAAAATTCTTACTAATTTTTGATGAAATTTATGAAACAAATAGAAGTGAAATAAACTTTAAGTTGTATGAAAAATTTATAAAAATAATTGAAGATGAGAGCAAAAACAATAGCTCATTATCTCATCTTGATAATAGTATAAAAAACCAATTTCATAATGAGTTGAAAAATGTTGTAATTATGCTTTCAAATGTACCAGATTGGGAAAAATTAAAAGAAACATATCTAAATGGAGTAATAACTGAGAGTGGAACTACTATTACAGGTATTGAAGCAGTAACATTAAAATATCCACAGAGAAGCGGTACATTCTATGCGTTGAATGAATCCCAAGGTTTGATGATTAAGCTAATTAACTTCTTTGACTCATTCGCACCCATCCTGAAGAATGTAAATAGCGATTTAAACATCTTAGATGCTGTTGACTCAAATAAAATTGTTATTGTGAATCTACCAGGACAAAATAGACTTTATGCTCAGATTTTAGCGGAGCTTTTAGTGTCAACTTTAAGACTATTAACTGAGAGAAGAGGTAAGGATTTTATTCCAGACACTACAACACTTTTAATACTTGATGAAATCAACTCATGGCTTAAAACAAAGAACAATCAAAGCCATGAAGTTGGAGATTTACTCTCAGTTTTTAGAGGGCTTTATATGGGAGCAGTCCTTGCATTTCAAAGTGATTTAAAAGAGACAATGGGTTCAGTTGATAACTCTCAAATACTAGCCAATGTAAAAACAATCATATCTTTAAAACTTGAAGATGTAGAACTTGTAAAGCTTCTTAATACAAAAGTGCAAAAAGTTGAAAAAATTACACTTGAAGAGAGTATGAAAAGAGATAAAAATCTAAAAAAATCTCGTAATAACGAAGACTCAAAACTTTCAAAAACCGAAGAGGATTTTTTTAAACCTGAAATGTTAAACAGTATAAAGAAAGGGGAAGGATACATAATTAAAAATTCTATAGCATCACCTTTTATGGCTAAGTATATGACCCAAAAAAGCCTGTACAAAACTACAAAAGATGATGTTGCTCTAAATAGATATGTAGACATTGATGTTATTAGAAAAAAACAAATTGAACTAGGAGTTTAAATGCCAAAAGAAACACTTAAATTAACTGCTTGGCAACAAGTTAAAGAAAAAGTTAAAAGATGGTTCGGAAAAGGTGAATATGGAACTTCAAGGGATTTTTTAACTCTTCATCAAATGAGAGAAAACTCTATAGATTTAGAACTACTACTTTTTACAAAAGAGTTTAAAGAAGAGGGTTTGAAAAAAGATGTTTATGGAACTAACTATGAATTAAAAAAAGAGTTTCGTGAGTTTGAAGAAAAAAAAGCTAAAGGTGAATTTTTAAGTGGAAATGAACAAAAGGCTTTAGATTTTATAAAAAACTATAACTCAAAGCTTTCAGAACTTGATTTAAAAGTTGATGAATTAGCCCAATTAAAAAAAGAGATAGCAACCATTAAAAACGCAATTAATGGTAATGATTCAGAAATTAAAAAAGAAGAAGAATTACAAAGCTACAGAACCTATAAAGAGATAGAAAAAGAAAAACAACGAGCTAGAGAACAAAGATGGAGAGAGAAAGGATTATAAGATGGTAACAAATGCAAAAGATGAAGATTATAAAACTTTTTCATCTAAGCTAAGAGAGATTCAAAGTTCTAATCATGATGTTCTTGGACTTATGGCTTTAATTGATATTTATTATTTAACCAAAAAAGAATTAGCAAAAAAAGAGCTAAATAGACTGGAAAATCAAAATGAAACTGTAACAGAAAAAGAGAAGTTAATTAACGATTTCTTCGAGCAAATGACAGAAAGAATTAATATTATTGAAAAAGCTGAAAGTCTTGATTTAAAAGAGTTTTTAAATAGTAATAGTTTGTATGAAATTTTTGATGATAAAAAGTTTGAAAAATATATCAATCCTCAAAACATAAAAGAAAATATATCAGAAAATGTAAAAGGAAATGAGCATGAGTTCTCAAGAGAAAAAGAAAGATAACTTAGAAGTTTTACATGAAGCTTTAGGTGAAGAGATAATTAAACAAGTTGTCTCAAAGCTTGATATTTATGAATCAAAGATAAAAGATATATTTGAAATTATGGAAGAGCTTCAAGAGATAATACTTTTACAAGCAAGTGAGCAAAAAGCAAAATTAAACTCTCAAAGTGAACTAGAGATAAATGCTCTCATCTCAAAATCAATGGAAGAGTTTGAATTGCAGTTTGAAAAAATGTTGAATAATCAAAAGACAAAAAGCAATAATAAGGTTGTCTATTTACTAATAGTTATTGTTTTTTTACTTTTTGCATTGTTCTTTAAATGATAATTTAAAGGATATAAAAATGAATATGCAGAATATACAGTTGTTATCTCCCACTGAAATTGCAAAAGCAATTGGAGAAAAGAAATCTACAGATTTAATTGGAAATGCAAATAATATTACAGTACAGAGCTTATCAAATCTAAAAAAAGCAAATCCAAATAAATATGAGGTAGTTGTTTTAGGCTTAGTAGCTAAAAAATTAAATATAAATGTAGATGATTTAATATTCTTAAATGAATTCAAAAACAATTCTGAAAAGAGTCTCTCATGAAAAAGTATATATTATATATTTTTTTACTACTTGTTTGTTCAACAAATAGTATAGGAGCTGAAATAATAAGATACCAAACTGAAAATAGAAGCTCTTTATTAGATAATAAAATGGCAAGTACTATAATCAAAGGTGCAACTTCAAAAGATTTAAATTTTAATACAAGTACTCCAATATGTAATGATTTGTACAAATATGTTTATGATGAAAATGAAAATATTAAATATAAATCAAAAGTAGATGCCCAAAAATATCTAATCGATTTTAATTATAAAGAGGGAACTTTTACTTGCTCTTATGTGAATGAAAAAGAGTTTGGAAATGCCAGCAAATCAATAATTCTTTCAATTCCAAATTATACCTTACTTTTAGGGTATATCGATGGCACAAAATCAGGGAAAAGTTTGGTTGATGTACCTACAGAGATAAATGATGTATATAATTTATTTAATGGTGAATATAAACCTTCAAATCTTAGTGTATTACCAGAGTTCGAACACTATGAAACTACTTGGGAAGCAATTAAAAAATTAGGGAATAAAATACTAACTATTGGAAATAGTACAGATGATTCAGCTAGTTTAGTGACAACCGCATATGATGTAATGTCAAGAGCTAAGAGTTTAGGACTTACATTTTTGGGTCAAAACACCGATAAAGAAAATTTTACAGTATCTCAATTCGTAACAGGTTTAATAACTTTAAACAGTAGTGTTGTAACTGGTGTAGATTCAATGGGAGATATTAGTATATCTTCTGGTATTGAAAATAAAATGGCTATTTTAGATTCAGTTGAGTATCAAAAAGGAATATGGGATAAATTTAAAGATAAAGTTTCAGAAGTTTATAAAAGTGCAACTGGAGATGGAATTACAGATGTAAATTATACAAATGTATATAGTTTTGAACAGTATTTCGATAAAAAGATATTTGCCTTGTATTACAGATTTATGTCTCTTGGGTGGCAATCAATTTTTGATTATGCAGGAGTTTTGATACTTGCAATGGTATTTTTATATTCAGGTGGAGTAATTGGATATAAATATGTAATGTTTAGAATTAATAACAATAATGAAAACAAAGAGTGGGATTTTCCTTTTTCAAGTAGGTTCGTAGCAATTAGTGTTATGTTAGTTGTATTTTTTCTTCATTTTCCCACGGGAAATTCTCAAACTGTATCATTAAACAATAATGATAGTGATAAAATGCTAGAAGTAAATACTACTATTAATAATCAAAATATACAAATGGATTCTTATTCAACTGTCTTCAAAGAAGTAATTGGCTTTCTAGCGAGTATGGGAGCTCAAATAGCTGATTTAACTGCATCAAATATTGGTGTTATTTATATGACTTACTTAACCGAAGTAACTCACACGAAAGGTTATGCAGACACAATAACACTACTTAATCAAAATAGAAGAGATATTGTTGAACAAGCAGTGCTTCAATCATTTTTTAAAGATAACTGTATAGCCTCTCATAAATCAATTTATAAAAATCATAATGGTTTTCAGATGGCAGATTCTCACATTGATTTGTTGTGGGGTGTAAACACTGGAAGTAATAAAATCTTTAATGATAGTGGAACTATATCACCTCTTATGTGTAAAAATTTAGAGACATCTTTAATGATAGGAAGAGAATATTTAAAGAGAACCAAAGCAGTTAGTGAAAAAACTATTTCAAATCTATCAAAAAACTCAAATGTAAATTTTACGACTAATAATAGTTCATATACAACAATGAGTCATTTATATATTGATACTCAATTATTGGGGTTTAAGAGTATAGGTTGGTTTATGGCTTCAACACTTCCTGTGAGTCATGTTTTTATGTTAAACTCAAACATAATTAATAATGCTTATGATGGATTATCAAGAACAACCAATGGTGAAGCAGTAACTACCATGTTAGTTAATAAAGCAAACGATATATATGAAAAAGATGGTGAGAATGTAAGTAAACAAACGCTTGACACAGAGATTCTAAATTCAACAGCGAGTAACTGGATTAAAAATTCTTTCTCTACAATGATGTCTTATCAGGTATATAATATGTTTCCTTTTTTTGGTGAAATTAGACAATTTTTTGAAAAAGCTGTTGAGGGAACAGGTGAGTCTTTATTTGAAATCGCAGGAATATTTCTGCCACAAAGTAAGCTTTCGTCTTTTGCAAAATCTTCTTTAGATAAATTTGTAAAAGAGACTAATGAACAAAAATCAAAAAATAGTAAAGAGAGTAATATCTTTAATCAAAAAAATATAGATGTATTAAGTTCTGGATTTAAGTCATTCCTATCTTATACAGTTAGTTTTACACTTGCAGTAATCGTATATAAACTTATGATTCAAGGAATTTTCGCAGCAGTTGTTACACTATTAGCAATATTAAAAATAGGTTTGTATTTTTGGGATTGTTTTATGTACTTTTTTGTATCTCCGTTTATGGTACTTTGGCAAATGACAGTTAAAGAAAAAACAAATAGAGTAAATGCTTATTTCGTGGATGGATTTGTGCTTTTTATGGCAAGACCTACACTAATGGTAATTTCTTTTTTTATGTTTATAGTTAGTTATGAAATTCTTATTGCACTTTATTCCCTCTTATTTGATGTGATTCAATCAATGTTAAATTTATCGAATTCACTATATGAAGATTCTAGCATTGCAACTTCAGTTGTTGCACAAAGTGTAATTAGAGGATTTGCGGATATATTCGTATATTTTATCGGGATGATATTAGCTTATGTCATTATTTTAAAAGGTGATGACATGGTACTAGCTAAATTCAAATATAAAGATGATAGTGATAGTGGATTAACAAATTTACTTGGTGAGAGAATTCAAACATTAGGAGGAGCAAGAATTTAATTCTTGCTTTTTTTTATTTTATAAGTTTTACAAAGGTATCAAAATGAAAAAAATAATAAGAAGTGAACTAACAAAATCAATCAAATATTTAGAACAAAACTTACTAAAAGATAAGTTAAAAGTTAGAAAATTAAGAAACAGTTGGTTACAAGTTTTAAGAAAAATAATTTTATATGTTTAATTTATAGTAAATTAATAATTATTCTATTATATTTTAGAATACCTAAAACAAAGGAATATCAATGAGAGAAAAAGACCCATTAACAAAAGTATATGTTGAAGAAGGATTTTTTGAGAAGTCTATATTTGTTATAGATAAATTCTTGTTTTTTAGTATTATATTTGCACCATATATGATGGTGTTAAATGATATATATCTTAATAAGCTCGTACATAATAATGTATTTTGGATAAAAAGAGCAAAAATATATTTTACTTTTATTTTAGTAATGTATTTAATTTTATGGGGAGTTTATTCTCTTAGGACAGAATATGCACTTATGACTTTAGTATTTGTTTATGGATTTTTCTATCTTATTTGGAAACTTCAATTAAATTATGGGCATTTGTTTGCACCAGAGGGAAAAGAATACACCCCTACAGAAGAAGAACTAAAAAATATCATAGCTATTCAAAATATAGATAATGATGCTGAAAATCGTAAAAAGAAAATAAAATTTAGAACTATTTTTGGTGTATTTTTTGTTTTAGCATATATATTTATATTTAATGTTATGTATCATTCTCATTACTTAGCTTCAATATTAAGTCTTTTTTTAATAGCAGGTTATGATTATTATGAACAAAAATATTTTAAAAGAGATAAAACTGAATTATTTTGGAAAAAAAGAGTTATGTTTTATGTCTTAGTGCTTAGTCCAATTTTAGTGGTATTAAACTTTATAATATACAATTAAATTAAGACAAGGAGAAAGGATTAAATCCTTCCACTCCCTTATTTAACTACCTATTATTATCCTTCTCCATCTCATCCCTAATCTTAGAAACAAACTCTTTACTTGATTCATTAAAATCAAGTTTATTAATATCAGTCCATCCTTTTTGTTTCATAAGTTGAACAATCAATTTAGCTTCTTGCTCAGTAATTTCTCCACTGCTTAAAATCTCATTTATAGAATCAATAATTTCAATATCTTTATCTTTTGATTTAGAAGTAATTTTTACAGAATTATTCTCTTTTTTAATGTAGTATCTTGATAAATCAATATCACTTTCAAGATTGTAAATATCTTTATAGATTTTATTTTGGAAAGAATCAAAGAATTTTAGATTTTGAATATTTGATTTTTGTTTTAAATCTAAAGTATTAGTTACATTTGATTTTGCATTATTTTGCAAGTGAAATAAAATTGTACTTTCATCTAGTCCAATTTGATTAAAATATACAGAGTAATTTTTATCTTCATAGCTAAATTTTAATCCCATCTTTTTTCTTTTACCTTGAATATTTTGATTTCTAAATCCTAAATCTTTATATCCAAATTTTAAAAGTATCTCTTTTAGTTCAACTTCATTTTTTGCATATTTTAAAGCTTCTAAAATATCATTTTTAACAGCATTGTTAAAAGATAAAAATTTATCACTACTTCTAAACTCTGTTTTACTTTTACCTTTCATATTATCAAGTATTAAATCATTTGAAGAGATTATTGGAAAGATATAATCTCTTTGTTTTAACTCATCAATTATTGTTGATTGAAAACCATTTGTATATTTGATGTAATCTCTAGCTAAAAAGTTATCTCTAGTCATTAGCTCTTTTAATTTTTCTTTATCTTTATTTGCAATTGCAATTAAAGTTTCATTTGTAATTTCATCAATTGGAATAGGGTATATATTTCTTATATTATTACTTCTAAACTCAAAATCTAAATCTAATCTGTTTAATCTTTTTTTGATATTGTTCATAGCTTTAATATAAAACTGTAAATTACCAGTTGCTGTTGCATAATCATATAAAAGCTCTAAGTTCTTAGTTAAATCATCACCTTTTGAATTAACATAGTTTATTACTTGATTATCTGTCATTTTTTGAGTGAACCAAGAAAATCTTGAACACTTTTCCATTAAGCCTTGATATTTATTTACACTTCTTTCTTTTTCTTCATCAAAGTGAAATACAAGATTATATTTACTTGCAACAGTTTGTAAATGCTTTTTTAAATGGTAATAATTTAAACCAGTTTGTTTTGAAGAGTCAAATAAAAAGTGAAAGTGTGGCTCAATATTATCAAAATCAATTTCACTACTAAAAGCTCTATTGTGATAAGCACTTAATGTATCACTTGCTAAATCAAAACTCTTATTAGAAAAATACTCTTTTTTATTTCCATTTTTATCAATGTATTCTCTAGTTTTTACTCTAAATGTATATTTGGTATTAATTATCTCATCAAGCATTAATTTCATTACATTGTTTATTTTATCTTTTGAATTAAATCCATTTGCAATTAACTGGCTTGTATCAATAGAACATTTAAAATGAGCTTTGTGTTTTAAAGGATTATATAAACCAAGAGTATTATAAATAGTTTCTGCATGGTCTAATATGTGTAAATCAACTCTATATGATGATTCATTCTTGCTCATAGAAATCCTTTATAAAAAAGCTTGACGATAGTTAAGCATATAGCTTAGTCATTGAAAATATTTTAGCAATTTATTGCTTAATATTTTTTATGACATTACCTGATTATATATTTTTGTTCTATACTAGAATTATATTTTATATTTATTGATTTAACTTTGATAATACTATATAATTATTTAAAATATTTTATATAAGCTAGATTATATATGATAATAATTGATTAAAGGCAAATTAATGAATATTGATGATTTTATATCAAGTAATAAACCTAGAAGTAAAAAATCTATATTTGATGAACATTTAGAAGATATAAATAAACTTCTTGAATTGAATTATTCTCAAAAACAAGTAATTGAATATTTGAAAGCTAAATGTAAAAATAAAACTGGATTGAGTGAACAAAACCTTTCTTTTTATTTGAAAAAATCAAAAAATAAAGTTTCTACAGAATTGAAAAATACTGATGATGAAAAATCAAATAAGGTAATAAAAGAGAATGTTGAAAAAAAGCCTATTGATATTTTTGCTAATTTGAAAGGAAAAGATTCTAAAACTTCTTTAGAGCAAGATATGTTAGATTTTGTGAAAGAATTAAAGAAATAGCATTATTTATTACAATATATTTAAAATTATTAATTAATAAGTATAGTTATTATAGAATTGTTATATGAATTATAATAGGTATGGTAATAATGATAGATTTTGAGAAATTTAAAAAAAATATTTTGACAATTTCATTTTTTAGTTTTTTGATATCAATAGGATATATTGTTTATACTGAATTTATAAAAGAGGATAAAGCTATTTTATCTTTTGATATGGTGTCTGTATTAAATGTTTTGGATGTTACAAATAAATTAGATGATGATTTAAAGGTTTTATATAAAAATATTGATATTTTAAAACAAAATAAAAAATTATCTATTATTAATATAAAAATTGAAAATAAAGGGAATATGCCTATTCTATTAGAAAATTATGATAAAGAATTTCCTCTAGGTTTTTCTTTAGATAATGGTAATATTCTTAAAGTGAATATAATTGAATCTTCATCAGAATATATTTCACAAAAATTATCAAAAATTGAATATAATTACGAAAAAATCATTTTACCTTACATGATAATTGATTCACATAATTATTTACTTTTATCAATACTTGTTTTACATAATGAAAACACAGAAATACTTATTAATCCTTTTGGAAAAATTGCTAATATTAAATCTTTTTTAATTGAAAATGCATATAAAAAGCAAAATTATTCATTTTGGGATGATTTAATAGAAGGGAGTATATGGATAAAAATTGCAAGGTCTTTTTTTTATTTCTTTTCATTCCTTATAATTATTTTTATCATTGGATTTACTATAGCTACACCTATTATTATTTATTCTAGTATAGAGGATATAATAAAAAATTATATTAGAAAAAAGAATATTGAAAAATATAAAAAATATATGATGAATAAATGTGGTGATATTGATGAAATAATTTTTGATTTATATAAAGAAGAAGGAGATTCTTTTGTTGATAAATTAAAAAATGTATATAATGAAAATTATAATGAAATTATATCTGATTATAAAGAAATTAAAATATCAAAAGAGAAAGAAAAAAAGAAAAGAGAAGAAAAAGAACCTATAGTTAATAAAATAGAAGAATATAAAAAATACTCAAATTATAATGAAGTAAATGATTTGATAAAGAAAAAAATTTTAGATGATGAAGGTAATATTGATAGTAAAGTTAGTGAAGCTTTTAATAATTTTCGAGAATATTTATACAAAAATTCGTAATCTTACTTAATAAATAAGATTACTAAAATGTACTTACAATAATATTTTTTGACTTGCATATGTTGCGTAAGCTAATGGTTTCTTAATATCATTATTTCTTTTATTAATTTCTGAATAAATTGTATATGCACTTGAACCTAATATTAATGAGCCTCCCAAAATTGAAAGATTATTGTTGTTAGAAAGTGCTGTCAATCCTCCTCCTACTAAAGGCATTATACCTTTAATAACTATATCTCCTATTGATGTATTCATAGCTTCTTTTATTTCTTCCATTTGTTTCTTTAATTCAGAAATTTTTATTTCTTCATAGTCTGCTTTACTTTTATCCATATTTAAAATTTCTATACTAACTTTTTCAATTTCTGTTCTAAAATCATTTAATAAATATCCATATTTATTTTTGAAATCTATAATATCTTTTATTGAAACTACTTTTGTTGGAACAGGTAGTATTTCATTTAAAATATTCTCTCTAATTTCATTAAGTACTAATTCATTTTGAATAAGAGGAATATTATTTTTATCATTCAAATCAGTTAATACAGTCGCTTTTATTTTACTTAAATGACTTAATTGCGTAGCAAGTCCTGACATAAAAGTATTAGATAGTGGTGTTGGCATAAGTACCCAAGGATAATAATCAGCTTCTTTTATTATTCCCATTTTCTTTAATTTATTACTTATACTACTCAATTTTTCTAAATGTATCCGAGAATATGAATAATAATTATTCTTATTATTTTTATACCAATTTTCTGCAATTATTAAAAAATCATCAAAAAAATATTTCAATTGTTCTTCATATTCCATAGGTTGAATTAACTCAATAAATTTGGCTTCTTTTAATTCATTCATTGATTTTGATAATAAATCTTTATTTACTGTATATTCATATGGTGCTATTGAGTAAAGTTTATCCCAATATAATAAAGTTTCTGTAAGCCATTTAGATTCTGGAATATCTATATATGGAAAATATATTGCATTTTTATTCATTTGATTTTTCTTTTTGTAATTTAACTGAAGATATTCTATCATGTAATATATTAAATAGTAACAATACCTCTCATATTTTTGGTTAGTGTTATTATATTAATTATTTTTTAACCACTTTTTCTAAATCTTTAAATACACTTATTATTGTATTAGTATTTTCTTGTTTATTATCAAAAAATTCACTTAATGTTCCTAAAACTAAAAGTCCTAATCCTGCAACACTTGAAGCAGAAGTCAAAGAAGGTGGTAAATTCATTACAACAGATGCTAAGCTTAATCCTGAACCTGATAGATTTAGAGAAGGGCTATATGTATTTAATAATGTAGTAAGCTTTCCATTTGCATTCTTTTGTGCTAAATCTACTGATTTTTTTATTTTATCTATATTTACATCAGCATTAAGTGAACCACTTTGGGTAATAGCTTCTAAATATTCACTATGAAAATTATTATAGTTAGAAATAATTTCAACAAATTTGTTATAAGGAACATCTGAAATAGATGAAAATCTTATTTCTGATAATAGTCTTTGGCTAATTAATGAGCCTAGTATTCCTTCATAAGCATATTTACCTCCATCTTTTCCAATTAAATCAGTATAATCTATTTCTTTTTCTATAATTCTTGTATATTCTTCTTTAGAACTAGCTATCGTATATGGGTGTAATTTACAAAGTTTACAAATTGATAGCATGTTAATCATCGTTATTAGGGACATACTTAATGTTACCTTTTGAGCAACTTCATTTATTAATCTCTTCGAGTCATTATTCCAACTAAAAGGATTAGGGATAATTACTATCCTTCCTTTTTCAGCTAAAGGTAATAATTTAACTAAGTCAATGGCTACTTGAGCTAACTGTATAGAATTAATTGATTTAGCATCTTTATTAAAAAGTATTCTTTCATATATATAATCTATAAGTACTACTCTATCACTAATTAAAAAACCAGTTTTAACTGCCATTTCAAAATTTTCATGTAAACCAAATAATCCACCTTGAACTTTGGAATCTTCTTTATTTTTTAAAATATCAATTGAACTTTGTGAGATTTCCCATATTTTAGTAAATTCTAATATTAACTTCTTTTTATTTTTTTCAGTTACATTTATAGGATTAAATGTAATATGATCATTTTCATCAATTTCTATCATAAGATTTCTTTTTAATGACTTTATGTATTGGATTGTAAAATTATTATAGTTCATATATTATCCTGTTATATTTCTGTATCTAAAATTTCTGTTAATTTTAATTTCATAAAATTTAAATCATGTCCTGTATAAGTAGAAACAATAAGTTTGACTTCATCTAGTCTTTGATAATTTTCAACTTGATTTTTAATTATTTCTGATAAATTTCCATATTCATAACTATTCATAGTTTCGAAATTTCTTAGATAATCAATTGCTAATGCTAATGTTTTTGAAGGTATTTTTTCCTGACATAATTGTTCATAAAAAAACATATTATCTGAAGACAAAAATTCATCATTATCATAAAATAACATATCAATATGCCTCCAAAAGGCAATTTCACTTATATTCCATAAATATTTTAGGTAGTCAGCAATATAATCTTGCTGATGTCTTTTTCTATTTACTTTGAGTGCAATTTCATCATCATTCATGGACTCAACAATCTCTTTTACATCTTCATCATCAAGTTCTTCTAAACCATAGTGTAAATCTTCAGTCCAAAAAAAACTCATCAAGTTTTCTTTAATTTTTTCTAACTCATTTCTCATAAATATCCTTAAAAATCAATAAAGTAATTATATAATAAATTGCTATCTTTTAATTCTTTATATCTTATTTAGTAAATGAAGTAAGGGCTCTTTTTAATATGCTCTTGTTATTTATCAATTTTTATATTTAGGGAGTATCCTAAATTTAATTTTAATTAATTTCATCCAACCAATTAGCCCACCACTGCATCAATTCTTTTTTTTCTTCATAATATTTCATTTTAGAGTCTCTATTATAAGCAGCTTTTACTTTATTAGTTTCTGCATGAGCTAGACAAGATTCTATAATATCGCTATTAAATCCATGTTCTTTAATTTTTTCATGAGCTGTTGTTGAAAACATAGCTCTAAATCCATGTGAAGTTATTTTATCTTTGTATCCAAGTTTCATGAGTGCATGATTTAATGTCGCATCAGAAAAGGGTTTTAAATTAGAAGTAGGTGAGGGAAATACAAATGTACTTTTTTCAAAAGAATATGATTTTATTGTTTCTAATATTTCGAGAGCTTGTTTTGGTAAAGGTAAAACAAAATCTTTTTTTGTTTTCATCTTATTAGCTGGTATGTCTAAATACTCTTTTTCAAAATTTACTTCATTCCATTCAAGAAATCTAATATTAAAGGGTCTTAATGCTAAATAGGGAATTATCTTTAATGCACATACTACTGATATATCAGCTCTATAAATTTCTCCATAAGTTTTTATATCTTGCATTAATTCTTTTATTTCATTTTCTTTTGTAAGTGTAGCTCTATGAGTTACTATTTTTTTTGCAAAAATTGTTCTTTTATCTATATCTGCAATTATATTATGTTCTACAAAACCATAAGTCACTGAATACTTGTAAATTCTTTCAATTACATTTAAAATTCTTTCTGCAATTTCAAAATGCTCTTTTTCTTGTAATCTCTGAATAATATTTAAAATATCTAATCTTCCAATAGTTGTAATATCTTTATTTCCTATATATGGATATACATGAAGTTTTAATCTTTTTTCATTAAGTTCATAAGTAACTGGTTTCCATTCACTTTTCATAAGAGTAAACCATTTTTCAGAAATATACTTAAAATTAGCAGTAACTTCAAAATTTGAGCTTTTAGATTCAATAGGATTAATATTGTGACTTAATTGTTCTTTTGCTTTTTCTCTTTGCTCTCTGGCTTCTTTTAATGATATTTTAGGATAAACTCCAAAACTCATAGATTTTCTTTTTCCTGCATACGAAAAATCAAATCTAAAGAATTTACTTCCATTTATTTTTACAACTAAGTATAAGCCTTGTCCATCAGATAATTTATATTCTTTATCTTTTTCTTTAGCTTTCTTAATCTCCGTATCTGTGAGGGGTTTTGTAATTTTTGCCATTTTATTACGGTATCACTTTCATTAATTTACACTTTTTAGTATTTTATACCGTAAAGAATACCGCAATAAATTTTATATATAGATAAATAGGAACACACAGAAATAAACATAAAAGGAAAAAGAGTTTCGATTTTATCGGGGTTTGAGGATAAAAATAAACATGAAAAAACAAAGTAGTGGTACCGCTAGTCGGACTCGAACCGACACACCAAAGGCGAGGGATTTTGAATCCCTTGTGTCTACCAATTTCACCATAGCGGCATGTTTTTAGAGAATAAAAAAAGAACCCATTGAAAAATGGATTCTTTTTCTATGATAAAGATTATTTAGCTGATACAGCTTCTTTAAGAGCTTTTCCTACTTTGAATTTCGCAACAGTAGTAGCTGGAACATCAACAGTTTTATCAGTACCTGGAACTTTTGCAGTTCTTGCAGCTCTATCTGCAACAGTAAATGTACCAAATCCAATAAAGCTTACAGATTCTTTTTTTACTAATGCTTCTGTAATTGTGTCTAAAACAGCATCAACAGCACCTTTTGCATCTTTTTTAGATAAACCAGCTTTTGCAGCTACTGCATCGATAAATTCTGCCTTGTTCATGGATGAACTCCTTGTATAAAATTAAATTGTGAAAACTTTATAGTATTTAAGCTTTGAAATAGCTAAAATTAGGGAGCTTAGAGAAAAAAATATAAAAAAAATAATCAAAAATCGTTTTTTTTATTCAAAAGAACTCTTTATGCTTAATAATCTACAAGAATTTTCTAATATTGCTATTTTTTTTACCAATTCATGAACATCTCTATCATAAACGTAAGTACCTATTCCTTTTATTATCATAACGTTATGATTTGACTCTTTTAAGTATTTAGTTATTTCAAGTGCATTTCTTTTATACCAAGTTGAAAAATTACCAGGATTGTATATATCAATTTCTCCAAAAATAGTTTTTCCAAAGAAATCTTCAAAAACAATTTTATTATGTTTTAATGTATACGCAGTAGTATAAATAGGCATTCCAAATGCTATGTATTTTGCCTCATGTATATTTGTATAAATAGTTGCGTGGATATGAGATTCAATACTTGCAATATTCCATCTATAATCTTGTTTATTTATATTTAGTGAACAAAATGATTTTTCATCCATTTTATCAAAAATTGCATCACCTGTATTAATTATAAAATTATATTGATCTAGTTTTGCAGAAATTGCACCGTGATAAATACCAAAAAAATTTTTACTAAACATTGTTACAGATAAATCAGAAAGTAATTTTATTGTATCTTTATCCATCATTTTAAAAGCCTCAAATATATTTTTAGATATTATATACTAATTTAAATAAGGACCATTTTAATGAATATTCCCCATATACCTGTTTTATATAATGAAACATTAGAAGCTTTCAAAGATATAAATGATGGTTATATAATAGATTGTACAACAGGTTTTGCAGGTCATAGTAGTGGATTGTTAAATCAGAATGAAAATATAAATTTAATTTGTAATGACCAAGATGACGAAGCTTTAGCTTTTAGTAAAAAAAGACTTGAATCTTTTAGTAATAGAGTCATTTTTAATAAAGGAAATTTTGAGCATGTTATTGAAACTTTCAAAGATTATGATATTAAAGGTATTTTAGCAGATATTGGAGTTTCATCTTTACAACTTGATAAACAAGATCGTGGTTTTGGGTTTGAGAGTGATACTTTAGATATGCGAATGAATCAAAATCAAAGTTTAGATGCAGCAACTGTAGTTAATACTTATTCTCAAGGTGAACTTGAAAGAATATTTAAAGATTATGGTGAAGTACGAGAGTATAAAAAAGTTGCATCAATCATAGTAAATAATAGACCTTTTCATAGTTCAAAAGAGCTAGCAGAATTTTTATCAAAAAAAATGTCAAAAGGAAAACTTCATCCTGCAACTTTGCCTTTCCAAGCAATTAGAATAGAAGTAAATGATGAATTAGGAGTTCTTGAAAGGCTTTTTGATTCTTTAGAAAAAGCAAAATTCAAAAATTGTATTGTTGCAATTATCTCTTTTCACTCTTTAGAAGATAGAATAGTAAAAAACTATTTTAAAAAATGGAGTAAATCTTGTATTTGTCCTGAAGGTGTTTTTAGATGTGAATGTGGAAATAATCATGCTTTAGGAAAAATTATTACAAAAAAACCTATAATTCCAACAGCACAAGAAATAAAACAAAACCCACGAAGTAGAAGTTCTAAATTAAGGATTTTCAAATTTGAATAGGATAACTGCAAAAAATGCTTTAATTATCGTATTTTCTATATTATTTTTAGCGATATTTATATATTTCCCAAAAATATATATAAGAAATAATATTTATTATACAAGTAAAGATATAAATAAATTATATGCTCATTATATTTCGCTTCAAGAAGAAAATACTTTCTTAGCACAGCAACTCGAAGATATGAAGTTTAAGAATCAAATTATGGATTCTTTATTATTTAATCCTCTAGATAAATTAAATAATAAAAATTTAAATACAATGGAAAATTCAAATGATAAAAGCGATGATTGAGTTTTCTTTAAGAAAACCTCTTTTAAACCATTTTATTCTTTTTTTTATTTTTCTTTTATCTGTTTTTTCATATTTGAAAATTCCAAAAGAAATTTTTCCACCATCAGCTAAAGATGCTGTTATAATAAATGGAGCGTACACAGGAGCTAGTTCTGAGTTACTTGATAAAATTGCAGTTGCTGAAATTGAAGATGAATTATTGAGTTTAAGTAGTGCAGATACAATTACATCAACTATTAAAAATGGAAGTTTTTCTATAAATGTTGATTTAAAAGATGGCTATAAATCAAAAGATATTTTAGATGATGTAAAAGATATTATTACAAAAGTTAAAACAAATTTACCTTCTGATATGGATGAACCAACTGTAAAAGCAGTTGAATTTGCTTTTCCTTTAATAACAGTTGCAGTTTACTCAAAAAATCACGATTCAAAAGAGTATTTAATTGAAGTTGCAAAAGAAGTAAAATCAAAAGTTATGCAACTAAAAGACCTATCTCAAGTTCAGGTTTTAGGTGAAAGTGATAAAGAACTTTTGATGATATTAGATGATGAAAAAATCAATGCTTATGGTTTTGAAAAAATTGCTGTAATAAATGCCATTTCATCTTTAAGTTCAATTTTTCCAATAGGAATGATAAAAGACACTTCAACACATTATTATTTATCTACATTTAATGGTGAAAAAGATGTAGAGAAAATCAAAAATACAATAATAAAAATTAATGGTAAATCAATTTATTTAAAAGATATCGCACAAATCAAATATGAGTTAGCTGATGTTTCTAATATCTCTCATTTTAATGGAAATACAAATATTGCAGTTTCAATAAATAAAGGTTTTCAAGGTGATGCTATTGAGTTAGTTAAACAAATAAAACAGATTACAAAAGATTTTGAAAAAAAATATGAAAATCTAAGATTTGATACATATATTGACACTTCCATTTGGATTAAAAATAGATTAAATACAGTTGTATCAAATATTATTTTTGGATTAATTTTACTTTGTATAGCTCTTTATTATTTTATTAATTTAAGAATTGCAATTGTTATTGCCATTGGTATTCCAACATCTTTTATGATAGGGTTAATTGGTGCAGAATATTTAGGATATAGCTTAAATATGCTTTCTCTTTTAGGAGCTTTAATTGCTCTTGGAATGTTAGTTGATGAAGCTATAGTTGTTGGAGAGAATATTTATCGGCATATGGAAATGGGAAAAGATAAATTTACTGCTGCAAGAGATGGTGCTTTAGAAATGTATCCAGCTGTTTTAACTGCAACTGCAACAACAATTTTTGCATTTTTACCAATCTTACTTATGAGTGGAGAAGTTGGAAAATTTATGCAGATTCTTCCAATAATGATAAGTATTTTGCTTTTGAGTTCTCTATTTGAAGCCTTTTTCTTTTTACCTTTACATGCAAAAGATATTTTAAAAGTAAATCATTCAGAAAAAAAATCCCATAAAATTTGGGATTTTAACTATAAACTTTATGGAAATATTTTAGAATTTTTATTAAAAGGTAAGTATATATCAATAATTTTGATGTTACTTTTAATAATCATTGGTTCAATTATGATATTTAAAACTCAAAAATTTAAATTTATGCCTGCTTTTGATTCAACGCAAGTTTATATAACAGGTTCTGTTGGGGTTGGTAAAAAGATAGAACAAACAGAAGAGATCGTTTTAGAATTAGAGAAAAAAATGTTAAATTCAATGGATTTTAAAAATAGTATTAGTTCAGTTAGTTCTGTAATTGGTATGAAATTAGATGGGAAAAATTTACCTCATTATGAAGAGTTTTATTTTCATGTATTTGTAAATTTACATGAACGTGCAGCTGATAATTTTTTTGAAAAATATATAAATCCATATTTATCCCCAAAATATGATGATTCAAATATGATAAGAACTGTAAGTGCTCAAGATATTGAAAGTGAATTAAAAAAGATTTTAGAAAAAGATGTGAAATCTGGAAAATTTGAAGAATTAAAAGTATTTGTACCTCAAACTGGAATTGTAAAAAATGATGTAGAAATAGCAGTTTCAGGTAAAAAAGAAGAGGTATTAAAAGCAGTTGAAAAACTAAAAAATAGTTTGCATGGTGTAAAAGGTGTTTCAAATATTGCTGATGATTCTATTATTGGAAATTATGAGTTGAAATTTAAAGTAAATAGTTATGGAAATAGTTTAGGAATTACTGAAGAGAATATTTTAAATCAATTAAGACCTTTTTATTTAAAAGCTTCATATTCAAAAATGTTTGATGATAGTGGACTTGTAGATATAGTTTTTGAAAGTTCGAAAAAAGATATTTTACAGAGCTTAGATAGTTTTACAATAAATACTTCAAATAATGAAAAAGTGTTATTAAAAGAAGTTGCAGATTTTATTAAAATTCCTTCATATTCACAAATTTTTAAAGAAAATAGTGAACAAATTATAAGTGTTACGGCATCTTTGACTAAAATTACATCTGCTGAATTATTTGAAGAAATTAATGATGAAATATCAGAATTACGAAAATCTGTAACAATTTCAATAAAAGGTGAACAAGAAGAAAATGAAAAAGTTCAAAGAGAAATGTCACAAGCAGCTGTTATTGCTATTGTTTTGATTTTTATGGCTCTTATTTGGATGTTTGATTCTATTGTTAAACCTTTGATTATATTAAGTACAATTCCTTTATCCATTTTAGGTGTTTTAATAGGACACTTAATTATGGATATTAATATAACAATGCCAAGTTTAATAGGAATGGTTGGACTTGCTGGAGTTATTGTTAATGATGGAATTATAATGATGGATTTTATTAAAAAAGCTAAAAATTTATCTGAATTAGTTGAATTTGCAAAAATGAGATTAAGACCAATTTTATTGACTTCAATTACAACAGTTTTAGGTCTTGCAAGTTTGATATTTTTTGCTTCAGGACAATCTTTGATACTTCAACCAATGGCTGTATCGTTAGGATTTGGTATTTTATGGGCAACAGTTTTAAATCTATATTTTGTGCCTATGATGTATAGAATAATTTATTTGAGAAAATTTTGAATATAAGCTTTAGAAATTTCTAAAGCTTATAGAACAGTTATTCCTAAAACTCTTCGTAAAATATTATTATCTTCATCAAAATCTTTTAATTCTTTTCCTGGTTCTAAAGTTGTAATAGTTGCTTTACCTATGATATTTCTATATTTTCTTCCTGAATTATCTTTTAACCTTACACTCCAAATATTATGAACAACTAAAGGTTCATTATCTTTAATCCCAACATAAAGCATAATATGACCTTTTAAATAGACTAAAGTTGAAAAAGGAACACCATACTCTTTCATAAACTCTTTTTTCTCTTTTATGCTCATTTTTGACATATCAAGATATTTTCCATTTGATGTTTGAGATTTTGAATTTCTATGTAAATATTTTCCAAATGGAACAAAAAAATCTTGAGTAAAACTAGAACAATCTCTATTATTTAATAATCCACCCCAACCATACGGTTCTTCTAAAAGTTGATTTAAAATTTTTACTCTATTTTCAGAAGTATATGCTATTGGCATAGCTTCAACTTCATCAACATTTAAATTTATATAAGAGATTATTGCTTTTTGATTATCATCTTTTTTTGCAATTAAAAATTTATCATCTTTTTTAGGAAAAATTGTAGCAACTTTTACATATTCTCTAAAAATTGGGTCATAAATAGGAAATTTTTCTTTTATACTAACATAATAATTAGTTGTTTTAAACTCTTTAATAAAATTATCATCTACAAAAGCAATTGAGCCAATTTCAACCCATCCTCCAACTGTACTTGATTCCATATAAGCCCAAGCTCTATCTTTTGATAAATGAGAAACAATAATTGGTGTATTGATTTTTATTAAAGAATTTTGATTGTAGTCAAATGGAAATCCTTCTCCTGGTTTTGTTGGATCGTAAAACATAGGTGAATTTGTTGGAAGAACTCTTACATTTGCATTTTTTAACATAATTGCTTTTTTAGGAAGAACATTATATTCATCAAAATTTGAATTTTCTATTTGTTTTTTAAACCATTCTTCTGTTGCAAGTCTATGATTTTCTAAATATACTTTTTTAAATTTATATGATTGTCCCCACATTGCTTCAATTTTTGGATATGAAACTTTTGAAGAATCCCAAGGTTTGAAATATTTAGTAAAATAATCATTTGTAGCTCTATTTTGGTCTAAAAAATTATCGTTTGCTTTTTTTGAAAGTTCAGCAATATCACTCTCTTTTGGAATAACAATAGGTTCTTTAATAGAACATGCAGTAAACAAAACAGTAATTAAGAAAATAAAAGATAATTGTTTAAAATTTCTTAACATATACATTTCCTTTAATAATTTTTTTTGTGATTGTATCATTTTATCATTAAAGCTAGTTGTAATATTTTTAATTTAGTAATTAATAGTTATAGTAAACAAAAACTTTGAGGGAATAGGGTGTATAAACTTTCTATAAATAAAGATTTGTTCGAAAAAGTATTATTAAAAAAGATTCATATTTTAGAAAAAGAGAATAATAATTATTGGAAAAAAGAGTTACTTGAACCTATTATAAAAGATGATAAATTAACATATACTATTAAACAAATAAATAAACTTCAAATTACAAATGGTTTAGGAAATGATAAACCTCAATTATTAATTGAATGTTTAAAAGTCGATTATTCTATTGAAAAAGGTTTATTTGAATTTCATTTAGGAAAAATTTTAGAACAGAAAAATATACCAGAAGTTGATGATGAAAAAGATATTTTAATAAAACAACTTTTAGATGAAAAAAAAGAGTTGATGAATATTTTGGAAGAGATAAAAAAGAGTAAGTTATTTAAAAACTAGAGTTTTAATTCTAGTTTTTAAATTTATTGAATTATTTGATGATTAAATCTGCTATTTCATTCATTGTTGCTTCAGTCATATCTTTTACTTGACCAATCATCAATGTTTTTTGAGCTCCACCATAAGTTCCATCTTGATAACCTTTTAAAGCAGCAACAAAATCAGCTTTTGTCATATCTTTGATGATTTTAGATTTACCTAAAGCAACTTTCTCTCCATTTGCACCATGACATACAACACATTTTGCATAAGGGTTTGCAAAAGCAACACATGCAGTTAATAAAGATGCAGCTATAACGATTTTTTTCATAAATAATCCTTTGTTTGTTAGATATTAGATTATATACTAAGATTGTTTAGAGTTTATTGACTTCAATCAAGATTTAAGATTTATAAAAAGAATAATTTAAAAATTATTCTTTTTATTTTGAAATAAGTTCTTTTTTTAGTTCTTCTTTATTGATTTTATTTTTATCAGAAGGAACAAGGGGTAAAGATTTTTTGTAGATTATTTTAGATGGAATCATATATGAGGCTAAATGTTTTTTTAGTTCAAATAAAATTTCACTACTACTTAATTCATTTTTTGCACTATAAACTAAAACAATCTCTTCTTCTATCTCATCATTTTCTATTGAAAATACTGCACATTTTTCAATATCTTTTAATTCTTTTTTTACAACTGATTCAATCTCATAAGGATTAACTCTATAACCTCTTGTTTTAATCATATCATCAAGTCTTGAAACAAAATATAAGTAGCCTTCTTCATCTTTATAAACAAAATCTCCGGTTTTTACAACGATTTCATCTGTTAATTGTCCTTCAAGATTTATTACATTTTTAAGTATTTGAATTGATTTAAATCTTTCAGCAGTCTCTTTTGGTGCATTCCAATAACCTTTGTAGATGTATCCACCTCTGTGAATTAATTCACCTGTAACTCTTGGTTTACATTCATTTCCATTTTCATCAATTACATATAATTCAACATCAGGAATAGCTTTTCCAATAGAATCAGGTCTTATTTTTAATTGACTTGGATCTAAATAAGTTGATCTAAATGCTTCTGTTAATCCATGCATTAAATAAAATTCTGCATTAATAAAATATTTTTCAATATCTTTAATCATTTTAGAAGTTACATTTCCACCAGAAGATGCAATAATTCTTACATTTTCAAGTAAAGATGGATTTGGAAGTCTAAATTCATCTTCATCAAACATTTCAGTTATATTTATAGGCATTAGTGAAATTACACTTACTTTATCATTGATTATATGATTAAAAAAATCTGTTGGTAAAACAAATCTATGTAAAGCTAAAGTTGCTCTTTTATATAAAGAACAAAAGATTTGATTTAATCCATAATCAAGATTAAAAAGTAATAATCCAGAAATAACATCATCTTCTTTTAGTTTTAGATATTGTGAAACAACTCTTGCACTATCGATTAGATTTCTATGTGAAATCACTATTCCTTTTGGTTTACCATTTAAACCAAATGAATAAGTAATAACAGCATTATCATGTCCACTTACATCACAAATATAAGGCTTTTTATAATATTTATAAATCTCTTCAAAAGAAGCTAAATCTTTATTTGTTGTTTCATAAGAGATGATTTTTCCATCAAATTTTATCTCTTCAATAGACTCAATTTTTATTTTATCAGTAATAATACATTTAATATCACAATCTTCAATGATATATTCTATTTGTTCTGGTTTTAAAAGTTTTGTTAATGGAACTAAAACATAGTTTGTTGATAAAATTGCAAGTATTGCTATAACTTGATTTATATCTTTATTTGAATAAATACCAATTCTACTACCTTTTGGTAAGTCTAATTCTGATAAATAAAGGGCTATTTGATTAACTTTAGTGAAAAGTTCACTATAAGTTAATTTTTCATTTCCATATATTAAAGCAACTTTTTGTGGATGAGAAATATTTGCATCTTCGATTAAAGTTCTAATACAATTTATTGACATAATTACCCCTTTTTATTGTTGTGTAATACCTAAAGTCCAAATATCATAGTTATAATCCATGATAATTGCTGGATGAATATCTGAATTTAAAATCTTTTTATAGAAGAAAGAGATAATATCTGTTGCTTCTTCAAAACTTAAAACTTTTGTGATACCACCAGTTAATACAATTGATTTTAGTAAATTTAACTTTAATTTTATATATAAAGGATGAGCATCACTTACTTTATATAAAACTAAGAAAATTGCTAGTTGCATTAAAACTTTTAAAGCTTTAGAAGAATCTTCATTGAAAATATTTTCTGTAACTTTTAAGTGTTCAAGTAATTCATAAACAAACTCGTTGTTTTTTGCTGCAAAAATTAGTGATTCTTTTGATTTATAAACTCCAAGTTTTTTAAATACAAGTCTATCATACTCATTTTCAGTAACCATATTATCCATTGATAAATCTTTTGAGTAGTGAATATCTGTTGTTGCTCCACCAATATCAATTAAAATAAATGGATTTACAACTGCAAATTTTGTATCAATAAGTGGTAATGTTTTATTTACGATGTAAGGTGTTGAATATATTTGATTTGAAGTTAATTCATAAAGGTGTTTTATATCTTCTTTCCCCATAATATCTGCTTGATAAAGGTTTGTTAAATACTCTTTTAATGGCTCTTCAACAACGTGAAGTTTATTATTTATAATATTATCAACAACTACTAAATTTTTGATTTTTTCTTTTAAATATTTTTCATCTTGTGTTGTTCCTGCAAAAACTACATTAGAATAATTTAAATTATCTAAGAAATTAAACAGTTTTTCATCAAATACATTTGAAATAGAATCAATTCCTCCAACAATAATAACAACATCAATTAAATCACTTGGGATTGAAGTTGTATCTATATCTTGATATAAAACTGTATTAATAATATTTATTCCAGAGTTATATGCAATATTTGTAGCAAATTTAAGTGAAAAAGAGTTTGTAACACCAATAATTAACGTAGTTAATCCACCATTAGCAGATGAACAAATAAATACTTCATCCTTTTTAAATTTAGAGATAATATCACCACATTTGCTAGTTAAATCATCAAATATATCTTTATTAAAATCTCTAAAATATTGATTTATATCGTTATTTGCACAAACTTTAAAGTATGTACTTCCAACATCTATTAATAATTTGTTTTGGCTCATTGCATAATTCCTATATCATGGATAATATCATTTACGATTGAAGAGGCATCTTTATTTAAATCACATTTTGATTTTTCATATTCAAAACATCTATCTGAAATTGGAAGTTTTCCTCTTTGAATAATTCTAATATTTTTGTTTTTATCTCTTACAGTTACAACTTCATTATGATTTATAATATGTGGAGAATAAGGAACGTCTATAATTCCAGCTTTTATACAGTTAAATACTTTTCTCCATAAAGTGTCAGCTTTGTCATTGAATACAGCTTCCATAATACTTCTTACTTCTTCTGTTAGGATTTCTTCTTCCATTTCATCTGTGATTGTAGGAATTCCATGTAACATTCCTAAAGTATATTGAGTATTTGCAACTGTTTTTGCATTTGATTCTCGAGTTGGAATACCAAAAGATTCATCTCTTGTTTTTGTAATAATTTTATCAGCTTTTACCATCATCGCAATTACTGTTGAAGTATTGATTAATGATTCACTATAATCTTTATTTGAAGGGAAAGCACCCATCCATTGGTGATATACTAGATTTATTCTAGCATCTGCACATCCAATTTGTTCTGCATAATATTTTGCCATTTTTCTTAATACATTTGCTGTTACAATATCTTGAATCATAGAACCACTTTGAGAAAATGATACCGAGAAAGATTTAACACCTTCTTCCAGTGATAAGAGCATTTCGCAAAGTTGAATAACAATAGTAATACAAGGTGGAACTAATGTTGCTGTTAAAGGTCCAAATGATTCTCTGTTGATTGGTTCATTTAGTTTTGAGTAGTTAGCACAGATTTTTTCAACATATTTCCAATACATAAATGCTTTATCAAGTGGAAAGTTTTTTGAGTATGGTAAAAGGTAAGTAATTGGACCACCTTCAATTTCAAAAATTCCAGATGCAAGTGCTGTTTCTATTAAAAGTCTAGCATCAGGTGTTCCATGTCTTAAAGAAATTGGTTTATCAAAATGAGTCATCATTTTTCTAGTTGTTCTATATCCATGATTTACAAGTGGATAACCATTTAACATATCAACTTCATTTTCTTCTGAAAGTTTTAACATCTTAGCACTTGTTGCATAGTCGTTTAATCTTGTATTTGAGTCAATTGTACATGGTAATACATCTACATTTGCACCAACAAAATATTCATATAAAGAGAACATTTTTTTATAAGTTGGGAAACCACCACGAGGTTGCACTAGCATTTTATTAGCATTTTTAAAGTGATGAGAAATAAATAAGTTTTTTGAAGCATTTTTTATAAACTCTTCAATTTCTGCAAAATCAAAATTATCTGCATATTTATTTTGAACTAATATATTTCTTTCTTCTTGCAGTAAACTCAATTTCTCTCCTTTAAATATTTTTCTAATTCATTAAGTCCAGTATTTAAATCAACTTGATGAAAAACTAAATCAAAACCATAGTTTTTGAATTTTGGAACAATAACACTAGCATCACCTTCACCAACTGCTAAATTTCCACCAAGCATAAATACTACATCTTTTAAATTTTTATATTTTGATTTTAAAACAGGAAGATCTCTACACCAACCCTCAGCTTCACCATTTAGGGAAGAGATTAATAACACATCGGCATTTGTTTCAATAACTGCATCTATAAACTCTTCAAGGTATGTATTAACACCAAGATTAAAAACCTCAAAACCTCTTGCTTGTAGTGATATATCAATTAGTCGATTTGCGACTACGTGAATATCATTACCTACTACTCCGATAACTACTTTCATGTTTTCTACCTAAATACTTTTATCTTTTACAAAGGGCGCAATTTTATCTAAAGAAGAGTTATATATTCTTTAGATATTATAAAAAACTAGTCTATTTTTTTAATAGAATATAAATTTTAGATATTCTATTAAAATATTTGTCTCAATAATGTTTATACTAAAAAGCTTTTTTTTCTTCAAAAAACTTTTTTTCTAAAGTATCAACTAATTCTTGAACTGAAGATACAGATTTTGAAAATTGAATTTTTTGTTCATCTTTTAAATCCAATTCAATTATTTTTTCTGCACCATTAATACCAAGCATAATTGGAACACCTGAAACAATATTGTTATAACCATATTCTCCTTCAAGCATAACAGCACAAGGACAAATTTTCTTTTTATCTTCCAAAATTGCTTCAATCATTAATGATGTTGAATAAGCAGGAGCATAATAAGCAGAACCAGTTTCAAGTAATTTTACAATTTGAGCCCCACCATTTTTTGTTTTATTTATAATATCTTCTATATCTTCTTCTGAAAGAAGAGTATTGAGTTTTACACCAGCAACTGTTGAAAAATCAGCGAGTGGAACCATAGAATCACCATGTCCACCCATAACTGAAGCTTCAATTTGTCCTTGTCCATAACCTAATTTTTCAAATATAAAATAACTCATTCTTGCACTATCTAAAATTCCTGCCATTCCAATAATCTTGTTTCTATTCCAATTTGATGCTTTAAGTGCCGCATAAACCATAGCATCAAGAGGATTTGAAACTATTATTACAATAGCATTTGGATTGTATTTTGTTATGCTATTCATAACAGAAGTCATAATTTTTGCATTTGTTATTAATAAGTCATCTCTTGTCATTCCTGGACGTCTAGCAATCCCTGCTGTAATAACTATTACATCACAATTTTTAAATTCTTCATCCTTTAGACAGGGCTTTGTAATAGTTTTACTTTTTGCTGCATTTGTAGCTTGTGAGATGTCAAGTGCCATAGCTTGAACTATATTTTCTCTTACATCTTTTAAAAGTAAAGTTGAGCAGATGTTTTTTGTGGCAAGAATAAAAGCTAGTGTTGCTCCAACATTTCCAACTCCTACGATTCCAACAGTTTTATTATTCAAAACAATCCTTTAAAATTTTTTGAATAAATTATAACAATTTAGCTCTTAGGCTTTATTTTTAATAGAAAGAAATTTTGAGATTTATAAAAGATTTTTGAAAAGTGTAAAAGAGAAGAAAATCTTCTCTTTTTTAATTATCCGATAATTGCGTTTAATGTTGCAGATGGTCTCATAGCAGCAGATGTTTTTGCATCATCTGGAAGATAATATCCACCCATATCAACAGCTTTTCCTTGACATTGTGTTAATTCTTTAACAATTTTTTCTTCATTTTCAGTCATTGCTTTTGCAATTGGAGTAAACTCAGCTTTTAAAGCTGCATCATCATTTTGAGCAGCTAATTCTTGAGCCCAGTACATAGCTAAATAGAAATGACTTCCTCTATTATCAATTTGTCCAATTTTTCTAGCAGGAGATTTATCATTGATTAAGAAAGTTCCTGTTGCTCTATCTAAAGTATCAGCTAAAACTTTTGCTTTTGGATTATTTTGAGTATTAGATAAATGTTCAAATGAAGCAGCAAGTGCCATAAATTCACCTAAAGAATCCCATCTTAAATAATCTTCTTCTTGGAATTGTTGAACATGTTTAGGTGCACTTCCTCCTGCACCAGTTTCAAATAATCCTCCACCTTGCATTAATGGAACGATTGATAACATTTTTGCAGATGTTCCTAATTCTAAAATTGGGAATAAGTCAGTGTTATAATCTCTTAAAATATTTCCAGTTACAGAAATAGTATCAAGTCCAGCTCTCATTCTTTCTAAAGATTTTTTAGTAGCATCAACAGGAGACATAATTGTAATATCTAAACCAGTAGTATCGTGAGTTGGTAAATATTTTTCAACTTTTTTAATCATTTGAGCATCGTGAGCTCTGTTTTTGTCTAACCAGAAAATAGCAGGTGTATTAGATAGTCTTGATCTTGTAACTGCTAATTTAATCCAATCTTGAATTGGTGCATCTTTAGTTTGGCACATTCTGAAAATATCACCGTTTTCAACATCAAATGAGAATACAGCGTTTCCATCTTTGTCAATAACTTTGATTTGACCATCTGCTTTTGCTTGGAAAGTTTTGTCATGTGAACCATATTCTTCAGCTTTTTGAGCCATTAATCCAACATTAGGAACAGTTCCAATAGTTGTAACATCTAATGCTCCATGCTCTTTACAATCATCAATTACAGCTTTAAAACTTGCAGCATATGCTCTATCTGGAATCATAGCAATTGTATCTTCTTCTTTATCAGAAGCATTCCACATTTTTCCACCACCTTTAATCATAGCAGGCATAGAAGCATCAATAATAACATCCGAAGGAACATGTAAGTTTGTAATTCCTTTTGCAGAGTTTACCATTGCAAGTCTTGGTTGTTTTGCATAAATTGCATCAATATCAGCTAAAATTTCAGCTTTTTTAGCTGCATCAATAGTTTCTAATTTTGAATATAAGTCACCTAAACCATTATTGAAATTTACACCCATTTCATCAAATAATGCACCATATTTAGCAATTAAATCTTTGAAATATACTTTTACAGCAAATCCAAACATAATTGGATCTGAATTTTTCATCATTGTAGCTTTTAAGTGTAAAGATAATAATACATCTTCTTGTTTAGCTCTTTCAATTGTTTTTGCATAAAAATCTTGTAATGCTTTAGCACTCATAACAGTTGCATCAATAATTTCACCTGCTAATACTTTTGTAGAAGCTTTTAATACAGTTTCAGCACCATTTTTGTCAAAGAAAGAGATTTTTAAATCATTTGCTTCATCAAAAGTTTTTGATACTTCAGAACCATAAAAGTCACCTGAATCCATACAAGCAACATCAGTTTTAGAATCTTTTGTCCATTTACCCATTCTATGAGGATTAGCTTTTGCGTAGTTTTTAACTGCACTTGGAGCTCTTCTGTCAGAATTTCCTTCTCTTAATACTGGATTAACAGCAGAACCTGTAATTTTTGAGTATCTAGCTGTAATTTCTTCACTAGCATCATAATTAGGTATGTTGTAACCTTTTGCTTGTAATTCTGCAATTGCAGCTTTTAGTTGAGGAATAGAAGCTGAAATATTTGGTAATTTAATAATATTAGCTTCAGGATCTTGTGTTAAAGCTCCAAGTTCTGCTAAATCATCACTGATTTTTTGTTCAGGTGTTAAGTTCTCAGGGAAGTTAGCTAAAATTCTTCCAGCTAAAGAAATATCTTTTGTAACCATTTCAATACCAGAACTTTTTGTAAAAGCTTTGATAATTGGTAAAAAAGAGTATGTTGCTAAAGCTGGAGCTTCATCAACTTTTGTGTAAATGATTTTTGACATATTTTTTCCTAAATTTGAATTTTAATGTTGGAGATATATTAGCTAGATTTGATTTTAAGGAAATTGAAAGTTGAAAATATTTAAAGTTGTGAAAATTTGATTGTTTCAAATTTTCACAAGTTGTCTTAATTTATATTGTTAAATAAATCTTTAATTGAAGATGGTTTTTGTTTTGTTACATCAGTTTTCATAATAGTTTCAGCTTCTTCATCAATTTTTGTTTCAATATCTTTAACTTTTGTATAAGTTTTTTCTACACCAACATTTGCTTTTATATTAGCTTGATGTTCTTCAAATGTACTCGCAAATTTATGAAGACCAGTTTTGTTTTCTCTAACAAAATATAAATAATTACTTTTTACAGGAAAAATAGCAGCTTTGATTGCATTTAAACTTACTGCACAAACAGGATCTTTAGGAAGTCCTACAAACTTATACGTATTATAAGATGTATTATCTTCACGTATTCTATCTGCTGTTACAATTTCATTTGAATATTTTCCATAATTTAAAGTTCCATCCATTTGGAGCTTCATTCCTTTTTTTAGTCTATTATGTATTACACTTGCAACTATTGGCATTTCATTTGTTGTTGCAGCTTCTTTTTGTATTACAGAGGCTAAAATAAGATAGTTAAACCATTTATTTTTATCATACATACCAAAAATCTTTTTAGAAAATTCTTCATATTTTTTATTTGTTTGAGAAAACAGATAAAAAATCATATAATCTTCTTTCATTCCTAAAGGTAAAGAATATGTATCTGCTAAAATATTTCCATCAGCTTTAAAAGCATATTCATTGTATAGTTGAGTTAGCTTTTCTTCTGAAAGATTAAACTCATTTGCTAATTTTTTTAGAAACACATATGATGTTTCACCAGGAATTAATGTAATATCTTTTAAAGCAGCTTTTGATGTGATTAGTTTATAAATAAAATCCATTTTAGTTAGTTTATTTTGATTTATATCTATCCAACCACTTTGAACATAACCCATTGATTTGATAATCAAAGCATCCAAATTATTCATCTCATATCCACTTTTATTTAAGTATGATATAATATTGGCCGTACTGCCTTTAGGAATAAACAATACTTTTGTAGAAGTTACTGGCATTGTTACATAAAATAAAATAACAACAAAACAAATAAGGATAAAATCGATTATGTTGAAGAGTATTAAACTTCTACTTCTACTGTTTTTTTTAATTATATTATTACTTCTTTCATCTTTGTATTGGGGCATAAAAATAGACTCTTTCTCTCTTTCAAATTTTTCAGTTTCGCAATTCTATATTAAAATGGATAAAAAACTTATTTTGGATATTGGGAATCTAGAGTATAAGTCTAAAAAGACTCAAACAAAAAGCTCATTTGATGATTTAAAAAAAGATATTGAATTATTACCTAAAGTATTAATGCTTTTTCAAAAAATAAATATAAAAAAGTTAAAAATTGATGATAATGAGTTTAAAATAGTTCTGGATGAAAATAATTTATATCTTGATAATAAATATATAAATATTTCTTCAAAATTGGATGTTGCATCTAATCAAATTTTATTTGAATTATCTTCTTTATATTTAAAAGATATAGATATATTATTTGATGGGAAAATTAAAATAGACTATTTTACTGAAGAATTGAATTATTTTGGAAAATTTTATTATCAAGATTTAGAAGCAAATTTAAATATAGATATGACAAAAGAATTAGCTAAATTTTATATTGTTAGTTCTCCTTTTAAAAGTTTAAAATTTCTAAAAAATTTTTTAGATTTACCAAAAACAGCAGAAGAATGGATGTATGATAATGTTGAAGGTAATATAACTTTAGAAGGTTTATATGCTGAATTTGATTTGAAAAATAATAAATTAATTGAAAAATCTTTAAATGGAAAAGCACATATTGAAAATGCAAAAATTAAATTTCATCAAGATGTAGATGCTATTCAAACTAAAAATCTCGATATTACTTTTAAAGATGATAATTTATATTTTAATTTAATAGAACCAACTTTTAAAGATAAAAGTTTAGAAGGAAGTTATGTAACTATTCATAATTTAGCAAGTGCACAAAATGGGGAAGTTGAAGTAAATATAAAAACAAATAGTAAACTAGATAAAGATATTTTAGATATTTTAAAAGCTTATAAAATAAACCTTCCCTTAGTTCAAAAAAGTGGAACTACAGATGCAACTTTGACTTTAATTTTTCCATATGAACTAGAAAAACCTATGACAACTAAAGGTGAATTTTTAGTAAATGATGCAGAAATTTCAATAGGAAATTTTTCTTTTAATAGTAAAACTGCAACGGTAATTTTAGATGGAAGTAATGTATTAGTAAAAGATGCAGATTTTAAATATAAAGATATGATAGATGCTTTAGTAAATATAAATATTGATACAAAAACCTTAAAATCTTCAGGTGATACAATTATAAATTCTTTAATAATAAAAAAAGAAAATGGAGAAAAAATAATTGATATAAAAGATAAAAAAACAGCTTTAGATATGGATTTTAACAAAGATACAACTATAGATTTAAAAGATTTAGAAACAACTATAAAAATAGCTGATTTAATTTATGTAAATATAAATAATTTATCAAAAATTTATCCATATTCAAAGCTTTTAAAAGATATTTCAATAAAAGATGGAAATATCTCTTTAGATATAAAAGATGACAAAAATATCAAATTTAAAGCTTTAATAAAAGGTTTAAACTTACCTCTTAAAAAAGATGGGCAAAGTATTGAAAATCTTGATATTGTAGGAAATATTAGTGGTAAAAATATAGATATTCACTCAATTGATGAAAATATAAAAGTTGAAATAAAAGATGATTTAAAAATTTATTTAAATAATCTTTTTATAACTATCGATACAAAAAAACAAGATACAAATAATATAAATCAAAAGATGAATTTATATCTAACAAATGATGAAATAGATTTAAATGGAACAATTTACAAGATAAAAAATGCAAATCTATCAATAAAAAAAGAAGAAATAAATTTTGAAGCAAATTTAAAAGAGCTAGATCTTCCACTCAAAAAGAATGGAAAAAAGATCAATGAATTGACACTTTTGGGAATATATAAAAATAATTATACAAAATTAAACACAAAAAATAATGATTTGATTTTGGAATTAAAAAATGAAAATTTATCATTAAATATTAATGGTTATGATATTTTATATTCAAGTGAAGATAAAGAAGAAAATGATAGCTATAAAAATATTAATATTATAGGAAATAGTTCAAATATAATAGTGAATGATAAATATAAGTTTTTATCTGATACTTTTGAAATAAGAGTGAGAGAAAATGAAAAATTTATTCATTTAAAACATAAAAAAAGTGATATTACATTTAAAGAGTCAAAAGATAAAAAAATAGATATTTTTACAAGTGATATAAGTGATGAGTTTGTAAATACAATTTTTGATAAAAATATTTTTAAAGGTGGAAATATACTTTTTTTAGCAAATGGAGACATAAATAATTTAAATGGGAAAATAATTATTGAAAATAGTAATATTGAAGATTTAGCAATTTTAAATAATCTTTTAATATTTATTCACACTTCTCCTGCTCTTGTAAATCCTCTTTTAGCTGTTCCTTCTGTTGTAGGAATGGCAACAAATCAAGGATTTAATTTAACTGCATACAAAATAGTAAATGGTGTTATGGAGTTTAATTATAGTAAAGAAAAAGAGTTAATAGATGTTAAAAAATTAGTAACTATTGGAAATGGTATTGATTTTGAAGGTAAAGGGAAAGTAAATTTAAATGATTTAACTTTAGATTCAGAGATAAAATTAATTTTTCTAAAAGACTATTCAAAAATCGTAGGTGCAATACCTGTAGTTAATTATGTTTTATTAGGAGATAGTAATAGAGTTGAAACACAAGTAAATGTTTTTGGGGAATTATCAAATCCAAAAATTTCAACAAATTTAACAAAAGAGACTTTTAGTATTCCAGTTAATATTGCAAAAAGAATATTAAGTTCACCATCTATGCTTTTAGATTTTATAAAAGGAAATGATGAAAATGAAAAAAAAGAAGAAAAAAGTAGTGAAGAGTTAATAAATAAGCCTTTAAAATAAAGGCTTATTCATTTCTTAAAACATCAATTACATCTATATTTGTAGCTTTTGAAGCTGGGTAATATGATGAAATAAGTACGATTATAACTGCTCCAATGATTATAGAAACAAAATCAGTTAATGCTAAATCAAGCGGTAATTTTGCACTTCCATAAACATCTGCTGGCAAAGTAACAATATCAAAATTATCTAGTAACCAATATCCAAAAAATCCTAACGCAATTCCTGTTAAAATCCCTGAAAATCCTATGATTGTACCAACTCTTAAAAATATTGTTTTTATCTCTTTTGCACTGGCTCCCATTGATAAAAGTAGGGCGATTTCTTTTCTTCTACTCATAACTGTCATTAGAAGTGATGAAATAATATTTAGTGAAGCTACTAAAATGATTAGCATTAAAACTATAAACAAAGCTGTTTTTTCCATTTTCATAGCTGCAAAGAAGTTACCATTTTGTTGCCACCAACCAACAATTCCTGTATTTGTATTTTGTAATGAAATTTTTAATTTTTCAATATCCGCAAAAGCATCTTCTGAATAGATATGTATCCCATCATAAATATTTGGTTCTTTTTTTAATAGAGTTTGTAAAGAGTCAATTGTTGTGTACATATAAGCTTTATCATAAGCATTTAAGCCAGAAGTAAACGAAGTAAGATAAGTAAATCTTTTCATTTTTGGCATCATTGAAAAACCAGTCGGATTTAATTCTGTAAAATATAAAGTAGTTTTAACGCCATTGTTTAAATATAATTTATCAGTTATTCCAGAACCTGTAATTACATCATATTTATTTATTAACAAATCCCCAATAGCCTCTTTAAAAATATGATTAATTTGTGCTTCTTTTTCAGGAATTACACCAAAAATCATTCCTCCACTCATTATGTCACCATTTTGAATAATAGCTTGTGATGAAACAAAAGGAGAGAATTTTAAATAAGGATATTCTTTTTGAAGTTTTTCAAGTAATTCTTCATTCACTGAATTGTCAATTTTTGGATAAATTGTTAATGGATAATTCATAGTAAATAGTTTTTTTTCAAACTCTTTAGCTGTTCCATTCATAATAGCCATAGAAAGAATTAAAACCATAACACCAATAGAAACTCCTATAAATGCTAGAATAGCACTTATAGAGATGAAAGGATTTTTTTTATCAAATCTTAGATATTTTTTTACAATAAAATTGACTAATTTTTTATTCAAATTAGTTTCCTGCTACTAAACCAATTTTTGGGCCACTTTTCCCACAACATTGTTTATATTTCAATCCACTTCCACAAGGACAAGGTTCATTTCTAGCAATTTTTTTATCACTATTTCGTACAGCTTCTTGTGCAATATTTGTAGTTATATGCTCTGTTGCTTCTTCCATTTGTTCTTTCATTCTTGCAATTGCTTCTTGTTCTTTTTCTCTGTCTTCATTTGATTGAAGTTGAATAGTAAATAAAATTTTGATAATTTCATGTTTAATATTTGAAATTAATTCTATAAACATATTATATGACTCTTTTTTATATTCAACAAGTGGATCTTTTTGGTTATAACCTCGAAGACCAATTCCTGCTTTTAAAGTATCCATAGCATATAAATGTTCTCTCCAAGCATTATCTAAAATTTGTAAATATAAGATTCTTTCGATTTCACTTTTTTGTTCTGGTGCAGCCATTGACATTTTTTTAGTATAAACTTCTTTTAAAATAGAGGCTAAATTAGACTCTAAATTTTCATAAGAATCACTTTTTAATGCTTCTTCATTAACTACTAAATGCAACTCCTCTTGTAATTTACTTTTAATAAATTCATAATCAAAATCTTCTTCAGGCATACCATGAATAATATTTGCTTCACTTAATAGATTTTGTACATATTCAAGTCTATTTTCGTCAAGTTTTGAATCAATATCATAATCACTTTTTAATAAATCATTTCTAAATGTATAAATCACTTTTCTTTGTTCATTTGCAACATCATCATATTCAAGTAAGTGTTTTCTGCTTTCAAAATGCATTGATTCTACTTTTTTCTGAGCATTTTCAACAGCACGTGTAACCATTCTAGATTCGATATGTTCACCTTCTTCAATACCAAGTCTTTCCATAATTCCTTTTATTTTATCACTTCCAAAGATTCTTAAAAGATTATCTTCTAAAGATAAATAAAATTGAGATTCTCCAACATCACCTTGACGTCCAGATCTTCCTCTTAATTGGTTATCAATTCTTCTAGATTCATGTCTTTCAGTTCCAATAATTGCTAAACCACCTAAATCTAAGATTTCTTGTGTAAGTTTAATATCAACTCCCCGTCCAGCCATATTTGTTGCAATTGTAACTGCACCTTTTTGACCAGCATCAGCAATAATTTTTCCTTCTTTTTCATGTTGTTTTGCATTTAAAACTGTATGAGGGATTTTTTTATCAACTAAAATTTTATGTAGTTTTTCTGATTTTTCAATTGAAGCAGTCCCCACAAGAACAGGTTGACCTTTTTCATGAAATTCTTTGATTTTATTACAAACAGCTTCAAATTTTTCTTTTTCACTTTTATAAATTAAATCATTTTTATCTATTCTTTGAACAGGAACATTTGTAGGAATAGAAACAACATCAAGGTTATAAATTTCCGCAAATTCTGTAGCTTCTGTTTGAGCTGTTCCTGTCATACCAGCTAATTTTTTATACATTCTAAAATAATTTTGGAATGTAATATCTGCTAAAGTTTGTGATTCATCCTGAATTGCTACACCTTCTTTTGCTTCAAGTGCTTGGTGTAATCCTTCACTAAATCTTCTTCCTTCACTTAATCTTCCTGTAAATTCATCAACAATTACAATTTGATTATCTTTTACAACATAATCAACATCTTTTTCAAAGATATAGTTTGCTTTTAAAGCTTGATCAAGAGAGTGAGAAAGCATTGCATTTTCAAGTGAATAAAGATTATCTACACCAAAAAGTTTTTCGGCATTTTCATGCCCTTGTTCTGTAAGCGTAACAGCTCTATTTTTTTCATCAACTATAAAATCACCAGTTGTTGATGGTTTTTCAGAAGAATTTTTTGGTTCTATTAATTTACCAAGTTCAAGTTTTAAAGCTATTTCATTTGCTTTTACATAATTTGAATTTTTGTGATTTGTTGGACCTGAAATAATAAGTGGAGTTCTTGCTTCATCAATTAAAATTGAGTCAACTTCATCTACAATTACAAAGTTATGTTCTCTTTGAACTTTTTCATTGATATCGTAATTCATATTATCTCTTAGATAATCAAATCCAAATTCATTGTTTGTACCGTATGTTATATCACAAGCATATTGAGCACGTCTTTCTTCATCATTTCTTAATCCACCAACAATTGCTCCAACGCTATAGCCTAAAAAATTATATAAAGGTGTTAATTCATTAGCATCTCTAGCAGCAAGATAGTCATTTACTGTTACAACATGAACACCTTTTCCAGTTAGTGCATTTAATGCAACTGCAAGTGAACCAACCAAAGTTTTACCTTCTCCTGTTTTCATCTCTGCAATTCTTCCATCATGTAAAACCATTGCTCCAATTAATTGAACATCATAAGGTCTCATTCCAAGGGCTCTTTTACTAGCTTCTCTTGTAATTGCAAAAGATTCAAACAATACGTCATTTAATGATTTTTCTTCTTTTTGTACAAGCTCTTTTAGCTTATTGAATTCATTTTTTAGTTCATCATCACTTAAATTTTCATATTTACTTTCTAAAGCTGTAATTGATTCAGCTTTCTTTCTATATTTTTTTACTTCTCTATCATTTCTTGTACCAAAAATTTTTGAAAAAACATTTAACATAAAATTAGTTCCTTTTCGTTATAATCGCAAGATTATATAAAAAAAAAGGTTAAAGTATGTTTTATAAATCGCTAATTTTATTAGTACTCTTTTGTATTTCTTGTGTAGCTTCGAGTGATATAAGAAATTTAGACTCATTTAAAGCAAGTTTTACTCAAATTATTACATCAAGTTCTAATAATATTATTGAATATAAAGGTGAAGTTTTTATCAAAAAAAGTGGGAAAATTTTATGGAAATATGAAACACCAGTTGTTAAAAATGTGTACATAAATAACGACTTCGCAATAGTTGATGAACCAGAACTCGAACAAGCAATATTTACTCAATTAGAAAGTGAAATAAATATAATAAAATTATTAAATACTTCTAAAAAAATGGATAATGATACTTACTCTACAAATATAGATGATGTTGAGTATTTAATTACATTATCAAAAAATGATGAAAAAATCAAAGAAATAAAATATAAAGATAAACTTGAAAATAATGTAGAAATTAAATTTTCAAATGTTATACAAAATGGTGAAATTTCTGATGAAATTTTTAAATTTATAGTTCCTGAGTATTATGATATTATAAGAAAATAGAATTTAAGAATTAAAAGCTATAATTTCATTTAGGTAAACCAGACAATAGCTTAGAAATTTCTAAGAGGAAAGTCCGGGCTGCTGTGAAGTATGGTTCCATTTAAATAATGGCTAGGGTAACCTAAGGGATAGTGCAACAGAAAGTAAACAGCCGATTTTCGGTGATGGTGAAACGGTGAGGTAAGAGCTTACCAGCATTTTGAGTAATCTTAATGGCTATGTAAACCCAACCTGCAGCAAGAAGACTAGGTAATTACTTCACAATTTTGGTCTTCGCAAGACTACTAAAGTAATTTAGTAGCTAGATAAATTATTGTCTTAATAACAAAACGCGGCTTATTGGTTTACCTAATTTAATCAAATTTAAATTTGTATTAAAACTTCTTTGTTAATCAACTATCTAAACTTTAATGTGTTAAAGCTTATTCAAAATTTCTAAAAAAAATCAATATCTTAATTTATGTGGATTTATATTAAAATTGCAAAAAAATTAGTATATAAAGATAAAAATGAAAAAAAGCATTATAGAAAATAGAGAGATATTATCAATTGAAGATGGCATTCATGATACAAATTTAAAAAGTGTAAAGATATTTAAAACAAAAAATTATGAACCAAAAAGTCCTTTAATCTATGATGTTTGTTTAATACTTGTACTTCAAGGCAAAAAGATTGCAAATCTCGCAAACAATCGATTTATCTTTGATTGTGATAACTATTTAGTAGTTCCAACGACACTTCCTTTAGAGTGTGAAACTTATGCAACAAAAGATGAACCTTTTATTTGTTTGATTATTTCACTTGATAGAGAAATGATGGTTGATATTATTGAAGAATTAAAACAAAAAAATTTTGACACTCAAAATCCAAATAACATGGGGATTTTTTCAGATAAAGTTACTGTTCAAATTGAACAAACAACTGAAAAATTATTGGATATTTTAGAATCAAAAGAAGAATCAATAATTTTAGGTGATGGTGTTTTAAAAGAGCTGTTTTATAGAATTGCTATTGGGCAAAATGCTCAAATGCTTCATAAAATGTTTTTAGAAGAAAACAATGAATCTAAAATTGCAAAAGCTTTAAAACATATCCATGATAATTATAATAAAAGCCTAGATATGGACTCATTAGCACGTATTTGTGATATGAGTGTATCATCATTTCATAATCATTTTAAAATAATTACATCACATACTCCTTTACAGTACATCAAAAAAATTCGATTAACAAAAGCAAAAGATTTATTAATAAAATATGATTATAAAGCTGTGGATGTTGCAAATGAATTGGGATATGATAATCCTTCACATTTTAGTAGAGATTTTAAGAATTATTTTGGATATTCGCCTAAAGAGGCAAAAGCCTCTTTATAAATATTTTTAGTAGAACAAAAAGTTTTAAGCTACCATAGAACGATTTAAAATATTTGCAACTTTTTCTAAAGTTACAGTTCCATTTTCACCAATTTCTAAATAACCATGAGATTTAAATGCATTATGAACATTTTCAATAACTTTATTATCAATTTCATATTCTGTTAATTTTGTAGGAACTCCAACACTTTCAAATATTTCTTCAATTTTTTTGATAATAGCTTCATTGTTATTTTCAATTCCAAACACATTTTTACCAAATTGTGCTAATTTTTCTTGTTTTTCTTCAATCATTTCTCTTAATAAATGAGGAAGAACAACTGCTAATGATCTTGCGTGATCAAGGTTATAAAATGCTGTTAATTCATGACCAATTATGTGTGTTGACCAATCTTGACAAACACCATTTGCAAGTTGGAAATTTAATGCTTGATTACAAATGTGCATTAAATTTTCTTGCCACCATAATGTTCTTCTCTCTTCCCATTTGTTTGCAAGAGTTACTAAACCTTTATATAAAGTTTCAGCATAACCATCATTTACTAATAAATCATTTGTTTTAGTTAAATATTGCTCAGAAATATGAACAAATGCATCAACTAAACCATTTCCTAGTTGTCTATCACTTAATGTTCCCATAAATGATGGGTCTAGAACTGCAAATTTTGGGTAAGAATAATCTGAAAAATACATTCTTTTTTCATCTGTAGTTTTTCTTGAAACAACTGTTAAGTTATTTGATTCTGAACCAGTTGCAGCTAAAGTTAAAACAACTCCGATTGGAAGAGCTTTTTCAACTACTGCTGTTCCATCTAAAAAGTTCCAACCATCTCCATCATATAATGATGCAGCTGCAAGATATTTAGAACCATCAATAACAGAACCTCCACCAACTGCTAAAATAAAGTCAACACCTTCACTTCTAACAAGTTCAACAGCTTTATTCATTGTTTCAACTGTTGGGTTTACTTCAACTCCACCAAATTCTACCCATTTGTGACCATTTAATGCTTCAATAACTTGCTCATAAGCACCATTTTTTTTAATTGATCCACCACCATAAACTACTAATACTTTTTTATCTTTTGGAATAAGATTAGCTATTTCTTTGATTTTTCCTTTTCCAAACTCTATTCCTGTTGGGTTATGATAAGAAAATTCCATATTTTAAATCCTTCAAATTATTTTTTGTAAGGGAATTATAAAAATAATAGAAAAAGATTTAAAGACCAAATTCTACAAATCACATACCAAATTCTACAAATGAAAAATTATAATGCTCTTTGATAGTTTAGAAGATAGAAGTGATACGCATATATAGCTTGATGAAATACAAATATAGATTGAATATTTACCTTTTTTATATTTTTATAATCATTATGACATTTAGATAAATCAAGTATTTTATGTATTTTTATATAATTTCGATATTATTTCATTATACAACTATCTAAGGTATGGCGTGAGTACAATTATCTCTAAAATTATTATTTTATTATTTTGTATTATTTCTTTTTTACATTCTGCTGAACAAAATAAAAAAATCGCTTATATAGTATCTGATTTAGAAATTCCATTTTGGCAAATAATGGCGAAAGGAATAAAAGCAAAAGCTTCTAAATTAGGTTATGACATTGAAATTTATAGTTCAAATAATCTAAAAAAAATTGAGCTGGAAAATCTAGTTAAAGCTATTTCTTCTAAAGTAGATGGTTTGATTCTTTCACCAATTAACTCATCAACAGCTGTTACTCTTTTAGAACTTGCAAAAAATGCAAATATTCCTGTTGTTATATCTGATATAGGTACAAATAGTGGTGAATATGTCTCTTTTATATCTTCTGATAATAAAAAAGGTGCTTATGAACTAGGTAAAATCTTAACTAAAAAAATGACCGAACTTTCTTGGAACAAAGAAGGTACAGTTGGTATTATCTCAATTCCTCAAAAAAGAACAAATGGAAAAGATAGAACTTTAGGTTTTATAAAAGCACTAAATGAATCAGACATAAAAAGTGCAGGTTTGTATCAACAAGTAAATTTTTCGTATAAAGAAACATATGATTATTCTTTAAAATTAATAGAGGAAAAGCCAAAATTGAGAGCGATTTGGCTTCAAGGTTCTGATAAATATAAAGCTACATTAGAAGCTATAAAAGATAGTAAAAAAGAGGGGCAGATTCTTCTTATTTGTTTTGATGTTGAACCTGAATTTTTAGATTTGATAAAAAAAGGTACATTAGTTGGTTCGGCAATGCAACAACCTTATTTAATGGGACAAAAAGCTGTTAGTTCTTTAGATGATTTTTTTAACAATAAAAAAGTTGAAAAAGAACAAAAACTTCCTATTTTAACCATTTCAAAAGATAATCTTCAAGAAAATTTACCTACAATAAAATTAAATGTATTAGGTATTGAATAATTTATGAAAAATAGAACATTATTACTCTCTTTTCTTACTCCTTTATTATTATGTGTTGTAACAATTATGTCTTTTTATACGATGTATAATTATTCTCAAACAAAAGAAAGAATAATAAGTAACATAAATTTAGATTTAGAATCAATAAATAACCAGTTAAAAGATACCTTACCTTATTTTATAAACTCTTATTCAATAAATGAATATGAAAAAATACTTGAAAATCAAATGAAAGATAAAAATATTTTAGCCATCATAATCAAAGATTATAATTATGGAAAAATATTTAGTAAAGAATTTATTGAAACTGGAAAAATTAAAATAGAAGATAAAATAGTAGAATTTGATTCAACAAATCTAAAACACCAAGAATTACTCACTAAATATTTTTCTTTTAAAAGTCAAATTATAGAAAATAATTCTCATACTAAGATTGCTGAAATATTGATTTATAGTTCAAATGAATTTTTAAAAAATGAACTTAATACTATTATAAAAAAAAGCTTATTAGAGATTTTTATTTCTTCAATTTTCATAATTTTGATTATATTTTTTATAATTAAAGTTTTTATTTTAAAACCTATTTATACTATTGCTAATGCAATTTTAAATAACGATAAAGATGGAATACCAAAAGATATGATTCCCAAATTTAATACTAAAGAATTAAATGAATTATCATTAAAAATGAATGAAATGATTACTACTATAAAAACTTCTAAATCAAAAATTGATGAGATAAATAATAGATTTGAATTAGTTATTGATAGTATAAACGAAGGTATTTGGGATTGGAATTTAATTACGAATGAGGCATATTTCTCTTCTAAATGGAAAAAATTATTAGGGTATGAAGATAATGAAATTGGAAATAATGCAAAATATTTTTTTGATTTAGTTCATCCTGATGATAAAAGTAAAGTAGAGGAAAATTTAAGAAATTATCTAAAAAATCCAGAAAATAATATATATTCTTTAGAAATTAGAATGAAAAATAAATATGGTAAATATACTTGGATTTTAACGAGAGGAAAAGTTATTCTTGATAAAAATAACAAGCCTATTCGAATACTTGGAACACATAGTGATATTAGTTTAAGAAAAGAATTAGAAAAACAAATCATAAAAGAGCGAGATTTTATTTCAACGATTATTGATAATTCAAATGCTGTTATTGTTGTAATTAATAGTGAAGGAGTAATGTTTAAAGTAAATAAATATGCTCAGAAATTTTTAGGTTATACAGAAGAAGAAATATCAAGTGAACCATATTTCTGGTCAAGATTTTTGAATGAAAATGTTAAAGATAAAGTTATAAATATAATTGATGAAGCCAAAAAAGGAAATATGATTAAACATTTTAGAAATTCTTGGATTTCTAGAAATGGTGAGGAAAAAGTATTTGAATGGTCAAATATGCTTGTACAAAAAGAAGATGGTTCAATGGATTATCTTACAACTATCGGAATTGATATAACAGAAAAAGAATTAATAGAAAAACAGATATTTGAGCAAAAACAAGAATTTGAGCTGATTTTCAATTATTCAAAAGATGGTATAGCAATTTTAGATTTAGATTCTAAATTTATAAAATTTAATGAAGCTTTTTTAAATATGACAGAATTAAGTGAAGAGGATTTATTAACTAAAAAATTAATAGATTTTATGATGACAAAAAATGAGAAGAATAAAAAATTATTAGAAGAAGTAATAACAAAAGGATATGTAAGTAATTATGAAGAGACTTTTATAATTAATAATAAAAGAGTTTCAGTAAATTTAAGTTTATCTTTATTACCAGATAAAGAAAGATTTCTTATGGTTATAAAAGATGTAAGTTCTCTAAAAATAATGCAAGAGCAAGCAAAACTAGCATCACTTGGGGAAATGATAGGAAATATTGCCCATCAATGGAGACAACCTTTGAGTTTTATTAGTACAAGTGCAAGTGCACTAAGAGTGAAATCTGAATATGGAATGTTAAATAAAGAAGATATTGAAGAATCTTCTATTGCAATAGTAAAACAAACTGAATATTTATCAAATACAATAGATAATTTTAGAGATTTTATAAAAGAAGATAAATCTTATAAAGAGATAAGTGTTAAAGAAGTTTTAGATAATACTTTGAATCTTGTATATGCTTCTTTACACAATAATTTTATTAATCTTAAATTGGAAGTAAATGATGACTTGTTAATTTTAGGTAATAAAAATGAGTTAACAGAAGCATTTTTAAATATTATTTCAAATAGTAAAGATGTATTAAAAGAAAAGAATGAAGAAGATAGATTTTTATTTATAAAAAGTATAAAACTTGATGAAAATAAACTAGAATTACAATTTTTGGATAGTGGTGGGGGAATTGATGAATCAATCATTTCTAAAGTGTTAGAACCATACTTTACTACAAAACATAAATCTCAAGGCACAGGATTGGGGCTTGCAATTGTTGATAAAATTATAAGAGAGAGACATAAAGGGATAATAAATATTCATAATGAAAAGTTTACTTATAATCAAAAACAATATATTGGTGCTTGTTTTTCTATCATTTTTGAAAATAAGTTTTAGTCAAACCATTTAACTTGTTCTCTTAAATTTACAACTTCTCCTACGATTATTATGGCTGGTGTTGGTAAATCTTTTGCTTTTTGCGTAATATCTTCCAATGTTCCAACAACTACTTTTTGGTATTTTGTTGTTCCTTTTGAAACAACTGCACAAGGATAATCTTTTCTTTTTCCTAGACTCATTAATTTTGATGTAATTAATCCAATATTATGTAATCCCATCAAAAATACTATTGTTTCATCATTTAAAAAAGTTTGCCATTCGATTTGAGATATTTTTTTATTTGGTGTTTCATGACCTGTTACTACTCTAAATGAAGTTGTTATTCCCCTATGAGTTACAGGTATTCCAGCATAAGCTGGAACTGCTACACTTGAGCTAATTCCTGGAATTATTTCAAATTTTATTCCTCTTTTGTGAAGATAAATAGCTTCTTCTCCACCACGCCCGAAAACAAATGGATCTCCACCTTTTAATCTAACAATGACTTTATTACTGTATTTTAAAGCACTTTGATAAATTATTTCATTTATCTCTTCTTGAGGAACAGAGTGATTTCCACTCTCTTTTCCTACAAAAATAAATTGACAATCTTTTTTTGCCATTTCTAAAATCTCTGGATTTGCTAATTTATCATAGATTATTACATCAGCTTCACTTATAACTCTAGCTGCTTTTAAAGTAAGTAATTCAATATCTCCAGGACCAGCACCTGTTAGATAAACTCTATTTTCCATTTTAAATTCCTAGATAAACTATATTTTCAACAATTTTTGTTTCATAGATATTTGTACAACCATGGTCATTTCCTAAAGCTTCACCACTTTTTAAATCAATATTCCAGTTATGAAGTGGACAAGTAACAATATGTTCATGAACTAATCCTTCACTTAATTTTCATTCTTTATGAGGACAAGTGTTGTTTACTGCAAAGATTGAATTATCTTTAGTTTTAAAGATTGCAATTTGTAAATCACCAATTTCTATCACTCTTGAACCCATAAAAGGAATCTCTTCTATATTTACAATTTTGTACCATTTTTCCATGTTAAAACTCCTTTGCTTCAAAACTATGTGATTCTTCTGGATTAATAACAATTGTAGAAAACTCTTTTGTAAATCCATCTTCTATTGCTTTAGCCCAAGGGTCAACTTGTGCTGATTTTTGAGATTCTTCAAATCTTAGAGCATAAAAGGCTCTTTTTTCTTTATCTAAAATTACATCTTTTACATATTGAAGTCCAACTCGCTCAACCCAGTGAGCAGTTCTTTCTAAATAGTAGGCATCTTCTCTATAAAACTGCATAAATGCTTTTGTATATTCGATTAACTCTTCATCAGTTTCCACTTTACAAAGTAGGTCTGTAACTCGCACTTTTATACCACCATTTCCAGCTATATGAATTTCCCATCCAGAATCAACTCCAACAACACCAAAATCTTTGATAGTTGCTTCTGCACAGTTTCTTGGACATCCTGAAACTGCTAGTTTATATTTATGTGGTGTCCAACTTCCCCAAGTGATTTTTTCTAAAAGAACTCCCATATTCATAGAATCCTGCGTTCCAAATCTACAATATGTATTTCCAACACAAGTTTTAACAGTTCTTAAACCTTTTGCATAGGCTTGACCTGAAACAAATCCACAATCATTTAAATCTTTCCACATAGGCTCTAATTGCTCTTTTTTAACTCCAAGCATATCAAGTCGTTGACCACCAGTAAATTTAACTGTTGGAACATCGTATTTAACTGCAATTTCTGCAATATCTTTTAACTCTTTTGGAGATGTTAATCCTCCCCAAATTCTTGGAACTACTGAATAAGTTCCATCTTTTTGGATATTTGCAAACATTCTATCATTTACTAAAGCACTTCGTTTGTCATTTTTGTATTTATCATCATTGTATTTTACAAGTAAGTAATAATTGATTGCTGGTCGACATTTTGCACAACCATCGTGCGTTTTCCATGAAAGTTTATTAAATACATCATAAACAGTTTCAAATTCACCATTATCAATAGCTAGTTTAATCTCTTTATGACCTAAAGTTGTACAAGAACAAATTCCTTCTTCAATTGCATTATACTCATCACCTAAAGTATTTACTAAAATTTGCTCAACTAAACCACTACAAGAACCACAAGAAGCTCCTGCTTTTGTACAAGATTTTACATCAGAAAGTGATTTTAAATCTTTATCTTTTATAGCTCTTACAATATCACCTTTACAAACTCCATTACAACCGCAAACTTCTTCATCATCACTCATAGCATTTACATCATTTCCACCATGACCTGCATCACCACTAAGTGCTGATTTTCCAAAAAGGATTTTAGTTCTTAAATCACTTATATCTGTCTCTTCTTTTAATAGTTTTAAATACCATGAAGCATCAGCTGTATCACCATATAAAACCATACCAATGATTTTATTATTGTAAATTACTAATTTTTTATAAATACCAACTTTTTCATCTAATAAAATCAAATCTTCAGTTGTCTCATCACCTAAATAATCACCTGCACTAAATAAATCAACACCTGAGATTTTAAGTCTTGTTGAAAGAGTTGAGCCATTATAACCTTCAGTTTTAACTTCAGCTAAATATTTAGCTAAAACTTTTGCTTGTTCATATAAAGGGGCAACTAAACCATAAGTATTTCCAGAGTGTTCAACACATTCTCCAATAGCAAAAATATTTTCATCACTTGTTTGTAAAAAATCATTTACAACAATTCCTTTGTTACATTCTAATAAAGCATTTATTGCTAACTCTTTATTTGGAATAATTCCCGTTGCAAAAATTACAAGATTTGAATCAACTACATCTCCATCACTAAATGTTACTTTTTCAACCCCACTTGTACCATCAATTTGTGTTACTGTAGTGTTTAGTTTAAACTCTATTCCATAAGATTCAAGATTTTTTTGTAAAAGTTTTCCACCAGTAGAATCAAGTTGTTGAGAAAGAATTGAGCTACTTCTATGAACTAAAATAGTTTTAATTCCATGTTTTGCAATTCCATAAGCAGCTTCAAGTCCAAGTAATCCACCACCAACTACAACTGCTGTTTTTGATTTGTCAATAGTTGATAAAATAGTATCAACATCAGCTTTTGTTCTAAATGCAATTACATTTTTTAAATCACTTCCAGTAGTTTTAGGAATAAAAGCAAGTGAACCAGTAGCAATTAGAAGTTTGTCATATGATTCAACTTTACCACTAGCACTTGTGATAGTTTTTTCATTTTTATTGATAGATATTACTTTATCGCCTTTATTTAAAGTGATATTGTTTTGTTCATACCAAGTTTGATGATTTATGATAGTATCTTCAAAATTTTTTTCACTTGAAAGTATGTATGAAAGCATGATTCTATTATAGTTAACATGAGGTTCATCACCATAAATAGTTATATCGTATTTGTCATTTGTAAGTTCAAGTAAATCCTCAATGGTTCGTAAACCACTCATTCCATTTCCAATTACAACTAATTTCTTTTTCACTTTTCTTTCCTTTAATTCTTATATTTGAATTATCCCATAAAGAAAAAATTTTGTGTTTTAAAAATTGTATATAATTTATTCATTAGTCTTAATTTTAAATTAAATATATAAAAATAAATATTTTAATAATGTTTATATTTTATTTTAAACTTATTTTTACATTAAATTATTAAATTTAATTTATCTATTTTATAATTGCTGATTTTTTAAATCATTTAAAGAGAAAGTTTCTCTTTTATAACCATATGTCTAATTTGAGTGATGATTTTTTCTTTTATACTTTAGGAAACTTTAAACGTATGAGATTGAACTGCACACAGTTTAAAGTTTGGCTTAGAAGATTTTGGGTTAATTACAATATAAATTTATAATTTTTCTATATTAACTGCACTATGATTATAGTCAGGTTGTAAAGATTCTCTATCATATAAATCATTTGTTAGATAGTTTATTTTTCTATTACTAATAGGTACAAAAATAGTATCTATTTTTATATTGTCAGTGATTAATGCAACTGATTCAATTTGCCCCCGTTTTGAAATGATTCTTATGTTATCTCCATCTTTGATACCTAAAATTTTTGCATTTTTACTATTTATTTCACAAAAATTTAAAGCTTTATGTTTTAAAAGTGTTCTTGGAAGATTTGTTTTTGTTCCACTATGCCATTGGTCACGCGTACGTCCTGTTAATAAAATAAAAGGAAACTCTAAAGAAGTTTTTTCACTTAAAACTTTGTTTTCCACAAAAAATAGATTTCCTTTTTTATCAGGTGTAAAAAACTCTTTATTTTCTCTAATTTTTTCTCCCCAAACAAAAGGTTTTTCTTTTAATTCTTCATATGATGTTTCATAAATATTTAAATGAGGATTTATTTTTGTCATCTCTTGATACTCTTCAAAAATCTCTTGTGAAGATGTAAAACAAAACTCTTTTAAATAGCCTAATTTTTGAGCAATAAGTTGGAAAATTTCCCAATCAGCTTTACAATCAATTGAAACACGAGTTAATTTTTCTTGTTTAGTGATTGTTCTATCTAAATTTGTTTGAGTTCCTTCTTTTTCTCCCCAAGGAGCAGCAGGGAGTCTAACATGTGCAAATTTTGCTGTTTCAGAGTTTTCATAAGCATTTATCTCCACAACTAATGGAATCTTTTTGATTAACTCTTCCATTTTATTTCTATTTGGAAGATGATAAATTGGGTCAGTATGACAAATAACTAAAACATCAAGATCAGCTTCAAGCATTTGAGTTGCTGTAAGTCCTGGTTTATTTGAAACTTTTTTTGTTCCCCAAAATTGATTTACTTTTTTGATTGATTCACTATCAAATCCCAAATGAACAGCAAGCATAGTTGAAAGTCCTCCAACTTCTCTTCCTCCCATCGCATTTGGTTGCCCCGTAAGTGAGAATGGACCATTTCCTCTTTTAAATATTTTCCCAGTTAGTAAATGTGTATTTATAATTGCTAAATTTTTATCAACACCTTGAACGGATTGATTTATTCCCATCGTCCAAGCAGTTATAATATTTTCATTTGATTTATACATTTCCCAAAACTCTTCAAATTGCTCTTTTGTAAGACCAGTTCTTTTTAAAAGTTTTGTAGATGGTAATCTTTTAAATTTATTTTGAAGTAGGGTGAAGTTATTTATATGATTTTCTACAAACTCTTTATCTATTAAATCTTCATCAATAATTCTTTTTGTTACAAGATTGAAAAAATCAATATCACTTCCAGGTTTAATTGGTAAATATAAATCAGCATATTTTGCAGTATCTGTAAATCTTGGGTCAATTACAATGATTTTTAAGCCGTTTTTTTTAGCGGTTTTTATTCTATTATGAAATACAACATGAGCTTCTGCTGTATTTGCTCCAACTAAAATAAGTAAATTTGCATCATGAACATCATTCATACGAACTGGAACATAATCAATTCCTAAAGATTTTTTATAAGCTACAACTGCACTAGACATACAAGTTCTACTATTTGTATCAACATTATTAGAACCTATAAAACCTTTCATAAGTTTATTTGCAATGTAATAATCTTCAGTTAAAAGTTGACCTGAAAGATAAAAGCCAACTTTATCTTTATTTGAAAGAGCAATTCTTGTGGCAATTTGATTTATAGCGCTTTCCCAAGATATAGTCTTAAAATCTTCATTTATATTTTGCCTAAAAATAGGTCTTAAAAGTCTTGTTGGTGTTTGAATACTGATAAGTTCAGAAACACCTTTTGAACAAAGTTTTCCTTCATTTGTTGGATAAACTACATCACCAACTAATTTATTCTCTTCAAATTCTAATCCACAACCAACACCACAATATCCACAAACTGACTTAATCATTGTAAAAAATCCTTATTTTTGCAATTTTTATATTTTATAATCATTATTATACAAAAAATTAATGTAATATTAAGGAATATATGTTTAAAAAATATACATTATATTGTAAGATAAATTAATTAAAAAAATTATTTCTTTATAATATAAGTTTGCTTTTTATTTTTTTGTGTTATAAATTTATGTTTTTTATTTAAGGAATTATATGGATATTCAGGACAAAGATATAATATTTAGATTTACAAAAGACTTAACACTATTATATTTATCAATAGATAAAAATGATAACTCAATAAATTATTTTAAGAAAATATTCAAGAAAATGATTTTTTCAAATAATGAAATTGATGTATTTAAAAAATTTAATGAAAGTGAAATATCTGTATTAATTGCTGACACAGAAATTCCAGAGCTGGATGTTTTTTCATTAATAACAAGAGTTAAAAAAATAAATCCTAAACTTATCACAATAATTTATTCTTATAATGAAGATAAAGAAGTTTTTATAAAAGCAATCTCTTGTGGAGTAAATGGCTATCTTTCTAAACCTTTAGATGAAAATCAATTTTTAGCTATTTTAAGTAAATTTATAGAAACTGAAAAAATAAAAGTAGATAAATTCTTTTTAAAAAAACAATATGATGCAATTATTGATGAAAATACAATTGTTTCTAAAACAGATAGACATGGGATTATTACCTTTGCAAATGAAAATTTTTGTAAATCATCTGAATATACAAGTTCAGAGTTAATAGGTAAAAGTCATAATATTGTACGACATCCAGAAAATCCAAAAGAGTTATTCAAAGATTTGTGGAATACAATAAAAGTCAAAAAAGAGCCTTGGACAGGAGTATTAAAAAATCTTTCTAAAAGTGGAAAACCTTACTTTATAAAAACAACAATTAAACCTATATTTGACTTAAATGGTGAAATTACTGAGTATATAAGTATAAGAAGTAATGTAAATACTGTAATGAGTGATAAAAAACAGTTGATTGAGAAAATAAATGAAAAAGGTTTGCATCTTTTAATTCTTATACAAATAGAAGATTTTAATATTCTTGATAAGTTTTATAATATGTTGATTGTTGATAAAATTGAAAAAATATTTGGTTTTAATTTATTAACATATTTACCTAATTCTTATATTTTTGATACGATTTATTATTTAGGAAATGGTCAATTTGCATTATTGACCGAGTTTTTTGATTTTTTATCAACTCATACAAATATAAATGATTATTTAAATAGTTTAGTAAAAAATGTAAAAGAATCACGTTTAATCGTTGATGAAATAGAGTATGATTTGAATGTAATTGTTAGTTATTCATTTGGAAGAGAACATTTATATGAAGATTCAAAGTATGGTTTAGATGAGGCAATTAAAAAAAGTGAAATAATTAAATATTCAAATGATTTTTCTATAAAAGAGCAAATAGAAGCTAAAAAAAATATGGAAGTAATCAAAATGGTAAAAATTGCCCTTGAAAATTACAATGTAATTTCTTATTTTCAACCAATAATTAATAATAAAACAAAAAAGATAGAAAAATATGAATCTTTAGTTAGAATTATTGATGAAAATCAAAATATTTTGTCTCCTCATGAATTTTTAGATATATCAAAAAAAGGTAATTATTACAATAAAATCACTCATAGAGTTTTAGAAAATTCATTTAAAATTCTAAAACAAATTTCAACAAAAATTTCTATAAATCTCTCTTCTTTAGATATTGAAAAAGAAGAAACAAGGACTAAACTTTTTCAATTATTAGATGAGTATGAAAGTGATAGACATAGAGTTATTTTTGAATTACTAGAAGATGAAAATGTTAAAGATTTTCAAGTTATTAAAGCTTTTATCAAAAAAGTAAAAAGTATGGGTGTTATGATTGCAATTGATGATTTTGGAGCAGGGTATTCAAATTTTGAAAGATTATTAGAGTTTAATCCTGATATTCTAAAAATAGATGGGAAATTGATAAAAAATATAGCAAATGATAATTACAGTCGAAATATAGTTGAAACAATAGTTACATTTACAAAAAAACAAAATATTATTACTATTGCTGAATTTGTAGAAAATGAAGAGATTTTTAATATCCTTGATGAATTAGGTGTTGATTATTCTCAAGGTTACTATTTTGGAAAACCTGAGAATATGAATTTTTAATTTGATGAGATTTGTAAAAATAAAATAAAATTCAAAATCAAAAGTAAATAAAATCCAATTTTATAGAACTTTTCAGGTGATTTTTCAAGAAAAGGAGCCTTTTTATCAAAAAAAGGTTTTACTTTTGTTGGATTTTCAAGTTCGTATTTCATATATGAATAGTTCTCATATCTTCTATTTTCATCAACACTAATTGCTCTTAATATTATACTATTTAGCCAATCTGGAATTTTTGAGTTTAAAGATTTTGGATTTTTTGGCTTTGAAAAAGATGGATTTTGAAAAGGTTCAATTTCTCCATAAGGATAACTACCTGTTAAAGCTTGATAAATTGTAACTCCTATAGAAAAAATCTCTGTTTTTTCATTTATAGTGCTCTCTTTAAATCTTTCAGGGGCAAGATATGAAGGCGTTCCAGCTTTACTTGTAATAGAAAAGATTTCAGTGATTGAACCAAAATCAATGATTTTAAATATTCTTTTATCATCCCTTTGAATTACAATAATATTTTCAGGTTTTACATCTCCATGAACTAAATTGTATTTTAATAAATACTCTTCCATCGTTATCAAGGTTTTTGTAAGATTTATCGCATCATCAATAGTAAGTTGTCTTTTTTTTAGATATTGTTTTAGATTTACCCCATCAAGTTTTGTCATAAGATAATATCTTGCTGTTCTATATTTTGGAATAAATGATTTTGGAAAAAAACCAGCTTTTAATCTCTTTGCATTCCAAGCTTCTTTTACATATAAATCTAAAATAGTTTCATTGTCTATTGCTTCAAGTGGGGCAAATTTGATTACATATTCTTGCTCATTTTTTTTACAAATCCAAGTTCTATCATTTCTAATCAATGATTGAACTAATTCATAACCATCGATAATATCACCTTTATTTAATTTTTCTGGAATTTTTAAATCTAAGTTTTTTAATATTTCTCTATAATCATTTTCTAAAATTTCTAATACAACAGCTGTTGTATCATCAGAAAGATTATCTTCAACTAAAGAACTAGCTTTTTTAACGATATGATAAGCTCCATTTACTAGATGTTTACTAAGAGTATCACTACTCATTAGGTTGTATAAACCATCACTACACATTAAAATTTTGTCATCTTTTTGGATGTTATTTTCAAAATAGTAAATATCTACATTTTTATCTATACCAATTGCATTTGATAAAACATTATCCATTCCCTCTTCGTTATGATCAATTGATAGTTGTGATAATTTATTATCTCTTAAAAGATAAATTCTACTATCTCCAACATTTGCACCATAAAGTCTATTTCCTTTGATTACTACAACAGTTACAGTTGTTACATATTCAGGTCTTTCATATTCTTGAATAGATTTTGCATAAAGAATAGAGTTAATCGAAGTTAAAAATTCTTTTATAGCTTTTTCGAAACTCCAAACACTTGGTAGGTTTTTAAAGTTATTGATAATATGATTAGTAACTTTTTTAGCTGCATTTGCACCTTCAACTGCACTTCCAACTCCATCACAAAGTACAGCTATCGTAAAATCTTCAAATTGTTTAATCTCATAAAAGTCATCACCAGTTAATTCTTTACCTTTAGCAAGTGAAAAACCTGAAGATTTGATGTTTTCTTTACTCATTAAAATTACCTTTGATATATATAATTTAAAATTTTATCAAAATCCTAAATTAAATATAAAAAGAGGATTTTCTCTTTTTATATTCTTCCTTCAGAACTTGCTCCCCAAGTTGTTCTCCATCTTGTTTTTACTAAAGAGATTCCAGAAATAGCAACTAAAACTACAGTTGCAAAGATAAAGAATCCAGCTGTATAACCTTCAAATGTACTTTGAGACCATCCTAAAGTTTTAATTAAAGCTGTTCCTCCAAGACCACCAGCACATCCAACAATTCCAGTCATAATACCAATATCTTTACCAAATCTTTGAGGTACTAATTGGAATACTGCACCATTTGCCATACCAAGATTAGCCATGATTAAAAATAATACTAATATAGCTAAACCAAAAGGTAAATTAAATGTTGCGTTTATAATTGCAAGTAAAGAAACTATTCCATAAAAGAAGTATAAAGATTTTACTCCACCTAATTTATCAGCAATTGCTCCACCAACTGGTCTTAAAACTGCACCTGCAAAAATACATAATGCTCCAAAATAACCAGCGACAACTAATACATTTGCTTCACTTAAGAAACCTAAACCAAATTCAGTCATTTCAGGTTTATATGTATTTAATAAATATACTTTCATATAGTTTGCAAAACCAACAAATCCACCAAAACTAACTGCATAAAACAGACAAAACCACCAAGTATCTTTGTCTTTTAATAGTTTTCCATAATCTTTTAATTTTTTTGGATTAGCTTTATAAACAGTTTCAGGTGCATCTTTTGCCATAAACAAATAAACAAAGAATATAAAAGTTGATAAAATAGCACCTACTAAAAATACTGATTGCCAACCCCAAATTTCTGCGATTTTAGGAGCAAAAATAAAGTCAATAACAACACCAATGTTTCCAGCACCTGCAAGTCCAAGAACAACACCTTGAAGTTTTGGAGGATACCATTGTCCTGCTTGTGGAAGCGCTACAGCAAAAGAACCACCAGCAAATCCTAAAACAAAAGCAACTATTAATAACTCATTATAAGTTATTTGTTCACCTTTAAAATAAGCATAAAAAAGACCACAAACAACAACAAATTGCGACATCAAAGCTGTTTTTTTAGCACCAATTTTATCAACTAAAAATCCTAGAAGTACTCTTAATATTGCTCCACCTAATACAGGAATTGCTAATAATGTTGCTTTTTGGTCAGCATTCATTACAAAGTTTTGAGTGATTTTTAATGATTCACTAATTTCTGTAGCTAAAGGACCTAACATTGTCCAAACCATAAAACTAAAATCAAAGTAAAGAAAAGCTGCTAAAACTGTTGGCCAGTGTCCTTGTCCTTTTAATTCTTTTAATGACATTTTGTCTCCTATAAAGAATTATAAATTAATTGGAAAATAAATAATTGATTTTATTGTATAAAAAATATTCAAATATGCTTAAAAATATAAAAATTAATGTTTTAATAAGTTAATTTTATTTAATTTAGATTTTTATATATCTAAAAAATATAAAAATTTATGTAAAATTAAGTTTAATAAAATATTTCTAAAATACAATAATTATATAGTAAAAATGATACAAGCATATAAATTAGTTTGATTAAAAGTATTTTTTAAGAACTGGTCTAAAAGACCAGTTTAAAGAGATTATTGGATTATATGTCCAACAAATTTTGACATATTATTTAAAATTTTTCCACCACGTCTAAATCCTAAACCACAAGCTTCATAAGCAAAAAATACTCCTGCTTGATAATAATTTCCATTTGAATCTTTTGGAAATTCTACAAATTCTTGATAGATTGGTTTATGACCAGCGTATTCTCCACTTGTTTGCTCATCGATAGTTCCATCTGAATTGATGATTTTAGTATTTGCACCTTCTCTTCCAAAACATCTTTTTTCAACTTGTTTTTTATCGACTAATGGTTCAAAAGAGGTTTCTAAAAGTAGAGGATGATTTGGATATAAATCCCATAAAATTTTCATAAATCCTTTTGATTGAAACATCAAAGTATATGCAGGATTAAAAATAATAGCTTTTTTTTCTTTTATAATTTCAGTTAAAAGTAGGGCTAATTCACTCTCTTCGATTCCTATATTTTCCCAAGGAATTAATTTAAACCAAAATTCAAAAAGTTCATCATTTTTAAATATTCCATCATCACTAAATTGTACATTTTCAATAAATTCAAAATCAGTATTAAATCCAGCTTCACTAGCAATATGTTGTAATAGTTTTGTAGTATTTATATCTTCTGTTGAACTTGAAATTGAAGAAAATAGTATTTTCCAACCAAGTGTTGAGTAATATTCTTCAAATTTTTCAATATCTGTATCTAAAGTAATTATTCTTTTAAAATTATCTTTTAAAGCTTCATATAAACCATTAAATTGACTCATCTCATCTAAACCATTAGCTTTTAACATTGCCCATTGAATGATAGCTGTTTCAAAGAGTGAAGTTGGTGTATCAGCATTAAATTCAATCAGTTTTATAGGTTGTCCATCTATTCCACCAGCTAAGTCAAATCTTGAGTATAAATGCCAGTGAACATTACTTTCCCAAGATTCTTTTATGATTTCTACAAGATTAAAAGGAATATTTAATTCATGAAATAAATTGTTTTCAATTACATACTCTCCTGCTTCTATAAACATATCGTATAATTCATTACAAGCTTCATAATAAGCATTTGCTTCTTCTTCATTTATAACAACTATTTCATCACTTACATAAGATGAATTATCGCTATCTGTATGCCAAACAAAACCAATTGATTCTAAATATTCATCACTCAAAGGAGTTAATTTTTTTAATTCCATTTTTTAACCTCCAAATACTGATGAACCAGAAGATTTAGTTGTATTAGAATTACTTGTATTCCCAAAAAATCCAGTTTTTTTAGTTGAACTATTTGTATTAGTTCCCGTTGATGGGCTTTTTGAAAAAGAACTTTGAGATTTACTATAAGTTTGAGGTGATTTATATTGTGTTTGTCTTTGATTTTGATAATTTTGATTATTGAATAATTTATTTCCAAGCCAAGAACCAATCATTGCACCTGCAATTGAAGACAGTAAAACTCCACCAAGTCCCATTCCACCATTACTTACTTCAGCATTTGGATTAGTAAGTGCAGAAGTTCCTGCATCAATCTTTGCTTCTTCTTCTCTTACAAGTTTATCTATTTCTTCTTGAGTCAAAATTCTTTCAGTTCCATCAGGATTTCTTAAAACAATAGTAGTTTTTGAAGCAGGAAATTCATCTGCAATTTTATATTTTCCATCAGCAGATTGTTCAATAATTACAAAAGCACCTTGTTTTTGACTTGCATTTGTAAAAGCATCATTTTGACCTTGATTTTGGTTATTGCTTCCTTTATCATCACAACCTGTAAGTCCAATAACTAAAAACGCACCCAAACCACCAACTATTGCATAATCTGATATTTTTTTAATATAATTTCTTTTTTTCAAAACTAATAATCCTTCCATATTGTATGTATTAATTTTAATAATACATAAAAGTTTCTATAAATTAGATGAAGAAAGATTTTAGCTAAGTTTGGTTAATCAACTGTAATTTTATCTTTTCCTGTTTTTTTAGAAATATACATTAAATCATCAATTCTTTTGAATATAGAAGCTTCATCATCATTTTCTTTCATTTGTGTTAATCCAACACTTAAGGTAATTTGATGGTTTTTTATTATATTTTCATTTTTTATTATGTGAGTTATTTTTTCAATAGATAAAAAAGCTTCATCAATTAAAGTTTTAGGATATAAAATCACAAATTCTTCTCCACCAATTCTAAATATTAAATCAGTATTTCGAATATTTTCTTTTGCAATTCCACAAACTTTTATAAGAACTTCATCTCCTACATCATGACCAAAATTATCATTTACTTTTTTAAAATCATCAATATCAACTAAAGCCAAACAAAAATTACTTTCATATCTTCTAAACATTTCTATTTTCTCTTTTAGTCTTTCGTTAAAAGATTTTCTATTATAAACTTTAGTTAATTCATCAACTGTTGCTTGCTCTTCAAGTTTTTTTTGAATTTCATAAAGACTTGTAATATCTCTACTTACACCTAAAATTCCTATTTTTGTTTCACTATATTTTAAAGGTCTTTTTTTTGATTGGAAAAGCAATAATTTATTATCAAATTCTAACCATTCTTCATCTATTGACATTTTATTTGTTCTTAAAACTTTTAGATCATTATCTCTAAAAATTTTTGCAAATTTATTTTCAAATATATCAAAATCATCTTTTCCTAAGATTTCATTTTCAGATTTATTTGCAAATCTTTTAAAAGCATCATTACAACCAATATATTTTAATCTTTGATCTTTATAATAAATTAAATCATCACTTGTATTTATAACAGCATCCAATAATTTCTTTTTAGTATGAATCCGACTTAGGAAAAATATAGTTAATACAAAAATAATGCTTATAAATATAATTAGCATTATAAACATATTTTTTTGTTCATATGCAATTTCAAAAATGATTTTCTTATGATGATTATTAGTATAAATAAAATTATCTAAATTTATTTTTCCATTTGTTAATCCTAATACTTTAAAAACTTCAAATATTTTTTCAAGTTTATTTTTATCTAAATAACCTATTTGTCTATTATCTTTATCAATGACTAAACTCTCAAGTATTTCAGCTTCTTTTATAAGATTGATAAGAGATTTATTTTGAGTATTGTATTTTTTATATATTATTTCTGCTGCTTCAGTCTTATTTTTGAAAGCATATTCCCAACCTTTTAAAGTTGCTTCATAAAAACTTTTTGTAGTTAGTGGATTTTCTTTTATAAATTTTGATGAAGTAAATAAAATATCACTATAAAAATCAAATCCATAATCTTTTGGATGAAAAATCTTATATTTTATTCCTTTTTCTTGAAGTATAATAGGTTCATTTGAAATATAACAAGACATTAAATCAACTTTTTTATTTATTAAATCATCTACATTAAAAGAGTGCTTGAAAATTTTTAAATCTTTTCTATCTATATCATTTGAATTTAACATAGCAGTGATTGAAGCTGTAAATTCAGCATCAGGTGTAATCATGACAGTTTTATTTTTTATATCTTTTATTGTTTTTATTTCTTCATTAGTTGTAAGTAACATCAAAGGAGAATGTTGAAATATTGCCCCAAGAATTACAATATCATCACCATTTATTTTATTTATAAGTAAAGAAGAACGTCCAATTGCAAAATCAACTTTTCCATCTTTTATAATATTTGTTAATTCTTGTTTATCTTTTAATTCATTTATTGTTACATTTAATCCAACATCTTTATAAAAACCTTTTTCTTTTGCAACATAATAACCTGCAAATTGGAATTGATTTAACCAATTTAATTGTAATGTTATATCTTTTTTTTCATTTGAGAACGAAAAAGTAATTAAAATAAATAAAATAAATAAACTTCTCATAAATATCCTTTTTTCAAGATATAAACACGATAATATCAAATAATAAGATTTTTTTTACTTTAAGTAACTTAAATAAAAGAATTAATATAAAGAACTTTAAAATAATAAAAAATAGTAAATATTAAAATTCAATTATATTTTAATATTAATTTAAGTAAGATGATGAAATGTTAAGAATAAAACTATATATAATATTAATTTTATCACTATTTATTGTTAATCTTCAAGCATTTGAAACAAATTATATAAATACTTATAGCAAATTAATTGCAAATAATTTTAAGTTAGTAGATTTAGATGACGAAAATGCTGAATTTAAAATGGCAAAAAAAGAAGAAAATTATGATTATGCTCTTAAATACAAATTAGCAAAATCAGGTTATGAAAATAGCGATTATATAAATTACCATACAGAAAATTTTTACAATGAAGATAGTTATAATCTAATATTTAGTAGTAGTATTTATTTATATGATTATATGTGGTTAAATTTTGATATGAATTATAAAGATTCATTAAGAAGTATTATGGAGTCTTCAGGTGGAGTTGCGTATTTGAAAAAAAGCACAAAAGAAGAATCTTCAGTTGGATTATATTTTAAACCAAATTCTATAATAACATCAAGTATTAGTTTTGAAAATTTAAATACAAATATAGATTATGATAAATTTATAAATCAAAGTTCTAAAAATACAGACAACAAAAAACTTAAGTTTAGTATTACTTCAGATTTAGATTTTGTTACATTGGATACTTCTGTGTATCAAATATTTAAAGATAATAGATATTTATCAAGAAGTGAAGATAGTGAAGATTATTTACAAAATACTCAAGAATTATATAGAGGTTTAGAAATAGCTTTATCAAAAGACTTAACAGAAAATCTAAAACTTACATCTAGTGCAAAATTTTCAAATATTGAGATTTTAAATAGTAATATAGAGGATTATAAGGGAAATGTTCCTTTATATACGCCACAAAAAGAGTTTGATTTAAAAACTGAATATTTATATAAAGATATAAAATTTATAAGTAAAGTTTCTTATGTAGGAAGTAGATATATAGATAATATCAATAGTCAAAAATTAGGTAGTTATACTATTGGAAGTTTAGGAGCTAGTTTTTACACTAAATTTATTGATGAAGATGCAAAAATTGATTTGAGTATTAAAAATATTTTAAATAAAGATTATTATTTATATTCTGATACAAAAGGTGATTCGACAAGTTTTATGATGAACATGTCAATGCCATTTTGATAACTTACTTATCTACTATTTTGTATAATAAATAAAATAGTTATGGATTAAATTTATGTCTTATTTAAAAATAATTTTTCTTTTATTAGTTTCAATAAATCTTTATGCAAATATAATAAATATAAATGAACAAACGAAATCTATCGAGATACTTCCAAATAGTGAAATTTATATTGATAAAAATAGAAATTTAACTATTGAAGATATAATAAAACAAAATGTAAAATTTGAAAAAAATAATAAAGAGATTTTATCATTTGGATATTCTCCCGATTTTGATGTTTGGATAAAAATTGTTTTAAAAAATGATTTAAATAAACCTATAAAAAAAATACTCGAATATAATAATCCTTTGACAACAAATGTTGATTTTTATGATGTAAATAAAAATAATTATTTCCAAAAAGATGGGCTTTTAACTCAAAATAAAGACAAATATGTAATTAATCCAATTTTTGAAATAGAACTCAATCCAAATGAAGAAAAAGTATATTTTGTAAAAGCATCTTCTTATATAACAACATTAATTATAGATTTGAAACTTTGGAATGAGAATAGTTTTTATCAAAAAGAGATAAAACATCAAATAATATTATCTCTATTCTTTGGAGCAATGTTTATACTAGGAATTTATAATTTATTTATATATTTATTTACAAGAGATAAAAGCTATTTATATTATGTAATATATATTTTTGGTTTAATTGCTCATCACTTAGTATATGTAGGTTTTACTAAGCTTTATATGTTTAATTCAAAAATACTTTTAGATATACTTGAATTATCCTCTGTTTTAGTTGCTCTTCCTGTGTATGCTTTAGGATTATTTACAAAAAGTTTTTTACAAACAAATCAATATCCAATTTTGAATAAAATTTTAAATGGCTTTTTGATAGTTATTCCAATATCAATTTTATTTTTTATATTTACAGATGATTATGATAAATATAGAAATAGTTTAACTATGTTATTTTTACTATTTTTAATGATAGTAACAATATATGGAGCAATAAAAAGAAATAAACAGGCATATTTTATTTTATTTGGTTGGTTTATATTTTTATCTTCTGGAATGCTTATGTTCCTTTCAAGCTCAGGAGTTTTTGATATTAAGAAGTTTTTTCCCTTATTTAATCGAAACTTCATTTGTAATGGAAGCAATAATTTTTTCAATTGCTTTGGCAAATAGAATTACAAGTTTACAAAAAGAAAAAAATGAAGCAAATAATAGATTAATAATTCAACAAAAAAATGAAACTAAAAGATTATCAAAAGAGGTAGATTTACGAACAAAAGATTTAAAAACAGCTCTTGATGAAAAAGAGTTATTATTAAAAGAGTTAAATCATAGAGTTAAAAACAATATGCAAACAATTGTATCTTTGATAAGACTTCAAAGTGATGAAGTTGAAAATGAAAAATTAAAAGATATTTTACTTACAATTCAAAATAGAATTAGTGCAATGGGACATCTTCATGAACTTTTATATAAGCAAGATAATATAAATTATATTGATGTTTATGAATATTTTGAAATATTAATTGAAGAGGTAAGATATAGTTATGATAGTTATATAAATATTCATCTCGATATAAAAACAAAATTAAAAATGGAACAAGCTATATATTGTGGACTTATAATAAATGAATTAATAACAAATTCTTTTAAGTATGCTTTTCCAAATAAAGAGGGAAATATTTATGTTATTTTAGAAAAAGATGAAAAAATGAAACTAACTGTCAAAGACGATGGAATAGGGTTTGAAAAAACAAATACAACTTTCTCTTTAGGTCTAACTTTAGTTAACACTTTAGCTTTAAATCAACTAAAAGGAAAAATAATTACAGATATAAAAGATGGAGTAACTACAACTATTTTATGGGATGAAGATGAATAGTGTAAAAATCTTAATAATTGAAGATGAAGCAATAGTTGCTTTAGATGTAAAAAGAATTCTTACTAATCTTGGTCAAATAGTGATAAATTGTGTATCAAATTATGAAAAAGCAATAGAAAGTATTAAAGAAAATAGACCAGAATTAATATTTTCTGATATAAATCTTGGAAAAGGTAAAGACGGAATTGAAATCATTGAAGAGATTCAAAAAAATGATTTTATACCAGTTATTTATCTTACTGCTTATAGTGATGAAGAGACTATTCAACGAGCGATAAAAACTAATCCTTTAGGTTACATCTTAAAACCATTTAAAAAAGAAGATATAAAATCAACACTACTTTTATCTCTTTATAAATTAAAAACACAAACTTTTAATAAAAATAATTCTTATGAAAAATTAGGAGATGATTATTTTTATGATTTAGAAAATGAAATACTTTTTTTTAAAACCAAACCAATAAAATTAAGTATTAAAGAAAAACAACTTCTTACTCTTTTAGTTGAAGCAAAAGGGCAAATAGTCTCTTTTAAATATATAGAATATTTTCTTTGGCCAGATGCTCCTATTTGTGATAGTACATTAAGAACACTGATTTATCGACTAAGAACAAAATTAAATTATAAAATAATTGAAACCATTTCAAGTATAGGATGCAAAATCTCAAATAGTTCATAAAATAAAGAAATTGTGACGCAAATTGTGACGCATATCTAATAAAGTTTGTCCTAAAAAAAGGACAAACAAAATGGCTTACATAAACAAAAATATCTCGTTAAATCAACTTCAAGAAATCATCAAGGCTGATATTCACCAAAAACAAACTTACCTTCCAGAGTCTTTTTTATCTCTACAGAAACAAGCTTTAGAAATTTTCCAAAAAAGGGTTTTTTTAGAAAGTGTTTTAGAAGATACTATCTCTTTTAATAAAAAACTATCTTGGGAAGATAAATATAAAAATTTATCATTAGTTAAAAATGCAGAAGAGTTAATTGAAGTATTTAAATTAAGAAGTGATGTATTTACACAAATTAATTATCAAAATGAATTTCCAGACACAATTGAAGGATTGAATTTTGATATTTATGATAAAAATTCTGCTGTGATTTTTTATAAAAATAATAAAGAAGTAACAGCAACTATAAGACTGATTTTTGATTCAGAAAATAAACTTCCTTCTGAAAATAAATGTTCTTTTGATGATTTGAGAAAAAAATATAATTGTATAGGTGAGATTTCAAGAAATATTGTAAAAAATAGAGGTCAAGGATTAAATTTAGAGTTTAAATATCTTATGTGTGGAATTTACAATATATTTATGAATAATGATATTGATATGTCACTTTCTGGGATAAAACAAGAGCATTTAAAACTGTTTAAGAAATTAGGAGGAGTTGAAATCTATAAAGAAATGGATTCTTATGGAAGTTTGGATATTCCTTTTTTAATTATCTCTTATAATCCAAATGAAGCTTCAAATTTTTTTAAAAAAGTTTTTTTAGAAGAATAAATTTTGTGACAGAAACTGTGACAGCAAAATGATAAGATTTATAAAAAGTAAAAAGAAGAACTAATGAAAAAGAAAAAAATTCTCATAGTAGAAGATGAAAGTATTGTTGCACTTGATATAAAAAGGACATTGGAAAAGTTAGATTATGAGATAACAAATACAGCTTTTGATTATCAAGGAGCAATAAATAGTGTTTTGTCAAATAAACCTGATTTGATTTTAATGGATGTGAATTTAGGTAAAAGTAAAGATGGAATTGAAACAGCAAAAAAAATAAAAACTTTTGAAGATATTCCAATTATTTATCTTACAGCATTTTCTGATGAAGAGACAATAAATAGAGCAATACAGACAAAACCAGTGAGTTATTTAATAAAACCATTTAAAAGAGATGAATTAAAATCAAATATAATGTTGGGTTTATATAAAAATGAAGAAATTGAAGATATTTTTTATGATGAAAATCTTTTATTGATAGGTGAGAATTACTATTTCAATAAAAAAGAAGATAGATTGTATTTCAAATCTTTACCTATAAATCTTGGATCAAAAGAAGTTCTACTTTTAAAAATACTATTAGAATCAAGAGGACAAATAGTTACAATTAAAGATTTAGAAAGTTTAATTTGGGGAGAAAATAGCATATCAAGTAGTACATTAAGAACACTTATTTATAGACTTAGAACAAAGCTTGAGTACAAATTTGTAGAGACGATTCCTTATGTTGGTTGTAGAATTTGTTAATTTTATAATTTTGTGACGGGATATGTGACACGTTTTAGATAAAATTTTTTTAAGTAGATAAAAGGGAACATTTATGAATATAATTACTAATTTTTGGAAAGCTTATTTCTGGTTTGTGATAATTAGTTTTATTACAATAGTAGGTTTTGTAGTTTTACATGAAGAAAAAGTTTTTTTTGGAAATATTTTTTCAAGAATGTATGATGTATTTTTTCTAATAATTGCACTTATTTCAATGTTAAGTATTAGGGGATATGTTTATAAAAAAAGATATTTTTCAAAGTATGTTTGGATTTTCTTATTTTTTATAATAATGGTTGATTCATTAGGATATATTTTTTTAGAATTTAATTATTTTTTTACTCAAAATAGTAATTATTTATTATTTGCTATTTTACTTTTACCTTGGTATTATGCTTTATATAAATATACTTTTTGTATGAATGACCTTTTTGAAGATGAATTTGATTATGAAAATGAATCTTTAACATCTTTGATTTCAGGATAACAAAGAAGATTTTTTTCTTTTGTTGTCTTTTTACATTTATTACAAAAATAAATTTGATTAGATGTGATTTTCTCATCTAAAGGTAAAATAATATAAGTTTTTTTTGCTCCACAGAGTTTTGTTATTTTTTTCATGATTAAACTTTTATCAATTTTAATATTTATATAAAATTATAGTTGAAATTTAATTTAAAAAGAATTTAAATTAAAAAATTTGATAAAAAAGAAAAAGTAGAAAATTCTATTTACTTTTCATTGCTTTCCATATTGTTTTTGCAGTAGCACAAGGATTATTATTCCCTTCTATATAAATCTCATGTATAAAAGAGTTTTCACCATCAACTTTATTTGTATAAGAAACAATACTATCCCCATACTGTGACTCTGATAAAAAACGCCCATCAATAGAGTGTAAATAATAGTTATCTATAATCTCTTTGGGTATTGATTCTAGAAGCCAATGAAAATAACTTATATTATTTACATGCTTATTTGTGTCAGTATCATAGCGATTAACAATAAACTTATTGAGATATTGAGGAGATTTAATGCTCTGCATTGTACTTGATATATCATAATCTAAAGATGTTTCCTCGCAAGACAACCAATTTTCTCTAAAATAATTTGGAATTTTTTTAGGTCTTCGTTTTTCGATATCAAAAAAAAGCCATAACCCTTTGGCTTTCCCTATAATATTGTAATGTTCATCATAAATAATGTTTTCTCTTGTCCCTCTGATAGATTTATATTTTGAAAGCCATGTTCGTATAATAATCTTTTCATTGTACTCAGGATATCTGTCTATTTCCATCATTCCAGAAAGTAATACCCATCCTAGATTTTGTGACATAAGAGACAATAAGCTATGACCAGCAAAAGCACAGTGATCTGCTGCAGTTTCTTGCAGCAATGTCATCATAGTTATAGGAGAAGCTTTTCCTGTGTTATCCATTTCAAAATATCGTAGCTTAAACTCTTTTTCAAAATAGTTTTCCATTTTAATTCCTTTATTATTCTGCAGTTTTGAAGTCTAAATATAACTGCATAATTTACAAGTTGCTTTTCTTTATATTTAAAATTAATTCATTTATAGATTTTTCGATAGAATCTTGGAGTGCTTTTTCTAAAATCTCTTTATTGTTCAATAAACTAGAGAATGCAAATCTGGCTGTTTGAACTTAAAAATATGAATACCAAAAGTGAACACAAATTTAATGTTAATATTACTTTTATTGAAACTACTCCGAGATACTTAATATCACAGCTTTCCCATTGATTATAGCAATTGTATGCTCATAATGACTTCCTTTTAATCCATCAGCAGACACTACATTCAACCGTTTTTTAAGATAGCTGGTTCTTTATCTTTTTGATATATCATAGGCTCAATACAAAATACCATTCCACCTTTTATTTTGAATCCAGATTTAGGAGTTCCATTTTCTAAATAATTTGGAATTTTTGCTTCTCCATGTGTTTTTATCCCAATTCCATGACCACAAAATTTAACTAAAGGTTGAGATATTCTCTATTAACAATAAATTTCTCTATTTCATATGATAACTCTTTAAATCTCATACCTACCTTTATTATACTGATTACATGATATAATGAATCTTTTGCACAAGCAATTAATGTATCATCTTCTTTTCAATTGGCATTGTAATAGCAGCATCACCATACCATCCATCAACCTCAGTAGCAATGTCAAGACCTAAAATATTTCCATTTTTTAATACAATGTCTGAAGGCAAACCATGAATGATAACTTCATTTAAGGATAAACAAATAGCACCAGAAAATCCATATAATCCTTTAAAAGAAGGACGGGCACCTAACTTTACTATACATTTCTCTGCCATAATATCAACTTCTTTTAATGTCATATCAGATTTAACAAGTTGTTGAACTTGGTATTTTAACTTAGATACTTTTAAATTCTATGTCTGAAATAATGTTACCTCTTCACTTACTTCTGGTACAGTTTTTACTGATCTTTTTTCTGAGAAAATCTTTTCACAGCCTGAATTCTTGAGTTGATCAATTTGATTCTCAAGATTTTGGCTTGAAGTTGAAACTCTTGCATAACCTACATTCATAATAAATCCTTTGTATTGAACTTAAGGCCTCACATTACTGTTCCCGAATGAATATGATATGATTGTTAGCTTCATAAGACAAGCCAGAACATTTAGCTACATAAAATCTAAAGTTAATATTAAACGCTTTTCATTGGCTATTAATCCTGGTGAACGGTGGACTAAGCCTGCATTTTCATTGCCTTCCCAAAGCGTACCTTTTATTAATGCAACATCGCCACAATCTAGTTGTTGGATATCAATTTCACTTTGGTAAAGACCTGATTCACTATCAGGCAAGCCGTTACAACCCCATCCCAGTTTTGTTTGATCAACCAGCTCATGTGGTAGCCATTCTGTAGCTATACCTTGATAGGTTGTCACAAGACGGCAAGGAACTTTGTCCACATGAAACTTAGGGCACATCGCTCGATCTAAAACTTTCAAACGCATGCCTACTTGTTTAAGTTCAAACAAATAACAAAACATATCCACAAGCAGAGCAATATCTTCGCTAACTTCAGTCATATTATTATCAAAAGATTCGCTAATACGTGAAAGTGCATCTTGTGGCGTTAAAATCATTTCCTTTTGAAATGTAGGATTCAACGCTAAAAATTCTTTTACTGAAAATTGTTTTTCTCGTCGCCAAATGGCTATATTAATCTCTTCTTTATAGATATCGCTCAAAACCGTTGGTTGTTTATCCTGAGACATATGTCGGAACATATATCCTTCTTGACTCCATTCACTAGCAATATTAAGATTTTTTTTATTCATCATCATTTTTTCCTTTAATATTCATTAATGTTCATGTTCGTCTTCATGTTCATCAAGCATATTTCTAATTTTTTTATAGATATCTTTTGCATCTTTATTTGATAGTCTCTTTTCTTCAATCAGTTTTAAAACTTGATTTAATTCCTCAATAAAAGATGCAATATCTTTTTTTGCTTCAATAATCTCTTCTTCTTCATTTCCTTTTTCTATTTCTTCATTTAATTCATCTAAAAAAGCTTGTGATTCTGGTAGCATCACATTAAATATTATACTTTCTAATTCTACTTTTATATTTTTCACTTATTTCCTCATTTTTACTTGTTTTCATAGCCAAATTTAATTGATTCTTCCTCAATTTTCTTTTTAACTAGTTCATGATTCCAATTATGTCTTTTGTAAAGTTCTTAATCTCTATATCTCTTTGTTCCAAAGTAGAAAATATAAATATTCTTTTTAAAAATGGTTGAAAAATTTGTATTGTAACCATCTGGAAATAGTTTTCTTTTATATATTTCTGTTCTTTTTCATCGATTTTACCATTGCAATTTTCATCAAATTCCATAATTAGAAGTTCTGATGTCATTTCATCAAATTTTCACACCATAGATATTGAAGTTATCCTATTTTCTTTATTATAAATTTAGGAAAAATATCGATGAATGTATAAGGATGGGCAAATAAAGTTATAGTTGAAACAAAAAATAAAATTATAAAACTTTTCATAAATCACTCTTTTTAAATTTTGCAAATTAATTGCAAGTCTGAAATATTATCAAATAAGATTTAAATGCAACTTAGTTGCATTTTTAAACTCTTTAGTTAGGATGCTTCAAATAAAAAAGGAACATTTGCTATGGAAAAATCTATTATAAACTCTGATTTAGACATGCATCTTCATTTAAGAGATGATGATATGCTAAAACTTGTAGCATCTTTGACTCCAAAAAGTTTTGCAGGTGCACTTATTATGCCAAATCTTCTTCCTCCAATTACTGCAGGTTGTGGAACTTGTTTTATTTATTGGCTTTTAGATTTAATAACTAACATTTAGAATATATGTTTAATAATTAGTTATACATCAATATAGATATTAAAAGCTTTTTATATTATGTTATGTTAAAATTAAAAGATAAAAGAGGAATTACATGGCTAAAAAGAATCAATCAGAAAGATTAACAAATCAACATAAAAAGTCTCAAGGTGTAGTTGGTATATTTGGGGATGAAGCAAAATCACATGATATTACAGTTGGGGAAATCTCAAATCATGTAGTTCGGCAACTTAAAGAAGAGTTTCCTCAATTATCTTTTCAATACAGAACAAGCATAACAAAAGAAGAAATAAACAAAGCCTTAAAAGAAATTGACAAAGATTTAGGACAAACTCTTTTTGTTTTAAATTCTAGCATTAAACCTGATGGCGGAATTATAGAAGTTAAAGACGATTATGATAATTGGAGAATAGTTTTAGTATCGGAAGCTAAACATCAAGGAAAAGACATTGAAAATATAAAAGCAGGAAAACTTGTGGGAGCAAAAAATAATCAAGATTTGATGGCTGCTGGTAATGCAATAGAAAGATCACATAAAAACATAACTGAAATCGCTAATTTCATGTTATCAGAATCTTATTTTCCCTATGTCCTATTTCTTGAAGGTTCAAACTTTTTAACAGAAACTATTTCAATTATAAGACCTGATGGAAGGGCTGTGAAGTTAGAATACAACTCAGGTATGTTAAACAGACTGGATAGATTGACCTCTGCAAATTATGGAATGCCAATTAATACCAATTTATGTAGAAATAAATTTGTCAAGCACAAAGATAAAACAATAATGCTTCAGGCAACTTCTATTTACACTCAAGGAAATGGAGAAAAATGGGACACTAAAAATATGTTTGATATTATGCTTGAGGTTTCTAAAACTTCTCTTCAAGTATTAGGTAGTGACTTATTTAATCAAATAACAAAAAGTAAATAGCAAAGAAACAAAGAGTTATTAAAATAATATAGGTTAAAAATGGCAAGAAATGCAACAAATAAATTATTACAAAAAGCTAAAAAATCAAAAAGCGACGAGTTTTACACTCAACTTTCAGATATAGAAAGTGAATTGCAACATTACAAAAGTCATTTTAAAGACAAGGTTGTTTTTTGTAATTGTGATGATCCGAGAGTTAGTAACTTTTTCAACTATTTTGCTTCTAACTTTAAAGAATTAGGTCTTAAAAAACTAATATCAGCTTGCTATAGAGAACAAACAAATGATTTATTTAATACACAAGAAAATGAACATGGTTTTTTCTTTGAATTAACAGATACAAAGGGTAAAAAAAATAAACCAAATTCAGCTGATATTGTTTATTTTAAGGGTGATGGAGATTTTCGTAGTACGGAAAGTATTAAACTATTAAAACAGTCTGATATAGTCATTACTAATCCTCCATTTTCATTATTCAGAGAGTATGTAGCTCAATTAATTAAATATGATAAAAAATTTTTGATAATTGCTAATATTAATGCAATAACTTATAAAGAGATTTTCAAACTCATTCAAGATAATAAGGCGTGGTTAGGAATAAATCTGGGTAGAGGTATTTCAGGTTTTATTGTGCCTGAACACTATGAACTTTATGGCACAGAGGCTCGGATAGATAGTTCTGGAAATAGAATAATTTCACCAAACAATTGTTTATGGCTAACTAATTTAGATAATTTTAAACGACATGAAGATATTCCTCTTTCAAAAAGATATTTTGGAAATGAAGTTGAGTATCCCAAATATGACAATTATAATGGTATTAATGTTAATAAAACAAAAGACATACCATTAGACTACAAAGGTGTTATGGGGGTTCCTATAACATTTTTACATAAGTTTAATCCTGATCAATTTGAAATAATTAAATTTAGAAAAGGTGATGATGAAAAAGATTTGTCAGTAAATGGTAAATGCCCTTATTTTAGAATACTAATCAAAAATAAACGTGTACAAACTGAATATACAGACAAATTGCAGGAATTAACAAGTGTACCTATGGTAAGTAATTCAAATCATTATGAAAAAAAATATATTTCTGGCATTCTAGCTTAACTTTCTCGAATGCTACATTTATAATTCAGTTCAAACATTAAGTTACTAAACCTCTTACTTTTGGAACAAAATTATAAAGTCTAACTTATTGGCTTTTTAACCTTTATTTAGAGATATAATTTGTTCCAAAAAATGTTCAAAAAGTAGAATTTAGAGATTCTCTCAAACCTCTAGGACTTTTAGAACAACAAAAGTCACTTTTTAAATCATAAGTTTAAAGATTTATCTAGTCTTCCCTCAAAGAATATTGCCAACTATGAAATTGTTAAAGACCACAAATAGGCATAGTCCATTTTTTAGAAGACTGAATTCTAATATAGAGAAGTTTAAGCAAATTATTTTCATTTGGAAAAACTCTTTTGGTTTTAGTAAGCTTTCTAAACGGTCTATACACTGATTCTATAATATTAGTGGTGTAGATGATACATATAATTTTTTCAGGATATTTAAAATATTCAGATAGATGTTCCCACTTGTTCTTCCACGACTTAATTAAAATAGGATATTTTTTACCTCACTTAGATTCAAAGTTGTCAAATTCCATTTCAGCAGCTTCTTTGGAGATAGCTTGATAAATATAGTAAAAAATGAAGAATTTTATAGAGATATTGGAGATATTGTTTTGTGAGTGTTGTTTTTGTATAGTGTATAAATTTATTAAAAGAGTTTTTATTACTTCAATATTTGAAAGTAAGATATCATTTTTTGTTTTTCTTTTGAAACTCTAAGAGAGATTCAATAATCTCACTTCTTTTCAACAAATTTTTTCAGAAAATCTTTCCTTTTAATAAATCTTAAAATTAATATCTATTTTAATAAATATTGCGGTTAAAATTAGGGCAGTAATAATGTATAAAAAGAGTTGAAAAATGGGTATAAATTACGCTAGAAATTTGTGACCACATTTGGCATACTCGCTTCTCTTAAATTTTTTACTAAAAATTCCCTTTTTTTTGATAAAAAAAGAATTTAAAATATATGAAATTTAATTTAGTTTTTGATAATTACAAATTTTTTTATAATGAATATTATATAAAATATGCAAGTTTTAATCTAAAAAAATAATAAAAAAAGCTACAATTTTTATATATAGGTAGCTCTATAGGGTAGCTAAGAAAAGAAATTCATTCTCCTCTTAGTCCTTTCCTCATAGCCTCAACTATTGAATTATCGGCTCTTGTATTAGTAAAAAGTTCAAATGCAAGTAAGCCTTGATATAAAAGCATATCTTCCCCATCTTTAATTTCACAATTATTTTCACGTGCAAGAGCTAAAAATGGAGTGATTTTTCCATAAACACAATCAAAAGCAAAAGAGGCATTTTTTAGTATTGGTTCAAGAAGTTCTTTAGGTGCAGGTAAATAATCATCTTTTAGTCCAGCACTTGTAGAGTTAGCAACTAAATCATAAGTATCAGGTTTGAAGTTTTCCCATGAAAAAGAAGGGATATTATGATTTTTAAAAAATTCTAGTTTTCCTTCACTTCTATTTAAAACAGTTACTTTTATATTTTTTTCTTTTAGAGCTAAACTTATAGCTTTTGCAGTTCCTCCAGCTCCTAATAAAAGTACATTTTTTACTTTACCAAAACTCTCTATTGCTTTTAAAAAACCAGGAGCATCAGTGTTATAAGCTACAACTTTTCCATCTTTCAAAATATATGTATTAACTGCTTTTATCTCTTTTGCAATTCCTTCTACAATATCTGCATTTTCATAGGCAAACTCTTTATGTGGTACAGTTATATTTGCTCCACTGTAATTATTTTCTAAAAAAATATTTTTTATGATATTTCCATCAATCAAGTGATGTTTTTCATAAATTCCATCAAAATTGATATATTTCAATCCTGCATTTTGCATTTGAGGTGATTTTGAGTGTTCCACAGGATTTCCAAAGATTACAAATTTTTTTGTCATTATTTTTTCCCTATTAAATTAAAAAGTGGATATTCTTTATCGTTTCTTTCATGTACAAATACTGTGTCACATGAAATTATTTCAAATCCAACATCTTCAAAAATTTTACATACTTTTTCTATATCATATCCAAAGTGTTCAACTCCATCGTTATTATGTCGAGAATGAAAAGTTCCATCTTCTTCTTCTAAATCATTTATACAAATTATTCCACCATCAACTAAACTTTCATAAGCTTTTTTTGCAAACATTTTAGTATCTTTGATATGATGCATAGTCATTGAAGAGATAAATAAATTAAATTCATTTTTTGGTAAATCTTCTTCATTGATATTATGTTGTATTGCTTGTATGTTTGAAAAATTTAATTCTTTTGCTTTTTCATTAAATTTATTAATCATTCCTATAGAATAATCCATCCCTATGACATTATTTTGTTCTGTACTTAAAGCAAAAGCTATAAATCCAGTTCCACAACCATAATCTAAAATTTTAGAATTTTCATTTAAAGTTATATGTTTTTTGAAATTTTCTACACAGGCATTTGAACTTTCAATACTTGTTTGTTTATTTTCCCAAGTTTTAGCTGCTTCATCAAATCTATTCAAATCTTGTCCTTAAACATTTTTTTGATAAATTATATCAAAAGCAAATAAAAAGAAGAAAAAATGAGCCAAAAAATTTTAATAAATTTTACAACAATACAAGATGGTAATTTAGCTTATCATGTTGGTGATATAAAAGAAAATGTAGATAAGAATAGAGAAAACTTAGCAATAAAACTAAATTTTAAAAATGAAAATCTTATTTATATGAACCAAGTTCATGGAAATAATGTACAAATTGTAGATGAAAAATCACTTAAATTGATAGATAATTGTGATGGATTGATTACAAATTCTAAAAATCTACCTTTGATGGTAATGGTAGCAGATTGTATTCCAATACTGTTTTATGATGAAATTCAAGGTGTAATTGCAGCTGTTCATGCAGGAAGAAATTCTACTTTTCTAAGAATTGCAGAGATTACAGCAAAAAAAATGATAGAAAATTTTTCTTGTAAAGTAGAAGATATAAAAGTAATTATGGGACCATCAATTCAAAAATGTTGTTATGAAGTAAGTGATGAACTTTTAAAAATTGTAAAAACTTCATTTGGAGAAGAGTTTTGTATAGATAAAAACATTGATTTACAAGGAATCAATAAAATGTTATTAGAAAATTTAGGAATAAAAAATATAGAAATCTCGAATATTTGTACAAAATGTTCAAATAAACCATATTTTTCTTTTAGAAAAAATCCCAAAACAGGAAGATTTGCAGGAATTATAAGTATTAGTAATGTATAAAGCTTAAAAGATAATTATAAATTATAATTAAATAAAAAAACTTACATAAATTTTACATAACTGATAAATATTTACTTAAATGAATACATATTCATAAAAAATCAATAAAATTCTTTTTATTTAAGTTTCATTTTGTTACTATTTTGCGATTTTATAATAAATCAGTTTATAAAAAGGGAAACAAAATGAGTACAAAAGTTACAAAAGAAGAGGCATTAGAGTATCACAGAGTTCCAAATCCAGGGAAAGTTGCAATTTCAACAACTACAAGATTGGAAACTCAAAGAGATTTATCCTTGGCATATTCTCCTGGTGTTGCTTATCCTTGTGAAGAGATTCAGAAAAATCCTGAATTAGCTTTTGAATATACATCTAAGAGAAATCTTGTTGCGGTTATTTCAAATGGTACAGCAGTTCTTGGACTTGGTGATATTGGAGCAATTGCTTCAAAACCAGTTATGGAAGGTAAATCTGTATTATTTAAAAAATTTGCTGCTGTTGATTCTTTTGATATAGAAGTTGATGAAACGGATATTGATAAATTTTGTGAAGTTGTAAAAGCTATTTCTCCTACTTTTGGTGGAATTAATCTTGAAGATATAAAAGCACCGGAATGTTTTGAAATTGAAAAAAGATTAGTTGAAGAGTTAAATATTCCTGTTATGCATGATGACCAACATGGTACTGCTATTATTACAAGTGCTGCACTTATTAATGCAAGTGAAATGATGGGAGAAAAATTAGAAGATATGAAAGTAGTTGTTGTAGGGGCGGGGGCTTCGGCAATTGCTTGTTCAACAATGTATAAAGAACTTGGAGTAAAAAACTTAATTATGTGTGATTCAAAAGGTGTAATTCACAAAGGAAGAACTGATTTAAACAAATATAAAAAAGAGTTTATTACACAAACTGATATAACGACAATGGAAGAGGCGTTTAAAAATGCCGATATGGTTTTAGGATTATCAAGACCAGGAACATTTACAGTAGAACATATAAAACTTATGAATGATGAACCAATTATCTTTACTTTAGCAAATCCAACTCCAGAACTTTTTCCAGAAGAGGTAAAAGCTGTAAAACCAAAAGCTATAATAGGAACAGGACGTTCAGATTATCCTAATCAAGTAAATAATGTTTTAGGTTTCCCTTTTATTTTCAGAGGTGCACTTGATGTTCAAGCAAGAAAAATAAATATGCATATGAAAAAAGCAGCTGCTTATGCTATTGCAAATCTTGCAAAAGAACCAATTACAGACCAATTAAAAGCTTCATTTGGTAATTTAACTTATGGAAGAGAGTATATTATTCCTATTCCTTTTGATAAAAGACTGATGGTTGAAGTATCAAGTGCTGTTGCTTTAGGTGCTGTTGAATCAGGAGTAGCTAGAATAAAAAATTTTGATTTAGAAAAATATAGAGAAAAACTAGCTTCTATGCTATAACTTAAAATTATCTATTAATTTATAAAATGGTATTATTCAAGCTTTAAAAATTTAAGCTTGAATAGTCATAGGATAAATATGGAAGAGTATATACTGTTAATTGATACAGAAGATGCAAAAGGATTAGTTTATAATATCTCAAAAGTTCTTTTTGCAAACCACTTAAATATAGAGCAAAATGCTGAATATGTTGACCCTGAAACAAAAAAGTTTTTTATGAGAAGTATAATATCAGGGAAAGTTTTAAAAAATATTTTATTAAAAGAGTTACAAGAAGTTTTACCAAAAGGTGCTTCAATTAAATTAAATAAAAAAGAGAAAAAAGATGTTGTTATTTTAGCAACAAAAGAGTCTCATGTTTTAGGTGATTTATTGATTCGTTATATTGCAGGAGAATTAAATGCAAATATCAAAGCAGTTATTGCAAATCATGAATATTTAAAAGATTTAGTAGAAAAGTTTAATATTCCTTTTACATGTATTAGCGCTGAAGGTCTTAGTAGAGAAGAACACGAAGATAAAATGATTGCAAAAATTTCTGAATATGAACCAGAACTTATCGTTCTTGCAAAATATATGAGAATTTTAACTCCAAAATTTGTAGAAGCATTCCCTAAAAAAGTTTTAAATATTCATCACTCATTTTTACCAGCATTTATTGGAGCAAATCCATATAAACAAGCTCATGAAAGAGGAGTTAAAATCATAGGAGCAACTGCACATTATGTAACTGATGATTTAGATGAAGGTCCGATTATTTTTCAAGATGTAGTAAGAGTTGATCATAGTTATTCTTGGGAAGATATGCGAAATGCAGGAAGAAATGTAGAAAAAATCGTATTATCAAATGCTTTTGAATTACTTTTAAATGATAGAGTATTTGTTCATGGAAACAAAACGGTAATTTTATAATGTTTAATATAGTTTTATTAGAACCACGAATACCTGGAAATGTTGGAACAATTGGAAGACTTTGTTTTGCTATGAATTGTACTTTACATCTTATTAAACCTTATGGTTTTGGTGAGATTACTGAAAAAGAAGTACGTCGCGCAGGACTTGATTATTGGTATGATTTAGATGTTAGAGAATATGAAAATATTGAAGATTTTTGGTTGAAAAATCCTTTTAATGATAGACATTTTTTAGCAACTACTAAAACAAAACAAGTATATTTTGATGCCGAATATAAAGTTGGTGATTATATATATTTTGGTAGAGAAGATGCTGGACTTCCTGTTTCTTTATTAGAAAAAAGTCCTAAAACTTGTATTACAATTCCCATGACAAATGAAGCAAGAAGTTTGAATATTGCAAATTCAGTATCAATCGTAGCTTACGAAGCTTTAAGACAAAACTTTAAAGATTTTAAATAAGTTTATTACTTTTTTCAATAAGTTTTATTACTGCTTCAAGTTCTTTTTGAAGTTTTTCTTTTTCTGAATCTTTTTTAGCTTCTTTAATCTCTTTTTTTATTTTTGCTTTTTTTAGAGATAATTTTTCAATTATCTCTTTAACTTTTTCTTGTTTAGATTCATCTAAACTCTCTTCTTTTAGATATTTTTTGATTTTATTGATAATTTTATCTAGGTTCATTTTGTGTATCTCCTATTTCTTTTAAAAGATTATTATTTATAAATAATATGCTTGCCATTTCAACAAGTTTTTTCTGAATAGAATAAACAGTCGCACTATCATTTATAAGAGAAGTTGCCATTGTTGCTTTTATTTTATCTTCTCTAATTAAAGCATCAATCTTTCCTGTGTTTGAAAAATCATTTGCTTGAAGTGTTGATTTTATCACTTCTAATTGAGTAAGTTTTTCCAAGTCTGTTTCATTACTATCAAGCATATTAATATCTATTAAAATTGTTGCTAACTCTTTTCTTAATATATTATACTCTTCTTTAATATATTCATTTCGGCTTTTTAAATAAAAATTAACATTTTTTTGAATATCTCTTGTATCTTTTAGAACTTCAATAATCAATTTTGCACTTCTTTTTATATTTGCAACTTCTCTTTGTTGTGAACTTGACATATTTTCTTGAGCAAAAGAAGAATATTTTATGATTTCACTATATAAGTTTTTTAAATTTGAATGATAAATTTCATCAATATTCGTATCGATTTTTGTAACTTCTTTAGAAATTTGTAAATCTAAATCTTCTTTTGTTTTTAGATTACTTGTATGAAGATTTAAAGCATGAAGCATAGCTTTTTGACAATTTTCATAAAGATTTATGCTCTCTTTTCTAATAGAAACTATAGCTGTATCTGGAACATTTAAATTTGAATCTAAAAGATATTTTGGTTTTGATAAAGCTGATACTTTTTTCTTAATAAGTTTTTCTGATAATTTTACTATTTGATTCACAAATGGTGAAAGTATGATAATTCCAAGTAAACTAAAAATAGTATGAAATAGTGATAATTTCATTCCATAATTATTTTCACTAATTCCTAAATAAGGAGCTAAGAAATCAACTAAATCTTTAAATTGATAAATGAATAGGGTAATTATTGTGGCTGTTATTATATTAAAAAGGAAATGTGCAAATGCAACTCTTTTACCATTTTCATTTGAAGCCAATGAAGCTAAAATAGCTGTAAAAGTTGTTCCTACATTAGCACCAATGGCTAAAGATAAAGCATTTATATAAATAATACTTCCAGCACTTAAAGCTGTGATAATAATAGCTAATGTTGCAGCACTTGATTGAATAATTACCGTTGCAACAGCTCCAATTAAAATGTAGATTATTATTCCAAGAGGTCCTTCCATAGCAAAAGAAGCTAAATCAATAGAATTTTTTAAAGTATCAAAACCATCTTTCATATATGAAATTCCAAGAAAAATAAATCCTAATCCTAAAAGAACATTTCCAATTCCCTTATATGTATTACTTTTTAAAAATCTTAAAACAACACCAAAAACTATCATAGGAAAAGCATAAGCTGAAATTTTTACATCAAATCCTAAACTTGAAACAATCCAAGCAGTAGTTGTACTTCCCAAATTTGAACCAAAGATTATTCCAATTCCTTGAACTAAAGTTAATAACTCAACAGATAAAAATGAGATAACAACTAAAGAGATAATAGAAGAACTTTGAACAATAGATGTTGATAAAAATCCAGTTAAAATAGAATAAAACAAATTACTTGTGAATTTTTGAAGTAATTTTTCTAAAATACCACCAGAAAGTTGTTTGAATCCTTCTTGCATAAAAAACATTCCAATCAAAAATATTGCGATTCCACTCAAGATTACAGTGAAGTTTTCTTGTGAAATTACAAAATATGCAAGGATAAGAAATCCAAAAGGTAAAAGTAAGTTTTTTGCCATTAAACATCCTAAAAATTATTTTTAAAACCTTTATTGTAGCAAATTAATATTAATATCTTTAGATTTACTATAATTTATAGATAATATAATATTTTGAACTCTTTTTTTCCCTTGTTTGTAAAAATTATCAACTATTTAACAAAAAATAAATATAATAAATATAGCTGTTAAGTAAGGATTATTTTTGTATAAAATTTTAGTTTTAGAAGATGATGAACTTTTTTCCTCAACACTTGAAGATTTTTTAAGTGATGAAGGTTTTATTGTTGATATTGCAAGTGATGGTGAAGAGTGTTTAAGTCTAAATTATGAAAAAAACTATGATTTATATATTTTTGATATAAATGTTCCAAAAATAAATGGTCTTGATTTATTATTAAATTTACGAAAAAGTGAAGATAACACCCCAACTATATTTTTAACTTCATATAAAGATAAAGATACTTTACATGATGCTTTTTTAAAAGGTTGCGATGATTATTTAAAAAAACCTGTTGATTTAGATGAGTTACTTTTACGAATAAAAGCTTTATTGAAAAGAAATAAAAAACAATTTGATATTATAAAGTTATCAGATAATTTAACTTTTAATCCTTTGAATAAAAGAGTTTATGAAAATGGAATTGATTTAAATCTTCCAGTAAAAGTTTTAGAATTATTTGAATTATTCATAGAAAATAGAGGAGAAATAGTTACAAAAGAGATGATTATTTCAAAACTTTGGGCTACAAGTGAAGGTTATAGTGAAGGTTCAATTAGAGTTTATATAAATCAAATCAAAAAACTTTTTGAAAATAAAGATTCAATTTCAAATATCAAAGGTATAGGATATAAAATTGAATTCTAAAAAAAGAGATTTTTTAATCTCAATATCTATAATTTTTACTTTTTGTTTAGTAATTATTTTGTATTTAAACTATTTTTTTATCTCTAAATTTGGTCTAAATCAAGATAATTTTATATATATAATTGTTCCTTTAATAATTTTAGGTTTATCTATATTTCTAAGTTTTTCAATTTCTATTTTAAAACCATTGTTTAAAAGTGATGAAAAGTTAGAACTTAGTATTAAAGAGACTATTCATGAACTAAATATTCCAGTTTCAACTATAAAAATGAATACTCAACTTTTAGAAAAAACAATTACAGATGAAAAGAGTTTAAAAAGATTAGAACGAATAAAACAAGCTAGTAATAATCTTTTAAAATTATATGAGAATATGGAATATAATATAAAAAAAGAGATTGATAAAATAGACAAACAAGAGTTTTTTTTAGATGAGATTATAAATACTTCTATTGAAAAATTTGATGATATAAAAAATGATACAAAAATTTTTGTAAATATACCAAATATAAAAGTTAAAAGCGATATGAATGGTTTTTTAAAAACTATTGATAATCTTATTTCAAATGCAATAAAATACAATATTAAAGAAAATCCAATAGTAGAAATTAGCTATAAAAACTCAATTTTATCAATTTATAATTCTGGTGAAAAAATTGACACTAAAAATCTTTTTATAGTTTTTGATAAATATTTCCAAGAAAATCCTTCTCATGATGGTTTTGGTTTAGGACTTGCTATGGTAAAAGAATTTTGTGATAAAAATAAAATTTTGATAAATATTGAAACTTTAGAGTTTGGAAATAAGTTCAATCTAAATTTGAAAAATATAATTATTTAAAAGCTTTGCTTTAAAATAAATTATTATATTATAGATGTAATTTTAAATTAAAAAAAGGAAATTCAATGGAACCAAGTATTGTATTTGCTATTGCAATAATATTTTTTGTTTTGATTATTATTGTAAAAGGTGTAAAAATTGTTCCACAATCAGATTTATACTTAATTGAAAGATTAGGAAAGTTTCATAAAGTTCTGCATGGTGGTTTTCATATTATTATTCCAATTATTGATAGAGTAAGAGCAGTTCTTACTTCAAGAGAACAATTAGTTGATATAGAAAAACAATCAGTTATTACACGAGATAATGTAAATATTTCTATTGATGGAATAGTTTTTTGTAAAGTTGATGATGCAATGCAAGCAACTTATAATGTAGTTGATTTTAAAAATGCAATTGCAAATCTTGCAATGACAACTTTAAGAGCTGAAATTGGTGGAATGGATTTAGATGATACTTTATCAAATAGAGAAACACTTAATGCAAAATTACAAAATGAATTAGGAAGTGCTGCAACAAACTGGGGAATCAAAGTAACTAGAGTTGAAATTTCTGATATTTCAGTTCCTGCTGAAATTGAAAGAGCTATGAATATGCAAATGGAAGCAGAAAGAGAAAAAAGAGCCATTGAAACAAAAGCACGAGCAGATAAAGAAGCAGTGATTAGAAAAGCAGAAGCATTTAAACAAGAAGAAGTTTTAAAAGCGGAAGCAATCGAAAGAATGGCTGATGCAAAAAGATATGAACAAGAACAAATGGCAGCAGGGCAACAAGAAGCTATGAGATTGATTAATATTTCAATGGTGGAAAATGAAAAAGCAGCAGAATTTTTACTTGCAAAAGATAGAATTGCAGCCTTTAGAGCATTGGCTGAAAGTAACTCAACTGATAAAATGATTTTACCTTATGAAGTTTCTCAAATGATAGGTTCAACATCTGTTTTAGGAGATGCTTTTTTCAAAGGTGTAAGTAATGGAGCTACAAATAATGCTTAGTGCGGTTGATCCATATATATTATTAGCAATAGGTGTAGCTTTGATAGCTTTAGAAGCTTTAATAGTTTCATTTATTCTTATTTGGTTTGGAATAGGTTTTATTATAGTTGCTTTAATTAGTTATTTTTTTATATTTTCAGGAGCTGTTTGGCAATTAGCTATTGTTTCCTTGATTTCATTATTTTTAATATTGATTTTAAGAAAAAAAGTTTTAGAAAAATTTTTAAAATCAAAAATGGAAATATCAGATGATTTTTTTAATGAAAAAGGAATAGGTGAGATAAAAAATTCAAAAGTTTTTTATAAAGGGACTTATTGGGAAATAGATTCAAAACTTGATGAGAAAGAGTTTAAAGAAGGTGAAAAAGTTGTAGTTCTAAAAACTTCTAGAAATAGTGCAACTATTGAAAAAAAGTAGAGAGATATTCTCTACTTTCCTCTAGATTATACGACATGACATAAAAAACTTAATTTATTCAAAATTGGTAACTCTCCATCTGCATATTTTAATAATACTTCATCTATTTTAATTTTATTTGTACCAGAAAAATATACTTTTATACCATTATCTTTTAAATTTTGAAAAGTTTTTTCTCCTACATGAAAAGCAATAAGAATATTTACATTTTTATCTTTTAACCAACTTACTACTGCTTTTTTATCTTCTTGTTCATTTTTTAAAATCTCAATTTTATTATTATTTATAAAAGCAAAATATTTCGCTTTTCCAAATTTTTTTGATAAACCACTATTTTCTTCTTCATTATTTAACGGTATTGCAATCATTTAATCTCCTTTGTTGCATTTTTCATAGAAAACTTATATCCAAGATATATAACAATGGGCCAAAGACTTAACCAGATTAATTCACTAATATATTCCATAATTCATACTCATTTTTAATAATTGTGAGAATCAGAAGATTCTATTTCATCTTTTGTAATTTTTACTCTATCCATACTGTACCAAGCATAAGCTATATAAGCTAATACAAAAGGTACCATTAAAGAAACATAACTCATAGTCATAAGTGTATAATGACTTCCTGAACTGTTCATAATAGTTAAACTACTTTGCAAATCGGATATTGATGGATAGTATGATGTGTTATTAAAACCAACATTTAAAAGCACAGCCATAACAGTTAGAACTATTCCAATTCCACCTGTTTTTATGCAACACGTTTTTTTAAATGTAATTGTCACAAAAACTGCAACTATAACCATAATAACACCAATTAAAAACATACTTAAAACAATAGGCATTTCTATAAAATTTTGAAGATATTTGTATTCTTGTAAGAAAATAATACCATCGTTTTGCACTGCAAATCCATCTTTTGTAAGAATCCAAAATATAAATCCTAAAAAGAAAACTAAGAAAAAAATCATATTTATTTTTATAGAATAAACAGCTTTTTCTCTAATTTTTTCATAATTTATATTATTTATAAAATATAAAGCTCCACTTATTTTTGCTAAAAAAACAAGCGAAAAGCCAAGTAAGTAATTATAAGGATTAAGTAGTGCTTCTAAACCTCTTAATGAATTTTGCCAATCTACAAAGTTATTACTATCAACTATAAATTCACTTCCGCTAAAAAATGTACTAATTGCAACACCTAATAAAAATGTTCCAATATTTCCATTTATTTTTAAAAAATTTTCATAGGTTTTTTGTCCAAGAAAATTGTTTGGTTTTGTTCTATATTCATAACTAACAGCTTGAATAATAAAACAAAAAAGTATTGCTAACCACACCCAGTAAGCTCCACCAAAACTTGTTGAATAAAATAGTGGAAAAGCAGCAAATAATGCTCCACCAAATAGAACTAAAGTTGTAAAACCAAGTTCCCATTTTCTTCCTATACTATTTATTAACATAGTTTTCTCAGTTTCATTTTCACTTAATTTATCTATTAAGGTTTGTCCTCCTTGAACAAACATTATAAATACAAAAAGACCTCCTAATAAAGATATTATTATCCACCAATATTGTTGGAGTGTTAAAAGTTCAAGCGATCCAAAGCCCATATTAATGCTCCTTGTCTGGACCAATTTTGATTTGTTTGGTCATTATTTTGATTTCGGCTATAAGTAACAATGTAAAAAGTATTGCAAATATAAAAAAACTTATCATTACATTTGTAGTTGCAATTTTTGTAGCAGCAATTCCCACAGGCATTAAATCTTGTATAGCCCAAGGTTGTCTTCCAACTTCTGCAACAATCCATCCTGCTTCACTTGCAATATATCCTAAAGGTATAGTAAATAAAGTAGCTTTTAAAATAATTGGGTAATTCATAATATCTCTTTTAGTAGATAAGAATAGAACAATAATAAAAAGTAGGGTAAACCAACTTCCTAAAATTACCATTATATGAAATGAATAAAAATTTATTGAGATGGGAGGAATCACATCTTGTGGATTTTTTATATGTCCATAACCAAAATATTGCATATTTTCGTCCAAGATTTTTCTAGCTTCAATCATTTTTGATTCATCACTTGATTTTTTTGCCTCTTTATAGGTTTCTAAAGCCTCAACGGCCAACTTTCCCTTTAGCATTTTTTCTTGTGTACTTATAATTCCTTGATCTTCATTACCATAAATTAAATCTTTAATTCCAGGAACAAAAGCATTAATGTTATGATACCCCAAAAAAGATAAAGCGTAAGGTATTGTAAACTCAAAAATAAAAGTTTTTTCATCATTTTCTAAAGTTTTATTTGGATTTAAAATTCCAATTGCAACAATACCAGCATCTTTTTCACCCTCATAAAGTCCTTCCATAGCCGCTAACTTCATTGGTTGTTTAAGTGCAACTTGATGAGCTGATTCATCTCCACTTAAAATTAAAAATAAAGATGTAATCAATCCAAATGTAGCTCCAATAATCATAGATTTTTTTGCAAATAATATGTCTCTTTTTTTTAGTAAATACCAAGCACTAACACCTATTACAAAAAGTGAAGCTAAAACATAACCACTTGCAATAGTATGTAAAAATTTGCTAATGGCAACTGGTGAAAGTAGTACATCCCAAAAATTATTCATCTCATTTCTTACTGTATTTGGGTTAAAAGTCATTCCAGTTGGATATTGCATCCACCCATTTGCCACAAGAATCCATAATGCAGATAGATTTGAACCAATTGCAACTAACCAAGTAGATATTAGGTGAAATTTCTTACTAACTTTATTCCAACCAAAAAACATAACTGCAAAAAATGTACTTTCCATAAAAAATGCTAAAATACCTTCAACAGCAAGTGGAGCTCCAAAAATATCTCCTACAAACCAAGAATAATTTGCCCAGTTTGTACCAAACTCAAATTCCATTATTATTCCTGTTGCAACTCCAATTGCAAAATTTATGGCAAATAATGTCATCCAAAATTTTGTAGTTTTTTTCCAAAACTCATCATTTGTTTTTACATAAATTGTTTCCATAATAGCAACAATAAAACCAAGACCAAGTGTCAAAGGAACAAAAATCCAATGATACATAGCAGTCAGTGCAAATTGAGCTCTAGACCAGTCAACTAAATGTTCTTCCATTTTGATTTCCTATTTAATTCTTTTTTGTTAGATTTTTATAAACAAAATCAACTTTTTCATCGTATGTTTTATATTCTGTATTTAATGATTTATCATGGATAAAATAATTAAGGAAAATAAGAATTACAAATAATTTTATAATTATAATTTTCCATAAAGTCTTTCCAATTGTCATACTTTTAAAACCATTAAGATAAAAATAATAAATATTTCTTATGTTAATCATATAATTTCCTCTTATTATTATCTTTATGAAATCATATCATTTTAAGATATAAGAGTCAATCAATCAGGAAAAATAAATTTTATTAAAATGTTAAATTTGTTATACTTCAAGCTTTAAAATCTAATTTTTAATAAAATAATAATATTTAAATGGATAAGGATTATGGAATATATTAGAGATATCTTTTTTGCTTTTTGCATATTTATAATTGGATATATGATTTTTAAATTTGATATTTTTAGAAAACTCTCAAAAAAAGGGGTAATAGAAAAAGATTTTAAAGGTTGTTATATTTTAAAGTATCCAAAACAAACAGAATTACATAATAAAGATAACATTTATAAAATTGATTTAGAAGAATTTTTTAGATTAAATCCCAAACTAAAAGGGAAAATCCCAGTTATAGAAAGACCTGAAATTGATTTTACAAAACCAAATGCAAAAAAAGAAGAAATTGAGGAACGTAGAAAAATAAGAGAAAAATACGGCATTAGTGATTTGGAAATAGAGTAAGAAAAACTTACTCTATTAATTATTTAATAACTTAAATTTTGATAGTCTTTATCTAATAATTTTTTTGCAACTTCAGCTGGTTTTGCCACACTTATACCTTCTAATAAAACTGTTTCATCTTTCGAAGCATTTGGTAAATAAAGAGGGCAAACTTCAACTTTAGCACCTTGTTTGATTAAAGCTTGTAACATCATTTTTGGTGATTTATCTTGAGGTTTTAAAATAGGACTTTCAATTCCTTTTACAGCTAAATCTCCTGCATCAGAACAAAGAGTCATATTTACTTCTTTTTTTTGTTTTAAAGTCATCATAGATAGAACCATTCCCATCATTTGAGTTTGTGCATCTTTTGATGTGATAACTACATTTAATCCTTTTGCTAAATTATCATTTGCAAAAAGAGAAGTTGATAAAACTAACGAAGATAATAAAATAGGTAAAGTTTTTTTCATATTATAAATCCTTATATAAAATTGTTTTAATATTATAATTAAAACTTATTTATTCTAAATAGTTTTAACTTATAATAAGATAAAAAAAGGAATTATTTTCCTCTTTTAAAAAGAAAACTTTTTGTAAAGTTTAAAGAAATAGATAATAGTTTTTATTTGAATGTAAATAAAAGGAATCATTAAAATAAAATAAGCCATAGAATATTTTGAAATGATTTCATTATATGTTAATCCAAAATTTATAAAAAACATACCAAACACAAAAAAAGCAACTCCAGGACAAATCAAAGCAAATGAAATTGCAGATTTTTCACCTGATTCTATATATTTTTCAAAGTATCCTATTTGTTTCATAACCATATATCCTAAAATACCAAATATAATTTGTAAAGATAAGATAATAGAAGTTAAGATAAATAAAGAAGTTCTTTCTACAGGTGAAGAATAGTGATGCTCTAATCCAAATGAAATTCTTATAAAAGCAATACCTAAAAGTGTTAAAATAGGAATAATTATCCAAATAGAAGGAGCTGCTTCAAGATTTAGCCCTTTTTCAAACATATTTTTGAAACCCAATGTTATTTTTATTAATATTAATAAAATTGATAAAGAGGCAAAAAATATTGAAAAGAATAATCCAATAGAATTTATAACTATATTATGGCTCATTGCTCCTGGTGCTGCAAATCCAACAGCAACCATTGCAAGGGCAAATATTGAAATCATTTGAGATAGGTTATTGTTTTTTGAAAAATCAAAATCACCTTTTGTTAAAAGTCTTGAAAAATACTCAAAAAATATCTTTAAAGCAAAATAACCAGTTGTTATAAAACCAAGTAGTGCAAAAGGAAATAAATATTCAACAAAACTCCAAAGACCAGGAACAAAAACTGCACCTAAAACAAAACAAACATTTATAGTCATTGTGTAAGTTAAAGGAAGAGTCATAAGAGTAATTTGTGCATTTGAATTTTTTAAATCTTCATAAGCTTTTGTTTTTTTATATAAGTTATATTGTTTTGTATTCCAAAGCAATAATTTGAAATGAAAAAAAGCAAATGCAATAATAAATACTAATGAAAATGAGATTACAAAAGATAACCAATCTCCTTTTAATAAAGCTGGCATTATAAAATCATAAGTTGCCATTGGTGTGTTTGGATGTGGAACTAAAAACATTAGATACATAAAAAATGATACACTTAATCCACCTGCACCTAACGCAGATAAAAAACAAGTCGGAGAGAATTTTTCTCTTAAAGTCATAAATAATCCTTAATAAATTTTTTTGTTATCTTACTTATTAATATATTAAAATATTATAAATAATATATAAGAGAAATTAATATATTAGAATTTAATTTATTCTTAGTATTATAATTATATATTATGATAAATTTATAAATTTATTTTATTTTTAAGGTCTAATTTATTTTAAATCATATACAATTCTTTTTATCAAAGGAAAAATATTATCCTTTGTTTAAAAGGAGAAACTTATGGCTTGCGATACAGGTGCAAAACCAATAGAAGAAAAAGAAACAGTTTTAGAAAATGAAAATAATAATGAAATAAAAAAGGAAAAAAATATGAGTTCAAGTTTAGTTTTAAGAAGAGTTCCAGAGTTCAAAATGGATGCTTATGATTCAAAAACAGGTCATTATACAACAGTTAGTAGTGAAGATTATAAAGGTAAATGGCACGTTGTTTGTTTTTATCCAGCAGATTTTACATTTGTTTGTCCAACTGAGATTGCAGCGATGAATGCAAAATATGATGAATTTCAAGAATTAGGAGTTGAAATTTTAGCTGTTTCAACTGATACAAAATTTTCTCATAAAAGATTTGTTGAAACTGAACCTTTATTAAAAGGATTAAAACTTACAATTGGAGCTGATTCAACAGGAAATGTAAGTAGAGCATTTGGTGTAATGATTGAAGAAGAGGGACAAGCTTTAAGAGGAAGATTTTTAATCAATCCTGATGGTGTTGTTGTAGCTCAAGAAGTTCAAGCTCCAATGGTTGGAAGAAATGTAAATGAATTTTTAAGACAAGTAAAAGCTTGGCAACATGCATCTAAAACAGGTGAAGTTTGTCCAGCTGGTTGGGTTCCTGGCAAAAAAACACTTCCAGTTAATACTGATGTTGAGCAAATGACAGGAAGAGTTGGTGATTATATTACTATTGAAGAAATTTTAGCCTAGTTTTTTTCTTATCCCAAGATTTTTCTTGGGATAATCACCTTTTTATTACAAATCTAACAAAAAATTAACAGAAAGTTAACAGAGTAGTTCTATCATTTCAAAAACTTATTTAAGGACTGAAATGAGACTAAAATACTCTATATTTGCACTAATTGCATTAAATGCAAATCTTTTATCAAATGAAACAATAAAACTAGAACAGATGTCAGTAACTGCTACAAAAGTTGAAAAAGCAACAAAAGAAGTAAGCGAAAGTATTGCTGTTGTAGATGAAAAAACAATCAAAGATAAAAATATCTTAAATATTCAAGATGCTTTACAAAATATTCCAGGTGTAATTGCTGAATCTTCATCAAATTCACCAAGTCCAAGACTAATTATTAGAGGTGCTGGATTAAAAGCTAGATATGGGGTAAGAGAAATCATGGTTATGAAAGATGGTGTTCCTATGACAGATCCAGATTCTTTTACTAGATTTGATTTTATTGATATGCAAGATGTTTCAAGTATTGAAGTTCAAAAAGGACCAGGGTCTATAAATGCTGTTAATTCAACAGGTGGAGTTATTCAGTTAATTACAAAATCAGTTTTTGATGAAGATAAAAATAGTTTCAAAGTTGGTGCTGGTGATGAAAATCAAAGAAATGTAAATCTTAAATTAAGAGGTGCAATAGATGAAAATGATTTTGCTTCATTTACATTTAGTTCAAGAAAAATCGATAACTCTTGGAGAGATAACAATGAGTTTGATACTACACAAGCAACTTTAAAATATGGTCATATTTTTGATGATGACTCAACAATCGAAAATGAACTTTCATATACAGAGTCAAATTTAGAACTTCCAGCTTCTATGACAAAAGAAGAGTTTGAGATTTTTAAACAAACAGGAAAACAACATGATACTTCAAGTCAATGGCAAAATAGTGCAAGGGATTCGAAAATCTTTTCATTAAATAGTAAATATGAAAAAGAAGTAGGAAATATTACATATAAACCAAGATTTTATTTTAACTCTTGGGAACATTTCCATCCTGTAACTGGTCTTATAAATGATGCTGATGACAATAAAGTATTTGGTACAGATTTAGAGTTTAATGCAGCTCATAAACTATTTGAAAAAGATGCAATGCTTGTTGGTGGATTGACATTTAAAATGGACAAAACTAATGATGCTAAAAAATATGAATATGCAGATGTTATAACTAATACTGTAACAACAGGTTGGGGTGCAAATAAAACAACAGTTGATCAAATAGTAAAAACTTTATCAAATAATAAAGGAGCCTTAGCTTCAACTGAAGATTCTCAAACTTTACTTTATGGTGCTTATTTAATGGAGAGTTTTAAAGCAACAGATAAATTGGGTTTTGATATTAGTACAAGAATTGATAAATTAAAATTTGATATAGATGGAAATGAAATTTCAACTTATGATTATTCAACAAAAAGTTATAAAGCTGGTATTGGTGAGTATTCAATAGATAATTCATTTACTCTATTTTCTGCAAAATTTGGTTCAAGTTATGCAATAACAGATAATACAAATATTTATGCATCAATTGCAACTGCAAATCAAGCTCCAACAACAAGTGAATTGGGAGAAAATGAAGATTTAGATAAATCTCAAAGTACAAACTATGAAATTGGATTAAAAACAAGAACTGATAAATTAGCTTATGATTTAGCACTTTTCCAGAATTTTGTAGATGATGAGATTATACAAATCAAAGATGCAAATGGAAATTCTATCTATGACAATGCAGGAAAAACAGATAAAAAAGGTTTAGAGTTTAATTTAGCTTATGATTTGACTTCAACTTTACAAGTTGGTGGAGCTTATGCTTATAGTAATTTTAAATTTGATACTTTTAATGAATCAGTGCGAGGAAGTTTAGTTTCAAGAGATGGAAACTATATGCCATTTATTCCAAAAAATCAATACTCACTATTTGCAGCTTATAATCTAGCAAATGGATTTAAAACAAGAGTAACTGCAAGAACTTATGGAAGTTATTATATGGATAATGCAAATACACAAAAGTATGAGGGTTATGATTTAATTACAGATTTTATGATTGGATATGAAAAAAGTAATCACAATATTCAGTTAAATATCAATAACTTATTTGATAAATATTATGCTTCAGAAGCTTCAAAAGATGTTTATGGGATTGAGTCATATAAAGCTGCAAGTCCTAGAATGACAATGCTTACATATACATATAAATTTTAGGAAATAATTATGGTAAATTTTGTAAAAAGAGATAAAAATGATATTTTTGGAATGCCTATTTTAAATATCATTTTTAAAAATAGAGTTTTTCAAAGAATAGTTCAGATTTTAGTTTTATTTTTATTTGCATATGCAATTTATATGGGATTTATTAATCCTACAAAAGAGGAAAATCTATTTACAACAGCACTCTTTTGGGGATTGTTTTGGCCATTTTCTATGGTTACAACATTATCAACATTTGGAAGAATTTTTTGTGGAATTTGTCCTCATGGATTTATAGGAAAATATATCACTAAATTTGGATTAAAAAGAAAAATTCCTCAAAGTTTAGCAAATCCTTTTATTGGAGTTTTTTTACTTTTTATTGGTTGGTGGGCTACATATTATATGTATCCGGAGTTTTTCAAAACACCTTATGCAACTGCACTTTTATTTTTTATTATGACTTTAGTTGCTGTAGTTTTTTATTATGTTTATGATGAAATGGCATATTGTAAATATATTTGTCCTATTGGAACTATGACAAAAGCTTTCTCAAAAGTAGGATTTACAAAACTTGAAACTTACAAAGAACACTGTTCATCTTGTAAAACATTTGATTGTGCAACTGCTTGTAGTTATAACTTAAAACCATTTACTTTTGCAAAGAAAAATTCTATGGAAGATTGTACTTTATGTATGGATTGTAGCAGTGTCTGTGAAAGTGTAGCTTTTAAATTTAAAAAACCTTCAAGCACATTATTTGATAAGTTTAAAACATCAAAAGCAGAAGTTTGGGCATTGATTTTTATAACAGCAGCTATTAGTATAACTATGGGATTTCATCACGCACTTGGAAGAAGTGCGATAGTTGAAGAGTTTTTTTGGACTAAAACAGCAAGATATTTTGAATCATTTATAAATTTTGGAACTATTGATGTTATTGGACTTTTTGCATTTTTATATGCAGTTTTAATTTCAATAGTTTTAAGTGTTGGAGGAATGTTTATAGCTTCAAAGATTTTAAAAGTTAATTTTCAAACTACATTTTACACTTTAGGATATGCTTTTGCTCCATTATTTATAATAGGTGGATTATCACATATTGGGGAATTTTTCTTTTATTCTTATGCTTCAAATATCGTAAATGGGTTTAATCAAGCTTTTTATTTAGGATTTGAAACTATGCAACCACTTGCAAGTAGAAAAGATGACTGGGTTCATATTTTTAAAGTTTTTAATCATATAGGTTATATTTGGGCTTTTGTGTTGATGATAGCAAGATTTAAACTAATAGAGAGCAAAACTATTTTAAAAGTTTTTGCTTTTCCTTTTGCATCTGCACTTATAATCTTTTATATGAGTCTAAATTTTTATACGGGTTATGTATTTAAAACTTATGGTGCAAATATGGGACACAATCATAAAAATCATCAAATGAGCATGGAGAATAAATGAATATCGAAGTTTTAAAAAATCTTATAGATTATGGAGTTATTGCTCTTTTACTTTTTATGAGTTTTATCTCATTTTGGTTTTTTGTTGAAAGAATAATCTTTTATAAAAAGTTAGATGTAAAAAGTTTTAAAAATAAAAAGGCTTTAGATATTGCTTTGACAAGACACCTAACAATCATAGGAACAATAGCTTCAAATTCACCTTATATTGGATTACTAGGAACTGTATTAGCAATAATGCTTACATTTTTTACTATGGGAAATGGTGACATTGATGCAGCAAAAATCATGAGTTCATTAGCACTTGCTTTAAAAGCAACTGCTATTGGACTTGTAGTTGCTATTAGTTCTCAGATTTTTTACAATATCTTAGGACGTTATGCAGAAGTTTTGGAAAGTTATTATGAAACTGAAGAAATATGATTCAATAAATGTAATACCATTTATTGATGTATTACTTGTTTTATTAACTATTGTTTTAATGACATCAACTTTTATTACAAAAGGAATAATTCCTATATCTCTTCCCAAAGCATCAAATGCTGAAAATCTAAAAGTAAATAAAGAGATAATAATAGTTATAAAAGAGGATGGAACTCTATTTTGTAATAATAATATAGAGGGTTTAAAGAATATAGAAGAACATATTTTACAATTTTCTAAAGATACACCAATTCATATAAATAGTGATAAAAATTCAAAATTTGAGATTTTTGTATCTGTTTTAGATATGTTAAAAAGATACGAATATTCAAATATCTCAATAGTGACTAAAAAATGAAAAGATATTTTAATTCTTTTATTATTGCATTAGTTTTTTATAGTTCTTTTGCTTTTGGAATTTTCTATTTTTTTATAGATAAAAAGATGATTATGAAAGACTCTCAAGTAGTTCAAAAAATATCTTTAAATCATATTGAGTTAAAACCTGAACCAGTTGTTAATCAAATAAAAGAAGAAAAGATTATACAAGAAGAAAAAAAAGAGCAAATTAAAGAAGAAATAAAACCAGAACCAATAGAAAAAGTAATTAAAAAAGAAGAAAAGAAAAAGGTTCAAAAAAAGCCAAAAGAGAAAAAAATAGAAAAAGAAAAAGTAGTTAGAAAAGAGGAAATAAAAGAGCAAAAAAATCCTACAAAAGAAGAAGTTGTAAAAGAAAATATAGTAAATAATAATATACAAAAAGAAATAAAAGAATTATCAGCTACAAAACCAGTAGTTGATGAAAAAAAAGAGTATTTAGAAAAACATTTAGCACTTATTAGAAATTTGATAAATCAAAATGTAAAATATCCTTTGAAAGCTAGAAAATTATCTATTCAAGGAGTTGTAACAGTAAGATTTAAAATCAATGAAAATGGTACAGTTGAAAATATTATTATAGTTGATGGTCATAAATTTTTACAAAATGCAACAATTGAAGCTATACAAGAGGCTTCAAGAAATTTTCCTAAAACAAATAAAACTATAGAAATTCAAATTCCAATAGAGTATAAGTTAATCTAAAAAAGTCATTTGTGAGTAATTTGTTTGTTATAATCTTTTAACAATTTTAAAAAAAGAAAGATTTAACTTTGAAAATATTACATTTTAGCGATACACATCTAGGTTTTAATGACCTAGATATTATAAATGAAAACAATATAAACCAAAGAGAAGCAGACTTTTATGATGCTTTTACTCAAGTAGTTGAGCAAATAAAACTGATTTTATTATCCATACGGGAGATTTGTTTCATAGAGCAAGTCCAAGTAATAGAGCAATTACTTATGCCTTACAAAAGTTCAATGAGATAAATGCTTTAAATATTCCATTTATTTTAATAGCTGGAAATCACTCAACTCCACGAACAAATCTTAGTTCTCCTATTTTAAAGATATTTGAAAACTTTAAAAATATCTATGTTTCATATAATCAAGAGTATAAAAAAATAGAGTTTGAAGATGTAGTATTTCATACCTTACCACATATGAATGATGAAAATATTGCATGTGAGCAAATAAACTTTTGTGAAGCAAATATAGACGAAAACAAAAAAAATGTCATGATGATGCACTGTTCAGTTGGTGCTTGGTATTTGATGAGTGAGTTTGGAGAGTGGGTATATCCATCAAACAAAGAGTATATATTTGAAAAGATGGATTATGTAGCTCTTGGGCATTGGCATGGTTTTGGAAAAGTTGGAAAGTATGAAAATGTTTATTATAGTGGAAGCGTTGAGCGAACAAGTCTAAATGATAAACGAAACTCAAAAGGTTTTATCGTTGCAACTATAAAAGATACACTTACTATAGACTATAAAGAAATAAACATAAGAGCTATACGACAAAAAGAGATAGATTGTGAAGATTATGAAGTTTCAATACAAGCTTTAGATACAAGTGATTGCAAAAATGCTATAGTAGAAGTAAAACTAATAAATCTTACACCACTTTCTTCAATAGATATTCAAAACAAACAAATCAAAGAGTTATTTCCAACTGCTTTAAGTGTTAGTATAAAAAGAGAGTTTAAAAAAGATACTACCTCATCAAATATTGATAATCTTGAAGCTATATCACTTGAAGAGTATTTTTTAGAGCATATAAAAGAGAGTTGTAATGACCTAGAGTATGAAAGACTAAAACAAAAGACACAAGAATTATTTTCTAAGTATGAAGAGGTAAGTTATGATACTAACTAAACTAAAACTAGAAAACTTTAAAAAGTATAACTCTTTTGAAATCTCTTTTGATTTAGGACTTATAGGAATCATAGGGAAAAATGGTAGTGGAAAATCTACTATTTTTGAAGCTATCTTATTTGCCTTATATGGAGAACTAAGAAACAAAGGTGATAAAGAAGTAGTAAGAAATGCAAATGCAACTTCAAAAGATATTGTAAGTGTTGAACTTGATTTTGAAATAGGTGAGAGTATATATAAAATCATCAGAGAGTTTAGAGGAAAGACATTAAGTGCAAATGCAAAACTATATAAAAACGAAGAACTTATAACAACAGGTGCAAAAGAAGTAACCACAACTATTTCAAATCTAACAAAGATGAGTAAAGATGCTTTTATGCATACACTGTTTGCTAGTCAAAAAGAACTTACAAGTTTAAGTAATAGTAAACCAGAAGATAGAAAAAAGATGATTAGAAAACTTCTAGGTCTTGAAAAGATTGATTTTGTAGAAAAAGAGTTAGTAGAAAAGAGTAGGGAGTTAAAACGAGAGATAGATGCTTTTAAAGAAGTATTATTAAGTAGTGAAGAGATAACTATAAAAAAAGAGAATATAGTTGAACAAACAGCTCAAAAAGAGGAGTTTTTAAAAGAGATAGATAAACAAAGTTTAGTTTTAGAAGAGTTAAATCAAAAAGTTTCTACAATAAAACAAGAGTTAGAACTATTTACAAAAACAAAAGAGCAAAAGCAAAGTTTAAAAGCTAGATGTGAACTTCTAACAAATACAATCAATTCTCACCAAAAAGCTCAAGAAAAACTACAAAATGAGCTAAATACACTATATACAAAACAAGAAGAGTTAAAAGGCTTACAAACTATAAAGCAAGAGTATATAAATCTACATGAAACTCTAAAAGAGCAAGATAAGCTAAAAGAGTATAGTCTAAGAAAAGATGGATTACTTTTAGAGCAAAAAGAGTTAAGAGAACAATACACAAAAGCAAAGGATAGTATAAAGGTATTAGAGTTTGAAACAAAAGAGCATTTAGAGTTAGTAGAAAAAGAAAAAGAGTTAGATAAGAGTATAGAAAAGTATAAACAATTACTAACAAATAAAGAATTAGATGAAAAAAGAGTAGTACAAGAAATAGCAGGTGAAGAGAAGCTAATAGCAGATATAAAAAAGAAAATAGAAAATATTACAACACTTGGACGTGAATCAAACTGTCCAACTTGTACAAGACCACTTTTAGATGAGTATGATAGTGTTATATTCTCCCTTGAACAAATAGTGCTAAATACACAAAATACAAAGATAGATACTGCAAAAGAGCAATTAGCAAATATAAAAGAAGAAAAAGAAAAACTAGAAGAACAACAAAAAGCATATATAAAAGAGCATTTTGAAATCTCTAAAAAGATAAACCTAATAGAAAATAAAAAAAGAGATTTATTAGCCTTAAAAGAGCATTTTGAAAAAGTGACACAAAAGGGAGTAAAAAACAAAGAGGAGTTAGCAAAACTTGAAATCTATAGTTATGATAAGAACTTACATGAAGAACTACTTTTAAAACAAAAAGAGTTAAAAACTAAGTATGAGTATATACTCTCACTTGAAACTATGTTAAAAAGAGTTGATACTATAAAAGAGGAGTTACAAACTTCTATTCATAATCAAGATAAATACAATTTAGAACTTCTACAAAAAGATTTAGAGTATAAAGCTATATACTATGATGAGGTAAAACATCAAGAAAAATCAAAAGAGTTTGATGAGGTACAAAAACAAAAAGATAGTCTAATAAGTCTAATAAATGATTTAAAAGTAAAAATAGCAACTATAGAAGGACAAATCAAAACTATACAAGAGAGTTTATCAAACAATGAAACTCAACTAAAAAAAGTACAAACAAAAAAAGATGACCTAAATGACTATGAAAAAATCAAAATAAATCTAGCAGAGTTTAAAACAAAACTAAACTCAAAAGTAGCTCCAAGAATCTCCGATATTGCTTCAAATATGTTTGCCCAAATCACAAAAGGCAAATACCAACACATAGAAGTATCAAATGACTTTGATTTTTATATTTACGATGAAGGTAAAAGATATCCAATAGAACGATTTAGTGGTGGAGAAATAGACCTTGCAAACTTAGTTTTAAGAATCGCTATTTCAAAAACTTTGAGTGAACTAAGCGGTGCAAATAGTGTAGAGTTTTTGGCTTTTGATGAAGTTTTTGGAAGTCAAGATGATACGAGAAGAATGGAAATACTTGAAGCCTTTCATACAATTAAAGAACAATATAGACAAATATTTTTAATCAGCCATGAAATGGAGATAAAAGAGATGTTTGAGCGGGTTGTGGAAGTTTAGGAAATAATTAGAATAAAAGGATATATTTATGAATAAATATGAAAGTTAAAGTTATGATTAAAAAAAATATAAGTATAAAAATAAAAAAACATTGATTAAAAAGGTAGAACATGGGAACATATGAATTAGACAGATTAAATAATAATGAATTTGAACATTTGGTTCAATCTCTTTCAACAAAAATATTTGATTATAAAAATATTGTATTTGGAAGTGGACCTGATGGAGCGAGAGAAGCAACTTTTGAGGGAAATTGTATCATTAATGAAGAGACTACAAAAGGTTATCATGTTATTCAGGCTAAGTTTAAAGAATGTTCATGTCCTAAGGATAATTTAGATTGGAAATGGGCTGAAAATGAATTTAAGAAAGAAATGGAAAAATTTGAAAATAAAGATAGAGATTTAAAAACTCCTGACGTTTATCTTTTTTTTACAAATATAAGATTTACTTCAGTAAGCAAGACAGGAGGAAGAGATAAAATTGAAAAGTTTAAACAAACTTATGTTCATTTAATTCCAGATATTAAAATATATGGTTACGATGAAATTTGTAAGTTTTTAGATAATAATAGGGATGTTGCAACATCATATGCTAGTTTTATTTTATCTGGTGATATTTTACAAGAATTGTATAAATCAATACAAATCAATGAGAAAAAAGATCAAAATATTTTATATAGATTTTTAAACAAAGAATTTGAAGAAGATTTATATTCAAAATTAGAACAAGCAAATGAATTAACAGATAAAAAAATTAACTTAGATAAAGTATTTGTTGATTTAAGTATTAGTAAAGATAGTCTATTTGAAGATGATAGTCAAAAATTTGTTCAATATTGTATTGATACTGGTAATAAAATTTGGAAAAATAATCAATATAAAATGGTTTTTATAGGTGGACCAGGACAAGGTAAGTCAACTGTAACTCAGTTTTTAACTCAAATATATCGAGTTCATTTTTTAAAGAATTTTAACAAAAAGTTGTCAGATAATAGTAGAAATTTTTTAGATCAAAATATGAATCTTGATACACATCCTAAATGTTATCGGTTTCCAATTAGAATTATATTAAGTGATTATTCAGAATGGTTAAATAATCAAAAAAAAGATGCTTTATCATTTTCTATACTTTCTTATATTCAATATAGAATTGAGTATCGAGCAGATGAAAAATTTAGTGAATTTGGTAATTTTAGGATTTTTTTAGAAAAATTATCATTTTTATTTATATTTGATGGTTTAGATGAAGTTCCATCTACTTCAAATAGAGGAGAAGTAATTGCTGAAATTGATAATTTTATAAATAATGAATTAAAAACAATTTGTTGTGATGCAATAATTATTGCAACTACAAGACCTCAAGGTTATTCTCATGAATTTAATGAATCAAATTTTGAACATTTTAAACTTAATGATTTAGATGATGAAACTTGTTTAAAATATTTAGAAAATCTTCTTTATAATACTGTAAACTCAGAGGATGATAGAAATAGTCAATTAAAAATTTTAAAAGAAGCATTGAGTACAGAAGTAACTTCAAATATCATGAGAACACCTCTTCAAGCTACAATAATGGCTATCTTAGTAAAAAGTGGAGGTAAGCCATCAAAAGATAAGTTTTCACTTTTTAATGATTATTATCAAACGATGTTAAAAAGAGAAAAGCAGAAAAATGTTTTAAAAATAATTAGTGAACATGAAGATTATATTAATGAAATACATTATTTATTGGGTAATAACTTACAACTTTCTTCTCAAAGTCAAGAAAATTCTTCTTCATATATTGAAATAAGTAGTTTTCAAGATTTGATAGAAGATTATTTTACCAAGCAAGAGATAGAAGAAATAGATAAGAAAAAGTATACACTTGAGATTATGGAAGCAATAACAGATAGATTGGTATTTATAACAGAAAACCAAGATAATAAAATTGGATTTGCAATACGTTCAACACAAGAATATTTTTCTGCGATGTATAATGTACATAATAAGAGTGATCAAGAAGTTACAAAAAATATAAAAGTTATTTCAGAAAGTATTTATTGGAGAAATATATTTATATTTATGATCGGGTATATAGCGAAAAATAAAGATTATTTATTAGACTCTTTAGATTCATATTTAGGAGAATTAAATGGTTCAGATATTGATTTTAAAGAGGTTTCATTAAGTAAATCTTCTAAATATGGAGCTTTGTTATCTCTTGAGATATTATCTGAATCAATACTTTCAAATCGGCCAAAACAAGAAAATAAATTTATAAAACATTTACAAGAATTGACCAATATAATTGCACCTGATAATATAAAACATTTACTACAAAAATTAAGATTTAAAATTATTGACAATGGAATGACAGATATTTTACAAAAGGGTTTACAGTCAAGTTTATTAGCTAATAGACTGAGTAGTTGGAATATTCTTGCTATATTATCGGAAAATAATAAGGATTTACTTCCAAAATTTTATAATTATTGGCCAATTGATGAAAAAGAAGAGTTATATTGTTTAAATTTATTTGTTGATAATAGTGTCTTTAATGAATTTATTTTAGAGAAGTATTACAAATATTTTGATTGGAAATATGAGAAAAATCTTCCAAATATGTTTTTTGAGTTTGATTTTATTGAAGCATTAATAAAATCAGAAAGTTTACATTCAAATATTAAAGCAAAATATTTTTTAGCTGAATATCTTTTTTTTAATATTCAAAGATATTCTGAAGAAAAAATATCAGAATATTTTTTGAGGTTATTAAATATTGAAACAGATATAAAATATAACAGTTTATTTGAAGAAAATAAATTTTTGATACAAATTGGTCCTTTTGAAGCTTCCATAAAAAATATAAAAGATTTAAGACAGAATAAATTGTTAATAGATCTCTGTGAAATAACTTCTATAAGTAATGAGTTATCTCTACTTAATAAAATTTTTAATTATTTACTTGAACCCACATTAAAAACATTAAATGATGTTTTTTATGTAATAAAATCAAAAATACAATTTATAATAAATACAAATTCTTTAGAATATAATTGGCAGTTAAAATATGTTATATCTAAATTGATTGAAAAAATTCCAGATGATGAAATATTACAAAGTATATCAACATGGGGAAATTCTTTAGAAGAATTTAAAATATATGAAAAAGAATTAAATAATACAGATAAAGTATTATTTAATATTGATTTTTTAGAGTTAATTTATTCACATAGAAATGCAAAAAAAGTATCTTTTATTGATTTTTATGAACAATTTGATATTGAAAAAAATCCAAAATTATTTGAATATTTTTTATTATCATTTGTACTAGAAAATAGATCAGTAAATATACAAGATGAAAAAAAAGCTGGATTTCTTCAAAATATTTTTAAAATATTAAAGGATAATAATAAAGATTCATTTAATATTAATCTTAACTCTTTATCTTTAGTATTAATAATTGCATTAATAGATAAAAAACATTTATATGAATTAAAAATTGATTTTACAATTTTTAATTTAGATTATCGTTTGTCAATTCTCAGGGAAGAATTACTTGAGTTAGCAATCAAAAAAATTATTGATACTATAAGCTTTTATCAAGAAGAAACCGATTTGATAAAAATTGTATTTCAAATTATAATTAATCAAAGAAGATATAGAATAATAGGTTCTAGTATTTCCTATAATATTCTTTTTGAACTAGAATACAATAAATTAGAATTAAAAACTTATGGTTATTTATTATCATTAATTGACCCAAAAGTAAATACTAATACTCAAACAATGAAGGCAATAACAATTTTTTTAATTTCAAATATTAAATCAAATAATGATATATTAAAGTTCACACAAAGAATTATTAGTAATTTTTCTTTAAAAGGAGATTTAATTGAATATTTATTACTTGAAATGTATAAATGTTTAAAGAAAGATAATGTTGATGATTGTATATTAGTTTCTAAATATGAGAATACTTTTCGAGATATATTTGAGAATAAAATTATTAAATAATAGATTAAACCAATTCCCTGACTTCGGGGAAATGGTTTAAAATACTTTTATCATATAAAAATTGGGAGTAACAAAATGAGTGATTTTCAAAAATACATAGAAAAAAGAAAATCACAAAATAAATGAGTTAAAAGATTTTGATATTTCTGAATATTTAGACAATCAAGAAATAAGAGATGAATACTTAGCACAAGTATTAAAAAATGGTGACAAAGATGAAATATCAAAAGCCATTGAAAATATTGAAAAAGCTGAAACTTTAAAATCGTAAATATAAAAGCAAATTAGATATAATTATTTCATTAAGGATTGAAAATGACTCAAGATATAATCATTAACTATTTAACAGAACATAAAGAGCAATTCAAAAAAGATTTTGGTATTACAAAAATCGGTCTTTTTGGCTCATACGCTAGAAATGAAGCCAAAAATGATAGTGATATTGACATATTAATCGAATTAAAAAAAGATTTAACAGATATTTATGAAAAAAAATCTTTATTAAAAGAGATTATGGAAAAAGCATTTGATAAAAAAGTAGATATTGCAAGGGAAAAATACCTAAAACCTCTTGTAAAAGATGAAGTTTTAAAAGAAGTAAAATATGTCTAAAATAAAACTAGAATACCACCAAGAAATAGACAACAAAATAGTAAAAAAGGAGTTAGAATTTGAAGAGGATTTGATAAAAGTTCCATACTCTAAGACTTCACTTTTTGTCTCAAAAGTAGAAGGTAAATCTATGCAACCAGTTATTTCTGATAACTCTTTGGTTGTTGCTGATTTATCTCAAAAAGAGTTTGAAAATGAAGCTATATTTTTGATTTATAAAGATGATAATATGTGGATAAAAAAAGCTAGTCTTATAGAGCAAAAAGAGTTTTTTGTATCTATAAATCCTGATTTTTCTCATCTTGTTTATAAAAAAGAGGATTGTAGAATCATCGCAAAAGTTTTGATATATTTTGAAAATGAAAACTAATCAAATAATCATATTTTACGATGAAGAGTGTCCTTTTTGTAAAAATTACACAAACTTTTTGAAGCTAAAAAAGAGTTTTGATTTAAAACTAATAGATGCTAGAAAAAGTAAAATAGAACTAGAAAATATTTGCAAAAACCTTGATATAAACGATGGTTTTATAGTTGTATATGAAAATGATTGTTTTCAAGGAGCTAAGGCTTTAGAATTTTTAAACAGTGCAGTTGATAAAACTATGATTTTGGGAAAATTGCATTTTTTCTTTGCTTATGAAAATACTTTTTCAAAACTTTTATATAAAATTCTTTTTATTTTGAGAAAATTTATACTTTTTATTTTAAGAAAAGATAGCAAAATCTAATCTTTTCTTAATAGTCAAAATCACTCATAAAAAGAGTCTATATTTTTTTTGTGTCTATTTGCCCACTCTTCAAAACTCAAAGCAGACTCTTTTTTAACTTTTTCTTTACACTCTTGATATATCTCTTCAGCTTTATCTTTTGGAATAACTGCAATTCCTTCTTCATCAGCAACTATTATATCACCTGGATTTACATTTATTCCACCTGCAATTATTGGTGTATTTACGGGAACAGCTTGTTTTTTTGTTCCTGGCATTGCTAAAACACCACGTCCAAACATTGGAATTCTTTTTTCTCTAATCTCTGCTATATCCCTTACAACACCATCAATCACAAAACCTACAATTCCTCTGTTATACGCAATAGTGGCTACATTTCCACCAATTACTGCATAATCCATTGTATTTGATTGGGCTACGATTATAGAACCAACTGGTGCTTCATAAATAGCTCTATGAAGTGCTAAATTTTCTCCTGCAACCATATTTACAGTAAATGCAGGACCTGAGATTCTAGGAATATTTGACCAAAGTTCTTTTATTCCAGCATCCATAAAACTTTCTCTTTTTAAAGTTCCTGCATAATCACAAGGTGAAATTTCACTAAATTTTTTATAATCCACATATTCTCCTTATTATTGGTAAGAAATATTACACTATTAAAATAAAAAGTTGCAAATACTTAGAAAATCAATAATACAATTTTCATTATCAATAGGATAAAATAAGATATGTCAAATACAAAAACACTACATCACAGAAATTTTCATAACAATAGATATGATTTTACTACTTTAATAAAATCTCAAGATAGCCTAAAAGAGTTTGTAAAACCAAATAAATATGGTGATTTATCAATAGACTTTGCAAATCCTGATGCTGTTATTGCTTTAAATAAAGCCTTATTATCGCATTTTTATGGGATTAAGAATTGGGAAATTCCAAAAGGATATTTATGTCCTCCAATTCCTGGACGAGCTGATTATATACATCATATTGCGGATTTATTAGCTTTAAGTAACAATGGAAAAATTCCTAAAGGAAAAGCTATAAAAGGTTTAGATGTTGGAGTTGGAGCAAATTGTATTTATCCTATTATTGGTGTTAGCGTTTATGGTTGGCAGTTTTTAGGAAGTGATATAGAAAAAAATTCTATTGAATCAGTTTTAAATATCATAAATTCAAATGAAATTTTAAAAGAAAATATCAAAGTATTACAGCAAGAAAATCCTTCTAATATTTTTGTAAATATTATCAATAAAGATGAAAAATATGATTTTACTTTATGCAATCCTCCTTTTCATAAATCATTAGATGAAGCATTAGCAGGAAATAAAATAAAAGTTCAAAATCTTACAAAACAAAAAAGTACAAAAAGTGCTCTAAATTTTGGTGGAAAAAACAATGAACTTTGGTGCGAAGGTGGAGAAATAGTATTTATTAAAAATATGATAAAAGAGAGTTTAGAGTTTTCAAAAAACTGTTTATGGTTTACAACTCTTGTATCAAAAAAAGAGAATCTTTCTTTTATTTATAAAGCTTTAAAAGATGCAAAAGCAGTAGAAGTAAAAACAATAGAAATGGCTCACGGTCAAAAAATAAGTAGAATAGTAGCTTGGACTTTTTTATCAAAAGATGAGCAAAAAACTTGGGCTAAAAATAGAGTAAATTAATCTACGCCCAATATTTTAAAATACTCAACTCTGCTTATTTCACTAGCTCCCAAACTTGCTAGATGGTCGTTGTAAACTTGACAATCTATGATTTTGATTTCATTTTCTTTTGCCCATTGGCAAAGATGATAAAAAGCAACTTTTGAAGCATCAGTTACCTTTGCAAACATACTTTCACCACAAAAAATATCACCAATAACAAGTCCATAAAGTCCACCAACTAACTCATCATCCAAATATGTTTCAATAGAAAAAGCAATTTCTAGTTCATGCAAATTTGTATAAGCTTGAATAAACTCTTCACTTATCCAAGTGCTATCTTCATGTTTTCGTTTAATTTCGGCACATTCACGCATAACTTTTTCAAAGTTTTCATTTGATTTGACAACAAAACCTTTGTTTGTAATAGATTTTTTTAGGCTTTTTGATACTTTCATTTCATTTGGATTTAAAACCATTCTTTTATTTGGAGAAAACCAATGAATATAACCATAATCGTCAATATACCAAGGAAAAATCCCATTTTCATAAGCATTTATAAGTCTTTGAGGATGAAAGTCACCACCAACAGCAACCAAATCATCTTTCATCATCTCTAAAGTTGGAAAATCAAAGTTATCATCATCTAATAAATAGATTTTATATTTTTTATCAAGTAATTTCATATTTGTATTTTATTGAAAAAAATGTTAATATCCGACCAATTTAAAAGAAAAAGATAGGAATTTATGGCAAATAGTTATAAAAGAATAGATGCACATCTGTCTAGTTTGGGATATTGTACACGAGGTGAAGCAAAAAAGTTTTTGAGAATTTTTGAAGTTTTAGTAAAAGACAAAAGAGTTTTTGACCCATCTTTAAAAGCATATCATGATGATATCAAAATTAATGGTGAGCCAATAGATGCTGAAACAATCACTATTTTATTAAATAAACCAAATGGTTTTATTTGCTCTCATAATGATGCAGGAAGTTTGATTTATTCTTTAATTCCACAACGTTGGAATAGAAGAAATCCAAAAATCTCTACAGTTGGAAGACTTGATGTTGATACAACAGGAGCTATTATTTTAACAGATGATGGAGACTTAAATCATAGATTAACAAGTCCAAAAAGTGATGTTGTAAAAGTTTATGAAGCTACACTTGCAAAACCACTAAAAGGTGATGAAGCCCAAATCTTTGCAAGTGGAGAACTTATGCTAAATGGTGAAAAAAAACCTTTACTTTCCGCCAAACTTGAAATTATAACTCCAACACAAGTGAAACTTGAAATTGTTGAGGGAAAATATCATCAAGTAAAAAGAATGTTTGCAGCAGTAGGAAATAGGGTAGTTAAACTTCATAGATTAAATTTTGCAGGATTTGATGTAGAAGATTTAAAAGAGGGTGAGTATAAGTTTATAAAACTTTAACACTCCTCTTTTTTTGTTATTGTCCAATCTTTATTTTCTTCTTGAAGTTTATCTATTTGTTTTTGAGTTAAGTCAAGATACTTCATAATTTTTCCATCAAAAATAATACAAGGGAAAACTTCCTCTTTTTTAAAGAGATTTTTTATACTTTCAAACATAATAACTCTTAGTAAAATTTTGCTTTTATTTTATTTTCTAATTCTTGCACAGTTTCAATTGCATCTTTTTCATGATTTGAAAATCCCCAGTTTACTAAAACTGAATCAACACCTGCATTTGTAGCAGCCATAATATCTTTGTAAGAATCACCAATTAGTTGTGCATTATGTTTTTGTATATTATGTTTATCTAAAATTTTATAAACCATTTCAGGATGTGGTTTTGGATTTTTTACACTGTCATAACCTAAAATAGTTGAAAAATATTTTGCTAAACCTACATGATTTAGCATCTTATATGCATAAGTTGAGTTTGCATTTGTTGCAACTGCAAGTGTAAAATCACCTTTTAAATCTTCAATTAGTTTAGTAATACCATCATAAACAGCCAAATCACTTAAACAGTGTTGATTATAATACTCTTCAAAAAGTTTTGTTTGTTCTTGTGTAAACTCTTTTGTTCCATAAAAAAACTCTGCTGAGTTTATAGTTGGGTCATTTACTTTTTCTAAAATATGATTTTTTTCTAATTTTTCAAAACCTAAATTTTCTCGTACATAATTTATAGTATTTGTAATGGCAAATCCACTATCAATCAATGTTCCGTCCATATCAAACATTATTAGACGCATTAAATTCCTTTTTTCTTTTGATTTTTTATTATATTATTAAAAATATAAGTAAATAGTTAAAAAAAATAAACAAATAGGAGAACTTTTATCTTATTTTAATATTTGAACTGATATTATTCTTCCATAGGATATTTGTATTAAATCCTCCTACTACTAAATACATATGATTTTGTATCCTATACTCTGAAATAGATTTGAATACAGGCTTTACAGTTTTTCCCTCTGTAAAGCCTTTTTTTATGCCTTAATAATCTGAATTTTATAAACAAGTGAATATAATACGGCTAAAATTTGGGAGTTCCAATTGAAAAAAATCTTACCTTTTTTTACAATAATAGTAATAATTGCCATCATTGTTATAATATTTTTATCAATGTCAAATAGTAAACAAATGGTTGTTTTAAAAGAGGGTAATATTACTCAAACACCACTTGATATAGTTTTAGGAAAATATCAAGATAGTGATTGTGGGATGATTATTGATAATCTTGATTATGTTTCTCAAGTTGTAGCTCCTGATGGTAAAACTTGGTTTTTCCATGACCACGGTGGAATGGCAAATTGGTTAAAAGATAAAGCTTTTAAAGATGAAGCAAAAATTTGGGTTAGAACTATCGATACAAAAAAATATATAGATGGAAGAACGGCTTGGTATAGTCAAACAGATATAACTCCTATGAGATACGGATTTGGTGCTTATGAAAATAAACAAGATGGATTTATTACTTTTGAAGAGATGAGTTTAAAAATGCTTCGAGGTGAAACTATGGCAAATCCAGTTTACAAAAAAGAATTATTAGGTAAATAATGGAAGCAATTAGTATTATAACTATTATTTCAATAGCTTTTTTAGGTTCATTTGGTCATTGTGTTGGAATGTGTGGAGGAATTGTTATCGCATATTCAAGTACAAAAATAAAAGCTGAGTGGTCAAAACAAGTTCAAGCTATTGCTCATTTATTGTACTCTTTTGGAAGAATTACAACTTATATGATATTGGGAGCTTTATTTGGTCTTGTTGGTGGAGTTGTGACTTTTGATAATCTTACAAGTGGGATATTTTTACTTATAACTGGATTTATGATGGTTTTAGTTGGACTTTCACTTCTTGGTAAAATTAAATTTTTAACAATGCTTGAACATAGTTGCTCAAAATCATCTTTTTATCAAAAAACATTTAAATCACTTTTAGGTTCAGATTCTTTATTTAGTTTTTATCTTTTAGGTATGCTAAATGGACTACTTCCATGTGGTTTTGTATATGTTTTTGCAATTACAGCAGCTAGTACAGGAAGTGCATTTTGGGGTGCATTTGTAATGCTGATTTTTGGACTTAGTACAATACCTGCACTTTTTTCTCTTGGTTTTTTTGTTGGACTTTTCAAACAATCAAATTTAAGAGATTTATTTATTAAACTTGCTTCAATTTTAGTAATTGCTTTTGGAATATACATAGGATATATCGGTTATGAATATCTAACAGATCCTACAAAATCAATTTTAAGTTGTCATATATAAATCAACAAAATAAATTTTATAAAGGAGGAAATAATGATCAGTAAAAATAGAAAATACTTTAGTCTTTTCGGAATTTTAGCTGCGACTGTAGATAAAAAAATACAATCAATAAATTGTATGATTCATTCTATTTTATCAAAAATGCCAAAAATTACTAAACAATTGTTACAAAAACAATTAAAACCAATCAAATTATATTCAACAAATAACATATAAATAATAATTTAGGAAAATTAATAATGCAAAAAAAATTATCTATAAGCTTAGTTGCAAGCTTTCTAATAGCAACAAACCTTTTCTCAGCTCAAGATTTAGAAACAATCACAGTTACAAGTGCTACAAAGTCAGAACAATCAATCAAAGATGTTACTTCAAATGTTGAAGTTATAACAAAAGAAGAAATTGAAGAAAGACACTTCACAACAGTTGTTGAAGCTTTAAATACAGTTCCTGGAATCTCTTTTACAAGTAATGGAGGAATGGGAAATACAACTTCTGTTTTTTTAAGAGGTATGGATTCTAAAAGAATTTTAGTTTTAATTGATGGAGTAAAATATCAAGACCCTTCAAATACAAGTGGAGCAGCTTTTTCTCATCTTATGATTTCAGATATTGAAAGAATAGAAGTAATCAAAGGTGCACAATCAAGTGTTTGGGGAGCAGATGCAAGTGCTGGAGTTATAAATATAATTACAAAAGAGGCAAAAAAAGGTGCTCATGCAGATGTAAATGTAGAAGCTGGAAGTTTTAATACAAAAAAATATGGAATGTCAGTATCAAATAAAACTGATAAATATAGTGTAAAATTGTCAGCAGATAGAGTTTTAACAGATGGTTTCTCATCTCAAGCACCTTATGGTGATAGAGTTGATGATTATGAAAAAGATGGTTATAGAAATACAACAGTTAATTTAAAAGGTTCATATAATATCACAGATGAAGATATTTTAAGTGTAAATTACAATCATATAAACTCTTTAGTTGAATATGATGACTGGAATGCACCTGATGCACTGTTACATTCTGATAATGAATCAAATTTATATTCTGTTGGTTATAACAAGATTTATAAAAATCATAATATAAAACTAAAATATGATATATCTAAATTTGAAAAAGAAGAACTTGAAGCTACAAGTGCATGGCAAGTAAGAGATTTTAATGGAAAAGTTAAACTTTTGGATTTAACAGATAATATTTCTTATTTTGATAAAGATAATTTTTTAATTGGTTTATCTCATGAAAAAACAGAAGTTGATTATATAAAAGGTGATGATTCATCAAATAAAGATGATAATACAAATAAAGCAATTTATATAACAAATACAAACTATTTAGGTGATTTTGCACTTACTGAATCTTTAAGAAGAGATGATTATTCAAATTTTGGTTCAAAATATACAGGAAAAATTGGAGCTAAATATAGTGTAAATGAGGATTTATCTTTTAGTACAAATTATGGAACAGCATATAATGCACCAAATATTATAAATATGTTAAATCCTTGGGGAATTGCTAATCCTGATTTAGAACCTGAAAAAGTTAAAAGTTTTGATATATCATCAACATATAAAGATTTTACACTTACATATTTTAAAAATAAAATTGATAATCTTATAAATTGGCAATCTTCAAAATATCAAAATATTGCTGGAACTTCAACTATTGAAGGTTATGAAGCTAAATATACAAAAATGATAATTGAAGATTTATTATTAAATCTAAACTATACACATTTAAGTGCAAAAGATAGTAATGATGAAGATTTAGCAAGAAGACCAAAAAATCAAGTTGGTTTTGCTGTTGATTATTATGGACTTGATAAAGTACATTTTAATGTAAATGGATATTATGTTGGAAATAGATATGATGGCGCAAATAAAACTGGAACTGAAACTGGAAACTATACTTTATGGAATACAGTTGTAAATTATGAAATAAGCAAAAATTTCTCAACATATCTAAAAGTTGATAATTTATTTGATAAATATTATCAAACAGTTGATGGTTATGCCACTGCACAAAGAAGTGCATACATAGGTTTAAAGGCTTCTTTCTAATATGAAAAAAATTTTATTTATACTAATTTTTTGTATAAATTTGTTGGCAGAAGAGAGAATTGTAACTCTCTCTCCATCAATAAATGAAATTGTATTTGCTTTAGGTGTTGGAAAAAATGTAGTTGCAAATACAAATTTTTGTGATTATCCTGAAGAATCAAAGAATGTTACAAAAATTGGTGGATATAACAATATCTCTTTAGAAAAGATATTGAAATTAAAACCAACAGTTGTAATAGGGCAAGATTATGATGAAAAACTAAATTCAAATTTAAAAGCTTTGGGTATTAAAACTTTGATTTATAAAACAAATACAATAAATACTATTCAAAATACTATAAATGATTTAGGTGATTTTTTTGATAAAAAAGATAAAGCAAAAGAGTTAAATATGAATATAACAAATGCTTTAAATTCTTTAAATTCAATAGTTGAAAATAAGAAATTCTTGATTGTTATAAGTCCACAAACCACTCTTTCTAATCAAATTTATATAACAGGGAATTATATCTATTTTGAAGATGTTATAAAAGCAAGTGGAAATCAAAATGCTTATTATTCAAAAAATCATGCGCAACCTGTTGTAAATACAGAAAAAATTATAAATATGAATCCTGATATAATTGTTTTATTAACTCCATTTTTAGAAGGCGATAAAAAATCTCAAAATGAGATTATCAAAATTTGGAAAGATTTACCAATAAATGCATCAAAAAATGATAATATTTATACTATCGATAAATTATACGCTGGAATACCAAGCCATAGAATAGAGTTTTTTATAAAAGATTTTAGGAAGATATTAGAAAATGTTAGAGATAAAAAATTACAATAGTTCAATTTTAAAAGATATTTCATTTGTTTTAAAAAAAGGTGAAAATCTAATAATTTTGGGCGAAAATGGTGCAGGAAAATCAACTTTAGCAAAAGTTTTATCAAATCTAATATCAAATGATAAGGTTTTACTTTTTGAAGAGAATATCTCAAAAATAGATGATTTAAAAAGAGCAAAACTTATAAATTATATTCCTCCAAAACTCTCTATTTTTGATGAATATATTACTTTAAAAGAGTTTTTAGAACTCTCAAGTGTTGATATAGTTGATAATAATAAAATAGATAAAATAATCTCTTTATTAAAACTTGAAAAATTAAAAAATAGGTTTTGCAAAGCTTTTAGTTCAGGTGAAAAGCAACTTTTACTTCTTGCAAGTGCAATTATGCATAATGCAAAAATAACGATTTTTGATGAATTAACAGCAAATTTAGATATAAGTAGATTAAAAGAAGTTTTTGAGATATTAAATTCAGATTTATTGGAGCAAAAAATAGTAATTACACATAATTTAGATTTAGCCTATGCACTAAAATATAAAGTTTTATTTGTAAAAAATGGAAAAATAGCGTTTTTTGATGAGCATGAAAAATTTTTTACAAATGAGAATTTAGAAAAATTTTATAATAAAACTATTTTAAAACTAGAAAACCATTTAGTAGTTAATTTATGAAAATTTTACTTTATTTTTTTAGTTTTATTATAGTTATTATTTCGCCATTTTTAGGTGAAGTAACTCTTAGTTTTAAAGAAATTTTTGATTCAACAAATAGTTCTTCTATGGTATTTTGGGATTTAAGAGTTTCTAGGATTTTATTGGCATTTTTTGTTGGAGGAATTTTATCTTTGAGTGGTTTGATTTTTCAAATCATTTTTAAAAATGAACTAATAACTCCATATACGTTGGGAATTGCAAGTGGAACTACACTTTTTACTGCAATTGGTATAGTTTTTGTTCCTTTTTTATCTTTGACAATTTCATCAATATTTGGCTCGATTATTACTATTTTGATTTTGTATTTTATTTCAAGAGTTATAAATAAAAACTCTGTTGCTGTTTCTACAAATTCAATTTTATTAATAGGAATTGCATTATCTTATTTTTATAGTTCTGCGTTGATGTTGGTTTTTTATATGAGTAATTTACAAGAAAACTATTCTATTGTTAGATTTACTCTTGGAAGTTTAGATACAGTTGGATTTACAAATAGTTTTATTCTTATGGTGGTAAGTTTTGTTTTTTATTTAATAATTTATTTGTATAAAGAAAAAATTAAACTACTTTTGATTTGTAATGATACTGCTTTTTTAAAAGGTCTAAATGTAAATAAAATAAATCTAATACTTTTGATTGTAGTTTCTTTAAGTGTTGGAATAAGCATAAGTTTTGTAGGTCCAATAGGTTTTATAGGATTAGTTATTCCTCATATAATTAAACTAATTTATAAACAAAGTGCTCATAATTTGATATTTCCAGTATTTTTCTTTGGAGGAATTTTTTTAGTATTTTCTGATTTAATTTCTAGAAATTTAAACACTGATTCAACTTTGCCTATTGGCGTTGTTACAGCTTTTATTGGAGCACCATTTTTTGTATATTTACTTATAAAAAGAAATAAAAAAGTATAAATTTTTATTTGTACTTTTTAGGGTATTCAAAAAAGATAAATTTTGAGTTTTCTTTTGATATATCTTTCCAAGAATTAGTATTAAAATCTACCTCAATAATACCACAAGTTGGAATATTTTCAAAATACTCTTTAGATAAAAAATTTACTAAATCACAAACTCCAGGATTATGACCAAATAAAAAAACTATTTTATTTTTATCTTCTATATTTTGTAAAACTTTTAGAAGATTTTCATAAGGTGCTTCATAAATAGATTTTTCAAATATAAATTTACCTTTAAAATCTAACTCTTTTATAAAATACTCACTTGTTAGTTTTGTTCTAAGTGATGGTGAGCAGATTATCAAATCAGGTTTTATATCTTTTTGTTTTAAAATTTTTGCCATAAAAGGAGCATCTTTTAATCCTCTTTTATTTAAAGCTCTATCAAAATCTTCTAAAAAAGGATTACTCCAATCTGATTTTGCATGTCGAATTAAAACCAACTTTTTCATCTAAATTCTCCAATGTTTTAATCTATCTTTATCTAAATCTTGTTTTACAGTTTTACAAAGTTGTGGAAAAAATTCTAAAAAGTCTTTTTCTAAATGGTGAATATTTTCAACTACAGTTTTTGAATAACTGCTTGCACTATCTCTTTGTAAAAGTCTAGGGGATAATCTTCCATCCATTCTTGAAAAAGAAGTTTTTAGTTGATTTATAGTGTGATATTTATTTAACAAATCTCTTTCTATCATATGTGAAATTGGTAAATTTGCTTGATATGGCATAAAAGGAGTTCTTTTATAAGCTTCATGATAAAAATTATTAGAGAATTTTTTCAAAGGAATATTGCAAAATTTATCCCAATTTTTTGTTAGAAAATAATCATAAGTTAAATCTATGATTATAGGTTTTAATAAACCTTTTTCTCTTAATCTTTTTTTACTTATAGTTACTATTTCATGTTTATCTGTAAAAGAATCAATTTGTTTATGTGTAAACATACCTTTTTTGATCTCTTCATTGGCATTTTCCCAAGCTTTTCCTTTTAATGGATCAGCTAAAAAATTTCCAATTTGAAAATCTATATTTGATTCAGATAAAAATATATGTGCTAACCAATTCAAACATTTTCCTTAGTATTATAATTTATACTTATATAAAATAAAACAAACTTTAAATTTTATAAGTTATAATTATAAAAATATTTAGAAAAAAACATTATTTTTCTTTAGGATTTAGTTTGGCTTTTAACTTTTTAGGTAGATGAGCGAAAACCATAGTGCTATTTTTGATAAATTTATCTTTTTCATAAATTGCAATATCTAAACTCATACTTTCTATCTTAAAATTCAATAGTTTTATAGTTTGATTTCTATCTTCAAAAGATAGATTTTCTTTACTTAAATCTATGATTTTTTTACTTTTTGCCAAAATAAACCTTTTAAATTTTTTCTAATTATAATAAATTAATCTTAATAGGATTTATAATGCAAGAACAAGAGAGTATAAAAGCAATTCCTTCCAATAGATTGCAATTTTTCCCTATAATGATGTTTGCTACAATTATGGGATTAGGTGGTTTGACTTTAGTATATGAAAGAATGAGTAGTGTATTTCTTTTCCCAATGTCAATAGCCACAGTAATGATAGCTATTTCAACAATTTTATTTTTTGTTGTTTTAATTTTTTATAGTTTAAAACTTATTAAATTTAAAGATGAAGTTAAAAAAGAGTTCACACACCCAATAAGAGTAAACTTTTTTGCAGCTTTTTCTATATCTATGTTGATTTTATCTATTGATTTTAGAGCTTATTCTATAAATATATCTGAAATATTTTTTATTTTTGGAGCACTTTTTCATATCTTTTTTACTTATTACACTATTAAATTTTGGATAAATAATAATCTTGAAATACAACACTCAAATCCAGCTTGGTTTATTCCTATTGTTGGAAATCTTATCGTTCCCATTGCTGGAAAAGGTTTTGTTGATGATTCTATTCTTTATTTTTATTTTTCTATTGGAATTTTTTTCTGGATTATTCTATTTTCTATTATTTTAAATAGAATTATTTTTCATAATCAATTTGCACCAAAATTTATGCCAACACTATTTATCTTAATAGCACCTCCTGCTATTGGATTTATTTCATATATAAAATTAACTGGAAATTTAGACTTTTTTGCACAAATTTTATTTAATTTAGGGCTATTTTTTACAATTCTAGTTTTTGTAATGTACAAAAACTTTGTAAAAATTAAATTCTTTATATCATGGTGGGCATTTACTTTTCCGATGGCAGCTGTAAGTTTAAGTGCTATTTTAATGCATGAATTAACTAAATATTGGATATATGAATTACTTGCTTATGTACTTACAACAATTACAACAGTGATTGTTATTTTAGTTGCTATTCAAACTATAAAACATATGAGAAAAAAAGAGATTTGTATTATGGAATAATCAACTTAAAACGATATAATCTAATTCCTATAAAAACAATTTATTGTTTTACATAGAATTTTACTTCTTAAATTTTTTTTAAGAGTTTAAAAAGGATATATTATGGAATTTCGTTATATTGGAAAAAGTGGATTAAGAGTTTCTACTATTTGTATGGGAACTATGACTTTTGGTTCAACTACAACAAAAGAAGAAGCATTCAAAATAATGGATAAAGCTTATGAAAATGGAATAAATTTTTTTGATACAGCTGAGCTTTATCCTGTCCCTCCCAAAGCAAATACAACAGGTATTACTGAACAAATTGTTGGTGAATGGCTAAAAACAAAACCAAGAGATTCAATCATTTTAGCAACAAAGGTTGCTGGTGCTGCTTCTGGTTGGTTTGTCCCTCCAATTCGTCACGGACTTACAGCTATTGATTCTTTTCATATAAAAAGAGCAGTAGAAGGAAGTTTAAGAAAACTTCAAACAGATTATATAGATTTATATCAAATGCATTGGCCTGACACTGTTGTTCCTATTGAAGAGTCATTAAGAGCTTTTGATGAACTTGTAAAAGAAGGAAAAGTACGATATATTGGAACTTCAAATGATAGTGCTTATGGTTTAACAAAAGCAAATGAAGTTGCAAAATATGAAAAACTAGCTAGATTTGAATCTATTCAGAATAATTTTTCTTTATTAAATCCAAGATTTCATGATGAATTAGCAAATGTTTGTAGACGTGAAAATATTTCGCTTTTACCTTATTCTCCAATAGCAGGAGGAGTTTTAAGTGGAAAATATAATAATGATTTTTATCCTTCTGATGCACGATTTACAGCATATACAAACAATCCTAATATAAGAGTTCAAGCAATGGCAAAAAGGTTTGTAAATGATAAGACACTAAATGCAACAGCAAGATATATTGAACTATCACATGAATACGGAATTTCACCTGTTACTTTAGCTGTTGCATATTCAAAACATTTTGATTTTGTTGCTTCAACAATAATTGGTGCAAGAGTTTTAAATCAATTAGATGAGTCAATAAAAGCATTTAATTTTAAGATAAATGATGAACTTTTAGCAAAAATTGAAGAGATTCAAAAGGATATTTTATATCCAATGGGATAAATTATTTTTTTATAAATTTAATCTTTTTTAATGAATATTTCAATAAAATGTAAGTTATTTCCACAAAAGGATAAAGATGAAAGACTTGAGTATTAGTAAAAAATTCACACTAACAAATGTAATAGTTACATTATTAGTTCTTGTTATAGGATATTTTATATTAAATAAGTATAGAAATGATTTAACAAAAGAAGTTTATCAAGATGTAACTACAAACTTAAATTCTTTGAGTAATCAAAGAATAAAAGCTAAATTTGAAGTAGGAATTTCAAATGCAATCTCAATTGCAAATGATTCTTCAATAAAAGAATCATTATCTACAAAAAATAGAGAATTAGCTATATCTACTTTAGCAAATTTATCTTCGAGTATGAAAGAATCTACTCCATTTAAAAATATTCAGGTTCACCTTCATACAAAAGATAATCATTCTTTTTTAAGATCATGGCAACCTACAAAATTTGGAGATGATTTAAGTTCATTTAGAGCAAGTATTGTAAAAGTAAATAAAGATAAAATTGCAGTAAATGGTTTTGAAATAGGAAAAGCAGGATTAAGTTTAAGAGCTGTTGTTCCAGTTTTTGATTCAAATAAAGAGCATGTTGGATCATTAGAATTTATGCAAGGAATAAACTCTGTTGCAATCTCTTTTGATGAAGAGAAAAGAGGTTTCTTGTTATTGATGGATACTTCTTTAGCTATTGCAGATGTAAAAAAAGAAGACACTTTAGATAAATATCTTATTTCACAAAAATTTGTAAACAAAGATTTTTTAGAAGAAACTAAAAAAATAGATTTTAATAAACTTTTAAATAGTAAATATCTTATTACAGACAAGTATTTTTATACTTTTAGTGAAGTAACAGATTTTGAAGGTAAAAAACTTGGTATTGCTTTAGTTGCTGAACCAATTGATTCTGTTAAAAATGCTATTGATCATGCTTCAAATATTATTTGGGTTGCACTTATTATTTTAGTAATTGCTGTTTTAATTATAATGAGTATTTCATTGGTAAATATGAGAAATAATATTTTACTTCCTATATTTAATCTAAAAAATTCAATTGAGAATATCTCAAATAATTCAAATGAAAGAACAAGAATTGAAGTTAAATCAAATGATGAAATAGGAGAAGTTGTAAATAGTTTCAATAACTATTTAGATTCAATTGAAAAAGGCTTAAATCAGGATCAAATAGTTATAGAAGAATCGAGACAAATTATTGAAAAAGTAAATGCTGGTTTATTAAATGATAGAATAAAAGGAAAAGCTAATTCTATTGGTGTAAATTCACTAGTAAATGAAATTAATAGTATGATAGAGAGAATGCAAAAAAATCTTACTATTTTAAGTGAAACATTAATTGCATTATCAACAGCAAAATATGATTATCAAATTCCTCATATTCAAAATGTTACAGGAATAATTGCTTCTTTATTAAGTGGGGCAAAAGTTACTCAATCATCAATCAATGAAATTATGTGTTTAATTGAAAAATCAAATAATGAATTATCATCAAGTTCATCTGAACTTGCAAATGCTTCTAAAAAATTAAGTGATTCATCAAATACGCAAGCAGCATCTTTAGAAGAAACAGCCGCAGCAATTGAAGAGATATCTGCAACAGTTACAAGAAGTAGTGAAAATGCTATTCAAATGGCACAATATGCACAAAATGTTACAAAATCAAGTAATATTGGAAAAGATTTAGCTGAAAAAACAGCTATTTCTATGGATGAAATAAATAATCAAGTAATAGCTATAAATGAAGCAATTTCTGTAATAGATCAAATAGCTTTCCAAACAAATATTCTTTCTTTAAATGCTGCTGTTGAAGCTGCAACTGCTGGTGAAGCTGGAAAAGGTTTTGCTGTTGTTGCTGCTGAAGTAAGAAATCTTGCAAGTAGAAGTGCTGAAGCTGCAAATGAAATAAAAACAATAGTTTCAAATGCAACTATAAAAGCAAAAGAAGGAAAAGATATTACTTCAAAAATGATTGAAGGATATAATGAGTTAAATGAAAATATTGTTGTAACAACAAAATTAATTGCTGATGTAGCAACTGCATCAAAAGAACAACAAAAAGCAATGGCTCAAATAAATGATACAGTTAATTCTTTGGATCAAGCTACTCAACAAAATGCTGCTTTAGCTTCAACTATAAATGATATGGCTACTAAAACTTCAGATTTAGTAACTCATCTTGAAAATACTATAAATCAAACAAGTTTTGATAGAAATGCTCATAAAAGAGTTTGTGATACAGATTTAATAATTGATATAAATAGACTAAAATCTGATCACATAAGTTTTAAGAATACAAATTTTGCTTTATGTAAAGCAGGATTTAAATTTACTGTAAAAAATGATCATGAATGTAATTTAGGTAAATGGATAGATGCAAATGAAAATAAACTTTTTGCAAAAAGTAAAGAGTGGGGTGATTTAAAAGTAGCTCATAAAAAAGTTCATGATTTAGTTCAATCAACTGTAAATTTATATGCAGATGAAAGTAATAATGAAAAAATCTTCTCAACAACTAAAGAAATGGAAGATAATATAGAAATTGTTTTTGATTTATTAAATAAAATTAGAGAGATAAATTGTTCTAATTAAAATTTAAAATTTAGATTTATTTTAGGCTAGAAGTTTTTCTAGCCTTTTTTTATTTTAAAGGATTGTTGTGAACAAAGATAAACAAATACTTCAAGAGGCTTATAAATTAAGATTTGAGTATTATAATTTTTATGAAAATAAAGAACCAGAATGGCATAATAAATACAAAAATCATAAGTTATATGATATTGTTGTTGAAAGTTTTGACTATAAATACAATGAAATAGGAATCATAATGCCAAAACTTTTAGGAAAATTAGTTTAATATCAACTTTTTTTACTCACTAAAACTAGCAAAAGCACCTTCAACACTAGGAATAGTTTTATAATGAGTTTTTGTTAATCTTACATTTTTTGTTTTAAGATCACAAATTGCGATTCTAAAACTAGCTCCCATGACAGGTTCTACAACACAAATAATTTTATCTTCTATTTGTCTTGTCACATAAATAGTACCTTGTAAATCGTGAAAAAAATATTTTGGATAACTTAATGGTGTAATTTCTACAATATCAATAATTTCTGGATTTTCAAGAGTTTGAACTATATCCCTAGCATCATCATAATTTTCAAATTGAATACACCAATCATCAAATTTTTTATTAAAATGTACTAAATCTTCATCTAGAAAACCACCAGCTATTGATTGTAAAGCAAAAATAGACACGAAAAACACCTTTAAATATATACGATTTTAAAAAAGGATTTTAACATATTTAACTTTCTCTTTTTCTTTTTTAAAATAAGTGCACCACCAAATCCTGTATAAATAAGTTCTTTTAAGATACTAAATTTTTATTTATTTAATATCTTTTATTAAGCTAAATATGTTGTTTTATTCCTAATTATAAGTCCAATTGAATTTGATAAAAGATACAATCAAGAAATTACATTAGAAATATATAATAAGGAAAGTTATAATGAAAATTCGTGTTTATTACGAAGATACAGATTGTGGAGGAGTTGTTTATCACTCTAATTATTTTAATTTTTGTGAACGTGCTAGAAGTGAACTTTTTTTTCAAAAAGGTTTATCTCCTCATAATAAAGATGAATTTTTTGTAGTTAAAAGTACAACAGCAGATTGGATAAAACCTGCTATTTTTGGAGATATTTTGGAAATATCTGCAAAATTGGTTGAAAAAAAATCAGCTTCAATTGTAATGTATCAAGAAATTACTAGAGATAATGAAGTTTTATTTAAAGCTACATTTAAATTAGCATTTTTAAAAAATTTCAAACCTTCAAAAATTCCTTTGGATTTTTTTGAATTATTTAATTAGGAAAAAATTATGTTAAAAATTTTATTTATATCTTTGTTTTTGGTTTTAAATTTATATTCAAGTGAAGTTTTTATTCTTCCAAATGACTCAAAAAAAGCCCAAGAACAAATTAGTTCAGCTATATTGGATGCAAAAATAGAGATTTTTATTGCAATGTATAACTTTTCATATAAAAGTTTTGCAAAAGATTTGATAAAAGCCTCAAAAAAAGGTGTACAAGTAACTGTTTTATTTGATGATAAAAAAACAAAAAAAGATGATGAAGTATTGGATTTGTTAAAAGAAAATGGAATAAAAACTATAATCAACAAAGATAAAAATAAAATGCATCTAAAAGTTGCTTTAATTGATTCTTCTAAAGCCATTATTGGAAGTACAAATTGGACAAAAGAGTCATTTGAAGAAAATTATGATTTGATTTATATAACTGATGATAAAAAAGTTATAGATAAGTTAGTTGAATTAAAAGAAATATTTAACTAAAAGCATTAAAATTGTATCATATAAATAAAAATATTTAAAAAGGATTTTTTAGTGTTAGAAATATTTGTTATAGTTTTTTGTATCTATTTTGCATTTAATATTTATACTTCTTTTATGCAAATAGGATTTGTTAAAAATGCAAAAACATTACAAGCTATTATATTAGATTCAGCAAAATATGAAGAGGCTGCAAATTATTCAATAGAAAAAGAGAAACTTGCTATTGTTTCAACTTTTTATGATTTTGTATTGTTTATTTTATGGATTGGGTTTGGATTATCTTATTTAGATTCTTTAGTTCAAGTTGATTCATACTGGTTAAAAGCTGTGATTTTCGTAGATTTATTTATTGTTATAAATTGGTTTTTGACTTTACCTTTTGAACTTTATTCAACTTTTAAATTAAATAAAAAATATGGTTTTTCAAATATGACACCAGCTTTATTTATAAAAGATACAATAAAAACTGGAATATTGTTTTTAGTTTTTGGTTCAATTGTAATTGCAGGAATTTCATTTATTATAAATAGTTTTTCTGCTTGGTGGATTTGGGGATTTGCTTTTATATTTGCTGTTATTATTTTGATAAATATGCTTTATCCAGTAATCAGAGATAAAATGTTTGATAAATTTGAAAAATTAAAAGATAAAGAATTAGAAAAGAAAATAGAAAATCTTTTAGATGAAGTAGGATTTAAAAGTAGTGGAGTTTTTTCTGTAGATGCAAGTAAAAGAGATAATAGATTAAATGCTTATTTTGGTGGATTAGGAAGTACAAAAAGAGTAGTTTTATTTGACACATTGATTGAAAAATTAACACATAATGAATTATTAGCAGTTCTAGGGCATGAATTAGGACACTTTAAAAATGGTGATATTATAAAAAATATTGGAATTATGGGTGTTGTTATGTTTGTATTTTTTGCAATTTTTGGAAATTTACCAGATAAACTATTTTTAGGACTAAATTTACAAAATCAACCTTATGCAATTATAGTTGTATTTTTGATTTTTTCTCCAATATTGTCATTTTTCTTAATGCCTTTAATATCTTTTATTTCAAGACATAATGAATATGCAGCAGATAGTTTTGGTTCAAATTTGGCAACAAAAGAAGATTTAGTAAATGCTTTATTAAAACTTGCAAATGAAAATAAATCATTTCCTTTATCACATCCATTGTATATTTTCTTTTATTATTCTCATCCACCTTTAGTAGAAAGATTTAAAGAGTTAGGATATGATGTTAAAAGTTTAAAATTTAGTGAGAATAAATAGATGTTAAGTGAAGGAATAATTGAGGTAAATTATTTAACATTAATAGTTACTTTTATTGCAATATTATCAGGATTATTGATAATATTGCAATTTTCTAGACAAAAATATGAAAATCAATTAAAAGCTTTACAAGATGAAGCATTACTTAAACTAAAAGCATTAAATGAAAAAATAGAATTAAATCATAGTTCTTATGAAACTCAAATAACTAATCTAAACAATGCCAATAGAAAACTTGAAGAAGAAAAAAAACTTATTAAAGAGAGTTTTGAAGATAAATTAAAGATATTAGAAAAACACGCTTCTCAAATAAATTCAAATACAATAGAAGCTTATGAATTTAAACTTTCAAGCCTTGCAAAAATGTCTGAAGCAAAAGAGAAACAACTTCTTAGAGAGTTTGAAATAAAAGAAGAAAATTTCAATGAAAAAATAACTCTTTTAGAAGAATCAAAAAAACAATTAAAAATAGAGTTTGAAAATCTTGCAAATAAATTATTTGATGAAAATCAAAAAAAATCAAATTTAAATTTAACACAAGTTTTAACTTCATTTAAAGATCAGCTAGAATCTTTTGGAAAAAGAGTAAATGAAATTCATAATGAAGAGACAAAACAAAGAACTTCACTTTTAACAGAGATAAAAAATCTAAAAGATTTAAATAATCAGATTTCAACTGATGCAGTTAATTTAACAAAAGCTTTAAAAGGACAAAATAAAACTCAAGGTGATTGGGGAGAGATGATTTTATCATCAATTTTAGACCAAACTGGACTTAGAGAAGGGAATGAATATACAATTCAAGGCTCATTCAATGACAATGATGGAAAAAGATTAAGACCTGATGTTATTGTTCATTTACCATCAAAAAAAGATATTGTTATTGATTCTAAAGTTTCTTTAAATGCTTATATAAACTATTGTAAAACTGAAAATGAAGAACACAAAGCAACAGCTTCAAAAGAGTTAGTAAAATCAATCACATCTCATATCAAAGCACTTAGTTCTAAAAAATATGAAGAATTAGATGGTGTTAGAACTTTAGATTTTGTATTGATGTTTATTCCTGTTGAAGGTGCTTTTATCCTTGCAACTTCAACTGATGATAATCTATTTAAATTAGCTTTTGAAAATAACATTATGTTAGTTTCTCCTTCAACTTTATATGTTACTTTAAGAACAATAGAAAATATTTGGAGAAATGAACATCAAAATGAAAATGCTTTATTGATTTCTAAAAAAGCAGCTGATTTATATGACAAATTTGCTTCATTTGTAGCTGATATTGAAGATATAGGTGTAAATATAAACAGAACTCAAAAAGCTTATGATAGTGCTATGAATAAACTTACTTTAGGAAATGCAAATCTAATAAAAAGAGCTGAAGAGTTTATAGATTTAGGTGTAAAACCTAAAAAACAAATTTCAAATAAATTGATAAATTCTCAAGAGGAATAAAATATGGAATTAGCAATAACTTTGGCTAATAACTTTTTAGCGTTACTTGATGCAATGGCTATTTATATTTTAGTTGGATTATTGATTGCTGGATTTTTAAAACAAATAGTTCCAGATGATTTTATAATAAAACATCTAGGAAGTGGAAATATAAGTTCAGTTATAAAAGCTACTATTTTTGGAATACCACTTCCCGTTTGTTCTTGTTCTGTTATACCACTTGCTCAAAGTCTTAGAAAAGAGGGTGCTAGTAAAGGTGCAGTGCAGAGTTTTTTGATATCAAGTCCAATAACTGGGGTTGATTCTATTTTAGCAACTTACTCTTTTTTTGGTCTTATTTTTACAATTTATAGAGTTATTTCATCAATTATAATTGCGATTGTTGTAGGAATTATTCAAAATATTTTTGACAAAGATGAAGAAAAAGAGATAAAAAAAGAAGAAGCTTCTTCTTGTTCTTGTCACTGTTCTTGTAGTTCAGAAAAACCAGCTAAAAAAACTTTTTCTATAAAAGAAGTTTTCTCTTACGCTTATGTAACTTTATTTAAAGATATGGTAAAACCACTTTTTATTGGACTTATTTTCGCAACACTTTTTACTTCATTAGCTCCAAAAGAGTATACAAGTCTACTTTTTGAAAATCAATTTTTAACTTATCTTGTAATAATTTTATTTTCAATGCCTTTATATATTTGTGCAACTGCTTCACTTCCAATTGCTGCTGCTTTAATAATAGAAGGTATGAGTCCAGGAGCTGCATTTATACTTTTAAGTGCTGGTCCAGCAACAAGTTTAATAACAATGAGTGTTGTATATAAAAGCTTAGGAAAAACTTCACTAATTATCTATTTAACTATGATTGCTGTTTTATCTTTATTATTTGGTTACTTATTTGACACATTTTTTACAAATGTAAATATATTAAATTTTAGTCTTGAAGAAGAAAGAAGTTCCTTATTATCTCAAATTTCAAGTTTTATTATGCTAGTTTTAATGTCATATTATTTAATAAAACCTTGGTTAAATAGAAAAAAGGTTGATGCATAATGAAATGGGAAGATAATAGAAGAAGTTCAAATATCGAAGATAGAAGAGGTGAAACTGGAGTAAATTTTGGTAGCAATAATAACTCTTTAGCTTTATTGATTCCTATTGTAAAAACACTTTTAGGTACAAAAATAGGAAGAATAATTTTAATAGTTGGAGTTATTGCTTATTTTATGGGATTTAATCCTTTATCTTTGATTGATGGAAATACAACATCAAATAATAGTTCAAATAAAGTAATAAATGAAAAAACAGATGATAAAAGTGCTCAATTTGTAAGTGCAGTTTTAGCTCAAACAGAAGATATTTGGAGCAAAGTTTTTAAAATGTATGATTTAAAGTACGTTGATCCAAAACTTGTATTATTTAGAAATTCAGTAAAAAGTGGTTGTGGATTTGCTTCTTCTCAAACTGGACCATTTTATTGTCCAACTGATGAAAAAGTATATCTTGATTTATCATTTTTTGATGAATTAGCAAAAAGACATGATGCTCCAGGAGATTTTGCACAAGCTTATGTAATAGCTCATGAAATAGGGCATCATGTTCAAAATCTTTTAGGAACTTTAAGCGAAGTTCAAAAAGCAAAACAAAATTTATCAACAACAAAAGAGAATCAACTTCAAGTAAAGGTTGAACTTCAAGCTGATTGTTATGCGGGGCTTTGGGCATATTATTCTAAAAAAGATTTTAACTCTTTAGAAAAAGGTGATATTGAAGAGGCTTTAAATGCAGCAAATGCGATTGGCGATGATACTTTACAAAAAGAAGCAAGAGGATATGTGGTTCCTGATTCTTTTACACATGGAACTTCAGCTCAAAGGATGAGTTGGTTTAAAAAAGGTTTTGATACTGGTGATTTGAATAATTGTAATACTTTTTAATTTTTTATAAATAGTTTAAAAATATTTAAATTATTTAGAATATAAATAGCAATTATTGTAAAAATTGTACCAATAACTATATTATAAGTAATCTTTTCTCCTAAAAATATAGCTCCAATTATAAGAGCTGATGCTGGAACTAAAAATATATATGAAGATACTTCTTTTGCACCTAATTTACTTGCTCCAATAAAATAAATAGATGTTGCAAAAGTTGTACTTAAAATAGTTATAACAAAAATATTAAACCAAAAAATAGAATCAAAGTTTATTATTTTTGTAAACAGTGTATTGTCAACAAAAAATAAATAAAGAGTGAAACTAGAGATTATATAAGTATAAAAAGTAAATACCATAGCATTTATTTTTGTAGCTTTTGCTGTAATTATAGTAAGAATTGGCCATAAAATAGAAGCTATTAAAAAGTATATATTATCTTTTGAAAAAATCTCATTTAAATTAAAATTCCAAATATTTAGCATATTTAAAACTCCAAAAGCTCCAAGTATTAATGCAAAAGAGTGTTTTAAACTAATAGTTTTTTGATTTATTATTGCAATTATTATAAAAGTATTTATTGGAATTAGCGTTGTTACTAAAGCTCCACCAAAGCTTCCTGTTCCATGTTCGACACCCAAAAACATAACAATACTATAAAATGTTAAAACAACAGAAGCAACTAAAATCAAAAGAAAAGATTTAAAATCAAATTTAAATGAAAGTTTATAAAAATATATTATTGGAAACATTGTAATAAAACATATTCCCATTCTTAAAAATACTAATTCATACTCATTTACATAAGTAGTAAGAACTTTTGTACTTATCCAAGATGCTCCCCAAAACACCATGGCAAAAACCATAAGAATATGAAATAGATTTTTAGACATCTATTTTAAATGATTAATTAATAAAATATCTACTAAATCACCAGCTTTTAAATCACCACTATTTTCATCTTGAATCAATAGAGCAGGGCTTTCAAGCATATTTGTTAAAATAGCGCTTGTTCCTTCTTTTTTACCTTTGAAATCTACAAAATATTCACCATTTATATAACTAACATTACAAGCAGTAAATACAGTTTTATCTGTTTTTTTAGGAAAATTTTGAGTTATTTTTGCTTTTATTATTGGTAAAGATTCATTGGAATTTCTAAATTTATAAATTAATGGTAAAACATAAAGTATCGCACAAACAGTTGATGAATAAGCAAATCCAGGAAGAGCAACAATAATTTTTTCATCTTTTGTTGCAATTAAGATATGCATTCCAGGTTTTATTGAAACTCCGTGAAAAAGTATTTTTGCTTTTAATCTGTCTTTAACTACATCTTGTACAAAATCATAATCACCAACACTAACTCCACCAGTTGTCACAACAATATCAGCTTTTTGTAAAGCAGTTTCAAATAAGCTTGTAATAGAATCAATATCATCTTTTACTACACCCATTTGTAAAATATTTGCACCATTACTTTTAAATAATGCTTCCAAAGTTAAATGATTAGAGCTTCTTATTTGAGCTTCGTTTGTTTGTATTTCACCTAAATCTAAAACTTCACTTCCTGTACTTGCTATGGCAATTGTAGGATTTACAATAACATTGATTTGAGAAATATTTAATGATGCTAAAACACCAATTTCTGCAAAACCAATAATAGTTCCTTTTTTGATTAAAACTTCATCTTTTTTATAGTTTTCACCAATATCACGAACTGCAAAACCAAAAGGAACCTCTTTTTTTATTTTAATTTTATTATCAAATACTTCAACATTTTCTATTGGAATTAAAGTATCACTTCCTTTTGGCATAAGTGAACCTGTAAATGTTTTTATACATTTTTCTGATGTAACTTCTACTTCAACTACACTACCAGCAGGATTTTTTGCAATTATTTCTAAAAATTCACTTTTTAAATCTTCAAATTTTATGGCATATCCATCCATCGCTGAAGTTGGAAATTCAGGACTATTATGTGATGCAATTACGTCATTTGCAATAACTTTTCCAATTGCATTTGTGATAAATAGTTTTTGTGTTGTAGCATTGTTTAATTGAATATTATTTATTATTTCAATTGATTTTTTATAATTTATAAAATTTCTCATATTTACTTTTATTATTTATTTAATTGATTATATTTATATACCATTATTTGTTCAAATAACATATCCGCAAAACCTTTTGGTAGATTACTATTTGATTTCTCAACAGATAATATAACTTTTCTTATTTGATCTTCTGTCATATTTACTGCAAATGGTAAAATAGTCTCTTGGATTTTTTGTTTAAACTCTTTTTCTTCTTCTAATGTCATTTTGAATCTTTGTATAATATTTATGAAATTATATATTTTTTATCTAAAATTAGAGTAAAATTTTCTCTATACTTTAAATTTAGTGAATATAGTTGCCATAATAACATAATAAAAGGATTTTCTATTGGAAATAAAAATTGCAACAGAAGAAGAAATAAAATATTGTTATAAAATAATGCATCAAATTAAAAAAGAGTTATCAGAAAAAGATTTTTTAAAGAGTATCTCTTTACAGATTAAAAGTGGTTATAAACTGGCATATATTACTGATAATAATCAAATCATTTGTGTCGTAGGATTTTCAATAAGAGAAAAACTTGCTTGGGGAAAACATATCTATATCGATGATTTTGTGACTGATAAAAGTGTTAAATCATCTGATGCTGCAAAAGCTTTATTGAATTTTATAAAAATCTATGCAAAACAACAAAATTGTACATCAATTCATCTTGATTCTTCTGTCCATAGACATGAAGCACATAAATTCTATTTGAATCAAGATATGAAAATTGATTCTTACCATTTTAGTTTTGATGTAAAATAGTATTAAAACTTTTTTGATATAATCACAAAAAAATTATAGGAATAATATATTGGTTGAATTAAGTAAAAAAATTTCTACAATAGTTGGAAAAACTAATGCAGAATATGGATTAATAAAAGAGGGTGATAGAATATTAGTTGGATTTTCTGGTGGAAAAGATTCTTTAACATTAATTCATACATTAAATAGATTAAAAAAAGTCGCTCCATACAATTTTGAATTTAAGGCTGTAACTGTAACTTATGGTATGGGTGAACAAGTTGAGTTTTTAAGCAACCATTGTAAAGAACATGGAATTGAACATCAAATAATTGATACACAAATTTTTGAATTGGCTGGTGAAAAAATCAGAAAAAATTCCTCTTTTTGTTCATTCTTTTCAAGAATGAGAAGAGGATATTTATATTCAACAGCTCAAGAGCAAGGATATAACAAAGTAGCTTTAGGACACCATCTAGATGATGCAATGGAATCATTTTTTATGAACTTCTTCTATAATGGAACTATGCGTTCTATGCCTCCCATTTATAAAGCTGAAAATGGTTTAGAAGTTATTCGACCTTTGATTTTTTGTAGAGAGAGACAATTACGTGCATTTGCAAATACAAATGAAATCAATGTAATTGGTGATGAAGCTTGTCCTGGATTAAGATTTGATGTAAAAATGCCACATGCAAGAGCTACTACAAAAGAATTATTAGCTAAACTTGAAGAAGAAAATCCAAAAATCTTTGTTTCAATGAAAGCAGCTTTTAGTAATATCCAATTATCAACATTCTTTTATAAAGATTTAAAAGAATTAACGGATGAAGTAACTGAAGAAGATAATACTATATGAAAATATTAATATCTTCTTGTTTATTGGGAGAAGATGTTAGATATGATGGAAATAATTCATCTATAGCATTTAATCCGAAATTTTCATTCTCACTAAAAGAACTATTTATGGATATTTTATGTGAAAATGAAATTTATTCATTTTGTCCTGAAGTTGCTGGTGGATTATCAATTCCAAGAATTCCAGCTGAAATAGTAAAAAATGATAAACCTTTTATTGTTAAAAATCAAGAAGGACTGGATATAACAATAAATTTTTTATTAGGTGCAAAAAAAGCTTTAGATATTTGTAAAGATGAAAATATCAAAGTTGCACTTTTAAAGGCAAATTCTCCTTCTTGTGGAAATATCAATATATATGATGGAACTTTTTCTAATAATTTAATAGCCGGACAAGGTTTAACAGCAAAATTACTTGAAGAAAATGGAATTATGGTATTTAATGAAACTCAATTAAAAGAGTTAAATAAGTTTATAAAAACTAATAAATAGTTCTTATAAACTTTCATTTACAAGATTTGATAGTCTAAGTGGATCTAAAGCTCCTGAAACTCTCTTTTTCTCAATACCATTTTTATAAACTATTAATGTAGGAATAGATTTTATATTAAATCTTCCTGCTAAATTTTGATGTGATTCTGTATTAACTTTTACAAAAAGTGCTTTCAAAGGATATTTTTTTGAAACTTCACTAAAAATTGGAGCAAACATTTTACAAGGTCCACACCAAGGTGCCCAAAAATCAACAATTACTGGAATTTCTGAATTTACAATTACATGATCAAAATTTGATTCATCTACTTCTATAGGTGATGTATCAAGTAATGATTTTTTACAAGCTCCACAATTTGCTTTTGAATAACTATCTTTAAAAGGAATGGCATTTATTTTTAAACAATGAGGACAAACTATATTTATTTTTGACATTTTCAAGCCTTAATATTTAATAACATATCTGAAACAGCATTTTGCGTTTCTATACTTTTTGCATTTGCAGAATATGAAATAACTTCTGGAATTTGTCCTACAATAGAATCTATTAAATCTGCACTTACTTCTTGAAACTCTGGATCTGCAACTGTATTTGCAACTCTTGCAATATTTGTTGCCATATCATTTATTTGTAATTCTGAAGCTATCATCGAATTTAAATTATTATCAATTCTCATAAGTAAATCCTTGTTTTAAACTTTCTAATAACATTTTATTCCTAAGTTCAAATCATAAATGCATAATTTCTGAAGAAAAGGTGTAAGTGGGGTTAACAAATATTTTGTTATCCTTATTTCGCCAAAAACAGGAAAAATATTTATGCGAAAATTCACACAGTTAACCCTAAAAGTAAGATATCAAATATCTGCTTACACTAAAGTTGGATACACTCAAATTCAAATAGCAAATACTTTAGGTATTTCACAATCCACTGTTAGTAGAGAGATAAAGAGAAATAGTTCTGAAGGTATTTATAAACCAGAACTTGCTGAACAGTTTAGTTTCTATAGACACAAATATAAATCAAAGCATTTAAAGCTTACTAGAAAAGTAATGAATTACATCAAAGATAAATTAAAATTAGATTGGTCTCCTGAACAAATATCAGGAGTAATGAAATTACAAAAGCTTTCTTATGTATCACATGAAACTATTTATCAATATATCTACAAAAATAAATGCCATGGTGGAAAGTTATATTTAATGCTACGTCATAAAAACAAAAAGTATCACAAGAGAGGAAATGACTATAACTCTAGAGGAATTATTAAAAATAGAGTATCAATTGAGAAAAGACCAAAAGTTGTTGAATACAAAAAAAGAGTTGGTGATTTTGAAATTGATACAGTCATTGGTAAAAACCATATTGGAGCATTAGTTACAATAGTTGATAGAGCAACAAAGTTTACTCTCATCAAAAAAGTTGATTCTAAGAAAGCTGATGTGGTTACACAAGCTTTAATTGATATGCTTTATCCAATAAAAGCAATTACTCATACAATTACTTCTGATAATGGTAAAGAGTTTGCTTATCATGAAGAAGTATCAAAAGCTTTAGATACAAAGTTTTACTTTGCAAATCCATATCATTCATGGGAAAGAGGATTAAATGAACATACAAATGGTTTAATACGTCAGTATTTACCAAAACAAACAGATTTCACTAAAGTCAAAAGAAGAGAAATTAGAGAAATACAAAACAGGTTAAATAACAGACCTAGAAAATCTCTTGGTTACAAAACTCCATCTGAGGTTTTTTATGCTAAAGTTGCAAAAGTTTTAACAGCTTAGTTTGGTGAATTTATGCATTTATCTCTTGAATTGGCGATTTAAATTTGCAGTTTGTGCAATACTTGCATCTGCACCACTTAAAGAACTAACAGAACTAGATGCTTTTTTTAATTGTTCAAGTTTTACTTTAGCACTTTGTGAATTTTCTGGTATAGATGTATCAAATCTAACACTTCCACCCATCGCATATAATTTTCCATCTGGTCCAACTTGATAATTATAATTTATTGCACTTGTTGTAGTCGCACCTGATGCATGAGTTTGTTCATGAGTTCTTACTTCATTATCTTTATTTTTAAATTTATTTAAAACTCGTTGATAATCATTTTCATCATAATTTTTTTCACCAAGAGTTACTAAATCGTTCTTTTCAAAAGTTGATTTTTCATTCTCTTTTTTGTCAATATTTGATAATTGACTTTTTTTAAGAGATAATTCTTGATAAATTGATGATATATTTAGATAATTATCAGTTATTTCCAAAAGTAATCCATTTTTTCTTTCATTTTAACAAAAAAGAATGAAAATGTAAATAAAAGATTTACTTTTATTTGGATAAAATAACTAAATGATATACAAGTTTTTAAAGTCTACAACATTAAAACTGTTAATGCTCGTATGTACAGTTCTTGCTACATTAATAGTTTCTGCTTTACTATTTTATAGCCAAATAGATGAATTAAAAAAGCAAATTGACAATATCTATTTTGGAAATCTAATTCCTATTATAAAACTTCAAATTATTTCAGATAATTATCAAGAAATAGCAAATTGTAGAAAAGTAAAATATAATTGTGATTTTAAAAAAGAAGAAGAAATTATATTACAAGAATGGGACTATTATTTTAAATCATATAAAAATAATGATGAAAGAATAGTTGTTGATACAATTAATGATGAAATATTAAATTCATTTAAAGAAAATAAATACAATTTATTTGTCAATATTTTAAAAAGAATTGATTTTCTAATAAAATATGAAACACAACAAGCCTTTAAACAAAGAAAAGCTTTTTTAGATGATTATGAGCAAATGAAAAATTATCTATTTTATAATATAGTTTTAATTCTAATTTTGTCATTTGTTGTTATCGCTTATATTATTTTACAGGTTATAAAAAAAGACAGACAATTAACTATTTTAAATAAAAGATATAAAATAGATTCTATTACAGATTCAATGACAAAACTTTATAATAGAAAATATTTTGATACGATTTTTGATAATATGCCATTTATTGCAAATGCAAATAATTGGCAATGTGCTTTTATAATGATTGATATAGATTATTTTAAACAATATAATGATACATATGGTCACGACTCGGGAGATGTGACTTTAAAAAAAGTTGCAAATAATTTAAAAGAATATTTTAATAAAAAATATGAATTTGTATTTAGATTAGGTGGTGAAGAATTTGGAGTAATTTTATTTGATATTGATTTAAATATTTTAGAAAATTGCCTAAAAGATATGAATAAACGAATTATCGAATTACAAATTGAGCATAAAAATAGTAAAATACTCGATGTTGTTTCTATTTCGATGGGAGCTATAATATATGAGCCAAATTCATATATTTCAGCAAACAAACTTTATAAATTTGCAGATGAATGCTTATATAAGTCAAAAGAAAATGGAAGAAATCAATATCATATATATAACAAAGGGAAAGAATGAGTTTTTTGTTTAATAAATACAATCACTTTAATTTAGCAAATATAGTGACTTTTTTTAATATTGCATCAGGACTATTTGCAATTTATTTTCTAACACACCATCAATTTTTTGCAGCAGCATTATTTGCATGGCTTGCAGGAGGATTTGATATATTTGATGGAAAAATTGCGAGAAAATATAATCTTTCTACTCAATTTGGTATTCAGTTAGATTCATTTGCAGATTTTTTATCATTTGTAATTGTTCCATCAATGTTTATCTATTTTGCAATAATTGATACAAAAGAACCTTTTTTAAGTGTTCCTTTAATTATTTTTGCATTCGTTTATTATGTAATTTCAGGATTAAGAAGATTAATTCAATTTAATATCAATGCAGATGAAGGTAAAGTAGAAAAATATTTTACAGGTGTTCCAACTCCTTTAGGTGCTATTTTATTGTGGATTGTTTATTTGATTTTTTTAACAGGATTTATATCTGAAACTTTTGTTCTTTTTATGATGATAATTATAGGTTATTTACTAAATTCAAAAGTTAAAATTCCTCATTTATAAGAAAACCTATGAATAATGAAATTGTTAGTGTTGATTTAGGTTCAAACTCTTTTAGAGTTTTAAAATATGATTGTTTAAATCATAAAATCGTTTTAGAATATAATGAAGTTGTTGGAATGGCTGATGGGCTAGTAGATACTGGGATTATTTCAAAAGAAGCAATGCTAAGAGTAGTAAGTGCAATTAAACATTCGAGTGAAGTTCTAAATTATAAACCTGAAAATGCAGTTTGTGTTACAACAGCAGCTATGAGAAAAGCAAAGAATAGTAAAGAAGTTTTAGAATTTTTCAAAAATGAAACGGGAATAAATTTTGAAATAATAAATGGCGATGAAGAAGCAAGACTTACTTTACTTGCCGTTAAGTATGCTTTAAAAAGAGAAAATATTAATTCAGATAATTTTATACTTCTTGATATTGGTGGTGGTTCTACTGAAATTATTGTAAATACTAAAGATAAATATAGTGCAAAAAGTTTTGATTTTGGTATTGTTACAATGACTCAAAAATTTTTAAAAAATCATGACTTACATAATGATTTAGAAAATAAAAAAATAGAAATAAAACAATTTTTAGATTTACTAAATTTGGATTTATCAAATTATAGTTTTGTTGCAACCGCTGGAACTCCTACAACAATAGCAGCTATTAAATTAGGACAAGATTTTTTCTCTTATGATAGAAATATTGTAAATGGAGCAATTGTTAATTTAGAAGATTTAGCAAATAGTTTAGATATTTTTAAAAACTCTTCAAAAGAAGAAATTGCAAGACTTGTTGGTCGTGGTAGAGTTGAATTTATTGAAGTTGGAATTTTTATTTATAAAGCGATTTTTGAAGTTTTAAATAAAAAAGAATCGATAGTTTTAGACGATGGATTAAGAGAAGGTGTAGCTATAAACTACTGTTTAACAAAGTGTAAAAATTAAGAAAGTAATCTTACACTTTGCTCTTGAACTATATTTGCTTGAGAAGCAGCTAAATAACCTGCATTTGCATTTACATTAGATTTTGAGAAATCAGTTGATTCTCTTCCAAAATCTTTATTTTTGTTCATTTTATTTTCATTATATAGATTATTTTGTTCTTTTATATTTTCTAATGCTTTTTCTTCGAGTTGTTTACTAAACTGAGAAAATTGATTAGAAATACTATCTAATTGACTTGAAGAAGATGATACTTTATTTAAAGCATTGTTCAAATTTTCATTATTATTTAAATCACTATTATTTATAGTTTCAAAAATATCATTAGCAAAATTTGTTGTATTTGGTTTTGACATTGTAAAATTTTCTGAACTTGTATTTATATCAATTGTTGTTTTATCATCATAAAAATCATTAGCCAATAATGATTCATTTTTGTATTTTGTTTCATAAGCTGTTTGATTAAAATTTCTTAAATCTTCATTTATACTTTGTTTTATATCATTTTTATTTTCTAAATTATTTGTATTTTCAAGTTTATTTTGAACGTTTTTCAAAAATTCTTGCTGTTTTTCAATTCCATTTTGTGCAATTTTTGAAATTGCTATTCCATCATTTAAAGACTGAACATTTAAAGATAATTCATCTCTTTGTTTATTATAATTATTGATATTTAAATTTAAAGCTTCTTTTTCAGAATCACTAATTTTATATTTTGAAGAAGTTTTTTCTAATTGCAGTGAAGAAGTGTTTAAATTAGAAAGCGTATTATTATTTATAGCGTTTACATCCATATTTACTCCTTAAAAATAGTTACTTTTATTATATCAAAAAATATTGAGTTTTTATTAAAACATTATTCATTTTCAAGAAAAAAACAATTTTTTTAAATTAATCTTTCTATCAAAAGGTAATTTAATCATAGTTTTTGTAAAATAAAACCTTATTTTTAGAAAAACGGAGAATTATTATGAAGATGACTGGCGCAAAAATGGTTGTAGAATCATTACATCAAGAAGGGGTTGAAGTAGTATTTGGATACCCTGGAGGCGCTATTATGAACGTCTATGATGAAATATATAAACAAAACTATTTTCAACACATTCTAAATAGACATGAACAAGCTTCAATTATTGCAGCAGAAGGTTATGCAAGAGCTACAGGTAAAGTTGGAGTTTCAATAGTAACAAGTGGTCCAGGATTTACAAATGCAGTTACAGGATTAGCTGATGCATATATGGATTCTATTCCTTTAGTTGTAATTTCAGGACAAGTTCCAACTACAATTATTGGAACTGATGGATTCCAAGAAATTGATGCTGTAGGAATTTCAAGACCTTGTACTAAACACAATTATTTAGTTAATAGAATTGAAGATTTACCAAGAATTATAAAAGAGGCGTTTCATATAGCAAGTACTGGAAGACCAGGACCTGTACATGTGGATATTCCAAAAGATATTACTGCTCAAGTTGCTGAATTTATTTATCCAGAAGAGATAAATTTACCAACATATAAACCAACTATTAACTACAATAAAAGACAATTGAAAAAAGCTATGGAAGCTATTTCAAATGCTAAAAAACCACTTTTATATGTTGGTGGTGGAGCTATATTATCAAATTGTGCATTTGAAATTAGAGAATTAGCTAGAAAATTAAATATTCCTGCTGTTGAGACATTAATGGCAAGAGGAGCAATGGGTGATGAAAATCCATTATTCTTTGGAATGTTAGGGATGCATGGAGAATTTGCAGCTAATATGGCTGCATATGAAACAGATTTATTAATCTCTTTAGGTGCAAGATTTGATGATAGGGTAACTGGAAGACTTGATGAATTTGCTTCTAAAGCAAAAGTTATTCATGTAGATATTGATCCCACATCTATTGCAAAATTAGTAGTTCCTGATTATCCAATTGTTGGAGACTTAAAAATTACTGTTAAAGCTATGATAGAAGCAATAAGCGATTATGAATTTAATGATTATACAAATTGGGTTGAATTACTAAAAGATTATAGAGAAAAAGAACCTTTAAGATATATTGATTCAAATGAAGTTATTAAACCTCAATGGCCAATTGAAAGAGTAGGAAAAATTTTAGGTTCAAAAGCAATTATTTCTACTGATGTTGGTCAACATCAAATGTGGACAGCACAATTTTATCCATTTTCATATCCTAGACAATGGGTTACAAGTGGTGGTTTAGGGACAATGGGATTTGGATTACCAGCAGCTTTAGGAGTAGCTAGAGCTATAAAAGGAACAGACAAAGTTTCTGTTAATTTTACTGGTGATGGATCAATTTTAATGAATATTCAAGAGCTTATGACTTGTGTTGAATATGAATTACCAGTAATAAATATTGTTTTAAATAATAACTACTTAGGTATGGTTAGACAGTGGCAAACAATGTTTTATGATAATAGATTATCTCAAACTGATTTATCAGCTCAACCAAACTTTAAAATGTTAGTTGAAGCTTTTGGGGGATTGGGTTATAGAGTTACTACAAAAGAGGAGTTTGATGCTGCTTTAAAAGATGCAGTAGAAAAGAAAAAACCAGCAATGATTGAAGTTGTTGTTGCTAGAAATGAAGAGGTATTACCAATGGTTCCAAATGGTCATGCATTAAATGAAATGACATTAATAGAAGGAGGAAAATAATGAACAATTTTAATCATTATTATGATAGTGAAACAACAAGACAAGTTATTTCTGTTGTTGTATTAAATGAACATAATGTTTTATCAAGAATTGTTGGATTATTTTCAGCTAGAGGTTATAATATAGACTCTTTAACTGTTGCTCCAATTGCAGAAAGTCCTTATTCAAGAATGACAATTGTAACAACAGGTGATAAAAGAGTGATTGATCAAATTGTTAAACAATTAAATAAATTAATTCCTGTATTAAAAGTAAATGAACATAAAAATGTAGTTGAAAAAGATACAGTTTTAATGAAATTCTCAATTGATAATAACTTATCAGATATAGATGTAATTGCTCGTGCTTATCATGGAACAATTCAAAATGTTACGGATGAAGCTATTATTGTAAGTGCTACTGATTCAAGTGCAAGAATTATGAATTTCATCAAAGTTATGCAAAAATTTAATCCACTTGAAGTTGTAAGAAGTGGAATAGTTGCAATGGAAAGATAAGAGTATTTTGCTCTTATCTTGTTCTTATATTAAGGATAAAAAATGACTCTTCAAGAGATTGCAGATTTTATTGGTATAGATTGCCAAGAGAAAAAAGAAATTACAGGTTTAAATACTTTATTAGATTCAAATGAAAATCAACTTACTTTTTTAGAAAATAAAAAATATTTATCGGATTTGAAAAATACAAAAGCAGCAGCTGTTTTAGTAACAGAAGAAAATTCAAAGGAAGTTCCATCTTCAAGTATTGCTTTAATTTGTGATGAACCATATTTAATGTTAGCAAAAATAAGCAAACTTTTTGCTCCAAATGTGATAGAAATGGATGGTGAAAAACCATTAATTGGTGGTGGAACAAAAGTTATGCCAAATGTATATATTGGTAAAAATTCAGTTATTGGAAGTGATTGTACTATAATGGCAGGAGCTTTTATTGGTGATAATGTAACTATTGGAAATAACACTATTATTTATCCAAATGTTACAGTATATAGAGATTGTAGTATTGGAAATGATTGTATAATTCATGCTGGAACTGTAATAGGTAGTGATGGTTTTGGATTTGCAAATACAAAAGATGGAAAATATATAAAAATTTATCAAAATGGTAATGTAACAATCGGAAATGATATTGAAATTGGAGCAAATTCTACAATAGATAGAGCAGTTTTTAACTCAACAATTATTGAAGATGGTGTAAGAATAGACAATTTAGTACATATTGGGCATAATTGTAAAATTAGTCGAGGGTCTATTTTAGTTGCACAAGTTGGATTATCTGGATCTACAACATTACATCCTTATGTTGTGATGGGCGGACAAAGTGCAACAGCAGGGCACTTAGAAATTGCACCATTTACAACAATTGCTGCACGTGGTGGAGTTACGAAAACAATACATGAACCTAAAAAACAATGGGCAGGATTTCCTTTATTCGAGCATAAACAATGGCTTAAATTACAAGGTAAAATTTCAAATTTATTAAAATAACAAAGGTTTTATCATCGCTAAGAAAATTATATCACTAATCCTTCTATTTATTATTGTTTATTTTCAATTTACTACTTTTGAAAGTAGTAAAGATATTGTTGGGAATGTTGGATTTGTATTTTCTGATTTTTCCCATAAATATTTTGGATATTTATCATATATATATTTATTACTATTGATTATTCCTTTATATATAATTAATTTTAGAAAAAATATTGACCAAAAAGATTTAATATTAAATATTTTAGTAGTTTTTTTACTATTTTTTGTAAGTTTAATATTTCAAGCATTAATTTTAGAAAATCCTTATACAAGAGGAGAAATTGGAAATATTTTAGTTGATTCTCTAAGTCCTGTTATTGGGCGAGCAGGTTTATATTTTTTTGTAATTGTAGGATTTACTATCTCTTCTTTAGTTTTATTTGAGACTTCTGAATTTGATATGGATGATTTAAAAAAGTTAAGAAATAAAATAAAATTAAAAAATAGTTTAGATGTAAAAAGAATAGAAAATAAACATAGAGAAAAAAGAGTAGAAGAAAATACTAAAGAGATTTTAAATAGTATAGATAAAAAATTAAATAAATCTCTTCCTGAAGTAAAAGAAGTAAAAGTAGTAGAAAATAATATTACAACAATAACTCCTGAAATTTATGAAAATATTGAAGAAATAAAAGATAAAGAAGTTTATGAAACTTCTTTATTTGATAGTGATGATTTTGAAAAAGATGTTCAAGTAGTTGAATCTCATGGAATTATTGTTGACGAATTAGAAGAAAATAAAAAACTTCTTGCAGAAATTGAAGTAGGAAAAACAGAAAAACCAAAAAATTTTGAATTACCACCAGCATCATTTTTTCAAAGTTCACCAAAAGATAATAAATCTAAAGTATCAGAAGCTTTTATTGACCAAAAAATCGGAGATTTATTAGATAAACTTGCAATGTTTAAAATAGAAGGTGATGTTGTAAGAACTTATACAGGACCAGTTGTTACAACATTTGAGTTTAAACCAGCTCCAAATGTAAAAGTTTCAAAAATATTAAATCTTCAAGATGATTTAGCAATGGCTTTAAAAGCACAAACAATTAGAATTCAAGCTCCAATTCCTGGAAAAGATGTAGTTGGTATTGAAGTTCCAAATGAAGACACTCAAACAATTTATTTAAGAGAGATGTTAGAAAGTGATATTTTTCAAAACTCTATTTCTCCACTTACTATGATTTTAGGAAAAGATATAGTTGGAAAACCATTTGTAACAGATTTAAAAAAATTGCCACATCTTTTAATCGCTGGAACAACAGGTTCAGGAAAATCTGTGGGAATTAATTCAATGATTTTATCATTGCTTTATAAAAATTCGCCAGATAATTTGCGTTTAGTTATGATTGATCCAAAAATGTTGGAGTTTTCAATGTATAACGATATTCCACATCTTTTAACTCCCGTTATTACAAAAGCAAGTGATGCAATCAATGCTTTAGCAAATATGGTTAGTGAAATGGAAAGACGTTATACACTTATGTCAAAAACTAAAACTAAGAATATTGAAAATTACAATGAAAAAGCTAAAAATGAAGGTCATGAAACAATGCCTTATATTGTAGTTGTAATTGATGAGTTAGCTGATTTAATGATGACAAGTGGAAAAGATGTAGAATATTCAATTGCAAGGCTTGCTCAAATGGCAAGAGCAAGTGGGATTCACTTAATAGTTGCAACTCAAAGACCATCTGTTGATGTTGTAACAGGGCTTATTAAAGCAAATTTACCAAGTAGATTGTCTTATAAAGTAGGGCAAAAAATTGATTCTAAGATTATCTTGGACTCACAGGGTGCTGAATCACTTTTAGGAAGAGGAGATATGTTATTTACTCCTCCTGGAATGTCTGGACTTGTAAGAATTCACGCTCCTTGGTCAACTGAGGCTGAAATAGAAAAAGTTGTAGAATTTTTAAAAGAACAACGAGAAGTTGTTTATGATATGAATTTTATAAAAGATAGAGCAACTTCTGTTTCTTCAAATTCAAATGGTTCTAATAATTCTGATTTAAGTGATCTTGATGAACTTTATGAAGATGCAAAAGAGATAGTTTTAACAGAGAAAAAAACATCAATCTCATATATACAAAGAAGACTTAGAATAGGATACAATAGAGCTGCAACAATTGTTGAGCAATTAGAACAAACGGGTATCTTATCAGAAGTAAATGCTAAAGGAAATAGAGAAATTTTAATCTAAATAAAAATGTTACTCTTTGTTTACATTGATATATTATAATTATTTTTGTAAATAAGGAGTAATAAAATTGATTAATATTTTAATGATAGAAGATGATGTTGAATTAGCAAGTATTTTAACAGAATATTTAAAACAGTATAATATAGAAATTACTAATTATGAAACTCCAGAGCTTGGAATTTCTGCACTTGCACTTAAAAAATATGATTTAATAATATTAGATTTATCATTACCAAATATAGACGGTATTGAAGTTTGTAGAATAATAAGACAAAGATATGATACTCCTATTATTATATCTTCTGCAAGGTCTTATTTGGGTGATAAAATAGCTTGCTTTTCTTATGGTGCAGATGATTTTATGCCAAAACCTTATGATACTCAAGAATTAATTTTAAGAATAAAATCTATACTAAAAAGATGTAATCATCAAATAATAGAAAAAGATTCTTTATTAAATAAAAAACAGATTTTTACTTATAATGAATCAAAAATGGAAATATACAAAGATGGAATATTATTAGATTTAACAAATGCTGAGTATTTTATCCTTCAATATATGATTCAAAAAAATGGCTTTGTTGTTTCAAGAGAAGAATTACTTTCTAATGTAGAATCAATTAAATATGAAAGTTCTTATAAAAGTATAGATGTATTAATAGGTCGTGTTAGAACAAAAATTGAAGAAAATACTAAAAAACCTAAGTATATTTTATTAATTAGAGGAGTAGGTTATAAATTGGTTAATCAATAGAAAAAGTTCAATTTTTTTCCAAATTAAACTTTTTTTCTTTTCTATTTTTTTAATAATTAACCTCTTAATAATTATTCAATTTTTTGTAGATAATAAAACTTATACTTTATTTGAAATCAAAAGATATATATCTACAATAAAAATGATTGAGAATTTAAATAGAGATAATGCATCTATTCAAGAAATAAATGAAAAAATTTCAATATTTAATATGAAATTATCAAATATTACTTTTGAAGAACTTGTAAATTCAAATGCTAAAAGAGTTAAAATTGATGATGAAGCTCCAATAGATGTTTATATTTTAAATAATGTTAAATTTGTTCATTTTAATCCAAAATTTCCTGATTTCAAAAAAATGCCACCTCCACCAAAACCATTATATGAAAGATTTGAAGAACCAATTTTCTTTAAATTACGACCACAGCCTCCTGGAATATTGATAATTGATGAATTAAATGAAACAAGTTTTAAATATTTTTGGTTGATGATTTTATTAATAATAGATGCTTTATTAATTTGGTTTTATATGTTTACAAGAGAAAAATTAAAACCACTAATTAGTTTAAAAGAAGATATGAAAAATTTATCCAAAGGTGAATTAAAAATTTCAACTAATATAGAAGGAAAAGATGAAATTTCACAGGTTGCAAAAGAGTTTAGTATTGCATTAAAACAATTGAAAGAATTAAGAAATTCAAGAAATCTTTTTTTGAGAAATATTATGCATGAATTAAAAACTCCTATTACAAAAGGGAAATTAATAACAGATATCTATGAAGATAGCGAAAGAAAATTTATTTTAATAAGAGTTTTCCAAAGATTAGAATATTTATTAAGTGAATTTGCAAAAATAGAAGAGTTAACTTCAGGAAAAATAACTTTAAATAAAAATAAATATCATATTATTGAATTAATAAATCAGGCTTTAGATATTTTATTAGTTGAAGAACATACTATCGAAATAGAAGATAATGCTAATTTAGAAATAAATGCAGATTTTGAACTATTCTCAATAGAGTTAAAAAATTTGATTGATAATGCTATAAAATATGGTTATGATGAAAATCCTAGAATAATTATAGAAAAAGATTATATAGAAATAATCAATAAAGGTGAAAAATTAACAAAAAATATAGAAGAATATTATAAACCTTTTAATCATGATTATGAAACTGCAACAACTGGATTAGGTCTAGGTCTTTATATTTCAAATAATATTGTAAAAATTCATAATTATTATTTAGAATATGATTATAAAGATGGTTATCATCATTTTCATATCAAAATAATCTAAAGTTACCTTTTATTTACTCTTCAATACCCTATATTTACTCCAAATAGTTAGAATTTTTTATTCTATACTATTAAGGAGTATATCATGTCAACTACAAGTTCAGTTACAACGAGTTCAACGACAGATGCTTATGGTAATACTGTTACATCAGCTGTTAGTAATGATAAATTAGAAAGTTCTGATTTTATTACTTTGATGTTAACGCAATTAAAACTTCAAGATCCAACAAGTGCAGTTGATTCTTCAACAATGCTTGATACTCAACTTCAATTATCAAATTTAGAGGCAAGTACAGCAACTGTAGAGGCTATGGAATCTTTACAATCAACATTTGAACAATCAGCATTATCTAGTTCTGCTTCATTAATTGGAAACATTGTTGAAAATGGTGATACAGATGATGAAGGAAATACAAAACAATATAAAGTTTCATCTGTTTCTATGAATGATGGAGAAATAAGTTTAACAGCTTATGAATTAACTGGTTATTATGACCTTTATTATTTTGATGAAGTATCAAGTGGTTCTGACATTGTAGATTCATCAAATGAAGATAGTTCAATTACTTTAACAAATAGTGATGGGAATAGTTATACATATTCAACTTATAATAAAACATATAATGAATTAGCTACTGAAATATCACAAACTTCTGGAGTTACTTCTTCTGTTGTACAAAATACAGATGGAAATTATCAACTAATAGTATCAATTAGTAACGGTTCTTCATCTATATCACAAAATGATTTATCTTTAGATTATTCTAAAGATAGCGCAACTTCGTACTCTAATGAGACAAAAACAATTGCTTATGATAATATTACAAAAATTTACTAACTGTTACTAACAGTTAGTAAATATTAAAAGTATTTATTTTTCAGATACCCTAAATTTACTCTAAATCCATAAGATTAATTAAGTGAAATCACTATTATAAAGGATTCAAAATGATTAGTGCATTATGGACTGGAATTGCAGGACTCTCTTCTCAACAAACGGCTTTAGATAATGAGTCAAATAATATTGCAAACGTAAATACTGTTGGATATAAAGCTTCAAGGGTCTCTTTTGCTGATTTAATGTATCAAGATAGTATCGGGAAAGGTTCATCTGTTACAAGTGCTGAAAAGCAATATACTCAAGGAAGTGTAAACTTAACAGGTTCTTCTTATGATATGTTGTTAGATGGAGATGGTTTTTTTGTTGTATCAAGTGCTAGTTCAACGGGAACATCAGAAACTTATTATACAAGAGCTGGAAATTTCCGAATGGGAGATAATGGTACTTTACAAGATGCTTATGGAAATGAAGTTCAAGGTTGGGCATTAAGTGCAATAGATCCCTCATCTGATGTAACTTCGACAAATTCTAATCTTACATCATTTACAGATATTTTTACCCAAATTGCAGGAAATCAAATTATTCAATTTTCTAATAAAATAGAAACTTATGCTGCAAAAATGTCTGATTATACAACAAGTGCAAAAAGTGATTCAACTGAATTATCAGGTTCTGGTATAAAAACACAATCAGCCAAAATTTCTGATATTGAAGCATTAATCACTAACTATACAGAAGCTCTTTCTAGTTATGCTGAAAATCCAGATGTTACAAGTAGTACATCTATTGCTCAAAGTACAGTTATAGATTATCCAAATACTTCTGATACTTTATTGGATTCTGATAGTGACCAAATATATGTTTATATAGATGGAAATAAAATTACACAAGATTATATAAGTATGACTGCAACTACTGCTTTTAAGGCAGAAATGGATGCTGCTGGTATTACAACAGCTGGTACAACAACAGATGAAGAATATAATGCTCTTGCAAGTAGAGTTGCAACTTATAAAGCTTTAGCTGATGAAATTTCAAAAATTACTGGATTAAATGCATATACAGTTGATTCTTCAAATAATGCAAGTACCTCAAATGTTGATGTATTAACAGGAACAATAAAAATAGATTCAATAATTCCAGGTGTTTCATTTACTGTTGGCGATGTGGCTGAAGTTTCAGGTTCAACTGAACAAGTAGGAACAAAAACAACTTTAACAGAAGCAGTTGCAGGTAGTGGTGAAGCTGCTGTTAAAAGTGCAATGGAAGCTTTAAGAGATGCTGTTGCTGGAACTCAACAAGATGTTTATGATTCAAGTGACATTTTAAGTGATGATAACTCAAATAGTTTAACTTTTGATGCAGGAGATACAATATCTTTTACTCTAAATGGAGTAACAGTAACAACTGATTCTACTATTACTGATTACTCTTCAGCAATTGAAGATTTAATTACAAAAATAAATTCTGATCCAGATTTACAACTACAAGTTGAAGCAAAAAATATCAATGGAAGATTAGTAATTGAATCAAAAGAAGCTGGAATTGAATTTTCAGGTGTTATTGAATTTAACGATGCTGGAACAGTTTACACAAAAGAAAAAAATCTTGATTTAAGTGGAAATACAGGAGCCGGTGCTGAATTTATGCAAATCATCTCTACTATTGACCAAACTTCTTTAAAATCATCACTTCAATTAAAACTTGATTCTTTAGGCTTAACAGACTCTTTTTTAGGAGAGTTTTCTGTTGATGATCAAGGAATTATCACTATGAAACAAGATGGTGTTGAGTATGCAATTGGACAAATAGCTATTGCACAATTTACAAATAATATTGGATTAGAAGCTGTTGGAAATAACTTATTATCAGCGACAAAAGAGAGTGGTACACCTATTTATACTTTAAATAATGGAAATGGTACAACAATAACAAGTGAAGCATTAGAGTTAAGTACAGCTGATTTAAGTGAGAGTTTAGTTAATTTGATGGTATTTCAAAGAGCTTTTGAAGCAAATGCAAAATCTATAACAACAGCTGATGAAATACTAACTACATTAATAAATTTAAAAAGATAATTAGGAGTTTATTATGGTTAGTTCAATAAATACAATTATGTACAACTTAAGTTTGTTAAATCAAAGAAATGAGAAAGTAACTTATGGTATGAGTAGTAAAGAAGCTTTACAATATGGAAGTGATGATTCTACAAAATACAATCAAATTTTATCAATTAATAATAATGTTAATTCATATAGTTCTATTTTAGAAAGAATTCAATTGTCATCATCTTATAACACGGTAAGTGACACAACTATATCAAATATGAAAACTTCTTTAGATTCAGCAAAATCTTTAGTTCAACAGGCATTAACATCAACAACAAATAGTAATAATAAATTAACAATAGCTGATGAATTAGAATCTATAAAGAATAGTATTTATTCTTTAGCAAATAGTAGTGTTAGTGGACAATATATTTATTCAGGGAAAAGCACTACAACCCAACCCTTTGTAAAAGATGAAACAACAGGAAAAATTTCTTATGTTGCAACAAACGATAATAAAACAGTTAATGTTGAAACAAATACCTATAATACTCAAGGTGTTAATGGTATTGAACTTTTATATTACACAAATCAAACTGCACAAACTGGCGAAGATTTAACTTTTGAAGAGAATGAAATTATTTTAGATGATGATGGTAATCAATACAAATTATTAGATGTTGATAATGATGGTAATTATGATGGATTATATTTAAATGGCGATAGTTCAAATACTCCTTTATCAATAACAGATAATGCAGATGGAACTTTTACTTTTTCAAATACGACAACAACATCTTTTGAATCAAAACATTCTATTTTTGATGATTTAGATGAAGCTATAAATGCTTTAAAACAACAAGATTCAAATGGAAATACAATAACAGAAGATGAAGCAAATACTATTTTATCTAGCTCTTTAGATAAACTTGGAAATGCTTATGATACTGTAAATATAACCCATTCAAAACTAGGTACAAGAACTGCTTCTATTGAAAATTATGAATCAATAGTTCAGTCTAAAGTAACAAATTTCAAAATTTTACAAGAAACACTTGCTTCAGCAGATTTAACAGCACTTGCTGTTGAGTCACAAGCTTTAGAAAATACATATACAGCTTTATATTCAACTATAAATAAAGTAAATAATTTATCTTTAGTTAAGTATTTGAGTTAATAAAGGATTAGACAATGCAAAATAATATAGATATAAAAAGTTTAGAATCACAAGTAATTGAATGTTATAGTTTTTTTATGAAAAATCATCAAAATACTAATTTTGATACTTTAGAAACAATGGTTGTTCAGCTACAAAAGTCTATGAATTTATTGACAATGACAAATATTGTAAATGTAATTGATAGAGTAGTTGAAGATGGAAGAGTTAGACAAGGTGAAAATGCATTTAGACAATATAATGTAAACTCTATCCAAACAACAAGAGACAATAAAATATATTTAGTGTGTCATGAAATTCTAGGGATCAGTGCTCTTGATAATAGATATATTCTTGATGATATGCAAACTTATATTGATTTTGTTGATGTAAAAAGAATTTATTAGGAGTTTTCCATGATAAATTCTTTATATATTGCAAAAAGTGGTCTTTCAACTTCAAAATATTCAGTTGATGTAACATCTAATAATATTGCAAATGAAAATACAGAAGGTTATTTAAAAAGAGTTGTTAATACTTCTGAATTAGGAACATATGAAGATGATATAGGCAATGGAGTATCTTTTGATGGTGCAACGAGAACTACAGATGTTTATTTATATGATAAATTAGTTTCACAAAGTAGTTTGTCTTCTTATTATGATGAAAAAGATAGTATTTTAAGTAGTGTAGAAATTATATTTAGTGAGACAGAAACAAGTGGTTTTTCAACTACTTTAAGTAGTTTTTTTGATTCCTTAGAATCATTAAGAGGAGATTCCACAAACTTAATATATCAAAATGAATTAACTACTCAATCAGAATTAATGGTAAGTAGTTTGCAGTCACTAAATAATGATTTAGATGATACTCTTGACAGTCTAAATAGTCAATTAGAAGATGAAGTTGATAGTGTAAATAGTATTTTAGAGCAAATTGTTTATTTAAATAAACAGATGCAAAATAATGGAGAAACTGATGATTTACTTGATAAAAGAGATGCTTTAGAAAAAGAGTTATCAAATTACGTTGATATCAAAGTAAATAGGGATAGTTCAACTTATAATTTACAAATTGCAGGTGTTAACGTTATTTTTAATAATACAAATTTGCATGAAGTAACTATTCAAGAAGATAATATTGCTCAAAAAGATATTTATAATTCAACAGATTTAAATGATAGTAACTTTAATGATGGAGATGAAATATCAATAACATTAAATGGCACAACAACTTTGACTTTAAGTGCAAGCGTTAGTGGAGCAAGTGAAAATGAACTAAAACAACAAATTGTTAGTGCAATAAATTCAAATTCAGATTTTTCAGATTACACAGCTTATTTAGATACAAGTAATAATTTAATTATAAAATCTAATATTGAAGGTGAAGATGGTAAATTTAATATTGATATTTCAGTAGGTGGCACAGAAATATCAAAAAGTGAAAGTTCTATAAATGCAGAAGATAATATCTCTTTAACTGTTTATAACAACGAATTATCATTAACAAGTGGTTCTTTAAAAGCAATAACTCAAGAACTTACAACTTCAACTTCAAATATTTATTCATACAAAAATAGTTTGGATGATTTTGCTAAAGCATTGGTAGATTATACAAGTGAAAATAGTAGTGTAGCTTTATTCTCAGGAACAAGTGTAGAAACACTATCTTTTGAAAAAGATAATATAACTTCACTTACAAATGATGATTTAGAAAACTTAGCTCAATTACAATGGGATGAAAATTTAACTATTGGAAGTAGTTCAAATACTTCATTTAGCGAGTTTTATCAAAATTTATTAGTTACAGTTTCTGCAAATGTAGAAAATAATGCTTTTAAACTTGACTCTCAAAATGCAATCGTAAACTCTTTAGAAAGTACATATAACAATTTAACAAAAGTAGATTCTGATGAGGAGATGGTAAATCTTCTTAAATATCAAGCAGCATATGAAGCAAATGCAAAAATAATAACAGCAGTTGATGAAATGTTACAAACCTTATTAGCAATGTAAAGGATAAAAAATGGCAGATGGAATTTTAGGACTTGGAAGTTCGGGAAGTGTTGATTTAAGTTCAGATTTAATTACAAAATTAAAAACTGCAGAAAGTACAGCTGTTTTAGATCCAATAACAAATGAAATTGATGAAACTCAAGCTGAATTGGATGCTTTAGGTGAAATTCAAACTATGGTTCTAGAATTTTTGGATTTAGTTGATGATTTTGATTTATATACAAGTGGAACAAATGTTTTTGATGAAATAACAGCAACAACAACAGGTAGTTCGGCAAGTTTTGATGCAGCTGATACAAGTAATTTAAACCCTGGAACAATAAGTGTTAGTGTTAGTCAATTAGCTCAAAAAGATGTTTATCAATCAAATACTATTTCAGATATAACTTCTACTATGGATAGTGGAACAATTAGTATCACAATCGGAGATGAAACTTATGATTTTTCAACTGATGGAAAAACATACGAAGATTTAGTCTCTGAAATGAGTAATAAATCTAAATTAGATGTAACTTTAGAACAAGTTAGTGATAGTAGTTATAGAATGATTATTAAAAGTGCAGAAAGTGGTGAATCAAATGCAATTGAAATATCTCAAAGTGGTTTAGATTTAGGATTAGAAGATGAATCAAATCATGTATTAACAGCGCAAAATATGAAAGCTACAATAGATGGAGTTGATTATGATACTTCATCAAATAAAGTTACTATGCAAAGTGGATTAATTATAAAAGCTGTATCAACAGGTGATTCTTCAATTACAATGGAAAGAGATGATTCTACGATTGTTTCAACAATAGAAGATATTGCTTCAAAATATAATGATTTAGTTGATTTAGTAAATTCTTATATCTTAGGAGATGAAGATAATCCTGCAACAATTTCTGACTCAAGTACTTTAAAAACTATGATGAGTAGTATAAAAGAGATAATGTTTGGAAGTTATGGATTAGAAGATGAAGAGAGTTTATTTAAATATGGAATAACTTTTGATAGTAGTGGTTATATGCAAGTTGATAGTACAGAATTAGCTGATGCCGTAACAAATAATTATGATGATTTAAAAGAATTATTTGTTGGATATGCTGAAAAAGAAGGGATAGGGACAAGATTAAAAACTTATTTAGATTCACTTGATAGTTTAGATGGACTTTTAACAACTTTTGAAGATAAATTAAATAATCGAATAGATACATTAAATGAAGATTATGAAACAGCTTCTGATAAATTAGATGAAAAATATGAGCAAATGTCTGAACAATTTGCAGCATATACTGTTTTGATTACTCAGATGGAGACAGCTTTTTCATCTTTAAAACTTTTAATTGAAGGTGATAGTAGTGATTCATAAAATAATTTTGTTACCAATTATTTACTCTAAAGGAATAATATTTTAAAAAAAGGAGTATATTATGACAATTTCTTCATATAGTTCTATTGGTATGATGTCACCTGTTAGTAATATATCAAAAGATATAGTTACTCAAAATGATACAAATTCTGATTCTTCTTTAAGTATTGATGAATTAGGAATAAGTGAAGAACAATTCTCAACGTTAGATAGTGATGGTGATGGATTAGTTACACAAAATGAAATTGCAAGTGCAATTGATAATAAATTATCTTCTTTTGATGGGCAAATGCCTTCAAAAGAAGAGTTTGAAAGTCTTATTTCAGAACTAGGACTTCAAATGCCACAAGCTCCAACAAGCCAAGAAGCAAATGATTTTAGTTCTATGATAATGTCAAGTTATGATAGTGATGGAGATTCATTACTTAGTGCAAGTGAAGTTTCAATACTTAGTGAAGAAGAGTTTTCAGATTTAGACACAAATAGTGATGGTTCAATTTCAACTGATGAATTGTCAAGCGCTTATGAACAAGTTAATTCTTCATCTTCTCAATCTGTATCTTCAATGCCACCACCATCAGGTGGAGCAGGAGGTGGAAGTTCTTCTAGTAAGGAAGAAGAATATGATGAACTTGATACAAATAAAGATGGTATTGTTTCTGAAGAAGAAAAAAATGCAGCATTAGGAATTTCAACTGAAACAGTTGATAATTCTTCAATGAAAGAAACTATCAAATTATTGCTTGATACTATAAAATCAAATAGTTCTGATAGTTCAGAAAACTTAGATTTAAATAATTTTAAAAATATTATGAAAATGATGAATAATGAAACAAATAATAGTGACTTAAACAGTTACTTAAAAAATTCATCAACTTCAACTTCTACATTTAATTACGCTTAGGAATTCCTAAGCGTAATTAAAAAAAATCTCATATAATTATTCATTTTACAGTAATTACAAGGTTATACAAGGGTTATTTTTTTGAGAAAAGTACCCATTTTATCTTTTTTATGTTAGAATATATAAATTATTATTAAGGAGTATGTTATGAATACAAGTATTGTAGGAAGACACATAGAATTAACAGATGCAATTAAAGATTACATTAATAGTTCAGTAGAAGTATTTAAAAAATTTAATTTAGATATTATTTCTGTAAACTCAATTATTTCTCAAGACGAAAAATTAGGTAAAAAAGCTTTCTCATTTGAATTTACTTTAAATATTGCGCATTTAGATACAATAGTTGTAAAACAAAAAGATAAAGATTTATATTCTGCTATTGATATTGCTGTTGATAGAGTATCAAAAGTATTAAGAAGACATCATGATAAAATAGCAGCTCATAAAGCTACTAAATTAGCTGAAGTTGTAGCTAATGAAATTCAAGATAAAATAGCTTTAGAATTAGAGAAATTTGAAGATGAAATTACTCCTGTAAGATTAACATCTTATAAACCAATTGATATAGAAGAAGCTTTAGAAGATTTAAAAGCATCAGATTCAGCATTTAAAGTATTCTATGATAAAGATGATAATATGAGAGTTTTATATAAAAGCTCAGTTGAAGGAAAATTTGGGTTATATTAATAAAAACTCATATTTAGTTAAAAGGTATTAGCTAAAATGCTAATACCTTTTTTAATTTATAATATAAAGAAAATTAGGATTAAAAATACTTATGGATAAAACACTAAAAAAAATCGCACTAATTGGACAACCAAATGTGGGAAAATCTTCATTATTCAATAGAATTGCAAATAAAAGAATTGCAATTGTTTCTGATATGGCTGGAACAACAAGGGATATTAGAAAACATGAAATTGAAATATTGGATAGAAAAGCTTTAATGCTTGATACTGGTGGAATAGATGAAACAAATGATGCTATATTTTCAAATGTAAAAAGAAAAGCTATTGAGACGGCAAAAGAGGCTGATATAATACTTTTTATGGTTGATGGTAAAAATATACCAGATGATAAAGATAAAGAATTATTTTATGAGCTTCAACGACTAGGTAAAGAGTTAGCTTTAGTTGTAAATAAAATAGATAATGATAAAGAACTTGAAAGACTTTGGGAATTTTTTGAATTTGGAATAGGGGATGAAAATCTTTTTGGAATTTCTGTATCTCACAATAGAGGAACAAAAAATTTATTTGAATGGATTTATCAACATCTTCCTGTAAATCTTGAAACAGTAGCACGTGAAGAGGCTGAAGCTTTAAAAAAACAAAGAGAAAATGAATTTGATTTTGATGATGAAGAGGATTATTCAGAAGAAGAACAAGAAATTTCTCAACAAGAAATAATAAATAAAGAAGTTGATGAAAATAAAATCAATGTAGCAATTATAGGAAGAGTAAATGTAGGAAAATCTTCAATTCTAAATGCTATTATTGGGGAAGAAAGATCTGTTGTTTCTCCAATTGCAGGAACTACTATTGATCCTGTTGATGAATCTTTTGAATATAAAGAGAAAAAAATTACATTTGTTGATACAGCAGGACTTAGAAGAAGAGGAAGTATTGAAGGAATTGAAAAATATGCTTTAATGAGAACTAAAGATATGTTAGAAAAGGCAAATATGGCTTTAGTTATTTTAGATGCTTCAAGAGAACTTACTGATTTAGATGAAAAAATTGCTGGGCTTGTAGATGAATATGGGTTGGGAACAATTATCGTTTTAAATAAATGGGATGAGAATATGGATACTTTCCAAAAAATTGAAGAAGAAATTAGAAGAAGATTTAGATTTTTATCTTATGCACCAATTATCGCTGTTTCAGCAAAAACAGGAAGAAGTATAGAAAGATTAAAAGATAAAATTATTGAAATTCATAATAACTATACGCAAAGAATACCAACTTCTCAATTAAATAGAGTTATTGAAGAAGCAGTTATTAGACATTCACTTCCAAGTCCAAATGGAGCATATTTAAGAATTTATTATACAACTCAATTTGATACAAGACCACCTAGAATTGCTCTTGTTATGAATAAACCAAATCTTTTACACTTTACATATAAAAGATATTTGATTAATTATTTAAGAGAACAATTTAATTTTGAAGGGACTCCTATTCACGTAATTGCACGTGGTAAAAATGATAAAATGGGTGATGAAGAGTATTTAGAAAAAAGTTAAAAAAATTTTAGGAGTATTCCTTGAATAGAGTAAAAAATGATATTTTTGCTGGTATTACAGCAGCTGTAGTTGCTTTACCATTGGCTTTAGCTTTTGGTGTTGCAAGTGGTGCAGGAGCGATTGCAGGATTATATGGTGCCATAATATTAGGTTTTTTTGCTGCTTTATTTGGAGGAACTCCAACTCAAATATCAGGACCAACTGGTCCAATGACAGTTATTGTTGCCACAGCAATTGCAACTTTTCCAAATGATTTTCAAACTGTAATGACAATCGTTTTTTTAGCTGGACTTATGCAAATTTCTTTTGGAATAGTAGGAATTGGAAAATGGATAAAATATATTCCTTATCCTGTTATTTCAGGTTTTATGTGTGGAATAGGTGTTATTATAATTATTTTACAAATAAATCCTTTTTTAGGTGTTGAAGGATATAGTTCTATTGTTTATACATTAACACATCTTACTGATACACTAACAAAAGTAAATTATGAAGCTATATTAATTGCAACAATTACACTAGCAATAATGTTCTTAACACCTAAAAAAATATCAAAAATAATTCCTCCTGCTTTAATTGCCTTGGTATTAGTAACATTATTTTCAATCTTTTTCCATTTTAAAGTTATGATTATCGGAGAAATTCCTATGGGATTACCTCAATTTGTTTTACCAATATCATTTGATATTTTAAAATTAAGTACAATTTTAACTTTAGCTATTACTTTAGCTCTTTTAGGTTCTATTGATTCCCTTTTAACTTCTATAGTTGCAGATTCAAAAACAAAAACAAAACACGATTCTAAAAAAGAATTGATAGGACAAGGAATAGGAAATACTATTTGTTCTTTTTTTGGTGCAATTCCAGGAGCAGGTGCAACAATGAGAACTGTAATAAATATAAATAGTGGTGCGACTTCAAAATTATCTGGAATGGTTCACTCAGTTACTCTTTTATTAATAGTTTTATTTTTGGCTCCTCTTGCTTCGCAAATTCCACTTGCCGTATTATCTGGAATTTTGATAAAAGTAGGATTTGATATTTTAGATTATAAATTTTTAAAAGTAATAAATAAGGTATCAAAACAAGATTTAATTATAATGATAACAGTATTTTTGCTTACTGTTTTTGTAGATTTAATTATGGCAGTAGGTGTGGGAATTACAATTTCTTCAATTATAGCTGTATATCAAATTTCAAAAAATACACAAATGAAAACAGCTCACTCAAAAGTATCTTTTGATATTGATATAGAAAATCATGATATTGAAATTATAAAAGTTAATGGTTCTTTATTTTTTGGTACAGCTTCAGCTTTGGATACAAGATTAGAAAAAATAAAAAATAGTAAAAAGATTATCATTGATTGTAGAAATGTCTCTTTTTTAGATATTTCTGCGATTTTTACACTTGAGGATATAATTGAAAAATTTAAAAGTAAAGATTTAGAGATTATTTTAGTTCTTAAATATAGACATAAGAAAAAAGTTTTAGCGGTTGATAGTTTAAATGTATTCAAAAAAATAAGAATATATCATAATCTTGATGATGCAATAAATTATACACAAAAATATGAGTTAATATATGGCTAAAATTTATTTATTAAATAATCAAAAATACTCTGATGTTGAAAATTTAGAAGTTTTTCAAATAGAATATATAAAATCAAAAATTGATTTAAATAAATATGACGCCTTGATTTTTACATCAAAGAATGCAGTTTATTCTTTAGATTCATTTAACAAAGATTGGAAGAATATCCCTTCTTATGCAATAGCTTTAAAAACTGCAAATATCATAAAAAATTTGGGTGGTAAGATTTCGTTTATTGGTAATTCAGGACATGGGAATGATTTTGCACAAGAATTAATAGCTTTATTAAAAAACAAAAAAGTTTTATATATTAAAGCTTTAAAAACTGTATCTGATTTACCAAATATTTTAAGAAAAAATGAGATTCTTTTAGATGAACTAATAGCATATAAAACTTCATGTAAAAAATCAACTGCTATTTTGGAAGATAATTCTACATTTATTTTTACTTCACCTTCGAGTGTAGAATGCTTTTTTAAACAATATACTTGGAAAGATTCTTATAAAGCAATAGTTATTGGAAATACAACAGCAAAATTTCTACCTGAAAATGTTAAGTATGAAATTAGTTCTCTAACATCTATTGAAGAGTGTATAAATCTAGCGAAGCATTCCTTTTTTTAAACTCAAATTTAATCATATTTAGATAAAATAAGAGAATCTAAGTAGTTCGAGATTTCCATTGTTGTGGGTCCGAATAAATAATTTTCGCGGGCAGTTGTAGTCAAATGGTGTGCAGCGATTCATTGCGTTCTCGCTCCTGAAATTTGCACTTGCCTGCAATTTGTGGCTTATGTGGGCCATTTGATGGTTAACGGCTACTTGGGTAATCTTACCTAATTAAAAACATTACAAGGAATTATCGTGAATATATTGATACTAGGAAGTGGTGGTAGAGAATACTCTATTGGATTAGCAATATACAAAGAAAATGCTCATAATTTATATTTTATGCCAGGAAATGGTGCAACTGATAGATTGGGTACAAATATTAATATAAAAGATTATAATCAACTAGCAGTTTGGGCAAAAGATAATTCTATTGATTTAACAATTGTAGGACCAGAGGCTCCTTTAGTAGATGGTGTTGTTGATATATTTAAAGAAAATGGTTTAACAATTTTTGGACCAAGTGCAGCTGCTGCTCAACTTGAAGGTTCAAAAGTTTATATGAAAAATATACTTAAAAAGTATAACATACCAACAGCAGCATTTATAGAAACATCAAATGAAAAAGAGGCTTTTGATTTTATTGATACAATGAACGAACCAATTGTAGTAAAAGCAGATGGTTTATGTGCAGGTAAAGGTGTAATTATTGCACAAACAAAAGATGAAGCAAAAAAAGCTGCTTCTGAAATGTTAAGTGGAGTAGCTTTTGGTGACGCTGGAACATCTATTGTTGTAGAAGAGTATTTAGATGGTTATGAATTATCAGTATTTGCAATTTGTGATGGAGAAAACTATAAAGTATTACCAGCTGCTCAGGATCATAAAAGAGTAGGGGATGGAGATACAGGTCCAAATACTGGTGGAATGGGTGCTTATGCTCCAACACCACTTGTAAATGAAGATATTTATAAAAAAATTGAAGAAAGAGTGATAAAACCAACTTTAAAAGGTATGCAAAATGAAGGTGCACCTTTTGAAGGTGTACTATTTATTGGTGTTATGGTTGTAAAAGGTGAACCAATTATTTTAGAGTATAATGTAAGATTTGGTGATCCAGAATGTGAGATTTTAATGCCATTATTAGCAACTCCTGTATCTGAATTATTTTATAAAGGTGCGACTAAACAACTTGATAAATTAGATATTAAAATAAAAGATGAATTTGGAGTTGGTGTTGTAATGGCAAGTGGAAATTATCCATATGGTTCTAGTACACCTGCTGAAATTATAGTTGATGAAATAGTTGATGAAGATTTACTTCAAAATTCTCATATCTCTTTTGCTGGTGTTGAAAAAATTGATGATAAATTAATGGCAACTGGTGGAAGAGTACTTGTTTGCGTTGGCTTTGGTAAATCAATAAAAGAAGCAAGAGATAGAGCTTATGCTTTATGCGGTCAAGTGCATTTTGCAGGCAAAAAATGTAGATCTGATATTGCTTATCAAGCTTTAAAGTAAAAATATATGCAAGACAATACAAACAATCTTCAATTAGCTTCAATGCGTTCTCGTGCATTTGCGTTTGTAATTGATGATTTATTAGTTACAATTATTATAATGGTGATTTTTTGGGAAAATATCCTTGCTGTTAGTCAAAATATGGATGCAATGATGTATTTGATGAAAACAGATTTAGTTATGCCATTAATCATACTAAAAATAATCTATCAAACTTTTTTTGTTTGGTATTATGGTGCAACAGTAGGAAAAATAGTGGCAAAAATTAGAGTTATTGATGCAAATTCTTGGGGAAGAGTATCTTTCTTTTCATCTTTCTTAAGAGCAGTAGGAAGAATTTTTTCAGAAATGTTTTTTTATGTAGGGTTTTTAGTGGGGTTTTTCAACGATGGAAGAAGAACTTTTCATGATATTACTGGTAAAACGTTGGTAGTAAATGTATAAGAAAATTTTAATTTCACTACTACTAAGTACCTCATTATTAACAGCTCAAGAAATAAATAATGAAAAATTCCAATTAATTGCGAAAAATATAGATTCAAAAGAAAATATAATAACAGCAGTTGGAAGTGTTGTTATTTATTCTCCTACTTATTATTTAAGTGCTGATAAAATTATCTATGACAAAGAAAAAGAAACTTTTGAACTTTTTGATAATGTTCTAATTATAAAAGACAATAATATTCAAACCCAAAGTAATCATGCTTTTGTTGATTTAAAAAATGAACTATCCAATCAAAGTCCTATGTTTTTATATGAGAATACTAACAATATTTGGATGAATACTAAAGAATCAAATAAAGAAAAAGAGATTATTCAATTAGATAGTTCTATTATCTCATCTTGTGATTGTTTAGACCCTGCTTGGAGTATTAGAGCATCAAGTGCAGATTATGATACAGAAGCTAAATGGATAAATGCTTATAATCCAAGATTATATATAAAAGATGTTCCAGTTTTTTATAGTCCTTATTTTGGATTTCCAACTGATAAAACAAGAAGAACAGGATTATTATTTCCTACTTTAGGTTATTCAAGAGAAGAAGGAGTTTATTACTCTCAACCAATATATTTTGCACCTGCACAAAATTATGATTTAGAATTTGTTCCTCAAATTAGAACTTTTAGAGGAAAAGGTGGATATTTATATTATAGATATGCAGATTCACCTGATTCTATGTTAAATGTAAAAGGTGGTTTATTCAGAGAAGATGGTGATTATAGAGAAGAAAATTCATTAGATCATCAAGAACATTTTGGTTTAAATGTTGATTATAGTAGAAAAAATATTTTTGCTAATCAAAATACAGAAGATGGATTATTTACTTCTATAAAATATCTAAATGATGTTGAATATATAACTTTAGAGGATGATGAACAAAGTATTTCAACAGATAAAAAAGTTGAATCTAAGATAAATTATTTTTATAATACTCCTGATTATTATATGGGAACTTATGCAAGATATTATATAGACACATCTGAAAAATCAAACTCAAATACGTTACAAGAATTACCTCAAGTACATTTTCATTCATATAATAAAGAAGTATTTATTGATAATCTATTATATTCAATTGATACAAAAGTTATGAATTATACTAGACCTGAAGGTTTAACAGCTAATGTTTATGAAATAAGTGTTCCTATTAGTTATAGTAAATATTTCCTTGATGATTATTTGTATTTAACTGTTGAAAATAAAACTATTATTAGTAAATATGATTATGACAATTTTACAAATAATGATTATGAAGATGGAAATTTAATACAAAATAGAACATCAATTTTAGTTGGAAGTGATTTAATTAAACCTTATGAAAACTATTTACATACTATGAATTTAAGTGCAGAATATGTAATTCCAAAGAATCTAAAAGAGGAGGGATATTTATATGGAATTACAATTAAAAAAGTTGAAAAACCAATAACAGATGAAGAAAAATTAAATAATTTAAAGTATAACACATTAAAAGCATTTCCAATAACTCAAGAAGAAAAAAATATTAATTTGACATTGAATCAATCTTTATATGGGAAAAACAGTTTAAAACAATTAATCAATCATAAAATGTCTCAATCTATACTTTATGATGAAGTAGATAATCCAAAATTTGAAGATTTTGAAAACTACGTAAAAGTAAATCATGATTTCGGATCTATTTCTGGAAGAGTAGTTTATAATATGGATGATAATACTTTTGTTGAAAATAGTATATCTAATACTCTATCTTATGAAGATTTTTCTTTAACAGCAGGTTATTATAAATCGAAAAAAACAGATAATACTTTTAACGATAGAGATGATTTAGAATCATATAGATTTAATACTTCTTATAAAATATCGAAAGACTACAAAATAACTTATTATGAAAATTATAATATTTTAGAAAAAACAAGAAATAAACAAGGTATAAGTTTTAATATAAATGATAATTGTTGGAATTTAGATTTAAAATATGAAAAAGAAGTAATTCCAGAAACTCGATATAATGATTTAACAAGTAAATATGATTCAAAAGAACAAGAAATAATTTTTGTTAATTTAATATTAAAACCATTAGGTGGAATAAAACAAAAATATAAAATGGAAAATGACAACTAATGAATTCTGATAAAATATATTTCAAAAATAGAGAAGTAGCAGCTTATAGATTATTAGATGTTTTACCTATTGATAGTATGAAATTAGAAGATTGGACTGTAATTTCTAGTTCATATGGTGGATTTATAATTGCAAAAATTATTGCAAAAACTTTAAATAGTAAATGTGATATGATGTTTTCAGGAAAAATTTATGCTCCAAATAATGAAGATTGTGAAATTGCAGTTGTTACAGAGCATGAAGAGGTATTAATACATGAGGAGTTAGTAAAATCGTTTGATATAAGTTTAGATTATGTGTATTCTAAATCTAAGCAAGTTTTTGAAGAGTCTATTAAACATAGAATTAATAGATTTAGACAAGGTGAGAAAATTGAAAAATTAGAAAATAAAAATGTTTTAATTGTTGATGAAGGTATAAATACAGGTCTTACAATGATGGCTTGTATAAAAACTGCAATTAATTTAAAAGCAAAATCTATTTCAGTGGCAACTCCAATTTTACCAACAGCTAGTATTCCGACCATAGAATCAATTGCAGATGATTTATATTTCATAAAAAAATTGGATCATTTTGTTGAAATTGATTTTTATTATGATAGTTTAGAAGATGTTAGTTTTGAAGAATTAGAAAAAATAAATAAAGGATAAAAAATAATGGCAACAGTTTGTGAATTTGATTTAAATGGAAAACAAGAGGTTTTCGAATTTGAGAAAGTAGCGAAACAAGCAAATGGCGCAGTTTTAGCGAAAATAGGGAATGCTGTAGTTTTAGCTACAGTTGTAAGTGAATTTGATAATCCTGTAAGTGAAGATTTTACTCCTTTAACTGTTCAATATATTGAAAAAACTTATGCAGCTGCTAAATTACCAGGTGGTTTTATAAAAAGAGAAGGTAAACCAAGTGATTTTGAAACTTTAACATCAAGAGTGATTGATAGAAGTTTAAGACCTCTTTTTCCTAAAGGATATGTTTATCCTACAACAATCACAGTAATGGTATTAAGTGCAGATAAAGATGTTGATTTACAAACATTATCATTAAATGCAGCAAATGCAGCTTTATATACTTCTAATTTACCAATAAAAAAGTCAGTTTGTGGAGTAAGAGTAGGAAAAATTGAAAATGAATTAGTTATTAATCCAACATCAGAACAATTAGAAAATTCTACTTTAGATTTATATGTAGCTGGTTCTAAAGATGAATTATTAATGATAGAAATGAAAACTATATCGTCAAGTGAATTAGTTGAAATTGATATAGAAGCATTTACAAAAATTCATAATACAAATGAAATGGATGAAGAGAGTTTAGTTGAAGCTATTTCTTTTGCGCAAAATGCTTTAAAAGAGTCAAATTTAACTTATGAAAAAGCTTTTGAAGAAGTATGCAAAGAAAAAGTAGAAGTAGAGTTAATCAAATTTACAATTGATGAATCAGTTATAAATTATGTAAGAGATAATTTTTCAAATGAAATAAAAGAGGCAATTAAAAAATTAGCAAAAAGTGAAAGAGCTACTCAGCTTAAAGATGTTGCCAAAATGATATCTTCAAATGAATATTGTTCTACAAACGAATTAGATTTTACTACTATTTATGAAGCCGTTTCTATTGTAAAAAGAGAAATTGTAAGAAATATGATTGTAAGCGATAAAGTAAGAGCTGATGGAAGAGGTTTAAAAGATGTAAGACCAATTACAATTGAAACTAATATTTTACCATCAACTCACTCTTCTTGTTTATTTACAAGAGGTGAAACACAAGCACTAGTTATAGGTACAATTGCAGGACCTAAAGATGGACAAATGTATGAAGTTTTAACTGATAAATCAACTTCAATGGAAAGATTTATGGTACATTATAATTTTCCAGGTTTTTCTGTTGGTGAAGCAAAACCTATGTTTGGTGTTGGCAGACGTGAATTAGGACATGGAAATTTAGCAAAAAAAGCATTGGAAGCAACAATTGATGATGATTATACAGAAACAATAAGATTAGTTTCTGAAATTTTAGAATCAAATGGTTCTTCATCAATGGCAACTGTTTGTGGTGGTTCATTAGCACTAAAAGCAGCAGGTGTACCTATCTCTGATTTAGTTGCAGGTGTTGCAATGGGTATGGTTGTTGAAGGAGATAATTATTCAGTATTAACTGACATTATGGGATTAGAAGATCATGATGGTGATATGGATTTTAAAGTAGCAGGAACGAATAAAGGAATTACTGCTTTACAAATGGATATTAAATTAGGTGGAATTGAATTATCAGTATTAAAAGAAGCATTACTTCAAGCAAAAGAAGGTCGAGTTCATATTTTATCTTTAATGAATGAAGCTGCTAAAGATATCGTTCCAAGTGAAGCTTTACCATTAGTAGAACAATTTGCAATTGATCCAAGTAAAATAATGGTAATTATTGGAAAAGCAGGTGCAACTATAAAAGAAATAATTGAAAAATTCACTGTTTCAATTGATTTAGATAGAGATAGTGGAACAGTAAAAGTTAGTGGAGGAAATAAACAAAATGTTCTTGATGCTTGTGAACATATAAAAACAATCTCAAATAATGCTCCTGCAAGAAAAGACGCTCCAAAAAATGTTGATTTTGAAAAATTATACGCTGTTGATGAAGTTGTAACTGGAAAAGTAGAAAGAGTAGTTGATTTTGGTGCATTTATTCTTTTACCAAAAGGTGGAGAAGGTCTTTTACATATTTCAAAAATTTCTAAAGAGAGAGTAAATAATGTTTCAGATGTTTTATCTGTTGGTCAAGAAATAGAAGTAAAAGTTTTAAAAGTAAAAAAAGATAGAATAGAATTATCTTCAAATTAATCCTTAAAAAAGGATTAATTTATATCTACATATCCCTACAAAATAACGATTTTACCAATTTATCAGACAATAATAAAAAATTATAATAAATTCTAATCCTAAATTAATATTTCTTACGTTAGTATAGTAAAAATAATTTTTTATAAGCAAACTTAAGGGGTTCTAATATGGCTAAGCTTTTAATAGTAGATGATTCTACAATGCTAAGAGATATGCTAAACTATGCATTAAATGAGGGTGGTTATACTGATGTAACTGAAGCCGTTGATGGAGTTGATGGTTTAGCAAAAGCAAAAGCTGCAGATTTTGATTTAATAATTACAGATGTTAATATGCCAAATATGGATGGGTTAACATTAATAGGTGAATTAAGAAAAATATCACAATATTCAAAAAAACCTATTTTAGTACTTACAACAGAAAGAAGTGATGAGATGAAGGCGAAAGGTAAAGCTGCAGGAGCTACTGGTTGGATTGTAAAACCATTTGTACCAGATCAGTTATTAAAAGCAGTAAATATAGTGTTAAGTAGATAATAAAGGAGCTTTCATGTCGTTTGATATTTCTAAATATAGGGAAATGTTTCTTGAAGAAGCTGAAGAACTTTTTGAATCAGCGGATAATGTTCTTTTAGAAGCTGAAAATAATGGTACTTTAACTGATGAAGAAATGGGGCAGTTATTTCGAGATGTACATACTTTAAAAGGTAGTGGTGCTTCTGTAGAATTAGCTTTATTTGCTGAATTTACTCATGATGTTGAAAACTTGATGGATAAATTAAGAAATCATAAAATTGAATTTATTCCAGAAATGGCTGAAACATTAATAGATGGTCTTGATGTAATGAAAGAGATTTTGGACCTTGAGGTTGCAGATAAATTAGATAGAGATACTTTTACTGAAATGACTAGTTCATTATTAGAAGAAATAAGAGCTTATTCTAACGGTGGAAATGTTGCAAAAAAAGAAGTAGAACAACCTGTTGTTGAAAAAATTGAAAAACCTAAAGAAGAACCTATAAAAGTAAAAGAAGAAGTTGTTGTTGATAGCGATAATTTTGGTTTTTTTGATGATGATTTAAATGAGCAAAGAGATAATAAAAATAAACCTTATGGAATTTTTGCAGATGATGAAATTGATGAAGAACATGAAAATATAGGTTTCTATGATGATGATTTAGAAACAATTTCAAAAAATACAAAAGATAGTGATTTCAAAATATCAAATGAAGATAAAGATAATTTTGGATTTTTTGATGAAATGCCTGAACTGACACCTTCAGCAGTGATGCAGACAAATGATATTGAAGAAAAAGTAATAGCTGAATCTGAAATTGAAAAAACAAAACCTGCACAAAACAATACTCCTGTAGTTAGAAAACAAAAAACTGCTTCAGAAGATAATGAAGAAGCAACAACTAAAAAATCTGTTTCTAATAATAACAACAGTATTAGAGTAAATCTAGATAAAATTGATTTATTAATGAATAATGTTGGAGATTTAGTTATAACTAATGCAATGTTAACACAATTTTCATCAACAATTGAAGAATCAAAAACAAGAAATTCTGTATTAGAAAGACTTGAGTTACTTGAAAGACATATAAGAGATATGCAAGATTCAATTATGAGTATTAGAATGGTTCCTATGGATTCAATTTACTCAAAATTCCCAAAAGTTGTAAGAGATATTTCTAAAAAACTTGGTAAAAAAGTTGAATTTAAACATTATGGAGATAATGTTGAAATTGACAAAGCTATGAGTGAAGGATTAACAGATCCTTTAATGCATATTATTAGAAATTCTTTAGACCATGGAATAGAAACTCCAAGTGAAAGAGAACTAACAGGAAAGCCTGAAGTTGGATCAATAAGTATTTCAGCAGAGCAAGCAAATGGACAAATGATTATTACTATTGAAGATGATGGTAAGGGAATTAACTCAGAAAAAGTTGCACAAAAAGCTCTTGAGCAAGGTCAAATTGATGAAAATCAATATAATTCAATGACTGAAAATGAAAAAGCTTTATTAATTTTTGGAGCAGGTGTTTCAACAGCAGATCAGATAACAGATATTTCAGGTCGTGGTGTTGGAATGGATGTTGTTAAAACAAATATTCATAAACTAGGTGGAGCAATTAAACTTGATACTCATTTAGGAGAGGGAACAACTATTACTATTATGTTACCGTTAACTCTTGCAATTCTAGATGGTTTAGATATAAGAGTTGGAAATCAAAAATATATTTTACCTTTAAGTTCAATTGTAGAATCTTTACAACCAACTTCAGATATGATTAAAAAAATTGGAGATGGAACACAAGATTTATTAATGTTACGAGAAGAATTTATTCCTGTTGTAAAATTACATCAATTGTTTAGTTTGGAAAAAAGTTTTGATAAATTAGAAGATGGTATGTTAATTGTTGTTAAATCTGGTAATACTAAAGTAGCTTTATCAATAGATGAGTTTTTAAATCAACATCAAGTTGTTGTTAAACCTTTAGATAAAAACTTTAGAAGTGTTCAAGGAATTGGTGCTGCAACTGTAAGAGGTGATGGAAGTATTGGTTTAATTTTAGATGTAGTTGGAATAATCAATGCCCAAATTAAAATTGAGAAAGATATGAACTTAGCAAAAAGGGCTTCATAAAATATATGGCTTATACGACGCAAGATGTTCATAATAAAGTAAAAAAACTTCTTTATTCTTTAACAGGTATTACTCTTTCAGAGAATAAAGATATTATGATTTCAAATAGAATTGATAAATTAAAAAGAAATTGTAGATATTCTGGTGATATTATGGATTTATTAAATTCTATTGAAGAAGGAAATAATGTAACAGAATTTATTAATTCTTTTACTACAAATAAAACTCATTTTTTTAGAGAAGATTTTCATTTTGTAGATTTGAAAGATAGGATTCTTCCCAATTTTGCTACTAGTGGCAATAAAATAAATATGTATTGTTCTGCTTCTTCTACAGGAGAAGAACCTTATTCTATGGCAATGACTGTTTTTAAAGCAATGGAAGATTTAGGAAAACATATTAACGCATCTATTATTGCAACAGATATTGATACAAGTGTATTACAATACGCTGCAAATGGAATATATAGATATTCAAAATCATCAAAAGAGTTTCCTTCTTGGATTAAACCTCAAAAGTATTTTAAAAGAAGAGTTCAAAAAAATCTTTCAGGAGAAGAAATTCTTATAAAAGTAAATGATGAACTAAAAAAGATGATAACTTTTCATGTTATGAATTTAAGTAGTTCATCTTATCCTTTTTCTAAAAATCAATTTGATGTGATTTTTTGTAGAAATGTATTGATATATTTTTCTGCTGAAGACCAAAATATAATATTAAAAAAACTATTTAGTCATTTAAAAATAGGTGGAACTTTATATCTAGGACATTCAGAAAATCCTCAAGATTTAGTTCCCTTTGTTAAAAGAGTAGGACAAAATATTTTTGTAAAGGAAAAGGAAATTATATGATTGTAATAGGTCATAAAGATGGAAGCATTGAAAAAACTTCTGCTGTTCGATATACACAAAAAACTAAAGGATATTTAACTCATACTGTTATTGGTGGAGAATTTGCTGTTGGAAGTGATACAGATCAAATAGCTTTTAAAACTTTACTTGGTTCTTGTGTAGCTATTATGTTTTATGACAAAAATACAAAAATAAAAGGGATGAATCATTTTTTATTACCAAAAACAAATAATACAAATGATGATATGAAATATGGTCTATATTCAGTTGAAGCTATGTTAAATGAAATGTATAAATTAGGTTGTAGTAAAGGAAATATGGTTGCAAAAATATCAGGTGGTGCAGATATAATGCAAATAAATATGTCTAATCAATCGATTGGATTTAGAAATGTTGAATTTGCTAAAGATTTTTGTAAATCAGAAGGTTTTAAATTAATAAGTGAACATACACGTGGAGAACATGGAAGGTTAATATTATTAGCAAATGATTTTGAAACTTTTATTAAAGTAACTCAAAAATCTGAAACAGATAGTAAAATTTTGTCAGAAGAAAAATATTTACAACAAGAAATTACAAAAGCACCTGTTATCAAAGAATATGTTGGTGGAGTTGATTTATTTGGTATTGATACTAAAGAAGTTGAACCTCAAATGGAAATTGAACTTTTCTAAAATAAAGTAGGGTGGAAAGATAAGTGTATACTGTTTTAGTTATAGATGATTCGCCATCAATGCGAAGAATTATAAAAGATATGATAAATTCTATTGAAGAGTTTGAAGTTATTGGTGTAGCAACTGATGCATATGATGCAAGAGAAAAAATAAAAGAGTATGAACCTGATTTAGTAACAATAGATATTAATATGCCTAAAATGGATGGTGTTACATTCTTAAGAAATTTAATGAGATTACATCCAATGCCTGCTGTTGTTATTTCAGGTGAAAGTGTTAGAGGTAATGATATTTTTGATGATGGAGCAGTGGGTTTTATACCAAAACCTGATACTGGTGAATCAATGATTTCATTTCAACATAGAATAAAAGATACTCTTTTAAATTTAACATTTTTATTAAAAAGATATACTTTAAAAAAACCACCTGCTTTAAAAAAGAATTATAAGCCAACTATAAATGTGGAATATAAAGTACATCCAGATGAAGTGATTCCTCTTAGAGCTTCAACTTTTCCAGGAATGAAATTAATTGCAATTGGTTCATCAACAGGTGGAGTAGAGTCTTTATTAAAAGTTTTTAAACGATTACCTGGAGATTTACCTCCAATATTAATAACTCAACATATACCTTATGGATTTTCAAACTCTTTTGCACAAAGATTAAATGATAATTCTGAAGTTAATGTTTGTGAAGCAAAAGATGGAATGATTTTAGAAAGAGGGCATGGATATTTAGCTCCTGGAAATATGCATCTTACTATTGAAAAATATGCTAATGAATATAGAACTAAGTTATTAGATACAAAAAAAGTAAGTCAACATAAACCAAGTGTTGATGTTTTATTTAGATCAGTAAATAATGCTGTTGGTGGTGCTGCAATGGCTGTTATGATGACTGGAATGGGTGATGATGGAACAATTGCCATGAAAGAATTGCATGATAATGGTGCATATACAGTTGCACAAAATGAAGAGAGTTGTGTAGTTTTTGGAATGCCTATGAAAGCAATTCAAGCAGGAGCTGTAAAAGATATCGTTCATTTAGATGAAATTGCAGATTACATTATAGATTTTTCTAAAGGAAAAAAGAGGTAATGTCTTTTAAATGTTTATAAACATAATTGATTGCACTGAAAAATCAGATAAAAATATTGAAGATATAATAAGCTTTCTCATAAATTATTTTGATTCTTTAAATATAAAAAATGAAAGAATAAGATTTAAAGATTTCAAAATTGTTACATGTACACAATGTAGATGTTGCACTTTAATAAAAAGTGATAATCCTACAAAATGTGTTATAAAAGATGATATGAATGATTTACTTGATAAAATTGAAGAAGCTACGGCATTTGTAATTGTAGCTGATAGAAATGATTTATTTAATAGAAATAAGTTATTTGAAAAAGTTGAAAGTAGGTTAATCGCATATCATTATTGGCCATATGGACAAGCTCATTCAACTCCAAGAAAAACAATTTTGGATAAAACTTCTATTTTAATAAATTATAATACAACAAAATATTTTATGAATCATAGTTTTTACATGGCAAGAATGTATATGGAAGAAGCATCAGTTTCTATTGGAGCAAAAGTATTAGACTGGCAAGTAATTATTCCTACAAATGATTTAATTAAAGATTATGCTAAAAGATTAAAAGAAATGGCAGATAAATTAGTCAATAACTCATAATAGATATTCTAAATTTATTTTAGTTTGAAAATTATAGTTTTCAATACTAAAATAAATTTATCTTCTGATATAATACTTTCATTAAATATTAATTGATTAGGATTAAGATGAGATACGATTTAGATTTTAAGAATAGTTTTAATGATACATTTTTATTTTGGATTGAAAGATTTGTTAGAAATAAACTTACAACACTATCAAACAGACAAGTTACAGATAAAGAAAAATTAGCTTCTATAATTCAACAATTAGTAAAAGGAACTAAATCTATTGATGAATTAGCTACTATTGTCAAAGAAGCTAGAAATATTGGGTTAGCTGGTGTTAATACATATTTTAATCCTCTATTTAAATTATACAATTTTATTATAACTCTTGGACTTGCTTCAATGAGAGAAATAGATGAAGAATTACTTAGTGATTTTTTAGCAAGTGAAACTAGCTCATTATCTGATGCCTCTAAAAAAAACCATAGAATAGCCCTATTATCACTATTTTCATATATAGATAAGCAAAATCAAAATGAAGATGGAAGTTCATATTTATTTAAAATTGAATTAAAAAATTGGGGAGGTTTAAGTGGAAAAAGTGGCACAAAACTACCCTCTTTTATGAATAAAGATGAAATTGATAGATTTTTAAATGCAATTGATACTTTTGAGTTTTCAGATAATACTTCTTATCGAAATAGATTAATATTAAAAATTATAATTTATACTGGAATTAGGGTTAGTGAAATACTAAATTTGAAAATCAAAGATATGTTTAAAGAAGATAATGTTTATTTACTTCAAATTAGAGGTAAAGGTAATAAACCAAGAGTTGTAATGATAAAAAGCTCAATTATTGAAACTGATTTAAAAAATTGGTTAGATATGCGAGTTTGTAATAGTGATTTGTTAGTTTGTAATCAAAAAGGTGACAGATTAACGCAAGCTTATATAAGTAGAATTGTTGAAAATATCTTAATAAGTGCTGGAATTAGAAAAGAAAAAAATGGTGCACATATGTTAAGGCACAGTTTTGCAACCCTACTTTATGCAAAACATCATGATTTAATACTTGTTCAAGAAGCTTTAGGTCATGCAGATATTAATACTTCTAGAATTTATACACACTTTGATAAAGAAAGATTACGTAAAACTACAGAGATATTTTAAATAATATTTCTGTAATATAAATAAATATTTAATTTAAGAGAAAGGATGAAAGAATGGAAGCTTTAATAATTGTAGCTCATGGTAGTAAAATGAAAAGTTCAAATGATGAAATCGTAACAATTGTAGAAAAAATTAAAGAGTCAAATGAAAACACAAATCTTCATGTTTTTCATGCTTTTCTAGAATCAACAGATCCTTCTTTATTTATATCAATAAATAATGCAATAAGTAAAAAATGTAAAAAAATTAAGATTTTTCCTTATTTCTTAGCTGCAGGAAAACATGTAACTGAAGATATTCCTTGTGAAATAAAAAAATTCAAAAAACAATATCCTGAATTAGAGTTTATTTTATTACCCCATATTGGTTTATGTAATGGCATTGAAAATATGATAATTTCAAACTCTTGATTACCAAAGAGTTTGAGTATTATCATCTAAGTTTGATTCTGTAACTTCTAAATAAATATTTTTATCATAATCAATATATATATTGTATTCTCCTATAGAAACACTCTCTTCTACATCCCTTTTATTAAAATATACATTATCATTATTGTAATTATAAAAATTTGATAAATGATATTCTACTAATGATGGAGCCATATTATCTATTGTTGTTTCCAATGAATAAAAATTATTGACTCCAAATAAATTAAATAAAGAATCTTTATCTACACTAATAATCATAAATAAATAATTCTTTGATTAATGATTAAAACCATTTAATAAAGAAGCCATTCTATTTAAATCAATTTTATTACTATTTGATTCTTCTTTTACTTCTTCTTTTTGTAATACATTTTCAAAAGAGTTAGGGTTTGTATTTAAAATATTTGGTTCTTCTTTTACTTCTTCCTCTTCTTTCTTATCTTCAACTTTTGTTGTATTAGAAGAATTATTATTTATATTGCTTGTAGTATCAATTTTTCTATTTAAAATACTTTCAATTTTACCTAACATAGAACTAATATTTGATTTATCTTCTTGTGTATGATTTTTAAACTCATCAACATTTTTCTCTAAATCTTCTTTTGCTGCCTCTAGGTCTAGTACTTCATCTTCTAATTCCGTAATTCTACTTTTTAAATTATTATTTTCTTCTTGAAGTTCTTCATATGCCTTAATTAGAGTACTTAAAGCATTATTTAGTTTTGAAATTGTTTCTGCGTTTGTCATGGTTATTAAATCCTCATTGATATATATTATTAAAAGCCGTATTATTACAAAATTTAGCTAATAATTCCATCAATTTTTAATAAAGAATCAACACTTGGTTCTCTTTGTGCAAAATTGAAAAATAATTTATCCATATCATACGAACCACCTTGGCTTAAAATCGTATCTCTATATTTAATTCCTAACTCTTTATTGAAGATATTTCCTGAATCAATAAACATATAAAATGCATCTGCACTTAAAACTTCTGCCCATTTATATGAGTAATATCCAGCAGAATATCCTCCACTAAAGATATGAGAAAAACCATTTTGGAATTTATTATATTTTGGAGGTATCATTGCTGAGAATTTTTCTCTTACAGAATCCAATAAATTTTGTATCCCTTCTTCAGTTTTGTATAATTTTTGATGTAGTTTAAAATCAAACAATGCAAATTCAACTTGTCTTACAGTTGCTAAAGAAGATTGAAAATTTTTAGCTTTTATAATTCTATTTATAGCTGCATCATCTAAAACTTCTCCTGTTTGATAATGTTTTGCAAAAAGTTTTAAAACATCTTTATCATAAGAGAAATATTCTAAGAATTGTGATGGAAATTCTACTGTATCCCAAGCAACACCAGAAATTCCACTAACAAATGGCTCTTCAATTTTACTTAAGAGGTGATGTAAAGCATGACCCATTTCATGGAAAAGTGTTACAACATCTGAATGTCTTAATAAAGATGGTGTTTCTTCTGTAGATTGTGGGAAGTTTCCTACAATATAAGCTGTTGGAAGTTTTATTTCACCATTTGAGTTTCTATGGTATGTATGCCAATTATTCATCCATGCACCACCACGCTTCTCTTTTCTAGCTTCTAAATCTATATAAATTCTAGCAACTGTTTTTCCATCTTCGCTTAAGTCATATACTTTTACTTTTTCATCCCAAGCAGGAGTATTTGCTTTTGTAAATTTAATATTAAACATTTGATGTAAAAAATCAAAAAATCCATTTAAAACTGATTGTTGTTCAAAATATGGTCTATAATATTCTTCATCTAAATCATATTGAGCTTTTTTTAATTTCTCAGAATAATATGACATATCACTAGATCTAAAATCTGTTATTCCATCTTTTAAAGCAAGAGCTTTTATCTCTTCAAGTTCTTCTTTAGCTTTGTTTTTAGCTTTGCTCCCTAATTCTTCTAAAAATGAAACAACATCTTCTTCTTTTGAAGCCATTTTTGTAGCAAGTGAATATTGAGCATAGTTTTCAAAACCTAAAATTTTTACTTTTTCATCTTTTAAAGCTAAAAGTTCTTCTATTATTTTTCCATTTTCTGGTGCTCTTGTACAATAAGCTTTATAAATCTCTTCTCTTTTTTCTCTAGAAGTTCCATAAGTAATATATGCTAAATATGATGGCATTTGAAGTGTAAATTTATATTTTGTAATTCCCTCTTCTTCAAATTTTGCTAATTCTAAGTCAGAAGCTGGGATTTCTTTTACATCTTCAAAATTATCAATAATCATTTCAAAAGATTTTGTAGCATTTAAAAGGTTTTGCGAAAACTTATGAGATAGTTCACTAAGTCTTAAACTTATCTCTTCAAGTCTTTTCTTTTTGTCATTTTCAAGATGACAACCTGAAAGTTTAAAGTCTCTTATTTCATTTTCTAAAACTTTATTCTGTATATTATTTAAAGAGCTTTTTTCTTTAGACTGTATATCTTTAAAAGATAGATATATATTTTCATTTTGAGAAATTTCAGTTTCATATTTTGAGATAACTGGAATACACTCTTCATAAACTTTTGTAGTTATTTCTGAGTTTTTAACAGAATCAATATGAAAGATTGGAGTTAAAAAATCATTTATACTCTCCCCTATTTCTTGAAAAGGTAAAACAAAATTTTTATAAGTTTTATTTTCTATTTTTAATAACTCATCAACTTTTTTTCTATTTTCATCTAAAAACTTTTCTAATAATTCTTTACTATTTTCTAAATTACTTAAATCAAATTCTTTAAACATTTTTTATTCCTTTCTCATTTTCTAAATTTTAGAGTAAAGCCTCTATCAAAACTTTCATAATCTTTATAAAAACTATGAGATTCAACTTCAAACTCTTTGAAATAGTTTTCCAAAGGAGCTTTTTGGTCAAATCCCATTTCACAAAGTAAATATGGTATTTTTTTATCATTGGTTTGTTTTATAATATCTTTTAAAAGTTCATCTCCAATATCCCCACCAAACAGAGCATTTGATGGTTCATATTTTACATTTGTTGGAAGTTTATAATTATTTGCAATATATGGAGGATTTGAAATCGTCATAAAAATATCATCTTCTTGAATATTTTCATATAAATTACTCAATCTAAACTCTATTTTATTTTTAACACCATGTTTTATAGCATTTTGTTTTGCTAATTCCAAAGCTTTTTCATTTATATCAACTGCTATAATTTTTATATTTTCAATCAATATTGCAAGCATTACAGATATTATTCCACTTCCTGTTCCAATTTCCAAAACTTTTATCTCTTCTTTTTTATCTTTTAAAATCTCAACAGCATTTTCGACTAAAATTTCTGTTTCAGGTCTTGGAATTAAAACTCCCTCTTTTACAATAAACATTTCTCCATAAAATGAAGCTTTATTTATAATGTATTCTAAAGGGTAGTTTGTAGCTCGTTTTTTTACTAAAATTTCAAGTTCTTTTTCTTTTAAAAACTCTTGATTATAGTTTAAATGGAGCCAAATAGTGTTTTTCTCTAATAGATGCATAATTAGTATTTCAACTTCTTTTGCAGGAATATGAGTTACTAATTTTAATTGATTTGTATATTTTCTTACAATTTCTTTTATCGTCATTAATTTATTTACCTTTTAAAAGTTTAGATTATATTATAAAAATAATTAAGAGATTAATCTAATATGTATAAAGCTAACTCATCAGCCAATAAAAAGTTCTTATTAAAGACTTTTTCATTTTCTATATAAAGTTTATCATATTGTATTAATTCATCAATTTTTTCTTTTTCTTTTTCATTAAAAAGCTCTAATTCTACGCCATTTGAACATCTAAATCCAAGTAGAATTTTTTCCGTTTTTATATCAGTTTCATCAATTTCTTCTACTTCAAAAAATAGTGGATTAGATATATATTCTTCTATACTTTTTGAAGGATATTCTCTTTGAGAATTTATATATCCAACAGCTCCAGCTCCAACACCTAAATACTCTTTATGTTGCCAATAACCATAATTATGTTTTGATTCTGATTCTTTGTTTTTTGCAAAATTTGAGATTTCATATTGAGTAAAACCTTTTTTTGAAATATAATCAAATATCTCATAAGACAACTCTTCATCATCAATTTTTACACTACTTCTATCAAAGAATTTAGTTCCCTCTTCTATAGTTAAAGAATAAGCACTTAAATGGGTAATAGGAAGAGAAAAAGCAACATCTAAATCACTTTTTATAGTTTCAATAGTGTCACCTTGAACACCATAAATTATATCACAATTAATACCTTTAAAACCTATACTATTTGCATTTTGTATAGCTTTTATAGCACTATTACTATTATGTGAACGACCAAGAAATTTAAGCTTATTATTTTCAAAACTTTGAACTCCAAAACTAACACGATTTACACCTAAATCTTTCATACTTTGTAACCATTCAAAAGATGCAGAGTTTGGATTAGCTTCAGTTGTAATCTCTGCATTTTTTTCTAAAAATGGTTTTATCATAGAAAAAATTTCTTCATATTCAAAAGCTTTTATAGTTGAAGGTGTTCCCCCACCTATAAAAACTGTTTCAATTTTTTTATCTCTTTTTAAAACATAATTATCTAAATTATATTTTAATTGTTTTTTTAATGCCTTCATATATTCGTGTTTTAAAGAAAACTTATCTGTATATGAGTTAAAAGCGCAGTAAAAACATTTACTGTCGCAAAAGGGAATGTGTATATATAAAAGCAATTTTTAATCCTAGTTTTTGTAAAATATCTGGCTAATTATAAGGGAAAATATATTTATGACTGATAAAAAAGAAATGACAATTAATCACGAGAAAAAAAAGTTCAGACCAAATGTAGCCGCAATTGTACTATCAGCAAAATATCCTCATAAGTGCGAAATATTTATTGCTTCAAGAACTGATGTAGAAAATGCTTGGCAATTTCCCCAAGGGGGAATTGATGAAGGTGAATCTTCAAAAGAAGCACTTTTTAGAGAACTTGAAGAAGAAATTGGAACTAGAGATATTGAAATCATTGCAGAATACCCTACTTGGGTTTCATATGAATTTCCTCCTGCTATTGCAAAAAGGATGTATCCTTATGATGGACAAAGACAAAAATATTACCTAGTAAAACTAAAAAAAGGCGCTAAAATAAATATTAATACTGAGATTCCTGAATTTAGCGAATATAAATTTGTGCCTACTAAAAATATTTATGAATATATAACTTTTTTCAAAAGAACTGTCTACAAACAAGTTTTAAAATATTTTAAAAATGAAGGTTATATTTAAAAAGGATAAAAAATTAGATGTTAAAAGTACTTAAGTTTGGTGGAACAAGTGTTGGTACACTTGATAGAATACAAAATGTTGCAAATATTATCAAAAAAATAAGAGATGAAGGTGATGATGTAATTGCAGTAGTTTCAGCTATGAGTGGAGAAACTAATAAATTATTAGAATATGCAGAATATTATTCAAAAACTCCTAAGTTAGATGAAATTGATATGCTTTTAAGTTCAGGAGAAAGAGTTACTTCTGCACTTTTATCTATTGCTTTAAATGAAATGGGTTATAAAGCAATGTCTATGAGTGGAAGACAAGCTGGAATTGTTACAGATAATGCTCATACAAAAGCAAGAATTGAATCTATTGATACAACGCAAATGAAAAAAGCTATAAAAGATGGGAATATTATCATAGTTGCTGGTTTTCAAGGAGTTGCTCAAGATACTTTAAGAGTTTCAACTTTAGGTAGAGGTGGAAGTGATTTAACTGCTGTTGCAATTGCTGGAGCGATTGAAGCTGATCTTTGTGAAATTTATACTGATGTTGATGGTATTTATACAACGGATCCAAGAATTGAACCAAAAGCAAAAAAGCTTGAAAAAATTTCTTATGATGAAATGTTAGAATTAGCAAGTTTAGGTGCAAAAGTATTACAAAATAGATCTGTTGAAATGGCGAAAAAATTAAATGTAAATTTAGTATCAAGAAGCAGCTTTACGCCAGAAGTTGAAGGTACGTTAATAACTAAGGAAGAAAATATTATGGAAAAACCAGTTGTAAGTGGAATTGCTTTAGATAAAAATCAAATTAGAGTAGGAATGTATGGAGTTACAGATAGACCTGGAATTGCTTCAGCTATTTTTACAGCACTTGCTGATGCAAATATAAATGTTGATATGATAGTTCAAACAAGAGGACTAGATGGAACAACTGATTTAGATTTTACAATTCCAACTACTGATTTTGAAATTTGTAAAAAAGTTATGGAAAGATTTAGAGAACAAGCTAAAAACATTGATTATAATGAAGCAATTTGTAAAGTATCAATTGTTGGAGTTGGGATGAAATCTCATACAGGTGTAGCTTCAAAAGCATTTACTGCACTTGCAAATGAAAATATAAATATAAGAATAATTTCTACAAGTGAAATTAAAATCTCTATGATAGTTGATTTAAAATATGCAGAACTTGCAGTTCGTGCTTTACATGATGCATATCACTTGGATAACTAGAAGTGCAAGAATTTTTAAATTGGACTGTTAATACAATCAGGGAAGATAGACTTATCTCTCCTTGGTTAGAAGAAAAAAAATATGAATGGACACCATTAGTATCAAAAAACATCAATAATCTACTTGAAAGAGGTTTCTCTATTATTGTTGTTACAGATAAAGAAAGAGAATGGTTTTTAGAATATATTTTAGCTAATATTAATTCTACAAAATTAAATAGACCTTTTTTGCCATATTATGATTTTAAATCTTTTTATAGATACATTGATGCTGTAAAATCAGATGAAGATATTTCATATATAAAAGATATGTTAAGTATCTCTTTTCCAAATGGATACTGTTTTTGGTATATTGGTAAAAGTCAAGATGTAAGAGCTATTATCCCAAAAGTCTCTAAAAACTCTTTTTTATGGCTATTTGATGAAGAAAAACAAGATGCATTTAATCTAAAAAGTAGTGATGAAGCTTTAGATATGAAACTTTTACAAATGTTTAGGTTATATAATAAATCAGTTAGTGCTTCTTTATTTGCTGAAATTAATGTGGAAAATTAAAAGTGATTGAATTTATTGAAAACTCTTCTATTTTAATAGTAAATGATATTGAGTCAACATTAAATGAATTATTGACAAAATATCCTTTACATTCTACAAGAATTATAAAAAATGAAGAGAAAGAAGAATTTTTAATTGCACAAGCTACTCAAGCAATAAAAGAAGCATATATAGCTTCAAATGAAAAAAAATATATTTTTTTATGTGGATCAACTTTTAGAAAAGAAGCTCAAAATTCTTTGCTTAAAATTTTAGAAGAGCCACCAAGAAATGTTGTATTTATAATAATAACAAATTCAAAAACTTCTCTTTTACCAACAATTTATTCAAGATTGCCTTATAAATATTTAAAAAAATCTTTAATAAAATTTGAATCTACTTTAAATATAAATAAGTTAGATTTGAGAGATATCTATAACTTTTTAAAAGAAAATCAAAAAATTTCTAAACAAGAAGCCAAAGATATTGTTGAATCAATTTTATTAAAAGTAAATAATCAAAAAATAAAGTTATCACAAAAAGAACTAGAATTTTTTTCTAAATCAATAAAATTATTAGAATTAAATTCAAGACCTATAAATGTGTTAACAACCCTACTTCTATTTTTGGCAAATCAAAAAAATAAAAACTAAAAAGGTTTTATATGCAAACATATAAAATATCAATATCAGATACAAAAAAATTTTATGAAAATCTTGGTTGTGATAAAGGTGGTATAGAAATACTATCTAAAAAATCAAAACTTCATACTTTGTACATAAAAGATTTACATGTTGGAGCAGCAAATATTTTAAAACAAGATGCTTTATCTATTGGTGCTGATTTAGCAGTTCCAAGTGGAGTGATTGTAGCTCGTGATAAATATGTGGATGCTGTGTTAATTGGTACAACTAAACACTTTGAAGTTTTATCAAGAAAAGAATTAGCTCAACCTTTTGGTTTAAAAGAGTTAGCAAAATCTTTAAAAGATTATGTAAAAGAACAAAACTATAAAACAAAAATAATGGGTGTTTTAAATGCAAATGAAGACTCATTTTTTAAAAATAGTAGATTTGATAACTCTAGTGCATCAATAAAAATTGAAAAAATGATTGAAGATGGTGCTAATATAATTGATATTGGAGCTGTTTCTTCTAGACCTGGAAGTCTTGCTGTTACTGAAGATATTGAATTAGAAAGAGTAAAAGATATAGTTCAAACTATTTATAAAAATAAATACTATGAAAAAGTTGATTTTTCAATTGATTCTTTTGCTCCAAAAGTTATTGATTATGTTTTAAATCATGGTTTTAAAATTGTAAATGATATTACAGGTTTAGAAAATGATGAAGTTTGTAAACTTGTAGCAAAATATAATGCTCAAGCAATTATTATGCATATGCAAAATAATCAAACAAATATGCAAGATAATCCAATATATGAAAATGTGATTTTAGATATTGATACTTATTTAAAAAATCAAATCCAAAAAGCAAAAAGTTTTGGAATTAATGATATTGTTTTAGATGTTGGAATTGGATTTGGAAAAACATTAGAACATAATTTATTACTTTTAAAAAATTTAGAACATTTTAAACATTTTGGTTATGAATTATTAATAGGAGCAAGTAGAAAATCAATGATAAATATGATAACTCCAACAGAAGTTGTTGATAGACTTTCTGGAACTCTTGCAATTCATTTGGAATCTATTAGATATGGTGCTTCAATTATTAGATGTCATGATGTAAAAGAACACTATCAAGCAATAAAAGTTTTTGAAGCAATAAACAATATAAATTAAAAAGAGATACTATTTATAGTATCTCATGTAATGTATTTGCTTTTTTCATCCAATCTTCTAAAACTTCATAATTTTCATCTTCTATCATTTTTTTTGCTTCATTTAATTGATTTTCAAATGTTTCAATGGCTGCTAAAAGATTTTTTCTATTTTGTTTAAAAATATCACTCCACATTCTTGGACTTGATTTTGCTATTCTACTCATATCTTTAAATCCACCAGCTGCAAGTGCAATAATAGCTTTTGGATCTTCATGACTCATAACTGTATTTGCTAGAGAGAAAGAGATAATATGAGGTAAATGAGAAATATAACAAGCATGAATATCATGTTGTGAACTATCCATAACAACAATTCTCATACCAATTTCTTGAAAAATTCTAAATGCTTTATTTACATGAATATTTGCATTATCCTCTAAATCACAAAAAACAACTGTTTTCCCTTCATATAAATCATCAATAGCAGCTTTTGGTCCAGATTTTTCTGTTCCTGTCATAGGATGAGCTGCTATAAAATTTTTTCTTATTTTTTCTGGAATATTTTTTACAATATATTCTTTTGTAGAACCCATATCAATAATAGTTGTATTTTCATCAATATCTAAAAAATTTGGAAACATTGAAATAATAGCATCCACAGGAATAGCTAAAATTATTACATCAGAAACTTTTTTTAATGTTTCTAAATCAACTAACTCATCAACTAAGTTTAAATCTAAGATATCTTTTTTATTTTTTTCACTATTAGTAAAACCATAAACTTTTTTTGCAATACCATATCTTTTTACTGCCTTTGCTAAAGAACCACCCATAAGTCCTAAGCCAATAATTCCTACGTTCAAAATATAACCTTTTAACAAATAAATTAAGCTTGGATTATATCTTACTTTATATTTATATAAACTATATTTAGATATATTATTGCACTATAATGAAAATAAGGATAGTTGTGAAAAATAAAGTCGTACTATTATCTTTGGCTTGTGCAACAGCATTAAGTGCAAATACAATAAAATCTATAGAGTATAAAGATGTTAATAAGATTTCACCTCAAATTTTAAATGAAACATTAAATATGAATGTGGGTGATGAACTTGATGAAAATAAATTAAATGATGCGGTTATAAATTTTTATAAACAGGGTTATTTTGAAGATATTAAAGTTATAAATGAAAATGGAAATTTGAAATTAATATTTAAAGAAAAACCTTCAATTGCAAGTATTGATATTAAAGGTTATAAATCAAGAGCTGAAGATATTGATACACTCAAAACTGTTTTGAGGCTCAAAAAAGGGTCAATGTATACTGAAAAAAAAGTAAAAGAAGCAAAAGAAAAACTTCTTAGTATGCTTGAAAGTGAAGGATATATCAATTCTGTTGTTGAAACAGAAGTTGAAAAAATAAATGAACAATCTTTAAAACTTACATTTAATGTTAATAAAGGTGACGAAATTATTATTAAAAAAGCAAACTATCATGGTGCTGATAAATTAGAACAAGATGAATTTGATCATGTTACTGCAAATAAAGAAAAAGAGTTTGCTTCTTGGTGGTTTGGTCAAAATGATGGTGAAGTAAAGATAGATCAATTAAAATATGATGCTAGAAGAATTAATGATTTATATTATGAAAAAGGTTATTTAGATGCACAAGTTAAAGAACCTTTTTTAGATATTGATTTTGCTTCAAATCAGGCAAAGCTTGACTTTTTTATCACAGAAGGTGAAAAATATACAACTAATGATATAAAAATATATTTAGATTCTTCAATTGTAGATCCTGCAACTATTTATCCTGAACTAAAATTAATTGTAGGAAATACTTTTAATATTAAAAAACTAAGACAAGATCAAGATTATATTAAAACTCAAGTAGCAAATCAAGGTTATGCTTTTGCTGATGTAAGATTTGATTTAAAGAAAAATGAAAAAGAACAAAAAGTTGATGTTGTTTTTAATGTAATCCCTGGTAAAAAAGTTTATATTAATGATGTAAAAATTTCAGGAAACAACAGAACTTTAGATAGAGTTATTAGAAGAGATGTTTATTTAGCTCCTGGAGATTTATATAATCTTACAGATTTTAAAGATTCAACAAATAAACTTAAACGTTCAAGATTCTTTGAAGATGTTCAAATAGAAGAAAAAAGAGTTAGTGATACAAAAATGGATATTGTTGTAAAAGTAACTGAAGCACCAACTGGTTCGTTAATGCTAGGTGGAGGTTATGGTTCTTATGATAAATTTATGGTTAATGGATCAATTAGTGATGTAAATATCTTTGGTTCAGGTCTTGCTTTAGCATTAAGTGCGGATTTGTCAGCTAGATCAAATAGATTTGAATTAAGCTTAAAAAATCCTGCAATAAATGATAGTAATTATAACGGTGAAGTTGAAATTCATAGTACTGAATCAGAAATCAATAGAGATACTTATGATTCAACTATTGATACAAAAGGTTTCTCTGTTGCTTTAGGAAGAGAACTTGTAAGAAATCTTTATGCTGGAGCTAGATATAGACTTGATTTTGTTAGTGAAGATTATGATTATTCAGATGAATTTAAAAATAATTATAATCCTCTTTTTGGTGAAATATATGAATCACAAGATTATACTTCAAGTTCAATTACTCCATATTTAAATTATGATAATACAGATGACTATTATTTCCCAAGAGAAGGATATAGAGCAGGAATTTCTGCTGAATATGCAGGTGTTGGTGGAGATTCAAAATATATAAAACCTAGTGCTTATTTAAAATATTTTTATTCTTTAGAAGATTTAACAGAGCTGGATTGGGTTTTAAGATTAAAAACACAAATGAAAATTTTAATTGATAATGGACAAATTAATCAAGGTGATTCTTTATATCTTGGAGGTCCTAAAACATTAAGAGGTTATAAATCGTATGCTTTCCCTTCTAATGAAACAGGTTATAAAACTGAACCATATAAAAATATGTGGGCAAGTTCAGCAGAAATGAGTTTCCCATTAATTCCAAGTGCAAAAATGAGATGGGGAATGTTCTATGATTATGGAATGATTGGACAAGATACATTTAATGATATAGAAAGATCAGGAGCAGGAGTTTTACTTGAATGGATTTCACCAATGGGTCCATTACAGTTAATTTTTGCAAGAGCACTTGATGATGAACCAGGAGATGATACATCATCATTTGAGTTTTCATTGGGAGCAAGTTTCTAATGGTAAAAAAAATAGAAGTTGATTTAAAAAAACGACTTACAAATGAAGAAGCACTTGATTTAATAAGAAATGCTTCACTTTTAGAATTAGGAGAAATGGCAAGTAGCAAAAAAGCTGAATTGCATCCTGAAAAATTAACAACATTTATAGTTGATAGAAATATTAACTATACAAATGTTTGTTGGGTAGATTGTAAATTTTGTGCCTTTTTTAGACACGGAAAAGATGAAGATTCTTATGTTTTAAAATTTGAAGAGATTGATGAAAAAATAGAAGAGTTATTAGCTATTGGTGGAACGCAAATCCTTTTCCAAGGTGGTGTTCATCCAAAACTAAAAATCGATTATTATGAAGAGTTAGTAAATCATATTCATTCAAAATATCCACAAATCACAATTCATGGATTTTCTGCTATTGAGATTGATTTTATAGCAAGAATTTCAAAAATTTCAAAACTCGAAGTTCTAAAAAGACTACAAGCAAAAGGTTTAAGTTCAATTCCAGGAGCTGGTGCTGAAATTTTATCTGATAGAGTAAGAGATATAATTGCACCAAAAAAAATGGATACACAAGAGTGGTTAGAAGTTCATAGACTTGCCCATTCAATTGGTATGAAAACAACTGCAACTATGATGTTTGGTACAGTTGAAACTGATGAAGAGATAATTGAACATTGGGAACATTTAAGAAAACTTCAAGATGAAACAGGTGGTTTTAGAGCATTTATCATGTGGTCATTTCAAGGTCAGAATACTAAATTATTAGAAGAACACCCAGAAATCAAACCTCAATCTTCAAATAGATATTTAAGATTATTAGCTGTTTCAAGACTATATTTAGACAATTTTAGAAATATGCAAAGTTCTTGGGTAACACAAGGCTCTTATATTGGTCAGTTAGCACTTAAATTTGGTGCAAATGATTTAGGAAGTACAATGATGGAAGAAAACGTTGTAAAAGCAGCTGGTGCAGCAAATAGAATGAATCAAGATGAAATGATTAGATTGATAAAAGATATTGGTGAAAATCCAGCAAAAAGAAATACAGCTTACGAGATTTTAGAAAGGTTCTAAATCTAATGAAAATAAAATACTATTTTTTATTTATACTAGTAATTTTACAAGGAAGTTTAATGAGTGCTACAATTAAGCATATTAATATAAAAGGTGTTGAAATACCAGTAATTTTTGAAGAACAAAAAAGTTTACCAATTCTAAATCTACAACTTGTTTTTAAAAATTCTGGTTATATTCAAGATAAAAATAAAAGTGGTTTAGCTAATCTTTCTTCAAAGCTTTTAAATGAAGGAACAAAAGAGTTGGGTGCAACAAAATTTGCACAAGAACTTGATGAAAATGCAATTAGTTTAAACACTTCAAATGGGTTTGAAACATTTGTTATGGAATTATCAAGTTTAAAAGAAGAAGCATCAAAAGCCATTTTACTTTTAAATGATTTATTAAAATCACCAAATTTTACAGATGATACATTGACAAAGTTAAAAACTATTCAAGTTGGAAGTTTAAAAAGAAAAGAAAATGATTTTGATTATGTTGCACAAAATCAATTAAAATCAATTCTTTTTAAAAATACAGCTTTACAAAATCCTTCTTCTGGAACAATAGAGTCTATTTCTAAAATAGAATTAAAAGATATAGAAAATTTTTTAGATAAAACTTTATGTTTAGAGAATCTAATTATAGTTGCTGGAGGGGATTTTAGTTTAAATGAATTTGAAAATTTAATAAAACCTATTTTAGAAACTTTAAAAGTTGGAACAACTCAAGAAGCAAAAAAAGTTGATTTTATATCTAAAAAAGAGGAAAAAACTCTAATAAAAGATACAGAACAAGCTTATATTTATTTTGGAAGTTCATTTAATGTAGATTCTAAAGATGAAGAAAACTACAAAGCCAAAGTTGCATCATTTATATTAGGTGGTTCAGGTTTTGGTTCAAGATTAATGGAAGAAATTAGAGTAAAAAGAGGTTTAGCCTATAGTGCATATGGTTCAATCTCTATAAATAAATCGCACACATATTTTAATGGTTATTTACAAACTAAAAATGAAAGTGCAAACGAAGCACAAAAATTAGTTTCTCAAATTATTGCTGATTTCGTTGAAAAAGGTGTAACAAAAGAGGAATTAGAAGCGGCTAAAAACTTTTTAACAGGAAGTGAACCACTAAGAAGTGAAACTTTATCTCAAAGATTAAATAGAGCTTTTACTTTATATTATAGAGGTTTAGAGCCTGATTATTCAAAAAAAGAGCTAGAAAAAATTCAAACTTTAGAACTAGCTGATTTAAATAAATATATAAAATCTCATAATGAGATAAATAATTTAACATTTTCAATTGTAAGGAAATAATTTTGTTAAGATTTGCCCCAAGTCCAACAGGAGATATGCATATTGGTAACCTTAGAGTTGCTATTTTTAATTATATTGTATCAAAACAATTAAATGAAGATTTAATTATTAGAATTGAAGATACAGACCTTGAGCGAAATATAGAAGGTAAAGATAAAGAAATTTTAGAAATATTAGGTCTTTTTTCTATTGAATATAAATCACTTTTTTATCAAAGTGCAAATTTAAAATATCATCAAAAAATGGCTTTACAACTAATGACTCAAAAAAAGGCATTTGCATGTTTTTGTAGTGATGATAAGCTTGATGAACTAAGAGAAGAAGCAAAAAAAGAAGGAAAACCTTTCAGATATGATGGTTTTTGTGAAAATTTATCTGATGAAACAGTTTTAAATACAAATGCTCCTTTTACAGTAAGAATTAAAAAACCAGAGCACAATATCAAATTTACAGACCTTTTAAAAGGTGATTTTGATTATGCACCATTTGATATTGATTCATTCATTATTTTAAGACAAGATAAAACTCCAACATACAACTATGCTTGTGCTGTTGATGATATGTTAATGGATATTTCTGTTGTAATTCGTGGTGAAGACCATGTTTCAAATACTCCAAAACAAATTCATGTAAGAAACTCTTTAGGATATGAAAAAGAGATAAAATATGTTCATTTACCAATTATTTTAAATGCTCAAACTGGTAAAAAAATGAGTAAAAGAGATGATGCAAGTAGCGTTAAATGGTTAATTGAACAAGGTTTTTTACCAAGTGCAATTGCTAATTATTTAGTTTTAATGGGAAATAAAACTCCAACTGAGATTTTTACACTAGAAGAAGCAATAGAATGGTTTAAAATTGAAAATGTATCAAAAAGTTCTGCAAAATTTGATATTGATAAATTAAGATTTATTAATAGAAAACATATTGAACTACTTGATGAAATGAGATTATCAAAAATTTTAGGTTTTGCTGATGCAGATATAGGAAAACTAGGAAAAATTTTCTTAGAAGAAGCTAGTACAATAAAAGAGATAAAAGAAAAAATTGAACCTATTTTTACACCTAAAAACTCTTGTGAAGGTTTTGAAGAAGAATTTTCAAAATTAAAAGAGTGTTTACAAAAAGCACCATTTTTTGAAGACTATGAAGAGTTAAAAAAATATGTGATGGAACAAACAGGATTAAAAGGTAAAAATCTATTTAAACCATTAAGATATATTTTAACAGGTGTTGATAATGGTCCAAATATTTCGGATATTTATCCTTTAGTTAAAAATTATTTAGGAGAAATCATAAAATGATTGATGCCTTATTAAACTCTATTTTTACAGTAGTTTTAACTATTATATTTTTATATAAATGGATTATCATTATTTCAGCTATCTTAAGTTGGATACGACCAGATCCTTATAATCCAATTGTTCAAATGCTTTATAGATTAACAGAACCTGCTTATGCATTTGTAAGAAGATATATCCCAACTGTAGTTGGTGGAATGGATTTAGCTCCACTTATTTTAATTTTTGCATTAATTTTTTTAGAGACATTTTTAAAAAGTTTAGCTTTTTAATACATAATTATGAAAAAACAACTTTTTAGCTTAACTGCTACTATATTATTAAATTTATCTATTAGTGCTAATGAAATTAGCACTACGGATTTCTTACAAAAAGATTTTAAAGTTACTTTAGATTGGCTTGAACAAAAACCTAAATCTTATGCAAAAGATTTTTTTATTTTACAATATCTAAATCAAGACAATTTATCTTTTGAAAATGCGAAAATTGCTTATGAAATGGGCAATGGAACAAATGCTACACTAAAAAAAGTTTTTAATGATAAATATAAAAAAACAGCTCCAATAGATTTAAAATGTTATAGAGCAACTATAGAAGAACTAAAAGATGAAGATTCAAAGTGTATAGCACTTGGATTATCTTTGAAAGAAGCTTTACAATTATCAAAAAAAGATTTAGAATTTTTTATTAATAAACTTGACCCTTATCCTACTTTAAAAAATGATTTAAAAATTATCGCATCAGATGATATTTACACTAATTTAGTAAATAGTGATATAAAAAGATTTTCAAGATTCTTTTTTGACTTAGGTAGTAATTTTAGAATAAAAGTTTTAAATAAAAAGTTACCTCCTGAGTTAATAAATAAATTATCTAAAGAAAAAGATTTTGAAAGATTTTTAAGATATGTTGTTTATGATAAAAATCTTAATAATCTTCAAAAATCACTTTTTATTTTAAAAGATGATAAGAGTTTGACATCAAGTACAAATTTTTTACTTGGAATTAATGCAGTAAACAATAATGATGCAAAAATTGCATATAACTTCTTTTTTAATTCATTTAATAAAGCATACTTAAGAATTGATAAAGACAAAGCTTTATTCTGGTTATATTTAGTAACACAAAACAACTCTTTTTTACAAGAATTATCAAAAAGTTGGGATAATAATATTTATACTTTATACGCAAAAGAATTATTAGATATAAAACCAGATAACTTAATCTATACTGTTGATTTAAAAAATACAAAAAGTTCTTTTGATATTTATGATGCTTTTAAATGGATGGAAGTAGTTGAAGATACTAAAAAAAATTTAGATGATACTAAACTACAAAAATATTATGATATTTTCACAGATGAAGATACCCTCCCCCATTTAACTTTTGTTTTAGAAAGATATAATAAATATAAAACTCAATATTATATAACTCCATTTAGAAATATTATAAAAAATTATGATGTATATAAACAAGTTATGATTTATTCAATAGCAAGACAAGAGAGCCATTTCATTCCATCTTCTATATCTTTTTCTTCAGCTCAAGGAGTAATGCAGATTATGCCTTTTTTATCACTTGATATTTCAAAAAAATTAAATGAAAATTATAATATCTATGAACAATTTATTCCAAATAAAAATATTCAATATGGAAGCTTTCATTTAGATACTTTAATGAAACAATTTGACAATAATCCTTTATTTATTGCTTATGCTTATAATGGTGGAGCTGGTTATACAAGAAGCCAATTAAAAAAAGGACTTTTTAAAGAAAAAGGCAAATTTGAGCCATTTTTAAGTATGGAAATGATTTCATTTAATGAGACAAGAGAATATGGAAAAAAAGTTTTAGCTAATTATTATATTTATAATAATTATTTAAATAGTGAAAATAAAATTTCACTATCTACTATTTTTGAAAGTCTAGTATCCCCTTACTAGATTTTTCATTAGTCAATACCAATTTTAAATTATTTCCATCTATTAAATCAAATTTTACTAAATAATAATTACCCCAATTGTTTTTTAGCATTAAATCTTTAAAGTTTTCATTTTCTTTTTCAACTTTCTCTATAAAAATAGGTTCTTTACCATTTAATAAAAATTTATAACTATTATCTTTTATACTTTGTGTTTCAGCATTTGAAAAATATGTAAATATTAAAAATATTTCATTTTTTGTATCAGATAGTTTTTTATCAACTTTATTTAAATAAGTTGCCATAAAAATAACAGATACTTCTTCATCTTTTAATAAATCAGTTTTTTTTGTAAACTGAACTCCTCTTGTTTCTATATCTTTTTTTTCAAAATATCTAAATGCACTATTTTTAGGACCACATGAAATAAAAAAAAGTGAAATAAATAAAAGAAATAACATCTTATACATAACTTCTCCAAACTTTAATTGTTCACATTTTACTGTAGAAAGGCTTTAAAAAATATTTTTATTATTTTAAAGAAAAAATTTAATAAAAAATGTTATCATAAACGTAAATAATAATTTTAAGTATAAAATAAAAGAATTGAAAATGAATAAAATTATAAATAAAAAAATTAAATTAAATGGCAAGTTAAGAAGCAGTTTAAGAAAAAAATCTCCCGAAGTTACTTATTCAAATATAATAAATTCTGGATATATAGAAGTAAAAGAAAAATATAAACCCAAAATTTTATTTATTCAAATTATTTTAAATTCTTTATTATTAGCTATTGCATTATATTTTGAAATATTATTATTTATTATTATTTTCGCGTTAAATTATATAATCATTTGGTTATATTCATTTATTTCTATAATGAAAGATACATTTAAAAAAAGAAGCAACAAATTATTTTGGATAACGCTCTTGTTATTCGTACCTTTTAGTGCTTTTGTTTATCCTGATTTTAAAAAAGTACAAATTGTTAAAGAGTAACTAAATTTAATTTAACAATCATTTAGATAAAATCCGACTTATGAATAAAAAAAGATTAGTAGTAGCCTTTTCAGGACCATCAAATAGTGGTAAAACAACAGCCATTGTAAAAGTTGCAAGTATCCTTCAAGATCAGGGTTTTAAAGTATGTATTGTAAAACACGATCCAAAAGATAAAGCAATGTTTGATAGAGAAGGAAAAGATTCCTTTAAATTTTCTCAAACAGGTGCTGATGTTGCTGTTATTAGTCCAAATAAAACAACTTTATTTAAAAAATCTACATCTACAATTGATGAATTAATAGAACTTTTTGAAGATTTTGATTATTTATTAGTTGAAGGATTAAAAACTTTAGAACTTCCTAGAATTTCAATTTTTAGAGATAGATTAGATGAGAGTTATTTTAATGTTACTGATGCAATTGCATGTGATGAAACTATTGATGAAAATGATATTCCAAACAATATTGAAAAATTAGATTTAAATAATCCAGAAGATTTAATCTCTTGGATAAATAAAAATGCAAAAAGAGTGTAAAAATGCAAGAAATAATTAAAGCAATTGAAGAATCAGCTATAAAAATAAAATATTTAATTGAAACTGGTGATACAGGGAAAAGTGAATCTGAAAATTCAACTGGTGATACTCAATTAAAACTTGATATTGAAAGTGATGAGATTATTGAAGATATTTTCAAAAAAATTCCAAGTATTAAAGCAATAGTTAGTGAAGAGCAAGAAGCTATAGTTAATTTACATGAAAATGGTAAATATTTAATTGCTTATGATCCACTTGATGGTTCATCTTTAGTTGACGTAAATCTTTCAGTTGGTTCAATTTTTGGTATTTATGAAAATGAATTTAATGCAAAAAATATAGTTGCTTCTGTTTATGTTGTATTTGGTCCAAGAGTTGAAATGGTTGTAACTACAACTGATGTAAAAATGTATAGATTATTAAATGGTGAATTTAAATTTATTCAAAATATTAAACTAAATGAAAAAGGTAAATTAAATGCTCCAGGGTCTACTCAAAACTGTTGGGCACCATTTCATAAACAATTAATTGATGATATTTTCAATGATGGTTATAGATTAAGATATTCTGGTGGAATGGTTCCAGATCTTCATCAAATATTACTAAAAGGTGGAGGATTATTCTCATATCCAGGAACAAGTGATAGACCAAAAGGGAAATTAAGACAATTATTTGAAGTTTTCCCATTTGCATTAGCTTATGAAAAAGCTGGTGGGCAAGCTGTAGATGGATTTAAAAGAGTTTTAGAAGTGCAAACTTCACATATTCATGACACAACTCCATGTTTTTTTGGTTCAAATACTGAAATAAAAAGAGTTTTAGAAGTTTATAGTAAAAATGTCTGATCACGAAGAAATTATAATTGACGAATGGGATCTAAAACTAGATAAAATACTAGTTGAATTGAAAAATTGTCAAGAATCAAATAGTTTAAAATCTTGTACTCCTTGTAGTCAATTTTTTGAATGTGAATTAAGAAAAAGATATGTTATTGCTGTTTATGAATCGATGAATAAAGGTTCTGGCGGTGGATTTGAATTTTAAAAAAAGAGGTAAGAATGCAAGAATCTTGTAAAAATGTTTATATAACAACACCAATTTATTATGTAAATGATGTAGCGCACATTGGTCATGCATATACGACAATTATCGCTGATATGTTAGCTAGATATTCAAGACTTATAGGTCATGAGACATTTTTTCTAACAGGAACTGATGAACATGGTCAAAAAATAGCACAAAGTGCAGAAGCTAGAGGAAAAACTCCAAAAGAGTATGCAGATGAAATATCTGGTAAATTTAAAACATTATGGGATGATTTTGATATAACATATGATAAATTTATTAGAACAACAGATCTTGAACATAAAGCTGGCGTTCAAAAAGCATTTGAAACAATGTTTAATAAAGGGGATATTTACAAAGGTGAATATGAAGGTTTTTACTGTGTATCTTGTGAGACATTTTTTACTGAAAAACAATTAGTAGATGAGCAATTCTGTCCTGATTGTGGAAGACCAACTTCAATAGTAAAAGAAGAGAGTTACTTCTTTAAATTATCAAAATATGAAGAAAAACTTCTTAAATGGTATGAAGAAAATGAAGATTGTATTTTACCTAGAAGCAAAAAAAATGAAATAGTAAACTTTGTAAAAGGTGGATTAAAAGATTTATCAATTTCAAGAACTTCTTTTGATTGGGGAGTAAAACTACCAGAATCAATGAATGAACCAAAACATGTTATGTATGTTTGGTTAGATGCATTAATGAACTATATCACAGCTTTAGGATATGGAACTGACAATAAAAATATGGATTTCTGGCCTGCAAATGTTCAACTTGTAGGAAAAGATATTTTAAGATTCCATGCTATTTATTGGCCAGCATTTTTAATGTCTTTAGAATTACCTCTTCCAAAACATATTGCAGCTCATGGTTGGTGGACAAGAGATGGTGAAAAAATGTCTAAATCAAAAGGTAATGTAGTAAATCCTAAAGAAGTAGCTGATGCTTATGGACTTGATGCATTTAGATATTTTATGTTAAGAGAAGTTCCATTTGGTCAAGATGGAGATTTTTCTCAAAAAGCACTAATTGATAGAATTAACTCTGATTTAGGAAATGATTTAGGAAACTTATTAAATAGAATTTCTGGAATGAGTGGAAAATATTTTGATTATAAAGTTAGTTCAATTGATGTTATAAAATTCCATGCAAAAGAACTTGAAGAAGTTCATTCTATTTTAGGAAGTGTTGAAAACTATCTTTTTAATATGCAAATAAACAAATATCTTGAAGAAATTTGGAAAGTTTTAACAATTGCAAATAAAGCAATCAATGATTATGAACCTTGGAATTTAATGAAAGATGGAAAAACTGCTGAAGCTATGGCTTTAGTTGCACTAATCACAAACATTATGGCTAAAGTTGCCCTACTTTTAGATTCTGTAATGCCTGAAAAAATAAAATTAATTGCACAATCTTTAGGTATGAATATTAACACTGAAACTTTTAATAAACTAATAAAAAATCAAGAATTATTAGCTGATACAGTTATAACAAAAGTTGATCAACTATTCCCAAGAATTGAAGAAATTCTTTTAGAACAACCTCCTGTATCAGATGAAACAAAAGCTGAATGTGAAATAAAAAAAGTTGCAAAAGTTGAAGAAAAAAAAGAAGAAGATGATAATTTAATCACTATAGACCAATTTTTTCAAACTACTTTAAAAATTGGAACAATTGTTGAGGCAGTTGAAGTTCCAAAATCTGCAAAACTTCTAAAATTACAAGTAGATTTAGGAGAAGGAAGAAATAGACAAATTCTTGCAGGTATTAAAGAATATTATAAAGCTGAAGAATTAGTAGGAACTCAAGCATGTGTTGTTGCAAACTTAAAACCTGCAAAACTTATGGGAATGATTAGTGAAGGTATGTTAATGGCTGCTAAAGATGAAAATGGTTTATCATTATTAAGACCAGAAGCTCCTAAAAAATCTGGAACAAAAATTAGCTAGTGCAAATATCAGCTATTTTAGACATTGTTGATGGAAGTTTATTAAACTCTCCATCAATCTCTTTTATATATTCAATCAAAACAAACGTAAATAAAGTTAAAGAAGGTGATTTATTTATCACCAAAAATTTGAACGAAATTGAATTTGCTATAAAAAATGGTGCATTTGCCATAATTATTGAAGAATATCATCCTATTTTAGATAATGAAATAGCATGGATAAAGGTAAAAAATATAGATTTAAGTATTATAAAATTAATTAGATTTAAACTTGCAGTTAAAAATTTGGAAGCTTATTCTTGTGAAAAAGCAACTTATAATTTGTTAAAAATTTATTCTAATAATTTTGGTGAAAATATAAAATTAGTTCCAAATAAATTGGAAAATTTTTTCAGATATATTGATGATATAGAAGATAATGATATCATAATTTCTTCAGATAAATTAATTTTAGATAAAATCTATCCAAATAATAACCATTTTGATGAAAATAAAACTTTAGATAAAATTGATAATCTGATTGAACACTCTTTATTTGAAACCTCTTTTTCTTATAAAAACATATATTTTTCGAGACTCAAAATTTCTAGTTTATATCTAAAAAATTTTATTAAAGTTTTTAATTTTTTTGAACAAAATATTGATTTTTCAAAATTAAAATCATTTTATCATATAAAACCTCTTTTTCTTGACAGAAATCTAAATTTAATAGAATTTGGGAAAAGTGATAAATTTATCATTTGTCAAAATGAAAAAGATTTATATAAAAATGAAATATTTTATTTAAAAGAAAAATATAAATATGCAAAAACTATTTTTATTTCAACTTTTAAATTAGATTTATTAAAAGATGAAGAACAAATTATTATAAATAATTTAGAAGAATTAAAACCTATATTAAGAGAAATAAAATTTAATGCAATTTATATAATAGGTTTTAATTATAAAGATATTTATGAATATCTTTTAAAATCTGAAAAGTTTTCAACACTCTTTTAAAAGATTAGTATACTAAACCAAAAGAACTGATAACTTTTCCTAAAATTTCTAAATCATTTTTATTTAAAATTTGAGAAGGATAATCTTTATTGTCAGATATAATATCAAGCTTTCCATCAACTCGTCTTTGAATTCTTTTTACAAACAATCCATGAGTAGTCGTAAAAGCATATATTCCATCTCTTGAAACATCTTTTTTTGTTTTATCAATAAATATAATATTATCACTATTTAATGTTGGTTCCATTGAATCCCCTACTACATTTATGGCATCAACATTTTTAAGATTTTCTTTCCCTCCTAACATATTTACAAAATATGTAGGTAATTCCAATGATTCATAATTATCTTCTGCTTCGTAAGCTCCACCTCCTGCACTAACAGCAACAGCTGGATAATATTTAATCCAATATTTATCAGTTGTATCAACCAATGAACCAGGATTTTGATTATATAAAAGCCAATTAATTGAGATTTTCTTTTTAGCACAAAAATTTAAAATATTTGAAAACGGTATCTTCCCTCTATTTTTCATAGTTGCAAAATTTGCTTGGCTTAAGTCAAGAGATTCTGCCACATCTTTGTCAAACACTTTTCCATTTTTACCATCTGCACTGATAATATCTTTTAATTTTTCAATAATTTCATCTACTATCAACATTAATAACTCCTTTTAACTATATATTTTAAATTATATTACAAAATGAAATATTTTTCAAGTATTTTTTTATTTTAGTATAAAATTTGCAATATTTAATTAATAAGGATAAATTATGGCAAGAAAAATAAGTAAAACTAAGAATAATGTTATAAAAATTCTAAAAAAGATTGATACTTTAATATATGAATTTGGTGAAAAAATTTTATAAATATAAAAATAAAATAAAATTTACAAATTTAATAAAAATCTATTAAAAATCTAAATATTACTAAAGCAACTTTTATATATTATTACGTTGATATTAACAAGTGGTAACCATGGAGAGTAATATGGAAGTAAACTTAATCGCAGAATCAGTAAAGTTTATGTTTTTAGGGATGGGAGTAGTATTTGCATTCCTAATAATCATGATATTAGTACTAAAAGCACAAGGGATAATATTAACAAGATTTTTTCCACAAGAAGAGAAGAAAGTTGTAAATACAACACCAATAAAAAATAGTACAAATACAGAGACTGCAAAAATAGCTGCAATAGTAGCAGCTGTACAACATCATAAAAATCTAAAGGGTTAAAATATATGTCTAAAAAATATATAGATATCATGGATACAACTTTTAGAGATGGATTTCAATCTGTCTTTGGAGGAAGAGTCCTAATGAATGATTTCTTTCCAGCTGTAGAAGCTGCAAAAGAAGCAGGTATAACTCACTTTGAGTTTGGTGGAGGAGCAAGATTCCAATCATTATTCTTCTATCTACAAGAAAACGCATTTGAAATGATGGATAAATTTAGAGAAATCGTTGGACCAGATGCAAACTTACAAACTTTAGCAAGAGGTATCAACACAGTAATGCTAGATACTGGTTCTAGAGAATTAATCGACTTACATGCAAAAATGTTCGCAAAACATGGAACAACAACAATCAGAAACTTTGATGCATTAAATGATGTTCAAAACCTTGAATATAGTGCTGAATGTATTAAAAAATATGGATTAAATCATGAAGTAGTTGTTACACTTATGGATTTACCTCCAGGTTGTACTGGTGCTCATGATGTAGCTTTTTATGAAAAAACTTTAAGACAAATTCTAGATAGTGGCTTGCCATTTGATTCTTTATGCTTTAAAGATGCATCAGGGACAAGCTCACCTCAAAAAATTTATGAAACAATCCAAATGGCAAGAAGATTAGTGGGTAATGATACTCATATTAGACTTCATACTCATGAAACAGCTGGTGTTTCAGTTGCCTGTTATCTTGCTGCACTTGAAGCTGGGGCTGATGGTATTGATTTAGCTGCAAGTCCAGTAAGTGGGGGAACAAGTCAACCTGATATTCTTACAATGCTTCATGCAGTAAAAGGCAAGAATTATGATTTAGGTGGTTTAGAAATTGATAAAATTCTAAAATACCAAGATGTATTGGCTAATTGCTTAAAAGACTACTTTATTCCTCCTGAAGCTACTCAAGTTTCTCCTTTAATCCCATTTTCTCCAATGCCAGGTGGTGCATTAACTGCAAATACTCAAATGATGAGAGATAATGGTACTTTAGATAAATTCCCAGAAGTTATTAAAGCTATGAGAGAAGTTGTTGAAAAAGGTGGATATGGTACATCTGTAACTCCTGTTTCTCAGTTTTATTGGCAACAAGCATACGCAAATGTAATGTTTGGTCCATGGAAACAAATTGCTCCTGGATATGGAAAAATGGTTTTAGGTTACTTTGGTAAAACACCAGTTGAGCCAGATGCAGAAGTTGTAAAACTTGCAGCTGAAAAACTAAAACTTGAACCAACAAAAGAAAATCCTTTAGATATAGCAGATAGAGATGAAAAGAAAAAAATCTCTGTTTGGAAACAAAGATTAGAAATTGAAGGAATTGAAGCAACTGAAGAAAATATCTTTATTGCTGCTGCTTGTGATGAAAAAGGAATTGCATTCTTAAAAGGTGAATCGCCTTTAAATGTAAGAAAAATTGATACAGTTTGTGAAGATAATAAAGATTGTAAATTAGGAGAGAATAAAATGGCAAATGCAAATGGAAACTATACAGTTGTAGTTGATGGTCAAAAGTTTAATGTAACAATTGCTGAAGGTAATGCAGATATTCAAGTAACTCCTGTTTCAAATGCAGTAAGTTCAGCACCTGCTGCTTCTGCACCTGTTTCTTCAAATGGCGGAACAGAAGTACCAGCCGCAGTAAATGGAGCAGTATGGAAAATTTTAGTAAAAGAAGGTGATAGAGTTGAAAAAGATCAACAAATCATGATTCTTGAAGCTATGAAAATGGAAATAGATATAACTGCACCAGTTTCTGGAGTTATTACTAAAATTTTAGTTGAAAATACGCAAGCTGTTGATGAAGGTCAAACATTAGCCATTATTGGTTAATGAGGAATAATTTGATGAGAAAAAATATACTTATAGCTTTTTTTCTTCTGTTTAGTGCATTTGCACTAAATAGTTTTGCTTCAACACCTAGTGTTGAAACACCAACTGAAGAGAAACAACCTTATCATTCAAAAACGATGAGTGAATTAGTTGATTCATTTTATGCAACAACTGGTATTAAAGCTTTGTTTGAACCGCAAGCTGGTGTACTAGATTCACATGGAAAAGAGATGACATTCTTTGCTCAAGGGTATGGAAGAATCATCATGATTTTCATCTGTTTCTTATTGTTCTATTTAGCAATTAAAAAAGGGTTTGAACCATTACTATTAATTCCAATTGGATTTGGTGGATTATTAGCAAATATACCAATTGCAAATATGGCAGGACATGATGGAATGCTAGGAATTATTTATAGTATGGGTATTACAAATCAATTTTTCCCATTATTAATCTTTATGGGTGTTGGAGCTATGACAGACTTTGGTCCATTATTAGCTAATCCAAAAACTGCCCTTCTAGGTGGTGCTGCACAATTTGGAATCTTTGGATCACTTGTTGGTGCAGTTTTATTATCTCAATTTGTTCCAGGGATTAACTTTTCATTAGAACAAGCTGCTGCTATTTCAATCATTGGTGGAGCTGATGGACCAACATCTATTTTCGTTGCTTCAAAACTAGCACCTGAATTACTTGGAGCTATCGCAGTTGCAGCATATTCATATATGGCATTAGTACCACTAATTCAGCCACCAATTATGAGAGCATTAACTACAGAAAAAGAGAGAAAAATAAAAATGTCTACACTTAGAAAAGTTTCTAAGTTAGAGAAAATTGTTTTTCCATTAGTAGTATTATCTTTAACATTATTAATTCTTCCAGATGCTGCACCATTAATTGGAGCATTATGCTTTGGTAACTTTGCAAGAGAATCAGGAGTTGTTGATAGACTTTCTGATACAATGCAAAACGCATTAATTAATATTGTAACAATATTTTTAGGATTAGGTGTTGGTTCAAAACTAGCATCAGAGCAATTCTTAGTAGCAGAGACTTTAGGAATTATGGCAATAGGTCTTTTAGCATTTTCTGCAGGGACTGCGATGGGTGTAATAATGGCTAAAATAATGAATTTAGTAAGTTCAAAAGAGAGTCAGATAAATCCTTTAATTGGAGCAGCTGGAGTATCTGCTGTGCCAATGGCAGCAAGGGTTGTTAGTAAAGAAGGTCAACTTTATGACAAATCGAACATTTTATTAATGCATGCGATGGGTCCTAATGTAGCTGGTGTTATTGGTTCAGCAGTTGCTGCTGGTGTCCTTTTATCGATATTTAAATAATAAAAATTAACAAGTAGGAAAGTTAAATTATGTCTGAAATTAAAGACTCATTAGGTTTAGAAAACGTTGGAATTATAAAAAGAAATTTGGATGTTGATTCATTGATTCAATTTGCTGTTGAAAATGAAGGTGCAAAAATATCTTCAACTGGTGCGTTAATGATTGATACTGGTATTTTTACAGGGAGAAGTCCTAAAGATAAATTTTTTGTAAATCAAGATCCATCAAATAAATACATTGCATGGGGAGATATTAACCACAAAGTTTCTAAAGAAGTTTATGAAGATTTATTAAAAAATTCAAAAAAACAACTAAGTAATAAAGATATTTTTGTAACAGATGTTTATTGTGGTTCATCACTTGATTCAAGAAAATCTGTTAGATTTATAACAGAAGTTGCATGGCAAGCACATTTTATTCAAAATATGTTTATTGTACCTCAAACTCAAGAAGAATTAGATAATTTTAAACCAGATTTTACAATTTATAATTCTTGTAAAACTGTTGATATGGCATATGCAAGTCATGGTTTACATTCAGAAGTTTATGTAATATTTAATGTAGAAGAAAATACAGCAATTATTGGTGGAACTTGGTATGCAGGTGAAATGAAAAAAGGTGTATTTTCAATGATGAATTATTGGCTTCCTTTAGAAGGAAAATTACCAATGCATTGTTCTGCAAATATCGGTAAAGATGGTGATACAGCTTTATTTTTTGGATTATCAGGAACAGGAAAAACAACACTTTCAACAGATCCAAATAGAGCTTTAATTGGTGATGATGAACATGGTTGGGATGATGAAGGTATCTTCAACTTTGAAGGTGGTTGTTATGCAAAAGTTATAAATCTTGATAAATCTAGTGAACCTGAAATTTTTAATGCAATTAAAAAAGGTGCTATTTTAGAAAATGTTGTAGCTGATGCAAATGGAGTTGTTGATTATACAGACGGTTCAAAAACTGAAAATACAAGAGTTTCTTATCCATTAGACCATATTCTTAATCATACTCCTGATATGAGAGGTGGTCATCCAAAAAATATAATCTTCTTATGTGCTGATGCATTTGGTGTTTTACCTCCTGTTGCAAAACTCGATAAACAACAAGCAATGTACTACTTTTTAAGTGGTTATACTGCAAAAGTTGCTGGAACAGAAAGAGGAATTACAGAACCAATTGCAACATTTTCTTCTTGTTTTGGAGAAGCATTCTTACCTTTAAATCCTACTGTTTATGCTGAACTTTTAGGTAAAAAAATAGATAAACACAATGTTAATGTATATTTAGTAAATACTGGGTGGACAGGTGGTCCATATGGTGTAGGAAAAAGAATGAGTATTAAAAATACAAGAGCTTGTATTAATGCTATTTTAGATGGTTCAATTAATACTTCTGAATTTGAAACATTATCAGTATTTAACTTAGCTATTCCAAAAACATTAAAAGGAGTTGATACAGAAGTATTAAATCCTAGAAATACTTGGGAAGATAAAGTTTCTTATGATGAAACTAAAAAGAAATTAGCTTCAATGTATATAGCTAACTTTAAGAAATACTTAACTTTAGAAAGTGAATATGATTTCACAGCTGCAGGACCAGTTTTATAAGATATAATTCTCCCATAAAAAATTTTATTAGTTAAAGAGTGGTTTTTCCACTCTTTTTTTTAATATAAAAATAGGAGAATACTATGGAATTAACTGTTTTTTTAGAAAATATAAAAAAAAATCAAGAAGAAGTTGTTTATTTTTGTTGTAATCATGTTTTATCAAAAAAATTTGATATAGCTAAAGATAATTTAGATGAAATAACTCTTAAAAATTTATTTATTAATTATGAAAACTTTACAAAATCATTAAATGATAGTGCTGGAATAATTTATAAAAAATATGAAGCAGAACTTGATGATGTCTACAAAGAGATTTGTAATCTTTTTAATGAAGATTTTGATAATGCTTATTTATTTAACTATCGGCTAACAAGAGTAAAAAATCAAGAAGCAAGACAATTTTTAGATATTGAAGATAAAGATACTCAAGAAACAGTTATTCAAAAATTTGAAGATAAAATAAATACTATTTTGGAATCAAAGTATTATAAAGAAAATAAAGAAAAATTATCAGAAAATTTAATTATTCCCCAAAAAACTTTAGAATTGATAAAATCAGTAGTAGGGATGTACTAAATAGAGTATTTTTTTAACACTCTATTTGTATTTCTTCAATTATTTCTAAACCAAAACCTTGTAATCCAACAAAAGAGTGTTTTCCTCCACTCGTCATAAGTTTAATTTGTTTTATATTTAAAGAATTTAAAATCTGAGCCCCTATTCCATAATCTTTTTGTGATTCTTTTTTCTTCATTTCATCACTTAAAAAAATAAGAACTCCTCCTTTTGATTGTAAAAAGTTTATAGTTTTTAATATCGAGTGTAATTTTTCATCATTTAGAAATAAATTTATATCAGGTAAAATAGTATGAAATTTTATATGGCTTATTGATTTAATTTCACCAAATATTATTGCTGTATGAATATTCCCTAAATGGTCTTTAAATTCTTTTCTTATTACATTTGTTGAAAAGAAGTTTCTATTCTCACTAGAAATTTCTTCTACAAGCTTTTCATGAGATAATCTATATTCAACCAAATCTGAAATATAAATTTGTTTTAGATTATGTTTTAATGCAAAAATATCTAAATCATCTCGTCTTGCCATTGTTCCATCTTCTTTCATAATTTCACAAATAACAGCTTCACCATTTAAACCAGCTAATTTACATAAATCGATACTACCTTCTGTATGTCCTGTCCTAACTAAGACTCCTCCATCTTTTGCAATTAATGGGAAAATATGCCCTGGTCGAACTAATTCTAAAGGATTAGAAATAGGATTTGATAATATTTTTATAGTATCATCTCTTTCTTTAGCGCTAATGCCGGTGCTTGCATCTGCTGCATCTACTGAAACTGTAAATGCCGTTTCATAAGATGAAGTATTTGAGCTAACCATTGGATTTAATTGTAGTCTATTTGCTGTTTCTTTTGTAACAGATACACAAATCAAACCTTTTGCATGTGTTGCCATGAAGTTTACTTTTTCAGGAGTACTTAAAGGTGCAGCATAAACCAAATCACCTTCATTTTCTCTATCTTCATCATCTAACATAATTACCATATTACCTTTTTGAATCTCTTTTATAGCTTCTTGTACTCTTTGTATTGCATTCATATTTCTTCTTTATTAGTAAGTATTTTTTTATTAAATTATTATATCAAAAAATCCAAAATTTAATCTAAAAAGACTTGACAATAGAAGTATATTTAACTATAATTCGGACACTTAAAAGCTTGGGGTATCGCCAAGTGGTAAGGCAACGGTTTTTGGTACCGTCATTCGAAGGTTCGAATCCTTCTACCCCATCCACAAATACTATAATATCGCGGAATAGAGCAGCTAGGTAGCTCGTCGGGCTCATAACCCGAAGGTCATAGGTTCAAATCCTATTTCCGCAACCAATCAAAAATTCTTTCTTTCTTTTTAATTAAACTTAAAATTTTTATTTATGGTATATAATTAGTTATAATTAAAAAATTAAAAGGATGCATTAAGTAATGAAAAAAGTTTTATTAATCATAATATGTATATATGTAGTTAGTAATTTATATGCAAGAGAAGAAAATATTAATATAAATGATCAAAGAATTTATAATAAGCTCATATCAGATCAATTATCTCAACTTAATATAAACTATAAATTATCAATTGATGTAAATATTACAATTGATGAAGATGGATATTTTTCCTATTCAATATTAAATACTTCTGATATTGAGGGTTTTAATGATAAATTAGAAAAATTTTTAGATGAACAAACAAGAAAAAAATTTCCTACTTTTAGAAATCAACCTTTTACAACAAAAATAACTTTTATTCCAGAAGATATAAATCTACCATCAAAGGATAAATTTCATAATAGATTTATAAAACAGTAAATTTTTTACTATTTTTAAGTATTTTTAAAGTTAGTATTCAATATAATTCCAAACATTGTTTTAAGGCATTAAAATTTATATTTTATTTTATAAATTTACTTCCTTTTTTCATACAACTTTAAAAATTTATTTTAGAATGATGTCTTATGTCAAGGTAGCTCAGCTGGCTAGAGCGCTGGTCTCATAAGCCGGAGGTCGAGAGTTCAAGTCTCTCTCTTGACACCATTTTAAAGTAAATCATACTTTTTTACGCTGGTGTAGCTCAGTTGGCTAGAGCAGCTGATTTGTAATCAGCAGGTCGGGGGTTCGACTCCCTTCACCAGCTCCATAATTCTAATTTTTTTTCTCACAATATAAGAAATCATTATAAGTTTAATTATAGATAGATTAATATGCGCGAGTATTAATTTATATAAGTATTTGGAGTTTTATCTCCAAATATTTTATAAAATAGCAATTTTTTTATCAATAAAATAATTTCTTCCTCTTACTTACAAAAAGTAAAGTAATATTACTTTAAGAATGTATAAGTTAAAATTTCCAATAGAATCAAACAAAAAACTGAAGATGGAGAAAAAGATGATAGAAAAACAAATACCATTATCTGTATTAGATTTAGTTCCAATCGGTGAAGATTTTACAATAAATGAAGCTATAAAAAATAGCACTAAATTGGCTCAAGCTGTTGAAGAATTCAAATTTAATCGTTATTGGATTGCTGAACATCACAATATGAATGGAATTGCAAGTGCAGCAACATCTGTAATACTTAGTTATATTGGAGCAAATACTGAAAAAATTAGGATTGGTTCAGGTGGAATTATGTTACCAAATCATGCTCCTTTAGTTATTGCTGAACAATTTGGAACTTTAGAATCTTTATATCCAAATAGAATAGATTTGGGCTTAGGAAGAGCTCCTGGAACTGATAGAAAAACAATGTTAGCATTAAGAAAAGATATTTATAATGATGGTTCAGATTTTCCAATTATGCTAGATGAATTACAATTTTATTTATCAGATTATCAAAATAAAGATAGTATAAAAGCTGTTCCTGGATTTGGATTAGATATTCCTATTTGGTTGCTTGGATCTAGCACATTTAGTGCTCAATTAGCTGCACAAAAGGGATTACCTTTTGCTTTTGCTTCACATTTTGCACCTGATTTAATGGAAGAAGCAATAAAAATTTATCGCTTAAATTTCAAACCTTCAAAACAATTAAAAGAGCCTTATATAATAGTTTGCATAAATGCAATTTGTGCAAACACTTTAGAAGAAGCAGAATTTCTAGCAACAACTGAACTTCAAAAATTTTTATATATTCAAAGAGGTGATAATAGATTATTACCAAAACCAACAAAAGATATGAGTAGTTTGTGGGAACCTTGGGAAGAAAGAACTATAAAAAATAAGATAAGAGAATCTATTTGGGGAACACCTGAAATTGTTAAAAATGGACTTGAAAAACTTGTAAAGAGAACAAATGCAAATGAAATAATGATAAATTCATGGATTTATAATCCAGAAGATAGAATAAAGTCTTATAAACTTATTTCTGAAATTTGGGGATTAAATTAGATTAAAAAGTACCTAAAAAAGTACTTTTTAATTTATATTGTAATTTCTTTAATATCAGCAATTTTTCTAAATCCTTGATACACAAGGCCAATTAAATTTTTTCTATTTGTTTTAATTTTCACATCTTCATGATTTACAAAAACATTATCAAAGAAATTATCAAGTTGTGGTTTTAAAGCAAATAAAGCTTCTAATTCTTCATCAAAAGTTGCGTATTTTTTAAATTGAGCTTCATGGAATTTAGTATATAACTCTTTTTCTTCATTGTTTTCAAATAAATCTTCATCAATTACAAGTTTACTATTAACGTCAATATCTTTAATAATGTTTGCTACCCTTTTAAATGTAGCAACATACTCTTTGAAATTGTCACTTTGAACGATTGGATTTAAAGCACAAATTTTTTGAGAAATTTTGTAAATATCTGTTTCACCTCCAGCAAGAACTGCTTTTAAAACAGTTGGATTAACTTCAAATATTTTAAATAATCTTTCATTAAAGAACTCTATTAAAACTTTTTTATCTAAATTTTTATAACTTGTTGATAATTCATCAATGATTTTTGATAAATCAATAGGAAGTTTATGTTCAATTGCAATTTTTACAATTCCAGCTGCTGCACGTCTAAGACCAAATGGATCTTTAGAACCTGTTGGAATTTTTCCAACACTAAATAAAGCCATTAAATTATCTAATTTATTTGATAAAGCAACAATTGATGAAAATACATTTGAAGGAAGTTCTGAATCTTCACCAGTTGGTAAATATTGCTCTTTTAAAGCAAGTGAAACTAAGTCATTTTCATTTGCAATTTTTGCATAGTAATATCCCATAAGACCTTGAAGTTCTGTAAATTCATAAACCATTTCAGACATTAAATCAGCTTTAGAAAGCATAACTGCTCTTTGAACTAACTCTTTTTCTTTTACATCTAAAATTTCTGCTAAATATGATGCAATTTTTGCTTCTCTTTCACATTTGTCATACATAGAACCAAGACCTTCAACAAACACAAGTTTTTTAAGACCTTCATTTGACAAACCATTTCTAATATCATTTTTATAAAAAAACATAGCATCAGCTAGTCTTGGTCTTAAAACTTTTTCATTTCCAGCAATAATATATCCAAAATCATCTGTTTTTGCATTTGATACAACAATAAAATTATTTGATAATTTTCCATCTTTGTAAACTGCAAAATATCTTTGATTTTCTTTCATCGATGTTACAATTACTTCTTCTGGTAATTCTAAAAACTCAATATCAAATTTACCTATTAAAGCTGTTGGATATTCTGTAATTGCAACAACTTCTTCAAGTAATTCAGTATCAATTTCAATTTTTACATTGTGTCTTTGTTCAATATTTTTCATCTGTTCTAAGATGATTTTTCTTCTTTCATCTGGATATAAAATAACTCCATTTTTATCAAGTTTACAGAAATAATCTCCTGCAAAAGAGTAAGTAAATGGTTCATAAGAAACCATTCTATGTGCAAATGAGAAATTAGAAGATTTAACTCCAAAAAGTTCAGCATCAACTATTTCTTCCCCTAAAAGAATAGATAAACTTCTAATTGGTCTAATAAAACTATCTGTTCTACTTGCCCATCTCATAGATTTTCCAAAGTTTAAAGAAGCAACAAATTCATTTACCATATCATTTAATAAAGTTTTTGATTCACTACCAACTACTTCTTGTTTAAAATAAAGAACTTCTCCTTTACCTAAATCAATTTTATCTAAAGCAGATACATCAACTCCACATTTTGTAGCAAAACTAATAGCAGCTCCTGTTGGAACTCCATCTTTATAAGCTATTTTAATAGGAGCTCCATATTGTTCAACAGTTGAATCTTCTTGTTTAACTTGAAATTCTCTATGCCATAATACTAATCTTCTTGGTGTATAAAAAAAGTCAAAATCACATAATAATCTATTTTTTTCTAATATATCACTCCATTTTTTTTCAATATTTGGTAATTCGTTTAAAAACGGAATTGCTGGTAATTCTTCAACACCAATCTCAATTAATAATGGTTTATTCATCTACGTTTTCCTTCTTAGAGTTATTGATTTTTTCGTTTTCTTCAATTTTATCTGTATGTTTTTTGATTTGTTGTCTATTAAAATTTATGATAAACAAAGCAACCATAATAACAAACATAATAAGTATTATTGTGTCTAATATATCTTTCACATTTTTCCTAATTTATATCTAATAAAAGGCTAATATTCTAACTAATAATTACTTATTCTTTAGTAAATCAGCCAATGTTGAGCCTTCATTCATACCTGGCGTTTTAAAAATATCTTCTTTATTTATATGACATTTTTTACACGATGCCAAATTTTGATGTTCCATTCTATTTGATTGTATTAATTTATTTTGAGAATGACAAGCAAAACAATCTCCACCACATTCAACCATGGTAGTTGGCGTTTTTGTATGACAAGCTATACAAGAGGTTAAAATTTTATGGTGTTCTTCATTGATTGAGTTTTTTAAAGTTGCATGACAAGACATACAATCTCCACTACACGCAAATGAATAGAAATATAAAGTAAATATTAATATAAATATTTTCATGATTATAAAATTAAATCTTTATATATAACTCCATCAATTTCATTTTTTGCAATGTTTTCTAACTCATCATTTGATTTAATAATCGCTAAAATCTTAGAATCATACATATAGTTATCTGCTATTTTTTGTAGTTTTTTAGCTAACTTTTTTTCACATATTATATATTTTGCATTTAAACTATTGCAATAAATAGCCTCTTTTATACTTTTTACAACAATTGCACTTGTTAATTCATTTTTAAAACAATATTTTAATAACTCTTCATTATAAAAAAATAACAAAGCTGAATTTGCTTTTGTATTTTTTATATCTTCTATAGAATTTATTAAATTCAATTCTTCAAATGGAATTAAATCATCTCCAATTATAATCATTTTAGTAACCTATTTATTTAATAAACACTCATTTGAGCAATAAAATTTACCATTACTTACAATTGCTTCTTTTTTAGAAACATATGTTTTACAAGTTGGGCACTCTACCATATCATCTGTAATCATTTCGTCTTTTTTATTTATCTCTTTTTCTCTACTTTTTTTAAATAAAAAAACATAAACTAAAAAGGCTACTGCAATTACTAATATAACTTTTAAAACCATTATTAACCTTTTATATATAAATAGTTTCTATCTTTTCTATTTACTATTTTATAATTATTTACTTTAGCACTTTCAATCTCAACTTCTAGCATACTACCTTTGTAAAAAAGGTATGAGCTATTCTCTTTTTTGATATTTTTTGTAATATCTAAAAGTAAAGAAGTATTTGTTACAGCTCTTGAAGTTATCAAATCAACTTTTAAATCTTTAACCTCTTCTACTCTATTACATAAAACAGTTAAATTATCAAGTTTTAAACTAGCTTTTACAAAGTTCAAAAAAGACACTCTTTTTATTCTTGGCTCGATTAAATAAGATTTTACATCTCTTAAAGCAATAGCAAGTATAAGTCCAGGATAACCTGCACCTGTTCCAATATCTGCAAAACTTTCATATTTATCTATAAAAGTTAAAGGATATAAAGAATCTAAAATATTTTCATTTATATCCTCTTTTGTTAATCTACCACTTAGATTATGAACACTTCCCCATTGCTGTAAAAGTTTTGTAAAAACTTCACAATCACTATAAAATTTTTCATCAAATTTTAAATTATTTGATTCAAGTAATTCTTTTAACATTAAAGTAAATGCCCCATTTTCTCTTTTTTTGTAGCTAAATACTCTTCATTGTATTTATTTGCTTCGATAATTGCTGGGATTCTTTCAACTATTTCTATTCCTAAACTCTCAATATACTCTATTTTTTTAGGATTATTTGTGATAAGTTTTAATTTTTTTACACCTAAATCTTCTAAAATATATCCAATAATAGAATAATCTCTTTCATCTTCTTTAAAACCTAATTCCAAATTAGCTTCTATTGTATTTCTTCCTTGGTCTTGTAAAGAATAAGCATTTACTTTGTTAAATAGACCAATATTTCTACCTTCTTGTTTGTGATAAATCACTAAACCACCATTTTTAGCTATAAAATCTAATGCTAAATTCAACTGTGCTTGACAGTCGCATTTTAGGCTTCCAAGAGCATCTCCCGTTAAACATTCTGAGTGAATTCTCACATATGGAACTTCAATTTTTTCAAAATCTTCACTCATGATTGCTAAATGTTCTTGAATATCATCTTTATATGCTTTTATTTTAAAATTTCCATGTTTTGTTGGTAATTTAGCAATATTTGACTTTTCAATATTCATTTGTATTTAAACCTTAAACTGTTAAAATCCGAAGATTATAACCAAAAGAGGTAAATAGAATGTTTAAACGATTTAGAAGATTAAGAATTAATGAAACACTAAGAAATTTAGTACAAGAAACAGTTTTAACACCTGATGATTTCATCTATCCATTATTTGTAAGAGAAGGTCAAAATATAAAAACTGAAGTTGCATCAATGCCTGGTGTTTATCAAATGAGTATTGATGAAATTTTAAAAGAGTGTGAGTATTTAGTAAGTATAAATTTAAAATCAATTATTCTTTTTGGTATTCCAGATACTAAAGATTCAGTTGGAAGTGAATGTTTATGTGGGGAGAGTATAATTGCAAGAACTATTAAAGCAATCAAAGCAAAATTCCCTCAAATGTTTATCGTAACTGATTTATGTTTTTGTGAATATACAGACCATGGACATTGTGGTATTTTAGACCCAAAAACTGGAAGTGTTGATAATGATAAAACATTAGAAATCTCTGCTCAACAAGCAGTAGTTCACGCTAAAGCTGGAGCTGATATGATTGCACCATCTGGAATGATGGATGGAATTATTACAACTTTAAGAAATGCACTTGATGAAAATGGATTTAAAAATCTTCCAATCATGGCATATTCAACAAAATTTGCAAGTGGATATTATGGACCATTTAGAGATGTTGCTGAATCAACTCCAAGTTTTGGTGATAGAAGAACTTATCAAATGAATCCTGCAAATAGACTTGAAGCAATTGAAGAATCACTTGAAGATGAAAAAGAAGGTGCAGATATACTTATGGTAAAACCAGCACTTGCATTTTTAGATATTGTTAGAGACATAAGAAACCAAACTAATCTTCCTTTATGTGTTTATAATGTAAGTGGTGAATATGCAATGCTTAAACATGCTGGAATTGCTGGATTAATTGACTATGAAAGAGTTATGATGGAAACAATGATTGCATTTAAAAGAGCGGGTGCAAATATCATCATCTCTTACCATGCAAAAGAGGTTTGCGAAATCTTAAGAAACAACTAAAAATGAGCACAACTTATCAAGAAGCAATTGAAAATTCAAATATTGTATCAAAAACTGATATAAATGGAATTATCACTTTTGTAAATGATGAGTTTTGCAAAATCTCTGGATACTCTTATGATGAATTAATAGGTCAAAACCATAACATCGTAAGACATCCAGAGGTACAAGCTTCAAGTTTTGAACTTTTATGGAAAACTATTTTAGATAAAAAGCCATATAAAGCAACTGTAAAAAATCTTACAAAAGACGGAAAAACTGTCTATTTAAATACTACAATAACCCCTATTTTAGATGAATTTGAAAATATTATTGAATTTATTGCTATAAGATATGATGTAACTTTTGAGGTTGAGCTCAAAAAAAGTTTAGAGCAAAAAGAAAAAGAGCTTGAAGAGTTAAATCAAAATCTAGAATTAAAAGTAAAAGAACAAACTAAACAATTAAAAGAGCTAAATAAAACTTTAGAAAAAAGAGTTCAAGAAGAGATAGCTAAAAATGATGAAAAACAAAAACTTCTTTTTTGGCAATCAAGAATGGCAAGTTTAGGACAAATGATAGGAAATATTGCCCATCAATGGAGACAACCTCTAACTGAGTTAAATCTTACTTTGTTTAATATGAAAAAAGCCTCTTTAAAAAAAGATGAAAAAAAAGTTGAAGAGTTATATAAAGAGAGTAAAAATCTAATTTCAAGTATGTCAACAACTATTGAAGATTTTATGAACTTTTTCAATCCTAAAAAAGAGAAAAAAAGTTTTGAGATAAAAGATAGTATCAATGAAGCTTTAACTATTTTGAAAAAACTAATTCAACAAGAAAATATAAAAATCAAGGTTGATGTTCCTACAAACTATAAAGTTTTAGGTGTTTCAAATGAACTATCACAAGTTATAATAAATTTAATTCAAAATGCAAAAGATGCTTTTATTACAAATGATGTAGAAGATAAAAATATTTTAATAACTCTAAAAGAAGATTTAGACAAAAAATATTTTTTACTTGAGATTGAAGATAATGCAGGTGGAATTAAAGAAGAAAATCAAGATTCTATCTTTGAGCCCTACTTTACAACAAAACATAAATCACAAGGCACTGGACTTGGATTGTTTATGTCAAAAATGATTCTAGAGAAGAGTTTAGAAGGTACTTTAAGCCATAAAAATAGTGGAAATGGTTCTATCTTTACAATAACAATTTTAAATGAGAAAGAGTAAAAATGCAAGATATATTAAAAACTCTAAAAATCTTAATAGTTGAAGATGAAAAAAGATTAGCTCAACTTTTAAAAGAGGCTATAAATGATTCATTTTATAAAGTAGTTATTGCAAAAGATGGAACTGAAGGGTTAAAAAAATACAAAAGTTTTAAACCTGATATTATAATCACTGATATTATGATGCCAAAACTTGATGGTTTGGATATGACTATAAAAATCAAAGAGATTGATTCTAATATTCCTATAATTGTGTTAAGTGCACACTCTGATAAAGAAAAACTTTTAAAAGCCATAGATGTTGGAATAAATAAATATTTTATCAAACCTTTTGACCCAGATGAGGTAATAGAACACATAAAGAAGCTCTCAATAAAAATAGAAAAACAAAAGATTTCAATACTAAAAGATGATTTTATTTTTGATAACAATAGCTTCTCTTTACATAAAAATGAACTATTAATAAATCTAACAAAAAGAGAAAAAGAGTTTATATATCTTCTTATAAAAAACAAAAACTCAATAGTAAAAACTCAAACTATAAAAACTTCTCTTTGGAATGAAGAGGTAAATGATGAAAGATTAAGAACTTTTATAAAACGATTACGTCTAAAAACTTCTAAAGATTTAATTGAAAATATTTCAGGACAAGGTTATTTAATTTCTGTATTGAATAACTAAATTTTTACTATCAATTAAACTTTTATCTATAAGCCTACTTTTTTTGATATTTCCTATATTTGATGAGGTTTCTATAAAGTTTTGTAAATAATAAATACCTTTATAATTTAAACAACTGATAGTTTCAATCATAAAATTTATATCTTTTTCATCTAAAAGCCTTGTATTTATTGTAGTTCTTAGTTCAAAATCAAAGCCAATTTTTATTAGATATTTTATGGTATCTATCACTTTTTCATAAAAATTTGTAGCTGTAATTTGAGAAAATTTATATTTTGGAGCTTTAAAATCAATAGCGATAAAATCAACTAGACCTTTTTTTGTTAAATTCTTTACTAAATTTAGATTTGTTCCATTTGTATCAAGTTTTATTTTAAAACCTAACTCTTTTATCTTTTTACAAAAAGTTTCTAAGTCATATAAACTTGCTTCTCCACCACTTAAAACAATAGCATCTAATAAACCAACCCTTGATTTTAAAAACTCTAAAATCTCAAAAAAACTGTAATTTCCTTCTTTTGTATAAACCATATTATCATTATAACAATACAAACATCTAAAATTACACTTTATAAACCAGATTATGCATGATAAATGTCCTACATAATCCGTTGTTGTAAATTTTGTAAAATCATAAATTACTTTTTGATTCAGCAAATTTAACTCTTTGTTTGTGTTCACCTTTTTTTCCTATATTAAAGCTTTCAATTGGTCTATGATAACCCATAACTCTAGTATATATTATACATTTAGTTCTTTTTTCCATATTTTTCTCAAGCAATTCTTGATTTGTCATCTTTTAACTCCTTTTTTAAAATCTCTTCATCACATTTTGGGCAAAACTCATGCTCACCTTCTATATATCCATGAATTTCACAAATAGAAAATACAGGAGTTATAGTAATGTAAGGCAATCTAAAATTTGAAATTACATTTTTTACAAATTTTCTACAAGCTTCAACTGATGAGATTTTTTCCCTCATATAAAGATGCAGAACTGTACCACCTGTATATTTGCATTGTAATTCATCTTGTAATTCCAAGGCTTCAAATGGGTCTTCTGTAAAATCAACTGGAAGTTGAGAAGAGTTGGTATAATAAATATTTTTATCAAAGCCAGCTTGAATAATATCTTTGTATCTTTTTTTATCCTCTTTTGCAAATCTATAAGTTGTTCCTTCTGCTGGTGTTGCTTCAAGATTATATAAATTTCCAGTTTCTTCTTGAAATTTGACCATTTTATCTCTCATAAAATCTAATATTTCGATACAAAATTGATTTCCTATTTTTGTTGAAATATCAATATTTTCTCCAAAATAGTTTTTCAACATCTCATTCATCCCATTTACTCCAATAGTCGAAAAATGGTTATTAAAACTCTTTAAATATCTTTTTGTATAAGGATAAAGTCCTCTTTCATACATACTATTTATAAATTTTCGTTTTGTTTCTAAACTCTCTTTTGCTAAATCCATCAACTCTTCTAATCTTTTTAATAAACCATTTATATCATTTTTATATAAGTATCCAAGTCTTGCCATATTGATTGTAACAACTCCAATACTTCCAGTCATTTCAGCACTTCCAAACAAACCTCCACCTCGTTTTAGAAGTTCCCTTAAATCAAGTTGCAATCTACAACACATACTTCTTACATGTCCTGGTTTATAGGCTTGTTCGTTTTGTATTAAATTTCCCTTTTCATCTTTTTTATATTGACTTCCTATAAAATTTTGAAAATAAGAACTTCCTATTTTTGATGTGTTCTCAAAAAGTAAATCCGTATTTTCGCCATACCAATCAAAATCTTCAGTTATATTAACCGTTGGAATTGGAAAAGTAAAAGGCTGTCCTGTTTTATCACCCTCTGTCATAACTTCATAATAGGCTTTATTTATTAGGTTCATTTCCTTTTGAAAATCTTTATAAGTTAATTGTTCAAACGAAGTTAAACCTCTTTTTTGAATCTCTAAAAATAGCTCTTCATCATAAAAATCTTTAAATAGATGTTTTTGATTTCTTGTTGGAATTTGCTCTTTCAAATCACTTGGAACAGTCCAATCAATAGTAATGTTTGTAAAAGGACTTTGTCCCCAACGTGCAGGAACGTTAAGATTATAAATAAAACTTCTAATTGCTTTTTTTATCTCTTTATATTCAAGTTTATCTTTGAAAACATAAGGAGCAAGATATGTATCAAAAGAGCTAAAAGCTTGAGCACCTGCCCATTCACTTTGAAGTATTCCTAAAAAATTTGCCATTTGCCCTAAAGCTTCCCTAAAATGATTTGGAGCATTACTTTCAACTCTTCCACGTACTTTATTAAATCCCTCATCAAGAAGAAGTCTTAAACTCCAACCTGCACAATAACCACTCAAACAATCTAAATCATGTATGTGATAATCACCATTTCTATGAGCATATCCTTGTTCTTTTGTATAAACTTTATCAAGCCAATAGTTTGCAATAATTTTTCCAGCACTATTGTTTATAAGTCCAGCGTGAGAATATCCTGTATTTGAATTTGCTTTTATTCTCCAATCATTTCCAGATATATACTCTTCTATTGTTTGTGTTGAGTTTATATATGTTGTATCATCATTTATTTGTAAAATCTGTTCTCTTTGAATTTTATGAAGATGTCTATATAAAATAAATGATTTCATAACTTCAAAATATCTCGCTTTATAAAGCTCTTTTTCAATAATATCTTGAATATCTTCAACAGCAACTACTCTTTTACACTTTAATTCAAATAGAACATTAAAAAATACCGAAATATCATATTTGTTATTTACACTTTTAAAAGCCTTTTTTATGGCATCTTCTATTTTATAAGATTCAAATTTTTGTTTAGTTCCATCTCTTTTTAATATATCAACTATCATTATTTTTTCCTTTCAATAGATTTGTAATTCTAGATGAGTTGTTCTTAATAAGATATAAGCATTTTTGTCACAAAAGTGTCATTTTATGGGAGTTTTTTTAATAATAAATTTTAATTTGAATATTTTTTATCCTTAATTTTTCAAAATTTTAAGATATTCTAAAGTTAAATTAAATAGAATGTTTGTTTTTATTAATTACAGAGGAAATAAAATGAGACATTTCTTAACATTGGCTGATTATACTAAAGAAGAGATTTTAGAAATACTTGCTTTAGCTAAACAAATCAAAGAAGAGACTAAAAGAAGAGAATTTAAAGATTATATGCCTAAAAAAACATTAGGTATGATTTTTGAAAAAAGCTCTACAAGAACAAGAGTATCTTTTGAAACAGGTATTTATCAGTTAGGTGGTATTGGTTTATTTCTTTCATCAAATGACATCCAATTAGGTAGAGGTGAACCTATGAGTGATACATCTAGAGTAATTTCTAGAATGGTAGATATGGTGATGATTAGAACTTTTGAACAATCTAAAATCGAAGAATTTGCAAAATATTCAAAAGTTCCTGTAATAAATGGTTTAACAAATGAATACCACCCTGTTCAACTTATGGCTGATTATATGACTATCCAAGAAGCTGGATTAGATAAAGATTTAGTTGTGGCTTATGTTGGTGATGGTAATAATATGGCTCATTCATGGCTGAACTTATCAGCTAAATTAGGTTTTGAACTTAGAATTGCAACTCCTAAAGGTTATGAAGTAGATGCAACTATTTTGGCAAAATCTTTAGAAATGGCAAAATTAAGTGGTGCAAAAATCACTATCACAAATGATCCAAAAGAAGCAATAAAAGGCTCAACTGTAGTTACAACTGATACTTGGGTTTCTATGGGACAAGAAGAGCAAAAAGAGATAAGAGTAAAAGATTTTGCTGGATATATGGTAGATTCAAATATGATGAAATTAGCACAAGATAAAGCTATTTTCTTACATTGTTTACCTGCATATAGAGGTTATGAAGTTAGTGATGAAGTAATGGAAAGTTCTCAAAGTCTTATTTTTGAAGAAGCTGAAAATAGATTACATGCACAAAAAGGTGTAATGGTTTGGCTAGATAGAAAAAGAGACGAGAAATAATGATAGACTTCGCTAAGTTTGTAAAATATTCAAAACCAGGACCTAGATATACTTCATATCCAACAGCCCCTGAGTTTAGTGAAACTTTCACACAAGAAGATTTAAAAGAGTATTACAAAAATCAAAGTGATGATAGAGCATTATCACTTTATATTCATATGCCATTTTGTAGAAGTGCATGTTATTTTTGTGGTTGTAATACAATTTTTACTTCAAAAGAAGATAAAAAAACTAGATATATTGAGTATTTAAAAAAAGAGTTAAATATCTTAAAAAATCATCTAAATACTTCAAGAGTTGTAACGCAAATGCATTTTGGAGGAGGAACACCTACTTATTTCTCTCCTTCTCAACTTGAAGAAGTTATAACTGCAATTAAAGAGATTTTCCCAAACTTTAGTGCCGATGCAGAAATTTCTTGCGAAGTAGACCCAAGATATTTTACTGTTGAACATATGAATGTTTTAAAAGCTGGTGGTTGTAATCGTTTGAGTTTTGGAGTTCAAGATTTAGATGAAGAGGTTCAAAAAACTATTCATAGAATTCAACCATTTGAATTAACTCAAAATGTAATTAAAATAGCAAGAGAAGCTGGAATTCACTCTGTAAATACGGACTTAATTTATGGATTACCTTTTCAAACAAGAGAGAGTTTCAAAAAAACTTTAGAAAAGATGATTACACTTAATACTGATAGATTTGCAGTATTTAATTATGCTCATGTTCCTTGGCTTATGAAAACAATGAGAAAATTTGATGAAACAACTTTTCCAAAACCTCAAGTTAAACTAGAGATGTTAAAAGATACTATTGATTTCTTTACATCAAATGGTTATAAAATGGTTGGAATGGACCACTTTGCAAAACCAGAAGATGAGCTGTTTAAAGCAATTGAAAAAGGTGAATTACATAGAAACTTCCAAGGTTATACAACTAAAGGAGGTGCAGACTTAATTGGGATTGGTCTTACATCTATTGGAAATGGTGTTGATTATTATGCACAAAATTTCAAAGATTTAGAACCTTGGGAAAATGCAATTGATAATGGAGATTTACCAGTATTTAAAGGTTATAGATTAAGTGATGATGACCAATTAAGACAATTTGTAATCATGGAACTTATGAGTAACTTCTCTTTAAATATTACAAGAGTTGAAGAACAATTTAAAATAGACTTTAAAGATTATTTTAGTGATGCACTAGAAGCTTTAAAAGAGTTTGAAGATGCAGAACTTGTAAAAATAAGTGATGATAAAATTGAAGTTTCACAAACAGGAACTATGCTTATTAGAAATATTTGTATGCCTTTTGATGCATATTTAAATAAAATTCCTGAAGAAAAAAGAAGATTTTCTAAAACTATCTAATAAAGTGGCTTTTCAGCTACTTTATTCGTTGCCCTCTTCCAAAAATTAGATATAAAATTGCTCCAATAACGGGGAAAAAAATCAACACTATAATCCAGATAATTTTATTATATCCAGTAAACTCATGTTTTAAAATGTCAATTAAAACATAAATATATAAAACAAAAGTAAAGACTACAAATACCATCATAAAAGAAGACATTAAAATACCCATCATTTTTAAACTCCTTTCTTAAAACTCTCTATATATTCATTCATTAAAGAAAAATCAACATTTTCATCAATTTTTATCTCTAAATCCATTAAATAAAGATTTTTTATATTAAACTCTTTTAATTTTACCAAATCTTTTCCAGTAGTTAAAATAGCATAATCTTTATACTCTTTTTGAATTTGTGAAATTTCCTCTTTTGTAAAAGTATGATGATCTGGAAAACTTATCATTTTTATATCTTTTGGTAGATATTCCAATAATCTTTTAGGTTTTGAAATTGCTGTTATTAAAAGAGTTTTATTTGGAAGTTCTTCAATATTTCCATCTTTTTTTATAGTAATAACTCTTTTAAAATCTTTTCCTTCAAGTAGTTCTATATCTGATTGAGCATAAAAACCTTTTGGTTCTCTATATCCACCACTTGGTAAACAAAAAATATTTGTAGGTTCATCTTTGGGTCTTAAAAGAATATTGAATTTTGAAATATGATATTTTGAAAATCCATCATCTAAAAATATGATTTTGCAACCTAATTCTTTTGCTTTTAAAATTGCAGTTACCCTATTTTCACTTACAATTACAGTTGCTTTTGGTAAAGAGTTTGCTAAAAGCATAGCTTCATCACCACTTGTTTTTACATCAACTTCTATTTTTCCTCTTAAACTTACTATTTGTAAACCTTTTGAAGCTCTTCCATAACCTCTTAAAATTATACAAACATCTTCATACTTTGAAGCAAGATTTATAGTAACTGGGGTTTTACCACTACCACCAACAATAATATTTCCAACAGAAATAATTGGTATTCCAAACTCTATTTGTTTTGCCATTGCCCTTTTTGTAAGAATAATTAGCATATAAATAAACGTTAAAGGTAATAATAAAAAAGAGATAAGTTTTTGAAAGTTATTTGGAAAGAAGAGATACTCTTCAATCCATAAGTAAAATTTTTGTTTCAAACTAAATTAAACCCATTGTGATGCAACTTCAATTACTTGGTCACATACATAGTTTACATCTTCATCACTAAGCCCAGCATAAATTGGAAGTGACAAAATCTGTTGATAGTTATTTAAAGCATTAGGAAATGCTGTAATTTTTATTGAATATTTTGTTTTGTAATAAGATAAAAGATGTAATGGAATATAATTAAGTCCAGTTGATACTCCTCTTTCTTTTAATGCTCTTGCAAAAGCATCTCTATTTCTAGAAATTTTTATAATAAATTGAGTAAAAATATGTTCATCTTTATGAGGTAAGATTGTGATATGTTTTACATTTGATAATCTTTTTTCATAAAGTTTAGCTATCTCTTTTCTTCTTTTTATAAATCTATCTGTTTTATTTAATTGTGCTAACGCATAAGCTGCATCAAGTTCAGATAAATCATATTTATGACCAATATCAACAACATCATATACGTAATCTAAGTTTCCATAACTATCATATGCAGTTGTAAGTGCGTGTGTTCTTAGAAGTTTTGCACGATTTGCTATCTCTTCATTATTTGTTACAATAACTCCAGATCTACTGATCGCATATTTTGAAGGAGATGGATTTGTTGAAAAAATTGTCATATCAGCTCTTAAATTTCCAACTTTTTTCCCTTTATAAGTTGCACCTAAAGATGCTCTACAATCTTCTATTAAAATAATTCCATATTTTTCTACAATATCATAAATTCTATCTAAATCCGGAGCTTGGCCACCAATAAATGTAATAATAGCTCCTCTTAATTTTTTAGAATCATTATTTGCCAAGGCTTCTTCAAATTTATCAATATCAATATTCATATCTTCCATATTAATATCAATAAAAATTGGTTCCGCATCAAAATGTCTTACAACTTCAGGAAGATTTATAAAAGAGTTTACAGACATTAAAATCTTATCTCCTCTTTTAAGTTTAATAGCACTTAGTGCTAAATGAACAGCAGCTGTAGATGTAGCAGTTGCAATAGCATATTTTGCACCAATATATTTTTTTATTCCATCTTCAAATTCTAAAACTTTTGATAAGTCATTTTTTGAATCCAAAACTGATTTAATTTGATTAAATTCATCATTATCAATTGTTGCTTTATATATTGCAATATTTTTTGCCATTTATCAATTCCACCTTATTTTAGCTATTGTTGGTAATTTACCTTTAAATGAGTTTGCTTTTACTCTATAATCTATTTTATCAATAAAAGGTTCATCAAAACCTAGTTTTATTAATTCATCTTTTGATTTATTCTCATCAATCATTGCTTTTAATAAATCATCCATTTCTTTATAAGTATGACCCAATTCTGATTCATCACTTTGCCCTTCCCATAAATCTGCACTAGGAGCTTTTCCTAAAATAGATTCAGGAATTTTTAAATATTTTGCAAATTCAAACTCATCACTTTTATAAATTTCCCCTATTGGATTAATTGCACAAGCAATATCTCCAAAAATTGTTCCATAACCTAAAAGTAATTCACTTCTATTTGAAGTTCCAACAACAAGTGATTTTTCTCTTGAAGATACATCATATAAAACTGACATTCTCATTCTTGCAGAGAAATTTCCAATTCTAAGTTTATCTTCATCCATATTTTTTATAAATGCACTAACCATTGGTTCAATTGAGATAATTTCATATTTGATATTGAATTTCTCGCATACTTCAATTGCATGTTCTGTTGAACTTTTTGATGAAAATTGTGATGGCATTAATACGCAGTTTAAATTATCACCAAAAGCTTCTTTACATAAAATAGCAACAACAGCTGAGTCTAAACCTCCTGAAAGTCCTACAGTTACTTTTTTAAGCCCTGTTTTAGCAACTTCATCTTTTAAAAATAAGATTAAATCTTGCTTAATTTTTTCCCAATTTATCATTTTTAATCCTTTATTAAGTAATTATATCTCATCTTTTTTTGTTTTTTCATAAATTTCATCTAAATAATTATTACTTATTTTAGATATGTTTTCTTTTCTTAATTCTAACTCTTTTTGAATATTCAAAAGTTCTTCTTCATCAAAGTATTCAAGGTATTTAGGATTTATTTCAATACTATCATTTGGATTTATTTTGATTAACTCTTTTATATTTTCTATTAATATTTCTTTCATAATTATTCTTTATTAAATTTATTTAAAATTTCTTCTAAATATAGTTCCATTTTTTCAACACCAATATCACTTTGTGAATTTTGACAAGATTTACAACAACTTCCAGCATCTGTTAATTTAGATAAATCTTCGAGAGTTTTTGCACCTTTTTCTTTAATTGAATAAATGATTTCACCTAAAGTTACGTGTTTACAAGTACAAACCACAAAAGAGTGAGGGAAACTTCTAGCCATCAAATTCCTTCTTTTTCACTATTTAAAATATCTTTACAATATATCTTTTTCTTAATTTTTCCAAAATCAGCCTCTTCAAATATACAAAATCTACAATCTGTTCCAGCAGTTGTAATATCTTGAATATCTCTAAGAGTTTTTGCATTTTGAGTGATTATTGCATCTTCAATTTGTGCAATTGTAACTTTTTTACAGTTACATACTTCATAAGTTTTAGGAAAATTTAGCAATTTTTATAAACCTTTATCTTTTTTGATGATTTCATATGCTTCATTTATCTCTTGAAGTTTTTTTGTAGCTTCATCAATAATATTTTGACTAGCTCCTTGTCCTGCTATAATATCTGGATGGTGTTTTTTCACTAAATTTCTATAATTTTTCTTTAATGTTGCTGCATCGTCATTTGGTGTTGACTGTAAAATTTCATAAGCTTTTTCTAAACTTGTAGCTTTATTTGAAGCTTGTTGTGCATAAAATGCTTCGAAAGTTGAAACTAATCTATCAAAATCCTCTTTTTTGATTTTTAATGCATTTGAAATATCTTCTGTTATCATCTTTTCCGTATTAGAAAACTCTTTATCAATAAATGCTAAATTTATTAGATATTCCATGATTTTTAAACGTTTATTATAATCATTTCTTGTTAAAGCATATAATTTTTCGCTAATTACAATAAGATTATCAAAACTTTGTTTCTCTGTTTCATATAAATTCTTTAATTTAGTTCTTACTTCTTCAAAATTTTCAAAATGACTTGAGATATCATTAAATGTATGTTTTAAAAGTTCAGCTTCAAGTTCACTAACTTTTCCATCGGCTTTTGCAACTTTTGCCATTAAAGCTACTAAAAGTCCTGCTTCGTGGTGTAATAAATCACCTTCAAATATCTCTTTTCTTTTTAAATTTATATTTTTAAACTCTTCTGTTTTATAGTTTTTTCCTATAAAAAATAAAATTGCAATTACAACTGCTAAAACTACTAATTCCATATTTTCCCTTATATTCTAGTTTTAATTTTTGGTTGATTTTAACAAATTTTAGGTAAAATCTCTCCCTTTAAATAGACAATGGAGTTACAAATGTTTGGAATGGGCTTTATGGAAATCTTACTAATTGCAATAATTGCAGTTATCGCACTAGGACCTGACAAATTGCCTGAAGCAATGGTTCAAATTGCAAAATTTATCAATAAATTTAAAACAGGTCTTGCAGATGCTAAATCTACATTAGATAACGAATTAAATATTTCAGAAATGAAATCAGAAGCAAATAAATTTAAATCTCAAATAGAAGAGACTAAAGCTTCATTATCTCTTGATTCTAAAATTGATTTAGGATTAAATGAAATTTTAAAAGATGATTTAAAAGATGATTCAATAAAAGAAAAAACAGAAAAAGTTTCATTTAAAAAAGAGAATAAATCAAAAGAAAAATTAGATAATAAAGAGGAAAATGCCTAATGTTTGAAGATTTAAAACCACATATTGCAGATTTAAGAAAAAGGCTTGTAATATCTACTTTAACTATTGTTGCAATGTTTTTTGTATGTTTTTCTTTTTATGAACCAATATTAAACTGGATGATGGTTCCTGTTGAAGCCGTACTTCCTAAAAATTCACATATGGTTGCAGTTGAACTTCAAGAAACATTTTTCACTGCATTAAAAGTTGCTTTTTTTACAGGATTTGTTTTTTCACTACCTGTAATTTTTTGGCAAATGTGGTTGTTCTTAGCTCCTGGACTTTATGATCATGAAAAAAAACTTGTTATTCCATTTGTATTTTTTGCAACATTAATGTTTACAATTGGAGGATCATTTGCTTATTATATTGTTGTTCCTTTTGGATTTGAATTTTTAGTAAATTTTGGTTCTGCTGTTGTTACTGTACTACCAAGTATTGGTGCATATGTAAGTTTTTTTACTAAATTATTAATTGGATTTGGGATTGCTTTTGAATTACCAGTTATTACATTTTTCTTTGCAAAGATTGGACTTGTTGATGATAAAATGCTAAAAGATTTTTTTAGATATGCAGTTGTGCTTATATTTATAATTGCTGCACTTTTAACTCCTCCTGATGTTTTAACTCAATTTTTAATGGCTGGTCCACTTATTTTATTATATGGAATTTCTATTTATGTAGCAAAAGTATTTAATCCAGCTGTAAAAGAAGAAGAGGAAGAATAAAATTGTTAGACCCTCTTAAAACTTCAAGTTATGATTATGATTTACCAAAAGAATTAATTGCAACAAAACCAGTAAGTCCAGCAGATAGTGCTAGACTTTTGGTTTATAATAGAAAAGAAAACAAAATCACTCATACAACATTTAAAAACCTTATGGAAGTTTTACCTTCTGATTTATCTATTTTTCTAAATGACACAAAAGTTATAAAAGCTAGAATCTTTGGAGAAAAAGAATCAGGTGGAAAAGTTGAACTTCTTTTAAATAAACCTCTTTTTATGGATAGATATCTTGTAATGATAAGAGGTAAAGTAAAAATTGGAACAAAACTATTTTTTGATGAAGATTTAATTGCAGAAGTAATTGAATTAAATGAAGATGGAACAAGAGTTGTTAAATTTTTTAAAGAAGACAAAAACCTAGATTTTTTAGAGCTTGTTGAAATCTTAAATAAGATTGGTCATCTTCCACTTCCTCCATATATGAATAGAGAAGATGAAAAAGAGGATGAAAAAGATTATCAAACTTTATTCGCTAGAAATTATGGAGCAGTTGCAGCGCCAACAGCATCACTTCATTTTACACCTGAACTATTGGAAAAAATTAATAATAAATATGATGTAAATTATCTTACACTTCATGTTGGTGCTGGAACTTTTAAACCAGTTGATGTAGATGAGATTTTAAATCATCCAATGCATAGTGAATATTTTGAAATAGGTATTGAAGCAAAAAAAGCTTTAGATAATGCAAAAAAAGTTTTAGCTGTAGGTACAACAGTTACTAGAACAGTTGAATACTATGCAAGAACAAATAAAATTCAAGGTGAATGTGATTTGTTTTTAAATCCATCAAATCAACCAATTAAAGTTGATTATTTACTTACAAATTTTCACTTACCAAAATCTACACTAATTATGCTTATTGCATCTTTTGTAGGATTAGAAAAAACACTTGAAATTTACCATGAAGCTATAAAAGAGAAATATAGATTTTACTCTTATGGTGATGGTATGTTAATAATTTAAAGGACAAAAATGGCATATTACGTACTATTTGATACAGAAACAACAGGAAACCAAGAAGAAGATAGAGTTATTCAATTTGGTGCTATGATTGTTGATCAAAAAGGAAAAGTTGAAGCTTTTGATGAATTTTGTTCAAGTGATGTTGAAATTAAACTTGAAGCGATGGAAGTTCATAATATAACTCCTAATTTGTTAATAGGAAAACCAAAAGCTACTGAAACGAGTTTTTATAAGAGATTAGAAGAATTAAATTCTAATGAAAACTTTTTAATAGCACACAATATCTCTTTTGATATGGGAATGATAAAAAAAGAGGGATTTGTAAATCAATATCAAATTATTGACACTTTAAGATGTGCAAAACATCTATTTCCTGAACTTCCTTATCATAGACTTCAATATATAAGATATGCACTTGAACTTTATAAAGTAGAAGAAATAGAAGCGTCAAAACATAATATCACTATAAAAGCTCATGATGCAATTGGTGATGTACTTGTAATGAAACTTTTTTTAACAAAACTTGTAGGAAGATGTAGAGAATTTTATCCTGATTATAATCCAATTGAAAAACTTGTGGATTTGACAAAAACTCCTGTTTTTATCAAAACTTTCAAATTTGGAAAATACAAAGGTAAAGATGTAGAAGAAGTTGCAAAAATAGATACAAATTATCTAAACTGGATGAGAACAAGTATGGAACTAGATGAAGATTTAAAATATACTTTAGATAAAGTTTTAAAATCTTAAATATAAAAATAGATTAAATACCATCATCAAAATATTCAAAATATAAAACGCCTTTTTATTAAATATTGAAAGAAATGAGAAAATCAAATAAAAAATAAAAAAATAAAAAGGTGTTTTGACTTCATAAACAAACATCTTAAAATCCAAAAAATATTTAATAAAGCCATCAAAATAAATAGCAAAATTAAAAATATGTGCAAAAATCTCAAAAGGATAAAAAAAGCTAAAAAAAATTGTAATTATTGGTGATAAAAACTGTATATATGACGTTTGAGGAAAATAATAATGAACTATTGGATTAAAAATCAAAAACATCCAAATATTAAATAAAAAAAGATGAATCAATCTATTTTTAAAACTAAAATATTGAAGATATAAAAAGATATAAAAAACAGCAATAATTGAAAACCAAAATCCTAAAGAAAAAAGATATTTAGGAAATAAAGATATTACAATTAAAGCTGTAAAAAAGAGAGTTTCAAAAGATAAAATTTTTATATTTGAACGAAGTAACAAAATACCTAAACAAAACATCACAAAAGCTCTTAAAAGTGAAGGAATTATTCCAGTTAAAAGTAAATAACAAAAAAGAAACAAAATTGTAATCAAAAGTAAATCATATTTTTTATTTCTATATAAAAAGTACTTTTTATGTAAAAAAGAATAAGGAAAATATAATAACCAATAAATAACAAAAGATAAAACCACAAGATGAAAACCACTTAATGCAATTAAGTGACTTATACTGTAATTTGTACAAATATCCCTTAAATCTTTTGAAATTGGAATTGCTAAAAACAAAGCTTGGAATAGTTCCTTTATCATCTCATTTTGATGATTTGAATCTATTTTTTGTACAATTTTATCTCTAAATAAAGGAGATTTTTCTAAGATATCAAAAGAAATAGTTTTTGTATAAAAACCTTTTAGATAATCTAAAAAACTAATATTTTTTGAAATAAAAATAATATTTAATAAATCAGATTTTTTTACATCTTCTTTTTTATCAATATTTGTAAAAAAATCATAATTATCTGCCTTTAATCTCAAAATATTAAATTCTTCTTTATTATAAATATTTAGAACTTCAACTTTTGTTTCATAAATTTCTTCATCAACTAAATCTAAATATTTACTATATTCAATAGAAATATTTAATAAAAATAGTGAAAATAAGAATAAAATTGTTACAATTTGTTTATTTTTCATTTTATTAATAATCATAAAGATTATTATACATAAAAAAATCATCTGAAAGGCTTTTTAATGCAAATAACAAACTCTACTTCATTATTCAATACAACATCAAAAGATACACTTTTATCAAAAGATAAAGATGAAATTTTAAATAATTCTTTTGAATCTTTAATTGAAGAAAAAAACGAAGATAAACAAAAAAATATAAAAATAAAAAATGATGAAAAAGAAGAAAGAGAGGCTTTAGTTAAAGATTTATTATCCTTATTAAAAACAGGATTTACAGAAAGTGAATTAGAAAGAATCAAAGAACTTCTAGAAAAATTAGAAACACTAAAAAAAAGAAAGTCATCTGATGGAGATTTAACATTAAGTCAAATAGAATCAACACTAAAAGATTTAAAAACAACTTTAATTGAAGCACAAGAAAAAGCAACAGGAAGATCAGTTAGAAATATTGATGAAGATTCAAATAGTTTTTTACCACTTCAAAAAGAAATTGAAGAAAAAATAAATGGATTAAAAAATAATTTTATACTTAATGAAAATGGTACTTCTTTAAAAGAGAACCAGTTGTTAAGTATTAGTTCAAGTGAACAATTAAAACTTCTAGAACAACTAAAACAAAAAAATAGAGTATAAAACTCTATTTTTTCTTCCAAATTGACATCTGTGAAATTGTATGTTGATATTTTCTATTTGTCTCTTTTATTACAAAAGGAACATCTAAAGTATCAAGTAATTCAAACTCTAAAGATAAGTTTTCTCTTAAAGTTTCAAATGTAGTTACTTCTTTATTATCTTTTATAAATCCACCTAACCAATTCTCTTTTGGTGTATAATCTTCAAGCCAAGTATAAGGACTCAAAAGAACAAGTAATCCATCTTTATTTACCCGTGATGGAATATCATCTAAAAATCTTTGAGGATAATATAATCTATCTATTAAATTTGAACAAAATACTAAATCATAGCCTGTATAAATATCCTTTAAATTACAAGCATCACCTTGCATAAAAGTTACTTTATTTTTAATATTTTCTAAATTTAACTCTTTTAAAGAGATAGATTTTTCTTCAAATAATTCACCCTCTTTTTTAATTTTATAAATCAAAGAATCATAAAGTTTTAGTTTAACACCGACATTTATAAAGTTTGCACTAAAATCAATCCCTAATACTTCATCATAAAGTTTTGCTAGCTCAAAAGAAGCTCGCCCTACTGAACAACCTAAATCAAGTGCTTTAGATGTTTTTAAACCATTTACATACGGTTTTAATAATTCAACAGAATTTACACAAAAGTTTTTAACTCCAAAATTTCCATCAGCATAATGAAATTCACAATATTGAGAAATTAATTCATCTGTTTCATAAACATTATTATTCAGTTTTGTTCTATATTCATTAGAAGATTTTACATATCTAAATCCAGCATGCTGAAAAAAGTGTTTTCTAAAAGCATATCTTGCTTCTTTTAATGTTTCATTTCCTAAACTTATAAATGAACCACCTTTCATTAAAGCATGTCTATCATCAAAAGTTGGAGTTGTAAAATCGTCATAAATAGGATGTGTGATAAAATCATCAAAAGGATAAGTTGGAGTTAAACTCCATTGCCAAACATTACCAACAACATCATAAAACTCATCAAATTTATGTTTATCAACTCTACTTTGATTAAACTGTTTAAGTCCAATATTTGCATCTTTATTCTGAGCATCTACAAAATCATAGAGTCTATAATATTCATCTTCACTTGGAAGTCTAACTTCAAATCCTAATTTTGAAGATTTATATTTACAAAAAGCTTCTGCCTCATATAAATTTACATCAACTGGATAATTAAGAGGAAGAGGAATTATTCTATTTATCTCTCTTAAGAAATAATTATCATCTTTTTTTATCCAAAATATCGGATATTTTGCTTGTGTAAAATCTAACCATTCCCTTCCTTCTTTTGAAAAAAATTCAGGTTTATTATATCCACCCTCTTTTACAAACTCTAAGTATTCACCATTTGAAACAAGATATTTTGAAGCTTGGAAATCTTTTATAAATGCTTTATGATATGAAAATTCATTATCCCAACCATAAAAAATTGGATTTTTTCTATCTTTTTGTAAAATAACTGTATTACCTTTTACATCAATTAACTCATTTGTAGGATAATTTTGAGAAAATTCATTTGAATATTTAAATAATTCATCTTCTTTTAAATATTTTATATCTAATTCTCGAAGTAATACAGAACTAGTTTCAATATGAATATTTTCATGTTCAATTCCCATCAAAATAATCCACATAGGTGAATCCCAATTTATTGGCATTGTAAACTCTATATTTTCAATTAAATCTAAAATTATTTCTTTTACTTTTGCTCTATACTCTTTTATTTCCTCAAAAGTTGGCCATTTATAATTCCCAGAATTTAAATCATCCCAACTCATTTCATCAACACCAATAGCAAAAATTGATTCAAACTCTTTATTTACTCTATGTTTTAAAATATTTGCTAAAACTAATTTATTTATGAAAAAAGTTGCAGTATGTCCGTAATAAAAAATAAGTGGATGTCTTAATCTATTTGCTTGTTCATAAATAAATTTTTTTTCTTTCAATAAATCAAAAAGTTTTTCATCCAATTCATAAGTTTGTAAAAACTGCTTTTTAATTTCAACTCTTTTTTCTTCAATTGTGCCCGTACTTAAATTTACGCTATTTTTTATATAATTCATTCATTTCCTTTTATACTCTTATTCAAATTAATCTATCTAAAAATTCTAATTTTTTTATTTTATTGTTTTTTTCAAACTCTTTGTATATATTTAATAGTTGGTTCAACTCACTTTCTCCTAAAAATGAAATATAATTTTCAAGTTTTAAAACTACATCATCTACTTCTATTTTTAAAAGAGATTTTGAAATATAATTCTCTATTAAAACCATTCCTAATCTTTTTACTGATTTTGTTTGTTCAAGAATTTCTAAAGCATCATTTGTTGCATTTAAAACTTCATTACATAAATTCAATGAAAAAGAATTCAAAATTTTATATAACACATTTAATGCAAAATTATGTAAAACAATAGGCATTTCATCCCTATCTCCAACAGATTCTTTCAGAATCATTCCTAGTTTTCCATATTTGATTGATTTATCAATGATTTTTTCATCTTTTATTTCTTGTTCTATATATTTACATCTATAAGAAATAGCCATATTTACAAATGTTGCTCCATATTCAAAAGCTCCAAGTGTTGGAATTGATAAACATTTTTTATAGAAAACTATTGCTTCATCATAATTTTCTTCCCATTCTTTTAGATTTGCTTTTATATTATAAAAATGCCACAACCATAATGGTTCATTATCTTCACTGTGAGAAAATAGTAATGTTTCTAATTTATTTAAAGACTCTATTGCTTCTTCTTTTAAAGCTTCATTTCTTTGAGAGATTATTATCCATGCAGCTTTTCTTTGATAATATCTGATTTCGATATCTGTTGGTTTTGAACTTTTTCCTAAATTTAACTCTTTTGGTAAACTATCATAAGCTTGTTCAAATTTTCCCATTCTTTCATATAAAGAACAAATATTTAAAGCATATTTATTTGGATTAATTTCATATAAATATTGATTTAAAAGTATTGCTTGTTCAAAGTGCCCATTTCTCTCAAATAAAAATGCTAAATCATTTAAAGCATCTATTGAAATCTTTCTATAATAAGAGTTATTTGAACTTTCAAAAGTGTTTACATCATTGAAATCAAACATATAACCAGCAATTTCAAACCAATAAAAATTTATTAATTCATATTGTTGTTTATTTTTAATTGACCTTATAAATTTTTCTAAAATTTTTATAGTTCTTCTTTTATCTAAAACTATATCTTTTACATAATAATATAAAATCAAAAGAGATATAGGATTTTCAAATCTTTCAATACACTCTTCAATATGATTTCTAAGATAATAAGCAAGACGTTTTTCCTCTTCACTTAAATCTTTAAAGATTACATTTTGTGTGAAAAAAACTTGTAAAGATTTTTCTTGAACTAAAAATCTAAAATCATCAAAACTTCTATTTATAAAATTTTGAAAACCAAAAATCAGTTGATTTTTTGAATCATTTTCTTCTTTTATGAAGTTCTTTCCACAATATTCAAAAAGCTCCAATGATATAAAAGTCTTTTTATCTCTTTGTTTTGCAATAACTGTTGAACACAGTTGCATTAAAGAATAAAGTTTTTGTTCTTTTGCGCTTAATAGAATTTCTACATCACATTTTTTAGGTATTTTTTCTGATTTTATTACTTCTAAATTTAATATTTCAAATTTATTTACTCTTTTTATAATTGTTTGTAATTTATCATTTCTGATATAAAAATTTATATTTGAAAATCTATTTACAACTCTACTTGTAAATATCTTCCAAATCCAATGTTCACTATCTTCTAAATCAAAATTATAAAGATGAATTTCCATCTTTTTATCAAAATTTGAAAGAGCTAGTTCTAGTTTTCTTAATTTTCTAATATCTTTATTAAACCAAGATGAAATCAAAGTTTTAAATTCATTTCCTTCACCATCTAAAATTGATGGCATCATCAATAATCCTAAAAAGAAAACAAAAACAAAAATAAAAGATATATAATCATTAAATTCCCAAGAAGAAGGCATTTCAAATATCATCTTCTTTAAAAAATCTTCATAAATTGATACAGATAATAAAGCTATTAAAATCACAAGAACAGAAATAACTGAAATAAAAGTTGCTATAAATCTTTTTTTCAAAAAATATAAAAAAGAAGAAGTTCCAGCCAGCAAATTTATATCTGCTTCAAACTTATCTAAACTATCGTTTTCACAATATGTTACATATAAACTATTATTTTTCTTTGTGATACAACTATCTTCTTTTGTTTTTCTCTTTGAATTACAAAGTTTTGAAATATGAATAAAACAACTATTTTGGTTCATTTAACTTTTAGTTCCTTCACGTGCAGCTTTATTTTGAATTGAATCAGTAAAACTATAATTTCCATTTTTTAAGATAAAAGGATAATTTTCAAAAATTTTTTCAAAATCTTTATTAAAATCCTCATCATAATTTTTTAATGCATCTTTTACTATTTGTGTATATTTTTCTGGTATAAAAGAATTTTTATCACCAGTTTTTGCTAATTTATCTTCTTTTGTAGTCATAAAAGCTATCAAATCAGCTTTTACATCTAAATTTAAAACATCTTCTTTTTTTATAGTTATACAACTATAATTTTTTTCTCTTAGCTTTAAAATTTCTAACTCTTCATCAGATATTTCAATCATTACACCATATAAAGTAGAGTTTTCACTTTTTTTAATATTTAAAAAAACTCCATTTATAGCTTTATCTTCCCCTTCAAATTGTATAGATTCTACGGCATTCCAAATTCTCTCATAACCTTTAATTTTCACAGGAAGTAAATCTTTTTGAGATAAAACTCTTTTAAAAGATTTTTGAGCACTAGAAAGATTTATTAGTGAGCCAAAACCAAAAAGATACATAATTAAACCAATTTTTCTTTACAAATTACTATTCCATCAACATCAACATAAATATAATCACCTGGATAAATTTCTACATCATCAATAACTAAAGGAACACCAATTTGTCCATCTTGAACTGGAATATATTTTCTTGGACAAGTTCCTTTTGCAAGAAGACCAATTTCAAAATCTTTTGTATTAATAGTATCTCTTACATAACCATTTACAATAATTCCTTCATATTTATTATCTGCTGCAAATTTCATTAGATTATCTCCAACTACTGCAAAATATCTCATATTTACATCAACAACTACAACTTTTCCCGTTCCATCATTGTTTTTTAAAAATGTTGCTAAATCTTTATTATTTTTTTCTAGTTTTACAGTAATCACTTCACCCTTAAACTTTTTATTTCCACCATAAGATTTAAAATCTGGTCCTAAAATTTGTACTTTTTCACTAAACTCATCGCATAAATCTGCTGTAAAAAATCCCATAAAACTATCCTTAACTATAATATTTATTAAATGATAATATTATCTCATTTTAGAATTAAATTATTCTTATTTAGTAATAATTACACATTATTTATACTAATAAGTTATAATTTTTTATTACAAAAAGGATTTTTATGAAAAATTTATTCCAAATTTTTTTATTAATATTTTTATCATATTTTTTAAGTGGCTGTAGTGCTAAAAAATTAACTGTAAGAACTTTACATCCTTCAAAAATTGAAAAAGAAAAAATAAATACAGTTCTTGTTGAAAGATTCAGAAATGATGATGTAAATCAAACAATAAGTTTAAAAAATAAAATAGCAAATAAAATTGTAGATAATCAAAGAGTTTTTACACTAAAAAATGATATTTTCGGAACTGATGCAATAATTACAGGAGAAGTTTTAAATTCTTCAGTTGCTTTTCAAACATATTATAGAAATGAAATAGATTATTCAAGATGTAGATTTTATAGATATGATGAAAAAAGTAAAATAAAGCATTGTATAGAATATGCTATTAGATATATCCCTTGTGAAAATAGAACATATAATGTTACAACAAATATTCAAGTTATAAAACCTATAAACAACAGTGTAATTTTCTCAAAAACTTATGATAAATCAAGTTATGAAACTGAATGTTATGATAGACCACCCTATTCATTTCCTTATTTTCCACATACAAGATCATCTTTTGATAAACATAGAATAAATTCTCAAATTGCAGATGAAATAGCTAGTGATATTTTGGATGACATTTCTCCTCATTATGTCTATTTCAACATCAATATTATCGAAGAATTAGATGATCAGAATCCAATATATACAAAAGAACAAAGAAATAGATTTGAAAACATTGTAAATCTAATTGAAGATACTAGATTAGATATTGCAAAAGCCGAACTTGAAATTTTAGATAAAGAATTAAATCAAAAAAGTTTTGAAGTAATCTATAATCTAGCTTTAATCTATGAAGCTTATGGAAAACTTGAAATTGCAAATAATTTATATAATCAAGCAAAAACTCTCACTTCAAATGTTGAATATTTAGATTTAATCAATTATGGGATTAATCGTACAAATATTAATTTAGAAGAAAAAATAAAAGCTAAGTCACAACTTCCATAAAATAGGGATAAATTCCCTATTTAAGAACTTTTAACCAATATTTTTGTATATTAAATTTTTATTATAAATATTATAAATTTTAAAATTATAAAGGGTCTATAAGTGGCTATAGAAAAATTTGACTATACAAAAATTTCTGATGATTGTGTAAAGTGTGGAAAATGTAAACCTGTTTGTACAATCTTTAATATAAATCAAGATGAAGCAACAAGTCCAAGGGGTTTTATTGATTTACTTGGAGCGTATAAAAGAGATGAATTAGAGCTTGATAAAACAGCAAAAGATATATTTGAATCATGTTTTTTATGTACAAATTGTGTTGAAGTTTGTCCAAATGATTTACCAACAGATATGATTATTGAGCAAGTAAGATCAGATATTGCTCAAAAATATGGTATTGCTTGGTATAAAAGATTATTCTTCTATCTTTTAAGACATAGAAAAACTATGGATTTTCTATCAAAAATGGGTTGGATGTTCCAAACTTGTGCTTTAAAAATTGACAATGCAAAACAATCAGCACTTCCACGATTTTCATTACCAATTGTAAAAAAAGATAGAGCATTACCATTTGCTGATAGTACAAGTTTTTTGAATAAATATCCTGCAAATATTCCAGCAATAAATAAAAAAGAAGAAATTGGTAAAAAAAATAAAGTTGCAATTTTTATTGGTTGTATGAGTAACTATACATATACAAATACTGGAGATTCTTTAGTAAAAATTCTAAAAAAATTAGATTTAGATATCATGATTCCAAAAAAACAACTTTGTTGTGGAGCACCTGCATATTTTACTGGAGCTTTTGATACAGTTGATTATTTAGTTAAAGAAAATATCAAATATTTTGAAACTTGGATTGATGAAGTTGATGCAGTTATTATTCCAGAAGCAACATGTAGTGCAATGATAAATAAAGATTGGGAACACTATTTACATAATCAACCAGAATGGAAAGAAAGAGCAATAAAATTATCTAAAAAAATCTTTTTAGCTACAAAATGGTTAGAAAACAATACAGATTTAAAAGATTTACTTGCAACTAGTGGTAAAAAAATTGATACATTAGTAACTTATCATGACCCATGTCATGCTAAAAAAATGCAAAATGTTTGGCAAGAACCAAGAAATCTTTTAAAACAAAATTATGTTTTAACTGAAATGAGTGACTCAAATAGATGTTGTGGATTTGGTGGAGTAACTATGCAAACTGAAAAATATGATTTTGCAAAAGCTGCTGGTGCTCCAAAAGCTGCGATGATTAGAGATACAAAAGCACAAATTGTAAGTGCTGAATGTAGTGCATGTAGAATGCAAATAACTAACTCTTTATATCAAGCAAATGTTGATGTTCAATTTAAAAATCCAATTGAATTAATTGCTGAAGCACTGGAAGATTAAAATATGGAATTTTGGCAAAATATTTATTCAAATTTTAATCCCGTTGCTTTTAATTTAGGACCAGTAGCAGTTCACTGGTATGGATTAATGTATGCGTTAGCATTAATTTCAGCTATTTTCGTAGCAAAATGGTTTATAAAACATGATAAATTACCTATTACAAATGAACTTTTTGATTCATATATTTGGTGGGCAGAAATTGGTGTAATATTAGGCGCAAGACTGGGTTATGTCTTATTCTATGATACACATACCATGTATTATTTAACACATCCTTGGCAAATATTTAACCCATATATAAATGGTGTATACGCAGGAATTTCAGGGATGAGTTATCATGGAGCTTTTTTTGGATTTATAATAGCTTCTTATTTATTTTGTAGAAAGAATAAAATATCTTTTTGGTTTATAACTGATATAGCTGTATTAGGAATTAGTGCAGCGTATATTTTTGGAAGAATTGGAAATTTTTTCAATCAAGAATTAGTTGGACGAATTACAGATGTTCCGTGGGGAATATATGTAGGAGGGGTATTAAGACATCCTTCTCAAATTTATGAAGCAATACTTGAAGGTTTAGTCGTATTTATTATTTTAGCTTATTTTAGAAAAAGAAAAACATTTGATGGACAACTAGCACTTATGTATGGATTTTTATATTCATTAGCAAGAATAATTGCAGAATTTTTTAGACAACCAGATATTCAATTAGGGTTTTTATATAGTGATTGGCTAACTATGGGGATTTTACAATCTTTAATAATTTTAGTAATTTGTGTGATAATTTTCATAAATAGAAGAAAAATAAATAGTTAAAATTAACTATTTATTTTCATTTCTTTGGTATAACCTGATTCAGCTGCTAACTCAACAATCTTATTTTTTAATAAATCTAATCTCCAGCCATGTCTACTTGCAAAATTTTCTATTTCAGCATCTCTTTGTTCAGGTGTACAAAATACAAAAATTCTTTTTAAAAAAGGTTTCGGTACTTGTATAGCTATCAATTGAAAATAATTCTCTTTACAGCTCCTTGAACAAAAAGCCTTACTCATAGCAATCTTTTTTTTGCAAAATGGGCAATGCGACATTATTTATTACCTTTAATTATTAATTTGTAGAACTTAGCATTTGTAACATCTTGGAGAAACTTTGGATCTATATCATGCAAAGCTATTATATCAATAACTTTACCATCCATAACCCAACCTTTTCCAGTGTCATCTATCTTCTGTGTTTCAAACAATTGAATTAATTCTTCTTTGGAAACAATCAGTTCTTCCATATTATAACTTTTTTACTAAGATTTTGCAAACTATCATTATTAATTATTTTTAAGAATATCGATAGTATAACCTTTATTCGAATGATTTTTAATTATTTCATAATAAGTTTTTTGTCTAATTTTATTAACTATATTTCTCATTGTATAAATAGACATGTCTTTACCTTTCCATACTATATCTTTTATAGTATCATAATCAGTAATTTCATTTCTTTTAGTTATTAATAATTTTAAAAATGACTTTTCTAGTCTTGTAAAGTCAATTAATACTCCACCTGATTTGAAAAATTGGTCTCTATATTCATCAAAATAGATTCCATTTTCAAATTCAATCTTATCACCTCTTTTTGTTTGATTTAGACACATAATAACAGCTAGTTTTACATCTTTTGCTCTTAAAGGCTTAGATAAAAATGTATAAGCACCTGAATTAATAGCTGTTACGATATTTTCATTATCATCTGAACTAGAAATAACTATTTTTGGTAATGTTGGAGCTAATTGAGATAACTCTGAACATAACTCAGAAAATGAAACACCTTCAATATCTGCATCAATTATAGACATATCATAATTATTTGAACATGCTAGAGATAAAGCCTCTTCCATAGTAACTGCAATTTTCAATTCTTTGAAATAATCATCAAACTCATTTTCAATTGCTTGTTTTACTGCTTGATCATTACTTATAAAAAGTAGCTTTGCATTGTACAACTTTCTTATATTTCTTACTGTTTTTAACATATTATTACTCTTTAAATATTGGTTTAAGATATAATAATAACAAAAATTTCTTTATTTGTCAAAGAAAATTATATATTTAGACAATTTTTATCTTCATTTAAGTTCTTGCCAAGAATTTCCAATGGCAACTGATACTTTTAAAGGAACATTTAAAGTATAAATATTCTCCATTATTTCCTTAATATCACGTGTGTATTCCTCAACTAACTCATCTTTTATTTCAAGAATTAATTCATCATGAATTTGTAAAAGTAATCTCATGCTATCATTATTTTTATATTTTTTATGAATTTGTATCATTGATAATTTTATTAAATCAGCTGCACTTCCTTGAAATAATGTATTTACAGCTTCTCTTAAATATGCAGCTTTTAACATTGCATTTGCAGAATTAAAATCAAATAACCTTTTTCTATTTAATAATGTTTTCACATAACCATTTGTATAAGCAAAATCTTCTATTGATTTTAAATAATTTTTTACACTTTTAAATGCTTCAAAATAAGAATCAATATAAAGTTTTGCCTCTTTTGATGGAATACCTAAAGTATCTCCTAATTTTTTACTTCCCATTCCATATAATAGTCCAAAATTTATTGATTTTGCAATTCCTCTTTTTTCTTTAGCTTTTTCTTCACCGAAAATTTTAACAGCAGTTTGATAATGAATATCTAGGTCATTTTTAAATGCTTCTACTAAAGCCTCATCGCAACTAAAATGAGCTAATAATCTTAATTCAATTTGAGAATAATCAATTCCTACTAATTTATATCCATTTTTAGGAATAAATGATTGTCTTATTTGCAAAAGAGAATCACTTCCCACTGGAATATTTTGTAAATTTGGATTTTTTGAGCTTAATCTTCCTGTAGCAGTTCCTGTATGTAAAAATGAAGTATGTATTCTATTATCTTCATTTTTTAAGCCAAGTTCTAATAAAGGTTCAATATATGTGGATTGTAATTTATAAGCTTCTCTATACTTTAAAAGTAGAGGTATTACATCATGTTCATTTACTAAACTACTTAAAACAGCTTCATCTGTACTATAACCTGTTTTTGTTTTTTTTGAAGTATTCAAACCTAAAGTTTCAAATAAAACTACTCCTAATTGTTTTGGAGAATTTATATTAAATTCAACTTCACTAACTTTATAAATTTTATTAGTTAATTCTTGAATATATTTATTAGATTTTTCTTTATACTCCTTTAAAAGATTAACATCGATTTTTATTCCATTATTTTCCATTTCAGCTAATACATAAATAAAATCAAATTCAACATCGAACGCAAGTTTTAAAAGTTCTTCATCATTTTTTTCTTTAAAAATTTCTAATTGTCTATTAAATAATTTTAGTGTCATTAAAGCATCTTCAGCAGCATATTCACAAGCTTTTGATATATCTACATTTGAAAAATTTTCACCTTTTTTTACAACATCAGAGAAACTAATCATTTTATGTTTAAATTGTTTATCAATTTGATAATCAAGTCCAACTTTTTCATTTGTATTTAAAAGCCAAGATAAAATCATTGTATCAGCATAAAGTTTTAATTCAATATTAAAATTATGTTTAATAATCTCATAATCATATTTAAAATTTTGAAGAACTAATTTATATCTATTTAATTGATAGATTGCTTGAGAAGCTGCCTCTTTTGAAATTTGATTTCCAACACCTAAATATGAGTGTGCAATGGGAACATAATATGCTTTATTCTTTTCATATGCAAAAGAAAAACCAACAATTTTTGCACAAGTTACATCTATATTAGTTGTTTCAGTATCAAATGCAACTATAGAATCTCTTGGAATAGTATTTATGACTAAAGATAAACTATTTTCATTATCAAGTAAAATATATTCTATTTTTTCCTCTTTTTTTATCTCTTTTGGAATTTCAGTTTTGTAAGCCATTCCATTTTTACTTACTTTTTCTAAAATTTTTGTCATATCATATTTAATTAAAATATCACTAATTTTTAAAATAGGATTTTCAGTAGGTAAAACAAATTCTTCTAAATTATCAATTACATGACAATCTTTTGATAAAGTTACAAGTTTCTTAGAGATAAATGCCATTTCTTTACCTTCAATTAGTAACTCTTTTGTTCTTTTTTTAGTTATATTTTCAAGATTTGCATAGATATTTTCTAAAGTCCCAAACTCTTTGATTAATGCTTCTGCTGTTTTTGCACCAATTCCTTTTACTCCTGGGATATTATCTGCACTATCACCTAAAAGTGATTGATAATCAGTAAATTGAGAAGGAAAAACTCCATATTTTTCAAAACATTTTTCTTCATTTATAACTACTTTTTTTGTAGGATCAAATAAATATATTGTATCATCTTCTATTAATTGGTATAAATCTTTATCATGAGAAACAATTCTAACTTCTAAACCTTTATTTTTTGCATCATGTGCTATTGAAGCAACTATATCATCAGCTTCAAATCCTGTTCTAATAGCAACTTTAAATCCCATTTGTTCAATCCATGAAATAGCAATTGGAAGTTGAGTTAATAAATCTTCTGGAACATCAGGTCTATGGGCTTTATATCCATCATAAAGTTCATTTCTAAAAGTATTTCCTTTTGCATCAAGTGCAAAAACTACATAATCTGTTTGAAAATCTTTTCCTATATTTGATATAAAATTTATAAATCCTGTTAATAAGCCTGTTGGAAATCCATCTCTTGAACGTAAAGGTGGAAGAGCAAAATAACTTCTAAATAAAAATCCAAATGTATCTATAACTGTAATTGTTTTTTTCATAAAATCTCTTTTCTTTGCTTGTTTAAAGATTTTATATTATAATAATGTCACTAAAAATAAGGTTTTATAACAAAAGGAAAGTAAATGATTATTATACCTGCAAGATTAAATTCTAGTAGATTTGCAAATAAAATTATGGTTGATATTTTAGGATTACCTATGGTAATAAGAACAGCTACTCAAGTAAGTAGTTTAGATAAAGTTGTAATTGCAACTGATTCACTAGAAGTAATAAATTTAGCTTCACAACATGGTTTTGATGCAGTTTTAACATCAACTTCTCACAATAGTGGAACAGATAGAATAAATGAAGCTGTAAATATTTTAAATTTAGATGAAAATGAGATTATAATAAATGTTCAAGCAGATGAACCATTTATAGAAACTCAAGTTGTACAAGCTGTTATAGATAGAGTAAAACAAATAAAAGAAAATAATGAAGATATTATGATCACTTCTTGTTATAAAGAAATTAGTCCAGAATTAGCAGATGATCCAAACCATGTAAAAGTAATTTTAGATGAACTTTCTAATGCTATATATTTCTCTCGAGCTAAAATTCCATATCATAGAGATCATCATGAAAGTGCATCATATTTTGGTCATTTAGGAATTTATGGTTTTACAAAAAAATCATTAAATAATTTTTGTCAATTAAACTCATCAAAATTAGAAAACATAGAAAAACTAGAACAATTAAGAGCAATTGATAACGGTCATAAAATTGCTATGGTTAAAGTTGCATCTAAATCTTTTGGTATAGATACTCAACAGGATTTAGATAACGCAATAAAAATCTTCAAAAAATAATCATAAAAAGTGCTTTATTACTTTATTTAATAAGTAAAGTAATATTAAAGCACTTTTATGCAAAACTAAGAAATAAATAAAAACGAAGGTGAATTTATGCGTTATGATGTCTTCATCATAGATAATCTTATTAAATTTAATGATTTTAAAGATTATTCACAAAAGAAACTTAGAAATACAAATATCTCTTTATTTCCAAATGTTGAAGATATGATTTATGAAATAGAATTTGTAGATGTACTTATTGTACATATTGATTCTATTGAATACTTTAAAATTATTGATAACTACCTAAAAAATGAACCTTACATCGTTTTTATAATCAAAGATAATTCAGATTTAGCAAAAATCCCAAACTCTAAAAAATGTGATATATTATACGAACCTTTGGATTTTAATAAATTGATTTTTAAAATAAATCTTTTCATAAATAATATAAACAATCATATTTCATTGAAAAAAGAAGAAGATTTTTCAAATTCAATTATCAATAATATTAATTATCCAATTTTTTCTACTGATTCAGAACATATAATATTTGCAAATAATCATTTTTATGAACTTACAAATTGTTTTTCACTTGAAGAATTAAATAAAAAATATAAAACAACAAATGATATTTTTGAAAACGAAGAAGGTTGTATTACAGATTTAGATTTACTTTCTATTGATAATACAAAAGAAAAAACATTAAAAGTTTGTATAAAAGATTTAGAGAATAAAAAAAGATTTTTTTCAATACAAAAAATTCATTTATCTCATAATGATACAAATATTATTATATTAAATGACATTAGTCATGAAGTAGAACATAAACATGAATTATATAAACTTTTATATACTGATAATTTAACAAAATTTCCTAATCGTGCAAAATTAATAGAAGATTTACAAAATAATGGTTTAAATTTACAAGCTGTTTCTTTACTAAATATCAATTCATTTAAAGAAGTAAATGATTTTTTTGGTCATAAAGTTGGTGATTCGATTTTAATTGATGTTGCAAAACTAATCTCAAAAAAAATAGAAAATTTTAAAAATTTAAAATTATACAAATTCCCATCAGATACATATTGTATTGTAAACACAGAAAATTCTCGTGATGAGTTTGTAAATTTAATAAATGAGATTATTGAAACAATTTATAAAAATGTTTTTATTTTTGAACATTATGAAATTGATATAAGAATGACAGCTGGAATTTCATTTTCAGATAAAAACAATAAATTAATAACAGCAGATATTGCTTTACAAACTGCAAAAAAAGACCATAAAGATTATTTGATTTTCTATGATGAATTGGATAAATTTCAAGAATATGAAAATAATATGTTTTGGACTAAAAAATTAAAATCTGCATTTATAAATGACCATATAGAAGTTTTTGTTCAACCCTTAGTAAACAATAAAACTTTAAATGTTGATAAATATGAATGTTTAGTTAGACTTATTGATGAAGATGGAAAAATCGTAAATCCATATTTCTTTTTAGACATATCAAAAAGGTCAAATCAATACACAAAATTAACAAAAATTGTTATTGAAAAATCATTTAAAAAATTTGATAATCTTCCTTTTGAATTTTCAGTAAATATCTCTTATGAAGATATAGAAAATAGTAATTTTTTAGATTTTATAAAAGAGATGTTAAAAAAATATAATGTTAAAAATAGAGTTGTTTTTGAAATATTAGAAGATGAAAATATAAAAAATTATAATCTTTTAATCTCATTTATTGATGAAATCAAAAGTTTAGGATGTAAAGTTGCTATTGATGATTTTGGTAGTGGTTATTCAAATTTTGAACATTTATTAAAAATGAATGTTGATTATCTAAAAATTGATGCATCATTAATAAAAAATGTTGCAAAAAATGAAAATTCATATAAAATTACAAAAACTATAATAGAATTTGCTAAAAGTTTAAATTTGAAAACAATAGCAGAATATGTAGAAAATGAAGAAATTTTCAATATAATAAAAGAATTAGGTGCTGATTATTCACAAGGCTACTATTTTTCAGCACCAATTGCAGAGCCAATTATAAATGAATTTAAAGAAAAGATAGAATAATGAATAAAGAAGTTTTAAAAGATATTTCTGTTTTATATGTAGAAGATGAAAATGATGTTAGAGAATTTACTTCTAAACTGTTAAGTTCTTTGCTAAAAAAAGTTTATACTGCAAAAAATGGTTTAGAAGGATTAGAACTATTTAAAGAGAATCAAAATAATATAGATTTAATCATTTCAGATATAAATATGCCTAAAATGAACGGTTTAGATATGTGTGAGCAAATTAGAAAAATAAATAGTGAAATGCCTCTTGTAATAACAAGTGCACATAATGATACAAATTTTTTAAAAAAAGCTATCGAAGTTGGCGTAAATACTTATGCTATGAAACCAATTGATTTATATCAATTAATAGAAAGTATCATAAAAGCTATGGAGCCCATTTTATTAAAAAGAAAACTTATAGAATTAAACCTATCTTTAGAAAGCAAAATAGAACAAGAAATAAATAAAATAAAATCTATATTAGATGCTCAAGACAATATTATAATTGTTACAAATAAAGATGAAATAACAAATGTAAATAAAAAATTTTTAGATTTTTTTGAAATTATGAATTTTAATGAATTTATATCTACTAAAAAAAATATTTTTGATTTTTTCCAAGAAGAGTTTGGATTTATCACAAAAGAGAAAATAAATAGACAAATTTCTTGGGTAAAATATATAAAAGATTTACATGAAATAGATAGAATTGTTAAAATAAAAAATTCATTAAATGAAGAAAAAATTTTTGCTATAAATGTTGATTATTATGAAAACAAAGAAGATTATTATGTTTTTTCTTTAACTGATATTACAAAATTAAAAGAAAAATCAAACTTACTTGAATATCAAGCAAGTCACGATAAATTGACAGGTTTATTTAATAGAAATAGATTTGATGAAATTTATTCTAAAGAGATAAAAAGAGCAAAAAGATATAACAATGATTTATCAATAATACTTTTTGATATTGATAATTTTAAAAATGTAAATGATACTTATGGACATCAAATTGGTGATGAAGTATTAAAAGAAATTGCAAAATTACTTTTAAATAATGTTAGAGATCTTGATATTTGTGTAAGATGGGGTGGAGAAGAATTTTTGATTTTACTTCCTCAAACAAATTTAGATGGAGCAAAAACTGTCGCAGAAAAAATTCGAACAGCTATTATCAAAAATTCTTTAACAGATAAAGATCTTCAAATAACTGCAAGTTTTGGTGTACTTCAAATGATTGATTCTGATGATGAAAATTCATTAATATCAAAGGTAGATAAACTTCTTTATTTGGCAAAAAATAGTGGTAAAAATATAGTAGTAACTTAAATATTACTACTATTTAAAAGTTAAAATCTTCACCTAAATAATGTTCTCTAACCTTTTCATCATTTTTAATTTCTTCACTTGTTCCGCTAGAAAGAAGTCTTCCTGCTTTCATAACATAAGCTCTATCACATATCTGTAAAGTTTCTCTTACATTATGGTCTGTTATCAAAACACCAATATTTATTTTTGTTAATTGATGAATTATCTCTTGTATATCTTTAACTGCAATTGGATCAACTCCAGCAAAAGGTTCATCTAAAAGTAAAAATTTAGGATGAGAAACTAAAGCTCTTGCTATTTCCGTTCTTCTTCTCTCACCTCCTGATAAAGAAACACCTTTTCTTTGTCTAATTGGCTCGATATTAAATAACTCAAGTAATTCTTCAACTCTTTTTTGTTGTTCATCTTTATCTTTACTAATAATTTCAGCTGCAAGCATCAAATTATCTTCAACTGACAAATCTTTAAAAATTGAAGACTCTTGTGGTAAATAACCTATTCCTTTTATTGCTCTTTTATGTAAAGGTAAAGCTGTTATATCTTTATCATCAAAATAAACATTTCCACTCGTTGGTTTTACTAATCCACAAACTGTATAAAAAGTTGTTGTTTTTCCTGCACCATTTGGACCTAATAATCCAACTATTTCTCCTGAATTTACTTCAAGAGAAATACCATGTAAAATTTGCGTTTTCTTAATAGTTTTTGTTATGTCTTTTATCTCTAATTTATGCATTTATTTTATACAGCCTTTTATTTTCTTTTTTTTCAATATTTATTAAAATAACTTTATATCCATAATCTTTTAATATTTCTTCAAGTTTTTCATCACCCCATTCTATAAAGTGAATACCCTCTTTTTCAAACTCCTCAAGCATTCCAAGAGAAATGAACTCACCTAAAGTTTTATTATAAACATCATAATGAAAAATATTATCTGAATAAATAGCTTGCAATGAAAAAGTAGGAGAAGTCACTAAATCATTTAATCCTAATGCTTTAACATAATTTTTTACAAGTGTTGTTTTCCCACTTGCTAAATCTCCTCTTAATATAACAATAGTATCTTCATTTCCAATGATGTTTTTTAATTCATCAACTAAAATATTTAAATCTGTTAACTCTAATTCAAACTCTTTTTTCAAAATAATCCTAACTTAACTTTTTAGATACTTCAATAATTTGTTCTAATTTTTTTTGAGCTGCACCACTAATAATAGCCTCTTTTGCCATATCAATACCATCTTTAAAATCTCTAGCTTTTTCATCAACAATAAGTGCAGCAGCAGTATTTAGTAAAACAATATCAAGTTTTGCTCCAACAATTTTTTTAGATAAAATATCTCTTGTTAATCTTGCATTAAATTCTGGGCCTTCTCCTATAATATCTTCTTTTGAAGCCATTGGAATACCATAATTTTCTGGATTAATTTCGATATCAGTAATTTTCCCATTTATTAAAAGTGTTGCATAAGTTATATCAGATACAGAAATTTCATCCATTCCATCATTTGATGATAAAATCATTGCTCTTTTACTATCAAGCATATCAAGAGCAGCTGCTATTCTATTTATATAATCTTTATCAAATACCCCTATTACTTGTTTTGTAACTCCTGCTGGATTACATAAAGGTCCTAAAATATTCATAATTGTTCTATGTGGAATTGTTTTTCTTACAGGAGTAATATATTTCATACAAGGATGATGATTATTTGCAAACATAAAAGCAAAACCCGTTTCTTCAAGCATTTTTGCAGTGTTTTCTAGACTTAAATTTAAATTTATTCCTAAAGCTTCAAGCATATCTGCACTTCCACTTTTACTTGTAACACTTCTATTTCCATGTTTTGCTACATAAGAACCACAAGCTGCAAGTAAAATAGATACTGTACTTGAGATATTAAAACTATAACTTTTATCTCCACCTGTTCCAACTACATCAATAGCTTTTTCTTTTAAATCTTCATAAATTGGAAGAGGAATAAGATGATCTCTCATTGCGCTTGCTGCACCTGCTATTTCTGCAGCTGTTTCACCTCTTTCATAAAGTTCTAATAAATACTCTCTAACTTCTTCTTGTGATAATCTATTTTCAAAAATATCATCAAATTTTAATTTTGCTGCATTAAACATTTAGTTTATCCTTTGTACATATTCTTCAATTTTTGATTTTGGAGTTGATTTAGTAGTTGGGATTTGCAATACTTTAAACTTTTCACTTTTTTCAAGATATTTTATTTCTATAATATCTCCAACTTTTACCTCTTTTGCTTTTTTTACAGCTTGGTCATTTATAAAAACAACTTTATGCTCAAGCATATCTTCAGCAACTGCTCTTCGTTTAGTAATATTAACGGCATTTAAAAATTTATCTATTCTCATAACATAGATTATAACTAAAATAAGCTAAATAATATTTAGAATCATTTAAAAGAAATTTCATACTTTAATATCAAATCTTTCATTTAATATATTACATATAGATTACAATACTATTTATTCTATTTTATTTTTTAGTTGAATTACAACTTATTTTCGATAAAATAGCATCCTTAAAATAATGTAACCATAGGATAGATTTATGAGTAAAAAAGATGTTAAAAAAGTAGTTTTAGCTTATAGTGGAGGTCTTGATACTTCTATTATTTTAAAATGGCTTCAAGATGAATATAAAGCTGAAGTTGTTACTTTTACAGCTGATTTAGGACAAGGTGAAGAAGTTGAACCAGCAAGAATTAAAGCAATTGCTTGTGGTATCAAACCTGAAAATGTTTATATTTTAGATATTAAAGAAGAATTTGTTAAAGATTACGTTTTCCCTATGTTTAGAGCAAATGCAATTTATGAAGGTGAATATTTATTAGGAACTTCAATAGCTCGTCCATTAATCGCAAAAAAATTAATTGATATTGCAAATGAAACTGGAGCTGATGCAGTTTCACATGGAGCAACTGGAAAAGGAAATGACCAAGTTAGATTTGAATTAGGGGCTTTAGCTCTTAGACCTGATATTAAAGTTATTGCTCCGTGGAGAGAATGGGATTTAAATTCAAGAGAAAGTTTACTTGAATATGCAAGAAAAAATGGAATTGAAATCTCTAAAAAACACGTTGATGAAAATGGAAATCCAAAAGCAAGTCCTTATTCTATGGATGCAAACTTATTACATATCTCTTATGAAGGTTTACATTTAGAAAATCCAGCAAATGAGCCAGAAGAATCTATGTGGTTATGGACAACTGCTCCTGAAAAAGCACCAGATGCACCTGAATATTTAACTATTTCTTATAAAAATGGTGACCCAGTTGCTATTGATGGTGTTGAAATGTCACCAGCAACATTACTTGCTAAATTAAATGAATTAGGAAATAAACACGGTATTGGAAGAGTTGATATCGTTGAAAATAGATATGTTGGTATGAAAGCTAGAGGTTGTTATGAAACTCCAGGTGGAACTATTATGTTAAAAGCTCATAGAGCAATCGAATCTATTTGTTTAGATAGAGAAGCTGCTCACTTAAAAGATGAGTTAATGCCAAAATATGCTAAGTTAATTTACCAAGGATACTGGTTCTCACCAGAAAGAGAAATGCTTCAAGCAGCTATTGATGCAACTCAAAAAAATGTTGAAGGTACAGTTAGAATTAAACTTTATAAAGGAAATGTAACTGTTGTTGGAAGAGATTCAAAAATGTCTTTATATAACGATGCTTATTCAACTTTTGAAAAAGATGAAGTTTATAATCAAAAAGATGCAGAAGGATTTATTAGATTAAATGCTTTAAGATTTATCATCGCTGGAAGCAATCCAAACAGAAAATAAGCTAAAAGTGGAATTTCCACTTTAGCTAAACTTATTTCCCCACTTCTTTTTTCTCTTTTCATAACCATTTTGTAACTGTCACTCAACTGTAATTTTTCAACATTAGAATAATCCATCTTATCAGTGAGGAAAGTATGGATTACTTAAAAGATTTAGAAACAATCGTAAATATAAACTCTTACACAAAAAACAAATCAGGTGTTGATTTAGTTGGACAAAAAATGACAAGTTGGATTGAACCTCTTGGATTTAATACTTCTATTTTTACAAGAGAAAATATTGGTAATCACCTACTCTTTTCCTCCCAAAAAAAATCTGGCAATAAAATCTTACTTTTAGGACACAATGACACAGTTTTTCCTCCAAATAGTTTTGAAGGATTCAAAGAAGATGAATTTTGGGTTTATGGACCTGGAGTTTGTGATATGAAAGGTGGGAATATTGTTGCTTTACAAGCTCTTAGAAATATTTTCAATCAAAACAAAAAAATATTCAACATTGACTTTCTTTTGGTTTCTGATGAAGAAACTGGAAGTGATGATTCAAAAGAATTAACTTCATCAATTGCCACAAATTATGATTACTGTTTTGTATTTGAAGCAGCGGGAGAGAATCTTGAAGTTGTAACTCAAAGAAAAGGTGTAGGAACTTTTACAATTACTATTGAAGGTCTTGCTAGTCATGCTGGAAATCATTATGATAAAGGAATTGATGCAAACTTGGAAGCAAGTTTCAAACTTCAAGAACTTGTAAAACTAACAAACCTAGAACTTCAAACAACTGTAAACGTTGGAAAAATAAATGGAGGAATTGGAGCAAATACAATCTCTCCAAAATGTGAACTACTTTTAGAAATCAGATATACATCAAATGAAGAGAAACAAAGAGTTTTAAAATCATTAGAAAAAATAGTAAATACTTCTTATGTAAAAGGCTCAAAATCAACTCTTAGTGGAGGAATACAAAGAGATGTTATGTCTGAAAATGACAAACAACTAAAATTTATAAAAGAGTTAGAAAACATCACAAACAGACAAATCTTAAAAGAAAAAAGAGGTGGAGTTAGTGATGCAAATATAGTTGCTAGTTGTGGTGTAACAACACTTGATGGTTTTGGTCCATTTGGTGATGGTGACCATACAATAAATGAAAGAGCAGTAAAAAGTAGTTTTACTTCAAGAATAGAACTTATGACAAAAATATTAAATCATTTTCAAAAAAATCTATAAAAGGGGAAATTATGGCAAAAAGAAATATTGGTATGTGGCTTTATCAAAATAGTGGTGGAGATGTTATTCAAAAAAAGATGATTAAAAAGTTAAAAGAAAGAGATATTGATACTATAACAAATATCAATCTAAAAGATGCAATTGCTAAAAATGGTCATATCCTTTATGAAATGAAAAATAAAAATCTAAAACTTGATAAACTTGATTTATTTTTTTCTTACAACGCAGGAGAACAAACTCCTTATCAAGTATATTTATATAAAGCCTTAAATAGAATCATTCCTATGATTAACTCTTATGAAGCTTTTGAAATAAGTGAAGATAAATTTCATACATCATTTTTTTTAAGAAAACATGGAATCAGAACTGCTGATTATAAACTTTGTAATAAAGATGAAACTTATAGACTAGAAACTATTATGAAAAAATGGAACAAAATGGTTTATAAACCAACTGATGGTTGGGGAGGAATTGGAGTTACTAAAATAGATAGCGTTGAAGCTTTAAATATGTTAATTCCTTTTTTAAATCAAATAAATCTTAAATATTTCTATGTGGAAAAATATGTGGATTACGATAACACTGATTATAGAATTGATATTGTTGATGGTAAATTTGTTGGTTGTTATGGAAGAAAAGCAGCCGTTGGACATTGGAAAACAAATATCACAAGTGGTGGAAGTGTATTTTTAAGAGAACCAAATGAAGAGATAATAAATCTTGCAATCAAAGCAACAGAAGTTTTAGGACTTGATATTGCGGGAGTTGATATAATTTATGATAGAAAAAAAGAGGAATACATAGTTTTAGAAGTAAATGGAATACCTGCTTTTGCAACTCCTGAACAAGAAAAACTAGGTCTTAATTTTAATGATAAGAAAATTGATTTAATTGTTGATTTAATAGATAGAAAAGCATTAAACAAAGGAGAAATAAAATGAAAAAGCTACCGAAAATTGGACTTTTATATCTAGATTATGTTTTAAGATTCTTTGATAAATCAAACTTCAAAGGTTGGAGTGACAAAATTGAATCTGTTGTTTATCATTGGAAAAATGATAAAGAAAGATTTATAAAAGAAGTAAAGAAAAAAAAGATTGATATTTTAGTTGGAAATATTCCAGCAACTGCTTACGATACTTTTGTACAAATTGCAAAAGAATTACCAAATGTTAGATTTGTTCCTTCAATTGAGAGCCAATTTCCAAATAAATCAAAAGAAAATGTAACGCTTTTTTGTAAAAAATATAATCTATCAATTCCAAAAACAAAAATCTTTTACAATATGGAAAAAGGTTTAGACTACTTAAAAAACAAAGCAAACTATCCACAAATTATAAAAAGAAGTTATGGACCATCAAATTATGGTGGATATTATGTACATAAAGCGAACAATTTTCAAGAAGCAAAAGAATTACTTGAATTAAAAAAATATAATCCAATCTATACACAAAATGCAATCAAACTAAAAGATTCAGGAGATATTAGAGTTATGTTAATTGGGCATAAACCAGTTTGTGCATTTTGGAGATATTCAGGAAAAAATCAATGGATTACAAATACTTCTCAAGGTGGTTCAATGTCATATAAAAATGTTCCAATGAATGCTTTAGAACTTGCAGTTAATGCTTCTAAAGCTTCAAAAGCTGAATATTTTGCTTGTGATATAGCTATTGATGAAAACACAAATAAAGCTTATATTTTAGAGTGTGCTACGGCATTTGCTGCTTTTCCATATATTAGAGATTGGATTTGTCAATATTTAATGTGGGATTTTTCAAAAGGAAAATATCCAAAACCACATATTCCCCTATTTTCTTGGGAAGAGTTAGGAAAAATTGATTCATCACTTTTAAGAACTCTAAGAAACATCACTTTTGGTAAATACACACAAAGTTATGATGGAGAAAGATTTGTAAAAGATAAAAAAGATATTTTTGAAATGGAAATGACTGATGAATCAAAAGAATCTGATATGCCATTTACAAATGTAGAAGATTTAAATATACAAATAGATAAACAAAATCAAAATGAACAAGAATTTATGGTAAAAAAAATAGATTTTAACAAAGCTAGTTTAACAGATTTGATGACACTTTATGGAATGGAGGAGGATTTAGCAATTGAAATTAAAGAATATTTACAAGATAACATCATCACTGATTGCTCTGATTTACTTGAACTTGAATCAATAGATGAGCAAATGTTAAAATCTTGGGAAGAGCATATTGATGATATGAGAATTGATATTAATTGTGTTAATAAAGAAGATTTGAAAAAAATCAAAGGAATTGGAAATAAATTAGCAAAAATTATCTCTGATTATAGAGAAAAAATTGGGAAATTTGTAAGTATAGAGGATTTAAAAAATATTGAAGGAATTGGAAAAAATAAGTTTGCCCAATTAAAATCAAGATTAAAAGTTGGAGAATAAATTTTGAAAAGGTTATATCGATCATATAAAGATTCAACAAATATTTTTTTTGATTTGCAAAAAAAATATCCAAATAATCTAAAAATAGAATCTATTGGTCAAACTTGGGAAAAAAGAGATATATATCTAATAACCATTTCGAAAAATATACAAACAGCCCATATAAAACCAGCACTTTTCTATACAGGAACTATTCATGCTCGAGAGTGGATTGGACATGAATTAGCAATAGAGTTTGTGACATATATTTTAAAAAATTTAGAAACAGATCCCATGCTACAAATTTATCTAAATGAAAGTACCGTTTATATAGTACCTTGTGCTAATCCTGATGGTTTTGAATACTCAAGAAATCACTTTTCATTTTGGAGAAAAAATAGAAGACAAAATGCAGATGGAACTTATGGAGTTGATTTAAATAGAAATTTTTCTATAGGCTTCAATAAAACAACTACTACAACTTCAAATGTTTATGGAGGTTGTGAAGCTTTTAGTGAACCAGAAACTAAGGCCTTACGAGATTTTGTTTTAGCACATCCAAATATTACTATTGCACTTGATTATCATAGCCAAGGAAATGTCTTTTTTCCAGCACACGATTTCAGACATGAAGATACTTTTGATACAACAGATATGAATACTTTATGTGCAAATATGGCAGAAGAGATAAGAAAAATATCTGCTCGTGAATATGGAATACATCAAGGGAAACCACCTGCAAAACTAATAGGTGGAAGTGGCAGGGAGTTTTATTACTCTTTAGGAATTATTGCAACTGTTGTTGAGGTAGGAACTAGAAATATCAGTGATTATATGCAAGATTTAAGTGAAAATATCAAAGAACATATTCCTGCACTTATTTATGCTTTAAAAGAGACTGATAACTATGCAAAAGATAGATTTGTAAAGAGAGTTGAAGAGTTTAATATTACTCATATTGGATCAAATCACGTGACTCTAAAATGGGAATATGAAGTAAATGAAAATATTTATTTTGAAATATTTAGAAGTACAAAAGATAAACAATATTGTAACTCATCAAATTTGATAGCAAAAACAAAAAGTTTAGAGTTCAATGATATAAATCTGACTTCTAATAAAAACTACTATTACAACATAAGAGCCGTAAATAAAAAAACAAATCAAAAATCACCATTTTGTCCACAAATAAAGGTGCGAACTTTAGTTGAATATGATGAATTTAGTAGAACTTACTATGCAAATGCAAAAGGAACAGGTTATGTTGCTGAAAATCTAAACAACAATCCTAAACACTTTGGAGTAAACTCTTTATTTGTTGGAGTTGATGATGACAAAGGTATTTCTTATGCAATTATTTCAATAAATGTAAAATCTCTTCCTTTAAATGCCATTATAAAATCAGCCTCTTTAAACCTTTATCCAATAAACAGAGTTTCAACAACTATTGAAAAATATGGGGAATGGAATGTTGGAATTGTAAATCAAGATACAATGGGCGATATAACAAATTTTGAAGATGTAGAAAATTTACAAATTTTACAATATATTGGTCAAGCTACTCAATCTTTTCAATTAACACAAGGTATTTGGAGAAGTTGGGAGTTATCAGGTTTAGAATGTATAACTTTAAAAAACTCTATTAGAAAAGATACTATTGTTTTAAGAGTTGAAGGACCAAAAGAGTTAAAAATTGGAAGAACAAAACAGATGATGCAATGGGATATTGGATATGGAAAATTTGGTTTTGGATTAAACTATCGTCCAAGACTAGAATTAACTTTTACAGTAGAACCAACTATCACTACTTTGTATCCAAAAGAGATTTTTACTCTAAGTAAAGCAGAAATAAAAAAAGATGAAATTAGTGCTGGATTTGATGAAAAAGGGAATAAAATATATTCTATTTTCGAATTTAATCTCTCTTCTTTACCACCATACAATGATACAATGATTACAAAAGCATATTTTGAACTAAACTCTACAAAAATCTATTTAAAAGATGATATTAGATTTCATCTTGAATTTATCGATGAACATTTAGAAAAAAATTATGAATCAGTTATAAATAGAGAAGTTATACAAAATATTGGTTATGATGTAAGTGCAAATGAATTAAAAAATAATCAAACTCAATATTTCATATTTGATTCATTTTCTGAAATCGTTTTAAATGAAAAATTAAAAAATAAATCAGATGTCGCATTTATTTTAAAACCAACATCTGCATTAAAAAGTTTAAAAAACAAAAAAGTTTCTTGGGAAACAAAAAGTGCGAACTTAGAGCCTAAACTAATAATTGAACATATTGTAAAAAGAAGATTTCCAGTTGAAAAAGTATCAAATGTATCTTTAATTATTGAAAATAATAAAATCAAATTATCTTGGACAAATCCTAAAAATGAAGATTTTGTAGGAGTAAAAGTAATAAAAAATCCATTTAGAAAACCTCTTTCTTCTCATGATGGGCAAAAACTTTATGCAGGAGTTGATGAATATACGTTTGATGATTTTGGAGCAATTGATATATCAAAATATTATGCAATATTTACTTATGATAATGTTCCAAATTATAGTGAACCTATAATTTTAGAATATCTTCCAAAATAGTCTTTCCTTTGCTATAATGATTTCTAAATTTAAGCTAAGGAGAGAGCTGTGATTTTGAAATTTAAAGAATTTTACCCAGAAATTCATCCAAGTGCTTGGGTTGCACCAAGTGCAGATTTAATAGGAAATATTCAAATTGGTGAAGATTCATCAGTTTGGTTTGGTTGTGTAATTCGTTCTGATGTTAATGAAGTTAGAATTGGAAAAAACACAAATATTCAAGATTTATCATGTATTCACACAGACACAAATACAAAAACAATAATTGGAGACAATGTAACAATTGGTCATAAAGTTATGCTTCATGGTTGCAAAATTGAAGATAACTGTCTGATTGGTATGAGTGCAACTATTTTAGATAATGCTGTAATTGGAGAAGGAAGTATAGTAGGAGCAAATTCACTTGTAACATCGGGAAAAGTATTTCCTCCAAGAAGTATGATTATGGGAAGTCCTGCAAAAGTGGTTAAACAATTAACTCAAGAAGATGTTGATAAATTAATAGCTCACGCTGAACATTATGTAGAATATAAAAATGAATATAGATAAAAATAAATAATAGGTTTAAAACCTATTATTTAACACTTAATAAAAAATCTTTTACATATTTTACTTCACAAATAAAAACCAATAAATCATCTTTTTTTATTTCATATGTTGAATCAATATTTATAAACCAATTTCCAGAACTTTTATAAGAAACTATTTTTAAATTTTTAAACTCGTTTTCTATCTGAAAAATTTTTTTATTTATAAATTTTTCATTTGCAAATAATTTTATCATTTTTATTGAATTACTTATATCTATCTCTTCAACTGTTATTGTATCAACAAGTTTTTTAACAAGCATTCTTCCAGCTATTTTTTCAGGATAAACAACTTTATAAGCTCCTATTTTTGACAAAATTTCACCATGAGTTGAATTAATCGCTTTTGCAATAATTGTTTTATTATTTAAATCCTTTAAAGCCATTACAGTTAATATACTAGCTTCAATATTCTCTCCAATACTTACAATCACTGTATCAAGATTGTAAATACCAACTTCTTCTAAAGCTTGTTTATTTATACTATCAATAATATACGCATCATCAATAAATTCACTTATTTCTTGAACTTTTTTTTCATCATTATCAACTGCAATTACTTTTACATCCAATCTTGATAAACTTTTTGCAACATAAAATCCAAACCTTCCTAAACCAATAACTGCTATTGTTTTCATATTATAATCCTTCCTTTTGGATATTTAAAATGTTTAGTTTTTGCTTTTCCTAATAAAATAATTCCAAAGGCAAAAACACCTAATCTTCCTGCTATCATCAAAATAATAATTAAACTTTTTCCAAAAGTATCAAATTGTTGAGAGAAACTTAATATATCTCCATTTCCAGTTGAGACACCAACTGTTCCAAAAGCAGAAACTACTTCAAATAAAATTTTTACAAAAGGCAGATTTTGAGTTTCAACTAATATCAAAGTGATACAAAGAACGAGAAAAGAAGAAAAAATAATAATTGCTAATGCTTTATTTATAACTTTTTGTTCAATAGTTCTTTTAAAAATACTTGGTTCTTGATTACTATCTTTTAGAATATAAATTACTGTAATTATTAAAATAGCAACTGTAGTGATTTTCATACCTCCGGCTGTACTTCCTTGCCCTCCTCCAATCATCATAAACAAAGTGGAGAAGAATAAAGATGAATCTTTTAAAGCTCCAATATCAATACTATTAAATCCACTTGTTCTAAAATTTATAGATAAAAAGAAAGCATTTAATATTTTTTCATAAAAAGATAGATTTCCAAAAGTTTTAGAATTATTCCATTCTATTGATAGAAATAAAACCATTCCAGAAACAATCAAAATAATTGTTCCATAAAGCATAATTCTTGTATGAATACTAAATCTTTTTGAGAACTTTCTGTTTTCATAAATTTCAATTAAAACAAAATATCCTAATCCTCCTAGAATTACTAAAAAACCTATTGTCAATAAAGAAATTGTATCACTTTGATATGACATTAAACTATCAGTAAAAAGAGAAAATCCTGCGTTATTAAAAGCACTTATACTATGGAATATTCCAAACCATAATGCATCTAAAAATTCGAATTTTTTAAGAAACTGTATTGTTAAAATAATTGCACCTACTAATTCTATAAATAAAACAAAAAGTAAAATCTTTTTTAAAAAACTTCTAACATGTAAAGTTGGTAAGTCTAAAGATTGTTTCATTGCTCTTTTTTTATCAATATTCAAACTTTGTCTTATAAATAAAAAAAAGATTATTACTAAACTCATATAACCTATTCCACCCATTTGAATAAGTGTCAAAATTATAAATTCTCCTAAAAAAGTGAAATTCTCAGATGTACTCGTTACGATTAAACCTGTTACACAAGTTGCACTTGCAGATGTAAATAAAGCATCTATAAAAGCTAATTCTCCTATATGACAAATAGGCAAAGATAAAAGTATTGCGCCAATAAGAATAAGAATAACATAACCTAAAAAAATTGATTTCACATATTTATGTTGCATGATTTTTTCTTATTAATTACAATTAAATCTATATCCAACACTTGGTTCGGTTATTATATATTTAGGTCTTGTTGAATTTTTTTCAATCTTTTTTCTCAAAGTATTAACATAAGTTCTTAAATATTGCATTTCATTTTGATAACCTGTACCCCAAACTTCTTGAAGTATTTGTTTATGGGTTAAAGTTTTATTTGGATGCAAAATAAAATATTTTAATAATTCATATTCTATTGGAGTTAATTTCAATTTGTCAGTATTCAAAAATATATCTCGTGAAGTTATATCTAACTTTAATTCATCACAAATAAATGTATTATTTATATCAACAGTATTTAAGCTTCTTCTTAAATTTGCTCTAATTCTAGCAAGTAATTCATTTACTGAAAATGGTTTAGTTATATAATCATCAGCACCAGCATCAAGTGCTAAAATAATCTCTTTTTCATCATGTCGTGCTGTTAAAACAATGATTGGAATTTTTGAAATTTCTCTTATTTGTTTAATAAAATCTTTTCCATCTCCATCAGGTAAACCCAAATCAACTATCAATAAATCTGGATTATGACTTAAGAACATTGTTAAAGCATTTTTTTTATTTTCACTTGAAATAAAATCAAAATCAAACTCTTTAAAAGTTATCTCTAAAAGTTTTTTTACTGATTTATCATCTTCAATTATTTGTATTAAATTTTTCATTCTATATTTACTCTTTTTACTATTGGAAGTTCAACTTCAATTAAAATTCCTCTATCTTTAGCTATTGCTTTTATCTCACCATTATGTAGCTTTACGATACTTTTACAAATAGCTAATCCTATTCCACTTCCTGAAATATCATTTGTATCTTCAAATCTATAAAACTTATCAAAGATATTTTTTAACTTCTTTTTATCTATAAATTCTGTTTCATTAAATATTTTTATTTTGATAAAATTATTTAAATTTTCTATTTCTAAATCTATTTTTGTGTCACTTTTTGAATATTTAAAAGCATTATCAAGCAAATTTACAATTAACTGAGTTAAAAGTGTATTATCACCCCAAAAAAGTGATAATTCATCTATTTTTATATTTAGTTTTTCATCATTTTGTTTTTGAGAAAATTCATTTAAAGTAACTCCAATAATATCTTCAAAATCGCACCATTCTAATTTTAAATCAAAATTTTCATTTGATAACCTAGTACTATCTAAAAGATTTGTAATTAATCTTTTCATTCTAAGTGAAGCATAATTTATATCTTCTAAAAGACTATCTTGTTTTTTTGTATTAAGATTTTTATTTGATAAAATTAAATTAATACTTCCATGGATTGTAGATAATGGAGTTCTTAAATCATGAGAAATTATATGTAATAAACTCTCTCTTAATTGATTTTGTTTTGTTTGTCTAATTAAATTTTTTGCTTGCATTGTTATTATTAAACCAACTATTCCAAAAATCAAAAAACTCCAAAGATATAACTCATTATTAACATTGAAACTATATAAAGGTGGAATATATAAAAAATTTAGGCATAAAACACTTAAAAATGTCATAAAAAGAGTTGCTTTAATATTTCCATGAATTGCCACAACTACAACTGGAATTATATGAATTAAAGCAATATTTATAATATCTAAATAAAATTTGAATATATGACTAATTCCAGTAATTATTACTAAAATTATTAACGCTTTTAAAATATACATATGTTCTTTATACTTAATAAATACTCTTTTCATTTTAGGCTTTTGGTAATCTTAGCAATAAAATAAAAGTTAAAACACTTAAGATTGAAAGCATTAAAATATTTGAAGTTGACATAACAACCTCCTCTTGGATTTGTTATGTCAATTATATTTCATATCTTGTAAAGAGAGAATCAAAAAGAACCATAAAAATATAAAAATTTTATAAAGAAAAATTATCTATTTTTAGAATACTCTTCTTTTAATTTGTTATATAAGTCATCAAAACCTACATCTTCCATTTTTTTTAATAAATCAACCATTACAACATTGTCTTCATTACCATTCCAAACTTTGATGTAATGCCCTTCTTTATAACCATTATCTTGTCTAAATTGATTTAAACAATTTTTACCAATATATAGCTTTTGTAACCACATAAAAGATAATCCTGAAATTTTACAACATCTAAAGAATTGATCAATAAATCTTTCTATTCCACTAAATGAAGGCATATTCCCTGTATCAATTGCTAAAGCAATATAAGATAATTTTTCAGCTTCTTTTACCATAAGTTTTACATCAATTTCTGTTGCTGCTTCATAGATACAATGAGTATTAGATAAAGAAACTGCTTTTGGAACATTTGTCTCTTGTAAAATATAAGACATTAAAAAGTGCCAAATATCTACAAGCTCAACATGAATATTGTTCATATCAGGATCTGCATTGATATTTTTCCAATGTTTCCATGGAGTTGATTCAATAAGTTCAGCCACTTCCATATGAATACATCTAAGCCAATTTATCTCTTTTCCAAATTTATTTACACCTAATTCCCAATTTTTACCATTTGTAGAATCATTTAATTTTTTTTGTAATAAAAACATCTCTTCAAGTTTATGAGGGAAAGAAGAAACTTCTTCAAGTAATGAAGCAAGAGGTAAACACTCTTCAATAACATTATCTAAAGCCCAATTTGTTGGTAATAATTCTTTTTCACCTTTTAAAAGATGTAAAATTAGTGAAACTAAATATGGAACTTCATTTTTTTCTTCCCAACTCAAAACATCATTTGATGTAACACCTGCATAAACCATAAAATCTTCAATACTTAAAAACCCTAATGTTTTTATACTCTCTTTAAAATCTTTATATAACAAACTTAACTCCTATTTTAATGGTAATTCAATTATAAATTTTGTTCCAATTTCAGTATTATATACATTTATTTTACCTAAACTATATTGTTCAATAATAGTTTTACTCATATATAATCCCAAACCTGTTCCATTTTTATTACTTTTTGTTGAAAAATAAGGATTAAATATTTTATTAATAACCTTATCACTTATTCCACCAGCATTATCTTCAAACTCAATATATAACTTTTTATTTTTTTCATAACTATAGATATCTATAACTCTATTTTCAACATTCTTTTCAATCATTGCATCACATGAATTTTTTGCTAGATTTATAAAAACTTGCACCATTTCATTTAAAAAAATATCTACTTTTGAAGTAGATTCATTTTTATAATTTACTTTTATTGAATTTATTTTAAATAAATATGATAAAAAATCCATAGATTTGTTTATAACATTTTCTATATAAACTTCTTCTTTTTTCTTATTTGGTTTAAAATAATCTCTAAAATCATCTATTGTTTTTGACATATAATCAAGTTGATTCGATACTTGAGAAACAACATCATTTAACATTTCATCAGATATTTCACCCTTTAATTCTTTTAGTAAAGGAAGTTTTTGAATCAAAATAGAAACTGCTTGTAAAGGCTGTCTCCATTGATGTGCTATCATACTAATCATCTCGCCAAGTGCAGCTGATTTTGACTGTTCTACCAGTAAATCTTGTTGATTTTTTAACTCTTTTTGAAAACTAATATCTTCATTTATAGCATCATAACTTATAATATTTCCATCATTATCAAAATTTGGATGGATTGTAGTTTTTAACCAATAAAATCCTCCATTTTTTTTCAGATTTTTTATCTCACCTTGCCACATATTTCCAGATTGGATAGTTTTTTTTATCTCATTAAAAAATTCTGCTTTCATATCTGGATGTTTGAAAAATTCTTGAGTTTTTCCAATCATTTCATAAGATTCATATCCAGAAATTTTACAAAAAGCATTTGAAACACTAATAATTACACCATTAATATCTGTTCTTGACATAATTACATATTTATCAACTATATCAACCGATTTATTTAATGCATTTTCTATTTGAGCTATTGATTTTGAATAAATATCTAATAAAACAGAAAAAATTTTTTCAAAATAAAAATCTATCTCTTCTATTAATTTCGCTGTTTCAAGCTTTGATTTAAAAGCAAATTCTATTAAAGAATTTTTGAAAGTAGAAAAGAGCAAAAAAAGTTCATTTATTTTAATATTTTGTTTTCTTAAATATTTCAAAAAATCAATAACAGCAGAATTTTTTTCAGTTTTTTCATCTTTTTTTATAACTAAAATAAAATGTTCAATAAGAGCAAAAGCATATCTTCTAATAAATAAATTTTCATCAATTGAATTATTCTTTATTAAATCTAAAACAATAGGAAATGAAATCCAAGTTCGAATAATAGTAATTTTATTTTTTTCTATTTGTTCTAAAAAATTTTCCATTATTCCAACTATGTATTAAAATTTTTTTGAGTAAAAAATTTACAAGTTTCACCACTTGAATTTTTTACTGTCACAGATGGCATTAAAAGAGATTTAAATCCATATGCTTTACAACCATGTGGTCTATTTGCTTCCCAAGTAACAAAATAATATATACATTTTTGACAAACTATTCTTTTTTCCATACTCTAATCTTTTATATTTCAACTTTACTTTGTATAGCTTTTGATAGTGATAAAATATCTACATTTTCCAAACTAACACCTGTTGGAACACCTTGTGCAATTTTTGTAAATTTCAAATCATAAGTTTTAAGTTTATCCTCGATAAATAGGATAAAAGCATCATTTGCAATAGAAGGAGTAATTGCAAATAGTATATTCTTAACACCATTATCTATTATAAACTTTTGTAAAGAATCCAATATATCTTGATCTAACTCTTCTATTACAAAATATCTTCCATCAAATTGATTTGAATCTTCAATAACAAAAATATCTTTTGCACTTTGAACAATACAAAGTTTTTCATTATCTCTACTCTCATCAAGACAAAATTCACAAATTTCATGTTCACTCATTGATCCACATCGTGAACATTTTGTGATATTTTTTAAAGCATTTTCAATACTATGAGCAATTTTGATCCCACAATAATTATCATTCATTACTATATGATATGCTAGACGTAGAGCTGATTTTTTACCAATAGTTGGTAAAGATTCAAAAGCTTCAACAAGTTCGTAAAATTTTTCTAATCCTTTATTCATGTCGCAGATTATATCTAAGATTTTTAATAAATTTTATTAAGATATACTTTATTTGAAAATCATACTTTAATACATTCTTTGGCATCATTTCAAAAATTATTATTTTTTTCAAAAAATTTAAAAGACTTTTTATGTTAGATACTAAACCACTTATTTTATTTTTCAAATACGCTATTCCTTCTATTTTAAGCCTTTTAGCTATTTCATCTGCTAGTATTGTTGATGGATATTTTATAGGTAATTATGTAGGTTCTATTGGCTTAGCTGCAATTAATATTTCTCATCCAATGCTAACTATACTTTTTGGATTTGCTTTAATGTTTTCAGTAGGTAGTTCTGTAATAGTAGGAAAATTAATGGGAGAAAATAAAAAAGATGAAATCTCAAATATTTTTACAAAATCAATTATTTCAATTTCTATAATTGGTATTTTCCTTTGTTTATTAATATATTTTAATCTTGAAACTTTTTTTAACTTATTTAAAGTTGAAAATATTTTAAAAGAAGAAACATTATTATATCTTCCTATTATTCTGTTTTTTTTACCTTTTTTGATGACAGCAATAGTTTTAGACTATTTTGTAAGAGTTGATGAGAACCCTACTTTATCATTTTTAGCTCTATTTTTAAGTGCTTTAACAAACATAATTTTAGATTATTTATTTATTGTTAAATTTGATTTTGGCTTAAGTGGTGCAGCATATGCAACAGGAATATCTTATGTCATAATTATTGTTATTTTAATTCCTCATTTTTTTTCAAAAAAAACAAGTTTAAAACTAATAAAACCAAAAGGAAGCTGGTTTAATATTATTAATACATTAAAAAATGGTTTTTCAGAATTTATAAATGAATCATCAATAGGAATTACTGTTTTAGTTTTTAACTATATAATGCTCAAAAATTTTGGTACACAAGGAGTTGCTTCTTATACAATTATTGGTTATCTTATAATGATTAGTATTTTATTGAGTTTTGCTATTTCAGACTCTATGCAACCAATCTTTAGTAAAAATTATGGTGCACGAAATTTTAATAGAATGAAAAGTTTTTTTAAAATTGCTTCTATTTCAATTTTATTAATAGAATTATTAATGACTATTTTAATTCTAACAATACCTGAAATTTTAATAAACCTATTTTTAAAAGATTCAGAACAAGAAACAAGAAAAATTACTTTAGAATTTATTACTTATGCTTGGCCTGCTTTTCTATTTTCAGGTTTAAATATTTTGATAACTTCATATTTAACTTCAATTCAAAAAGCATCACTTTCAGCTTTTATTGCTATATTAAGAAGTCTTGTTTTACCAATTTCAGCAATTTTTATTTTATCTTCTATATTTGGGAATATTGGGATATTTATGGCACTTAGTGTTTCTGAATTTATTACTTTTTTAATTGCAATAAAAATTTTTATGAAAAATAACCCAAATCTAATTCATTTAAGATTTATTAACCTTTAGATAAAATCACGGCTTACATTAAATTTATTATATTTTTTAAGGGAGATAGAAATTGACTGAGATTGATTATTATGAATTACTAGAAGTTAGTAAAAGTTCTGATAAAAGCACAATCAAAAAAGCTTATAGACAAATGGCTATGAAATATCATCCTGACAAAAATCCAGGTGATAATGAAGCTGAAGAAAAATTCAAAGCTATAAATGAAGCTTATCAAGTATTAAGCGATGAAGAAAAAAGAGCTATTTATGATAGATATGGAAAAGCTGGGCTTGAAGGTCATGGGCAAAGAAGTAGTGGTTTTTCTGGTGGATTTGAAGATTTAAGTTCTGTTTTTGAAGAGATGTTTGGATTTGGTTCTAGTTCAAGAAGCAGAAAACAAAAAAAATCATATAACTACAATTTAGACGTTACTATTGAGGTTAAACTTGAGTTTAATGAAGCAGTATTTGGTTGTAAAAAAGATATAAGTTATAAATATAAAACTGCTTGTAAATCTTGTAAAGGAACAGGTGCAAAAGATGGTAAAATGTCTACTTGTTCTATGTGTAATGGACATGGTCAAGTACATTCAAGACAAGGATTTATGACTTTTGCTCAAACTTGTCCAAAATGTGGAGGAACAGGTCAAGCTGCATCAGATTCTTGTAAATCTTGTGGTGGAACAGGATATGATGAAGTAAAAGATACATTTAAAGTTGATATTCCAGAAGGTGTAAACGATGGAATGAGAATTAGAGTTTCAAATAAAGGAAATATTGCTCCTGATGGAAGTCGTGGTGATTTATATCTTCAAGTTAAAGTAAAAGAGGATTCTCACTTTGTTAGACATGATGATGATATTTATTTTGAAGCACCAATTTTCTTTACTCAAGTTGCACTAGGTGGAAAAATAACTGTTCCAGGCTTAAGAGGAAAATTAGAACTTGAAATTCCAAAAGGTGCTAAAGATAAACAACAATTCACTTTCAAAGGTGAAGGTGTAAAATCTGTTCAAGGATATGGAAAAGGTGATTTAGTAGTACAAATAAAAATCGAATATCCAAAAGCTTTAAATAGTGAACAAAAAGAGCTTTTAGAAAAACTTCAAGATAGTTTTGGAATAGAAAGTAAACCTCATGAATCAACATTTGAATCTATGTTTGACAAAGTTAAGAAATGGTTTTCATAAAAATTTTATAAAAATACTCAAGGGAAAATAAATGAATAAATCATATTTAGAAAGTATGCCTGATGCTAATGGTTTTTTTGGTAAATTTGGAGGTTCATTTATTCCTCCTGAATTAGAAAAACCTTTTGAAGAAATTAAAAAAGCTTATGAAGAGTTAAAAAATTCTCCTAAATTTATAGAAGAATTAAAATATGTAAGAAAACATTATCAAGGAAGACCTACTCCCGTATCTTTTGCAAAAAATTTAACTAACTTTTGTGGAGGAGCAAAAATCTATCTAAAAAGAGAAGATTTAAATCACACAGGAGCTCATAAATTAAACCACTGTATGGCTGAAGTTATACTTGCTAAACATCTTGGAAAGAAAAAAGTAATAGCTGAAACAGGTGCAGGACAACACGGTGTTGCATTGGCAACTGCAGCAGCTTATTTTGGTTTAGAGTGTGAAATTCATATGGGTGAAGTTGATATTGCAAAAGAACATCCAAATGTAGTTAGAATGAAAATTCTTGGAGCAAAAGTAATTCCAGCAACTCATGGACTAAAAACGTTAAAAGAAGCTGTTGATTCTGCTTTTGAAGCATATTTAGCTGATACTAAAAATTCTATTTATTGTATTGGTTCTGTTGTTGGTCCTCATCCATTTCCTATGATGGTTAGAGATTTCCAAAGTATAATTGGACTAGAATCACGTGAACAATTTTTAGAACAAGAAGGAAAACTTCCAGATGCAATTGCTGCTTGTATTGGTGGTGGAAGTAATGCTATGGGAATTTTTTCTGGATTTATTGATGATAAAGAAGTTGAACTTTATGGTGTTGAGCCTTTAGGAAAAGGTGAAAACATTGGAGAACACTCAGCATCTTTAACTTATGGAGAAGAAGGAGTTATGCACGGATTTAACTCTATAATGTTAAAAGATAAAGATGGAAATCCTGCGCCTGTTTACTCAATTGGAAGTGGGATTGATTATCCAAGTGTTGGACCTGAACATGCTTATTTAAAAGAATCAGGAAGAAGTAAAGTTGGACTTTGTGACGATAATGAAGCTGTTGAAGCATTTTACAAGTTATCTCAACTTGAAGGAATCATTCCAGCACTTGAATCAGCTCATGCTGTTGGATTTGCGATGAAACTAGCAAAAACATTGGATAAAGAAAAAACTATTTTAGTAAGTCTTAGTGGTCGAGGGGATAAAGATATTGATTTTGTTATTAATAACTACCCTATTCCAAACTCAAAATTTTAATATAATACAAGGGGAAAGATAATGAAAGTTGAATATGCAGGTGCGAAACCTATTATAGATGAAAGGGGAATTTTCTTTAAAAATGGGAAAGAAGATAAATTTGTATATTTAACTTTTGCTATTGACATTTTAAATTCTATTAATCATCCATATGAAGATAAAAAAATATATTCTAATCAAATAAACCATAAAAATTTATCTTCAAATGAAGTATTAACTATTCTTCTAAAATTTCACCCAAATTTAGAAAAGACTATGAACAAAGAAATTTCTTCATATTTAATACATTTAGACAATGAAGAAAAAGAAGTAGAAAATAGAACTTCATTATCAGAAATTGAAAAATATGTATATATTTCAAATCTAAAATTAATGCGAAACTATAAAATACAAAGAGCAAAAAATAAAATATTTTATTTTCATTGTATTCAAACTATCGTTGAAATAATTATAGAACATAAAATAAAAAAACTTGAAATGCCATTTAATGAAAAATTTTGGCATATTTTACAAACTATTGAGGGTGAACTTTCTAAACATAGAATTGGTTCTAGTTTAAATGTTACAAATGAAAATGATCATTTAAAGCTTAATCTTACAATAAATATTTATTAAAATTGTTTGATTAAGTTTTTATTGTAATTTTCTAAATCTTGATATTTGTAAATTAATTCTTGATATTTTAAATTATAATCATTGTATAAAAATGAATAATCGTTTTTTTCATTTTTATACTTATCATAACCTTTTTTTGAACTACTTGATAAAGCACTCAAAAAATCAAATGAATTAACTTTTGTTAATATCTCATCTAATTTATCTTGAGATATTACATCAGTTGAATTTGTTTGAGTATTATTTATTTTATTTGTAATTGAACTTTCTAATAAATCAAATAATGAACTACTATTTGAACTTAAAAATATATTTTTGTCATTATATCTATCTGTTAAGAATGTATAACCTAAATTAAAAGGTTGTCCTAAAACTGTATTAAATAAAGCTTTTGATAGGTTTTCATCACTTGAAAAAAGTGTTGCTAGTCTTAAATTTCTTGCCATATTCTTATCATCTTCATTTTCAAATAGAGTATCTATTTCTTCTAAAGTTATACCATTTATATTTTCATAAGTTAAATCATTAGTTCTAACTATTGAATTTGTATTATTTGTTGAAGATGAAGAAACAAGCTTATTTAAAAAACTATCTACTTCTTGTTTTATTACTGCATCTGATTTTTGAATTGTTGAAAGTAAAACATCATAATTTGAGCTAATCATTCGTTGCAATCCTCTCTTTTTGATAAAATTTTTAGTTCATTACAAGAAAAACCTGCTTCTTTTCTTGCAGTGAAATTTAAGTCCATTTTTCTATTTGTACTTCCTGGAAAAACTTCTTCAATGATTTTTATATATGTAGATTCTGGTTCCAAATTTAGTCTTTCACACTCATATTTAAACCAAAAATCACCTTTTTTTACATGACTTACTTCTTCTTCTAAAATAACTCTTAATGCTTCAATAAATTTTATATTAAATTCATCTCTATTTGAGTTTAATTTTTCCATAATTTTGGGATTTTGATCAAGTCCATTTGCTTCGAGATATCTAGGAACTGCTGCCATTCTTCTTAAAAAATCAGGTGTTTGCTCCATTGCTTCAAAAAGATTTTTATGAACAGGAAAATCTCCATAAACTCCGCCAAGTTCATGCATTAACTCTTCAAGCATTAAAAAATGCCTTATTTCATCATCTGCAACTTCCAACCAATCTTTATAATATTCAACTGGCATATTTTTATATCTTAAAGCTGCATCTAAAGCTAAATCAATTGCAGAATATTCTATATGTAAAATTGTATGAACTAGATATTTTTTACCTTCTATAGATTTAAAATTTTTAATAGGAGGTAAAGCAGTTGGTTTAATAATCTCTAAAAAATCAGAATATGAAGGTTTATCTAAAATAGGAGCTTCATAAGAATTATCAAAAGAAAGGGTATTATTTAAAAAATTTTCATAGAAACTTTTAAATTTCTCAATTTTAATTTTTGGCTCACTTGTCAATAAAACTTTTTCAAGTGTATAAAAATAATCCATAAATAACCTCTTTTTTGATATAATCAAGCAATTTTAGCAAAGTAAGGTTTAAAATGGATATAAAAGTTCAACCAATGGGTGATTATCAAACAAATTGTTATATTGTAACAATAGATGGGAAAGATATTATTATAGATCCAGGGGTTAATGCGCTTTCATGGATAAAATCAAATGTAAAAAATCCAATTGCTGTTTTAAATACACATGGACATTTTGATCATATTTGGTCAAATCAAGCAGTAAAAGAAAACTATAATATAAAATTATATACTCCAAAAGATGATGAATTTATGCTAACTTTAGATCCATATGGAATGGGTATGCCACCATCTTATGCAGATATTTTAGTAAATCCTGATGAAGAAATAGAAATTCAAGGTATTAAAATAAAATTTCACCATTTTCCAGGTCATACACCAGGTTGTAGTGCTTTACAAATAGGTAAACATTTATTTACAGGTGATTTTATTTTTAAAGGAACTATTGGAAGATTTGATTTTCCTAACTCAAATGCTATGTTAATGAAACGAAGTTTAAATAAAATTTTACAATGGAATGAAGATTTTCATATTTATCCAGGTCATGGAGATAAAACAACATTAAAAAATGAAATTCAAACTCTAAAACAATGGGAAAGACATATATAAAAAGGCTTAGCTTATGAACCTATCTTGTGAGACGATAATAAATGAGAATGAAAAATTAAAACTTTCTGATTTAGAAAAAAGTTGTTTAAATATTTTTGATTATTTAAGATTACACCATAATATAAATTTTTTAACTATAAATATTAAAAAAAATGATTCAATTGATAATTTATTCAATTGTTCGAACTCTAATATAAACTATTTTGTAAACACATTAGAATTCAAACAAAATTGTGATACAGAAATTATTTTTAACTTTTTATCTGAAAATGAAGAAGAATATACTTCAATAAAAGAAAATCTTGGTTTCATAAAATTGTCTTTACAAATATTTTCTCAATCTTTATATAACAAATATATGGAAAAAACTTTAAATGAAATGTCTTTAGTTGACCATGTAACTGGCTCTTATAATCGTTGTTATTTAAATAATTATGTTGGAAATTTATTAAGTTTATCAAATAGAGAGCAGAAAAAAATTGCTTTTATTAAAATTGGTATTGATCAATTCAAAGCAGTAATTGATGAATTTGATTATGAAATTGGAGATAAAGTTCTAAAAGTTTTAGCACAAACTTTAAAAAATAGTGTTAGAGAATCTGATTTAGTTATTAAAATTTCTAATGATGAGTTTCTAGTTATTTTATTAAATATAATTAATGAAAACAATGCTATACTCATTGCTGAAAAACTTATTAATAACTTTAGCAAAGAAAAAGTTGTGATAAATGAAGAGACTAAACAGACTTTAATGAAAACTATTTGTGGTGGAATTTCTATCTATCCTGATGATGCAACAACAATAGATGAAATAATAAAAAAATCTGATATTGCTCTATATGAAGCTAGAAATAGAGGGCGAGGACAAGTTTTTCTCTTTAATGAAGAAGATACAAATAAAATAGATTTTTTTTAGGTAGAAATATGAAAAATAAGATTCTTGAATTAATAAAATTATCTGCTACAAATGAAGATGCGTATAAATCTTTAGTTAGTATTTTTAGCCTACATGAACAACTTCAATATGCTACAAATATAAAACAGCTAGCAGAGGATATATTTTCTTGGTTAAACAAAGAATTTAATATAGATAATATGGTATTCTCACTTTTTGATATAAATAAAAATACAAAAGAAGAGATTTTAGTAAAAGGTGAAGAATTTTATCTAGATGATGATTTATCTCATTTTTTTATAATAAATACACATACAAGTTTAAATGCAACTGTCTCTTTTTGTGCAACTTCAAAAGTACATTTTAAAATTTTAGAAGAAAAATATTCAGTTATTGAAGCTGCTTTCTTTCAAATTTCACCTATGGTTCAAAGTGCAATTTTAAAGAAGAACTTTATAGATTCTTCATCTTTAGATTCAGTTACAAATGTTTACAATAGAAATTATTTAATCGAAAATTTAACAACGCATCTTAGACTTTCAAATAATAAACAAGATGAAATTTACTTTTTGATGATAGGAATTGACCATTTTAAAGCAGTAATTGATGAATTTGATTATGATGTTGCAGATAGAGTTTTAATCGAACTTGCAAAAGTAATTCACTCAAATATAAATGAATTTGATATGGTTGGAAGATTAAATGGAGATGAGTTTTTAGTTTCTATTTTAAATAATGCAAATGAATATCAAGCTTGTGAATTAGCAAAAAAAATAATATCAGATTTTGCACAAATTGATATTCTTGTTAATGAACAAACTAAACAAACATTAAAAAAGACTATATGTATCGGATTTGAAATCTACAAAATAAACTCTGATATTACAATAACAGATTGTATAAAAAATGCAGATATTGCTTTATACGAAGCAAAGAATAAAGGGAGAAGTCAACTATTTAAATTTAGTGATTTAAGTGCAGAAGATACTATTGATTTATTTTAATCTTTAGTATCTTTCATATTTTTTATAAAACTTTTTTAGCTTTTACATAAACTCTTTTGGGTGCTGGATATCCTTCAACAGTTTTTGTATTATCATTTTCATCTAAAAAATCTTCTAAACTTTGATCAAAAGACCATTCTGTTTTTCTCTGTTCTTCGGATGTTGTAACTGTTGTAGCAAGAATTTCGATATCTTCGAACCCTGCTCTTTCTAACCAATTTTTAAGTGCAGGAATTGTTGGAATAAAATAGATATTTGGAATTTTTGAATATCTTTTATTTGGTGTCAAACAAATCTCATCTTCGCCATCTATCATAAAAGTATCAATTAAAATTTCACCTTTACTATTTAATCCTCTTGCCAATGATTTTAAAGTTCCAACTGGGTCTGGTCTATGATATAAGACTCCAAGCATAAAAATAAAATCAAATTTATGATTATAAAATTCTAAATGCTCAACTCCTAGCATTTCATAGATTATTTCTGATTTCACAAAATGATTTATAAACTCAAATTGATGTAAAGTTAAAGGTGATGGATCAAAACCAATTAATCTTTTTGGTTTGTCTTCAAGCATTCTAAACATATAATAACCATTGTTACAACCAATGTCAGCAACAATTTTATCTTTTAGATTAAAAAAAGGACGTATAAGATTGTATTTAATATTACTTTGCCATTCACTATCTATTTCTAAACCAAAAACATTAAAAGGACCTTTTCTCCAAGGGATTAATTTTTTAGCTGTTTTAACTATAACTTCATATTCGTCATTTGTTAAATCTTCTCTTTTTCCTACACTAAACCAATCACCATAGTCTATTTTCAAATCTGATTTTTTTATTTTACAAGCTTCTTGAAGCTGTAAATACCAAGGTTCAACATTTTTCCAAGTACGACATTCTTGTTTTTTATTTTGTAATATTTCTAAATTCATGGTGTAATTATAAATTTTTAAGATAAAATTCCATCTTAAATTAATAAGTATAACAGAAAATTGACATTTCATTAACGCTAAGTTAACCTCTTATTAATATAATCGACAAAACTAAAATTAAAAGGATATTTTTTGAAGCTTACAAATGTCTTATTCTCGTTTAAGACTACACTTATATTACTTGCTTTATTAGCAATTGGCGCAGGAGTTGCTACATTTATTGAAAATGATTTTGGTACTTCTTCAGCTAGAGTTTTGGTTTATAATAACCTTTGGTATGAAACAATTCTTGTATTAACTGCAATCAATTTAGTTGGAATAATTTTTAAATACAAAATGTGGAGAAATAAAGCTAGATTCATTTTTCACTCATCTTTTGTTATCATTTTAATTGGTGCTGGAATTACTAGATATATTGGATATGAGGGTATTATGCAAATACCAGAAGGTAAAACAGAGAATCAAATGCTTTCTCTTGAACCTTATTTACAAGTTACTATAAAAGATGGTGAAAAAATTTATTATCAAGAATATCAAAAAGAGTTTACATCTTTATTTCCTGAATTAAATAAATTTTCTCATGTTATTCATTTTGGAGATAAATCTTTAGAAGTAAACTATAAAGATTATATGTTTGTGAAAAAAAATGGTGCTAAAATGGGATTAACAACTGTAGAAGTTACTTATAATGGAGAAAAACAGGAATTAAGATTGCCAGGAATTAGAGGACAAGCTCCTATTCCAAGGGATATACAATTTGGTGATTTAAAAGTAACTTTAGGTTATGGTTCAAAAATTGTTGATTTACCTTTTTCTATTAAATTAAATGACTTCCAACTTGATAGATATCCAGGAAGTATGTCTCCTTCTTCATATGCATCTGAAGTTACAGTAATAAAAGAGGATGGAAAATCTTATGACTATAGAATTTTTATGAATAGAACTTTAAGTGAAGGAAATTTCTTATTTTTCCAAAGTTCATATTTCCCTGATGAAACAGGAACAGTTTTATCTGTAAATAATGACCCAGGAAAATGGCCAACTTATTTAGGATATTTTTTATTAACACTTGGATTACTTTTAAATTTCTTTGATAAAAAATCAAGATTTTGGAAATTAACTAAATTTGTAAGTAGTAAAAATATTGCTGCACTTGCAATTGCTATTGCATGTACATTTGCAACAAATTCTTTACAAGCAGCTGAAAATCAACCTGAAGTTGATAATTCAAAATTAACTGTTGATTATTTAAATAAATTAAAAGATGAATCTTTACAAACAGCTGATAAATTTGGTCATTTAGTTGTGCAAAGTAATGGTGGAAGAATGAAACCATTAGCAACATTAGATAGAGAAATAATACAAAAATTAAGTGGAAGAGCTACTTTTTTAGGAATGACAGCTGATCAATTAGTAATTGGAATGTTATCTAAACCTGATGTTTGGAAAGATGTGAAAATGATTAAAATTCAAACTCCAAAACTTAAAAAGTTTTTAGGTGTTGATGTAAATGAAAAATATATTGCTTTTTCAGAGGTATTTAAAGATGGAGAATATTTATTAGCAGCAGAAGCTGAAAAAGCTCTACAAACAAAACCAATTGAAAGAGGAACTTACGAAAAGGATATTATAAAACTTGATGAAAAATTAAATATTATGTATTCTGTATTTAATGGTTCACTACTAAATATCTATCCTAAAGTAAAAGATACAAATAATCAAGATGATAATTTTAAATGGTATTCTCCATTAGAAGCAATGCAAAACTTCACAGGACAAAATCAAGCTGCTGTTGAAACAATAACAAGAGGATTGATAAATGCAATTGTTGAAAATAAATGGGAAGATGCTGATAATTTTATAAATATGATTTCTTTATATCAAGAAAGAGTTGGAGCTGATGTAATGCTTCCAAAATCAAAAATTGATGCTGAAATATTATTTAATAAGATAGATATTTTCTTTAAATTAACTTTAGCTTATATGCTTCTTGGTTTCGTAATGCTTGTTGTTGCACTTATGATTATATTTAAACCAGAATTTAAATTCGAAAAAATTACTAAATCATTTTTTGTTGTTTTAGCAATATTATTTGCATTACAAACATTTGGAATGGGTTATAGATGGGTACTTTCAGGTCATGCACCTTGGTCAAATATTTATGAAACTTTAGTTTATATTTCTTGGTCTGCTGTATTTGCAGGAGTTATTTTCTTTAGAAAATCACTTTTAGCTTTAGGAGCAGCTGTTATTATTGCTGGGATTTTCATGTTTACAGCTCACTTAACAGATGTTGACCCACAAATCACAAACTTAGTTCCTGTATTAAAATCGTACTGGTTAACTATTCACGTTTCTATTTTAACAGCTTCATACGGATTCTTTGGATTAGGAGCAATATTAGGTTTCTTAACTTTAGTTATGTTCATCTTTAGAAAAAGAAAACCTCACCTTGATCCAATAATCAAACATATTTCTGCAATTAATGAAATTGCTTTAATTATTGGTCTTGCTGCTGTTACAATTGGAAATTTCCTTGGTGGTGTTTGGGCAAATGAATCATGGGGAAGATATTGGGGATGGGATCCTAAAGAGACTTGGGCTTATGTATCAATTGTTGTTTATGCAATTGTACTTCATTTAAGATTTGTTAAATCATTAAATACACCTTATGCATTAGCTACAGCTTCACTTTTAGGATTTAGTTCAATAATTATGACTTATGTAGGAGTTAACTTCTATCTATCTGGAATGCACTCTTATGCAACAGGAGATCCTGTTCCAATTCCAGTTTGGGCTTATATAACAGTCTCTGTAGCAATTATTACTATTATACTTGCATTTAGAAATAGAGATTTAAAAGAAACTATCTAAAAAATTTGAGGAGTTAAGTTATTTAACTCCTCAAAAAATTATTTTAATCTCATAAAACAAAATTTAACTTATTTAATATCAAACTTTTCATATAATATTCACCTTTTAAATTTAATCTTAGGAAAATAATGCATAGTGATAAATTAAAGAATATTATATCTTATACAAAAAACTTCAATGTATTATATATTGAAGATAATATTGATGTACAACAACAAACAACAAAAATGTTATCATCTTTCTTTAAAAAAATTGAACTTGCAAATAATGGAAAAGAAGCTCTTGAACTATTTAAAGAAGCTAGTTTTAATTTAATTATTACAGATATAAAAATGCCTTTAGTTGATGGTATTTCACTAATTGAATCAGTAAGAAGAATTGATAAAAAGATACCTATTATTGTTCTTTCAGCACACGATGATAAAGAATATTTTTTGAAGACTATAAATCAAGGAATTGACGGATATATCCTAAAACCATACACTTTAGAACAAATATTACAAACTTTATATAATTTAATTCAAAAATATGATTTAGAAAAGAAGTTTGATAATAAAGTCAAATTAAAATCAGGTTTTATTTGGGATAAAAATATAAATCAATTACAAAAAAACAATGAAATAATCAAATTATCAAAATATGAAAGAAAACTTTTTGAACTGTTTATTTCTACTAATTGTAACTCAAAAAGTTATGATGAAATAGAATATCATCTATTTAATAACTATGAAAATAATACTAAAAAATTAAGAAATTTAATCACAAGATTAAAACAAAAACTAAATTATGATTTATTTGAAACAGTTTATTCTCATGGTTATACATTGAAATATGAAGAAAATGAAGAATGAAATTTTCATTTTTCATTTTTTTTATCATAATTCTCAATATATCATTAAATGCAAATAATAATGAAATAGTATTAACAAAAGAAGAATATAAATTTTTAGTAGAAAATCAACCTTTAAAAATACAAAATGAACTAAACTGGCCTCCATATAATTTCAATGAAAATGGCATTCCAAAAGGTTTTGCGATTGATTATATGAATTTATTAGCAAAAAAATTAAATATCAAAATAAAATATATCACTGGTCCATCTTGGGATGAATTTATGGAAATGTTAAAAAAAGATGAAATCGATGCAATTATAAATATTTCAAAAAATAAAGAAAGAGAAAAATATTTTGATTTTTCAAATATCTATCATTTAGCTTCAAATGCAATTTATGTAAAAAAAGGAAATGAAACTCTAGATTCATTAGAAAAACTTGAAGGTAAAACTATCGTAATGCCAAAAGGTTTTTTTGCTCAAGAATATCTAGAAAAGAATTATCCAAATATACATCAAATTTTAGTAAAAGATTCTCTTGAAGCATTAAAATTGTTATCTTTAGGTAAAGCTGATGCAACTATTGATAAAAAAAATGTTTTAGATTATTTAATATCAACTAAAAATATTTCAGAAGTTATTCCTACAAACTATATAGATGAAGATAAATTAATAAGTCATATAAGAATAGCAACATCAAAAAACAAACCTTTACTAAACACTATTTTAATCAAAGCTCAAAATAGCGTTTCAGACGAAGAATTATTAAACTTAAAAAAGAAATGGTTTGGAACAACAGATATTAAAAATGAAAAGAATTTTTTAACAAATGATGAAAAAAATTATATTAATAAACACTCTATAAAAATCTGCCATATTATAGATTTAAAACCTATTGAATTTTTTGAAAATAATCAATTTCAAGGAATAAACATAGATTTATTAAATTTAATAGCAAAAAAATTAGCTATTAAATTTGAAGATATAAAAGTTAATGATTATCAAACAGCTATAAACTACTTAAAAAATGGAACTTGTGATATTTTACCAACAACAATTGAAAATACAAATTTAAAAAATATTGCACTTTTAACAACTCCTATTTTAAGTTATAAATTAGCAATCATAACTCAAAAGAACAAACCTGTTGTTCAAAATTTAGATGAAATTATAAACAAAACAATGTCAAAGAAATCAACTTCTGAAACCCTCAATCTTCTAAAATCAAAATATCCTAATATAAATATTTTTGAAACATCAAATGATTATGAAACCCTAGAAGCTGTAAATAACAATAAAGTATATTATGCAGTTGAACCTTTACCTGTAATAACTTATTATATGTCTAAATATGCTTTAAATGATATTTATATATCAAGATATACTGACATGACATTAAATGTAAAATTTGCAATATTAAAAGAAAATTATGTTTTATATGAGATTTTCAATAAAACAATAAGTCAAATAAAAGAGTATGAGTATACAACAATATCCAATAAATGGACAAACTCTTTTTTAAAAGATTCGTATGATTATTCTTTATTATGGAAAGTTTTATCTTTTATTTTTATTATTTTAAGTGTTTTAACTTATAGACAAGTAATTTTAAATAAACATAACAGACTTTTAAAACTTGCAAATAATGAAATTGCAGAAAAAACAAAATTAATTGAAAAACAAAAAGAACTTTTTGAAAAACTATATAATAAATCAGCAGATGGTGTTTTACTTATAAAAGATAATAAAATTATTGATTGTAATGAAGCAAGCTTAAAAATCCTTCAATATGAGAAAGATGAACTTCTAAATAAATTTTTACCTGATATTTCTCCTAAATATCAATTAAATATGAAAGAATCATCTATAAAAGCTCAAGAAAAAATAAATGAAGTTCTAAAAAACGGAATTTGTAGTTTTGAATGGATTCATCAAAATAAAGATTCTGAAAAACTTTGGATAGAAGTAGTTCTTACAGCAATTGAAATAGATAATATATCTGTTATTCATACAGTTATTAGAGATATTAATAAACGTAAAAAAATGGAAAAAGAACTTGAAAGTTTAACTTATAAATTAGAAGAGCGTATTGAAGAAGAAATCAAAAAAAATAAAGAAAAAACAAATCAATTAATTCAACAATCAAGACTGGCTCAAATGGGAGAAATGATTAGTATGATTGCACATCAATGGAGACAACCATTATCAGCTATTAGTGCAACAACTAATACTTTATTATTAAAACTTTTATTAGATGAAAAAATAGATAATGAACAATTAAAAAAAGAGTTAAATCTAATAATAGATTATTCACAACATCTATCTTTAACAATAGATGATTTCAGAAATTTCTTTAAAACTGATAAAATAAAAAGTGAAACTACTTTAGAAGAACTAATAGAAAAATCTGTAAATATTATAAAAACTTCTTTTGTATCAAAAAATATTGAACTAAAAATAAACAATAATTTCAATGAAAAAATCATTACATATACTACTGAATTACAACAAGTAATTCTAATTATTTTAAAAAATGCAGAAGATGCTTTTATTGAAAGAAGAATTAAAAATAAAAAAATCAGTATAAAAACTTATAAAGAAGCTGATTCTATAATAATTCAAATAAAAGATAATGCAGGTGGAATTTCACCTGATATTATTGATAAAGTATTTGATCCATATTTTTCAACAAAAAAAGAAAAAGAAGGAACAGGTATAGGACTTTATATGAGTAAAATTATAATTGATGATCATTGTAAAGGAAATCTAAGTGTAATAAATAGTGAAAATGGTGCTCTTTTTACTATAAAATTACCTCTTAGTTTATAATGATATAATACAAAAAAATTTAAAGGATTTTTAGAAAATGGACAATAATATAATTGATATTTTTAAAGAAATTACTGCAATTCCAAGATGTTCAGGAACTCATGAAGCATTTATAAATTATATGAAAAATTTATCAAAAGAATTAGGATATTTATGTTTAGTTGATGAATATAATAATATTTTATGTAAAAAAGAAAATTCAAATGCAAAATTAGTCTTCCAATCTCACTATGATATTGTTTGTTTAAGTGATAATTGTGTTCCTAATATTGTACAAGATGGAGATTTATTAAAAGCTACTGATTCAACACTAGGAAGTGATAATGGAATTGGATGTTCATATATGATTGCTTTAATGTGTGAAAAATATGATGGAGAGTTTTTATTTACAAGTGATGAAGAAATTGGACTTATTGGAGCAAATAATTTAAGTCTACCACTAAATGCCTCTTATATGCTAAATCTTGATAGTGAAGAAGAAGGAGAGATTTGTATAGGTTGTGCAGGAGGAGTTGATATTTTTGGAATTAATTCAAATAAAAAAATTATTCCAAATACAGATAATCTTGATTTATATGAAATAACTATTTCTAAACTTCAAGGTGGGCACAGTGGAGTTGATATAGATAAAAATATTCCAAATGGTATAAAACTAATTGCAAAAACTATAAAAGAATGTGATGGAAAACTTCTTGATATAAACGGAGGAGAAAGAATCAACTCAATTCCTGTTAATGTAAAAGCAATAATTGCTTCAAAATCTACTCCAATTGCTAGCCATGAATTTATGGAAATAGAAAAAATAGATACAAAATCTGAACATTTAAATGTTTATGATGACAAAATTATTGATTTTATATATGATTTTCAAAATGGTGTAAGAGCTATGAATGATGAATTAAAAGTTGTTCAAAACTCTATAAATCTTGCAATCATAAAAACTGGAATAAATGAAATAAAAATAGAATTAAGCGCTAGGTCTATGGATAATACTGAATTAAAAAATCTAAAAGATGAAACAATAAAAATGTTAGAAGATTATAACTTTATTGTTGAAACAAATGGAAAATATCCAGCTTGGAAACCAGATATAAATGAATTTACATCAAAAGTTTTAGAAATCTATAAAGAGGTTAATCCTAAAGCTTCACTTGAAGCTATTCATGCTGGACTTGAATGTGCAATATTTAAAGACAAATATCCTCATATAAAAGTAGCTTCAATAGGACCTACTATAAACTTTCCTCACTCTAAAAAAGAACAAGTTTCAATAAAATCAGTAGAAAATGTTTATAAAATTGTAAAAAAAATAACTCAAGAAATGAAATAGGATTTTTCCTATTTATTTCTAGCCTTTTCAATATCATAACTATATTTATATACCATATAGTCAAAAAGTTTTGCTTCTTCATTCTTTTGAAAAAATAAAAACATTTCTACAAGCCTAAAAGAAATTCTAAAAAAAGCTGTAAAAGGTACCATATAAGCTAAAACTGTAGCATATGTTCTATATGGATAATACTTATCTAATTCCTCTTTTAATTCTTTTAAAACTAAACTCTCTTCTTGTAATTTTGTTCTATCTTGATTAGAAATAACTCGTATTGCTATTAAAAAATTTAATACAAACATCAAAGCATTTAAATTCCAACCAATTATACAAATATCTAAATAACTCATAAATCACCTATTATTAAAAACTTTCCCACTCATCATCTTCTTTATTTTTTATTGCTTGTATTTTTTCAACTTTTTGATTAGAAATAGCTTTATTTGTTTTTGATATGTTTTCGTTTGATATTTCTTTTTCTATTTTACTATCTTCTATCTTTATAGAATTTTTGCCTTCAAATTCCTTTTCATCTGCACTCTCAACTATTTTTTTTGCAATTTTTGAAGTTTTTTTTGCTATATCATTCGTCATATTTGCAACTAAAGCATTTTCTTGTGTTTGCTTATCCAAACTATTAATAGCATCATTTATTTGTTCTACACCTTTTTGCTGCTCTTTTGAAGATGTTGTTATTTCTGAAATTAAACTTATTGTTTGGTTTATATTTTCATTTAATAAACTATATCCTTTTATCATTTCATTTGAAATTTCTTTTCCTTCATCAGCTTTAACAGTTGCATCTTGTACTAAATTCTTTATTTCACGTGCTGCTTCTGCACTTCTACTAGCAAGATTTCTTACTTCAGCAGCAACAACAGCAAATCCTTTTCCAGCTTCTCCTGCAGTTGCTGCTTCTACTGCTGCATTAAGTGAAAGTATATTTGTTTGAAATGCTATTTGATCTATTACACTTATCGCTTCATTTATTGCTTCAACTTTTTGATTTATCTCTTCCATTGCATTAGTTGTTTTTGAAGCCAATTTTTCGCCTTGATTTGCAGAAGTTGTTACATTATTTGATATTTGTGCCATTTCTGAAATTTTTAAAGTTGAGTTTGAAATACTACTTGTAACTTCTTCTAAAGCAGCAGCTGTTTCTTCAAGTCTTGCAGCTGCATCATTTGAACTTTGATTTAATTTTGCTACATTAGATAAAAGAATATTCGAAGATTCATTTAAAGTTAATCCATTTCTTTTATTTTCTTGAAGCATTAAGTTAATTGCACTTCTTAATTTATTTATATCAGTGATTAATAACTCAAAAACTCCACCTTTTTCAATATTATCTAATTTTAATTCATTTATATAATTATATTTTGCATACTCTTCTAAAGTTTCATTTATAGTAACAAAGTGCTGTTTTGTGGATTTAATCATATCATTAATACCATCTTTTAAAATAGCTAATGTTTTATTTGAAGTTTTTTCTTCAATTAATTGACTATACCAACCATGTTTAACTCTTGAAATTACAATAGATGCATCATCAATAAGTTTTTTATCTTCTTCTAAATTATTTTGAATATTTTTAACATTTTCATTAATCAAATTTGCCATTTGACCAAATTCATCAGAACTTTTAATATCAATAAGTTCAATATTTTCATTTTTTCTATTTAGAAAATCAAAAAAAGCATTTAGACCATGTTTAAACTTATTTAATGAACCTACAATATCTTTTGTTAAAATAAAAAGTGCAAAAATGATTATAAATAAAATAATAAATGATTCTATAAAAATAAAGTTTTTTAGACTTGTCATTTCTTCATGATAAGCTTTAGTTCTAATATTTAAACCATTATTTTTTGTTTTAATTATTATGTCAAATGCTTCTTTACTTAATTTCGATAAATTTTCTGTTTTTTCAAGATGCTGCTTGTACATCAAACTTAAAACTTCAGGAGTTTTATTTAAATCTTTTAAACTTTTTATGTCAACTAAAATTTGATTTAATAAAGCAAATGTTTTTTCTTTTGAATCTATTGTCTCTTTAAGTTTTTTATCTTGATTAAAAGTTCCTTTAAAACTTAAATACAACTCTTCAAAAAGTTTTTCTATATTTTCTTTATTTTTTAAAATATTTGCAAGATTTTCATCATAAGAATTTCCTAAAAAAATATTTTTTACAGAACTATCCATCAAATTTAACTCTTTTTCAATATCTAAAGCTAAAAATTTACCATTTACAGCTTTTTCTTTAAAAATATCAAAATTTTTATCTGCATTTAAAACTGTATTAAATTTAAAAACAGCCATTACTAAAATTATTACAAATACACCCACCCCAAAGATGAACATTTTTTTTGCAATACTAAATTTCAAAGCACTACTTTCCACTTTCTCTCCTACTTCACTTATCTTATATTCTAATAAGTATAACATAAAAATTTTTAATATTATTCTCTACTAAAAATGACATTTATCTAAACTACTAAATCAATTTAGTATAATTATTTCTTTTAAATTAATAAAATGAGACGTTATGACAAAAAATGAATATGATTTAAATATTGAAAAATTAATCTCTTGGGCTAAAGCCTATTATGTATTTGATAATCCAATAGCAACTGATGAAGAGTATGATAAACTATCTCGTGCTTGTTTAGCTTTTGAACAAGAAAATCCACAACTTTCACATCCAAATTCACCAAATAAAAGAGTTGGTGGATTTGTACTAGAAGGTTTTGAAAAAGCTTCACATTTATCTCGTATGTGGTCACAAGAAGATGTTTTTAATACAGAAGAACTTGAAGATTGGATAAAAAGAGCTTCAAAAGTAGCAACAAATTTAGATTTTTATTGTCAACCAAAATTTGATGGAGCTTCACTAAATATCATCTATGAAAATGGTATTTTAAAACAAGCAATTACAAGAGGTGATGGAAGTATTGGAGAAGATGTAACAAACAATGTAAAAACAATCTTTTCTATTCCACTTCAAATAGAAGAAAAATCATTGATAGAAATCAGAGGTGAAATTGTTATAAAAAAAGCTGACTTTGAAAAAATAAATATTGAGCGAATAAAAAACAACGAACAAGTTTTTGCAAATCCAAGAAATGCAGCTGCTGGAAGTTTGCGACAACTTGACCCAAATATCACAGCAAAAAGAAAACTGTTTTTTAATGTTTGGGGAGTTGGTTTAAACTCACTTGGATATACAAAATACTCTGAAATGATGGATTATATCTACTCTTTAGGTTTTGTAAAACCACCTATGCAAACTTTAACTTCAAGTGTTGAAGGAATTGAAAAACTTTACCATGAGATTATTGCAGTAAGAGATAATATAGAAATGATGCTTGATGGAATGGTTATAAAAATAGATGACATCGAAACACAAGATGAATTAGGTTATACAGTTAAATTTCCACGATGGTCATGTGCATATAAATTCCCTGCTTTAGAAAAAACAACAAAAATCAAAGATATTATCTTACAAGTTGGAAGAACAGGAGTTATTACTCCTGTTGCTGTTGTTGAACCAACAGATATTGAAGGAGTTATAGTAGAACGAGCAAGTTTACATAACTTTGATGAAATTGCAAGAAAAGATATAAAAATCAATGATGAAGTAATAATCATACGAAGTGGTGATGTTATTCCAAAAATTACAAAAGTTTTTACTGAACGAAGAGATGGAACTCAATTTGATATTCCTCGCCCTACTTCTTGTCCTGATTGTTCTAGTGAACTTTTAGATGAAGGTGCACTTATAAAATGTCAAAATCTTGATTGTCCTTCAAGAGTTGTAAACTCTATCATCTATTTTGCAAGTAAAAATTGTATGAATATTGATGGACTAGGAAATAAAATAGTTGAACAACTTGTAAGAGAGAAAAAAATCTATGATATTTTAGATATTTACTCATTAAAATATGATGATTTACAAGACTTAGAAGGTTTTAAAGAAAAAAAAATAAATAATCTTCTAAATGCAATAGAAAATACAAAAGGAAGTGAACTTCATAGAATTATCAATGCTTTAGGAATTGAACATATTGGAGAAGTAGCTTCAAAACAAATCTGCTTAGAATTTGGATTAAATGTTATAAATTTAACTTTTGAACAACTTATAGCCTTAGATGGAATTGGTGAACAAATGGCAAACTCATTTACTGAATTTATGAGAGTAAATAAAGAGTTAGTAGAAAAATTAATCTCTATAATAAATCCAAAAGTTGAAGAGAAAATTGAAGTAGAAGAAAATCCTTTTAAAGGAAAAACTGTTGTTATCACTGGAACAATGAGTATTAGCCGAGGTGAGATTAAAAAAACACTTGAATTATTAGGTGCAAAAGTAGCTTCAAGTGTCTCTAAAAAAACAGATTATGTGATTTTTGGAGAAGATGCAGGAAGTAAATATGATAAAGCCATTGAACTAAATGTTACAACAATAACAGAAGATGAAATGAACAAACTAATTTCTTAAAAGGAAATATAAATGGTAAAAAAGCAACGACTTGAAAAGTTTTTATCTAAACATTTTGTTAGATACTCTTTAATTCCAATTTTAGTTGTTGAAGTTGCATTATTAGTGATGTACTTTTCAATCAATGCATATATTTCCTCAAAAAATATTAATTTATTACTTAATGAAGCCCAATCACATTCTCAAGCAATACTTGAGAATGAAGCTAATTTTATTAGTGAAAAATTAAATGAAGTTTCAAAAATAGCACTTCTTTTACAAAATGAACACCAAGCAATTTTTGAAAACCCAAATAGATTTGGTTTACCAAATAATGAACCAAAATTTGCAATTGCACAAAATGGTGTCTTTTATAAAACAAATGAAATAGGAGCAAGTTTATATTATTCTTCTAAAACACCTATATCACAAAAAGAAATAGATAAAGCAACATTTACTGAAGCTATGGATATATCTTTAAAAAGTGTTGTAGATATAAATCCGGATATTGTTGCAGCATATTTTAACTCTTGGGATAATATGAATCGTTTATATCCTTTTATTCCAAAAGTTTATGAGCAATATGGTGAACACATAAATATGGAAGATTATAATTTTTACTATTTAGCCAATAAAAAACATAATCCAGATAAAAAACCTGTTTGGACGGGAGCTTATCTTGATCCAGCTGGAAATGGTTGGATGTTATCATGTATAGTTCCAATATACAAAAATGATTTTTTAGAAGGAGTTACAGGACTTGATATTACAATTGATAGATTTGTTAAAAATATTTTAAATAGAAAACTTCCATATGATGCAAATTTATTTATGGTTGATAAAGATGGTATGATTATTGCTATGCCTGAAAAAATAGAAGAATTATTGGGACTAAAAGAGTTAAAAGAGCATTTATATACAGATGCTATTTTAAAAACTATTTCTAAACCTGAAGAATTTAATCTATTAAAAAATAAAAGTCCATTTGCAGAACATTTTAAAGATTTGATAAAAAATAATAAAACTCTTTCAACACTAAAAATCGACAATAATGAATATCTAACACTACAACAAAATATAAATGAAACAAACTGGAAACTAATGATTTTGATTGATAAAAAGAACATATTTGCATCAATTGAATATTTAAAAAATTTATCAGATAAAATTGGTTATATTGCTATTGTTTTATTATTAGTGTTTTATATCATATTTTTCTATTTATTATTAAAAAAAATCAATAAATTTTCTTTTTCAATTACTCAACCTATTATTGATTTATCTGAGCAAACTTCACAAATAAAAGAGACAAGCAATAAGGTAAAAATTTTTGATACAAATATATTAGAAATTTCTCAATTAAATCAAAATTTTTCAGAAATGATTAATGAATTAAATCAGAAAAACAAAAAACTATATGATGCAAAAGTTTTTGCAGAAGAAGCAAATAGAGCAAAAGATGATTTTCTTGCAAATATGAGTCATGAATTAAAAACTCCATTAAATTCAATAAATGTAATCAGTGATATTATGCTTAAAAATAAATCTAATTCTTTAGATGAAACTCAATTAAAAAATATCAAAATTATAAATAAATGTGGTAAAGATTTAATTTATTTAATAACAGATATTTTAGATTTATCAAAACTGGATGCAAAAAAAACAAATCTTATTATAGAAAAAATTGATATAAAAAAATCTATTCAAACAATCTATAATAAATTTTATGAACAAGCCAAAAATAAAAATTTGGAATTTGTTTTAGAAATAAATGAAGATATTGAAGATATTTATACAGATTTAGGAAAATTAAAACAAATAATCAATAATCTTTTAAGTAATGCTGTTAAATTTACAAATAAAGGTCAAATTAGATTAAAAGTTCAAAATGAAAATGATTTTATTAAAATAAATATAGAAGATGATGGTATTGGTATTGCTCAAGAGAATCTTAATAAAATTTTTGAAAGATTTAAACAAGTAGATAGTAGTACAACTAGAAAATATGGTGGAACAGGACTTGGATTAGCAATTTCTAAAGAATTATGTGAATTATTAGGTATAAAAATTGATGTAAAAAGTGAATTAAATAAAGGAACAATTTTTGAATTATTAATCCCTAAAAATTTTAGAAATGATATAAATAGTTCAAATGAAATGCTAAGTGTAATTGAAGATAAATCAACAATAAATTCATATGAAAATCTAGAATTAGAAAAAGATTCTACTAAGGAGAAAAAAAATAAAGATACTGTTTTAATTCTAAATAATGATCCAATCACTTTTTTAAATTTAATTACCGTATTAAATAAAAAATATATTGTTAAACAAACAAATTCCTTAGAAAAGTTGATTGATTTAAAAAATAAGAATGAAAATTCAAAAATTATAATTGATATTTCAAAATTAACTGATTTAGAAAGAAATCAAATAAATGAAAAATTAGTTAATAACTTGATTGTTCTTTATTCGAATGATGAATTAGATTTTATAAATAAAGATAAAATTGAAAAATCTTTTAAACTTCCAATTTCAAATGAAGAGATGAATAGTATATAAATAGATGATTTTTATCATCTATTTATTTTTAAAGTATAATAATAAACTTTAATCCTTTATCTGCATTTACTACTTCTAGTTTACCTTCAAAACTGTTTTCAACAATTATTTTAACTAAATATAAACCTATACCAGTTCCATTTTCTTTGGTTGTAAAATAAGGTTCTAATATTCTGTCTAAATTTTCTTTTTCAACACCACCTGCATTATCTTCTAAAATAAGAACTGTTTTATCATTTTCTTTATGTGCACTTATAAATATTTCTGGTTCTTTAATATCTCTTTCTTTAAATTCATCTAAAGAATTATTTACAATATTAATTATCAATTGTAACAATTCCGTTTCAACACCAAAAATTTTTAAATCTTCATCCAAATCTAAATTTATATTTGCACTATATACTTTTATTTTATTTTTTAATATCTCTTCTGTTTTAACAATGCAATTTTTAAGTAAAAATTCTTCCTTTTTTTTATTGGGTTTAAAAAAATTTAAAAAACCATTTATTGTAGCATCCATATAGTTAATCTGTTTTTTTGTATTATCTGAAAAACGTTTCATATGTTCTTCATCAAGTTCATTAAAATCATAAGACATATTTACATCATCACAATACATTGATAAAACATTTAATGGCTGTTTTAATTGATGAGAAATTAAACCTACCATTTCGCCCATTGAAGCAATTCTGCTATTTTGAATTAGTAAATCTTGAGTTTCATTTAATTTTTCTGTTGTTGCTTTTATTTTGTTATAAATATCTATATAAATCTTTAATTTTGAAGTTAAAAGATGTTTGTCAATTGGCTTAGTTATATATTCAACACCACCAACATCATAACCTTTACTTTTATATTCATCTTTATCATAAATACCTGTTATAAAAATTATTGGTATATGTTTAATTGAATCTATACCTTTTATATATTGAGCAAATTCAAATCCATCAATATCTGGCATTTGAATATCAGTTAAAATCAAATCAATATTATTTTCAACTAATATTTTAATCGCTTCTTTAGCATTTAATGCTGTAAAAATATTTACATCAAAACTCTCTTCAATTAATAATCTCAATGAATAAATATTTTCTTCTATATCATCTACAATCAAAATAGCAAATTTTTCCATTTTATTCCTATAATTTTTAAGTGAAATATTAATTTAAAAAATTTCATCTTTATATTTATCTATTAATTTAATTATATTATAAAAAAGTATTATAAAAATATCATTTTATCAAGTTTTATTATAGTTATTTTTTTAATGGAATAAAAATTGTAAATATTTCAAACAATTTTTTATATAACAAAATTATGATTTTATGTTACACTTAAGTTGTACGATTATATAAGAAAAGATAAGTTATTTTTTAAATTATTAAATTTTAATTTAAATAAAATAATATTTATATTATTTACTAAGCGATAAAAATGAGAATTGAAAAGAATTTTATTTTTGATAAAATTAAATGTAATGTTTTAATAGTAGATAACTCAAAAGTTATAAATGAAATATTGACAAAAGAGTTTAATAATAAAGGTTACATAACTTTTAATGTATCAACAATAGAAAAAGCAAAAGAAATAATCAAAAAAGAAAAAATAAACTATTTATTATTTGATATAAATCTTATTGAAATAAAAGATAATAATTTTATTACTATTTTAAATAAAAATTCTATAAAGTTTTTTGCTTTATCAAAAGAAAAAAACAATGAAAAAAAAGAGTCTTTTACAAATATTGGAGCTATTGATTTTATTATAAAAGATGATTTTTTGGTAAATAGAAGTAAACAAATTCTTGAAACTATCGAAAAAATTGAAAAAAATAAAAACAATACAATTTTAATTATTGATGATTCTTCTAATAAACAACAAAAATTCAAGAATTTACTAGAAAAAAGAAATTATCAAGTTGTTTTATCTTCAAATCTAGATGATTTTTCTGAAATAATAGATTCTACGCAGCCTGATTTAGTTTTATTAAATGGCAATTCAAAAAATTATAATCTAATATCTTTTTTAGAAAAAAATGAATTTTTAATTAATAAATTACAAATTCCAATAATATTAAAAGATATAAAAAATATATCAAATATCAAAGAGGCTTATAATTTAGGTGTTGTAGATATTTTAAGAACACCAGTTTTAATTGAAGAATTATATTTAAAAATTGATTTATGGATTGATTATAAAAAAAGACAAAAAGAATCAATTCATTCTTCTTTATTATTGCAAGAATACAAAGATGCAGTTGATGAAAGTTCAATTGTTTCAAAAACAAATGATAAAGGAATTATAACTTATGTAAATAAACAATTTTGTTTATTATCTGGTTATAAAAAAGAAGAATTAATAGGTAAAAGTCACAATATTGTAAGACATCCAGATAGTTCTAAAAAACTCTTTGAGGAAATTTGGGACACAATAAAAAATAAAAAAAGAATTTGGAAAGGAAAAATAAAAAATAAAAAAAAAGATGGTGGTTATTATTGGGTTGAAGCTTTTATAAAACCTATTTTAGATAAAAATGGAAACATAGAAGAATTTATTGCTTTAAGAAATGATATAACAGAACAAGAAAATGTAAAAGAGTATTTTAAACTAAAATTAAAAGGTTCAGAAGAAAATTTAAATCATTCAATAAAACTTGCAAAAGAGTATGAAAATGCAATTGATATAAGTAATATCTTATTAAGAACTAATAACTTTGGAGAGATTACTTATGTGAATGACAAGTTTTTAGAACTAACTAAATTTTCAAGAAAAGAGTTAATTGGAGCAGATTATAAGATTTTTAAACATGAGGATATTGAAGATTCTTTATTTAAAAATCTTGAACTATTAATTGATGATAAAAAGATTTTTAACAAAATTTTAAATAATAAATCAAAAAATGGTGATAATTACTGGATAAATATAACTATTGTTCCAATTAAAGATGATAATAATTTTACGATTGAATATATGTGGATTATAAATGATTTAACAGAATTATTTAAATTAAATGAAGAGATTCAATCAACTCAAAAAGAGATTATCTATAAAATGGGAGAAATTGGAGAAACAAGAAGTAAAGAAACAGGAAATCATGTAAAAAGAGTTGCAGAATATTCTAAACTTCTAGCTTTATTATATGGTATTGATAAAAATGAAGCTGATAATCTTTTAATTGCTTCACCTATGCATGATATTGGAAAAGTTGGTATCCCTGATTCTATATTGAAAAAACCTGATAAACTAACAATTGAAGAATTTGAATTAATGAAAGAACACTCTATAATTGGATATAACATTTTGAAAGATTCAAATAGAGATATTTTAAAAACTGCTGCAATTGTAGCAAAAGAACATCATGAAAAATATGATGGAAGTGGCTATCCATTGGGATTAAAAGGTGAAGAAATCCACATTTATGGAAGAATAACAGCTATTGCAGATGTTTTTGATGCACTTGGAAGTGACAGATGTTACAAAAAAGCATGGAAAGATGAAAAAATTTTTGAATTATTAAAAAAAGAAAAAGGAAAACATTTCGATCCAATACTTGTAGACCTATTTTTCGAGAATATCGATGAATTTATTGAGATTAGAAATAAATATAAAGATTAAAAGAATTAAAATCAAAATGTTACTTTTTTCTATACTTTTATAATCTCTGTTACTATATTTCTGGATTTGCTATGTTTATACTGCGTTTTTATTTTATAATGTCACATATTTAAAGAATTATAATAGAAGGTTTTAAAAATGAGTAGTGAAGAAGTAAAAAGAGAAAAGTCTCTTACAATGACTATGTTAATGACTCCAGATAAAGCTAATTTTTCTGGGAAAAATGTTCATGGTGGTGAAATCTTAAAAATGTTAGATCATGTTGCATATGCTTGTGCAGCAAGATACACAGGAATGTATGCTGTGACATTATCAGTTGATATGGTTTTATTTAAAGACCCAATAAAAATAGGTTCTCTTGTTACTTTCCATGCTTCTGTTAATTATACAGGAAGAACATCGATGGAAATTGGAATCAAAGTAATTTCAGAAGATATAAAAGATCATACGATTAAAAATACAAATGTTTGTTATTTTACTATGATTGCAGTTGATGAACATGGTAAACCAGCTCCTGTACCAAAATTAGATTTAGTAACAGAAGATGATAAAAGAAGATATAATGATGCAATTCAAAGAAGAGAAATTAGAATGGCTTCTAGACATTCAAAATAATAAATAATTCATTTATTAAAAAAAAAGGGGGAAGATTTAAATCTTCCCCCCCTTTTTTTTTAATTAAAAGATATATTAAGCCTCTTCTTTAGACTCAATATATTCTTCATAAGTTCCTTTAAAATCAATTATTGTTCCACCTGGTTGAATTTCAATAATTCTATTTGCATATGCATCTAATAATTCCCTATCATGAGATACACAAATAACAGAACCTGCATAATCATTTAAACCTTCACCTAAAGCAATAATTGCTTCTAAATCTAAGTGATTTGTAGGTTCATCTAAAACTAAGAAATTCCCTTGTTCTAACATGATTTTAGAAAGCATCATTCTGTGTTTTTCTCCCCCAGAACATGAGTTTACTTTTTTCTCTTGCTCTTGACCATTAAACAACATTCTTCCAAGACAATTTCTAATTTCAGAAATATCAGCATCTCTATCACAATTTCTTAACCAATCATAAAGTGTAATATCACCTTCAATTATATCTGTTGCATTTTGTGGGAAATAAGAGTTTTGAATAGTTGCACCCCATAGAACTTCTCCACTATCAGGTTTTAAATTTCCTTCTAAGATTTCACATAAAGTAGTTTTTCCAATACCATTTGTTCCAATAAGAGCAATTTTATCACCTTTTTCTACTGTAAATGAAATATCATTTAAAACAATATGGTCATCATAAGATTTAGAGATATTTTTAACTGTTAATAGCTCTTTCCCTACCTCTCTTTTTTGTTTAAAAATAATAGAAGGATCACGTCTGCTTGATACTTGAATTGCACCAACATCTAGTTTATCAAGTTGTTTTTGTCTTGAAGTTGCTTGTTTTGCTTTAGAAGCATTTGCACTAAATCTAGCGATAAATTTTTCAAGTTCTTCTTTTTCTTTTAATTTTTTACTAACATCTTTTTCATTTTGTTTTGCAATTAGAGTTGATGCAATATACCAATCATCATAAGTTCCAGTAAATTCTCTAATTTGTTTAAAATCAACATCTAAAATATGAGTACAAACTGCATTTAAAAAGTGTCTATCGTGAGAAATTACAACCATTGTTCCATCATGATGTTGTAATTGATTTTCTAACCAACCAATTGTTGCAATATCTAAGTTATTAGTAGGCTCATCTAAAAATAAAACATCTGGTTTTGGATATAAAACTTGTGCTAATAAAACTTTAAATTTATCTCCACCAGTTAATGTACTCATTAAATCTTGATGAGATGAAGCTGGAAATCCTAAATCTTCTAAAATTCTTGTAATTTTTACATCATATTCATAAGTTGGATCTTCTTCACAACAGATAATTTCAAGTTCAGCAAGTCTATTATTTACTTCATCAGTAAATTCTGGACTCATATAAAGTTCTTCTTTTTCTTTTACAGCGTCATATAATTTTTTATTTCCTAAAAGAACTGTATCAAAAATTGAGTAATTTTCATATGCAAATTGATTTTGTGATAATACTCCAACTTTTTTACCATTTTGGATTTGAACTTCACCCTCTGTTGCTTCTTCTTGACCTGATAATATTTTTAAAAATGTAGTCTTACCAGCACCATTTGCACCGATAAGTCCGTATCTTTTCCCCGTATCTAATTTTAAATTTATATCTTGAAATAAAACTCTTGGACCAAAAGCTTTTTTAAGATTGACAGTTTGAACCATATTATAATTCTCTCCATTTATTTTATTTACTTAATTGTATTGATTTTGCGATTATATCTAAAAAAATATATTTAGGACTTAATTACTTTTTTTATAACTCTTTTTCAAAAGCCAATTTCATAATATCTTCTTCACTTACAATATCACTATTATCTTCATTTGGTGGATTTTTTATCCATAAAACTTTTGTTTTTAATTGATCCAATTGATATTTAGTTAAGTTTTTAATTAAAGTATCATTTATCATCTCTTTTGTCAAAGTTCCTGCATTTAGCATTTTTTTGATAACTTTTTCTAAATTCTTTTTAGTTGCTTCAAATGCTTTTTCTTCATCAGTTAATGAAATATACTCTTCATCTAAATATTTCATTACTGAATCACCTGGATATTTATAAGTTGTAACTCCCTTATAATTGTATTTCTGACACTTTAATCTTGGAATATACACACCTGTAAAAACATATCCTAAAACAGTATTTAACCCTTCTAATGATCGTAAAGGGTTATGAGAACAGATATAATCACCCTTAACCATAGTTGGTGAATTTAACAAAGAAGTAATATTATTATGTAAAATAATAAAACTTCCTTTTACTTCTTTTGGTCCACCTCTTAATGAATTTAATTCATTTTTGTGAGCTAAGAAACTTCCTGTTACTTTCTTAGGACTTCCATCCAAAGATACTAATTCATTTTCACTAATATCAAAATCACCATCAACAAAATTAAAGTTTATAGGTAATTTAAATAAATTTGTTAGTCTTCCTGATAACTTAACATCTCCTTGAACATCAACTGAACCATCGGGCAAAATAGAGAAGTTTTTAATTTCATATTTATTTAACCAATTAACAATATCTTCATTGTTAATAAGAGCAACCATTGGTTTATAAATATGTGCTATAACATCACTACCTTTATATTTCCAGAATTTTTCTTCTTCATTAAATCTTGATGTTAAATTATTTAATTTAATATTAGTTACTAAATCTCCACCTATTTCATCTGCAAGACCTTCTAAATCACTTAGATTATTTCCATTACAAATATAATCATGTTTAACAGTAACTGGACCACCAGTAAGTCTTTCTAAAAAGTTGTTTGAACAATCAAAATAAGTATCTATATTTTTAGGACCACCTTCTAATGAAACTAATTTATTATCATTACATTTGAAATGTCCTTTTATAGTTCTAGGACTTGCTTTTATTGATTTTAATTCATTAAATGAACAATTAAAACTCCCTTTTACTTCTTTTGGAGCATAAGATAAAGTTTTTAATTGATTATATGAACAATCAAAATCACCAACTTCTGTAGGGCAATCAAATAAAGAGATTAATTTATTTTTTGAACAATTAAAATCTTTTACAACAGTTTTTGGACACCCTTCTAGTGAAGTTAGATTATTATTACTAATATCAAAATATCCTTCTATTCTATCAAATTTTATAGGAAGTTTTTTACCATTTAATCTCTCATTTAAATTTACATTTCCTTGAACTGAAACATATAAATCTTCCGAAATCATATAATTATTTATTGAATGTTCTTTTAACCAATTTTCGATTTCTCCAAGATTAAACATAACCTACCTTTTTGATATTTTTTGGTATTTTAGCATTTAATTTCTTATATAGGAATATAATTTATAGATATAAAATATTCAATATTTAATTATTATGATAAAGTAATTATTTTTCTCATTTTAGTTATAAAATAAATCAAATTATTAATTTTACAATCGAATATTGCTAAAAAAATAAACAACATAAAAATATTATTTATAAAGCATTATTTAAAATTTGAGTTAATACTTCTTTAGTATAAATATTATCTAATCTTGAATGTTTTGCATTATTTAAAATATTTTCAACAATAACTTCTATATCACTTTGTTTTATATTTAACTGACCTAATTTTGTTGGTGTTCCAATTTTATTAAACCAATTTTCTAGTGCTTCTATTCCTTCTTGAGAAGAGTAAACTCCGAAAATTTCATTTGCAAATCTTTCAAATTGAGCTACATTATTTCTATAGTACCATTTCATCCAAGCTGGCATTACAACTGATAATCCTGCTCCATGAGCAACATTAAATAAAGCTGATAAAGAGTGTTCTATCATATGATTTGGAAATGAATATTCACTAACTCCTAAATAAGTTGTACCATTTAAAGCATTTGTTGCAGCCCAAGCAAATTCTGCTCTTGCATCATAATTTTCGCTATCTTTTAGTAAGATTTCAGTAGTTTCAATAACTGTTGAAATATTTGATTCCACATATTTTGAAATTATAGTGGGATGAACTTTTGCAGTAAAATATCCTTCAATAGAATGAGCAATAATATCAGCTGCAGAATAAACTAAATAATCTTTTGATACTGATTTTTGAAGTTCTGGATTTATAACTGAGACTTTAGGATAAATATGATTTGACATAATTGAATATTTTTCTTTTGTCTTTTCATTTGTTACAACGGCAAAAGAGTTCATCTCACTTCCAGTTGCAGCTAACGTGATAATATCAAAAACATTTAAAGCTTTTTCAATAGTTCTACTACCAATAAAAAAATCCCAAACATCTCCATCATCCAAAGCACCAACTGCAATTGATTTAGAACTATCTAGTACAGAACCTCCTCCTAGACTTAAAATTGCTTCAACTTTTTGTTCTTTTGCTAAAGTTATTCCTTCTCTTACTTTTGATAAAACAGGATTACTTATAATTCCACCAAGTTCTATAAATTCAATATTAAACTCTTTTAGACTTTCAATTACAATATCAAATAAACCATCTTTTTTTATTCTATTACTACCATAAGTTAAAAGCACTTTTTTAACTCCATACTCACTTATATATTTCCCTATATTTTTTTCTTTATTTTTCCCAAATTCTATTCTTGTTGGATTTCTGTATGTAAAATTTTGCATTATAAAACTCCTATTTTATTTAATTTTTTTATTATATAAAAAAGTGTTTATTTGAAATAGAAAGATAATCCACAAAGATTGCCTAATTCTGTAAATTTAAAAAATTAAGCAATACTATTATTTTTGATATGAAAAGAGTGAGCTTTAGGAGACATTCCAAACATTCTTGAATATTCTCTGCTAAATTGAGAAGGAGATTCATAACCAACACAAAATGCAACTTCAGAAGCTTCAATATTTTGGCTAAGCAAAATATTTTTTGCTTCTTCTAATCTAATCTTTTTTTGAAATTGCAAAGGAGACATTGAAGTAACTTTTTTAAAATTTTGGTATAAAGATGATTCGCTAATACCAATAGATTTTGATAAATCTTTCATATTAATAGTTTTATCAAAATTATTTTTTATTTCACTTATTGCTTTTACTATTTGATTTGTTAAAGTTCCTTCTAAAACATGATGTTTTAGAAAATCACTGCTTGTTTGTAACAGAATATAAATTATCTCTTTTTTGATTAAAGAAGAAAAAAATTCAATATCTTTTTCATTTTTTTCAAGTAGTTTTACTAATCTATAAATAGGTTCCAATAGAGTTTCATCTAATTGATATAAGCAAAACCCTTTTTGAACATCTATTTTATTTTCAATTTTATAATTTGTAGTTTGTTTTAAAACTTCATAAATTTCTTCCAGTGAAAATTTTACCATCAGAGCAATATAAGGCAAATCTTTTGAAGCCATATTTATTTTAACTTTTACAGGAATATGTGTACAAGCTAATAAATATCTAGTAGAATCATAACTATACATCTCATCAGCAAATCCTATAGCCTTTTCTCCTTGTAAAATAATACATAAAGAGGGCTCATAAACAACACTTGTGAATTCACTTTGTTCAGTTGTTATAAAAAATTTAAGAGCTGAAATATTTGTGTCAATTATTCCCTCTTGATTTTTATTTTCTATATAATTTATTAAATTTTTTTGATAATTCATTTTGATTCCTAAAATGAAATTATTACAAAATTTATAGAATTAAGCAATAAAAAAATATACATTATAAAAATTGCACTTTATTTCTACCACTATTTTTTACTATATATAAAGCTTTATCTGCTCTATTTACAATAGAAGTTTCAGTATCATTATTTTTGCTAATTGTTACACCAAAACTACAAGTTTTTTTACCAACTATACCAAAATTATAATTTTCTATCTCTTTTCTTAGTTTTTCTGCAAATAAAAGAAGATCTTTTTCTTTTGAATCAGGAGCAATAATCAAAAACTCTTCTCCACCCCATCTTCCTAGAATATCGCTACTTCTAACATTTTTTTTAAGAAGTGATGAAATTTCAACTAAAACTTCATCTCCTATATTATGTCCAAAAGTATCATTTATATCTTTAAAAAAATCAATATCTAAAATAATTAATCCAAAACTTATATTTGTTCTATTAAATCTTGATAATTCATATTTTAAAACTTCATCTAATTTATGTCTATTATAAAGCGTAGTTAATTTATCTGTATTTGAAATTCTTTGCAATTCAAAATTTTTTATTTCTAATATATCTTGAAGTTTTTTCAATGAATCCAATGCTTTTTTTGTTTTTTCTTTCTCACTATAAAGTTTTCTATTCCAATAAGTAGAAATAAAAATTAAAAGGAATATAGGAATTAAAATCTTCCATAACATCGAATAATCTACTGATTGTTCAAATTTTATTGAAAACCACTTATTATAAGCAATTTGTTTATCATTATCAGAAAGTGAATTTACTGCTTTTTCAAAAATTTTATTTAAAATAGATTCATCATTTCTCGTTGCAATAGATAATTCCCATTTTTCATCAAGTTTACCTGCAACTTTTATATTATAAAAACTATTTTCTTTAATTGTATAACCAATAGAAATTAAAGTATCAATAAATGCAAAAACTTTTTTTTCAGAGAGTAAAGTCAAACCTTCTTTTACATTATTTACCTCTACAAACTTCGTATTAGGATATTTTTTCTTTAAAAATTCAGTAAAAGCATAATCTTTTACTAATGCAATTTTTTTATCTAAAATGTGTTCAATATTTTCAACAAATAACTCTTTATCTAAAGTAGCAATAACAAAAGGAGAAGAAAAATATGGAGTTGTAAAATCTAAATACTCTTCTCTTTCTTTTGTTTTCATAGCTAGAGATAAAATATCACATTCTTTATTTTTTATAAAATCTAAACTCTGTTTCCAAGAAGATGTTTTTACTAATTCAATGTTGAGATTCAATTTATGTGACATAGTTTTTATCAAATCTGCTGATATTCCTTCATGTAAACCATTTTCATTTATTCTTTCAAGAGGCATCCAATTAGGATCAACACACATTTTAATCAATCTTTTTTTTGATAAATAAACTACTTCTTCTTCATTAAGTTTTATACTTGAATTGTCAAATTCTTTAATATCATTTTCTTTTCCAAACCATTTTTCTTCTAATTCATTTAACTCTTTAAAGGTTAAACTTTTTAGTCCTTTATTTAAAAGTTGATTTAAAATAGGCTTATCTTTAGAAACCAAAAATCGATAAGAAGTTCTTTCTAAACTATTAAATTCATCAAAAGGCAATGATAACTTCAGATTTGTAAAACCTCTTTTTTTAGTTAGATATTTAAAAATTAGATTTTCACCGATTAAAGCATAAGCTTCACCTTTAGAAACGGCCTCTAACATATCTTCAAAACTATCAACAACTAATAATTTTATTTTTGGATAGTTTTTTGAAATATACTCTTCACTTGCCCAATATTTTCCTACAACTAATATTTTTCCATTTAAATCTTCAATATTCTGTATATCAGGATTATCTTTTCTAATAATAAAGTGTGTTTGATACCAAAGATATGGTTCAGAGAAAAAACCATCATTTTCTCTTTGAGAAGTTTTACTCAAGGTATGCAATAAATCTATTTTTTTATCTTTAAAATCATTATATAATTCAACCCAATTACCATTTACATACTCAAATTTTAATCCTATCTTTTTTGATAAAAGGTTCAATAAATCTATACTAAAACCATACGGTTCTCCACCAATAGAAAAATCAAAAGGAGGAAAATTTATCTCATTACTTACTTTTATTATTGGATTATCTTTCAAAAAAGCTTTTTCTTTATTAGTCAAAGAAATTGTAGATTCATTTGATATAAAAAGTAAATCTTCTAAATTATCTCTTTTAGGAGCAAATCCTAACTCAATGTATAATTCAGAAATTTTTTTCACTTTATTAATATCAATACTTCCTAATGGATAATTTTTTTGTAAAATAAATTTTTTACTCTCATTTGCTTCAAAAATAAGTGCATCTTTTGTTTTATTTTGAGTATTATATTTTTCTAAAATTACATTTACAGTTTCATCTACATTTTTTAAAGCATAATCCCAACCTTTATTCGTTGCTTCTATAAAATCTTTTATTAATACTGAATTTTGCTCTACAAATTTTCTTGAACTAAAAAGATTAACATCATAAAACTCTACACCATAATTATTAGGGTCTAAAATATTATAAGGGATTCCCTTTTTTATAAAATAGTATGGTTCATTTGGTAAAAAAGTTGAACTTGCATCAATATTATCTTTTTCAAAATCTGGAATTTTAAAATTTGGCTCAACTATATTTAAACTATCTTTAGAAATGTTGAAAAATTTAAACATCTGTTGAAAACTTGCACTTGATACATCAAAAAAAGGTATCATTACTCTTTTTCCAACTAAATCTTCAGGCGTTCTAATTTCTGGTTTTGTTATTAATGCAAGAGGAGATCTTTTAAAATAATTAGCAAGAAAAACAACATCTTTACCATTTAGCCATTCATTTATTATCCCTGAACCCCAAACACCAATCTGGTTCTCTTCATTTAATATTTTATCTGTAATATTTGTTTTTCCATCAAACTCTACAAACTCTACATCTATCCCAAATTTTTGATAAAAACCTTTTTCTTTTGCCATATAAAAACCAGCGAATTCAAATTGGTGTTTCCATTGTAGTTGAAGTTTTATTTTTTGATTTTGAGTAGTTGCATAAGAATTTAATGAGAAAATAAAAACAAAAAGAAAAAGAATACTTTTTAATCTCAATATAAACCTTTTATTATTCAATAATTTTTATCAATTATAGCTACTAAATGATAAAACCATAATAATATCTTTTTTACATAAATTTTAGTTTCTAATTTTTTATAGTTAATCTATAACCAAAGCTATAAATATTTTCTATATTTAAAAGTGGTATTTTCTTTCTAAGTCTTGAAATAATATTTTTTAAATTAGAAATATCAGCCTGATTTGTAAAATCATCTTTCCATAGATAAGTTATTATTTCTTCATTTGTATATATTTTTTCTGGGTATTTTAAAAGTAATTCTATTAAATAAAACTCTTTTTTTGTTAACTTTATAACTTTATCTTTTAAACTTAATTGTTTTAACTCTTTATTCCAAAATAAATCTTTATCAATTTCTACTAAATTTGAAATTTTAATATCTTTTTTATATTTTAATTCATAAATATTTTTTGATATTTTATAGATTACTTCTAAAAAATTGTTATAGTCAATAGGTTTTAAAATAAATTGAGAAATTCCAATATTTACAAGTTCCATCAAATAGTCAGCTTCATTGTGAGCAGATAAAACAATAACTTTTTGTTTATCATTTAATTTATAAATATTTTTTATCAATTCAATTCCATTCATATTTGGCATTTGAATATCAGTAATTACTAAATCATAATAATTTTTATCTAATTTATAGTTTTCACTATATTTAAAAAAACCTTCTTTACCATCAACAGCAATATCAACTTTTTCAAATATATCTCCTAGTAAAAAACCCATCTCTTTTATTATATTTTCATCATCTTCAACAAATAAAACCGATATTTTTTTACCATATTCTTCTAAGGAGATATAATTTATCAAAATTTTTCCTTTAATGAGCCTCTAAAATAGTTTTTACATCAATTATTATACCAATACTTCCATCACCTCGAACTGTTGCACCAGCAACACTATCCACTTTTCTGAAGTTCGTTTCTATAGTTTTTAAAACTACTTGTTGTTGTTGTAGAAATTCATCGATTAAAAATGCTGCTTTTTGACCTTGTGATTTTACAATTATTAAAAGTCCATCTTCTAGTTTTTTTGATTTTGGTGTTATATTAAAATACTCATATAATTTTATTATAGGAATAAACTCATTTCTTAACATCAATAACTGGCTACTTCCATCTCCAACATATTTAATCATATCTTTTGTTGGCTGTATTGATTCTACTATTGAAGCAGTTGGAAGAATAAATATACTATTTCCAATTTTAATATTTAATCCATCTAATATAGAATGAGTTAAAGGAATAATAATTGAAACTTTTGTTCCAACTTTTTCTACACTCTCAATTTCTAAGTTTCCATTAAATTTAGAAATATTTTCTTTTAATTCACTTATGTTTTCAATATCTTCTTTATCTACTATATCCCCATCATCAACAACTGAAAATGAGATTTGTCCATTTAATTGTTCAATAACTACTTTTACTATTGCTTCTTCATTTTTATCGTTTAAAACTCTTTGATCTACTGTTTCTATTCCAAATAAAACAGCATTTGAAATAAGTTTTTTTATTAATAAATCTAATTGCTCAATTAAAGATTTATCAACCTTGATTTCTCCTCCAACTAATTGAAGTTTTACTTTTTTATTTTGTGGAACTATTTGTTTTAAATAATCAGCATATATTTCATACATTGTTCCAAATTTAATCATTCTTATTTCTGTAGCATAATCTTGAAGTTCAACAATATGCCTTTGCAAAAGAGTAATTTTTTCTATTAAACTCTTTTTTTCATCACTTGAAGGTAGATTTTCTACTGATTGAGCCATCATAGAATTTGTTATTACTAAATCCCCTACTTTATTTAAAAGTTTTTCCAATTTTTGTAAATCAACTGTTACATTTGTATTTGTCATTTTTCTCTCTTGTTTTTAATTTTTTTAAATACATTGAGCTTTATCTTCATAATTGCCACTTCTCAAATTTAGCACTTTATTGACTTTGTAAATTTTACCTTCTTTTTTACAAATCTCTTCTGTAACTTGGTTTTGAGTACAACCTAAGAATAAACAATTAATAAGAAGAATAAGAAATAAGTTTTTCATGCTAGCTCCTTTGACTATATATCTTATTATACTATTAATTTTTATAAAAAAATAATATTTTATGAAAATTACTCATAATTCTGTATATTTTGTATTTAATTAGATAAAATCTATATAATCAAAACAGTATTGGACAAAAATGAGTGAAAATAATAATATATTTATAAATTTAAGTGATGTTATAAATAATACTATTGAAGGTATTTTAGTAATTGAAGAAGGTTTTATAAAAAATATCAATCATTCTTTACTTGAAATTTTAGGATATGAAAATAAAGAAGAATTGATTGATAAATTAGCCACAGGGATATTAATCCCAACATCAAAAGAAAAATTTATAAAATATAATGAAAAACTTTTTCAAGAAATCTCTTTAATCACAAAAGATGGAAATATTATCCCTGTAATTATTAAAATCAAAAATGTACAATATAAAGATAAAGAATATAAAATGGTTTTTATTTTAGATTTAAGTGAATTAAAAGAGAAAGAAAAAATGGTAATTCGCCAATCTAAACTTTCTGCAATGGGAGAAATGCTTTCTATGATTGCTCATCAGTGGAGACAACCTTTATCAACAATATCAACTATGATTACTAGAATAAAATTAAAAAATGAAATAAACAAACTTGATAAAATTTTTTTAGATACTATTTTAAATGATATAAATAAATATATTCAATATATGTCCACAACAATAGATGATTTTAGAAATTTTTTTACAATTGATTCTAAAAAAGAATTAATAACTCTAAATGAAATAGTTATAATTACTCATAAAATGCTTGAAAAAACTTTTTTATCTCAAAATATAAAAATTGAAATAAAAGATAAAAAACTTTCAAAATTAAATCTTCCAAAAAATGAATTAATTCAAATAATATTAAATATATTAAATAATTCAAAAGATGCTATTTTAGAAAAAAATATAGAAAATCCTTTGATAAGTATTTCTTTTAATCAAAATAAAAAAGAACAAAAAATTTTTATAGAAGACAATGCTGGAGGAATTGATGAAAATATAATATCAAAAATCTTTAATCCATATTTTTCAACAAAAAATAAAAAGAATGGTTCTGGATTAGGACTTTATATTTGTAAAAATATTTTAGAAAAGGATAATTTAGGTGATATTTTTGTAGAAAATAAAAAAAATGGTGTCTTATTTACTATCATAATAAATAGAAATTAATACTATTTATAAAGGAATAGTTATTATAAAATTAGCACCGTTATACTCTTTTTTATTATAAATAAAATTTTCATTTACTGCAATTATTTTACCATTGAAATGTTTTTCTATAATCTCTTTTGACATAAAAAGTCCTATTCCAGTACCTTTATCAGAACCTTTTGTTGTAAAATATGGATCAAAAATCTTTTCTAAAATTGTTGGTTCTATTCCATTTGCATTATCTTTTAATGAAATATAAGCTTCATTTTTTTCTTTTTTAATAGTTATAAATATAAATCTTTCTTCATAAGGTAATTTTTCTAATTCATCTCTTGCATTATTTAAAATATTTATAAAAACTTGAACTAATTCATTTTCAAAACCAAAAACAAAAACATCATCACAATCTTCAATAACTTGAATAGATCTACTTGTAAATCTTGAAGTTGTAAGCTTTAAAGTTTTATGAATAATTTCTTTTACATTGAATTTATCTTTTATTTTATCAATTTTATAAAAATCTCTAAAATCATCAATAGTATTTGATAAAAATTGTGTACTATTCATAATATTTTCTATAGCTTCATCTAAAATTTCATCAGTTAAAGTGTGATACTCTTTATTTAATTTTATTCCACTTGCACTTGTGCTAATAAAACTTAAAGGTTGTCTCCATTGATGCGCTATATTTTCAATCATTTCACCCATTGAAGCCATTTTTGATTGTTGAAAAAGCATATTATCTTTTTGCCTATTTTGTTCTACTTCTTCTTCTATCTCTTTTTTTAAATTATCATTTAATTTTTTTAATTCATAAGTTTTTTCTACAACTTTTTTTTCAAGATTTTTATTTAATAAAGTTAATTTACTATCCATTAACTCAAGTTTTACAATATCTTTTTCTAATTCTCTATTAGAAATTTCTAATTGTTTTTCATCTTTTTCTATCTTATCTAACATATTATTTATATCTTTTGCTAAAACACCTAATTCATCTTTTCTTGAAATATCAGCTCTTTGATTTCTTGTTCCTGTTGCGGTTTGTTTAGCAATTTTCATCAAAGTATATAAATCTTTTGTTATATTTTTCGCTAAAAAGTATGCAAAGATATACCCAACAATTATTGCAATATTAATAAAAAACAATCCTTCTTTAAAAATTTCTTCTATATTTTGAGAGTTTATATTTTGATTTAAAGCAACTCTAACCCAGCCGATATGTTGATTTTCTCTAAAAACAGGAGAAATATAGTCTAAAATTTTATTATTTTGAATAAGCATTTTTGATTCAATCTTTTTTGAATCAAAAAAATCTGTACTTAATTTATCAGATAGATACAAATTTATTTTTTCTTCTTGAGTATGAGCTAAAATTTTTCCATTTTTATTTATAATCATCGCATATTCTAAATTTGGATATTTTGAGATTGAAGAGATTAACTCTTCTAAACCAACATAATCATTTGATAAAATCCAAGATACAGAGTTTCTCACAATCATTTTTGTTAAACTTGTAACTTGTTCATTACTTTGATTTTTTAAAAATTCTTTTTGTTCACTAATCAAATCATAAACAAAAATACTCATCAAAAATACATGAGTAAGAGTAACAGTTATTATCAATCTTCTTTTAATAGAATGGCTATAAAAAGCTTTTATTTTATCTATCATTTTATTACTCTTATATCTTTTTCAAACTTATTTATAAAATCTTTTACTTCATCATAAGTTTCACTATTTGCTTTTTCAAAATGTGTTAAATTGATTTTTTTAAGTATTAACATACCTTTGCTATCTAAATGCATGTTAAATAATAAATTACCAATTCTATTTATCAATTCTTCGGGAACATCATTTCGTGCAACTAAACCATTATTTGGTAAACTTTTAGTTTCCCATAATACCTTCAATTCATTTGCAATATTTGGTCTATCTTTTTTAAAAATTTCCCAAGGTTGAGTCCACGTTGCTCCTAAATCTGTTGCTTTTAAATAAACACTCATTATAGCAGATTCTTGAGAACCAACATAAATGTTCTTTAAATCTTTATTTATATCTATTCCATTTTCATATAAAAAATATTGAGGTAACATAGTTGCAGCGAGTGCAGTTGAAGCAGGATAACTAATCTTTTTATCTTTTAAATCTTTAAAATCTATTATATTGCTATCTTTTCTTACAATAATTATCCCTTTAAATTTTTCATCATCTGCCATCTTTCCAAAAATTTTGTAACCATAATCTAAAGATTTTAATGTTTGATAAGGATTTGGTAAAGCAAAGGCAAAATGTCTTAAAGATAATTTTTCATTGAAAGAGTCATAATTTCTCGAAGCTTCTAGCTGAATAGTTATATCTTTTAAATTTTCATTTAAATAATCCACTAAAGGTTGATATACTTCAAATAAATGCTTTGGATTATGTAAAGGATGAACACCTAAAATATAAATTTTTTTATCTAATACTTTATTTTTCTGATAAGTTGGAGAATAGTTATTTGACGTATCCTCACATCCATTAAAAAAAAATAAAATTACTATAAAGACTATTATATTTAATTTTTTCATATTAAGGATTATTATATAGTAATTTTAAGAAAAAGTAAAAAATCAAATAGTATTTAAAATATATCCTCTATTTGAAAAATTTCTAATAAATGTATCATCTGTTTTTTCTCTTAAATGATTAATTACATTTCGTAAAGAATAGATAGAAAAAACTTTTCCTTTCCAAACTATTGAAGAAATCTCTTCATAAGTAACTAAACTATTAGGATTTTCAGCCAATAATTTAACTAACTTTTTTTCTGTTCTTGTAAGTTTTATAATCTTTTTACCCTGAAATAACTCTTCTCTTGTTAAATCAAAATAATATCCATTTTCAAATTGCACTTTTTTATTACTATCTAAAAAATTTAAACAAAGTTCAATTGTATTAAATAAAAAATCTTTATTTATTGGTTTTTTTAAAATAGAATAAACATTGATTATTTTATACAAAGATAAATCATCTTCACTAACATCTTCTTTCAATAAAATTATAGGTATATTAAAATTATAAGATTTTGTTAATTTAAATACATCCAAAAACTTTTTTAAATCATTTTTACTATTATCAAAAATAATTACATCAAAACTATTAATATCACTATTTAATAAATAAAATTTATTGTTCTCAAAAAAATTTAGTTTAAAGTTTGAATTAACCTTTTTTTTCAACTCATTTATAAAAATTATATCATCGCTGATTACTAATATTGATTTATTTTTTTTATCATTTGTATCTATAAATATTGTATCCATTTAGCAAAAATCCTTATTAAATTAATTATATTAAGTATTTTAATAGAAAATGGTATTATAAAGGTATCATTTTTATTATTTTTTATTTTCTAGAAGCTCTATATATGCAGATATATAGCCTTTTAAATTATTATTTAAAAGGCTACAAAGATTATTTTATAAATTCAACTACTTCATCAAAAGCTAATCTCATTTGACTAGATTGTGGATTTATTCTATATCCAAAAGGTAAAACTAAAGATAATTGATATTTTTTAGTATCAAGTCCTAAAATTTCTTCAACTTTTGCTTTATCAAATCCTTCAATAGGACAAGAATCTATTCCTTTAATTGCAGCTGCTGTCATCATATTTGCAGCTGCAAATGCTGTTTGTTTAGCTGTCCAAGCAAAAACATTTTCATCACTATCTAAAACTTTTGTAACTGTTAAATGGTCTTTATATAATTTATTATAAAAATCTTTTTTCTCTTGAGGCATTTCACGTCTTCCAAATCTTAAAGCAGGTATCCCAGATTCTGGTTTTACACTTTCAATTCCAGCTAAAACAACAACTAAATGAGAACAAGTTGTAATTTGTGGTTGATCCCAACAAGCAGGTCTTAATTTTGCTTTTAACTCTTCATTTGTGATAACTAAAAACTTCCAAGCTTCCATACCAAAAGAACTCGGACTTTTTCTTCCTGCTTCTAAAATAAATTTCATATCCTCATCACTAATTTTTTTAGTCTCATCAAAAATCTTACAAGCATGTCTAAAATCCATAGCTTCCATAAATGTTTTTTCCATAATTATCCTTTTAAATTAAATTTTGTTTGGCTTTTAATCGCTCTAATTTACTTTTTGTATTAAATAATACAACAGCAACAAATGATAAAGTACATCCCATAATTGTCGATAAAGCAATATTCTCATTATATGCAAAATAGCTTGAAACTATCGCTCCTATGGGAACTATAAACATAAATACTCCTGTGTTATGGGCTCCAATTTTTGCAGCTGATACAAAAAAAAGTGTCATTGCAAAAGTCCCTGAAAAAACTCCAATATAAATAATATTTAACCAAAATACATAATCATACGATGCAAAAGCAAAAGGATGATAAGGTAAAGCAAAAATCATATTTATAAATCCAGTAATCCCAAAAACAACTAAAGTATAAAACATCGGGTCTGCTCTTTTTGATGCTTTTTGTGAAAATATTGTAACCATAGCCCATACTACAGCACAAGCTAAAAAATATGAACTATTTACATTTAAAAAAGCAAATCCTTCTGAAGGAACACGAAGTAAAACTAATGCACCAAAAATTCCAATTCCAAGTGCAAAAATCTGTTTTGCTGATACTTGGGTTTTAAAAATTATAATTGATAATATATATGTAATTATTGGAGCAATTGAGGTTACCATTGTTCCTCCATAACCAGCTGCTCCATGAGATAATCCTTTGAAAAACAGATAATTAAATATAGCACTTAAAATTCCAGCACCTATCATATAAATTAATCCTATTTTATCTGTTTTTAAAACCGTTTTCATATATAAAATAACAGGAATTATCGTTAAAAAAGAGATTGCATATCTCCAAAATGTGGCAACTTCTGGATTCGAATGTTCTGTTGCTGCTTTTCCTGAAGTCCATGCAATTCCCCAAATTATCATAGCTATAAACATACCAATAAAATATTTGGTATTACTTTTTTGAATCATTTTATCTACTTTCTATTATATAAATGCTCTTTGATAAGAGACATTTATTTTCTCTTTTTCTTTAAATTCATTTGCTGCATAAAAAACAAAATTTGGATTTCTAAGTAACTCTCTACCATATGCAACAAAATCACAAGAACTATTTTTAAGTAAATATTCTCCTTCAATTGCTGTTGTAATTAACCCAACTGCAATTACTGGAATATTCACTTTTTCTTTTATTTTTTTTGCCCAAGAAGATTGATATAAAGGTTGAATTATTGGAGCATTATTAGGTTTCTCTAAATTTCCACCACTTGATACATGAATTGCATCAATTCCAATTTTTTCTAATTCTTTTGATAAATAAATAGAATCTTCTATATTCCAACCACCATTCATCCACTCATCAGCACTAATTCTAACAATCAAAGGCAAATCTAATTTTTGTTTTATCTCATGGGCTATTTCTAAAACTAATCTACATCTATTTTCTAAAGTTCCACCATAAATATCTGTTCTATTATTTGAAATTGGTGATAAAAACTCACATAATAAATAGCCATGAGCTGCATGAAGTTCAATAGCATCATAATCTGCCTCTTTTGCTCTAAAAGCTGCATTTATAAATAATTTTTTAATATTTTTTATCTCTTCTATTGAAACTTCTTTAGGAATTTTAAATGGAGCCTCTTTTGAAAAAGCAATTGAACTTGGAGCAATAGGAGTTGAATCAATAACAGTTGACTTTCTTCCTGCATGAGCAATTTGAATTGCAGTTTTAGCACCAAAAGAGTGTATATCTTTATTTAATTGTTTATGTTTTTCTATCAAAGAATCATCCCAAAGACCTAAGTCATTTGAAGAGATTCTTCCTTTTGGCTCTATTGCAGTTGCTTCAACTATAATAAACCCTACTCCACCTAAAGCTCTTGATACATAGTGATATTTATGAAAATCTTTTATTTCTCCACTATTATCACTTTTATACATACACATAGGTGGCATAACAACTCTATTTTTTAACTCTAATGCTCCAATATTTCCACTTTTTAATAATAAGCTCATAAAAAATCCTTTTTAGATTTCTAATTTTTCTAGTTTATTGATTGTTAAACCATCTATTTTATTTTCGGTTTTAGATACAAATTTTTTAAAATGCTCTTTTGTTTCATGTAAAGATAAAAGTTCTTGATTTTCCCAAGTTTCAACAAAAGTAAAACTATCTTCATCGCTTAAATCTTTATGTAAATCGTATTGAATACAACCTTCATCAAATTCATGAGTTGCTTTATGAAGTTTTAAAAGTTCATTGTAAACTTCATCTTTAAAACCTTTTTTTGCTTTAATAGTTGCAACTATTACAATATTTTTCATATTTTTTTCCTATAAAAAATTCTCTTTTAAAACTGATTCAAATTTTTCTAACTCTTTAGCTAAATCTAAATCACCTTTAAAAATATCATGAACAGAATAAGTTTTAAGTGGTTCTAATCCACAAAATTCAAAAGTTTTATGAGTTGCAACATGAGCTTGGTCTAAAGATAAACCATCAAAAAAACCTTTTGGATTGTCAAATTCACTTAATGGACAATTATAAGTTACACTTAACATATATTTTTTACCTTTTAATAATCCTCCCGTTCCATAAGTTTTACTTGCATCACTTCTACTTCTTCCATCACTTTCATAGTGTCTTCCTTGAGTAAATGTTTCATCAAAATATTTTTTTGCAATCCAAGGTACACCCATCCAATAAACTGGATATTGAAATAAAACATAATCAGCCCATTCAAATTTTTCACACTCTTCTTCTACTTCATAACCTTTTTCCATATAAGTATATTTTACTTCAAATCCATTTTTAGAAAAAAAATCTTTTGCTTTTTCTATATAATGATTAGTTAATTCACCATTAGCTGGACCTTTATAATATTGATGCCCATTTAAAATTAAAACTTTTTTCATAATTTGCTCCTTTAATTTTGAAAATTATATTTACAACAAACTTAATATATGCTTACTTTACTTTAGGTAAGTAATGGAAATTAATTTTCTTTATGTTATAATTCAAACTGCAAATTTAAGGATTTTAATTATGTATTATATAAATGATAAAGAATATAGATGTTCAGTTGCTGTAACACTGGATATTTTCAATGATAGATGGAAGTTAGCAATTATTTGGCACTTACTTGATGGAGAAAAAAGATTTAAAGAATTACATGAAATAATAAGTGAAATAACTCAAAAAACTTTAACAATAAAACTAAAAGAACTAGAAGAAAAAAATATTATTCATAGGGAATGTTTTGCTAGTGTTCCACCAAAAGTTGTGTATAGTTTAACTCCTTGTGGAGAAAAATTAAGACCTGTTTTAGAAGAGATGCATCAATGGGGAATTGATTATGTAAAAGAATTTGGAAAAGTTACATCTGATAATCCTTGTCAAAATACTTTTTGTGACTAAAAGATGGAAAATTTTATTTTAATTATTTTAGCAATGTCTATTGGTTATATAATTAATAGATTAAACATCTTTTCCAAAGATGCTCCTATGATTTTAAATCAATTTTTAATCTATATTTCTCTTCCAGCGATGATTTTATTACAAATACCAAAATTAGATATTTCTATTGAAGCAATTATTCCTATCATAATATCATGGACAGTTATGACATTAAGTGCAGTAATAATTTTGTTCTTATCTAAAATATTTAATTTTTCAAAAGAAGTAACAGGTTGCCTTATGCTTGTAGCAGTTTTAGGAAATACTTCATTTATTGGTATTCCTATAATTACTTCTTATATGGGAGAAAGTTCTATTCCTTATATTTTAGTTTATGACCAATTAGGAAATTTTATTGCACTTGCAATTTATGGTACTTTTATAGCAAGTTTCTATTCTAGTAATAGTAAAGTTACTTTTAGATTGATTACATTCAAAGTTTTAACTTTTCCACCATTTATTGCTTTAATGGTTGGTTTATTATTAATTGGAACAGAATTTAATCAAGTTACAATAAAAGTTTTAAGTGCTTTTTCTAGTACGATTGTTCCTCTTGCTTTAGTTGCAGTTGGACTTCAACTTCAACTAAAATTACAAAAAGAAGAGATAAAACCTTTTAGTATCGCACTTATTGTAAAACTTTTCATTGCACCTATTATTGCAATTATTATTTGTAAAACATTTGATTGGCATAATACAGCATCAATTGTATCAATTATGGAAGCTGCAATGCCAACTATGATAACAGCAGGTGCTATAGCATCTATGGCTGGACTTGCCCCAAAATTAAGTTCTGCAATTGTAGGATATGGAACAATTATCTCATTATTTACAACAGGAATTTTTTATACTCTCATAAAATAAGATAAAGTTACTCTAAAAAGTAAAATTGTGAAGTAATTTATAAATTACTTCACACATTCTTAATATAAAAAAGATACAATACGCAAAATTTTTATATTAGGAAACCTTATGTTTGATTTAACTAAAAAAATGTTAATCAGTTCTCTTATCCTAACTTGTAGTTTAAATGCTGCAACAAAAGAAGTATCAAAAGCTGAAATAGCTCAAATGGAACAATTAGAACTATTTAAAAGAGCAAATATACAAATAACAAAAGCTTTTGATGTTGGAAGTATTTATATTTTAAGCATCAAAGTTCAAGGGAACAATGATGAAATTTATTTAACAAAAGATAAAAAACTTATTCTTTCAGGTGATGTTATTGATGTAAATAATGGAATGAAAGTATCTGCACCAGTTGATTTAACAGGAGTTAGAGGAAAAGAAGCTTTTGTTTATGGAACAGGAAAAGAAGAGTACTTTTTATTTACAGATCCAGAATGTCCATATTGTAAAAAATTAGAATCATATTTACCACAAATAAAAGATAAAGTTAAAATTAGAGTGTTTTATTATCCTTTAGAATCACATGAAAATGCAAAAGATTTATCTTTATATATTATGAATAAAAAAACAACAAATGAAAAAATTGATGCTATGTTTGATGCAAGTGAAAATTTAGATAAAGTAAAAAATTCAAAATATACACAAACTCAACTTGCTAAACTTGAAAAACATTTAGAAGAACAAATTCAAATTGGATTAAATTTAAATGTTCAAGGAACACCAACAATTTTTGATAAAAATGGTAATAATATTGTTTGGGTTAATATGCTAGAAAAATATGGAATTGAAGTAAGATAAGTATTAAAAATACTTATCTTAAAAAAAGAACTTAACTAAAAAATATCCTCCAACCATTAACCAAATAAATAAAATCAATGATAAATAAAGTGGTTTTATTCCTGTATTTTTAAACTTATCATAACTTGTTTCCATTCCTAAAGCAGTCATTGCCATAGTTAAAGCAAAAGTGTCAAAATAATTTATACTTTTTATTATATTTTCTTCCAAAAGTTCCAAAGAATTAAATCCAACTACTACTATAAAAAATATTGCAAACCAAGGAATTACTATTCTTGATTTCTCTTTTTTTGTATGAAAATTTGTTTTAATCAACCAAAATGATAATAAAATCAAAAATGGAACTAAAAATATAACTCTTATCATCTTTTCAATAATTGCATTTGTTGATACAACTTCACCTAAAGCATTTCCAGCTGCAACAACATGTGCTACTTCATGAAGTGTTGCTCCTATATAAACTCCCATTTGAGAACTTGTAAAAAGAAAAACTCCTAACTTATCTAAAAATGGATATAAAAACATTCCAATTGTTCCAAAAATCACCACAAAAGATACAGCAACAGCACTTTTATAAGCTTCATTTTTCAAAACACTTTGAGTTGCCATAACAGCTGCTGCTCCACAAATCGAACTTCCTGCACTACATAAAATAGTTAACTCTTTATCCATTTTTAAAACTTTTGTTCCTATAAAATATCCAAAAATAAAAGTAAAAAAAACAACACAAAAAGCTATTAAAATCCCATTTATTCCAACTTCTTGAAGATTTTGAAAAGTAAGTCTAAATCCATATAAAATAATTCCAAATCTTAAAATATATTTTGTAGAAAAAATTATTCCACTTTGCCAAGGATTTGGAAGTTTATGTTTTAAAGTATTTGCATAAAAAATTCCAAGAATAATACCAATAATAAGAGGACTAATTCCTAATTTTTTAAAAAATTCAGCTTCTGCTATAATTGTTGCAATTAATGCAAAAATACCTACAAATAAAACACCATAAAAAGTATTTATAATACTTTTATTATTAGTTTTCATAATAAAACTCCTTTAATTGTAGAAGTATAACTCTAATCTTTTAATTTGTAAAATATATTATTTTTAATATAATGATTAATATTTTTAATAAGGAAAAATATGACATTAAAAGAGTTAAATTTTTTTTATAAATTAAGTGAAAATCCTCAAGTTACACAAGTTGCAAGTGAATTAAATATAAGTCAATCAGCAATCTCTTTAGCTATAAAATCACTTGAAAGTAGCCTAAATGAACAACTTTTTGATAGAATTGGTAAAAAGCTGATATTAAACGAAAAAGGAAAATATTTTAAAGAAAAAACTCTTTCTCATTATCTAGCACTTATTGATGCAACAACTATTTTTCAAGAAAATAAGCTAGCTGGAAATATAAAAATAGCTGCAAGTAAAACTATTTCAAACTATATTATGCCAAATGTCTATTATAATTTTTTATCAAAATATAAAGATGTAAAACTAGATATATTGACAATAAACTCAAGTAAAATCATAGAAAATATTTTAAAATCTCAACTTGATATTGGACTTATTGAAGTAGATACACAAAATAGTAGCTTAATAAAAGAAAAATTAGGAAATGATGAATTAATAGTTGTTACAAGTGATAAAAACTACAAAAAAGAAGCTTTTATTGATACAATTGAGAAAAAATGGATTTTAAGGGAAATTGGAAGTGGAACAAGAGAAATATTTATACATAAAATTGGTGAAATTGCAAAAGAATTAGATATTTTTATGCAACTTCAAGATTTTGAAGAGATAAAAACAATTGTTTTAAATAATCCTGATACAGTAACAGCAATTTCAAAAGTGATTGTTCAAAAAGAGTTAGAAGAAAAAAAACTCTTCGAAATAAAACTAAAAAATTTAGAGTTAAAAAGAGAGTTTTATTTGATTTATCATAAAGAAAAATCAAAAAATCTACTTTTTGAAACTTTTATATCTTTTATAAAAGAACAATTTAGAAATCAAATTTAATCATTTTTATTAGAGATACAAATTTGATTTCTTCCACTATTTTTTGCTTTATACAATGCTAAATCTACTTGAATCAATAAATCATCTATGTTTGTACATTTGCAAGCAGATGTAATACCAAAAGAAGCTGCAAAATTAAAAGAAATTTCTTCATTTACAATAATTTTTTCATTTAAAATTGCTGTTTGTAATCTCTTTGCAACATTTAAAGCTTCTGAAATATTAGTTTGAGGTAAAATGATAGCAAATTCTTCTCCACCTATACGCCCAATTAAATCAACATCCCTTAAAATCAATCGACTAATTTTTGCTAAATTCTGAAGAACTAAATCTCCTATACTATGCCCATATTTGTCATTTATTTGTTTAAAATGATCAATATCAAACATTATCAAAGAGAGTTCACCACCATATCTATGATAACGAGATAATTCAAGTTCTGCTTGTTCTATAAAATATCTTCGATTAGGTAAATCTGTAAGATAGTCAAAATATGCTCTATGCTCAAGTTCTAATCTTGTATTTCTATTTTCTATTGCAATAGAAGCTAAGTTTGCAGCAAAATTAATACGTTCCATATCACTAGAATTTGGAATTGAAGGTTTTGAGTGATAAATTGCAAATGTACCTAATAATTTACCAGTTGAAGACATAATTGGTTCAGACCAACAAGATGCTAATCCAGCACGTAAAGCTAAACTTTTATATGGTTGCCAATATTTATGAGTGCTTATATCATCTGCAATTACACGTGTTTTAAGATAAGCAGCAGAACCACAAGAACCAACTCCTTCTGCAATTTTAACGCCATTTACAGCTTTATTATAAAAATCAGGTAAATTTGGTGCAGCACCTAAAATCAAATGTTTTTCATCTTTATCAAGTAATAAAACGCTACAAAAAGAACCAGGATCTTCATATTCCATATTTTTAACGATTGTATTTAAAATATCTGATAAAGATGTATTTTTAGCTACCATTTCTAACATGGAGTCATGTATATGATTTCTTAGTTCACTTTTCCAATGTTGAGTTATATCATTAAAATTAACAAGTCTTTTATTTCCAATCCAAGACACTCTTACAAATACCCGTCGTTCACTTCCATCTTTACATCTTATTGTAACTTCTAAATCAGGGACTAAAATTCCTGTTTGTTTAGAAATAACAACTTCTTTATGCCAAGGTTCAATAACCTCTTTTTTATATTTTATATCAGGATAAGCTTTTTCATACCAAACTTGAACAGTAGGTATATCATCAATCGTATAACCAAAAAGTTTTATAAATTGATGGTTAAGATATTTTATATTACCATCTTCATCTGACCAAGCAATACCAATTGGAGAGAAATCTAAAATATTTTTTAACTCACTTTTTTCTTCTGTGCTTTTATTTAAATTATCTTCTAATTTTGTTTCTCGAAATTTAAGTAAAGCATTATTTGCAAGCATTTTGGCCATTTGAACAATACAATTCATTAAAGACTCTATTTGCTCTTTTTTAATAATAGGAATACTATTTATTGCTTCAAGATATTTGATTTTATCGTAATTAAATTTTTCTGCTTGTTGAGTAAAAAATAGTTTACTTGGAGTCTTATCTAAAAATTCTCCTAAAATAAGAGTTGCTAAATGATGATTTTCTACAACTATTGGAGTTGAATAATACATAAGTCCATTTTTACAAAAAGAGTAAGGTTTTTTTCCATCAATAAACTCTTTTAATAAATCACTCTCAAAATTAGTTTTATAAAACTGAGAACAAGCTTTTGTTAAACCAAATTGAGAAATGATTTTATTACCTGAATCAAGTAGAGTATTTGGAATTTTAGTCGCTTTATAAAAACTTTCAAGTAACTGCTTAAAATCAACAATATCAATTAAATCACTGAATTTATAATCTTCAATACTAATTTGTACACTCACGTCTAAAATTCCTATTTTATGTTATAGGATATATTGTAGTATATTCTTTCTTTTACTTATCTTCCATAATATGAAATTAAAGAAGCTTTAGCAAGCGTATGAGAATTTAAATAAAACCCCACTAGTGCAGGATTTGCATTTTTATCTAATCCTAAAGTTTCTATATCAAGTGCATGTACAGTAAATACATATCTATGTGCTTTATCTCCAACAGGAGGACAAGCACCACCAAAACCACTTTTACCATAATCAGTTATACTTTGGATTGCATTTTTTGATTCACTATTTCCAAAACCAGTTGGTAATGTAAATTTATCTTTTGATATATCAAAAACTATCCAATGCCACCATCCAGAACCAGTTGGTGCATCAGGATCATAAGCAGTAATTGCAAAAGATTTTGTACCCTTTGGAGCATCTTTCCATGAAAGTTCAGGAGATATATTTTCTCCTGTACATCCAAAACCATTAAATACTTGTTTTGATGTTAATTGTCCTTGTAAATCAGAACTACTTAATGTAAAATTTTGTGCAAAAATCATACTTGCACTAAAAAATATTGATAATGCTATTTTCTTCATAATTTTCTCCTTTTAATTTTCATAGTATATATTATTAAAAAAAATTATTCTATTAGAAAAACTTCAATTTTTGTTGTTTTTTATCTGTTTTGGAGTGATTTTATACTCTTTTTTAAAGCTCTGTATAAACCAAGAGATATTATCAAATCCGCAAGTCTGACACACTTCTGTAACATTATAATTTGTTGTTTCAAGTAATAATTTTGCTTTTTCAAGTCTTTTTTTATTTTGCCATTTTTTTGGAGTTATTCCAAAAGTATCTTTAAATTTATTTCTAAAAGCCAAATCTGTAATTTGAAACTCTTTTGCAAATAAAAGTATATTTTTATCTATCTCAAACTCTTTTTCAATTTTTGTTTTAAAATAATTATTTTCATAAATAGAAGATAAAAAACATTTAAACTCTTCTTTTGTATCTGATTCTAAAATATTTAAAAAAGCCTCTTCTAACTTTAGTTTTATGATAAATTCTTGATTTATACTTGCTGTTTGCAGATATTCTAAAACTGAAGACTGAAAAATATCAAACTTTGATGTTTTTTTTATTTTTAAAATATTTTTATCAAATATATCTTTTTTATCAAAATTTAAATTATACTTTTTTATAAAGTCTAAAAGTAAAACATCATCATACATAAATAATATTGATTCATAATAACCATCTAAAATTTCACTCATTACATAATTTCCACTTTTCAAAAAAAGTACATCTTGTGAATCTACAACGATTTTTTCATCTTTAAAATTGAGTATTTTTGAACCTTTTATCACAAATATAAGCATATTTGTTGAAGTAAAAACTTCATTTTTATATTGTTCTTCATATTGGATATATTGACAAATTGATAAATTTTCTAACTTGTTTAATTTATAATTCTTTTCTAAAAAATTAGGTAATACAACTTTCATTTAACTCTTTACTTTTATCTTTAAAATAGAATCTAGAGCTCATTTATCACCCTATTTCTACCAGTTTCTTTTGCAAGATAGAGCATTTTATCAGCTTTTTTATAAATATCATCAATATCTATAATATTTTTTGAATAATCACTAAATAAGCCCATTGATACAGTTATATATTTACTAACAATGCTACTTTTATGTTCTATTTTTAGATTTTCAATATTTTCTAGAATCATTTTTGCAAATTGAAAAGCCTTTTCTTGATTTTTTGACTTAAATAATATTCCAAACTCTTCACCACCTAATCTAAAACAATAATCATCAGATCTTGAACTATAATCTTTTAAAGCTGTTGCAACTTTTTTCAAAACATTATCACCCATCAAATGTCCATAAGTATCATTATATTGTTTAAAGTAATCAACATCTATTATTAAAAAAGAAATAAAATGATTTTCTCGTTTTGCACTATTTATAAATTTTTGAGAAAAATCATTAAAGTATCGTTGATTATAAAGATTAGTTAATCCATCTGTAATTGATATTTCTTCAATAATTTTTTTATCTGTAATATCTTGTTTTATAGATATATAGCCAATTTTATTATTAAATTCATCAAATTTTGGAGTTATTTTTATATGTATCCAATAATCTGTTCCATCTTTTGCTCTATCTTTTATCTCTCCTTCCCATATCTTATTTGAACTTATTGTTTTCCATAACTCTTTATAAACTTCACTACTCATATCTGGATGTCTTACAATATTTTGATTTTTACCTATCAATTCCTCTCTTGAATATTTACTAATACGACAAAAAGCATTTGAAACATCAGTTATGTATCCTCTTAAATCGGTTGAAGAAGAGATAATATTTTCATCAATTAACTCATTGAAACTTTTTAGTCTTTTTTCAATTTCTTCTCTTTTTCTTATCTCTTTTGTAAGTTTTAAATTTGCATTTATAAAAATAAATAGAATTATTCCAAATAAAAAAATTGTTCCTAAAACCCATAAAACAATCTGTTTATAATCCATCTTTTCTTCAACTTTAATTGAAGTATATTTATTAATAATTATTTGTTTATCTTCACTAGAGACACTATTTATTACTTTATTAAAAATATTAGTTAATAAAGGTTCATTATATCTTGTTCCAATAGATAAATCTAAGGTTTCATCAAATTTTCCACTAATTTTTAGTTGTGTTACATATTTATTTTGTATCATATAAGCAACTGTAGTCAAAGTATCTATAAAACCGTATAACTCTTTTGATTTAACTCTATTTAATCCATCTTCTATATCTTTTACTTCAACAATATTAAGATTTGGATATTTCTCTTTTAAAATCTCAATAAAAGCATAATCCTTTACAATTCCAACTTTTTTATTTTCAATATCCAAAATACTAGAGATAAAAATCTCATCATTTCTAGTTACAACAACTAAAGGTGATTGTAAATAAGGTTTTGTAAAATTTAAAAATTTTTTACGTTTTTCAGAGACAATAAGTAAAGATAAAAAATCACATTTTTTATTTTCAATAAAAGATAAAGACTCACTCCAATTTGTTGTTGGTACAAATTTAAAAGGAATGCTCAACTCTTCTTGAAAAATTTTAAAATAATCTGCTGTAATTCCAATATGTTTTGATTCAATATTTTTTTCAAAAGGCATCCAATTTGGGTCAATACAATAAGTAATCTCTTTTTTATTTTTTATAAAATTCAACTCTTCTTTTGTTAAATTAAGATGATTTTCAAACTCATCAAAAATAAAATCTTTTACATTTAAGTTTTTATTATCTAATCCATAATCTTTATATAAATCAGAGATATATTTAAAACGTCCTTTATCAAGCGTACCTAAAGGAACATTTTTTATATCAATCATTTTTTGAATAACATCTGCTTCAAACATAAGATGCTCAATAGATTTTTTAGCACTATATTTATTATAAATTAGTTGAACTATTTCTTCTTTATGATTTAGGGCATATTCCCAACCTTTTAATGTTGCTCTTTTGAACTTTTCAACTCTTAAAGGATGATTTATAGCTTCTTCTTTATTTGTAAATAGCATATCTCCATAAAAATCAAATCCATAAAAAATAGGATCTATGACATTTATATCTATATCTTTTTCTTTGAAATAAAAAGGTTCATTACTTAAATATGCAGAAGTTAAATCTATCTGTTTTGTTATTAATTTTAAATAATCATCACTCTTTCTTTCTGGTAAAAAGTTTGGTTTAATTCCTAATTTTTTTAACATTGCTAATATTGTAAAACTATCTGTGCTATTTGCATAAATTGAAATATTTTTATTATTTAAATCATAAGGAGAATCTATTCCACTATTTTTCAATGAAATTAGTACATTTGCAGAGTGTTGAAAAATAGGAGCAACTATAACAACTGGTTCATTTGTAATCTTATACAAGAATAAAGCAGAATCTGCAACTCCATATTGAGATTCACCTTTTATTACTTGTTCTATATTATTAAATTTTAAATCTCTTTCTTTTATCTCAACATCTAAACCAACTTCATCATAAAAACCTTTTTCTTTTGCAGCATAATATCCAGCAAATTGAAATTGATGAAACCATTTTAGTTGTAAAGTTACTTTTTCTTGAGAATAAACAAATGTAAATAATAAAATTATTAATAATATTTTAGATTTAAAAACATTTTTAATTATTCCCATATTTTAAACCTTTATAGATAAAATTTTAAATCTTTATTAAATTATTATATCTAAAGGTTTAAATAATAAGTAATTATTTTGTTTAATAAATAAACTGATTTAATCTAACAATTTATAAATCTCTTTTATTTCTATATCTAACAATTCAAACTCACCAATTTTCAAATCTTCAATCATATGTTCTGTAGACGTTGTACCATTTAAAGGCGTTATATTTATATGATTTAAAAATCTATAAAAAATCTCAGCAACACCTCGTTGATATTTTTGTGATAAAGTTTGTAAAATCGCACTTGTCAAAATATCTGGATTTGCAGTTAAAGACCAAAAACTCTCGTATTTTATACCATTTTGATTACAAAAAGCTCTTATTTCTTTATCATATCCACTTTGAGCATAAAATCGATTTTGTACGATTGATGGTTTTATTCTTGCATTGTTATAAATGTAAACTAAAACATCTAAATCATAACAATTACTAATTCCTAATTGCCCTACTTCACCAGCATCAAAAAACTCTTCCATTTTTTGCCAGACTTTTTGAAGTTTACTTCCAGGATAAACCGGTGAATGTAAAATATAAGCATCTATAAAATTTGTCTTTAGATTTTTTTTAGAAGTTTCAAAAGATTTTTCCACTTGAATTTCTATTTCATCACTCTCTAAATAAGGCATATTATTTTTATCTTGCCCATCAATTGGTGTAAATTTTGTTTGAATAAATAAATCTTCTCTTTTTACAATTTTATTATCATAAGCTTTTTGTAAACCAAAGCCAACTAAATCTTCTCGATAATGTCTTGGTTGACAAGCTGTATCAACAGCTCTAAATCCCTGTTTTAAAGCTTCAAAAACTAAAGCAGTTGTGTTTTCTTTTTTCCAAGCTGTTCCATAAATCATATTTGGTATTTTCATAATATTTTCTCACTTCTGTTTTAATAGAATCATTGTAGCAAATGTTGATATGATAATCCCTATAAAAACATTAAAATTAATAGTCTGTTTTTCTATTATAAAAGATAAAATAGCAACCATTGCAGGACTTAGATATACATAAGCCATCAGTTTTTTTGGACCTAAAATAATAGAACTTTTTTGATATAAATATAGAGTTACAATTGTTGTTCCAATAACTAAATAAGCCATCCAATAAAACAAATCACCTTTTATTTTTTCCCATCCAAAAGGTATATTTAAAACCTGCATAGTAAGAAACATCCAAAAACATCCACCAATTAGTGTTGTAAAAACTAACACTAAAAGAATATCTCCTTTTTTATGTAGAAGTTTCAAAAATATCGAATACAAAGCCATAGAAGTTGAAGCAAGTAAAAATATAATATCTCCTTCATTTAAAGAAAAACCTAAAAACAATTCAAAATCTGCTTTGAATACAACTATACAAGTACCTACAATTCCTATAAAATATATAAAAAGTTGTTTTAAATTCATTTTTTCTTTAAAAAAGAATATACATAAAATCGCGGTCATTAAAGGAACTAAGGTATATAAAGTTCCTGTATTTAAAGCTGTTGTTGTCTCCAAAGCTTTGAACATTCCAATAAAATATAAAGAATAAAATAATCCTATAATCATAGCTCTTGGAAAAGTTGAAATAATCTTTTTTCTATACTCTTTTTTTATCAAAACAATTGGAGCTAAAATAATAGCTGCTAAAACAAATCTATATAAAGTCAAAGAAATAGAATCAATAACGCCTGAAAGTTTAGCAGATGCAATAAAAGATCCAGCTATTAAAAATGTTGCAAATAACACATATAAATGTGCTTTTAATTTCTCTTCCAAAAAAAATCCTTTTAAAATAAATTCTTATAATATTAATGAAATATACAATTAAAGTCATTTACATATGTTGATTTTTAGAAGATTACTGTATATTTATTAACTTATTACCTAAAAAAGTATAAAATTTATACAAGAAAGCAAGGACGACCTTGCCACTTCATTTCATAGAGGACGGCCTCAAATTATAAAAAAGGAATTTTTATGAGTTGGGTCACACTTGTTATTGCTGGAATTTTTGAAATATTTTGGGCAATTGGTCTTAAATATACAGATGGTTTTTCAAAATTAATCCCAAGTTTATTTACAATATTTGCAATGCTGATTAGTATTTGGTTATTAAGTATTTCTTTAAAAACTCTTCCTTTAGGAACTGCTTATGCTGTTTGGGTAGGAATAGGAACTGTTGGAACTGTAATAGCTGGAATAATTTTATTTAATGATTCTGTAAATATTATAAAAATTATAAGTATTTTACTTATTATATTAGGTATTATCGGACTTAAATTTACAACTTCTTAAAATATAAAAGTATTTCTTTTGAAATACTTTTATATTTACATAGATAAATCTTTTATATATTTTATATAATTATTTGCAATTAATTTTAGTTTTTCATTATCCAAAACAAATGTTTCATAAGTTATAAAAGGTTTTTGATAAATCATATTTATATAACTTGCAACTGCTTCAAAAGAATTTAAAATCTCTTCTACTGTAAATTTATTACTTCCTTCTGAACTAAACTCTTTAAGACTTGCTCCTGTACTTACAACAATAATTAAAATTTTTCCTTTTAGTTTATAGTTTTCTCCATAAGCAAAATTATAAGTTAAAGTTACATCTAACCACTCTTTTAAAAGTGCTGGTGAACTTAACCAATACATAGGAAATTGAAATATAATAATATCATTTTCTAAAAGTAGCTTTTGTTCTTTTTCTACATCAATTTTAAAATCTGGGTATTTTTCATATAAATTATTTAGAGTTACATTTTCTTCATTTGCAACAGTTTGAGCCAATATCTTATTTACTTTTGAATTTTTTATATTTGGATGAACCAAATTTACCAAAACTTTTTTCATACTATTCCTTTAAAAAATTTATCAGAATACTAATAAAAAAAGATATTTAAGTCATTTACATATGTTGATTAGAAAGCTTTATTTATTCAACTTTTTTCTAATTCTGCTCAACTGAGTTGGAGTTATACCTAAATGATTTGCAATATGATGTAAAGCGATTCTATTTTCTATATTTGGATTATTTCTTACAAAATTTTCATATCTAGTTGTTGCATCATCAAGGATTAAAGATATTTCATTTTTTTCTTTTACTATTACCCAATTTTTTTCTAAATAATTTATATAAAAAGTTTTAAATTCATTATATTTATCTATCAACTCTTTGTATTTATCAAAATCTATAAAAATAAGTGTGCAATCTTCCAAAGCATCAATATTTAAATATGAATCTTCTTTTGTAAGAAGTGATACTTTTGAAGCTGAAAAGTAGTTTTCACTAAAAAGATTTTTTGTATAAATTTCACCATTTTCACCTAAATAATAAGTTCGTAAAATTCCTTTACAGATAAAATAGATATATTTTGCTTTGGAATAATTATCAAGTAAAACTTCTCCTTTTTTTATCTTTTTTAAAAAAGTAATATTTTTTAATCTTTCAAAATTTTCATCATCAAAATCAAAATATTTTTTACAACTTTCTCTTAGTTGATTATAATAACTTTCTATCAATTTATTCTCCACTAAACAAAAGAATTTGCATTTAAAACTCGTTGTTTATTTAATTTTGGTAATTCACCATTCATATCTATAAAAGCATTAATAAAATGCATTTCAAACTCTTTATAATCCAAAGTTTTGATTATCCTAAAATATACATCTTCATTTTTTTCCAAAAAATTCCTAATTTGCTCTGTATGCGCATATTCAGAAGTATAAGTCCACAATCTCTTTTTTATATTTTTTGATGAACCTATATATAAAATACTATTTTTTGAAAAAGGATATTTATTTATTTTATTAGAAGATAACTCATAAATTCCTTTTACATTATTTTCTAAATGTGAAATATTTAATTTATCTAATTTTTTTTTATCACAATAAAAATTTTCATGATATAAATAAAAATTAAAAGATTTCTTTTTTTGTATTTTAGGAATTAAAAATTTATTTCTAATATCACAAACTGTTCTTCTTGATATTTTTATACCATATTTTTCAAATAAAATTTCAGATAATTGAGAATCTCCTTTTAATAAACTTATATCAGAATTTATCAACTCCTTTATATATAAAGAGTACAAAAATCTTTTTGGAGGTATTAAATAAGTCAATTTATATATATTATTTCCACATAAATATAAAACATTGTTCAAAATTTTTGACAAAATTGAAAGATCAATATAAGAATTATATTTTTCATAATATTTAACAATAAATGTTTTTCTATCAAAGATATTTATATCTTGATAATAATTTGTATTCAAAAATTGTTTTTGTAGTGAAAACAAAAGAGAAACTACATTAAATATAGTTTCATTTTTAATATTTACATTTAAAAGTTTTAAATGATTATCATTTTCTAATTTCTCTTTATATTCAAATTTCAATAAAAAGAGTTTAAAAAAATATACTGTATCTTTTTTATATTTTAGATAAGAATTTTTTATTTCATTTGAAAAATAATTTTTTGATAAATATCTTATTGTGATTTTTTTCTCTTTGCAAGCTTTTTTGAACCACTCTGTACATAAAATATTTTTTTTTAAATGATTAAAATAATTCTTAAAACTCATATTATAAAGTTTATTAATAAGTAAATAAAACGGGATTTTTTTCATTTTGTATTCTAACATAATGGCTTAAAAATTAAATATAAATAAAATGGAGGATTAATAGAAAGATAAGATAAGATAAGATAATAACTTTTTAATTGGAAAAAATAATTTTATCTAAAAAATTAAAAGGAAATTCTTTTATTATTTAATAATTATAAATAAATTTAAAGGAGAGATAAAATATGTTTAGTAATAGAAAAAATGAAAACAGAGTTTTATTTTTTATAAAATATGCACCTCTTGTTATAATACTTATGTTTAATTTTTTTATTTCATTTTTTTTGTACTTTAACCATAATGAATTATTTGACTATTACTATAAAGAATTGATTTTTTTCTCCATTTTTATCTTTTTTGTATCTTTATATAGTTCATTTTTCATAACTAACTTTTTAGAAAAATCTCTTTTAAAATATGTCAATGCTTTAATAGAAGAAAAAGAGAAAAATAAAAAAAAAGATTTTTTACTTTTTCAACAATCAAAATTATCAACAATTGGTGAATTATTAGGAAATATTGTTCATCAATGGAGACAACCTTTAAATGTTATAACCATAACAGCAAGTGGCATAAAAATGCAAAAAGAATTAGGAATTATTGATAATAAAAAAGAGATTGAATTACTTGAAAAAATTATGAATAATATAAATTATTTATGTCAAACTGTAGATGATTTTAGAGATTTTTATACACCTCATACACCTAAAAGTAATTTTTTGATTAGTAATTGTATTGATAAATGCTTAAAAATTATTAATTCTCAATTTTCAAATAACGGCATATCTATAAAAAAAGAGATTGAGGATTTTAAAATATTTGGTTTTGAAAATCAACTTATGCAAATTCTTATTAATTTATTTAATAATTCGATTGACAAATTTGAAGAAAGTGATATAAAAAACAGAATTATCAAAATAAAAACCTCTCAAACTAACTCCAATTTTTCTATATCAATTATAGATAATGCGGGAGGAATAAATGAAAAAATTTTAACTAAAATTTTTGAACCTTACTTCACAACAAAAGGAGATAAAAAAGGAACAGGAATTGGTTTATATATGTCTTTACAAATTATACAAAAAAGTTTCAATGGTATTATTTTGGCAAAAAATACACAATTTGAATACTTAAATAAAAATTATTTAGGTGCACTTTTTGAAATAGAACTACCAAAAACTCTAAATAGTGAATAAAAATAAAATTATTTTTATTCCATTCCAATTCTTAGAAATCCTGTAAATGCGGCATTATCAAAACTCACAGATTTATCTACATTTTTTTTCATCTCATTTAATACTTTTTTATAAGCATCATAAAATTCAAAACTAGGAGTTGGTTTATAAACTAAATCTTTTATTTCAAAATATTTAAGTACATTTTTTGTAGTTGTAGGTTTTATAAAATACTCAACTTGTCTATCGTTATAATATAAAACAACAGAGATTATCGTCCATTTTGCAAGATTATATTGAGCTAAAAACTCAACTAATCCCTCAAAACCATTTTTTTGATTTCCATGTAATAATTCATACAATTCTATACTTAACATATCTTTTTCATAAGAAGTTAAATTTGCTAACATATCTCTAAATTTTAGTTTATCAAACAATGAAACTAAAACAGATTTTTGAATAATTTTGAAAAAAGCATCAACAACCAAATTTGGGTTTGAAAAATTCTCTTTTTTTAGATTTTCTTTTGTAAACTCTTCAAGTTTTGATGGATTAAACTTCTTCATAGTTGGAAAAAATTTTGCATCTTCAAAACCTGTTGGATAAAAAGTTAAAAACTCAGCTTCCATATCTTTTAGTTTTTCTAAATTCATATTAACTCTTTTTAAATGACATTATATAAGAAGATAAAATATCTATCACATCTACGTAATCTTGTATATTTTGAGTAGCTTTTGCAGATAAAATAGCACCTTCAATAGTTGAAGCTATATAAAGAGCTAATTTTGTTGTATCACACTCTTTCATCTCATTTTTTTGTATTGCAATATTCAAAATATCTTTTATATTTTTTCTAAATGTTTGATATATCTCTTCCATCAAAACTTTGAAATCTTCATCAATATTTGACATCTCTTGTACAACATTTGCAATAGGACAACCTTTGTTAAAATCTCTTTTTGTTGTATCTTTTAAACCATCTATAAAAGCTTCTAAGTAACCTGATTCTAAAGTAAGTATCAAAGAATATCTTTGAACAAATCTTTCATAAATTTTTTCTTTTATACAAACCAATGCCATATCTTTTTTATTTTCAAAAAAATGATACATTGAGCCTTTGTGTACTTTTGCATTTTTTAAGATAGTGGTAAGTGATGCACCTTGATAACCTTTTGAGTAAATTTCATCAAAGGCTGAATCTATTAAATTTTTTCTTGTATTATTTTCCATTTGAAATTATAACATTTTTTACTTGACAAACTGGTCAAGTTTTATTAAAATTAGACTTGACCAACTTGTTAACAAAAATAAAGGAAATAAAATGCCAATTATAAAAACATATGAAACAAATGAAGCAACCGGTGAATTACTAGAAATTTATAATGAAATTATCAAAGTAAGAGGAAGTGTTGGAAATAATGCCAAACTATTTAGTTCAAGTCCAGAGCTGTTAAAACAACAATTAGATTTTATAAAATATTACGCAACTCACCCTACTTTATCAATGCCATTACTTGCTAGTATTAGAATTTGTGTATCAAGCAAAGAAGAGTGTAATTTTTGTATCGATTTTAATACAGCAATGTTAGTAAATTACGCAAAATGGACTCTTGAAGAAGTACAATCTATGAAAAAAGATTTAGATAGTTCAAAATTAACTCAAAAAGAAAATGCTCTTTTAAAATTTGTAATCAACTCTATGAAAAATCCTCACAAAGTAAATGAAAATGATATGAATGATTTAAGAAAGTTAGATTGGCAAGACAAAGATATAATAGATGCTCTAAATCACGGAGCAAGAATGTTAGCAACAGATATTTTATTTAACGCCTTTAAAATTGATAATTATAAGGCTTAAGATTTCTAAGAAGTTTTAAAACTCAAAACTTCTTAGTTGATTAAATTAAGATTTTTTAACAAACTCTTGTTTTAATTTAATAGCTCCAACACCTGTAACTTTACAGTCGATATTGTGACCATCATTTCCCTCAACAAGTCTAATACCTTTGATTTTAGTACCAACTTTTATACCTGAAGAACTTCCTTTAACTTTTAAATCTTTTATAACAGTTACATCATCTCCCTCTTGTAAAATAGTACCATTTGCATCTTTTACAACTAATGTATCACCATCACTACTCTCTACAGATGAATCCTGAGACCACTCATGTGCACACTCAGGACAGATATATAAATCTCCATCTTCGTAAGTATATTCACTTCCACATTTTGGACAGTTTGGTAATTGACTCATTATTTTCCTTTAAACATTAAATGCCATATTATACAATAATAATGCTTTCTTATAATTTTAATAGTTTTTTAATCAAAAAATCACAACAGGTTTAATCAAATCTTTTGGCTTATCTTTCATTAAAAGTAAACCTTCTTCTATATGTTCCATACCATTAAATTTATGAGTAATAAGTTTTTTAGGACTTATTCTATTTGTTTGTATTAAAGAAGCTAATTTTTCCATTCTCAGTCTTCCTCCTGGCATCAAACCACCAACTATTGTTTTATGAGCCATTCCATTTCCCCACTCAACTCTTGGAATTTGAATAAAATCACCACTACCTAAATAATTTACATTTCCTATTCTTCCACCAGGTTTTACTATTTTAACAGCTTGAACAAAAGTATCAGAATTTCCACCAGCAATGACAACTTTATCAACACCTTTTCCTTGTGTTTTTTCCATTATTTGCTCTACTATATCACCTTCACGGTAATTAATAATATCAGTTGCTCCAAACTCTTTAGCTATTTCAACACATTTTGGTCTTGAACCAACTGCAAATAATTTTGAAGCACCTCTCAAAGCTGCTCCTGCAACTGCCATCAATCCAACTGGTCCAATTCCTATAACACAAACACTATCTCCAAACTGAACATCAGCAAGTTCTACACCATGAAAACCTGTAGGTACCATATCACATAACATTACAGCTTCTATTGGATCAACACCTTCTGGAATTAGTGCTAAATTTCCATCTGCATCATTTACATGAAAATATTCTGCAAATACTCCATCTTTGAAGTTTGAAAATTTCCAACCAGCAAGCATACCACCTGAGTGCATAGAATAACCTCTTTGAGCTTCTAAACTATTCCAATCAGGAGTAATTGCTGGAACAACAACTTTATCACCAACTTTAAAATCTTTTACAAGTGAACCAACTTCTACTACTTCACCAACAGCTTCATGCCCTAAAATCATATTATGTCTATCACCTAAAGCACCAGCCCAAACAGTATGAACATCAGAAGAACAAGGTGAAACAGCAATAGGTTTTACTATTGCATCCATTACACCACACGTTGGTCTTTCTTTTTCTATCCATCCTATTTGCCCTATTTTTAACATTGCAAAACCTTTCATAATGGTTCTCCTCTTATAAGTAAAAATTATTATTTTAGTAATGTATCAAAACTATTATTAGTTTTTAGTTATTTATTACAAAAAAAATTATTTTTACCTATTTTTGCAATATTAAAGTGCTGATGCCATATTTAAATAATGATGTGCCATATATGAACTTCTTGCATATGGACTAGCTTTTACAAATTCAAATCCTAAATCATATGCCAATTTCTCATATCTTAAGAATTGCTCAGGTTTTACATATTCAATAACTTTTTCAAAATCTCCACTTGGTGCAAGATATTGACCTATACTTAAAAACTTACAACCAACAGCTAATAAATCTTTAAATACTTGTACCATCTCCTCTTCTGTTTCACCAAGTCCTACCATCAAAGCACTTTTTGTTTGTACTTTATCTCCACCAAGTTCTTTTAGTTTTTTTAATACTTCTAAACTTCTTTCATAAGTACCATTTCTTCTAATTCTATATAAACTAGGAACTGTTTCTACATTATGTCCAATAATAGTAGCACCTGAAGCTATAACTCTTTTAAGACTTTCAACTTTACCTTTAAAATCAGGAATTAATATCTCAACTTTTGTATCAGGAGATTTTTCTATAATATCTTGTGTTACTCTAAAAAACTGTTCTGCTCCACCATCAGGCAAATCATCTCTTGCGGGACTTGTAATGACTACAAATTTAAGTCCAAGTCTTAAAACTGATGTTGTAACTTTTTGTATCTCACTTAAATCAACTTCTGTTGGTTTTCCTGTTGTTACATTACAATATGTACATCTTCTAGTACAAATATTTCCTAAAATTAAAAATGTTGCATTTTTATTTGCAAAACATTCACTAATATTTGGACATTTTGCTTCTTGACAAATAGTATGAAGTCCACCAACATCTTTTAGTAAATTTTCCATTTCTACTTGTGTATGTGGAGTTAGTTTTTTTCTTAACCACTCAGGTTTTTTAAATTTTATCTCTTTAGTCATTTTTGTACCTTACATAATTCATTATATATATTTAATTCATTTTCATTTAATTGTGATTCTAAAAGTTCAGCATTAAAAGTTCGTTTAAATGCTTCTTTTAATTTTTCTATTGCTTCATCAAAAGTCAAATTTATAGAAAAATCTTCTAGACTTGCACCAAATTTTTCATCATTTTTTATACTTATTAAAGGAATTGAACCATGTTGAAAAATCACATTTTTTGCTTTTTTTTGTGCATTTCCACCAATCTTTCTTCCATTAACAATTATATCATAAGCTTCAAATCCAACTTGACAAAAGGGACTTTTACTTAAAACTATACTTTCAATATCTTTTGCAAAAGAGGCATTTAAACCTAAACTTTTGTAAAAATCAAGTATAAATGAGCAAATCAATTCATAAGTCTCTTTTACGTTTTTATTTTCTATAAAACTTGAAGGAATTACTAAAGAATACGAAATATCATGACCATGAAATAAAACTCCACCGCCTGTAATTCTTTTTGAAAAATTATTTTCATATTCTTTTAATAAATTATCATAGTCATTTAGATTTTGTCCTACACCAAATGTAATACCTTTTTCCCACGAATAAAGCCGTAAAATAGGCATACTATCATTTTTAAAAGATTTAAATAAAGCATTATCTATATTTGTGTTACCAATTGAGTTAATATTATGTGATATAATCAATCTAAATTTTTTATTAAATATCATCTATATTTATCCTAAAATAATTTATATAAGTGTATTATAATTTAAAGTTTATTAAAATTAGAAATTAATTATAAATTTTAAGATATTTTTTATAAAGGAGTTTTATGTCACAGTTAAATTTAGAAGATATTAATCCATTAGAAACACAAGAATGGATGGAGGCTTTAGATGCAATTATTGAAGAAGAAGGAGTAGAAAGAGCTCATTTCTTACTAGAAAAATTAATTGATAAATCTAGAAGAAGTGGAGCTCACTTACCATATAGTGCTACAACAGCTTATATAAATTCAATTTCTTTAAATGAAGAGCCAAAAATGCCAGCTAATATGGATATTGAAAGAAAAATCAGATCTATTATTAGATGGAATGCTCAAATTATGGTTCAAAGAGCATCAAAAAAAGGTTTAGAACTTGGAGGACATATAGCGTCTTTTCAATCTTCTGCTACATTATATGATGTTGGGTTTAATCACTTTTTTAAAGCACCAAATGAAAAAGATGGTGGAGATTTGATATTTTTCCAAGGACACATAAGCCCTGGTATTTATGCTAGAAGTTTTGTTGAAGGAAGAATTACTCAAGATCAAATGGATAATTTTAGACAAGAGGCGTTTAATGATGGATTATCTTCATATCCACATCCTAAATTAATGCCTTCATATTGGCAATTTCCAACTGTTTCTATGGGTCTTGGACCTTTACAAGCAATCTATCAAGCAAGATTTTTAAAATATCTTACTAATAGAGGAATAAAAGATTGTTCTGCTCAAAAAGTATATTGTTTTATGGGAGATGGTGAGTGTGATGAACCTGAATCACTTGGAGCGATTGGACTTGCTGGAAGAGAAGGTTTAGATAACTTAATCTTTGTTATAAATTGTAACTTACAAAGACTTGATGGACCAGTAAGGGGAAATGGAAAAATTATCCAAGAACTTGAAGGTGAATTTAGAGGTGCTGGATGGGAAGTTCTAAAAGTTATTTGGGGAAGTTTATGGGATCCACTTTTAGCTAAAGATAAATCAGGAAAACTTCTTGAACTTATGGAAAAAACAGTTGATGGTGAATACCAAAACTTTAAACAAAAAGGTGGAGCTTATACAAGAGAAAATTTCTTTAATAAATATCCAGAAACAGCGAAACTTGTAGAAAATATGAGTGACCATGAAATTTGGAAATTAAATAGAGGAGGACATGATCCTGTTAAAGTTTATGCTGCATTTAAAAAAGCAAATGAAACAGTAGGACGACCAACTGTAATTTTAGCTAAAACTGTAAAAGGTTATGGAATGGGAGCTGCAGCTGAGGGTATGAATATTGCTCACCAAGTAAAAAAAGTAGATACAGCTAACTTAATTCAATTTAGAGATAGATTTAATCTTCCAATATCTGATGAAGAAGTTGAATCATATTCGTATTATAGACCAGCTGAAGATTCAGCAGAATTTAAATACATGCAAGAAAGAAGATCAAATCTTGGAGGATATGTACCTCAAAGAAGAGAAAAGTTCTCTCAAAATTTACAGATTCCTGAATTAAGCGCGTTTTCTGCAATTACAGATGGTAGTGGAGATAGAGAAATTTCAACAACTATGGCATTTGTAAGAGTATTAAATGTTTTAGTTAAAGATAAAAATATTGGTAAAAAAATTGTTCCTATTGTACCTGATGAAGCTAGAACTTTTGGTATGGAAGGTATGTTTAGACAAGTTGGTATTTATTCTTCTGTTGGACAAAAATATATCCCTCAAGATAAAGACCAAGTTGCATTTTATAAAGAAGATATTAAGGGACAAGTTTTACAAGAAGGAATTAATGAACTTGGAGCTATGAGTTCATGGATTGCTGCTGCTACTTCATATTCTGTAAATGATTGTCCAATGATTCCATTTTATATTTTCTACTCAATGTTTGGATTCCAAAGAACAGCAGATTTATGTTATGCAGCAGGTGATCAAAAATCAAGAGGTTTCTTAATTGGAGGAACAAGTGGTAGAACAACTTTAAATGGTGAAGGGTTACAGCACGAAGATGGACATTCTCATATCTTAGCAAATACTATTCCAAATTGTGTTACTTATGACCCAACTTATGGGTATGAAGTTGCCGTTATTGTTCAAGATGGTATGAATAGAATGTATGGGGAAAATCAAGAAGATGTTTTCTACTATATTACAACTTTAAATGAAAACTATGTACAACCAGCTATGCCAGAAGGTGTAGAAGAAGGAATTATCAAAGGTATTTATAAAGTTAAATCTTTAGAGGCAAAAAATAACTACAAAGTTAAGTTACTTGGTTCTGGGTCAATCTTCCAAGAAGTTTTAAAAGCAGCAGATATTTTAGAAAAAGAGTATGGAATTTCAAGTGAAATTTACTCTGTAACTTCTTATAATGAACTTGCACGTGAAGCTCAAGATGTAGAGAGAAATAATTTATTAAATTTAGATAAAGAAGCACAAACTTCTTATGTAAATCAAGTTTTAGGTAATGATAGTGAAAATATTATCATTAGTGCAACTGATTACATCAAAACTTATTCAGAGCAAATTGCTCCTTTTGTAAAAGGAAGTTTCAAAGCTTTAGGTACAGATGGATTTGGTAGAAGTGATAGTAGAGCAAATTTAAGAAGTTTCTTTGAAGTTGATACAAACTTTATTGTTTATACAACATTAGCACAACTTTCAATAAATGGAAAAATTGATAAAAAAGTTGCTATAGATGCAATGAAAAAATATGAGATTGATGCAAATAAAATCAATCCAAGAAATGCATAAGGAGTAAAAAATGGCAAAAATTTATGATATTTTTATTCCTGATTTAGGTGCTGATAAAGATGTTGATTTAATCGACATAATGGTCAAAGTGGGTGATATTGTTGAAGTTGAAGATGGTTTAATCACACTTGAAACTGAAAAAGCTTCTATGGATGTTCCTACAACTCATGCTGGAATTATTAAAGAAATTTTAGTAAAAGTTGGAGATAAAGTAAATAGTGGTGATTTAATTGCTAGAGTTGAAGCGCAAGATGATTCAAGTGCTGATGAGCAAAAAGAAGAAATTGCGACACCTATAAAAGTTGAAGAATCAAAAGAAGAAGTTGTTGCTGTTCAAACTCCAACTCAATTTGTAAAAGAGCAATCTATTCAATCAGTTGTTGAAGAAGTAAGAGTTCCTGATTTAGGTGCTGATAAAGATGTTGATTTAATCGATGTTATGGTTAAAGTTGGCGATATTGTTGAAGCTGACCATGGTCTAATCACACTTGAAACAGAAAAAGCATCTATGGATGTTCCTGCTCCTTTTGGTGGAGAAATAATAGAACTATTTGTACAAGTAGGTCAAAAAATAAACAGTGGTGATTTGATTGCAAAAATGATTAAAACTGTAGTTATTGAAAACAAAGTTCCAACACCAGCATTTCAAACACAAACAACTCCCACAAAAGTAGAAAAAATAGTAAATTCTACTCCAACACTTCAAGAAGTAGCAGCAATTAGTATAGAAAAAGAAGATAGTAAAGTTCTTACTAAAAAAGCTACAAAAGTTTATGCAAGTCCAAGTGTAAGAAAAATAGCAAGAGAATTTGGTGTTGATTTAGGATTTGTAAAAGGAAGTGGTGAAAAAGGAAGAATCTTAAAAGAAGATATAAAAGCTTATGTAAAAGAGCAATTAAATAAACCTGCAACTGCTTCAAATATTGGTTTTGGATTTAACTTACCTGAATCAAAAGAGATAGATTTCTCTGTATTTGGTAAAGTTGAAAGAGTTGAACTGAGTCGTGTTCAAAAAGTTTCTGGACCATTTTTACATAAAAACTATTTATCTATGCCTCACGTTACACAATTTGATGAAGCTGATATTACTGAACTTGAAGAGTTTAGAAAAGCACAAAATAGTATTGCAGTAGATTTCAAACTATCTCCTTTAGTATTTATTATAAAAGCTGTTACTAAAGCTTTACAAATTCATCCAAAATTCAACGCAAGTTTAAGTAATGATGGACAAGAGTTAATTATGAAAAAATACTTTAATATTGGAGTTGCTGTTGATACACCAAATGGTTTATTAGTTCCAGTAATCAAAGATGTTGATAAAAAAGGTTTCAAAGATATAGCTATTGAATTAGCTGAACTTTCTAAAAAAGCAAGAGATGGAAAATTAACAAGTGCAGATATGAGTGGTGGATGCTTCACTATTTCTAGCCTTGGTGGAATTGGTGGAACATACTTCACGCCAATTATAAATGCTCCAGAAGTTGCAATTTTAGGTGTTTCAAAATCTTCTATTAAACCTGTATTTGATGGTAAAGAATTTAAACCAAAATTGATTTTACCATTAAGTTTATCTTATGATCACAAAGTAATTGATGGTGCAGATGGTGCTAGATTTACTACTACTTTATCACAGCTTTTAAGTGATATTAGATTACTAAGCTTATAAGGAGTTAAGATGACAGAAATAAAAACTCAAGTTTTAGTAATCGGAGCAGGTCCTGGAGGTTATTCAGCTGCTTTTAGATGTGCGGATTTAGGATTAGAAACAACTATAGTTGAGAGATACTCAACTTTAGGTGGAGTTTGTTTAAATGTTGGTTGTATTCCATCAAAAGCTTTACTTCATGTTGCAAAGGTTGTTGAAGAAGCAAAACATATAGAAAAAGCTGGTATTTTCTATGAAGAGCCAAAAATTGATATAAAAAAGATTGCTGAATACAAAAGTGGAGTAGTAAAAAAACTTACTGGTGGATTAGACGCAATGGCTAAAATGAGAAAAGTAAACCATGTACAAGGTTATGCAACATTTTTAGATGAACATAGTGTTGAAGTTGCTCTTACAAATAGTGATGAAAAAACAAAAATCACTTTTGAGTATTGTATTATAGCTGCTGGTAGTCAAAGTTCTAAAATGTCATTTATTCCTCATGAAGACCCAAGAGTTTGGGATTCAACTGATGCACTTGAAGTAAAAGAAGTACCAAAAAAACTTCTTATTCTTGGTGGTGGAATCATAGGTCTTGAGATGGGTACAGTTTACTCAACTTTAGGAAGTCAAGTTGATGTTGCGATTCGAGGAGAGCAACTTATGACTGGAACTGATGCTGATATAATCAAACTATATACAAAAGCAAATAGTAACAGATTTAATATCATGACAAAAACTCAAACTCAAAGTATTATTCCTAAAAATGAAGGAATTTATGTAGAGTTCAAAGGTGAAAATGCACCAAAAGAAGGTATTTTATATGATGCTGTTTTAGTTGCTCTTGGAAGAAGTGCAAATGGAAATAAACTTGGACTTGAAAATACAAATGTAGAAGTAAATGAACAAGGATTAATCAAAGTTGATAATCAATTACGAACAAAAGTAAATCATATCTTTGCTATTGGAGATATCATCGGTCAACCAATGCTTGCACACAAAGCTGTACATGAAGGCCATGTAGCTGCTGAAGTAATTGCGGGTCACAAAGTATTCTTTGAACCAAAACAAATTCCATCTATTGCATATACATTCCCTGAAATTGCATGGGCTGGTATGACTGAAACTGAAGCTAAAAAAGCTGGTATCAACTATGAAGTTTCAACTTTCCCTTGGAGTGCAAGTGGTAGAGCATTAGCTAGTGATGTTTCAAATACAGGTATGACTAAACTAATTTTTGATAAAGATACACATCAACTAATTGGTGGTGCACTTGTAGGAGAAAATGCAGGAGAACTTCTTGGAGAAATCTCTTTAGCACTTGAAATGGATTGTGATGCAGAAGATATAGCTCTTACAATTCACGCTCACCCTACCCTTCACGAGTCTATTGGTATGACTGCTGAGATTTTTGATGGAACAATCACAGATTTACCAAACGCAAAAGCTGTAAAGAGAAAATAATTTCTCTTTACAAATTTTAAAATTATTTAAATCTTTATATAAAATTCAGAAGCTGTTTTTTTTAAAATATTCCAAGTTTTTGTTTGAATACATTCAATGAAAAATTTATCATGACTGATGAATAAAACTGTACCTTTATATTTTTCTAAAGCTTCTTGAAAAGAGATAATAGAATCAATATCCATATGATTTGTTGGCTCATTAAATATCATAAAATCAATATTTTCAAGTAATGCTTTTGCAAATAGTAATTTTTTTAATTCACCAGAACTTGGTGTTTGATTGTTTAAAAGATTTTTAGGATTAGAAGATAATCTTGTAACTAAAGTAAATATCTCTCCTTTTTTTTCATCTGATAGATTACTAATATTTTCAAATAATTCTTTCTCATTTTTTGCATCAATTTCTTGAGGAAGAAAAAATATATCTTCTTGATTAAGATGTGAAATCAAATAGTTTATAAAAGAACTTTTACCTACACCATTATCTCCTAAAAGAGCGATTTTATCACCTTTATTTATAAAAATATCAGGAAAAAATAAAGTTTTTTCATCAGATAATTTTATACTATTTGATTTTAAAGAAAAAGGTAATAAATTATGTTTTTTTGATGAACTTTCTATAATAATTCCTTTTTTATATTCTTTATTCAAAATAATCTTTTGAGAATTTAATTGTTCTAACTTTGTATTAAAGATATCTACTTTTTTTGAGTCATTTTTATCTTTTCCTGTAAGTTTTGCTAAATTTATTTTTTCTTTACTACTTTTATCTTTTTTATCAATATTCTTTTTTGAAAATTTTGATTTACTTTGAGATACTTTTTCTTTTTGAGTTTGTATTGTTTTTTGTAAAGATAAGATTTTTTGATTTTGTTTATCAAACTCTTTTTTTAAACTATTTTGTTCTTTCTCAAATTCTAAAGTTGCATTTGAATAAGATGTATTATATTTATAGAAATTTTTATTTTTAATGATAACAGTATTTGTGCAAAGAGAATCTAATATTTCTCTATCATGACTTACAATAATACCTATTTTATCAAATTTTTTAAGAGCATTTATCACTATTTTTTTTGTTAATAAATCTAAATGATTTGTAGGTTCATCCAAAAGTAAAATATCTGTTTCACTATAAAGTGCAATAGCGATTTGTATTCTTTTTTTTCTCCATAACTTAAACTTTTCCATCTATAAAGCCATTCATCTTCTATGGATAATAACTCTTCAAACTTGTATTTTTTACTACTATAATCATCTCTAAATTCTTCAAATTTATCGGGTAAAGAATCCATTTTTTGATTACAATAATAAAATAAATCATTGCCAATTATTATTCCAAAATGAGGTCTCAATTTTTTTGAGATTAGTTTTAAAAGTGTTGTTTTCCCTGAACCATTTGTTCCTATTATTCCAGTCCAGCCATTTGTAAAACTAAGATTTAAATTTGTGAAAATATCTATATCTTGATATTTAAATGTAAGATTATTTATTTGTAAATGTTGCATAAAATTCCTTGATTTATTGCTATTTGAGTATCAAGGACAATTGTAGTTTTTAGATTTTATCCTTGAATTTAAAATAAAATATTCATTGTTCTTTCCTTTTTTAAATTTATTTTTTTTCGTATTCACAAATACGATTTCTTCCATCTTTTTTTGCTTTATACAAAGCTTCATCTGCATTTTTAAATAAATCTGTGTAACTATCTATTTTTTGGGATAAATAACTAATTCCAAAACTAGATGTAATTTTTATATTTTTTTGTTCATAAACAACTGTTTGTTCTTCTATAGTTTTACGAAATCTATCAACTATTTTTAAAACATTTTCTTTATTTGTATTTGTAAAAATAATACAAAACTCTTCTCCACCAATTCTACCTACCAAATCAGTTTGTCTAAAATTTTCATTTGCTAATTTTGCAATCATTTGAAGCACTTTATCACCAGCATCATGCCCAAAAGTATCATTTACTTTTTTGAAAAAATCAATATCAAAAATCACTAAAGATAAAAAACTTTTATCCTCTTTTGCTGTTTTAAAAATCAAATCCATTTGTTCATCTATAAATCTACGGTTATAAAGCCCTGTTAAAGCATCGACATTTGCCAGTTGCTTAAACTTTTTATTCATTCTTGAAATATTTATAAGTTGTTTATCACTTTCATGTGTAAAAACACCAAACATTACAATTGCTGTTGCAAAAATAAGAAAACTACTAAAATATGAAATTATACTTACATATTTCCCATCCAAAATTACAAGAGCAGGATTATAAAAAAACCAAATTTCTAAAAAAATCCACAAAGGTATTCCAGCAAATGTAAATATCCATTTTTTCTTTCCTATTTCATCTCTAAAAAAAATCAAAGACATCCCTACACCTGGAACTAAATAATACTGAAAATAGAACTCTTTACCAAAAACAATAGCTAAAAAACAAATAGAAATATATGCAAATATCAAAAATGCTATTCGAGAAGCAATATATCTCTTTTTATAATTTAAATAATATGGAAGCAACATAACAAAACTTACAAATAAAAGCACGATAGATAAATAGTGAGTTTTATTTATGAAAAAATCAATTATAATCATATTTAAAATAAAAATAAAATTCACCAAAGAGATAATATTTACAAGTTTTATTTTTCCAGCTAACCAAGAATCAGTTTCTTGGTTTATACCTATTTCAATAACTTTTTTTATGGATTGATTCATTTTTTAACTAATTTTTTATTTTATAGAAATATATATTTCTACTTCGTCCTCTTTTGCATACTTTTCAAAATCATAATTATAAGCTCTTTCATATTCGCACTCAGTTGAGTTAAAATAGTTCCATACATCATGCCAAGCATCTATAACTACTTCTGGAAATTCACCTTTTTTTGAAAATACTAAATATCTATCTTTTTCTATTGTTATAGCATTTTTTGGTTTTGTAACTTCAACACCAATTGTATAATCATAATCAGAATTTACATCTTTTTCATACTTATTATAAACTCCATACATAGCTAAACTTTTTGATTTATTTAAAGTTTTTCCCTCTATGTTTTCATCTACATATCTTTGCCATAGTTGTGGTATTTGTGCAGTTGTTTCATCTAATTCTGTTACATTATTTGTTCTTATTGTAATTCCTGCAACATAAAACTTTTCTAAATATTTTACTTTCATCTTTTCTCTTTATTATTTATTTTTGAAAAGATATATTACTATAATATTTTTTTATATTGGTTTTAGTTGCTTATATACTTTTTTAACTATTTATATTTCTATCTCCATTTTGGATCAAAAGTTACTCTTTCCCCATCGTCGGTTGTATATTCTTCTAGAGAATTTTCTTTTGATTGAACAACTAAATAAATCATTGTTTCATCTGAATCATTTCTAATACCTCTTATTCCATCTGGTGCTACACGAATAACAGAACCCTCTTTTATTTCAAAAGCTTTGCCATCTACTTGAAAATAACCCAAACCTTTTAAAATTATATATGTTTCTTCGTTTTTATGGTGAATATGAAAATAAGGTTGTTCAGTTTTAGGAGCTAAAGAATTAAAAGAAATTTCTGTACCTGTAGCGTTTGTTGGTTCTTTTAAATATACTTTACCTTCAATTTTTTGTTTATTAATTTGATGAATTAATGAATATTCCATCAATTCATCAAGATTTCCTAGATTTATCGCAGTGTAGTTTCTATCTTCTACTATTTTTTCAATTACTTTCATTTTTTATTCCTATATAAATTTCTTGACTAATTAGTCAAGAATATTATAGCAATTAGTTGACTTATTAGTCAATTAGATTTTATTGCTTTTTTATTATATATTTTTTATATCATCAATATTTATTTATTCAGATTTTGGATATTGTTTCGATATTTTAATATCAAATATCTTGTAAAAATTACTAAAGTTTTAGATGTTGATATTAAAAAGTTTTTTGAAGAATAATGTGACTATAAATTCAACTATTTTTGCTTGTAAATCCTAAAATATAACCATTTATATCTTTTATATAAAACTCTTTTTGCCCGTACCAAGTGGTTTTGATTTCTTTATAAATGGTTACTTTATCTTTTATTTTTAAATATAATTCATCTACATTTTCAACTTCGATATACATAGTCAAAGAAGCGCCAAGATTTTGAAAAAATTCTCCTACATCTTCTTTCAAACTTTCTATACTTTGAAGCATTAAAGAAACATTATCTTTATGTATCATCGCCCAAACATAGTTTAACTCTTCTTTGATTTGTGTATCAAAAATAGTTTTTGATTCATCAACTAACATTTGTACTTCAAAATCAAAATTTTCTTGATAATACTTTATAGTTTCTTTTATATCTTTAACTGCTAAATTTAATGTTATTGCTTTCAATTTTGTATTCCTTTTGTTTTATTTAAATATTTTCAAATAATAATTTGCTTTTACTTGAAACTCAAAATCTGTTTTTATAATCTCACATTTAAAATCTTTTGATAACTCTTCTATTATTTTATAGACAAATGGTGAAAAGTTTTTTTCTTCTAAAACTTTGCTATTTTGTATATCTACAAGCGGAAAAAGTCTAACTTCTTTTGAAACTCTTAGCATCTCTAAAATAGAGTTTTTATAATTTTCTTTTGTTTTATAAAAATCCATTTTAATATGCATCCATCCAAGAAGTATTTTGATAGATTTTTTCTAAAGTTTTCCTTCCTTGTTTTTCTATATCATTTTTAAAAAATTCATAAATAATATCAACATCTTTTGCAAAAATGTCATTTTGTTTTAAAGACACTTATAATTCCTTATTTTTTAATATCTTCTACTAATTAATTAAAAAAATCATCAATTATTCTTGATATTCTAATGTAAACTTAACTTCATCATTTAATAAAAAATCTTTTTGCACAATGATATTTAGGAGTTCTAGTATATTTTCTTTAGTAACATTAATTTTATTTTCTAAAATATTATTTATAATTTCAGATGATTTTTCTAGACTTTCATCTATTTCATTTTTAATTTTATATGTATAATCTTTTTCTATTTCTTTAAGCCATTTAAATTCAATATCTGAATTTTTATTTAAATACTTTCTATATTCAGTAAGTTCCCATATATCAAATAAAATTTTAATCAACTTATTTGCACTTTTATTAAAATTAACTTCTTGAATATAAATCTTTTCATTTAAATAAGAAAGTAATTCATCTGTTACATTAATAGGATGAGGATTACCAAACTCATCTTCTTCATATTCATCAGTTTCTAGAAAATGTTTAACTTTGAACAAGTATGTAATTGGTATTCCAAATGCAAAAGTTGCATAATTATCTATTACATTGATTATATTTACAAAACTCAATCCCTCTATTTTATATAAATTAACTAATCCAAATACAACCTTTTCAAAGTCATATTCATTCATATCTTTTATTCCAATTACAATTTCTCTAAGATTAGCATCTTCAATTACTGATTTTGGATAAATAATTTTAAAATTTGATTCTATTTCAAAAGTATCTAAAATATCATAAATATTTCTTAATTCTTTTTTACTTCTGATTTGAGTCCACTTTTCTATTTGATTTTTAATATCACTTGATTTTATATCTTCTGCGTATCTGTAAAAATCGATAGTTTTTAAAAGTCTATTTATCCAATATTCTTCTTCTATTTCTATATCTTTAAAATCAAAATAAATACTAGTGTTTTTTTGAATCTCGTTAAAACTATTTTGCATTGGAAATAGATGTTTTATTAAATCTTTCAAATTGAAAATAGCCAAATTACTATCTTGTGAGAACCTATCTTTAACTAATGAAGATATTTGATTTAAAATCTTTTGGAAAGCCCCTATATAATCATTAATATTTTTAATTTCATTTTCAAATGCTCTTTTCTTTTTTTTATTTAAACTAAAAGGAAAACTCTTTTTTAATTTTAAAATTGATGAAATTTCTAAAAAAATATTATCAATTTCATCAGCTTTATTTTGAACTTTATTTTTACAAATTACTAATTCAAAAACTTTATTTAATTTTTTAAAATAATCAACACTATTTTTTCTTAATTCAAAAATAAACCTTTGCCATTCATATACTGTTTCATAAGAGTATTCATATTCAATTCTATCTATCCAAAGTCTATTTATATGTGTATCAAAATCATGATATAAATTTTCATTTGGAATGTGTTTTATAGAGTTCTGCACTATAACTTTATATATTTCTTCATTTGGAAATGGTAAATACAATGCCTCAGTACAATATCTTTTATATTTTGGGAAGAAATCATAGATAGTATCTATTCTTTCCATACTACATTCATTTAATTTTTCTGCTTTTTCATTATCAATCAAATACTCTATTTCTATATCTTCATCAATTTCTTTAATCACTAAACTATTTGTCTTCATTTTTAAAATACTAAAAATATCACTTTTATATTTTTCAATAAAATCATTATATTTATCAATATTTTGTGTGTATAAAAAATTGAATAAAGCTCTTGATTCTTCTATCTTTTCATTTTGTAATATATTGATTAAATCTTTTTCATCAAATTCAAAAGACTGATTAAAATTTATATTAAGTTGTCTAAACCATTTAATTAAAAAATTTACTTTATCATATGATAAAGATTGATTTGTAAAACTTATAATGTTACGTGACAATTGTAAAACAAATTTATAAATATTTGAATTTTGTGTGGAATAAATACTAAGTTCATCTAGTTTCTTTATTAAATACCCAAATACAGGAGTTTGAATTGTGTCATTTAAACTTTTTATTGTATTAAGTTTAGTAAATGGTATAGTATCCCAAATAAATTCATTAACAAATCCTTTTTTATAAACTTCATCAAAAATCTTCTTATTCTCTAACCAATAATTATATGCTTCAAAGTGCATTAAACCATCAATAACATCAACCATTATTGAAAAACTTTTTTGAGATATTATTTTAGAAGTTTCCTCAAAAAAGTCATCTACATCACTATCAATATAATTAGAAATTAATATAAAATAATCATAAATAAATTTATCATCAATTATTTTCAATAAATTTATAGCAGTTTCTTCTATCTGAATAAAATTATGTAATATCTTTAATAAATGCTCTGACCTAACTGGATGTAAACCCTCTATATACTTATTATCAAATTTAATAAAATACTCTTTTTCTAATAAAATATATATTCTTTCTCTATCAGATTTAAAGCCAATATTATCTTGGATATATTTTGTTAATTTCTTTGTTTGAATTTTTATATTTAAAATATCAGCCAAAGAAACTATCCTTAAAATTTCAATTTTTACTGCTGATTCATCTTTATTTTCCATTAAAGATTTTATTTGAAAATCTAGCCTATCTTTTAACATAGTTCCATGTGTCAAAAGGTAAATATACTCTATTAATAAAGCTTTATCTTTCACTTTTTCCCAAGAGGGTTGCCATGTATCAATATCTTTAAAAACTCTATTTTTATTTTTTAGTTCTTCAAATATTTTCTTTGCTTCATTTTCTAAAAGATTTATATTTATAATACTTAAATCATATTTTGATATATCAGATTTATATATATTCCAATCTTCTTCTCTTGCGGTAATTATAACTTTTATTGAAAACCCATAAAGTCTTTCTAAAAGTAGAGCATATTTTTCTAGATTTTTATTTAATCCATCTATTACAATTAATGGTAACTCACCGATTTCTAGTCGAGTCAAGAAAAAGTCATAAAGTTCTTCAACTTTAGTTTCATTGTCACAATAATTTAATTGATAAATATTAAAACCATACTCTTCTTCAAATACTTTTGAACTTTGCCATGCTAAAGTTGATTTACCTTGTCCACTTGATGCTTTTATAACTACAACATCATGAGTTATTATATTCTTTACTATCTGTTCTTCCCAAAAGTTTCTTCTTATTGGAAGTTCATTTATAATATGTTCAGGTCTTGCAGATTTTCCATCAAAATAGTTATCAAAATTTTTAGAATCTATTTTCTTATTAAAAGATATTTTTGAAATGTAGTTTTTATTTATCGCTTCTAAAGTAGGAGTTTTAGAAGCGGAATCTTTAATCAACTGAATAACTTTTAATACATCAGTATAAGTAACTTCTTTTCTCTCTTTTGACCAAATCAAAATATGATGTAAAAGTGAGAATAAAAAAGTATCTTCCAAGCCAATAGTAAGATTAAACTTTTCAAGAATCAACTTTTTAGATTTAATATATAACTCTTTTTCTGTAGTTTTTTCAAAAGATATCCTACTTAAAAAATCTTTTATATCAATATTTATACTTCTATCTAATTCATTTATCTTTTTAGTCCAATGTTCTAAAGTTTTATTATCAATACTTTTATTTTGTAGTTTTTTTAAGTTTCCATCAGAAATATTTGAATTATGCACTAATTTGAAGTTTGCACTTTTATCATATTGATATAAGTCTAAAAAGTTTTTTAATATATTAGTTTTTATAAAGAAACTAGCATCTAAATCATTTAGTGAAGTTTTTAACTGAACATACTCATTTTTATGAATAATATCTAAATCTTCTAATCTTTCTAAACCAATTTTTTTAGTTAAATCTTCTTCAGTTAATTCCGTTAGAATAGAATAACATGAATATAAAAATTGAAACTCAAAGCCTCTTATAGCAATTGAACCACCTAAATGTTTATCAAATAAATTCATATTTTTTCTCATTATAAATCTTTATATTTTATTCTAAATATTCATACTCTTCTCTCTCGCAAACTCAATAGCATTAGAAACAGCCTTTTTAGCTTGTGGAGAGTTTTTCCAACAACTACTTCCTAAAATATCTGAAACTATATCTGTTATCTCTTCTACACTACTAAGCGAGAGTTTTTCTAAAGAGTCAATTCCTATTTGTTCAAATCTTTTTATTACAGTTTCGCCTACAAACTTTACTTTTAAAAGTTCTTCTCTTTCTTCTTTTGAAAATGCCATAAAATATCCTTTTTTATTTAAATTTTTTAGAATTCATAGTCTTCTTCTATTTTTGCAATTCTAACTTTATAGTTTTTATACCAGATTTCTTTGCCTTTTTTCTGTGCTTCTTGATGTAAAATATTTTCTTTCCACTTTTTTATAGATTCTAAGCTTAACCAATACGAAACAGTTATTCCCAAATCTTCCCTTGCTGATTCTGCGCCTAAAAAGCCTTCTTGTTCACTCACAAGTTCCAACATTTTTTTAGCCATTTTTTCATATCCATTATCACCTTTTGTTCTTATTGAAGTGAAAATCACAGCGTAATATGGAGTTTCTAAAGTATTTGCTATCATATTTTATTCCTGTTATTTATTTTGTAATTCAGTTATCATACTAAAATTTATCAGCTCAACATTATTTCTTTTTACAACATTTTTTCTAACTTCAATAAACCCTGATTTTTTAAAAAATGGCTTTGCCGTGATACTTACATCAGCTTTAATTTTATCGATATTATTTTCTTTTGAAATTTTAAATATATGATTTAAAAGTAGTTTTCCAATACCACAATTTTGATATTTAAAATGAACATAAAAACAATCAATATATCCATCATAATACTCACAAAACCCCACAACTTCATCTTCTAAAACACAAAGATATGGTTTTGATTTTTCAAATCTTTTTTCCCAAATTTCTAAATCATAATTTGGATTTGCCCAAGCATTTAACTGCTCTTTTATGTAATCTTTTTTATTGACAGTATGAACGGTATTTATAAAAAGTTCAATGATTTGTTTTAAATATTTTTTATCATAATCAATAAGGAAAAAAGATTTATTTTCAGAATTATTTAGCATTTATAACTCATTGGTTGATATTTTAAACCTAAATATTCACTTTCTTCACCACTTATTTTAAAACCAAAAGATTCATAAGTTTTTATTGCATAAATTGATGAATTTACACTCATAGTTGAAACATCAAAATTCTCTTTGATATATTGCCAAAGTTCTTTTGCAATTCCTTTTTTATGATATTTTTCATCAACAAAAAGATGAAAAAGTCGAGTTTTATCTTTGATTGCTATAAATCCTACGATTTCATCTTTCATTACATAAACAAAATGCTCATACTCTAAACTAGAAATTCTTTTTTCAAAACTCTCTTGTGAAAGTTCATCTTCAAACCATTTTGGTACTTCTTTTTCAAAAATATATTTTGTTAAATCTTTTGATATTACACTTAATCTCAAAGCATCTAAAGTTTTTGCTTTTCCTATAAAATATTCAACATCAGGAAAAATATTTATCATTTCATCATAAGTTTTATTTTTTTTCAAAGATTCAACTACAACATCTAAAGGTTTTGAATAAATCTTTGCTAAATCAAACTCATTTTTTTCTAATTTGAAAGCGAGTTGTTCCAAAGGTGGAGTAAACTGTGCATTTACACCTTTTTTATTTCCTCTTGCATCAACTTTATACCAACCATAATTTTTTAGATAAATCGTATTTAATCCATGTAAACAATAAATATCTTTTTTATATTCACTACAAGATAATCTTTGATAACAAAATCCAGTTGGAATACCATTTGCTCTTAAAAGTGCTGCTAAAAGATGAGATTTTGCATAACACCAACCAGTTTTGTATTTCAAAACATCACTAGCTTTATAAGTTGTAATTTCATCTTTAAAATCACCACTATGATTGATATTGTCTCTTACATAAATAAAACAATTCTTCGCTATTTCTTCATCAGTTTTACAATCTTTTGCCAACTCTTGTGCAAGAGCTAAAATTTCTTTATTGTTAAAATCAATTATTTGGGTTTCTTCTAAAAATTCTTTCATTTTAAATTTTCAAACTCTTTCATCTCAAGCTTTATAAAACTTTCTATCATAGCTTTATAAACGTTTTCAACAACTTCTTCATTTGCACCATTTAATCGTGCAATATTTTTTACTTTTGAAATTACTTCTTCCACTCTTTTAGAAGCTTTCACATCATGGCTATCTTTTTTAAATTTAGCAGCTTGTTTTACAAAAGTACCTCTTAAAGCGATTAATTTTACTATTTGCTCATCGATATTATTTATGTTATTTCTTACTTCATCTATTGAATTACATTCAATCATTTTACTTCTTTATTTTAAATTTTTTAACATATTTTTTACAACTATTTTATGAAAAGGTTTTACAAAAGTCATATAAATTTTTCCAAAAATATTATTATATTTTACTAATGTAGTAACTATTAAAGTAGTATCCCTTTTATAAAAAGATACTAAGAAATCAAGATGTTTATCTTCTTCTCCAGCAATAATTTCATGTTCATTAATAAAATATATATTAAAAAATCCAACTTTATTGCCTAGTTGAATATCTTTTATATTATTTGAGTTTATAATTTCTGTTTTAAAGCCAAATAAAGACATGATTTTATTTCGTAATAACATTAAATATTTTACTAATTTAGGACTATTTAGAAGAAATTTTAAATATATATTTTTTATGTCATCATCTTTTTTTAATCTTATTTCATAAGAATCACTAAAATCAATTTTTGAAATAAAACTATTTATATTACTACTACTTGGTAAAGATGATGTTAAGATTTTATCACTTATCATAAATTATTTTTTCCCTTCAAAATTTTATAGATTCTAACAAGTATTTACTAAATAAATCACTTTTATATAAGAAACTATTAGTTAAAATCTCACAAATTTATTTTCTCAGGGCAAGGTGAAATTCCTTACTGGTGGTAACTATTTTATAGAAGTCCACGAGCGCCTTATATTTTATAAGGGTCAAGCAGATTTGGTGAAAATCCAAAACCAACAGTCATAGTCTGGATGAAAGAGAAGATTAAACTTTATTATTTGTTAAAAAAATTAGGTTTATTGCCCTGATTCAATAAGTTTACTTTATAAAAAAGGAAAACTATGAATCAACAAAAAAATATTGAAACTGCTATAAAAGCACTTCAAAATGGAACTGGTATTATCATCACTGATGATAAAAATAGAGAAAACGAAGCTGATATTATCTTTCATGCAAATACGATTACTGAAAAACAAATGGCACTGCTAATAAGAGAATGTAGTGGTATCGTATGCTTATGTTTGACACCTCAAAAAGTAAAAGAATTAAATCTTCCTATGATGGTTGAAACAAATCATTCTAAATTTCAAACACCTTTTACAATTTCAATTGAAGCAAAAGAAGATATATCTACTGGCGTTAGTGCAAAAGACAGAGTTACAACTATAAAATCAGCTCTAAAAAAAGATGGGATAAATCATATAATCTCTCCTGGACATATATTTCCATTGTGTGCAAAAAATGGTGGTGTTTTAGAAAGAAATGGACATACTGAAGCAAGTATTGATATAATTAAAATTGCAAATTTAGAACCAAATGCTGTTTTATGTGAGATAACAAATGAAGATGGTTCTATGGCAAAAGGTGAACAAATTATAAATTTTGCAAAAAAACACTCTATGCCAATTATTAGTATTGAAGAAATTATTGAATATAGATTAAAAAAGGAAATTCTATGAATATAATCGATTTTGAAAATTTAAATGTAGGATATGATGAAAAAATCGTTTTAAAAGATGTAAATCTAAAGATTAAACAAGGTGAACATTGGGCAATTTTAGGAGCAAATGGAAGTGGAAAATCAACTTTGATGAAAGTTATACAATCTGAAATTCATCCAAGAAGAGATAAACCATTTAAAAAAGAGATTTTAGGAAAAGCAACTTATTCTATTTTTGAGCTTAGAAAAGAGTTAGGAATTATAACAAATGATTTACATAACTATTTTGCAAGAGAAGCTGGTTATCTTAGTGGATTTGAAGTTGTTTTAAGTGGACATTATAGTTCTGTTGGGATATTTACACATCAAGACTTTACAAAAGAACAAATCACAAAAGCAAAAGAGGTTTTAGAGTTTTTAGATATTATTGATTTAAAAGATAAAAAAGTAGCTGAGATGAGTACAGGACAACTAAGAAAATGTATAGTTGGTCGGGCACTTATTCATGAACCAAAAGCATTTATTTTAGATGAGCCAACAGTTGGACTTGATATAAAAGCCCAAATAAATTTTATAAAAATGTTAAAAAAACTTTCTATTAATTCATCTATTATTTTGGTAACTCATCACTTAGAAGAGATTTTTGAAGAAATTGAAAATGTAGCATTGATTTATGATAACACAATCTATAAAAGTGGTAAAAAAGAAGAAATTCTAACAAGTGAAAATTTATCAAAGATTTTTGAAACAAAACTAACAATAGGTGAAAAAAACAATAGATATTTTGTAGAAGAAATTTTATAAATAATTTAAAAAAATATATATTTATCTAAAGTCATACTAAAGTAATAAAGCCTTAAATTTTGATTTCTTTTAAGTTATAATAAGAATTTAAATAGAAATTAATAATTTTAAGGCTTTTTTTGACAAATTTTAAAAACCTATCAATTTTATATGTAGAAGATGATTTTGAAGTTCAAGCAAATATTAGCAAAATATTATCTCTTTTATTTCAAAAGGTTTATACTGCTTCAAATGGAGCTGAAGCTTTAGAAATATTTAAAGAAAATGAAATTCACATGATTTTAACTGATTATGAAATGCCTAATTTAAATGGTTATGAATTAATAGTAAAAATTAGAGAACTTTCAGAAACAATACCTATTGTAATACTTAGTAACCATACTGAAAAAGAGAAACTTTTAAAATGTATTCCTTTAAAACTTATGCAATATTTAGAAAAACCTATAATTTATGAAAAATTATTTCAAGTATTATATGAATGTAAAAAAGAAGTTGAAAAATATACTAATATCAAACATATTATAAATGAAACAACTTTTTATGATCCAAATGTGAAATTATTATTTGTAAATGATAAAAAGATTGAATTAACTGCCCTTGAAATAGAAGTTTTTGAATACTTATTTAATAAAAAAAATCAATTAGTAATGAAAGAAGAATTGATTGCTTTTATATGGAAAGAGCAAAATCATGGAGAGGATGCTTTAAAAAATCTTATTTATAGACTCAGAAAGAAAATAGGAAAAGAATTAATTGAAAATCATAAAAACCTCGGTTATTCACTAAAAAGTAATTAAATATGAGAATAATTCTTTTTTTACTGTTTTTTATATCTTTTTCATTTTCTAATACTTTTATATTAGAAAAAAATAATATTCCACAAATTTCTCTTGAAACATTTAGTGATACTTATATTGACAAAAATCATAACAAAACTATAGATGAAATAAAAAATGAACCTTTTAAAAATATTTCTAAAACAAACTTCAAAGCAACAAAAAGCCATATTTGGTCGAGATTTTCTATTTTAAATAATACTTTAGATACAAAAGAGATCTTTTTTAAAAATAGTAAAGCTGGCGTTGATATTATAGATGTATATATTTTCAAAAATGGAAGTTTTTATAAAAAAATTGAACTTGGAGATATGAGAGATATAAAAAATAGAGAACTAAAAACAAAAAAAAGCACTTTTTATTTAAATCTTGAAAAACAAACTCTTTATGATTTTTACATAATGCATAAAAGTTATAGTAGTATTTCAACTCTTTGGACTTTGCAAAATAGAGTAACATTTGAAAAATTTGAAAATATCGAATCGACTGTTTGGGGTATTTTTATAGGTATAATATTTACTTTATGTTTTTATAATCTTGTTCTATTTTTTTCTATAAAAGAGTTTGCTTTTTTAAACTATATTTTTATGTCTTTATCTTTTGCAACTTACCAACTTTGCGTAAATGGAGTAGCATATCAAATATTTGAAAACGTGAATTTACAATATCTAAATAATCTAAATTGGATAATTGGTTTCTTAACACAAGTATTCACTATTTTATTTCCTATTTTATTTTTTAAACCTAAAAAAGAGACTTTTATTTTTAAATATTTTATTTCAATTTTAATCATTGATATATGTACTGTAATACTTTACTCTTTTTCATTTACTAACCCAGAGATTCGATATTTTACAAAATATACAGATTTTATAACATTTATTAGTATCCCTAGTTTACTTCTTATTTCTATTTGGGCAATAAAAAATAAACGTTCAGGAGCAATGTATTATTTATTTGGGCAAGTTTTTTACTTATTATTAGTTGTTTATGTTGTGATGGTTACTATTGGATATTTTGAATCTTTTGAATATATTTGGGTTATTGTTCCTATTGGTATTATTCTTGATGTAATTTTCTTATCTCTTGCTTTATTTAGTAGACTAAAAGAGATTGAACAAAGAAAAAATGAAACAGAACAACTTTTGATTTCACAAGCAAGATTTACAACAATAGGACAAAATATTGCAAATATAACACATCAATGGAAAACACCTATTGCACAACTTGGTTCGCAAATATTTTTGCTTGAAGCTATCTATGAACTTGATAAAAATAATTTTGATAAAACGATAAAAGAAACTTTACCTAAGATGAAATATAGTATTACATTTTTAAATCATACAATTGATGATATTTATAATTTTTACTCAAATCCATCATCAAAAGAAAATTTCAATATAGAAGAAGAGATAGAATCACTTCTAAGAATGATAAAAGATGCGATTAAATCAAACTCAATAAGTATTATAAAAGCTGTTGAACCTTTATCTTATTATGGTTATAAAGGAAGTTTTTTAAATGCTTTAATGATTGTTTTAGAAAATGCAATATATCAACTTAAAAATTTCAAAACTTCAAATAGAGAAATTTTTATATCTGTGAAAAAAAATAAAAATAAAATAGTTATAAAAATAGAAGACAATGGTGGAGGAACAAAAAATATTGATATAGAAAAACTTTTTGATTTAAATTTTAGTTCTAAAAAAGAAGAAGGTAGTGGAGTTGGATTGGCACTTGCAAAAAAATTGATAACAAAAAGATTAGAAGGTGAAATAAAAGCAGAAAAAACAAAAGAAGGATTAGCTTTTATGTTTATTCTTCCTTTAAAAGAAGAAATCATAAACTAAAAATAGTTTATGATTTTAATATTTCTAAAATTTTTCTATAAGATTTTCAAAAACTTTTGTAAGACCTTCAACCTCTTTTACAGTTGTTCTCTCCCCTACACTATGAATAGTATCATTTATAACACCAAATTCAATAGCTTCTATACCAAATGCTCCAAAATATCTAGCATCACTTGTTCCACCAGCAGTACTATGTTTTGTTTTAACTCCTAAAATTTCTTCAATTGAGTTTTCCATAGCCTTCACAACTTTTGATTCTTTATTTGTAACAAATGGAAATGAGCCTTGCGTTGTTCGTAAACTATAATTTAAATGTCCAAAAACTTTTTCTATATAAGCTTCTACATCTTCTTTTTTTGTATTTGTAGAATTTCTAACATTAAACATCAAATCAAGTTTATTTGGTGTTACATTTGTTACTTGCATTCCTGCTCTTATATCTGTGATTACCAGTTTACTTGGAGCAAAATATTCATCTCCATTATCCAAATCATATCCAGCAATTTTTTCTAAAAGAGGTGCAATTTGATGAACTGGATTTATTCCTTTTTCTGGATATGCCGCATGTCCTTGTTTTCCTTGGATTGTTAAATATCCATTTATACTTCCTCTTCTTCCAACTTTTATTGCATCACCAAAAACTACTTCACAAGTTGGCTCTGCTACAACTGCATAGTTTGGAATCATATCTATCTCTTTTAAATGCTCAAGCATTTTAATAGTTCCATAAGTTCCCTCCCCTTCTTCATCGCTAGTTAGTAAAATAGATAAAGTTCCATCAAAATTTTTTGCATTTTTACAAGCATATAAAAAAGCAGCATCTCCACTTTTCATATCTTGAGAACCCCTAGCAGTTATAACTCCATCTATAACATCAGCAGCAAAAGGATCAACACTCCAACCTTCTCCTGTTGGAACTACATCTATATGACCTGCAAAACAAAGATGTTGTGGGTTTTTATTGAATTTTTTATAATAAAATCTATTTTTTACACCTTCCATATCAACTTTAATACAAGTCCAATCAGCTCCCAAATACTCTTCTATAAAATCAAATGCTCCATCATCATTTGGAGTTAATGATTTAAATCTTAATAATTTTTGAAATAATTCTATAATAGTCATTTAATATCCTTTTAATTACGGGGAATTTTAGCTAACTTAACTTTATTTTGTTATAATAAAAAAGTTAAAAAAATTTTTAATTTTGTTATTTAATTACAAAAAAGGAACTTCAGGTGGGAAAATTAGAAAAATCATTTTATTGGTTATGCTTTATACTTTTAGTATATATAACTATAGGATTTAAACTTATTCCAATTATTTTAAAAGACCAATTAATCAAAAATTTAGATGAAAATCTAACTACAAAAACTTCTATTGAGAAAATAGAATTTAATCCATTTACAATTGCTTTAAAAATTCATAATTTTAAACTTTCAGATGAAAACAATAATTCAGATATTTCTTTTAAAGAATTAGATGTTGATTTTGCGCTAATGCGTTCTATTGAAAAAAGACATATCAGTTTTCAAAATATTTTTTTAGATGAACTTTATTTAAATATATTAGAAAATAAAGATGGAACACTAAATCTTACAAAACTTGTAAAACCTACACCTGAAAAAACAGAAGAGAGTTCTAGTTCATTTGATATTAAATTTCTTATTTCAAAAATTGATTTAAATAATGCAGATATTAATTTTACAAGCAATATAGATGAAAAACCTTTTACTCTTACTTTAAAAGATATTGATTATACTATATATGATTTAGGTACATATAAAGATGCTTTATCTTCAAATAATTTAACATTTAGAATAAATGAAGATACAAATGTAGCAATTGGAGGAGCATTTAAACTTGAACCATTTAAAATGTATGGAAAAATTGATATATCAAATCTAAAAATAAAAGAGTTATTAGACTTTAAAAAAGATTTTTTTAATTTTAATTTAAATGAAGATGCAAATATAAATCTTGTTTTAAACTATAATATAGATACTACAAAAGATTTTGATTTAAAATTAAATAGTGAAAAACTAGAAATTAATAATATTGATTTAAAACAAAATAATAAATCAATAGCCTCATTAAAAAAACTTGATATAAAAAGATTTGATTTTGATTTAATCAATCAAAATATTAAACTTGATGGAATAAATATAGATACTTTAAATGCAAATATGATTTCAGATAAAAATGGAATAAATTTTGCTAATTTAATAAAAAGTGAACCTTCAAAAGAAGAAATTAAAACTGAACAAAAAGATGAAAATACACAAAATAATATATCTAAACCTTGGATTTTAAATCTTTCAAATATTCAAGCTACAACAAATTTTGATTTTGATGATAAAACAAATAATAGTTTAATAAATGCAAAAGCTACAACTTTAAATCTTAAAAATTTAAAAATAGTTGATTCAAAAATTGATTTAAATTTTCTTGACATAAATAATTCAAATCTAAGTTTTATTGATAATACAAATAAATTAAATATAAAATCAAAAAATACGAAAATCAACCTAAATACTTTATCTTTGAATAACTCGATTATAGATATTGATTCTATTAATCTTTCAAAAGAGAATTTAAATTTTGATGAAAAAAAATCAAATCTAAATATAAACTCAAAAAATCTTAATTTAGCTGTAACTAATCTAAAAATAGATGGAAATAAAATATCTTTAAAAAACTCTTCTTTAAAAACACCTAACTTAAATTTTGAAGATAAAAACTCAAAAATGAAAGTAGAAAGTACAAATATCAATCTAAATTTAAATGATTTTTTATTTAATAATGAAAAAATTACAGTTAATGAGATCAAACTTTCTAAACCAAATATAAATTTCAAAGATTCGATAAACAAATTAGATGTTAAAGCAAAAAACCTAGAGTTAAGCATAAATAAACTATCAAATAAAGGTAGTGACATATCAATAGATTATATAAGATTATTAAATCCAAATCTTGATTTTATAAATTTAGAAAATAATACTAAAATTGCAGCAAAAAATCTGGACTTAAGAATTAAAAAATTATCAAATCAAAAAAATCTATTTAAAATAGAAAAAACTGATTTAAATAATCCACATATTTCAATAATTCTGCCAAAAAACATATCAACTACTACAGAAGAAAGTGTTATACAAACAACAAAAAATACAAAAGTAGATAATAATAAAGCATCAACAAGTAAAACTAAACTAAACATTGGACCTGTTAATATCAATAATGCAATCTTTGATTTTGAAGATAAAAATTTACCAATTTCATTTAAAACAACTGTTTCTAAACTAAATGGAAAAATTTCTGAAATAAAAAATACAAAATCAAGTAAAACAAACCTTGAGTTAAATGGTGTTGTTGATAAATATGGAGTTGCAAAAATCACAGGAATCGTAAATCCAAATAATATAAAGTTTTTAACAGATATAAATATGAAATTCCAAAATATAGCCATGGAAAACTTCACACCTTATACGGGGAAATTTATTGGTCGTGAACTAAAAAGTGGGAAACTTGATTTAGATTTAAAATATAATATTGATAAATCTAATCTTGATGCAAAAAATAATATTGTTATTACAAAATTAGAGTTAGGAAATGAAGTACAAAGTCCTGATGCAGTATCTTTACCATTAGGAATTGCAATATCTTTACTTGAAGATTCAGATGGTGTTATAGATATAAATCTTCCTATTTCTGGTAATGTAGATGATCCACAATTTTCTATTGGAGCAATTTTATGGAAAGCTTTTGTAAATCTAATTACAAAAGCTGTTACAGCTCCTTTTTCATTACTTGGAGCTATATTTAATTTTAATGAAGATGAAATAAAAAGTGTAAAATTCGACTCTTTAGAGAGTGAAATTACTCCTATTCAAAAAGAAACTTTAGACAAAATAGCTCAAATTTTAACTGCAAAACAAGATATTGCTATAAAACTTCAAGCTTCTTATGATAAAGATAAAGAAACACAAGCCTTAAAAGAGAAAAAATATCTTGCAAGAAAAGATGATGATAGAAATCTAAAAAAAGAACAAATTGATGCTTTAATCTCAAAAGAAACTATCAAAATTTCTGAACTTGAAAAAGTTGCAAAAGATAGAATTTTAAATATCAAAGAGTATTTAGTAAAAGAGAAATCTATCAATAAAAAACAAATTATTTTAATAGATGAAATATTAACTTCAAATTCTTCAATAGATTTAAAAATCGAACAACTTAAATAAGAATTATTAAATTTACTTATAAATAAAGAATAATATTGACTTATTATTCTTTATTTGTTATTATCCTCCAAATTAATAAAAGGGATAAAATGTTTAATAAAATAATACCCATAATTGTGATATGTTTATTTAGTTTGATTTTTTATGCTGTTTTCACAAAAGCTTCTCATAGTGCAAAAAGTAAAAGAGTAGAATGTCAAATAAAAACTACAACTTTTGAAAAAATATTTGTAGAAGAACCTATAAAAGAAGCAATTCAAGCCTTCAAAGCAGGAAATTATGAAATAAATTCTTCAATTGAATACTCAAAATATATGAAAAGCCATTTAATTGATATTCTAACTAAAGAACAAAGTGACAAAATTTTACAAAATATTATAAATAAATATTTAATTCAAAATGAACAACAAATACAGGATAAAAAACTTTCTATAAACTACTATATTTATGAAAATGATAAAGCAGATAGTGGGAAAAAAAATAGTGAAGCAAAAAAATATGCAGGTTATTTGATGTTTGATTTTAAATATGACAAAAAATTAGTTTATAAAATCCAAATAGATTATATGGATTTAGATGCAAAAGATTTGGAAGATAGAATGAATTGTGCTATAAATTCATTTTTATTGATTGACTAAAATTTAATTAAAGGAAAAAAATGAAACAAAAAATTTTTAAAGATAAATATCATATTTTTGAAATAGAATATAAAAAAAGTGAACTAACTTATAAAAGTGTAGATGAGATTATCTCTGCTTTACAAATAAGAATTGATGCTCACCCTGTTATTGCTTTTATAGCAATTTTTGATCAATACAAACATACAAGTTCATTGAAAGATGGAGAAATTAATCCAAAAATAAAAGCTGCAAAAAATATAATTTTTTGTTTTGGAAAAGAGTTACCAACTCCTGAAGTAATGGCAGTTAGACCTAGAAGCATCGGTGTTTGTGAAACAGAAGATTCATTTATATTAAACTTTTTAGAAGCACCAAATGAAAATGCAAATAAAACAATGGAAGAGTTTGTTAAATCTCTAAAAACTTATATTTATTAAAAAATTTGGAAACTAAAGTTTTATAACTTTAGCTCCAAATCCTCCACTGCTTGGATGAGCATCTTCAAAACCTTTTACTTTTGGATGTTTTTTCAAAAACTCTTTTACTGCAAATGCCAATTTTCCAGTTCCAATTCCGTGATAAACTAAAACTTCTTCAAATCCAGCAAGTAAAGCATCACTTAAAAACTTATCTAAATTTTCAATTGCTTCATCTGCTCTTTGTCCATGAAGGTCAAGTTTTATACTTCCAGTTTCTGGTCGTTGAATAGTTACAGTTGCTTTTTTAGAAGGAATTTTTGGAGGTGGTGGATTTCCACTTCTACTTAAGTCACTTAACATTACTTGAACTTTCATTCCCATGTCATTTTCAATGTAAGCTTTATTTCCTTTTATTGAAACAATTGTTCCTTTTGTATTTCTATATTTAACTCTATCTCCAACAGCTAACTCAACAACTTCTTGAACTTTTTCAACTTTAATCTCTTTTGCTTTTTGATGAGCAATATTTAGATGTTGATGAGATTCACTTACAAGTTTGGCTTTTATAGCTTTTTTCGCTTCATCTCTTGCATCACTATATTCTTTGTGAAGTTTTGATTTTTCACTATAAATATGTTCATCAAGTTTTTCTTTTTGCTCTTTTAAATTAGAAGTAATTCTTTGCATATTTGCAATTTCTTCATCAAGTTTTGTAATTTTTTGTTTATATTCTCTCTCCAATGAACTACTTCTTTCTATTAGTTCATTTAACTTATCTTTATCTTCACCATAAACTTCTTTTGCTCTTTTTACAACACTAAGTGGAATACCATATCTAGAAGCAGTTTCAAAAGCATAAGACCTTCCAATTGTTCCTTGTAAGAACTCATAAGTTGGTCTTTGATTCTCTTCATCATAAAGTGCAGCAACTAATTCTACATTATCATTTGAAGCCATAAGTGCTGCTAATCTTTTATGGTGAGTTGTAATAATAACTTTAATATCTCTTTGAATTAAATCTTCTATTATTACTTTAAACAGACTTGCAGCTTCATCTGAATCAGTTCCAAGTTCAATCTCATCTACTCCAACAATTGCATTTTTTGCACTAAAAAGTTTTGAAAACTCAACCATACGACCTGCAAATGTTGAAATATCATTTTTTACACTTTGAGGGTCATCTAAAACTGCATTAATAAATTTAAAATTACTAACAACTGTATCATGATGAGCTTTATATGGAAGTAAATATTTTGAAAGAAAAACAGCTGATAAAATTGATTTTAACATCATTGTTTTTCCTCCCGCATTTACTCCTGTAATCATTACAACGGATTTTGTAAAATCAATTGTAATTGGTTTTGGATTATGTAAGGCTGGATGACAAAAATCAACAAGTCTATTAACATCATTTTTTGAAGGAAGAATAAAATTTTTATCTCCCATTTTTGCAAAAAACAGTCTTGCTTGATAATGATCAAACCTATCAAACTCTTTATTTAAAAACTTTAAAAATAGAAGATTTTTTTCAAATAAAGATGAAATCTCTTTACAAATTTTATATAAAATCTCTTCTTGTTTATTTTTTAAATCACTTTGTTTTTGTTTTAACTCAGAAATACTATGAGGAACAACATAAAAAAATCCAGAATTTGATCTATCAATTACACTTCCACTAAGAACATGATTAAATCCACCACGAACAAGTAAAGCCTCTTCACCATTTATATAATGAACTTGAGAATCAACTAAATAAGTTCTAACTTTTGAAGAATTTATAATCTTATAAAGGCTTTGTTTTATTGCTTCTTTATTTTTTGAAATTGCATATTTGATATTGTCAAAATCTTCATCTATTCCATCTTTTAGATTTGCCTTATCATCAAAATAATCAGATATTTTTATAACATCTGTTGGAATGATAATTTTATCTAGCCATTCAAGCATCTTCCCATCAAAATTAAATCTTTTTAAATATCTAAAATAGTTTATTATTTTTATAAATTCAAAAATCTCATAAATTTTTAAAATACCTTGTTTTTGTATATGCATCAGTGCACTATCAAGATTTTCTACTTTATTAGGTGCTTTAAAATCAAATTTTGATAATTCATTTATAAGTTTAAAATGAAGGTTAATATCACCTTCTAAAATAATAGATTTTTCTCTTGCTAATAGCTTTGAAAAACTATCAATATAATCGATTAAGTCTAGTTTTTTTAGTATTTTTTCCATGGCGGGAATTATATCTAAAAGGCTATAATATTTTTATGAATATATCTACAAGAAAAATATCCTTTCACATTAGTTCACAATTTAATGTTAAAATAATAGCATATTAAAAAAGGAGTAGATATGTCGGGTAGAAAAATTGTTATTTCACTTGTTACACTAAGTCTGTTATCATCTTCATTATATGCAAAAAAAGATGAAAATATTTTACAAGAACCTTTAAAAGGAAAATATAAAGACTATATAGAACCAAATGTAAAAGAACACAAAAATAATATCAAAGAAAAAAGTAAAAAAGAATATAAAAATTATAAAGATTATGAAGAAGAAAAATATCATAAAGGACTTACTGAAAAAGAAAAATTTTTACCAAAAGGTTTAGAAAAGAAAGTTCAAAAAGATGGAACATTACCTTCTGGTTGGCAAAAAAAACTTGCAAAAGGTCAAATTGCTGATGATAGAATCTTAAGAAGTGGAACAATGATAAATTCTAAAAATTATCCATTTGTAAAAAATAGTGATATTTATAGAGTTGAAGATAAAGTTTTCAGAGTTGCCCAAGGTACAAATATGATTATGGAAATTTTCAAATAATCCTAGCTTTTATAAAGCTAGGATTTTAAAATCTACTAGATGAAATACTGCCAATAAATTAATGCTATAAAAGTAACCATTAAAATAGCTAAAATATTAATAAAAAATCCAAATTTTGCCATCTCTTTTACTTTTACAGCTCCACTACTCATAGCAATAGCATTTGGTGGAGTTGCAATTGGAAGCATAAAAGCATAACTTGCACAAATTGTTGCAACCATTAAAATAAGAGTCATATCTATATTTGTAACTTCTCCTAAAGAATAAATAATAGGAAGAGCTATTGAAATAAGTGCAGTATTTGAAGTAATTTCAGTTGTAAATGTTATTAATGCTGCAACCATTAAAATAAGTATAATCACAGGTAAATTTGTCAATGATAACATATAATTTGCAACTTCATTTGCTAATCCTGTTTTTGAAAAAGCTGTAGCAATAGTAAATCCTGCACCAAATAAAAAGATAATTTCATAAGGAATTTTTTTTGCATCTTCCCACTCAATAAATCCAATTTTTGGTACAAACATCAATAAACCAAAACCTAATAAAATTGCTGTTTCATTAAGTCCTAAACCTGAATAATAAGGTTCAATTTTTGAATTTACAAGTAATAATACAATTAAACCCAATAAGATATATAACAATCTTTTTTGATCTTTTTGTAAAATTTCTGTATGTTCAACTGTATTATCAAGTTTTACATCATTTAAACCTAAAGATAGTAAAAATGGTATTATTATTAACATAATTAAAGCTAAAGGCGCTGTTAATAAAATCCATTGGATAAATGCAATTGGTTCAAGTGAGTGTTGTTGCATAAATCCTAAAAGAATCAAATTTGGCGGTGTCCCAATAGGAGTAATAATTCCACCTATACTACATCCATAAGCGATTGATAAAGCAAGTCTAGCTTTAAACTTGATATTTTCAGTTAAAAATATTGCAATTGGTATAAGTAAAAGTGCTGTTGTAGAATTTGATAAAACTGAACTTAAAAGTGCTGATGTAAAAGCCAAAGAGAATATCATTCCTCTTGGAGTTTTAGGAAAAATTGTCAAAAGTTTATTTGAAATATATTTATGTAAATCTATTTTTTGTGTTGCAATTGCTATCATAAATCCACCCATAAACAAAAATATAGTTGGATTAGAATAGTTTGTTGTGGCTGTTTTTACATCAATCAAACCAAAAGCTGGAAATAAAATAATTGGAAGTAAAGATACTACACCTATTGGTAAAGCTTCATTTGTCCATAAAATTACAAGTAATGCAATTAAAGCAATTAATGTAGCGTGTTGAGTTGTAAAAAATGAACTTGCAACTAGAAAAAATCCTATAGATACAAGAATTGATATAAATATATTTTTCAAATTTTTCCTTTATTTCTTAGGTCTAAAAGCTTTTATAACTTCTTCATTACACTCTAAATATGGACCTTCCATCAAATCAATACAATAAGGAATTGCAGGAAAAACAGCATCTAAACACTCTTTTATTGATTTTGGTTTTCCTGGAAGATTTACTATTAAAGAACTTCCTCTTAAACCTGCTGTTTGACGTGAAAGTATTGCAGTTGGTACAAATTTTAAAGATTCAGCTCTCATTAATTCTCCAAATCCTGGCATCATTCTATCACAAACAGCTTCTGTCGCTTCTGGTGTAACATCTCTTTTAGCAGGTCCTGTTCCACCAGTTGTTACAACTAAGCAACATTTTTCGTTATCTACTAAATCTTTCATTGTATCTTCAACAGTTTTTTGATCATCTGCAATACATCTATAAACACTTTCCCAAGAAGATATTAAATAACTATTTAATGTATCAATTATAGCTTTTCCTGATAAATCTTCATAAATACCAGCACTTGCTCTATCACTTGCAGTTATTATTCCAATTTTTGCTATTTCTTTATTCATAATAAATGTCCTTTCTCTTTTATATAATATATTGTTGCAAATTTTTGAAAAAACTCTTTTACTTTTAAAGAATCAATTATTTTATCATCCTCTCCTAAATAAACTTCAATTTTTACACCTTTATCTACTAATTTTTGAAGTTTTTCTTCATTCCAAACATATGTTAAAAGTTCTTCTAGTTCTTGAGCTGTTCCCAATTTAAAATATTTTGAAATATCTTTATTTGAAGGATAAATTACATTATTTAAAAAAGTTTGGACATAAGTATTTTCATCTTTTTTGAAATACATAAGTTGTGTTCTTTTAAATTTTTCATCAAAGTTTTGAAAAAAGGCAGGTGAAAAGAGTTGAAGTTTATCAACTCTATCTTGTGTGTTTAAAGCTTCTTCAAAAGCCTTTATAGCTCCATAAGAAAAACCAGAAATTGTAAAATCATTTCTTATAATATATTCATTAAAAAGTTCTGATTCATTAGAAAAACAAAAACCAGAAAAAAAACTTTTAGAAATCATCAAGAGTAATTACCTCATTTTTCAACATAATATCTTTTAATCTAATTATCTCATCGCTATTTTGCGATAATTCAGTTCTTAAATCGTTTTTTACATTTATTAAAAGTTCATCTATTGAATTTGCCATTTTATATTTTTTTACTATTTCATTTGCTGTTTTTTCAGCAGATTCTAAATCCTCATGATTTATTGCATATTTCTCTTTTTTAATAACTTCAACACCTATAAATCCAGATAAATCTCTTCTGATATTTTCACATAATTCATGATAAGATGGATAAGTTGGAGCTAACTTTTGTACACTTTCATCAAATAAAGCAACTTTTGTTTTTGAAATAAATGCTTTACTTGCTTGATAAATTGAAAGAATTTCTTTTTGCTTATCATCAAGTATTTTTAACTGTTTTTTACCAAATTCAAGCTTGTTTTTTGCAACTTCAATATCATCATTATCTAATATTTTTTTATTAGATTTAATCATATTTAATAAAGCTTCATTTATAAGTGTTGCTAAACTTGCTGAACTAAAACCTGCTGTTTCGTTTACTAATTTATCTATATTTATTTCGTAATTTTTACCATTTAAATATAACTCTAAGATTTTTTTTCTATCTTCAATATTTGGTAAGCCTACATGAACACGTCTATCAAATCTTCCTGCACGTAATAATGCATCATCTAAAACTTCTATTTTATTTGTTGCTGCAATTACGATAACACCGCTATCTCCATCAAATCCATCCATTTGAGTTAACAGTTCATTTAGTGTTGATTCTCTTTCATCATTTGATTTACCACTTCTTGCTTTTCCAACAGCATCAATCTCATCTATAAAAATAATTGCTGGAGCACTTTGTTTTGCTTTTGCAAAAAGTTCACGCACTTTTTTAGCACCCATTCCCACATAAATATGTACAAAACTAGCTCCACTTTGATAAAAAAATGGAACATCAGCTTCACCAGCAACTGCCCTTGCAATCAAAGTTTTTCCAACACCTGGAGGTCCAACTAAAAGGACACCTTTTGGAAGTTTAACACCAAATTCAAGATATTTTTTTGGGTTATTTAAAAAATCAACTATCTCTTCAAGTTCTTCTTTTATCTCTTTAATTCCAGCTATATCTTTAAAAGTTATATTTGAAGTTACTGCTTGAATATTTGAATTTAAATCATCAGTTGAAATTTTTGCTTTACTTTTTGTAAGCTCATTTTCAAAAGTTGTTGATTCTTTTTTATTTCTATTTAAAAAAGCTCTTACTTTATCTTGTTTTAATTTTAAGAATAAAGCAAAAAAAAGAAGTAAAAATAAAAAAATAATTCCTATATAATAAGATGTTCCTTCAATATGAGAACTACTTTTATATATTGTATACAAAAATAAAATCAACAGTACAACTGCTGACATAGCCATCAATTTAAAATTTTTATCTATATTTTTGTTATTTGAATCTTGCAACATTTTTTTCAAGCCTCACTTCATAATCGTCTAAAAAGACCCAATCTCCAACTAAATCAACAGGAGAATCGATTTCAATTTGATTAAAGAATTGATCTAAACCTATATATTTTCCATTTTTTTCTTGCTCAACTAAAACTTCTAAAGTTTTTGTATTGGCTTTTCTGAAATCGTAATTTTTTTGTTCTATTATGCTAGTTAGTTCATTATATCTGATTTTTGCAATATCACCTTTTATCTCTGGTTTCATTGTTGCGCTTGGTGTTCCATCTCTTTTTGAATAAGTAAAAGCATGAACATGAGTTAAAGGAAATTTATGTAAATTTTCCATAGCTTCTTTCCAAATTTTTTCAGTCTCTCCTGGATGTCCAACGATAAAATCAGTTCCTAAAGCATAACCATTGTCTCTTAAAAACTCAAAAAGTTCTAAATCAGATAAAACCTTATTTCTTCTATTCATAATTTGTAACATCTCTTTTGAAGTATGTTGAAGTGCAATGTGAAGATGTTTTGCCATAAATGGCTCATTTATCAACTCTTTAAATTCATCATCAATTTGAATAGGTTCAATGCTTCCCATTCTTATACGTCTAACACCTTTAATTAGTGCCATTTTTTTAAGAAGTTTTGCAAGACTTGTATGTTGTTTTTTTCCATAACTTCCAACATTTGTTCCAGTTAAAATAAACTCTCCAAAACCATTTGAAGCTAGTGTTGTAACTTGCTCTAAAATTTTATCTTCACTATAACTTCTTGCATCTCCCCTTACATAAGGAATAATACAATATGAACATCTAAAATCACAACCTTCTTGGATTTTAATAAATGCCCTACTCTTACCAACAAACTCTTCAACGATTGTTTCATCAATATGAGTTAAATCACCAGCTTGAAAAAATCTCTCTTCTTGAAGTAATAATTCATTGATTTTTTCTTTTTCAGAATGACCAAATAAAGAATCAACTTTATCTTCTTTAAAAAGTGTCTCTCCCTTTGTCCAAACTCCACATCCAGTAAAAACAACTCTTGGAGTTTTTGGAAGTTTTTTTAAAGAGTTTATATAACCACGTGCTGTGCTATCTGCACTATTTGTAACTGTACAAGAGTTTATTACAACTACATCAGCATCTTTTTCTTCTTGTGTTACTTCAAAATCTTTTAAATTACTCATCATAACTTGAGTATCAAATACATTTGTTCTACAACCAAAAGTTTTAAAATATACTTTTGGTTTAGTTTGTGAAAAATTCATAAATCTTTATTTCCTAATTATCTTCTTATTATTTCGTCTTCCAAATCTTTTGGAACTCTTTTACTTTTCATTGCTGGACCATACGCATTATCTGTTCTATTAATATTAATTTGTTGAGTTGGATATGCAATATGAATATCATCTTCTTTCATAAATGCATCAAGTATTTCTGGACTTATCGTACTTCTTAATACAAGTGCTGCATAAGAATTTGTTAAATACCAAGAAGATATTACTATTCCATGAGGTTCAACAAATGTAAATACTCTTGGTTCAACTCCAGTTGCACGCAATTGATATTTATTTCTCATTTTTGAAAGTTGTTTTCTTGTTATATCTGTATAACCTTTTGAATAATGTTTTAAAATCTCTCTTGCTATTTTTTGTGCTTTTTTATGATTTGAATCAAAAGTAATTGCTATATCAATTCCATCCCAAACTGTTCTTAAACCTGAATGGGTATAGTTTGCTATTAATTCAGAGAAAATATAGTTATTTGGAATAAAGAAAATTCTTCCTGTTCTTCTATTTGTTGTATATGAAGTTAAAGTAATATCTTCTCTAATTGTGATTTTAAATAAAGAAATATCTAAAACATCTCCAACAGTTTCAACATTTCCTTTACTAACTTTGATTCTATCTCCAACTTGAATAGACCCAGATGTTACAATAACCATCCAACCAAAAATAGACATAAACCAATCTTTTAAAGCAATAGCAATCCCGGCAGATGCAAATCCAAGGATAGTTACAAGATATGAAACATTATCTATATATGAAAATAAAATTACCATCACAATCAAAAATACCAAAGTAAAATTGATTATCTTGTTTATCATATAATAGTTTTCATTTTGAGAAAAATATTTTTTAAGTGCAAGTTTTACTAAAAAAGCAAATATTGATAAAACAACTATTATTATAAAAATGATTAATAACTTTTGTCCTTGTTGAGAAACTTGATTTTTTATTTCTAAAATAACTTGCTCAATTTTTCTTGTATATACTTCTTCTGTAGTAGATACAATATCCAAAACCATTGAAAAGTCTTTTTTTTGTTTATCTAAAAAAGTAATTTTATCTTTATATTCTGGTTTAGAATCAAGATTAAATAATTCTAAATAAATAACTAACTCTTCTTCTAATTTTGTCACTAAATTATCTATTTCATAATCTAAGTTTTTAAACATTTTTTTATTATTTTCAAGTTTCTTAATATGAGATAAAGCATTTATTATTCCAAAAGGATTTGTGATATTTTCATATTTCTCAATTTCAGGAGGATTTATCAAAGCCCCAATTGGTGAACCTTTATATTCATCAATCAACTCCAATTCATTCTCTTTTACACGAATTTTATTATGTAATTGATATACTTGTTCATCTGTTGTATTTGATTTTCTTTTTAAACTATCTTTTAAACTTTCAAGTTCAGCTGAAATTTTACTATAAGATAAATAGTTAGAATATCTTTTTAATAAAATATTATCTTTTAATTCAAAATCTATTCTTGCAATTTTTTCAAGCAAAATATTTATTTGAGCGATATTTTGCATATTTTGCTCTTTAGTTTTTTGCTCTTCTATTTCTTGAAGTTTTTTTTCTTCTTCCAATTTTTGAGCTTCTTGCTGTTTCTCTTGCATTATATTTTGTTCAATTTTTTTAACTTCTGCTTTGTCTTTTTTACCAACAGTATTGTTTGTATCTTCAACTGCAAATGCAAAACAAATAAATAATAATAAAATTCCTAATTTTTTAATCAATTTAAAAACCTTTTAAAATCTCAATAACATCATCTTTTGTAACTTCATTAGTAATTTTACAATCACCAATACCAATAGGTAAAATAAACTTGATTTTATTATCTAAAGATTTTTTATCTAAAAAGAAATGTTCATAAAAATCTTCAACATTTTTAATTTTATAAGTTGTAGGGATATCATATTTTTCAAGTAATTTTTTTACTCTTAATTCTTCATCTTTGCTCATAAATCCAAGTTTTACTGCAAGTGCATTTGCCATACACATACCAATACCAACTGCTTCACCATGTAAATATGTATTATAATTTGTTTCATTTTCTATTACATGACCAAAAGTATGTCCATAATTTAAAGCAGCTCTTATTCCAAGTTCTTTTTCATCTTGTGAAACTACATTTGCTTTTGTTTCAACTGATTTTGCAATTGCTATTTGAATATTTTTTTCATCATTTAAATCATGAGATTCAAGCCACTCAAAAAAATCTTTATTAAAAGTTACTGCCATTTTAACTATTTCAGCAACACCTGCTCCAAACTCTCTTTTTGGTAAAGTTTTAAGCATAGAGGGATCAATATAAACGGCAATTGGTTGATGAAAAGTTCCAACTAAATTTTTTCCAAATTTATTGTTTATTCCTGTTTTTCCACCAACACTTGCATCAACTTGAGAAAGTAATGTTGTTGGAATTTGAACAAAATCAATTCCTCTTTGATAAATTGAAGATGCAAATCCAGTCATATCTCCAATTACACCACCACCAAATGCAATAAGTAAAGATTTTCTATCAAGTCTATTTGTAAAACAGTGAGCCAATATAGACTCTATTGTTTCCATATTTTTATACTCTTCACCATCTGGAATAGTACAAATACTTAACTCTCGAGCCTTTAATTTTGATTTTAAATATTCTAAATGAAAACCACTAACTGTTGGATTTGTAACAATCACAACTTTTCTATCAAAATATAAATCTTTCAGTTCATCTATAAAAATATCATATGAATTATCATGGGGTAAAGTTATTTTAACAGTCATTTTTATTTATCCAAATTATTTATTTAATAAGGATTTTATAATAGCTAAAAAAAAACTAAAAAGAGGTTAAAAGTCTCTTTTTATTTTTCTTCGATTAAATTTTGCATGATAGGACCACAAATAGCATTTATTCCTATTTTAGACAAAATATCTATTTCTGAAATATCATTTACAGAAGTTGCAATTAGTTTTATATCTAAAGATTGTGTCAATATTTTTAATACATTTAAACTCTGTGTTGATTCTAATAAAAAATATTTAGAAGCTTTAATATATGAAGGTTTCAACTCTTTTAAATATGAGTAATCATCACTATTTGCTATAAAATTAAATATTGCAAATTTAAATTCAAACTCTTTAAATAAATTTATATAAAGAATTGAGTTACTAATATTTTTATTAAATGCTTCTTCTTCTATTTCAAATATAATATTTTGATTATTTAATGTTTTATATAAAATAAACAACTCTTTAAGTTTCGAATAATTATTTAGATCTTCTATAAATACTGTTGGTAGTTGGATAGAAATATTTTCATTTTTATTATGATTATTTTTTAAAACCTTTTCTATAATATGCAAATAAACATCGTTTAATCTACCTAATTCTAAAATAGGTGCAATAAATCCTCTATAAGAAAAACTATCTTCATCATAATTTAACTCAAAACTTATAGTTTTATGTAAAATATCTTTTAAATTAATATCTACAACATTTCTATAAAGTAATTTAAAATAATCCTCTTCAAGTGAAATATTTATTATTTTTATCCATTCTTCTTTTGTCATACATCTATCAATGTCTTTTATAAAATAAAACTCTTTTTCTGTATATACTTTTGCTTGTGAAATTACATAATCCATTTTGGTTAAAAGAGTACTAACACTTTGTTCAGCTTCGTATTTAAATAATCCTATAAACATTTTTTCTTTTATTATTTCTAAAATAGCATAAGCTTTTTTTGTGAACTCTAAAATATCTGCTTTTACTTTTTCTTCATTTATATTTGGAAGTAATAAAACAAATTCAGAACCATTTATTCTTACTACTAAATTTGAATCTTTTTGAAACTCTTCTTTCATTAGATTTGAAAGTTTTAGTAAAATATCATTTGTTTTTTCATATCCAAACATTTTGTTTAAAATATCAACTTTTAGTGATACTATTGCAACAAAACCTTTATTATTTGGATTATATTTATCTAAATATTCATTTGCTTTCAAAATAAAATATTTTCTATTATTTAGTTTTGTCACTTCATCAAAATATAAAAGTTCTTTGTTTAATTTTAAAACACTATTTGTATTTTCAAACATTTTTTCAATTTTATCTATCATACTATTTATACTTAAAGTTACTGATTTAAATTCTAAAGTAAAAGGTAAATTATTCTGAATGATAAACTCATTCCTTATTACAGCATCTGCTTGTTTTTTTATAGTAGAAAGAGGTTCTAACATATATCTAAATAGATAAAACAAAATAATTAATAAAAGAGTAAAACTTAATAATAAAGAGAAAATAAGATTATTAAAAATAGAATATATTTGATGATAAAAAATAGTTCTATCATTATATATTTCTATATTTCCTAATACATTCCAACCATTTGAAATTGTAGATTTAGCAGATATTTCTCCAATATTTATCAATTTGATAAACCAAAATGGAATATCTTTTTCATCTAGAACTATCTCTTTTTTTACTTCATAAATGATATTTTCATCTACATCTTTGAAAACAATTTTTTCATAATTTCCATTATCAAAAGTTGCATTTATAACTGTTTTGATAGAACTTATATCAGTTCCAGCATTTGTAATTGATAAACTTATACTTGATACACTATTTTGAACATTTTCATATAGAGATTTTTCTGTTGAATCTTTTATTATTTTAAATGAAACTACTGTTATTAGTATAAATAATATTGCAAAAATAAATGACAATACAAGTGAAACTTGTTTAAATAAACTCATATTTTGTTCTCCCTAAAATTTTTTAATACAACATCCCATTTTTTATGAGCTGCTGTTTTACCACCTTTATCCAAAATATTTGGATTAAAATTATAAATTGGTTTTAAATCACTTCTTTTTGATGCAGGAAAAATTATTTTTCTTATACTATCTAAGATTAAGGGTTCTGATGTTGGTGTTTCAAAATATGTAAGAACCATATGAGCATCTTTTGCTCCTTCAAGTCTAACATAACTTAAAAACATTTTAGATGTAGGAATTCCTAAGTGTTTTAATGCAAAATATTTTGCAATAACATAATCTTCACAATCTCCTTTATCTTTTGCTAAAAATTCATAAGGAGAAGCCCAATAATCACTAATTCCATAAATATCTTTATCATCACCATATTTTACAGCATTAAAAAAATCATTTACTTTTTCAAGTTTTGTTTTTGTATCACTATTTTCTAATTTTTTCAATAACTTATTTAATGCTACAAATCTATTTTTTGCAAATTTATTATATTTCTTTTCCACTTTTTGAATAAGAGAATCATTTGCAAAATCTGCTGAATAACTTGTAAAGATTAAAAATAAAACGATTATAAAAATTTTCATAAAAATATTGTATCAAAATATATAAAGAGATAAAAGAAATTTATCTCTTCTTTTAAATTCTTAAATATGTTGAATATCTTGTTCAACTTTAACCTGAACAGTATTATCTGCACTATTTGTATAAACATCAAATCCACTATCACTTCCAGAACCAGCAGTTTTTGACCATCCTGAATCAGAGAATGTAACTTTATCTTCATTTGTACCTGTAATTTTTAAAGTATTACTGCTATCAGTCATATTAAGTACATCTTGTAAAGTTATATTTTCAAGTTTATTTTCTCCACTTTGACTTAAATCAATAGTATTAATATTTTTTAAAGTACTATTTGATGATAAATCAGCAATTTTGTTAAAATCTAAGCTAACTCCTGAATCAAGAGTGAAATTACCCGAAACATCTGAAAGTTTTAAATCAAATGAACTATTAACTGTTGAACTTTCTTCAGTCGTTGTTCCATCTGTATCAACTGTTTTAGCAGTTACAGATACATTTGATACAGATTTATCATGTAATAACTCTATATTATTTATTTGATCAAAAGCTATTCCTTCTATAGTCCATTTACTTCCATCCCAACTTGCACCACTTAAAACTGTACCATCACTATATCTAAATTGAGCAGATTCATCTAATCCGCCCAATTCTAAAGTCATAGTTTCACTTCCATCTGTATCTTTCATATTTGCATTTAAGTTTAAACTCACCCATGAATAAGCATCACCAAATGTCATAGTTGGATCAATAGTTACACCATCAGCAACAGCATCAATATGCCCTGTTACATCAACTTCAATAGGAGTTGATATCGATAAATTTTGTTCACTAACTGTAAATTTAGCTTTAAAATCAAAATCACCTGACCAATTTTCTGGGGCATTAATATAAACTTCTGGCATACTTCCATCTGCTGAAGCTGGAATTAACCACTTGTTTCTATGAACATCTGCATCACCACTAATATTTGGCGTTAAATCAAAAGTTCCAGTACCTGATTGCCCAATATTTGTTGCCATTATTAAATCACCATTACTATCTTTATACCAAACTGTAAATCCATTTGGTACTTCATCCAATATAATATTCCCAAGTTTTTCAGAACCATCTGTAAATGTACCTGAAGTTATTTCAAGTTTAACAGGATTCGCTAAAGTTGTACTTCCAACTGTAACTGCTACATCTTCTGTACCTGTTGCAGTTACAACAGAAGCATTCAATTCTACATCAATTACAGGTGTTACAGATATTGTTGTATTACCTTTTGAATCTAATGTTACACTACTTCCTGTTTCTTTATTTTGAACACTCACTTCAAAACTTACATTTCCATTTCTATTTTCAGCAGGTTTATATTCAAATCCAGTTATTTGACTACCCATTACATATCCAGCATCTAAAGGAATAGTATATGTACCATCACCATTTGGAGTTAATTTTGAACCGTTGTACCATAATTCTCCTTTTTCATCAGTTGCACCAGATAGTGTATCTGCCCAAGTTTCAGTTACAGTAATAGTTAAAGAACTACCAACAAGTTCTGTTTTAACTCCATCATTTGGATTTGATAAAGTTATAGAAAGATTACTTGTACCATCTTCATTTATATTATTTGCATCTATTGCAACAGTCATTGCATCTGTTAAAGGTAATATAGTTTGTGTTGATGATACTGTATTTCCTTTATCAAATGCTCCATTGTAATATGTTGCGATATTAGCTGTAAATGTAAAGTCACCTTTTAAAGCTCCTACTTGATCAGAATTCATATCTTTTGGAGTTGTTATAAGTACATTTGACAATTTAGTGTTCATATCAGCAGCATTTCCACTTCCAACTACTACATAGTAAGTTTTTCCATCCTCTTCATAAGAATAATCATAGCCCGTGATTGTTGAACCATCTGGAATATCTGAGATAGTAATAACTGCTCCACCAACTCCATCAGTACCACCAACTACTAATGCCTCTGCTAAATTAAACTCAGTATCTTCTGTAATACTAGCTGCTTGAACTGTTAAATCTAAATCAGCAGGTATTCCAGGGTTTACTCCATCTGGATATGTTCTTTCAATATGAATAGTTTGAGAAGCACTTTTAACCTCTGCATCAATATCTTTTGTATAAGTTGTGATTGTTATATCCCTACTTTCAAAATTTGCACCTTGATTTACTTTAAATGTAATATCTTGTAATGCACCATTTACATCTAAAGCACTATCAGCAGGAGCAGTTATAACCCAAATACCATTATGCTCATTTCCTGAATATCCATAATATGTTGCTCCAATAACTTCAACTCCCATAGGAACACCACTTATTACTATTTGTTGTACAGTTTCACTTCCATCTGTATCAGAACTTGTAGTTGTAACTGGAACTTTAAACTGTGAATCTTCTTGATTTACAGTTACAGTTGTACCATTTACTGTTACATTTCCTGATTCTTGTGTAATTGTTCCAACACTTAAACTTGGAGCATCAGTAACTGCTTGAACATTAACTGTATGTACATGTGTAAAATCTTTTGTATCAGATTCACTTCCATTTGTATCTTTTATTGTATAGATAATATTTAAAGTAAAATTATCATTTTTATCAGCATCATTTGAAGTTGTATTTAATGCATAAATACCATTTTCCCATTGTGTTTGACTCAATACATAATAATTTGTACCACTAACGTTTGTTGGTGTAAGTTCAGTTATCATATTTGCATCTGTGTATAATTTAAATCCAGTTGGTACTTCTGATGCTAAGAATTTAACTCCTTCTATTGTTTCTATTCCATTTCCATCTGTATCAGTTAAAGTTGGAACTAAGTTTATTTTATTTCCATTTCCACCCTGATTATCTTCATAAATAGTAGAAGAAGTTGTAACTGACACATCATCTGATATTGGATTAACAAAAATATTTATAGTTTGAATATCCCAAGTTTTACTATCATTTTCTCCTGCTTTTTCAGTAGTTACATAAGTTAAATCAAAACTTGCACTTCCACTGAAATTTTCTGGAACATTTATTAAAATATTTCCAGCTTTTATATCACTTGCTTTTACTACATACATTCCATCTTCAATATAATATGGACTACCTAAATCTACTGTAAATCCTGTTGGTAAAGCTATTTTAATTGTTAATTCTTCACTACTATCAGAAGAAGCAAGTAAATTTGAATTTGCATAAATATCTTTTAAATTTAATTGATTGTCTTCATCAACATTTATATTTGTATCTAAATCCATTCCAACTGGTGCATCAGCAACATTTTTTACAATAACATCTATATTTTTTGGAGCTGTCCAAGCACTTGTATTTGTTGTTGTTCCATTAGTATCAACTGTTTGTGAAGATACTTTTAAAGTATAATCTGTATCATCATTATGTACTGGAATAAATTTTGATAATTTATCATTTTGATAATCATTTATTTCAATTGTATATTTCCCACTATTTTGAGTTACTGTTATATTTCCTGAAGATACAAAATCTTTATCTACTAATACCCAATCACCTGTTCCACTGTTCAAACTTTTATCAAATACATATAATGCTGAACCATTTGGAAGATCTTCTATTTTTACATTAAATGTTTCTGAACCATCTTTATCATCTGAACTTATTTTAATATTTAAAGGTATTCCAGCTGATGGATTGTCAATAATATCATTAGGATTTGAACTATTACCATCAGTTCTTCCTGCATCTTCATATCCAACTGATTGTGCTACTTGAATAGTTGCTAATTGAGCTACAGGTTCAACAGTAACTTCGAAATTAACGCTATCACTCTCTTTTGTTCCTGCTGTATCAGTACTATCAACACCTTTATCTTGTGATGTTAAAGTAATAGTTCCAGTTACTTTCCCACTCCAATAATCAGGGAACTTCATACTAAAATCTGGATCTGCTGTTTTATTTGCATTATCATCAAAGTCTATTGTATATTCATCATTTCCATCTTTATAAACTTTAACATCTGTTTTATCACCTATTGTAATATAGATATATTCAGGTAATTCAGTATTTAGACCTGCTGTAAGTTTTATAGTATAACTTCGTTTTTCTGAACCATCTAAATCTAAACTTGTATCAGTACCACCTACAGATGAACTTCCACTTGTATTAGTTAGAAGTGCTTTTAAATCTATTGAAGTATCAATTATAGAACCACTTTGTGGATTTGGATTGTACTCTTGAATATTATTGAATATAATAGTTTTTGTTCCTGTATCTACTGATTGAACTTGAGAATTTATAGTACCATCCCAATTTAAAGTAAAAGCATCTGTTACTGGATTTATTTTTACAGTCATATTCGCTGTTGTTTCATTTTCTACTTGACTTCCATAAGTAGTTGTGTCAAGTGGTATACCACTATCATCTACTTCATAAGAAGTTACATCAATTTTGATTTTTATATCTGTATCATTGTCTTCAGCATGTTGAATTTGTAATGCTTCATACTCTGCTTTTGTAAGATATAAAGTATTAGATGCTCCTAATTGTACATCTTTATGATGGTAACTATAATCTACGCCTGATTTATCATCTGTTAAAATCACAATTTTTAAGGTTTGATTTGCAGAATCTATTGTTGCAATTTCATCTGTACCACTAAAGATTTTTGCACCATCAACCTTGTCTGCATTTGTAAATGTTAGAGTTATTTCTCCATTTCTTTCTGGATTATCTCCTGTACCACTATTTTTATCAGTTTGATCTTTTGATAAAGTAGGAGTAATTAATCCTAAAGGTATTTTATTTTCTCCTTCTGCTTGATTACCAGTATTTGTATCATTATAAGTTGAAGCATCTTCATAAGAAGTTACATCATTTACTGTAATTGTTGGAGCATCTGCAACTGGTTTAACATTTATATTTACTCTTGCACCTGAATTATCACCATCAAAGTCACTTACTTTATATTCAAACCAAGGTGTATCAGCATAATTACTATAATCAGCATCTGGTACAAAAGTTACTGTACCATCACCATTATTTGTAAGAGTCCCTATTTCTTTAGTAGAATCATTTGGATCAACTACTCTTATAGTATCATTTTTAGATAAAGTTGTAAAAGAATCACCATCTTTTACTCTAATATCAATTTTCCCTTCTAGGAAGTTTTCAGGACTAATTACTATTTTTACATTTCCATCTTCATTTACATTTTCTGTCCAATCTGTAGCTTTTGGTAAAGAGTCATTTACTGTTACTTTAAAATTTACAACATCACTTGTTGAACCTTGGTCTGTTATTTTAAATCCAAATTCTAATGTGATATTATCATCTATTCCTGGAGTAGTTCCTACTGTACCACCTATTGGATGGTCAATATTTTTGTATTGAGTATATGTATAATTATCTTTAGTTGTAGTACCAGTTAGAATAGAACTATCTTTATTTAATGTAATTTCAAATACTTTATTACTTTGATCTACTGTACCATTTCCAACATCAGCACCAATATATCCAATGATTTTATTTCCAATAATTTGATAATGTATATCTTCTCCAGCTGATTTTAAATTTGGTAAACCATAATCTGTAGTACTATCTTTATCTCCACTATAAACATTTATTGTATTATCAAATACTAAAGAGTAATTATCATCAATATTTGGTTTTAAAATATTTAAATATTCACCTTGATAACTATTTACCCCATCACTTGCATTTCCATCTTTATTACTAATTGTAGAACTTGAATCCGTTACATCAAAATTATCTTCATCAACTATTGCATTTTGAGGATCTATATATTCACCATCTTTATATATAGTTACACCATCTTTGATAGTTCCTGTTGTAGTTTTATCTGTGTGAATTGCAACATTTTCAAAAGCTCCTGATTGAGTAACACTTGAAATAGTTACATTATAAATTTCATCACCTTCACTTGTAAAATCATCTTTTGTTACATTTGTAAAGTTTACAGAACTATTTCCACCTGTAATTGTTACTTGTTTTACTATTGTAGATAAATCACTTTCAGTAAAATCTCCACTATTTACTGAATAAGTTAAATTTACAGTTACAGTTTGCCCTGCTGGTACAGTTACTAGATTTCCATCTTTATCTACTAAAGTTATAGTATGTACTAAATTTCCACCCTCTACTGTTGAAGATGCTTGAGTAATTTTTACATAAACAGTATCATCTTTCCCATAATTTCCATCTGTTGGATTGTCATTTTCTGTACCTGTATCTGGTTGTTCTACTTTTGCTGGATTGTCTGTAATTGTTGAAATCACTGTATCATTTGAAGTATCAATAGATGGTGATTCGTATGGTGAATTTGTTAAATTTGTAATTTTAACAGTAAAGTTTTCATCACCTTCTGCATAATAATCGTCTTTTGCATTCACACTAAATGCTGTTCCTAATGTTGTTGATACAACTGTCGTATTATCATAATCTGTTCCTGCTGTTGCATCTTTATCTGTATTATCAGTAGTTGTTCCATAATTTATAGTTACTGTTCCATCTTGAGTTGCAAGAGGTTTTCCATCATTATCTACTGCAACAGCAATATAATAAAGATCTCCACCTTCAGGAGTTTGATTTGTATTCTCTATATTTAAAGTTCCATCAGCTTTTGTAATATCTGCTATTGTAGTTGTTGCAGATGTTACTGCTACAAGTACAATTTTTACAGAGTCCACATCTGTTTCTGTAGTTTGATTAGTTGAATTATCATGAATAGTTGTAGTTACATCTTTATAATCATCATTTTTATCACCAATTTTTACATTTTCAAACTCACCTGTATTTTCTATATCAGTTATTGTAAGTTTGAATTTTTCTCCATCATCTTTATATGGATCATCAATCGTATCAACAGTAAAAGTATTTGAAGAATTATTAGCTGGAATTGTAACTTCTATTGTATTACCATTATTATATTCTGTATCACCATCTTGTGTAGTAGTATTATTGTATGTTACTGTTATTTTTGTATCTTTTGTAACCTTTACTTCATTTCCATCTTTATCTACTAATTTTATAGTATAACTTGTAGTTGTATCACCTTCATTTACATTTTCAGGTCCAGTTATAATTGCATAAACAGTATCTTCTTCTCCATAATTCCCATTTGTTGGTTCATCTGTTCCAGTTGATGTATTTGGTTCATCAATTTTTGCTGGATTATCTTTGATTGTTCCAGTTGTTGTTATTTTATCACTTGATGCACCATTAGCTGTTGTATGAGATACTATATTTTCAAATGCACTATCAGAATTATCTATATTATTTATAGTAATTTTTAATCCTTCATCACCTTCAGCATAATAATCATCAATAGTTGGAACTTCAAATTCATAAGAACTATTTCCACCAGTAATAGTAACACTTAATACAGGTGTATAATCTGTATTTTCTGCTGCTTCTTTTGAAGTATTTCCTTCATAATTTAAATCAACAGTGATACTTTTACCAGCTGGTACTTTTATCTCTTCTCCATCTCTATTTACAATAGAAACTTTATATTTTAAATTTCCACCTTCATTTGTAGTATCCGTAATTGCTTCAATTTTCACAAATAATTTTTCTTCATGTATTGTAGTAGTTACAGGATTTGTATCAATATTTACACTTTCATAATTACCACTATAAGAGTTATTATCTATTGTAACTGTATATTTTTCTGTTGATTCAGATACTAAATCTTTAAAAACTTCTGTACTAAAACTTTCTCCTATAGATACTGATGTTTTTGGTGTATTATTAAAATCTTGTGTTCCATCAGTTAAAGTTTTAGTTGGAGAACCTGTTGCAGTATCATTTTGAAAACTAATATCTACAATACCTGTTTGTACAGAAAGTTTTGTAGTATCATTAAAAGTTATAGTTCCATTTTCAAATGCATAAGCTATATAATTTGCATTTGTTCCTTCTTCTGCTTCATTTGCCAAAAGATAATTTCCATTTCCATCTTTTATAACATTTCCATTTTCATCTGCTGCAAAAAGTTTAATAAGTACTATTTCTTTATCACTTTCTTGATTATGATTTGTAGGATCATTTGGATTATGAGGAGTAGTATCATTAATTGGATTACTATTATCTTTTATTGTTGTGGTAACTGCTTGAGTATTTATGTTTACATTTTCATAGATTGGAGTTGTTGGATGAGTATATGAACCACTATTTATAGATACAGTATATGTTTCATTATTATCAGAAATATAGTCATCTACAGTTACTACTTCAAAGGCAACTCCAATATTTACAACTTTATCTTTAACTAAAATAAAATCTTCTGTACCATCTTCTTTTGTTTGTGTTGTTACACCCACAGCTGTTCCATTTGCTGTATCAACAGTTACTGTTCCACCTTGTAATGATAATTTTGTTTCTGTTGTAAAAGTTGTACTATTAGGTTCAAATGCTAATGCCATATATTTTGCATTATTACCCTCATTTACTTCGTTAATAATTTTATATGTTTTTCCATCTGCTTCAAATATTGGGTTTCCTGAAGCATCGCAAGCTACAAGTTTGATTATAACAGATTCATGATTTGCTTCAACACCATCATTTGGATTGTTTGGAGTATTATCTGTATCATCTAAAATAGTAGTAGTAACATCTTTATTATTTCCATTAATATCCCCTATTACTACATTCTCAAACTCATTTGTATCTACTTTTGTAATAGCAACATTATATTTTTCACCATTATCTGCAAAATAATCATCAATACTTTCTACTGTAAATGTATTTGTTGATCCATTCGCTGGTATTTTTACAATTAATGTATTATTGTTATTAAATTCTGTATCACCATCTTGTGTTGTTACATTTGTATATTTTATTGTTACTTCTGTCTCTTTAGTAACTATTACTGGATTTCCATCTTTATCTACAAGTTCTACTGTATATGTTGTTGTATTACCCTCATTTACACTTACTGCTCCTGTTATAATTGCATATACACTATCTTCTTCACCATAATTTATTCCATCATCTGGGTTATTTGGATTTGTTGGGTCTGTTGGTACTGTTGGGTTATCTGTTGTTGATGGATTATCTAAAATAGTAGTAGTAACATCTTTATTATTTCCATTTTTGTCACCTATTACTACATTCTCAAACTCATTTGTATCTACTTTTGTAATAGCAACATTATATTTTTCACCATTATCTGCAAAATAATCATCAATACTTTCTACTGTAAATGTATTTGTTGATCCATTCGCTGGGATTGTTACACTTATTGTATTATTGTTATTAAGTTCTGTATCACCATCTTGTGTTGTTACATTTGTATATTTTATTGTTACTTCTGTCTCTTTAGTAACTATTACTGGATTTCCATCTTTATCTACAAGTTCTACTGTATATGTTGTTGTATTACCTTCATTTACTGTTGTTGCACCTGTTATAATTGCATATACACTATCTTCTTCACCATATCCACCTGGCTCTGATGGCGTTCCTGGTGTTCCGTTTGATGGATTATTTACAGGATTATCTAAAATTGTTCCAATACCTTGTGGTTTAGTAATATTTGCATTTCCAACAACATTAGAAATATTAATTTTCATTGTTTCACCATTATCTGATATGTAATCATCAGTAATTGGAACTTTTATAGTAACAGTTTTACTTCCTGCTGGTATTGTTATTGTTCCTCTAACATCAGTATAATCAATACCATTATTTGTAGCTGTAATTGGTGAAGTTACATAATCAAAAGTTACAGGAGAAGCAACACTTCTATCTAAAGAAACTGTAAATACTAAAAATCCTTCACTTTCATAAGAACTAACATCATTCACACTTAAATTCCCAATAATTACTGTTGGTGTTTCTATCACAGGAGGTGTCACAACTGGTTGTGGAGTCGGAGTAGGAGGAGTTGGAGTCGGTACAGGAGGATTTGTATATTCAGGTCTATCAATATTTCCAGGAGATGTTAATCTATCTTTTGATTCATTTTCAAAAAAAGATTTATCTTCAAATACTTGTGTTCTTGCTTTAAATTGAGCATTTCTTAAATCACTTACTATATCAGTTGCATTTCCATCTCTTGCTTGAAATTCACCAGTTGGAGCTGTTTCATCTTCTGCTTCTTCTTGACCTTCTGCTGTTTCTTCTTTTGTAACATCACTGTTATTTGCATCAGTAAAAGAACCTTCATCATTGGCATCTTTTTGTTCATTTGTAAATTCAGCATCTCGTAAATCACTTACAACATCAGCATTTGAATTATGTTCATCAGCTTTTAAATCTAAACCTTCTCTTGTAAAAAACAACTCTTCTGTTCCAAAAGCTGTTTCAATTAAAGAAGAATCTATTAATTGTTTTTGACCTTCACTTAAAACAATAACATCATTTCCAGAAAGAAGAATTTCTATTTTTGATGATGAAGAATTTCCATTGTCACCATAAACCGTGTCATTCTCATAGATTGTATCACCTTCTTGTAAAACTCTAATATTACCATTTTCATCTTTTGCATGAAAAATTCCACTTGATAAGCTTTTTACACTTCCTGCAATTGTTGCCATAGTTTTTCCTTTTTTGATTTTTTTCTATTATATTTGGATTTTAGTCTATATTTTTTTATTTGTATATCACCCAAAAGGGTGATTTTAAGAAGATTTTTGGATTTTTATTTAGAAAATAATCCTGCAAAAGATAATCTATCTTTTACATTTAATTTTTCATAAATATGTTTTATATGTGTTTTTACAGTATTTATTGATATATCTAGTTCTTGACTAATATTAAGATTTGTATATCCATTTTTTAGTAACTTTGCTATTTTTTTCTCAGTTTTTGTTAGAATTTCAAAAAGTTTTTCATCATCATTTTTATTATCTTTGTTTTCGACCATACTTTTTAACAACTGTGTTGTAATTTGTGGCATTAACCAAATATAATTATTAGAAATAGCTTCAACGGCTGAATTTAAATATGAAGAAGTCATTAAACAATTTCCATAACCTTGCACACCTTTTTCAAGCCATTTTCTTGCATTTTCAAATTCAGGAACTCTTTTTAAAACTAAAATCTTATTAGAGTTTCTTAATAAAAGAGAAATGATAAAATCACTATTTTCTAAATTTACACAATCACTTAAAATCAATATTGAATTTTTTAAATTAGATAAGTCTTCATAATCTTCTATAATATTTGTTTCATATTTATTCAAAATATTTTCCCATCTAGAAATAAGTGCAATATCATTGCTATAAAGTGCTATTTTCATTATCTTTCCGTAAATGTATATTGTTTTGTTTTTAATATTGGTTTTAAAATATAATCCAATATTGTTTTTTTACCAGTAATAATATCTACATCAGCAACCATTCCAGGGATAATTTTCATAGATTTATTTTTTTCACCAATATAATTTTTTTCTGTTTCAATTCTTACTAAATAATAAGTTTTATCATCTTTTTCTGTTATAGTATCTGGACTTATATTTATAACATGACCATCTAAACCACCATAAATAGAGAAATCATATGCAGAAAATTTAACTATTGCTTTTTGTCCATGATAAATAAAAGCAATATCTTTAGGTAAAATTTTTACTTCAACAATCAATTTATAATCAGTGGGAACAATTTCTATCAAATCTTGTGCAGGTTTTATTGCTCCTCCAATAGTATTTATATGAAGTTTTTGTACGATTCCATTTGAAGGAGATTTTACAATTGTTCTTAAAACTTGATCCGTTGATGCAACAGAATTTGCTTCTACATCTTTTAATGAAGTAATTGTTTCATTTAATTTTTTTCTTGTTTCTGAATCATTTATTTGATATGTTTCATCAATTTTTTTGTTTATTTCTAAAATCTCTGATTCAATTTTTGTTACAGATAAAATCACACTTTGAAGTTTTTGTCGAGCATCACTTTGTTCTCTTTGAAGTTTTAGAAAATCAACTTGAGAACGAATTCCTCTATCAACCATAGGTTTTGTCATTTCAACTTCTTTTGAAATAGCATCAACAGAAAATCTCATATGAGCAATAGTCTGTCTTGCATCTTTTAATTCATTCTCTTTTTGTTTAATTTGCTCTTTTAAAATCAATATTTTTGATTCTAGTTGTTTTACATTTGTTTGATATAACTCATTTTCATTATTTAAAAAATCATTTAGTTGTTGATTATCTGTTAATTCATAAGTAAAAGTTTCTCTTTTTAATTCAGCTTCTAATCTTTTTATCTGAGCTTGTAAATACAATGATTTTAGTTCATTTGAAGCTGCAGTAGAGTTTGATTTTTCATTACTAATTTTTATTAAAATCTGATCTTTTTCTACAAAATCACCCTCTTTTACTAAAATCTCAGAAACTATTCCACCTTCTAAATTTTGAACTATTTGATTTTGACCATTGGGAACTACTTTCCCTGTTCCTCTTGCTATCTCATCTATTTTTGCTACTGATGCCCATATCAAAAATATAGTAATAGTTATTAAAAAAGATATAAGAATCCAATGTAATTTTTTAGGTCTTGTATGAATTACAGCTGCACTTAAACTATTCATATATTCATAATCATTCAAATTTAATGCTTTTTTAGGTAATTTAGGAGTTTTTTGAAAAAAAGCAGAAAATATCTCTTTATAATTAGCCATTATTTGCTCCTAATTTTCTTATTACTTCTATTTTTTCATCATCTAAAATTTTTTCACCATTATTCATAACTATTATTCTTGTAACTAAATCTAGCATATTCATTTTTTGAGTAACTAAAAGTAGTGTTCTATTTTCTATGTTTTCTTTTAAATTAGTTAATATATGATTTTCACTTGTTTGATCCATAGCATTTGTAGGTTCATCAAATAACCAAATATTAGAATCATTTATTAAAGCTCTTGCGATTCCAACACTTTGTCTTTGACCTCCTGAAAGTCCAGCTCCTCTTTCACCTATTGGCATATCATACCCCATTGGATGAAGTTTAACAAACTCATCTGTTCCACTTATTTTTGAACATTCAAGCATCCATTCATCATCAACAAATTTATAGTTTCCTAGAATATTGTTTTTTATACTATTTCTAAAAAGATGTATATCTTGAGGAACATAACTTATTTTTTTTCTTAAATCAGCAGGATCTATTTGAGAAATATCAATTCCATCAATTAAAATTGAACCGCTTTCTGGCTCATAAAGTTTCAATATCAATTTTGCAATAGTTGATTTTCCAGAACCAATTCTTCCAATAAAAGCAACTTTTTCACCCTCTTTTATAGAAAAACTAACATCTTTTAAAGCATAAGCTTCACTATCTGGATATTTAAAAGAAACATTTTTAAATTCAATATTTCCTCTTAAAGATGGTCTTTTTACAAATTCTCTTGCAATTGGTCTTTCAAGAGGTTTATTAACTATTTCATCAAGCATTTTAAATGAAGTTTTTGCATCTTCATAATTTGTAATTAATCCAACTATTTGTCCCATAGGAGCAATAGCTCGACCTGATAAAATCATAGTTGCAATTAAACCACCCATTGTAAGTTCAAAATTTTGAATTTGATAAACACCAAAAACAATAATCAAAACTGTATTTATTCCAACTAATAATCCTGTAATTGTAGGTATTGAAGAAGATATTATTCTTGATTTTAAACTCTTATTTGCAATTTCACCTGTTGATTCTTCCCAATTAAATTGAATATTTCCTGACATTCCTTGAGCTTTTATTGTCTCAATATTTTGTAAAGCTTCAATTAATATTCCATTCTTTTTTGCACTTGCTTCATAAGTACTTTCAATACTACTTTGTAAAGGTTTTTTAATCAAAAAAGCATAAATAATAATAATTAAAATAATAAATATAGGAACTAAAACTAAAATTCCTGAAATATAAAATATTACACATAAAAAAAGTATGGCAAAAGGAAAATCAATTAACACACTTAAAGTTGCATTTGTCAAAAAACTTCTGATACTATCGAAGCTTTTTAAATTATTTGCAAATGACCCAACAGATTTAGGATGAGCCTGCATTTGTAAATCTAAAACTTTTTCAAAAATTATAGAAGACATAATAATGTCACTTTTTTTACCAGCAATTTCTAAAAAATATGTTCTTAGAAACTTTAAAATTGCATCCAATAAAAAAACTATAACTATTCCTATTGTAAAAACAAGAAGTGTTTCTTGGGCATTATTTGGAATAACTCTATCATAAACATTCATAGTAAAAAGTGGAGTTGCAAGAACAAATAAATTTATTAAGATTGATGCAAATATACAATCTAAATAAATTTTTTTAGAAAATCCTAAAGTACTCCAAAACCAATGTTTTTGATTTGATAAATCAAGTGTTTTCTTACCATTTTCATGTTCGTATTCATATGCTTTTTTTAACATAAAAGCAAAACCTAAATATTCATTCTCTAACTTATCTATTTCTATCCACTCTTCTAAAGGTTCATCAATACCTGCAAAAATTATCTTTGCTTTTGTTCTTTCTGCATTAAAACTATCTAAAATACAGCTATTTTCATTTGATAAAAGCAAAATTACAGGTAACTGTAAATTTAAAAAATCTTTTATTGGTTTTTCAATTATTGTAGTTTTTAATCCTGCTCTTGAAGCAGCTCTTGAAAATAAGGATTTTGAATTAGTTTTAGAAAAAAGCATTTGATCTGTCAGGTTAGAGCCAATTGGCAAACCTGACAGTAAAGATTCACTAGAAAAAGGTTTATGAAATAATCTTGTATATAAAACTAAAGATTCCAATAAGGTATCTTTAGTTTTTAAAATTTTATTACTCACTCTTCACCTTTTTTATATTCTGCATTATTTTTTAACTTTTATAAGTTCAGCTTCAATTCTTCTATTTAAGGCTTGACCTTCAGCAGTATCATTACTTGCTATTGGTTCATCAAATCCTTTTCCAATTGCTTGAATTCTTGAAGACTCAACTCCATTTGCAACTAATAAATCTTTTATTGCATTTGCTCTTTTTTCAGATAATTTTTGATTGTAAGAAGCTGAACTTTTATCTTTACTTGCATGTCCTGTAATTACTGTATTAAACTCTTTATTATCATTTAAATATTTTGCAAAAGCTAATACTTTCTCTTTAGTATCTTCTTTTACAACAGCTGAATTATTTTCAAATAAAACTTCTAAATTTATTTTATTTGTACAACCATTTTCATCAACTGTATAACCAGCTGGTGTATTAGGACATTTATCTAATTCATTAATTACACCATCTTTATCATCATCTAAAATAACTTTTTCAGCTTTTTTAGGTACATAAAGGGCAATTGCAACTACATTATTAAGAGTTTTATCTCCTCTATTTGTTTCTAAGAATGCTTTGTCATAATCAACTCTTGATTCTTCAATAAGTACATCTTTATTTACACCATTTTTTACTAATTCATCTTTTATATTTTTTGCATAACTTGCAGCTTTGTTGTAACTTTCTTCTTTATCTTCCATAGCTTGTGTATGTCCAATAACTGTAACTTTAATATCTTCATCTTTGTATTTATTAATTACTTTTGCAACTTCAGATATATTGTTATCATTTGAATCAAAATTATCCATATTTACAAAATCAAATCTTTTTATTAGTGCAAAATTATCATACATTAAATGATTATCTAAAGGTGTCGATTTTATATTTTTGTTTGCTGCCACATTAAATTCATAATCATATAAACCTAATTTATTAGATTTTTTTGGACTTTGTTCAGAATAAGCAATTACACTATTTAAATAATCTTCTTTATTTACAGTAAATCTATTTACTGAATTCTCAACTTCACAACCATTTGCATCTACTGTTGCACCAAATACAGTTTCTGGACATTTATCTTTAGAGTTTGGAACACCGTCTAAATCAGAATCTTCTTCTTTTTGAGAACATCCATAAGGAGTAATATCATCATTATTTTTAGAATTATCACAAATATCTAAAGAATCAACTATTCCATCATTATCTACATCAAGTTTTACTGGTAACTCATCTTTTACTACTTCAAAAGGTTTAAGAGTTGGAGAAACAATTTTGTCATAAGCTTGTTCATCTTCAACAACTGCATTTACTAATAATCCCATTGCATCTAATATTCTATATTGAGCAAAAAGTTTATCCATTTGAGCATTTATAATTTGACTTTTTGAATTTACTAAATCATTTTGTGCAGATAATAAATCAAGTAAAGTTCTTCGTCCCATTTCATACTCACTTTGATAACTATCTAATGTTTCTTGTGAATATTCATAATATTTGTATAACTCTTCAAGTTGTTGTCCTAACATTTCATAAGCTGACCAAGATAACTCTAATCCTTCAATTGTTTGTCTTTTTAAATCTCTTTGTAATTCAACTTCTTTATTTATCGTACTTTTACTTTTTTGAACGTCAGCTGTATGAGCTCCACCTTTGTATAAATTCCAACTAAGAACAACATATGCTTTTAATCTATCATCTGGCATATCAAAATTATTTCTTCTATTAACATCATTAAATACTTGTTCTACTTCTAAATCTACTGTTGGATAAAATTTACTTTTTTTCTCTTTATATAAAGCCTGTGCACCTTTGATATTAAAATTACTTACTAATATTGAAGGATTATTTTGAATCGCATACATTGTTGCTCTTTCTTTACTTTCAGGCATTGCATAGTTTAATGCAGGAAGAGTAAAAGAAGAAATATCTGCATCTCTACCTAACAATCTTTTAAATCTAAATTCTTTATCTACACTATTGTTTTTTTGAACAACTAAATTTGATTTTGCAAGTGATAAAGAAGCATAAATTTTTGTCATTTCAGATTTAGTTGTTAATCCTTGATCATATAAAGATTGAACATCTTTATAAATTTTTTCATTTATAACTACATTATCTTTTGCATTTTGTAATAATTGATAACTTCTAACAACATCTAAATATGCTCCTACCATTTGAAATGCAATATCATTTGCATTTTCTAAATAATGATGAGCAGCTCCTAAAATTCTTGCTTTTTGATAATCAATTTTATGAGTAGTACTAAATCCATTAAAAATATTTTGTGTAAGTTTTAATGACTGTGTGTAGTGATTGTATCCTTCATCTATAACATTATGATTATAACTACTTTCATTTGTTTCATCTTTTAAATTACCAGCTTCATTTCTCCCAAAAGTTGCTCTATAATCAAGAGATGGAAGCCATTCTGATTTTGTAATTTCTAAATCTTGTTGTGTTTCATTAAAGTTTTTAAGTCTTTCTTGTACTATTGGATTTGTATCCAATGCTTCTAAAACACTCTCTTTTAATGTTAAAGCTTGTAAATTTATACTAAATAAACAAACACTTGCGACTACACTTATTAGTCTCTTCTTAACTTTTAATTCCATTTAAATCCCTTTGATTAAAATATAATTTTATAAATTACTAAAAAATAATTTATAAAATGATGACTTACGTTGAATTATATATATGAGAAGTATCACAAAAGTATCAGTGACAATAATTTAAGACAGTTTTTTACTTATTTAATTAAAATTAATTTTCTTTTGATAAAATCCTTCATCAAATTGGCTTTTCTAGGGGAAAATGAGTTGATTTTACATTATAAAAATAGGATATTTTATTGCTAAATATTAAAATAATTTTTCTAATTAATACTTTTTTATTATTCATTTTTTCTGTTTTTTTTATTATTTATTTTTTGAAAAATCCGCATAATAAAATTATTAAATTTATTACATATTTTGTTTCATCATATTTCTTGGGATTTGTCTTATTTATTTTTAGAAATCAAATTTCTGATTTTTTTTCAATAGTTATTGCAAATACATTATTTGCAACTGGATCATTAAATTTATATTTAGCAACTAGAGCCATAGTCAATTTAAAATCTAAATGGGAGTTTAGATATTGCTTACCTGTCTTTATTATCTTTATGGGACATTATATTTTCACATATATTGATTTTAATATACATATGAGAGTAATAATTTTTAATCTTTTTGCTATGGTTTATACTTTTTTCTCATTTTTGTTCTTTTGGAAAAATTCTTCAATAAAATACAGAATTTTTGACAAAATATCATCAATAATATTTTTAATTGGTTCTATTATATTTTTTATTTTATCTTTATACTCTTATTCAATCAATATATCAGCATACTATTTTAGTAATACAGATTTTTTTCTTATCTTACCTAATTTATACATACTTGCATTAAATTTATGGATTATTAGTTTAATAGCATATAGAATCAAAAATTGATTTTATATCCTTCATTAAAAATATTTAGAATTGTATTTTCAGGTAATTTTTTTCTTAATCTTTTAACCATATTTTTAAGTCCATTTATTGTAATTGATTCATCATATCCCCAAACATGTTCAAAAATTTCTTCATAAGTGAATACTCTATTTTTATGTGAAAAAAGTAATCCTAAAAAATTTCTTTCTTTATTTGTAAGCTCAATTACATTATTATGATGCTTCAACTCTTTTAACTGAACATTCCAACTATATTCTAAAGACAAATTAATTTTTTGTATAGGAGAAACATCATATTTTAATAATTCACTTATTGTCAATTCTAAAGCTTCATTTATCTCTTTTCTACTAATTGGCTTAACTAAATATTTTGTAAGTTTTAATGTTACAGCCTTTAACAAAAATGATTTATCAGAATGTGCTGTTAACATAATTGCTTTAGTAGAATAATCATTTTCTCTTATTTTTTCAAGTAATTCTAAGCCATTCATTTTTGGAATATTTATATCAACTATCATAATATCTGGTTTTTTTGATTTATAAAGTTCATAAGCTTTTTCTCCATCTTCTGCTTCAAAAACTTCACTAAAAAACATTTTTAAATATGTAACATAATTTTCTCTAATTGCTTTTTCATCTTCAACAAATAATATTTTATATGGATAAATATTTTCCATTATTTTTTTCCTTTTGGTATTTTTATTGTAAAACACGCACCATTTAATTTATTTTCAACACTTAAAGTCCCCAATAAACCATTTTCGATAATCATTTTAGCCATATAAAGACCTAATCCTGTTCCTTGTAATTTACGCTTTGTAGTAAAATAAGGTTCAAAAATCTTATCTAAAAGATCAACATCAACTCCTAAAGCATTATCTTCTATATCTATTACTATATTGTCATCTTGATTAAAGGCATTTATATTAATTTTAGGTGAAGATATTTTCATTATAAGTAAAGCATCTATAGAATTATTTAAGATTGTAAGAATAACTTGTTGTAATTCTTCTAAATGACTATTAATTTCTAAATCTTCTTCTATATCTACAATTACTTGAATATGATGTAAATGTATTAATCCTTTTACAATATCAATTGCTTTTTGAACAGCTGTTTCAATCTTAAAAATACTTGTTTGTTTATTTGGACTAAAAAAATTTTTAAAATCATCAATAGTTTTAGACATATATGCAGTTAAAGATTCAATTTCTGTTAACTTATTTTCAACAATTTGATTTTTAAATTTATTTTTATTCAATACTACATCTATTAAAAGAACAGAAGAGTTAATTTGAGCCAAAGGTTGTCTCCATTGATGTGCAATATTTTCAATCATTTCTCCCATTTGTGCTAATTTACTTTGATGCATTAGCATTATTTGTTGTTTTGTATTTTTTTGAATTTCATTTTCAATTCTTTTTTCTAAAGAACTATTTAATTCTTCTAATTGTTGTTTTGCTTCTTGAAGTGATAATTCATTATTTCTTTGTTGAGTTATATCATAACCTATATGAAGTAATTCATTATTTGGAAGTCTAATATTTGCCCATTTTGTAATAATTTGTCTTCCATTTTTAGTCATTGGCATCCACTCTTGATAAATATTTTCACTATTATCATTAAAAGCATCAAAAATTCTTTTTTGAATCAAAGGATCAGGATAAAATAAATCTAAAGGATTTTTTTCTTCTTTTATTTCTTTAAAACTCCAACCAAAAACTTTTTCACACTCTTTATTCCATAAAACAACTTTTCCATCTTTATCAAAAGCATCTAAAAGAACAGGAGCTATATCAAAAAGTGTTCTAAACTTCTCTTCACTTAGTTTTAACTGCTTTTGAATTAGTTCTTTATTTTTTATCTCTTCTGTTAATTTTAAATTCCAATATATAAAAATACAAATTAACACTATTCCAAAAAATAGTGTTTGAGATAATAATTGATAATCACTTTTTACTTGATACTTGATATTATTCCATTTTTGCATAAAATAAGTTCTATCATTACTATCAATAGATAAAAGAGCTTTTTCTAATATCTCATTTAATATATGCTCATCATTCCTTGAAGCTATACTTAAATAAAATATTTCAGAAAATTGTCCCGTTATATTTATATTTGACATATTATTTTTTTGTATTTCATGATTTATAACCATAGAATTATCTAAAAAACCAAAAATCTTTTCTTGTTCAACAAAGGCTAATCCCTCTTGAATTGAATCAACTTCTATTAAATTTATATTAGGATACTTATTTTTTAATAATTCTACAATTGAATAATTTTTTACAACACCTAATGTCTTATCTTTTATACTTTCTAAATTACTAATAAATGGCAAACCTCCTTTTGTTGCAACCACTAAAGGTGCTTTAATATAAGGAGATGTAAAATCAAGATATTTTTTTCTTGATAATGTTTGTTCTGCAAGAGATAAAATATCACAATCTCTTCTTTTTATTTTTTCTAAAGATTGAGACCAACTATGAGTTTCAATAAGATGAATTGGTAATGCAATTTTTTGGGATATTGCTTGTATAAATTCAGCAGCAATACCTATATGTTCTCCATTTTCAATTTTTTCCAAAGGTAACCAGTTTGGATCAACACACATTTTCAATTCTTTTTTATTTGCTAAATATTCTTTTTGTTTAGGTGTTAAATCAAGAGTATTTAAATCATTTTTATATATAAATTCCTCTAATTTTTCTTTTGATTCTTTAGGCAAAAGTAATGAGTTAGCAAAACTATCTGAAATTAACTGAACTCTTTCAAAATCAATACTTCCTATAGGATAAATGTTAGTTAACATTAGATATTCAATTTGATTTGCTTCAAAAAGTAAAGCTTCTTTAGATTTATTTTGAGTATTATATTTTTTTATTATTATATCCGCTAACTCTTCTTTATGTTTTAAAGCATATTCCCAACCTTTTATAGAAGCTTTTTTAAATTTTTCAACTCGTGTTGGGTTATTTATTAGTTCACTTTTAGTTGTAAAAAGATTTAAATCATAAAACTTCGTTCCAAAAGCAGCTGGATCTAAAATATTATATTTTACACCTAATTTATCTAAAGTATAAATTTCGTTTGTAGTAAAAACACTTAAGGCATCAACTTTTTTAGTAATAAAACTCTCTATTCCAAATTCTCTAGGAACATTCCTAAAATCATTTTTTGTAACATTAAACTTATCTAACATTGTTAAAAAAATTTGTTTGTGGCTACTATCTAATAATCCCATAATTTTTTTATTTTTTAAATCAAGAGGAGTAAATATATCTTTTTGAGTTACCAATACTAAAGGGGATTGTTTAAAAAAGTTAGCTACAAAGATAAGAGGTTTTCCATTCATATAATCTGCAATTAATGCTGAATAAGTTAATCCATAATCAGCATTTTTATTTATTACTTCATCAACTATATTTTTTTTAGGATCAAACTCTATAAACTCAACATCAAGTCCCTCATCTTTATAAAAACCTTTTTCTTTTGCCGCATAGAATCCTGCAAATTCAAACTGATGTTCCCATTGTAATTGCAATTTTATTTTTTCTAGATTTGAAAATTCACTATTATTTGCATAAAGATTAGAAAGTAACAAATAAAAAAACAGTAATATATATCTCAATTCTTCCTCTTTATATAAAATTATCTATTTTGAAGATTTTATCAACAAAATACTCAACCATATTGTTATAAAAAACAGATATAAATATACTAAAGTAATCATTAAATCTGTCGTAGCAAGATAATTTATGGGAAATTTAATATTTGAAGCTTTAAAAGTTCGAACAGTAAACATAATAACTCCAATAAAAAATAATAATGAAGATATTAAATCAAAAATTTCAAATTCTTTTCTTCTATTTTTCCAAAATAATAAAGTTATAATAAAACCATAAATAATACAAAAAATTGAAAATATAACTATTCTCATCGCAACATCATAATAAACATATGTAAACAAAATTAAACCAAATAAAATAACTCCAATAGGAATAAAATAACGATCATGCCATTTTGCATTTAAATTCAATAAATCACGAATTCCAATATATAAAAATATGTATCCTAAAATCAATACTATATTTCCAATTATTATAGATAATAAATCAGGAATAACATTTCTTAAAGTAGTTAATACTTGACCTATAAAAAAAAGCACTGAAAAAAGTGCAAAATATTTAGGATATTTTCTTTGAGGTAATTTAAAGTAAAAAATTAAACTTGTTATCATTAAAAAAATCAAACTAAAAAAAGAAATTAAAATTAATATTTTTATATCTAACAAAAATTATTCCTAAATAATAATATTGAAATATTATTTTATTCAATTAATACAAAAGATTTAATAAATTTTTAATAAACAAAAAAATTATACATTTAATATTCAAAATTTTAAGTAAAATTTAAAACTAATATCTTTTTAGATATAATCACTAAAAAATTAAGATTAAAAGGAAAAATTATTAAAACTTTTACATCACTAAACTTAGATGAAAAAATTATTAATGCATTAAAAGATTTAGAATATGAAGAAGCAACTGAAATACAAAAAAAAGCAATTCCAGTAGCTTTAAAAAGAAGAGATATTTTAGCTGCAGCTCAAAGTGGTACAGGAAAAACAGCAGCTTTTTTATTACCTATTTTAGAAGAATTAATTGAAAAAAAGCAAACAAATAGTTTACCTATTTTAAGAGCTTTAATATTAGTTCCAACAAGGGAACTTGCAACTCAAATAGCAAAAGCTGTTGATGATTATGCAAAATATTTACAAATAGAAAAACTTGCTGTTTTTGGTGGAGTTTCTTCAAAAGAACAAGAAAGAAAACTTGCTAAAGGTGTTGATATCTTAGTTGCAACATCAGGAAGATTGATGGAACACTTAAAAAATAAAACAGTAGATTTATCAAGTGTTACAACAGTTGTAATTGATGAAGTTGATACTATGCTTGACATGGGATTTTTAGAAGATATTGAAAAAATTCTTCCAAATGTTGGACCACATAGACAAATTATGATGTTTAGTGCAACAATGAATCAAAATGTAAAAAAACTTGCAAAAGAATTTTTAACAGACCCTGTTGTAATAGAAGTTGCAAGTCAACGTTCAAGTGTAAAAATAATAGAACAACAAATAGTTTTAGTTGATGCAGATAAAAAAGCTGAACTATTATCATACTTAATTGGATCAAGAAACTATTCTCAAGTTTTAGTTTTTGTAAATATGAAAAAAGAAGCAGATGATTTAGTAGCACATTTAGAACTTGATGGACTTCCTGCTGAGTGTATTCATGGAGATGTTAGACAATCAGCAAGAGCAAAAGCTCTAAGAAAATTCAAATCTGGTGATATTAGAGTTTTAGTAGCAACTGATATTGCAGCACGTGGAATTGATATAGAACTTTTACCTGTTGTTGTAAACTTTGCATTACCAGAAACAATAGCTGATTACACACATAGGATTGGAAGAACTGGACGAGCTGGAAATGCTGGAACTGCAATCACTCTTTTAAGTGTAAAAGATTATAAGTTTATGATTGAAATTGAAAAAGAATTAATCATAAATATTCCAAGAATTGAGATTGAAGGTTTTGAAACAACAGAAAAAAAACCAAGACTTTTTAAAGCAAGACCTAAACAACTTAGCGTTAAAAAAGCAGAAGCTAAAAAAACTGCTCAAAAAACAGGATATACAAAAACAAATACTCCAAAAAAAGTAGCAAAAAAGAAAAAAACTACAAAAAGAGATGTAAATAGAAGTTTCCGAAAATAAAATATCTTAAGATATTTTATTTTTGATATATTCAACTTTAATTAGATGATATATATATTCCTTTTCTTCTTTAGTCGAATTATTTAGCATTTTCAAAATTTCTTTTTCATAGTTTATCTTTATTTCACTATTTCCAGTAAGTAAATAAATTTCATCTTCATAGCAAAATTCTGCTATTTTATTAACAATACTTACTGTTGGTTCATTTTTATTAGATTCATAATTCTGAAGAGTTCTTTTTGAAATATTGATTTTCTTTGACAATTCATCTAATGTTAGACCAGCTTTTTCTCTAGCTTCTCTCAATCTCAAATGTAACATTTTATTTCTTTATAGTAAAATTTTTCCATTCTTATTGACAATGGTGTAATAATTTGCTACTATTTCAGTAGTAATAAAATTATTAAGGGAATTATTTTAATACTTAAATAGCCAATTAACCGGCTATTCTACCAAAATTTTTATTTTAAGTAAAATAAGGTATCCATACAATCAAAATTTTTATAATTATTGTAAAAGATAAAAAAGGTCTAATAGTTGGCAATACATATTTATACAAAAAAAGAAATTGAAAATGTCATTTTAAAAAGTAATAAATTTATCTGTAAATGTTCTTTTATTTATAATAATACAATAAGAGAAATAATTTGTAAAAAAACAATAAAAAAAGAAATTATAAAAAAATATACTAATCATTCTTTTAAAGAATTTATTCAATTTATCTCAAAAATAGATTCTCAAAAAAACTATTATGAACTATTAAGAACTCATAAAAAATTTCATTTTTTGATCAATAATATATTATTAAATCATTTAGAAAATAAAATAATAACAGAAGAATTATTTGATAATTTACATTTTAACTATCAGAAATTAACAACTTCACTTAATGAAATTATATTAAGATTTGATTTTACTAGAAATCAATTGGATAAATTAACTGGAGCATGGAATAGAGAAATATTTCTTGAATTTTTAGAAAAAGAACATTCTGAAATGAAAAGAGGAGAAAAAGCTTTTTCTCTTGTTTATTTTGATATTGATTTTTTTAAATTTATAAATGATACTTATTCTCATAGTTCAGGGGATTTCATATTAAAAGAATTAATAAAACTAATAAAAGATAATTTGAGAGAATATGATTCTATTTCTCGATGGGGAGGTGATGAGTTTTTAATCTTATTACCAAATACTTCTATAAATGAAGCTCTATTTATTATAAACAGGATAAAAGAAATAATAAATCAAAAGATTTTTTCAACAAACTCTTTTGAAATAAAAATAACTTGTTCTTTTGGTATTGTAGAAGCAACTTTAGAAAAATCAATCAATGAAGTAATACATAAAGCTGATGAATTATTATATACTTCAAAACGATTAGGTAGAGATAAAATTGAGTGTTAATTAATATTTTTTCATTTCCTCATAAATTTCTTTTAAAGCTTCTAAAAAATAGAGATGATGATTTGGTGCCTTTGCTACCCTATAATCTTTTATTCCTAATTCATGTGCTAATTCGCCATACTCAAGAACCAATTCTCCTAAAGTTTCTGAATTATCAACAGTAAAAGATATAGGATAAACAATCACTTTTGAGCTAATTTCTTTAAGTTTATCTTCCATATATGGACGTAACCACTCCATTGGACCAAGTCTTGATTGATAAGCCATATGAATTTCTTTAAATCTTATATTTTGTTTTTCAAGCTCTTTTTTTGCATATTCAACATTTGCTAAAATATGTTTTTGATATAAATCACCTTTATTTATAGTTCTTTGTGTTAATCCATGAGCTGAAAAAATAAGCTCAAAATCGTTTGAATCATCATCTTTTAAAGCCTCTTTTATTCTCTCAACTATAGCTTTGTTATAAAAATCATTGTCATAATAACTATCTATTGTTTTTATTTTATTTTCTATTTTTAGATTTTTAGCAACTTTGATTAAATCTTCCCAAGATGATTTTGTTGTTGTACTTGAATAGTGTGGATACATAGGAATTGCATAAATTTCTTCATAATCTTTTACTTTTTCTAAAATATCTTTTGCAAAAGGATATGTATATCTCATCTCATAAAAAACATCAGCATCAACTATTTTTGATAAACGTCTTACTAATCTTTTTGTATGACCAACTATTGGTGAAATTCCACCTAGTTTTCGATAATTTTCTTTTGCTATTTCTAATCTTTTTGAAACAATAATCGCACCAATTAATGCTCTTATTGGTTGAGGAGCACCTATAATATATTTATCATTAAACATATTTTTTAGAAAAACTTTTACTTCATCTAAATTATTTGGTCCACCCATATTCATCAATATTATTGCTTTTTTCAAGTTATTTCCTATTTTCTAAAATTTCTTTTGTAATTTTGTGTCTATAATCAAACATTTTTTGCAAATCATTTCTAACAAACCATTCAAATAATTTTCCAAAAATTCCAAATGGCATATTAAATGTAATTACATCTTTTAATTCACTTATATTTCCATGTTTTATAAATATATGTTTGTGTTCCCAAAAAGCAAAAGGTGATTTTAAAGCCACATCAACCAACAAACTTGGTTCATCAATTTTTTCTATTTTAACTTCCCAAAGCATAGGAATAAAATACTTTGTACTTTTTATTTTTAATATTTTTGAAATTTGTGGTTTAAAATCTTTTGTTAGTAATTCTACTTTTGTGTCAGTTGGAGTTATTTTTTTAATATTATTTGTATCAATATGAAAATCAAATAAAGATTTAATATCACAGTTAATATATGAACTTTTTATAAATGTTTGCATTTTTACTCCTTGTATAAATCTTTTATACAAGGATAATTTACAAAAATAAAAGCTTGTTTAGTAGGTCATTTTTGTAGGTTTATAAGCTTCTTCTTTCTATATACTCTCTAAATTCTTTAGCACCCTCTTTTGAACTTGTTATTATTTCACCAATTCCATCAAAAGATATTTCAAGTTTTGATTGTTCTACACTTCTCATAGATTTTATTTTATCAACATTTACGATGTAAGACCTATGAATCCTAAAGAAATTTTTTTCATTTAAAAGTGTCTCTAAATCCCCTATTCTTCTTCTTACATAAGCATCTGCTTCTTTTATTCTTATTATTACTTCATCAAGGTCAGCTTTTATATAATAAATCTCATTGATATCTATCAAATAGAGTTTATCTCCTCTTTTTCCTAATATCTTTTTTGATTCATTTACATTTGAACTTTTAAATAATCTTATTTTTTCTAAAATATTTTTTATATCATTTGATTCAATTGGTTTAACTAAATAACCCATTCCTCCACTTTGAAAAGCTTTTAAAGCAAACTCTTCATAAGCTGTTTGAAAAACAATAAATGTTTTTGGCTCTATACTCATAATCGAATCAGCAAGTTCAAAACCACTAATATTTGGCATAGAAATATCTAAAAAAACGACATCAAATTTTGTTTTAGTTATCTCTTTTAGTGCAACAACTGGATTATTAAACTCTATAATATCTTCAATTCCATTTTCATTTAATAATCTTTTTAATCTATCAAGAGCTAATTTTTCATCATCAACAATCATTACTTTCAAAATTTATCCTTTATTTTTATTATAAACTTCATTTTTTCATCTGCAATCTCAAAATTCAAACTTCCTACTTTTTGAAGTTCTAATCTTTTTTGAAGATTTGATAATCCTGTACCAAATTTTGGATTTGTAGTTATTTTTCCATCATTTATTACAATAATACTATTTTTATCAAACTTTATATTTATATTTAGAATAGCACCTGTAAATCCATGTTTTATTGCATTTTCTACTAAAAGTTGAATTGAAAATTTTGGAACTTTTATATCTTTAAACTCTTCAAAATCATCAATTTTTAAAACAATTTTTTCATCAAATCTTACATTTTCAATATTTACATAAGTTTTTACCATAGAAAGTTCTGTTTCTAAAGTTATTAAACTCTCTTTATTTATGGCATTTCTTAAAAATTTCGAGATTTGAATAACTGCATTTTCAGCTTTTTTTGGGTCTTGATAAATTAATTCCGATACAGAATTTAAAGCATTAAATAAAAAATGAGGATTTAATTCATTTTCTAAAGCTTTTAATTTTGTCTCTAAAATTTGATTTTTTATCTCTTCATTTTTGTATTTCATTGAAATAAACTGATGCAAAATCAATCCAACTAAAAAAGTCAAAAATCCAATAGTGATTGATATATAAATCCAAAAAGGTGAAATAATATTTAAAATCTTTAAATCACCAAAAGAAAAAAGTAAAAATGAAAAACTAAATCCAACAAATCCAGATAAAAAAGAGAATATAAAACTAATCAAATACCAAAACTTTTTTTTCACTTTTGGAAGAATAAATTTATTTGAAATCGTTATCAAAAAAAATGCAAATAAAGAGATAAAAATAGCTGTACTTGTACTAAAAATAATAGTTGAAATATTTTGTAAATCATAACTTAAAAAATAGAAACATAAAGAGATAAAAAATCCAAAAAATGCACCAATTATGATTATATAAAGCCAATCTTTTGGTGATATTTTTAATTCAACTATATTCATTTATTTTCCATTTATTAAAAATTCTTCAATATCAAAAGCTATTTCATCAATTGCTTTTGTAGCCTCTTTATGTAATACTTTTGTATATAACTCTTCCATCAAATAATCACTTGGCTCTATATTATTTAAAATAGAAAGTTTAATATCAGGATTTAAAAACATATCAGTATTTATAACAGCTCCACTTGTTCCAATTATTACTAAAACTTCGCAATCATTAAACTCCATAAACATATCTTGATATTTAGGTGCCATTTCACCAAAGAATACAATATTAGGACGTAAAAAATTATCACATTTTGGACAAACTTCAAAACTACCTAATTGTTTTTCATAAGAAATATTAACTATATTTTCACAACTTTCACATTTTACTTCTTTCAAAAAACCATGCAAATGTAAAACATCAACACATCCAGCTTTTTCAAACATATCATCAACATTTTGAGTGATAACTGCTATTTTATCTTTATATTTTTCTTTTAAATTAGCTATTACTTTATGGGCATGATTTGGTTCTTTATCTTTTAATTCAACTCTTCTTAAATCATAAAAATTCAAAGTTTCAACTCTATTTTTTTCTAAACAACCTAACATACAAACATCTTCTATTTTGTGATTTTCCCATAATCCACCACTATCTCTAAAAGTAGAGATTCCAGATTCTGCACTAATTCCTGCACCACTTAAAATGATTACTTTTGCCATATTTATCCCTAAAATATATATTTTTCATTATAACATTTTATTCAAAATATCAGCCCCAATAGCAACCCCTGGCCAACCTTGTCCTGCGAAAATAGTATCACCAACATTATATAAATTTTTAAAAGGAGTATTACAACTAGGAAGTTCTAAAATATTTTTTAGAGTAATTGCTTTACCACCACAATTTGTTCTATTTATATATCTATTAAATGTTTTTGAAGTTGCAGCAAAAGATACAGTAATCTCCTCTTTTTTTACAAAATCAAAATTTTTTAAAAACTCATTTATAATAAAATCTTTTGTCTCTTCTTTTTTATTCTCATACTCTTCTTTAGTCAAACCTTCCCAAAAAATAGCTTTCGAGTGGGTTGATATAGTTATAGAATAACCATTATGTGAGAGTTTTTCATCATTTATATCTGAAAATGAAACAAAAAAAGAGTTTGATATACAATTTGGAATATTCTCTTTTAAAATTATTTGATAGTGATGTAAAAAGTTCTCTTTTGAGTTTAGTTTCAAATAAACAACAAAAGCACTTTGGTCATTGAATGAAAACTTTTCGTAATACTTCTTTATATCTTCATCTAAAAAAAGTTTTGAACTCTCAAATATTGTAGAATTTAATATAACTTTTGAAGCTAAATACTCATCTTTTGTTGAAATTATTTTATACTTATCTTCAAATCTTTCTATAGAAATTATCTCTTCTTTATTTGATACATTTACCTCTTTTAATAAATCTTCAACTATTTTTCCCATTCCACCATTTGAGTAATAAACTTTGTGAAAAGGATAAGATAATCCTAAACTCAATGCAAGAAGTGATAAATCTTTAGAAGTTGTTTGTAAAGTTATCAAAAGTTGTGAATCAATAAAAGCTTTATACTCTTTTGAAATATTTGGTAAAACTTCATTTATATATCCATCTGCTGTTTTAAACAATAAAAATCCAAATTCTTTGAAAAGTGCAACTATAAAAAGTGCTGTTTTAGCATATGCTTTAAAACTATATTTTGAAAAATAAATATTTTTTAATTTCCAAAATTTTTCATCTATCTCTTTTATAGTTTTCCAAAAAATTCTATTGTTTTCATGATAATAAACACTATTTAAATTTGATAAAAACTCTTCAAAATTTTCAACTCTATCAACTATTTTTTTATTTTGAATAGTTCTTATTGCCACATGACTCTCAATTAGATCAGGCTTTAATCCAACTTCATCAAATATTTTTTTTATAATATGATTCTGTTCATATCCTACAAAAGTTGTGGCTCCTGTGTTAAAAAACTCTCCAAATCGTTTAAATGTAGAAGCACAACCACCTAAGTTTTTATCTTTTTCAAAAAGTATTAAATCTTTTTTTTGATTTAATGAAGCAATCATTGCTCCACCAATTCCACTGCCAATTACTGCAATTTCAACTTTTTTCATTGTTTGCTCTTTTAAACTCTTCAATTGCTCTATTTCTTGAAAATTCAATACTTACTATTTGAGCTGGATAATCTAAAAACATATTTGATTGAACACCATTTTCAACATGGATTAGTTTAGAATTTACCTCTTTTAATTCTAAGATTACTGATTTTATAAAAATTGCATCTTTATCAAATTTTGCACTTTGTAAATATGGATTAAAAATCCTAAAATATGGCACAGCATCAGCACCAGTACTAGCAGCCCATTGCCAAGAGCCAATATTTGAGCTTGCTTCATAATCAATTAGTTTTGAAGCAAAATACTCTTCACCTTTTTTCCAATCTATTAATAAATTTTTTGTTAGATATGAAGAAACAATCATTCTTAAACGATTGTGCATAGTTCCAGTTAAATTGAAATATCTCATAGCAGCATCAATTAGTGGAACACCTGTATTTCCCTTACACCATTTTTGAAAATTCTCTTCATTTGAAGACCAATTTACTTTTATTTCATTTAGATTTTCAAACTCGCTTTTTGGAAAATGAAACAAAATATAGTTATAAAACTCTCTCCAAAAAAGCTCTCGTATGTAAAAATCTTTTTGACTTTGAATTGCTCTTACTTTTTTTATTTTATTAAAAAGTTCTCGAGGACTTATAAGACCAAATCGTAAATGAACAGCTAAATTTGAAGTTGCATTTTTATAAAAAAAATCTCTATCTTCTTGATAATTTACAATTTTCAAGGAAAATTCATCTATAAGTTCATCTGCACTTTTTTCTAAAAACTCTGGTAATTTTTGTTTTTCAAATCCAAGTTCATTTAAAGTTGGAACAAATTCATAATCAAACTCTATTTTCTTTAGATTTTTATTTCTTTCAAATAAAACTAAACTCTCACTTTCCCAAATAAAATTAAGTGATTTATAAAAAGGAGTGAAAACTTTATATGGAGTTTTATCAGATTTTAAAGCATCTTTTGGATGAATTATAAATGAATCCGTAAAAGTTTCCATTGCAATGATTTTAGATATCTCTTCATCTCTTTTTTTTGCATAATTATCAAAATCAACTGAACATAAAACAGTATCAAAACCCTTATTTTTTAGTTTTTCAAAGACTTCTTTAGGAGTTCCATAAAATATTGCTAAATCAAGTCCAATACTTTTTAAATCCTCTTTTAGTTTTAAAACATTTTTATAGATAAATGTAACTCTTTTATCATCTTTACAAAGTTTATCTAAGATATTTTTATCAAATATAAAAATAGGCAACACTTCATCTTTAGCATTAGCTAATATTGCACTATCAGTTACTCTTAAATCTCTTCTAAACCACAAAATTTGTTTCATTATTTATAAGCCTTAATATCACTTCGTAAAGCTAATTCACTTGGATATGGATTTAAAAATTTTTGAATTTTTAAATACTGTACATCAAATCTTTTTACATATAAATTTATAAGTTTCATAACTGCAATCAAAGGAATAATTTTTTCTTTATACTCAGCTAAAGCTTGTAAAATCTCTTCTTTTTCCTCTTTTGTGATTAGCTTTTTGAAATATCCAAAAATATGAAGAAGTACATTGTAAGTTTTATTTACACTTCCTTTTAAACTTATCGCTTTTAAAAACTCTTCTTTGTACTCTGCTAAAATTTCATTTAATTGTTTTTTATCTTTATTTGCAACAATTCTTCCTAAAGTTGTATAAGCTTTTTGAGATTTTGAATAGATTAAATATTTATAAGAAGTATGAAAAATCACCAAATCATTTAAAGTTGGATTTGATTTTAAAAATTCAAATAGATGTTGATATGCAAAAATCTGCATCAAAAAATTTTCCCTAAGCCAAGGGTCAATCAATCTTCCCTCTTCTTCAACTGGTAAATATGGATATTTTTCTTTTATTTTTTTTGCAAATACTCCAACACCATTTTTCACACTTGGTGCATTAAAAGGTTTGTAAACTTTTACCCTTTCCATTCCACAAGTAGGAGATGCTGATTTTAAAATAAAACCACATAAATCATCATTTTCAATTCTATTTGCACATTCTGTTGAGATATTTTCAAGTTCAGTTGTTACATCTTTTGGATTTTTTGTTGAAGTTACAATTTTTAGTTGCCCATTTTCATCTAAAGTTTGTCGAATAGCTTCTCGTGGACTTCCCCAAATTATAGTTTCTGGACAATAAGATGATGTTTCAAAATATTTTTGTAAAACATCAACTATAAATTTATCAGTTGCTCCTACACCATCATATCGACATTTTGTTCCAATCAAACAAGCAGAAACTCCTAATTTCATGAGAAATCCTTTTTTTATTTTATTTTATAACAAAAAAAGGTCTATTTGTAGGTAAATTTATTCAGTTTATAGATTCAATTTCATTCTTTTTAAAATTTCATAAGTCTTTGTCACATCATAAGTTGCACTATGATATTTTTCTCCATCAAATTCTATTCCATAATATAAACAAGTTTCATCAAGTTTTGGATTTTTTACTCTTCCATTTTTTCCAAAAACATTTACTATTTTTTTATTTTCATTCATTGTACAAATATGATTTTCAAATTTAACTCTATTGTTTATATGTCTTAATTCAAACTTTATATTATGAGCGATTAAAGTTTGAGTTCCAAAACAAAACTCTTCAAAATCTTCATCTTCAGTAAAATATGAACTATAACTTTTATCTTTTCTATAATCAAGAATTAAATCAGGAGTTAATCTATGAACTGCATATGAATAAAAATTAACTGGAAATCGTGATAAATAATATCTATGAAATTTATCTAAAATATTAAAATCTTTATCTATCTTAACAGCTGCTATTTCTATTACATCACCAATATTTGAACTATTTGTTTCAAAATCTAAAATTATCATTTTATATATTTTTCTCTTTTTTTATAAACTATTTCTTTTATTTTTTTATAATTTTTTGAATTCGTAGTATATAGTTTTTCTATTAAATCTTCATATTTTTTATAGGTATTCCAAACATTTGATGCATGTTCAAATCTTTGCATTTTTAAAAGTTCAAAACTTACACTTGCATTTACAAAGGCTTTTAAGATAAATGATTCCTCTCTTGTTTTTTCATCATTTTTGTATTTTTTCCAAAGTTCTTCTAATTTATTATGCGCTTCAATAAAATTTTCTATTTCTAATAGAAAAATAATGTCATTTAATTCTTCATTTAATTGCATTTTTTAGCCTATTTTAGTTTCTATATTGTATCAAAAGTTAATAATAATTTTAATTTGTTAATAATATTTTAAAGCAATAAATACTATGATTAATTAGTAAGATGAATTAATTTTAAAGGAGTTTATCATGCAAATAAATTCAAACTCTGTCTTAAATCAAAATGTTTATTTAAATGCAAATCAAGCACTTACAAGAATAGCAACTGGTGTTGAACTAAATCAATCAAGTGATAATGCTTCTAGTTTGTCAATTGCAAACAGTTTATTAACACAATCAAATGGTTATGCGCAGGCTATTGAAAATACAAATTCAGCAATTGCAGCAACTCAAATAGCTTCAGGTGCAACAAATGAACAATCAAATATTTTAAATAATGTAAAAGAAAAACTTCTTCAAGCTTCAACTGATACAACAAGCCAAGAAGGTAGAGATGCAATATTAAAAGATATACAAAAACAACTAGAACAATTTGATAAAATTGCAAGTAATACAAACTATAATGGAACAACATTACTTCAAAATAGTCAAACAGATACTTCTTCTTCTCAAACTTTACAGTATCAAAATGGATTAGTTGGTCAAGATATTATTGAATCAGGTGGAGTACAATCGAACACACAAGGATTAGGACTTACAAATTTAGTAAATCAAAGTCCAACTACTTTTGACTCAAATACAGCAAAAAGTTTTTTAGAAACTGTAGATAATGCAATAAGTAATTTAAATGACATTAGAGGAAATATAGGTTCTGTTCAAAATCAATTAGAAAGTTCAAATAGAAATCTTCTAACTCAACAAACAAGCACTTTGAGTGCTGCTTCACTTTTTGATACAAATTATGCAAAAGAATCTTCAAATTTTTCAAAACAAAATATATTAGCTCAAATTGGTGCTTTTGGACAAGCCCAATCAAATAATATAAATCAGCAAACTGTTTTAAGACTTCTTTCATAAAAAAAGCTCAAGTTAAAACTTGAGCTTTTATCTTCTATATCCATGATGAAAATCATGGAAATTTCTATGATGGTGTCTAGGAGGATAAAATCCAGGATAGTAATATGGTCTTGGGAAACTATCATAAATTACAACTACTTCTGTAGGTGGTCTTCTATCATAATAGTCATCGTAATAATCATCTCTTATATATGTTGTAGTTCGTTCATAGCCATTATTATAAGGCGTATTATTATAATTTGAATAATTTCTTGAATCTCGTGAATTATTTGCAATTGTTGCACCTAATAAACCACCAGCTACTCTTGCAACATCTTTGCCACTACCTTTTCCTATTTGATTTCCAATAGCAACACCTAATGTTGCTCCAACTACTGTATCTAAACCAATTGAGTTATTATCTGCAAATACTAAAGAACTTGAAATTAAAAGTATTGATAAAATTTTTTTCATTTAATATCCTTTTATCTTGTTTGGATTAGTATAAGCCTTTATTGTGAATATATTGTGGAAGTAAAAAATTATTTCAACTTACCAAAAATCTTATATTTTTCCCAGTAAATATCTAAAGCTTCATTTAATTTTTTATCAGATAATTTTGTTTTTTTCTTTATTCCAAATCTTGTTATAAAAGATTCAGACATTATAGTTTTTTCTTTAGTTGGATTTTTCAAAAAAGCAAACATTGCTTTTTTTACTTCTGTTTCACTACTATACTTTAGTAAATATCTATAAAAATATTTATCTATAGTTACAGGTATTCTATTATGACATTTAACACAATCTGTTTCATATATATTATTTTTATCATTTTTAGCAGCAAAAAGAGTTAATGAAAATAAACTTATAAATATAAAAATTCTTACCATCTAATCTTTACCTTTGTACCAACATCAATTTCTGACGTAACTTCAATCTTAAAATCATACTCTTTTGCAATCAAAGAAACAATATTCAAACCAATACCAAAACCACCTACACTTTTATCAAATCTAGAATATCTTTCAAATAATTTGTCAAGATTTTCTTTACTTATTCCTTTTCCACTATCTTCAATACTTAGGCTATTTTTACTCAATACTACTTTTATAAAACCTGAGATTTTATTATATTTTATTGCATTAGAAAGTAAATTATCTATTAATTTTGAAATTTTTTTAATATCACAAAAAATCATAACATCTTCTTTTATGTATATATCAAATCTTATTTTCTTCATTGTTGCGATACTTGAGAAAAAGTCTATTCTTTGTTTTAGAATATTTGATAAATTAATCTCTTCATTATTAGATATTATTTGATTATTTAAAGTTACAAAAGTTAAATCTTCATAGATATTTGAAATAGTTTTTGCTCCAATTTCTATTCTATTTATTTTTTTTGCAAGTTTTTCATCTAACAAATCTTTATTTATCATTTCAATATTTGTAATAATTGCAGTAACAGGAGTATTTAACTCATGAGTTGTATCTTTTATAAATCTATCAAGCAAATGTAAAGCATCTCGCATTGGTTTTAAAAAAAGTTTTGATATAAAGTATCCAATAAGTATCATAAATAAAAAAGCCCCTAAAAAGGCTATAATCATCTTATATTTTATATTCTCAAACCAAATATTATCATCAGGAATTTCTATAATTACATATTTTGAACCTAGATAGTAAGATTCAGGTTCTTTTATAAAATGAATTTGATGACCGCTTAAATAAATGACATCATCCAAACTTACTTCTTCTGATTTTAAAGTAGAAAAAATTTTCTTTTTATCACTATCAAAAATTGCCGATTCAAACTTTTCATCTCGTGGATAAATATTATTTTTATCAATATTAATATGTAAATCTTTTAATCTAAAGATTAGATTATTTGAATAATTTTGTAAAAGTTGTCTCTTTTCTTGTAACATCAAATCTTTTTGGAATTGATAATATAAAAATGTAACAACACTTAAAATTACTAATACAAGAAAAGAGTATAAAAAAGAGAAACCTAGAATAGTTCTAGTTTCACTCTTGGTTAAATCTATACCCGAGTTTTTTAAGACTAACAATTTTATCTTTTCCTAAAATCTTTCTAAGATTTTTAATATAAGTTCGTAAAGAGTTATCACTATACTCTTCATCATAATCCCAAACATAATCATAAATTCTATCATGAACTAAAAGTTCATTTGGATGCTGTAAAAAAAGTTTTAAAAGTTTTAACTCTTTTAAATTTAATTTTACTTCAACTCCATTGTCTCTTAATTCATTAGATATAGAATTAAATGTGATTTTTTCTGTAATATTTATTAATTCATTTTTATTAGAAAATTCTCTTTTTAATATTGTCTGAACACGAATTAAAAGTTCTTTTAACTCGAATGGTTTTCTAATATAATCATCACAACCACAAGAAAATCCTTCTTCTAAAGAATCCATAGAATTTAAAGAAGTAATAAAAATAGCTGGAGTATTTTTGTTTTGATTTCGAACTTCTTTTAAGACATCAAAACCACTTTTATTTGGAACATTTACATCAAGTAATAATAAATCAAAATTATGTTCATAAATAGAAGAAATTGCTTCATCTCCATCATAAACACAAACTACATCAAAACCTTGTTCCTCGAAATAATCTGATACCGTTTCACTCAGATTTAAATCATCTTCTAATAATAATATTTTACTTTTCATTTTCAAGTTGCTTTTCTTCTAATGTTTCATTTAATCTTTTTTCATATTGAGTTCTTTCATATTCACTCATTTTTGGAATTCTAGAATTTAATTCCTTTAAAAAAGATAGTTTATTCTCATCTTTTACATAACCAATTATTTCAATTAATTCTTGTGTGCTCATTTCAGAATAATCTTCTTTGGCAAGCAAAGAACTAAATAATAAAAAAATTATTAATACAACTTTTTTCATCTTCTCAACTTTTTTATTTTCATTGTAACATAACAAACGTATAATAATTGTTGAATATACAATATATTTATTCAAAAAAAAAGAAAAATAATTATCAATTGATAAATTTTAGGATTCTCTAAATAATTTTTCACTAAAATCAAATAAAAAGAGAGATTATGTTTAAAAATATATTAATTATGAGTTGTTTAATTTTTTTATTAAATGGTTGTTTTGGTGAAAAAAAAGAAGAAAAATGGACAGCTTTTATATATCCTAAAAAAGAAGATACAAAAAATAAAATAAAAAGTCCTATAACTTTTACTTCTCTTGAAGAGTGCAAAAAAGTCTCTATTTTAGAAATTAAAAATCAAAATTTAGAAAATATTGCTTCATTTAATTGTGGACTAAATTGTATTTATCATGATGGTATGAAACTTGATATTTGTGAAAAAATGTCAAATGAATAAAAATTTTAATTTTAAATAATAAGGATAGTAATGAAAGAATTAAAATATTTTAACATTTGTTACCATTCAAATATTCTTGATAATAAATTTAGTGAATATCTATCTTCTTATTCTAACAACTCTTTTAATTATGATAATCATGAAGAATTAATAGATTTAATAAATACAAAGGATATTCATGTAGTTATTACAAAATATAATTTTGAATTATTAAAACAAGTCAGAGTTTTAGATAAACAAATACAAATAATTGCAATTTTAGACCAATTAAATGATACTCATTTATTACAAAGTCTTGAATTAACTCAAATAAAATTTATCCATAATTTAAATTGTATAAATGATTTTATTGATACATTAAAAATTTGTATAAAGAATTTAGATTCAAAAACTTCAAATATACAAACACTAAAAAATGATTTTGTGTATGATACATATAATAAAATTTTATTTAAAAAGAATGTTTTAATTCCTCTAACAAAAAAGGAAATTTTATTTTTTGATTTTATTTTTAAAAATAGCAATATAGCTTTAAGTTATGATAATATAAATAATGAAATTTGGAATGGTTCTATGACTCAGGATGCATTAAGATCTTTAATTAAAGAAATAAGAAAAAAAACTTATAAAGAATTAATAAAAAATGTCTCAGGTGTAGGATATAGGATAGATATATAAAGCTTATGTTAAATGAATGAAAAAATATCTTTAAAATATATCTTCAAGCTTTTGCTTGAAAATAAAAAATCACTTATTTTTGGGCAAGTAATAACTATAATTGCAATACTAATAAGTGTCCCTATTCCTCTTCTTTTACCACTTTTAGTAGATGAAGTATTACTTAACAAACCTGATTTTTTTGTAACAAATATTGATAAACTTTTGGGAAATGGCTCAGCTTTTTATTATATTACAATAGTTACATTTATTGTTTTATTTTTAAGATTAACTTATTTTATTTTTAGTGTAATTATCACCAAAATATTTACAAAAATTTCTAAGTTTGTAACATTTAAAATAAGAGAAAAACTCTTAAATCATCTTGAACTGGTGAATATGAATGAATACGAAAGTTTAGGAAGTGGAAGTATAAGTGCAAACTTAATAACTGATGTTAATACTTTAGATAATTTTATTGTATCTGTTTCAAGTAAATTAATATCTTCTACTTTAACTTTAATTGCAGTTGCAATAGTTGTAATTAAAATAAATTTCATTTTAGGTTTAATGATTTTGTTTATTCAACCTATAATCATGATATTATCAAAAAAAATTGCAAATAAAACAGGTTTATTAAAAAAAGAAGAGAATAAAGCAGTTGAAATTTTTCAAAATAATATAAATGAAACTTTAGATTTATTTGGTCAAATAAAAGCTAGCAATAAAGAAAAATATTTTTTTGAAGATTCAATAAATAAAGCAAAAAATATTCAAAAAACTTCAAATGAATTTAACTATAAAAGTGTTGCTTATGAGAGATTTTCATTTACTATTTTTTTAATTGCATTTGAAATTTTTAGAGCTGTTGGATTGATTTTAGTTGCTTATAGTGATTTATCAATTGGTTTAATGTTTGCAATGTTTGGATATATTTGGTTTATAATGACTCCAATCCAAGACATTTTAACTATTCAATACTCATATGCAAGTGCAAAAACTGCAATAAATAGAATAAATAAGATTTTAGAATTAGAAAAAGAAAAAAATGGAACAATTAAACTAAATAAAAATATAAAAAAAATAGATATTTCTATAAGAAATCTATCTTTTTCATATAATAAAAGCAAACAAACTTTAAAAAATATCTCTTTTGATATAAAAGCAGGAGAAAAAATAGCTATTATTGGAGCAAGTGGAAGTGGAAAAACTACAATTGCTCATATCATTTCAGGCTTTTACTCTAAAACTTCTGGAGATATTTTATATAACAATATTAGTATTGACGAAATTGAAAGACAAAGTTTAAGAGAAAATATCTTTTTAGTTTTACAAATGCCCATTTTATTTAATAATAGTTTACGATTTAATATCACTATGGGAAATGAAGTTATAAGTGATGAAGAAATTTATAAAGCTTTAAAAATTGCTCAATTATATGAAAGTATTGAAAATATGCCAAATAAACTTGATACGATTGTAGGAAAACATGGAATAAGACTTAGTGGAGGTCAAAGACAAAGATTATCAATAGCAAGAATGATTATAGCAAATCCAGCTATTGTAATTTTTGATGAATCAACTTCTGCACTTGATGTACATACGGAAACAAAACTTTTTAGTGATTTAGAAGAATTTTTAAAAAATAAAACTGTTATTACTATAGCACATAGATTAAGTACTGTAAAAAATGCTGATATGATTTATGTAATAGATGATGGGAAATTAGTTCAAAGTGGAAATCATAAGGATTTAGAAGAAAAAGAAGGTCACTATTTAGAATTTGTAAAACAACAGCTTATTTAAACTATAATAACAAACTAAAAAATTTAAAAGGTATTAGATGGATGCAATAAATTTAAAAAACTATTTTTTCTATTTTGCAAGCTTTGTTGTAATTATAGCTGGAATTAAAATGTCAAGTGAAGTAGTTGTTATACTATTTTTAGCAATTTTTATCTCTTCAATATTTTCATCTTTATTAAAGATACTGCAAAAAAAACATATACCTAAAGTTTTATCATATATATTTATTTTATTTTTAGTAATTTTAGTGAGTCTAATGTTAGCTTATGTAGTAAATATTTCATTAAAAGATTTTATTACAAATCTTCCAATATATGAAGAAAAATTTAAAAATCTGATTTTAAATTCAATTCATTTTATACAAGCATATGGTGTTGAAATCGATAAAGCAAAAATCATGGAAAGTCTAAACTTTGGTTCTTTTTTTGGTTTTACTACAAATATTATTGGAAGTATTAGTACTTTCTTATCAAAATTTCTTTTAGTTGTAATTGGTGTAGCTTTTATTTTAGCAGAATCAAAATCTTTCCAAACAAAACTAAGAGTTATTTTTAGAAATAATGCAAGAAAACTTGAACATTTTAATCTTTTTTCATATAACATTCAAAGATACTTTGTTGTTAAATCATTTACAAGTTTTTTAACAGGTTTTATAATTGCTATTATGTTGTCATATTTCGGAGTTGATTACCCCATTTTATGGGGTGTTATTGCAATGCTTTTCAACTTTGTTCCTGTTGTTGGTTCTATTATTGCATCATTTCCTGCGATATTATTAGCAATAATGAATCTTGATGTAAATGCAACTATTTGGATTACAATTTTCTATGTTGTAATAAATATTTCAATAAGTAATATACTAGAACCAAAACTTATGGGAAAAGAACTTGGTCTTTCTCCTTTAGTTATTTTTTTCTCTTTAATTTTTTGGGGTTACATCTTAGGAATAGTAGGAATGTTCTTAGCTGTTCCAATAACAATGACTTTAAAAATTGCTTTTGATTCAAATTTAGGAACGCATTGGCTTGGAATTTTAATGTCAGATTTATCAAGAAAAAGAGAAAAAAACAATAAAGAAGCATAAAAAGGAGATAACTCCTTTTTATAATTTATTTAATAAACTATCTATTCTTTTATTTGCAGTTATTATTGTTTCTAAAGATATTTGTTCACTTAAAATTTGAGTATAAACTGTATCAACAATCTCTTTTAATGTTATAGGTTTTGCTAATTGATTTGCAAATAAAAGCATATTTACTCCTGAATTTATAGCTAAAGTTAACGTTTGTTTTAAATCATAATGTTTTGAAATAGCATACATTTGTAAGTCATCACTTACTAAAACTCCATCAAAACCTAATTTATATCTTAATAAATTTGTATTTATATTATAAGATAATGTTGCAGGATATTCTTTGTCTAATTTTTCATTAAAAACATGAGCCGTCATAATCATATTTGCTTTACCATTATTAATTAAATATTTATATGGTTCTAACTCTTTTTGATTCCATGTATTTGTTATATCCACAAAACCTAAGTGAGAATCACCTAAAGATGAACCATGACCAGGAAAGTGTTTTAATACAGAAATAATATGCTCTTTTTTTAATTCATCAATAAAAATTGAAGAGTATTTTATAACCTCTTTTGAACTCTCTCCAAAAGAACGTCCTCTTGTTACAATTACTTTATTTTCTTTATTTATAGCCAAATCAACAACAGGAGCAAAATCAAGATTTATTCCTGATTCTTTTAAATCAATTGCAAGATTTTTATATGTTTGTTTTGCAAAAGATTCACCTTTTAAAGCAACTTCACTTGCTTTTGGAGTATTTACAAAACCATCACTACTTTTTAATCGTTGAACTATTCCACCTTCTTGGTCAATTCCAATAAGTAATTTTTGTTTTGATATTGATTGAAGTTCTGAAGTTAAAATCTTTAATTGCTCTTTATTTCTTACATTTTTTACTTTTTTCTTATCATTTGGATCTTTATCAAATAAAATAACACCACCTAAACCTACTTTAATATTTTGATATATTTCATCTTTTTGGCTTATATTTTCCCCATTAAATCCTAAAATCACCATTTTTGCAATCATTTTTTCTATATCTTCTTTTGAATAACTCTCATTAGCAAAAAGATTATTCAAACCAAAACAACATAAAAAAAATAAAACTAAAAACTTCTTTTGCATATAAACTCACTTAATTTAAAAATTTATCTTCTATTTTTTCTTTTAGAAGATTTCTTTGTGATGTTATTACAGATAAATATCTAATAAGCATCAAAAATAAAATAACTCCTGATAATATCAAAAGATTATAATTTATTGGACTTGAGAAAATTGCCTCAATTGTATTCAAATCCTCTTTATTAACTTTTACTACATTTACAATAAACTCTCTTAAAGCCAAAATTATAAAAGCATCAACTAACAAAGTCATAGAAACTCTTTGTTCTCTTACATAATTTACAACTGCTCGTACAATCTCCAAAAAAATCACAAAATAAAGCATATAAATAATAAAATCCATAAGTTTATCAAGAGCAAGGGCAATCAAAAATAGTACTGATGTAATTGCTAATTCGATATACAACTTATCCGAAAAAAAATTTAATATTGTTCTTCTCATAAATGCTCCTTTAAATTTTTTTATTTATATTTAACCACTCTTTTGGCAATTCATTTATATTTTTATTTGCCATAAAAATAGTTGTTGCAATCATTGCTCTTGCACTCGAATCTCCACCAGCTTTTGAGTTATTTATAATCATCTCTTTTAAATTATCATATTTTGCCAAAAGATGAATAACTCCACTAAATCCACCATCTATATCACAAGCTGGCCCAAATTCTCGAATTGCTTTAAAGCTATCTTCATCTTTTGAATTTAAACCTTTTTCTATCATAACTTGAAATGAATCATCATATTCATTTTTAAGTTTTAAAATAGACTTTGTTATGTCATTTTTTTCTAAAACTAAAAGAAGTAATCTTGCAAAAAAATCTGCACACTCTTTTGCTTTTTTACTATTGTGGGTTACTTGTACAAAAATTTGTACATTTTTTAAAAATTCTTCTTTATTTTTTGATACTTTTAAAAGAGGAGCAATTCTTCCAACAATTGATAAATCAGTTGAATTTGAGCCACTTGGAGTGGTTTTATTCTCAATATTTAAAATAGTATTTCTTGAAGCAGAATCCAAATATCCTGTATAATTTTTCATTTTTTTATACCAAAAATCTCTATATAAATCCACATCAAAACTATTTTTATCTTTCAAAAATTCATATAACCAAAGAGTTTGATCTCCATAATGAGTAAAATCTCCTGCTTCTTTTCCTTTATGCCATAAAGCTTTAGGAGCATTTAAAACTTGCCAATTAAAGTTTTTATCTAAAAGTTGTTCTTCATCATAAACCCAATGCATTCCTAAACAGTAAGAATCTACAACTAACGCAGATAAAACTAAATCTTTTATTTTTTCTTCAAACATTTGTATCTCCTTATTTCACCCAATTTTTATAGTTCGTAAATGCTGGAAACTGATGTCTAAACTCATCTTTATCAAATGAGTAACAATATGAATCCATATAAGCACAAAGTATTTCGTAATTCTTTTTTAATTCAATAAACTTTTCATCACTACCTTCTGGCATATCAGGATGGTATTTTTTTGACAATTTTAAATACTTTTTTTTCAAATCTTTTCTTGAAACTCTTGTTAATATTCCAAACATATCAACAGCTTTTTCAAATTCACTATAATCCATATAAATCCTTTTAAATTCATACATATTGTACTCAAAAAGTTTTAATATCAATTTAGGTAATCTAAATAAAAATAATAATTAATTTTTAGAAGGATTTTTATGGTTTATACTCTATATTATGTACATGACCCAATGTGTTCATGGTGTTATGCATTTAAAGCAACATTAGATGAACTAAAAAAACATTTAGCATCAAATATAAAAATAGTTTATGTGGTTGGAGGTTTAGCAAAACATTCAGATGAGCCAATGCCAAAAGAAATGCAAGAAAAAATAGAAAATATTTGGTATGAAATAGAAGAAGTAACTGGAACTAAGTTTAATCATGATTTTTGGAAAAATTGTATTCCAAGACGTTCAACTTATCTTGCATGTCAAGCAACTATGCTTGCACGTTATGAAGATAAAGAAGATGAAATGATAAGTGCAATTCAAGAAGCTTATTATCAAAAAGCATTAAATCCAAGTGATGCCTCAACATTAATTAGTTTAGCAAAACAAATAGGAATAGATGAGAAAAAATTTGAAGAGAATTTAAAATCACAAAAAATAGAAGATGATTTACAAGAAGAACTAAACTTTAGACGTTCGCTTTATGTAAAAGTTTTTCCTTCATTGATTTTAAAATATAAAAAAGAACTCTATCCAATAAATATAAAATATAATGATTATAAAAGTATGTTAAATCAAATAAATGATTTAGTAGAAAATAGCTATTTTTAAAAAGAAGAAGTTTTTACTTCTTCTTTTTTATTTATTTCATAAGTGGATCTGTTAATCCTAAATAATACATTCCAATTAAACCAACAATTCCAACAACTAAACAATAATAAATTGTAGGAATAATAGTTTTTCTTAAAGTCTCACCCTCTTGGTCAAGTAATCCAACAGTTGCACTAGCTGCAACTACATTGTGAATTGCTATCATATTTCCAGCTGCTGCTCCAACTGCTTGAAGAGCAACCATAAATGCTGTAGAAACACCTAACGCATCAGCAACACCAAATTGGAATTGACTTAACATCATATTTGAAACTGTATTACTTCCAGCAATAAATGCTCCTAAAGCTCCAACAACTGGTGCAAATAAAGGATAAATATCTCCAACTGAATGAGCAACAAAATTTGCCATTGCAATTGGCATAGAATCAAATCCAGAAGAATTAACACCTGAATTAATTAAAACTCTTACAAGTGGAATAGTAAATACAAGTACAAATCCAGCACCAATCATTACTCTTGAAGATTCACCAACAGCAGCTTTTAACTCTTTAAATTCCATTTTATGTAAAAAATAAGTGATAATTACAACAAATACTAAAATTCCTCCTGGTAAATATAAAGGATTCATAGTAAAGTTTAAACCTTCACCTAAAATATTTTTGTATGAGAATGCTAAAGACATAACAAAAGCTTTTGCATCAGCACTAACTCTTGTTAATACTAAAATTGCAGCAACTAATACATAAGGAATCCAAGCTTTTGTTAAAGACATAGCTTCTTTTGATGTCATTGCATCAAATTTCATTTCAAATTTAGAAACCCATGCAACTGGCCATTTTTCTCTTGGAGCAAAATCCCAAGATTTTTTAGGAACTAAAAATCCATTTTTAGCTGCTAATACAACGATTGGTAAACCAACTAATGCACCAATTAATGATGGGAACTCTGCACCTAAGAATACACCTGTTAAAGCATAAGGAATTGTAAATGCAAGACCAGCAAAAATTGCAAAAGGAATTATTGATAATCCTTCACTCCAAGATTTATTTTCTCCAAAAAATCTTGTAAGCATGATAATCATAAATAAAGGAATAAATGTTCCAGCAATTGCATGAGTAATAGCTACTTCTGATGTAATAATTTGAAGATACGCATCCCAAGAAGAACCAAGATTTGATAAAGTTGCTCCAATTCCAGCTGAATCTAATCCTTTATTTACTCCAATTAAAATAGGAGTTCCAACTGCACCAAAAGATACAGGAGTACTTTGGATCATCATACCAACCATAACAGCTGCCATAGCAGGAAATCCAATAGCTACAAGTAATGGAGCAGCAATAGCAGCAGGTGTTCCAAAACCAGAAGCTCCTTCAATAAATGAACCAAATAACCAAGCTACGATAATAACTTGTATTCTTCTATCAGGACTAATATTATTAAATCCTTCTCTAATTACAATAATTGCACCTGAATGTTTTAGTGTATTTAAAAGTAAAATAGCACCAAAAATAATCCATAAAACAGAAATTGTGATTAACATTCCTTCAATCGTTGAAGCAAGAACTCTTTCAAAAGAAACTTCCCAAACCAAAAATGCAACTGCGATTGTTGCAATATAAACTAAAGGCATTGCTTTTTTTGCAGAAACTCTAAGTCCTACAAGTAAAATACCAGCAAATATGATTGGTAACGCAGCAAAAAATGCTTGAAAACCTAAACTCATAAACTTTCCTCCTAATAAAAATTAGACTAAGAATAGTTTTGAGATATGATATTTTTATGAGAAAAAATATCTAGTAAGAAAATAACATAAATTTATCTATAAAAGTGATAATTTTGGTAACAAATTAGTTACATTTTATATAATTATTCTAAATTCTGCTCCAATAAATTTTTGATTTTTATATACAAAATTTTTATTTGAAACAAAAATTTCTCCATTTAATCCTTTTGTAATTATCTCTTCACTCATATATAAACCAATTCCCGTTCCAACTGATTTATGTTTTGTTGTAAAATATGGTTCAAAAACATGGGCAATAACATTTTCATTTATTCCACCTGCATTATCATAAATCTCAATAATTTTTTTTCCTTCTTCTTCATAAAGATTTATAAATATTAATTTTAAATCTTCTTCTTTTTCAATAAAAGCATCTTTTGCATTTATTAAGATATTCATCATAACTTGTAAAAATTGGTTTCTAATACCTTTTATTTCAAAATTATCATCATTGACAAAAACAAGTTCAATATTATGTTTTACTAGCTCTGTTTTTATCAGATTTAAACTACTATTAATAGCTTGTTTTACATCAAAGTTACTTTTTACTGAGTCTTCTTTATAAAAATTTCTAAAATCATCAATAGTATTTGATAAATATTTTGTAGAATTTAAAATCACTTCTATAAAATCAATAATTTCTTCTTTTGAATAAAACCCCTCTTCTTCATGAAGTTTAATAGCACTCGTTGAAGAACTAATCACACTTAAAGGTTGTCTCCATTGATGGGCAATATTTCCTATCATTTCACCCATAGCTGATAATTTTGATTGTTGAAAAAGAAGTTTTTCTTTTTCATGTAAAAGTCTTTCTTGTTCTTTTTGTAAAGTTATATCAGAAAAAACTGCAATATAATTTGTCAATTTGTTGTTTTCATTATAAACAGCGTTTATTTTTATTCTTTCAATATAAAGTTTCCCATTTTTATCTTTATTTGTTATTTCACCTTCCCAATAACCTGTAGAAATTAACTCTGTCCACATATTTTTATAAAAATCTTCTTCTTGAAGACCTGATTTTAAGATTTTTGGATTTCTTCCAACAACTTCTTTTAATGTATATCCAGTATTTAATTCAAATGCTTTATTTACATTTACAATATTTGCTTTATCATCAGTTACAACTATTCCATCATGGGCATTTTTGAAAACAATATGAGCATTTTTAAGTTCTTTTTCTCTTTGTTTTTTTATTGTAATATCTAAAGCAATTAGTACATATTCAATATGTTCATCAATTTCAAAAGATGATATTACGATTTCTAATACTCTTGGTTTTCCATCTAAATCATATATATTTAACTCTTTTTGTACTTTTTCACCATCCGTGTAATTTCTAAAAATACTTTCTAACCATTTCTTTTCACTCTCAGGCCAACATGAATATTCCCAAATATTTTTATCTTCAATTTTATTTTCAAAAAATAAAGATAGAAAACTCTTATTTATATCTAAAATTTTTCCATCAGAATCTACTATTAGAGCAAAAAAACTACTTTGTTCAAACAAAATTTTAAATTTTTTATTTAAAGAAAATTCTTTGTTAATTCTTTTATTATAAGTAATTAACCATGAAATTATTAGAATAATAGATAAGATTAATAAAGCAAAAATAGTTACTAAAAAAGTATAACTTTTTTCTTCCCAAGTTTGTAAAGTTTTGTCAAAATTTAATCTTACTATTACTAAAAATGGATAGTTTAAAGTGCTGTTATAAGAAAGAATAGTTTTTTCTTTATTAAAATCAAAAATACCAGAAAATGAATTTTTTTCTTTTATAATAGTCTTTAACTCATCACTAATATCTATATTACTTTGTTCTCTAAAATCGTTTGAAACCAACAATGTTCCATCTATTTTTAAAATATCAATATAACAATGTTCAATATTTAAAAAATTATTATATCGATTAAGTAAAAAATCACCATTTATGGCAATTAAAACTTTAACTCTTTTATAACCTAAAGAAACTTCTTTTAATATAGGAAAAAAATTTATATCCAAATTATTCTTTGAATACTCAATATTTTTTGCATCAAAAAAATCTCTTCCCTCTTTCGTATTTCCAACTCTTAAAATATCTTTACTATAAGTTGGTATTGGATAAAAAGATTCTAAATTTATTAAAAGATTTTTATTTAACTTATTTGAGCTATATATGATTTTATTATTCTCATCTAAAATATTTATTGATCTTATTTCTAAATTCTCTTTTAATAAATTTAGCAATTTATTATTGATAATTTCTTCTTTTTCTTCATTTTTCAAAAGTACAACTAAACTATCAGTGAATAAATCTATGGTATTTATTGTTTTACTCAAATTATCAACAAAAATACTTGAATACAATTGCACTAATTTTAAATGAGTTTTTATTGTTTCATCTTTTAAAACAGTTATAGAGAAAAAAACACTAGAAATTACAAGAAAAATGATAAATAAACTTGCAATAATTATTTTAGAAACTGTAAACTTCATCAAAAAACTTATTTTAATTTAACAATTGGTTCTAAACCATTTTTTTTAGCTAATAACAAAAGTCTTCCATCAGCTTTTATGTCACGGATAAATTGTTCAACTCTATCATAAAACTTATCATCACCATACTTCATCGCCCAAGCATAATCAGTTTTAAAATAAGTTGTTTGTGGCTCTATTAATTTTGCCCAATTAGTTTTCACTAACATTCTTTTAGCAAAAGGATAATCTGTCATAAAAACATCAGCTCGACCAGATTGAACTTCTTCTTCCCTTTGATGCATTTTATCCACAACTAAAAGTTGTGCATTTTTTAATTTTTCTTTCATAATTGGTTCATGATAAGTACCTTTTGCAACTGCAATAATATTACCTTGTTTATCAATATCATCCCAATTTTGAACTCTTCTATTATTTTTTGTAGTAATCGCATAAACATCACTTGATAAATGCGCTGTTGTAAATCTAATTTTTTCTCTTCTTTGAGCTGTATTTCCAATAGCAAACATTGCAATTTGACAGTTATCATTATTTATATCATCAATTAAAGTTGCAAAAGAACTTATCACAAACTCTAAATTTACATTCAAATCTTTAGCTAATTCTTGTGCTAAATCACTATCTATTCCTGAAAATTGTTGAGTTCTTTGGTCTAAATATGAAATTCCATAATATTCAGGCCAAACACAAACTTTTAATTTATTTGTTGATTTTATTTCATCAAGAATACTTTCCTTAGCAAAAAGGATAGAAGATAAAAATAATAATAAATATAATTTTCTAATGAGTTTCATTTAGAATACCTAACAAGATAAAATATGGATGATTATACAAAATATAAATATAAAATATATTAAATGAAAATATTTATTAATAAAATAATTTTTTATTAATATTGATTAATTTATTTATAGTATAAACCATTATATAATACGCAACTATTTTAAAAGGGATTTTATGTATAACAACACAATTATTTATATATTTAATAGATTAATAAGACTCGCTATATTATTTTTTATTCTATATTTAATTTTTACAAATTTTGGTACTTTTATGATAATAGTAGGAATTTTTGTTCTAATTATCGCTTTTTTTATTTATAACTTTAAGAAAAAAATGAAAGCAAATAGTTTTTCATTTAGATTTGACAGTTCACAGTTTCAAAATGGTCAAAATTTTAATTTCAATGATTTTAGAAGTTTTAACCAATCAGACTTTCAAGGTTTTGCGAATGCTCCAAGATTTGATGAAGTACAAAAAGCAAAAGATTTCTTTGGTTTTACTCACTCACCAACAAAAGAAGAGATAAAAAAAAGATATAAAGAACTTGCACGTAAATATCATCCAGATATAAATGGTGGAAACGATGAGAAAATGAAAGAATTAAATAATTATAGAGATATTTTGATGAAAACTGTAGAGTGAATTTAAAATTCACTCTCTCTTATTAGAACTGAAACTGCTTTTTTAAAGACTCTTGAAATTATACTTGAAGATTCTCCTTGAGTAACTAAAATTCCAACTTTTCTATTTTCTAAATTTAGTACACTATCATTTAAATCCATTGAAATTTTATAATAAGCTTGTTCTGTTTTTATTCCTTTATTTTTATCTTGTCTTGTAGCTATTTCTCCTCCAAAATCAGAAGATAATTCTGGAAATTCTAAATATGGAACAGAAACTTTTGAAATATTTGATATTTTTGAATGAATATCTTGAATATCCCCTGAACTAAAAATAAATTTACTATTACTATTTTCTTTCAATAATTTAAAATCATTTTCATTACAAAAACCAACTATTTTATAGTTTAAATTATCATATAATACAAAAATTGGCTCTTTTTTATTTATCCATTGATTTACTTTAAAAGTATCATTAAAATAGATCTTTCCATCAAAATTTGCTTTTATTTCAAACTTATCTATAACTTTTTTTAAACCTTCTAATTCATTTTGTTTTTTTAATAAAGATTCTTCTAAAACAAAACGTTTATTTAGATTTTCTTTAAAACCTGCTTGTTTATTGATTTCAAGTTCAATTTGTGTTATCTCTTTTTGAATTTGTGATATTTTAAATTCTATTTGTGGAGATTTAATTTTCAATAACAGTTGATCTTTTTTTACATTTTCACCATTAGTAAAAAATATTTTTTCTATAAATCCATCTTCAGCAGAATAATACTCAATATAGTTTTTTGATTCAATAATTGCTGGCATTTTAATATTTGTATTCCAAGGAATAAATATCAAAAATAAGAATATTAAAAATAAAGCTAAAGAGATTTTATTTCTTTTATTAAATTTTAACTGTGTTTTTTTACTCCACCAAAATTTCAACTCTTTAAAAATAGGCAAAAAGATAAACCAGATAATTTCAACTAAAAATAAAACTATTCCTAAAACTTTAAAAGCATAATAATAAACTAAAACAGCAATTCCTAAAAATAAGAAAAATCTATAAATCCAAGTTCCAATAGCATAAATAATAAAAAATTTCTCTTTTTCTTTTGTTAGAATTTCTGGTTTTATCTCATCTAAACCTAAAATATTTTTTCTTATAAACCATCTTGCCATTGCAAAAGAACGAGGTTGTAAATTTTTACTATCAGTTAAATCTGAAAGTGCATAATACCCATCAAATCGTAGAAATGGACTAATATTTATAAGTAATGAACTAATCCAACTTGTTGTTGCAATAATAAATAAAATACTTTTTAGTATTCCATCAGGAGCAAAAGACCATAAAAAAGTAGCAATTAAACCTAAATAAAGTTCTACTTTCATTCCAGCAACTACAATTTTTAATCTTTGATATTTCGATTTTAATTTCCAAGCATTTGTTGTATCTGTATATAAAACAGGGAATAAAACCAAAAAAGCAACTCCCATAGTTGGAACTTTACAACCATATCTTTTAGCTGTAAAAGCATGACCTAATTCATGAAAACTTTTAACAAAAACTAAAGATAAAAAATAGTAAAAAAAACCCTCTTTTGAAAATAAATACATAAAAGTTGAAGTAAATTTTTCCCAATCCCTTAATACAAAAATAATTCCAATAAAACCCAAAACTAAAACAATATTTTGCCAAAGTTTAGAATATAAAAAATCAACTTTTGTTTTATTTCTTTCAAGCCATCTATCAGGTTTTAATAAAGGGATTCTTATAAATAAATAGTTATGAATCAACCATTTAAAAATATTTTGTTTTGATTGCTTTTGAAGATTTATCATTCTTGAAGTATATTTTAAATCATCACAAACAATTAGATTATTATTTATTAAAAAATCTACAAAAGTCTGCAAAGATTCTTTATCTATGTCATAATCTTTTTCTTCTAAAATTTTTATAAATTCATCAAGTTCAATATCACTTTGCCAGTTTGAAATTAGTTCAAAAGCATCAATTCCTATATTAAAATATTTATTTTGAATAGGATCAAATAAAAGCCATCTTTTTGAACCATCTTCAGCAACGGATGTTTCTAAAAGATTTAAATCATCTCTTATTTTTGGTAAAATTGTTTGTTCTTGTTGAAACATTACCAACCTATCCATTGTCTAACAGCAGTTATAGGTTTTCTAAATAAATAGAAAAATAAAGATACTTTTTTTGAATAAATTTTTGCAGTTCCTCTAAGTCCAATAGATGGAATATAACCATTTTCTTTTATATCATCAAAATTTGCAGTTATTTTATAAGATAAAATATTTTGTTCTGTAAGTTCTGGTTTATAAGAGATATATTTTATTTTTGCACTCCAAGAGTTTGTTGGATCATTATCAAAAAAAGCTTTTACAATAGCATTTTCTTCTAAAAAAATAGCATCACTAACAGGTAACATAATTTTTAATTCTATATTCTCTGGTTTTGCTATTAAAAAAATTCTTTCTCCTGTTGATACCGGTTTTCCTTTCCAATCATTTGGATTATTTATAATTGCGATTCCATCTTCTTTTGCGAATATTTTTGTTTTATCAAGTTGATCTTTTGCATAATCAAGTTCTGCTTCTTTTAATTTAACTTGATTTTCCAACTGTGAAATTTGGCTTTTTTGTTTTGGGTCTAAAAAACTGCTCTGTTTTGTACTAAAAAGTTCAGCATTTGTAACATCCAAAGTTCTTTTTGCTACCAAATAATCATTTGAAAAATCTACATCATCAAATTTTACAATCAATTGATTTTTTTCTATTTTATCATTTGGAAAAACTTTCACTTCTTCAATAACTGCATTTAATGGAGATGTTACAACATAAGGATTTTTTGCATCAACTTCAAGTGGTGCTAAAACAGATAATCTAACAGGCAAAAACATCAAAAGAAATACCACAAGAACTGCTATTTTAAAATATTTATTTTTAAATGATAAATTCTTTAAGGTTTGAGAAATTCCACAACTTCTCATAGCAAATAAAAAATAAGTGAGAGAAGAAGACAAGTGTTTAATCATCAAAATATCATTTTCATTCCAAGATTCTTCTTTAAATAAAAGAAAAATATAATCCGTATCACTATTTTCTTTTGATTTTTTTAAAGGAATATATAAGATATTTGACGGTGCAAATTCATGAAGAGATTTATAATTTATCTCTTTTAAATCATTTTTTGTATCAACAATAAAAACATCTTTTATTTTTTCATTATTTTGCAAATCTAGTGTTACATCTTCTACCCATTGAACATAAGGAGATGTTGAGTCAACTACTGAAATATCCGAAATAGCTACAACTTTGTATTTTCCTGTTAAATCAGTTGTTAATAAAATACCTTGTGAATAATTCACAAGGCTTCTTGTTCCATTTACTATTTGAAAATAGAGCTCTTTTTTACTTTCACAATTTCTACAGTTGTGCTCCAACTGTAGAAGTTTTGATATATTTGATTCCAAATTTTATTTTGTCCTTTATTTAAGCAAACAATTTAGTCAAATAAGAACCATAACCATCTAATTTTTGATTTTCAAAAGCTATTTGCTCTTTTAATCCTATAAATTTCTCATTTACTTCTGCTTGCATTTTTTGTTTTAATTCTTTTAAATCCAATTTCAAATTTAAAACTCTTGTTGTTCCATCTAAGTTTATTGCTTTTATACTTATTTCAAGTTTTTCTAAATCTTCAGAAATTACTCCCGTAATATTACCAGTTCTTGGATCATAAGACAAGCCATTTGGTAACGGAGTTCCATCAATTTGTGTAACTATAAAGTTTTGTGCAGATTTTATATCTACAACTTTAACATCTATATAATTGTTATTTATTTTAATATCTTCAATAGTTATTCCAACTATTGAGAAAGAATCTTGATTATCTTGATTAAATACAACTTGACCATTATTTAATACATTTAAATCTACATTTGCTTGTAAGATTCCTTTTTCGTTAGTATTTCCATTTACTTTATTTGCTGTATTATTTTCTCCTTGATTATCATTTCCTTTTCCATTTTGAGAATCTTTTCCATTATTATCGCCTATAGATTCTGTACCAATAAATCCATTTCCAGTATCAGTACCTATTCCTTCATTTGAATTATAATTTAATACTCCTAAATTATTTTGTCCATTATCATTAAAATTATTTAGTGAAATATCACCATTATTAATATTTGTTTCCCCTATTTTTGGAACTTCTATCAATACTGGAGAATCAGCTTTAGGAGGAGCAATAACTAATAAACTAAATGTTCTTGACACGTTTAAAGTTGGTGTACCAGAATCTTTTACTTTAACTGTTATTTCAAATATTCCTGATTCTATAGCTCTACCTGAAATAATTCCAGTATTAGAATCTATTGTCAATCCTCTAGGAAGATTGTCTGCTTCAAAAGTAAATGTATCAGTTGTATCCAAATCACTAAATAAATAAGCAACTTCTTTTAGAAAATCTTTTCCAAATGGAGTTTTATCATCAATATCGTCAATAGAAACTATTGGAGTATCATTTGTTCCTACAATTGTAATAGTTACTGTTTGTTCATCAAAAGCATTTGAACTATCATCATCCATCGCTTTTATTGTATATGTTAATGTTAATGTCTCTCCACTTGCTAAATAATCAAATGTTTCTTCCCCTGAATTAAATGTCCATGAAATTGTCCCTATTTGATTTGTTCCATCTATTGGTGTTTGTGTAATACTCAACATATTTGCTAAATCAATATTTATTGGTTCTAATGAATCTGTACTCATTACATTTCCATTTGCATCTTTTTGTACTGAACTTACACTATGACTTGTTGTTATCACATCTGTTCTATCTAAATCTACTACACTTAAACTTCCTGTACTTGTCAGAGTTGTATTTGTCTCATTTATTGTCACTGCTTCTACATCTGTACTTTCAACTGTTATATTTGGAGTATCATTTGTTCCTACAATTGTAATAGTTACTGTTTGTTCATCAAAAGCATTTGAACTATCATCATCCATCGCTTTTATTGTATATGTTAATGTTAATGTCTCTCCACTTGCTAAATAATCAAATGTTTCTTCCCCTGAGTTAAATGTCCATGAAATTGTCCCTATTTGATTTGTTCCATCTATTGGTGTTTGTGTAATACTCAACATATTTGCTAAATCAATATTTATTGGTTCTAATGAATCTGTACTCATTACATTTCCATTTGCATCTTTTTGTACTGAACTTACACTATGACTTGTTGTTATCACATCTGTTCTATCTAAATCTACTACACTTAAACTTCCTGTACTTGTCAGAGTTGTATTTGTCTCATTTATTGTCACTGCTTCTACATCTGTACTTTCAACTGTTATATTTGGAGTATCATTTGTTCCTACAATTGTAATAGTTACTGTTTGTTCATCAAAAGCATTTGAACTATCATCATCCATCGCTTTTATTGTATATGTTAATGTTAATGTCTCTCCACTTGCTAAATAATCAAATGTTTCTTCCCCTGAGTTAAATGTCCAATTTATAACACCAGTTGTTGAAGAATTTGAAATTATATTTCCACTATCTAAACTTAACATATCTAATAATGTAGCATTATCTGAAAGTAAACCATTAGTTGTTCCACTTGCAACAACATCAACTTTGCTAACACTTACTGTTTGTGTAGTATCAACATCAGTTACGGTTAATGTTCCTAAAGTTGTTAAAGTTGTATTTGTTTCATCTATCGTTGCTGTTTCTTTATCACCTGATTCTACTGTTATAATAGGATTATCATTGCTTCCTTTAATAACAAAACTTACCGTTTTTATAATCTCTTCAGCTCCTGAAACTACTTTTATAGAAACTGTTTCAGTTATACTATCCCCTGGTTTTAAAGCTTGTAATTCAGGAATACTATTTGAAATATAATATGTCATTACACCAGTAGTTGTATCAAAATATACTCCACCGTATTGTGTTGTTCTTGAAACTTGATTACCTTCTAAAAACCAAACTTGTTGAGAAGTTGTTGTTTGAGTATTATTGTCATAAACATTTTCTCTAATATCTGTTAAATAAGTTGTATCAAAAGATACTGCATCATCAACATCAACAGCTGTAAAAGTTATGTTAGCTACACTTGTTCCAACAATATCATTATTAACTCCACCTGCTTCAATTAAATCAGCAGAATTTACATCTGTTGTAACAACTAAACTGTCATTAGCTCCATTTATTGTGATATTTAAAACTGCAATATCATTTCTATTTGTACTATCTTTAATAGCATAGTTAAATGATTCTGTTAATGAATCTCCTACATTTAATGCTTCAACATCACTATTTGTTTCATCTAATGTATAAGTATAAGCACCCGTCGCTTCGTTTATAGTCAATGTACCATAACTTCCTGTTATTGTGTAAATTATATTTCCATTTCCATCATCAACACCTGAAACAACACCACTTCCAGCACCCTCAAGACTTCCAACTCTAACTTCAACTAAAGTTTTTGTATCTCCTGGATTTAAATCTGTATCATTTGTAAATAAGTTTCCACTAATTGCCCCACCAGCAGTTGCATTATTTAATCCACCACCTTCAGTAACACTTGCTGTATCATTTACAGCAACAGGTGCAACAGCACCTAATTGAACAGTTGTAGAACTAACTGATTCAGGATTATTTAAACTACCTTGGTTATCTGTATATGAAGCTACAACTTTAATATATTTATTTCCATCATCATTTGTTAATGTATAAGAACTTCCTGTTGCACCACTTATTTGTGTCCAAGGTCCAGTATTTGAATTTCCACGATACCAAGTATAAGTTGGTTCAACTCCAACTAACCCATCACTATCATTTATTGTAGCAACAACAACATCACCAGATGCCCAAGTTCCTGATAAACTAACATTTCCTGTATCATCCACATTTGCGATAGATAAAGCATCTGATTCTTGAGTTTCAGCAACATCTCCACCATCTGTATAGAATACTTTAGCTCTTACTTGTTTACCTGCTTCATTATTTGTCAAAGTATAATTTACATTTGTTGCATTACTGATATCTGTCCAAGTAGTTCCACCATCACTACTTACTTGCCATTGATAAGTTATTCCACCTGATGGATTTCCATCTGGGTCTATTACAGAAGTCACACTTAATGTTTGTCCTTCTGTTGGAGTTCCTCCAACTGTTACAATTCCTGGATTATTTGCAGTATATGCACCAACAGAACTTGTTGAAGCTGGATCTTGTAAATCTAACTTAAATGTTGTTTCATTACTTGCTCCACCTTCATCTGTAGCGATTAATTTTATATCCAAAAATGGAACATTTCCTATTGGTGTTCCTGAGATTGTTGTATCTGTTATTGTAAGCCAAGAAGGTGCTGCTACCCAATTAGTCCCATCCCAAACTTCTGCACTATAAGTTAAAGTTGAAGTAGTTGCACTTCCATCTGTATTTCCATCTGGATCAATAAACAACTCACCGAAGTTGTAACTGAAATTTTGTTCTTCTGTTACTAATTGATCTTGTGCAACTGTTGTACCATTTAATACTGGTGCATCATTTGGTGTTCCAATAGTTAAATTAAATCCACTTGCTGCAATTTCTAAACCTGTAGTTTCAGTTGCCGTTATTACTATTGCATAAATAGCAGCTGCATCATGAGGTGGATTTCCTGATAATACTCCAGTTTGTGGGTCTAAACTCAACCAAGAAGGTAGTGGATTTCCATCAGCTGTTGCACTATAAGTTACAGTATCACCTGCATCATCAAATGTAAATGCATTTGATGGTACTTTAAAAGTATGTTCTCCTGAACCATTCCATGTTTGATCGGGAATAGTTTGATCTGTTGAAATTGTACTATCAACACCATCATCTACATAAATAACAAATTGAGTTGTAGTTGATTTTCCACCGCTATCAGTTGCTGTTAAATCAATAATATATTTTCCAGCAATTAAAGTATTCCCATCACTTGAAAATTCACGAGTTCCTGCATTAAAACTCATACCAGCGGGCAAAGCTCCTACTGAATATATTAAATCTGCACTATTATCAATATCATCTGAAAAAGTATTTTCGGGTATAGTATAAAATGTTCCAACAGTTTCTGCTGTTGCTAAATCAATAGCAACTCTATCAATTGGATTAGCTACAACCGGAGCACTATTTTCAACATCTGTAAATGTTACTTGGAATGTATCTGTTGCACTTGCTCCCTCAGGGTCTGTTGCAGTAACTTTTACATAAAAACTTCCATTTGTTATAGTGTCTTTATTTCCAAGAAAACTTCTTGTTGCTTCATCAAATGTTACACCTGTTGGTAATGAACCATCACCAACTATATCTCCATTACTATCAACTTGTTGAACAGTATAAGTAAGCCCATTACCTTCTCTATCTAAAAATGTATTTGCAGGAATTTGATAAATCCAATTACCATTTCCACTAAATGTTTGGTCACTTATAGTTTGACTTACTTCTGGTAAATCATTTTCTCCAACAAGAGTAATAACCAAAGATTGATTTGCTTGTGCACCTTCAGAATCTATGATTTTAAACATAAACTCATCAGTATCCGTATCACCAGCTGCAAGGGCATTTAAAGCCTCTTGTTTATTTGGTGTATAAGTCCAATCATTTGTAGTTGTATCTAAGCTTAATACACCATATTTACCCTGTAAAGTGTATGTATTTCCTGATAGTGTTCCACCTTGAATTGAGAAATTTAATGGTGTAGTTGAAATATCATCTTCAACATCTGTTCCACTTAAAGTTCCAGTTAAAGAACCAGAACTTGGTGTTAAAGAAGAAGGTACATCATCTGCTGATGTTTCTGTTATCGTTGCAGCTCCTAAAGCACTTGTAATTACAGGTATATCATTTACAGAGTTTACTTGAACTGATAAGGTTGCTGTTCCAGATGAAGCTAAAACTCCACCTATTCCATTTCCTTGATCTCTTAATTTTACAGTTATTGTTCCTGGTGTTCCAAAATAATTTGCAACAGGAGTAAATCTTATTTTATATGTATCATTTAAAATTGCACCAACTGTTACTGTACTCCAGCTTGCTCCATTATCGCTTGAAAACTCATAAACTCCTTGTGTAGCAGAGTCTGCATTTATACTTACAACTTCAACTGAACTTAAACTATCTGGTGAATCCACATCATTAAAAACTGGGTCAAATAAGCTATCAATTCTGCTACCTTTATTGTCTTCACTAGCTACATCTTCATTGATAGCTTGAAGTTTTAAATTTGCATTATTTGTCACTGTTGGAGCATCATTTACAGAATTTACTGTTACATTTACAGTTGCTGTTTCGTATTTTCCTCCACTTAATACTGTATAAGTAAAACTATCACTTCCATGCCAGTTTGCAGTTCTTGGAGTATATCTAACCTCCCCAGTTGAAGCATTTACTATAGTTACATTTCCATAAGCTCCTTGAGTAACTGATGAAATAGAGTCATTTCCTTCAAAAGAGTCATTTGATAAAAGATTATAAGTAACAGAAGAATCTTCATTTACACTTATTGAATCATTTGCTATATCTGCAACAGCTGTCACATTTATATTTATTGTTCGATATACAGTATCTATTCCATCTGTTAATTTAAAGGTTATAGAATCACTTCCATTATAATCAGCACTTGGAGTATATGTAAATGTATCACTTGCAGTTGGACTTCCTGATTGTGTTGCAAATCCTGAGATTGTTCCATGAGAAGGACCTGAATGTAAAGATAAAGTTACATTATCATTTAAAGTCATACCATCTTTACCTGAAACAGTTATATTTACACTTCCATCTTCAGCAACAGTTGCATTTGTTCCTGATGTAAATTCAGGAGCAGCATTTCCACTTGTAGTAAAATTTGCCGATTTAACATTATAAACCCATCCTGAAACTTCTCCATAAATTCTAATAGTAGCTGTTCCAGCCGTATTAAAAGTTACATTATTAAAAGTAGTAGTAGAATCTACACCATTAGCTCCTTGTAAATAACCTAGAAATCTTTCACTTGTATCATTTGCATCTTTAAAATAAACAGCATTTCTTTCACCTTGAGCATAATCAACATCATTTGCAACTATTTTAATAGTCCCTGTTCCAGAACCTGCTAAGTTTGCATATAAATATTTACTTGTACCAGCACTTCCACTACCAATAGGACTAAAATTAAAATTTCCATTAGCATCACTATCTAATGTACCTACGTAATTACTCGCAACTAAACTACTAGCTTCAATACTCCCAGTATTAACTTCTAAAACCCAATCACCACCAAGAGCACTTGAACCAGTTAAATCATCAGATGCAGCAACATCTGCTTCTGTGATAGTTGCTAATTCTGTTATAAACTCTTCTCCACTTCCATCATTTGCTACATTACATCCATAAAGTAATATATCCCCATTCTCTGTTAATGATGTTTTCATACTTTGCAATACTGCATCGAAATTTTGCAATGTATCTTTATTTAATACATCATTCCCCACAGTTATTTCACCTGTTTCTCCATGAGATAAAATATGTATTGCATCTATATTTGTTTCATTCTCTAATATTGATTTTATTTCATCTAAAGAACTTACTAAATAAGTCTCTACACCTTCTCCTACTCCATCAACTAATGTTTGATAATCTTTTACTGTTACATCTACAAAGGCTACTTCTTTTCTACTCTTTTCAAACCCTTGAACTGCTTGTGCTTCATGTACACTATTCTCTGCATTATTATTTGTCATATCATTTGTAGTTGTTGAGTCATTTGTTGGTGTAAAACTACTATTATCAAGGACATCAACAGCTGTGGCAACTGCTGCCCCATCAAAAAGAATTCTTTGCTCTAAAGCACTAATCATTGGTTTTTTTAAATTTTTTCTTTTCATCTCTTATATCCTTGATATTAGTTGTTTTCTTGGTAAAAGTTAGCTGTTGCACTCATACCTGGAATAATATTTTCAAATGGTTTTAACAATTTCGCTCTTACTGTTATAGATTGACTTGTTGGATCAACAATCGAATCTATTTGTACTATTTGTGCTTTTACACTTGTTTTTGTTTCATCAATATTCAAATCAAATTGAGTACCTCTTTTTAACCATACAAGCCAAGAAGAAGGCACAACTACTTTTGCTTCAAGATTATCTAATCCTACTATTTCTAAAAGTTCATCTTGAGGTTTAATACTTTGATATTTTGATACTTTTTTAGATGCTATTCTTCCATCAAATGGTGCTTTTATTTCACATCTTGATACATTTATACTAGCTATATCACTCTCAGCTTTTTGTTTATTAAAATTTTCTTGAGAAATTTGTATTTCAAAAGTACCTACTGAACCATAAGTATCTAATTTTTTATTTTTCTCTAGTTCTAGTTTTGCTATATTTTTTTCAACTTCAATTTTTCTTTTTTGAGCTTTATATATTGAGCAATCTATTTTTATCAATGATTCACCTTTTTTAAAGGCATCACCTTCTTGTTTTGATAATTCTATTATTTCTCCTGCTATTTCACTTGAGAGAACTGTTTTATCAAGAGAAACTATTACTGCTCTTGCTGTTAAATTTTCATTTGCATATAAAGTAGTTGAAATCAACAAAACTGAACTTAGAAATTTTTTCATTTAGATAACCTTTAATTTTTTACTTCAACTTTTTTTACACTATCATCTACTTTGATTAAAGCTGTTTCAGTCTTTTTATTTTCTATTTCTTTTTTATTATTCTCTTCAACTCCTAAAGAAGCAAAGATTCTTCCATAACTATTTTGTACATTTGCATAAGCTGATGAGTATCTTAAAGTTGCTAGGATATTATTTAATTTTTCTTTTATTAAAATCAATCTACTATTTATATTTAGATTATTTTCTACTTCTGTTAAGTTATAAATATCATCTGCTACATTCAAATACTCTTTTGCAAGTGTGTACTCTTTTTTAGCTTGATTAAATTTCACTATTGAAAGGTGTACTTGAGATAATACTGCCATTGAAAGTGCTAATTTTTGTTCTTTTGCTACTTCTACTTGAGTTTTTGCTAATTTATTCATTTCATTACCTTTAAATACATTTAAAAGATTCCATGAAACATTTGCTCCATAAGAGTACCAATCATTATTTAGTAAATAATCACTATCATCATAAGACAATGATGCATTTAGATTAATTCCTGGTAACATTTTAAGTTTAGCTGCTGTTATCTCTTTTTCAGATATTCTTTCTTGATATCTACTCTCTGTTACTTCTGGTCTATTTTCTAATGCTATTTTTTCCATTTCATCTAGATTCATATGAAATTCTGGAATTACATAATCTTTTTCTACTTTATCTGCTAATTCAAATTCTATCCCTGGTTTTAATCCCATTAATTCTGCTAATTCTATTTTTGCTGAAATCAGACCACTTTCTAGTGTATGTAATGATCTTAAGATATCTAACAACTCTCTTTGATAAGAAAGAGCTTCCATTGGAGATTTCCCTACTCTTTGATCTTGTATTTGTTTTGAGTCATTTAATGCTTGTTTTACTTCTACCATCATTGGTTGTATTCTTTTTAATAAATCTTGTGCTGAAACTGCTTGGTAGTAGGCTCTTCTTATATCTTGTGTTAAGTTATGTTCAACTTTTTTCTCTTTTTCTTTTGCTATTAAAAATTTATCTGCTTGTTGTTGTGCTCTTACATAAGACAATCCAAAATCTAATATATTCCAACTAAATCCTATATCTGTTGTCACTCTTTCTTTATCTTGAGATACTGAATATGAAGGATTACTTCCTAATGGTTGTGGATTCCCATCAATGAACGATGTACTTGCACTTGCTGCATAGTTATTTCTTTCTGAATATCCTGCTGCTGCTGTTAATCCTGGTAACATATCATAATAAACTAAATCTAGTTGTTTTTGTGATAAAGCACTCTCTAATACTTTTACTTTTTTTTGTAAATTATATTTTAATCCCCTCTCTATCGCTTCATCCAAAGATATTGGTTTTGTTACGGGTAGGACAACTTCATTTAATACATTTAAATCTTTTTTTACTTGTTCTTGTATATCTTCTTTTTTCATCATTTCAGGTTTTACAGCACAACCTGTTATTACAAACGATGTTACTATTGATATTGCAGCTATCCTTGTTACTTTTCTCATAATTGTTTCCTTCTACTCTTGTTTTTGATTTATTATGATGTTATGGTAACATTCTAATTTCTCAGCAAAGTCACAAAAATTAATTTTTTTTATCTTTTTTTGAGATGTATTTGAGATTTAAATATATTATTATTAATATTTAAATAATGATATTGAAAGGCTTATTATGCAATTTTTTAATGATAAATATCTCTTATTATTAGAAGACAATGATGAATTTATTGAAAATGCAATTTCTTTATTTAATATGTTTGTTAAAAAAACTTTTATTGCAAAAAATATTGAAGAGGCTTTTAAAATTTTAGAAAATGAGAAAATTGATTTAATAATCTCTGATATAAATTTAAAAAATGAATCAGGTCTTGATTTTATTAAAAAATTTAGAGAAACTAACAATGAAATGCCTATTTTAATACTTTCAGGCTATAAAGATGAAGATTTATTATTTAAAGCAATGACTTTAAATTTAAGTGGTTATTTAATAAAACCAATAAATTTCAATGCTTTAATTGAAAGTTTAGAAAAATGTGAACATAAAATTAAATTTAATAATCAAACCATAATAGAGTTAAAAGATTCTTTCAAATATGATAAAGAGTTAAAAAGAGTAATAAAGCAAAATGAAATTTTTGAATTAAACAAAAAAGAAATCTTATTTTTTGAAATGTTATGTGAAAATAAAAAAAGAATCATAACAAAAGATATGTTTATTCAATTTGTTTATGAATATGAACCAATGAGTGATAGTGCTTTAAATAATTTTATATTAAGAATTAGAAAAAGATTTGGAAAAAATTTTTTACATACAATTCCTGATATTGGTTATAAAATGATTATTTAAGGAAAATATGAAAAAAGTAATAAAACTACTATTTATACTGACAATAATATCAAATAATTTACTATATGGGAACTTAGAAAAAGTCTCTTTACAACTAGAATGGAAACATCAATTTGAATTTGCAGGATTTTATACTGCATTAGAAAAAGGTTATTACAAAGATGTCGGTTTAGATCTTCAAATCAAAGAGTTTCAAGATGGTATAAACATTAGTCAAGATGTTATTGACGGAAAATCTACTTTTGGTATCTCTTCTTCTGCTCTTATTTTAGAAAGATTAAAAAATAAACCTGTTATTTTAATTGCTTCTTATTTTAAACAAAATGCTTTAGCATTAGTTACAAAACCTCATATTAAAACTCCTGCTGATTTAAAAAACAAAAAAATCATGGCTTTAGATTGGGAAATGGGTCATACAAGTTTAGGAGTTATGTTAAAAGATTATGGAATAACTTCTGATAGTTTTACTTTAATTAATCATGATTATAAAATTGACAAATTTGTAAATGGTGAAGTTGATGCTATGAGTATTTTTATCACTTCACAACCTTATGAGTTGGACAAATTAGGAATTAAATATAATATATTAAATCCTGCAAATTTTGGAATATATTCTTATGATGTTGAATTATTTACAAGTGAAAATATTATAAATAAAAATCCAGAAATGGTTGAAAATTTTATTGAAGCAACAAATAAAGGTTGGGAATATGCTTTTAAAAATAAGGAAGAGATAGTTGATTTAATTTATAATAAATACACAAAAAGAAAAACAAAAGAATCTTTATTATATGAGGCGAATCAAACTGAACAGATATTTAAAACAAACATATTTAAAATAGGAGCTATAGCTCCTGAATTAATAAAACTAAATGCTGATTTATATACAAAATTAGGTTTAGTTGATAAAAATTTAAATATTACTTTTGCATTAGATTCTTATTATTTAAGGGACAATTATAAAAGATTAATACCATTTTCAAAAGAAGAAAAAGAGTATTTAAAAAAGCATCCAACAATAAAAGTACACAATGAATCAAACTGGCCACCATTTAATTATAATTTAAAAGGAAAGCCAACAGGTTTTTCAATAGAATATATGGATTTGGTAGCTTCAAAACTAGGAATAAATATAGAGTATATTTCAGGTTATAGTTGGAACGAATTTATAGAAAAGTTAAAAAAAGATGAAATAGACGTAATGTTAAATATTTCAAAAACAGCACAAAGAGAAAAAGATTTTATTTTTACAAGTGATTATGTAAAAGCCATAGATACAATTTTTATAAAAAAGAGTGATATAAACTTAAAGAATATAGAAGATTTCAGGGGAAAAACACTTGCAGTAATAAAAGGATTTTATGAAGAAGAGCTTTTAAAAGCATATTATCCTGATATTAAATTACTTTTAGTTAAAGATTCCCTTGAAGCATTAGAGAAAGTTGCTTTTGGAGAGGCTGATGGAGCAGTAGATAATTTTGCTGTTGGAAATTATTATATACAAAATAATCATATCTCAAATTTAAAACCAGGTTTTTCAATAGATGATGATAGATTTAATCTTAAGATGTATTTAGCAACAAATAAAAATAATATTATATTAAGAGATTTATTAGAAAAAGGCAAAGAACAAATTAGTGAAAAAGAGATTATTAGTTTAAAAAGGAAATGGATTAATTCAGAAGAATATGAAAAAATTTCTAATATAAATTTAACAAAAGATGAAAAAAATTATTTAGCTAAAAAAAGAGTAATCACAATGTGTACAGATCCCGATTGGGAGCCATTTGAAAAGATAAATGAAAAAGGTGAACATGAAGGAATTGCTGCTGATATTATAAATTTAATCTCTTCAAAATTAGGTATAGAAATAGAACTTATTCCTACAAAATCTTGGGAAGAGAGTATTATTTTTTCAAAAGAAAAAAAATGTGATATATTAAGTTTTTTAAATGAGACACAAAAGAGAAAAGAATGGTTAAATTTTACAGAACCAATTTTTGAAGATCCAAATGTGATTGTTGGAAGAATTGAGAATGAAGATATAAAAGATTTATCAAAAATCAAAGCGTCAATAGCCTTGCCAAAAGACACAGCTATGAGTGAGAGATTTCAAAAAGATTTTCCTAATTTGGTAATTATTCCAACAAATTCAGAAGATGAGGCTTTTAAATTTGTAGAAAACAAAAAGGCTGATTTTACAATTAGATCTTTAATTGTTACTGCTCATACTATTAAGAAAAATGGTTTATTTAATCTTAAAATTATCTCTCAACCTTTAGAATATAAAAACATACTTAGAATTGGTGTTTTAAAAGATGAAGACTTATTAAGAAATATATTGAATAAAGCTATAAAAACAATAAGTAAAAAAGAGCTAGAACACATAGTAAATAATCATATATCTGTAAAAATTCCATCTGAAACAAAATATTTATCAGTGTTTATTTATATTTTAATATTTATTATTTTAATTGTTATTGTTGTATTACTATGGAATCATCAATTAAGAAAAAAAATAGCAATAGAAATAGAAAAAAATTCTACTCAGCAAGATTTAATGTTTAGACAAAATAAACAAGCAGAACTTGGAAATTTAATTGGAAATATATCTCATCAATGGAGAGATTCTCTTACAAAAATTGGATATATAAATCTAAATTTAAGAGCAAGAATCTTACAAGAAAAAGATATATCTAAAGAATTCCTAAATAAAAGTACTTTAGAAATAGAAAAAAGTTTAGATTTTATGTCAGAAACTATGCAGAATTTTTTAGATTATTATAAACCTTCATTAAATACATTAAATTTTGAAGTTTATGATTCAATAAAAAGTGCTTTAAGTATCATAGATACAAAAATAAAATATTCTAATTTAGAAATAAATTTTATTGGAGATTTCACAATTAAAATAAATGGAATTAGAAATGAATGGATGCAAGTTTGGATAAATCTTATAATTAACTCAATAAATATAGCTGAAAAAAGAGAGATAAAGAATCCTCAAATTTTAATTTCATTAAGTCAAGAAGAGATTGAATTTGAAGATAATTGTGGAAAAATTGATTCAACATTAATAGAAGAAATGAAAGAAGAAAGATATAGAGGTATTGGTATAAAAATGGCTAAAGAAATTGCAAATAAAAATAATAAAAAAATGATTATTATAAATAGTGAAGATGGCGCAATTTTTAAATTTATTGAAAATAGATAATTTATTTTTTATATTATATACTTCCATTAGATAAACAAAGGATTTTTTTTGAATATAGACATGACAAAAGTAGCAAATGTAATTTTATATATGTTACATAAACAAGTAAAACACTTAAATGATAAAAAAGTATCAATCATACTTTTTTTAATAGATTATAATCATTTGAAATATTGTGGTAAAAAAATATTTAATGAAGATTATATAAAAGGAACTAGACATCCAGAACCTGTTATTCTTAGTGAATTATTTGATATTGTAGCAAATGAAGAAGATTTGGAAGAAGATGATGAAAGAATTTTTTTAATGCAAGAATTATTGGATTATTTAGATATTGCTGTTGAAAAAAAAGAAAAATTTATTGAATTGAATTTTATTAAAATGGAAGAAGATTTTGATGAAACTTTATTTGATAAAGATGAAATAAAAACTATACATAAATTAATAAATCAATATACAAATACAACTGCAAGAAATATTGCAAATGAATGTTTTAAAATTGATGAAGTAAGAAATACACAAAAAGGTGAGTTAATAATCTAAAAAAGAGTTTTATTAAACTCTTTTTTACCATTTGTTTTTAGGAGATTTATAATTTTCTAAAGATTTTAATAGTTCTTTTTCATTATCTGTATTTATAAGCATTTCAGAATAATCTTGTTTCAAAAATCCCGATAAACACATAGAATCAATCAACTCAAACAATTTATCATAAAAACCATCTATATTATAAAAAGCACAAGCTTTATTGTGATACCCAAGTTGTGCCCACGTCCAAGCTTCAAATATTTCTTCGAGAGTTCCTGCACCACCAGGAAGAGTAACAAATGCATCTGCCATATCAGCCATCATAGCTTTTCGTTCATGCATTGTGTTTACAACATAAAGTTCTGTAATTCCTGTATGAGCTAATTCTTTATTTTTTAATTTTTCAGGGATTACTCCATAAACTTTACCACCATTTTCTATAACAGAATCAGCAATAACACCCATTAGACCAACTTTTCCTCCACCATAAACAATATCAATATTATTTTGAGCAAAGAATTTTCCTAATGATTTTGTAGCCTCTATATATTTAATATTATTTCCTGAACTTGATCCACAAAAAACTGCAATTTTCATAAGTATAATCCTTTATAATTATTTTGAATAAAACATTTATTATATGGTAATTAACTTAATTATAGATTTTAAATAGAATTTTTTAATATGTAGTTTGAAGCAGAATTGATATATTCTGCTTTCAAAATTTAAATATGATAGTTAGGAGCTTCATTTGTAATTGTTACATCATGTACATGAGATTCTCTTAATCCTGCACTTGTAATTTCTACAAATTCTGCTCTTTCTTGGAATGTTGGAATATCTTTAGAACCTAAATATCCCATAGAACTTCTTAATCCACCAACCATTTGATGAATAATATCTGCTATACTTCCTCTAAATGCAACTCTTCCTTCTATTCCTTCAGGTACAAGTTTATCAGCAGCTGTTCCTTCTTGGAAATATCTATCTGTACTTCCTTTAGTCATAGCTCCTATTGAACCCATTCCTCTATATGTTTTGAATTTTCTTCCTTGGAATAATACAACTTCACCAGGAGATTCTTCTGTTCCAGCTAAAGCACTTCCCATCATAACTGAACTTGCACCTACAGCTAATGCTTTTGCAACATCTCCTGAATATTTAATTCCACCATCAGCGATAATTGGAGTTCCAGTTTTTGCACCTTCAGCTGCACATTCATCAATTGCAGAAATTTGAGGAACCCCAACTCCTGCTACAATTCTAGTTGTACAAATACTTCCAGGTCCAATTCCAACTTTAACAGCATCAGCTCCACAAGCAATTAAATCAGCTGTTGCTTCTGCCGTTGCAACATTTCCAGCAATAATCTGTACATCCATTTCAGCTTTAATTGCTTTAACTGTATCTAAAATACCTTTTGAATGTCCATGAGCAGAATCTAAAACTAAAACATCAACACCAACAGCGACTAATGCTCTTGCACGATCTAGCTGACCAACACCAATTGCTGCACCTACTCTTAATCTTCCAAATTCATCTTTGTTTGCATTTGGATATTCTCTTTTTTTATTGATATCTTTAATTGTAATTAATCCAATTAATTTATTATTTGTATCAACAATTGGTAATTTTTCAATTTTATTAGCATGCATAATATCTGCTGCTTCTTCTAAAGTTGTACCTTCTTTTGCAGTAATTAGTGGCATAACAGTCATTTTATCTTTGGCTTTTTGAGTAAAGTCTTTTGTAAATCTCATATCTCTATTTGTTAAAATTCCCACTAAAATACCATTATCATCAACAACAGGTACACCTGAAATTTTATAAGATGCCATGATATCTTCTGCATCTTGTAAAGTTTGAGATGGTTGTATTGTAATTGGATCAATAATCATACCAGATTCAGATTTTTTTACTTTTTTACATTGTAATACTTGAGTTTCTATATCCATATTTTTATGAATAACTCCAATTCCACCAAGTCTTGCCATTGCTATTGCTGCTTCATATTCAGTAACAGTATCCATTGCAGCACTTATAAAAGGAATATTTAATTCGATTTTTTTTGTAAGTTTAGTTTTGATACAAACTTCTTTTGGTAAAACTTCTGATTTAGCTGGTACTAAAAGTACATCCTCAAATGTTAATGCTCTTTTTCTTATTCTCATTTTATTATCCTGGTTAATATTTATTTTATATAGTTAATTGCTTTTTCTAAAGATAAAGCACCATCAAACAAAGTTTGTTCATCATAAGCTTTTGCAATAAATTGTAATCCCACAGGCATTCCATTTTCATCTTTATCAACAGGTAAAGAGATAGCTGGAAGTCCAGCAAGATTAATAGAAATTGTATAAATATCACTCAAATACATCTCTAATGATGTTTTAAATGAACCAAATTCAGGTGCAGTTGTTGGTGCAACTGGAGATAATATTAAATCAGCTTCTGCAAAGATTGCTGAATATTCATCTTTAATTAAATGTCTTACTTTTTGAGCTTTTATATAATAAGCATCATAATATCCAGAACTTAATACAAAAGAACCTAACATAATTCTTTTTTGTACTTCAGAACCAAAACCTTGTGATTTTGTTTGAACATACATATCTTTAAGTCCACCTTCACCTTTTCTATTTCCAAATCTAACACCATCAAATCTAGCCAAATTTGCACTTGCTTCTGCAGTTGCTACAATATAATAAGTTGAAACTATTTTATCTGTATCTAACATATTTTTATGAATTATTTTATGTCCAGCTTTTTCTAAAGCACTTATTGCTTTTGAAAAACCTTTTTGAATTGCTGGACTAGCTTGTGATACAAAATTATCAATAACTGCAATAGTTAATTTTTTATTTGAATCTAATCTAGGAGTAACTGCTTCATATTCAATATTTGCAGAAGTTGAATCCATTGGATCATATCCAGAAATAATATCATATAAAATTGCTGCATCTTCAACATTTTGAGTAATTGGTCCACATTGATCAAGTGAAGATGAATAAGCAGTTATTCCATATCTTGAAACTCTTCCATAAGTTGGTTTCATTCCAACACACCCACAATAAGCTGCAGGTTGTCTAATACTTCCACCTGTATCTGTACCAAGTGCTGCAATAGCAATTCCAGCAGCAACTGCTGCAGCTGAACCACCTGAGCTTCCACCTGGAACTTTTGTATTGTCAATAGGATTTAATGTTTTTCCATAACAAGAAGATTCAGTAGAACTTCCCATTGCAAATTCATCCATATTTGTTCTTCCAAAAGGAGATAATCCAGCTTTTTCTAATTTATTAATTACAGTTGCATTATATGGTGAAATATAGCCTTTTAAAATATTACTAGAACAAGTAATTTCCCAATTTTTAACATTAATATTATCTTTAATAGCGATTGGTATACCTGCACCAGTTTTTGAAATTTCTGTCGAAACTAATTGTTCAACATAAGCACCTATATTGTTTTCTTTTATTTTTGAAGTTAAATCATCTCTTAATTTTTTTATATCATCACTACCTAAAGTTAGTGCTTCTTTTAGAGTTATCAATCGGTTCTCCTATGATTTTACAGTTGTAGTATTGCGCGAAATAATATCAAAAAGTTAATTAAAAAAAGGTTAGGAAAAGATTTTTAAGAAATTAATTTGAGAATAAAAAAAGGGATAGAAACTTAATTCTATCCCTTTCAAATTAAAAATAAAAAACTATTATACAAATGAGATGAATGCCATTGGTGTAGCATCACCTCTTCTTATTCTAGTTTTTACTATAGAAGTATATCCACCATTTCTACCTTCGTATTTTGGTGCAATTTCATTAATTAATTTTTTAGTAGCTTCTTTACTTTGTAAAGCTGCAAATACATATCTATGTGTATTTAAATCAGCATTTCTTGCAACAGTTACTAATTTTTCAATATATCTTTTTAATTCTTTTGCTTTAGGTACAGTTGTTTCGATTTTTTCTCTTTCAATGATTGCAATTGCCATATTTTTTAACAATGCTTTTCTATGAGAAGAAGTTCTACTTAACTTTCTATATCCATGCTTATGTCTCATATTAAACCCTTAATTATGCTTTTAGTTGCTCTAATTTTCTTCTTAATGCAGAAGCAACATTTTCTGGAAGTGTATTTTCAACTGGGTATCCTAAAGATTCTAATTTTTCAGCAATCTCATCATAAGATTTTTTCCCAAGATTCTTAATATTTTTTACTTCAACTTCACTCATAAGTACTAATTCACCTAAGTATTTTAGTCCAGCTCTATCTAAAGAATTGAAACTTCTAGCACTTAAATTTAAATCATCAATTTTGATAACTAATTCTTTAAGTTCAACTGGCTCTTCACCACTTTCACTCACTGTTACTTCAGATAAATCAAATACTTTGTTAAATACTGACATTTGTGAGTACATAACTGAAACTGCTTCTTTAAATGCAGTTATCGGAGATATTTGTCCATTTGTTTGTACTGTAAATACAGCTTTTTCAAAGTTAGGATTATCTTCAACTAACATTTTTTCAATATCATAAACCACTTTTTTAACCGGTGTAAAGAAAGCATCAATTGGAATATAATCAGCACCAACAATATCTCTAATGTCTTCGCTTGGCATATAACCAATACCTTTTTGAATAATAACTGAAAACGTTAAATTACAATCACTATTAATTGTAGCTAAGTGAGCATCTTTTGATACAACTTCAACATCAGAATTAATAAGATCTTCACCTTTAATTCCTCTTGGTCCATTGAATGAATACTCAACTACTACTTGCTCTTTATCACCATTTATTTTAAACTTAATATTCTTTAAATTTATAACAAAAATAGCTATATCTTCTAGCATACCTCTTAATGAGTCAAACTCATGAGAAGCACCTTCAATTTTCACTGCAATTGGTGCATAGCCAACCGAAGAACTTAACAAAAGTCTTCTCAAAGGGTGTGCTAAAGTAATTGCAAAACCATCCTCAAATGGATATGCTGATATTTTAGCCTCATTATCACTGATAGCCTCTATTTCAACTTCAGTTGGTAAAAACGGAGTTTCTGCAAATTTTTTCATTAGCTACCTTTTACTTATTATTTAGAATATAACTCTACTATTAATCTCTCTTCAACAGGAATAACAACTTCTTCTCTAGCTGGGATTCTTGTGAAAATTCCAAATACTTTATCTTTATCAACATTAACCCAATCAACCATACCAGTTTGATTTGTTAATTCTAATGCTCTTACAACTTGAGGATTAGATTTTGATTTTTCTTTAATTTCAATTTTTTGTCCTGGTCTTACAATGTAAGAAGGGATATCAACTTTTTTTCCATCTACTAAGATATGTCCATGAGTTGTAAATTGTCTTGCATTTGCTCTAGTTGTAGCAAATCCCATTCTAAATACAACATTATCTAATCTTTGTTCGATTAAAGTAATTAGGTTAGCCCCTGTATTACCTTCTCTTCTTGCAGCTTCTTTAAAGTATTTTCTGAATTGTTTTTCAGAAACACCATACATAAATTTAGCTTTTTGTTTTTCTCTTAATTGTAATCCGTACTCAGAAATTTTAGCTCTTCTTTGTCCGTGTTGTCCTGGAGCAAATGGTCTTTTTTCTAAAGCACTTTTACCTGATAATCTTCTCTCACCTTTTAGTCCAAGATCCGCATCAAGTCTTCTTTCGATTTTTTCTACTGGTCCTCTGTATCTTGCCATTATTTACTCCTTACACTCTTCTTCTTTTAGGAGGTCTACAACCATTGTGTGGTAATGGTGTAACATCTTTTAACCAAGTAACTCTAACTCCATCCATAGAACCTACTGCTTTAACAGCTGTATCTCTACCTGAACCTGGTCCTTGAATTTTAATCCCAACGTTTTTAATTCCGTGTTCCATTGCTTTATTCATTGCATCTTCAACTGCAGCTTGTGCAGCAAATGGAGTTGATTTTTTAGAACCTTTAAATCCTAAATTTCCAGCACTTGACCATGCGATTGCGTTTCCTGCATTATCTGTAACTGTAACCATTGTATTATTAAAACTTGCAGCAATATGTACGATACCGTCAGCAATATTTTTTCTTACAATTTTTTTTCTAGTAACTTTTCTTTTTGCCATCTACAATCCCTTATTTAGTTGCTGCACCAACAGTTTTCTTTTTACCTTTTCTAGTTCTGGCATTTGTTTTTGTTTTTTGCCCTCTACAAGGTAAACCTTTTCTATGTCTTAACCCTCTATATGATCCTAAGTCCATTAAAGCTTTAATATCCATTGCAACTTTTTTTCTTAAATCCCCTTCTACCATGTAGTTTTCTTGGATTTCTTTTCTAATTGTTGCTGCTTCATCTTCAGATAATTCAAATGCTCTTTTATTGTAATCAATACCAACTGCATCTAAAATTAATCTAGAGTTATGTAATCCGATTCCGTAAATATACGTTAAAGCATATTCCATTCTCTTTTTATTTGGTAAATCAACACCCGCGATTCTTGCCATGTGTCTTATCCTTGTCTTTGTTTGTGTTTTTTGTTTTCGCAGATTACTCTTACGACACCTCTTCTTTTGATAACCTTACATTTATCACACATTTTTTTTACTGAAGCTCTTACTTTCATAAGTCTTGTCCTCTTTATTTGTGTTATTACCAATTTTCAACAGGGAAGAACTACTTAATGAAAAAAGCAAAACTTTGCTTTTCTGTAGTTCACACTAAATTTTAAACTTAAAATCTAAAAATTTGTGGAGCCAAGCTAAGAGTTTTCAATATATTAAAAACTAATTGCTTTTTTCTGTTTCTGCCCAACTCTTTATAAAATATAATTATTTTACAAAAACTTCCTCAATGGTTGAAAAAATGGATTCGGATTATAATTAATTTTTACTTAAAGCAAGTTGAAGATATATATTTTTAATTTATTTAATTTTAATTATTGTAATATTCAAAAAATTTGAATTAATAAAGGACTTCTTGTGTTAGAACTTTTTAAAAATGAGTTAATAAAAATAGAAATTGAACCATCAGAAATTCCATGGTTAAAAATATTTACAAATGAGCCTATAAAAGAATTTTCATATTGTAATGAAGCTACAAAAAAAGAGATTTGGAAATACTTAGAATTAATAGAAAAAGAGATGATTAATTATTTTAAACCCGAAAAAATAAATATAGCATCTTTTGGAAACTATGTTCCTCATGTGCATTTTCATATTATGGCAAGATTTAAAGAAGATTCTTTTTTCCCAGAATCAATGTGGGGGAAAAAACAAAGAGAGTCAAATTTAAATTTACCCTCTTTTGAAGAATTTTATAAAATTTTAGAAAAGAAGTTTTAAAACTTCTTTTTAACCATCTTGATTAATTTGTTTTATTAACTCTTCTAAAACTACTTCTGCTTTATCTGTATCAATCTGACAACCGCCTGCTGCTTTATGCCCTCCACCATTATACTTAAGCATCAATTCACCAACATTTGTTTTTGAACTTTTATTTATAATAGATTTTCCTGTACTAAATACAATATTTTGTTTATCTTTTCCCCAAACAACATGAATAGAAATATTTTGCTCTGGATGCATTGCATATACCATAAATCTATTTCCAGGATAAATTATTTCTTCATTTCTATAATCTATTATTAATAAATTATTTTTGATAGTAGTACATCTTTTTAATTGCTCTACAAAATCTTTTTCATATTTAAAATATAAATCTATTCTTTCTTTTATATCAGGTAAATCTAAAATTTCATCAATATTATGTCTTGCGCAATATTCAATTAAATCCATCATTAATTGATAATTTGAAATTCTAAAATTTCTAAATCTTCCAAGTCCAGTCCTAGAATCCATTAAAAAGCTTAATAATGCCCAACCTCTAGGCTTTAAAATATCATCTTGCGTAAAATCAGCAGAATCCGCTTTATTTGCTCCATTCATCATTGCAGTAAAATATCCAGGGAAAACTTCATCTCCTCCGTAATATTCATAAACAACTTGTGCTGCACTTGGAGCATCAGGATTAATAATATGATTGTCTTTTTTCTCATTTCTTAATGTTTCACTAAAATGATGATCAAATGCTAAATATACACCATCAACATATGGAAGATTCGTTGTTATATCATCTTTTGTAATTTTTATTTTTCCATCTTGCATATCTTTTGGATGAACAAATGCTATTTCATCAATAATATTTAAATACTTAAGTAAAGTACCACAAACTAAACCATCCATATCACTTCTAGTAACTAATCTATATTTTTTTTCACTCATAATTAATCCTGAAATTTATAATTTATTTATTTTATCATAAAAAATTATTTATTAATATATTTAACAATGACATCGCCCATAGCAGAAGTATTTAAAACTTCTTTTGCATCATATGCTGCTAAATCTTTTGTTCTATATCCATCTTTTAATACAGCTTTTATTGATTCTTCTATTAAATCTGCTGCTTTCTCTTCATTTAAAGAATATCTTAGCATCATTGCTGCACTTACTATTGTTGCCAATGGATTTGCTATTCCCATCCCTGCTATATCTGGTGCTGAACCATGTATTGGTTCATATATTGCTGTTTTATCCCCTGTTGATGCTGATGGAAGTAATCCAATCGAACCAACTACCATTGATGCTGTATCTGATAGAATATCTCCAAAAATATTTCCTGTTACAATAACATCAAATTGTTTTGGGTTTCTTACAAGTTGCATTGCTGCGTTATCTACATACATATGACTTAAAGTTACTTCTGGGTAATCTTTTGATAATTCATTCATAGTATCTCTCCAAAGTTGAGAAACTTCTAAAACATTTGCTTTATCTACTGAACAAACTCTTTTATCTCTTTTCATTGCAAGTTCAAATGCTGTTTTACCAATTCTTACAATTTCTGGTTTTGTATATACCATTGTATTAAATGCTTTAAATCCATCATTCTCTCTTGGTTTACCAAAGTAAATACCACCAATTAACTCTCTTACAATCATAATATCTACGCCAGTAATTACTTCAGGTTTTAAAGTAGAGGCATTTACTAATTCATCATAGATAATTGCAGGTCTTAAGTTAGCATAAACACCCATTTCTTCTCTAAATTTTAATAATCCAGTTTCAGGTCTTAATTCTCTTGGTAATGTATCCCATTTTTCTCCACCAATTGCACCAAACAAACAAGCATCAGAATTTAAAACTCCATCAACTGTCTCTTGTGGTAATGGAACACCAGTAGTATCAATAGCAATACCACCCATTAGATACTCTTTATAATTTAATTCAAAATTACATTTTTTTGCTGCTGCATTTAATACTTTTATTGCCTCATCAACGATTTCTGGTCCTATCCCATCACCTTTGATTATTGATATCTTATAATTTCTCATTTATTTAGCCTTTACCATTTCTGCTTTTGCATAATTAATTAATCCACCTGTTGCAATTAATTCTTGCATAAAAGGAGGAATTGGAATAAATTTATATGTTTTATTAGTAGTATTATTTGTAATTTCACCTTTATCTAAATCAATTGAAATTTCTTCACCCTCTTTAATTTCTAAAGATTCAGGTAATTCAAATATTGGTAATCCCATATTAAATGCATTTCTATAAAAAATTCTAGCAAATGAAGGTGCAACAACAGCAGCAACTCCTGCAGCTTTTAATGCGATTGGTGCATGTTCTCTACTTGAACCACATCCAAAGTTTTCACCAGCAACAATAATGTCACCTCTTTGTAATTTTTTTGGAAATTCAGGATCTGCATCTTCCATTACATATTTTGCTAAATGTTCAGGATCTGAACTATTTAAATATCTAGCTGCAATAATAACATCTGTATCAATATTTGCTCCAAAATTCCACACTTTTCCAGTAATTTTATTCATAATATATGTCCTTGTATTTGATAATTCTTAAAAGTTATCAAATAAATATTTTCAAAAAAAATGCATTTTAACTAATTTTTTAGTAATATTTGTTTAAATCTATTTTTTTTAATAAGATGTTTAATTAATTTGGGTATAATATCCGACCATCTTAATAAAGAGGATTTCCGAACACAATGAGCGTAAAAGATATAAATAAAACTATCGAGCAATTGGTAAAAGAATACAAAGATTCTATACTTACCTATGAGAAAATTATTAAAATCTTTCCTAAAGCACCTTCAGGTCCAAACATTAAAAAACTTTTAGCATTAATACAATTATATAATGTAACTGTAATTAGTTCTCAAGAACAAGCAAAAAGAATGAATGCTGAAGAAGCTAAAAAAAGAAAAGAATTAAGAGAAAAGTTAATCGAAAACGAAGATGACGTTTACGATTTATTAAAAAATAAAGAACTACTTGAATGGTCAAGATCAGATTCTCCTGTAAGAATGTATCTTAGAGAAATGGGACAAATTCCTCTTTTAACAAAAGAAGAAGAAGTTGAAATTTCTAAAAAAATAGAAATGGGTGAAGATATTATTCTTGATGCTATTTGTTATGTACCATATCTAATTGATTTTATTTTGGAATATAAAGAACCTTTAGTAAATAGAGAAAGAAAAGTAAAAGAATTATTTAAAAATTTTGATGATGATGATTCTGAAAATGAAGATGAAGAAAACTTAGAAGATGAAGATATTGAAGATGAAGATATTGATAGTGAATCTGATGAATCTGATGAAGAAAAAGTTAGTGGGAAAAAACAGAAAAAACTTGATAAAAGAGCACAAACTATTATTGAAGCCTTCAAAAATTTAGAAAAAGCTAAAAAAGATTGGCTTAAATTTTCTGTAAAAGAGACTGCAAAATCAGATGATGAAGTTGATCAAATGACTTTCAATCTTGCTGTTGCATTTAAAAAGAAAATTTTAAAAGAAGCTTTATTAGATTTAGGTCCAACTTCTAAACTTATTACTGAAATTGTAAAAGCGATGGAAACTGCACTTAAATCTGATACTGGTTTTGATAGTGAATTAAAAAGATTAGAATATAAATTACCATTATTTAATGAAACTTTATTAAAAAATCACAAAAAGATTTTAGATAATATTGTTAATTTATCAAAAGCACAAATTACATCTATGGTTCCAGAAGCAACTATGGTTTCTACTTATATGGAAATAAAAAAACTTTTCCAAACAGCAGAAGCAAGTAAGGGAGGATTTGATTTATCACCTGAAGAACTAAGAGATGTTCTTGAGCAAATAAAAAGAGGTAAACAAATTACTGATACTTCAAAAACAAGAATGGCAAAATCAAATCTAAGACTTGTTGTATCAATTGCAAAAAGATATACAAATAGAGGTTTACCCTTCCTTGACTTAATTCAAGAAGGAAACATCGGTCTTATGAAGGCTGTTGATAAGTTTGAATATAAAAAAGGTTATAAATTTTCTACTTATGCAACATGGTGGATTAGACAAGCAATTTCAAGAGCAATTGCAGATCAAGCTAGAACTATTAGAATTCCTATTCATATGATTGAAACTATTAATAGAATTAATAAAATCATCAGAAAAGGTATCCAAGAAAATGGAAAAGAGCCTGATGTTGATGAAATCGCAAAAGAAGTAGGACTTCCTGTTGATAAAGTAAAACAAGTTATTAAAATTACTAAAGAGCCTGTATCTTTAGAAGCTCCTATTGGAAGTGATGATGATGGTAAATTTGGAGATTTTGTTCCTGATGAAAAAGCTCCAACACCAGTTGACAATATCATGAAAGAAGATTTACAAGGTCAAATTGATCAAATTTTAGGTCAATTAAATGAAAGAGAACAAGCTGTTATTAGAATGAGATTTGGTCTTATGGAAGATGCAAGTGATAGAACATTAGAAGAAATTGGAAAAGAACTTTCTGTAACAAGAGAAAGAGTTAGACAAATTGAATCAAGTGCGATTAAAAAATTAAAGCATCCAAAAGTTGGTAAAAATCTTAAAAATTATGTAGAAAGTTAGAAAGATGAGTTTTTTTGAAGAATGGGTTGAGCTGGACTTAAATCCTGTATTATCTTTTTCATCTAGCTCTAAAATAATATATTCTAATTCAGAAGCTCAATTTTTATTAAATAGAATAAAACAAAAAGAACTATTTGATTTAGCGTTAACATATGCTCCAAAAACTTTTGGAGCATTAACTTCTTATATAGATTTAACAATTAAAAATTATACATTTTATGCAATTACAGTTATGTATGAAAATGAAGATGAAATTCATATGAAACTATATAAAAGTGCAATGGTAAAAAAAGAATCAAAATTAAATATAAAAAATATTAATAGTACAAATATTTTTACGTTAGTTGATTTAGCAATTTCTACAAGTAAAATTAAAACTGATATAAATTTTACAAAAAATTATGATCCTTCAATTCCTGAATTTAAATTAGACGCAAGTTCATTCATAAAAACGTTAAATCAGATTTTTGAAGCATTTACAGGAAGAAAACAAGTTTCTTGCTCTATTTTATTGAAAATTGGTGAATATATAAAAATTGATGGAAAAAAATATTCTTTAATTAGTGTAGAAATTGCCTCGAATGAAAGTGGAGATTTCTCAAAAATCAATCTAAAAGAGAATCATCACTCCTTTATATTAACTGCTGATGATAGTAAAGTAACTATAGATTTACCTCTAATTTTATAATTTCAAAGCTATTTTCTAGTTAGCTTTGAAATTAGAACTCCTAGTGGAACGATACCTAATCCAATTATAAAAGCAATTGGAGTAAATATTTTATTATTATTCAATGCAAAAAAACCAAAAACCAATAATCCATATCCAATAACTCTATAAAGAGATAAAAAACTACCTGTCGCAAAAAGTGTATTCTTAAATGTATTCTTTTTTACTTTTGATTTTTCATCATTTATTATTTCTTTAATTTTTTCAGGTGTAAGCTCTGATTCTGGAATTTCTTCATATTCAGTATATAAATCGTATGGATCATCAATTTCATCAATTTTATCTCTATTTTCTAAAGTAGATGATTTTGATAAATCTAAATTTGATAATCTATTTTGAATATTTTTTTTATAAGAATAAAAAGAAGCAATTGTAATAAATAAAGAAGATACAAAAGCTACTTGAGTATTTAATAACCAAATATTATTTTGAAAAATTAATGTATAAATAAAAATGCAAAGGTCTAAAAAAATAAAAACCCTTGCAAATCTAACAACTTCTGGATTAATCTTCATCATCAAAAGATGTATCTCCATGTTTAGCTCTATATGAATATCTAGGATCGTTTTCCATCCCCTCAAACTCTTTTTGAGCTCTCTTATATGCTTTATAAACATTCATAAAAGCAGCTAAAACTCCCCAAAAAATACCAAGCCATAAAGTCCAAGTATATCCAGTTAATTGTTTTAAACCATATCCAATACCAAAACCTATTATAATTGCAGCAACAATAGATATACCTAATGATAGATTATCTAAAGCAGCTATTTTATCTTGATGTTTTGGTTTTTCATATTCTTCTTGCATAATTATCCAATATAAGTACAACAATAATCTGTTATTTCAATTACTTTTATATCAAAACTACAATTTGCTGGAACTTCAAAATATTCACCTGGTCCATATGTTTCCCAATTACTATCACCACAAGCAACAAGTACTTCAACTTTTCCTGCAATAATTTCCATATGCTCTGCTTCATTTGTACCAAATGTATATTCACCTGGCATCATAATACCTAAAGATTTTTTAATACCTTTTTCATCTACAAAACTTCTACTTGTAACTTTTCCATCGAAATAAATATTCGCTTTTTTTGTTAATTCTACATTTTTTAATACTGGCATAATTTTCCTTTTTATTTTAATATTAAATTTCTTTTAACACTTTGACAAAGCCAAAGTTAAAGAAACAAACTCTAAAGAGAACAACTAGTTGTTCTTACAATTTTTGCATAATTTCATCTGCAGCATTTAAGCATGCATCTATATCTTCATTTGTAATTGTAGTACAAACAAAACCTGTTTCGTATTGAGAACAAGCGAAATAAAAACCTTTTTTTAACATTTCATGGTGAAATGTTGCAAATCTTTTAAAATCACAAAGCCCTACTTCAACAAAATTCTTTGGAGCTTTTTCACAAAAGAAAAATCCAAACATACTTCCTCTTGTATCTACTTGCATAGGAATATTATATTTTGTTGCTATATCTTTTAAACCATTTACCAATTTTTTTGCTTTTGCACTTAAATCAGCATAAATTTCTAAATTTGCTTTTAATTTTTTAAGACTTACTAATCCAGCAGCCATAGCAACTGGATTACCACTTAAAGTTCCAGCTTGATATACTTTACCTTCAGGTGATAAATGTCCCATAATTTCTTTACTTGCAGCAAAAGCACCAACTGGCATACCAGCACCTATTACTTTTCCAAATGTGATAATATCACCTTGAGTTTTTAAAATCCCACTAGCACCTTTTAAACTTGCTCTAAATCCTGACATAACTTCATCAAAAATCAATAAAGTTCCGTGTTTATCACATAATTCTCTACAAGTTGCTAAAAACTCTTCAGTTGCAGGAACTAATCCCATATTTCCAGCAATTGGTTCTATAATAATACAAGCAATATCAGAGCTTTCTTCAAAACATTTTTTTAAATTTTCAATATTATTATATTCACAAACTAAAGTATGTTTTGTTAAATCAGCAGGAACACCTGGGCTACTTGGTGCTCCAAATGTTGCCATTCCAGAACCAGCTTGTACTAAAAGAGAATCTGAATGTCCATGATAACAACCTTCAAATTTGATAATATCATTTTTACCAGTAACACCACGTGCTAATCTAATTGCAGACATTGTAGCTTCTGTACCAGAACTTACAAATCTAACTTTGTCGATATTATCGTACATTTCCACAATTTCATTTGCTAATTGTGTTTCAAGTTCTGTTGGTGCTCCAAATGACAATCCATTTTTTACAGTTTTTATAACAGCTTCTTCAATATCTTTATCACAATGACCAAATATTAAAGGTCCCCAACTTTGAACAAAATCTAAGTATTTATTTCCATCTATATCATATAAATACGCTCCTTCACCTTTTTGAATAAAAGGTGGTGTTCCGCCTACACTTTTGAAGGCACGAACAGGAGAATCTACTCCTCCAGGAATCACTTTACAAGCTTCTTCATAAGCTTTTATTGATTTTTCAAACATTCACATTCCTAATTAATCATTTATTAGCGGAATTGTACTATAATCCCGCTTATGAAAATTATTATCCTAGCTTTTATTATTTCAATATCTTTACATTTGCTATTATTAAAAAAATACAAAGATAAAGAATTGCCTGAAAATACACCTAAAAAAGAGATTGTAGAAAAAAAATCTGATGTGAAATTTGTAAAATTAAAAAAAAATGAGATTCAAAAAACTGAAATAGAAAAAATTGAAACTCAAGTAGAAAAAATTGAAAAACCACAAATTACAAAAAAAGTAGAAACTGTAAAAAAAGAGATAAAAGAGAATAAATCTACTCCTAAGAAGATTGGCAAAAAAGTTGAAAGAAAAAAAGAGATAGATATTGAAAAATCTAAAAAATTCCAAAAAAGTATTTTACAAGAACAAATTGTAAAAGAAAATAACTCTTTGCAAGAAAAAACTTTAGAAAATTTTTTATCACAAAAAGAACCTATAAACAAAGAAATTCTTAATGAATTAGAGAGATTATATGGGGAAGAGTATCAAAATTTTACAAAAGTACAAAAAGCTTATTTAGAAAAAAATCTAAATAATTTTCAAGTTATTACACAAAGAGTTTTAGATAGATTAGGTTATCCAAAACTTGCTGCTAAACTTAAAATTGGAGGAATAAATATTGTTGAATTTATGTTTCATCCAGATGGAAGTATAAGTGGATTAAAAATTATAAATTCTTCTGGTTATGCTGTATTAGATGATTATACAATTGAATTAATTGAAATTGCCTATAAAGATTATCCAAGACCAACAACTCCAACAAAATTAAGATTTAAAGTATTTTATAGGCTATTTTAGGGAAAGAAATGATTTTAGAAAATAAAAAAAAATATTTAAGTAGACTTTTTAAAGGTGAAATTCCATTAATAATTGTTTTTTGGTTGTGGTTTGTTTTTATTTCTATTTGTATAGAAATTTGTCTTCAAGTAAATCTTATAAGATTTGAATCTGAATACTTACAGTTTTTTATTTATTTTATGGTTTTAATATATTCAATAGCAATATTTTATATCACCTTTAAAAGTGCTTCTAAATATACAGGTTTAAAAGTTTGGTCTTTTTTAGCAAAAATTATTGTTACAATAAATTTATTTTTTTCATTAGCTCTTATTATTGAAATATATAAATACTATTTTTTAGAAGATTATCTTATTGGAAAAGATATTGAAGACTTTAAAAATAATTTACCTATACAAGTTGATGCAAATAGCATTTTGATAGATATATATAAAAAAGAAAAAACTATATTTTATGTATATACTCTAATTGGTGTTGATTTAACAGAAGAAAAATCTAAAAATATTTTCAAAAAACAAATTAATGATTCCCTTTGTGATAGTGAAACTACTTTAAGTTTATTAAAAAAAGATTATATTTTATCTTATAAATATACAAATGAAAATGATGAAGAGATAATAAATATTGAAACAAAAAAAGAAAACTGCGGAGATTCAATTTATGATTTAGACATTGTAAGTAATTTATTAGAAAAGCAAGGAGTTTAAATAAAATTTTTTATATTTTATTTAAACTCAAATTATTACTTAAAAATTTTATTTTATAACTTTCTTTCATAATTATATAAATTCATATATCTAAATGCTAATAAATTTTCTAAAATTGCAAATGTCACAATAAAATTTATAAAAGAACTTCCACCATATGAAAATAACGGTAAAGGAAGCCCAACAACTGGTGCAAAACCAATAACCATTAAAACATTAATACTCATATTAAAAAATATTAAAAGTCCTAAACCGGAGGCAAAAGCTCTAATTATATAATCATCTTTAAAAAAATAATTCATTGTTAATAAATGTAAAATAATCAACAAATATAAAAAAATCAATCCTATTGCACCTAAGAATCCATATCTTTCAACAAAATAAGCAAAAATAAAATCACTTGTTGCAATTGGCAAAAATTTCAATTGTGTTTGGGTTGCATCTTCACTATCTTTTCCCGTAAGTCCACCTGAACCAATAGCTATAATTGATTGTTGAACATGATAACTAGGCTTTTCAGAAATAAAATCATGAATTCTTTTTTTCTGATAATCTTTTACCAAATAAGTATACATAAAAGGAGAAGCAACTCCAACTATAACTATTATACTAACCCATATTTTCCAATTTACACCTATTAAAAATAAAATTCCATAACCAACAAAAAGTAAAACTAAAGCTGTTCCTAAATCTGGTTCAATTGCAATTAAAACAAATGGTAACAATATATAAAATGAAAAATATATAAAATCACTAAATCCATAACCATTTTTTGGTGGCGGCTTATGTTGTATTAAATATCCTAGCATCAAAATAAATATTGGTTTAATTAGTTCTGATGGTTGAATTGTAGTTCCAATAAATGGTATATAAATCCATCTTTTTGCACCTAGTTTTGAAATTCCTATAAGTTCAACAGCAATTAGCAAAATTATTCCTATCCAGTATAAAGTTGGGATAATTCTCACTTTTTTTCTTATAGGCAACATAAATACTAAAAGAAATGCAAATATAGAAATAGTATAATACACCAATTGTTTATTAGCCAATTGTTCGTTTGTTTCACTTATTAAATGGTATGATAAGAATATCAAAGGTAAAACAAATATTATTAACAAATAATCAAAGTGTGAAATAATTCTTTTATCAATTAAACGCATAGTGAAAGAGTATCTAAATATGGATAAAATTTTTATTGTTTTTGAAACAAATAGATTGGATAAATTTTTAGCTTCACAAATTGAAGCTTCAAGAAATCAAATTGAACAACTTATAAAAAAAGAGTATGTTAAAGTAGATGGTAAGACTGTAAATAAAACAGGACTAAAATTAAAAGAAAATCAAGTAGTTGATGTCCATTTTCCAAAAGCAGAATTTAATAATATAAAAGATGAAGAGTTTATAATAAACTCTTTAGAAGGAAAAGAGGTAGAAATTATTTATGAAGATGAGCATATTCTTGTTATTAATAAGCCATATAATCTTACAGTTCATGATGCACCAAGTGTAAAAGATGCAACTTTAGTTGATTGGTTAAAATTGAAAAATATATCACTTTCAACAATTAGTGGTGAAGAAAGACATGGTATTGTTCATAGAATTGATAAAGGTACAAGTGGAGTTATGGTTGTTGCAAAAACAAATGAAGCTCATGTTGGATTATCAAAACAACTTGAAGATAAATCTATGGGAAGATATTATCTTGCAATAGTTGATATGCCATTAAAAGAAAATACAATTATTGAAAAATCAATTGGAAGAAATCCTAATAATAGATTAAAAATGTCAATTGAAAAAGATGGTAGATTTGCGAAATCAGCTTTTTCAAAAATTGCATTAAGTGATAATGAGAAATTTGAATTAATTGCTGCAAAATTATATACAGGAAGAACTCATCAAATTAGAGTTCACTTAAGTTCGATAAATAGGCATATACTTGGCGATAATTTATATGGTTTTAAGGGCGAATTAAATAAAATAAATAGATTTTATTTGCATGCTTATTATCTTTATTTAACCCATCCCATAACAAATAAGCAAATGAGTTTCAAAGCAAATTTACCAACAGATATAAATGATTTTTTAACTAAAAACTTTCAAAAGGGGAATATAGATGTTAAAATTGATGAAAGCTACATCATTAACAGTTTTACTTTTTCTATTTAGTGGTTGTACCAACATATTTGATAATTTAAATACACCAACAAAACCTAAAATTAATAACTCAGTTGAAACTGTAGATTTTAATTCTATAAAATCAATTCCAGATATGACTTCAATTGGATTTGAATGGCAAAGATCGAATGACCCAAAAGTTGTAGGATATAACTTTTATCGAATGGATTTACAAAAAGATGGAAAAACTTTAAGACTTATTAAATCTATTGATAACAGATATGCTACACATTATGTCGATAAAGATCTAGAACCAAATACAAAATATGCTTACCAAATATCTGCAAGATTGGCAGATGGTAGTGAATCTCCTACAACAGATGCATACATAGCACAAACTTTACAAAGACTTCCTGCTGTTGAATTTGTACAAGCAATTTCTGATTTACCAAATAGAATAAAAATAATTTGGAGACCACATCCAGACCCAAGAGTTCAATACTATAGAATTGAAAAATTCAATACAACTTTAAATGAATGGATTTATTTAAAAACTATAAATCAAAGATTATCAGTTGAATATATTGATACAGGCTTAGACAATAATACAGCTTATAAATATAGAGTTAAAGCATTTACATTCAATGATGTTGAATCAGCAACTTCAAAACCTGTTGTAGCAAAAACAAAACCTCTTCCAACTGGACCTTCAAATGTAAGAGCTTCAAATAACATTCCTAAAAAGATATTTTTAGCTTGGGATGTTTCCCCAACACAAGATATTATTAAATACGATATTCACCGAAGTATTTATTCATCTTTTGGATATAAAAAAGTTGGAACTGTAAATTCAAATGTTCTTGAATTTACAGATAAAACAGATGATGATGGAAGAGTTTATTACTATAAAGTTATTGCTGTAGGAAAAGATGGATTAGAAAGTTCTTTTGATATTACACCTATAAAAGGAATTAGTTTACCAAAACCTGCAAAACCAGTATTAACTCTTGCACAAATTCAAAATAATAGAGCTATTTTAAACTGGAAAGCAGGAGATAATAGAGCTGTATCATATAATATTGAGAAGAAAATCAAACAAAACTTTTTTGAATATAAGTTAGTAAAATTTAATAACATAACAGATACAAGATTTGAAGATACAGATATTGTAAGCGGTGTAGAATATAAATATACAGTTCAAGCAAATGATGAGTTTGGATTAGTATCTGAAAAAACAAATGAAGCGTCATTAACAATACCAAAAACAAATTCAAAATAATAAGAAAGAATAAATGCCACATATCGTATTTGAAAGAAAAGAGTTAATAAATACACCATCAGAAAAAGATGGTGTAGAGTTTAAATTTATAGCAAAGTCATATAACTTTACTCAAAAAGAAAGAAAAACAGAATATAGAGTTGCTGTTAAAAACCAAGGAAAAGAATTTTTATTATCTTTAAAACCTAAAGATGAAAACTTTATGATAAAAGCAGATAAAGTTACGAGATTATCACCTGTTACTCTTGTAAAAAATGCTTTAAATGCCTATGTAAATCTAAATGAAGCCAATGTATTATTTTCAAATACAAATAATCTTCAAGTAAAAAAAGAGACAAAACATGAATATCTAAAAGATATAAACTATTTTGTTGATGATTTTAAGACAGATAAAGAGATTCAAATAGAGATAGGTTTTGGAAGTGGAAGACATCTTTTACATCAAGCAAAATCAAATCCAAATGTTCAATTTATTGGTCTTGAAATTCACTATCCATCAATTGAACAACTTTTAAAACAACTTGAAATTCAAGGTATTACAAATGTTTTAGTTGTAAATTATGATGCAAGATTATTTATGGAATTTATTGAATCAAACAAAGTTGGAAAAATCTTTGTTCATTTTCCGGTTCCTTGGGATAAAAAACCTCATAGAAGAATATACTCTAATGAATTTGTAAATGAAGCTTTAAGAGTTTTAAAAGTTAATGGAACATTAGAACTTAGAACTGATAGTAGAAAATATTTTGATTTTTGCACAGAAGTTTTAACAAATCTTCCAAAAGGAAGAATTACTATTGATATAAATAAAGATTTAGCAGTTTCTAGTAAATATGAAGATAGATGGAAAAAACAAGGTAAAAATATCTATGATGTAGTTCTAGAGGCTTTTAATGAAGATAAAAACATCAATTTAAACTTTGATTTTTCATTTAATTCAAAAATTGATTTTAGTAAAATTTTAAAAGAAATTCCTACAAAATCACTAATTGAAAAAAATTATTTTATTCATATTGAAGAATTATATATTATTGAGAATAAAAATAATTCGGGATTAATTAAAGTAACTATGGGAAATTTTGATAGACCTGTTACAAAATATTTACTTGTTGAAGAAGGAGAAATTACTTATTATCAAGGAAATCCTCTTCCAACAAGCTCAAATATAAATGCACATAAAAAATTAAAAGAGATTTTAAGTAAATGATTGAAGCTAAGAATATTTACCTTACTTATGATGATAATAAATATATTATAAAAAAAGGAAACTTTTCAATAAAACCTAAGGAGTTCATATTTATAGGTGGAAACTCAGGTAGTGGAAAATCTACTTTATTAAAATCATTTTATGGAGATATTCCTTTAAAACATGGGAGTTTAAAAATTGAAAATCAAGAAGTTTTTGGAATAAAAGGTAAAAAACTAAGACTTCTTAGAAAAGATATTGGTATTATTTTCCAAGATTATAAACTTGTAAATGAATTTACAATAGAAGAAAATATCATGATACCACTTAAAATAAATGGCTATTCTCATGAAGTTTCAAGAGATCAAGCAAATAAACTATTAGCTCATGTTAGACTTACTCATCGAGCAGGATATTATCCAAATGAGTTAAGTGGTGGAGAACAACAAAGAGTTGCAGTAGCAAGGGCTTTAGCACATAATCCAAAAATCATAATAGCAGATGAACCAACAGGAAATCTTGATGATTATTCAGCTGAAGTTGTATGGAATTTATTAAAAGGTGCAAATGAACAATTAGGTATAACTGTTGTAGTAGTAACACATAGAGTTCCTAAAAATTTAGGAATAAAATTTAGACAATTATCTATTGAGGATGGAATCATTTATGAAGTTTCTTAAAAATATATTTGCTTTTTTAATTCCATTGCTTTCTATGTTAATTGCATTTTCTATATTTTTACTAATAAATAATGTAGTTGATAATTATAAAACTCAAATTTCAAGGGATTATTCTATAGTAATTGTAAGTAATACACCTATTGAAAAAGATACATTTAGTGAACTTGCAGGTATAAAAGTTGAAAGAATACAAGCTTTACCAAATGAAAAAATTATTGCAAATATCAAAACTAATTTATCAAATAATTCTATAGAATTACTAAAACAAAAACTTCCAAATTTTTATCAAATATATTTAGAAATTTTTCCAACAAGTAGTGAATTAGAAGAAATAAAACAAACTTTACTTCAAAATAAAAATATTAAAAAAGTAGAAGTATTTTATAAAAACCATAATCAAATTTATCTTTTATTACTTTTACTAAATAGTGTTTCATTTATACTATTTTTTATTATTACTATTTTTGCAATAATTATTATTGCTAAGCAAATAAAACTATGGTTTCATGAACATAATATAAAAATTTCTATACTTAGATTGCATGGAGCTTCTATTTTATACAGTGCATCATCTATTTTAAATTATGCACTTCTTAGTTCTTTTTTAGCATTTTTAATTACAACTTGTTTTCTTTATTATGTTTCAAATAATATGGATGTATTATTCCCTTTGGAATTACATGATATTGTTGATATTGAAATAAATTTACCATTTGAATTGATGAAAATATTTCTACTATCTTTTTCAATTTCAATTTTTACAATATTTGGTGTATTATTAAAATATAAGATAAAAAATGACTAAAATATTTTTTCTATTATTGTTTTTTGTAAATTTGATTTTTGCTTCAAATATTGATAAAAAAATCAAACAAAATAAAGAAATTTTAAACTCAAATCTTGAAAAAAAAGAGACTACAAATCTAAAAATAAAAGATTTAGCAGATAAAATTGAATCACAAAATACAAATATTATAAATTTAGAAAAAGAGATAAAACAAGTTAATGAAGATATAGAACAACATCAGAAATTACTTGAAGATTCAAAAAATAAACTTGATGAATTAAAATCGAAATCAACTGAATTAATAAAAGAAAAAAGTAGTAATGAAGAAGAGATAGTTGACACTATCATTGAAGAGTTTTCAGTATCAATGGCATTAAAACTTGCTTCTGAAAACTCTTTACAAGAATTAATTGATAATGAAATATATACTTTATTATCTCAATATTCAAAAGAAAAAGTAACTAAATTAAATAGTACATATACTGTTTTATATACAAATACAAAAAACAATCAAAAAGATATTGAAAAAATCTCTTCATATATAGAAGATAGACAAAAAACAAAAGATAAATTAACATCTTTAAAACAAAAACATTCAAGTTCATTAGCAAATCTTGAAGAACAACATAAATCTTATCAAATAGAATTGAATAAAGTAGTAAAACAACAAGAATCATTGAAAAATTTACTTGCTGAATTAAATATTTTAAAAGAAGAAGAAGATAAAAAAATTGCACAAAGAGAAGAAGAGGAAAAAAGAAAAAAATTACAAACACTTTTAAATACTAAAAAAGGTTCAACAACAACTCAAGAAGATACAGTAAATGATGATGAAATACAAACATCTGATGTTAGAAATCAAAAATATGCAAAGAATCTAAATTTAGATGTAAAAAAAATTGGTTCTTCAACTGATGGAATAAAAATAATAAAATATAGAGGTGAAAAATCTATTGCTCCATTAAAATCATTTAAAGTTGTAAAAAATTTTGGAACATATTATGACCCAATTTATAAAATAAAACTTTTTAATGAATCTATTGTTTTAAAAAGCAATGAACCTAAAGCAAAAGTTGTAGCAGTTTTAAATGGAAAAGTTGTTTATGCTAAAAAAAATGCAGGTATGCTTGATAATGTTGTAATTATTCAGCATGAAGGTGGATTACACACTATTTACTCTCATTTAGATGAAATCTCTCCAACTTTAGTTGTAGGAAAATGGATAAAACAAGGTTATGTAGTTGGAAGGGTTGATGATAGTTTAATGTTCCAAGTAACGAAAGATTCATCTCATATTGATCCAAAAGATTTGTTTAAAATATGAAACTTTTTATAGATGGTGATGCTTTTCCAAATTTATTAAAACCAATTGTTTTAAGAGCAATTGAGAAACAAAAAATAGATACAATTGTAATTGCAAATAAAAAAATCAATATAGGCATTTCTAATTATATAAAATATATAATTGTTGATACAAAACAAGATGAAGCAGATGATAAGATAATTGAAATGTTGCAAGAGAATGACCTTGTAATAACAGCAGATATTCCACTAGCTGATAGAACTATACAAAAAAATGCTCATGCAATAGACCATAGAGGTGCAACTTATACGCAAGATAATATAAAACAGTATCTTGCGATTAGGAATTTAATGCAAGAAATAAGAGATAGTGGAGAAATGACAAAAGGTCCAGCTCCTTTTAGTCAAAAAGATGCACAACAATTTGCAAATTCATTTAATGCTTTTTTGCAAAAATATTACAAATAATAAGGATTTACCATAATTTTAATAGACCAATCAACAAAAAATCAATTTAGAATTTTTTGTAAAGAAAACAACATCACAGATATGGAAAAAGCTGTTCAATACTTTATAGTATTTGGTGGTTTAAATATAAAAATAGATACAAACAAACCAATACTAGAACTAATAGAACAACATATTTTAAATAACTATTTACAATTAAGAAATGAAATCCACAGTTTAACAGGTGGTTATAAAGTTGACCATGCTATTTTAACAGGAATAGCTCAAGGCGATAGAAGAACAAATTCATCTTTTAAAAGAGCGTTTGTAAGTTTTGAAGAAGGTTCTAAATGTGTTGAAAAATTAGTTGAAAGAGGAATAATAGAAGTTGAATCATCTCAACATCACTTAGCAAATAAAAGAGGTGATGACAAAGTTGCAAGAAAACTTCTATTTACCACACCATTTTTAAGATTTTGGTTTGCTTTTGTTTCTCCAATTTATAAAGGTATAAAAGAGAAAAATTATGAAGAATTTTATACTCTTTTTGAAAACAAACAAGCTGAATTTGGGAACTTTGTATTTGAAGAACTATCAATGGAATTTATTAGAGATTTATTAAATGAAGACCCTATAAAACAGTTTGGGAAATATTGGGATGAAAAAAGAGAGATAGATTTAGTTGCAAAAACAACAAGTGGAAAAATCATTGCAGGAAACTGTAAATATATAAACTCTAAAATCAAAAAAAATGAATTAAATAGACTAATGGATGATTGTAAAGGTGCTGGTTTAAATGTAGATATCTTTGTAATCTTTAGTAAAAATGGATTCTCAAATGAGTTAAAATCACTAAAAAGTGATTCTTTAAAACTATTTACGCCAAAGAGCTTTAAGCTATTATTAGCTTAAACCTCGTTCATTCTTCTTTCAAACTCTTTATTCATATCATCAAGTTTGAATTGAGTTGCTTCAAGTAATTCAAATTTTTGTTCAATCTCTTTTTCAATTTTTGGAATATCTCTTGAAAGTTTAACTCTTGCATCTTCTAGTGCATCTTCAAGTTTTTCTATTTGTTCTTCTAAATCTTGAATCTCTTTTTTAAGTGGTGCTGTTGCTTTACTTTTTTCTGAAACAATAGCAGCTCTTAATTTTTTGCTCTCTTTTTTATTTACTTTTGGTTTTTCAACTTTTTTCTTTTCAACAGTTTCATCTTCTTCCCAACCAATTTTTTCTAAAAACTCATCATATGTTCCATTGAAATAATCAGCTCCATCATTTGTAAATACAATCAATCTATCACAAGTAGCTCTTAATAAATCTTCACTATGCGTTACGATAATACAAGAACCTTCAAAAGCTTTAATTGCAGTTGTAAGTGCATCAATAGAATCCATATCAAGGTGGTTTGTAGGCTCATCTAGGAAAAGTAAGTTTACATCTTTTGCTATGATTTTTCCAAGCATTACCCTACTTTTTTCTCCTCCTGAAAGAAGTGAAATTTTCTTTTTAGCATTATCACCACTGAACATCATTAATCCAGCAATTCCTCTAATAGTTGATTCTGGAAGTTTTACATTTGCAGAGTGAATCTCATCCATAATTGTATTGTTTTTATTTAAGTGTGAAATATTAGTTTGCCCAAAGTGTCCAAAAACTGTACTTGTATGATAATCAATAGTTCCAGTTAAGGCTTTTAATTCTCCCGCAATTACATTTAGTAAAGTCGATTTACCTTTACCATTTTTTCCTATAATCCCAAGTGTTTCACCTTTACTTAATGCAAAAGAAATATTTTTAAATAAAATATTATCAGGTGAATATCCAAAACTTACATCTTTAACTTCAAGTAAGAATTTAGCTACTGTATCTTTATAGTTAAAGTTAAAGTCTAAACTAGAATCATATTGTAAGTCTTCCATAACTTCCATTTTTTCTAAAATTTTTACTTTTGATTGAGCTAAAGTTGCTGTTGCAGCACGTGCTTTATTTTTAGCAATAAACTCTTCAAGTTCTTTGATTTTTTTCTCTTGAGCTATTTTTTGTTTTTCGTAATGTTCTTCATTTGAAGCTAAAAGTTCATAAAATTTATGAGTACTTCCTTGTACCATAAAAGCACTTTTTCTAATAATACCCATAGTATGAGTACAAACACTATCCATAAAATCTCTATCGTGAGTGATTAAAATAACTTCACCTTCGAATGATTTTAAAAAGGCTTTTAACCATCTAATAGATAAAATATCTAAATAGTTCGTAGGCTCATCAAGTAATAACATATTTGGTTCAGTTAATAAAAGTTTTGCTAAGTTAATTCTAATTTGATAACCACCTGAAAACTCTTTTGGCGCTTTTTCTAAATCTTCTTGAGAAAATCCAAGTCCAAATAAAATCTTTTCAGCTTTATAGATGTTATATTTATCATCTTCACTCAAAGCTAAAGCTGTCTCATCAAGTAGAGTTTTTTCTGTAAAATCAAAGTATTGCTTTAAAGCACCTATCTTATAATTTTTAGGAAGTGCTATCTCACCACTATCTGGTTGTTCTTCCCCTAAAATTAGTTTAAAAAGTGTTGATTTTCCACTTCCATTTCTTCCCACAAGTCCAACTTTATTTCCAGCATTTAATCTTAAATCTAAGTTACTATAAAGTTCATTTGTTGGATAACTTTTTGATATGTTTACTAGTTCTATCATTATTCTTCTTTTATTGTATTATTCTGTTTTTTAAGGTTGCGATTATACGATATATGTGGTTATATGTTGATTAGAAAGTTAAAATAAAAAAAGGTAAGAAGAAAACTTCTTACCTTTTAAATGAAAAATACCATAAAAATTAGTGTAAATCAGCGTTTAGTTTGATTTCTCTTGTACTTCTCATAGCAATAGTTTGACCAGTTGAAGAATTTACTCTAAAGTGAACTCCATTTACTCCGATAAAATCGCTACCTTTCATAACATTAGAGATTTCTTTTCCAGGATTTATAGCTTTTAATGCTTCAACAGCTTTATCAGACAATGCGATTTTTGTTCCTGGAAGAATTGTAACACCTGCATCTAAAATACAACCATCACCGATAGTTGTTCCAGTACAAGAATTTGCTCCTAAAAGTGTGTTTTCTCCAATAGTAACAGGCACACCATCAGTTCCAGATAAAACTCCTAGAATTGAAGCTCCTCCACCAACATCAGACCCAGCTCCAACAACAGCACTTGAAGAGATTCTTCCTTCAACCATAACTGAACCTAAAGTTCCAGCATTGAAGTTGATATAAGCAGCACCTGGCATAACTGTAGTTCCAGCAGCTAATTGTGCTCCCATTCTAACTTTTGAAGACTCTAAAATTCTTGTATTATCAGCAGGAATAATGTGTTGTAAGAATCTTGGGAATTTATCAACAAAATCAATATTTGGATATTTACCTGAAAGTTTTAATACAATCTCATTTGCTCTTAACCAATCTAATTCAATTGGTTGATTTCCAATCCAAGCGCAGTTGTGTAATTTACCAAATGCACCATTTAAATTAAGACTTCTTAATGCTGCTTTTCCAGTTGAAAGTGCATAAAGTTTTAAATATACAGTTTCTGTTGATTCAGGTGCTGCATCTTCAAAAATAAATACTACTCTATAATCATCAGCACTTAATCCTGAATCTATTGGTAAAGATGCTAATGTTGAAACAACTTGAACATTTTTATGTGCATCACCTTTTGCTTCTGGAATAAATGGTCTAAAAGCTTCAATACAAGAAGTTAAAAATTCATCTGAAATTTTGCATACTAATTCTGATTTTGATGTATCAACATCAACACCAGCAACTTTTAAAGCGTTTAATAATACTGCTGCACTTCCAAAATTCTCATTCCAATTTATTACAGGGAAAGTCGCTTGTAGTATTTTATCTTTATTTATTTGTCCTCTATCAACTTTTGCAATACCAAATCCGATTGGATTTTTGTACCAAGGTTGTGATTGAATATCATCTACTAATTGTTTAAATTCATCTTTTGTATAAGCCATTAGTTCTCCTATTAAATTTTTTGGTGTATTTTACAATAAAGTTGACTAATATAAGGTTAATTAGTAAATTGTATCCATATCAATAGTTGCATTGGGCGTTTGTACAGAATGTAAAGCTTGTAATAATGCTTTTATATTTGAAGAACGAAGAAGTATCTCATATCTATATTTATTTGACATTTTAAAAATAGGACTTTGACCAAAACCTACAACTTCAATATCTTTATTTTCTTTAAAAAGTTTTACATAAAAATCCATTTCATCTTTAACTTTAAGACCATTTGAGTGAGAAAACATCACCTTTGCTAGTTTTAAAAATGGTGGATAAAAATCTTTTCTAAATTCAAGTTCTTCTTCTAAAAACTCTAAATAATTTGACTCATTTAAATAGTGATTAAAAAAATCTTGATTTTTTGTTTGAATTATTACTTCACCTTCTCCACTTCGTCCACTTCTTCCTGCTATTTGAATAAGTAGTGAGAGAGCCTTTTCCCTTGCTTTATATGAATTCATATTTAAAACAGAATCAATTCCTAAAACAACAGCTAGTTTTACATTGTGATAATCATGACCTTTTGAAAGCATTTGAGTTCCAACAAGAATATCTATTTTCCCATCATTAAAATCATTTAAAACTGTTTTTAATTGATTATCAGTTTTTATCTCATCTCTATCAAATCTTTTAATTGTTTTAGCAGGAAATATTAGTTTTAACTCCTCTTCAATTTGAGCAGTTCCAACTCTTAGATTATGAATAATTCCATTATTGCAAGATGGACAAGAATCTGGAATTTTTTGAGTATATCCACAATAGTGGCATTTTAAAGCCAAATCATTTTTATGTAAACTCATAGAAACTGAACAAAAAGGACACTCTACAGATTTTCCACAAGTTGTACAAATCTGATATTTAAAATTTGCTCGTGTAGGCAAAAATACAATTACTTGATTATTACTTTTTAATGTTTTATCTATTTTATCTATAACTTTTGAAGATAAATTTGCATCGCTATCTTCAAAACTATATAATTTTTTTGTTTTGTGATAAGTTTCATCAAGTCTAAAAAATGGGATTTTATAAAAAGAACTTGTACTTACAGTTGCACTTCCAAGAACAAGTTGTAAGTCAAATTTTTTTGCTATATAAATTGCTAAATCTTTAGTATGAAATCTTGGTTTTGAATCACTTTTATATGAGTCATCATTCTCTTCATCAACAACAATTACTCCAAGATTTGAATATGGTAAAAAAAGTGCAGACCTAGCACCTGCTATTAGTTTTATGCTTCCTTCTTGTAGACCTTTTAAAATCTCTACTTTCTTTTTTTTAGTAATTTTTGAGTGCCAAATAGCTACACTTTTTCCAAAAACTTTTTCTAATCTTTTTTGCATTTGTGGAGTCAAAGAAATCTCAGGCATCAATAAAACTGCTTGTTTTTGATTATTTAGATGTTCTTCAATGATTTTTATATAAATTTCTGTTTTTCCAGCACCTGTATTTGCAAATAAAAGTGCTTGCTTTTTTTCTTCTAAAAACTCTTTTGCTTTTTCTTGAAGGCTTGATAAAATTATTTTACTATCAAATTTTTCTTCTATTTCAATTTTGTTTATATTTTTATCAAAAGCATTATAAACACTTAAAGCTTCACCAAGAGAGCAAACATAATATTGAGAAACAAAAGATGAAATTTGAAGCATTTTTTCATCATAAAATTCATTTGTAATTTCATTTATATCTGTACATTTAAAAGTTGGTTCTTCAACTTCTTTTATGATTACGGCTTCATCTAAAACTTTTCTTTGTCTTAGTTTTATTAAAACCTTTGTTCCAATTTCAATTTTATTTTCACTTTGATATGTTAAATTATTTAAAGGTGACCTTAAAATTGCAACTTCATAAAAATACACTATTCTACCTCTTTACAAATATTTTCTTCACTTTTACAAACAAAAGTTCCATTTTCAAGAGCAAATAAAACAGAATTTGAAGGTAAATAAAAAGTATAATTTTTTGATGAAAGTTTTGCCCAACTTCCTATCTTTTTTTCAATTGTATCAGTTGATGTAACTGAAAAATCAACTATTTCTGAAAAAAGTTTTTCTGCTTTTTTATTTATTGAAGCATTATCCAAAGAATCAATTTCATTTGAATTTCCTAAAAGTACATTTTTACTTTTTAGTTTTGTTATTCCGTTTTGAATTAAATATACCTCAGATTTCAATGATACTAAACTTGATTTATTATTTATTTGAGTTAATTTGGGAATTGAAAAAGAGATAATTATAGCTATTACTACTATTGCTATAATTATTTCTAATAAAGAAAAACTTTTGATATTAAAACCTTGCTAGTTTATTTGTAATATCTTCAACATCTTTTTTAAAAAGATGATAATCTTGAGATAATTGAAGATATGCTATCAATAAATCTTTTGTATCATTATTTTTATTTAAATCTAAATATTTAGTTAATTCTTTGTATATTTTTTCATCAACATTTACAGTATAAGCCATATTATTTATATGGAATGTAACTTCTTTATTCACTCTTTTGTGCCTTTATCAATGTTAATGTACTATCGATTCTTAAAAACATATCTTGATTATTTCTAACTAATTCATCATTTTCATTTTTTAACTTCTCAAGTTCCTGAATCAACGAAAGATTCTCTAACTTTAGCTTTTCATAATCATGAATTAATTTATCAATTTTATTATTTAATGTTTCTATTATTTCCATAAGAAGATTTTATCTAAAATTTCTTATTATTTAAGTTTAAAATATTTTTATTGAATCTTTTTTTTCTCATTTATGAAAATTTTTGCTACTTCATAAAGCATAGCAACTGATTTTCCCCATTGAGAATAATCATTAACATCGTCTAAATCAATACCAAAACTTATTGATATTTTTTCCATCAATTTTTGTTCGTTTATATTAAAACTATGATCTATATGAATCAAAATCATTAATTCTAAAATTACAATTCTTTTACTCGATTCAGATTTAAAGTCTTTTAAAATATTATCTAAACTAAAATTTTCCATATCAAAAGAATCAAGATTTTCAATTCCCATTTCTGTACAATATTCAGATATTATTTCTTCTTCTCTTTCCCCAAATTTATTATCAATTCTTGCTAAATAGTGAGCTAATTGCAAGAAAGAAAACTTTTCTTTAGATTGTAACTTCATTAATAACATTTATTCATTTCCTATTTATATATATTTGCATATTATAATAAAAATAAGTTAACAATCAATAAATAATATTTTATATAAATCTAAATAACACAATTCTTTCCAACTCTTTTTGCTTCATATAAAGAATCATCTGCTCTTGAAATTAAATTGTCAATAGATATATCACCTTTTTGATAGTGCGATACTCCCACACTAATAGTAAAATTAAACTCTTTATTTTTATTATACTCATTAATTTTATCAATAATTTTCATTGCAACTTTTCTTGCATCTTCAACATAAGTATTTGGTAATAAAATAACAAATTCATCACCTCCTAGTCTTATTATCAAATCATTGTCTCTTATACAATTTTTTGATATTTTAACTAATTCTTTAATCACAATATCACCAATTTCATGTCCAAAAGTATCATTTATTTTTTTAAAATCATCTAAATCTAATAAGAGTAAAGATAATTCTTTATTTTCTCTTTTTATTATTTTTAAATATTGTTCTGAAAAATTATAAAGATACCTTCTGTTATAAGCACCTGTTAAGGCATCTGTATTAGCTAAACTTTCTTGATAAGCTCTCTTTGTCTCTTCTAAAATCAATTCTTTTGTTCTGTTATCTAACTCTTTTAGCATTTTTGTGAAATTACAACTTAATCTATCTATTTCAAAAATTCCACAAGATTCTAATTCAATAGATGCATCTTTTTTACCAAAAGTTTTTGTTAAATCTACAATTTTAGATAATGGTTGATTTATTTTATAAACAAAATTTTTTGCATTAAAAGAGATATAAAAAAATGAAATTAAATAAAATATAACTATTCCAAAAATAAGTATAAACTCCAAATTTCTACAATACTCAACTAAGATATTAATCTCTTTTAAAATCTCTTTTTCATCTATAAAACAAACTAAATAAAAGGAAGAATTTGATAATTTTTTTGAAAAGATTAAATAGTTTTCATTATCTAATACAATTTTTTCTACGATTTTTTCAGCTAGAATATCTTTAAAATAATAACTTATTTTGTAAGTATTATTTTTGAAAATATCATCATTTTTTTTTATACCTAAAAGATTTCCTAATTTTGTATTGGTAAATTTTATTTTTCCCATATTATCAAGAATTATTATTTTACCATTGTATGGATAATTTTTATTTGATAGATATTCTAAAAATTGTTCAGTTTTTATTTTTGATTGGTTATCAATCATTAAAGATATAAATGTTTCAAGATTACTTAAAATCAAATCTTTACTTTTATTTACTATATTTTTATTGACTATAAAATAAAAAGATATTAAAAATAATCCAATAAAAAATACTGATATAAAAGATGTTTTTAAATACTTTCTATAAAGTAACCTTTCTAATGTAATTTTTTTCATTTTAAAGCCTTTCATATAGACTCAATGAAAAAATAATATCACAAATTTAGAGAAAAAGCTAATAAATCATAAAACAGAATAAAAAATAATCTTTTATTCCATTTCAAGGCTCATCAAAAACATATCCTCGCCATCTGTTACTTTTATATTTACACTTTGGCATTTAGGGCAAGAAAACTCATGTTTTTCTAAAGTTGATTTTGTATCACAATCAAGACATAAAATCTCTATTTTCTGGACATTTATCAAAAATTGTGCATCATGGCAAACTGTTTGTTCTTTAAAAGTATCAAAAGCAGTTTGAAGTAAATCTGGCTCAACTCCACTTAAAACTCCAATCTTTACTACTACTTTTGTAACTTTTTTTGCGTCATTTGCCCTTGCGTGCTCTTCACAACTTTCTAATAATGATTGAACTATACTATATTCATGCACTAGCAAATCCTTGGAAGAAGTTCACCAGTTGGTGTATCTAAAAATCTTTTTGTTCCCCAAGAACTATTTAAAATAACTTTTTGTGGATATTGAGAAGTTACTTTTCCGATAATACAAGCATTTAAAGCCTCAGGAAAGTTGTGTAAAACCTCTATTGCACGTGCTGTATCTTCTTTTGATATAGCAAGTACAAATGTCCCTTCATTTGCTAAATTTGTTGCCTCAAATCCTAGCATTTCACAAATTCCCTTAACCTCATCGCTAACTGGAATATTTTCTTCTTCTATTTCTATACAAATATTTGATTGTTTTGCCCACTCATTTAAAACGGCACTCACTCCTCCTCTTGTAGCATCTCTAAGAGCAGTTATTTTAACTCCACTATCAATCAAAGCTTTTACTTGAGGATATAAAGAGTTACAATCACTTTTTAGGTTTGAGTGCATATCCATACCTTCTCGCGCAGTAAAGATTGTAGCACCGTGAGCTCCAATATCCCTGCTTACAAGTATCAGGTCATTTTCAGTGATATTATTTGAGCTTATTCCACTATAAAGTATCTCTCCAATACCAGTTGTATTTATAAAGATTTTATCAACAGCACCACGTGGTACTACCTTTGTATCTCCACTTACAATAATCGCTTCATTTTTAGCCAACTCTTCTTTCATAGAGTTTACTATAAGTTCAAGTTGTTCTACTTCAAAGCCCTCTTCTATAATAACTGAACAAGTAAGATATTTTGGCTTTGCACCCATCATGGCTAAGTCATTGCAAGTTCCACAAATGGCAAGTTTTCCTATATTTGCTCCATTAAAAAAAAGTGGTGAAACTGTAAATGAATCTGTACTAAAAGCAAGTTTTCCATTTTCTATAACTGCGGCATCTTCACTTTTTTCTAATATCTCATTTTTAAAAGCATTATAAAATACCTTTGTTATTAGTTCATTGTTTTCAGCTCCACCATTTCCATGTGCTAGTGTTATTGTTTTAGTCATTTATCTATTTTCCCTACTCTTACTATATTTTTTACTTCCACCTTGAGATGTTTCAACTGGATATTTTGCTTCATTTTTTGTCATTTTATTTAATATGGCTTCTTCAAGATTTATATCGAGCTTCATACAAATTCTTATAAGATAAATAGCAATATCTGCAACCTCTTCTTTTGTATGCTCTTTTACATCATCAGGTAAGTTCATAGACTCTTCAAAGTTTAACCATTGGAAAATTTCGTTTAACTCTCCAACTTCTCCATTTAATGCCATAACTAGATTTTTTGGATTATGAAAACTTTCCCAATTTCTATCATCACTAAATTTTTGTATTCTATGTTTTATTTTTTCTATATTCATTTTTGATTCCTATATTTCATAGACATTGTCTAGTATTTTTATTGCTTTTTCAAAGTTTTTTTCATCACTTCTATTCTATACAAAATTATAATAACCGAACTTATTGTATTTGATATTATTCTTCTTTGTCCATCTTCACCCCAAAAGAACTTATTCATATCAATATTATAATGAGCTAAATAATTTCTTGAAGCGTGATATATCGCTAAATATTGTTCTAAAGATTGTTCATTATCACATATTAACTCATTGAGTAATTCTAACAATTCATCTGATGAATTATAATCTCTGTATTCTTTTATAACATAAGATTCAAAAAGTTTTTCATCTTCAGATAAACTCTTTAAACAATCTAAAAGTTTTCTTTCTTCTTTATAATCTTTAATAAGTTCTTCAACACTTAATACAATACTTCTTGTTATAGCACCCATTGTATGTTCATTCATTTTATTAGCATTAAGTCTGTTATCAAGTTCTATACAAGAAAAAAGAATATCCTTATGCTTATCATTTTTTGTAAGTATTGACATAAAATCATTTATATCAATATTACTATTAAATAATTTATTTATCTTCGTTAAATATAATTCAAAATGATTTTTACTCTCTTCTACATACAGAGGTTTATAAATATATATTTCATGTAAAACTGAATAAGTACCTCTCATATACTTATAGACTTCTTCATATATTTCTTTTAAAGAAATTTCTTTATCAAGTAAAAGTACAATTGTTTCTTGTATATAAACTTCTATATTCCACATAAGTTTATATTTTTCATTATCCTTTAATTCTTGATGAAATCTATATAAGAAATTTAAATATTCATATAACTCTTTAGTTTCATATTCTGATTTTTTCAAATACTCTAATAAACTATCATGTAAAGAATTTTTTATATCAGAAACTTTTCCCAATTCTTTAAAATTGATATAATTTCTTACATTTCTTATAATATAATTTTTGTATCTTATTTCTGCAATATATTTAAAATACTCTAAATATTTATAAAATTCTTTTTCATTAATAAATCGTACTTTTTCTTTTTTTATACTAATGAGAAACAACAACCATTCAGGATATACAAGATGTTCAGTTGAATTAGCATTTGACTTATAAATATTTGATAAAATCATATTATTAATTTCATCAAATTCATATTTATAATTATTAATTACAAATAAATCTTGATGTATATATAACTTATGTTCTTCTATCATCTCTTTAATGTCATCATCATAATTATCATTTAGTCTATTTAATTTGTAATATTTTTTTAATTTTTTTTCATCAAAAAAAATTTTTGAATTAAGTATTTTAAATTCGCTATTCAATTCTATTTCAAATAAACTCACTGTTTTGTTCTCTTTTTTTTAATTTATCAAATTCCCATATTTATAATAAGCACTACAAGCACCTTCACTACTAACCATACAAGAGCCAACTGGGTTTGTTGGAGTACATACATTTCCAAAGATTTTACAATCAGTTGGTTTTGCAACTCCCATTAAAATCTCAGGGCATTTACAAGCTTTATTCTCTTTTACTTCTTGTGTTGGTAATATATCTTTATAAACTATTTTTGCATTATATTTACTATATTCATCTTTTAGTTCATATCCACTATTTTCTACCTCACCTACTCCTCTAAATTTAAAAGGAACTTTTTTAAAGTATTTATTTATAAGTTCTTGAGCTTTTAGATTTCCCTCATATGATACAAGTCGTTTATACTCTACTTCCAAATCAGCTCTTTTTTCTTTGAACTGTTTTACTATCATAGAAATACTTTGCATCACATCTACTGGTTCAAATCCACTTACAACAACTGGTTTATTATAATCTCTTGGGAACTCTTCATATATTTTACTTCCACTTATTACGCTAACATGTGATGGTCCTAAAAAAGCATTTATCTTACAATCACTATTTTGTACTAATACACGCATTACTTCTGGAACTGTTATATGATTTATATGAAACAGAATATTTTTTATATCTTGTTTTATAACTTGTTCTATTAAAGCGCTAGTCATTGGAGTTGTTGTTTCAAAACCAATTGCAAAAAATACTACTGTTTTATCTTGATTTTCATCTGCAATTTTAAGACAATCCATAGGAGAATAAACAAATCTTACATCAGCACCTTCACTTCTTGCCTTTTGTAAACTGCCCTTACTTCCTGGAACTTTTATCATATCTCCAAGTGTTACAAGTATTACATCTTTTTGAAGACTCAACTCATAAGCACTATCTATTCTATCTTTTGGCATAACGCAAACTGGACAGCCAGGACCATGGATAAAGTTTATTTTTTTGTTTATTAGTTGTGGTATTCCATACTTCATAATAGTATGTGTATGTCCTCCACAAACTTCCATGATATTTATAGTTCCATCATAATCTTTTAAATCTTCATCTATTAGTTTTTTATATGCTTTTATAACTTTAGCATCTCTAAAACCATCATATAAATCTTTTAGTTGTAACTCTTTTTCCATAACTTACCTATTTGGACAGTTTTCAGCTTCTTCAATAGCTGCAAGTCGGTCATTTTCTTCCATCTTATCTATGATTTCTTGATAGACTTTTAAAGACTCTAAAGCATCCTCTTCATCTATTTTATTCATAGCAAAACCAATATGAATTAAAACATAATCCCCAATCTTTACATCTTGGTCTATTAAATCTAAACTAGCACTTCTTTCAACTCCCATAGTATCAACTACGCAAGTATTCATTTCTGTATCTATACTTTTAATTTTTGATGGTATTGATAAACACATCCCCATATTCTCCTTTTTTGTAAAACAATTTTATGAATGATTCTGCAACGGAAGGGTAAAAATCTTTGATTTTTGGGTACCCACCGTGAAGCCTAAATGAATGAAATTGATTTTACAAAATCATCTCATCTTTCTTTTAAAATTAATCCAATCAATTACATTTTGAAGTGATTGTTTATCTTTGATATTTACTTCTAAAATATCTACATTTGGTTTTAGTTTTCTAGCTTCCATCTTCTCTTTTTCAATATCATAATCAAAATATGGAAGTAAATCTGTTTTTGTAATAAGTATTAAATCAGCACATCTAAACATAACTGGATATTTTGCTATCTTATCTTCTCCTTCAGGAACTGAAACAAGAACAATATTTAAGTGAGTTCCCACATCATAAGATGCTGGACATACTAGATTTCCTACATTTTCCACAAAACAAACATCTATTCCATCTAAAGAGATATCATGTAAACCTTTATGAACCATAAACGCATCTAAGTGACAAGCACTTCCCGTTTGTATTTGAACAGCATTTATTCCTTTTGCTTTTAATCTATCTGCATCCCTTGAAGTTTCTAAGTCACCCTCAACAACTGCAAATTTAAAATTTACCATATCAGCAATATTTTCTAAAAGTGTAGTTTTCCCACTTCCAGGACTTGACATTAGATTTATTCCTAAAACTTTATGATTATCAAAATGTGCTCTATTGTGAGCTGCTTCATGGTCATTTTTATCTAAGATTTTTTGAATAACTGAGATTGTTTTTGCATCATTTAGTTGAGGATTATGATGAAGTGTTTCGTGTGCTGCTTGGTGAGATGCACTATGTTCATGTGAATGATGTTCATGATGATGTTCTTGTCCTGCTATTGTACAACCGCAATCTTTACACATATATTTTTCCTTTTTGTTTAAACTATTTTTAGTGAATATTTATTCATTTTAAATAGTTTAACTCAAAAAGTCTAAATATCATATAACAATATTAAATCACTTATATATATTTAGAACAAGTTTTTAAATAAATTGTGCTGATGTTTCTTTTAAAATAGTATTTACATCATTTGCTTCACCATTATATTTAACAAGTTTTATACCTTGTGAAGTAAAAGAGTTTGCTGTATTTTTACATGCTTTTTTAACAACTATATAATTGCACTCTTTTAGTGCTATTCCCATTTTATTGTGTTCTTTTATATGTTCTTCATCATCATGAGCATGCTCACAAGCATGATTTTCTTCTGCATGGTCATGATCCAAATCAGTTCTTGGGTTTGTTATTATAGAATTTAACTTAAATGATTTAAATATTCCTGAACCTAATAAATCATATATAGCAAATTTTGGAGTATGTCCTGCATTATTAAAAAATGTCAAACTTTCATCTTTTACTGGAATTGCTATTTTCATTTTTGTACCACCTTATTTTTGTTTAAATATATCTTACCTTAATATTTAGATAATGCAATTATCACTCCATATAAAAATTTTATTATTTAATAATACAAAAATGATAAAATACTTCTTATGATTTGCCCAAACTGTAAAAATACTACCTTTTATATCCTTGCAGATGATTATATCAAATGCAAAACTTGTGCAAAAAAGTTATCCCTAAAAAAAATAAAAAAAGATGAATCTATCATAAAAAAATTTTGTGAAGATAAAAATGCACTTGAAACAGCAAAAGAATTGAAATTAAATTACAAAACTGTAAAAGATAGATTTGATTTATTTAGAAAGAAAATTGCTATTTTTTTAGAAGAAGAATATCACAATTCAATAAAAGACTATACAGAATATGAAGAGTTTTATTATATAAAAGAAAGAGAAAAAAAGAAAAAAAGAAAATCTTTAAGCCAAGCAGTAAATATTATAGGTTTTTACTCAAATGAAAGAATCTATACTTTACTTATGCCAAAAGTTGGAAATCGAGCTTTTGATGTAGAAGATGGTTTTATTCAATATCTAAACTGGTATAAAATACACTCAAAAAACTCTCATCAAACAAAATTAAATGAATTTTGGAAATATCTTGAATCAAACCTAAAAAAGTATAAAGGTTTTGATGAAGATAACTTTTTTTTCTATTTAAAGGAGTATGAATTTAAATTTAACTATCAAAAAGAAGAACAAATAGAGATACTAAATCAGTTATTTTTTCTTTCTTAAAAAATTATATTATAATTTTATTTTATCTAAATCATAATTTTCTCTTCATAATTTAAGCTATATTTATGGTATTATTATATAAACTCACTTATTATTATATTTTTTCTTAAAAGGTGTTCTCATGTTAAAAAGTTTCTCAACGAAGAAGAAGTTATTTCTTTTACCTGTAACGTTTATCATTATTGTTATTGTTTCAGCTTTTGTCTTTAGCTATTTTAATAGTATTTCAAATGGAAGGATTCATGTTGCTTCACAAACAGATTTATTCATACAACAACTATTAAAAGGTCGTATTTCCGTCTATCAATTTCTTAGAACACCTAGTGAAAATACAGCCCAAAATGTAAAAAATGACTTCAAAGAGTTTGATAATTATGTTAATAGTTTAAAACCTCTATTAATTGAAAAAGAAAATATTGATTTATCAAATAAAATCTTAGAATTATCAAAAAAATACATTGAAAATTTTGATAAATTTTATTCTAAAAGAGTTACAGAATTTAATAATGATATATTAAAAGAAAGCCCTGAAGTTCAAAAAATAATAAAAGATATGGTTGATGTTGGACTTGAACTTGAAGATAAATTATCAATTATAAATAAAAATGCTATCGAATTAAAAAATTCATCAGAAATAACAATGAATAATGTTTTAATTATTATTGCCATAATAGCAATATTATTTTTTGTAACTTTCTCAATGTTTTTATCAAATCAACTAATTAACTCTTTAAATAATTTTCAAAAAGGATTATTAAGTTTCTTTGGTTATGTAAATAAAGAAAACTCATCAGTTGAAATGTTAGATGATAGTTCAAATGATGAATTTGGGAATATGGCGAAAGTTGTAAATGAAAATATTTTAAAAACAAAAACAACTATTGATTCAGATAATAAATTTTTATCAGAGATAAATGAAGTAGTTGAAGTAGTAAGAAATGGTTTCTTAAACAAAAGACTTGAAAATAAAGTTCAATCTGAAAGTATGGAAAAACTTAGAGTTCATATCAATGATATGTTAATGAGCTTACAACTTAGAGTTTGTACTAATATCAATGATATTTCTCATGCACTAGAAAGATATGCAAAACTTGATTTTACACATAGAATAAGAGGTTGTAATAGTGGAGTTACTGTTGGATTAAATAATCTTGCTGATATTATAAATGAAATGCTTGTTGAAAATAAATCAAATGGATTAACTTTAGGTGAAAGTAGTCATATATTACTTAAGAATGTTGATACATTAAATAAAAATTCAAATGAAGCTGCTGTTGCTTTAGAAGAAACTTCTGCTGCTGTTGAAGAGATTTCTAGTAATATTTCAAATAATACTGATAATATTATTCAAATGTCAAAACTTGCTTCAAGTGTAACAAGTTCTGTAACACAAGGACAAACACTAGCAAGTCAAACAACAGAGGCTATGAACGATATTGATAAAGAAGTAAATGCCATAAATGAAGCAATTTCTGTAATAGATCAAATAGCTTTCCAAACTAATATTCTTTCTTTAAATGCTGCTGTTGAAGCTGCAACTGCTGGCGAAGCTGGAAAAGGTTTTGCTGTTGTTGCACAAGAAGTAAGAAATCTTGCTAGTAGAAGTGCTGAAGCTGCTAAAGAGATAAAAGACTTAGTAGAAACGGCTACACAAAAAGCTGACCAAGGGAAAAAAATATCAGAAGATATGATTACTGGATATAAAACTCTAAATGAAAGTATCATACAAACTATTGAGCTTATAAAAGGTGTTGAATCTTCAAGTAAAGAACAACTTGCTGGAATTGAACAAATTAATCATGCAATTACTTCACTTGACCAACAAACACAACAAAATGCACAAATTGCATCTCAAACATATGGTGTGGCTGTTCAAACAGATACAATTGCTAAGTTAGTTCTTTCTAATGCAAATGCTAAAGAGTTTATTGGTAAAGATGAAGTAAAAGCAAAAAACTTAGAAGAAACAATAACAAATATTCCAGTTGTAAATATCAAAAAACCAACATTAAAAAAACAAGAAACACAAATCAAAAAACCTGAGAATGAAATAAAATCAACTACAACAGATGAAGATGAATGGACAAGTTTTTAAAACTTGTTCATCACAATTATTTTAAACCTCTACCTAAAAACTCTGAAGCTTCTGTTATTATCATAAAAGCATCTGGGTCATATTTTGTTATCAAATTTTTTAATAAATCGATTTTACTAGCTTCAACCGTAACATAAATAATAGTTTTATTTTGTCCTTGATGAAGTCCAATTCCTGTTAAAATCGTACCGTGTTCTTCGATTCTTTCTCTTATTTGCTCTTTTAAAACTTCTACATTATTTGAAACAATATTTACTATTTTTTTAGAAGGACGTCCCGTTAAAATCATATCAATAACTCTAATCCCAACATAAACACTAATCATACTATAAAGAGATTTATTTATATCATTGTAAACAAAAACTGATGCAAACATAATAGTTGCATCAATAGCAAGTAAAACTTCTGCTGCTTTGTATTTTGTTTTTTTAGCAACTATTTCTCCAACAACCGAAGTACTTCCAGTTGAAGCTCTTCCTTTTATTACAAAACCAACACCTAAACCTATAAAAATTCCGCCAAAAATTGCAGCTAATAAAATGTCATTTGTTATAGCTTTTACGTTTAAAACTTCTTTCAAAACATCTGTAAAAGTTGATAAAAGAATAACTACAATAAATGTTTTAAATAAATAGTATTTTCCAAAATATATATATGACATAATCAAAAATGGAATACTAACAATCGCCATAAAAATACCTAAAGTAATTTGAGGGAAAAGCGCATGTAAAAGTAAAGAAATTCCTACTCCTCCACCTGTAATTATCTGATTTGGAGATAAAAAACATACTGTTCCAAATGCCATTGCTAATGAACCTAATACTATAAATATATATTGTTTTAAATTTATTTTTTTCATATTTTTCCTAATCTTTATTTAATTTTCCTGCTAAAAAGCCACTTGAAAAAGACCACTGAAGATTATATCCTCCGCAAGGTCCATCTATATTTACAACTTCTCCACAAAAGTATAAACCATCTGTTATTTTACTTTGCATAGTTTTTGAATCAATTTCTTTAAGTTCAACTCCACCTCTTGTAATCATGGCATTTTTAAATCCCTCATGACCTATGATTGTAAAAGGTGTCCAAGCTAATGTTTTAACTAATTTTTCTCTTTTAATTCCCTCTATTTGTTTAAATCTTAAATTTATATCTATTTCACAAATATTTAAAATTTCAGTTGCTACACTAGTTGCAAGTAGAGTTTCTAAATTTTCTAAGATAGTGTGTGTTGGATTTTTTGCTATTTCATTTTTTAAATGAGTAAAAATCTCTTCTTCATTTTTCCCTTTTAAAAAATTTATCAAAAGTGGAACTTCATTGTGTTTTGCTAAAATAGGAGTAATTTCTCTTGCAAAATCCAAAATAACTGGACCTCGTAAACCCTCTTTTGTAAAAATCAAATCACCAACAAGTTTTAAGTTTTTGTATTTTGGAATATTTACTTTTAATATAGCTTTTGCGATTGTATCAGCTTTACATGAAGCGAAGTTTTTTTCTTTTGTAATAAGTGGCATCATAGCAGGATGAGTTGAAGTGATTTTATGACCAAAATCTTTAGCATAAATATATCCATCACCAGTTGCTCCTAAGATTGGATAACCCAAACCTCCAGTTGCAATGATGATATTTTTTGATTTGTAGATTTTATTTTTTGAAGTAATGATAAAAATATCTTCTTCTTTTTTTATAGTTTCAATAGCAACTGAACACTCAACTTCCACTCCAACTCTTTCTAATTCTTCATCTAAAGCACTTAAGATTATACTTGAACTATGATTTACAGGAAAAACTCTAAATCCATCTCGGGCGATTGTTTCAACTCCAATTTTAGCAAAAAAATCTCTTAAATCTGTTGCATTAAAAGCATCTATTGCATGGCTCATAAAACGACCATTTTTACCAAACTTTGCCATAAATTCTTCAGTTGAAAGAGTGTTTGTAAGATTACATTTTCCTCCACCAGTAGCTTTTAGTTTAGCTGCAATTTTTGGAAGTTTTTCAAGAAGTAAAACCTTGTTATTTTCACTTGCACAACTAATACTTGCTAAGATTCCAGCAGGTCCACCACCAATAACTATACAATCATAAATATCATTCAAATCAATCTCTTTATATTTTTTTCGTATTATATATAAAGCTTTAAGTGCATCTTCTTAATACTATGATATTTTTAAGCCTACAATTCCTATCAAAATAAAAAGTATAGAGATGATTTTTTGAAAATTTAAAACACCATTTAGATAAAAATACTCTATTAAAACCAAACTAACTATTCCTATTGCACACCAAATTGCATAAGTAAAACTAACTGGTAACACTTTCATCGCTTTTGAAAGAAGAAAAAAACTTGAAACTACCAAACATAAAGTCAAAATAGTAGGAATTGGCTTTGAAAAACCTTCACTATATTTCAAACCAATTGCCCAAAAAGCTTCAAGAAGTCCAGCTATAAAAAGATAAATCCAAGCTATTGTTGTTGCTGACATAAGAAGTTTCTCCAGCTTCCTAAACTTGTTATTTCTTTTGAATTTTTTACAAAATCTGCTTCACATAAAAAGCCATAAACACTACTTTCATCTTCTAAAAATACTGTTCCTATTCCAAGAGGTGATGCTATTTGTTTCATAAACTTTCCAAAATTTTCTACTTTCATAGACCATACTTCAAGCTCTAATTGGCTTTTAACAGAACTATCATAAATCATACCAGGTCTAATAGGAGTTTTATTTTCAAGTAAAAAAAGTCTATAACCTTTTTTTGTTTTACACTTTTTTACAAAAGTAGCTTCTAAATCTGTTAATTGCCAATTTAAAGGTAACCCACTCATATGAGCTCCACAAACTCCTATTAAAATCTCATTTTCATTCATCTTAAACTCCTAAATATTTTGAAGCATAACTTAATAGTTTTTCTTCTTCAAAGTTTTTTGCTACAACAGTAACTCCAAAAGGTAAACCATTTTTCCTAAATCCAGCAGGAACTGCAATAGCACTTAAATCAAGTAGATTCATATAGTTTGTGTAATATCCAAGATTTGTATTTAGTTCTATTGGATTGTTATTTACTTCTTCTATTTTATAAATCGTTCCAGTTGTTGGTGTTAGCATAAATTCAAACTCTTCAAAGAACTTCTCAGCTTTTTTTCTATTTTTTTTCAAGATATATTCTGATTCAAAATAGTTGATAGCATTTATATTTTCTCCACCACTTATGATTTTTCTAACTGTTTGCTCAACTACTTGTGGAGTTTTTGTAATAACCTCTTTTATAGCTATAAATCTCTCAACTACCCAAGGTCCACTATAAAGTAAGTTTGCACTTTCATTAAATGGCTCATAATCAATCTCAAAAGCCTTTCCACCTAGACTTTCAAACTTTTTAACTGCCTCATCAAATAGATTTTTTGCTTCCTCATCACCAAAAAATTTTAATTGTTCTTTTTTTGGAATAGCAAAAGAGAATTTTGATTTTTTTTCAAACTCATTTTTTTCATAAGCTCTACTATAAATATCTTCTTCATCATAAGCATTTACTATCTCAAATATTTTTTTGATACCATCCAACTCTTTTGCAAAAACTGTCACACAATCCAAACTTCTACAAGCAGGAACTACACCACTTGTACTAATAACTCCTTTTGTAGCTTTTAATCCTATTAGATTATTAAAAGCTGCTGGAACTCTTCCACTTCCTGCTGTATCAGTTCCAAGGGAAAAACTAGCCATTTCAAGAGCTACTGCAACAGCACTTCCAGAGCTTGAACCTCCTGAGATGTAATCTTTATTTATTGAGTTTTTACACGCTCCATAAGGACTTCTTGTTCCCACAAGTCCAGTTGCAAATTGGTCAAGATTTGTTTTTCCAATTGGAATAGCTCCTGCTTTTACCAACTTTTCTACAACAAATGCAGATTTTTTTGGAGTATAAGAAAATTCAGGACAAGCAGCAGTTGTAGGAATATTTACTAAATCAATATTATCTTTTATAGCAAAAGGAATACCATAAAGTGGTAAATCCTCTATATTTTTATTTTCTAAATTTTTTAAATATGGGCTTAACTCTTCTTCAGTTAAAGTATAAATCCAAATATTAGAATCTCTAGTTTGTTCTATTTTTTCAAAAATAGATGAAATTACTTCTTTTACTGTAACTTCACCACTTAAATATTTTGCTCTTAAATCTTTTATATTTAGATTCATTTTTCATCCTTTTTGATGATTACTAAAACATCACCAGAATTTATATTATCACCCTCTTTAAAAAGAATTTTCTCTACAGTTCCACTAATATTTGTCTCAATATCAACTTCCATTTTCATTGATTCTAAGATAACTAAAACTTCACCAGCTTTTACCTTATCACCCACTTTAACTTCAATTTTCCAAATATTTCCAGACATGATAGATTCAACGGCTTCTTCATTTTCATTTAAAATGATTTCATCTTTAGCTTCAATAACTTCTGTTTGAACATTAAACTTATCTAGTCCTTTTTCTTTCCACATCAATCTTTCATCTTCAAAGGCTTGTTTTCGCATTGATTGGAAAGTTGTATGCTCTTTTTTGTTGTTTTCTAAAAACTCTTTATATTCTTTTAGTTTAAATGTTCCATTTTCAATTTTTAAAGGATATTTTCCATATAAAAACTTCTCTCTAATCTCATGTAACTCATCACTTGAAACTAAATAAAACCGAACTTGGTCAAAGAATCTTAATAACCAAGGTTTACTAAACTCATTTGTACTTCTATATGTGTTCCACATTTGTAAAGTTCTTCCAAAAAGTTGATAACCTCCGGGCCCTTCCATTCCATAAACACACATATAAGCTCCACCAATTCCAACAGAGTTTTGAGCTGTCCAAGTTCTTGCTGGATTATATTTTGTTGTAACCATTCTATGAGCTGGATTTAAAGGAGTTGCAACAGGAGCACCTAAATAAACATCACCTAATCCCATAACTAAATAAGAAGCATCTAAGATAATTCTTTGAACTTCATCTACATCTTTAAGTCCATTTATTCTTCTAATAAACTCAATATTTGAAGGACACCAAGGTGCATTTGGTCGTACTCCTTGTTGATATTTATCAATTGCTAGTTGAATTGATGGGTCATTCCAAGAAAGTGGTAAATAAACTGTTCTAGATTCAACTTCTAAATTTTCTATATCTTTTAGTGAATTTATCGCTTCTTCTACAAGTTTTAAAATCTCACTTCTATTTATCTCTAAAGAGTTAAAATGAATTTGTAAACTTCTAATACCTGGCGTTAAATCAATAATTGAAGTTAAATTTTTCTCTTCAATATAAGTCATTAGAGCATGAATAAAAAATCTTAATTCAATATCAAGTTTTAACTCCCCTGCTTCAACTAAAACAAACTCATTTCCAGCACTTCTAATAACAATATCTAAATCTAGCTCTTTATAATTAAAAGTTTTTATAATTGGCGTTGCTTTTTCTTCATCAAAATCTATAATAAAATCAGCCAAATTTGGTAAAACTTCATTTGTTTTTATAGCTTTTTCATAAGCTTTGTTCATCAAATCTGCATTTTCTAAACTAACTGGTTTAAACTTTATTTTATCACCAGTTTTAAGCTGACCAATTTTATGTAATTCACAAGAGATAATTGTTGCAGGACAAACAAATCCTCCAAGACTTGGACCATCAGGTCCTAAAATAACTGGCATATCTCCTGTAAAATCTATTGTTCCAAAAGCATAAGCATTGTCATGGATATTTGAAGGGTGAAGTCCAGCTTCTCCTCCATCATTTCTTGCCCATTTTGGAGTTGGTCCTATTAGTCTAACTCCTGTTCTACTTGAGTTAAAGTGAACTTCCCAAGAAGTAGCAAAAAACTCTTTTATATCAACACCCGTAAAAAAATCAGGGCTTCCATGAGGACCATAAACAACTCCGATTTCCCACTCATTTACTAAATTTATTTTATTTACAAGATCTTCATAAACCTCATCTTTAGTTTCAAAATAGTTTAATACATCACCAGCTTTAAGTGCACGTCCTCCATGTCCTCCAAACTCACCTAAAGTAAATGTTGAAGCACTTCCAAGATATGAAGCCACATCAAAACCACCTTTGATAGCTAAATATGTTCTATTTCCATTTCCAATAACTTTTTTAAACTCTAAAACATCGTTTTCTTTTACATTTATAGCTTTATACATCTCTACACTATTTCCATTTAGTATTGCTTGCATATTGGCCCCACCAAATGCAATAGTTGTAGAGTTTCTAAATTTAAAAGTAGCTCCCATAAAAGTCATCTCAATAAATGCAGCTTTTTCATCATTTTTTAACAGATAATTTAAAAGTCTTGGTGTTAGATTGTCCATAGCTCCAGATGGTGGAATACCAACTGCCCAGAAGTTTTGTCGTGCAGGATAATCTTGAATTGATGTCATCGTTCCTGATTTTAAAATATCAACTTTAAATGGTTTGTATTCTAACTTCTCTAATACTTTTGTATAAAAGCTAGAATTTTTGAAAAAGTCTTGTTTTATAATTGTTTCTAAATATGAAAGATTTGATTCAATTCCATAGATTTTTGAAGTTTTTAAAACCTCTTGTAGTTTTTCTAAATTTTCTTCTCTATTTTTTCCATAAGAGATTAATTTTGCTAAAAGTGGGTCATAAAATGGACTTACTTCACATCCATCTTCAATCCATGTATCAATTCTTAAATCTTTTGGAAATTCTACTTTTGTGATGAGTCCAGTACTTGGTTGGAAATTTTTACTTGCATCTTCTGCATAAACTCTTAGTTGTATTGCATGACCTTTTGGATTATGTACATAATTAAGTAGTGGTTTATTATCACCATATGCAATTTTTATCATCCACTCAACTAAATCAACCCCACAAACCTCTTCAGTAATTCCATGTTCAACTTGTAATCTTGTATTAACTTCTAAAAAGTAAAACTTATTTGTTTTTGTATCATAGATATACTCAACTGTTCCAGCACTTTTATAATTTACTGCAAGTGCTAATTTTTTTGAAGCTTCAAATAACTCTTTTCTTAACTCATCACTAATATTTGGAGCTGGTGTTTCTTCTATAACTTTTTGGTTTCTTCGTTGTATTGAACAATCTCTCTCACCTAAAGTTTTAACATTTCCATTTCCATCACCAAAAATTTGAACTTCAATATGACGAGCAGTTTCGATATATTTTTCTAAAAAAACTCCACCATTACTAAAGTTTGAAGTAGCAAGTTTTATAACACTTTCATAGGCTTGAACTAACTCTTCTTCATTAAAGCAAAGTTTCATTCCTATTCCACCACCACCTGCTGTACTTTTTAACATAACAGGATAAGAAATAGTGTTTGCAATCTCTTTTGCCATTTCTAAACTCGTAAGAAGTTCACTTCCCTCTAATAATGGTACATTATTTGCTTTTGCAATATCACGCGCAGTGTGTTTTAATCCAAAATCTTCTATCTGTTTAGAAGTTGGTCCAATAAAAACAATACCATTTTTTTCACACTCTTTTACAAAATTTACATTTTCACTTAAAAACCCATATCCTGGATGAATAGCATCAACATTATACTCTTTACAAATCTCAATAATTTTTTTATAGTTTAGGTAAGTCTCTTCTAGTGTAGTTCCATGAAGTTGTACACTAATATTTGCATTTCGTACAAAGGAAGCATGTTTATCTGCCTCACTATAAATCGCAACTGATTCAATACCCATCTTTTTTAAAGTTCTAATTACTCTATTTGCAATCTCAGCTCTATTTGCAATTAATACTCTTTTAAACACTTTATATCCTTGAAGTATAATTTTGGGCCGTCCCGTATGAATATATCTTATAAGTCGTCTAATAAGATAAAAAGAATTAGCTCTTTTAGGCTTTTAACTAACTATTTGTCCCAAATAATTAATTGTATAGCAGTTGGGTTATATCCATTACATGGATTGTTTAATTGTGGGCAATTTGATATCAAAACTAAAGTATCCATGTGTGCAACCATTTCCACATAATCACCTGGTTTTGAAATACCATCAACTATTGCTAAATGTCCATTTTCTTCTACTGGTACATTCATAAAAAAGTTAATATTATTTGTAATATCTTTTGGACTCATTTCAAGTTGTGCCGCAATTGTTAAGTAATTGTCTCTACAAGAGTGCATATATTTTTTATCTAATCCAAATCTAACACTATTACTTTCAGCACTACAATGTCCACCTAAAGTATCGTGATTTCCACAAGTATCTTCTGTAATTTCCATTAACACATTATCATCTATTGAGATTAGTTTTGTTCCAGTTGTAATAAAAATACTTCCTTGTTCTCTAATAGTATCATTTGCACTATATCTATCATTGTAATTATCATTATTGTAAAAAAGTGTATCTACTGCTTGACACCCTTCTAAATCAATTATTCTAAAAGTTTGCCCTTTTTTAATAACACCTGCCCATGGAAGACCTGATGGTAACTTTTCATTATAAATTGCGTTTTCTATATTTTTTGACATTTTTTAATCCTTACACAAAATATCTATTTGTATTTATAAAGCCTCTTTTAGCTTCATCACTATAGTTTTTATAATCTTCATCTTTAAACTCAACACTATCAAAAATAGTTATTTCAATATCACTTGGTTCATAAACTCCACTTTTATCCATAGCGTGTGGTGTATTTGATAATACAAGTAAAACATCCATGTGTGCTGTTAATTCTATAACATCACCTTGTGCAGCTTTTCTATCACTTAATACAAGTTTTGAACCCTCTTTAACATCAACTTTTCTAAATAGATTCAGTGCAGGAATTAAATCTTTTTTTGTCATTCCATATTTTCCAAGCTCTATTAAAAAGTTTTCTTTATCACTTTTATAGTAACCATTTCTACAACTTTCATAAGTTGCTGTTCCACCAAAATTTTCTTTGATAGTTCTTTCATTTGAAATTCCACCTAAAATATCAAATAAACCATCAGTAGAATCATCTGTAATTGCAAATAAAACTCTACCCATTTCTGAAAATAGAACTTTTTCTTTTCCTAAAAAAGCATTCCATTGGATTTTTACTGTATCTGCACTATTAAATCTTTCTGCTACATTTGAAGCGTTGTAAAACATAGCACTTAAACTTGCATTTTCACCTTTTGCTTTTAGTTGTATTGTTTGCCCTCTTTTTATAATTTTTGACCATTTTACACTTGAAGGGAAAATTTCATTTAAAACCACTTTATTACTTCTCATTTTTTCTTTCCTTACTTGAATCTATATCATTTACAATTGTTGAGCCATATCTATTTGGAAAATTCTCATCAACTTTTATTTTGTCAAATACCAAAACTCTTGTTCCTAATTTAAAAGCTTCACTAATATCATGAGTTACCATTACAACTCCAAAATTTAGTTTTGAATGAATATCCAAAAGTAATTCATGCATATCTTTACTAATCCCAGGGTCAAGCGCACCAAACGGCTCATCTAAAAGTAAAAGTTTTGGCTCTTTTACAAGTGATTGAGCAATAGACAATCTTTGTTTCATTCCACCACTTAACTCATGTGGATATTTAGTTCTTGAGTGATATAAACCAACTGCCTTTAAAATCTCATCAGCGCTTTCTACAGCCTCTTTTTTTGCTTTTCCAAAAAGTTTTCCAAAAAATGGCGACTTTTTAAACTCTAAACCAATAATTACATTATCAATCACATTTAAGTGATTTAGTGTTGAATATCGTTGAAATACTATTCCTCTATCATCACTTGGCTCTTTTGGATACTCTTTATCTTCAAAAAACAACTCACCACGTGAGGGTTGTTCAATTCCTAATAACATTCTTAAAAATGTACTTTTACCACAACCAGATGGTCCAACTAAAGTACAAAATTCTCCACTATTCATAGAAAAATTTACTTTTTCTAAAATTATATTTTCACCATAATTCTTCCAAATATTTTTTGCTTTAATTAATCCCATAATCACTCCTTTCCAAACCAAGGAAATAGTTTTTGATTAAATTGTCTTAAAACAAAATCTATTAAAAATGCTAACAGTGTAATCCATATAACATAAGGTAAAATCACATCCATTGCTAAATATCTTCGTACTAAAAATATTCTATAACCTAAACCTTCAGTTGCAGCTATTGCTTCAGCTGAAATCAAAAATATCCAAGCAGTTCCTAAAGTCAATCTAATAGAATCAATCAATCTTGGAAATATTTGAGGAGTTACAACTCTTGTAATTATTTGCCAAGTATTAGCTCCCAAAGTTTGAACTTTTATGATTTGTTCACTTGGTATTTCTCTTACTCTTTGATAAATATCTCTTATCATAATTGGTGTAATTCCCAAAATAATCAAAACTACTTTTGAAATCTCACCTAAACCAAATACTATAAAAAGTATTGGTAAAATTGCCATTGTAGGTATTAGTGAAAAAAACCAAATAAGTGGCGATAAAGTTGAAGTAATCATAGGAATAACTCCTATAGAAATACCAACAACTAAAGCAATAACTGCACTAATTCCTACACCTAAAGCCAATCTTTTTAAACTTGAAACTGTGTCATCATAAAGGATATAACTTCCAGTTCTTTTATCCTCTTCAAAAGCCAATTTACTCATACTTTCAATACATTTTTCTATTGATGGCAACAGTTTATCATTTGGATTTTCAGCAAGTCTAGCATTTGAAGAACCTATATAAACTATCACTATTAATAGAAAAGGTAATAATCCCAAAAAAATATTTGTTGTTTTTGATGGAATTTCATTTATTAACCTTTTCATATTTTTTCCTAAAAATTAAAGTTTTCCCTCTAGTGCCATTTTCATATATGTATCATCAAATCTAAGTTTGATATTTCCTTTATCTCCAATAACTTTTCCATTTGGAAACTCAATTCCTACAAATCCATAATCACTAGCACCCTCACCATATAAACCATGGTCAAATGAGAACTTAGCAACAAACTCCATAGTTTTTACTATTTCATCACTATTATTAAATTTAACAGCTTCTACTGGTGTGTAATACATATTTGTAGTTTTTAATTGGTCTTCAAATCCAGCTAAATCAGTTCCAGATGCTTTTGCCATAATTGTTTTTGCTTCGATTGATTCTTTAGAATTAGAAGTCATTAAAGTCATCATTTCATACCAAGCACCAACTAATGCTTTTCCAAATTCTGGATTTTCTTTTAAAGTTTGAGTGTTAGCAACCATTAAGTCTATAATCTCACCAGGGATTTTTGAACTATCAAAAATAGTATTTGCATTTGGCATTTTTTGAATTTCACTAACTTGTGGTTTCCAAGTAACAACACTTGTAACATCAGCAGTTGTATAAGCAGAAACCATATCAGCATCACTTGTATTTACAACTTTTATATCTTTTTCACTCATTCCATTTTTTTCTAAAGCTCGAGCTAATAAATAGTGAGAAATTGATAATTCAACAAGATTTATATTTGTTCCTTTTAAATCCTTGATTGATTTTGCAGTTTTAGAAATAACAGCATCATTTCCGTTTGAATAATCTCCAATGATTAAAGCAGTTGAATCAACTCCACCAGCAGCAGGAATTCCTAATGCATCAGTATTTGCCATTACACAACCATCAAATTCACCTGAACTATATTGATTGATTGATTCTATATAATCATTTATTTGAACTATTTGCACATTAATTCCATATTTTTTAGCCCATTTATCCATGATTTTTTGAGATTCTATAACATCCCAAGGCATCCAACCAACATAGATACTCCAAGCAACTTTAAAATCTTTTTTTGTTCCAGCAAAAAGCGAAGTTGATGTTAATCCTAAAAATAGAACAACCAATGACAATAGTTTAAAGATTTTTGAAATCGAAAGTTTCATGTATTACTCCTAAATAAAATTAAACACGAAAGAGGTTTTCACCTCCCGGGCTTTTATCCCTCCGTGTAACTCTAATTTAAGAGTCGATGGCTCTTGGACCAGTCAACTTAAAAAGTTCGGAACCCTAGCCATCTTTGCAGTTCTTTAAGAGGCGAAATTGCCTCTAACATGTTTGATAAAGTAATTATAAATAAAAATTAATCTTTATTGAATAGTTTTATTGTTTAAAAAATATACAAATAAATTTTTTAATAAAAAATCTTTCTAAGTAACTATTAAATATCATTACATATTAAATTATTTTGAAGGATTATAATTGGCTGGAATATTAGGCTATTTATCAGTTTTAGCAGATGATATAAGTTCTCTTGCTGGAAAAACTATGGCAACAACTGCCAAAAGTTTAGCAACATCACTTGATGATATAGGATTGCTGTTTGATGATATTGCAACTTACACAAAACTTGCAAGTGTAAAATCTAGTGGTCTTTTAGTTGATGACTTAGCTGCTATTGCAAATTTTACAAATGAAACAACTTCTGATATTTTGAAAAAAGAGTTAGAAAAAGCAAAATCTGTTGAAGAATTTAAAGAAAATATTGAAAAACTTGATGTTAATGAACAAAAAAAGATTTTAGCTGAACTTGAAAATATTAGAAATTTAGCAATTCTTGAAGCAAAAAGAAAAGCAGCACTTAGAGAACTTCCTATTGTTTATAAAATTGCACTTGGAAGTTTTAAAAACAAATTTATCATTATCCCTATTGTATTAATTTTAAGTTATCTTGCTCCTTTTTTAATCGCTCCTATTTTGGTACTTGGTGGTTCTTATTTAGCTTATGAAGGAGTTGAAAGTATCTTAGAAAAGTTTGGTAAACATCATGAAGTAGATGATGTCAAAGAGACAATAAAAGAGCTTTCAAGTGAAAAACTAGAAGATGCAAAAGTAAAAAGTGCGGTTAAAACTGACTTTATTTTATCTTTTGAAATTATTGTAATAAGTCTTAGTTTGATAGAAGAAACTGAGTTTTTAACAAAAGTTTCTGTTTTAATTCTTGTTGGAATTTTAACAACAATCTTTGTGTATGGAATTGTTGCATTTATTATAAAACTTGATGATATAGGATTTTATTTACAAGAGAAAAAAAGTGCAATGTTAAAAACTATTGGTGATGGATTTGTAAAATCAATGCCTTATATCATAAAAACTATTGGTATTTTAGGAACGATTGCAATGCTTGCTGTTGGAGGAGGAATTATCTCTCATGAAACACATATCTTACACTCATTTGATGAGATTTTAAAAGCTATTCCTCTTGGAGGATTTTTAAGTGAGATTATTTTAGGGGCGATTGTGGGTTATGTTGTTGTTTTAATAGTTCCGTTTATTTCAAATATCTTTTCAAGATTTAAAAAAAGTAACTCTTAATAATATCTGCTAAAATATAAAGCATTAGTAAAGTGAAGATAATCTTATTGTAATTCATAAGATTATCTTAGCTAAAAATATTTTAATTTTCTTGTCTTAATACTTGTCTTTTATTTGCTTTTGAAACTTCTTTTTGAGCGAAATCATAGTTTTCTGGAATAATTTTCTTTAGAAATGGTGGAATTTTTCGTCCCCCTACTTTCATAACATCTTCCAAAATTATATTTGCAATTTTTTCTTTATCAAATTTTGCACTCATATATTCAAATAAAAATTCAGCCATTCTATCAAGTGAGATTTTATAAGTAGATTCACTTCTTCTATAAAGCCACTTACTCAAATCATAAAAGTTTTCAAAAACTTTTCCATCTTCAAAAAGTAAAGCAGTTGTTTTTTGAAAATTCCCACTATTGTAAACTATATCCCAAAATCTAGCAAATCTTTTCATCTCTTGCATCAAAGAAAAATCAATCAAATCATTTTGTAAAATATCATAAGGAGGTAAATCACTATAAACCATACCGTAAACTTTATCATGTCTATCAAGCGTTGTACCTGATAATTTTTTCAAAATACCAACTTGAATTTCTCCAGTTGAAAGGGTATAAAGTAAATCAAGATTTTTTCCAAAACTCTCAATAGTTTCACTTGGAAGCCCAATAATCAAATCTATATGCATATGAGCGTGAGTTTGGGTTGATAAGAACTTTAGATTATCTTTGATTTTATCAATTCTTAGATTTCTATGAATCTCTTTTGCCACATCTAAATTTAGAGTTTGAATACCAACTTCAAGTTGTAAACTTCCAGCTTTAAACTGTTTGATTAATTCTCTTAATTCTTCAGGGAAATTATCAGGAATTACTTCAAAATGTAAAAAATACTCTTCTTTTTTCTCTAAAAAATAGTTTAAAATGGCTTTTGCATAAGAGATTTTGATATTAAAAGTTCTATCAATAAACTTGAAATTTCTTGCACCTCTTTGCCATAATTTATCAATTTCTTCTAAAAAAACTTCAATAGACAAATATCTCATTTTTGTATCAATTGAAGATAAACAAAACTCACATTCAAAAGGGCAACCTCTTGCCATTTCCACATAAATATGTCTATTTTTGATATCAAAATCTGTATAGTCATCATAAGGTAAAACAATATTTTCTAAATCAACTTTTGGTGAATTTATAACTCTTGTTTCTTTACAATTTCCATTTAAAATATCAAAACATAAATTGTAAAAACTCACTTCTCCCTCACCTTTGATTATATAATCAGCCATATCAAAATTTACTCGTAAAGGAGTATAACTAACCTCGGGACCTCCAAGAACAACTATCGTTTCAGGTGATACTTTTTTTATAGTTTGTACAAGTTCAGCAACATCACTTGCATTCCAAATATAAACAGCAATTCCAACTATTTTTGGTTTATGTTCTAGTATTTGTTCTGCTATTGTTTGGTTTGATGAGTTTATAACAAACTCTAATATTTTAGCTTCTTCTTTTAATTCTTTTAAATTTGCATATAAATATCTCAAAGCTAAAGATGTGTGAGAGTATCTCGCGTTTAATGTAGTAAGTATTATATTTTTCATTCGCGATTGTAACACAAAGTTATTGATATTAACTTTTCATAAACTAAAGTTCATTATACTACGCCTTTTAAAAAAGGATAATTATGTTAAACGATACTTTTTCAAGATTTAGAGTAATCTCATTTGTAGAAGGTCTTTCTTACTTAATTTTAGTATTTATTGCAATGCCTTTAAAATATTTTGCTGGTTATGAAATTGCAGTAAAAGTTGCTGGAATGACTCATGGTATTTTATTTATTTTATTTTTTATTGCTTTATTTATGGCAATGAAAAAATATAATTGGAAGTTCTTAAGTTTTCAACTTTTTGTTTATTCATTAATTCCATTTGGTTTTATTTTAATTGAAAAAACTATCATGAAAACTCCACCTAAGAAGTTAAAATAGATGTTTTTTTCAAAAGGTTTTTTGGGAACATCTGCTCCATTTTATTTAGATTTAGCAACAATTTATTTTGCAATATTACCTTTTTTATTAGCTATTAGTATCTATTTTGCTATTAAAAAAGAGTATAACAAACACTTTCTTTCACAAGCAATAATATTAGGTATCACTTTATTTATTGTTGTTATTTTTGAAATAGGTGTTAGAATAACTGGTGGATTTATTGAATATTCAAAATATAGTAATATCTCTTTTGATTTTATGGTAATCTTTTTAGTAATTCATATTTTAATAGCAATTGCAGCTGTTGGTGGTTGGCTATATTTATTTATCTCTTCATATAAAGATTATGTTCATCGAAAACTTAATCCTAAAAAACATAAAAAAATGGGTAAAGCTATTTTCTTAGCATTAACAGTAAGTTCTATTATGGGAATTTTTATCTATTTATTTTTATTTGTATTTTAAATATTAAGGTTTTAAACCTTAATATTTTTTCTTTTTAGTGTGTAACTATTTCAATATCAGCTATTTCTATTGGATAGTTTTGTTGATCTAAATCACCTGTCTCAGGAACTATTTCATAAGCTTTTGCTTTAATATCAACATCATTTAAAGCACCTGCTCTTAAATTTATTTCTAAAACATCTAAATCTTTTACATCTATTACTAAACTGAACTCTTTTTCGATAGCTGTATCTGTCCAGTTTTCATCCCATCCTTCAACTAATAAATATGATGAGATTACATTTTTTTGTAATCCACCATTCCAGATTTCACTTCCTGCATTGTAAAAATTAATTTTGTCAAAACTTTTTGTTGAATGTTTTTTAATTCTTGTTGCATCTGTAAGTTGAGGGAAAGAAACAGATATTCCTCCACTTGAAATTACTTCTAAATTAGTTAAATATTTAAAATTTACTTTTAAAAGATTATTGCCAATAAACTCATAATCATAAAATACACCTTTTCCTGTATCATTTTGTCCTAATGTTGTATCATTAAAACTCTTTTTTTCAGGAAAAACTAATTCTTTTTCATCTAATACTTTTTTAGTATTTACATAAACACCATCATTTTTCAATTCTGCTTCAAATCTTTTTAAATTATTAGGAGCATCCATAAAATCTACTTTTGAATCTGGTTGTTTTAAATTTAGTAAATTTTTTACATTTAGTGCTGTATCATTATCTAAATCTATTGCCAATTTTATAGTTTCAAAAATATCTTTTATATTTTTTGCATCTTCAATAGAACCATTTTTATTTAATCCTAAAGATAATTCATATTTTAAAGTATCAAAAATCTTTTGATTTTTTATCATATAATTAGTTGCACTTCCATTTGATGATACTGAAATTCCACTTTGAAATAAAGATTTTAAATACTCTTTATAATTTTCATCTTCTAAATATTTTGTTATTTCATCTAATTTTTTTATTGGTAATTTATCAACTACAAAATTTAAAGATGTTTTTTTCAAATTAGCAATTTCTTCATCATATTTTTTTGCATGAATTTCATCAAATGATATTTCACTTTTTCCTGAAACATTAAGTTCATCTTTTTGTGTATTTGATTTTATTACTACATTTTTGATATTAAATGATAAATCAGAACTTTGGAACTCAAAATTTTGAATAGTCAAATCTGAAACTTCTTTTTTATCATCAAAAATATAATCCAAATTTAAATTATCTAATTGAAGAAAATCTTTTGCAGAATTATCTGTACTTGATAATTTTACTAAAGGTAATTTCATATTTTTACTATTTCCTTCTAAACCACGAATAGTTAAAAACATTAAATTTGGAATAACTGTATCAATATCTGCCAATTTATAATTTGCATTTCTATCAATTGTTACTTTTAGTTTTTTATCTTTTACAAAATTTAATAACCAAGTATCAGCTTGACTATTTGGATTATTAGCAAGTAAATACATATTTTTTTTAGATAATTTAGATAAATAGATATTTGTATTTACATCCATACTTAAATTATTAATTAAAAAATCATAATCAAAAGTAATACCTTCAAAAAATTTCTCTTTTTCATATAAAGAAACTGAATTAAACTCTTTTTCTAAAGCTTTTTTTATTTCTTCATTTTTTATTTTACTAAAAATATATAAAGCTACTTTTTCAGGATAAATAACTTCAATTTGTCCATTTCCATTTGTTTTTAAATAATTTGATGTTTGTTTATGAGTTACTAAAAATCCATTATTATTTAGCTCTTCAATTTTTGTTTTTATCAAATTATCAGATTTTATTTTAAAACCTACAACTACAGCTATTATAACTACTAAAATAGCTATTATTCCTAAAATAATTTTTTTCATACTTCCCCCTTTTTTCTTATTGATAAATTGTTCCTTTGTGTTTTAACCAGCCATTTTTATGTTTTTTTCTTGGATCATGGTGAGTCCAATGAATTACTCCACCTTTATTATTCCACTCATATTCTCCATAAAATTCGACAGTATCACCAACTTGTAAATCATCTATTCTTTTAGCTAAATCTATATTATGAGCAACTAAAATTGATAATTTTGTTGGTAATTTTAATATAAATCTTTGATGTTTTGAACCTTTTGTATCATCTTTTAAAATTTTAATAACTTTTCCACTTCCTTGAACTTGAATATCACTTTGTTTATTGTGATAAGCTTTATCAATGATTGGATTTGCATAAGCAAAATTAGTTGTAAAAAAAAATGCTGTAAAAAGTGCTAATAAAAACTTTTTCATTATTTACTCTCTGGTCTATAAACTTTTATATTTGTATAACCTTCACTATCTCTTAAATATTGGGCATGTAATTGACTCATTATTCCTTTATCACAATAGAATAAATAAGTTTTATCTTGAGGTAGTTTTTTTAATTCATTTTTTAACTCATAAAATGGAATTTTTAAAGTCTCACAAGAAGTTTCTATACAATCAGGAGTTTGTCTAATATCTATAACTGTGTAATCTCCACTATTTAAATCAGTAATTATCTCCATTTGCCCTATTTCATTTACATCTTGATCTATTTCATCTACATTTACAAATACAGATTTTTTAACAGACTCATCTAAAATAGAATAATCAAAAGCCTTTGCTTCTTTTTCCATTCTTTCATAACTTCCATGAGTTACTGGATTTTTTGAAATAACTCCACAATATTCAGGCATAGACTCTGCAAATCTTCTTGTTCCTATTTTATAAGCAATATCAATAATATCTGGTTTACTCATCATTGCAAGAGGTCTTAATACAAGTTTATTTGTACATTGGTCAATTAATGCTAGATTTCTTAATGTTTGACTCGAAACTTGAGCAACACTCTCTCCTGTTACTAAAGCATCTATTCCCATACTATTTGCTATTTTTTCACTTGCTGTTAGCATCAATCTTTTTAACATAACTCCCATATAAGGTTGACTTACGCTTTTAAAAATTTCAGTTACTACATCATCAAAAGGAACACTAATAAATGAAACTCTATGAGAACTTCCAAATTTATTCCAAAGATAATAAGCTACTTGTTTTACTCCAATTTCATGAGCTAATCCACCAAGATTAAAGAAAATAAAGTGAGTTTTAATTCCTCTTTTCATTGTAAGATATGAAGCAACTGTTGAGTCAAATCCACCTGACATCAAAGATATTATACTTCCTTGAGTTCCTATAGGAAAACCTCTAAGTCCCATATGTTTTTTTGTAATAATATTTAACTTTGTATGTTCAAGCTCTATATTTATAGTTACCTCAGCATTTTTTAAAGCAACACCTTTTGTTTCTGGGTTCATTGCTAACATATAACCACCAACAGTTTGTTCTATATTTGTAGATTTAAAATCTTGTGTTCCAGTTCTTTTTGCTCTTATAACAAAAGTTTTACCTTTTATTTCATCTGCCATCATTTCATTTACTTTTACTTTAATATCATCTAAAGTATTCATATTATCAAATTGTAATGCTTCTAATATTTGCTCTATTCCTGGAGTATCAAGTAGTTTTGTTCGAACTTGGTCAACTACTTCTATAGGACAAACTATTTCTACTTTGTCAAAAAATTTTTTGATTTGTATATCACTTGAAATTCTTGATAAAAGATTTACAAGATTATTATAAACTTGGGCTATCATCTGTCTTTTTGCAGTTGTGCCTTTTATCATAATTTCTGTGAAATATTTTATTATGAATTTTTGTGTTTTGATTTGTGATTTATCCATGTATTTGAAAGACCTTCTATTTTTTATTGGTGCGAATTATAACATAACAGTTGTAAAGGTAAGTATTTTTATTTTTTTCTATAATTTTTTTTGACATAATACCCGTTTGTAAAAAAAGGAATAAAGTATGCAAGAAAACCAATATGAAAAAATTAGATTATTATTTTTTAAACTAATTGCTGAAACTAAAGAGTTAACAACTAATGAATTTGAAAATATAATAAATCAAGTTTTTGAAGCAAATCCATCAATAACAAAAGAGATGAAAGAAAGACTGGTTATTGATATTACAAAAATGAGAGAAGATTTATTAAAATAAAGAGGAAAATATGGATATAGATACTTTAGAAGATTTAGCTAAAGAGTTAAAATCTGATGAAAATGAAAATGCACTAGAACTTTTTAAAGAGTATGCAAAAATCAACAAAATTGATGAAGAAGAATTAGAACAAATTCTTTCAAAAAAATATGATTGTTTCAAATGTGAAAGTTGTGATAAATTTTATTGTTATGATGAGTATTCATTTTTTGATGAAAAATGTATTTATTGTTGTGATACAGATACAGAAGATGAGGATTATTAAAACAAGCTCAGAATATAGAGCTTGTTTTCTTTTATGGTTTAAATCTTTTTAGAACTTTTTTATATCTATTTTCACTATTACATTGGATTAATAACATATCATTTTCTTCTAAGATTGTAGAACCAGTTGGTTTTAAATAATCATTTTCTCTTTTTATTAGAAGAATCAAAAAATCAGCAGGAAGATTTAATTCCACTATACTTAAACCAATAACTTTCGAATTTTCTTCAATATAAAACTGTTTTAAAGTATGATAAAAAAGTGGTGAAGCTATAACATTATCTGGTTTAAAATCTTTACTTTTTGATTCAACATTTAACCATTTTGCCATAAGAGGAAGAGTTGTTCCTTGAATCAAAATTGAAAATAAAACAATAAAAAATACTATATTAAAAATCAAATTTGATTTATCAAATCCTTGTAAATATGGGTATGTTGCCAAAATAATTGGAACAGCTCCTCTTAAACCAACCCAAGAAATAAAAGCTTTTTCTTTTATGGTAAAAGAACTGAAAATCGTACTTATAAAAACCCCTGCGGGTCTTGCTATAAACATTAAACAAAAAGCAATAAGTAAACCAGATAAAGCAATATCAGGAAGTTCAGATGGGAAAACTAAAAGTCCAAGAGCTAAAAAGACTGTTATTTGCATAATCCAAGATAATCCTTCATGGAAACCAATTAGATTTTTTTTATGTACAAACTCTTTTGTATTTGCAACAATACCTGCTAAATAAACAGCTAAAAAACCATTTCCTTCCAATAAAGATGTACTTGAAAATAAAAATAGAATCCAACCAATAGTAAATACAGGATATAATCCATAAAAACTCAAATGTATTCTATTTAATATGGGAGGTAATAATATTCCAAAAATATAACCTAAAGCTCCACCTATTATAAATTGTAAAAAAAATCTCAAAATCCATTCTGTTATACTTGAGCTTTCAGGTAACATCAAAATTTGTAATATAGCAACTGTTAAAAAGATTGCCATTGGATCATTACTTCCTGATTCAAGTTCTAAAAGTGGAGTAAGTTTCTTTTTTAAAGAAATACCTTTTGCTCTTAATATTGCAAAAACTGCAGCTGCATCTGTTGAAGAGATAATCGCTCCTACAAGTAAAGATTCCAAAAAAGTAAATCCAAGTATATAATAAACGCAAATTGCAACAAAAAAAGCTGTTAAAAATACTCCAACTGTTGCTAAAATCAATCCATCTTTTAAAACAGGTTTTATTGATTTCCAAGCTGTATCTAAACCACCACCAAATAAGATAAAAATAAGAGCTAAAGTTCCAATATGTTGAGCAAGTTCTACATTGTCAAAATGTATGCCTAAAATTCCATCTGAACCAGCTAACATTCCAAGCCCTAAAAATATAAATAAAGAAGGTATTCCAAAATTACTAGATAGCTTGCTAGCTACAACACTTAAAAGCATCAAAAAAGCAGTAATTAATAAATAAAATTCAATAGATGCCATAAAACTCCTCTTTTATAAATAATAAAAATTATATCTTAAAAAAATTAAATTATTATAGTCACTATTGATTAATAAAAAGTACGAAATAGAAGTATAAAAGCTTTCTATGTAGCTTTTATACTATTTATTAAATTTATGATTATACTATAAGTCATAACTGTAATCATTGGAAAAACTGAAGCAAAAGCAATAAGACCAAATCCATCCATTAAAACATTTCTTCCTTCTATATTTGAAGCTAAAAATATTCCAAAAGCAGTTACAATAGGAACAGTAATTTCAGAAGTTGTAACTCCTCCTAAATCAAAAGCAAAAGCAACTATTTGTTTTGGTGCAAATATAGTTAAAATTACAACTATACTATAAAGAATAGTTATCAATAACCAAATATTATATCCATTTACTATTTTATAAGCTCCAAATAAAATACCACATCCAACTCCTATGGCAACTAATAACCTGATAATTGTTACATTCAATCGAATACTTGACATTTTATCAGCTTGTTTTATAACTGCAATCAAAGCTGGTTCTGCCATTGTTGTTCCAAATCCAATTAGAAATGCAAACAAATATATAAAAAATACATTATTCATTTGTACTAGATTATTTGCTATTGATTCACCAATAGGAAAAAGTCCTAGTTTTATTCCAACGATAAAACCATATAAACCAATAATTAAAAAAATAAAACCAAATATCACACCTGAAAGATTTGCTAAAGGCTTTTTAATAACTAAATATTGAAATATTAAAATCGTAGCAATTATTGGAACCAAATTTAGAAAAGTTTTAAATAAATCTATAACAATTCCAAATAGAGTAAAACCCTTGTCATAGTGTGCTTCATCTTCAACGTTTGATATAAATTCTATATTTTCACTTCCAAAATCGCTTCCTAAAGCAAATATTCCATAAAGTTGAATACTAATCATAGGAGTAATAGCTGCAAGTGCAACAAAACCAAAACCATCTTTTAAAACACTTCTTCCTTGTAAAGCAGAAGCAATACCAACACCTAAAGCGACGATTAAAGGAACTGTTGCTACATTTGTAGCAACTCCACCAGAATCATAAGCTAAGCCTATGATTGCAGTTGGTGTAAAATAAGTCACTATTAAAACTATTAAATATCCAATTATTATAATAACTGCTATATTCCAACCTATAATAGTTCTTACTATTCCAAAAGCAGTAATTAATCCTACACTTATAGCAATTATTATTCTTAAAGTTAAAGGATTTAAGGCTCCTTGAGTAATCTCTCCTGCTTGAGAAGCTACAGCAATAATTGCAGGTTCTGCAATAGATGCACTAAAACCTAAAGAAAATCCAAAAAGTGCAAATAATAGTATAGATTTTCTTTCTAAAAATTCACTAGATAAATTATTGCCTAAAGGGAAAATTCCTATTTCTAGCCCCATTAAAAAAAATGTAACTCCAACTATTACAATTATAAAACCTATACAAATTGAAATTACATCTTGTGGTAAACTTTGAAAAACAAAAAGTTGAAATCCTATGATTATTAATAAAATTGGAATTAAATTTACAGCTGATTCTACTAAAGTATATCTAAACTGTTTTATTAACTCATGCACATTTTACTCCACCCAAGTCATCAAATAGTTAGTTAAATCTGTAATTGACAAAACACCTTCAAGTTCATTATTATCTGTAACAACAACTCTTTTAATATTATGTTCTATCATTATTTTAGCTGCATATTTAACATCAATTTTTGAAGATACACTAAATGCAGGCTTTTTATATAAATCATAAACATTTAATAAATCAATATCTCCATCTTCAGCTACAATTGCTTTTAAAATTTGTGTATTTGTAATAATTCCATAAGCATCAGATGGAGAATTTTTTTCAACAACCAATACTTTTAAATTTTTTTCTTTCATAAGTTGCAATGCTTCTTTTAAAGTTGCATAAGGCTTAATAGTCGTAACATCTTTTTTCATCAAATTTTCAACTAACATACTTTTCCCTTATAAATCATCTTCATTTTTTATTGTATCTTCAAATTTTTTTAAAACTTCTCTATCTAAACCAATGATATGAGATATTGGCATTGTAAAAGCAACACAATTTGTACCTTTGTTCAAAATCTCATTATTTATTGCTTTAAGCACTTTTTTTGATAATCTCTCTTCAAGTACATAAAGAATAACTGTTTGATTTCCATCAAAAGTTAAAGAAAAAAAACTCTTTTTATTCCCCGAACTACTTCCTCTTGCTTGTACAATAGTTGCTCCATCAGCACCATATTCTTTAGCTACTAATTTAATTTTATCTTCATGTTCAGAAGATGCTATAACAACTAATGTAACAAATTTCATACTATATCATCCTCTAATATTTTATAAATAATTACATCTTTTGTTGAGTGTTCTAATAAATCAAATGAAAAAATACTCAAACTACTTCCAACAGACAAACTTAATAAATCAATTGTTTTATATTCAATTGACTCATCAACCATTGTTTTTATATCTATAAATTTTTTTGCTTTTGTAAATAGTTTTATATCTTTTGGAATATCTAAATTATTTATAAATTTATTCAAATCATGTTCTGCTTCTGTTGCATAAAAATCCACAAAATCATGAATTTCATCTTCATCAAAACCATATAATTTAACTCTATCTTCAAAAAATGTTTTATAATAGTGCTCTATATGAAAATTTGCTTCAGGAAATAAATTCACTAAATACTCTATATTTTTTTTTGAAGATTTAGATAAATCTGTTGGGATTAATATATTTTTATACTCTGGTTTTTCTTCTGTTTTTACCACAAGAACTGGAATATCAAGCTTTCTTATTATTGAACTTAGATTTGAACCATTAAAAATATCTTCAAAAAAAGTTCTTTCTCTTTTAAATCCAGCAATTACAGTTGAGATATTATGTATTTTTATATGTTTTTTTACAATTTCTATAAAATCTCCACATTCACAATAAACATCTGCTTTATCTTTATAAATATCTTTTAATATAGATTTACTTTTTTCCAAAGAACCTTCTGTTTTTTCTTTAAAGAATTTCAAAAATGATTCATCTTCTACGTGAAGTACATTTAACTCTTTATTATATTTATCTGCTAAAAATATTGCTTTTTTTGCAACAATTTCAGTAAATTCTCTTAGATCACTTAAAACTAAAACTTTGTCTTTTTTCATAATGTACTCCTTTTTTACAATTGATAATTGTTATTATTTTGATTGTACTTACTCTATACTTAATATCATTTGAAAATTTTAATTATTTAATTATTTTATTGCATTTTGTAATAAAATCAATTCAAAATAAAATAGTTCACTATAATTTGATTAATTTCTAATAATAAAGGAAAAATATGAATATTTGTGGAATAGAATTGAAATCTAATAATCTTATTTTAGTAATTCTAAATGATAAAAAATATCAAGATAATAAAATAAAAAAAATTATATTTGAAGATGATGAGAAACAAGAAAATATCAGAAAATTTTGTAATGAATTTTTAGATTTTTTACAAAAAAATCAAATTGAAAAAATTTACATAAAAAAAAGAGCAAAAAAAGGAAGTTTTTCAGGTGGAGCAGTAACCTTTAAAATGGAAGGACTAATACAATTAAATCCTATTTGTTCTGTTGATTTAATCTCAACTCAAACTATAAGTTCTTTTGAAAAGAAAAATCAAATAGTATTTCCAAAAGAGTTAAAAAAATATCAAGAACAAGCTTTTTTAACTGCACTTTGTATTAGCAACTAATAATTGCTAATACGACAAAAATATCTTTATTTTTCTAAAATACAAAAGCAATCTCTTTTATACTAATATTATAAATATTCACTTTCACTCCGTCACTATCAACAACACTATAAGAAATAATCAAATCATTTGGATTTTCAATTGTTTCATTTTCTTCAACAAATTTTGCATATTTATCATAATCAATTATGCTATAAATAAATTTTGCTTTTTCAATAAATTTTTCATTGTTTATATATTTTTCATAAATTTCTTGATAAGTATCTTTATCATATTTATCATAAAAATTGTTTTTATACATCAGTTCACAATAAGCAGTTTTTTTGAAATCTTTCGAAGAATACAAAAGATAATCACCAGCAATTATTGGTTCTAAATCTTCATGAATTTCAAAAAGATTATATTTTTTATATCCATTTTCATCTGATATTAAAGAAGTGGTTTTAATCATAACAAGCTTTCCTATTTTTATTTTTATTCTATCATACTCTAAATTTATATTTACTATTTATCTTTTTATGTATAATATATAAGATATAATTATTTATATACTATGTATAAATATTTTTTGATTTATTTTATATTTATTTAAAATATTTTTTATTAATTTTTTTGAAAAAATTATTTTTTCTATAAAAGCCTATATTATAGCATATTTAAATATTTTTATTACATTTTATATCTATCTTATAGAATATTAAATATTTATATTATGTATAATTTATATGTTTTATATAAAGAAGACTTTTCTTGATATTTATACTTTATTCAAATTGATGGTAAATTTGACCAATACTGATGCCACCATCATTTGATGGGATATCAATATTAAAGTAAAATTCCCTACCCTCTTTTTCAAATTCGTCAAGTAAAATTTCAAGTAAAATTTTATTTTGAAAAACTCCTCCACTTAAAACAACTGGAAAATTTTTATAAATATTTGAGATTTCTAAAATAAGATTTACAAGAGTATTTATAAATTTTGTACAGATAAGCTTTTTATCTTTTTCATTTATAATTTCTTTGATCATAGGTCTTAAATCAATTTCTTCTTCAAAAATTTCATAAGTGTATGAAGAAATAATTGATTTATCATAATTTTGCTCTATTTGTAATCCAGTTTCACCCTCGTAAGTTTGAACTTGTAGAATATCTGCAAATGATGAAATAGCATCAAATAAACGACCTATAGAACTACATAAAGGGCTATTTAAACCTTTTTGCCACATTGTATAAAACATTTTTATCTCTGTATCTTTAAATGCTTTTACTGTTGGAATATCCATAGCTAAAACTTCATCTAAAGAAAAAGTATCAAACAACAGACTTAAAGCCACTCTTCTTGGCTCTTTTACAGCAATTTCACCACCAATTAGCCTAAAATATTTGATATGTTTTACTCTTTTAAACTCTTTTCTAGAACTAAGTAATACCTCTCCACCCCAAATATTTCCATCATCTCCATAGCCAGTACCATCAAAAGCAAATCCTAAAACTTCTTTTTCGATATTTTCTTGTGCCATAACAGATAATATATGTGCATAGTGATGCTGAACTTGTACAAGCTTAATATTTGGATTTTTTTCTTTTATTTTCATTGCAAATTTTGTAGATTCATAATTTGGATGTTTATCACAGATTATAACATCTGGTTCAAAATCATAAAATCTTTTAAATGTATTTATAGTTCTTTCAAAATATTCAGCTGATTCAATAGAATTTAAATCTCCAATATGAGGTGATAAAATTAAATTATTTTTAAAAGCAATTGAGATAGTTGATTTTTGATTTGCACCAAGAGATAAAATCTTTTTTTGAAGTTCTTTTTTCAATTTTATAGAAGTTGGAGCATAACCTCTAGCATTTCTCAGTTTGATATTATATTTTCTAACATTTTGTATAATAGAATCATCACAAGTGTTTATAATTTCTCTATTATAATCTAATACAAAATCTATTACATCTTCTAGTTTGTCTGTTATCTCTTCTTTTGTTCTTATTATTGGTTCATCTTTAAGATTTGCACTTGTTGCAACAAGTGGTTTATTTATATATCTAAATAATAAATAATGCAATGGTGTATAAGCGATATAACATCCTAATTTATTAACATTCGGAGCAACGAATTTTGAAATAATAGTATTTTCTTTTTTATTAACAAGAACTATTGGTCTCTCTTTTGAAGTTAATATTTCTTCTTCAATGATATTTATTTTTGTATATCTTTTAATAGTATTTATATTATTGAACATAAGAGCATATGGTTTTGTTGGTCTATTCTTAACTACCCTTAATTTATTAACAATATTATCATTTGTTGCATCACACATCAAATGAAAACCACCTAATCCTTTGATTGCAATTATATATCCTTTATCTAATAATTCTGCTGTTTTTTTAATAGCTTCTATATTGTTAGATATTACAATATTATTTTTATTATACAAAGTTACATTTGGGCCACAAACTTCACAAGAAACAGGTTGTGCGTGGTATCTTCTATTTGCTGGATTTTCATACTCTTCTTGACAATTTTGACATAATTTAAACTCTTTCATAGAGGTATTACATCTATCATAAGGAATTGTTTCTATTATAGAATATCTTGGACCACAATTTGTACAATTTGTTAAACTATAATTATATCTAAAATTATTCATATCATTTATATCTTTGATACATTCCTCACAAATTGATATATCAGGAGAGATAATTGTAGTTTTATTTTTTGATGTTGAACTATCTAATATTTCAAAGCTTTTATATTCTTGTTTTTTAGTTATTTTTCTTATTCTTATAGAATCAATTTTTGCCAAGATAGGAGAATTTGATTTTAATTCTAATATAAAATTTTCAATACTCTCTTCTTGTGCATATAATAAAATATTTACACCTTTTTCATCATTATTAACCCAACCTTTTATATCATGTTTAATTGCTAAATTATATACAAAAGGACGAAACCCTACTCCTTGAACAATGCCTTTTACTTTTATAAAAAAAGTTACCATTAAATCCTCAATTTTTAATATTTTTGATTATAAAAAATTATAGCTTTATAACATATTGTGATAATTTTGTTTTTATATGAATCTGTGTGAGGGAGTAAAAGAAATGTTAGTGTGTTTTATCGGGTGTTTTTTATTTTTAATGCCCTTATTATCGGCTTTATAAGGGTTTTTATAGCTCGGTTGTAGAAATGTATGTGATGTATTTTTTCCCTATCTCCCCTTATCTTCCTTATTATAGAAAAAATCAAAGAAATTTTAACACTTAAAGTGTATCTACTAAGCCGATATTATAGGCTATATCATCAATAAAATTAAGTAGAAGCTTTTGTATTAAAAAAAGAAAAAGGAAAGAGTGAAACGATTGTAAAAGTATAGCAAGTAAACCTAGCAAGTAAACCAAGTAAACCTAAAGCTTAAGATTTGCAGTTAAAAAGTTAGTGAAAGTTACTAACATTTTAACTGCAAATAAAAAAAATTATTTTTCTGCTAAAGTTGATATTGGGTTTACTCCCCATATGTTTTCTTCTTTAATTACCATGCCTGTTATAGAAACATTATACTCTTCATTATTCATAGTATTTATATAAATCATATTTGCAATAATTTTATATGCAGCTGTTCCACTTTTTTCAATTTTAACAATTTCTGCACTTTGCAAATTTTTAAGATCATATAAATTTCTCAAGAATTCTTCGGGATTTTTTTCTTTTTCTTTCCATCTTAATTGAGTATATTCTGCCATCTCTTTATAATTTTTATCCCCCCATTTATTTATAAAGTTTGCAAAAACATATTCTGGAGAAATAGATTGATATGCTTTTAAATCAATTAAAGGCTTATTTTCTAATTTTTTATTTAGATATTTATCTTTTATTTCATCTTTTTTTATAAAATTGTTAAATACTTCATCTGTTATATTTGCAGTTAATTGAACGTGAAAATTACTAGCGATTTCTTTTGCTTCATTAAGACTTACTTCTAGCTTTATAGATGCAGTTTTATTTTTATAATCTATATCTGTGATTTCAAAAATTACAAATGAATTTTCATTGTCAAAATATGTTTTTTTATCCCATGATGCAATGGCAGAAATAAGATTTCTATCATTAGTGTTTAATTTTGTGTTTAAAATAAAACCTTTTTTTACATTTTCACGAGGGATAGTAATATTTATATAGTTATATTCATCCGTTCCTATATAAAAAGAGACAGCGGATTTATTTTTAAAGGTATATGGATAATCTGATACCTTTAATACTTTCAACTGTGTATTTGAAGTATCTGAAATTTTAGGTTCTTCTTTTTTTTCTATCTGTTCTAAAGTAGGCGTTGATGTAGGTGCAATTATTGTAAGGGAAATAATAAATACCAAAAAAGAGATTATAAATCCTAAAAAATGGGATATAAACTTTCCTTTTTGCTTACTTATGAAATGTTTATAAGTAAAAATCCAAACTACTATAAATAATACAAATGGTATAAAAGCCATATCCTCTCCTTTTTACAACTTATTAAAATGACCAATAACTCGACCTATAACTGTACAAGAGTTAAACTCATCACCTTCAAGAATAATATCTTCATCTTCAGGATTATCTGACACTAATATGTAAATAGGTTTTATTGGATGTATTTTTATTCTTTTTACAAGCACTCCATTGGGAGTATTAATTACATAAATATCTTTATCTCTTATTTTAAAGTCTTCATTTTCAAAAGGATTTATAAATAGCATCTCTCCTGTTTGTATAGTTGGATGCATACTATTTCCAATAGCATGGATAATATGAAGATGTTTGAAAACTGTTATTCCCAATTGAACTCTTAAAAATTCTTTATCAAAAGTCATAACTTTTGGAGCTTTATCATAGTTTATAGCACCTGCTCCAGCTGCTGCATAAGTATCTTTAAAATAAGAGATAGTAACTAAATTTGAATCTAATTTTGTTTCATTTTTTTGAACTAAATTGTTATCTTTTAGTAACATTTCACCCTTGCCAGTTAGAAGCCACCAGCCACTAATAGAGTAATAATTCTCTAAATATTCTGCGATATCTGGTGTAACTTTTAGCTTTCCAGCCTCAATATCTTTAATTTTATGCCATTGGAATCCCAATTTTTCCCCCAACTCTTTTTGAGTTAAAACAATGTAATTACGGGCTTCTTTAAACCTTTCAGCAGGTGTCATCATATTCCTTTAGAGTAAAAATTATCTAATTTAGTAATTTTACTCTTGACAATAGAGTAAAAATTATCTATACTTCGTTATATATTTGTTCAACATACAAAGAACATTATAAGAGAAAAATAATAAAAAGGAACATAAATGAGAAAGATTAGATTTGAATTGACACAAACAGGAACGGAGGAATTTGTCGCGCAAAGTGCTTTAAAAATTTTTGTAGAAAAAGAAGAGATAGATAGTACTTTTATGCTTGATATTTTAACTATGGCTTGTACAGATTTTGGAACACGAGTGGAGAGTGTGTTAGCTTATTCAAGCGGAGATATTTATGCAGTAAGAATAAGAACACTAAATGGAAATTTACTTGATATAAAAATAGATTTACCTGCAAGAATAAGTCCCTCACAAATACTAGGTAAATTTGAAGAAAACATAAATAAACTTGAAAAATTCAAAAGAGTTTATGAAAAAAAAATGTACGAGGTACATAAAACAACAAAAAATTACACTTTTAAAATATAAGTAGATTTAACGGAGCTTTTGTTTAAAAGCTCTATTAAGTTTATTAAAACTTGAGTTTTTTTTTTAAAAAACATGATCTTTAAATTTTTAAACCAGTTCTTAAGACAACGGTTGAAAACGCTAGGAGTAACATCTAGTGATAATTGTTAAAAAAATATTTATATGTGTCAAAAGGGATATAAATTGAGGTTTGAGCAGTGTACCAAGAAAAGAAAAGCACTGGAATATAAATAGATATGAAAATATCTATTCTTAAGTCCTTTTGATTTTGCGATTTTCAAGAGGGCTTAACTTTAGATATTGAGGAGGAGGAAGAGGATGAGTAAAACTTTAATGGAAATAATAGCTGATGTAAAAAATGGCACTTATATAGAAGAATCAAAGGCTTCTATATGGCTAAAAATGTCAAATAAACTAATGATTGAACAAAAAGAATATGAAAAAAAGTTCAGAAAAATGGGTGCAACTAAAAAGTGTGCTAGAAGAATGGCTAGGAAATCTCTCGCATGGAAAAGAAGACTAAACTCCAATTCAATGAATTCTCTAAAATGGTAAAGGGTATCTTTTTTGAAAAAATGATATTTAATTTTTCATTTAAAGCTTTTAAAATTTCAATTATATCGTTCAATTCGGTTGATGTTGGATTGTTTGTATGAAAAAGTTTTATTTCCTTTTTTCGAAACTCTTTGAGTGTTATTACTTTTGTTTTTTTATCTTCTAATATTTGAGGAATATGTACAAATTTATCATCTTCAAATGATACTAATATAGCTTTTGATTTAGAAGCAATAGAAAAAGACATTGTGCTGTTTAGATATTTTTCTTTTCTTCTGTAAAGAGAAATATCAGGTCTCTTGATGTTGTTATAAAGCATATAGTATGGATGATAAGATATTACATATTTATATTTAGACATAAAGCTTGATCTTAATATGTTTAAAGCATCTAACTCTTTATATATAGATAAATAGCACTCTTTAATTTCTGAATATTCTCGCATTAATTTTTCTAAGATTAAAGCATCTACAGGAATTAATCCTTCATCACAGTAATAGTAACTATCAAAAAATTTATTCATATTTAAGTCCTTTTGGTTAGTTGGTTGTTTTGAATTGAGTACTCAAAATTTTAACCAATAAGGACTTAACCGTGAATATTGATAAAAATATCTTAATTTTTGTGAGTATTTTATATTTTAATTTAGGAGTTAATAATGATAGTTGAATTTGGTTTTTGGAATATACAAACAGAGCCTGAGGTTATGTTTGGTAAAAAATATTATGTTTGTAGGCATAAGAATAATCCAACAAAAGTGGAGCTTGTATTTATAAAGAATAAAAAGCTTGAGGGAGAAAAAGAGTTAGTGGAGTTTATTGAAAAGGAGATTTTAGAATGAATGAAAAAATAGATCTAAATTTTAGGATGATAAGAGTTCGAGATTCAAATAAAAAAAATAAAACTGTTCCTTTGTTAAGAGCTAGGTTTGATTCACTTATGTTTAGTGATGGTAAATATGTAGAGAAATACAATCTTGATAAAACAATGTTTTCTAAACTGATGAATAGAAGAGTTACAGGTAAAAATGTAAAAGATGAAAATAGCACTGTTGGAAAAATAATAGCACAGCTTAAAAAAGATGGTGTTTGGGCTGGAAAATTGCCTTGGATAAAAAAGGAAGAAAAAGAGGAGAATTGATATGGAGTTTACAGCTAAAGATTTGATTGAAAAATTAAATCTAACAAAAATGGCACTTTCTAAAGCTCTAAAAAACATCCCCTTTGAATCTAAAAAACTAGATACAAGTACAAAACCTGTAAAACACTATAAATATGATGATTTACCTGAACGCTACAAAGAAAAGCTTAAAGAGCTAGGAATTGTAAAAGAGGAAGAAAAAGTTACTAACATTTCTAAAACAAATTTTAAAGCTTTTACAAAAAAATATCTTCTTGCAAGTAGTGAAAAGCAAGAAAAAGCCTTAAAAAAGCTTAAATTTATAGAGTTCTACTTTAAAAAAGATATAAGTGTATCGCAGGGCAAATTTATAGAAAACACCCTTAAAAACTCAATTGAGTTTGATATTTTGGGAAATATATCTTTGAAGCAACTAAATGACTGGATAAGAACATACAAAGAAGCTAAAGCAAAGGGTGAGAATCTAGTGGAAGCCTTTGTTGATGGTAGAGGCAAAGAGAAAAATACAACTGCTCTTACAATAGAACAACAGCAAATGGCAGAGCGATACTTTTTAAAACAATCGCATCCGATAATAAGGACTATTCATCTTCTTATGTGTAGTCATTTTGGTTCTACTATGCCCTCGTATGATGCATTAAACAATTTTTATAAGAGATGGAAAAAAGCAAATCCACAGTTGTTTATGTTTTCTAAAAGTCCAGATAAGTGGAAGAACTACTTCCTTATTGCATTAGGAAATGAGAGTGAAAAAGCACTTTATAGAAACCATTTCTGGGAGTTTGATGCAACACCTGCAGATGTTATATGTAAAGATGGGAAAAGATACACGATTTTAGGACTTATTGATATAGCAACTAGAAGACCTATATTTAAAGTTGAAGATTCGAATAGTGTTTTTGCTGTAACAAGACTTTTAAGAGCTGGGATTTTGAAGTTTGGAATACCTGAAAATATAGTAATAGATAATGGAAAAGAGTTTATTTCTAATCATTTTGCAAGTGTTTGTGCAAATCTTGAGATTATGGTGCATACAACACCTCCTTTTAGTGGGGATAAAAAACCTTTTATTGAAAGGATGTTTGGAACACTAGCAAGGGGATTGTTTAGATACATACCTGCTTTTATAGGACACAATGTTGCAATGAATAGCGAAATAAAAGCTAGAGAGAGTTTTGCACATAAGATTATGTCTATAAAAAAGGCAAATGAAGAGATAAAAAACAAAGATGAAGAGGATGCTTTTAGGGAACTTTGGAGGATAAAAAAAGAGAATATAGGAATAGATATAAATATAGCTTTATATAAAGATGAGTTACAAGAGATAATAGATCTTTGGACTGAGAGAATATATGAACAAAAAGAACATGGTGGATTAAATAAATCTCCGATTAATGCTTGGAACTCTTATCCTACACCTGTGCAAAGTATAGGCGATGAGAGAATGCTTGATTTACTACTTGGTAAAAGTTACAAAGCTAAAGTTGGTAAAAAAGGTATTAGGATGGATAACTGTACCTATTGGCATGATGAGTTATTTAACTATATGGGTAAAACTGTAAAAGTTATGACAAATGATAACTTAGGTGAAGTAATAGCTTATGATCCTGAAACTATGCAGCTTATTTGTAAAGCAATAGATTTAGAGTACTACGGAATAAGTAGAGAAACTGCTGCAAGTGCTAGAAAACAACAAAACAAAATAGTACAACAGTTTAATAAGGCTATTAAGATGGCTGAGGAAGCAGATGACCCTACTTTGATTGATGTGATAAAAGCAAAAGAAAAATATGAAATAAGTTATACCCTTGCAACAACAAAACGAACTACGGTAACAACTATGCTACTAAATGAGTCGCATAAACTACAAGAGCAAGATAAAGCAGAACTTGAAACAAGCAAACACTATGACTTTAAAAACAAAGATGAAGATGGTAAGCCTAAAAAAGTACTTGAGGGCAGAAGACCTGAGTTTGAAACCTATGAAGATAGATTTTTATGGTGCTTAGAGAAAAATGAGTGGAATGAGAAAGATAAAAAATTAAAAGAGCTTAAGCCTGATAGCTACAAAAGAGCTTTTGAAAAATATGAAAAAAGGAGATTGGCATAATGAAACATGGTTTTATAGAAACAGCAAATTTTAAGAAAGTAAGAGAGGTGTTAGATGCTCTTAAAAATGAAGAGATTGAAGAGTTTAATAGTGCAAGAATGGCTCTTTTACATGGTGGTTTTGGGATTGGTAAGACTTGGACTATTGAAAAAATAGCAGCAAATGAACCTAAAAATATAATCTTTTTAAGAGCTGAGGAAGTTTGGACCAAAAGTTTCTTGATTAAAAAAATTGGCGTTGAGCTTGGCGTTGATAGTGGAAAAATAACAGAGACAAGTGAGCAAATAAAAGAGAGACTAAGACTTGAAGACAGAATAATGATAGTTGATGAAGTTGATAAACTTCTGACTGGCGCAAAACACGAACTTCTAGAAGTATTTAGAGATTTAACAGACCAAACCTCTTGCGTAATTATCTTTATAGGTATGGAGCAAAGTGCTGTTAAATGGGCTAAATATGGACACTATTATAGCCGATTAAGACTGCATAAGCTTGAAAAAATGACTTTAGAAGATATAAAAGCCTTTTGTGAGTTATCTGAGGTGAAAATCGAAAATGATTTAGTAGCACATTTTGATAAAAAATATGGAAATTTAAGACAAATAAAAAGAAAGATTGAGGCACTTGAAGAGCTTTGTTTACTAAAAGATATTGAAAGTGTGAATTTACGAACTTACAAGGATTTAGGAGTTGAGTAATGGAAGAGAAAAAACGAAAACCTAGAAAAAGAATTGCAAAAACAACTTTTGCAGGAAAAAGAAGTGTGAAACAAAGGGTTTGGGACTATATGCGACGTAACAAACTTTTTAAAGTAAAAGATATGCAAAGTATCTTGGATATTAAAGAGCATACGATTAGAGCAATAATTTATCCGCTAGAAGTTGCTGGATATATACAAAGAAGAGGAGCTGATGAAACAAAAGCTAGAAAAGTTTTGTTTGAAGCAACTTTTGTATTCCTTGCGAAAGAAAATATCTTAACAGCTCCTATTATAAATAGCAAAGAAGTTTATTGTACAACAACAGGAATTAAAACAGATATTGCAGCTAGAAAAATACTACTAAATGCTTTAAAAGTAATGTCGCAAGGCGATGTGGCAAAAAGATTAGAGTTATCTAAAACAACTATAAATCAGGTTTTGCACAATAAATACCCTGCTCCACACCTAATTTATAAAAAAATTAGGGAGTGTTTGTGATGAAGATAGCAGTGATTTTATTGGTTTGCTTTTTATGGTTTATATGTGGTTATGTTGCTGCAGAGGTTGCAGGAAATAAAAGAAAAGATAAAAACAAAATACCTTTCAAGGAGGATGTGAAATGAGTGCAATTCGTGTAAAAAGGGTGAATGTTGAAGATAAAAAGATGTTTATTGTAAAACATGGAGAGGTTGGAATACAAGTAGATGAAGAAAAAGCTGAATATATATGTAGAACTTTAGCGTTATTTATGGGTTTAAGTATCGTAGATCAAAGAGAAAATATACGAGTACTTGCTCAAAAAGCAAATGAAAAAAGTTCTAAAGAATATCCATTTGGTGGAGATGAATATGAAGAGTATTCATAGAGCTATCTTAGAAAAAGATAGCTTTATTGAGTACTCAAAAAAATAAATTATAAGGAGAATATATGCCAATTGTAGATGATAAGGGTTGGTGGCAGGATAAAACAGGTGAATATAAACATCCTGCAAGGATAGATATAGATGAACAACTAGAAGATGAACTTGTGGAAAAAATCCATGCTAAAGGTTTGAAACTTCAAGCTGCCATTTTGGAATATAAAGATTTTGTTTATAGTGAATGTTACGCTTTTTTAGACAATCTAAGAGAAGAATATAACATCGAAAGATTAAAAGGAAAAACAGAAAGAATAACTTTAAAGTCTTTTAATGGAACGAAAGAATTTAAAATTTCTGTAAATAATCTTATTGACTATAACCAAGTGAAAGTCGAACTTGCAAAAGAAAAGTTTCTTCAATACGCAAATTTGAAAATAAAAGATATTGAAGACAATGATATAAAAACTATTGTTTTAGGTGCATTAGAGCCTAAAAATGGGAAATATGATGATAGAGATATTCAGAAACTTATAAATTGGGGATTTGAACATCCATTTTGGAAAGAAGGAGTTGAACTATTACAAAGTGCAAGAATTACTACGGGTACAAAATCTTACATAAATCTTAGACAAAAAGAAGAATTAAAACTAGATGGAATGTGGGAAGGAATTATTTTAGATCTTGCAGCTCTTCCTATACAAGATACTGTAATACAAAAGAGTATTGAGTTTATAAAATGGAAAAGAAATCTTTTAAGAAGAGGAAATAAATTCGTATTTATTGAGTCTGAAGATGATTATTACTGGAGAAAATTATTTGATGAGGGTAAAAGTATTGATGAAGCTTTATCCTATGCAAAAGAAGAGGAAAAATGTTGGCAAGAAGCAGGAAATAATATAGGAGAGAAATAATGAAAGTAGCAGTAGTAATAGGACATCAAGAAAGATCTAAAGGTGCTATGAATAGCACTTATGGAACTACAGAGTTTGAATTTAATCAAAAACTTGCACATGATATTGAGCATAATTTTGGGAATTTGTTTAATTTTGACCAGCATGAAATAGTTGTTATGTATAGAGAAACAACTTTACAGAACTTACCAAATGAAGTAAATGCTCAAAAACCTGATTTGGTAATAGAGTTACATTGTAATGCTTTTAATAAACAAGCAAATGGTTGTGAAACACTTTATTATCACAAATCTATAAAAGGTAAAGCTATAGCTACTATTTTTCAAAAAAATATATTAGCAGTTTTAAAAAATAAAGATAGAGGTATAAAACCTAAAACAGCTGAAGATAGAGGTGGTTATATGCTTAGATATACAAATGCTCCTTGCATAATAACAGAACCTTTTTTTATAGATAACGATGATGAACTTATAAATGGGGAACTATGTTTTAATCAAGGAAGTCTTACAGCAGGATTTTGTGAAGCAATAGCAGAAAGCTTGGAGTACTTAAAGGCTTTGAAATGAATCCACAAGAAGTTTATCTTCCCTGCTGTGTATAGAAAGCTAGAAGAGGCTAAAAGATGGGAACTATGATAAGAATAGCAACAAACTGTTGCTACAACTGTAAATATAAAGGAAGTGATTTTACAGATGGAACTTTTGAGTGTAAGGCTTATGGAAATTATCTTGATGATGAAATAAAAGATTGTCCTGATTTTGAAATGTCAGACGAGGATGATAGTGAGGAGGAATGGTAATGATAGAAGAACTATTTGAAATTTTAAAAGCAGATTGCAATAACTTTGATTTGCAATGTAAAAAGGGCAAGTATAGACTTGTCCTTGATGAAGTTGTAGTTTTTACAGGTGATAGTGTTGAAGAGGTATTAAATCAAGCTGTTGATTGGCTTGATACTAATGAAACAAATAGTTTTTTAGATTCTAATATTAGTCTTGCTAAAGAGATGCATAAAAATGGAATTCCTGAGGGATTTAGAGATATGCTGGGAAATACCAGTAGTGTAAAATTTAAAGTTGATGATACAAGGCATATTTATAAAATAGCTGGTTATGAAAGCGATGGTAGAGAATGATACCCCAATCTGACGAGAATAAAAAATATGAAGAAAAAGAGCAAGAAGCCTTACAAGAGTTAAAAGACAATGGTTTTACTGTTGTGAAAGATTACTCGTCGAAATGAGGTACTGAAAGGATAGTAATATGTTTGAAACAAAATTAATCCCAATAAGAAGGGTTTTTACTGAAAACCAAAGAACAGCTGTTAATAGGCTTTTTAAGAAATATAGATTGAATTTTACAAAGAAAAAATTAAAAATAAAAAGATGTGATTCTTTAGAAATATTTAAAACTTGTAATTGTATTTCACTTAAAGACATTGACTCTCTCTTGCAAAAAATTGAAACAAAGTATGCTGAAACAAAAAATATGAACATAAAAGAATCTCTTAATACAGTAAAAAAGATAAAAGAAGATTTTTGCATTTTTTTAAAAAGTACTCATCAAAATGAGGGGATGAATGCGTTCTAAAAGAGATACACACAATGAAGCACTCATAAATAGTGTGTTAGGAATATTAATAGGGCTTATTGTTATGAGGATATTACTTCCTCTTATAAAAGATTTAAGCCCTGAATTACAAAGTGTGATAGTTGTTTTCACTATGTTTGGTTTTAGCTACAGTAGAAGCTATTTGGTAGGTAGATTTTATAATTGGTGGAGGATGAGATGAATGAATTTTTAATTATTAATGTTGAGGATGAAACTACCTTTTGCATAGTAGGTGTAGAAGAAACACTACAAGAGGCAAAAGAGTTTATCAAAAATGATGAAGAGTTTTTTGGTGATAGAAAAAATTTAAAGATTTACCAAGAGGTTAAGTGATCTCATAGAGCAGCTTACGAGCTGTTCTATTGAGATTATTAGGAGGAGTAAAAATGAGTGAGATTATAGAAGATGAAGAAATGTTAAAAACATTAGCAATAAAAGAAATATGGGAAATGTACATAAGAGCTATTGATGGGCTAACAAAAGCAAATAATAAAATAAGAGTATTAGAAGAAAGAGCAGAATTCTTAGAGTCTGAAAATAATAAGCTTGAAAGATGGTTACGTGACGAAAGGAAGAAAAGATGAACATATTAACAGTTAATACAGGTGATGAGAAACTAGATGAAGCTTATAGAAATATCCAAGTACATATAAGTACTTATGATAAGTTCCCTGAGTTTCAAAACTATTTTTAACAAAATAGTAAAAACAGATGATAAAGATAGATTAAATAAATGGCTTTTAAAAGTGCTTTTTATTGAGTTTAGATATGGAAGAACTAGCCAAAAACATGACTTTGATATTTTGCTTGAGAGAGTATCTCTAAGGGATAAAGAAAAATTAGAAAACTGGTTAAAAGAAAAATTAGAGAAAGTAAGAGGTGCATAATGTTTAGCTTTGAAAATATGGCTTTAACACCGAATGATTTAAATGATGAAGAAACAGTATTTTATATAAAAGATTTTTTGGTTGCTGAAGCTATTACTATGATATATGGTCCTCCAAGTCAAGGTAAAACTTGGTTCATGTTAGCAGTTAGTAAACTTTTAGCAACAAAAATAAAAAAGATTTATTATATTGATTTTGATAACCCAAAAAGACAATTAAAAGAACGAGGAGTTAATTGGCTTATTGAAGAACATAAAAATATTAAATATTTTAATAAAGGTAAAGTGGGTCTAACTCCTGAGGGTTTCTTGAGTGAAATTATTAAAAATGCTTTTGGGCAAAATTATAAAGATTGTATTTTTGTTATTGATAGTACAAGAGATTTTGTTGATAATATTCATAATGACACTAAAGCAAAATCTTTTATGCAGAATATGAAAGATATAAGAGACTCTGGTGGAACTGTATTATTAATACATCATGCAACAAAAAATGGAAAAGTTATAGATGGAAGTAGTGAATTTGCAAAAAGTGCTGATAATGTTTATGAATTTAAACAAAAAGTAAGATTAGGAAATGAGTTACAATGGAGTTTAAGAGTTGAAAATGATAGAGATGCGATATCTGATTGTGGCTTTGCAGTTGATACTATAACTTTAGACTTAAAAGATATAGATCCAGTTTTTTCAAATATGAGTGAATATGAAGAAAGCTTTGTAAATAAAGCAAAAGAAATTCTAAATAAAAATCCTGATGGATTAGGACAAACTGAACTTTTAAATCAAATCGGATATGAAAAAACAGATAAAACAGCACGAGATACTTTAGATAAATTTACCGATAAATTTTGGAGTAAATACCAAGAAAAAAAAGGTAAACCTATAACTTATACTTTAATTTAACACAACCGCTACAACCACTACAACTACCACAAACAAAGGCTTATAATATAGGGGTTGTATAGGTTGTAAAGGTTGTATAGAAAAAGGAAAAACTATGATAAACAAACAACAATCTTATAAAAAAAGACTTATTCAAAAAATCCAAATAGTTAAACATAATGTTTTTATAGATGATGAAATGCGAAAAGAGTTTATGCTTAGTCGTTTTGGAGCTGATAGTACAACAAAGCTAAGTATAGATGAATTAAAACTACTTTTAGATTTTTGCAATAGAAATGTAAGTGATATTCCTATTGAAAAAGCAACTGAGGCACAAGAACATAAAATATATGAATTATGGAGTAAAAAGGCAAGAGATAAAGACAAAAAAGCTTTAGCAAATTTTATATTGAGAATTACAAGACATAAATTGCAAGAAATGGAAAGCTTAACAAAACATGAAGCTACAAAGGTGATTATAGCTTTAGAAAAAATGGGATAAAATAATAAAAAAGGAGAAAGTATGAAAAGTGAACTATCTTATAGATGGTGAAGTTGAAGAAGTTATGGTTGATTTAGAATATTTATTGAAAGGTTATTTCAGAGTGCCTGCTACTAAAAAAGTAAATCTTAATCCTCTAAAAGAACCATATGGAGAAAAAATACTTAATGAATTATATAAACTTGCTGAAGATCATTATATTGTATCTGATACTATTTCAGGGCTACGGGAATGCTTAGAAAAACTTTAATATTAATATGAAATATTTTAGTTTTTTAATTTCACTTAGAAATATAATTCTAGTTATATATTGCAAAATGTTATTTATTTGGATATAATCCATTATTTTATGGAGGTTAAAAATGGCAACAATTACAAATTATGATTTATTCCAAGAGTTTTTTAACTTTGTAAAAAAACCTGAAAGTACAATTGAAGATGTAATAAAAGAACATGGAGGTTCTTCTTTGTATATACCTTCATATAAAACAACTATCCGAAATGATGAAATTTGTACTGAATATAAAAAAAGACAAGGTGAAAAAAGACTTACTAAAAAGCTTGCAAAAACTTATGATTTAAGTGAAGCACAAATCTTACTTATCACAAAACATTTAAGAGAGCCTGGTAGTTTATTCTAAAGCACTCTCTACAAAATCTACAACAATCCTTTCTAATTCATTTTCCACATCATCATAAAGCTTTCCATCTATTGTTATAGGCATAAAGGCTCTTGCCTCAACTTTTATTCCTCTTCCCCAAGCATTATCTGTTCCAAATTGATGAACAGCTGGATATAAAAAACCATCATTATTTGCATTTGTTCCTATTGCTATTTCATTTTCTTCAATATGATAAATAAATCTATCTTGTAAATCTCCTTCTTGAAAAAGTAATTTATTAGGTTTTCCTTTTTTTAGTTTTTTTTGAACAGTTGCATTTGATAATGGAGTCCAATTTCTTCCATTTGGGTCTTTTTTTTCATCAAAACTATCTCTTGTTATGGTTGCTAGGTATTGTCCCATTTCATTCATTAATGGAAAAGTATTTGAGATATTTTGACCTATTTCTTCAAGTTTTCTTTTAATAGCTGGTAATTCTAATATTTCTAATGTTACTTGCATTTAATTATCCTATTTGGTACAATTAGAGTATAAAAAGAGAAATGGGACTACAGATAATGGCATGTCGGCTCTGCCCCGCAAACTGTAGCCTTAATCCGACTCTCTTTTGTAAACTAACTTTTCTATTCTTCTTTTTTCTACTTGAGTTCCATTGTCTAAGTAGTACGCTGTGACACCTTGTGTTTTATCCTCTAAATATTCAAATATAACAACTATTGCTCTTTTTTTTCCATTGTCGTCTATGTATCTAAACATCTTTTTAAATATTGTGTTTTCTTTTGATATATTTCCTCTTTTTGATTCAAGATATATCTCATCAGGGTCACTTATAGTTTTGGCTATTTCATCAAGATATAAGTGTCTATCTCTTTTTTTTATTTTCGTGTGACCTGAAGCTGCTTCAAATAGATTATCATCAATTATGATAGGATCATTTATTTTATCTATAAAAACTGTTCCTGGTGCAACACCTAAAGTTTTATAAAATCTTTCTTTTAGTTCAACTTCACTCATGTCTTTTAAAGCTTCATTTTTTACACTATTCATAGTAGTTAAAGAAGATAATGAATCATCTAAATTTAGTTTCGAAATAGCAGCTAAATTTGAAGTTTTACCTACATTGTATGCCCAATCCCTTGAAGCGATATTTTCAATGTCTCCAGTTGCTACTTTTAATCCTCTTCTTTCAAGGTCTCTTTTGCTGTGAGCTGTAACTGTACATTTGCAATTCCAATCATTTGGAGGATAGTTTGTATTCCAAAAAGCATTATCTCTTGGCAGAACTGTTCCATGAAGTTTTCTATGTGAGTCCCTGGTGTTTTCAAGCAGAGCACTTCTATACATCCAATAGGTTGACAATGGCAGTTCCATCATTTGCTTATATCTATACTTTTGATATGCAACTCTCATGTTTGTACTGTAGATAGTTTTTAATCTTCTTGAGTCTATTACTATTTTTTTTACTTCACCTGTTGCTGGATTTACTATATCTTTTTCTCCCCACCAACCTTTTTTTTCTAAAGTTGGGATAATATTCTTTTTCCAAGTATTGAAGTTTTCTCCACTTTTCATGGCATTTGTAAGTGATTCATGAATATCATTTAATAGGTCTGCTCTTGTGATTTTGGCAACGGTAAAAGCTTTATCATGAGCCTCTTTTAAAAGCTCATCATAATTAAAAGTTAGTTTTAAACCTTTACTTTTTAAATAATCATATACTGCAGCTGGAGTTTTTTGAGCTTCAAAATCTATTTTAACCATTTGGATTTTCATCCTCAATTTGAGCAGCTGCTAAAATCTGCGAAAGGGTAAGGTTTTTATATAAACTTTCTTCTAAAAGCTTTGTATCAAAGGTTGGATAAGCTTTAAAAAGAGTGTCTAGCATCTCCTCAAAAGAGTCACTTTTGTTTATAATTTGTAAAATTTGCTTTTGAAATGTAAGTGTTATCTTTTCTAAATCTAGGTTTTGAATATTTCTATCTAGTTCATCAATCGCAATAGGGTTATTCATTGCTAATAAATTTGCTTTTCTCAAAGAGAGTGCTGAAGCACTGGAAATGTCAGTATTATTGGTAATAGGTTTTGTTGTATCTTTTTGTATTTCAGTTACTTTAATACTATAAGTCTCTTCTATATACTCTTTTGTTGGTTGATAACCCATATCGTAGATAATCTTATCTCTATCTGCAAGTTCTTTGTTTGGGTCGTCTTTATCTTTTAATTTTCCTGTTATTTCTAAAGATAAATTATTTAGTTCTTTGAAATTTTGAATAATGTCTTTGATGAGTTTATTTACAATATTTTCATCAGCTTGAGCTAAATCTTCTCTAATTTCATTGTGAACATTAGCAGCAGCTTGTGAACCACCTTTTACATTTCCTGTTAGATTTCCACCTAAGATAATCTCTCTTATTTGATCATCAATATATTCTATAAGTTCTTTGAAGTTTCCTTTATCTGTAGCTGTTTTTATATCTATTGCATCTTCACTATCAATCACAGCTCCATCACCACCTAACATGTTATAAATTTCATCTGCTAGAATATCTTTGTCACCCTCTGTTTTTGCAATAACCCAAGGAGTCCCAAATCTCTCAAGTAGTTCTACCCAAAACTGTAAAGAAGCATTTTTAAATTCTATTAACCAAAATAAAGTATGAAATAATGGTTGACCATAAGGCTTGTTTGGTTTTGCTTTATAAGTTGAATAAACAGCTTTAAAAGGTGGAATATCTTCTGCTATTCCTATTGCATTAAATTTTAAAACCTTATTTTCTAGGATGAAGTTTTTGTAAAATCTCTCTTCAATGTTTGGGAATAAAAAAGATTTATTTGCATACCAGTTTAACTCAAACACTCCAAAACCATAATATGGAATATCAAGCATAGAATCAATTACATCAAAAGAAAATACTTTTTCCATTTCATCTTTTATATCTTTATTTTCAGATGAAATTAGTATCTCTTTTTTTAGAGTTGAAGCTTTTCTACTTCCAATTGCAGCAGCTACAGTAGAATCTCTTAAGATCTTATCTATCTCATCTTCACTTAACCAACTATTTTGTACAGGTAGCTCAAACAGTGATTTTAAAATATCTTTTTGAGAAGTTGATATTTTCACAGCAGTTCTTTTGTTTTCAGATTTATTATTTAGAATTAATGAACCTTTTGCTCTTGTTCCTTTTATTTTTTTATTTTTCCCCATTATCTTCTACCTCTTTTTTCTCTTGTATTTCTACTTGGTCTTTGATGTCTAGAACCAGCTCTTGTATTTGTTCTTTTCCCATTTTGGGCATCTTTTTTGATTCTTCTTAATCTGCTCATATCATATACTTGTTGAAGTGCATCATGTAAATCATCAAACTCTGATTCAGGAAAGTCGTCCATTTGATTAAATAGCTCAGGATGATCTCCCACAAAAATAATATCTCCATCATCTAAAGGAAACTCTAGTTCACCCATACGGTCTTCTTTATTTCCTGTATGATGGGTGAATTTCATAAGTGGAACTTTTACATTTTCAGTAAAACAAGCACTTTTTATCCAATCTCGAAGCATATAAAAACCACCATTTTTATCTCCACCTAACATATAAACATTTATCTCTTTTAAGTTTTTTACAACTGCATCAACTACGGGTTTACCTTTGATTCTTGCTTGTTTTGTATAAAAGATATAAAGCTTTTGAGTAGCTAGACTTAGTCCACCTGCAACTCTTCCACAAAAATCCCCTTGATCACTATCTCCTTTTGCATCAACTGCCATATAGATATAATCAAGTTTTGGCGTTTGGGTAGGGTTTATTTTTGCAAATTTACTTGAGTCAAACTTTTGGTTTTCACTATTTGGATTATTTTGTTGCTCTTTTTGAAAGGCTCTTGGATTCTTAGCCCTTTTTCTCATAATAGATTCTAAGTTAACTGCATCCCAAAGTAAAATAGCTCCTTCGTCCATAAGCTCTTTGTTTTCAAGATAATAGTTTCTAGCTTGAGTATCACCTTCATATTTATATGTTTTTGTGTACTCTTCCCACATAGGCATATTTATAGGATATGAAACTAAGGCTCTAAAAACAATAGGATTCCAAAACTTTAGTTTTAGTTTTCTAGCAAGAACTGAATCCCTATGTAAAATAGTTCCTATATAAAGAATGTCCATACTATCATCTACTGAACCTAAGTTTTCAACAGCTTCATCAAGCCACTCTTCTAGCTTATCTCTTTGTTTTCTGCTTCTTACATTTGTATCATTTTCTAAATCATCTATGATTGTAAGATCAGGTCTGAAAGTTCCGTGCTTAACACCCCTTACTCTTTTTCCTGAACCATAAGCTTTGATTTTTACATTATTCTTTGATACTAACTCACCAATTTTCCAAACTTTTCCAATTCCACAAGCCTCTGGAAAATCAGCTTTTAGTCTTTCATTTTCTTCTAGTTCTGCTTTGATTGCTTCCACTAAAGTTTCTGCTAGTTCTATGGCATCTGAGAAAATAGTAATAAAGTGTTTAAAGTTATTTACAATACACCAAATAGGAAAAGCAATTGAAACATCTGTTGATTTACCAAATCCCCTTGGAGCTGCAATTGCAAATCTAAGCCCAAAAGGTTTATATCTATCAATTATTTTGTAGTATCTGCTTTCTAGCTCTTCTTGAAGTTTTGATTTACCATCTAGTGTAAAGTAGTGCGGAAAGTATGTTTTTCTAAAGAAATGAAAATCACTTTTTTGCTCATCAATTCTCTCAAGTTTTTTATTTGGATCTAATAAGGTATTTACTTTGATTTGTTCTTTTAAAGATGAACTAAAGTCACTAACCCAAGATTTATACTCTTTTCTTGTAAGCTTTAAAGCTCCTATTTTACTTTTTCCATCATCTAAAGCTGAAGTATAAGTTTCATTTAGAAACTCTAATAAATCACTCTTTTCAAATAGTGACATCGGCTATCTCATCTTGTATTTCATAAATTACTTCAAGAACTTTTTCCATATTTGAAGTATCTAGTTCCTTTTTTAAAGCTTCTAATATCTTTTGAATAGTGATTTTAATGATTCCAAATTTATAAGCTTCAGGATCTTCTTGACGTGCTACTTTCCCCATTTTAGAGAAACTATCTCCTAAACTTACTATCATTTGAGCTTTTATTTCAGCTGTCATCTTTTCATTTTCTCTTATCTCTTTTAAGCTATCCATCATATAGCCTGTAAACATAGAGTACATATTCTCTTTTGTAGTTTGAGTAGTTTGAATGTGTTTAGAAGCTCGCAGTGTTAGCCAATCAAAACCTAGAGCTTTATCTTTACTTTGATAGTTAGCAATAGTTTTATCACTTACTTCTAAAGTTTCAGCAATTTGAATATAGCTTTGATTCGCATCTACAAATAGACTTCTTGCAAGGAGTCTGTTTCTATCTGCATTACTTAATTTTGCCATTATCTAAAACCTTCTGTTCTTACTTTTTTATTTTGTCTATGTCTAAATGCAAAGGATTTATTTTCAAAGGGAACTGATGCAGTTGAGTTATGTGTAACTTCAACTTTTAATCTTCCTGTACTCATTTTTACTAAGTAAGCTTCATTCTCTTTTTTTAACTCTTTGTCGCTATCACTTACTAAACCATTTTTTCGTCTTAGTTCATAGATAGTTAAATTAACTAAAATCTTTTTTAATAATGGTGTTGGATTCTCTGGTTGTACTATGAAAGATTCAATAAAAGAGATTGCATCATTTATTGCATCTTCAATTACTGTTTGATCTAATTCATTCTTTGCATTTAAATCAGATAGCTCGATAAGTTCATTTTCACTTATCTCTTTTAGTAAATCTTGGTTTGTAATCATTTGAAAAATCCTCGTAGTGGCGTTTAAAACCCGTTTAAAAATTAAAATCTTTTTTTATTCGATAGATTTATCGAATTAGTAAATAAAAGCCCGTAAAGGCTTTTATCTTAAATTGCTATTGTTTAAGAGAATTTCAATTTAATTAAAGCCCCTGGTCTTACACAATAAGGTAAAATCTTTGTCTCAGTTGAGAATCCATATCCTTTACCTTTTGCTAAAGGTTCAGGCTGTGAAGCAAAGAATTGTTTTGGAACACTTTTTAAAGCTTCAATATGATCAGCTCTTCCAACTGCTACACTATAAACTTCAGGTGAATCGGGAACAACAACAGCTTTACCTTCTTCAATAAATGGTTTTCTATCTCCCTCTGTATCAGGATAAGAATTTCTATATGGAACAAATCTTTTTCCATGAACTAGTAAAATTCTTTTTCCACCTTCATCAATATTTTGTGCAGTTTTGTCTTCAAATAGTTTTTCAGCTTTTGCTTTTGCTCTTATTCTTTGCATAAATATAGATGAACATAAAATCTCATAAGGAACTTCCATCCCAACTTCTTCAACTAAAGCTTCATCTATCTCTTCTAAAACAGAATCAATATCTTTATCTTTAAACTCGATAGGGTCAGCAGTTGTTGTAAATTCAAACAACACTTTTCCTTTTCCATCAACTATCTTTCCAAATAGAGCACCTGTTGCCATAAATTCAGTAGTAGTTGAATAATCTCCAAGGTGTTCTTTCATTTTCCCAGTAATCCATTTTGATACAGCTTCAGCTTTATCTGTTCCATCTAATGAATCAAATTGATTAATCTCATTTGCTAAAAGTTCTGCATCTTTACCGAATCTTGGAATATCAATGTTTAGTTGATAAACATCATCTAAATCATCAAGTAATCTGTCAGCACCTGGTGCAATTGATTCTAAAACAACACTTGCAGATTTTTTAATCTTAAGTTTTGCAATATTTCCATATACAGGTTCTTCTTTACCTTTAAAGTATTTGTCATATGTATATGTACTAACAAGCTTAATTGAGTTGATAGCTTTAAGCATATTTGTACTAGTCCATAATTTTATGATTTCTAAAATTGTCATTTCTTCCCCTTATTTTATAAATAATTTATTTTTAAACAATTGCACTTTTAGGTATGAATCTAAATCTACTAGATATTTACCTTTTGCACTACCTAGAACTAATACGGAAGTTCTTTTTGTTTCTGTAAGTGTTTCTTTTAAAATACCATTTGCACCCCATTCGCCTAAATCTTCCCAATCACCTGTTTGTGGAGCACTTTCATTAGCGGCTACAGTACTTTTGTAGATATGACCTTCAAAGTATACTTCTGCCTCATCATCATACACTCCAGCTATATAGGCTGGAGTTGATAAAGTTTCCCAATTTTCTCCACCATCTAATGTTCTTAAAATAGTTCCGATTTTTAGAACACCATCTTTTGTAATTGCTAATGCTGTAACATTAACAGTACCAACAACTGAAACTAAATCATTAATAAAAACATCACTAGCTTTAACCATAGAAATATTTTTAATACTTGCTCCTGTATACTCAGCCATTAATAATTCCTCCTAATTTAAGTACATCAATTTTTTTACCTTGATTGTTATTGTTATTTTGAAATAAATCATTACCTGGTACTTGAACAAAAGCTTTTGCTTTTGCTAATAAATCACTTAGAGCTTCTGGATTTGCTTTTCCTAATGTGATTAGTGAATCTTTTTGTTCAGGTGCAACTTTGTTTGCTGCAATTGCTGCATCAACTTGAACTGTAATTTTTTCAGCTTCTGCTGTTTCTTTTTCTGCTGTTAATGTTTCAACTTGTTTTTCAAGTTTTTCCATCTTTTCTTTTTGTTCTGGCGTCATACTATTTTCTCCTTTGTCTTGAATTTGATTATTGTTTACTACTATTTCTCCCAGTTCTTCTAAAAAAGGTCTGTTAGTTAATGCAGTACTATGAATTGTCCAACCGATATTTGCCCCATCAACTTGATTTATTGTATTTGGTAACAAAACAGGACTAATGTATTTGTATTTTTTAGCTTTGATTAGCTCTTTTCCATGATCTAACCATTCGACTTTACTAGCCCATAACTCATTTTCTCTTACTTCTAACTCTTTTATCCATCCATAAGCTTCTCCTGTTCCATTAAAAACTGTTGCATGATCTAAATCTATTACTCCATCAACTTTGGCATCATCAAAGTTTTTTTTCATCTGATTAAGATCATCAAGAGTTATTTCAAAAGGTCCATTTATGTGACCTTGCCATTTTCCAACAACAGCTAATTTAAATTCGTTATTTGCTTCTAAATTTAAAGCAAACAAGATACTGCAGGTAATAAATGCTTTATTCAATTAAACTTCCTTGTATTTGATTTGTATTGATTGAAAATTCAATATTCTTTTTAAAAATTGTTATGTAGGCACTTGCACTTTTTGCATCAAGTATTTTTTTTGAGCCTTTTGACTTTATAAGTTGTGAATCTAAAACAGGTTTAGATTGTAAAGCTTCATTTATCTGTTTTAATAAAGTATAAATTTCATATCTTTTTGAATCTCTAATATTTTCATTTTTTGAAAAAGCAGCATGAACTATGTATAAAGAGAATTCTAAAGATACTTCATAATTATCAACTGGAGTTTCTCCTAAAAAATCTATATAAATAATAGGCATTTTTTTAGAATCTATTTTTATCTCATTTAAAGAGTAGAACTCTCCAAAATAAGTCTCACAAGTTGCAATATCTGAAAGTATATTTTTTAATTCATCTTCATACTTTTGCACGACTTTCCTTTTCCAAATTTTAAGAGACCCAATCATAACAAATCTATGAATAGCCTATATAGTCGTATTTTTTAAAAAAATGCTTTTCAAAAATGCTTTACTTTATAGTGAGTTCTTAACTCTTGTAAACTGCGAAGAAAAAAAGGTTTTTATGTGGATTTAACTCTTGAGATAAAAGATCTATTTTTATTAGGTTCTACTCTTACTACAGTTGTAGGTGCTTATTTTGCTTTGAAGTATAAGAATGAAAAAAACAAAGATAAAGCAGCTGATATAAGTGATGGTCTAAAAAGCTTTAAAGATTTTGTACATAAAGAGTTAAAAGAGATAGAAAATCAATTAAAGAATTTTGATTTGCACATTAAAGAACTTCTTAGAAAAGATGATGCTGAAGTTAGATACATCTCAAGAAAAGAGCATAACCTTATTATGAAAAATATTGATGACAAGATTGATTTAATTTTACAAGCTTTAAAGGATAAAAAAGATGCTTAGTTTAGGATTACAATTATTATTAGCAGCAGCTCCAAATATTTATAAACTTTTTACAAGCGATGATAAAACTGAAGCTGTAAAAGATTTAACAAAAAATGTTATTCAAAATGTAGGTAAAGAGTTTGGTGTAGATTTTGAATCAAAAGATGATGTAGTTAAATATGTAGAACAAAATCCTGAAACTGTAGTAAAACTAAAAGAGCTTGAAACCCAATATGCAATTAGAATTGAAGAGTTAAAACTTGAAGATAAAAAGCTTGATTATGCGAATGAACAAAAGCAAGAAGAGAATATTACTGAAAGATGGAAAAGTGATAATAGTGCTGATAGTAGATTTGCAAAACTTTTAAGACCAGTATTAACTGCATATCTAGTTGCAATAGTTACTTTATTGGCAATTTTTGATGGGAATATTGGGAATTTTACAATAAAAGAGCATTGGGTTGAACTATTTACAACTTTATGTATTACTACTGTATCAGGGTATTTTGTACTTAGAAGTTATGAAAAAAGAACTGGTACTTCTATTTGGAAAAGATGATGAGTGCAGAACTAGAAAGATTAATTGCAAATTTAGTTCAGTTTGGAACTGTAACTGATACAAAAATAGCAGATGGGAAAATGCTTGCACGTGTAAAAGTTGATGATGAAAGAGTGACAGATTTTTTTCCAATGCTTAGTAAAAACAACTCTTTTACAAAAAAAGCAAGTCCAATTAGAGTTGGTGAGCAAGTTGTAGTTTTAAGTCCTAGTGGTGTTGGAAATGTTGGAGTTATTTTAGGATCTATTTATAATGTGGATAACAAAGAACCAAATGGTTTAAGTAATAAAAGAGAAGTTATCACATACGAAGATGGTACAACAATTTTCTACGATAGTGAATCTAAAACTTTAGATATTAATGCTGCTGGACTTATAAATATAGTTTGTAAAGAGGCAAAGGTAAAAGCTGAAACAACTTATATTGAAAGTACTTCTTTACATAAAGGTGATGTAACTATCGATGGTAATTTATTAGTAAAAAAACGAATGACTGGACAAAATGGAATTGCAATAAGTGGTGGAAGTGATATTGGTGGAGCTAATTTTGATTGTGACATCTCTGCAAAAAATATTAATTCATCTGGAATTATAACGGATAATAAAGGTGATTTAACTAATCACTCTAATCATGGCTATTCAAGGGATTAATATGTATCTAGCTGATATTTCTGAAAGTATAAATCGTATTTTAAAAACTCCCTTGGGTAGCAGAGTCATGCGACCTGAGTTTGGAAGTTTACTTTATACTTTAAGAGATAGGGAAGCTGATGAGAGTTTTAGAGTTCTTGCAACTAAATATACTTTTGAAGCAATAGCAAAAAATGAGCCAAGAGCAAGTGTAAATAGAGTTAATTTTTTAATAGAACCCACAAAAGGTTCTTTGGTTTTAAAGATACTTTTAAATATAGGTGAAGTAGAGGTAAATCTAAAATGATAAATGTTAAAGCATTACCAACTCCAACAGTTTTAAATACAAAAACTTATGAAGAGATTTTAGCTTCAAATATAGATATTTTAAAAGGTATTTTTACAACACATGGAATTGATTGGCAACCTTTGGATTCAGACCAGTATTCACTTGTAGTTCAAGCATTTTCATACAGAGAATTATATTTACGAAATGAGATAAATGAAATAGTTAAGCAGTTGCTTTTAGCTTTTTGTAGTGGAGCTAACTTAGATCATAAAGTTGCAGAAAATGGAATTGAAAGATTAGCTGGTTCTAATCCTTATGCAGTTTATGAATTTTCAATATCTGCTGTATTAACTAACGATTATACAATTCAAGCAGGTCTAGTTTTAAAAGATGAAACAAATTCTTCTGAAGCAATTTTATTAAATGACATAACGATAAAAGCAGGAACTTTAAAAACACAAGGAGTAATTGAACTACAAGAAAAAATCTCTGAAAGTAGTGTGAAAACTGAAAATATTACTACTTCTTTACCTTATGTTATTACAGCTAAAGCTCTTGAAGCTTTTAAAAATGGTGCAGAAACTGAAACAGATGAGAGTTTATTAAATAGATATTTAATTTCATTTGCAGATAAAAGTACAGCAGGAGCTGAAGAGACTTATAAATCTTTAGTTTTAAAATCAGATAGAAGAATAGAGGATGTAAAAATAATAGGTAATGAAGACGCTGTTGTGAAAATCTATTATTTTAGTGAAAAAGCAGATGAACTTATGCATCAAAGGATTATAGAAGCTTGTAATGATAAACAAGAAAGACCTCTTACTGATAAAGTTGAAGTTTTTGAAGCAACAAAAGTTTTATTTAATATAGATGCAAATCTAAAGATTTATAAAAATCAAGAATCAGCTGCACTTCAAATAGCAGCTCTTAACTCATTGAAAACTGGATTAAAAGAGATTACAAAAATAGGTGAAGTAATTACTTTATCAGAAATAAATGACTTTTTAAAAGTTGAAGGAATTAAAGAGGTAGTAGTAAACTCTCCAGTTTCAAATGTTGAAGTTTTAGAAAATGAAATAGGAATCTGTAATGATATTTCAATCACTATTACCACAATTTGAAAAAAGTGAGCTTCACTCTCTTGATGAGTTAGCTTTTATTTTATTTGAAAATATTAGAAGTGAACTTGCTCCTTTAAAAGATATGTTAAATCCTAAAACTTGTGATAAGAAATTTTTACCTTTTTTAGCTTATGAAAATTCAGTTGATTTTTGGAGTGATGATTTAAGTGAGCAAGAAAAAAGGAATCTTATCTCTTTTTCAAAAATTCTAAAAAGAAAAAAAGGGACTTTGTATGCAGTTGAGAAAGTACTTGAACAATTTAATATTACTGCAAAGATACAAGAGTGGTGGTCTTATGGAGGAGATAAATATCATTTTAAAATTGATATTGAAAGTATTGGTATAGCTTATAGTGCTGAGGATTTAAAAGTGTTAGAACAGTATGTAATTATTTATAAAAATGTAAGAAGTGTATTAGATGCAATAAATGTAACAGCAAGTATAGATACAGCAAATATTTATTTAGGTACTTCTACATCATCTTCTGAATTTATTGAATTGGAGTTAATCGCATGAGTCAATATAGATTAATATTTACAAATATTGGACTTACAAAAAAACAAAATGCAGAGTTGAATAATAATTATATTCAAATAGCTAAATTTGCAGTTGGAAGTGGAGTTATTACAAATCTAAATCCTAATATGACAGGACTTTTATTCGAAGAATATAGAGCAGATATAAATAATGTTGATACTAAAAATGGAACTACATTTTTTGACTTAATAATTCCTTCAGAGATTGGTGGATTTTGGATAAAAGAAGTTGCTCTATTTGATATAGATGGAGATTGTATTTGTATAGGAACAGTACCTATTACATATAAAGTAAATCAAGATGAAGGTTCATCTAAAGCAGTTCATATAAAAGTATCGACAACATCTACAAATACAGAAAATATTGTATTTAATACAGATAATAGCTTAGTTTATGCAACCGTTAGTTATGTAAACTCTCATAAAGAAGATAAAAGTAATCCTCATAATGTAACAAAAGCTCAAATAGGACTTGGAAATGTTGCTAACTTAGCACCCAAGGATTTACCTCTTAGTGATGCAGCTATTAGTGCCTTAGCTTTAAAAGCAAATAGTATAGATGTAAATAATTCTTTAGCTTTGAAATTAAACTATACAGATGTAAAAAACTCTTTAACTGCAACAGATACAAATAAGCCTTTATCTGCAGCACAAGGTAAAATACTAAAAGGTTATATAGATCAAATAAATACTTTACTTTTAAGTGATACTTCAAATCTTGATACTTTACAAGAAATAGTTGATTTTATAGAGTTAAATAGAGCTACTTTAGACACTCTTGGAATTAGTAATATCGCTGGATTACAAACAGCTTTAAATACAAAACTAAATGCTTCTGCATATACAGCAGCTGATGTGTTAGCAAAAATAAAATCTGTAGATGGATCAGGAAGTGGATTAGATGCCGATACGATAGATGGATGCCATTCAACTGTTGCCTCAACCCCAAATACAGTTGCTGTAAGAGATTCAGCTGGCGATATTAATGCAAGAATATTTAAGAGTGAGTATGACACTACTAATCCATCTATTGGTTTTATAATGACGCAAGTCGACACAGCTAGTAATAACTATATCAGACCTAGTACTCCAGCGCAAGTAGTTGCTGCTCTAGGAGCTGTTACAGTGGCTTCAGCTCAAGCATTACATGCTACAGACCCATTAAGAATTAGTGGTAATACATTATATCTATATAAGGGGTCTGGAGCTTATGATTATGTAGCATTACCGCCTAATACAGGATTGGGTATATCGCAGACGTGGCAAGCAGTAACTAAAACTAGTGGAGTAACGTATACTAATTCAACAGGGAACCCGATACAGTTAAATGTATGGAAAAGTCCAGCCTCTAGTGGTACTTTAACTATAACTGTTGCAGGTGTATTAGTTGCGCAGTCATACTATCAAAATTATGGGAATGGGGGTGTCGTTGGATTATTTGCTAGTGCAGTTATTCCAGCAGGTGCAAGATATATTATAAGCGGTCATTCAGTTGCCGTAGAACTACGCTAGGAGATAAAAAAATGAAATATTTTAAAGATGCCGTGGGTAATTTGTATGTTGATCCCATTATAGAAAATCATGAAAACTTACTTGAGATTACAGAAAAAGAATTTAATGACTTAGTAACAGTATTGAATGCTGTTACTAATGAAGAAGACAGAGTACTTTCTATTAAAACTAAAGCTGGGGAGATAATTGCAAGTAGGTACACAATAATTTGGCAGTTAAATCACCCTAGAACAGATGAAACATACAAAGCTGAGTATGAGTGGATTGATAAAATAAGAGAAATATCTAATAAAGCTGAATTAGAAGGTACTGCTTTAGAAGATATCAGTTGGAATTTAATTTAATAAAAGGAGAATAAAGTGGAGTTATTGTTTGGTATAAATGGTTCTATTAGTGCAAGTGCAGCTAGACCAGTAACTGTTGAAAGTTCAACACCTATTGGAATTGTTGCAACAGTTAGCTCAGGTGATGTTGGTTTTAAAAAGTTCAATAATGCAGAGGAAGGTTTAACTTATATTAAAACTTCTAATATTGCAACAGGTACTTTAAAAGCAGCTCTTACAGGTATTTATTTACAAGGAGTTAATTGTCCTATTGTTTGTTATTTAGTTCCTGAAAATGAAGATGCAGCACAATTAAAAATTGATGTTTTAGCTGCCATTGGTGAACTTACAAAATCAAGTTATCCAACAGGAATAAATTTAAGATTAGGATTAATCATCGCTCCTATTTTTAGTGCAGACGTTGAAATTGGTGCAAAAATAGATGCAATTGCCACAAAACTTTGGGCAACAGGTATTACAGATGATTTTAGTGAAGATGAAGCTGGATTTAAAGCTTATATGGAAAATTTTGGTAGTCGTTGTATGCTTCATACAACAGCATATACAAAAGCTGATGGTTTACAAATTCCAAACTCTGCAATTCTTGCTGGAGTAATTGCAAGATTTGATGCTGAGTCTTTTGGTTGGGCAAAGTCTCATTCAAATAGATTAGTTTTAGGAGCTGCTGGAACTACAAGAGAAATTGAGTACCTTGAGGGTAGTGATTGTGAAGCAAGACGACTTAGACAAGAGGGTGCTTGTTTAGTTCTCTTAGATGAGGGTTGGCGAACTTATGGTTTTGAGACAAGAGATATTGATCCTATTTGGCAAGCTCTTGATAGAGTAAGAACTTTTTATAGAGTACTTGATGCAATTATTAAAGCAAATAAATGGGCAAGAGATAGAGAAGCAGATCAACTGCTTGAGGTTAAAAAAACTGTTACAGATTTTATGAATGAACTTGTCGGAAATAGTGTTGCTATTGGATTTTATGTTTATTTTGATCCAAAGAAAAATACTAAAGCAACAGTAACAGCTGGTAAGTTTTATTTAACAGTTGAGTTCCAGGATATGCCATCTATTAAAGAGCTAAACATAGAGCTTGTTTATGTGGATGATTATTCTGAAGTGTTAATTAATTATTTAAATCAAGGAGAGTAATAGATGGCTGAAATTAAAACACCACAATTTATACAAGAGATAAATATCTTTGCAAATGGTATTGGTCATTTAGGTGTATCTGATGAATTTGAATTACCAAAAATTCAATTTAATAGAGAAACACTTAATGCGGGAGGTTTTGAGATTGATGTAAAAAACGGAACATTTCAAAAATTAGAGGCTAAATTTGTATTAAAACAATATTCAAAATATGTGATTGAAGCAATGGCAAATGCAGAAAATGCTTACTTTGTAGCAAAAGGTTCTGTTTTTAGTGATGGTAAAGCAGTTCCAGCAGTTGCAACTATAAAAGGTGATTTTGATTTGGACTTAGGAAGCTGGAAAGCTAAAGAACAAGTTAAAAAAACAATAGAAGTAAAAGTTAAATATTTTGAGTTAGAAGTAGATGGAAAACAGTTTGTTCAATTGGACACAAAAAATATGATTGCAAAAATAGCTGGAAAAGATTTATTAGCAGAACTTAGATCAAATATAGCATAAGGAGAAAAAGATGAGTAGAGCAATAAAAGTAAAATTAAGTACAGGTGAAGTTGTTGAAGGAAGACGAGCAAAAGTAAAAGATATGAAATTAGTTAATCATATCAAAGATGATATGGAAAAAGAAATAGCATTAATTGTAAATTTAACTCAAAAAACTGAGGCAGAAATTGATGAAATGGATATTGATGATTATGGGAAGTTACAAAAAGCACTTTTGTTGTAATTGAGTATAACTCTTGTTTAAAAGCAATGACTTTAATAGGTCATTGCTTTAACTTTAGTTATGCAGATATGCTTGAGATGGATTTGGATGATTTTTTGTACTTCTCGAATGAAGCAAATAATACCTTAAAGGAAAAATAGTTGAAAACAGTAGGTTTAGGAATAGTTATAGGTGCAGCATTTAAAGGTGCAAGTGCTTTTTCTAGTGCTATAAATAGTACATCATTATTAGATAATAAACTAAAAAAACTTGAAAGTCAAAAGTTTCAACTAGCTAATAAATTTGGTGCTACATCAACTGAAGTAACTAAATTAAATACAAAAATCATCGCTTTAAAAAATAATATGACACTACTTGAAAAAACAAAACTAAGTTTTAACGGTATTGAAGAATATAGAAATAAATTCAAATCCTCTGTTATGGATAAAGTTGCTCTTGGTGGAACTGTTGCAATGCCTTTTAAATTTGCAATTGATTTTGAAAGTGCAATGGCAGATGTAAAAAAAGTAGTTAATTTTGCAACCGATGAGGAAGCTAAAAGATTTGAACAGGAAATAATAAAGTTATCAACAAAAAAAGAGATTCCCTTAAATGCAAATGAGTTAGCTTCTATTGCTGCAAGTGGGGGACAGCTTGGTATTGCAAAAGAAAATTTACTTGAGTTCACAACTACTGTTGCAAAAATGAGTACAGCTTTTGATATGAGTGCTGAATCCGCTGGAGATAGTATCGCAAAACTTATGAATGTTTACGGTTTAACTCAAAATCAAGTAGTAGAACTAGGAGATGCTATAAATCATCTATCAGATACTTCAGCTTCAAAAGCAAGAGAAGTAGTAGAAGTTTTAGGAAGAATAGGAGGAACTGCCAAAGTATTTGGATTAACTACGGTTCAAACTTCAGCTTTGAGTAGTGCATTTCTAGCTTTAGGTAAACCACCTGAAGTTGCAGCAACTTCAATAAATGCTCTTTTACTAAAACTTAAAACAGCAGATAAACAAAATAAGTCTTTTCAAGAGGGATTAGATGCTATTGGATTAAGTGCAAAAGATGTAAAAAAATCAATAGAAAAAGATGCACAAGGTGGGTTGATTAGTTTTCTAAAAACATTAGAAAAACTTCCAAAGTCAAAACAAATGGGAGTATTATCAGACCTATTTGGTGCTGAATACAGTGATGATATAGCATTACTTGTTGGTGGATTAGATAACTATACAAAAGCTTTGGAAAATACAGCTGATAGAACAAAATATTTAGGAAGTATGCAAAGAGAGTTTGAAACAAGAAGTAAAACAACAAAAAATAATTTAGTTCTTCTAGGAAATTCAGTTAAATCAATAGCTATAAATTTTGGATCATTGCTTTTACCTGCATTAAACTCTGTTATTACTCCAGTTAGGGAAATAGGAAATAAAGTAGGTGATTTTGTAACAAAGTTCCCTGTTTTAAGTCAAGTAATAGGTATGGTTGTAGTTGGAGCTGTTGCTTTATCAATTGGATTTAGTGCAGTTGGATATATGGCAAGTTTTGTGATAGCTGGTTTTTTAAATATTGGAAAAGCTTTATTAGTATTAAATTCTTTATTTTTAGCTAATCCAATAGGTTTAGCAGTTGTTGGTATTGTAGTTGCTGCAACACTAATTTATACATATTGGACACCTATAAAAGGATTTTTCATAGGTTTATGGGATGGAATTAAAAGTGCTTTTTCAACAGGAATAACTTTTGTGAAAGAGTATTTGGGTTGGACTCCATTAGGGATGATAATTAATAATTGGACACCTATAACTAACTTTTTCTTAAATTTATGGAATGGAATAACATCGATTTTTAACAGTATTGTTTCTGTAATAGCTCCTGTATTTGAGACTTTAGCTTTAAAAGTTAAAGAACCATTTGTTGCAGTATTTGATTGGTTTTTTGAGAAATTTCAATGGTTAGAGACTAAAGTATTAGGAGCGATTAATTCAACAAAAGAGTTTTTTTCAGGTGCAGGAGATAAAGTTGGAAGTTTTTTTAAAGATGCAAGTTCATTTTTTACTTTAGAAGGTGGATATAAAAAAGAAATCCCAAATTTACAACCTGTTGAGCCAGTTAAACTAGATAATTTGAATGGTACAAATATAAGTAAAAATCAAAATGTAACTATTCAAAAAATAGAGATAAATAATCCAAGTAGTACAGCTGATGTTGAAAAAGGTGTAGCTGCAGGATTAAAAACTAATACTACATCTTTAAGTGATAAGGAATTTTAATGTTATGTTTAATAGGTGATTTTGAGTTTGATATTTCTAAAACTTCTTATGATACTTTTGCAACAACTATTGAATATCCATTTGTGACGTTTTCAAGAATAGGTGATTATGATACCTATCAAAGTGTTGGTAAGTCAGAACAAAAAGATGAAATAAGCGGAGTCTTAATTGTAAAAAGTATGAGAGCTTTAGATGACTTTGAAAAACTTGCAGCTAAAAAAGAACCATTAACAATTGCTTTTTCAACTGGAGAAGCTTATACGATTTTGATTTTTTCAATTAAAAAAACAAAGAATCTATTTTTGAAAGATGGAAGTTTCTTAAAACAATCATACTCAATTGAACTTGTAAAAGTAGGTGGAGTATGACAATAAAAGTTACAGCTAAACAAGGTGATAGATTGGACAAAATTGTTCAAGAAAAATTAGGTACTTTGGATAATTTTAAAGAAGTATTAGAGTTAAATAGTAGCCTAAAAAATAAACTATATTTAGATGAAAATGATGTAGTAATTCTTCCTATAATTGAAAAGAAAATCAAAGTAGAGGATGAGTTATGGTAAGAGTACCTTTATTTAAAATTGTTGTTAATGGTACAGATAAAACACAAAATATATTAAAAGACTTATCAAGTTTAACAGTTACAGATTATGCTAATAATAACTCTGACCAATTAGATATTGAAGTATCTGGCAAATATAAAAGACCAAAATCAAGTGATGAAATAAAGGTTTATTTAGGCTATGAAACATTACAACTAATTGGAGTTTTTAAAGTAACTGAAACAAAAAAGAGCTTTAAGAAACTTCAAATAACAGCAACAGGTGTGGACTTTAAAAGTAACTTCAAAGTAAAAAGAAATAGGACTTTTGAGAATGTAAAAATAGTAGATATTGTAAATCAAATAGCTGCTAAATATGATTTAAAAGTTAAGTGTGATTTTGATGATCTATATATTAAAAGTGTAGCTCAAACAAATGAATCGGACATGAGCTTTTTAAATCGCTTAGCTGATGAATATAACGCTATTTTTAATCTAAAAAATGAAACTTTATACTTTGTGAAAAAAGTAAAAAATGATAAGAAGAATGAACTTTTACCCAGATATGAAATAGATGTAAATAAGTGCTTAGATGAAGTTCCAATAATTCATAGTGAAAAGACTTTTTATAATAGTGTGAAAGTAAGCTGGCATGATACAAAAGAGAATAAAAGAAAAGAGATATTTATTCCAAAAGATGCAGCAGAACCAATACTAATTTATAAAGGAAATTTCTCAAGTGAAGCTGAAGCTAGAGCAAAGGCTAAAGCTAAACTTGAAAAAGCAAACCAAGGAAAAGTATCAGGAAGTCTTACTTGTGAAGGTGAAGTTATATATGCAGGTGGGATTTTGAAGCTTTTAAATATAGGAGAAGATGATTATGAATATAACATCACACAAGTTAGACATAGTTTTAGTAAAAGTGGTGGATGGAGTACAAGTTTAGAGTTTGAGAATTAAAAAATAAATAAAAAAGCACAGCCACCTTCCCCAAGCTGACTGCATAAGAATTTTAACAAAATAAAAAATTTAACTCTAAAAAAGTGACATTTTTTCACAAAGGATAATTATGCATTCAACAAAACTAAAAGCCCCATTTGGATGGGTAGGTGGTAAAACTAAATTAGCTAAAGATATTATAGATTTTATTCCTCAAGACCATAACATTTATATTGAAGTATTTGGAGGAGCTGGAAGTGTTTTATATCAAAAAGAACCATCAAAATTAGAAGTTTTTAATGATATAAACTCAGAGCTTATAAATCTTCATAGAGCAATTAGAAATAATCCCCAAAGTTTATCAATGTACTTAAATGATTTATTTATCTCAAGAGAGATTTTTCAAGATATAAAGATTAGAAAACTAAAACCAAAAAACAATATAGAAGCAGCTGCTTTTTATTTCTATCAATTAACACAAAGTTTTGGCAGCAAAGGTGATAACTTTGCAATGTCTGCAAAATCAGGAAGAAAGCCTAAAAATATTTATAGAGATTTTAAAAAGATAAGTGATAGATTAAAAGGTGTAACTATAGAGAATATGTCTTTCTCAAAACTTATCCCACTTTACGATAAAGAAGATGCATTCTTTTATATAGACCCTCCTTATGTAAGTACTGAATCTTACTATAAAAATACAGGTGGATTTGGAATCAAAGAGCATGAACAATTAGCAGAACTGTTGTCAAAAGTAAAAGGTAGATTTTTACTATCTTATAATGATAGTGTAGTTGTAAGAGAGCTTTATAAAGATTTTAATATTAGATCTACAAAAGAGATTGAATATACTCTAGGAAAAAATATGCATGGGAAGAATAAAAGTGTGAGGGAGGTGTTTATAACTAATTATTAGGATAGGAGAAAATTCTCTTATCTATTTTTTTCGTTTTAAAAAATCATATACGATATAACTAATATCAGGTCTCTCAGATGTAATTATAAGTCCATTTTTAGTTTTTGCAATTATGTGTTTAATTGTTTTTTTTGCTAATTCTTTTTTTTTCATAATAAACCTTTTTTAGATAATATCTCATATGATAAATTTTAGCGAAATACTAGAAAAAATAAAAGACATACTCTCTCAAGAAGTTGGAAATAAAAGAGTACTTGATAAAAATATTGCAACAGCTCTTAACATTAACTACGATAACTTCAGAAAACAAAAGGCAAGAGGCTCTATTCCATACTATGAGATAATGAGCTTTCTAGCTAAAAGAAATATATCTATTAATTGGTTTTTCTTTAATCAACTTCCTGAGAGCTTAATTGAAAACACATCTAATTACATCATATTAAAGTATCAAAAGAATATTATTGGTTCAGCAGGAGCTGGAGCAATTAACTATTCAATAAATAGTGTGCCACTTATAATAGATAAACAACTCTTAAATTATATAAATAGTAGCTATAAATATACAGAAGTATTACAAGTATTTGGTGAGAGTATGGAACCTGAGATAAAAGATGGAAGTTTAATATTTGTAGATAGAAGTAAAAAAGAAATAGATAATAAAAGTATTTATGTGATTAATACAAAAGATGGTTTATATATTAAATCGATTAAAGTAAATAATGATAAAGTTATTTTAAAATCAAACAATCCAAACTTTAGTGATGTAATATATAATATTATTGATGTGAATGTAATAGGTAAAGTTTGTGGAGTATTAATAAGGAGATAAATGGAAACTTCAACTGTAGATATATGGAATGCAGTAGGAACTTGGATATCAGGATTTGGAACGATAGGAGCTGTAATTACATCTTTGTGGTTAGCAAATAACAACAATAAAATAAAGTTAAAAATAAAAGTAAATTCAAGTATTTTAATTGATACATTCACTAAAGAAAAACAAGAAGTATGTCATATTGAAATAGTAAATATTTGTACTAGGAATGTTAAAATTAATGCAATTGGATGGGAAATAAAAAGAGGAAAAATTAAACAAAACTTTTATCAAAAGACTGATGGTTCACTTAGTGCTAAATTACCATTAACTTTAAATGAAGGAGAAGATATAAGTATAACTTTAGATTTTAAACATGGAGATTGGTTAAAATCAATGGCTAAACATTTGAAAGGGTATGATATAAAAGATTTAAAATTAATTGTAGTAACAAATATAGAAAACTTCAAATGTAATATAGACAATAGTTTAGTCGAAGCATTAAAACAAGAAAGAAAACGATTAGCTGATATGGAAAATAATTAGAATATTTTGCTTTTAAAATGTAGGTAAGAAAGTATAAAAAACTATAATTTTTAAGTGTACATACATTTCATAAGCAAAATACTCACATTTCTCTAGCCGTTTTACACCAAGGTTTCAATACATTATATGTTTAAGTTCAAGCCATTTTTCGATAGTAACAGTTTTCTTTTCTTCCTGTTTCAATACATTATATGTTTAAGTTCAAGAACAGAGAGTTTATAGAAAAGCATTACGGAATAAAGTTTCAATACATTATATGTTTAAGTTCAAGAGTTCTCATACTCATCTGGATCTGGATTAATCTGGTTTCAATACATTATATGTTTAAGTTCAAGTTATTTTATTTTGTTTTTCTGTTTTTTCTTTGCCGTTTCAATACATTATATGTTTAAGTTCAAGTTAGAAAAAGAAATCAATACGATTTATATATTAACGTTTCAATACATTATATGTTTAAGTTCAAGTAACATTTTATGTTTACTGATTTCTAATTTTAAAAAGTTTCAATACATTATATGTTTAAGTTCAAGAAATCTTGTGCAGTTGCGATGGCTAATCGATCGAAGTTTCAATACATTATATGTTTAAGTTCAAGTTCTCATAATAGTGTGTTAAAACTCGATAATGTATAGTTTCAATACATTATATGTTTAAGTTCAAGGTAGGACTAAAGATTACTGTTCTGACAATTGTCGGTTTCAATACATTATATGTTTAAGTTCAAGAATATCTTTAATATTTGTGTATTGTAATAAATTTTAGTTTCAATACATTATATGTTTAAGTTCAAGAGTTTTATTTTTATTACTTGGCTTTGTAATAAGTAAGTTTCAATACATTATATGTTTAAGTTCAAGTTATGACTACTGCATCACAAGCAGCTGTTGAATAGTTTCAATACATTATATGTTTAAGTTCAAGATAGTGCTTTACTAAAATTTTCACTTACTCCCTTGTTTCAATACATTATATGTTTAAGTTCAAGAAATAAAAGAGCCAGAATCTTTTATATTAAACTCATGTTTCAATACATTATATGTTTAAGTTCAAGCATTATTTTTGTATATGCATATAGAGTTAAACCCATGTTTCAATACATTATATGTTTAAGTTCAAGGATAGTAAATATACTTAACATTATAATAACTGTATGGTTTCAATACATTATATGTTTAAGTTCAAGAGAACACAATTCAAGAAATGGATACTTATGTCTTGTTTCAATACATTATATGTTTAAGTTCAAGTAATGCTATTGTTAAAAATGAACCATACAAAGAGGAGTTTCAATACATTATATGTTTAAGTTCAAGCTTTTTTTTGCTTCCAATGGCTTCTATGACCTTTATTGTTTCAATACATTATATGTTTAAGTTCAAGAATTTAACTACGTTATTTGATGGAGCAATCAATTCGTTTCAATACATTATATGTTTAAGTTCAAGTTTTAGTTTTTGGTGTACTAATAAAATTATTTGTAGTTTCAATACATTATATGTTTAAGTTCAAGACCTGAAGCAATCTGAAAAGTATAAGAGTTAAATAAGTTTCAATACATTATATGTTTAAGTTCAAGATAAATGGATTCTTCCTAAGTTTGGCTCTATTGAAATGTTTCAATACATTATATGTTTAAGTTCAAGCCAGTTCCTGAACCACCATTTAAAGCACCATCTAAAGTTTCAATACATTATATGTTTAAGTTCAAGAATAAAGCAAAAGGATTGAACGGAACAGTTATATTGTTTCAATACATTATATGTTTAAGTTCAAGGGTTTAGAAGAAAGTGGTTATTGGTGTCTTGTTCAGTTTCAATACATTATATGTTTAAGTTCAAGAGTATCAAATCTGATACTTATTTTTTATTTATACGTTTCAATACATTATATGTTTAAGTTCAAGCTTCGTATTTATTCATATCAACCATACCATCTTTATGTTTCAATACATTATATGTTTAAGTTCAAGCTATTTCATAAGCATTATCGTAAAATTCTCTATTGTTTCAATACATTATATGTTTAAGTTCAAGTCTCAAAGTAATTTTAATGTTGTATTGCAAAATGGGTTTCAATACATTATATGTTTAAGTTCAAGTAAATGGATATAAAGAAATAAACAAAGAAGAGTGGTTTCAATACATTATATGTTTAAGTTCAAGTAAGAAAAAATCGACATACTAAACATCAATTATCCCTAAAAATCGGTTTTAAAACTAATTTTTCCAATCAAAAGTTCAATTAACAATAAGTTGTAAAAGAACTCTTCAAATTGTCGATATTATAGCAGTTTGATTATTAATTTCATTTATAAATAGTTGGAAAAATTAGATAAAGATTGATTCTACTTCTTTTTTATCATTTCCCAAAGTCTTTTCTACAAAACTCCCACTATTTTGCACTTTTATTATAGAAATAAAATCCAAATCTTTATCTATCACTTTTTTTAGTTCGGTTTCTAGTTTGAGCTGATTTGAAGGAGTGATATTTCCTCTGAAAATAGATTTTTGATGATGTTTTAGATATTTTTTACAGATTTTAAAAACTTTTGCAACTCTATATTTTCCAGCTTCACTAAATTCATCAGCAATATCATAAAATAAAAAAGCGTAGTTGTAATTAAACTTATCTTTACTCACATTTTATCCTTTAGTCTAAAAGGCACAAACTCTTTTCCTTCTACGATATATTTGATAAGTTTATATCCTTCAAGTTTTAAACAATGTTTATATGTAGTTTTTCTTTTTAGTTTTGGATGCATAAAAGTTTCATTTAGCCTTGTTTCAAAAGCATCTATAAATATTTTTTTACCATCTTCATTTAAAAGTGCATAGTTTAAACTTTTATCAAAATGTTTTTCCACTTGAAGCTGTTTTCTACCAACTAAATCAAAAATAGTTTTAAACACAATCACAGGTTTAAAAGCCTCACTTATATCTAAACACAAGCTAAATCTTCCTTCTCTTGGACTATGCAAAAAACTTATGGCTTGATTTAGATGAGTTGTATATATAGCACTTATTGTTTTTGTATAAAGCAGTGTATTTCCAAAACTTACAAGTGCGTTCATAGGATTATCTGGTGGACGCTTTACTCTTTTGTTCATCAAAAAATCTTCACTTAAAAAGTGTTTAAAACTATCATAAAACTTATTCCAAATCTGCCCTTCTATAAACATAATTTGCTCTATAGTTATATCTTTATCCAAAAACTTTTTTGGTTCACTTTTGAGCCAATCAAGAGTTGGTTTCAAATCTTTTTTATCGTGTCTATAATAATGATATAAAGTTTCATGAATATTATCTGCAATTGCTTGAACTATTGATTTTGCGATTTTCAATCTATTTTCAACATAACATAAAGCTTGTTTTATACATAAATCTCCACTTATTAATTGCTCTTTTGGATAAAAAGTTCCACTATAATTTCCATGATAATTAAACAAATGCAAAGTAATTCCAGCACGACTAATAAAATCCAAAAACTTAGTATTGAAACTAACTTCATTGATACAGTAAACTTCTCTTGTATCTTGTATAGGAATATAAAAATTGCCTTTTTCATTTCTAAAAGCTATTGAATTATCTTTGCGTTTTAGTTCACCCATTGAGAAGATATAACGTGTGTGATTTTTTGCCACTATTTACTCCTATATAAAACAGTATTCAAAATAAGCACATTTTTTACACTTATTCTCAAATTTTGGTTTTGGTGGAATTGGTTGATTTATAAGATTTTCGATATTTGTTAAAACTTCTAAAAGTTCTTTTTCATTTACCTCATCAAGTTCGATAAATTCTATCTTTTTATCACCTCTTTTTTCTATGTATTCAATTTTGCCTTTTTTCTCTACACCTTTTTGTTTTAGTTTGTAAAGATAGAGTAAAACTTGCCATTTCACCGCTTGTGGATCACTATCTGATTTTTTAACTTCGATAAGATAATCTCGTGTGATTTTGTCAATTTTGATATTGTCAATGCTAATTTCAGTTTGTTTGCTTTTTTCTTCATTTATCTCATGTAAAACTTTTCCTATTCGAACATCTTCACTGTTGTCTTCTAAGTTTATACGGTTTGCGTGGAGCCAACATTGTGTTTGACAGTGGAAGTAGTAGTTTATTAGAGTGCCTGTAATCATAGTTTTTATCTTTCATTTTATTATTGTAAAATCATTTATATTAAACTGTTCGATTTTTTCGGACAATACATTTATTTTCATTTTCAACTGACTACGATTTGTAGCCAATCTACTTCGTATTTTTTTTAATTCAAACAGTTGTATTTTTTGCATGAGGTTCATTTTATATAAACATACTTTTATTTGAAATATCTGTCACTTCTTCATCTAATAATCCAGTTTCACAACTATATTTCAATCCAATCAATGGAAAAGCTTTTCCATAGTTGTGTGGTTCAACAAATTTAATTAAATCTTTTTTATATCTATATTTTTTATATTTATTTTTGCTTATCGACACAAATAACTTTTCAGCTTCTAAATATTGTTGATCTTTTACATATTCATTAAATTCATCAAAAAGTTCAATTGGAAGCACTTCTACACCATCAAACTGTTCAAAAAACTTTTCTTCACTCTCTTCATACACATTAAAAGGATAAAGATTGTCTAAAAGACTTCTAAAATCCTCTCTTAAATTATCTTCATTTAGTGCAAAAGGCTCATATATCTCATCTAGTAAATCTTGTACCATATCTTCGTTAATAACAATATTTTGAATTTTTTCTAAAACCTTCAAGGTATTTTTTATCAAAGTATTGTCATAAATGATTTTATGCACATCCTCAATCATAGTTGTCACATAACAATTAGCTTCATCACTTTCTTGAAGTAATCGGCTTTTAGATCTATAGACTCGTCCAAATCGTTGTAGTAGTGCATCAAGAGGAGCAGGTTCAGTAACAATCAAATCATAATCAATATCTAAACTTACTTCGATAGCCTGTGTTCCAACTAGTAATTGAGGCTTATTCTTGGATTGGACTTCTTTTTCTTTTTGTGTTCTATCTTTTGCATTAAATCCACTATGAAGTAAAGTTTTATAATCACATGAAATAGAAGCATAAATCTCTTGTGCTTTTACTACAGTATTACAAACTACTACAACAGTTTTGCCATCATTGATTTTAGTTTGAATAAAATCTTTTTGCTCATCGATTGAAAAATTAAGAAGTTTTATTTTATGCCTTTGAATTGTTGCAATATCTTCTTTTGATGGTCTAATTTCATTTTTGATATTTAAAATCTGTTTGATATGATTTTGCATAAAAGTAGGCATTGTAGCCGTCATGATAAAAACTTTTACATGCAATTTGTCTATGAGCCACTCTATAAAAAAGAGTATTCGTCTAAAAAGCTCTTTATCATAAATATGAATCTCATCAAAGATGAGATAACTTCCTGCAAGTTCCGTAAAGCCTTTTTCAAATCCCTTAACGCCAAAAGCCCATTTGAGTATTTGAAATGGCGTCACTACTTTAAAGGGTTTAATAATCTTTTTGTTTATATCGAGTAAATCTTTAAGACTTTGCCCATCTTTTTTCTCATAATATTCATCTATAAAAAATTTTGCTTTCCCATGTAAAAGCCCAACCAGTTCCTCGTTGCCAAATCCATCTTGAACACTTGAAACTCTTTTAGTCATAGCATTGATAGATGCAGTAAACGGCAAGATATAAAAAGCTCTTCCTTGCCTATTTTTGAGTTGATTTTGTAACCATCCTAGGCTACTTTCCGTTTTACCTTGACCTGTTGGAGCTATTAAGAGAGCATTCCCATCTTCACGCCAAGAAACTTCTTGATGATGATACGGTTTATGTTTTTTGTTATATAAAAAATTAAAATTATTTTGCTCTATAATAGGAATATTTTTTATTCCAGCTGATGCATTGTGATCGCAAATTGAAAGTGAAGCTGACAAAAAGATGTTTTGAAATTTTTCGAGTTCTGAAATCTTTTTTCTTGCTCTTCTTGAAGTCCATTTTTTAATATTTTCATCAATATTATTAACTAGCGAATCTTTCTTTTCAAATTTTTTTTCAGATAAAAATTGTTGAACCCATTCTAAATCCAATTCTTCAAACTCTTTATCTATCCATCTGTCTTGATTATATTTTTTGTTATTTTCATATTCATTTAGCAATTCTTTTAATTTTTCAAAATTTTTATGATGAGCTAGTATTGCATTGATTATAAGCTCATCATTTGTATAATTTTGTGCCACTAAAGCACTAATAATCTCATGTCTAAATCTATATGGTTTATTATTTTGCATCAAAGACTGGAAGCCTTTGGTAGCTTTGCCCAAATCATGAAATAGAATAGAGTAGTTTAAATAATCCCAAAAATCTACATCATCAAAATATATTTGCAATAAAGGGAATGCCAACTTAAAGTCTAAAGAAACATCAAGTAAATCTTGTATATGTTGTTCTAAACTCAAACCATCAGATTTTGCTAACATAAACTTCTCAATATAATAGAGCTATTTAACTCACCATCAAAATAAGCCTCTGTCGTTATCTCATTTAGAAGTTTTTTAAATTTCCAATTTTTTAGGTCAAACTGTTCTATCTTATTTCGTGGCTGTTCTAAAAAACTCCCTTGTCCGTCATTAATCAAAAATGGTTGCACTTTTCTTGGTTCTCTAACCACATTTTTATAATCAAAATATTTCGGCATGGCATAAATTTCACCAGAGCTTTTATATTCATTAAATGGCACAATCATTCCATTTAAAAGAGCTTTATTGGATTGAACAACTTCAATTTCTTTTATTTCAACAACTCTAGCCAAATCCCCACTTCGCCCAAGCAAAAGTTGAAAAATAGGTGATTTAAAAGCATTAGCAATGTTTTCATCTTCAAAGTAAAATGTCAAAAAACAATCATAAAGAATTTCTCTTTGAAAAGTTGGATCTTGTACCACATTTTTATTATTTACTGAATTGTTTTTTTTCTCAAATTTATAAATGGTTTCTAAATCCACATAAGAAGATTGGTATCTAAATACATAAGAAAATTTAAAATCAATCAATTTATCATTTCCCGTTGCAGAAGCTACAAGCCCTGCAATAGTTGAATAGGGAATTGCTTTGATACTTAATTGATTTGAACTTATAAAATTTGGATACCTAAAACTAGCCGTTTGTGCTGTAATAAGTACACGATAAAGTTTCATTTTAAATAACTACCGTATCTAACACTTTTGTAAATTCATCAATCATTGTATTAATTGAACCAACTGTGATTTCTATGCCATCAATTTTTATCGCCTCTATTGAAGCATTAGAAACTTCATCCATAAAGCCAGTGGCTTTCCCTATATAAATATCACTTCTAAAATACTCTCTATTGTCTTTAATCGCTTCTTCCAATGCTTTTAAAGACAATGTTGCTCGCCCATCCTCTTCAACAGCAATGTTGTCAAAAATATTGTTACCACCTTTGAGAACTGCTAAAATGATAAAATCAGGTTTGACACTCGCATAATTTGTTGTTCTTTTAGCTCCACCAGCTATTGTTTTGAGAGCGATAATAGTATCTTTTGCTCTTTGTAATCTAATTTCATTATTAAGTCTTGCTCGTTTGATATTTGGATTAATCAGATCATCAACTTCCGAGCCACTATTTTCTATAATTTGCTTAAAAGTAATATCTGTGATATTTTTATATCCAGAACGATTCGTTTTGGTAAACGTCCCTACTTGGTCTAAATCTAGAGAAAACATCCCCTTTAAAACTGTTGAATAAGATTGCTTTTCATATGGAACAGCATCACCCTCTTGTCTTGCCATTGTAGAAAACTCATTGATTAATTTTATTGGTGTAATTGATGTCAATATAGAGTTTTTAAGTGGACTAACTCTCGTAACACTCATATCAATCTTATAATCATCAGCTTTTGTACTACTTTTTAATATGTTCTTAGAAACAATCATTGCAATGATTTCAATATCAATATTTTGATCTTTTGCAACATCAACAATTTTACGTTCTTGTAATATTGCTTCTCGAACATCACTAAGAAGTTTATTGCTTAACTCTTCTTTTTTAACTTTATTTTTTTCTTTACTTAGCTTATCTATATCAGCTTTTTTGTTCTCTTTTAACTCTTTTTCAATTTCCTCAACTAAATCCTTGATATTTTCATTCAAAGCTCTCATGTAACCAAAAATATCATCATCAGGAAATTCTATTGGATTTACATCTGTATATGCAACTTTTTCATCTCTTGTTATTGGACTCAAACTCCATCCATTTAACCCTAAAGCTTCTCTCCACCAATATCGCCATGCTTGTCCTGCGACAACCGCATACCAACGACCGTTTTTATAGACTTTTTTAACTGCTGTTGCATTATCGGTACCTTGAGAGTTTGTACCATCCTTGCCCCAATTGTTTAGACTAGCACCATCAACATCTATCAATACCGAACTATGTACAAAATAATTTTTTATTTTGTCACTGCCTATTTTTTCTTGAAAATTACTCATCTTCACTATCTCCTTCTTTTGTAATGTGTTTTTCAAACTCTTCTTTTATATCATCATCTAAAGTAAGCTTTTCATATAAAGCAATCAACAAAATATCTTTTGTTTCTGCCCAACTCTCACCGCTAGGTAATATCTGAAATACCATTTCATCAGAAGTAAATAATGGCTCATTCGATTTTGTCAAAAACTTTCTCATAAGTTCTCTCAATTTTTCTCTAAATTCACTATGTGATTTTGTTCTCTCAAGTGGAAATACGATTTTTCTGATAAACTCTTTATCTCCGTTATTTAACTCTTGTAGCCTATCAGCAACTTTTTTAAGCACAATCAATCTTTCTTCTCTCATCCCTTGAATCTCCTTTAAATAAATTTGTGTTAAATGCCAACTAGCATGATTTTTCTTTAAAAAATAAAGTATTGATTTCCCTTGAATAAAGTTTTTAATCAATGGATTAAAATACTTCATTGTTGATTTGTAATCTTTATTTTTTATTACTTCATCCTCAAATGCAACTTTTTTACCATCATCCTTTCGTTCGTTATATGAGTACTTAAAAATAAGATAATTCCATTCATCTTTATCTTTTGTAGGTAAAGTATCTTTAAAAAACTTTGGTGCTACATGATGAATGAAATTCATTTGATTTTTCGTAACATGTATAAGAGTTACTTCACTTCCTTTATCCGTATTTGAAATCAAATAAAATGTAATATCTCCAAAAAGATTCTCTTCTTGTAACTCTTCAATTGTTTTATAAATAAAATTTTCAAAGATATTAATTTTTGAATCAACAAGCGAATCAACTTTTTTTACAATATTAGCATTGAAAATTTCAATATTTTTTTCACTCCAAAACTTATTTATTTCGTGATTATTGCTAATCATAAACCCCATACGACCAGCTGTTTTGTTCATATTAATTGGAGCAAAGAATAAGGATGTCATACACTCTTTACACACTAAAAATTGATTTGAAAAATTTGAGGTAAAGTTTGCATTACTATTTCCAGTAGTCAGAGGTAAAATAGTTTTACTAACACTACATAAATTATCTTTTTTCCCACAAGATAAACAATAGCCATTTTTTGATTCTTTTATCAAATCAGCATATTGTTCAAATGCTTGTCTAAATCGTTCATCAAGATTTTTGCTTGTTGAGTTATGAGTAAACTTTGAGTTAAAAGAAAAAACTTGATTCAATGTTTTTGCAGGTTTGAAAACATAAATATTAAAAAGTTTTTTAATTTGTTCTTCTATCTCCTCAAAACTTTCAAACTTATCTTTAGCACAAAATTCAATCAATCCAAGTCTTCCAATCTCCACCAGTGGGTCACCGACAGACTGTGAAAAATCTAAAACTACTTGCTCTTTTTCGTTTGGTGTTTCTATAGTCATAAAGTCCAATAAACTCTCTTGTTTCATCCCCTCTCCTCCCACAGCTTATAATCTAAATCAATCACATCTTTTGCTTTATTACACTCCATAGAATTTGAAAATCCTAAAAGCATATAGTCTTCACTTAACTTTTTAAAATCAATTTCCAACTTTTCCAAAATTTCTATTAAGTTTTTAAGCTGAGATGCAAACGGTAAGTTAAATATTCCCAAATTCATAGCACCATCCTCTTTATCTTCTATGATTGCATTAAATGGAGTTGGCTCTTTATCTTTAAAAAAGTCGTTATAAATAGTGTTAAGCATATAGAGATTTACATTTTCACCATAATAAAACAGCTCTTTTTTAGATAATTCAAACGTGATATATTCTTCTTTTAAAAACTTTCGTACATACTCTTTAAAAATTGCTCCTAAAAAACTATTATCACTGGGGTCAAAATAAAATCCTTTTTGTTCAAGAACTAAAGTCATAATATTATGCAAATCATTTTTGCTAAAAAGCCCTTTTGATTTCCAATGTACTTCTTGAATTGTTATCATTTCATCAACCTTTCAAATCATTTTATATATAATAGCCATGCAGATCCTAGGTAATTCCTCTCCTGTAAACTTTTACAGTGATGATCCTAGGGGTAATTTATTGCCTCTTCCAAATCATAAACCCACCACCATACGAACTTTTTTCACCCAAACCAACACCCAAACTCAAAAATGCTAACTTTTGACTTATTTCATCTTCATTTGGAATGATTCTAAATTTATTTCCTATAAGCCTTATTTTTTTCTGCATTTCATTTTTTGTTGTTGTGAAACATACAGATTGAGGTTTATGATTTTTTATTTCAAATAGTTGGATAAAATTTTGACTTACTTTTAGTTTTTCACCAAAAAACTCTTCATATTTTTTGATTAGGTTTTCTTGTAGTTGCTTTTGAAGTTCTATTATATCGCCACTTTTTTCCAAAGTCCAAAATAGTTGATGACTTTTTTCATTTTCTTTTTTAAGTGACACTACAACAGGTGTTGCACTATAAATTTCACTTATAAAAAACTGTTTTATATCTCTTTTTTCAACTTGTACAATTTGTAAATATGGATTATTTATATTTGCTCGTAGCAAATTAGATAGCTCTTTTGCAAACTTTTCATCAATTGTTCTAAAAGTAAAATAATAAGTATTACCTTTTTTATAAAGCTTATCTTTTTCGATAGGAAAGAAACTTCCAAAACAGTAATTATTAAATACATTTTGATTATGTTTTTGTTTATATTCATCTTTTTGACAAATTGAGTAGTTGATAAATTTTGAGATAGAATCAAAACTATCTTCAAAAGATACATCTTGTTTTAAGTATGTTATACATTTTAGTTCAAATATTTTCATAAAAATAACCTTTACGATAAGATAATTTATTTTATCTATCTAAAGATTATTTTTTTATTAATATTTAACTTATTTTTATTATTTAATCATTATTTTTAGTTATTTATATTTCTATCCCAAAATAATATTTTACTAAATATCCAATCAAAAAAGAGATTATCGCAACTCCAAAAGTGATAGCTGACATTTGTAAAACTCTTTTTATAAAGCTCAAATCTTTTGCAACACTTATATAAAAGTTATAAGAAACTATTGCCAAAAATGCACAAACAAACATCAAAATCAAAGCTTCAATAATAGAATCAAATATAAAAAATGGTACAACTAAAATTGCAGTTGTTAAGATATATGAAACTCCCGTATACAAAGAATATACCAAAGGATTTATCTCTTCACTTGGATTCTCTTTTGCTTCAAAATATGCAGACCCTGCCATTGATAAAGATGCTGCAATTCCCATAATAAGACCAGTAAGTCCAACAACCAAACTTTTATCAAAAGCAAAAGCTATACCACTTAAAGTTCCTGTTAATTCAACTAAAGCATCATTCATTCCTAAAACTATTGCACCTGCGTATAAAAGTTTTTTATCATTTAACATATCAATAAGTTCTAGTTCGTGTTGAGTTTCTTGTTCATATATTTTTTTTGATTCTGGATAAATTTCAAAAAGTTCTTTATAAAACTCTTCTGCTCCTGATTCTCTTTTTTCTAAAGATTTTAATGTAAAAGATGTTCCAAAAATTTTCACAAGAAAAACATACCACCAAACGATTAGATTTTGTGCATGAAGTTGTTTTTTTGTTATTTTCACCCAAAAATCATAATGACTTTTTTCTTCTTTCGCAATTTTTTCAAATATTTTTTTATTATTTTCATCTTTTTGAAAAAGTGCTAAAGCTTTATAAATAGTATAATCATTTATTTCATTTTGTTGTTGTAGTAAAGCTTTTTTGAGATTTTTTTTATCAAATGAAGTATCCATAAAAATTTCCTTTTGTATAATTTAACCTTATGATAGATATTACTACAAATAGTTTAAAAATAGAATATTTTATTATAAATTTAGGACTCTTTTATAAAAATAAAATTTAATTATATAAAGAGAAAAAAACTCTCTTTATAAATTGTAATTTAAAATTTCATATTCATAGATAATAAAAATGTTCTAGGAGTTCCTACTACATTTCCACCCGTATCCCAACCTAATGATTGATAATATTCTTTATCAAATAAATTATATACATTCAATAATACATCAAGATTTTTACTATATTGATATTTTGTATTAACCCCAACAGTGTAATATCCACTTTGTTTTATCTTATCAAAATCATTTGATTTTATATCATTTTGAGCATAAATATTTGCTCCAATAGTCCATTTATTTGAATCGACTGGCAATTTATAAGTAGTAGATACTTTAAACTGATGTTGTGGTAAAGTAGCATCAAAAGTTTTTCCAATATTACTACTATTTACATCTTTTGTATATTCTGCTTTTACATAAGTATATCCAGCAATTAACTGCCAATTATCAGTAACTGCTCCACTAATTTCTGTTTCAAAACCTTTACTTTCAACTTCTCCAGAAGCTCTTTTACAAAAACCACCAGTAGTTCCAGAACAAGGATTTGGTCCATTTAAATCATCAGTTGCTCTATTTTCTTGTTTAATTAAAAATGTTGCTATATTTGCATTTAATGCCCCATCAAAATATTCACCTTTTATACCAGCCTCATAATTCGTTCCTGTTATTGGGTCTAATAAATTCCCACTTTTATCTATACTATTTTGTGGTTGGAAAATCTCTGTCCAACTTGTATAAATAGAGTGATTATCGTCTAAATCATAAACTATTCCAGCATAAGGCACAACTTCAGCAGTTGCTTTATATGTAGCATCTGTTCTTAGATTCTCATTCTCATACCAACTCAATCTTGAACCTAAAATAAAATTTAAAGAGTCACTTAAATTCAACCTAGTCGCTAAATATGTACCTTTTTGTGTAACTTCTCTATGTAATGGCCATTTTGTCATATCAATATATGGTTTAGATACAATAGAAGAGTTCCAATTATATGGATCAACTAAAGGTCCATTAGTTGTCCAACTATAATCAGCCCAACCTCCCCAGTTTCTATTTTCAAATTTTCTATAATCTGCACCAAGCATCAATTCATGATTTCTTCCAAATAAAGAGTATGGTCCACTTAATGACACATCATAAGAATCTTGTTTATTATCAAGTTTGTATCTTTGAGTATTTTGATATAAATCTCCAGATATTCTACTAAATGCTGAAAATATTATATCTTGTTCTGGTCTTTTCCAATTTCCCGCTAGTTTTGCTTTCCAGTCATTACTAAAGTTATATTCTAATTCTGAAAATACTGTTTTATCTGTTTGTTTCCAATAATCAAAGTCATTTGATAGATTTGTTTTTCTACTTACATCTAAAAAACTTCCATCTGCATTTGTTGGTAATCTATTATATCCACCTGTATTGTCAACTTTTCTATAATGGAATCCTAAAGTTGCCATAAGATTGTCATTTATATCTGCTTCTACAACACTATAAAATTGATAATTTTTTTGTTCTGCATTGTCATAAAACATATCTCTATCTTGAGTTGTTATTACCGTTCTTGCCCTTATAGTTTTATCTTCATTTAAAGCTCCACCAACATCAAAAGTTCCACGATAATTATCATAACTACCATAACTTATACTAGCATTTCCTTTAGTCTCTTTTGTTGGTTTTTTTCTCACTAAATTTACTGTTGCTGATGGTGTTCCTGTACCTGTAGTTAGTCCTGTTGCTCCCCGTACTACTTCAACTCTATCATAAATATCTAAAGAATCATTATCTGCATTATAAGTTCCATTTGCTCCCGTACTTATAGGTACCCCATCTAACAAAATATTTGATATTTCAAATCCTCTAGCACTAAAATTTCCAGAATCACCTACTAAATAACCTTTGTCTATAGAAATACCCGTAATATTTTGCATAGCATCATCAAGTGTTGTATATCCAAAATCTTCTATTTGTTGTCTAGTCATAACACTAACTGATTGAGGAGTATCTCTTTGTGAAAGGTTTAACTTTGTTGCTGTATTCATTCGTTCTGTTGTATATGAGCCAGTTCCTTCTGTTGCACTAGTATATTTTTCATTTACTGAAACTTCTTCAAGTAAAGTTCCACTTCCCTCTGTAGATTTTTGTTTTATAATAATCGTTCCATTTTCAATGCTTGATTCAAGTCCACTTCCACTTAAAACTTTATCAAGAGCTGTTTTTACTCCTTCAACATTTTCTATTTTTGGCGCAGTTTTACCTTTGAGAAGTTTACCATCAGCTAAATATGGCATATTTGATTTTTTTGCTATCTTTTTTATAGAGTCTTCAAGGCTTTGTTTTTCTAAGCTAAAATTATCTTGAGCATATAAACTCAATGATAAAACTAAACTTAGAGCGATTTTTGAATATGATTTACTTTTCATGTTTCCTCTTCTTGTTAATTATGAGAATCATTCTCTAAATAATAAGACGAATTAACTTATAAAAAGTGGATATGTTTTTGAAAAGAATTTTAAAATTTATTAAAATTTTTTAGAAATATAAAATATTTCACCTTTTTTATCCACTTTCAAAGCATAGATTTTTGTCAGGGCAAATAAAAATTTATCAAACTCCTCTATTTTAAAAGAACCACTAACTGAGTATTTTTGTATGCTATTTTCTATGTTTGTATTTATATCTTTATATTTTTTAAACTCATTTATAGCGTCTTGTAAGCTTTCATTTTGAAAATATAAAATTCCATTTTTCCAAGATGCAATATTTTCTATGTCTATATTCTTTAATTGATATTTAGTATTTTCTTTATCAAAAGAGATATGTTTTCCTTGTGTTAAAACTGCAATCTCTTTATAAGCATTATTTTCAAGTTTTTGAACACTCACTTTTCCATTTATAACATCAATATCTATTTTATCTTTTTGGTTTTTTACTTCAAAATTTGTACCTAAAACTTGAACTTTTATTTTATCTGCATTTACTATAAAGGGTTTTTTATCATCTTTTGTTACATTAAAAAGTGCCTTTCCAAAACTCAAATTTACTTCTCTTTTATCTTCATAGTATTTTATATCTACTTTTGCTTTTGCATCAAGAGTAACTACAGAACCATCAGGTAAAGCTATATTTTCTACAAATTTATCTGTTTGGAAAGTATGGGTTATTTTAAAATTCTGATATTCAAAAGCTGTAAAAATACTAAGACCAATAACAAAAATCACACTTGCGGCCAATGATAAAAATCTTAATTTTCTTAAACTTCTCTCTTTTTTTATCTCTTGATAAACTTCTTTTGAAATCTCATCTTTTAAATTTTGTGAAAGTGAAGAGTATAAAAACTGTAATTTTTTTATTTTCTCAAAAGCCTTTTTATGTTCGATATTTTCAGTTATCCAAGAATCAAATTCTATTTCTTGACTTTTGCTAAAGCCATCTTTTTTACAGGTAAAAAAATATGCTGCTTTTTCTTGTATATATTCTTTATTCATCTTAGTTCCATTGTTTTTTTTCGATATATTCAGTAAGTTTTGTAGTTGCAGTTATAACATATTTTTGTACGCTATTTAGATTTAAGTTCATCATAGTTGCAATTTGTTTTTTAGTAAAACCTTCAAAAACATGAAGTACAAAAACTTGTTTTAAGTGTTTTGGAAGAGTTTCTAAGGCTTCTAACAGTAGTTCTTCTTTTACATTTTCAAGAACTATTTCATCAGGTTGTTCATCTTTTGAGCAAAAATATTCTTCTTCCTCGTATTCTATAAACTCTTTATTTTTATCTTTTCTTGATTGGTCAATTACTATATTTCTTGCAACTTTGTATAAAAAAGCTCTTTCATTTTCTATGGTTGTTTCTTTTGACTTTTCAATAGTTTTTACATAAGTTTCTTGTATGATTTCAATGGCTTGTTCTCTATCACCAACCATTTTTTGGACAAAATAAACTAACTCTTTGTAATATTCTAACATCTATCCACTTTTGTTTTTGAGAGATGTTATCAAAATTAGTTTTAGATTTTGCTGTAAGAAATTCTAAAATTAGAATTTCTTAATAGTCTAAAGGATACTCTTTAGGTAAGATTGTATTAAAATTTTTACTTAAAGTTTTTATTACTTTTGATAATAAAATAGAATTAGCAAACATATTTCCACACAAAACAACATCTGTTGCTTTTGTCTCTTTTGCAATTTCATTTACATAATTACTTATAAACTCACTCAAGCTTTCATAAAATGAATAAACCAATGTAATATTATCAACATCTGCCATTTTATAAGCCATTATTGATTGAACTATTCTTCTATAATCTAAATAATTTATTCCATCAAAATTTATAAGTTTCATATCAATCTGAATACCACTTGATAAATTTGCACTCAAAGCAGTATCTTCAAACTCTTTAGCACTGTTTATTCCTAAAACTTTTGCACATAAATTAATAATAGACTCAAAACCATTTGCATTTGCTGGAACATCACTTTCTAAAACAAATGGAAATTTTTTACTAAAATTTGTAATTAATCTTGCACAATGTTCATCAATATCAGCTATTTCTTCAAAACAATTTTTTATATTATTATGAATGTTTGGAATAACTATAATTTGTTTTATACCTTTTGTAGGAAGATTTATAGATATTGAACTTTTTTGATTATTTTGAGAAAAATAAACTCCAATACTTGGAACTAATCTTTTTGCTACTTGAGCTAAAATAGCTTTATAAACACCACCATTATCATCAAAATACTCTTTTGAACTATTAAACTTTTTTCTTGCAATAAAATCATATTTAGGAAATAATCCTTTATCACCACTTACTATGATATTTTGTTCTTTATTATATGTAACTTTTAAGCCATCTTGATAAACTTCATCATTTGCATATAAAACATAATCTATTCCATTTTCTTTTAAAGATTTGGCAAATAAAACAACTTCTTTATCATCAGGAATTTTTGCATAAATAAAGTTTGTTGAACTAAACTCTTTATTTGCATTTTTTAAAAGTTTAAATTTCAACTTTACAAGTGGTCGTTCTATTGAACATAAAAGTTGAAAATCTTTCATATTTAAATCAAAAATTTCATCAAGTTTAGTAGTATTTGTAATAAGAAGTTTTACTTCATAACCTCTTTTTTCAAAGTCTTCTCTTATATTCTTATTTGGTAAAAAGTAATCTTTTAAACCATTATGTGTTTCAAATCTTGAAATCTCACCTTTTGAAATTTTTACAATATCGTTTAAAAAATCGATATTATTCTCTTCAATTATCTGTTTTATTGCATCGTTTGTTAGAAGAGTCAGATTTTGTTTTATATCAAAATCTTCAATTTCTTCTAAATTTTCATCATAACTTTCAATAACATAAGAGTTTCCTATAAATATTGACATTGGCAATTTTTTTTCAAGTAGTGCAAAAAAACTCTCAATATTTGAAGCTTCTTCCTCTAATATAATTAAAATAAATCCTTGATATTGTTTGCAAACAGCATTTACTTTTGCTTCTTTTATAAGTTTTTCTATAATATATTTAAAATATAAATTCGTTGTATTAAATTCTATTTTATAGATTAATTGCATGTGTAAAATCTTCCTCATTTGGTATTCTATTTAAGTGCTCGCCATTATAACTTCCTATCATACTTTTTACGACATCACTTATTGCAATATTATCTACTTTAGTAGCTTTTATACCTAAAGATTCTATCTCTTTTATACCATTTAAAATAAACTCTTCAAACTTATCTTCCATTTTTTGTGTTAATCCAATTTCAACACTTATTATATCTTCTGGAATAATTCCTATAATTGTTACATTTGCATGAGAATCTAAAACAGAAACTATCTCTAACATCTCAACAATTTCAACTTCGTGAGCTGTTTTCCTATAGTTCCCAAGTCCTAAAAGAACATCACTTGGAAGTCTATAAATTCCTCCAACTTCATCCTCAATAGAAACTGTATCTAAAATAATTACATTGTCATATTCTTGAAAATATGCCATTAGTTTAAAACCTAATGTTCCACCATCAATAATTTCTAAGTCTTCATCATCAAACTTATAATTTTGTTTGATATATTCACTTGCATAAATTCCTATACCTTCATCTTTGAAAAGCATATTTCCAACGCCAATAACAATATTTTTTTTCATTAAATTACACCCTTTATAACTCTTTTATAAATTTAGTAATTAAACTTATAAAAAAGTTAATAAGGTTAAGCCTTTATGCTTAACCCTATTTTTCTTCTTTTTCTCTTACGAATTTACTTCCACCAATAACAATAGCAATATCTCCCTCTTTCCAGAAGATTGTTCGCCAAATTTGGTAATAAATATGACACATTACCCAAACTAAGATTAAATACATTGATGTATGATGAGCAATTCTTACTCCCATATTTCCACCAAATACATTTAATGTCCAATCTGTTGCAATATGAAGCATTGCTGGCCACCAAGCTCCAATAGAACTTTCACCTGAAGCTAATCCGTGAACATATAATTGAAGACCAGTAAATAACATAAATATTAATAATAGGTGAAATATCGTAAAAAATACAATATTATAACTATCACTATGAGAAGAATCAAAATTTTTTCTTCTATTAAATGTTATTAAATTTAAAAATACCTCAAAAAACTCTTTTATATTTTTTCCTGTTGGAATCAATTTTTTATATGGTTTTTCAAATCTTGAAAAGAAATATAAATAACCAATTAATACAGCAGTTACATCAAATATAATTGCGACAATAAAATGTCCCCATCTATTCCAAGCCATTACATACTTATCCACTGCTGGATCAGCAATAAAGCTTTGATAATATGGATGACCTATATATAAACCGGTTATAACAGCAACAACCATACATATAGCATTTGCCCAATGTACGATTCTCATAGTTGCTGTCATTCTTTTAACCTCTTTTATTTTAGGCACGGCTTGTTCCTCCAATTGGATCTACTTTATAAACTCCTAACTCTTTACCGTTAGTATCAATAATATGTACAGCACAAGCAATACATGGATCAAAACTATGAACTGTTCTTAAAATCTCAAGCGGTTGATCTGGATTTGCTACTTTTGTACCAACTAAAGATGATTCATAAGCTCCCATTCTTCCTTTATAGTCTCTTGGAGCTGCATTCCAAGTTGATGGAACAACAGCTTGATAATTTACAACTTTACCATCTTTGATTTTTATCCAGTGACCTAAACCACCTCTTGGAGCTTCAGCCATTCCATAACCTTGTGCTTCTTTTGAAACATTATCAAAGTTAAATTCTGTCCAAGTTGATAAATCACCATGTGCAACATTTGAAGCTAATTCATCAACCCATTCCATCATAACATCTGCCATAAGTTCAGTTTCGATTGCACGTGCTGCTGTTCTACCAACTGTTGAGAATAAAACTTTTGTTGGTAAATTTCCATTTTTTAAGAAAGTTGTTACATACTTAGAAATTCTTTCATCACCTCGTGCAACACCAACTATCATTCTTGCAAGTGGACCTACTTCCATTCTTTCATCATTATATAATGGTGATTTAATCCAAGAATATTTTTTTGTTGTATCTAAATAAGCAACATTATCTTCTTTTTTACCAAACCCTGTATAATTAGGTTTTGTTACTCCATCAAATGGATGTAAATTTGTAGCACCTTCATACCAAGAGTGAGTTACATCTTCTGTAATTTTTGTTTGGTCAATATCAAAAACTTTTGATAAATCTCTATTTTTTACAATACCTGAAGGGAAAAGTTTAGCTGATTCATAAAAAGGTGTATCATCAAGTCTAAAATCACCATACGACATATAGTTTCCTATACCTCCTCCAATTCCTTCAAGAGCTTCATCAGCATACATTGTTCCAGCCATATAAACATCTGGTAAATATGCCTCTTTTGTAAATTTTTGACCTCTTTTTAAGATTTGTTTAAATTCTGCAATTCTTGCAGGATTTTTAATATCTTGAACACAAGTTACTCCACCAACAACAAAAGATTGTGGATGTGGATTTTTTCCACCAAAAATAGCCATCATTTTTGCTAAATCTCTTTGTAATTCAAGTGCATCTAAATAGTGAGAAAGTCCTATCAAATTTTGTTCAGGAGTAAGTTTAAATCCTTTACTTCCCCAATATGCATTTCCAAAAATTCCAAGTCTTCCTTGTTTTACATATTTTGTAACTCTTTCTTGAACAGCTGCATAAACATCTTCATTTGCATTCCATGGTCTATGACCTGACACACTTGCCCATTTTTGAGCTTCTGCAACTGTTGCTTTTGGATCAGCTTTAAGTGCTTCAGTGATATCAACCCAGTCAAGTGCATGTAAATGATAGAAGTGAACAATATGGTCATGTAAATATAAAGCACCTTGAATAAGGTTTCTTACTAATCTTGCATTTTTAGGAATAGTAATATTAAAAGCATGTTCAACAGCTTCAATACTTCTTTGATAGTGAGTTCCTGTACAAACTCCACAAATTCTCATAGCTAAAAGACCACAATCTCTTGGGTCTCTTCCTTTTAAAATCTCTTCAATTCCTCTAAACATAGTTGAAGAAGAGTAAGCATCTGTTACAACATTGTTTTCATCAATGATTGCCTCAATTCTAAGATGTCCTTCTATTCTTGTAATTGGGTCAATTACTAAATGTTTTTGTGCCATTATTTTTCTTCTCCTTCATTTGATTTTTTACCAGCAACAATAGATGCTACGGCATGAACTCCAATTCCAACTGCAGTTGCTGTTAATAATCCAAGTCCAAATTCATCAACAGTTTTTTCAACTCCACCAGTAGGAGCTTTTATTTTTGCATTTGCCATTGGTCTTTCATATGCATATTTATCCCAGAAATCTGGCTCAGAACATCCAATACACCCTCTTCCTACTCCAATTGGCCAGTTTGTACCTTCGTTATATCGAACAATTGAACAGTTATTAAATGTCATAGGTCCTTTACAACCAACTTTATATAAACAGAAGTTATTTTTAGCTCCTTCATCTCCCCACTCTTCAACAAATTCACCAGCATCAAAGTGAGCTCTTCTTTCACAGTTATCATGGATTCTATAACCAAATGCAAATTTTGGTCTTAATAATGAATCAAGTTCTGGAATTTGTCCTGTTAAAACAAAATGTAAAATTACTCCTACCATATTTGCTGGATTTGCAGGACAAGCTGGAATATTTACAACTGGTTTTCCTTTTACTAAATCCATAACTCCAACTGCACCTGTTGGATTTGGTGCAGCTGCTGGGATTCCACCAAATGTAGCACAAGTTCCTACTGCAACAACAGCTGCTGCATCTTTTGACATTCTCATTAAATGTTCATGAAAAGTCTCACCACTAGCACCTATTGTTCCATATTGACCATTCATTCCCATAGGAATTGCACCTTCAACAAATAATAAATATTTACCTTTAAAATGTTCAACTGCTTCTTCAAGTTGTTTATCAGCATCAAATCCTGCGCAAGCTTGTAAAGTTTCATGAAATTCTAAACTTAATACATCAAATAATAAATCATCAACAGTAGGAGCACTACTTCTTAGTAATGCTTCAGAATTTCCAGCACAGTCTTGTAACTCAATCCAAATAACTGGCACTCTATTCATAAGTTCAGTTGCCTCTGCAACAAGTGGAGCAAACATAGGAGGAAGCATAAGTGTAGCGGTTGTTGCACTAACCCACTTCATAAAATCTCTTCTATTTATTCCTTCACTATCAATTATATCCATCATATCAATATCTTTAAGTGGCTCTTGAGCTCTTAAAGTTTTTAATCTTTGTTTAGCTTTTGCAAATAAAGTGTTATAATATACTTCACCTTTATTTGTTTCAACTCGCCCTGATTTTTGGGTAAAAACTTTTTTTACCATCTGTGTTGAATCAATCATAATCTCACTCCTTAAAAAATGAATATTCATTTACTTTATTGTAAAATAACAATAAGAAACTTATGTCTCTCTTAATAATAATTTACAAAAAGTAGCTTAAAAATAGCAAAAAAATATTTATTAGTATAAAAGAAGTTAATAATTATGATTTTGTGGGGTTTATTTTTCTTATTTGTTCTATTTTTATATAAGAGTTAATCAGTTTCAGTTTTTTTTAACTTTGTTACTAATATACACTTTTTTTGAATGATTATTCACTAATGTGTTGTACAAACTGAACACACGTCAAAACTTCTCAAAACAATTTTTGCAATTTCAATAGAAGGCAATCCTATCATAGCATTTTGAGCTATTCCTTTTTGTTTTTTATAAACAGGACCTAAATTCCAAACAGTTGGAGTTATTACATCATAAGATTTTATTTTGCCTTTTTCTATATTTATTTTATGATATAAAGAACCTCTTGTTGCTTCAACTACTGAAATTGCACTAGCTTTTTCAATTTCACTTAGAATTATTTTAGGTTTAATAAAAGAATCTTCTTTTATATTTATTTTTGAGATTAATGATTTTGTATCATCTATTAAATATGCAAGTTCATCAAGTCTTGACATTACTCTTGTAAAAACAGAATCTGCATAATTTTTATGAATATCTTTTATAAATTTTCTATTTGAAGTTATTGCTCTTGCAAGTGGACCTGTTTCATAAATATTGTCATTATAAGAAACCGATTTACTCCAAGTATGCTTTTTATCATTGTTTTCTTTTTCATTCATTGAAAAAGTAAAATCACTATTTTCTGAAACTTTTGTCAAATCAATTTTATTTACTAACTTTATTTTTATTTTTCCATTCTTGAAAAGATTTGTTTCTCCTAAAGTTATAAATCTATTATATGATTTACCAAAATTTTGTAAATTATGTTTAAAACATAAATCTTTGAAACATTTCATATCTGAGTTTAATTTTTCTATATTATTTACACTATCAAAAGATAAATAATTTTCTAAAGAGATCCCAGCAATAGATTTTTCAAAAAAAACAAGTGCAGAATGAAGATAGTTTTGCATATTTACTAAATCCATTAAAGTTGGATCACTTACAACTCCACCAGGAAGCATATAAGAACTATGAGGCCATTGACCACCAATAATTGCTAAAGATTTTATTGTTTCACTTGCTGTTTTACAAGCTTCAAGCCATCTTTGTCCTTTTAAAGGTTCATAAATTCCTAAATCATTGCTATCAAGTTTTATAATATCTGGCATAATAAACAGATAAAACCATTTTATATGAGAATCAATAATCTCAATATTTAAACCAATTTGTCTTAAAAGCTTTGCTTTTTGTGTAACTTCAAGTTTTTCACCAATGTTTTCATATACATTTTCTAAAGCATCAACAGTAGCTTTAAGATGAGCTTGACCACAAATTCCACAAATTCTGGGAGTATATATCAATGCATCTAAAGGTGATTTTCCTTCTAAGATATATTCAAAACCTCTAAAATTCAGAAAATCTATTCTTGCATCACTTATTATTCCATCTTTCCACGTACAGTTAAGTTTAGCTTCACCTTCAATTCTTTCTACTATATCTACTGTCTTCACTTTTATTCCATTAGTTTTTTATGTAATCTATCTATTTTAAAAGTTTTAGCAACACCACTTATACTTAAATATGCTCGTTTTGAAATTCCTAAAGGAACTTCTTGAGGTATTCCCATATTTTTTTTTGTTTCTAACATATTATTTCTTGGAAAATCTGTTTCTGTACAACCAATACAAGGCATTCCAACTCTTGTTTTAGAACTTATTTCATTCCATAAAATTTTATTACAAGAACTATGAGTCATGGGACCTCTACATCCTTGATTATAAAATAAACATCCTTCTTTTTGTCCAAAATTTCCTTCTACTTTCCACTCAAAATATTCATTTCTGGTACAACCATGATGAGCTAAAGTACTATAAAGTTCTTTTGGTCGTCCAACTTCATCTAAATCTATTTTGCCAAAAGTTTTTAAACTAAAAAGTGTTTGAAAAATCCATTCTGGATGAACAGGACACCCTGAGAGATTTATTATTGGATGAATAAGAGTTTGAAGATTATTATTTTCTAAAGCCTCTTTTATTCCACAAATATCATCATTTTGAGTAAATTTTGCATGAATTCCACCAAATGAGGCACATGAACCTACTGCAATAATGTACTTTGATCTTAAAGCTAATTTTTCTAATAAGTTTTTTGATGAATCATTTGAAATTGAGAAAATAAATTCATTTGAAGATATTGAACCTTCAACTAATAAAAAATCTATCTCTTTTTGATTTTCTAAAATATATTCAAGTGAATTATTTATAGTTAAACTAGGATGATATATGAGATTAAAACTATTTAAAAAAAGTTCAAACCTATTTGAGTTTGAACTTAATAGTGAGTGTGTATTTCCATTACAAGTAATTGCTTGAAACCAGACTATAGTCGGTTTAAACTCATGCATCATACTTTAATGCTCGATAAATATTTTCTGCTACTGCATCTGAATAACTTAATAAATCTTTATCTAAAACATTTTCTCCACTTAAAAATGCGAATCCACCTAAACATCCCATAATCATTCCAAATGCAGGGAAAAATTCTTGTTCTCTAAACTCTTTTTTTTGTGCACCATCATCAAGTAAAATCATAACTTCTGTTACAAACTCTCCTACACATAAAAAGCCTTCACAACCTTGTTTAAAAACTTCTCTATTTGATAAGTAAACTCTTAAAAAATACTCAATAATTTCAGGAGATTTTTGAACATTTTCTAAATATTTTTTAACAAATAAATAAATCTTCTTTTTTGAAGTTATATCCATATTGTTAACTTCTCTTAACTCTTCTGCTAAAATATTTGTAGAATATTTAATTGCAAATTTGGCTAATTCTTCTTTTGAAGAGAAGTAATTATACATATTACCCACACTCATTTTCATAGCTTTTGCAATATCTGGAATTGTAGTATTATAAAAACCTTTTTGAGAAAAAAGTTTTAAAGCATTTTCTATAATTGAATTCTTTTTGTTTTCTTTATTATTAATAACATATCCTTTAAAGAATTTTGACTATGATATTATATTTATTATTAATAAAATATGAAGTAAAAAAGTAAGAAATAAAATAAAAGGTTTTAACCTTTTATTTTGTTAAGAGTACATGAGAATCTACAACTAAAAAACGTTCTTCTTTAACACCAGTGGTTAAAGTTTCAGTATTTAGTTGAAATATTAATCCAATATCTTTTGCCAAAAAACTATGTAATACTTCATCACTAACACTGTCTACACATATTTCTTCTATTACATCATTGTAAGTTTTTGTTGAAGTAGAATATTCTTTTCCAAAAAAACTATTTATTGTATCTTTTACATTAATAGTGTCATAATGTTTATTTAAATTACAAGTCCAAACGCTACCATCTGTATCTGTTTCACTAATAATCTTTTCTCCTATAGCCACATTTCTGGTAATTACTTCTACACTATTATCATAAAAATATGTGTACTTTATCACGTCAGTTAATATTTCAAACTCTGCAAAAACTGTTTTTGAAGCAATTAGTTGGTTATATTGATCAATTGTTGAAATAGTATTATTGTGAAATTCATATTCATTTATTTTATTACTACTATTTTTATTATAAACTGTAGCATCAACATACTTAATAGTTTGAACATTATCTGCATATATTGTAAATGTATTATTTTCAACTGAAATTTTATCTTCACTTAAAACACTTGGATTAAGCGAATAACTATACAAATCATATTTTTGTATAGTTGGAGTTGAAGAGCCACCACCTCCACCACCACAACCAACAAATAATAAAACACTACATGAAAGTATTAAAGATTCTTTTTTAAACATTAAATTCCTTTTTTATAAGTTATTATATTATTAAATATAGTAAATAAAAAAACCAAGGATTAAATCCTTGGTTTTTTAGAATTAATTATCTTGAAGAAACAAGAGTAGTTAATTGTTCAGGTGAAACTTTATGGAAGTTTAAGTATTTATAAACACCATCTTTATTTTTCTCAGTAATTTTTTTAGAAACAATTTCCATATATTCAGAAACAGATGGTAATCTTCCTAAAAGTGCAGCAACAGCAGCAACTTCAGCAGAACCTAAATAAACTTTAGAGTTTTTACCAAGTCTGTTATCAAAGTTTCTTGTTGATGTAGAGAATACAATTGAACCTTCACCAACTTGTGCTTGATTACCCATACATAATGAACAACCTGGAATTTCTATTCTAGCACCAGCAGCAGCAAATGCAGCATAGTATCCTTCTTCAGTTAATTGAGCTTCATCCATTTTAGTTGGAGGTGCAACCCATAATTTTGCTTTAGCAACACCTTCACCTTTTAATACTTCTCCTAAAGCTCTGAATAATCCGATATTTGTCATACAAGAACCAACAAATACTTCTTCAATTTTTTTAGGTCTGTTATCATCAGCTAAGATTTCAGATAAAGTAGCAACATCATCTGGATCATTAGGACAAGCTAAGATTGGTTCTTTGATATCATCTAAATTGATTTCGATTGTAGCTAAATATTCAGCATCTGCATCTGGCTCTAATAATTGTGGATTTTTAATCCATTCTTTCATTTTATCAGCTCTTCTTTGAAGAGTTTTTTTATCTTCATAACCTTCTTCAATCATTTTTTCAATTAAAGCAATGTTTGAAGATAAATATTCAATAATTGGCTCTTTATTTAATTGAACAGAACAAGCAGCAGCTGATCTTTCAGCAGATGCATCAGATAATTCGAATGCTTGCTCAACTTTTAAGTCTGGTAAACCTTGAATTTCAATAATTGTTCCAGCAAAAATATTCTTTTTATTTTTTTTAGGAACTGTTAATAATCCTTGTTTAATCGCATAATAAGGAATAGCATTTACTAAATCTCTTAAAGTAATACCTGGTTGCATTTTTCCAGAGAATTTAACTAAAACAGATTCTGGCATAGTTAAAGGCATCATACCTGTAACACCTGCGAATGCGATAAGTCCTGATCCAGCTGGGAATGAAATACCAATTGGGAATCTTGTATGAGAATCTCCACCAGTTCCTACTGTATCTGGTAAACATAATCTATTTAACCATGAGTGAATAACACCGTCACCTGGCTTAAGTGTAACTCCACCTCTTGAGTTGATGAAATCTGGTAAAGTGTGTCTTAATTTAATATCAGCTGGTTTTGGATAAGCAGCTGTATGACAGAATGATTGCATAACCATATCAGCACCAAAAGATAATGCAGCAAGTTCTTTAATCTCATCTCTTGTCATAGGTCCAGTTGTATCTTGTGAACCTACAGTTGTAGCGATTGGTTCAACGTACATACCAGGTTTAACACCTTCAACACCACAAGCTTTTCCTACCATTTTTTGTGCTTGTGTAAATCCTTTTCCATTATCAGCAGGTTGTGCAGCTGCGATAAATGCAGTTGAAGCACCTAAACCTAAAGCTTCTCTAGCTTTTGCAGTTAATCCTTTTCCAATAATTAATGGAATTCTTCCACCTGCTCTCATTTCATCAGTTAATGTATTTGGAGCTAATTCAAATTTAGATACTACAGCACCATCTTTTTCAATTACACCAGAATATGGTTTAATTGTAATAACATCACCAGTTTCTAAAGCATCAACTGGAGCTTGAATTGGTAAACATCCTGAATCTTCTGCTGTATTAAAGAAAATTGGAGCAATAATAGAACCAATTACAACTCCACCTGTTCTTTTATTTGGAACACCTGGAATATCTCTACCCATATGCCATTGAACAGAGTTAATTCCTGATTTTCTTGATGAACCAGTTCCCACAACATCACCAACGTATGCTAAAGGATAACCTTTTTGTTTTAATTCAGCCATTTTTTCTAATGGTTTTTCCATTCTTGATTGTAACATTGCAGTTGCATGTAATGGAATATCAGATCTTGTAAATGCAACAGTTGCAGGAGATAAATCATCTGTATTTGTTTCACCTGGGATTTTATATACAGTTAATGTAATTTCTTCTTCTAAAGCTGGTTTATTTGTAAACCATTCAGCATTTGCCCAAGACTCAATAACTTCTTTTGCTTTTGCATTTCCAGCATCCATTAACTCTTTTACATCATTAAATGAATTATAAACTAGAATAGTGTTTTTTAATTGAGTTGCAGCAGCATCAGCTACTTCTGCAATTTTTAATGCTTCAACTAATGGAGAAACATTATATCCACCCATCATTGTTCCTAAAATTTCAATAGCTTCAACTTTTGAAATAACTGAACAAGAAACTTTTCCTTGAACAATATCATTTAAAAATGCAGCTTTTACGTAAGCAGCATCATCAACACCTGGGTTAATTTTATTTTTAAATAAATCTAATACATATTCAGCTTCAACAACTGGATTAGCTTTTAATAATTCTACTAACTCAACAGTTTGCTCAGCAGTTAGAGGTAATGCAGGTAATCCACCTTCATTAAGTCTTTCTTGCGAATGTGCTTTATAGTTTGCTAATAAACTCATATATAATCTCCTCTTGATTTTAGAAAGTTCAACTATTATATCACAAAGAAAAAAATAAGTATGTACAATTTTTGTAAAGAATTGTACAAGTTTTTATTTATGTAAATAAAAGTTACACTAAATCTTTGTATTAATTTTAAATTAATTTTAGCCATACAAGAAATCAATATTTTCAAGATTTTTATTAAATTTACTTTAAGTTAAATAGCTTTTTGTATGTACAACTTTTGTACATTGTTTTTATTATTTGTTCAATTATTTTTTTGTATATTTTCATAATTAATAAAATGAAAAATAAGAGAAAATTATGATAAAAGAATTAGAAAAAAAACTACACAATGAGATTCCTTTAACTAAATTTATGAATTTAAAAATTTTAAATTATAATGAAAAAGAATTAATAACAACCATACCATTAGATGTAAATATAAATGATAAAGGAACAGCTTTTGGAGGAAGTTTAGCAACATTAACTATAATTTCTGGATGGAGTTTATGTTGGTTGATTTCAAAAGAATTAGGTTTCAATAGTAATAATATTGTAATTATAAAAAATGAAAATTCATATAAAAAACCCGTTACAAAAGATATAATTTGTCATACTTTTAAACCAAACAATGAAGAAATAAATATTTTAAAAGAAAAACTTTTATCAAAACAAAGTGCTTCAGTAAAAATAACATCTCAGATAGTTGAAAATAATGAAATTTGCGTGGTTTTTGTAGGATATTATGTTATAAAAATATAATACCCTCTATTAAAAGTTTATCTAATATTTAAAAATTAATTATAGCCTAAGTCTTCTAGTTGTTTTGTTTTTTTATCAAGTTCTTCTAAAGCTTTTTTATAATCACTTACATCAAGCATAATACCAACAAGACCTAAAATTTCTCCATCCATGATAAATGATGATTTATAAAAATGATAATCTCTTGTTATATCATCAGCACACTTCACTTTTCCCTCATAAAATTGTTCTTTTGAAGTCAAAAAAAGTTCTTTATCTTTTTCATAATATAAATCAGCATTTTCTTTTGGAATAACATGACCTAAATCATAAAGAGTTTTTCCTATAATTTCCTCTTTTGGGATTCCTAATATGATTTTTGAAAAAGCATCATTACAATGCTGATAAACTCCGTCTTTATCTTTATAAAACATAGGACTTGGAATAATATCAAATAGTTTTTTTAAAAAAAAGTTATTAAATTTTGCTTCTTTTTCTAAAAATGCAATTTTTAAAGTTAACTCTTCATAACTCAATCTTTGTTTCATTTTCTACCTTTTATAATTTATGAGAATATCGATTTTATGTAATTTAAAATGTATTTATAATATTATAATTTTTATTAATAAAATATTATTTTATTAAATTTAAAGGTTCATAATGTCAAATGAAATACAAATAGCAAAACTTGGTGAAAAAGTTTTAAGAAAAAAAGCAAAAAAAGTTAAAGATATAAAAAGTGAAGAAATAAAAAATATCGTTTCACTTATGATTGAAACTCTTAAAAAATCAAATGGTGTTGGTCTTGCTGCTCCTCAAATATTTATTTCAAAACAGATTATGATTATCTCATCAAAACCAAATGAAAGATATCCAAACGCTCCACTTATGGAAGATTTAGTTTTAATAAATCCAAAAATAATCAAAACTTCAAAAGGTAAAAATAAAGATTGGGAAGGATGTTTAAGTATTCCAGGAATTAGAGCAAAAGTTCCAAGATATAATAAAATTGTAGTAAAGTATAAAACTTTAGAAAATGAGAAAAAAACTATTGTTTTCAAAGACTTTATAGCAAGAATTTTTCAACATGAATATGACCATTTAATAGGACATGTTTATATTGATAGAGTTGAAACAAATAAAGATATCATAAGTGAAGAAGTTTATTTAAAAACAATAATAAGTCAAAAATAATTTTGCTACAATTTCACAAAATTTGAATAGGGAATATAGATCTCAAATATAGAAAAACTTACAAAAATTTTAAAAGAGGAATTAATTCCAGAACTTAATAAAAATTTAGAAGAGATTATGGATATAATCGATAGTGGTGATGCTTCGAAAGATGATAAAGATGAACTAAAATATCTTGAAGAAATGAAAACCTATTTTGATGAAGTAGAACTTGATATTTCAAACAATAATCTAAGAGAAGAGGATGCTTTAGATATTTTAAGAGTTCTTGAAGATATGAGATTGGACAAAGAGTAAAAATACTCTTTGTTAGTAAAAAATTTATTTAAAAACAATTTAACAATTTCTAACTGACTAGATTTCTTCACCATCATTTGTACAATTTATAAAATGATTATTTTTTTTTAATTTATCAAAATCTATTTCTTCACAATCTTCAAAAGTACAATCTTGAAAAATATTTCCATATAAAGTTAAATTTTTAAATTTAACTTTAATAAAATAACAATCATTAAAAATTGAATTATTTATCATTTCTGAAGAAAAAGTAATATCTTCAAAATAAATATTTCCAATTCGTACACTACTAAGTATTTTTGCCTCATTTATATTAATAAACTGTTTTTCTTGAGAAAAAATATTTGTATAAATTAATTCTACATCTTTTAAATTTATTCCAAAAAAAAGACTCATATCTTTAATAAAATATATATTTGTATAAAAAATGAATAGATTAGATAAATCCATATTTATTAAATTAAAATTTGCAATAAAATTTTTGATAAATTGATTAAATATTTCATTTTTTAAATTTTTATCTCTTGGCATATGATTTTTATCATCAAGATTACACATTACTTGCCAAAATCCATAGAAAGTATTATTTGCCTTTCCTATTGGATTATTATTTCCTATATTTGATTCATATAAAAAATCTTTTTCTATCAAATATGCTAAAAAGACATCAAATCTTTTTGCTAATTCATCATTTGTACTTTGTTCTTTTTCTTTGATGATTTCTATTAAATTATTCGTGACTTCATCAGATAAATGCTTTTGATGAAATAAATACCACAACTCTTTTAAAGCATCTTTTCCATCATCAATGATATATTTTCCTGAACTTCTTTTTGTTTCTAAAAAATTTTCATCTAAATAATCATAGATATATGAAGCAACCATATATTCCATAAGTGATTTATGTAAAAACTCTATTGCATATTGTTCATTTTTTTCTTTAGGATTAATATCTTCTTCATCTTTTTTTACCTCTTTAAAATAAAAAGAGACCATCACACCTTTTAGATTTGATTTTAATGATTCATTATTATTTTTTTCTGATAAGAGTTTTTGAAGTTCTTGCACACTTTCTAATTTCTCAAACTCATATTTTTGGATATATTCAAACTCTGAATTAAAAATATGAAAAGCCAACTCTTTTAACATATTTTTTAAAACTCTCGAATATTCTTCTTGCTCAACTCCTTTTAATTTTGATAAAGTATGAGCATCTTTTTCCCATTTTCTTTTGATTAAGATTTCAAAAAATTCACTATATAAATTAGTTTTATTTAATTCTTCAATATTTTCTATATCCATTTTTGCAATCATATGAAGTAAGATTGGTTGATTTATAAGTTCTAAAATATGTTTATCTTCATCTTTATGAAATTTTTCAATAATTTTATTTGATAGTTTTATATTTGGATATATTTTTTTATATTTTTCAAGCCAAGATAGTTGTTGAGTTTTATCTAATTCTTTTAATTCGAGAACAGATATATTATCTTCATTTAATGTATCAAAATTTAGATACCCGTGCCTTGTTGTGATGATTATTGTTGTACTTTCTCTTGAAAATTTTTGACATATAAGTTCAATGTCACTTGTTGATAAACCTGTTTTCATAGCAAGTTCATCAAGCCCATCAAGAACTACGATATAGTTATCTAAATTATCTATTTCTAATCTTGTATTTTCTTTTACTATCTCTTTAAAACTTTTATTTTTTAAATCATTTGGTTCTTTTATATTTTTAAGTTTTATTAAAATTACATCTTTAGATAAAGATGTTCTGTTTTCAACCATATCATAAATAAACCTTTTTGTAAAAGAACTTTTACCTTGACCTGGTTGCCCTGCTATAAAGATTGTATTCACATCTTTTAAATCTAATTTATGTTTATTTTTATTGTTTAAAATATCATCTATGAAATTATGAATACTTTCATCTTCTATGTCTATATATTTATCTGCTCTAAATTCTTCTTTTAATCTTTTATCATTATCTTTAAAACAATTTTTATGAACTCTAAAATATGGTTCGATATATAAATCATTTAGAGTTAAGGCATTTTCATCACCTAATACAACTTCAAAATACTCATTTGCAATTGTATTTTTATATTTATTTTTTTTGAAAAGTTCTTTTTCTTCTAATCCTAAATTGCTTTTAATATGACTTATATATTTATTTAAAACTGAACTATTTTGTTCTAATATTTCAAAATAATTTAATTTGATATTGTTATTTATATATCTTTGAACTTTTGCTCTATTTTCTTCTAAAACAAAATCTTTGAATATTCCATCAAAATATATTTTCAAAAAGTTTGAAGTAATTTTTGATAAATTAAATTCTTTATAATCATATTTTAAATCTTCATTAAATGGAATTGAAAAGTTATTTGAATTAATCTCAAAATACTCTAATGCTTTTTCAAAAGTGTTTAAATAAGCTGTATAAATAGTAAAATAATAAGCTTCATTTAAATCAGAAATTTCAATGGTTTTTTCACCTAAATATTTAATAAGTTTTCCCCAAGAAGTTGTAGATAACAAATCATCATTATTTGATAAAAAATCTTTTAAATAATCTTTTTTATCAATAAACTTAAATCCATCAGACACAAAATCTGTAATTGTAATTATATTTTTTATGATAAATCCTTTTTAAAATTATTTTTGATTATATAACATATTTCAATAAAAAATTATTTTTTAAGCTATTATTATAATAAACATTATAGAATAAACTGTATATTTGAATAAAGGATATACAGTGGAAAATTACAACTTTAAAACCTACAATGAACTTTTCACTCATATTTGTAATTTAGATAATGGATATTTTTTAAACTATCTTTCAAATGGAACTTATAAAAACATCTCAACTACTACTTTTAAAAATAAAGTTATTTGTTTATCTCTTGCTTTAAAAGATATGGGAATACAAAAAGGTGATACAGTTGGTATTTTTGCCTCAAGTTCTCCTTTTTGGCTTATTTTTGATTTTGCAATTCATGAAGTAGGAGCTATAAGTGTGCCTATTTTTGCAAATATTTCAACTGAAAACTTAAACTATGAAATAAACGATTCAGCCATGAAATATATGTTTATTGATTCACTTGAAAGATTAAAAGATATTGAAGAAAAAAATTCACATTTAACTTTTATAACTCATAATTTTTGTATAAAAGAGCCAAATTTTTATAATTATGATGAGATATTAGTTATTGGGCAACAAATCTGCGATTCAAAAGGGTTTATTCCTCATAAAGCAGAAGAAGATGAAATATTTTCTATTATCTATACAAGTGGAAATACAGGAACTCCAAAAGGAGTGATGCTTACACATAAAAATATAGTTTCACAACTTCGAGATATAAATAAACTAATAGATTTACCAAAAGAAGAAGTTGCACTTTCACTTCTTCCTTTAGCACACATATTTGAGCGAACTGTTATGAGTTATTATCTAAGTCGTGGAATTAGTATTTATTTTGTAGATGATATTTTAAATGTAGCAAATCTTATGAAAATTGTAAAACCAACAATTATGACTGTTGTTCCAAGACTTCTTGAAAAAATATTTAACAAAATAAAAACTCAAATTTTAGAAAAACCATTTTTTAGTAAAATAATTGCTTCATTAGCCTTTTCTTATGCTTTAAAAGAGAACTTGGATAAAAGTTCTTTTTTATTTAAGATTTATGACAAACTTGTTTACTCAAAATTTAGAGAAATATTTGGTTCAAGAGTTCAAAAACTTGTAAGTGGAGGTGCACCTTTATCAAAAGAGATAGCACAATTTTTTGTAAATATTGGCGTTCCTGTTTATCAAGGTTATGGTTTAACAGAATTTTCACCAGTTATTTCCACAAACTATCCATCTGCGAATAAAGTAGGTTCTTGTGGAAAAGTAATCCCAAGTGCAAAAATAAAAATAGCCCAAAACAAAGAACTTCTAGTATCTGGACCATCTTTAATGAAAGGATATTTAAATCAAGAAGAATTAACAGCAAAAACAATAGATAAAGATGGTTGGCTTCACACTGGAGATATTGCCTATCTTGATGAAGAAGGTTATTTATTTATAACAAGCAGATTAAAAGAGATATTTAAAACTTCCACTGGTGAATATGTAAATGCAGTTGCAATTGAACAAAAACTATCAAAAGATAGATATATCGAGTTTGCTGTAGTTATTTCAGAAAATAAAAAATTCACTACTGCCCTACTTTTTATAGATAAAGAGAAATATCAATTAGCAAAAAAAATAAATAATAACTTAACAATAGAAGAGTATTATAAGCAACCAGAAATTTTAGATAACATTTCTAAACACATATCAAATATCAATAAAGACTTGAATCAATGGGAAAAAATTGTTGATTTTAGAATTATAACAAACGATATTTCCATTGAAAGTGGAGAATTAACTCCATCAATGAAAATTGCTAGAAATAAAATTGAACAAAAATATGCTAGTTTTATAAATAGCATGTATGAGGAGCAAAAATGAAAGAGAGAATTGCCATAATTGATGGATTAAGAAGTCCAATAGCTAAAGCAAATGGTAAGTTAAATGATGTAAGTGCTGATATTTTAGGAAGTATTATTACAAAAGAGTTAGTTCTTAGAAATAATTTAGAATATGAACAATTTGATGAAGTAATTATGGGAAATGTTGCAAATCCTGCAAATGCTACAAATATCGCAAGAGTTATGGCTAGCCGTGCTGGTTTTCCTTCACAAACTCCTGCTTATACAGTTCATAGAAATTGTGCTTCAGGAATGCAAGCAATATCAAGTGCTATTGAAAAAATTCATTCAAATCAAGGGGATTTATACCTTGTTGGAGGAATTGAATCTATGAGTAATCTTCCTTTATATTATAGTAATGAGTTAAAAAATCTAATAACAAAATTTACATATTCAAAATCATTTATTGAAAAAATCCAACTTTTAAGCTCTTTTAGACCAAGTTTTTTAAAACCTACTATTGGTTTACTAACTGGTCTTACTGACCCAATTTCAGGAAAAATCATGGGATTAACAGCTGAAAATCTAGCAAATGAGTTTAAAATAAGCAGAGATGCTCAAGATGAATATGCTTTAAAATCTCATCAAAAAGCTCAAAAAGCAATAGAAACTGGAATTTTTAAAGATGAAATTCATCCAATTATGACAAGTAATGCTTCAATTACACAAGATGATGGAGTAAGATTTAATCAAACTATTGAAGCCTTAAATAAACTAAAACCTATTTTTGATAGATTAAGTGGAACTGTAACAGCTGGTAATTCTTCGCAAGTTTCAGATGGAGCTTGTAGTTTGATAGTTTGTAGTGAATCAAAAGCAAAAGAATTAAATCTTGAACCACTTGGATTTATAAAAGATTATGCTTATGCAGGACTTGATGCAAATAGAATGGGATTAGGTCCAATCTATGCAACAAAAAAACTTTTTGATAAAACTAATATTACTTTAAAAGATATAGATTTAATTGAGATGAATGAAGCTTTTGCTGCTCAAATGATAGCAAATCAAAAAGCTTTTGCTTCAAATGATTTTTGTAAAAAAACTTTTAATTCAAATGCTCTTGGTGAAATTGACGAATCAATTTTAAATGTAAATGGTGGAGCAATTGCCCTTGGTCATCCAGTTGGAATGAGTGGAGCTAGAATTGTTTTAACAGCCCTTAAAGAATTAAGAAGAAGAAAAGATAAATTGGCACTTGCAACACTTTGTATTGGTGGTGGACAAGGTGCATCTTTCTTATTGGAGATATAACATGAGTAACATTATTTTAGAAATTAAACAAAATATAGCAACACTAACTTTTGATTTAAAAGATGAAAAAATAAATAAATTATCATTTGAAATTTTAAAAGAGTTTGATGAAAAACTAAATCTTATTAAAAATGATATTTCAATAAAAGCATTAGTAATTGATAGTGCAAAAAAAGATATTTTTATAGCTGGTGCAGATATAAAAGAGATTGAAAAATTAAAAGATGAAAAAGAAGTTTATGATGCTTTAATGGAAGTTCATGATATATTTAATAAACTAGAAAATTTACCAATCCCAACAATTGCGTACATAAATGGTGCTTGTATGGGTGGAGGACTTGAACTTGCCCTTGCTTGTAAATATAGAGTAATGAGTACAAATCCAAAAACAAAAATAGCATTTCCAGAAATAAAACTAGGAATTTTCCCAGGTTTTGCTGGAACCATAAGAGCTCCAAAAATCATAGGTTTAGTAAATGCCTTAGATTTGATTTTAACTGGAAAAACAATAGATGCTAAAAAAGCATATAAAATCAAACTTGCAGATATGATTTTTGATGATGCTCAAAAAGAGTTTATGTTAGATGATTTTGTAAAAAAAGCTATTTATGGAACACTAAAAGAGAGATTTACTTTCAATCTATTAAATTATGCTCCTTTAAATGAACTTGTATTTAAAAAAGCATATAAAAATTTAGAATCAAAAGTAAATAAAGATTTTAAAGCTCCTTATGTTGCTTTGGAAGTGATAAAAAAGACTATAAATAAAGAGTTTGAAGATTCTATAAAAATTGAAGCAAAAGAGTTCTCAGCACTTGCTGTTTCAAAAGAATCAAAAAATATGATAAAACTATTTTTCTTATTTGAGAAATTAAATAAAAGTTATGAAAAAACATCTAATCCTATTTCAAATGCTGTAGTTCTTGGAAACGGAGTAATGGGAAAAGGAATTATTTATTTATTCTCAAAATATTTAAAAGACGTAAGAATAAAACTAAGAGATTTAACTCAAGCCCATGAGATTTTAAAAGATGTAGCAAAAATCTATGACCACTCTATAAAATCAAGAAGTATGAGTAAAAATCAAGTGGATTTTAAACTAAATAAAATCTCTTATACAGATAAATTTCTAGGATTTAAAAATTTTGATTTTGTTATTGAAGCAATTATTGAAGATGAAAAAGTAAAAAAAGAGACTTATAAAGAACTTGAAAATGTTATAGGTGAAAATACAATAATCGCCACAAACACTTCATCTATTTCTATAGAAAAACTAGGAAGTGAAATCAAAAATAAAGAGAATTTCTTAGGAGTTCACTTTTTCAATCCAGTAAATTTTATGCCTCTTGTTGAAATAATTCCAACAAAACAAACTTCAAAAGAGAGTATAAATAAAGTTTGTGAAATGCTTATTTCAAGTGGGAAAACACCAATTGTTGTAAAAGATTGTGCGGGATTTATAGTAAATAGAATTTTACTTCCATACCTAAATGAAGCAGCATTTATACTTGAAGAAGGCTCAAGAATTGAAAGAATTGATTCAATTATAAAAGATTTTGGAATGCCTATGGGTCCATTTACGCTTGCTGATACAGTTGGAATTGATATTGGATATAAAGTTGCAAGTATTTTAAACGAGTCTTATGGAAGTAGAATGCCAATAGCTTCTTTAATAGAAAAAATGCATAACGCAAAACTTTTAGGAGCAAAAACAAAAGCTGGATTTTATGAATATGCAGGTCGGGACAAATATCCAAACTCACATGTTACGTCTATGCTAGAGAACAATGGTAGAATTTTTGACGATGAAGAGATAGTTCAAAGATGTATATATATTATGATAAATGAAGCTAGTAGATGTTTAGAAGAAAACATCGTAACAGAGGCTTCTATCATTGATTTTGCAATGATTGCAGGAACTGGTTTCCCAGCTTACAAAGGTGGATTATTAAGTTATGCAAATGAAATTGGACTAAAAAACATCTTAGAATCTTTAAGAAAATTTGAAAAAGAGTATGGAGAGAGATTTAAACCTTCTAATCTTTTAGTTAAATTGGTTGAAGAGTATGAAGATTTTGAAACAGGAGAAGCTTTATGGAAACACTGATTTTAATACTACTTATTTTAGCTTTTGGATTTTTTTCATTTCCACTTTACAGCTATTTTGCCTTAATAGGAATTTATAGTGCAATATTTTTTGATGTTGGAACAGTTTTTTGGGCTATTTTTATAGTACTTGCTACTATATTATTAATCCCTACTTTTAGAATAAAATTTATTACTTCAAAAATAGTAAATTTTATAAATAAAAATGGTCTATTACCAAAAATATCAAAAACAGAAGAAGCTGCACTTCAAGCTGGAACAAACTGGGTAGAAGCTGATTTTTTCAAAGCCCAAGTTAACTTCAAAGAGATAAATGCCCAAAAAGTTACAACACTTACAGAGGAAGAACAATCATTTTTAGATGATGTTGTTGATGAACTTTGTGAAAAAACAACTGACTGGGAAATCTTCCAAAATAGAGATTTATCGGATGAAGTTTGGCAGTTTATAAAAGACAAAAAGTTTTTTGGGATGATTATTCCAAAAGAGTATGGAGGTCTTGGATTTAGTGCAACTGCTCACTCAAAAGTGATTGAAAAATTAGTATCAAGATCTCAAGTTTTAGCAATAACTGTAATGGTTCCAAACTCACTAGGCCCTGCTGAACTTATTTTAAAACATGGAAGTCAGGCTCAAAAAGATAAATATTTAAGCGATTTAGCAACAGGAAAACTTGTTCCTTGTTTTGGATTAACAGAACCAAATGCAGGAAGTGATGCAACATCAATAACTTCAAATGGTGTTTTATTTAAAGATGAAAATGGTGAAATAAAAATCAAATTAAATTTTGAAAAAAGATATATCACATTAGGAAATATCGCAACTTTAATTGGACTTGCTTTTGTTTTAAAAGACCCAGAACATTTACTTGGTGAAAATGAAGATTTAGGTATTACTTTTGCTGTAATTGATTCAAATACAAAAGGTATTGATAACTCAAAACGACATGACCCACTTGGAATTCCTTTTGTAAACTCTCCTCTTTATGGAAAAGATGTAATTATTGGTTTAGAAAATATTATAGGTGAAAGTGAAGGTATTGGAAAAGGTTGGCAAATGCTTGTTGAATCTTTATCTATAGGACGAGGAATTTCACTTCCTAGCGTTAGTCTTGGTGGAAGTAAATTAGCTTTAAATGTTGTAGCTTCATATTCACAACTTAGAGAGCAATTTGGATTAAGTATCAATCATTTTGAAGGTATTGAAGAAAAAATTGCAAAAATTACTGCACTTACATATATGTTAAATGCTTCTAGAAACTATACTTTAGATGCAATTGATGATGGAGTAAAACCAGGAGTTATAAACTCTATTATGAAATACCATGCAACAGAAAAATTTAGAACAGTTATAAATGATTCTATGGATGTTTTAGGAGGAAGTGCGATTATTAGAGGAGAAAACAACCTTCTAGCTCATGCTTATTTTGCCTTACCTATTTCAATAACTGTTGAAGGTGCAAATATTTTAACTAGAAATTTAATGCAATTTGGACAAGGATTAATAAAATCTCATCCTTATATTTATAAACAAATTACAGCATTAAATAGTAACAATGTAGAAAATTTTGATAAAGCATTTTTTTCTCACATTGGTTTAGTATTTTCATCTTTTTGTAAATCTTTTATTTTCTATATTACAAGAGCAAATATCTCTTGTCAAAAAGGAAACTTCCAAAGATATAAACAAAAACTAACTTGGGTTAGTGCTGAATTTACTCTTTTAACAAATGTTGCTTTAGGAATTTTAGGACCAAGTCTAAAAAAAAGAGAAAATATAAGTGCTAGATTTGGAGATATTTTATCAAACTGTTATTTAATAACTGCAACTTTAAGAGAATTTGAAAATAATCCAAATGAAGAAGATGAACTTTTAGTTGATTATATTTGTAACTATTGTTTTAATGAAATTCAAATTGCAAGAGAAGAGATAATCACAAATATTGGTTATTTAGATTATTTACTTCCGATTTTTAAAATCAATCCTTTTTCAGTTAAAGCAAAAGATAAATTAAATGCAAAAATAGTAAAAAATCTATCAAATCAAGATTATTTACAAAAATTAACATCATCTTTATTTATTTCAAAAAATGAAAAAGATAGATTAACAAAACTTCAACTAGCTGTCAAATTAAATAAAGAGTGTGAGAGTTCATTTAAAATTTTAAAAGATGCTATTAAAAATGGAACTATAAAAAAAGATAGTCCAGAAAATATGACTAAAGAGCTTTTAGAAAAAAATCTTTTATCTAAAGAAGAGATAGAAAAAATGCTTGAAGCTCATGCTCTAAAACAAGAAGTAATAAGTGTTGATTCATTTGATGCAAAGGATTATAAGGCTCAAAAATGATTGATAAAAATGATTTGCTAATAAACACAAATGGTTATGTTTTAAGTCTACTTCAAAAAATTCTTGATGCAAATATTGAAGTAATTGGAGTTGAAAATATTCCAAAAGAGAATCCAAAAATGTTTGTTGCAAATCATTTTACAAGAACAGAAGCGATGCTTGTTCCTTATACTTTATATAACATAACAAATAAAAAAGTTGGAGTTATTGCTGCTGATTCTTTATTTAAAAGTTTTTTAGGAGATTTTTTAGAAAATCTTGGTGCTTTAAAAACAACTGCTCCAAATAGAAATGAACATATAATCGGTGATTTAATAACTTCTTGTAAAGATTGGATGATTTTTCCTGAAGGTATGATGATTAAAGGAAAAGATATTTCAAAAATAGATAAAAATTTTTGTGTAAAAGTTGATGGAGCATGTCAAAGAGTTCATACAGGAGCTGCTGTTTTTGCCCTACTTTCTCAGATTTTTAGACAAAAATATTTTGATAAAACATTGGAAAACTATGAAGAATTTAGTAATAAATATTTTATAAATAAATGCACTGATATAAATAAAAATGAAACTATGATTATTCCTATAAATATCAGTTATTCAAAACTAAGAAATGGGAAAAATTTTTTAGTTGATATGGCTAGTAAACTTATTCATGATATGGGAGTTAATTTTAAAGAAGAGCTTGAAATAGAGAGTAATATTGTTTTAAACTCAAAAATTACAATAAGAATTTTAGAGCCAATTTCAACTAAAAATTTATTAGATAAACTTTATAAAAAAGATTTGCCCTATGAAAAAATCATAAACTCTTTAAGATATGAAGTAACTCATAATTTTATGGATAAAATTTATGAATCACTAACTATAAATTTTGATCATATTTTCGTTTTAGTTTTATTTTTATTTCCTAAAAAAGAGATAGAAATTGAATATTTTAAGAGACTAATTTACATAACTATTTTTAAAATAAAAGAAAAAAATATTTTCTATGATGAAGATATAAATAAAGATTTGATTTATCTAATATCTTATGAAAAATTCAAACCTTTTAATGATATTTTAGAAGTTGCCATCAAAAATAAGATTTTACAAACGGATGAAATAAACTGTTATAAATATCTAATTAATAAAAAAAATCTACTTGATACTTTTACTCATCATACTATTCGTTTAAAAAATATTTTAAGAGTAATTTTAAATGAAATTTTGATTCAAGAAGAGAGTGTAAATATAGTAAAAAATCTTGTTTCAAAAAAAGAAGAAGAAAATCTCAAAACACTTGTTGATATTTTAAAATATGAAGAAAATAAAGAGTATGAAGAAAGCTACGAAAAATTTAAAAATTATAAAGATTTAAAACCAATTGATATAGGTAAAAGTAAATATTTTGAAGCAGAAAATTCGAATAATTGTGTGATAACTATTCATGGTTTTTCATCTGCACCCAAAGAGATGGAAAATTTAGCACTTTTTTTAAATAAAAACCATTTTAATGTTCAAGTTCCAAGATTAGCAGGTCATGGAATAGTTCCAGAAGATTTAAAAACAAAAGTTTGGCAAGATTGGTATAAATCTGTTTCAAGATCAATCATAATTGCAACTTTACAATATAAAAAAGTTTATATCGTAGGTTTTTCAACAGGTGGATTACTTGCACTTTTAAGTACAAAAAAACAATATAAAGAGTTTGTTTCTCTTATTTGTATAAATGCAGCACTTCATTTAAATGATATGAGAATAAAAACTCTGCTTCCTGCTATTTCATTTTGGAATGATATTGTAAAAGTTTTTCATGAAGATAAATATGCAAAAGAGTATATTGATAATACACCTGAAAATCCAGAAATAAATTATCATAAGCACTATGTAGATTCAATAGAACAATTAAATTTGTTAATGAATAAAACAAAAAAGACTCTTCCTAAAATCAAAAAACCTATTTTAATAATTCAAGGAAAAGATGACCCCGTTGTAAATCCAAGTTCTGCCCATGAAATTTTTGAAAGTATTCAATCAAGATATAAAACTTTGCAACTAATTGATGCAAAAAATCATGTAATTGTTACAGATAAAAATAATAACCAATTATTCAGTTATATCTTAGATTTTCTCACTCAATTTGAAAATAAGTGAGATATAAAAATTTTATACTCTCTCTTTTTTTTCTTTATACATTTTTTCATCTGCATGATTCAATAAAGATTCAATATCTTCACCATCATTTGGATAAATACTAACACCTAAACTAAATGTTAAAGGTATTATCAAATCTTCTGAATAGTATAAAGGATTCTTTTTTGATATTGAATCTATTCTTTTTAAAGTTAAATCTAAATACTGTGTTGATTCAATATGATCAAAAAGTATTACAAATTCATCTCCTCCAATTCTCGCAATAATATCACCTTCTCTTATGATACTTGAAAGAACTTCTCCTATATGTTTTAATAACATATCTCCAACATGATGTCCATATTCATCATTTACACTTTTAAATTTATTTAAATCAATAAAACATAAAGCAAATGATTCTTTTGTATCTTTACTTTTTAAAATACACTCTTCAATTCTTTTTCTTAACATCAACCTATTTGGAAGCCCTGTCAAACTATCATGATTTACAGCATATTCTAACTCTGATTCAATCTTTTTCAAATAAGTTATATCTTGACAAATAATGATATTTTGAGAACTATTTTTTTCAGATTTAACAGGAATAATATCTGTATGGAAAAAAACATCTATTCCATTTAAATTTGTAGCTCTTAAAATATTACTTACTTCAGTTGAAGATACTTTAACTTCTCTTGAAAAAAAGAAATTAGAAAAATGTTTTCCTATCATTATACTTTTTTCTAAACCAAAAAATGAGAGACAAGCTTTGTTTACTTCTGTTATTATTCCCTTTTGATTTATATGAAAACTAATCAATTTTTGATTTATTAAATTATAATAATTTTGACTATTTTCAATATTTTCTTTTTCATATTCATATTTTAAATTTTCATGATTTACTTTTTGTATGATATTTAAATAACTCATTGAAAGATTTGATTGTCTTGTAAACATCGCAATAAAAAGTTTTTCATTTTTTTCAGTTTTACAAGTTTCTATATTTATATCATAAAAAACATCTTTTTTTAAAAGCATCGGAATATGTAAATAATTTTTTTTACCATTATATAATTCTTGAAGTTTTTCTTCAAAACCTACAAGTTCCCATAAAGAATCTCTTATATCACCATCAACAAAAAGTTTTTTTGTATCACTTACAAAATCTTTTAAATTATCTGTAAATTCGACAATTTTATAATCTTTTGAAAACAAAATACAAGAGATATTATATTTCTTACATATAATTGGTAAAATCAATCCTGTTATCATTGTACTAATCTCTTTACTATTTCATTATTTAAAAGTTCAAACAATTCTTTTACACAATTATCATCTTTTGCTGAAGTTCTAAAAATTCCTACAATATTTGAATCTATATTTTTATAATTTTCTATTTCTATTTCATCATGATTTAAATCACTTTTATTAAATGCAATACAAATAGGTAAATTTGGTATCGTTTTTTGACATAATTCAATATGTCCTTTAATTGATTCAATTGTTTTTTCTCTTGTTAAATCTGCAACTATTACAAATCCCTTTGCTCCATTTAGATAATGAGTTAAAATTGGTTTAAAATCCGTTTGCCCCTCAATATCCCAAATCATCATAGTTGAATCATATTTTTGTTCATTTATATTTGCAATTAAACTTTTTTTTGAAATAGATACACCAATACTACTTATGTACTCTTCACTAAAACTATTATCAACATATCTTCTAATCAAACTTGTTTTACCAGTTCCAAAATCTCCTATTAAAACAATTTTATAATTAAACATCATAAACCTTTATTTTTTCCATGTAAAGACTACTCGTCTTCCTTGTTCAGGATAGTTTTCTTTATCTATATTTGTTGGAATATCATTGATTCCAATATTGACTAATTTTTGAGAAACATTACCTTTAACTTTTAAATATTTCATTATATTTTCTGCTCTTTCTTTTACTAAAATAGCATTTCTTTCTAATGTTCCTGTAAAATCTCTAAAACCTCGTATTTCTAGAACTAAATCTTCATCTAAGTTATGTAATAAATTTATAATTTTTATTAATTTATATTCTTGATTTGGTAAAATTTCTGAAGAATTTTGTTCAAAATAAATTATATCTTCTATATTAGGAGGAACAATTCCAACTTCGAAATCAATATTTTCTAAACCTTTTATCAATTTAAATTGTTCTTCTACATATTTTTTTTCTTTTTTACTAAAAACATTACCAAAAACTTTAACATTAGGATAATTATAAGAATATTCTATTCTATTTCCTTCTTTTAAGTTTAATGCCAAAGTCAAATAAGTTATTTTATCATAAATATCTTTTGGATTATCAAAAGAATCGATAATCTGAATATTATTTTGAATTGATTTTATATTATCAATTTTTTGTAAATCTTTATATGCTAAATCTTTATAAAAAGAAAAAGGAACCATACCATTTATAATCATATTTTTATTTTTTACTTCAACCTCTAATCTATAAATAGTCAAAGCTGAATCTTTATATAAAATTTCATTTGCTTTTTTTGCTAAATTGTTATCAATTATATTATTATAAATAGTATAACTTATCCAAGAAACTAAAATTAAAGGTAATATATAAACTAAAGGATGTAAAGATTTATTATTAACCTCTTCTTCTTCATTAATTAGTTGAGATATAATTGATAAAAATTCTTCTTTTGGAAGATTTTCCATATTTCCATCAAAGTTTTTTATTTCATCTGAATATTTTGCAACTAACTGAGAAAGAACTTCTCTTATACTATTTATAGTAATATTTGTTACAGCACCATCAATAATAACAGCTAAATAACTATACCCACTAGCTTCTAAAACTATTTTACTTCCACCATATTCAATTGTATTAATTTCTTGATGTTTTTCATTTTTATCAATCCAATCATTAACAAAACTACGGATTGCTGTCATCATTGAAGCAATCATTTCAGGTTCATTGATTGGATTATTTATATTTTGAGTATGAGATAAAACTATTCCTGTTTCTTTATGTATAAAAAAAACTGCTTTTACATTTGTTAAAGCATGTTCTTTTAATAAAAGTTCTGTTTCACTAATACCATGAATTTTTGCGTTAATTTTTCTTTTTAATGTCTTAAATGTAAGTCCATTTTTTATTTGATCATTAATCGAAAATAACATATCTTCAAAAGTTTTAGAAACATATCGAGTAATCATATTTCCAATTACAGGATACAAGGCATCAACAACTTCGTCTTTGTGAGATTTTATTTTTTCTCTTATTGCAGTTGTAATAAGTGGGGCTAATTGTTTAACAACTTTATCTTTTGATTCTTCATAATTTCTATCAATTAACTCTAAAACAATTGGAGATAATGCTTCAAGTAATAATTTTTTATCACTACTATAACTTTTTTCTAAAATCGAAGAAATAAAAGGAGATATTTTCTCTATTATTATCTGTGGAGTGTGAGACTCTACAGTTAACTTTTCAAGTTGAATTTTGAGTTCTAATAAACTTTCTTGTTCTTCTTTTAAAAGAAGATTACGAAGTTTTCCTAAATCATCCATTTTATAAAATCAAACTAAAATTAATCATTTTGTACAGATACAATCTGCTTTTCTAACTGATTACCTTTTAATCTCATTGCTGTTTCCATCATGATTTCAGCAGCATCATCTCTTGATAATTTTAAATCACTTAATTCTTGAAGTTTTATTTCCATGATATCAAAAAGTTCATTTTTTAAATTATTCATCTCTTCTTGTAAATTATTTCTATTTTCAAGTTGTTCTTTATATAATTGTTCGTGTTTCGCACTCAACTCATCATTTAAAATATCCATAGAATTTTGTATTCTTTTTTCTTGTTTAAGTTCATTATCTCTTATATCTGCTATTTCTTCTTGTTGTTGAGTCGTTAAATTTTTGATTTTTTTAGATATTAATTCTACTTCATTATCTAATCTTAAATTAAAATCTTTTTGATTTTGTTCAATTTTATTTTTTACTTCATCAAAAGAACGTTTAAAATCACTTTCAAGTTTTTCAAATCTTTTATTTAGTTCTCTTGTTTGAGAACCAAATAATATTTCTCTGATTTGATCAACATTTCCTAACTGGCTTATTTCATTTCCTGTATTTTGAGTATTATCTTTCATCTAAGTCCTTTTAAGAAAAATTATAGATAATTTAAATGTTCTAAATTAAGCTATATTTGTATAAACAGCTTGAACATCATCATCATCTTCAAGTTTTTCAATTAATTTTCCAATATCTTCTTGTTGTGCTTCACTAAATTCTTGTGGATTATTTGGAATTCTTTTTAACTCAGCTTTTGTTAAAGCTATTCCTAACTCTTCAAATTTATTATTCATATTTCCAAAATCTGTATAATTTGCATAAGCTAAACATAAACCATCTTCTTCTTCAAGTTCTTCAAGTCCAGCATCTATTAATTCCATTTCTAAATCTTCAAGTTCATAATTACTTGGTTTATTAAATTCGAAAATTGCTTTTCTATCAAAGAAAAATTCTAAAGATCCAGTTGGAACAACTTGACCATTTGTTTTATTAAAATACATTTTGATATTTGCAACAGTTCTTGTATTATTATCCGTTGCAGTTTCAACAAATATTAAAACTCCATGAGGTCCTTTTCCTTCAAAATTTACTTCAGAAAAGTTTGCAGAATCTTTTCCTGTTGCTCTTTTTATAGCTGCATCAATATTTGCTTTTGGCATATTTTCAGCTTTTGCATTTAAAATAGCAGTTCTTAATGCTGAATTCATTTCTGGATCTGGAACTCCTGATTTTGCTGCTACTTCAATAGCACGTGCAAGTTTTGGGAAAACTCTAGACATATTTCCCCATCTTTTCATTTTAGCCGCTTTTCTATATTCAAAGGCTCTTCCCATAATCACTCCCAATTTATTTTTCAAAATTTTTCGCTGATTATAGCAAGTTTGTAATAATATATATATAAATATAAAGCTTGTTTGTAAAATAATTTAAAAATAAGACTTAATGCTTCTTTTCATAAACTTTCAATATAATACAAATTTACTATAAAAGGATTAAATTTGAAAAAAATTATTTTTATTTTAATATTTGCCATTTTTAGTTTTGCTAACGAGACTAATAACGATAATTTTTCTGAAGAATTTGACTCAGAATTTACATCAAATACAAAAGAAGTTTTTGACCCATTAAGTGGCTACAATAGAATTATGACAACTTTCAATGACAAAGTTTACTTAAATGTTTTAGTACCTGTTTCAAAAGGTTACGCTTATGTTGTTCCTGAAACTGCAAGAACAGGTGTAAATAACTTTTTCAATAATATTATGTTTCCTGTTAGATTTGTAAATAATTTATTACAATTAAAATTTAAAAATTCTAGTGAAGAATTAGGCAGATTTTTGATAAATTCACTCTGGGGACTTGGTGGATTTATGGATTTAGCAACCACGGAATTACACATGAAAGAACATAAAGAAGATTTTGGACAAACACTTGGTTTTTATGGTGTAGGTGAAGGTTTTCATGTTGTTTTACCATTACTAGGACCATCTAATTTAAGAGATATTGTTGGATTAACAGCTGATAATGTAGTTTCACCATTAAGTAGATTAGGAGAAGATGGAATTGATTACAAAATTCCAAATACAGTTTTAGAAGAGTATGGTATCAAAACATTTGATGTAGTAAATTATACTTCATTAAATCCAGATCAATATGAAACAATAAAAAAAGATGCTTTAGACTTATATCCATTTTTAAGAGATATTTATACACAAGCAAGAAAAAGACAAATTGAGGAGTAATAATAATGCTTAAAAAGAATTTTGTTAGATTTGTTTTGTTAATGGCATTTACGTTTTCTTATGCAAATGCTTTAAAACAAGATGAAATTCAACAAGAAATGACAAAAAAAATAGACAATGTTTTATCAATTTTAGAAAAAAAAGATAAAACTTTTGCTCAAAAAGGTGATGAAATCATCAAAGTTATTGATGATGTTTTTGATTATGAACTAATGGCAAAAATTGCTTTGGGAAAAGAAACATGGAACACATTAACACCTGAAAAACAAAAAGAATTTACAAAAATTTTTGAAAATAAATTAAAAAAATCTTATATAGAAAAACTTCAACTTTATAATGACCAAAAAGTAAAAGTTATTGGTTTAAAACCATATAATAATACTAGATTACAATTAGAAACTGAATTATTAGGTAAAGATGGAACTTATAAAATAAATTATAACTTTTATAATAAATCAAAAGAAAATGAACAGTGGCTTATTTATGATGTTGACTTAGTTGGAGTAAGTATCATTCAAACATATAGACAACAATTTGCAGGGCTTTTAAAAGAAAAAACATTTGATGAAATGTTAGCTTTATTAGAACAATAAAATGATAAAAAAAATTTATGATACTTTTATTTTAAAGTATCCCTTAATTATTTTAACTCTTTTGATGTTATTTGTTTCAGTTTTGGGTTATTATGCTACAAAGCTTGAAATAGATGCATCTGCTGAAACTTTACTTTTAGAAGATGATAAAGATTTACAATTTTTTAGAGAAGTAAATAAAACTTATAATAATTCAGATTTTTTAGTAGTTACTTTTTCTCCTAAAAATGATGAACTATTATCTCAAAAAAGTTTAGAAACTATAAAAAATATGTCTAATGATTTTTTAAAAGTAAAAAATGTTGAAAGTATTACTTCTATTTTAAATGTACCTTTACTTCAATCTCCAATAAGACCTATTTCTGATTTAGTTGAAGGAGTTGATTCACTTGAAACAAAAAAGTTTGATAATAAACTTGTAAAAAATGAATTACTTCATTCACCATTGTACTCAAATGCTTTAGTAAGTAGTGATTTTAAAACTACAGCTATTATTTTAAATTTAAAAACAGATACTAAATATTTTGAACTTTTAGAAAAAAGAAATGCTTTATTAAAAAAAGAGAAAGATAAAACTATTTCAAATGAAGAAAAAATAGAATTAAAAGATACTATTTTAGAATTTAAAAAATATAGGGATTTTTTGAGAATCCAAGAAGCACAAGAAATTGAAAATATAAGAGATATTATCAAAAAATATCAAAGTGAAGCTAAAATATTTCTTGGTGGAGTAAATATGATAGCTAGCGATATTGTTGGCTATGTAAAAAATGATTTAATTATCTACGGTTCTGGATTATTAGCAATTTTAATATTTGTTCTTTGGTATATTTTTAGACATATTAGATGGATTATTTTACCTTTATTTATTTGTTTAATTTCAGTTATTTCAACAGCAGGTATTTTAGGACTATTTGGTTGGGAAGTGACAGTTATATCTTCAAATTTTATTGCTTTACAATTAATCATAACAATTTCAATTGTTCTACACTTAATTGTAAGATATAGAGAATTAAATGTAAAATATAAAAATGCAAGTCAGTATAAATTGATAATAAATACAATTTTATCAAAATTCAACCCATCTTTTTTTGCAATTATTACAACCATAGTTGGTTTTGGTTCTCTTGTATTTTCAAATATAGAACCTGTAATTAATCTTGGTTTGATGATGAGTACAGGAATTGCTATTTCGTTATTTTTAGCATTTATTACTTTTCCTGCTTTATTAATTTTAATGAAGAAAAAAGATGAACATGAACAAAAAAATAAAAAATTCTCATTTATAGCAAAATCATCAAATATTGTTGAACATCAAGGTAAAACAATAATAATTGTAACTATTTTAATAATTATTTTTTCAGTAACAGGAGCATTAAAACTTTTAGTTGAAAATAGTTTTATTAGCTATTTTAAACAATCAACTGATATTTATAAAGGAATGAAAGTTATTGATGAAAATTTAGGTGGAACTACTCCACTTGATATTATCATCAAATTTAAAGATGAACCGAAACCTCAAATAAAGAAAAATCCAACTGATGATTTTGATGATTTTGAAAATGAATATGCTAAAAGTGCAGATGATAAACAATATTGGTTTAGTCAAGATAAAATGGATACAATCACAGCTGTTCATAACTATTTAGAAACTATTCCTGAAATTGGAAAAGTTCAATCTTTAGCAACTCTATTAAAAATTGGAGAATCTTTAAATGATGGAAAACCTCTTGATGGTATAACATTAGCTGTATTATATAATCAATTACCAGAAAGATATAAAAATCTAATTCTTTCACCTTTTATTAATATTGATAAAAATGAAGCTAGAATCACTATGAGAATTATGGACTCAAATCCTGATTTAAGAAGAAATGATTTAATAAATAAAATAAATCATGATTTAAAAGATGTTATTAAAAATAAAGAGACAACATTTAGACTTTCAAATCTAATGGTTTTATATAATAATATGCTTCAATCGTTATTTGAATCTCAAATAGCAACTTTAGGATTTACAATTATTGTCTTATTCATAATGTTCTTAATTTTATTTAAAACTTTTAAACTTGCAACTATTGCCATACTTGCAAATATTATACCTATTTCAACTATTTTTGGAATTATGGGTTGGTTAAATATTCCTTTAGATATTATGACTATTACAATTGCAGCAATTGCTATAGGAATTGGTGTTGATGATACTATTCACTTTATTCATAGGTTTAAGGAAGAATTTAAAGTTGACCATAACTATATAAATGCAATGAGAAGATCTCATCAAAGTATTGGATATGCTATGTATTATACATCTTTAGTAATAATCCTTGGTTTTTCAATTTTAGTTTTATCAAATCTAATTCCAACAATTTATTTTGGATTATTAACAGTAGTTACAATGTTCACCGTACTACTTGCTGATTTATTACTACTTCCAAAGCTATTACTAATATTTAAACCTTTTGAAAAATTAAAGGAAAAGAAACAATGAATATTGCTATTTACTGTGGTTCTTCATTTGGAAATAATAAAATTTATGAAGAACAAACAAAAGTTTTAGCTCAAAAACTTGCACTAAAAAATTTAAATATTGTTTATGGTGGCTCATTACAAGGACTTATGGGAATAGTTTCAAATGAATCAATTAGATATAAAAACGTTGTAATAGGTGTTATAACTTATGATTTAGTTGATAAAGAAATTGAAAATAAAAATATCACAAAAATTTACAAAGTAAACACAATAAATCAAAGAAAAGAAAAAATGGAAGAATTAAGTGATGCTTTTATAACTCTTCCTGGAGGTTATGGGACTTTTGAAGAGATATTTGAAGTATTGTCTTCTACTCAAATTGGCTATCATAAAAAACCTTGCGCATTTTATAATATAAATGGATATTATGATAAGTTAATCGATTTTTTAAATAATTGTGTAAAAGAAGGTTTTATAAAAAAAGATTATGTTGATATGTTAATTGTTTCAGATGATATAGATGAAATAATTGAAAGAATTATAAATTACAAAGCACCAAAAAATAAATGGCAAAATTAAGAGTTCTTTTATCTTATTCACATTTTGTTAACCTTTGATTTAAAAAAGGTTAATACATAGCTATTATAATTACTTCATAAGTTGATAGACAAACCTTAATTTGCGATGTTAAGATTTTTTTTAACTTTACTCCTCCTAATATATACAAGTTAAAGGAAGCTTTTTATAAGCTTCCTTTTTTTTTTAACTAAATTTTTAAAATAGGAATAATCTTAATAAATGAAAAAATATATACTTTTTGATAATGATGGTGTTTTAGTTCATACAGAACCTTTGTATTTTAAAGCAAATATTCAAGCTTTAAAAGAGTATTTTAATATTGAATTAGAATTAGAAGAATATATGAAAATTATGAGTGAAGGAACAACGGTTTGGCAAAAAGCTTTAAACAATGGCTTTTCATTTGCTGAAGTTGAAATTGCAAGAAATAAAAGAAATGAATATTATCAAACTTTTTTAAGAACAGAAAATATATTAATTGATGGTGTAAAAGATGTTTTAAAAGAGTTATCTAAAGATTATAAAATGGGAATAGTAACTACTTCAAGAAGAGTTGATTTTGAAATTATTCACAAAAATCTAGGAATAGTTGATTTTATGGATTTTGTTCTTTGTGAAGAGGATTATAATTTTGCAAAACCACATCCAGAACCATATTTAAAAGGGCTTGAACTCTTTAATGCAAATAAAAAAGAGGCTATTGTAGTTGAAGATTCAACTAGAGGTTTAAGCTCAGCTTACAAAGCAGGAATAGAATGTGTGATTGTAAAAAATGAATTTACACTTACACAAGATTTTTCAAAAGCAAATTATTTTATAGAGACTTTAAAAGAATTGAAAACTATTTTAAATTAGTTTTCAATTGCCATTTTTATATATCGCTCTAAATCTTCTTTTGATGTTTTTCCTATAAATTTATTTACAAATCTTCCATCTTTTGAGAATAAAAACATTTCAGGAACTTTTTTTATATCACCTAACTCTTTTGCAAGTCTGAAATTTTCTTCACCCATTGTAATTGGATAATTGATTCCATGTTCTTTCATAAAAGCCTCTATTTCTTCTTTTGTTTTATCTTTTTCAAACAAAACTGAAACTATTTCAAATTGGTCTTTATATTTCTCTTTTAACTCAACTAAAGTTGGAATTTCATCAATACAAGGTGGACACCAAGTTGCAAAAACATCAATTAATACTGCTTTTTTATTTTTAAATTCATCAAAATCTAACCCCTGAGGTGTGCTTGTAAAACTAATAAACTTTTCATCTGTTGTTATTAATGCGAAAGATTGAGGCTCAAAATTTGTATTAACTTCTTCTTTTTTAGGTTTGGCAAGAACATTGCCATCTATTGTTGATTTTGAATCACAACCACCAAATACTAAACTCAAACATATTAAACTAAAAACTATACTTTTCTTCATTATTTCCCTAATCTTACTAATTCTTGTATTAACTCTTTTGCTTCATTTTCATCAAAAAAAATATTCATTGATAACTCATAATTTACTCTTTTTAAAAACTTTAATTTCTCTTGTAGTTGTTTTTCTTTATCATTTTCAAACTCAGCTAAAAGACTTAAAAGTTCAAATTTATAAGCTTCAACAATCTCTTCTTTTTTTACTACTTTTGGTTTTAAAACACTACTATTTTTTCTCTTAAAAAATATAAAAATAAGAGTAAAAATAGTACTTAATATTAAAGCTATTATATATTCCATAATTATTTACTTCTCGCTATTGCTTTTGCTTCTTTTGCAATTTTTTTGGCATCATTCGCAATTTCTAAAACTCTTGATACTTTTGCATTAAAATCAATATCTTTTTCTAATTTTTCAATTCTTTCTATAATTGCTCTATAATCATTATGACCAATTACTTGTAAAACTTTCGGTGAATTTAAAATATAATTTATATATGCTAAATCTTTCCAATTATATGTTATTTGACAATTTATATACTCTTTATAATCATTTTTAATTTTTGTTTCATTTTTTATAAATGCCAAATCCAAATCTGTATCATTACTTTTCCCAAAAAAATTAAAATACAAACTTTGTAAATAATCTTTATCTTTTAAATTTGAAATATAATTATAAACTTTTTCTTTTTCATCATTTTTCAAAACATATGACAAAATCACATTTGATATTTTCTCATTTTCATTATTAAACATATTGTTTAACTTTTCATTTAATTTTACAAAAATTTCTCCAGAAGAATCTTTTGTCAATTTCTTTACAAACTTGAATAAATCTAAGTTAAATGTAAAACTGAACTTATTTATTTCTTGTTGTAATGGAATCAAAACAGAAAAAGGATTAGACAAATTTTTTGAATATGCTACTATACTATTTACAAGTTCAACATCATCTTCATTAAATCTTGCTGTTTTATAATAATTTTCAATTTCTTTAAAAAGATTTTTTTCCAATAAAAAAATAGATTTTTCTTCAAAAAAATTTGATAATTCATCTATTTTATATTTTTGCGAATTTTTTGCAATCAAAGAGCAAGTTGTCGAAAAACTTTTATAAGCTTCTATCTTTTCTTTTATATTAAAATTTTTAATTAAAAATAAACCTTTTTCATAAATTTCATTTTTTGAAAGATTCAATTTACTCGCAACTTCAACTCCCCTTTTAGGAAGTTCATTTGCTATTTTTGATAATTTTTCTTCAAAAACTAAAAAATTAGAACTCTTTTCAATCTCAGAAATAAGTTTTAAAAGTTGAACTCTTTTAAAACTATTAACTATAAAAAAGGCTATAAGTATAGCTATAATAATCAAAATTAAAATAACCACATGAATATTATCTGGATTTTGAGAATATACCGTACCTAAATTATAATTTGATTCTTTTAAAAGAGAAAAAAAATCTTTTATATTTTCAAAAAATGACATCAATTACCTTTATTTATAAATTTCAGATTCTACTAAATCAAATAAATCTTTTTGCGATAAACTAACTAATCTTTTGCCATTTACAAAAATAGTAGGAGTTCCTCTTACATCTAACTGTTGTGAATCTTTTTTATCCATATCTATAAGTTTATCTATTTTAGGATTTTTAAAATCCTCTTTTAATTTATTTATATCAAGATCAGGGATTATTGATAAAAATTCCCATAATAGTTCTGGTTTCTCATTGTTATGTTGAGCCCATAAAGCTTGTTTTTCAAATATAATATCTAAAACTTCTTCATATTTATTTTGTTCTCTTGATGCTTCTAATATTTTTATAGCAAATTCTGAATTTTTATGATTTGGAATATATTTTACAACCAATAAAATATCTTCATGATATTCTTTATATAATTTACGTAAAATAGGATGAAATAATGCACAAGATTCACACTCTGGATCAACAAATTCTACAACTGAAATGTTTTTTTTATTTTCTCCAAATTTGATAGAGTGTTCTCTTTGAAGTAAATCACTTTTTCCTAAAACAGTTTTTTCATCTTTTTTGGCTTCACTATCTTTATAAAAAATAGCTAATCCAATAAATAAAATAATAAATCCAATTAATGAACCTAATACTAATTTCTTATTTTGCATCTACACTTTTCCTTTTAAATAAAATTAATAAAATAAAAATAATAGTATAAGCAAAAAAAGATAACAAAGGGATAGTAATAAACCCAAACCAGTTTAAATAATCAATAGAACAAGGAACTCCTTGTACACATGGAGACAAATTTTCTGGAATAACTTTGTAAATCAATAAATTATGATAAACAGATATTAATAAGCCAAAGATTACTAAAGGAAAACTATATTTAAAAATTTTATCATCAGGATACAAAAGATTAATTAAAAATAATAAAACTAATGGATACATAAAAATTCTTTGATACCAACATAATGAACAAGGTATAAAATTCATAATTTCAGAAAAAAACAGACTTCCTAATGTCGCAATTAAAGATGTTAAAAAGGATAAAAAAATAAAGGTCAAACTTGAAAAGTTTGACCTTTTAGAAGAATTAAAAAACATAAAATTTAAGCTCCTCCACCAACTTCAGAATTTAATTCTCCATGAATTGGATTATGTGGAATAGAATCACATAATGCAATAGATTCATTTAAAGCTTTTAAAAATTCTTGTATATTTTCATAAGGAATTTCAACTTCTGAAACTTTTGTTTTACCATGAGAATAAACAGCGATACTAACAACTGGACTGCTATATTCACCATAAGGTTTCTCAACATGTTCAATTTTTACAATATCATCTGTCGAATGAGCTAACTTAAACGTTTTAATTTCAATATGTTTTGATGGCATAATAAACTCCTTTAATTTGATTACTTATTGTAACAAAAAAATTTAATATAAACCAAATATTTTTTTATTATTTTATTGAAGTTGCGGTCAAAAATAGATAGTTTTTTCCAGTTAAAGTAACTCTATATTTTTTTTGTTGCAAATATTTTTTGCAAAAATAAACATCTTTATACAAAATTGATTGTTCACTATATGAATAGTTTGGTGCTTTCGCCCCATAAATTATTTCACCATTTATCCATCGACAATTTGGAAAACCCAAAATTATTGAACCTTTTGCTTCTAAATAATTTTGAATTAAATCCATAAATAATAATTTAAAATTTAAACCTGAACTTTGTAATGTTCCAATTGAAATAATCAAATCTGCTTTTTTTAAATTTAACTCATTTAATTTATTTATATCATGTGCTAAAAATTTAAAATTATCACTTGGAAATCTTTTTTTTGCAAATTCTATTGCACTTAGTGAATAATCTATTCCAGTAAATGAGATATTTTTTAAAGTCTCTTCATCCAAAAGTTTTCTAATAACTTCAAATTCATCTGCTTTATTTATTCCCAAATTTAAAATAGACTTTTTTTCTTCTATATTTACATTTTTCAAAGCATTTATATATGAATATAAAAAAGCTGGTTCTTCATTTTTATTAATTCTAAAAAAAGTTGATTCTTTTCCATATTTTTCATTTTTTTCATCATTTATATCATTATGGAAAGAATCGATTTTATCTAATTTTTTATATTTTAAAATAACTGTATTTGTATTTAATGTTTCTATTAGCATTTTACAAAAAAGTATTTCTGCTAAATCACACCAAGATTTATAAGATCTATAAATAAATTCTACATTATCTAAAATATATTTTTCTCCTGCATAAATATCATCTTTTATATCAGGATTTAAAACTTCAAATAAAATTTCATTTTTATTTTTTAATTCTTTTTCTAAAAAAGAAATTATTTCATACATTGGTTCATTAGTAAATTTTTTCACAACTGCTCTCAATTTTTTACAGATTATAATATATTTCATATAATTATCACATTGTTACTTTTTTGCTTATTTTTAAAAATTAATTTAATTTTTTAATGTTTTTTTAATTTTATACACTTTTTATACATTTATTTCTATTAATATAACAATTATAATTTTAAAGGAGAGAGGAAAAATTATGAATATACAAACAGCTGATTTATGTGATGATAATAGAGATAGAAATATACAAGTATTATCTTCAAAATTCAAAAATTATGGTGGATTAAAAAAATTCACAGGACAAATAGTAACTGTAAAATTAGATAAAAGTAATTGGCGATTATTAGAGATGTTAAGAGATGAAAATGGTGAAGGAAAAATTGCAGTTGTAGATAACTCAGAAGAGTTTTATGGAGTTGTAGGTGATAAATTAATGACTTTTGCAAAAAATAACAATTGGAAAGCAATTATTTTAAATGGTTATGTAAGAGATACAGATGAAACTAAAAATATAAATGTTGGATTATTAGCGATTGGAACTTGTCCACTTAGAAATTTTGAAGAAACTACTTCTGCAAGGGATGTTGAACTAAATTTTGGTGGAGTTACATTTAATAATGGTGATTATATTTATGCTGATAATGATGGAGTAATTGTTACAAAAACTAAACTATTATAGAACAAAATAAACAATTATAAACTATATATCCCAATTTATTTCATTTTATTAACAAAAATAAACTAAAAAATGTTAATATTCGCCATTATTTATTATAAAAGGAAACTAAGTTGAGATATATTATCTTAGGTCTTATTATGGCTGGATTATTTCAAATGTTTTTCTGGATAACACAAGACAATCGTGTATCATTAACAGAAGATTCATTTGATAAAATTGAGTCTCTTTCGTATTCTCCATATGAGGGATATGATAAAAAAGTTTTATCATATCAACAAATTGAAAATGATGTAAATATGTTATCACATTTTACAAATAAACTGCGTACATATTCTACAATGGATGCAAAAGCCATTTTGGAAGTTACTTCTCAAACAGATATGCCAATAGATTTAGGACTTTGGTTAAGTGGTGATCATAAAGAAAATCAATTAGAAATTCAAAGAGCCATTAAACTATTGAAAAAATATCCTGATAATATTGAAAATGTAATAGTGGGTAATGAGGTTCTGTTAAGAGCTGATTTAAATGAAACTGAACTATTTGCATATATTGATTTTATGAGAGAATTTACTAATAAACCAATAACAAGTGCTGAAACTTGGGATGTATGGGAAAGAGTACCTGATTTAGCTAAACATGTGGATTTTTTAACTATTCATATTTTACCTTATTGGGAAAAAATTCCAATAGAACAATTTAACTCATTTATAATTGAAAAATATAATTTAGTAAAAAAAATTCATCCATATAAAAAAATAGTAATTGGTGAAACAGGTTGGCCAAGCCATGGATACAATAATAGAAGTGCAGTTCCTAGTTTAAAAAATCAAGCAATGGCTATTAGAGGTTTCATAAATCTTGCAAAAGAAAATAAATGGACATATAATATTGTTGAAGCATTTGATCAACAATGGAAAGGTTATGATGAAGGAAATGTTGGACAATATTGGGGAATATTTACTTCAAATAGAGAATTAAAATTCTCTTTAAATGGAGATATTGAATTAAATCAATATTGGTTATATCAAATGATTGCAGCAATTATTATTGGTGCATTAATTACTTTATATGGATTAAGAAATCAAAGATTAAACTTAAGTCACTCAATAGCTTATGCAATTGCTGCACAAGGTATGGCATTTGGTATAGTTATGGCTGTAATTTATCCATTTACAAACTATATGAATTTTGGTATGTGGGTAATGTGGGGAATGGGAACTTTCTTGATGATTCCATTGGTTGTTATAACTTTAGCAAAAGCAAATGAATTATTTAAATGTTCTATTGGAACTCCTCCAACAAGATTAGTTCCACTTGATTTAAAATCAGAAAATGCACCTTTTGTTTCTATTCATGTTCCAGCATATAAAGAACAACCTCATGTTTTAGAAGAGACTTTAAGAGCATTAGCAAAACTAAAATATCCAAACTATGAAGTTTTAGTAATTATTAATAATACTCCTGAAGAGTATTATTGGAAACCAATAGAAAAAGTTTGCCAAGAATTAGGTGATAAATTTGTATTTATGAATATCACTTGTACTGGGTTTAAAGCAGGAGCACTTAATGCAGCACTTGAAAGAACAGACAAAAGAGCTGAAATTATTGCAGTTATTGATGCTGATTATGTTGTTGAATCGCCTTGGTTAACAGATTTAGTTCCTTTATTTGATGATCCAAAAGTTGCAATAGTACAAGCACCACAAGATCATAGAGATGGAAATGAGTCTATTATCAAAACAGCAATGAATGCAGAATATGCAGGTTTCTTTGACATTGGTATGATTGATAGAAATGAAGAAAACGCTATTGTTGTTCATGGAACTATGGTTTTAGTAAGACTTAGTGCAATGATGGAAGTTGGTGGTTGGGGAACTGATACTATTGTTGAAGATAGTGAACTTGGACTTAGACTATTTGAAGCAGGATATACAGCTCATTATACAAATAGAAGATATGGTTATGGTTTACTTCCTGATACAGTTGAAGCATTTAAAACACAAAGACATAGATGGGCTTATGGAGCAATTCAAATTCTAAAAAAACATTGGAGAGAATTAAAACCATCTGCAACAAAACTTACACCTAGACAAAAGAAAAAATTCATTGCTGGATGGTTTTTTTGGTTAAGTGATGCAATGGGTCCAGTTATGGCAGTAATGAATATTATTTGGGTTCCAGTTATTATTTTTGTAGGAGTTACGATTCCAACAATTCCATTAACTATTCCAATCATTACGGCATTTTTAGTAAATATTTTACATACATTTATTTTATATAGAATGAGAGTAAAAGCAAGTATTAAAGATACTATTTTAAGTTCAATTGCTTCTATGAGTTTACAACTTATTATTTTTAAAGCAGTATATGATGGATTTGTTAAAGATGGTTTACCATTTAAAAGAACTCAAAAAGGTGGAAAAGCAGCTAAGAAAAGTGCAAATCCAATAAAACATGAAACTATTTTAGCAGTTTTATTATTGATTTCTTTCTTTGCTTTAATTTTTACAAATCATACAAGAATTACTGAAATTTATGTATTTGCAGTAACTATACTTATTCAAAGTATTCCTTATATTTCTGCAATTATCATGAGAATTTTAGAAATTTACTCAATAAAGAATCAAAAGTCTTAAAAAGACTTTTGATTACTAATCAATTGGTACAACTGGATTTAAACTAGAAGTATTATTTAAAAAATGTCTATGTTTTTCAAACTGATCAATTATATCAGTTGCTATCACATCTTCATCATATCCATAAATATCATAAGCTTTATTTCCATCTTGTAAAAACACTTCAGCTCTTGCATATTTTTTTTGTGCTTTTGTAGGATTAACTGATTCAGGATAAGCATAACTTGGAGTATCATAATTTTTTGCACGTACTTCATAAATAAAATCAAAATCATCAGAATGTTCAACTCTTATAATTGAAATTGCATTTAACTTATCATTTGATACTTCAACATTCCATGAATAATTTGTAAGTTCATTTTTTACTAAATTCATAGCCTTAACTACATCTTCATTTATAAATCTTTTTGTTTCATCAACTTGAGGAAATTCTATAATTCTACTAAGTCTTGCTTGCCACGTTCCACTTATTTTTCCATGGCGACCTGCATTCATATGGTGTTGTAAACTTTCATTTCTAATACTTTCTAAACTCAAAGCTTTATACATTCCCCAACAAGCAATTAACATTACAAAAACGAAAGGTAACGCTATGATTATTGAAGCTGATTGTAAAGCTTGAAGTCCTCCTGCAAGTAAAAGTGCTATTGCTACAATACCTTGAGTTACAGCCCAGAATATTCTTTGCCAAACAGGATTATTTAATCTTCCACCTGATGAAATAGTATCTACGACTAAAGAACCTGAATCAGAAGAAGTTACAAAAAATGTCACAACTAAAAGTATTGCAATAACTGATACGAAATTTGAAAAGGGAAAATGTTCTAAAAATTTAAAAAGTGCTGTTGATACATCTGCTGAAACTGCTGTTGATAGAGAGATAAATCCTTCATTCATAATAGAATTTAAAGCACTATTTCCAAATACTGTCATCCAAATAAAAGTGAACCCAACAGGTACAAATAAAACTCCCATAACAAACTCTCTTATAGTTCGCCCTCTTGAAACTCTTGCTATAAACATCCCAACAAATGGAGCCCAAGCTATCCACCAAGCCCAATAAAATAGTGTCCATGAACTCATCCAAGAAGAAGTTTTATCATAAGCATATTGATTAAAAGTCATAAATACTACGTTTGACAAATAAGACCCAATATTTTGAATTAATGTATTTAATAAAAAAAATGTAGGTCCAGCTAAAAAAATAAATAAAAGTAAAAAAAGTGCTAAGTAAAGATTTAATTCAGATAATCTTTTAATACCTCCATCTAAACCTAAAACAACTGAAATTGTAGCTATTGCACTGATAAATGCTATTAAAATAATTTGTGTCGTAATTCCTACTGGAATATCAAAAAGATAGTTTAATCCAGAATTTATTTGTAAAACTCCAAATCCCAAAGAAGTAGCAACTCCAAAAACTGTACCTAAAACTGCAATTGTATCAACACTATGCCCTATTTTTCCATAGATTTTATCTCCAATTAAAGGATATAAAGCTGAACGAATAGATAAAGGTAATCCATGTCTAAAAGAAAAATATGCTAAAACAAGCCCAACTATTGCATAAATTGCCCAAGCATGTAATCCCCAGTGAAAAAATAGTGTATTCATAGCAAATTTTGCTGATTCAATACTTTGCTTTTCTCCAACAGGAGGTGAAACATAATGCATCACAGGTTCAGCTACTCCCCAAAACATTAGCCCTATTCCCATTCCTGCTGAAAAAAGCATAGCAAACCAAGATAAATTACTATAAGCAGGTTTTGATTGATCAGGTCCTAACTTAAACTTTCCAAATGGTGAAACAGCTAAAAAAAGTGCAAAAAAGGTAAAAATACCAACACTTAACATATAAAGCCATCCAAATTTATCTGCAACAAAATTTTTGATACTACTAAAAACTTCATTTGCTATTTGAGGCATAAAAATCGTAAAAGTAACTAATATTACTATAAAAATAACCGAAGGTATAAATACTGGTTTTAAGATTGTTGTTTTAAAATTATTTTTCATTATTGTTTTCCTTTTCTTCTTCCAAATCTTGTCTAGGATCTAGTTCTACTACTGTTGTTCCTGAAGCAACAGGAACATTTACAAAAATACTCATATCATCATCTGCAATTCGTTTTTTTGATAATGAATAAAAACCTAAAAATATTCCTAATATTGCAAAAATTATAAAAATAAATTCTTTATAATAAAAAAGCCCAAAACCTAAAATAACAGGAGAGATAAAAGAGCCTAAGCCATAAGCAAAAAGCAAAGATCGGCTTATTTCTACTATATCTTTATTTTCATCTACAACATCATTTGCTCTTGCCAAAGACAAAGGATAAATAGAAAAAATACTTAATCCTAATAAAATTCCTAAAAAATAAATATAGTTTTCCCATGTATAATTAACCAGAAAAAGTAAACATACTAAAAAGATATAAAAGCCATTGTAAGCTATCATTTTTCTTCTTCCATATTTATCGGATAAAAGCCCTATTGGCCATTGAGATAGTAGACCTCCAATAATAGAACAAGCCATAAATAAAGATACAGTTTCAATAGATGAATATTTTTGCATTAAATAAATTGGTACCATTGTAAAAAAACCACCTACAAAAAATCCACCAATAAAACTTCCTGTAAGCGCAAGAGGAACCACACTAAAGAGTTTTGGAAAGCTGTATTTTTCAAAAGGTTTTAAAACAGGTTCTTTTATTTTTGTCATTGAAATAAAAAGAACTGAAAAAAGAATTAAAATAGAACCTAATATAAAAATAATATAAGTAGTTTCACCTTTAATATTTAAAAAAACTTGTCCAAGTGCAGTTGCAAGATAAAAAATAATTGTATAAATAGCAAGTATTTTTCCTCTATGAGTTTGGCTACTTTTTTCATTTAACCAACTTTCTATAATTATAAGAAGTGCATAAAAAGCAAAACCTGAAATAAAACGTAAGAGTGCCCACAAATATTCATTAAAAAAGAGAGCTTGAAGCAAAAAAGATATAACCATCAAAGAAGCAAAAGTTGAAAAACTTCTGATATGACCGACGGAGGATATGATTTTTTGACTAAATATCGCGGAGCCAATGGCGCCTAAAAAAAATGAAGCATTAATCAAACCAATGATTGCATCATTTAAACCTAAATCTTTTAAATAAACTCCTACAAAAGTAAGTATCATTCCATAACCAATAGCCAAAAAAGCTATCGCAAAAAATAAAGAAGAAACTGGACTTAATGTGAATTTATCTATATACGAGTTTGTGTTTATATTTTCATTCATCTTTTCAAACTAACATATCTGTTCTTAAATTTCTCTTTTACATAATTTTTTTGTCACTCAAAAGTAACATAATTGTTATATAATAATTGCAAAAACTGTAATGGAAAAATCATGCAAACAAAAAAATTAATCTCATATTTAACTTGTGAAAAATTTCAAGATGAAATATTTGAAAAAGTTGAAGAAAGATATAAATGTACTATCATAAAAGATGCAATTATTATAAATATCAAAGAAGAACAACAAATTATTTTATTTAAATATGGTGTTTTTATATCGTGGAATGTTGAATTTGAAAATATGAAATTTTTTAAAGATTTTATAAAGAATTATGAAATTAATAGTTTTGAAACTCCTTTTATTGAAGAATTAAATTATACTTTTGAAAATGAGTTCAAAATAAATTTTGATACTATTTATCTAAATGATTTATCTTCTATTTCAAAAATTGCTATTTCTCAAGCTCTTGCACAAAATGTAAAACTTGACCAATTTGAAAAAGAACTTATAACAACAATAGAAAACAACTCAAATATTCCTCTACAACTAGCACATACAGGAAAAATAAATCTTACTAAAAAAGAGATTTCTAAAAAAATTGGAGAGCTTTTTTTAGTAAAAAGTAAAATGAATTTACACTACGATTTACTTGATACTCCAGAATTTTTCTGGGAATATCCTGAGTATGAAAATCAATATGAGAAGCTGATAAAATATCTTGATATAAAATCAAGAGTTGAAGTTTTAAATAAAAAATTAGAAATTATTCAAGAACTTTTACATGTTTTAGGTGATGAACAAAAACATAGATATTCATCTTTTTTAGAATGGATAATTATCATTCTTATTGCTTTTGAAATTGTAATAAATCTAAAAGATCATCTTTGATTTAAAGAGATTTTAAATCAGGAAAATTTGCTTTTATATTTTCCATAAAATTTATATCAGGATCATGTTTTACAGTTCTATATTTATCATCTTTTTCCAAAAAAAGATGATGATTTTCAAAATTTGTATATTCATAATGCCCTATTAAATACTCAATTGTTTTATATTTTTCTTTTAAATATTTCACAAGTTCTATATTTGATTTAAGTTGAGCTTCTGTCAAACTTTTTTTATTTCCTCCAACATTTTCTATTCCAATACTTGAAAGATTTAATCCAATTACATGTCTTGCCATATAATTTTCAGGTATTAATGAATAAATCGTTCCATCAAAATCTACAAAAAAATGTGCTGAAACATTTAATCTCCCAGCTTTTTTTATATATTTTCTATCACTTGTTAAAATTTCAGGTTTAAACTTTTCGTATGACTCTTTTAAATCATCAATTGCTGTATGATGAATTACTATAATTTTAGGGATTATATGTATATTTTCAACTTCTAAATTGTAAGAATTTTTTATATACTCTTTTGTCAATTCAACCCTTGTTTTTCCAAAGTCCAAAGGTAATTGCTTTATTTCTATTGCATTTAAATTTAATAATAAGATTGTTAATAGTAGGAATTTTTTCATATATATATTTTAGCAAAAAATTCATTTGTAAATTAAATGAATAAGATAATATAATTAAGAACTAATAAAAAGGAAATAAATGGAAAACATAAAAGAAAAATTAAAAGATATAGTTGAAAATCTGATGATTCCAGAAGTTGAAGCATATCTTGATGATTTACATAAACTTTTAGAAACAAACTCACAAACTGATGATGATAAAGAAGCAATTGAAGAAATGGAATCTTTTTTAGTTGAACTTCAAAATATTTTAGCTGTTATTGAAGAAAATAAAACAGAAGATAGTGAATATCAAAGAATTTATGATTATATTATACAAAATTTAGAAGAACATGCCCATGAACATAATGACGAACAAGAAGATTAAAAATCTACTTGTTTTCTATACTCAAAATAGCCTCTTCAACTAATAATCTTCCTACTTCAATATGAGCATGTACGAATTTTTTAATATTTAAATCTTTAAGTTGAATTTTTTCATCAATAGACTCAATTTTCAATAAAATATTTGCATCTTTATGAAAATTTAAAACTGCTTCACAAATTAATCTTTTTCTATGTGTATCACTTACAGTTATAATCACACTTGAAGCTTCGTCAACTTTTAAAGACTCCAAAACAGGAAGTTTATCTAAGTGTCCAAAATAAGCCATATAACCAAGTTTTCTTCCGAGTAATACATGTCTTAAATCATCTGAAATAATTACAAAAGGAATATTTCTTTCACTTAAATCTCTTGCAATTACTCGTCCTAAAATAGAAAAACCACAAATAACAACATGATTTTTTACTTTAATTGGTGTAATTTTATCTGATTCATAAAACTCAACTACAAAATATGAAGCTATTTTATATATGTTATTTATAATAAATGGTGTCAGAATCATAGATAACACTGAAACTAAGATTAAAAAACTTGCTGTTTCATGAGAAAGAATATTATTACTAGAAGCTAATGCAAATATTGCAAATGAAAATTCTCCAACTTGACAAAGTGCTAATGCTGATTTAACAGCTGTACTTTTATCTGATTTTCTTCTAATTATTACATAAACAACTAAAGCTTTTATCACCATTACTGCAATAAAAATAAGTAAAATTATATGAACATTATATAAAAAATATAATGCATCTATTTTTGTTCCAACACTAAAGAAAAATGTACCTAAAAGTAAATCTTTATAACTTGCTATATCTGATTCTACTTTTACACTAAAGTTTGTATCAGAAATAATCATCCCAGCTATAAATGCTCCTAAAGAATATGTAAATCCCATTTCATGTGCTAAAAGAGAAGTTCCAATAACGATTGATAAAACTGCTCCTAAAAACAACTCTTCAATTCTACTATTTGAAGCAAATTTTAAAAGCCAAGAGATTAGTTTTTTACCTATTGTAAACATAAATAAAATAATAATTACCGCTGATATAAAAGTTTTTGTTAAAACTTCACCAATTGATAAAGTATCATTTGTTAAAAATGTAATAAGTAATAAAATTGGAATTACAGCTAAATCTTGAAAAATCAAAATTGCTGTTGATTTTTCTCCATAAGGTGTATGAATATCTTTTGACTGTTTTAAATATGTTAAAACAATCGCAGTTGAAGATAAAGAAAAAGCTAAAGAGACTATCAAAGAAACTTCGACACTTAATTTAAAAATATAAAAACTAACTAAATAAATCAATATTGCACTAATACTTACTTGTAAAAAACCATTTAATAAAAGAATTTCTTTCATTTTTTTGATTTTATCAACACTCATTTCAAGTCCAATTGTGAACATCAAAAAAACTATACCAAACTCGGCAATTAACTCTAAAGAACCAATATCAACGCCATTAAAATTAAATCCATAACTTATTAAAGTACCAGTTAAAATATAACCTATTATATGAGAAACTCCAAATCTTTTTAAAATTATATTTAAAATTGTTGCTGTTGAAATAGTCAAAAACAATGTAAATAGTGTCTGTTCCATCTTCCTCTTTCTATATTTTTGTATAAAATTATATCTTATTTAAATTGTTTATTTTATATTTGTATGTATAATATTTATTCATTAATTAAATCAATTTTTTTTTGATATAATTGCACCAAAGGATTTTATATGAAAAAAACGTTCCAACTAAATGTGGCAAACAAAAATAGAGATAGACAAGTTGAATCTATCAAAAATGAAGTAAGAAAATATATAAAAAGAGAAAAAAGTAAAAGACCTCCAGAAGGTTTTAATTTTTGGGCTTTTGATTGTAAGTTTGGAAAAACAGAACAAGAAGCTGAAGAGATAAAATTTGTTGATGTTACAAAATCTATTGATTTTGCTGCTAATGAAAATTATGATAGTTTTTTTATTGAACTTGTGGCAAGAGCAGATATAAAAAAAATAAAAGAAAAAAATGAAACAAATAATGAAGAAGAGGAAGAAATAGAAGATTAACATTCTTCTATCTTTTTTAATTAAGAAGAATTACTTACTAAATAAAATGAAAATCAGAAAAAACTTAATATTATTGAAAATAGCAATTTTTGGATTGTTAAATATTTTTAATTAAGTTATTGTTTTAAAAATAAAAGAAATAGGAGAGAAGATGAGTTTTGTATCAAGCGCAAATCTAAAAGAAGCAGATAATGAAGTATTTTCAATAATAGAAAATGAATTAAAAAGACAAACAAATCATTTAGAAATGATTGCTAGTGAAAACTTCACTAGTCCTGCTGTTATGCAAGCTATGGGTTCTGTTTTTACTAACAAATATGCTGAGGGTTATCCTTATAAAAGATATTATGGTGGTTGTGAGTTTGCTGATGCTGTTGAGCAATTAGCAATTGATAGAGCTTGTAAAATCTTTGGTTGTACTTATGCTAATGTTCAACCTCATTCAGGAAGCCAAGCTAATGGTGCTGTTTATGCTGCATTATTAAGTGCTGGTGATAAAATCTTAGGTATGGATTTATCTCATGGTGGACATTTAACTCATGGTTCTAAACCTTCTTTTTCTGGTAAAAACTATTCTGCTTTTTATTATGGTGTTGAATTAGATGGTAGAATCAATTATGACAAAGTTATGGAAATTGCAAAAATTTGTCAACCAAAAATCATTGTATGTGGTGCTTCTGCATACGCAAGAGAAATTGACTTTAAAAAATTCAGAGAAATAGCTGATGCTGTTGGTGCTATTTTATTTGCTGATATTGCTCACATTGCAGGACTTGTTGCTGCTGGTGAACATATGAGTCCATTTCCTTATGCTGATGTTGTTACAACTACTACTCATAAGACTTTAAGAGGTCCAAGAGGTGGTATGATTATGACAAATGATGAAGATATTGCTAAAAAAATAAATAGTGCTATTTTCCCAGGATTACAAGGTGGACCATTAGTTCATGTAATTGCTGCAAAAGCTGTTGCATTTAAAGAGATTTTAGATCCATCATGGAAAGATTATGCAAAACAAGTAAAAGCAAATGCAAAAGTATTAGCAGAAGTACTTACAAAAAGAGGATATGATATTGTTTCAGGTGGAACAGATAATCACTTAATTTTAGTAAGTTTTTTAAATAAACCATTTAGTGGAAAAGATGCAGATGCAGCTTTAGGAAATGCTGGAATTACTGTAAATAAAAACACAGTACCAGGAGAGACAAGAAGTCCATTTGTAACATCAGGAATTAGAATAGGAAGTCCAGCATTAACTGCACGTGGGATGAAAGAAAAAGAGTTTGAAATTATTGCAAACAAAATTTGTGATGTATTAGATAACATTGAAGATTCAGCATTACATGCTAAAATCAGCAAAGAGTTAGAAGAACTTGCTTCAAACTTTGTGATTTACAATCAATCGACTTTCTAGGATTTTATAAATTGGAGTATTAATGCCTACTTTAGATACTACATATAAACAAATTGAAAAGGCAATAAAATATATTGATGAAAACTTCAAGGAACATCCAAGTGTTGAGGAAGTTGCCAAAAATATAGGTATGAGTAAATTTCATTTTATAAGAGTTTTCAAAGAGTATGTGGGTGTTACTCCAAAACAATTTTTACATTGCGTAACGCTAAATTATGCAAAAGAGCACATAAAAGAGTCCAAATCCATACTAGATAGTAGTTTGGATATTGGACTATCAAGTACTAGCAGACTTCACGAACTTTTTGTAAACTTGATTGGAGTTACTCCCAAAGAATGGAAAGAAAAAGGCAAAGATGTACAAATCACTTATGGTTTTGGACAAACTCCTTTTGGTGAAGCTTTGATTGGATTTACAGATAAAGGAATCTGCTACTTAGGTTTTATTGATGAAAATAAAACTGAAATTTTTAATCGTTTCAATGAACTTTGGGAAAATGCAAATTTAGTTCACGATGAAACTGCTGCAAATGAATACTTAGAAAATATCTTCATAAAAAATAAAAAATATAACCTTTTTGTAAAAGGAACAAATCTTCAAATAAACGTTTGGAAAGCCCTACTAAATTTACCAAATGGAATAGTTGCAACATACCAAGATATTGCTAATTATTTAGATAAACCAAAAGCTGTAAGAGCAATTGCAAGTGCTATTGGAAGAAATCATATTGGTTATTTGATTCCTTGCCATAGAGTTATCGCTAAAAGTGGAGCTATGAGTGGATATAGATGGGGAATTGAACGAAAAAAAATCCTAATCGCTTACGAATCTGTAAAAGAAAATAGTTAAAAAATTGTCTTATTTTTTAATTTAAACTATTTTTCCTAATTTGAGTTATTGTTTTACCCTATTTCATAATTATCTGTTGAGATTTCTCTTCAATTAAATATTTTTGAAAAAAATTCAGTAATTCCTTTTCATAATTCTTCTTTTTGTTATTTTGTTACTTACCATCTTCATACATCATTTTTATATTTATTCACTGGTAGTGATAAATTAGTTAAATATAAAATAATAAAGTTGAATATAAAATAATCTGTATTTAAATTATTTTTGTGTACCATAAGCCCATTTCTATGAAAAGGGATAGAAGAATGGGAAATGAATATAATGTAATAGAAGAAGGCGTAATAACTTGTGCTTGTGGAGGAAATGTAACTCTAATTTCAACTGCATCAAACTTAAAAATAGCAGGTAAAAAACCTTTATACCTAAAAGATATGCTAGGAGCATCTGTTTCTTGTCCAAGAAGTAAAAATCCTTGTACAAAAGTAGTGAGTATCTCAACAGCAGGAACAGAAGTAAATGTATCGGCATCGGATTTAACATATCTTCTAAGAACAGATGGATTTAAAACAGATAAAGGAAGAGCTGTAATTTTGAAAGATCCTGGACAAGAAACTTCAAAAATATTATCTATTCCAACTGAAGAAAATTTAGATGTTACTGAAGTGCAAAAAGTTTTAAAAGAAGAGAAAAATAGGATTGAAGAAGAAATAGAAACAAAATATAAACTTTATCTTTTAAGAAAATCTGAAAAAATATATAAACCAATACGTCCTTCAAGAGCTTTCAGAAAAACAAATGAGACATATGAAATAAATAAAAAAGAAACAAAATTTAATAATATTTATTCTCATACTTTAGCTTTTGTATATTTAGTAAAAAATAATGAATATCTAGAGTACAAAATTTGTAGTAATGGAGGAATAAATGCTGAAAGAGTAAAAGATATATATTATCATGATACAAAAAATGAAGTTTTAAGAAGATTTATTCCTTTAGAAGAGGATACAAGCTATCAAGTTTATTATAGTAACTTCCAATTAAAAAGTTTAACGGATATACAAAAACTTCCAGAGCTTAAAATAAATCCAAAAACATTAGATAAAAAAAGTGGAATCTATATAAAAGATATAGATAGTATAGATAAAAATGAAATTGAACAAAAACTTATAGATGCACAAAACCCCCAAAATGGAGAAAAAAATTCAAATATCATAGTAGGTTTTTTAGAAGATATTATAGGAGAGATAGAAGATTTATATGAAAAATATTATACAAACTATAAACTTGCTTTCACCCATAATAAAGCAATCTTTGATGATATAAAGAAAAAGAACACATATGGTTATACTGTGGCTAATTTGGTGGATTTATTTCATATAGATGAAAAACAACAATCAGATGCAGCCAAACTTTCCAATATGTATGCAAGATTAATTTTACTACTTTATACAGATAAAACTTTTATGGATATATTGTTTAGTAAGCCAAACTTAGCTGAATTTTTAGATAAAGAAACTATGAAAATAGCCAAAGCATATATGCAAGAAACTGCATATTTGAATAAAACAATTTTTAATAAAACATTATCTGCAAATGCAGTAAAGCAAGACTTTGTGATGGATAAACTTATGATTGCTAATAGTGGCGTTACTTTTAATGGTACTATGCCTGATTATAATTATAGATATGCCTATTATAATAAATATGCCCAAAAGTTTCAAAAACCAAAAATGAGTCAACAAGGTTTTAAAACTTTAGAGTTTTATGGATCAGACTCAGAATTTACTACTATTCAAGAAGATGCGAGATTGGTTGCTGGGTATGTGATGTTTGCAATATTCTTTAGTAACAAATATGAAAAACAACTTGAAACGTCAGATAACTATGATGCGCTTTATAGCTTACGAGAAGAGTTTTATATCCATCTAAAGTTGATGCAACCTTTACCAAATATAGGAAGCGATAATATAAGAGATATAAAAAATATTGTGGAAGAACAAAAACAAAGCTATAACGCAATTTTAACCAAAGAAGATAAATTTTTAGAAGAATTTGAAAATCTTAATAATATTCATAAAATAAAATCCTATGAATCTAATGGTGGCAAAGTAAATCTTTCTTCAAAGTTTATTTATACCCCAACAACTTCATTGTATAAAGATAGTGGTGTAGCTACACCAAAAAGTATCTTGCCAACGATTATTAGTAAACTCAAAGATGATAAACTAGCTTCCCTTTTGAAAATCTATCAAAACATAGAGTATCCTGATGATTTATTATACACTGTAAGCAATATGAATATCATGCATTTATTAAGTGCTCCAAGAATTTTTATTGAACAAGAAGGAAATAATATAAGCCCTTTTAATAGTGAATTAGCTCATATATATGACTTTATGATCCATACAACCAATAAAAGAAAAAGATTAAGTGATGATAAAAAAGATGTTATCTTCACTCAATATGGTATATCAACTGCATACCTAGAGATGCAATTACAACATCTTATGAATGCCTATTTGCAAGGTGGAGCTTTGCAAAGTAAAGCTCAAAGCTTTATAGATAGATATAAAAGGGAAGTCCCCGCAAAATATAAAATCCAATTAGATAATATCAATGATATGCTCTTTGACCCAACTTTTAAAAGTAAAGATAGGATGGAAGAGTTTATGGGAGTGATTAGTTTGGCTAATGGTATTAGTGGCAATATCATTGAAATATTGGATGAAATTAAAAAAAATAAAGAATCAATTAGATTACAAAAAATTCCACATATTGATTTGGACAAGCTAGATCAAACGATTAAGAATCTCACTTTAGCCAAAGTACAAATGCAAAGTGCTAGTGTACTAATGTCTATGGTAGGATTGGGGTATTTTATTTATAGAAAAGACAAAAACTTTGGTAATAGTATGGGTGCAGTAGGAGATATAGTAAATATTGTCAAAATTTCAATAGATACTCTTATAGCTCAATTTAAAAATAAAGAAGGTAATGCTGTAGAATCCATTATGCAAAAGATTCTCCAACATCAAAAGTTTCAATCTATAATAAAAAGTAGCTCAAAAATGATTAATGCTGTAGGTATTCCATTGGTAATAGTTATGGGTACTTATGATACATTATCTTACTTTAGTGATGAGGATTATGATGCGAGTGTTGTATCTGCTATGAAAACCATGCTAAGTGTTTCATTGTTATTAAGTGCAACTATTATTGGTTTTATATTACTTATTATCTTAGAATTACTTTGGTATTTCTTTGGGCATATAGTTATTAATAGTGATATTGAAAAGTATTTGTATAAATCATTGTTTTATAAGACTATGTCAAATGACTGGTATAAATATACCTCTCCAGCAGCTTTTTTGGTACATTCGGTAAGAGATCATTATAGTGATCATAAAGATTATAAAGCATACTATCTTTTAGAAGCAACCAATCACAATGCTAAATTAAAAGCTATAGAATCCCAAGGCTTTAAATCTCCAAAAGCTCTTGTAAATTTCATAGGTCAAAACTATAAAACCAATGAAAACTATTTTGAAACTGCCTTGGAAAATGAACTAAGCTTTTTTAAAACTAGCATATATGGTTTAGAAGTGAAAGAAACTGAGTATAAAATAGATAGAAGAATGTCAATAAATGGTATTGAGAGAAGTTTTAGAGTACATCATGCAATAAAGATTTCAAATACTTTAATTAATGATGTTAAATTCAAACTCTTTTTTACATCTTACAAAGGAAGTGAATATTTGAACATTACTAAAACTAGATTAATTGCCACTAATGGAGTTTTTAATCTTTTTCCTGATAATAATCCATATTATGATATAAATAATTTTGGATTTAATATTAAAAAAGTAGATTATAAAGCATATATTATTATCTTAAGTTCAATATTTAATGCTAAATATGAAATAACTTTAAGCGATAGTAACAAACAATCACCTAATATTGATATAGTAATAAGCAAAGTAAAACAAGTAAGTTTTACACCAGAAGATAAAGAATTTATAAAAGGAAAAAAAGATGATTCAAAAACTAACTAAATTAATTTTAATAAGCTTTCTAATAATATATTTCACTGCGTGTAATGATTCATTACAAAATAATAAGAATGAAAAAAATAAACAAATAGAATATAAGTCTAATTTACCAATGCCTGAACTTGAAGAAAAACATATAAATCAATATTTTAAACTATCAACAGTGATAAATGCAAAATCCGACCCAATCCCAGCAACCCAAATAGGTTATGCTTATGCAAATAAACTACAAGATTATGAAAAAGCTTTAGAGTGGTTTGAATACTCAAACTCAATGAAACCAACAGCAGATAATTCTGCTTATGCGTGTTATGTACTTCAAGAAATGAAACAATATGATAAAGCTATCAAATGGTGTAATGACTCAATCATTCAAGAAAGCAATAAAGAAGCATTGTTTATGCTTGGGACTATATATGAAGATACACAAAAATATGATAAGGCAATAGAATATTATAAATTATCTGCAAATAAAGGTTATGTAAATGCAATGAATAACTTAGGGTTTGTTTATAATGAAAAATTAAAAGATTATAACCTAGCAGAACAATGGTATTTAAAAGCAGTAAAAAAAAGAAATTATACAGCTTTTAATAATATAGCTCTTTTTTATCATGAAGATTTACATGATGATATCAAAGCTTCTGCTTATGCTATAGCTTTAATAGGAAATAAATATAGTTATCAATCGGTTATGAATTTATTAAAAAAAGATTGGCAAATCCCAAATGATATTATTCAGAAAGGATATGAACTTCAACTAACATCAGATGAATTTCCTATTAAATATAAAGAAAATCTAAATCTAGAGTAAATAAAAATGTCAATTTTTTTTAACCCAATAAAAGAATTTTCCGCAAAATATCTTTTAGAAGCAACCAATCACAATGCTAAATTAAAAGCTATAGAATCCCAAGGCTTTAAATCTCCAAAAGCTCTTGTAAATTTTATAGGTCAAAACTATAAAACAAATGAGATATTTTTCGATACGGCTTTAGAAAATGAGATAAGTTTCTTTAAAACTGCTATTTATGGAATCACTTTACAAAAAGTAGATTATAAAATAACAAATAGAAGAACAGTTATTGCAGGGATTGAAAGAGGGTTTAATGTATATCATGCCTTGGCGATACCAATTAACTTAGCAAAAGATAAAGATTTTAAACTATTTTTTGCACCTTATACTGAGGCAGAATATTTAGAGTTTAGATTACAACATTTGATTCAACAAAGTGGCAATTATATTTTCAATCCTTTTCCCAATGAAGCACCTTATTATCAAGATAGGCAATTTGGACAATCTGCCCATAGTGCAAATTTTAAAGTGCATGTGATAGTTTTAAGTTCATTAGTCAATGCTAAATATGAGATACAAATAGATAGAGGAGTGAGTGAAAACTATATTATGAGAATAAGCAATATAGAGCAAATTAGCTTTACTCCAGAAGATAAACAATTTTTAGAAGGAAGAATGAAATGATACAAACATTAACTAAAGTACTATTATTTATATTTATTACTCTTAGCTTTTCTGCTTGCGAAGAGAAATCTTCACAAGAAAGCAAAACCCAAGAAATAGTTTATATAGCAACTTTACCTATGCCAGAATGGGATGAAGTAGGTGGGAAGAAAATATGGGATGCATATAAAAATTGGCACGACGCCAAATACGACCCAATCCCAGCAACCCAAATAGGTTATGCTTATGCAAATAAATTACAAGATTATGAAAAAGCTTTAGAGTGGTTTGAATACTCAAACTCTATGAAACCAACAGCAGATAATTCTGCTTATGCGTGTTATGTACTTCAAGAAATGAAACAATATGATAAAGCTATCAAATGGTGTAATGACTCAATCATTCAAGAAAGCAATAAAGAAGCATTGTTTATGCTTGGGACTATATATGAAGATACACAAAAATATGATAAGGCAATAGAATATTATAAATTATCTGCAAATAAAGGTTATGTAAATGCAATGAATAACTTAGGGTTTGTTTATAATGAAAAATTAAAAGATTATAACCTAGCAGAACAATGGTATTTAAAAGCAGTAAAAAAAAGAAATTATACAGCTTTTAATAATATAGCTCTTTTTTATCATGAAGATTTACATGATGATATCAAAGCTTCTGCTTATGCTATAGCTTTAATAGGAAATAAATATAGTTATCAATCGGTTATGAATTTATTAAAAAAAGATTGGCAAATCCCAAATGAAATCATAAAAAAAGGATATGAATTACAATTAAATTCTCCTGAGTTTCCTATTAAATATAAAGAAAATCTAAATTTAGAGTAAATAAAAATGTCAATTTTTTTTAACCCAATAAAAGTGTATATCTGTAATAACAAAACATCTTGTAAAAATCAAGATGATTAGTTATACTCCTAAAGAATCATAAAAAATGGTGTCATAAAATAATTGACAATAATCTTTAGGAGAAATTGTCTTATGTCAAATGAAGTCTAAGTAATTTAGCATCAATTTAAACTAAAAAACAAAAAAAGGATTTATCCTTTTTTTGTTTTATTTATAATATCTCCCTACACACTCTAAAATATCTATTTTTATAACAGCTGTTCCATTTATCATTTTAGAAGGTAACTCTTTATCTACTAAGTGAGGTGTGAATTTTGCAACAATAGAAGATAAAGCCATCTTTTTTTCATCAAAATCACTGACTAAAGAGGCTTTCCCTTCTACAATAATACTATTAAATTCTGTATTTACATCGCAAGGATTTTCAACTCCTTCATAAAGAAGAGAAAGCATTTCATCTACTTCAAAACATACATTTGAATTGAATTTAATATTATCTATTTTTTTTCCTTTTGGTAATCCATGCATATATATTTTATTATCAACATAAACAAAATGCATAGGCAAAACATATGGAAAACCATTTGAAGAAAAAGTACCTAATCTTCCAACTTCTGCTCTTTTAAATAAATCATCTATTTGTTCTTTTGTCAAAAGATGTGTTTTTGTTCTATGTCTCATAATAATCTTCCTTTAAATATAAATAGGAAATTGTTTAGATAAAAATTCTAAATCTTTTTTTATTTGTAGGTGTTTTTCTTTATTTTCTATATCATCTAAAACATCACAAATTTTATTTGCTATAAATTCAAACTCTTTTTCTTTCATACCTCTTGTTGTAAGAGCTGGACTTCCTATTCTAATACCTGAAGTTATAAAAGGACTTCTTTTTTCATTTGGAACGCTATTTTTATTTATAGAAATTCCTGCATCATGTAAAGCAAACTGAGCATCTTTTCCACTAAAATCTTTATTTAATAAAGAGACTAAAACTAGATGATTATCTGTTCCATTTGAGATTAATTCATATCCTCTTTTTAATAATACATCAGCAATTATTTTTGCATTTGCTTTTACTTGTTTCGCATACTCTTTCCACTCTTTTGATAAGTTATATTTAAATCCAACTGCTTTTGCTGCAATAGTATTCATCAAAGGACCACCTTGCGTTCCTGGGAAAATTGCACTATTGATTTTTGACATTAACTCTTCATCATTACTTAAAATAACTCCACCTCTTGGTCCTGCTAAAGTTTTATGCGTTGTAGTTGTAACCACATGAGCATAAGGAAATGGATTCATATGTTCACCAGCAACAATAAGTCCAGCTATATGAGCAACATCAGCTAAAAAATAAGCCTCAACAATATCTGCAATTTCTCTAAATCTTTTAAAATCTATCTCTCTTGCATATGCAGAAGCTCCGCAAACTATCATTTTTGGTTTGATTACTTTTGCAATTTCTAAAACTTTTTCATAATCAATATATCCATTTTCATCTAAACCATAAAAAAAACTTTGATAGTTTTTCCCTGAAAAATTCACTTTTGAACCATGAGTTAGATGTCCACCGCAAGATAAATCCATTCCTAAAATAGTATCTCCATGATTTAACAATGCCATATAAACAGCTGCATTTGCTTGACTTCCTGAATGTGGCTGAACATTTGCATATTTACATGAAAATAATTCACAAACTCGACTTATAGCCAATTCTTCAACTCTATCAACGTATTCACAACCACTATAATATCTCTTATTTGGGTAACCTTCTGCATATTTATTTGTAAAAACCGTACCTAATGTTTCCATAACAGCTGGTATTGTAAAATTTTCACTAGCAATCATCTCTAAATATTCATTTTGCCTATTTAGCTCTTGCGTGGCTAAATTATAAATTTCGTTATCAAAATTTTTTAAACTATTCATTTTCTTTTTTCCTCTTTTAAAATTTCTATTAATGAACTCTCAAATCTTTCAAAACCTTGTTTTATCTCTTTTTTTGAGATATTTAAAGCAGGCAAAAATCTGATTATATTTTTCCCTGATTTTAAAACTAAAACACCTTTTTTTAGTGATTTTTTTACTATTTCATCAAGTTTATTTTCATCATTTAAAACAAGTCCTTGCATAAATCCCCAACCATTTTTTTGTAAAAATAAAGATGGATATTTATCTACAAAATAGTGTAAATAGTTATTAAAATATTTTATATTTACTTCCAATTTTCCACTATTTGAATACTCTTCTAAAATATTTAAAACTTTAGTGCAAACTGTTGTTGACATATGATTTCCACCAAAAGTAGAACCATGGTCACCAGCTTTAAAAATATTTTTTAAACTTGTCATCATAACTCCTATTGGAATACCAGTTGCTAGGCCTTTTGCTAAAGTTATAATATCTGGTTTGATTCCAAAATATTGGGAAATCAAAAAGTTACCACTTCTATAAACTCCTGTTTGTACCTCATCAATAATCAAAAGCAATTTTTTACTTTTTAAGATAGTTTCCAACTCTTTTATTTTGTGAACATCTTGCATAAATATTCCGCCCTCACCTTGAATTAATTCAAGCATCACAGCAACTGTACTTTCATCTATTAGTGTTATTGCTTCATTTATATCTTTTGCATAAACAAATCCTTCGGGATATGGTCCAAAAAATTTATGTTTATCTTCTTGGGCTGTTGCTTTTAAAGTAGCAATTGTTCGCCCATGAAAAGAGTTTTTTATAGTAATAATTTTATATTTTTGTTTAGCAAATTCTGTATTTCCATATTTTCTAGCTAGTTTAATAGCACTTTCATTTGCTTCTGCTCCACTATTACAAAAAAAACATTGCATATCAAGATTGCTTAATTCAACTATTTTTTTTGCACATTTTTCTTGTGATTTTATTCGATAAATATTTGAAGTATGTAAAATATTTTTTGCTTGTTCTTTTATAGTTTTTACAACTTCTTTATTTGCATATCCTAAACTATTTACACCAATTCCTGATGTAAAATCGACATAATCTTTTCCTTTTTCATCATATAAAATAGATTTTTTCCCTTTTACAAAACTTACATCTAATCTTTTGTATAAAGGCAATAAATATTCATCTTCTTTCATTTTTATTCCTTATGTGTGATAATGAGAAAATTGTTCATCTTTATCTTTTAATTTATATCTTTTTTCAAGTGATGTTAAAAATGCTTTTCCCAAATCTTCACAATTTAAAGCTTCTTGAGTTAAGTTTTCATCTAACATTGGATTTATCATCAATTGATTTAATTTTTCAATTGTCAAATTGGGATTTTTCCTTGTTTGTAAAATAACCTCATCATTTTTACAAATAAATCCCTCTTCTAAAACTTTTGCATACCAGCCTGTAAGACCACTATCAAAAATAAACTTCGTCATAATTTTTTTATTTGTATTTGCACTCAATTTCCAACAAGGTTGCCTTGGTTGTGTTATTTGAACTAAACTTTCTCCAATTTGCAGTACATCTCCAACACAAATATCTTTTTCACAAATATCAGATAAGATAATATTTTCTCCAAAATAAGCCATATCTGTCATATCAAAACTATCACTAAAAAAAGAGTTTATTTTTTCATATGTGAGTTCTGAAAACAAAAACAAAGCTTTATTTTCTCCACCATGATGAAGTAAATCAGCTTGAAAATCATCTTTAAAACCTGTTTTTGTAAGATATGATTTTTCTATTGGATATTTTTTTATACCTGAAATCAACTCTTGACGTTTACTATTTTCCAGTTTTGTAGTAGTTACAATTCCAACTTTTACATATAAAACATTTGCAATTTTTTTACTCATGAAAATGCTCCAATTTTTTTAATAATTGTATCAGTTAAAAAAAATCAATATGTGACTTTTATCACACTTTTTTATTTTTGTTAGGGAAAGGATTATTTAGGAAAGAAGTCTAATAATTTAAATGAAATCTAAATCATTTTCTTGGAATTTTATAAAAGTTTCCAAAAATTCTTCATTTAAAATTATTATTTCATTTTTATTTTTTTTAATAGCTTTATATTCAATAAAAAAACTAATAGCTCTTGAAACAGATTCACGTGTGGTATTTAAAAGGCTAGACATTTCAGTTATAGAAATATATTGTAAATAAGTTTTATGTTCTAATAAAAACATTGCACATTTTACTTTTGTGTTTACAGAAGTGATTGTACTAATAGTTCTTTGTAAAAACCTTACTTTACTTATCATCGCTCTTTGAAAGATTTTATTTAATTCATCTTTTGAAAAATTTGAATTGTTCAACGAAGTTCTACTTATAACTACTGCTTTTCCATTTGTCACAAACTTTGCACTTAAAGCGTAGTTTTTTTCTTCTAAAAAAGATATTTCTCCTATAAACATTCTAGGGAAAAAATAATGAAATATTTTTTCCCTTTTATTTTCAAATATTCCACCTTTTACAAATCCAGAAAGAATGATATAAAAGTTATTTGCTTTTTCATTTTCATAAAATAAAATAGCACCTTCATCATAACTCTTTATTTGTCCGATTTTTTTAAAAAGTTCTATCTCTTCATTTGTTAATTCAAAAAACATCTAAATCTCGATACTGTAAAAACAAGAAAATTCTTCATCTTTTTTTAAACTATTAATTCCTTTTTTTTCTTCTAGTTTTTGATTTGAATTTTTATCATCAGCAACTCCAAACCAAGGTTCTATACATAAAAAAGGTGCACCACTTGGTTTTGACCAAATACCTAAATATGGAAAATTATCGAAGTTTACTTTTACAAACTTTTCATTTTTAACACTTTTAAAAACAACTTGTTTGATATTTGAATCTTCAAATACCAAAGCATCATCTTTAAAAAGTTCTTCATTTAAAAATAATTTATTATTTTCAAGCTTCAAATCATCACTTTTAAAAAGAAGTCCTTTTTCATCTAAAAAATATCTTTTTATTTTATCAACTTCAAATTCTAAAAAATAATCTTCTTTTTTTTCATTTTCGTCTAAAGTCCAATTAAAAGCAGGATGAGCGCCAATTGAAAAAAGTATTTTTTCATCACTTTTATTTACAACTTTATAAGAGATAATCAAACTACTTTTTTCAAGTTTATACGATAAATACAACTCAAAAGAAAAAGGATAAATTTCAAAACTCTTTTCGTCACTACAAAGTCTAAACTCTATAAAGTTTTCTTTTTTATTTACAACTTCAAATTCTTTATCTCTGGCAATTCCATGTTGTGACATACTATATTTTTTATCTTTATAAAAATAACTATCCTCTTTTAGTCTTCCAACTATTGGAAAAAGTATAGGAGAATATCTAGCCCAATATTTACTATTTGCTTGCCAAATATATTCACAACTATTATCTATTTTTTGTAAGCTATTTAATTCAGCACCAAATGAGTTGATTTTTACTTTTAAAAAATCATTTTTTAACTCAAAGATCAATTTATGATTCCTTCTGTCTTTAAAGCTTCCAAAGTGATTGCTTTTCTTTTTGCTAAATCTTCTTTGCTATTTGTATCTATATTTAAAGCAAAAAACCAAACATCATCTTTTGTTTCAACATAACCAACATACCAACCATATTTACCTTCCCATCCAGTCTTTGCTCTTATGATATAATTGTCATTTTTTTCATCAATCATAATTTCTTTTAAAAGTTCCATATCTTCTTTTTTGAAAGGCAAATCATTTAAATACAATCTTTTTAAAAATTTTATCTCACCAAAAGCACTGATTTTCAAACTCTCATCTAACCAAAAGTTTTTTACATCATCACCTAAAGTTTTATTTCCATAATCAATATCTTCTAAATATTTTTTATATTTTTCAACTCCAATTTTTGAAGCAAACTCTTGATAACACCAAACACAAGAGTTTTTAAAAGCAGATAGTAAAGTTTGATTTTTATTCCACGAATCAAATTCTCTTACTTTTTTATCCCAAACTATTATAGAATCTCTATTTACAACACCTTCTTTTAAAGCGATTAAAGTATTTGGAATTTTAAACGTTGAAGCAGGAGAAAAAAAGCTATCAGCTCTTTCATCATTATAAATATAAATCTTTTTTTTATTTAAAGATTCAATTACAATCGTACCTTCAACTTTTTTTTCATCAAATATTTTTTTTAGTTCTAAATCTTCTGCAAAAAGATTTGCAGAGATTATTAAAAAAAATAAAACACTAATTTTTTTAAACATAATTTACCTTTTCTTAATTTTTTCGATTTTAACAAAATTTATTGATGATTATTATTAATATTGACAAAGTTAAAAATCTTAAATTAATTATTTTTAAATCTAGAATTAGTTCTTCTATTTTTTGAAGTGTTTGATGAAGGTTCATTTTTTTTAGAATCAAATCTATTTTTACTTTTTGATTTTATAGATGAACTTTCATCTTTTTTCTTTCCAAAATGTTTTTTTGGATTCTCTTTTTGATTTGTATTAGCTTTACCTCTATTTCCTTTATTTCCTATTGGTTCAGCTTTAATATTTGGATTTACTTTAAATCCTGCAACTTCAATCTTTTTGATTTTTTGTTTAATTAATCTTTCAATTCCAAACAAATATTCATGCTCATCTATACAAACTAAAGAGATAGCCACACCTTCATTTCCAGCTCGCCCTGTTCTTCCTATTCTATGAACATAATCTTCTGCAACATTTGGTAATTCAAAATTTATTACATGAGGAAGATTATCTATATCTATTCCTCTTGCAGCAATATCAGTTGCAACTAATATTCTTACTTTTCCCTCTTTAAAATCATCCAATGCCTTTGTTCTTGCACCTTGTGATTTATTTCCATGAATTGCAGCAGATGTTATATTTTCTTTTATTAAAGCTTCACTTAGCTTATTTGCTCCATGTTTTGTTCTTGTGAAAACTAAAACTTGTTTCCAATCATTTTTATTAATCAAATGAATTAAAAGCTCTTTTTTTCTTTCTCTATCTACATGATGAACTATTTGTTGAACTTTATGTGAAGTGCTATTTGCTTTTGCAACTTCAATTAAAATAGGAGATTTAAGTAAACCATCGGCTAATTTTTTTATTTCAGTTGAAAAAGTTGCCGAAAAAAGTAGATTTTGTCTTTGTTTAGGCAAAATTGCCAAAATCTTTTTAATATCATTTATAAATCCCATATCAAGCATTCTATCTGCTTCATCTAAAATCAAAAATTCAATTTTTGATAGATTTAAACTATCTTGAGAAATCAAATCAAGCAGTCTTCCAGGAGTTGCAATAATAATATCAACACCTTTTTTTAAAAGAGCTTTTTGAGGATTTATTCCAACTCCTCCAAAAATAACTGCTGATTTAAAAGGAAGATATTTTCCATAAGTTTCCACACTTTGTGCAACTTGAGCTGCAAGTTCTCTTGTTGGAGTTAAAATCAAAGCTTTTGGATATTTTGAATCTTTTGAAGTTGATTTTGTTAATCTTTGAAGCAATGGAAGTGTAAAACCAGCTGTTTTTCCTGTACCTGTTTGAGCACCTGCTAAAACATCTTTTTTTAATAAAATTACAGGAATAGATTGCGCTTGTATAGGAGTTGGAGTTGTATATCCTTCTTCTTTAATTGCACGAAGAATTTCTGAACATAAACCTAATTTTGAAAATGACATAAGTACCTTGTTTTTATAAACCTACAAAAGTTATAAACTTAAGTTACGGTCTAGGTTGAATAATTTGAGTTTAGTTGAGTTGTAAATTGAATACAAAAACGAAGTCAGGCATAGACCGATGTATGCTGAAATTGTGGGATTATAACATAATTATTGGATTAAAAGTGTTAAAAGAATTTTAAAGAAAAGTTTAAACAAAAGAATAATTATTTTCTTATCTTTTATTGATATAATTTATCCAAATAATAATCAAGGTTTTTTATGGAATTAGTTTATTTATGGGTAAAAGAGTATAAAAATATTAAGAATCAGGGGTTTAATTTTAGCCCTAGATTTGAGTGTGAGTTTGATGAAGATACGAAAGAATTAACTATTACTGAAAATAACGATTATGTAAGTATTTTTCCTGATAATATAAATGTTACTGCTATTGTTGGTGAGAATGGGAGTGGGAAAAGTGCTTTATTTGAAATTTTAGAAGAAAGATTAATAAATCCAGAAATCAATATCCTTCTTTTTAATAACAAAGAAAAAAAGTTTTATTATCAGAATTTCAATATCAAACAAACAAATACAAACTATAAAATAGAATCTATCAAAGGAAATGATTATTATGATTTAAATTTATCGATAAATATTTTAAGTTCGGAAGAGAATTGCAAAGGAGATACTGAAAATCATATAATTTCAAAATTATCAAAAATATTTGAAAAAGAAGATAATTGTTTTGATTTTTTAGATTCTAGATTAATATTTAAATTTTGGAATATAAAATTTAATAGTGGATTACCTTCTCTAAATACAAATATAAAAAGATTAGACAAACGATATTCATCTTCAATAGATAGAATATTAAATAATTTAGAAAAGAATAAAGAAGAACTTTATTTAGAAGTTTTTGTTTTTGTTACTATAAAATTTATTTTATATATTCTTGCAAGAGAACCATTAGAAAAGTCAAAATATTTCGAACTTTTAAAAAAATTATCAGAAAATTTCACAAAAGAAAATTATTTAAATTTAGTTAATTCTATAACACTAGAAAGATTAAAAGATATTGGGAGTTATGATTTAATCTTAGAAACTCTACAAAAATTTGATGAAAGTGTTTTCGAAATTGAAAAACTAATTGATTCAAAACAAAATATAAATAGTTTTGAAATTACTAATTTTATAGAGAGTGGTTTATATAAAACTTTTCATACTTTTTCTAATAACAATTTTAAATCAGAAATTATTAAAATAGATTTTATAACAGAAAGTGATTTACATTTTTCAAAGTTATCAAGTGGAGAAAAACAAAGAATAAATTATTGTTTATTATTAGCTTATGATTTAATTTTTAGAGAACAAGATAACTATCTAATAAAAGGCTATGATGAACCTGATATTTATATTCATCCAAATTGGCAAAAACTTATTGTGTCTGATTTTTTAAATCTTATAAAAAAGTATCAAATAAATATAGATAAAACAATTCATTTAATATTGACCTCTCATTCTCCATTTATACTTTCAGATTTAGCAAAAGAAAATGTAATATTTTTAGAAAAAGGAAAACAAGTAAAACCTTTTAAAAAAAATGAACAAACCTTTGGAGCGAATATTCATACTTTACTTTCTCATGGATTTTTTATGAGTGATGGGCTTATGGGTGAATTTGCAAAAAGTAAAATCAATGAGATTAAAAAGTTTTATGAATTAATACAAAAATTACAAAACAAAGGAAAAATAAAAAAAGAGCTTTGGAAAAAGTCTTATGAAAAAAGAAAAACAAGATTTGGAAATATCCAAAAAATAATAGGAGAACCATTTTTACAAACAATTATTAAAAATTATTTGGATGAACTTGAAATTTTATTTAATGGTAAAAAAGAGTTTTTAGACAAAGAAATCAAAAGATTAGAAGAATTAAGAAATGAGCTTAGATGATTAAACTTGATTACGATAGCTTTTTGATAAATAAAGAATTTGATTTTCTAAAACAATATTTTGATGATTTAAAAACTATAACAAAATTTGAAAAACCAAATGAAGATATTCAAGAAAGATTTAATAGATATAAGGAAAATGATATATCATTCAAAAAAGTATTTAAAGATTTTACTTTAAAAGATATTCTCTTTTCTGATATAAAAGAAATAAAAATAATGATTCAATCTGTGGATAGTAAAATTCAAACATTAACCGCAAATCAAAAAAAAGAAATTTATGAAAAGATAAAAAAATTATTTAACTATTCAGACAAATATCAATCTAAAGTACTAACACCTTTCTTCACAGATAATTTTAACTTTAGAACTTGTTTTTATTGTAATAAAGATTTTATTACTAATTTTGATGCACATAAAAAAGTTTCAACTTTTCAACTTGACCACTTTTATGATAAAGCCACTTATCCCTATTTAGCACTTAGTTTTTATAATCTTATTCCATCTTGTCCGACTTGTAACTCTTCAAAAGTAAAAGGAAGTGCAAATACTTTTGAAAATAATTGTATTGCTCCAAACTCCGAAAAATTTGACTTCCACCAAAAAGTAAAATTCAAATTACTTTTAGATGATTCTTGCAAAAATTTACATATAAAATCAAAAGATGATATTGATATAACTTTAAAAGAAAATTATTCAGATATGTACGACAAATATATCAAAATTTTCAAACTAAATGAACGATATAAAGCTCACAAAGATATAGTTTTTGACATGATACAAAAAGCAGAACTCTACCCAGAAAGTAGGCTCAAAGAGTTACAATATTTAACAGGTATTCCATTTCAAGAAATCAAAAAAGATATTTTTAATCTCATAGATGAAAATGAAGATTTATCAAAACAACCATTTAGCAAACTAATAGTTGATATGAGTAAAGAGTTAGGGATTTTATAGTTTTTCTTCAAAATCTATCTTTTCCCCATTAACTCACCAAATATTTTGCCCAAATTTACAGTTTCATTTTTTGGAAGTTCCACATCTTTTGCAAGATTTGGGAACTCTAAAATTGCATTTTTTACTTCTTCAATTATTTGTTTATACTCTTTGATTCCGTGTTTTAATGCTAGTTTTTCAAGATTATTTATATTTGGATTTTTTCCTTCATTTAGATATGTAGTGCTATGTTCAGTTCCTACTCCATAAGAAAAAGTCAAATCATAAGCAGGAGTTAATTTCCAAGAGTTTTTTTCATCCAACATAAAAGAGAAGTTTTTAGCATGATCATCACGATTATGTGTAAAAAGATTAAAAACTGCTAATCTAAAAAGTTTTTTAACCTCATTTATATCTTTTGTTAGATGAAAACATAAAGTCAATAAATCATCGTAATCAAGTGAGGGAATTCTAAAATCACTATGTGTAAGTCCTGCAACACTATGAATATGCAATCTATTGTCTTTTATTCTATCAAATCTTTTTATCGCAAAATAGCTATTTTTTTTACCTTTTAGTAATTTTGTTTCAGGTATTTCAATATTTGCTTTTTTTGCCATCAAAGAGTAAATATATTCTATTTTTCCAATATTTAATCCATCATTTGAATTTGGAAATTTGATTATGTAGTGTTCAAAATCCTCTATTAATTTTTGACTTCCATGAAGTATTTCATTGTTATTGTTTAATTGAGTCATAATTTTTGGTCTAGCTCCCGCACTACTTCCACCAATTGCCAATAAAGTATCAAGAAGTTCATAACTAGAGCCATTTAAAATATTAATTGAAGAGTTTGCTAAATCATCTAAAATAATCTCTTGATTTTTCGTCTCTATCTCTTCATATATTGGTTCATAACCTAAAGCTCCTATTCCAAACTTACCAACATAACATAATCTATCAAGTGGTGTAATGTCATGAAAATTTATTCCTTTTGACATTAAATGTCTGTCTAAAAGTAATTTTCCCCAACCATCAGGCAAACTATCTGCAAAAACTCCAAATAAACCATCAAAAACATTATCATTACAAACTTGTAACTCTTTTTTTAGTGGCAAAATATAAGGAGAAATTTCAATGTCTTTTTTTATAAAACTTTCATCATATTCAAAATATATTTTTCTATTTTTAAGTGCTAATTTTCCAACAAAGATTTTGTTATCAAAATGATTTAAAAATACATTTACTGTTTTTATCATTTTATAGCACCTCTTTTTTTGATTGGTTTTATTTTCAATAAATCATCCATAGATTCGTATTGTTCATCTTTTTTATTTGCAATATTTTTAAAATCATCTAAACAATTTAATACCAATGCAACTTTTAGCAAAGATTCAAAAGAGATTTCTCCACTTGATTCAAATCTTTTTATACTTCCAAGACTTACTCCACTTTTGTTGGAAAGTCCTTCTTGTGTTAGGTTTAAAGATAATCTTTTTTGTTTGAACTTATCTTTTAAATCTTGCATTATAGATTTTGGCGTTGAGATATTAATAGCTAACATATTAGTCCTAAAATAGATATTTTAGTTATTATAGCTAAAATATTATCTATTAATACTTTTATTTGGATAGATTTTTATGCTTCTTCCGTCACATAAAAAGTAGTTTTACCATTTTTAGGGTCGTAATTTACACCATCTTTTGAGATATATGTATTTATGATTTTTCTAGCTTTCTTAAATGAACTTGCATTTCCTATCTCTTCTCTTTTATCAGCTGGTGTGATTACAGTTTTGTCATAACCTTTTGCAAATTTTTTAGCAATACTTGGGTCTTGAAATGTATACTTAACAATATCAATATCTCTTTTTACATCTATTGTTGCTTTTTTCTTTTCATCTTCAAATCTTAAAATTCTGTTTCCATTTGATGAGATTTTCATTGTAGTTGCTGTTTCGATATTTTCTGTGTCTTCAACTATCACATACTCTTTTCCATTTATTAATAATATTTCATCATCTATTTTTTTAATCTCTTTAATTATTGTTTTTTTACCTTTTGCCATTTATAAACCTTTACATATTTTTATATTGATTTCGTATTGTAGCCAATATTTATGCCCTATTCTTGGAATATATTTTTTTTGGCTATACTGTAAACCTTTATATAGAAAAAATTAATACGAATCGAGAAGAAAAAATTAAATGAATTTACTATCAAAAAACTCTCCCGTTGAACAATCAATTTTAAAAATGAAAGCAGTATTAAAAGATGTTGGTTGTGAAGCTTCATTTTCACAAGAAAAACATCCTTTAGAAAACTGTTTTTCAGTAAACTTAGCTTCAAATGAAGCTCCAAATCATATCTATTCAAATGGAAAAGGTGTTATTTCAGATGCTTCAATAGCAAGTGCTTATGGAGAATATATCGAAAGATTACAAACTAACAACTTTTTTATAGATTTCCACCTTCCAAATAGAAAATATTATCCAGATGAAGTAGCCTTTGATTTTGATGGAGATTATTTAAACCCTGAATTAAAAAAAATCTATGATGCAGATGGTGAATTAGAACCAAAAGATTTAGTAGATTTTAACAGCGATTATATGGATAAAATCGTAGCATTGCCATTTATCAAAGAATCAACAAAAGAAAAAACATATATTCCAATAAATATCTTAAGTAATCTATTTGTGAGTAACGGACTTGCGACTGGTAACACTGCAAATGAAGCAAAAGTTCAAGCATTAAGTGAAATCTTTGAAAGATATGCAAAAATTGCTATCATCAAAGAAGGTTATGCACTTCCAAAGTTTCCAGATGAAGTTGTAAAATCATTTCCAAAAGTTTATAAAGATGTAGAAGCGTTAAGAGAGTTAGGTTATATCATCGAAGTTTTAGATGCGAGTCTTGGTGGAATTTTCCCTGTAACTGCAATTTCACTAATAAACACTAAAAACAACACTCTATTTGTATCTTTTGGAGCTCACCCTATTTTAGAAGTGAGTTTAGAGCGAACAATGACGGAACTTATGCAAGGAAGAGATTTAACAAATCTTGATGCCTTTGAAATTCCTACTTTTGATATGAGTTTAGTAGCTGATAGTTTTAACTTGGAAGCTCATTTTATTGACTCAAATGGAAAGTTAGGTTTTCCATTTTTAAGTGCTAAAAAAAGTTTTGAATATGCTCCTTGGAAATATGAGGGGAATGGAAGTGATGATGAATACGCATTTTTACTTGATATTTTAAAATCTCAAAATAGAGAAATGTATGTAAGAGAATATACATATTTAGACTTTTACTCTTGTCAAATGATTGTTCCAAATTTTTCAGAAGTTTATCCACTTGATGACATGGTTTACAACAATAAAAACAATGGAAAACTAATCCGAGATATGGTTTTAAACTTTGAAAAATATGATGCAAATGACATTTTAGATGTAATTGACAGTCTTGATGATTCACTAAATATGCAACTTTATATTGGTGTTATTTTTGAAGAAAACTTTACAATGCAAGATTTTAAAGCTCAAATGTTACTTCTTTTAGAAGAGTATGATGATGCTTTAGAAATTTTGGAGTTTTCAAATAATAAACTAGGACATTTAGTAGCTCAACTTCTTAGAATGCAAAATGATGAATTAGAATGGAATGATTATGAAGAATCACTTTTTAATATTTATGGAGAAGAAAAAATTCAAAAAGCTGTAAATATATTAGAAGGAAAAGAGTATTTAATAAATAGAACTTTACATCAAGATTATAAAAATATGTTAAGTATGTTTGATAAACTTGAAGTTAAAAAAAGAGCTTTTTATAAAATTTAATTTGATATAATCCCCTAAAATACAAAGTCAAGGAAAATAAAAATGCAATACATAGAAGTATCAAATAAAAGTGTACAAGAAGTAGTTGATAGTATCAAAGAGACCGCAACAAAATATAAATTTGGGGTTATGCATATTCATAATATTAAAGAGACACTAAAATCAAAAGGTATTGATTTCAAAAATGAATGCCAAGTTCTTGATATTTGTAACCCAGTTATTGCAGAAGGATTTTTAAAAGAAGATATCTCTCTTTCTTGTATCATGCCTTGTAAAATATCTATTTATACTTTAGATGGTGAAACTATGATTGCAATGAATTCTTTAGTTCAATTAGTTGATGATATAAATCCAGATTTAGTTGGAATTGCACAAAAAACTCAAGAGCAACTCTTAAAAATTATTGATGAATCAATATAAGTAGGAATTAATGGAAATAATTTATAAAATATTTGAAGTTGGCATTGTTTTATTTTTCATATATATGATTATAAAAATTTTTAGATGTAAATTTGGAAAATGTAATTTAAAATAAAGAAAGAAAATGATTAATCCTTTAGAAATAAATACAATAAATAGTGTTTCACAACTAATACAACTTTCAGTTGCTCCTGTTTTTTTACTTGCGGGAGTTGCCGGACTTTTAAATGTTTTTACAGGAAGATTATCGAGAATTATAGATAAAGTTGATAAATTAGATAAATATGAAAATGAAAATTTAGAATTATTAAAAAATAGTAATGAAATTCATTCTAAAATAGAACAAAGAAGAAAGTTTTTAACTATGAGAATGAAAAATACAAATTTAGCTATTTTATTTTGTACAAGTACTGGTTTATTAATTGCTTTAGTCATTGTAACAATGTTTTTAAGTGCTATATTTGAATTTCAAGACTCTTTGCTTATTGCAATTCTTTTCATTTCAGCTATGGTTTGTTTGATTATATCTTTGTTTTTATTTTTGAGAGAAATTTTCTATACAACTTCTTTTATAAAAAATAAACAAAGCTATATTCCATAATAAAAGAAGTCTATAGCTTTAGACTTCATCTTGATTAACTTTTAGAAATTTGATTTTTGCATTATCAATTTTGTTTTTTCTATATTTAATCCAGCTTTAGAACTTGCATCTTCTAAACTTTCATTATTTTCTAAAAGTCTCAATAAAACTTTGATTTTTTTGTTTGTTTTTATATGTGTAATTGACATATTATTTTTCCTTTTTTTCTTCAATTTAATGAAGTTATTAAAAGATAAAAATGAGCTTGTTGTCTAAATGAGTAATATTAACAGTGTGAGAATCAATAAAAGGCAAATAACAGATGAAACTCGAATTCATCTTATGTGGACACAGTATAACTGAATAAAAAAATAAAAGCAAGGATTAGAGTTTAATTAAACTCTAATCGAATCTTTTCCATCAAATTCTTTAGAATCAGCTTGCGTTATAATACTATTTGATATATCAAGAGTTTGCTGAGCTATTGTATTTGCTTCTGAAGCACTTTGTGCATTTAATTGAGTTATTTGATCTAAATTATTAACTGCATCATTTATTTGAACCATTCCTGTTGCTTGTTCTTTACTTGCTGTTGTAACATTTTCAATTAACTCTAATGTTGTCGAAATATTTTTATTCAATTCAGTATATCCAACAATCATATCAGATGCTATTTTTTTGCCTTCTTCTGTTTTTCTTTGAGCATTTTCTACTAAATCTTTTATCTGTTTTGCAGCTTCTGCACTCCTACTTGCAAGTGTTCTTACTTCTCCTGCAACAACCGCAAAACCTTTTCCAGCTTCTCCAGCAGTTGCAGCTTCAACTGCTGCATTAAGTGAAAGAATATTTGTTTGAAAAGCAATTTGATCGATAACTGTTATTGCTTCTGTGATTGCAGATGTTTGAGAATTTATCTCTTCCATAGAAATTACTGTTTTATCTGCTAATTTTTGTCCTAATGAAATTGATTCTTTAACTTTATTCCCAAAATTTGCCATTTTTATAGTTGTTTCATTATTATTTGTAATATTAGAAGTTATCTCTTCAAGTGATGCTGCTGTTTCTTCCAAAGAAGCTGCTTGTGAATTTGCTGCACTTGCAATTTTATTCATATTTTCACTTAAACTATGTGCATTTTTACCTAATAAAATTCCTGATTTTTTATTTTCTACTAAAGTGTCTGTAATAACTTTTCCCAAAATATTTATATTTTCTTCTAATTCTTTTATTATTCCTTCCAAATTATTTTGAGCTAATTTTGGTCTAAAATCTAATTTTGAATATGAAGTTAAAATATTTAAAATATTTGATATATTACTATTTAAAGTAAAAAGCATTTCATTGATAATATTTTTTAAATCATTTAGCGTCGGATTATTTGAACCAACTTCAATTTTTATATCTAAATGTCCTTTATTAATTGCATTTGTAACTCTAATTGCATCCGATATTAACTTTCTATCTTTTTGAATATTTATCTTAGTTTCTTCTATATTTTTATTTATAATTCTTGACATTTTTCCTAATTCATCTTCTGAATCAATTTTTATCAACTCTATATCATCTTTTTCAAAATTTATAAAAGCAAAAAAGTTTTCAACTCCTTTTCTAACAGAATCAACATCAATTAGGATTGTAAAAGCAATAGTTCTTGCTAAAATCATAGTTAAAGCTATACCAAAAGCACTTAAAAGTCCAAAAATAATCATATTTTTATTTGCTTCATCTATTTCGCTTCTAATAGTTTTAAGTAAAGTATCAGATAAATAATTTTCTACTTTTTTTAATAGATTTATTTTTTCTGTAATTGTTTTAAACCAATAATTTGCATCAATATTAAAATTTGTTTCTAAGCCATCATATAAAGCTATTTTTCTCATTTTTTCAACTTCTTCTATTGATTTATCCTGCATAGTTGTTTTATAAAATTCTATTATCTTTTTATCACTAACTTTTAAAAATACATCCATATAAGCATTTTGTTCAGCAATCAAAATATAAAATTTTGCCTTCATTCCTTTATCAAATGCATTTTTTGCAAATACATTTGTACCAACTGCTCGTTCAATACCAGCTCTTTCTTTTGATAATAAAAAGTTCATATAAGATACAAGTTCATGTGATACATTAGCATTATGTGATACATTTATGATTGTTCCAATCATATTTAACAATAATCTATTTATATCTGTATAAAATGCAATTGCAGTGGAAGTATCAATATTTAAAGCACTTACTTCTTTTCTAATATCTGGCAATTTTTCAAGCTTTGTTAAAGCGCTATTTAGGTTTTCTAAAAATTCTGAACTATATGAGTTTTTATCAAAAGAGATTAAATATTCATTTAAATCTGTCAACTCTTTATCAACCATTACTCTTTGTGCTGATAATTCATCTTTAAATTTTTCTGCTTTGCTTCCTAAAAAGCCTGATGTCATACCTCTTTCTTTTTGTGTTTCATGAACTAAAGCACCTATTTTTGTAGAAAGAATTACTACATTATCCAATGAACTTAAATTTCTTGAAGCACTAAAAGAATCTACTGCTAATTTTGCTGCTAATAATATAACAACAACTAAAGGAATTAGCATTATTAAGATAAGTTTTTGTTTTATTGATAGTCTTGAAAGCATTTGAACTCCTTTTGATATTTAAATTCATTATAACAAAAAAAAAGATTATTTATTCATTTTATAATGTCAATGATTATAATTTTATCTCTTAAATAATTTATTTTTAAATTCTTATTTTTCTAAAAAGCAAGCACTATATATTTTTTTTGTATACTTCCAAAAAACTTAAAAAGAAAAATTATAAAATGAAAATAGAAGAAAATTTTTTAGATTTAATATCACATAATAACACTTTAAATAAAGAACAATTAAGAATTTTAGATTTACCATTTCCCTGTGACGAACATTGGAAAAATTCAGCTTTAAATAAAGATATTTCTAAAAATGATATGAATTTACTTATGCTTTTAAAAGGTGATTTATCTCTAAAATCTCAAGAACAAATAATAAAAAACTATCATATGGTTTTGAATTTTAATAACATAAAAGCCAAAGTTTATACTCCTAAAATCGAAGAAAAAGTAGAAGCTACAACTATAAAAGAAGAAAATGAAGAAGAACATATAAGAATCTATTGTGATGGAGCATGTTCTGGAAATCCTGGAAATGCAGGAAGTGGACTTGCAATTTATTCAAATAAAAAAAATCCAGTTTTACTATATGGTGCTTATGAAGAAGAAGGTACAAACAATATAGCCGAATTAAATGCATTATTCCAAGCATTAACAATAGCTTCACAAACTCATAGTGAAAATATCATTTCTATTTATTCTGATTCAAAATATAGTATAGATTGTATTACTACTTGGGCTTATGGTTGGAAAAAAAATGGCTGGAGTAAAAAAGGTGGAGAAATAAAAAATCTTGAACTAATCCAAGAAGCTCATCATTTATATGAAAAACTAAAAAATAAAATAGAAATCATTCACGTAAGAGGACACAAAGGAATCGAAGGAAATGAACTTGCTGATAGAATGGCTGTTTATACAATAAAAGCAAAAAATAAAAACTTTGCCTTCTACTCTTATGATAAAATTGAAGATGTTTTATCACTGAAATCTTATTAATATAATTTTGAGTGGCTTTTAGATATTATATATTTAATTATTAAATTCAAGGAACAATGATGATTGAAAAAAAAGGTTCAATATTGACAGTTAGAGAAGATATAAAAGTTTTTGATTGTACTATTAGAGATGGTGGATTAGTAAATAATTATCATTTTAGTGACGCTTTTGTAAAAGCACATTACGAAACTTGTGTAGCTGCTGGTGTTGATTATATGGAAATTGGGAAAAATGTATCTCCAACTATTATGAGCGAAGATGAATATGGTCCTTGGAATTTCTGTAAAGAAGAAGATATTAGAAGAATTGTTGGTGAAAATAACACAAATATGAAAATTGCAGTTATGAGTGATATTGGTAGAAGTTTAAAAGAAGAATTAAGACCAAAATCTGAAAGTGTTGTTGATATGGTAAGAATTGCAACATATATTCATCAAATTCCTGCAGCAATCGAATTAATTGAAGATGCACATGCAAAAGGTTATGAAACGACTGTAAATATTATGGCTATTTCAAAATCATTTGATGATGAACTTGATGAAGTTTTATCACAATTATCAAAAACTCCTGTTGATGTTATTTATATAGCTGATAGTTTTGGTTCTTTTTATCCTGAACAAATTAAGAAATTAACAGAAAAATATTTAAAGGTTGCTCAAGAATCAGGAAAACAAATTGGAATTCATGCACATAATAATCTTCAATTAGCTTATGCAAATACTTTAGAATCTATGATTTATGGTGCAAGTTTCCTTGATGTAACAATATCAGGATTAGGAAGAGGAGCTGGAAACTGTCCACTTGAACTTTTAATTGGTTTTTTAAAAAATCCAAAATACAAACTAATGCCTGTATTAAAATTTATTGAAGAGTATATTGTTCCACTTGAAAAACAACTTGACTGGGGATATAGTATTCCATATATGTTAACTGGTCAATTAAATGAACATCCAAGAGCTGCTATGAAAGCTAGAGATGAAAAAGATACAAACTATAGAGAATTTTATAGAAATTTATTAGTTGACTAAAAAGGGCTTTTGCCCTTTTTATTTATAAAAAACTTGCTTTTGTGATTTCACTTAAAGCTTTATTTACTTCAAAAATTTTTGCTCTTATATTTTTATATCCAAAAGATTCAAGTCTTTTTGTATGTTTTTCTAAATATCTTTTTGCATCAGCTTCATTTGAAAAGAGATAAATTCCACCTGCTTCTTTTGTATTTTCATTTTCAGTCCAGATTTTCCAAAGTAAACCTTCTTCTTTTGATATATCATTTGCTAAATCAACAAAAGCTTTTGAAAACTCTTCACCAAAAATTCCATCATGTGGAAAATCTACTTGTAAAAGATAATTCATTTTTAACTCCAAAAATATTTTTTCAAAGTATACTCAAAACAAAATAATTATCTTATTTCTTTAGTCAACTCATTTTGATAAATAATAATTCCTACTAATATAAATACAATATTTTTTACTATATATTGACCAACAAGTGTAAAAGCATAAGGTGCGTGAGTAAAAGACAATTCTGGAAGTATAAATAACGGTGCAAAAGTACAAATCATATGACCTAAAAAAATTATTGTTACAATTTTTGTATAATAACCACTTAAAAATCCAAGACCTATTCCTACTTCTAAAAGTGCTAAAAGCTTAATTGAGATTGTTTCATTTATTAAACCAAAAAACATAATATCAATTGTTTTTATAGCCAATTCTTCAGCTGGACTTAATGATGGAAAAAATTTCAATATTCCATACCATAAAAAAATAATCCCTAGAGATATTCTCATTAACTTAATAGTGTTTTTCATTCTATTTCCCCTTTTTATAAAAAAGAAGTTTAAAACATTTATTCTTTAAACAATATTAATAATGATTATCATTAAATAAGATATTTTATCTTTGGATAATTTTAATAATCTACTATTCACGTATTTCAAATGCAGTTTTTACAATATCTATTCCATATTTAGTTCTTAATTTTTGCATTTGATTTGTCAATGATTGTTTTTTCAAATCCTTTTCATATTCAAAAAGATTATATGTATAATCATTTTGTTTTGCAAAATTAAAAACTGTAATATAAAGTTGAATTACCCCATGTGTTTTATGATTATCTGTTTGTTCAAATAACTTTACCATTTCAGTTTTAAAATCAATTTCATTAAAAATTCTATTTACATTTATATAGTTTTTAGATTTTATTCTATATTCATATCTTATTTTTATAGCATACGTTAATGGATTTACACCCTCTTTTTTTACTAAAAAACATAAATAACGACAAAGTATCATTACTCTTCTTTTTAGTTCATCCCTATCAAAAATCACATCAAAAGTTCGCCCTATTCCAATTGATTTTTTTTCTCTTTCAATTGTTAATTTATTATCTCTAATTCCACAAACTCTGTTATACAAATCAATTCCTGGTTTTTTCCAAGAATAAAAAAGCTTTTGATTTTTTCTGATATCTCCTAAAGTTTTTATTCCATAACCTTTGAGTCTTTCTTGAAAACTTTTTCCAATGCCTGGAAATTCTCCAATAGGAATATTTCTTATAAAATTTGCTATATTATCAACACTTACGTATTTTATGCCATCTGGTTTTGCATATTCAGTTATTAATTTTGAAAGATATTTTGTATTCGCAATTCCAATTGAAATAGGCAATTTCAACTCATCATAAATTTTCTTTTTTAATCTATATGCAAAATCAATTATTTCATCTTCATTTATATAACCTGTTACATCTCCAAAAAATTCATCTATTGAAAACTGTTCGACTAAAGGTATCTCTTTAGTTAAAATATCTTTTAATTTTGTAGATAATTCATGATAAAGCGGATAATTTGGCGGAATCATTTTGAGTTGTGGACATAAACTCAAAGCTTCATTTACACTCATTGCTGTTTTTACACCAAAAGCTCGAGCTTCATATGATGCTGTTGTTATTATTCCTCTTATTTTTCCATTTTCATCTACAAAATATTCTTTAAAACTCTTCTGCCCTTCATTTGTAAGAATTGAACTTACAAATGCTCCACTATTTGATGAAACTTCCCTAATCTCTTTTTTTGATGAAAAAATATTTATATTGCTTCGTCCTCCAACCGCAACTGGAATATGAAATAAACTATCATCAATAGTTCTATGAGCAGAAACAAAAAAACAATCTATATCTAAATGTAAAAACATAAACTAATTTTATTATATTTTTTTAATTAATTATAAAAATATTACAATTTGATATATTTTTAACTTAATAATTTATTTCATTTTAAGATTAATAACTTATTATAATTATATTTATATTTTGTTATATCTTAAGGAGAGAAAATGAAAAAAATTGCACTTTTATTTATCTGTGTCTATAGTCTTTCAATAGCTGCAGAATATGACCCAATCAGAGGTGAAATGTTAGCACTTTCTTGTGCTTCTTGTCATGGAACAGATGGTAAATCTGAAGCAATAACTCCATATATTGCAGGTATGGGAAAAACTAATCTATATCAAACTCTATTAGATTATAAAAATGGTAAAAGAACAGAGACTATGATGCAAAAACATGTAAAAGGTTTCACTGATGAAGAACTTGAACAAATTGCTTACTACTTTTCAAGTATAGAAAGATAAAAGGAAAATATTATGATGAATAGAAGAAATTTTCACAAAATACTTTTAGGAACAACTGCTTTATCTTTTGCAGCTTGTAGTAAAATAGATAACGTTTCAACACCAACAAATAAAAAAAGAGTTGTTGTTATTGGTGGTGGATTTGGTGGGGCAACTGCAGCTAAATATTTAAGAAAATTTTCTCCTGATACAGAAATTATTTTAATTGAACAAAATAAAGAATACTATACTTGTCCATTTAGTAATACTGTAATTGCAGGAATAAATCCTATTGAATATATCAAACATGACTATAATACTTTAGAAAAAAAATATAATATAACAATAATTCATGAAAAAGTAAAAAAACTTGATGGAATTAAAAATAGTGTAATTTTAGAAAGTGGAAAAACTATAACTTATACAAAAGCAATAGTTGCACCTGGAATTGATTTTAAATATGAAAAAGGTTATGTTGAAGGTTCAGAAGAATATGCACCTCATGCTTATAAGGCAGGAACACAAACTGAACTTTTAAGAAAACAATTAGAAGAGATGAAAGATGGTGGAATATTTGTAATGGTCGTACCAAAAGATCCTTTTAGATGTCCTCCTGGACCTTATGAAAGAGTTTCTCTTGTTGCACATTATTTAAAAAACAATAAACCAAATTCAAAGATTATAATTCTTGACCAAAAAAATAAATTTTCAAAACAAGCTTTATTTCAAGAAGGTTGGGAAAAACTTTATCCAGATATGATTGAATGGAGAAGTGCTGAATTTGGTGGTAAAGTAATATCAGTTGACCCAATAAATAAAGTTGTAACAACTGAAGATGAAAAAGTAAAAGCAGATGTTTTAAATTATATTCCTGAACAAAAAGCTGGAAAACTTGCATTTGATTCAAGACTTGCACTAGGAGATTGGTGTCCTGTTAATACTAAAACTTTTGAATCAAAACTTGTAAAAAATATCCATGTAATTGGTGATGCTTGTATGGCAAGCCCAATGCCAAAATCAGGATTTTCTGCAAACTCACAAGCTAAAATTGTAGCTTTACAAATATCTAAAATATTAGAAAATAAAGCTGTTGTAAATCCTCCAAAACTTGCAAATACTTGTTATAGTTTAGTATCTCCAACTTATGGAATTTCTATTGCAGCAGTATATGAGGCTCATACAAATAATATAGAAGCTGTAAAAGGTGCAGGAGGTTTAAGCCCAGAACACGCAGATGATAATTTTAGAGCCCAAGAAGCTGAATATGCTGTTGGTTGGTATAAAAATCAAATGTCTGATATATTTATGTAAAAAATCTAAATTAATAAAAAAAGAACTGATTTAAATCAGTTCTTTTTTTCCATTTCTTGTTCTAAAACATCCTAATTGACAATGGCTTACTTGAATATCACTATTTTTTACTGTTGAACCAACTGTTTTAAGATTCGATCGTTTTGCTTCATCCCACAAAACTTTACACTCTAAAGTTTCATGTCCCATATAATTTTGTTTTAATCTATTATAAATATCTTCATTTGGATTTTTAAATTTTAATTTTCCAAAAACACCAAGTTCACAATTTGTGATTTGAATTCCTAAACTTTTTGTAATAGCACTCATTTCTATTGGCTTTCTACCTATTAATCTTGCTACTTTAAAAGCTTTTAAACAAGATAACTTTCCATCTTCATCCAAATTTGTAAGTAATAACTCTTTTTGGATATTATCAAGTTCTACAACGACGTTATCATCAATACTAGACATTTATTCTTCCTGAAAGTGTATGAATATTCATTTTCAAATTTTTTGTAAATTATATCGAGAATTTATTAAAACATATAACTCATAGCTTATTTTGCAAAAAGCTTAATAAAAAATTCTATTTAAATAATTTTTTATTGATTATTTAGTCTGTAATGATACAATTCCAAGATGAAATTAACAAAAGAACAAGAAGAGATAATAAATAGTAAAGAACTATCATTTAAAATAAATGCTGTAGCAGGAAGTGGGAAAACCACAACTCTTCTTGAATATGCAAAAAGAAATTCAAATTTAAAAATTTTATATCTTGCATATAATAAATCTTTACAAATTTCACTACAAGAAAAACTAAAAGATTATAATCTTCCTTATATGCACATAAGCACGATTCACTCTTTGGCTTATAACAGAATTGAAGCTTATAACTATAATCTTGCTCATGATTTGAAAAATCAAATTATTGAAAATCTTTTAATCAAACATGAACTCACAGTAAATCAAAAAGCCTATTATCCAATTCCTGAATATATCGCGTTGATGAAAGATCTTGTAAACTTTTATTGTAATTCATCTTTGATTCCTTTAGATTCTAAACTTCTTGAATCTTATAAAAAACAATCTGATTTAGGTGCAAAAATCCTAGAACTTTTGAATAAAAATGAAAAAAGAGTAATAGAACACCTAAAAACTATTTTAAGTGCTATGAAAAATAAAATTATTGATGCAACCCATGATTTTTATCTAAAAATGTTTTATCTAAATAAAAAAATATCGACAAATCTTCCTTATGATTTGATTTTAGTAGATGAAGCTCAGGATATTAGTGATGTGATGATTGGGATAGTTGAAAATCAAAGTTGTAGAAGAATTTATGTGGGAGATTCATTTCAACAAATTTATACTTTTAGATTTGCAACTAATGCCTTAAATAAAATAAATTTGCCTTCTTATGATTTAACAAAAAGTTTCAGATTTGGAGATAACTTCGCAAAGGTTTTACAAAATAATCTAAATAGTTTATATGAGATAAACTCCTCAAAACTTCTTAAAATTTCAGGCTTAGAAAAGACTACTTTGATTGGAAAAAATCATATAGATTTTTCTAAACCTTTTTGCGTGATTGCAAGAAGTACTTTTGGATTAATACAACAATTAGTCTACTTTATACATGACAAGAAAAAAATCTATTTTGAAGGTGGATATAACTCATATTCATTTATGAACCAAACTGTTTATTCTATTTTTTATCTAAAACAGAAAAAAAACGACAAAATCACAATAGATGAAATCAAAGATTTTGAAACGATAAATGAGCTTGAACAATTTGCAAAAGATACAAAAAATCAAGATTATCTAAATATTATCAAATTTATAAATACTTATGGAGATAATATTTTTGAGATAAATAAAAAAATAAAAGAGTTTCTTGTTAGTGATAAAAAAGATGCAGATATTATTTTTACAACAACTCATAAATCAAAAGGTTTAGAGTATGAACAAGTTGTGATGGCAGATGACTTTATCTCAAAAAAAGAGATTGTAAATACAAAAAATAGACTCTCATATCAAAAGGCAAATGAAGAGTTAAATATCTATTATGTTGCAGCAACAAGGGCAAAGAATGTAATTCAACTTGCAGATTTAAACCTAACTTATACATACAATGAAAATGATGAAACTACATCTTATGTAAAATCAAGATTCGTTAGTAAACGTGCAGATAATAAAAAAAGCAAAGAGTTACAAGAAGAGTGGCTGAAAAAAAATAGAGCTACAAAAGTAAAAGCTTTTTAGGATAATTTATGAAAAAAATTTTTATACCTCTTATTCTTATATTTTTATTTGTATCTTTTATTTTTGTACAAACCAAAAAAAATGAACCATTAACTATCTCTTTTTACTCTTGGGAAAATAATTTTGATAAAAAAGATATAAATGAAAAACTTTATATAAAAGTTTTAGATATTGCTTATTCTACAAAGTTAGAAATTGTTACAACAAATCTAAAAACTACTCCAAAAGATTTCATTCCCGTTATTTATATCACAAATGAAACTATGAAAAATGTAGATTATTCTTTGGTTTCAAATGCTATTTTAAAAACTCTAAAAAATCTAAATTTTAATGAAGTACAAATAGATTGTGATTGGTCAGATTCAAGTCAATCAAACTACTTTAAACTGCTTGAAGATTTAAAAACAAAACTAAACAAACCTCTAAGTGCAACTATTAGACTTCATCAAATAAAATATTACGTAAAAACAGGTATTCCACCTGTGGATTATGGAGTTTTGATGTACTACAATATGTCTGATATTACAAATATAGATACAAAAAATTCTATTTTAGATAATGACATTGCAAAAAAATATCACTATAACTTTGATAATTATAAACTAAAATTAAAACTTGCACTTCCACTTTATTCTCAAGCGATTCAATTTCGTGAAAATAAAGCTTTGAGTATTTTTGAAGGAGTTGAAAAAAGTGATTTTGACTCAAACTTTATAGAAATTTCACCAAATCTATATAAAGTCTTAAATAGTACTTATTTTAAAGGAAGATATATTTATAAAGATGATATTTTTAAATTTGAAGATGTAAAAAAAGAGGATTTAAAAATAGCTTTAGATGACTTTATAAATTTAACAAAAAATAGATTTGATGAAATAATTTTTTATACACTAAAATACAAAAACAAATTTGATTTAGACAATTTAATAAAAGGAAAAATATGATTTTTAGAATTTTGATTTTAACACTTTTTGTAAAACTTTATCTTCTAGCTTGTGCTGATGGTTGGGATTACAATCAAAAAGAGTTTATCTTTTTAGAAAATAGAAATATGCCTTTTTCAAATGTTTCAGAAGAGGTAAATTCTGCAAATGTTTACAATACTATCATTTGGGCTTATGAAGAAAAAAATAAAGAAGAAAATCTAAAAGAGTGGAAAAAAGAGCTAAAAGATGCTTATTCGTTAAAAGAGATAGAAGATTTTGTTTATAAAAGAGAAAATCTTGATAAGTTAAAAGATAAAGAAATTCTTAATTATATAAATCTTGTAAGAAAACAAGAAAAACATGTAACTTACAACTATTATATGAGTGATGTAGAAAAAAGAGCTTTGATTAGTTATAACAAACTTTTAGATGAAGCTTTAAATAAAATAGATACAGTAAACTCTTCGTGGTTAAAACTTAGATATTTTTATTTAGCACTAAGATTAGCTCACTATAAAAAACAAGAACCTTTAAAAATCTATGAAAAATATAAATATTTATTAGATTCAAATGATAAAACAATTGTAAAAGATTGGATTCAAGGACTTTATGCTGGAGCTTTAGTAAAAAGTGGAAAAGTAGTCGAAGGTGTTTATGAATTTTCAAAACTTTTTAGTGAAGATAAAATCAACTCACATTTAAGTTACTATAATTTTTTCCATATAAAAACAAATGAACAATGGAATGAGTTATTAAACTTAGCAAAATCAAACGAAGAAAAAACAAAATTTTATGCACTAAGAGCTTTAAATGAAAATAGCAATGTAATCGAAGAGTTACAAAATATTTACACTTTAGATAAAAACTCAAAATGGTTTGATTTTACACTTTATAGAGAACTTTTAAATACTCAACACTTTTTTGACCAACACAGCGAATATGAAAGAAATTTCCCTTATAAAAAATATATAGAGTTTTTAAAAACTGTAAAAAAAAACGATATGTATTTAGTAAATTTAAGTCTTGCATATTTTAATCTTTATGAAAAAAACTTTGATGAAAGTACAAAAATCACAGAAGAATTACTGAAAAACTATCCAAACTCACATGAAGTTCAAACTTTATCATATGTTTTATATCTTGAAAAATTAAACTCTATAGATATAAAAATAGAAAATGATATATATGAAAAAATGTCAAAATTAACAAAAAACGAGACAAATTCTACTTCAATTCATGACTATACTTTTGTAGTTTTAGAAAAATTATATTTAAAACAAAATGATAAATTTAACGCATTTTTAGCAAATCATATCAACTATTTAGATGATAGCGTTTTTGATTTAGCTTTATTGGAAAAATTTAGAATATTTATGGAAAATCCAAAAGATTCTAAAATCAAAGAACATTTTGCTTCTAAATATGAAGCACAAAAACTATTAACTAAAGAAAATGATAAATTTGTATTAAGTAAAAATCTATTAAATACAAAAACAAAACTTTTAATCAACAATTTAAAATTTAAAGAAGCACTTGAGTTAAATGCTTCAATTTTAAATGAAAAAGTGCAATTCAATCCCTTTAATGGTCTAATTAGAGGAAACAATCGAAGTGGAAAACAAGATACGATGAGTATCAAAGAGTTTCTTGAAAAAGTTATTGTAATTCAAAATGAATTAGTAAAAAATCCAAAAAGTGTAATGGATAATTACCTTTATGCAAATGCCTTATATAATCTTAGTTACTTTGGAAACTCAAATATTTTGACAACAGTTTATAGAAGTGTTTACTCTTTTAATGATTATGATTTACAAAAAGAAAAAATTGATTTATCTATTAAACACTTTACTATTGCTCTTGAAGAAGCAAAAGAAAAAGAGTTTAAAGCAAAAATCACTTATATGTTAGCAAAATCTGAACTTTCTTCATATGATATAAACTATTCAAATAAAACTAAAGATTATTTCAATAAAGATTTAGATAGATATGATTTGGAGAGATTTTGGTACTATGGAAATGAAAAAGTTTATGATGAATATATCAAAAATAATTATGGGAAATATTTTGATAAACTAAAAAATGAATATAGCGATACAAATTATTACAATGAATTAATTCGTGAATGTGCAAATTTAAGAGTTTATCAAAAAAGAATGAAAGAAAAACCTAAGCCAGCTATTCATTAATGTTTGATAATATTTTAAAAGAAATAATTAAGGGAGTTTAATGCAATATTTTGGAGTAATTGAAACTAAATATGAAGAGATTTTTTTAACACAAAGTTATATGTACTTTAATGAAGAAGGTGAAGAAATAACACCTAAAGATTTAAAAGATAAAATTAAAACAGCAAAAGATAGAAAAAAAAATATAATAGGAACTGTATTTTTATACAATCCACTTGTAACTCCTATTGGATTTGATTCAAATAAATATTTATTAGAACAAGAGTTTGATGACTTTGATAAAATGATTGAATTAAAAGCTGAAACATATATAACTGTTTTCAAACAAGCAATGAGAGAAAGCTGTAAAGGAAAAATAGTAGAGATTAAAAATCTATTTAATCTAATAGAATCTCATATTGATGTTCCTTCTTTATTGACTAAATTTAATGAAGATTTAGAAAAATATAACTCGGCTCAAAATACAGAATTTGATAGAGATATTATGTATATTGATGCAGCCAATTTTATTCCTTCAGGAAAATTTGTATTCTTTTGTTGGGGAGATAAAATCAAAGAAAAAGAGTTTCCATATATAAATGATTATGCAAAATTAATTTATGAAAATACTTTAAAACTTGGGAAAAAAGTAGCTTATGTTTATAAAAAAGAGAAAACAGAACAAGGTTCAATAGAATTTTTACAATTTTCTAACCCTTTACAAAATTATAAATATAGAAACTCTATTTCAAGTGCAATAAAAAAAGCATTTGAAGAGTTTCCACCAAAACCAACTCCTTATGAATAAAATTTGAAAGGAAAATTTTATGCTTGATTCAGAATTTTTAAAAAACCAAACTGTACTTTTTGTTGAAGATGAAGAGTTAGCAAGAGAAAAACTTGCTAAGCTTTTAAGTAAATTATTTAAAACTGTAATTCTTGCAATAAATGGAGATGATGGTTTAAAAAAATTCAAAGAATCATATAATTCAAATGAAAAGATTGATTTAATTATTTCAGATATAAACATGCCTATTATGAATGGTCTTGAAATGCTTGAAAAAATAAGAGAAATAGATTTAGATATTCCTATTATTTATACAACTGCTAGAAATGAAACTGATAATATTATAAAAGCTATTGATTTAAATGTTAGTAGTTATATAATAAAACCAATTGACACAACTCTTTTAGTAAAAAGAATATCTGAAGCTTGTGAAAAAAAATATATTCAATCTAAATTAGATGAAAAACAAAATGAACTAAAAAAATATCTTGAAGCAGTTGATAATGTAGCTTTAATTTATAAAATGGATGGAGATGGAAATATCTCTTTTGCAAATAAAAGTTTACTAGAAACTTCAAAATATACAATTGAAGAGTTAAAAGAGATAGGATTTAATGGTTTAATCCATCCAGATATTCCAAAAGAATATATTGAAAATACATGGACAAGTTTAAAAAAAGGTGAAAATTGGACAGGGAATACAAAATTTTTGTCAAAAGAGCATGAAACTTTTTATTTAAAAAATACTATATTTAAACTTGATATTGAACATAAAATAGAATATATAACTATTGGATTTTCAACAACAAAAGAAAATATAGAAAAAAGAGAATTTCAAAAAAAAGTTATAAAAACTCTTCAAGAATTTAATAAAAAAGAGTATTCATATAAAAAACTCTTAGAAGAATCATCAGAAAGAATCAAACAATTAGAATCTTTTATCCCAAAATTACAAGAAGAATTAGAAGAACAAAGGTTAAAAACTGCTGCTAGACAAAGACAACTTGACCATTATGAATTACAAATGCATAATGTTGATGAAAAATATTATGGACATATGACCGTAAAAAGTAAAGAAGCAGAAGAGTATGCAAAAAATGTCTCTTTATTAAAACAAGAAAAAGCTGTTTTACAAGAAAAAGTTAAATCTTCTCAAGAAGAGATTATAGCTATAAAAAAAGAATTAGCACTATTAACTGAAACTAATGAACAAAAAAACAGAAGAATTACAAATTTAACAGATGTTATTAAATCTTTAGAAGATAAAATCAAAGAAATATCACAACCTCAATAAATAACTTAAAATTTATTTTGAGGAAGTGCAATTATATACCTTAGTCCTAGTTCGCTATTACTTAATTTTAAATCTCCTTGAAAACTATTTTTTATTACAAGTTTTACCATATAAAGCCCTGTTCCTGTCCCATTTGCTTTTGTTGTATAGTAAGGATCAAAAAGTTTTTCTAAAGTCTCTATTTTTACCCCACCTGCATTATCTTCCATAATTAAAATAGTATAAGATTGTTTAGATAACACTTTAATATTTATTTCTCTATTTTTTATACCCTTTTCTTTGAAAGCATCAATTGAATTATTAATAATATTTAAAATAACTTGCTCTAATTCTGTTTCACTACCATAAACTTTTTCATCTGATACTTCAATATTTAACTTGATTTCATTAACTTCAAACTGATTTCCAAGTAATTTTATAGAAGTATTTATTGCATCTTTTATCTCAAATTGAACTTTATTTTTTTCAGGATTGAAAAAATTTCTAAAATCATCAATAGTTTCACTTAAAAATTTTATTTGCTCTTTTGTATTTTTTGAAAAATCATCAATAAATTTATCATCTATTTCATTATATTCATAAGAAGTTTTTACATCGTTACAATACAAAGACAAAATATTTAAAGGTTGTTTTAGTTGATGAGCAATTACTCCTATCATCTCTCCCATTGTTGCCATTTTTGATTGATGAATTAAAACTTTTTCTTTTTCAGCTATTTGCTTTTCATCTTCTTTTCTTCTTTCAAAAATATCAATATAAACTTTTAATTTAGAATTTAATAAAACATCATGAATTGGTTTTGTGATATATTCAACAGCTCCGAGATTATAACCTTTTGTTTTATACTCATCTTTATCATAAATTCCTGTTATAAAAATAACTGGAATATCTTTTGTTCTTTCTATATTTTTAATATAATCAACAAATTCAAATCCATCAATATCAGGCATTTGAACATCAGTTAAAATTAAATCTATATTCTCTTTCATAAGAATCTCAATTCCTTCTTGAGCATTTAATGCAGAATAAATTCTTACATCAAAACTATCTTCTATCATCATTTTTAAAGAATATATGTTTTCAGGAACATCATCTACAATTAAAATATTAAATTTATCCATGTTATTTTTCCAAATAAGTTAAAATTTTGTTAAATAATTCTGTTTTTACCAACTCTTTATTAAAAAAGTTTTCTTTAGAATCATCATTTGTCGCAATTACTAAATAATTCAATTTTTCATTTTTTAAATACTCTAAAATCTCATCTAAATTTGAAGATAGATTTTCTTCATAAATTAAAATAAGTTTATAATTTTTATCTAAAGAGTTCAAACTTTCTTCAAATGAATTAAAATAATCAATAAATACACCTTGCTTTTTCAAAGCAACAGCAACTTGAAAAAAGCTACTATGATCACTATTTATTACTAAAATTCTATCTTCTTGTTTTAATTTCGTTTCTTCCAAAATATTTTCATCCATATCAAAAAAAACTATATCTTCTATAACCTCATCCTTATCTTTTGAAAATATAGTTACTTTATCATCCGAAATATTTTTAATAGTTGTTTTTTTAGGCAAAATAAGTTCAAAAGTACTACCTTTATCTATTTCACTAAAAGCTTTTATATCCGCTCCTAATAAAAGTGCTAGTTCTTTTGATATAGCAAGTCCCAAACCTGTTCCGCCATATTTTCTTGTTGTACTTCCATCAGCTTGTTTGAATCTTTCAAAAATATGTTGTAACTTTTCTTTTGGTATTCCTATGCCTTCATCAGTAACTTTTATGGTTAAATCATTAGCATTTTCTTCTAAAATTACTTCTATTTTTCCATCTTTTGTAAATTTTATTGCATTACTTATAAGATTTTTTAGAATTTGTTTTATTCTGCTTGAATCAGTTAATAAAAATATCTGATTTAATAAACAATTTGAAATCAACAATAACTCTTTTTCAACAGCTAAAGGCTGCATCTCTGTTATTAAATCTTCAATTAATTGATTGATATTTGTTTTTGTCAAATTAATTGTAATTTCACCTGCTTCAATTTTTGAGATATCTAAAATATCGTTTATGAGAACTAATAAATCATTTCCACAGTTATTGATAATTTTCATATTTTTAACTTGTTCATCATCAAGTTTTTTATTTTTGTTTTTTGACATAATTGATGAAATAACAATGATAGAATTTAGTGGAGTTTTTAATTCATGAGACATATTTGCTAAAAAATCACTTTTGTATTTATCTGATTCAATTAACTGTTTTTGTTGTTCTTTTAACTCATTTGTTAAATGCTTCAATATTTTATTTTTATTTTTCATTCTTTGAACATTTAAACAAGCATCAATACTTATATTTAATTTCACAATTAAATCTTGAAACATAGAAGTAATATATTCAAAATTTATTTCATTATTTTCATAAACAATAAAAATAAATCCCTTATCTAAAGGTAAAACTAAAAATCTTTTATCATCAAAATCAAAATCTTTTACATATTTAAAATCATTAATATGCTCTTTTAATAACTCTTTGTCATATTCAAAAGAGTTATTATAAGACATATATTTATACAAATTATTATTTTCATCGATTAAATAAAAAAATCCATTTATTGCATTTGTTTCTTCAACAAATGTTGTAAGAACTTCTTTTATCATATTATTCAAATCTAAACTGTTACCTATAGAGCTATGACATTTGTAAGTCAAAGCTAAGTGCTCCATAAACATATCCACACCTTTTTTGATTAAAATAATATTTAACCAAAAAAAATAATACCATAAAACTCTCTTTTAGTAAAGTTCATTTAAAAGATAATTAAAAAATAAATCTAAAAAAATGTAGTTATATTTTAGCTAACTTTAATTATTTAAATTATATAATTCCGTCCACTTAAATTAATGGGGTATCGCCAAGCGGTAAGGCAACGGTTTTTGGTACCGTCACTCGAAGGTTCGAATCCTTCTACCCCATCCAAATTAGTTTGAGTTTTATTGATGGTGAGGTTGGAGAGTGGTCAAATCCTGCGGACTGTAAATCCGCCGCCTACGGCTTCGAAGGTTCGAATCCTTCTCTCACCACCACTTTTTTTCAAAAGTAATCTGGTTCGATAGCTCAGTCGGTAGAGCAAAGGATTGAAAATCCTTGTGTCGACAGTTCGATTCTGTCTCGAACCACCACTTTTGAATTTTATATACACATGTGCGAGTGTGGCGGAATAGGTAGACGCGCGGGACTTAAAATCCCGTTCCGGTTTCGGAGTGTGAGTTCGATTCTCACCATTCGCACCATTAACATTACAATCCCCAATTTATCGACATTTACAAACTTATAAAAAGCTTAAATAGGTTTAAACTTTAATAATTGCCCTAATACTTGCCCCTTTGGTTGCACCAAAAAAGGCAAAAAATGTATCTAATAAAGCATAGAGAAACTTATTACTATAAGCGAAAATTCCCAAAAACTAAGCATAATTTCGTTATATCTTTAAAAACTGATAGCAAAACAGAAGCTAAGTTTCTCATTAGTATAATTAACCCTAAATTTTTAAATCTAATAACAGGAACTAACATGAATTTTGAAGAAGAAATAGCTTATATAAAAAGCCTTATACAGCAATATATAGATGAAGCAAAAGAAGATTATGAAAAGTTTGCTAAAGTTAGGGCTAGTAGATACACATTCAAAACAGAAAGCAGAAGAACAATATTAGGAAGCCACCCGAAAGCTATTAAAAAAGCTATAAAAGATTTAGGCTATGCTATTCACAGCCCAGAACCTGAAAAAGATAAAGCTATTGAAGATTTAACTATTTATAGCACTATAAAAAGCGATTATAACGAAGCTTTAGAAAAACTAAGTAACGATGGGAAAGAGAGATTAAAAGATGAAATAATCAAAGCCGAAATTGAGTTACTATATTTAGATAAACGAAATAATAGCGAGAGATTAGAAAATCCAAGTGAATATATACAATTTCAAAACAAAACAATAGAAGAAGTAAAAGAAGAAACAAGACCCACAGAGCAAATACAAACTAGAAACTACAAAGAAAAAACTATCCAGGAGGTTATCGAGTTATTTATAACTAAAAAAGAGCAAGATACAGTAAATAAAGACACAATCAGAAGATATAGAGCAGATTTTAAAATCTTTACAGATTTAATAGATAATAAAAAATATCTAATAGATTTAGACCATAAAGATTTTGATGAGTTTATAGAGAATATGAATTTTATTCCCGATTTTAACAAAAACCGAGCCTTATTTAAAGAAAAGAATAGTAATTATAAATTATTAGTAGAAGAAGCAAAAAAAAATGAAAATATAGAGTGTATAAAACCCCAAACAGTTGAATTAAAATTGATAAATATTTCAGCTTTGTTTGATTTAGCTGAAAATTACGAGATAGTAGATAAAAACAGGATAGTAGGTAAATTTTCAAAAAATACCAAAAAGCACGAGACAATCGAGAGAATAGAATATCCACAAACAGAACTTAATAATCTATTCTATAACTCAATATGGTATAAAGAAGAGTTAGAAAAAAACTTAAAAGAAGCCCCTCATAAAATATGGCTTCCTTTGTTAATGCTGTTTTCAGGAACAAGGCTTAACGAAGCAGCCCAACTTTATATAGACCAAATCGAAATTATAGAACATATTCCATTCATAAAAATTTCAAAAGATAAAAAAGAACAAAAACTTAAAAATCTTAGTAGCAAGAGAAAAATCCCAATCCACTCTTATTTGCTAGAAATGGGCTTTATGGATTATATAGAACAACTTAAAAAAGATAAGGAAGAAAGATTATTTCCACGGCTTTACTATACAAAAAGTAAAGGGTATGGACAAGCATTTTCAAAAATTTTTGGGGATTTTAAGCCCACTTTTATATCAGAGCAAATTAAAATGCAACTAAAAGCAAAAGAGTTTAAATTAGATATACATAGCTTCAGACACAGTTTTGTAGGGTCTTTGAAAGGTAAAATAGAAGACGGGGTTTTGGATAGCTTCATGGGGCATAGAAACGGAAGCCTAAGCCAAAGCCGATATGGAAGCTATCGAACAGAAGTATTAAAAAATGCAATAGATTTATGCGATTATCCACAAGTTGATTTTATGCCACTTGTTGAGAGAATGAAAAAATATTATAAATCAACAAAAGCAAAGATATAAATACTCTTAAGCTATTTTTAAGTTTTAAATAGTATTTAAAAGCATTTTAAGCTATCAAATAAGCAAAATAAATCAAAAATAAGGTAAAGATAGCTTAAATTAGTTTAAATCGTTTTTAGGGCTATTTTTGTTCGTTTTTGAATATTTGTTTATTTTTTACTATTTTTATGTTTTTTTAATGTTTCTAATTTTTAATAGCTTTTAACTTAATTTAAAAATAGCTCCCTCATGTACGCGTAATATTTATAGATAGAGAAGTAAAAAAAAAGAATAAATGTAGTTAGATATGTTGTAATCGTTATTTGTGATAGTTTTTATAGACATTAAAAAGTTTACTATACTAAACCTTTTTGTATTCAATATTTAAACTTTTCTTAATTTTTTCTTAATTTTATGGTATAGTTTTTTAAATATACAAATAGGAGAATATAAAAATATGAGAAAAACACAATATGGAAGTTTTACAGAAACTAATAAACTAAATAGTACAAATAAAAAGATAGATGAGTTAGCTAATAAAAAAATGGCTAAGATGAACGATAGCTTCAAAATTAAAAAAATTGTCCAAAATGATTTTGGAACTACTACGAAAAACAAAATGGAGAACATTAAAATTTATGAAGATGAGAATGGAAATAAAGAAGTATTCAAACAAACTAAAATTCAAAAAATCCATGATGATTTAGATAAAGCTGGGTGGAGAAGAGTTAATCCTAATATATTTTTAAGTGTTTTAATTAAAGCTAATTTCAATCTAGTTAACATAAAAATCTTGAAGTATATTTTAGAAAAAATGAATACAAAAAATGAGATAGTAATAACACAAGCAGAAATTATAGAAATTTTAGGAGTAGGAAAAAATAGTGTCGTAGATACTTTTAAAAATTTAAAAGAATTAAATGTATTAAAAAAAATAAAAGGTAAGTACATCTTCAATCCGTATGTTATTTCAAACAAAGGGAATAACACAGAAGAGATAGCTCAACTACATGAATTTTATCTTCCAGATTTTAAGCATGAAAAAAAAGAGAGAGAATTAACGGAAGAGCTAAATATTTTAAAAGAGAGAATGGCTAGAGTTGAAGCTCAAATTAAAAAAAATAAAAAAGAAGAAGAGAGAGAAAATATATATAAAGAAAAAGGAGAAAATGAAGATGAAGAAATATAAATTAAAAGATGTTCTAAGTAAAGATGAATACATAGAAAATGTAAAAAAGATTACAATAAATTTTAAAACAAATGAATATAAATTAAAAGATATTCTAAGTAAAGATGAATACAAAAAAATATTGTAATAAATTGTAATGTATAACTAACTTTTCTGTAAATTCTAACTCTTTTTTGTTCCGCTACTGTAAAACAGCAGCGGCTTTTGGAATAATTGAGAAAAATAATAAAATTACTTATGTTTGGACAGTTGTATAATATATTAAAAAACTGGTAAGTATGATTGTATTTAAAAAAGCTGAAAAAACTAGCTAAAAAGACATAAAAAGGGGCTTGAAAATGATAGAGATTGAATTTTTTAAATAATAGTATGGCAGGATAGCAAGAGCCAAAAATGGCTCTCTACTGGCAGTGCCAACCCGATAAAATCGGTATTCTTAAAGAGCCAATGTTGAGCCAATTTGAAAAAATTGAGCCAAATTGTGCCACTTTTTAACAACAAACCCCCATCATATCGAAGTTTTAGAGAATCAATATATGTTTTTTTTGCCAAAAATCACATAAATATCTAAACTTAAGATATACTTAAGAGAGCCAAAAAATGGCTCAAATAAAACACAAGAAAAAGGAGAAATAATTATGAAAGAAATAACAAAAAATAACAAACAAATGGTAAGGGTTGGTTTACTTCAAAACGAAATAAATTTAATAAATGAACAAGCAAAAATTAATGGAGAAAGTGTTTCTCAAACTGCAAGAATTTTAATTTTAAGAGGTTTAGAAAACTTAGAAATTGCAGACAATCTTAAAGATTCTGTTAATTTTCAAATCGCAAAACTAGACAGAAATCAAAAGGAATTTGACAAAAAAATTATGAAAATTTTAATGTTAATCTTTAAAACTTCTTTTGTTGGCAAAGATTTTATTGCAACATTTAATAGAAAAAGTTTTCCAAAAAGTGATGAAGAATTTAAAGAATATTTAAACAAAATTGAAGAAATTGCAATTAAAAAAGCTTTAAGAAAATTAGGAGAAAATGAAGAATAAAAATTATAAATACTTTAAGCTTTTTCTAAGTTATAACTCATTATAATTCCAGCCTACAAATTAAAAAACGGTTGAACTAAGGGTTATTCTATAGGTTGAACAATTTTTAAAGTATGCCATATTTTGGGCTTTGTAGATTTTGCGAGTTGAAATTTCTAAAATTTCTCACCATTCGCACCACTGTAAAACAATCTTGTTTTATACTATTTTCAATCAAAAAATCTTAAAACTTTCCAAATACCATTTTGAGCCATATATAACAAAACAAAAGTATCAAAGTTTTGACAACATAACTAAAATAAATGGAACATGATATTTAGGAGCACCAATAATATCAAATATTTTACATGTTATACCCGCAAACTTTAAAATATCATCTTTTGTATATTCATGATCGTATGCATTATTAAGTAACTCTAAAGTCTTTTGTGATACTAACTCTAAATCATCACAATTAACAATATCCTCATCAAGAGTTTTTACAAATTTACATGCATGTGGAAATGTTTCAAATAACTCTTTGAATTCTTGTTCTTCCATAGTTTCTAAAAGTTGTGAATACTTATGAAAGAAATCGTTTATCTCCTCAAATTTACAAACCATATGATTCCTTTGTGTTTATTTTCTAATATACAAAAAGTGTGCCATATATTTTGGCTTTATTTATTAATTTGCTTCTTCGTCAAATAATTTTAATTTTATTTTAAATTCTGCTCCAATATATTTTTTATCATTATAAATAAATTCTTTATTTCGTACAACAATTGTTCCATTTAGATGTTTTGTTATAATCTCTTCAGTCATATAAAGTCCTATTCCAGTACCTTGTGATTGATGTTTTGTTGTAAAATATGGCTCAAAAATCTTATCTAAAAACTCTTCTTTTATTCCACCTGCATTATCTTTTAAAATAATATTTACTTCATTTTTATTATTTTTATATACATCAATAAAAATATATCTTTCATCTTCTTTTTTTAATAATTCATCTCTTGAATTATTAAATATATTTATCAATGCTTGGATTAATTCATTTTCATAACTATAAAGTTCCACATCTTCTATATTTTTAATTATAGTAATTTCTTTTGCATTAAATTGTGCAGAGATTAAATCAAGTGTTGTAGAGAATGTATTTTTTAAAAAGAATTTAGATTTTAATCTATTTGGACTAAAAAAGTTCCTAAAATCATCAATCGTTTTAGATAAATGTTGAGCAGATGTGTTTATTTTTTTTGAAGCTTCAAAAAAGAACTCATCAGTTAATATTCCCATCTCTTTTTGTAAAACCATTCCACTAGAAGCTGTTGTAATTGTAGATAAAGGTTGTCGCCATTGATGGGCAATATTCCCTATCATTTCACCCATAGCGGCCATTTTTGATTGTTGATGTAATATCGTTTGTTTTTTATCCAATTCTTTTTTATATTGATTAAATTTATTCTCTAAAAATATTGAAACATATCTTGAAATAATCAACAATACAATAATCAATATAAAACCTACTAATAAAATATTTTTTACATAAGTTTCATATTTTTCATCTAGTTTTCTTTTTACTTCTACAATTTCTGAATTTACATCATCTTCATAAAATCCAGTCCCAATTAACCATTTCCAATCATTTAATCCTTGAACATAACTTATTTTTTTTGTTGCTAGATTTGTTCCAGGTTTTTGATTTTGAATATATGTACAAAACCCTCCACCTTCTTGAGCTATATTCATCATCTCTAATACAATTTCTTTATTATCTTTTAAACTCAATGTTTCATTGTAGTTTTTACCTATATACTCTTTTCTAATATGACTTAAATATACTCCATCATAATTAATAACAAAAATATATCCTACTTTACCAAATTTAATCATACTTATATATTCTAAAGCCTTTTTTTGAATCATTCGTTCAAAATCATCAAAATATTCACCTGTACCAATAGCTATATTTAAAGGTTCAAAATATTTGTAAAAAGATATCTTTCGTCCTACTTCTCCCTTTGTATTAGGCTTATACCAATAATATTCATCAAATCTTTCTGTTTTATCTTTTATTGTATTTACAATTGTTTGAAAAAGTTTATAACCTCTCGCATCGGTATAGTTTATAAAATTTTTACCTTCGATACTTTTATCAACAGGATGAGATAACTTATTTCCATTAATATCATCCATAAAAAAGTAACCTCTTCCATCATTGAATCTAATCTTATCTAAAGCAACTTTTATAAGTTCAAAAATCTCTTTTTTACTTTTTGTATCTTTATAATTTTCATAAATACTAGAAGCAATTGCATGAGCTTCATAAACCCTACTTTTTACGCTATTTTTCAATTCTTCTTCAGTATTTGTTTGAAGATGTTTAATAAATAAATAAACTCTATTTACCTCTTCTTTTATAATATCTTTATTTTTTGAAATATATTTTTCTTCTATATCTTTTTTTTCTTCATCAAACGTTTTTTTATTCTCAAAATATAAAAATAAAATTACAAAAATAGAAAATATAGTCACAAAAATAGAAGGCATAAATTTTATTATTTTTAAAAATTGTTTTTCTCTTGAAATTTCCATTTTTTATTACTTTTTTATAAGATTATTTAATCAGTCATTATAACAATTTTTATTTTAATTGCCTATTTTTAAATTACTTTTTTATTATATGGGATAAAAGTAATCCTTTGATATAATCAATCTTTTAAAAATTTATATAAGGATTATTATGCCAAAAATAGGAATATTAGTATCAAGTTCTAATAATAACCAAAAATTAGGATTAAAATTAAAAGAGTTAGCTCTAAGTCAAAATTGTGAAGTTGAATTAATAAATTTAGTAGACTTAAGATTACCTCTTTATAGTACAGTTGAAGAGGAAGAAAATGGTGTCCCTGAATCTGCTTTAGATTTAGCTTCAAAAATCTTAGATTTAAAAGCTTTTATTATTGTTGCCCCAGAATATAATGGAGTAATGCCTCCTGTATTAAATAATGCAATGGCATGGACTTCACGTGCTACAAAAAACTGGAGAGATGCTTTTAATGAAAAAATAGTAGGACTAGCAACTCACAGTGGTGGAGGTGGAGCAAAAGGACTTCAAGCTATGAGAATAATGTTCCAACACTTAGGATCAACAATAATAGCAAGAGAAATTTTAACTACTTATGAAAAACCTCTAAATGAAGAAAGCGCAATTTCAATGATTAATTCTTTAATCAAACTATCAAAAGCTTAAGATTATTTCTTAAGCTTTTTAATCTATTTTAATCTTTGGTTCACTTATATAATAACCTTGAGCATAATCAATACCTAAATCTTTTACTTTTTCAAAAATATCTTTATTTGATACAAACTCAGCTATAGTTTTTAGACCTTGTCTTCTTGCAAAATCTACTAAAGTGATTACTATTTCTTCACTATTTTTATTTATTAAAATATCTTTTATTAAAGAACCATCAATTTTTATATAATCTGCATTTAGTTTTATTAGATATTCAAAATTTGAATATCCTGAACCAAAATCATCAATTGCAATTTGACAACCAAGCTCTCGTACTTTATCAATAAAACTATTTACCTCAACAAAATCTTCGATCCCCTCTGATTCAACTATTTCGAATACAACTTTAGATGCAATATTATATTCCACCAACATATCTAAAATATAAGTAGATATTGATTTACTTTTTATATCTTCTAAAGTTAAATTTATAGAAAACTCAAAATTTTTATCTTTAAAATATTCAAACGATTTTTTAATTACCCGTTTTGTAAGTTTTAAATACTGTTTTGATTTTTTTGCTATATCTAAAAAATAATAAGGAGAAATTGCTATTCCATCTTCATCAATCAATCTTACTAATGCCTCATATTTTTCAATTTTATTTGTTTTTATATTGAATATTGCTTGATAATAGGGAACTATATTATCATTTTCAAATGCTTTTTTTAGTTTAGTTGTCCACATAATATTTTTTTCATAGATTTTTTCAATCTCTAAATTTTTATCATAGATAACTACATCTTTATTTGTTTTTGCATATTTTTTAATCATATTTGCAGTTTTTTTCAAAGTATTTTTTTCTTCAAAAGATATACTATAGCTTATCTGAATATAGATCTCTTTACCTTTTATTTTTAAAGGATTTAAACTCAATGAATCAGAAATTTGTTTTATAAATCTAATAAAATGTTCTTTATCTTCATTATCAGCTAAAATCGCAAATTCATCTGAATATATTCGATATAATGAATATTTATTTCCTATAAATTTTCTAAAAGTTTTTGCAACTATTCTTAAAACTTCATCTCCAATATCATATCCATAAAAATCATTTATTTCGCCAAATCTATTTATATCTAAAAGTGCTAAAGAAGGTCTTTTTGATTTTTTTATATCTTCTAATAATTTAAATCTATTTCCCTCTTTTGTTAAAAAATCTTCTCTTAAACTTTTTTCTAATTCTTCTGATTTATGAATCAAATCTGTTATTTCATGTCTTATAGCAATATACTCTATAATTTCATTATTTTCATCTAAAATAGGTTTAATAATAATGTTTACATAATAAAATTCACCATCTTTTCTTCTATTTTTTAAAACACCATGCCAAGTATTTTTACTAGATATAGTTTCCCATAAATTTTTAAAAATTTCTTTTGAACTTTCTCCTTTTAAAAGACTATGTGGTTTACCAAGTATCTCTTCTCTTGAATATAAAGTAACCTCACAAAATTTATCATTAACATAAGTTATATTCCCTTTCAAATCAGCTTTTGAAATAATATTACTCTCTTCAACTGCCTCTTTATATTGTTTTAATATATGATTTTCTTTTTTTAAATCTCGATTTTTTTTCTGTTTTGATAAAAGATAAATGATTATAAAAAAAGTTAAGATTAATAAATATTCTTCATATGAAAGGTTCAATTATAATCCTTATTTAGATTGTTTGTAAATCATTATACAAGATTTTTTTCAATTTTCAAAATTAGTTATTTTATATTTTTATACAAAATTATCAGCAATGTAACTTTTTTGTTATCAATCTATGTTACAATTTCTTATGAAAGAAAAAGTATATGTATTAGATACAAATATCATCTTACAAAATCTTCAAAATCTCTATAAAATATCAGACAATAAAACTAACCATATGGTAATACCTGAAACAGTACTTCTTGAATTAGAGGACAAAAAGAAACTGACAAATGAATTAGGGTATTACTCAAGAGAATTTGCTAGATTACTTGCAAAGATGAAAATCAAAGAGGTTGATTATAGAACTGGCTTTAAAGTTGTAAAACTTTTTAATGAAGAAATAAATATTGATATAATCTCAAAAGATAAATATGATACACAAATTGAACAAATTCATATTTCAGAATCTAATGATAAAAGAATTATTGAAGTAGCTTCAATTGCCCAAGAATATTATAAAGGTTGCCAGACGATTTTTCTATCTTTAGATGTATATGCTAGAACTTTTGCACTATTTAAAGGTATAAAAACAGAAACTCTACATGATGATAAATCAACCGTTCCAAATTTTAATTTTGTAAAATCAATAGAACTTGATTCTTCTTTATTTAATAGTTTAGAGAATAAAGATATTACTTCTGTTGATAAAGATTATGAAATGGAAAATTTTGCTTATAGTTTTGAAAGCAATGATGGAAATATCGAATATGCAATTATTACAAATGGAAAAATTGATGTTTTAAAAGAAAATGATTTTAAATCTTTAAATGTAAAACCAGTAAATATAAAACAAAAACTTTTTACAAAAGCAATTTTAACAAATATGTATGATTTACTTGTAATTGATGCAAAAGCAGGAAGTGGTAAAACTTTGATGTCAATAGTTAGTTCTATGAGATTAATTGATTTAGGTTTATATGATAAAATTGTATATGTTAGAAACTCCATAGAATCTTTAGATAAAGGTGCTGATGTTGGATATTTAGCAGGAAATGATGAAAAATTTAGAATCTATAATATGGCATTAAGTGATACTTTAGAATTTATTGCAAAAAAACATCTTAAAAAGAGTGAAAATAGAGAAAATCAAGAATCAATTGACTCTAAAATTGATGAATTAAAATCAAGATATTGTATAGAAACTCTTTGGCCAGGAGAAGCAAGAGGAAGAACTTTAAGTGGTGCAATTGTTATCATGGATGAATGGCAAAATAGTAGTGAAAAAACAACTCAATTAATACTTTCAAGACTTGATGAAAGTTGTATGGCAATAGTTATTGGTTCAAATAGACAAATTGATAATTTGTATTTAAACAAATACAACAATGGTTTAACAACTCTTTTAAAACAAACAAATCAAGCACATCCTGAACTTAAAATGTTTGCAATAGAGTTAGAAAAAGCAGTTCGTGGTAAATTTGCACAATTTACAGAAAGAATTTTTGAGAAAAAAGTAGAGAATTAAACTTCTCTATTTTTTAGAACAATTACCTTTGTTTCCACAACCACAATTGCCATTTTTTCCAAATAGTTTATTTATAAAATAAATTGCAGCAATTCCAACTATGATATAGATGATAATGTCTTCCATTTTAAACCTTATTTTGATAATGATTATTATATCATTATTTAATATTTTTGCATAATTTTTAGGTTTAAAACAATAAAATATAACCACAAAAATAAAAGGATACAACATACAAAATAGATTAATAAATGATACTATTTACAATCATATAGAATATACAAAACTTGAAGATAAAATTCTTCAAACAAAAATAGTGAATAGATTACAATTCATCACACAAAATGCTTTGGCGTATTTTTCATATCCATCAATTACTACAAAAAGATTTATTCATAGTTTAGGAACTATGCATTTAGCTTCTTTTATGTTCAAAAATGCGTTACTTAATGCGGATAAAAAAACAAAAAATGATTTTTTATCAAGCCTAAAAAATACAATTGTTTCTATAATAATTGAAGAAAATCTAAAACTTAGTTTTGATGATATGGATTATTTTGATAACAAAGCTTTATACCAATTTACAATTCCAACAAAATCAAAATCTCAAAGAGCAACTTATACAATATTTTTACAAACACTAAGAATAGTTGCCCTACTTCACGATGTAGGACATCTTCCTTTTTCACATCAAGTTGAATATGCTTTAAAAAAAGTTTATGACAAAATCAAACTAAAAGAGCAGAATCAAGAAGCTTTACTAGAAAAAGAGGTAGTTTTTAAAGAAAATTATGAAGAGATTACAAAAAATTCAAAAGAAGTTTTACACGAAGCAATAGGTGAAAATCTTTTAAAACTACTTTTTGATTATGAATTAGAAGAATTAATCTCAAAATCTTATGAAAAAGAGTATTTAAAACTTATCAAAAGACTTGCTATTTTAATCCTTGAAGAAGAGTTTTATGAAGGTTTTCATTTTAAAGTTTTACATAATTTTATAGATAGCACAGTTGATGCAGATAGGCTTGATTATATAAATCGTGATATGTTAGCAAGTGGTTATATAACAGGTCCAAATGACCATATAAGAATCACGAAACAAGCTGTTTTGGTACAAAAAGATGAAAAGTTTTATCTAAGTTTTTACGATATGAGTTTGATTGATATTGAACATATGCTTGAAATGAGATTTAATCTTTATAAAAAAGTAATCTTCAATCATGGTATTGCAAAAACAGATACACTACTTGAAAGTGTAGTTCAATATTTAGCTAGCAAATATTTTGAAGATGAAAAAGAAGAAAAACTTTCAAACTCGATTTCAATGTTGTGGAATTTTAAAAATCAAAATAGACAAAAAGAACTTGATATTATTTCAATGCTTGATGAAAATTGGCTAATTTCATTATTTAAAAATAGATATTTTGATATAAAAGATAAAGAAATTCAAACAAAAGAAGATAAAAAATATCTATACTGTTTTGAAGAAGTTTTATTTGGAAAACGAAGATTTAGAAGTCCTTGGAAAAACCTAAATGAATTTTATAAAGTTTTAGATTTTACAACTGTGGAAAGATATAAATTTAGAGAAAGCTTTGGATTTATAACAATAAATAGATTAAATAAATTACAAATAGCATTAGATGATTTTGTTAAAAAATATGAAAATGAAGAACTATATTTTGCATACCAAATAGTATCTTTTAAACTTGGAATTGCAAAAGATTTTTATTTATATGATGGTGATGAACTTATAAATATTGATGAAATTTCAACTTTAAGAAAAAGATTAAAATATTCTATGAGAAATACTGTTCCTTTTTATCTTTACTCAAATAAAAAAACTTTAACAACAGAGATGAAAACAGAGCTAAAATCTATATTATTCAATATTTTTGAGGAATGAAATAGATAAATATTTTGCTAAAATTACAAATACTAATTCGAAGGATAAATTTTGGATTTAACAAGCCTTAGAGCAAAATACACAACAAGAGGTTTAGATATAAAAGATTTAAACCCAAATCCTTTTTTTCAATTTGAGATTTGGTTCAATCAAGCGATGCAAGCAGAACTTACTGAACCAAATGCTTTTTCCCTAGCAACTGTTGGAGCTGATATGATGCCAAGTATTAGAACAGTTTTATTAAAAATATTTGATGAAAAAGGTTTTGTTTTCTTTACAAATTACACAAGTACAAAAGCGAAACAAATAGAACAAAATCCCAAAGCAGCTGCACTTTTCCCTTGGCTTGATTTAGAACGTCAAGTAAAAATTGAAGGGAATATTGAAAAAATATCAACAACTGAATCTTTAAAATATTTTCTCTCACGCCCAAAAGGTAGTCAAATTGGAGCTTGGGTATCTCACCAAAGTCAAGTTATTAGTTCAAGAAGTCTGCTTGAACAAAAGTTTGATGAAATTAAAAGAAAGTTTGTAAAAGGTGAAGTCCCTTTTCCTGATTTTTGGGGTGGATATATCATCAAACCTACAAAAATAGAGTTTTGGCAAGGTGGACAAGATAGACTTCATGATAGATTTTTATATGAATTACAACAAGATGGTACTTGGACTATCTCTAGACTTGCACCTTAATCTTTCAAATTGTTATATTTTTTAAACTCTTTTGAAAATTTTTGTAAAATTCTTTTAGAAAAATTAGGAGTTTAAAATTGGTACTTGGAAAATGTCCATATTGTTCGGGAAATGTAATAGCAATAAAAACTGTAGCACTTGGAAAAAAAGTAAATCTTTACACTTGTGAGAATGCAAAAAAAGAACATGATGATAGTTCACAATTTGTGTTTTCTTCTGATTCAACATGTACTTTTAGAGTCTATTCAAATGTCTTTTTAAAATGGAATAAAAGAAGTTTTTCTAAATATGAAATGAAAAAATTATTAGAAGAAGATCAAGTTATTGTAAGACTTCATGGAAGACGAGGAACAAGTGAATATTTCAAATATGTAATAACAGATAAAGAGTATGGAATTTCTATTTTATGGGATGAAGAAGTTTCAAAAAAAGAGGAAGAAGAGTTTTTAATCTCTTCTTGAAGTTGTTTCTAATAAGTGGTAACCAAAGTCAGTTTTAACTGGTCCATGAACTACATTTATTGCTTCATTAAATACAACTTTATCAAATTCAGGAACCATTTGTCCTTCAAAAAAGTTACCTAAATCTCCACCTCTTGAACCTGATGGACAAGATGAATACTCTTTTGCTAAATCTTCAAATTTTTCACCTTTTGCAATTCTTTCTTTTAATTGTAAACATAACTCTTCACTATCAACTAACAAATGTCTAGCCGTTGCACTTTTCATAATATTTCCTTTTGTAATTTTAAATAAAAAAAGATTTTAACATAAGCTTTCTTTTGACTAATTATTAATCAAAAAATTCTATTGCATTTTTACCTTGTTTTTTTGCTACATACATAGCTGTATCTGCTTGTTTAATAATATCTTTTACACTAACACTTGAATCACTAAATAGTGTAATTCCAATACTTGGAGTTGAAACATTGATATGACCTTCAATATGAGTAATTCCATTTAAAACATTTTTTATTTTTTCTGCAAGATTCGTTATATTTGTTTTTGCATCAATTTTATTATTACCAATATTATCAATAAGAACAATAAATTCATCTCCACCAATTCTTGCTATTGTATCTTCATCTCTGATAACTTCTGCTATTTTTTTTGCAACCATGATAAGTAATGCATCTCCAATATCATGACCTAAAGTATCGTTTACTTCTTTGAAATTATCTAAATCAATAAAAATCAAACCACCTACTATTTTGTGTCTTACAACTTTTGTAATTGCGTGTTCTATTCTATCTAGTAACAATAATCTATTTGGTAAACCTGTTAAATTATCATGTGTTGCTTGGTACTCAAGAACTTTTTCTTTATCTTTTTGCTCACCAATATCTATATATTGTCCTAGAAAATGAGTTATTTTCCCATCTTTATCTTTAATAGCTGTAATTGTACTTCGTAAAGGGATAATTTCATCATTTGCTTTTCTATTATAAACTTCACCACTCCAAAAACCTTGAATACGCAAACTATTCCATAATTCATCACCAAATTTACTATTTTGATGACCTGATTTAAATATTCTTGGATTTTTACCTAAAATTTCTTCTCTTGCATAACCCATTGTTGTACAAAATGCTTGATTTACTTTTATAATTTCTCCAGCATTATTTGTAATAATCATTGGTTCACTTGATTCAAAAGCATATGAAGATAATCTTAACTCATCTTCTTGTTTTACTCTTATTTCTTCATATTCAATTTTTTCTAAACAATGTGTTACATCATTTACTAATTTGTCAAATAAAATTTCAACTTCTTGATCAAAAAAGTTTAATTCATTTGAATAAATAACTAATGTTCCAACTATTTGATTAAATTTTTTTATAGGGAATGTTGCCATTGAATTGATATTTAATTCATCAGCATTTTCATAAAAAACAGAAATATTTTTTTCTTTAAAATTATTTATTATGATATTTGTTTCCCATTTTATAGTCTTTGAAATTATATTATCTTTAGTTTTATCGTGATATTTATCCATTTGAGTAATAATTTTATCTTTTAACTTTCCTTCATTTGCAATTATTTCTTTATCACTTAAATCATATATAAAACAAAACTGCAAATTTTCATTTTCCAATAATAATTCACAAATATTTGAATATAGCCTTTTTTTATCAAAAGTTTTTAATAAAAATTTATTGGCTTGGTTTAATAATTCATAAATTTCTTTATGTTTTTGAACTTTATAAAAACTTTTTTGTTCATTAAAAATTATATTTCTTAAAACAAAAAGTAATGAAATCAATGTAGAAAAACAAACAAATAAAAAGATTAAACTCTTATTTCTTTCCACTATAATATCATCTTCATATTTCATTGCTGTTTTTTCTATTGAATAGATTAAATTGTTATAAATATTTGATAAATAATCTATATTTTCATTTGAGATATATTCCCAATCTTCAAATTTGAAGTCACTATTTTTTTCAATTTTATTTTTAATATTATTTCTCAAAATAAAAATTTTGTTTAAATAATCTTCATTAAACTTTATATTAAAGTTTTGTAAAGAGCTTAAACTATGAACATTATAAAAAGAATCTTTATTTATCTCCTGAATTGAGTAATTTCTTAAAAAAATATCATATAGTTTATCATCTAATTTTTTTTCTTCTAAATAAATTTTTATAATACTTTTTTCAATATAACTTGCTTCTTTAAAATTTAGAAAATCTACAACATTTGATAAATCTGTATTAAACTCTATTGCAAATTTAATCGGTTTCATTAGAGATAAAGAGTTTAATAAAACTCTATTTATTGCGTTATAACCTTCAAAAACTTCATCAATAGATATCGAAAAATTATCTATTTTATTTCTAAAATCATCTATTTTTTTTATATCAATTTTAAATTGATTGAATTTACTTTCTAAATTTAGATTTTTAACAATATTTATTAGATTATTATAAGATTTTGTTGTTTCATTTTGTTGCTTTTCAAGTTGGAGAAATTCATTTCTTAATAAAAAATATTTAACTGACAAATCTCTTTCTTCTTCAAAATTTGAAATCAATTTTTCCACAGATTTAAGGTAAGTTAAATTATCATAAGTATCATCAATTTCTTTTGTAAGTTCAACTTTTTCAAGAACTAAAACTGAACTAAAATACAAAATTCCTAGAGCAGGAAGTGTAAAAATAATAATTATTTTAAGAAATAATGTATTCTTTAACAATATATTTCCTTTTATTCTTTAATTTTGATTATATCTTATTTAAATTAATATAAATGAAAAAATTGAATAATTTAACTTAGAAATACCTATTTTTCATAAATACGATAATATTTTCCTTTGATTTTTGTCTTTAATAATTTTTCTAAAACATAAATAATTTTTTCTTTATTGATTGCAACATATGAAGAAAAATCTAAAATATCAATTTTTCCTATATCATCTTTTTGCAAACCAATTCCAGCAGTTAATGCACCTAAAATATCACCTGCTCTTAATTTCTGTTTTTTCCCACCATTTATAAAAATTGTTCTCAAATTAGAATCTATTTTATATGATATATCATCTTCAATAGTAGAGATATCTTCTTCTTTAATATCAGAAAATTTATCTTTTATGATTTCAACTTTGTCTAATTCATCTTTTGTGTATAAAGAAATTGATAATCCACCTTTTCCAGCACGTGCTGTTCTTCCGATTCTATGAGTATGTATTTTTTCATCCAATGATAAATCATAATTAATTACCAAATCCACATCATCAATATGAAGCCCTCGTGAAGCAACATCTGTAGCTATCAAAATTGGATAAGATTTGTTAGAAAATAATATTATTGTTTCATCTCTTTGTTTTTGTTCTAAATCTGAATGAAGTGTTAAAACATCTAAACCCATATCATATAAATCATCTGCCAATTTATCACAAGTTATTTTCATATTACAAAAGATTAGAATTGATTTTGCTTTATTTGAAGAAATTAAAGCAGGAATTATAGATGTTTTATTCTCATCAAAAATTTCATAAAATTTTTGATTTATTGTAGTTTTTATTTCATCTTCTACTTTTACTAAAGTTGGTTCTACTAAAATATTAGAAGCTAGATTTTCAATATTTTTTTCAAAAGTTGCAGAAAAAAGTAGTGTTTGTCTTTTTTTAGGTAAAGTATTTATTATCTCAATAATATCATCATAAAATCCCATATCTAGCATTTTATCAGCTTCATCTAAAACTAAAGTATTTATATTTTCTAAAGAAATATTATTTTCTTTTATATGTTTTAAAACACGTCCAGGAGTTGCCACTACTATGTGTGCTCCATGAAATAAAGATAAAGCTTGTGGTTTAAAAGGCATTCCACCACAAAGTGTTAGAACTTTTATATTATGAATATGCCGAGAAAGTTTTCTTAATTCTTGAGCTATTTGATTTGCAAGCTCTCTTGTCGGAGCTAAAATCAAAGATTGTACTTTAAACTCTTTTACTTTTAATTTATTTATTATTGGTATACAAAAAGCAACTGTTTTACCTGAACCAGTTTTTGCTTGAGCTATTAAATCTTTATTTTCTAAACTAAAAGGTAAACTTTTTTGCTGAATTGTGGTCATTTCAGTATATGACAAAGAATCTAAATTTGATAAAAACTCTTTTGATAAATTTAATTGTGAAAATTTTTTCATTATTATTTCTCAATTCTTTTGAAAAGATAAGAAATTAGTAAGAAAACTACTAACACAATTCCTAAACCTACATATTTAAAATCATCACTTAAACTTAATATATATTCTCCTGCTGTAAAACTTAAATATCCAATTATACAAGCCCATAAAATAGTTGCAAAAATATTTAATATTGCAAATTTTGTAGCTGAATATTTTGTAAGTCCCATTGCAAGAGGTATTAAAGTTTTAATTCCATAAATATATTTTTGAATAAATACTACAAAAGAGCCATATTTTCTCATCATTAAATGTGCTAATGCAATTTTTCTTCCATATTTTTTCATCATATCTTTTGCATAATTTTTATTTTTTCTAGCTATTAAAAATAAAAATTGATCACCTAAAAAGTTAGAAATACCTGCAACTAAAATAGAAATATAAATATTTAAATCTCCAGCATAAGATAAAACACCTGCAAATATAAGTCCAACAAATCCTCCACCAAAAGAGTATAAAAAAAGAGCTAAATAACCCCAATCTTGAATAAATTGTTCCATAAATTAAATCCTAATTCCAAAAAATTCTAAAGATTCAATCACTGAATCATCTTCAATATCTATTAGATTATTTTTTATATTTTCTCTTGCCTTATCGATAATAAAATTTTTCACTTTTATTTTTACATCTTCTAAATCATCAACTATTACAAAACCACTAAATTGAATCTCATTGTCATAACAAAGTAAAGTTCCATCACATGATTCTTCGATAAATTCACTAAGTTCTCTGTAATTAATTTCTAAATCACTTGCATGCCAACCATAATTTTCCAAAACTTTATCTTCAAATATCTCTACACCATCACTTTGATGATCGAAATAAAGCATATTTTCTTTATTCATATCAATAACATTCTGCCAATTCATAACAGGTTTTATTTTACAAACTGTTCCAACAATAGTTGGTTTATAATCTGATAGAAGTGTAGTTGCCATTGTTTTTGCATCTAAAATAGATGACAATTGTTGAAGATTTGTATTTTTATAAATAACTGCTTTTTTCTTTGTATCCTCTAAATTTGTATAAATATTTCCATCAACATCAATAATAATTTTAGATTTTGAAGCATATAAATTTAAAATTTGTGTTATATCAATATTTAGCTCTAAATCTTTTATATTAATTTTTCTCATTTTTAATCTTCCAATAATTAAATTTATAGGATTCTATCGTAAAGTTAATTAAATATTGAGTTTAATAATATTTATTCAAATTGTATAAAAGTTTAATCATTTTTTATATTTCTTAAAGTTAGTTTATATATAATGAAGCACTTTTATCTACCTAAAATGGGGGATTTATTGATAATTAGAAACATTATATCTTCTTTATTCAAAGATAAAAAAATCAAAACTCTATTTTTAGTAGATATTCTTTATATGAAAGATCTAAATGCCATTTATAATTTTGATAATGGCGATTTTATTATCAAACAACTAAATGAAATTTTAATCACTAAAACAAAAAATTCTATTCCAAGAACTCTTAATAGAAAGATTTCAGTAAAAATAAAAAATACTCATGCAGATGTTTTTGAAATACTGCTGTATGATGATTTAACAATTGAAGAAATTATTATAATAAAGAATCTAATTTATGAAAATGTTGTATCTAATGATTTTAAACTTTTAGATAAAAATTTATCAATTAATATTGATGTAACTATTGGTTGCTCAAAAAGTGCAGAAAAACAGATAAAATCATATGCCGAAAAAGCTTTACATGAAGCAAAATTAAACTATCTACACTATATGTATTTTGATTCTTTCTTATATAAAAATGAGTTTGTTAATAAAGATTTATTAGATATTTTAAATCATAATATAAACAATAATTTAGTTGAACCTTACTTTCAAGCAATTATGGATAATCAGTCAAATAATATTGTTAAATATGAAGCTTTAATGAGGATTTTTGATAAAGATGGAAATATGTTGATGCCAAATGTTTTCATTCACAAAGCAAAAAAATCAAGACTTTATCAGAAACTAATGGAAATTTTATTTGATAAAATCATCGTTTATATAGAAAAATATAAAATTCATATTAGTGTAAATTTAGATTATACAGATATTTTAAATCCCCAAATAAAAAGAACTCTTCTTTCTAAAATTAAAACAAAAAATGTTGGTTCATATATAACTTTTGAAGTATTAGAAAGTGAAAAAGTATCTAACTTCAATCTAGTAAATGATTTTATAAAAGAAGCAAGAATTTATGGAGTAAGAATTGCAATAGATGATTTTGGTACAGGTTTTTCAAACTATGAAAATATTTTAAATTTAGATATTGATTATATAAAAATTGATGGTTCTTTAATAAAAAAAATTGATGAAGCGATATATTTAAACTTGATAAAAAGTATTGTTTTATTTTCAAAACAACAAAATATAAAAATTGTTGCAGAGTTTGTTAGTGATTTAAAAACATTGCGTTATGTAAAAAATATAGGAATTGATTTTTCACAAGGTTATCATATAGGAAAACCAATGTGCATAGAAGAACTTTTAGGAGTTAAAAATGAAAAGAAAACTTGAAAAAATAACTAATTCAACAATCAATGAATTGTTAAATAATGAGATAATTTTACCATCTTTGTATTTTGAAAGATTTAATTATCACGCAAAAGAAGTAGAAGTAAATTTAGATGATGAAAACTTCCAAAAAGAGATAAATGAACTTTTGATTCAAGACTATAAAAATATTGAGAAATATATAAATTTAATCACTTCAAGTGTAAATGAACTAAAAAATGAAACAAAAAATGCAAGCACTGCTATTTTAAATAAAGATAGTAATACTTTGTCAGATATTTATAAAAAAATGATAACTCTTGAAAAAGAAATAGAACTTTTAAATAATGAATTATTTATTGATGAAACAACAAAAACTTATAATAGAAAATGGTTATATAGCAAATTTTTAAATGAAAATCTCTATTTTAAAGATAATGGAATTTGTACATTAGTTGATATAATTGATTATGAATATATCCAAAAAGAGTATGGAGAATTATTAGCCAAAAATTTTCTAATTTTTGTAATAAATTTTATTTCTCAGAAATTAAAAGATGAAAATTATGATTTTTATATAACTAGATATTTTGATGATAAATTTTTTATCTTTATTCTAAATGAAAACCAAAGTTCAATCGTAAATTATCTATTAAATTTAGAGCAAATGCTTTTAAATACAACTCTGAAAAGTCACTCAGGATTATATATAAAAGCAAATTATAAATTTAAAGTAGAAAGTTTTTCAACAAAAGATGAATCAAAATCAGTTTTTGAAAAGCTACTTAACTGAAAAAAGTATAAAACCTTTTTTCTTTTTCAACAGCTTCTTTATAAGAAATCTCTTCAAATCTAATTTTCGTATTTGCTTTTGCTTGAGAAAGTTTAAAACAATCTATTCCTAAAACAACCCCAATTTTTGGATAACCACCAATTGTTTGTCTATCCTTTAATAAAACTATTGGTTGCCCATCACTTGGTATTTGAATACTTCCAAAAGCAATTGCTTCTGAGATAATTCCATTTATTTCACATTTTATAGCTTCACCACTTAGCTTTGCTGCCATTCTATTAAAATCATTTGTTACTAAATAAGTTGAAGTTAAAAACTTCTTTTTTTCTTCATCTAAAAAGTAGTTTTCTTGATAAGAAAATAACACTCTTAAAGTCAAATTATCTTCATATTTTGGAATAAACTCTTCTTTTACTTTCATTGTATAGTTAAAATTAGAACTATTAAAAGGCAAAATATCACCTTTTTTTAGCTTATTTCCATCAAGTCCACCAAGATTTTCTTTTATTGTTACACTATTGCTTCCAAACTCTTTTTTTATATTAAAACCACCAGAAACTGCTAAATAAACCCTATTTCCACTTAGGATTTTTCCTATTTTTATGATGTCATTTTTTTTGATATTATAACTTTGCCAAAGCTCTTTTTTTTCATCATTTATAAAAAATTCACAACTAGCACCAGTGATAGAAATTTGAGTATTTTCATTTGCTTTAAATATCACATTTGAAAAAGCTATTTCTAAAATATTTGTATCTAAAGAGTTTTTCAAAAGTCTGTTTGCCCAAAAATAAGCATACTCATCCATCACACCAGAATTTGTAACTCCAATATGTGCATAGCCAAATCTTCCCCTATCTTGAATAGTTACAAAAAGAGGATTATTTATGACTTCTAAACTCATAAAACTCCTCCTTGAGACAAAAACTCCTCTTTTGAAATAGGATTAAATTTTACTTTATCACCTACCCTAAGTGGAGATAATGTTTCTAAATTTTTATCAAAAAGTTCAAAAGCTGTTTTTCCTATGATATTCCAACCACCAGGACTTTGTTGTGGATAAATTGCTGTTTGAAAATCAGCTATTGCAACACTTCCTTTTGGAACTATTTTTCTAGGAGTTGAAAGTCTTGGAAATACTATTTTTTCATCAACTTTTGCTAAATATGCAAAACCTGGCAAAAATCCAATTGCATAAACATCATAAAGTTTATTTGAATGAATTTCTATAATCTCTTCTATAGTTAAAGTTGTTTTTGAGCTTAAATATTCTAAATCAAATCCAACTTCTGTTCCATAATAAACATCTATTGTCACAATTTTTTCTTCAAAAATCTCATCTAATTCTAAATTTATATTTTGTTCTATTAAAGTTTTTAGAGTTTCAAAATCATATTTAAAAATATCAAAGCTTATAAAAATAGAAGTATAAGAAGGAATGATTTCAATAACCCCTTCTAAATTTAATTTTTTTATACCTAAATAGGCTTTTTTTATATCAAGTGCAATTTTTTCATCTATTAAATCTCCAAAATAGATGATAAATGAATCACAATTTACTACTTTAAAAATCATCAATAAATCGCTTTTCTAAGTAGTTTTATAAATTCAAGAGCCTTTTCATTATCACCATGAACACAAACTGAATCAGTTTTTAAAAATAGTTTTTGCCCACTTAAACTATATAAAAAACCTTTATCCTTTAGATTTTTTATTCTATTTACAACTTCTAATTCATCATGAATTACTGCATTTTCATTCATTCTTGATACTAAACTTCCATCATCATTATAATTTCTATCTGCAAATACTTCATAAATTAAATTTATAGAATATAATTTTGATATATGTTCATAAGCTTCATTTTTTGCTCCTGATAAAATCATCAATTTTATATTTTTATCAAAAGATGAAATTGCATTTAAAACTGCTTTAAAAATATTTTCATCTCTCATCATATCATTATAAAGTGCACCATGAGGTTTTACATAAGAAACAGCTGTTCCTTGAGCTTTACAAAAAGCACTTAAAGCTCCTAATTGATACAAAATTATTGATTTTATCTCTTCAAGTGAACAAAGTATACTTCTTCTTCCAAAACCAACTAAATCTTGATATGAAGGATGTGCACCTATTGTAACATTATGTTTTTTTGCCAATTGCACTGATCTGTTCATAGTAACTGAGTCACTTGCATGAAAACCACAAGCTAAATTTGCCATATCAATAAATGGCATAATTTCCTCATCATTTCCCATTTTCCAAATACCAAAACTCTCACCCATATCACAATTTAATTTTATGTTCATACCATTACCTTGCATTAATTTGCTCCTATTTTATCATATAATTAGGTAAGAATTGCACTATTTGTGGGAAATAAGTAATTATAATAACAGCTAAAATAGTCAATATAAAAAATGGTAAAGTTGCTTTTAATATATATTCTATTTTTTCTCCACTAATACCTTGAATTACAAATAATGAGAAACCAACAGGTGGTGTTATTTGAGATAATTCAACCATAAATACCAAAAAAATTCCAAACCATAATGGATCAAATCCAGCCATAACAATAATTGGTAAAACAATAGGTAATGTCATAACAACTATAGAAATTCCATCTAAAATCATTCCAAGTAAAATATACATAATTCCTATAATTAAAATTAGCATCATTGGTGTTAATCCTAAAGAACCAATATATTCACTAATTGCTCGAGCTATTCCTAAAAAACCAATAACTTGAGATAAAAATCCTGCACCAACTATAATAAAACTAATCATTGTTGATGTTTTGATCGTATTCAATAATGCTATTCTAAAAATCTCTAAAGAAAAACTTTTAAAATAAACTGCTAGAAATATTGAACCTAAAACACCTAAAGAAGCAGCTTCAGTTGGAGTAGCTATTCCTCCATAAATTGAACCTAAAACGATAACTATAAGAGCTAGAATAGGGAATAATTCTTTTATTGAATTAATATAATCTTTAAATTTGTATTTTTTCTCATCATTTGGAACAACTTCTTTATTAATTTTTGAAACAACAATTATATATATAGAATATAAAGTAGCTAAAAGTATTCCGGGAATAATTCCTGCCATAAATAACTTACCAATTGAAACATCAGATAAAACACCATAAATAATCATTATTAAAGAAGGAGGAATTAAAAATCCTAAAGTTCCACTTCCAGCTAAGGAACCAAGGGCAAGAGCCTTTGAATAACCTCTCTTTTTAAGTTCTTCTAGTGTAATTTTTCCAACTGTTGCTGTTGTTGCTGCACTCGAACCTGAAACAGCTGCAAATAAAGAACAGGCTGCAACATTTATATGTAAAAGTTTCCCTGGTACAAAGTTTAGCCAAGGCATTAATCCATTTAATAATTTTGTTGATATAGAAGATTTATATAAAATTTCTCCCATTAAAATAAACATAGGTAATGCTGCTAAAGACCATGAATTCAAAGAATCATACATAGAAGAAGCTAATAAATCTCCAATTTTATCAAATATTGAAATTGAGTCAGGAAGATTTGAATCAAAAATTAACATTCCAACAAATCCTGTTAAAATCAATGAAATACCAATCCAAATAGATGATAATAAAAACACAAACATTATAAATATAATCGCAATAGATAAAATTAATGGATCACTTATCATTTTTTAACCTTTTTAATACAAAAACTACTATATTTAAAATAAATATTAATATTCCTAAAGGCATAACAAATTGAGTCAAATATAAAGGTGTTTCTGAAACAGATTCAGAAAGCATTTCCATTGAATACGAATCATAAGTAAATAAAATTGTTCTATAAAGTGCAAAAGAAAGAATAATTATACTTATTATCCCTGCTATTACATCAACAATTTTATTAGATTTTTTATTCATTTTTGAAGTTAAAATATTAATTCTTATATGAGCACCTTCATTAAATGTATATGCCAATCCTAAAAAAATTAAAGCCAAAAATAAATATCCACTATATTCATCTGCAATCATTGTTGAAATATCAAAGAAATATCTAAGAAAAATTTCAGTTAAAATCAATAATGTGAGAAAAATCAATAATAACGCAGATAAATAAGCTCCTAAAAAGGAGAATTTATTTATAAAATTAAATACTATTTTCATTTCTTACTTTCTATATTCTTCAAAAATATTTTTTATTTCTTTATTTGCATCTGATAAATATTCATCTAACATTTTTAAAGCTATTTCATCTAATTGCTTTTTTAATTTTTCACTTGTTTCAGAAATTTTCATACCATTTTCAGCCATCATTTTAATAGATTCTTCATCTTCAAGTTTTACAGCTTCCCATTGTATTTTTTCAATCTCTGATGCTGCTTTTAACATTGCTTCTTGTTGAACTTTTGTTAAAGAATTCCAATAATCAAGATTGATTGTAACAGCTTGTAAAGGATAAGCATAATTTATTTTTGTATAGTCAGTTAATACTTCCCAAAACTTTCCATCTTTTCCTGATGAAGATGAAGTAATAACCGAATCAACCATATCTGTTCTTAAAGCTGAATATACTTCTCCCCAAGGAAGAGCAACAGCGTTTCCACCTGCATTATTTACAAAATCAGCAGAGTTTTTATCATAAGTTCTTGTTTTTACACCTTTAAAATCTTCTATAGATTCCATTTTTTTATTTGAATAAAATCCTGAAGCTGGCCAAGTTACACTATATAAAAGCTTTTGATTCCATTTTTTTGCAGTTTTTTTATAAGCTGGTTTTGAAATTTGATAAAGTTTATAAGCATCTTCATAAGATGTTGCAATAAAAGGTAAAGCAGAAATTCCAAAAACTTTACCTCCACCAGCAGTAAATGGAATAAACATATCCGTCATAGCAACTGTACCATCTTTTACAGCTTTTAAAGGATTGCCTTTTACTAAAGAAGAACCTGAATGAACGGTAATATCAACACTTCCATTTGTATATTTTTTTACTAAATCGGCATATTTTTGTGCGCCAATTGTATGAAAATTTGTAGCTCCATACTTTGCATTTAAATTCATTTTGACATTTCCTGCAAATAATATACTTGCAAGTGATGTTAGTAATAAACATTTTTTAAACATTATTTCTCCTCACGCTTGTTTATAATAATTATTCTAATAATATTAAGTGAGGTATAAGTGAGTTTTAAAATGTAAGATTAATAAATTATCAATTTATAACCTTCTAATGGTACATTTGCAATCAAATCTTTTGGTAAACGTTGTCTTAACTCTTTTATAAAAGTTTTTAAAGCACTCATTGTCATAATTTTATCTTTCCAAATATACTCTTCAATCATCTCATATGTTAGGATTCTATTTCTATTTTCATATAGCAATAATAAAAAGTCTTTTTCTCGTTTTCTTAAATTTATGATTTTATTTTCATGATAAAGTTCTCTTTTTTTTATATTAAAATAAATATCTTCGCAAAATTTTATATTACTTTCCAATCTATTTCCAAATGCCTTTACTATTCCATTTAATAAACTTTCAGAAGTTACAGGTTTCAAAATATAATGATTTATATTTAAATTTATTAAACTCAAAAGATACTCTTCACTAGAATATGCTGTAAGCATAACTATAATAGTTGATAGATCTTCTTCTCTTATATCTTGAATCATTTGAATACCATTTTTTTTTGGCATTTCAATATCAGAAATTATAATCGTTGGTTTATATTCATAATATAAAGCAAAACCATCATCAGCATTTGAAGCTTCATAAACCTCTTTAAAATAGTATTTTAGAGTATTCACTAATCTTTTTCTAATTCCATCTTCATCTTCAACACATAAAAGAGTATAATTTTTTAATTGTTCTAAAATATCCATTTTATGCCTTTATTTTCACTTTAAAAATTGCTCCATCTTTACCATTTTCAAAACTTAATTCTCCTCCCATATTTTTTTCTATAATCATTTTAGACATATAAAGACCAAGTCCTGTTCCTTTTAAACTCTCTTTTGTTGTAAAATATGGTTCAAAAATCAAATCCATATACTCTTTTTCAACTCCACCTGCATTATCTTTAATAATAAAAATAGAATATCCATCTTTATAATCTATTTCTAAATCAATTGTGGGATTCTCAATATTTCGTTGAATCAAAGCATCTTTTGAATTTGACATTAAGTTCAATAAAACTTGAGCAAACTCTCTTTTATATCCATAAATTTCACAATTACATTTGATTTTTTTATTCAAGGTGATATTATAATTTTTAATTGATGCACTAATTAAAGATATAGCTTCATAACAAGAATCTTCTATATAAAAATAGACTTTTTTCTTATCCGGTTTAAAAAAATTCTTAAAATCATCTATCGTATAAGACATAAATTGAATTAATTTATTTGATTCTTTAACTGAAGTTTGAATCATCTCATCATCAACTTTTTTAAATTTTGAAGCAGTTTCTAATTCCATCAAAATTCCAGCAACCTCACTTAAAGGTTGTCTCCATTGATGAGCTATCATAGATAACATAGTACCCATTCTTGCAAGTCTTGATTGATGAAGCATAGCTCTATCTTTTTTCTTTACTTCTTCAATTGCTTTTTGAACTTTTAACTCTAAATTTTTATTTATATCTTCAAGTAAAAGTTCTTTCTTTTTTACATTTTCTTGATACCTTTGAAAAACTTCTGTAATTTTTTTTGACATAAAAAAAGATATTATTCCTATAAATAAAATCACTAATATAGAAATAAAAACTATTAACTTTATATATTTATTGATTTTTTCTTCTAATAATTTTTTATTTTCAGCAATTGATTCTTGAATATCATCAATATAAAGCCCAGCTCCAATAACCCAATTATATTTTTTATATAGTTTAAAAAAACCTAATTTTTTTGAAAAGTGTAATTCTCCTGGCTTTTGCCAATAATATTCAATAAAAACACCATCCGGTTTTTTTAAAGTTTCATCAATAAACTCTTTAGTAATTAAAGTTCCCATTGCATCTTTTAAGCCAACATCATAACTATTAACACTATTTTCTCTAAAAGGATGCGCTCTTAAATAATATTTTGCATCATGTATCCAAATATATCCATGTTTACCATATCTGATTGTCTCAACATATCGTAGAATTTCATTTTGTAACTCTTTTTGAGTTAATTTATTATTATGATTTACATGATATTCAACATAATTTATTACATAATCAATCTCTTTTTTTAAAATATCTTTTTGTCTTTGTAAATACTCTTTTTCTACTCTTATACTCTCTTCTTCAAAGTAATTATTCTGATTTTGTATAAAAAAATAAATAGTAAAAAAAGCTACTAAAAAAACTGTTATTATAGGTGTTAAGATAATTAATTTAGGTATATTTCTTTCTGAAAACAAAAAACACTCCAGATTTTATTAAATTAATCTAACAAATTTTAGTGAGATAAAAGTGAGTTTTTTTAATACTGATACATATGATATTTTTTATTTTCAGCTGCTTTTCTTTCTTCTATTTTTTTATAAATATTTAAAGCTTTTTCTTTTTCATCTTCGTTCACTTCTTTTGACAAATACTCTTTTACAATACTATCTAAAACTAAGATATAAACTATACAATTTAATTTTAAAGAGTCTTCATTTTTCATCAATTTATCCAAATCAATAGCATAAACAGCTTCACTAAAAGTGAAAAATAGTCTTTGTTTTACATCTTCAAGTCTATAGGAATAACCTAAAATTGTATAAAAGTTCTCTTCAAACTCTTTATCAAAATTTAAAGTTTTTAATTCGTTTGAAAAAAAAGATATTTTTTCACCATATTTATTTGCTATTTCATCTGCTTCAACAACTCTATTTTTAAAATAATAAATAAAGTTACAAATCTCTTCTATTAGTTCTATTTTATATCCTTTTTCACAATTATTACATCTACTCTATTATATAATGAAATATATAAAATACAAAAAAATTAGGAAAAATCATGAAAAAATCAATTATAGCTTCAACTCTAATTCTTAGTGCTTCACTTTCATTTGCTTTAGATTTTGGTTCTATTGCAAAAGGTGTTTTAGATACAGTGGCAACTGAAAAACAAACAACTACTACTGAAGAAACTTCAAAAGCTCCGGCAACTACAAATACAACAAAATCAAATTTAAATGATTCAACTGTTTCAAGTGGCTTAAAAGAGGCATTAAAAACAGGTGTTACTTATGCAACTACTCAATTAGGTAAAGATAATGGTTACTTAAATAATAGTGCGGTTAAAATACCACTTCCTGATAATCTTGCAAAAGCTGAAACTCTTATAAGAAGTGCAGGTGGAAATAAAATAGCAGATGATTTAATAAACTCTATGAATACAGCCGCTTCAAAAGCAGCACCAAAAACAGCAGAAATTTTTGTAGATGCAATCGATAAGATGAGTTTAACTGATGCACAAAATATTTTATCAGGTAGCAATGATGCAGCGACACAATATTTCAAGAAGAATACAAGTGACTCTTTAAAGAAAGCAATTACTCCAATTATTCAAGAAACAATGAAAGAAAACAATGTTGCAAGTTATTATGATATGGCAAATAATTTATATAAAACAAATGCAAAAGGATTAGTTGAAAACAGTTCTGTTATGGGAATGGCAAAAAGTTTTGGTGTTGATTCATATCTTCCAGCTAGCTCAGATGAAAGTCTAGATGAATTTGTTACAAACAAAGCAATTGAAGGTTTATTTACAATGATAGCTCAAAAAGAAGCTGCAATTAGATCAAATCCTGTTGAACAAACTTCTTCAATCTTAAAACAAGTATTTGGAAACTAAGAGGTTACCTCTTAGTTTGAAATAGCAAAATAACTATTCATAGCATTATTTTTTACTAAACTTATATTTATATCCAAAGAAACATCTTTATTTTTTTCATATTCATACTTATAATCTTTTTTAAAATTTCTTAATAAATTTTCATAAAGTTCAGATTTTTTATCTATAACAAATATTTCTTTATTTACTTCATAAATATAGATAATATTTAAAATATAGCTATCATCTATTTTATATGTCAAAAATTCATAATGACTAAATTCAAACTTTTCTAATAAATCCATCTTTTTAGCCCTGATTTTCTCTTTTAGTAAACTAATAAAAAAACCTAAAGCTTGACCATTCCAACAGACATCACTATCAGTGTGAATGTACTCTAAATATATACTATCTGCACTCAAAGTATATGCTTCTAAAATATAAGAGTCATATCTTGTTTTTGTCTCAACATTTATAACTGGATATTTATAAAAACTATCGGTATCCACTTTGAATTTTAATTCATTTTCTTCAAGGCTAAAATAAGGACGAGATAATATTGTAATTGTTTTAAAAACTGATTTTAAAGCATCTTTTACCATACCCATCTATCTAACCTTTTATTTAATTTTAAGAAATGTACTTTAACATAATAATTTCATTTATTCAAGGATATTAGTTAAAAATTGTGCAAAAATAATTAATTATAAAAATTAATTTTCCATTCCCAAACTTCTTTTAAATAAAATTAGAGTTAAACTAAAAAATACAGCTCCAATTACAAAAATTATTAACATCTTTTTCCAAATAATACTAATTCCAGCACCTTTAAATAATATTGATTGAGATAAATCTACAAAGTGACTTGTTGGCATTAGTTGCATAAGATCTTGTAAAATCATTGGCATACTTTCAAATGGTGTAATACTTCCTGAAAGTAACATCAAAGGTAAAATTGTCAAAATAAAAATCATTCCAAGTTGAGGCATATTTTGAGCAATAGTTCCCATAAATACTCCCATAGAAGTAGTTGCAAATAAAACCAAAAAAGTACATAATAAAAAAAGAGGAACCGAACCACTTAAAGGTATTTGTAAAACACCTTCAACAACAACCAATAAACTAAAAGTCACACAAACTAAAATCACTAAACAAGCAGAAAATATTTTAGAAAGCATTATTTCAAATGCTCTTAAAGGCATAACTAAAAGATGTTCAATTGTTCCATGTTCTCTTTCTCTAACCAAAGCAGCACCAGATAATAAAATAGAAATCATTACAATATTATTTATAATTTCATTTATACTTCCAAACCACATACTTGTTAGATTTGGATTATATTTATATCTACTTACAACTTTTGGATTAGTACTACTTTCATAACTTCCTTTTAAAAAAGTTTGAACCTCTTGAGTTATAATATTTTGAATATATCCTGAACCAATACCTGCTTGAGTCATTCTTGTTGCATCAATATTTACTAAAATATCAGGAGATATTCCAGATAACACATCCTTTTCAAAATCAGTTGGAATCATTATAATAAAAGTGTAATATCCTGAATCCATTCTTTTATCAACTTCATCATAAGAAATCACTTCAGGTGTATTAAATCGTGGTTTGTAAAAAGCATCTATTATTCTATGTGAAAGTTCAGTTTTATCACTATCTACAAAAGCTATTGAAGCATTATGCAGTTCAGTTGATGTTTGAGTTCCACCTATATAAATTGCAAATGAAAAAGAATAAATAACCAATAAAACCATCACTTTATCATAAAAAAGTGTTTTTAGCTCTTTTATACTTAAATTAAAAATATTTAATATAGTTCTTATCATTATTTTTCCTGTTTTTTTAGAACTAATAAACTTAGCATTGTAATAACTATAGCTGCTGCAAATAAAGCAAAAAATTCAAGATGTAATTCAGAAAAAGAGACATTTTTACTAAAAACTCCCCTACTTATATTTATAAAATAAGTAACAGGGAAAAAATCTCCTATAAATCTTCCAATTCCTTCAAGTGAACTAACAGGATCTTTCAATCCAGCAAATTGAACTGTTGGTAAAAGTGTAAAAATTGCTGTTCCTGCAAGTGCAGCTATTTGAGTTTGAGCAAAAGAAGACATCAAAAGTCCAATTCCAGTTGTACAAATAATATATAATAAAGCCGCTAAACTCAAAGTAATAAAACTACCTTTTAAAGGTACACCAAATGCAACTATAGCAAAGCCAACAAGTATAATAAAACTAATCATACTAACAACCACATAAGGCAATTGTTTTCCAAATAAAAACTCCAATTTAGTAACTGGTGTTGCATAAAAATTAGTAATAGAACCTAACTCTTTTTCTCTTACAACACTCAATGCCATTAAAATTGCTGGTATAAAAATCAATAACATCGGGATTACAGCTGGAACTATAGAATAAATACTTTTAAAATCTTGGTTATATCGATATCTTAAAATAATATTTGTATCAGATGTAATATCTATTCCAAAATTTTCTTTATAAAAACTCTGTAAATAACTAATATGCAAACCTTGTACATAACCATGTATTGTTTCAGCTCTAAAAGGAAAAGAACCATCTATCCAAACAGCTATCTCTTCTGTATAACCTTTTGTAAGATTTTTACCAAAATTTGGAGGTATTACAAAAGCAACACTAATCTCCCCTCTTTTCATTCTGTCATCTAATTCATCAAAAGAATTTAAAGCTTTCTCTTCTAAAAAATATCTTGAACCTGAAACATTTTCTATATAATGCCTACTTAATGGTGATTCATCTTGGTCTAAAACTGCAAATTTTAAATCTTCAACATCCATTGTTATTCCATATCCAATAACAAACATCAAAATTACAGTTCCTAAAAGTGCAAATGTAAGTCTAACCTTATCTCTTAATAACTCCAATGATTCCCTATAGCTATAGCCAAAAACTCTTAAAAGACTAAAAGAACTACTATTTTGAGCTTTTTTTGAATTTTCATTAAAAACTAACTCTTCTATTTTTTCTTCAGTTGAATTTTTTTCTAAAGCATCTTCTAAATAAGATATAAATGCCTCTTCCAAACTATTTTTATTTTTTAATCTTACAAGTTCACTTGGACTATTTGTTATTAAAACCTTTCCTTGGTGCATCAAGGAAATTCTATCGCATCTTTCACCTTCATTCATAAAGTGCGTTGAGATAAAAATAGTAACATTATCATTTCTTGATAAATCTATCAATAACTGCCAAAAATTATCTCTAGAAACTGGATCAACTCCTGAAGTTGGCTCATCTAAAATAAGCATTTTTGGTCTATGAATAACTGCTGCTGCGAGAGAAAGTCTTTGTTTTATTCCCAAAGGTAGTTCATTTGCTAAATGATTTTTATACTCTTTTAAATCAAATTTTTCCAAAAGAGCATCTATTCTTTTTTCTTTATCTTCTTTTATATGAAAAAGCTTTGCATGTAATTCTAAATTTTCAAAAACTGATAATTCATTATATAAAGAGAAAGCTTGAGTCATATATCCAACTTTTTCTCTCATTTCCAAAGAGTTATCTTTTACCTCTTCTCCAAAAAGTTTTGCATTACCACTTGTGGGAGAAAGTAATCCTGTAAGCATCTTCATAGTTGTGGTTTTTCCACAACCATTTGAGCCTAAAAAACCAAAAATCTCTCCTTGTTTTATATTTAGATTTACATTATTTACAGCTATAAAATCTCCAAATTGCATAGTTAAATTTTGAGCTTCAATAGCATATATTTCTTCTTTATCTTCTTTTGGCGGAACTATTAATTTTTTATGACCTGCTCTTTTTTCACTTGGTAAAAGTTCAATAAATGCTTCATCTATATTATCACATTGTGTTTTTTCTAATAACTCTTTTAGTGTTCCTTGCATCAAAACTTTTCCATCATCCATAGCAATAATCGTGTCAAAACTAGCTGCTTCTTGCATATAAGCAGTTGCGATTAAAACACTCATTTTTTGATTTTTTTCTTTGATATTTGATATTAATTTCCAAAACTCTCTTCTTGAAAGTGGGTCAACTCCTGTTGTTGGTTCATCCAAAATCAAAAGTTCAGGGTCATGAATCAAAGCACAACAAAGTCCAAGTTTTTGCTTCATTCCACCTGAAAGTTTTCCAGCTGGTCTATCTTTAAATTGAAGTAAACCTGTGCTTTTTAGTAATTGTAAAATTCTTTGATTTCTTTCTTTTTTATCTTGTCCAAAAAGTCTTGCAAAAAACTCTATATTTTCATAAACAGATAAAGTCATATATAAATTTTTTCCTAAACCTTGTGGCATATAAGCAATTTTAGGACAAATTTCTTTTCTATATTTTTCGTTTTTTATATCTCCATTTAAAACTTCAACTTCACCTGTTTGAATTATTTTTACACCTGATAAGATAGATAAAAGTGTTGATTTTCCAACTCCATCAGGTCCAATAAAGCCTATCATTTTTCCAGCTTCAATATCTAAAGTAACATCATCAAGTGCAGTTACATCTGCATATTTATGAGAAAGATTTTTTACTTTAGCAATAAATTCATTCATTTTATTCACTTACTTTTTTAGGTAAATTGTTTAAATAATCTGGCCAAGAAACATTTTTATCAAGTTTAATATAAGCAACTCCTGGTAATCCTGTTTTTATTCTGTCAAAATATTTTTCTAAAACATTTGAATCAATTTTTACTTTAATTCTAAACATAAGTTTTTCTCTTTCAGCTTGAGTTTCTATCTCTTTTGGAGTAAACTGAGCCAAAGGCGAAACAAATGTTACATGAGCTGGTATTGCAATATTTGGTATTGCATCAAGTACAATTCTAGCCTCTGATCCAATATCAACAAGCCCTGCTTGTGAAGTTGGAAGGAAAATTGTCATATATGTATTCAACAAATCAAGGACAACTAAAACTTTTCCACCATTTGCAACTATTTCACCATTTTCAGCAATTTTATATAAAACTCTTCCTTTTACAGGTGAATAAAGTTTTGAATCTTCAATATTTACTTTTATAGTTTCAATTTGTGCTGATGTTGCATTTATAGTTGATTGAGAACTTATAACTTGACTTTTTGCAGCAGTTAAAGCAGCTTGTTGTGTTTGAAAAGCTGTTTCATATTTTTGAAATTCTGCAAGAGGAATACTTTTTGTTTTATATAAGGAATTTGCTCTATCATAATCTTTTTTTGCAAGGGATAATTGACTTTGTTTTTCTTCAACTATTGCTAAAGCATAATTTTTATTTTCAATTGCTTGTTGTTCATAAGCCATTGCTTCTTGTAATTTTGCATTTAACTCTTTTATATCAAGTCTTGCTAAAACTTGATTTTTTTCAACTAAATCGCCCTCTTGGGAATCTATATTTATCAATCTTCCTGATAGTTTTGAAGAAATATCAACTTGAGTAGTTTCAATTCTTCCATTTCCAGTTGCAAATCCTTCTGGTAAATTTGACTGTTTATTCATAAATGAATAAAAATAAATTGCAGCAAGAACCACTAATAACAATAAAATAATTATTAATTTTTTTAACATCTTTTTCTCCTAATTTTCACATAAAGCATCTAATAAAATATTAGTTATAAACTCTTCTACATAATTTAATATTTTTGTATCATTTTTATCAAAATCCTTAATATTACTCAATTTTAGAGGTGTTTTTTGCATTGAATAATATGAAGAAATTGTACCTATTATCATAGCTTTTAATTCATAAAAATCTATATCTTTGTATTTTTCTTTTAAGTTTAATTGTAAAATAATTTGTTTCATCAAAACAAGTTCTTGCTCAATAGAATTTGGGATATTATTTTCTATTCCTAAATCAAAATTTGCCATTTCTCTTAATGTAAGGGGTATAATATTTGGATTATTGCTTATTGTTTTTGTACATAGTTTTATGTATCTTTTAAATTTTTCTTTTGCTTCTAAAGAACTATTTAAAATCTCTTTTTTTTCTTCTTCATTTAATTCAATTATTGAAGAAATAACTTCATCATATAAATTTCTTTTATCTTTAAAGTAATAATAAATCATAGCTTTGTTTATTTTTAATTTTTCAGCTAGCTTATTCATACTTAAGCCTGAATAGCCCAAGGTTGCAAATTCCTCCGTTGCTACATCTAAGATATGTTTTTTTGTCATTGATTAATCCTATAATATATTAACTAACCGTTCGGTTAATCAAAGTATAATATAAAAAAGATTAAAATCATAATAAAATAATTAATCTTTGAATTAATTGATAGTTAAAATTAGGTCAAATCAATATATAAATAATCTTATCAAAATAAATCAAGCAATTATAAAAAATTTTATTACATTAGGAAATAAAAGTGGAAACTAAAATATTAAACTCTATTGAAAAAATTGAGAAAAAGACCCTGCCAGATTTTGCGAAGTTGTCGCTAGCATTGCTATTTATAGTAGTAGTGTTTTTGTGGTCGTATGCCTCACATGGGAACTTGCCAAATAATACGTTTCTAATAATAGGAGCAGTGTTTGGTGCTTATATGGCAATGAATATTGGAGCGAATGATGTAGCAAATAATGTAGGACCAGCAGTTGGCTCTAAAGCTTTGACTCTTACAGGTGCTATTTTTATCGCTGCTATCTTTGAATCACTTGGAGCTTTCATAGCTGGTGGGGATGTAGTAAAAACAATTAAAGATGGTATTATTAATCCTGATTTGATAAAAAATCCTGAAATATTTATCTGGGCAATGACAGCTGCCTTGCTTTCTGCTGCACTTTGGTTGAATTTTGCAACTTCTATTGGAGCACCTGTTTCGACAACACATTCTATTGTAGGTGGTGTAATGGGTTCAGGAATAGCAGCAGCTGGTTTTGCAATAGTTTCTTGGGATACTGTTGGTAAAATTGTAGCCTCTTGGGTTGTTTCTCCTTTGCTTGGTGGAATAATAGCAGCAGGATTTCTTTACTTTATAAAAAAACAAATAATCTATAAAGAAAATATGATAGAAGCCTCAAAAAAATTTGTTCCAATTTTGATTTCAGTAATGACTTGGACTTTTAGTACTTATATCATCTTGAAAGGCTTGAAACACCTTGTTGATTTGAATTTCTTTGTAGCTTCTGTAATTGCATTTTTTATAACTGTTGGTGTTTATCTTCTTGTTAAACCATTAATAGCTAAATCTTCAAATAAATTGGCAAATACAAGAGCTTCTGTAAATAGCTTGTTTAATATTCCTTTGGTGTTTGCAGCAGCCTTGCTTTCTTTTGCACATGGAGCAAATGATGTGGCAAATGCAATTGGACCACTTGCAGCAATAAATGATGCAATAGTAAATGTAGAAATAGCATCAAAAGTAAGTATTCCTTTTTGGGTAATGGCAGTAGGAGCATTTGGTATAGTAATAGGATTGACTCTATATGGACCAAAACTGATAAAAACAGTAGGCTCAGAGATAACAGAACTTGATCAAATGAGAGCATACTCAATAGCAATGGCAGCAGCATTCACAGTAATAGTAGCAAGCCAATTGGGACTTCCAGTGTCTTCAACACATATAGCAGTAGGTGGAGTGTTTGGAGTAGGATTTTTAAGAGAGTTTTTGGATAATAATGAGAAGAGATTTTTGCAAGAGACAAGAAAAAGGTTTAAAAGACATAAACGAGAATTGGACTTGATGCAAGAAGAGTTGAATAGATTAGAGATAATAAAAGATAAATCAAAAACACATTATGTAAAAATAGTAGAGTTGTATAAAAAGATAGATGATAAAGAGAACTTGGTAAAACAAGAGAGAAAAGATGTAAAAGATGCAAAAAGTACAAAATATGTAAAAAGGGATGCTATTAAGAAGATAATAGCAGCTTGGATTATAACTGTACCTGCTGCGGCTATTCTTTCTGTGGCTATCTTTTTTATGATTAAAGGATTTATGGCTTCTATTTAAAGTTTTAATTAGTTATAAAATATAGTCTAAATTAGAAATAAAAAAAAAGTGATTTTTCCATTTCACTTACCGTTGTTTTTACTTCATTTGATGCTTTTTCATAAATGGCTAGTTCCATTATAAAATTGAAGATTGTTTGGGAGTCTTTTGTTGCGTTTCTAATTGTTATTGTTGACATTTTTGTTTTCCTATTATATTATTTAATCCCAAAAAACACACGATAAAATTGGCATTTGAGGGAATCTTTTGTCTTTATAAAATTCAAACATAAATTCTTTTTCTCTAATTCTATTTCATAATTCAAAGTATAATTCTTTGTATTTATTGTATTTATCAATATTATAAATTAAGTTTCCTGACATATCAAAAATCTCAATTTTTAAATATCCTGAATATTTCATATGTCTCCAAAATTCTAATTCATTTAATAAAACTAAATCATAATTATGAGATGGATTAATAAAATTTACACCCGTAATCCAATATGGGAATAATCGTTTTTTATTAAAATTAATCTTAGCTATAATTTCTTGTGCTGATTCTATTGCTTCCAAAAAAGTATTTTCATTAATTTCATCAAAATATCTATGGTCTTTTTCTTTAAAATGAACAATATAAATATTCCTCAAATTTTTAGATGTTTTATACAAATTATCATTTACATTAAAATATTCAAATTTATTTTCTATTTTTGTATCTTTTATTTTACTTTTAGACCACTTTTCTTCTGAAATTAATAATTGATTTATGTAAACTTCAACTGATGTGACAATAGATAATAATCCATTTTTATAATACATATGTTTTTGGTGTTCAAATTTAGAATTTAAAGCTTTTCTATAAAAATAAATTCCTGAAGTAAATAACTCCCAAGCTAAGTTAACATTCCATTTCCAAACTTCTTCATTCATATGTACTCCTTTTAATTTTAACAAAAGTAAAAAACTATTATCCAATGACAGTTTTTTATAATATCAAGGCGGAGGGATTTTTTAGTGATTGAGCGTACATTAAGTACGTGATTGAGCTAAAAAATTCTGACAACGCCAAGATTATGAAAAAATGGCGTTGTAGAATAGTTTTTAAAGAGCTTTTGCAGTAATTCTTGATAATCTTTGAGCAAAAGCTACAGTATCAGTGATTTCCATGCCTTCACTTAGTTTTGCTTGGTCTAATAAAATCCAAGAAACATCTTCGATTGTTGATTCATCTGTACAACCATTTAATTTTTTTACGATTTCATGGTCTGGATTGATTTCTAAAATTGGAGCTGATTCTGGCATAGCTTGTCCCATTTGTCTAAACATATGAGCCATCGCTGCCATTTGAGCATCTGCTGCATCTTTTGTTACACAAGATGGTGACTCAGAAAGTCTTGAAGTAACTTTTACATCTTTTACTGCACTTCCTAATTTATCTTTGATTTTTGCAAGAATATCTTGAAATTTCTCTTCAACTTCTTTTTTCTCTTCTTCAGTTTGTTCAACTTTAGGAGGCTCACAAGCTGTAATATCTTTAAATTCCCACTCTTTATATGCACCAATTGCAGGAGTTATAATCTCATCTATTTCTTTATCATCTAGAATTAAAACTTCAATATCATTTTTCTTATATGACTCTAAAAGTGGAGAATTTTTTAATACTTTTTCATTTTCTCCAATGATGTAATAAATAGCTTTTTGCTCAGTATTAGCTCTTTGCTTATAATCTTCTAATGAAGTCATTTTTCCAGCTTCTGTTTTTGTTGATTTGTATCTTAATAGTTCTAAAATCGCTTCTTTATTTGTATAGTCTTGATATACACCCTCTTTTAAAGGTCTGATATATTGAGCTACAAATTCTGCATATTTTTCTTCATCTTTAGATAATTTTTTGATTTCACCAAGGATTTTTTTAACACTTCCTTGTTTGATGTTTGCTAAGATTCTATTTTCTTGTAAAATTTCTCTACTTACGTTTAGTGGTAAATCTTCACTATCAATAATACCTCTTACAAATCTTAAATATGTTGGTAAAAGTTCTTTTTCATCATCTGTGATAAATACTCTTTTAACATATAGTTTAACTCCACTTTGGAAATCTGCTCTATACATATCCATTGGTGCAGTTTTTGGAATATAAAATAGTGTTGTATATTCGTTTACACCTTCAGTTTTTGTGTGAATTGTAAGCATTGGATCTGAACTATCATGAGAAATTGATTTATAAAAATCATTATAATCTTGTTCTGTTAATTTTGCTTTTGGTTGCATCCAAAGAGCAGTTGCAGCATTGATTTGTTCATGTTTTCTTTCAGTTTTTTTCTCTGCTTCTTTTCCAGCTTTTTTATCTTCTTCACTTTGCTCAACAGTCACTTCTTCATTGTAGTTTAAGAAAATTGGATAAGCAATATGATTTGAGTATTTTTCAACAATATTTTTGATTCTATATTTACTTGCAAACTCTTCAGCTTCTTCATCTTTTAATTTGATGTAAATAACAGTTCCACTATCACCTTTTACACATTCACCTAAATCAAATTCACCACTACCGTTTGATGACCATTTATAAGCTTTATCTTCTCCAGCTTTTTTAGTAATTACATCAACATTTGATGCAACCATAAATACTGAATAGAATCCAACTCCAAATTGACCAATTAAGTTTGAATCTTTTTTAGCATCACCTGTTAAATTATCAATAAATGATTTTGTTCCAGATTTAGCAATAGTACCAATTGAAGCGATTAAATCTTCATCGTTCATACCAATACCATTGTCTGAAATAGTTAAAGATTTATCTTTTTCATCAAAAGAGATATTAATCTCACCTTTCCACTGCGCATATTTGTCTTTTAAATTTTCATCTGTTAATCTTAAATAGTTTAATTTATCAATAGCATCACTTGCATTTGATACAAGTTCTCTTATAAAAATCTCTTTATTTGAGTATAAAGAGTGTGTCATTAAATGTAATAATTGTCCTACTTCTGTTTGAAATTGATGTTTTGCCATACTAATTTCTCCTATAAAATTTTTAATTTTTAAAAGATAATTTTATCGCAACTTTATAAAAGTTAGCTAAAGTTTTTCTTAAATTTAGCACTTTTTATATCTGAGTGCCAAATAATAATATTTTTAGTTTTTTTATTATATTATTCGCTAAATTTTTAAAGGAGACAAACTATTATGAGTTTATCAAAGAAATTAGTTGCAGAATTTATAGGTACTTTTTGGTTAGTACTTGGTGGTTGTGGAAGTGCTGTTTTAGCAGCAGCTTTTCCAGAACTTGGTATTGGATTTACAGGGGTTGCATTGGCATTTGGACTTACAGTTTTAACTATGGCTTATGCAATAGGACATATTTCAGGTTGTCATTTAAATCCTGCTGTTTCATTTGGATTGTGGACAGGAGGAAGGTTTCCAACAGCTGAACTTATTCCTTATATTATTGCACAAGTTTTAGGAGGAATTGCTGGAGCATTTATTTTATATCTTATTGCTTCAGGAAAAGTTGGTTTTGATGTAACAGCTGGTTTTGCTTCAAATGGTTATGAAGAACATTCACCAAATGGATATAGTTTAACTGCTGCATTGATTTGTGAAATTGTGATGACATTTATGTTTTTAATAATAATTTTAGGTTCTACAGATAAAAGAGCTCCAGCTGGTTTTGCACCAATTGCTATTGGACTTGGACTTACTTTAATTCATCTTATTTCAATTCCAGTTACAAATACTTCTGTAAATCCTGCAAGAAGTACAGCTGTTGCACTATTTCAAGGAAGTTGGGCAATCGAGCAATTATGGTTATTTTGGGTAGCTCCTATTATTGGTGCTATTATTGCAGGTATTATATATAAATTCTTCGAAACAAAAGAAAACTAAAAATTCATCCCTAAAATGGGGATGAATTTTATTTTTTTATCCACTTCTTAAACTTTTCTCTTCACTTTATAAGTTATAATACTCACTTAAATTTATTACAAGAAAGATTTATTATGACAAAAGAACAATTTTTAAACGACTTACAAAAAATATATGATTTTTTAAATGACCAAAAAACAAAAACAAATGAACTAATAAAATTTTTAGAAAATAAAGAGTTTGATAAACTAACACTTATTGATGATTTTGCAAAATCTTTAAATCTTGAAATGAAAGATGATTTAAGATTTGCACTTGTTACAAGACTTGTAAATTTAAGGGATGATAGTTTAGTTCAAGTTCTAAAAAAACTTGAAAAAAATGAGAAAGAAATCATCTCTTTACAAGAAAAAGCTTATCAATTTGTGAAAGAGTATTGGCATGACAAACATACAAAATTTATTGATTTTATAGTTGAGAACAAACTTTTAACTCCTTTTTATAGGGAAGTATTTATTGGAGTTTATAACGTAGGCCTCCAAATGAGCGCATGGCAAACTTCTTGGACAGCGCATATTATAAATGGAATAAACAAAGAGTTAGTTGCCAAATTTGAAGGTGATGAAGCAAAGATTATGAAATATCTTGAAGATGAAAAACTTTTTGATTTAGGACATGGAGGAATTACTGCTGATAGATGTTACTCAGCTTTAGTAAAAGATGGTGACAAATACAAATCTCAAGCATATATCAAAGCTTTCAAAAAAGAGACAACTGAAGTTGTAGATGCTTTAGAAGAATTTGCAGATAAACTAATCGAACTTGAAGATGAAATTTATAATCAAAAATGGGATTATATTTTATATATTCAAGCGCTTATAAAAGCATTTAGTGAAGATAGAACAAATGAATTAGTTTCAAAATGGGCAGATGTAGATAGAGCTTGGATGAAAATAAAAACTCCAATTCAAATCGGACATCCACTTGAATACTACGAAGATCACTTTAGAAAAGCTGTTGCACTTGAATGGGATATTAGACTTACAAATCCAAAATTTGCACAAAATGACCATAGAGTAAATAAAATAAAATCAGCTTTTTCAAAAATATATTCAAGTTTTGAACCAAATGAAAGTTATAAAAAGATTTATGATTTTTCTTTCAAATCACTTGATAAAGTTCAACTTTATGTGGGACGACCAGCCCTATTTTTTGGAGCAGAATTCAATGGACTATTTTCAGCTCAAGTTGTACCAAATGATGAAGTTGTATCTTTAGAAGAAGGTAAAAAAATCTTTGCATTTTCTGATGAGATTTTACAAACAAGCCGTGCAAAACCATTTTTAAAATTAAGTCGAGAGATATTTGGACAAGAACTTCTTACTCGTGATAGAATGTTCTTATTTAATGAAACAACATCTTGGCATCAAGTTTATGATATAAGTACAGTTGGACATGAATATGGACATATTTTATGGTGCGATGATGAAACTGAATCAGTGATGAATAAAACTGGAAACTTTAAAAACATTGAAGAGTTTAAAGCAACAACAGGTGGATTAATCTCTTATTTACTTGATGTTGATACTGATGAGTTACACCTAAAAGAACAAGTTTTAATAGACCTTGTAAAAAGAAGTGTTGGACTTATTGGTTGGATGGAAGTTGATGAAGTTCAACCTTATTATTGTGAAGGATTGATTCACTTAAGTGGACTTTTTGATAGTGGTGTTTTAGCTTGGGATAATGAAAATAAAAAATTAAATATTGATATAAGTGAGGCAAAATTTGAAACTTTAAAAGCTTGGTATATTACAAACTATACTGCTTTAGCAAAACACTATTTAGACAAAAAAGATGCAACGCAGTTTTTAAATAACTATGCAACAAAAAAAGAGAAATATTTTATGCCAAATAATGAAACTATAAATTCATTTGTAAAATATTATTTCAAAAGATACCAAGAAATTGGTCAAGAATTAGATACAGAAGATAAAAAAGAGAACTATATAAAATGAAGGTTAATCCAAAGATTTGCCCATTTTGTAAAAAAGAAAACCTTTGTGAAGCACATATAGTAAACAATAACTGCTGGTGCAACACAATAGAAGTTCCAAAAGAGTTAAGAACTTTAATCCCAAAAGAGTTACAAATGAAAGCTTGTATTTGTAAAAATTGTATTTTAGAATTTAAAAAAGATAAAAATAATTTCATAAAGAATCTAAATCCTTATAGATAAAATTTAATATTATATTATTATTTATTAGATACAATTCCCCAAATTTTTGAGGAGAATTAGTTGAAATTTTTAAATTTATTTAAAGGTCTAACAAAAGCATATTATTTTAGGCAGTTATTTTTCGGTATTTTAATGGGAGCATTATTATTTTATATAGATTATACTAGTAATTCTCCAAAATCAGGTTTGTTATTTTTAATAGTTATTAATACACTTTTATACCCTTATGCAAGATTTGCTTATGAAAGTGTTATAGACTTTATTATGGGTAATAATGTTTTCTTCTTTAATGCAATATTGTTTTTGATTTGGAAAATATTTACTATGATTTTATGTTGGTCATTTGCTATATTTATAGCACCAATTGGACTATTATTTATATATCTTTATCAAAGAAAAAGTAATGATTAACTCATTACTTTTTAAATAACCTTATAAATCTTGAAAAACCTAAATATATTTTAGATTTAAAACTTCTATTTTTATTTTGTTCGTTTAAATATTCAACAATTTTTGTATTTCCAAACATACTTGCAAATATCAGTGGAGTTGTTCCTAAACCATTATTTTCATGGATATTTGCTCCTGCATTTACCAAAATCTTCGTAATTTCAAAATATCCTTTAAAACAAACACCAGCAAGTGGCGTTTGTCCTCTATCATTTTTTTTATCAATCTCAGCACCAAAATCTACTAAAAGTTTAGTAGTTTCTTCATTTCCATTATATGAAGCCAACATCAAAAGAGTATTTCCTTTATGATCAGACAAATTTACTGGCATTCCTGCATTTAACATCAACTTTAAATCTTCTGTTTGTCCATGTCTTGCATAATCAAGTGCTATTAATTGAAGTTCTTCATATCTGTTTAGTTCATTTATTGTTGCTTCCATATTAGATTCCTAAAGCTTTTTTAACTCCAGTAGCATAATCACTATGAACTTTTTCAAAAAGTGTTATTTGTCTATCTACAATATCTCTTGGAACTCCACTCATTGCTGCTGCAATATTGCTAAATAATTGTTCTTTTTGATTATTATTCATTAGATTAAACAACGCTGTTACTTGAGAAAAGTTATCATTACCTTCTTGATGATTATATCTATTAGCCATATTTCCAACTTCAAGTGCAGGTTCCGCAAAACTTTTATCTTCAACAGCTCCATTAAAACTATTTGGTTCATAATAAGCATCCGTTGGCTCTTTTATTTCATAATTCATACTTCCATCAAGATGATAAGTATTAACCTCACCTATTGGTCTATTTACAGGCAACATTTCATAATGTGTCCCTACTCGATATCTATGTGCATCAGGATATGAAAAAATTCTTGCTTGTAGCATTTTATCAGGAGAAAAACTAATTCCTGGAACTATATTTGATGGACTAAATGAAGCTTGTTCTATTTCATTGAAATAGTTTTTTGGATTTTCATTTAATGTCATAACTCCAACTTTTATCATAGGATAATCACCATGTGGCCAAACTTTTGTTAAATCAAATGGATTGAAACTACAATTTTTTGCTTGTTCATCTGTCATTATTTGAATTTCAAAACTCCATTTTGGGAAATTTCCTGCTTGAATATTTTCAAATAAATCTCTTTGATTTGATTCTCTATCTTTTGCAATGATGGCTTCAGCTTCTTTATTTGTAAGTGTTTCTATTCCTTGAAGCGTTTTAAAGTGGAATTTCACCCAAAATCTCTCACCACTTGCATTTATCAAACTATATGTATGAGAACCATAACCATTTACATGTCTATATGATTTTGGGATTCCCCTATCTGACATCAAAATAGTTACTTGATGCAAACTTTCTGGACTTAAGCTCCAAAAATCCCACATTGCTGTATTACTTCTTAAATTTGAATGAGGATGTCTTTTTTGTGTATGTATAAAATCAGGAAACTTGTATGCATCTCTAATAAAAAATACAGGAGTATTATTTCCTACTAAATCCCAATTTCCTTCTCTTGTATAGAATTTAAGAGCAAATCCTCTTACATCTCTTTCAGCATCAGCTGCGCCTCTTTCACCTGCAACAGTTGAAAATCTAAGTAACATCTTAGTTTTTTCACCTTTTTGCAAAACTTTTGCTTTTGTATATTTTGAAATATCTTCTGTTATTTCTAAAACTCCAAAAGCTCCACTTCCTTTTGCATGAACTACTCTTTCAGGGATTCTTTCTCTATTTTGGTGAGCTAATTTTTCTATTAATTGATAGTCTTGTAGTAAAACTGGTCCTCTACTTCCAGCTGTCATTGAATTTTGATTATCCGAAATTGGATTTCCAGCAGTTGTTGTCATTATCTTTTTCATAGTTCTCTCCTTAATTTTTAAAAGGAAATTTTTTTTCCTTTGATAATTTTAATTCTATATTGAGAGAACTTAATTTTAGTTTAAAAAATATACAACTTTATTTAATACTTGGACTTATACTTTTCCAATCTTCTCTTAATGTTTTTACTAAAGTAAACTTATCTTTTGGATTTGCTATTTCACCATATTCATAAGGAGTTACTACAACTAAACCACCTTTTAACAGACTTGTAAAAGTATTTGATTCAATTTTAGAACCACTAAAAATAGAGAATTTCATCTCAAAACCACTTATGTCATAAAATTCTGAATTTTTTCTAATAAGTTTTGTATATTTATCATAAATCAAACAATCAACTACAACTTTAGAACCATCTTCACTTAAGTCAATTTTACTTACTTTTCCTATTTGTACATTTTTATAATAAACTGGTGCATCAACATTCACGCTTGATGCTGTTAAATCTTCCACTTTAAATACTGTTCCAAATTGTGATTTTTCAACTGAAGGTTGAGTTTCTAGTCCAACAAATTTTGTTTGTTTATTTAAACTTTCACTTTTAATAACTCCAATATTTACAGCCATTACAGTTGAACCTGCATTTGCAATCTCTTGTAAAGATATTCTAGGTTTTTTTAGATAATAAACTGTTCCCTCTTTTGCAAAAGATGAATAATCATCATAAATCAAAGCTTGAACTTCAACTTTTTGTTTTTCATTTAGTGAAATTTTTTTAACTTTCCCTACATTTACACCTTTATAAGTTAGTTGTGAAAAGTTTTCTTGAAGACCTTCTACATCATCAAAAACTATAGTTACACTATTTATAGCTTTATTCATTTCATCTTCAGAAGCAAAGATTTGGTATTTACTCAAAGTTGTAGTTGAAGAGTTATCTAAATGAATAGAACCATCAATCAAAGATGAAAAATTATCAACTTCAAAAATAACACCTGATAAACTAGCTTTAAAATTAACAATTCCTTGTTTGAAAAATCTACTTTTATCTGTTATGTATTTTTTATATGGAGAATAAATAAATAGATTAACTTTTGATTTTTTATCATCAAATTTTATATCTTTAACAAAACCTATTTCTTGATTTTTATAAACTATTGCCATATCTTGTTTTATTTCAAAGCTATTATCAAAATCTGCTTCAATAGTAAATCCACTATTATAAAATCTTTTAAGTCTTTCCAGATCTTTAAAAGAGCTATAAAGTTTAAACTCTTTTTTTGTAAGTTTTTCATCACTTCTTTTTTCAGCAATTAACCCAATAGCTCCATTTAACAACGGCTCTATTCCACTATAATTTACATTCAAATTTAAGCTTTTCATCTCTACAAGTTTTGAACTCATATCATAAAAAAGATTATGATCATTTATCAAATCTTTGTACTTATCATCAATAAAAATAGTAATTTTTACATTTTTCAAATCAGGTGTTAAAACATAACTATCAACTCTTCCTATTTCTATATTTTTATAATAAACCTTTGATTTTTCCGATATAGAATTCAAACTTTCACTTAAAAGTTCTACTTTTACACTACTACTAATCTTGTTTAAATCTTTTTTATTTATTGCAATAAAATTATTTGAGAAATCTCCTTTTTTATACTCTAAAGAGATAAAATTTCCTTTTACAATATTTCCTAAATTTTTCACTCCATCAAAAGAAATAGTTGGTTCTTCTACAAAAAATTTAGTTTTATTTGTTAATAAATATTTATACTCTTCATATACAAAAGCTTTTGTATTTAAAATATTTTTATTAAGATTAACTTCTAAAATTTTTCCTATTTCAATACCTTTAAAAATAATTGGCGTATTCTCTTCAATTCCATTTACATCAGAAAAGCTTATATTAAAATACTCTTTATTTTTCAAATCATCTTCTTTTCCATATAAAAGACAAACCTCATCTTTTGAGATTTTTTGTTCATCTTTATTTGGAGTAACTACAGTAACACCACCTACAAGAGCAGAATATAATGAACCTAATTCGATATTTAATCCACTTGCTCCATATTTTACTTTTAAAGCTTCATTTATTACAAATTTTGAACTTTTATTTACTAAATAATTAAATTTATCATAGATATAAGCTGTGAAATATACTTTTTCAAAAACAAACTCTTTTGCCGTTATTTCACCAATTTGGAATTTATTATAAAATATTGGAGTTCCAACTTCTATGTTACTTTTATCATTTGCAATTAAAGAAATATAATATCCATTATCATCAAATTCATCATTTGGTTGAGAATCCAATCCCTCAAAATAGCTTTTATATGCACCTTTTGCATACTCTTCTTGAGTTTTAAATTTGGGAGAAAGTTCGATTTTATATCCACTAATAAGTGTATTTAATCCTGATACTTTTGTTAAAGAAACGGTAGGTTTTTTTATCCAAAAGTCTGAACCTTCACTTGCTACATATCTTGCAACATCATTATTTACTAAAATATTAACTTTTACGCTTTTTAAATCTTCATGCATAGAAATTTTTGTAACTTTTCCAAGTTGCAAACCTTTGTATTCCAAAGGTGTAACATTTTCTTTTAAACCTTCTGCACTTTTAAAAACAACAGTTATATTTGTACCTTTTTTCATATAAGATTCATAAGCAATCCAACCTAAAATTCCAAGAACTATTAAAGGTAAAATCCAAACAAAAGAGATAGATTTTTTCTCTTCAATTTTAGCTTTATAAACAACTGGTTCTTTTTGTTCTTCTTTTATCAAATCATTACTCATCCCAAATAATCCTTGTATCAAATCTATTTGCTGCAATCATTGTTAAAATCACCATTAAAGCAAAAGATGTAGCAGCAATTCCACCTTTTATATTAAAAATCTCATCAAGTTGTACAATTGAAGCTAAAATTGCCACAACATAAATATCAATCATAGACCATTTTCCAATTGCTTCTATAAATTTGTATATTAAATTTTTTGTTTTATTTTCCATTTTTACATTTATTTTTAAAGATATAAATATAAAAAGCAAACCTACAAGTTTTATCATAGGAATAGCAACACTAGCTGTAAATATAACTATTGCGATAAAATAACTCTCCATATCTAAAAAACTAATAACACCTTCAAGTATGGTACTTTCCATATTTACACCAAGCTTTGTAACTTCCATAATAGGATAAAGCATTGCTGGAATATATAATAAAATTGCGCATATAATTAAAGCTAAAGATACTTGTAAAGAGTTTTTAATTCTTCTTGTAACTTTATGTTTACATCTAGTACAAACAAATTCATCATAATTTTCTTTTTCATAGACTTTATGACAATTTTTACAAGAGATTAAAACCATCTATTCTCCAAATACACTTTTACCTTCAAATTTTTTATTTGACATATAAAAACAAAAAACATAAGCTAACATTACATAAAATCCTATATCAAATTTTGTTGAACTTACCATTCCTATTAATTTTATATATGTAACTATAATACTTACTATAAAAACCTCTATAAAACCCCAATGTTTAAAAAAATGAAAACTATCATGTAATAATGTTTTAGTAAAAAGTTTTATTTTTGTCTTAGCTTGAATAAAAGCAAATATTATTATTAATGAGTTCAAGATTGGTGCTAAAATAATAGTAAAAAAAACTATCAGTGCCACAAAAAAGAAGTTTTGTTCAAGTAAAATAGAAACTGTCCCAATTAAAGTTGCTTTTAATTCATTTTCATTAATATTCAAAGTTATTATTGGATAGATATTTAAAATTCCAAATAATAACAAAGATGAAATTGCATAATACAAAGAATCATTTGAGTGTTTTTTATGGATTTCTAATTTACTATTACATCTTGGACATCGTTGATTTATACCTGATTTTGCTTCTTTTTTTACAAATAGCCCACAACTATAACACTCTATTATAGAGTTCAAATCTTTACGCATCAAAATCCTAAATTTTTAATCTTGATATTTTATCATTAGTAAACTTTTTTTAATTGTAAAACTATTTAAAATCAAATATATTGTATTATATTAATCGCTTTAAGCGAATATTATTATTTTTTTAAAGGTTAATAAAATGCAATTTACTATAACTCAAGCACAGATTGGCTCTCGACCACCTGTTGTAAAACCTGACCCTAAAGTTTTAGAATTTTTAGGTGAAGATGGAATGAGAAAATTAATATCAGATCATTATGATTTGCTAAGAGTTAGTGATATAAAAGGATTATTTCCTCCAACAGATGAAGGATTTGCGTTAGCAAAACAACATTCTGCTGATTTTTTTATTCAAATTTGTGGAGGAGTTGATTATTTCAATCAAAATAGAGGAGCACCTATGATGGTTGGACGTCACCAACCTTTTAAAATAACTCCTGAAGCTAGAAAAATTTGGCTTGAATCTTATATCATAATTCTAAATAAACTTGATATGCCAGAAAATTTAAAACAATCTTTTTGGAATTATCTAGATATTTTTTCAATTTGGATGATAAATACACCTTCTGAAAATTAAGAAAATGGTTACTTACCATTTTCTTAATTAATAACTATTTTTGTCCTATTTTATATACTATTTTTATAAATTAATAATATTTTTTATCTCTAATTTTGTATAAAATAGTCAAATTTTGTGGTACCATAATAAATATACTTTTCAGGACTCATAATGAATAAAACTTTCAAAAACTATATTTTCTCTCGACAAATTATTTTAGTATCAGCTATATTTTTACTATGTTTTATCTTCAGTACTTATTTACATACAAGTCTTACAAAAGATGAAGCTTTAAATCACTCAAAAGCTATATCAAATCAAATTTTTTCTTCTATGTACCAAGTAATGAGAAAAGGATGGAGTAGAGATGATGTGATGATGTTTACAAAATCTTTAGAAGATAATTTTCAAAGTAGTAATTATGAGATAAATATTTACAGAGGGGATAAAGTAAAACAACTTTTTGGAGAAATTGAAGAAAAAGCAAAAGATGCAACATTAGTAGATGTTCTAAATGGAAAAATTGATAAATTAGATAGTTTTAACAATAACATAGTTAGAAATATTTTACCTTTAAAAGCAACTCAAGATTGTAAATCATGTCATGTAAATAGTCAAGTTGGCGATGTTTTAGGAGTTTTAGAAGTAAAACAAAATCTTAATTCAATATTTTTAGAATCAAAATACCAATTTATAGCATTTTTCTTAATAATAATCCCAATATTCTATATACTTGCATTTATCTCTTCAAGATATACAACTAAAAAAATCACAGATAATTTAGATTTATTCAATGAAAAAGTTGAAAATATAAACTCTATTCAAGATTTTAAAGAATTTGATTCAAAAAATATTGATTTATATTTTAAAGAGTTTAATCAAATTATCAATAATATTGATTTTATGGCAGAAAGATTAAAAATAATAGCTGTTGATAAAGAATTGCTTGAATTTGAAATAAAACTTCTAGATAAATTTATTATCACTTCTGATGTGGTAAAAGATTGGCGAGAATATATTTGTGATTTATTAATTGAGATTAATAAAATCATGGAAACATATACTTTAATGACTATTTTTAGAGTTGGTGAAGATCAATTTGAAGTAGATATTTTCTGGCTAGGAATTCCTGATAATTATCAAAAAGAAATGTTTGATAAATATATCAACAAAACTGTAAAAGAAGCTGAATATTTCAAAGAAATGACTGATTTTACTATAAAACATATAGTAGCAGATAATAATAGATGTTTAAGTGAATTAAAAGAAGATAGTGTTGAATATAGAACAAAATCTCTATTTTTAGATACTCCAAAAATTGGAGGAATTGTAGGTATAGGTTTACAATCTGTATTTTCAAATGACCCCGTAAGATATATAGTAATTGACTCTATTTTAACAACTATGGCAAACTTAGTAGGTTCAGTTAAAGCTATTCATAAATATACACAAGATTTAGAATATTATGCTGCACGTGATCCACTTACAGATTTATTTAATCAAAGAGTATTCAATGATATGATGGCATATGAAATTAAACGTGCTGAGAAACACGATTATCCATTTGCTTTAATGGTTATTGATTGTGATAATTTTAAACCAATAAATGATAACTTTGGTCATGCATTTGGAGATAAATTTTTACAAACTATTGCCGATATTTTAGAAGAAGAAAAAAGACCTGAAGATATAGTTGCTAGATATGGAGGAGATGAATTTACTATTATTCTTCCTGAATGTGATGAAAATGGTGCATTAACTGTTGCAAATAGAATCTCTAAAAAAATTGAAGAAGAAAAACTTCTAGCTCCTGATGGTACAAAAGTAGGAATAACTATTTCTATTGGAATTTCAGTATATCCAACACATAGTTTATCGCAAAAAGATATGTTTGTAATTGCTGATTCTATGATGTATCAAGCAAAAGAAGAAGGTAAAAATTCTATAAAAATACCAAGTCAAAATGATATATCAAATATCTTAAAACAAAAACAAGAGAAATCATCACTTCTAATCAAAGCCATAGAAAATGACCAAATAGAAGCCTATTTCCAACCAATAAAACCATCTTCATCAAATAATGATTTAGTAATACATGAACTTTTAATGAGAATACATCAAGATGGAAAAGTCGTATCTGCTTTTGAATTTATTGAAATTGCAGAAGCGAGAGGTTTAATCAATACAATGGATTTAATGGTAATAGAAAAAGCCTTTAGAAAAATTCAAGAGATAGGGTATGAAGGAATTTTATTTATAAATCTATCTCCAAAATCTTTAATTATGGGTGATTTTATAAATAAAATAAATGGTTTTGTAAAAAAATATAATATAAAAAAAGAGAAAATTGTATTTGAAATAACTGAACGTGAAACTGTAAAAAACTTCTCATTACTTGAGAAATTTGTTCATAATCTAAAATCTGAAGGTTATAAGTTTGCTATTGATGATTTTGGTTCAGGATTTTCTTCATTTCACTATATCAAAAAATTCCCTATTGATTATGTAAAAATTGACGGTGATTTTATAGTAAATATAGATAAAGATATAAAAGATAAAGCATTTGTAAATAGTATAGTTACACTTGCAAAAGAACTAAAAATTCAAGTTATTGCTGAGTTTGTAGAAAATGAAGAAATTGTTATAGTTTTAAATGAATTAGAAATAGATTATTATCAGGGTTATCATATAGGAAAACCATCTTCAAACTTTGTCTCTTTACAATAAAGAGACTTAGTTACCAATAGCAAGTGCATAAAAAATCATTGTTTGTTCTTCTAAAAATTCACAAACTTCATCATCATAATAAGCCCCTATTCCACTACATCCTATCTCTAAATAGTTTGATGCAAGATATAATCTATGTCCGATTACTCCAGCTTTTTGATAGGCTTCTTGATAATTTTGGCTTTTTGAAGCTAAAAAAAATGTAACTGCACTTGATTTTCCTAAATCTTGCTCCAAACATAAATAACCAGCTTTTAGTGAAAAATCTCCATTTTTTATAAGTTTTCCATTTTTATAAAGCCCTATTTCTAAACTTTCAACTCTATTTATAGTATAAAAAATATCAACTTGCTCATCACAATCACTTGTAATTGCTTGATTTACAACATTCATTATTGATTCAAATTGAATTTTTGAAATACTTTGTTTTGTAAACTCTCTTATTGATCTTCTATTAAAAATCGTATCTTGAAATCTTTGTTTTTGAAAATTGAAAATTGCTCTATTTTCTTGGCTTCTTCTATTTCTTACTTTCAAAGTATCATCATAAGTTTTTTCAATTAATTCATTTTTTACAAAAAATGAGAGTTTCCCTTCATCATATGAACTTCCATCAAGAGTTGGAAGAATCAAAGAAAATTCATCTTTTTTATCATTTTTTTTTGTTCCAACCAAACAAATAGATGTAAAAAACTCTTTTTCATCAAAAGAAAAAAATTCATTTAATTTTTGTTTTGGAAAATCATATAAAATCTCAAACTCTTTATCAAACAAATAAGAACTAGCTTCAATACTTCCTATTAAATGTCCTGCATCAAGTAAACAATATCTAAATGCTCTATTTTTATATTTCCAAGAAGACCTAAAATATAAAGAAGAGATAAAAAATACAAAACCATCTATACTAAAATCCAAACCTAAAAGATTTTCTATTCCTTCATTTGTTTTAATTGTTTGTAATAAAACAACACTTGAACTAGATACTTCAAGATGATAAATTCCATCTTCAAAACCTTCTATATTTCTTACTTGAAAATATACTTCATTAGGATAAAGTGCTCCTGCACTTGGATTTACTCTTAGATAATATTCAATTCCCGGATATGTTTTTTTTGCAGTAATTCCAGAAATCAAATATAAAAAATTATAATTTGAATTTTTAGAATCTAAATGAATGCGTTTATAACTATCTGCATAGTTTTTGAATCTATTGGGAGGATTATTCCAATCAACTTGATTTGAATTAGTTCTAACTGATAAATAAGAGTGCTTTGTATTTTGGTGGTATTGATTTAAAGAGACTAACATATCAAAAGTTCAACCATTAATAGTTGAACTTTATAGCAAGATTTGAAGTGTCATAATCATAATCATTTGTTGAATATCTCATATTTGTAGTTTTATAACTACCTTCTATTGCTATATGTTCTGTTATTTTATACTCTAAAGAACCACCATAACCAAGACCAGTTGCTGAACTATCATCATAATATTGATAAACACCTGTTCCTATTGCAAAAGCTGTTAAATTATTAAATATTTCATATCCAGCTCGTAAATCTAAATCAACTGTTGTAACTTCTTTTCCACTTGTTACATTTCCATAATAAGCACTATTTCCAAATCCTAAAATTATTCCATTATTTAAAGTTGTATTTGCTGTATATCCTAAACCATATTGAGTATAAGTTTCTCCATCAAGTTTTGCAGATGTTGCACCTACTGATATTTTTGTATCAAAATCATTTGCATTTAATAAAGTAATAAAACTAGCTAATAATGAAATAGCTACATACCTTTTTTTCATTCTTTTTTCCTTTTTTATTTTTTATGAAAATTTCAGCAGTATATATCATCATAACTTAAAGATTTAAAAGCTAAAAAAAAGAGCTAGAATTTCTAGCTCTTAAATATTGAGATTTATTATTTTGTAGTAGAAATACCTGGTTGTTCATTTGTACCAACATAATCACTTGGTGCAGAAGTCGCTTTGAAATAAGCTATTAATCCCCCAACAACTAAACAAAGAATAATCACTAATCTAACTGTATTTCTTTTTTGTTTTGATTCATTCCCATTATAATCATCAATTTTATTTAAACTTGGTTCACCATTATTTAATTTACTCATAATAACTCCTTTATTAAATTTTCAATAAGTATACCTAATAAAAACTTTATATACTAATCATAAGTAAGACTTATATTAAAGAGACCATTAGTTGATTAACAGTTATTGCAATATCTTTTATATCTTTATTTTCTTTAGTCATAAAAATATCTAAATGATCTCTAATTTTATAAAACTTATCTTTTTCATTAGTTATAAAATTCGTAAAAGCTATATCTGGTGCTTCATTTACTCTTTGAAATTCCAATATTTTTTTTGTGTAATGCACAACAATATATTCAATAAATTGTAATATCTGATTTCTTAAAGCCATATCAGTTGAATTTATAATTTTAACTCTATTTAATTCTACTATTATTTCTAAAATATTAAATTCATGGATTAATGAATAAAATAAAACAATAACATCTTTAAATGAATGGGGAGTATTTTCTTTTATAATAATTGCAGCAATAGCAAATCTTAGATAATCAATCACACTATAAAATTTATTAAATTCATCATCATTTTGTATTAGAATTTCTACTTTTTGTTTGTGAACCTCAGATAATAGTGCAAAAAGTTCTGCTTTATGGTCTAAAATATGAACTGAATCTAACTGATTTTTTTGAAGATATTTAACCATCCATTTTGTACTTGCATACAAAATATATTCTAATTTATTTATCAGTTTATATTGTTGTTCTACACTCATTTTTGTATCTTGAGCATAAATTTTTTCTCTTATTTCTTTTGAACCAAAAAGTAATTTTACAACTAAATATGATTTTATTTTTAATAAAAATTTCTCATTTCCAAGTTTTGCATAATCTGAAAGAAAAGTAATACCTTGATGATTTATCACAATATCAGCCATCATAGTTGCAATAATTTCTCTTTTTAAAGGATGATTTGCTATTTGTTGTTCATAAGCTCCTACAAATGATTGAGGGAAATATCTAAATAAATATTGTAAAGAAAACTGTTCATCAACTAAAGTTGAATCAAGTATGATTTTTTTGATAAAAATTTTACTATATGATAGAAGAGAACCTAAAACAGGTCTTACAATAGAACCATTTATATCTATAATATCACTTAAATTTTCATTTTTAGGTATGTAAAAATCTCTTCTATTAAAGGCTTCTACATTATTTTCTAAAACTTCTATAGATTTTATATAATCATTTGGATATTTTCTTGAAAATTGTTCATCTATTGAGATTACACAAGCTTGGTCATAATTACTTTTTAAAACAAGTTGAACTACTTGTTCTGTTAAAGAATGAAGTGTTTCATTTGCTTGTTTTTCATTTAATATCCCTTGATTCTTTATGATATTTAATAAAATTTTTAAATTTACTTCATGGTCAGATGTATTAACACCACCTGCATTATCAATTGCATCTTGATTAATTCTTCCACCATTTAAAGCATATTCAATTCTTGCTTTTTGGGTAAATCCTAAATTTCCACCTTCACATACAATTTTTGCTTTTAAATCACAGGCATCTACTCTTACAGCTTCATTTTGTTTATCACCCAAATCAAGATTATTTTCATCACTTGCTTTTACATAAGTTCCAACTCCTCCATTAAAAAGTAAATCAACATCTAATGTTAAAAGTTTTTTACACAACTCTTCCCCAGAGATTGTTTTTCTTGTACATTTTATAAGTTTTTGTATTTCTGATGTTAATTCAATTTGTTTATCACTTCTTTTGAATACTCCACCACCTTTTGAAATCAAAGATAAATCATAATTTGCCCAACCACCATCACGAGATTCAAAAAGTCTTTTTCTCTCTTTATATGCAAGTTCAATATTTGGATTTGGATCAATAAAAATTTCTTTTTGTGAAATTGCTCCAACAAGTTTGAAGTTTTCTGATTCCATCATTCCATTTCCAAAAACATCACCACTCATAGAACCAATCCCAACAACACTTATTTCATCTTTATGAATATCAATGCCCTCTTCTATAAAAAATCTATTCGTTGAAACCATTGCACCTCGTGCAGTAATTCCTAAATCTTTATGTCCAAAACCATTACTTCCACCACTTGCAAAGGCATCACCTAACCAAAATTTTCTTTGTTTTGCTATTTCATTTGCAACATCACTCATAGCAGCAGTTCCTTTATCAGCTGCAACTACAAAATAAGCGTCATCTTCATCATAACAAACAACATTTGGATTCTTTACAATTTTTCCGTCTATCATATTATCAACTAAATCAAGATTTGCATTTATAAACAGTGAATAAATTTGAGTAAAATACTCTTTTGAAATTTCACTTGAATCTTTATTTATTACAAATCCACCCTTAGCTCCATCAGGAATAATAATAGAGTTTTTTCCTTCTTGAGTAATCATAAGAGATTTTATCTCTTGTCGATAGTCATCATGTCTATCTGACCATCGAAGTCCTCCTCTTGAAACCTTCGTCATTCGTAGATGTATTCCATAAAAATCTCTATGATATATAAAATTTTCTATATTTGGTTGTAATCCTTTTAAATCTTTTGCAAAAGTTTTTGTATCAATTTTAAAAGCTAATGTCTCTTTATCTAAAAAATAGTTTGTTCTTAAAAGTGCTTTTAAAAATGAAACCATGATATTTAAAATTCTATCATCTAAAATTTGTGGTACAAGTTTTATTTTATCTTTAATTTTAGTTTCAATTTCTTCAAGAAGTTTTTCTTTACTTTTTATTTTTGGATCAAATTTATTCAAAAAATACTCCACAAAAAGTGCTGTAATTTCATGATGAAGTGTAAGAGTATTTAAAATTGCAGCTGTATTTATAGTCAAAACTGCTTGCCCTATATACTCTATAAATGCTCTTAAAATATTTATTTTTTTCAAATTTAGATTTTCTTCATATACTAAAGAAAAAGCTTTTGAGTGTTTTACTGTCGAATCTTGTAAGGTATAAGTTATAATATCTTCAATATTATTTTTTGCAATTTCAATTTTTTGTAAATCTGGATTAAAAAGATTAAATCTTGAAATATAAATCATCTCTTTTTTATTCATAACATTATAAGTCACTTCATCGATTATTTCAAAACCAATATTATGTAAAAGAGGTGTTATATGAGATAAAAAAAGTTGCTCTTTAGAGAAAATCTTTATATATTTCAAACCTTTGTTATCTAAAATTTTAGTTACTATTTTATCTTTTAAAACTTTTTGAAAAAGTTCTTCTTCTACTATCAAATCATCAGATGTTAAAATTTGTGAACAAATTGCATTTATATCGTGTGTAGTCATATATTCAAGTCCTTAAAGAAGATTTTATATATGATACTACCTTTTATATCTTAAATATCTATTAAAAAATAATTATTAAATTCATATGATTATGCTGTGATTTTTGTAACTTTTGCTTTTAATAATATTTGTAAATCTTTGGGTTTAACTTCTATATCAAGTCCTCTTTTTCCACCACTTACAAAAACTGTATCAAAACTATTTACACTATCATCTAAAACTGTTCTTAGTTGTTTTTTTTGCCCTAGAGGGGAAATTCCTCCAAGTAAATAACCTGTAATTTTTTGTGCTTCATCTTTATTTGCCATTACGGCTTTTTTAACATCAAAAGCAGTTGCTACTTCTTTTAAACTCAATTGATTTGCTACAGGTAATACACAAACTACTAACTCTTTTGGTGTTAATTCAACAAGTAAAGTTTTATAAACTTGTAAGGCATTTAATCCTAATTTTTCTACAGCTTCTTCTCCAAAATTTGTACATTCTGGGTCATGGTCATATTTGTGTATTTTAAAATCACATTTGTTTTTTTTAAGTAAATTAATAGCTGGCGTCATAAACAAAAAACTCCTCTTTTACAAACTCTTCACCATTTATCAATAAAGAAATAAAATGTTTTCCTTCATAGTGTTTTCTTGTTGTCATATTTTTAAAATTCTGTTTTTTTATAAAGATTTTAGAAAATGATTTTATCTCATTTTGACTTATCATAAAAATTTTTCTATTATGAGTTTTATTTGATTTTAAATAATCAATTGCATATTCAACTCTAATATTTCCAATATTTTTATTTGAATTTAATTCAAAAGAAAAAGTCAAATCTTCTCCTAATTTCACCTTTTTATCATAACAAAAATTTGTGATATTAATATGATTTACTTTTTCTAAGCCAAATAATTTCAAAATTTTTTCATCACCAATTTTAAGTAAAGTTCTACTTGCATGTTTACAAATCCAATCAAGTTCTTTTGAAACTCCTAGATTATTTTTCACAAAATCTATCACCAAATCTGGATTATCTTTTGAAATATCATTTAGATTATTTGCTACAGATTTTTGAACATATTTAGAAGAATCATTTTTTAGAAGTTCTATTATTTCCAAAACTTTTGTAGGATTTTTTTTGAATTTTGGCAAAGCAACTGCCCAAGGAAGTCTTGGACGACACCCTTCACTAGCTAATCTTCTTAGATGTTCATTTTGTGACTTTGCCCAAAGTTTCATTTGCTCCATCGTTTTATCTTCATATTTCAAAATAAACTGTCTTATTGCAAACTCACTACTTGAATTTATAGTAAAAATTTCTAAAGCTTTTAATGATTCTATTAAATTATCAAGACCAAAAACCTCAACAAAATCTTGAAAAACCATAGCTTCAAGTCCACCAAAATCCTCTTTTACTTTTTTTAGTATTTCTAATTGTTCTTTATAAGATAAAGGTAAAAATTTATGCAAAGTAAAAGCTATATGTCTCATCCTTGCTTTTAGTTCTAAATCTTGCCAAGTATTATCAAAGATAGAGTTTATAAACTTTTCTTTTTCAAATTTTGCGTAGGTTAAAAATAGTTTATTTGCTAATTTATCAATAAACTCTTTTGAATATAAATTTTTTAATTGTTCTGCCATTTTCTTCTTCTAATTTAATTTAAAATCACTAGATTCTAAAGTGTAATCTCTTTTTACCTCAACAACTCTTATTCTATAATCTTTAAAAATTGACTCTCTACCTTTTTTTTGTGCAGAAAAATGGTCAAGATTTTTCTTCCAATTTAAAATAGATTTTTCATCTTCCCAAAAAGATAAAGATAAAAGTTTATTTTCATTTACTAATGATTGAAATCTTTCAATAGATATAAATCCCTCTTCTTTTATTAACTGTTCTTTTAAAATAGCTGCTATATTTAGATATTCATTTTTTTTATCTTCTTTAATTTCAACTTCAAATATTACTCCAAACATCTTTTTTCCTTTTAAAATTTATTTTATTGTAGTGTAAAATAGTATTTCAAATAAAATATATTTCATTTTGAAAGATTTTATTATCATCTATTTTCTTCTTGTATTTTGACGAATAGAGATAATAAATTGATAGATTAGATAAGTTATTATTACTTTAAAGAATAGTTGAATACCATTAATTGGGTCATTTGTTTTCATTACAGAAAAGGGATTTATTGTTTGTGAAAATAAACTAAGTAAATAATCTTCTGTTGCATAAATATAAATCAAATAAGAACTAATTATAAAATAGCTTATGTTTATAAATTTATCTTTTATCTTACACAATCTATCTATAAATAAAATAATAAATATTAAACCTATTGTTTTAAAAATTGATGACAAATTATAATGAATATATTCAGCTTTACTATTTTGAATCAAATTAAAATCATAATATGAAGCTATAAAACCAACAATAAATATCCAAAATAAAGCCAAAGTCCAATCTTGAGAATGATTTGAAGAAATTCCATGAATTTTAAAAACTAACCATTCAAAAAAATCTTTTTTAGGACTTAACTCTTTTTCTCTTTCTTTCATTTCTAAAGCATAAAATTTATTTGCTTCTATAATATTATTTTGCTTTTCAAATGAATCTTTTATTATTCTTGCTGTTTCCCTACTTCCAACTTTTGAAAGTGTCATATCTAAAAAATTTGTCTCTTTTCTAAAAAAAGTATTTTTGAAAAACAAATCTTCAATCTCACTATTATTAAATATTACTAAATCATTAAATCTTACATAGTTAAATGTTAATTCATTTTTAAATTTATTATTTGAGAGGGAACAAGTTCCATTAAACTCAATATTAAAAAAATCAATATTTTTAAATACTTCATTACTTTGAAAGAAGAATTGCCCTTTAAAAATTTTTTCTTTAAAAAATACATTTTCTTTGAACTTACAATGATTAACTTCAAAATTTTGAACAGTAAGAAGATTACTTATATCAACAATATCAAGAAAAGTACAATTTTTAAGCTCTAAATATTTTATTTTATATAGTTCAACTTCAATATAACTTTTATTTACACCCATTGCAGGAAAGTTTATATTTTCTAAAGTAAATTTTAAAGAGTTTTTTTCAATATTTTCTTTCAATTTTTTATTAAAAGTATTCCAAAATAAATCAATTTTTTCAGATGAAAATTTCCAATTATTTACACAACCAAAAATATTAATAAAAATCTTTTCATCTTTCACATTAAAATTATTATGTTTATACCAATCATCTTTTTCACAATGTAAAATACATTTATCACTATTTTCAAAAACTTCTAAATCACAATCTTTACAACTACATTTACTCATATTTCTACTTTCTATTTTAATCTTTTAATATTATCACAATTTTATTTTTATAATTAAAATTAATTTTGTTGAAAATACATCTTTTGTCATTAAAAACTTAAATAAATTTGCTTTAAAAAAAATTTTAGGATAGAATCAATTCAAAGGCAATATATAAGTTTGTAAATATATTGTTTTCTTTTATTTATAACTAAAAATAAACTCTACTTTATACAAATAAAACTTTTTATTAAGCCAAAAAAATTTAAGGAATTGCGATGAAAAAACAAAATATAAAACCTATAAAATGGTTAAATTTAGAAAAAATATTAGAGCCTTACCAGCGCCATGAAAAATATTAGATTTAAATATCAAACTATAGAGTTTGGGGAAGATGATATTCATCTAAGGACATTGAAAGATAGGCAACAATACAAAGATGAAGATAAAATAGCTGAAAAGCTAGGTATTTCAAGTGCATCTTGGTCACTTTTTGGCGTTCTTTGGCCGTCAAGTGAAGTTTTAGCTAATTTTATTTATGACTATGATTTCAAAAATAAAAAAATTTTAGAAGTTGGTTGTGGAATAGGACTTTCAAGTTTGGTTCTAAATCGACTTAATGCTGATATAACTGCAACAGATTATCATCCTGAAGCAGAAAACTTTTTAGATATAAATACTCAATTAAATCAAGATGATGAAATACCCTTTGTAAGAACTAGTTGGAGTGATAAATTTACAGAAAAATTAGGAAAGTTTGACCTTATAATAGGTAGTGATTTACTATATGAAAGAAATCATGCTGAACTATTATCAGCTTTTATAAATGCTCATGCAAATCAAAAATGTAAAGTTATCTTAGTTAATCCAAATAGAGGACATCAAAGAAAATTTACAAATAAAATGGAAGAATATGGTTTTTCTTGTCTCTCTTTTGAGCCAATAAATACAGACTATTTAGATGAACCATATAAAGGAAAAATTTTTAAATATACAAGATAATAATAGCCTGTGGATTTGAAGAAAAAGACTAATTTTCATAATTATTTGTGTGACAAGGAAACGAACACATAAATATATATCCACAGCGCTATGAAGTTAAGCTTATAAGTGTTTATAAACTTAAGTATGGATTCCAAAATATCTGAAAATTTGATGTTTTGTTTTGTTGTTGAATAATCAGTTTTTAGGAAAACTTAATATATTAAAACCCATAATTAAATCTATAAAGGAAGAAATCTTCCTTTATATTTTAAAAGCTATATTTCATCCCAACCGTGAAATTTCTAGGTGTTCCATAAAGTAAATTATTTGCATCTGAAAGTCCTTCATAATATTCTTCATCAAAAATATTATTGATATTAAGTTGAAAATTCAAGCTTTTACTTGCTTTATATCCTGCCATTAAATCAATAGTTATAAAAGCATCTTGAGTGATTTGTGTTGCACCGCTTCCTGAATAAAATTTGCTTTTATAGTTCAATCCTGCCCCAGCTCTGTAATTATCAATCACATATTTAGCCCATACATTTGCAGTTGTTCTTGAGTTTGTAGTAGTAAATTTCTCACCATTTGCATCTTTAGCTTCAAAATTTACAAGTCCAAAATCTAAACTAAAATCATCAGTAATTTTTCCAGATGCACCAATTTCAAATCCTTTACTTGTAACACCTTTTTTTGCAACTGAAATATCATTTCCATTTGAATTTATTTGTCCTGTACTTTCTCCAACTCCATCTTGTTCGATTCTAAAAACTGATAAATAAGTATTTAAATGCCCATCGAGATACTCTCCTTTGATTCCACTCTCATAATTTTTTCCGTTAATTGGGTCTAAAAATTTATCATCTGCATCTCTTGATGATTGAGGTTTGAAAATAGTTGTATAACTAGCATAAATTGAATGATTATTATCTATATCATAAATTAATCCTACATAAGGTACAAGTTCATTATCAAATTTTCTATTAGAATTCCCGTTATCACTTTCATACTCCCATGATGAAACTCTAACTCCAGCAATTAGTTTTAAATATTCCATTAATGAAAATCTACTTGCTATATAGTAAGCTTTTTGTACTATTTTATCAGCTGGTGAAGTATTTAGTTGTAAATATGGATTTAATATATTAATATGGTTAAAGTTTATTGTAGGATTTATAATACTTGAAGAAACATTATCTGTTACAAAATCATATTCTTTCGTATCAGATTTATTATATGAAATTCCTGTGATTATTTCATGATCTAATTTTTTTAGTTCAAATGGAATTGAAGTATATAAATCTAAATTATTCTCTTCATCTTTTTTTTTCCAAAGACCTGTAGTAATATCTCCAATTCCTACTCCTGTTTCCTTATCGACTAATCCAGAGAAATATGTACCTAGCATATCTTTATTCATGTGTCTACTTGAATATCCCAAATTTAAAGATATATCATTATAAAAATATTGCTTAAAATCTACAAAATAAGTTGTTGTTCTATCATCCCAATATGTCCAATCTGATCCAACATTCTTAGAACGACTAAAATTCGTTTTTGAACCATCGCTATAAAAAGCTGGTAATCCACCCCATCTTGTTCCATCTCTTTGAATATTTTCATAACTTACACCCAAAGATAGATAAGTAATATCTGTTAAATCTATATCAACTACACCATAGAAAATGTCATTTGTTTTTTCATAAAAGTCTAAAAATGATTTAGTATCTTCATGTTTTGCTACAAATCTTCCTCGTATGGTTTTATCACTATTTAATGGGGTTTGAATATCTAAAGAAGCACTATAATCATCCCAAGAACCTGCCCTTAAATCTATGTTTCCTGTAAACTCTTTAGCATTGGCATGTTTTCGTATGATGTTCATTCCCATGGCAGGATTTCCTGCACCTGTCATAAGACCATTTGCACCTTTTACAATTTCAACTCTATCATACACAATTAAATCAGGGTCATTTGAATCAATTAAAGAAGTTGGTATTCCATCATACAAATAATAATCAACATCAAATCCTCGTGCTGATACATTTAATCTTTCATCTACTCTATTCATGGAAACTCCTGAAATTTTTGACAATAATTCATCTATAGATTTAATATTTTGGTCATCAAGCTTTTGTCTTGTATAAACTAATACTGTTTGTGGAGTATCTCTAAGAGATAAGTCAAGTTTTGTAGCGGTGTTTGTACTTCCTGTAGTATAAGAACCACTTCCTTCTGTTGTTCCACTTGGAAGATAAATCCCCTCACTTATATTTACTTCTTCAAGTACAGTTCCACTTCCAACAACTACTTTTTTCTTTATAATAATCGCACCATCTTCCATTACAGCTTCTAAACCACTATTTTTTAATACCTCATCTAAGGCATTTTTTGTTCCTTTTATATTTTTTATAGCATTAGAAGTTTTACCATCTAAAAATGAACTATTTGCGATATATGGAGTGTTTGATTTTTTTGAAATAGTTTCTATAGCATCTTTTAAAGATTGTTTTTCTATTGAATAAGTCAAGTCATCCGCCATTGCACTTGAATATAAAAGCAAAGCGACCGCAGGGCTTAATAAGCTTTTTTTGAATAAATTCATTCTAAATTTTCTCCTTGTGTATTATAAAACAATTTTAATAATCATTCTTAATTACATAAGAGTAAAATTTAAAAGAAAAACGGACATAAATTTCAAAGAAAATTTAAAATTTCTTTGAAATTTTTATTTCTTTATCACTTTTGTCTATTTTGATAGGATATATTTTTGTTATTGTTTTCAAAAATATATCAAGTTGAGTTGAATAAAATTCTCCTGTTATTGAGTAGTTTTCAAGTTCTTTTGACAAAAAATAGATATTTATATCACTATATTTTGAAAATTCTTCCAATGCTTCTTTTAGAATTGTTTTATGTAAAACTATAAGATTTTCTCTCCAAAGAGCTATTTTTTCTGGATTGATTTTTTCTTGATTATTTATATCCCCTTGGAAATTTGAATAAGTTATACTATTGCTTTTAGTAAGCAATTTTTCATTTTGTTTATCAAAAAAATATTTAGAATAGTATGTTTTCACGATACCCTCTTCCACGTTTATAGTTGTAGTATCTTTTTTGTGTATTACTTCAAACTTTGTTCCAACTACTTCTATATTTATCTCCCCACTTTTTATGATAAATACTCTATTTTTATCTTTTGCAACTTCAAACATAACTCTTCCATCTTTTAAAGTTACTTCTCTTTTTCCATTAAAAAACTCTATATTTAGATTTGTTTTTGCATCAATAAAGATACTTGAACCATCAGGAAGTTGTTTTTTTAAGCTATTTTTATCTGTCATAAATGAATTTGAATATTGAACAGCAAAATTATTATCATAGATTTTAAAAGCTGAAAAACAAACTATTAGTAAAATTGCAGCTACACTTGAAAAGTATTTTATTTTAATTAAAAATTTTTCTTTTCTTATTTCTAAATGAACTTTATCACTTAAATTTTGTGCATTTTCTTTTGATATTGATTTAGCCATTTGATGAACAAATTTCATCCGATTATATATTTTTTTATTAATCTCCTCTTTTATCCAATTTTCAAACTCTACTTTTTGATTTTTTTCCAATCCCTCTTTCTCACAGGCAAGCCAATAAATTGCTTCTTCTTTGATTTTAGTTTCTATATTCACTTAAAATCCTCTCTTTGCTAGTTCTTCTTCTATTTTTATTGTTGCTCTTTTTATGAGTTTTTCAACTGCATTTGATGTTATATCTAAAATTTTAGCTATTTCTTTTCTACTATAACCATCAATAGTATATAAAATAAAAGCTTGTTTAACTCGAGGCGAAAGATCTTCTAATATTTGCATAAAAATCTTCTCTTGATCTTCTTTTATTAATACTTCTTCTGGTTGTTCATAGATTGGTGAGATGTGAAAATTCTCCTCATATTCTGTTCTTGGCATTTTTTGATTTTGTAAAACTTCGTTGATTACTATATTTTTTGCTATTTTATATAGATATGCACGTTCATTATTTATATTATATTTATCTTTAATTTCAAGAAGTTTGATATAAGTTTCTTGTATTATATCTTTTGCTTTTTCCCTATCACCTACTTGTTTCTGGGCAAAATACAAAAGTTCATTATAGTATTTGAGCATCTACACACCTAAAGTTTTTTGATAGACATTATCATAATACTTCTTAAAAATATTTTTAAAAAATTTGAATCAAGACAAATAACTTTCTAATTAACTTAACTATTTCCTTAATTATTCTATAATTCAAAATCAAAAAATATCATATATTGTATTAGGAAAATTTATGTCATACAGAACTTTAGAAGAAGAGATAAAAGTATTAGAGTTAGGATTACCTCCAGTTGAAGGTGATGGATTTATCGGTGGAAGATTAGACCCAAAAGAAGCTAGTTTAGTTTTAGTTCCAGTCCCTTGGGAAGCTACTGTTTCATTTGGAGAGGGAACTGCAAATGCACCTGATGCGATGAGAACTTCAAGCCATCAACTTGACGTTGAAAACTACCACTATATCAAACCATATACTGCTGGTATTGCTATGCTTGAAACTGATAAAAGTTTACATAAACTAAGTAACAAAGCTAGAAAAAAAGCTTTAAAAGTAATCGAAGCTCTTGAAGATGGAAAAACAAATAAAAAAGCACTAAAATATGTAAATGAAGCTTCAGCTACACTAAACTCTTCAGTTTATGAAAAATCTCTTGAACAATTAAAAGATGGTAAGTTTGTAGCTGTTGTTGGTGGTGACCACTCTTGCCCACTTGGACTTATCAAAGCTTTAAGTGACACACAAACTGAAAATTTTGGAATTTTACATGTTGATGCTCATCATGACCTAAGAGAAGCTTATGAAGGTTTTACTTACTCTCATGCTTCAATCTTTTATAACGTTATGAAAGAGTGCAAAAAAGTTTCAAATCTTGTTCAAGTTGGTATTCGTGATTATAGTAAAGAAGAAGCAACTAGAATGATTGAATATGGAGTAAAAGGTGCTTGTTTATATGATACTTTAATGCAAGCCCAACTTGCTAGCGGAAAATCACTTGAAGAAGTTTTTGCACCATATATAAATCAACTTCCTCAAAATGTTTATTTATCAATTGATATTGATGGGTTAGAGCCATTAAACTGTCCAAATACTGGAACTCCAGTTCCAGGTGGATTAAGATATGGAGAGTTAGAACATCTTATATTTATGATTGTAAAATCTGGGAAAAACATCATAGGATTTGACCTTTGTGAAGTTGGAGATAGTCTTGATGGTTGGGATGCAAATGTTGGTTCACGTGTTTTATACCAATTATGTGGTGCATTACTTGCAAGTCAAGGAAAAATCGAATACAAATAAAAGTAAGTTTTAAAACTTACTTTTAACTATTTAACTTTTTATATAATTCGATTATTTCTTCTTTTTCTAACTCTCTTTTCAATCTATCAGATTCTTCTTTTATAACAAAACCAAATTTTATAGCTTCATCTTTATTCATATTTATTCCTAAAAATTCACTTATTATAAAACTTGCTCCACCTTTTCCTGATTGAGAGTTTACACGTATTACTTTTTCATATCCTCTTTTTATATCTTTTGGGTCAATTGGTAAATATGGTACATTCCACTTTTGACTATTTGTTTGTCTATAAAAATCTATTCCTTTTTTTATAGCATCTTGATGTCCACCACTAAAAGCAGTAAATATCATATCACCTACATATGGATGTCTTGGATGTACAAAAAGTTGCGTTTTTTCTTCGTACATGGCTTTTACCTCATCAATTATTGATAAATCAAGTTTTGGGTCAATTCCTTGTGAATAGATATTAAAAGCAAAATTTATTATGTCCAAGTTCCCTGCTCGCTCCCCATTTCCAAATAAAGTTCCTTCAACCTTATCTGCTCCTGCAAGTACGGCTAACTCTGCACTTGCCACAGAAGTTCCTCTATCGTTATGAGGATGAACACTAATAATCAAAGCTTCACGATTGTGTAAATTCTTACACATCCACTCTATTCTATCTGCATAAACATTTGCTGTACAAGCTTCTAGAGTATTTGGTAAGTTTATTATCATCTTATTTTCTTTTGTTGGTTTTACCACATTTATAACTTCATTACAAATTTTTACTGCAAACTCTAAATCTGTTTGAGAAAAGCTTTCTGGTGAATATTGATAAGTTACTTTTCCTTTAAAATCTTTTGTAAGTTCAACTAAATATTGCATAGCTTCAATAGCCATTTGAATTATCTCATCATCGCTTTTTTGAAAAACAACTCTTCTTTGAAACTCATTTGTTGGATTGTATAAATGAAAGATTCCATTTTTTACATCTTTCATAGCTTCTACACTTTTTTTAATCCACTCTTTTTTTGCAGGAATTAAAATCTGAATAGCTACATCATCAGGCACTAAATTCTCTTCTATTAATTTTCTAGTAAAGTTAAAATCCGTATCACTAGCACTTGGATAACTAACCTCTATTTGTTTAAAGCCCATTTTTACTAAAGCTTTAAAATACTCCAATTTTTGCTCAACCGTTAAAGGATTTATCAAAGCTTGATTTCCATCTCTTAAATCTACACTACAATAAATTGGTGCTTTGGTTATAGTTTTATCTGCCCACTCTCTTTTGAAATTTTTGACAATTGGATATTGTTGATATTTTTTGAAACTCATGGTTTACTCCGTTATAATTTTTGTTTTTTGATTTGTTTTTTTATGTTTTTAGTATTAGAAAGTTTTGAGGCAGAGGAGAGAAAAAGAGATAATTTGTTTTATAATATTTACATCCATGATAAACTCCTTTTTAAATTTTGCAAATTATAACTTTTACAAAAAATAAAATCTTGTACAAAATTAACATTTTGAAAATATATTTTTTTGATACTCTTTTGGTGTAATTTGAAAGATTCTTTTAAAACTTCTATTTAAGTGACTTTGGTCAAAAAAACCACTATTTTGTGCTATTTGAGATATAGAGATATTTGAAGACAATAACTCTTTTGCAAGATGAACTTTTTTATTTAAAATATATGAGTGAATTGGAAGTCCAAACTCTTTTTTAAATACTCGTATTAGATGAACAACTGTTAAATCAAACTTCAAAGCTAACTCATCTAAGATAAACTCTTCAAGATAATTTTCATCTAAATATTTTTTTATATTCATTGCTAAAGTTGATTCTTCTTTATAGTTTTGTTCTGTTTGTTCAAAAGAGAAAAATGCAAGACAAAATAGATAAAGATTCTCTTCTTTTTCTATCAAAGAAACTTTAATATCAAGTAAACAATCACATAATTTTATAAAACTTTTATAGATATTTTTATTTTTGATTAACTCAAAAGCTGATGAAAAATTAAAATCTAAATTCTTTAAATAATCTTTTTTCAAGTACAAAACATATCCATCTTTTGATTTTTCATTTGTTGTTGCACTATGAGGAATTTGACTATTTATGATAGCTATTTCATTTGGTTTTAGTTCAATAAAAGTATCATTGAAAATAAGCTTTAATGAACCTTTTTTTATTGCAGTGATTGTAAGTTCTTCATGTAAATGCATCTTTACACAATCTTCGATATCTTCTACATATCGTAACTCTATAAAGTCTAATTTTGAGTTTTTAAAAATATCTGATTTCATTTATAAAAAAGTATGGAAAAATCCATACTTCCTTTTATCCTAGATTTTGTGCTACAAAATCCCAGTTTACAAGTTTCCAGAAGTTTTCTAAGAATTTAGGTCTTGCATTTCTTACATCTATATAATATGCATGTTCCCAAACATCACATACTAAAATAGGTTTTAGATTGTCTGATAGAGGATTTTGAGCATTAGAAGTTGATATAACTTTTAAATTTTGATTTTCATCTTGAACTAACCAAGCCCAACCAGAACCAAAATGACTAACAGCTTTTGCTGTAAACTCTTCTTTAAATTTATCTACACTTCCAAAAGCTTTTGTTAAAGCTTCTTCTACAGAAGTTGGAATTGCACCTTGAGTTGGAGTTAAACCATTCCAAAAAAAGTCGTGATTATAAACTTGTGCTGCATTATTAAAAATACCACCATCTGATTCTAAAATAATGTTTACTAAAGAAGAATCTTCAAATTTTGTACCAGCAATTAAATTATTTAAGTTATTTACATAAGTTTGGTGATGTTTTCCATAATGAAACTCTAAAGTCTCTTTTGACATACATGGCTCTAAAGCGTCCATAGAATAAGGTAAAGTCATTAATTCGTGTTTCATTTTTATATCCTTTATTAAAATTTTTTCATCAATTCTAGGATACTACTTTTTTTATTTTTTTTTACTTAAGATAGTATTTAAAAATTTTCTATGGATATTTTTTATTATTTAGTTACTTTTAGATACAAAGCCAAAATTAGCTTTGTATCTAAAATTTAAGCAAATGCAGGTTCTAAGAAAGGAATAATTTGTTTTTTTCTTGATAAACAACCATCTAACCAAACTTTTCCATCTTCAAGTTTACAGTTAAATGCTTTTTCAAAGATTGTTGCATCATCAGAAGTTACTAATACTTCACTTCCCTCTTTCATAATATCAGTTAAAAGTAAAGCAACAGTATGTAATCCTTGCTCTTCTTTTACTTTTTTAATATCAGCCATTAATTCATCTTTAATTGCATCAAAAACGCTCCCATCAACAACTTCAAGTTGCCCAACACCAACTTTAGACCCATGCATATCAAAGTTTTTATAATCTCTCATTACAAGCTCTCTTATTGGAGTTCCTGCAACTGCTGATTTTACTCTAAACATTTCCATACCAACAGCACCAAAATCTTCAATACCACAAATAGCTGCTAATTCTCTAACAGCTTTAATATCTGTTTCTGTACAAGTTGGTGATTTAAAAATAACTGTATCAGATAAAATCGCACACATCATAATTCCAGCGATGTTTGCAGGAATTTCAACTTTATGGAAATCATACATCTCTTTTACGATTGTATTTGTACAACCAACTGGTCTAATCCAACATTCAAGTGGTGCTGAAGTTGTAATATCACCTAATTTGTGGTGGTCAACAATTCCAACGATTGTTGTTTTATCAAGTTCTTGAGGAGCTTGTGCAACATCTGAATAATCAGTGATAAACAGTTCATCACCAGCAAAAGATGTTTTTAAAACTGGTGCTTCAAATCCAAATCTTTCTAAAATATATTTAGTTTCAGGATTTGGTTCACCTTGACGTGCAGGAGTTGCAGGACGTCCAATTTTATTTAATAAATATGCTAAAGAGATTGCTGAACAAATTGAGTCAGAATCAGGAATAATGTGTCCACATGTATATAATGCCATTTTATAAAGTCCTATATTTTTATTTTTGGGCATTTTATCTAAAAAGAAGTTATGTTACTTTTAAATAAAAAAATTACTCTTAATATCCCAACTCTTCATCAACTAGGATTATAATTATTCTTCCTTTTATATCATCACCTTTAATCCAAGAAAATTTATTTGCAATATTTTCAAGATTATATTTTGGTTCTTTGCCCATTTCTATTGCTTTGTTGTTTATTCGGTTTATATTTTTAACAGCTGCAACTTCCATAACTCTTTTAAAACCATTTTCTAAAGTATCAACTATTTTATTAATTCCAACTATTAATAATACATTTGTTGGTCCATAACAAAGTGCAGCTACTCTATTTCCACTTCCGTCTGCATTTACAAGTTTTCCGTCTTTTGTGATTGCATTTGTACTTGAAACAAAAATATCAGAAACTAAACCTTGTCTTCTTCTTTTGATATTTTCTTCCATTGAAATACCAGCTTCATATTGATTATATAAAGTGATTTCTTTATTATTTAGTAAATAATCAAGTAAACCTATCTCTTTTACACTTTCACTTCCACCAAGACCAACACTCATATCTGATTTTATATATGTTTTAGCCAAAGATAAAGCTGAAGCTTTATCTTTTACAAAATGTGCATCATAACCACAAGATTTTAAAACTTCTAAAAACTCTTTCATTTAAATCCTTTATGAAATTAAAAATTGTCCTAGTTGTCTATTTTTCAAAAGTTTAGCATAATTTGTCACACATCCGTGCATAGAAATATAAACTCCATTTGATATTGGTGCATTTAAAAATCCAATTGCTTGTGCGAAATTTAGAGTTGCTTCAACTTTTTTTATACTCATAGGAACCATAGCTCCTGTTAAAACTATCTTTTTATCTTTAACTCTTTCATCAATATATTTAGAAGTTATATCTATAGTATCTGTTCCATGAACTATGATAATATTTTCACTACTTTCATTTATAATTTTTACAAGATAATCTCTATCATCATTGTCTATTTCTAAACTATCTTTTGAAATTACATTTTTAATTTCAAATTCAATATTAAAACAACTTTCAATTATCTCATCAAGTGCAATATTGTCTTTTGGAACTTCAAGTTCACCTTTTAAGGGATTATATCTTTTATTAAAAGTTCCACCTGTATTAATCAGCGTAATCTTCATTTTTTTCGTCCTTCTCATAATTATGTACCATATTTTTTGGTTGAAGTAATTCATCCAACTCTTCTTTAGTAAATAAACCTTGTTCTAAAATCAAATCATAAACTCTTTTGTTTGTTTTTAAAGCTTCTTTTGCGATACTTGAGCTTTTTTCATATCCTAAAATTGGATTTAAACAAGTTACTAAAGTAACTGAATTTAAGATATTATTCATACAAACTTCTTCGTTTGCTGTTATACCTTTTACACATTTTTCACCTAAAGAGTAAAAAGCTCTTCTCATCATATTTATAGAATTAAATAATTTATATGCAATTAAAGGCTCAAATACATTTAGTTGTAATTGCCCATGTTCACTTGCTATTGAGATAGTTGTATCTGCTCCAATTACTTCAAAAGCCACTTGATTTACAACTTCAGGAATAACAGGATTTACTTTTCCTGGCATGATTGAACTTCCTGGTTGTAATGGTGGCAAATTAATCTCATTTAATCCAGCTCGTGGACCAGAACTTAAAAGTCTTAAATCATTACAAATTTTTGAGATTTTTATAGCAACTCTTTTTAAAACTCCAGAAATATGTACAAATGCTCCTGTATCTTGAGTAGCTTCAATCAAATCTCCAGCACTTACATAATCAACTCCAGTAACTTCTCTTAAATTAGAGATTACTTTTCTTTGATAAGCTGGTTTTGTATTAATTCCTGTACCAATTGCAGTTGCTCCAAGATTTACTTCTTTTAAAAGTGCTTGACACTCTCTTAATCTAAAAATATCTTCATCAATCATAACTGCAAAAGTTTTAAACTCTTGTCCTAAAGTCATAGGAACAGCATCTTGAAGCTGAGTTCTTCCCATTTTAAGCACATCTTTAAACTCTACAGATTTATTTTCAAAACAATCTCTTAAAAATCTTAAACTATCTTTTAATCTGTAAATCAACTCATGTAAAGTTAATTTTATAGCTGTTGGATAAACATCATTTGTTGATTGACTCATATTTATATGATTATTTGGATGAATGATGTCATAAGAACTTTTTGGTTTTCCAAGAATTTCTAAAGCACGATTAGCTATAACTTCATTTACATTCATATTTGTAGAAGTTCCAGCTCCACCTTGAATAGGGTCAACTATAAATTGATCTCTAAATTTTCCATCAATTATCTCATTACAAGCTTGGATGATGGCATCTTTTTGAATATCTGTTAAATCACCTAATTCATAATTAGTTAAAGCACAAGCTTTTTTAACTTTTGCTAGAGACTTTATAAAATTTGGAAACAAAGAAAGACTTGTTTTTGTAATATCAAAATTCTCTTTTGCTCTTAAAGTTTGAATACCATAATATTTAGTTGTTTCTATCTCTTTTTCACCTAAAAAATCTTTTTCAATTCTATATTGCTTTTCCATAATTATCCTCTTGATTAATAATTTTAAAATATTATAAAATAAAAGTATGCAAAAAGTGTCTTTTATTATTTTTGTAAAGTATACCCTTCTTGAGGTACATTTTTGATTACGTTTATTGGTAATTTGCTTCGTAATTCTTTTATAAATGATTTTAGGGCATGGGTTGTCATCTCTTTATCATTCCACAGCTCAAACTCTATCTCTTCATATTTCAAAATTGAATCTTTTCTTTCATATAATAAATATAAAAAATCTTTTTCTCTTTTTCTCAATGGAATTATTTCGCTATTTTTATAAACTAATTCTCTTTTTTGCAAATCAAAAAGTAAATCTTCACTTAACATCACTGGTTTTGAAGATTTTACAAGATATTTTTCCAAAGCTTGTGACAATTTTTTTAGATTTAAAGGTTTTAAAATATAATGATTTACATTAGAATTTATTAATTCCATCAAATATTCTTCATTTGAGTGAGCTGTTAACATAATAATCATTGTTTCAAAATCATTTTCTCTAATTCTTTTAACTAATTCAACACCATTTCCATCTCTCATTTGAATATCTGTTATTACAATTTTTGGTTTATAATATTCATAAAGTTCAAATCCTTCATTTCCACTTGTTGCTTCATATACATCTTTAAAATAGTAATTTAAAGTATTTACAATTGTTTCTCTTATTCCATCTTCGTCTTCAACACATAAAATAGAGATATTTTTTAACTCTTCAATTAATTCTGGTTTCATTTTTATCCTGCTACAACTATTTTAAAAACAGCACCATCACTGTCGTTAGATACACTTAAATCTCCACCCATATTTCGCTCAATTATTAGTTTTGAAATATAAAGACCAAGTCCAGTTCCTTTTGATGAATCTTTTGTACTATAATATGGGTCAAAGATTTGTTCTAAATTTTTTTCTTCAATTCCACCTGCATTATCTTTTATTGTAATAATTGATAAAATACCTTTTGATTCTATATTTATCTCAATTTTTGGATTTTTTATATTTTTTTCAATTAAAACATCTTTAGCGTTACTTATAATATTTAAAATAACTTGAGAAAATTCTGTTGGATATCCAAAAATTTTTTTATCATCTTTTATATCTAAAATAAGATTTATTCCAAGATTTTCTAAAGTTGCATCTATAATATTTATCGCTTTTTTACAAGCATCAGAAACATAGAAATCCTCTTTTTTCTTATCTGGTTTATAGAAATTTCTAAAATCATCTATTGTATTTGACATAAATTCAATCATCTTATCACTTTTATCAATAGCATTTAAAATATAATCATTATCTACTTTTTTAAATCTTGTTGTGGTTTCTAATTCCATTAAAATTCCAGATAATTGACTTAAAGGTTGTCTCCATTGATGAGCAATCATACTAATCATAGAACCAATTCTTGCTAACTTAGCTTGTTCTAAGATTTTTCTATCTTTTTGTTTAGCCTCTTCAATCCCTTGTTTTACTTTTAAAGATAAATTTTCATTCAAACTTTCAAGTGCATTTTCTCTATTTTGAACTTGTAATTTATATTTTTTTATAACATCTTTTATAATTGATAACATTAAAAAAGTAAAAAGTACCATAAAAGTTAAAATTACAGCTGTTGCAGTAAGTAAAAATTTTTTAAATTTTTCTTCTTCTTTTTCATGCTCTTTGATTTTTATTTCTAAAAATGTATTAACAATTTGTGTATCACTTAATTTATTTAAATGAAGTCTTTTATATTCATTTATTTCAGTTTGATAAGTTTCATTTGATAGTTTTAAATAGTATGAGATTGAAAGAAAAGATACAAATAATATTGATAAAAAAGGTATAACTATAATAAAAAATGGTATTCCTTCTTTATTAAACATAAAAAACCTTTGTTTATATCTTTTAGTTTATATGATGTCTAAAAATTGCTTAAAAGATTAAGAGTTAACTCTTAATCTTTTTTATCGTTGATATTATCAACAATCTCTTTCCAAGTATTTTTATCGATGTTAAATTCATTATAATCATTGTATCTAAGAACTGGAACTTTCCCTTCTTTTAATTGTCTTTCATAACCTTTGATTAATTGAAGTACTGGTTTATATAATATTGCAATAACAATCATATTTATAATTGCTAATAATCCCATAGATAAATCAGAGAAAGCAAAAATAGAACTTAAATCTTGAAATGAACCCCAAATAACAAGTAAAATACATAATATTCTAAAAATATTAAATACTGTTACATTTCCTTTACTGAAGAAATTTAAACTATTTTCAGCTAAATAATAGTTATAAATCATTGATGAAAAACCAAATAAAAATAGTGCAATAGTTACAAAGTATCCACCAAATGGTCCAATATGTTCAATTAAAGCATTTTGAGTTAATAAAACCCCTTGAACACCACTAATTCCTGGAGTATAAACACCAGATAAAAGAATAATAAATGCTGTACAAGAACATAAAATTATTGTATCAATAAACACTGAAAAAGATTGAACTATTCCTTGTTGTACAGGATGTGCCACATAAGCAACGGCTGCAACATTTGGCGCACTTCCAAGTCCTGCTTCATTTGAGAACATACCTCTTTTTGCACCTTGAATAATAACAGCACCAATTCCTCCACCAATTGCAGAACTTGGATTAAATGCTTCAGTTATAATCATAACAATTAAAGAAGGAATTTTGTCAAGATTTAAAACAATAACAACTAAAGCAATTAACAAATATCCTAAAGCCATAACAGGAACAATAACCTCAGACATTCTAGCTATTCTTTTTACTCCACCAAAAATAGTAATACCAAAAACTAAAGTTAATACTAATCCTGTTATCCAAGTAGGAAGATTAAAAGAAGCTTGAAAAGAAGTTGAGATAATAAATGATTGAGTTGCATTAAATGCAAAACCAAAAGTGATTAAAAGTAAAATAGAAATAACAATACCAAGCCATTTTTGTTTTAAAGCTTTTGTCGCATAATAAGCTGGGCCTCCTCTATAAAGACATGAATCTAATCCATCTTTTTCTTTATATAATTGAGCTAAGGAACATTCAAAAAAACTTGTTGCCATTCCAACAAGTGCAATAAGCCACATCCAAAAAACAGCACCAGGACCACCTAGTGTTATAGCAACAGCAACACCAGCAATATTTCCACCACCAACACGTCCAGCAACGCTAAGCATTAAAGCTTGAAAAGAAGAAATATGTCCCTCTTTATCTCTAACTGTTTCTCTTAAAATATGAAACATTTTAAAAAAATATCTAAATTGTACAAATCTAGAACTTACTGTAAAAAATAATCCTAATATAGGTAATAAATATATTAAAATAGAACCCCAAATAATATCACTTAAAAATGTATTTATTTCAGCTAACATCTTGTCTCCTTTTTATAATAGAAAACTTTATCATTGAAAAGAGTGTTAAAAGAGGGTTTTAAATTAGAAAAAATATACAATAAAGTTGAAATAATTATAATTTCAACTTTATTTTAATTAAGAAGTATTATTTAATTAATTCTTTTACTATTTTGATTAAATAATCAGCAGAATTTTTAGCACTTGATTTTAAAAATTCATCAAAATCAAATCCAGCATCCATATCAGCAGTATCAGAGATAGCTCTTAGTATAAAGAATGGAACATTTAAAGCATCACAAACAACTGCAACACTCGCACCTTCCATCTCTAAAGCATCTGCATTAAAAGTAGATTGAATAAAATCTTTTCTTTGTGTTGAATGGACAAACTGATCTCCAGTTGCAATTGTTCCAACAATAACTTTAAGATTATTTTCATTTGCAACTTTAATCGCGATTTCTCTTAAACTTTTTGTAGTTTCAACAAAAACCTTTCCACCTGGAACATATCCATGAGCATGACCAAAAGCAGTAATATCTAAATCATGTTGGCATAATTTATCTGCAATAATCAAATCACCAATTTTAAGTTTAGGATTAATTCCTCCTGCAACACCAGAAAATAAAAGTGTATCACAACCAAATTTTTCTATCATTGTTGCAGCTGTCAAACTTGCAAATACTTTTCCAATTTTTGAATAAGCAATCACAATATCTAAACCATTATAATTTACTTCATAATATTTATTATTTGCAAACTCAACAATATTTACATTTTCAAAGTGAGCTAAAAGAGGTTCAATTTCCTCTTCCATTGCTCCCATAATTGCTAATTTAGTCATTTAATTCACCTATTACAGCTTCTAATGTTTTCATATCTGAAACATTAACTGTTGGTTTATCTGTGATTTTTTTATTTAAACCTTTTAAAACAATTCCATTTCCAAATTCAATAAATAAATCAACTTTATCTTCATGAGCTTTAATTGATTGTTTATATTTAACTGGGCTTGTAAGTTGTGAAGCTAATAATTCTATAGCTTCATCTTTTGTTGTATAAGCTTGAGTACTTACATTTGAAATAACAGGAGCAAATTCATCTTTTAAAAACTCTTGTAAATATGGTTTTAAATTTTCAACTGCACTTTTTAATAATTCACAATGTGATGCAACTGACATATCTAAAACAATAGCTCTTTTTGCACCTGCACCTTTAAATACATCAACTAAAGATTCTAAATCTGATTTAATACCTGCAAGTACAAGTTGTCCATCCATATTATAGTTTGCTGGCCAAACTTTTTTACCAAGTTCTCTTTGCTCAACACATACTTTTTCAACTGTAGTATCATCAATTCCAACTAAAGCCATCATACCAGCATTTCCACCAGCGCAAGCTTCACTCATAAATAAACCTCTTTTATGAACTAATTCAACAGCATCTAAATAATCAATAGCACCAGCAGCAACTAAAGCTGAAAATTCACCTAAAGAGTGCCCTAAAACAAATTCTGGTTTAATATCACATTTTTCTTTAAAAATTGCATTTGCAATTGAGCTTACTAATAAAATAGCAGGTTGTGTAAATTCTGTTTTTCCTAAATTTTCATTTTCTTCAAATAAAAGTTTTTCAAAATCAATACCCAATCTATCACTTGCTTTTGAAATCATATTTTTTGCAATTTCACTATTCTCAAAAAAATCTTTTCCCATCCCAACTGTTTGACTTCCTTGCCCAGGAAATATAAAAGCAACTTTTTTCATTATAAATACCTCTTATATATAAATTTCAAATTTATTCAAAATCATTTTTTAAAGTTAAATTTCATAACCCTAAAAAATAATTTTGCCCAAATGTATAAATACACTTGGGCAAATTTTCAAATTTTTCTTTATATAAAAAAGATTAGTGACAACCACAACCACCATGAGAGTGTCCGTGATCATGTCCAGTTCCACAAGAACCTTCACCATGTGAGTGACCTCCGCCACCACAACAACCACCACCCATAGCAGCCATACCACCAACAACACCTGTTTGAACTTCTTCTTCAGTTGCATCTCTTAAACTTAAAATTGCTACTGAGAACATTAAAGTTCTTCCAGCCATTGGATGATTATAATCAATTGTTACATCTGAATCAGAAAAAGATTTAACTACAACTTGTACAGTTTCACCATGTTCACCTGTTCCATATAATGACATACCTTCAACTAATTCAATACCAGCGAATTGTTCTTTTGGTAATGTTTGAACTGCTTCTTCATTATACTCACCATAAGCATCTTTTGCTTCAACCATTACATCCGCTTCTTCATTTGCTGACATTTCAACTAATTTAACTTCTAAACCAGGAATGATTTGTCCTTTTCCAGAAATAAATTCTAATGGAGCTTGACCAACATTTGTATCTAAATGTTCACCTGTTTTTGCATCTTTTAATGTATATTCTATACCTATAACTTTATGTGACATATTTTTTCCTTATTTAATTTTATAATTATTATAATTTAGCTAAATTTTTTTTTGCTACTTTTGCTTCACTTGAATCAGGATAAAGATCAATTAAAGTAGAATAAAAACTTTTAGCATTATCTTTATCTTTTGTATTTTCAAATGAAATAGCACTATGCAATAATAATGTAGGCATATAAGCTGCTTTATCATTTAGTATTGCAGATTTTTTAAAATGACTTATTGCAACGTCAAATTTTTTTCTTATATACCACATTTCACCTAAATAATAATTACTTTCAGCAGGTTTATAGTTAACTTCAACAAGTTTTTCATATTTAGGAATAGCATTATCATATTTTTTTGCACTAAAATCTTTTTTTGCATCAGATAATAATTTTGCTTTATCATCTGAAGTAAGATTTTTTTTGATTTCATCTACTTCAGCTGATTTTTTTTCGTTAGTTTTTGTAGGATTTACTTGTGATGTTTTAACACCAACTGCTTTTTTCAAGGCCTCAAATTCTTCTCTTGTTATAAATTGCTGCATATTTTTCTCAAGTTCAGTTGAAGACACATATTCAGAATTGATTTTGTTAACAAGAGCTGTCAATTTGCTAAGAGCAGCTTTTAAATTATTCACGGTATCAGTCAAATCATTATTTGTTGACTGAGTTGTAGGTGTTGTATTAGAAGCTAGATCTGAAGATAAATTTAGTTTCTGCGATAATTCATTTACTTTAAGTACAGTTGAATTTAATTTTGCAGAATCACCTTCATATGTAGATTCTAAGCCTTCTAACCTTCTATTAATTGATTCAACTAAAGTATTTATATCTCCTAATTTAGAAGATATATTACTTATGTTTGTCTGGTTTTTTAAAATATGCTTTTCTGATGAACTAAGTCCGTAAGGACTATCAGCATTTAAACTCCCAGCTCCATAAACCGAAACCTCTTCGGCTACGGTTAATGAAGTTACTACTAATAAAGGTAGAAGATACTTATTCATCAGAATTATTTACTTAATTCGTGTTCAACTCTTCTGTTTTTTGCCCAACAATCTTTAGTTTTTTCAGTACAAACTGGATTACTTTCACCTAAAGATACTAAAGAAATATTAGCTGTTACACCATTTGAAACTAAAACATCTTTTACAGAGTTAGCTCTTTTTAAACCTAATGCGTAGTTATACTCATCAGTTCCCCATTCGTCAGTGTTACCGAAAACTTTAACTGTTGTATCAGCAGTTAATGGAGATAATTTAGAAGCATTAGAAACTGCTTTTTCTTTATTTTCAGCAGTTAAATCATATTTATCAAATCCAAAATAAACATGTTCAATTAACACTTTTTGTCCATTAATCATATAGTAATTTCCATTACCAACTTTTTCTAAAGCTGAGAAACTTCCATCAGCAATATTTGTATCTGGTGTACTAACAACTTCTGGTTGAGAAGCACCATTATCAACATTCATATCAACATTTTTTTCACTACAACCTGTAGTAAATAATAATGCTGCAACTAATACAGAGTAAATACCTAACTTTTTCATAATTTTTTCCTTGAAATAAAATTTCCTGAAATGATATTAAATTGAACCTTAATTATTGTTTAGATTTTAAATAATAATTAATTGATTCTTATTGCTTATTAAGAATTACTTATGTAATATCAAATAACATTCTATTTTAAGGAGAAAAAGATGGCAAGAGTAGGAAATTCAATAATAAAAGATATTGAAATAAGTGAAATTATTCATCTGTTAAATAGAGCTTATGCAGATGAATGGTTAGCATATTATCAATACTTTATTGAAAGTAAAGTTGTAAAAGGTATTATGAAAGATGCTGCAATTGTTGAACTTAATCAACACGCAACTGATGAATTAAGACATGCAAATATGATTGCAGATAGAATTCTTCAACTAGGAGGAACTCCTCTTCTAGATCCTAATGAATGGATAAAACACACAAATTGTGGATATGATGCACCAAGAAACTTTGATGTAGTAGCTATTTTAAAAGATGCTATAAAAGGTGAACAATGTGCCATAAATACTTATTCTAAAATTGTTGATATAACAAGAAATAAAGACATAGTAACTTATGATATTGTAAGCCAAATATTAGCAGATGAAGTAGAACATGAAGAAGATTTGCAAACACTTCATGATGATATTACAGAATTTATTGCCGATTTAAAGAAAAATCTAAATTAAAAAATTAAAGTATGGAAATCCATACTTTAATTAAACCCTACCAATCAATAGATTGAATTCGTCCTGTAGATAAAGGGAATAAAAAAGATTTACTATAATCTAGTCTAATTATACCAACAGAACTCACTCCTTCAAAAGTTTTTATAAAAAGTAAAGTTTCACCATCATTAGAAAATTTTGGAAATTGGTTAACTCCACTAGATGTAAGTCTCTTTAAACTATCAGTTTTAGTAGAAATTAAATATAAGTTAAAACTTTTTCCACCTAATTCATTATCTGAATCTTTACTACTATAAACAATATTATTTTCATGTGCAGTAGCTGAAGAATTATTATTGCTATGATAAACTAATCTTTCAACTGCAGTTGAGTTAATTCCTTGAGCAAAAATATTAGGATTTCCTAATCTATCTGATACAAAAACAATTCTTGAATCATTTTCAATAAATTGTCCACCTACATCAATTCCACTAAATCTGCTAATTTGAGTTTTCTTTTTCGTTCTAGTTTCATATAAGAAAATATCAGGTTGCCCTGTAGGTGATGCAGTAATTAAAAGTTTAGTTCCATCTTTATTTACATCAGAACAAGCTATCATACCATCAGAATCCATGATTATTTCTTTACCTCTATTATAAATATTTAATTTAACTAATGTAGGTTTTTTATAATTATAAGTAGTATAATATATAGTTTTTTGTTCTTTATCTGCCCATTTTGGGAAAATATTTAATCCACCAGTTACAACAGTTTTTTTATAAGTTAGAGTATAATCACCAATCATAATATCTGCTTTACCAGCTCCACGATATGTTGAGAATACAACAAATTTATCCATCCAAGCAATACTCGGAGCTTTAAAAAAATCATTTATTGATATTGCTGCTTTATGAGCTAAAAAAACGTATCTATCTTCTTGTGAAGTTGTAAAGTTTTTTTCTAAAATTAAAGCTCTTGCATTAATATCATACAATTTTGTCATCAAAGTATAATCCCCTGATGCTTCTTTTTTAGCTGATAAATTTAAATATAATCCAATACCTTGGTTTGATAAAGCTAAAATATCAGGTAAACTATCATAAGCAGTTTGGCTATTTACACTTGCTATTTCAAAATGACCACTTACATTTAGGTCATCAGATAAACTCTTTTTTATTTTATTAAGAGTTTCAACTTCCATTGCATCTGTAGCAACTGAAACTAAAACTTTTGGTACAGAGTTTGCTTTTTTAATTATTTCTAAATTTGCATCAACTTCTGCAAAAACTGAACTAAATATCAATGATATTAACAAAAATATTTTAAACATAATTCTCATCCTTCTGATTTGAAATCAACATTAATTTTAACTGCCTTTCCTTTTGTTGGCTTAGGATAAGCAATATTCTTTTGTTCTTCTAAAAAAACTTTTAAAGAAGTATCAAAAGTTTCATCACCTGATTTTTTTACAAAACTATAATCAAACTTACCATCTAAATCAATCATAATTAATACAACAGCTTTAAGTCCAGAACCAACAGGTACCCAAGCAGATAACATATCACTTATTTGAGCAAAATATTCATCTGTTTCAACACCTTTTGCAGCATTTGTACTTTTTGTATTAGTTGCTGTTTTTTCATCTTCTAATAATTTATCAATTTTAATATTTGAAGATTTCTTTTCTTTTTCAAATTTTGATTTAAATCTTTTAGGATCAATCGATTTTTGAACATTATTAACTTCTTCTTTTGTAACTTTAGGTGCTTTTTCTTTAACATTAGCAAATAAAGATTTTAAGTCAGGTCTCTTTTCATTTGAAGCAGAAGCTGATTTTTCTTTTACCTCTTCTTTTTCAATTATTTTATCTACTTTTCTTTCAACCATCTTTTTTTCAGCTTTTTCAACTATCATATCAAGTTCTATTGAAGTAGAAGTTGGCGTAATATTAATAGTATTTGGTACTGGACTCATTATATAAAAAAGTACCGAAAAAGCTAAAAGAAGATATAGAGAAATCGCAATTATACCTGAAACTGTAAATGAAAGATTATTTTGCATTTATTATCCATCTGTCACTAATGCCACTTTAAAAAAACCAGCTTCTTTAACTGATTTTAAAACATAAATAATATCATCATATTTTAAACTTTTATCTGCACGGATATAAATTGGTGTATTTTGATCTTTTCCATTTGAGAACTGTAAAAAACTATCTGCAAAGTTTGATATTTCAACCTTATTTTTATTTAATGTTACAATTCTATCTTTTGTAATAATAATATCAATTTTTTGAACATCTTGTGTTTGTTGTGATCTACTTCCTGTTGGAAGTGTAATTGGTTCTTCAAATTCGATAACAGGAGCTGTTACCATTAATATTGCTAATAAAACTAGCATAATATCAACTAAAGGAGTAATATTTAAATCTGGTTTTTGATTAAAATCATACACTATTTTACCCTTTAGCAATTAAAATTTGCGATTGTGCCTTAAGAAAAATATTAAGTTCATAAACTTTTCTTGTAAGTATTTGATGGAATGTATAAGCAAAAATCGCCACTAATATACCTGCTGCTGTCGCAACTAATGCTTCACTAATTGCAGGAGCAATTATTGAAAATGCAACTTTTGACTGATTTGCAAATTTTGCAAATGATTCTAGTATACCAACAACTGTACCAAAAAGACCAATAAATGGTGAAGTTGACGATATTATAGCTAACCAAGAAAGACCATTACTTGCATCTTTAACTATATTAATTTCACATGCATGCAATAACTCTTTTGAAGTTGAATTATTTGAACACTTGTTAAGTGCTGACAACGGCGAAAATCTAGCTTCTCTTGAAGTTAAAGCTTCTAAAGATTTCTTCTCATTACTAAGAAGTGAATTTAAAATGCTATTTCTGTAAAAGAAAACCCAGAATGTAATGATTAGATAAGTTGACAATAGTGCTAAAACTATATAAGTTATAGCACTACTATTTGCCAAATAATTTAGTAATGTAGTAATCATGTGCTTTTATGCAAATGAATTAATTTTTGCTTCAACTGAAGCAACAGAAATATTAGAATCTTTTACAGAATTAACTAATGCTTTTGCTGCTTCAATATTTTTAGCGATTTCTGAATCTTTTCCAGCTGTTAATGCAATAGCTCCATCTGCTAGCACATCAACTGATTTTTCATCTACTTTCACATGTCCCCAGTTAATAGCAACAGCTTCTGTAGAATTTGCTTTTTCAATAACGATAACACCAACAGTTAATGAAGAAATTAAAGATGAATGTCCTGGTAGAACACCGAACTCTCCCTCTTTTCCAGGAAGAGTAACAGTTTTCACATCATCATTAAATATTTCTCCATTAGGTGTAACGATTGATAATCTAATTGTATCCATGTTATGCCTTAATGGTTTTTTGTTATTTCATTTTCTCAGCTTTTGCTAGAACCTCGTCGATTCCACCAACCATATAGAATGCCATTTCAGGAATGTTATCATATTTACCATCTAAAATTCCTTGGAATCCAGCAATAGTATCTTTTAATTCAACATATTTACCTGGGCTTCCTGTAAATACCTCTGCAACGAAGAATGGTTGAGATAAAAATCTTTCAATTTTTCTTGCTCTAGAAACAACAAGTTTGTCTGCTTCTGATAACTCATCCATACCAAGAATTGCAATAATATCTTGTAAATCTTTATATTTTTGTAATACTGATTGAACACCTCTTGCTGTATTATAGTGTTCTAATCCGATAATATCTGCATTTAAAATTCTTGAAGTTGAATCAAGTGGATCAACTGCAGGATAAATACCTTTTTCAGCAATTTTTCTATTTAAAACTGTAGTTGCATCTAAGTGAGCAAATACAGAAGCTGGAGCTGGGTCAGTTAAGTCATCCGCTGGAACGTAAACTGCTTGAACAGAAGTAATAGAACCTTTAGAAGTAGAAGTAATTCTTTCTTGTAATTTACCCATTTCTGAAGCAAGTGTTGGTTGGTATCCAACAGCTGAAGGAATTCTTCCTAATAATGCTGACATTTCAGATCCTGATTGTGCAAATCTAAAGATATTATCAATAAACATAAGTACATCTAGACCTTTTTCATCTCTAAAGTATTCAGCCATTGTAAGACCAGTTAATGCAATTCTATTTCTTGCACCTGGAGGCTCACTCATTTGACCATAGCATAATGCAACTTTATCAAGAACGTTTGAGTCTTTCATCTCATGATAAAGATCGTTTCCTTCTCTTGTTCTTTCACCAACACCAGCAAATACAGAGTATCCAGAGTGTTTAAAAGCAACGTTATGGATTAATTCCATAATAATAACTGTTTTTCCAACTCCAGCACCACCAAATAATCCAACTTTTCCCCCTTTTGAATAGGGAGCTAAAAGGTCAACAACTTTAATACCTGTTTCAAACATTTCAGTTTTTGTTGATTGCTCTTCAAAAGTTGGTGCTGATCTATGAATTGACCATCTTTCAGTTTCTGCAGGAATTGCAGCACCTTCATCAACTGGATCACCAATAACATTAAAAATTCTTCCTAGTACTGCTTCACCAACTGGAACTTTAATTGGTCCACCAGTAGCATTACACTCTTGACCTCTAGTTAAACCTTCTGTCATATCCATAGCGATAGTTCTAACTCTACCATCACCAATATGCGCAGCAACTTCTAATACTAATCTGTCTTTATTAGCATCTGCTAATACTACATCAATAGCTTCATTAATTTCTGGTAAGTATCCGTCGAATTCTACGTCAACAACCGGACCCATTACCTGAATAATTTTACCTTTCATACGGGCAGCTCCTTTAAATTATTTTAATGCTTCAACACCACTGATAATTTCTATCAGCTCTGTTGTAATTGCAGCTTGTCTAGCTTTATTATATTCAACTGTTAAACTATTAACTTTTTCTTTTGCATTTTTAGTTGCAGCTTCCATTGCTTGCATTCTTGCACTGTGTTCAGCAGCTAAAGAATCAATCAAAGCATAATACATATTGAAATCAATATATTTATCAGTTAATTCGTTTAAAACTTCTTCATCATCATCTGGCTCAATATTTAACATAGATGAGTTATCTTCTATTTCAACAGCATCTAAACTAATTGGTAATAACTCTCTAACTCTAATTTCTTGAGATAGCATATTTAAGAAACCATTGTAAACAACTATTACTTTATCAGTAACTTCATTTTTAAAATCTTCAACAACACTATGAATAAACTCAGCAGCTCTATCATATTCAGGTGCAGATGATAAATCGCTTGCTTTTTGCTCTAACGCAACACCTTGGAAAGAGAAGAAATCTACTCCTTTTCTTCCAGCAGCTCTTAATCTAACTTTTGAACCTTTTGCTTCATATTCTGAAATCAATTTACTAACAGTTTTAATTGTTGCCATATTAAAACCACCGCAAAGTCCTTTATCAGCAGTTACAAAAACAATATCAACTGTTTTTGGAGTATCATTTTGTACAAATGCTCTACCAATATTTCCTTCGTCTTGAACTTTGCTAACTCTAGCAGCAATATCAGAAAGCACATCATTTATCTTTCTAGCATAACTTCTAGCTTGTTCAGACAATTGTCTTGTTCTAGTTAGTTTTGCAGAAGATACAAGCTTCATAGCTTTCGTTGTTTTCTGAGTATTTTTAACACTACCTATTTTTAATTTTATTTCTTTTAAGTTAGCCATTGACTAATCCTTAGTTTGCACTAAATACAGTTTTAAACTCTTCTAATGCAGCTTTTAATTCTGCTTCTGTATCATCATCTATTTTTTGTTTAGATTTAATTGCTTCTAAAATATTTGAATATTTTTGTTCAAAGAATGAATGTAATTCAGCTTCAAATCTAACAACATCTTTAACTGCAATATCATTTAAGTACCCTTTAGTACCTGCATAAATAATTACAATTTGTTTTTCAATCACTAGAGGTTTATTAACACCTTGTTTTAAAACTTCAACCATTCTTTGACCAAGTTCTAATTCTCTTCTAGTAGCTTCATCTAAATCTGATGCAAATTGAGCAAATGCTTCAAGTTCTCTATATTGAGCAAGTGATAATTTTAAAGTTCCTGCAACTTGTTTAGTAGCTTTAATTTGAGCAGCTCCCCCAACCCTAGAAACAGATAAACCTACATTAATTGCAGGTCTTATACCTGAGTTAAATAAGTTAGTTTCTAAGAAAATTTGTCCATCAGTAATAGAAATTACGTTTGTTGGAATATAAGCAGCAACATCTCCAGCTTGTGTTTCGATGATTGGTAACGCAGTCATAGAACCAGCACCTTTTTCATCTGACATTTTTGCAGCTCTTTCTAATAATCTTGAGTGTAGATAAAATACATCCCCTGGATATGCTTCTCTTCCTGGAGGTCTTCTTAAAATTAATGACATTTCTCTATATGCAACAGCATGTTTAGATAAATCATCATAAATAATTAGTGCATGCTTACCATTATCTCTGAAATATTCACCAATAGTTACACCTGTATATGGAGCTAAGAATTGTAAAGCTGATGAATCAGCAGCAGATGCATTAACAACGATTGTATATTCCATTGCACCTGATTCTTCTAATGTTCTAACTACAGAAGCAACAGAAGATGATTTTTGTCCAATTGCAACATAAATACAAATTACATTTTCACCTTTTTGGTTAAGAATTGTATCAATTGCAACTGTTGTTTTACCAGTTTGTCTATCACCAATAATAAGCTCTCTTTGCCCTCTTCCAATTGGAACTAATGCATCAATAGCTTTAATACCAGTTTGTAATGGTTCATGTACAGATTTTCTTGCCATAATTCCAGGAGCTTTTTCTTCTACAAATCTATATTCAGCTGCTGCAATTGAACCTTTACCATCAATAGCTTCACCAAGAGCATTTACAACTCTACCAACCATTGCATCACCAACTGGTGTTTCTAAAAGTTTTCCAAGTCTTCTACAAGAAGTACCTTCTCTAAGACCTTCTCCTTTTCCAAGAACAACGATACCAACAGAAGATTCTTCTAAATTTGAAGCAAGACCTCTCTCACCATTTTCAAACTCAACTAGTTCCCCAGCCATAACATTTTTTAGACCGTAAACTTGTGCAATACCATCTGCATAAGAGATAATTTTACCTGTTTCATTTACATCTACATTTAATTCAAAGTTATCAATTCTTTCTTTTATTATAGAACTGATTTCATCAGCTTGAATTTTTGCACCCATTCAATTTCTCCTTTATAAGTTCTAAACTGCTTTTAAAATATGATCAATTAACTGTGATCTTAATCTCTCTTTAGAAAAAGAGATTTCTACCCCAAGTCCGTCAATATCTACTTTAATACCATCATAATCACAAACATTTTGTGATAATGATAATTTAACATCAAATTTTTTACTAAATTGTTCTTCAATTGAAGATACATAATCACTTGATAATTCAAGATTTGTATAAACAACACCTACATAACTATTATTCATTTTTGCAATTTGTGTATTTAACTCTTCTGCAATAAATGGTAATAAAGCTAATCTTCTTTTCTCACCAAGTAATTTAATAAAATTATTTAATGTATAATCTATACCATCAACTAAAGAGATTATTAAATCAATTTTTGCATTATCTGCAACTTCTGGTGAAGATATAATAAAATTAAATTTTTCATCAGCAAATGCCGAAGAAATTTCATTTAACTTACTACTAATAGTATTTATAGTGTTACTATCTCTACCATCAATTAAAGCTTTTACGTATCTTTTTGCTACTAAATCTTTCATTATGCTACCTTTTTAAGAACAATATTCGCTAACTCATTTTGAGTTAATTTAATATTTTCTGAATTTAATAGCTCTTCAAGAACTTCTGTAACAACTTGTTTTTTAGCTTTTGATGTTTCAACTTTCATCATTTCATCTAAATTTTTATTTAGATTTGCGATATCCGCATCAACAGCAGTTGCGACTTTTTGTTTAACTGAATCAATATCAGCTTTTGCACCTTCAATAATATCAGCAGCAATTTTTTTTGCTTCTTCTAATTTTTTTTGTGCATCTGAAACTTTATCTTGAGAAGCTTTTAAAGTCTCTTGAACTTTGTCAAGTTCCGCTTGAATAGATAAAGTTCTATTGGCAAAAAATGCTTTAATTTTATCAGCAAGTAAATACCATAAAATTCCAGCAAATATTATAAAGTTAACGGTTCTTTGTACTATATCAGTTTCAACCGCGCCTTCGTTTGCAAATAATGCAACAGGAGCTAAAGCTAACCCAAGTAATAACATTCTTTTCATATTCTCTTCCCTTTTAAATTGAGCTAAGCTTAGCTTTTAGGCTCTCATTAAATTGAGGCATAGAAGATACTAAAGAATCTTTTAAAGCTTTAGTCTCGTCTTGTAAGTTTTTAGCAAATTCAACAGATTTTGCTTCTAAATTAGATTTAGCACTTGCAAGTTTTGCATCAGCACTATCCTTTGCTTCCTTATAAGCTTGTTCTCTAATTGCAGCTGCTTCTTTTTTAGCTTTAGAAATAATTTCATTTGCTTCAGCTAACAAACCATCTACATCTGCACCATTTGACTTTGCATCTTCTAAATCTTTTTTTATAGAAGCTGCTCTATCATCCATGTGCTTTAATAATGGTTTGAAAAGACAACTGTTTAGTCTAGCAACAACTAAAAGAAAGATGATACCAGAGCTAAGCAATAATACAGGACTTATGTCTAACATTCATTCCTCCATATTTTTTACAGTTTAGTTTAACTAAAACTCTAATATTTTAGCAAAACAAAGTATAAAAATATATTAAAAGAAAAAATTAGCTTGGAAATTTTTAGATTTTGTTACAATTGTAAATTAAAGTAACTAGATATTTTGTCTATCTCTTCTTGCGAATTAAATTCAATTTTAAAATAGTTTTTTTCTACTTTAACTTTTAAATCATTTTCTTGAAGTTTTGCCATTAAATTTTTCAATGGGTCTATATTATAATTTGTAGAAATTATTTCTTTTTTAGGTTTTTCAGTATTTCTTTCTTTTAATTCTTTTACAAGTTTTTCAGTTTCTCTAACTGAAAGTTTTTGTCCTATAATTGAATCACAAACCATTCTTTGTTCATCATTAGATAATCCAAGCATAACTTTTGCATGCCCTGCACTAATTTTGTCTGTTGCTAAAAATTGTTGTACATATGAGTTTAATTGTAACAATCTTAATGTATTTGTAATAGAAGTTCTACTTTTAAATACTTTTTTTGATAATTCTTCATGAGTGATATTATGTTCATTTAGTAACTGTGCGTAACAATATGCCAATTCGATAATATTTAAATCATCTCTTTGAATATTTTCAATTAATGCTAATTCTCTTAATTTTAATACATCAGCATCAACAATAATAGCTTTTATTTTATCAATTTTTGCAAGTTTATGAGCTCTTAATCTTCTCTCACCTGCAATTAATGTATATGTATTATCATCATTTTCTACAACAACTATTGGTTGTAATAAACCATGCTCTTTTATTGATTCACTTAGTTCAAATAATTTATCTTCATCAAAAATTTTTCTTGGCTGATTTGGATTAGCTTTTATTATTGAAACATCTATTTTTTTTACACCTGATGTATTATTTCCTGTTGAATTTACATAAGCAGATTCAACTTCACCTAATAATTCTCCTAATCCTCTTCCTAGTGCCATATTATTTCCTATAAATAAATTATCCTGCAATTGCTCTTGCTAAGTTTGTATATGCTTTTGTTCCACTTGAATTTGTATCATAAAGCATGATTGGTTTACCAAAACTTGGACTCTCAGCTAATTTTATATTTCTTGGTATAACAACATATGAGTTATCATCTATTTTAAATAACTTATTTTCAAAATGTTGTGCTAAATCTGCAAATACTTGTTTTGATAAATTATTTTGAGAACTATACATTGTAGGTAAAAAACCTCTAATTTGTAAAGATTGATTAATTGTTTGTTTAACTAATTTTATAGTATTTAGTAATTGTGCTAAACCTTCCAATGCAAAAAATTCACATTGAATTGGTATTAATACAGATGTTGAAGCACTTAGTGTATTAATAGTTATTGGTCCTAATGCAGGAGGCGAGTCAATTATAATATAATCAAAATCTTTTTTAACTGGATCAATTTTTCTTTTTAATACCAATTCTCTTTCTTTTGTATTTTTATAAAATTCTTTTTCTATTCCTACAAGTCCAATATTTGAAGGTGCAACTTTTAAATTCTCTATTTCTGAATCTAAAATAATTTCATTTAATTCTTTTGTTCCTAACATTACATGATAAATGTTATATTCATAAGTATCTCTATGAAAACCTAATGATGTGGTTGCATTTGCTTGAGGGTCAGCATCTATTAATAAGACTTTTTTTCCCTCTAAGGCAAGTGCTGCACTTAAATTTACAGCTGTAGTAGTTTTACCTACTCCACCCTTTTGATTAGCTATTGAAATAATTTCTGTCATCTTAAACTAAATACCTTTTTGTTGTTTACTTGAATTGAACCATCTTCGTTTAATATCGCATTTTCGAGTGAAACTTTTTGATTATCTATGGTCGTTTGGAACTTTTTGCTAAGTTGAAATTCTATCTTAAAATCACTAAATATTTGCTTCCATAAAATCTTTTTTTCTATTTCAGAAAAATAATCTTTTAATATACTATTTATATCGACTTTTATATCTAATTTACCAAATTCTTCATCTACTTCTAAAAGATTTAATCCTATCCCACAATAGATTATATCTTTTGACATAGTTGTAATAGTTCCACCAATTTTTTTATTTTCTATATAAAAATCATTTGGCCATTTTATCCAAACTTTTGATTTTAAGTTTTTCAAAATATTTTTCAAAATATATGAAACATAGATTGAAATACTTTGCAAAGGCAAATCTTTTGGTAAATCTTTTATATTTAAAACAAAAGAAAAAAACAAATTTCCTTTTCTACCTGTCCAAGAATTTCCTCTACTTCCAATTCCATTTGTTTGAAAATCTGATACTATACATAAAGGTTCACTAAATCCATTTAAACTTATATATTTTTTTAAATACGTATGAGTTGAATCAACTTCATCTAATCTTATAATTTTCATTTTTGGATTATACATAATTAAAATAGAAGATATTATTAATTATAATCTTTGCAAAAAAGGTTAGTATGTTAGACCCTGTTTTACCGATTGCAATTTATTTAGCTTTGGGATACTTATTTAAAGTATTTTTTCATGATAATTCAAAGCAATTAATTGAATTTATCATCTACTTTTCTCTTCCGTCCATTGTTTTTTCAAAAATTTATCCTTTGATTATTGATCAAAGAATCATTGGATTAATTTTAATGTTTATATGTTTCATTTTATTTAATCTTACTCTAGCATATCTAGTAGGAAAATTAATGAGATTAAATAGAACATACTTTGCTACATTTATGATTATGGCAACATTTGGAAATACTTCATTTATAGGGTTTTCATATATAGATGCTTTTTATGGGCAAGATTTCATTGTGTATGGTTTGATATATGATATTTTTGGTTCATTTTTACTTTTAGTTTCAGTTGGTATGTTTATAATTACTTGGGGAAATGGTAAAAAAAATAGTGTAAAATCTATTTCAAAATCTATTTTTTTATTCCCACCTCAAATTATGTTTTTTGTTACATTAATTGCAAAGAATTTTGAAATACCAAACTTCATATTGTTAACTACACAAACACTTGGTTCAACATTAGTGCCACTTGCTATGATTGCTATTGGTATGAAGTTAGAATTGAAAAATATTTTTGCAAGATTACATATTGTTTCTGTTGCAATGATTCTAAAAATGATTGTTGTACCAATAATAATATTAATTGGATTTAAATACTTCTATGGAATAGATCAAACTTGGGTAAAAGTAACTATTATCGAAGTTGCAATGCCGCCAATGACTATGGCAACAGTTTTAGCTATAAAAGGTGGTTTAGATGAAAAAATCGCAATCAATTCTCTTGTATTAGGAGTTTTATTGAGTCTATTTACAATAACAATGTATACCACATATTTAGCGTAATGTTTACGCTAAATTTATACTAAAATATCTCCTACTTCAAGTCTTTGACCTCTTATAAAATCAACTGAACTAATAGCTTTTTTTGAAGGAGCTTGTAAAGTTTTTACTTTTAGACTTCCTTTTTTACATCCAATAACGATAAAATCTTTAGAGATTTCTAAAATTTCTCCCTCTTTATTTATTGATTCTTCTTCATATAATTCAATATCTTTTAATTTTAGCTCTGACTCTAAAAAAACTCCTGGCCAATAAGAGTAAGCTTTATATTTCAAATACAATTTTTTTGCATTTAAGAAATTTACTAAACCATCATCTTTTTTAATTTTTTTGCAAAAACTAACTTCTGATTCATTTTGTTTAAGGGGTTTAATATTTTCAAAATTATCTAAAGTAGTTATTGTTAAATTTGCTGCAATAATTGACAATTTTTCAAAGGCTTCAGATACTTCCATAGTTGAATTGATTTTTAGATATTGTAAACCTAAAATATCTCCACTATCAAGACCTTCTTCCATAAGCATAGATGTAACACCTGTAAAATAATCATCATTTAATAATGATTCTTGAATAGGACTTGCACCTCTATATTTTGGTAAAAGTGAAGCATGAAGATTTATGCAAGGAGCAATATCTAAAATCTCTTTTGGTAGAATCTGTCCATAAGCAGCAACTATTATAAAATCTGGTTTTAATTCTTCTATTTGTTTTTTAGCTTCTTCATTCCCTCTCAATTTAATAGGTTGAAAAATTGAAATATCTAAATTTTCATCTAAACAATATTGTTTTATATGAGGAGGAGTTAAAATCTGTTTTCGCCCAACTGGTTTATCAGGTTGAGTAAATAATCCTACTACTTCATATTTACTATTTATCAACTCTTTAAAAATTGTTGTTGCATAATCAGGAGTTCCCATAAATAGAATTTTTTTACTCAATATTTATCCTTTTATTTTTTTGATTGAAAAATTGTTCCATTTTTATGATTTCCTTCAACTAAAAAATCATAAGCATTTGTTAGATCAAATCCAGAAGATAAATACATAGGAATGTTATTTTGCATTAAAAAATCTGCTGCTTTAAGTTTTGTTACTATTCCACCTGTTGCAAATTGTGAATTTGCACTAGGTTTTTTTTCAAGTTCCTCGCAAGATATAAAAGAAATGTTTTTTTGTAATTTTGCATCTTCATATTCTCTTGGATTTTTGTCATAATATCCATCAATATCTGTTAAAATTGCCAACATATCTGCTTTAAAATAATAAGTTACAAAAGCTGCTAATTGATCATTATCTCCAATTAATTCATCTGTTGAGATAATATCATTTTCATTGATAATAGGAAGTACTTTGTTTTCTAATAAAATTTCCATTACATTTCTAGCATTTTGTAATCTTTTTCTTGAATCAAAATCATCAGCTGTAAAAAGAAGTTGAGAACACGATATCTCATATTTTTCAAACATATTTTGATATGTTTTCATCAATTTTGGCTGACCAATTGCTGCTAGTGTTTGTTTATTAGCTAAAATTTTCTTATCAAGTTTTAGTACTGTATATCCAGCACCAACAGCACCCGATGAAACTAAAATAACTTCTAATTTTTTTTCATTTTTTAATTTAGCTATTAAATTAACTAAATTTTGAATTCTTTCTAATGCAAGTTTTTTATTATCTTCAGTTAAAACTGCAGTTCCAACTTTTATAACTAATCTTTTCATTTATCTTGTTCCAATAAATTATATAAGGCAAAACTTAATGGTTTAATATTTAATTTTGTTAAAGATGAAATTGGTAAAACAAAGTATGGCTTACTATTATCAAATCTTGAATAAATTAAATCTTGAATAAAATATGGGTAATCACCTTCAAATTTAAATTCATTTGAATTACTCTGTTCTAAACCAATTTCTTTTATAAAATTTTTAATATCGTTTTCTAAATCTTCACCAAAATATCCATCAACTTTACTTAGTACAATTGCAAAATTTCTTTTTGATAATTCTGTAGAGAACTTTGTAACTTCTTCTTTTAAAACTTTATATTGTTCAATCATTGTTCTATAATTTGCAACATCAATTACAAATAATAAAGTTTTTGTTCTTTCAATATGTTTTAAAAATTCAAGTCCTAAACCTCTTCCTTCACTAGCTCCATCTATAATTCCTGGAATATCAGCCATCACAAAAGAGTTAAAATCTCCAACATTAACAACTCCAAGTTTTGGTGTTATTGTTGTAAATTCATAATTTGCTATTTCAGGAGTTGCATTTGATGTAACAGAAATTAGAGTTGATTTCCCTACATTTGGATAACCTACTAATCCAACATCTGCAATTAGTTTTAACTCTAATCTAATGTTTTTTGTAACTCCTGGTAATCCTGGTTGGAAATATGTAGGTCTTTGATTTCTTGAATTTTTAAAGTGAACATTTCCTAATCCACCTTTTCCACCTTCAAGAAATAAAACTTTTTCTCCAGGAATTAATAAATCAAATATAATTTCATTTGTTTCATCATCAATAATTTGAGTTCCTGGAGGAACAACCAATACAAGTGTTTCTCCAGATTTTCCTGTCATATTTCCACCCATACCTTGCTTTCCATTATCAGCTTTAAAGAATTTTTTTCCTTTATAACTTGATAGAGTATCAGTATTATTGTCAACTAAAAAGTAAACATCACCACCTTTTCCTCCATCTCCACCATCTGGTCCACCTTTAACAACAAATTTTTCTCTTCTAAACGAAGCGCACCCTTGTCCACCTTTTCCAGATGTAACGGCAAATCTAGCGCTATCTATAAACATATAACTTTCCTTTTAATAAATAATTAAAAACTAAAAGTAAAATTGTGATTTTCACTGTTAACTTTTAATTAGTTATGTTAATTTTTAAATAAAAAAAGGGTGTAGGCAAAGCCATACACCCTTTAAAGAAAATAATTTGATTCAGAATTACGATGCTGCGTAAACTGAAACTTTTTTTCTTTTTTTATCTTTAATTTCAAATTTAACAACACCGTCAATTAAAGAATAAATAGTATGATCTTTACCCATACCAACATTTTGACCTAAATGTACTTTAGTACCTCTTTGTCTAATAATGATATTTCCAGCTCTTACAACTTCACCACCAAATTTTTTAACACCAAGTCTTCTACCAGCTGAATCTCTATTATTCTGTGTACTTCCCTGACCTTTTTTGTGAGCCATGATTGTTCTCCTTAACTTTTATTATGCTTATGCAGCAATTTTTGTAATTCTAATTTTTGTGAAGCTTTTTCTAAAACCTCTTTTTAATTTTGAATCTTTTCTTCTTCTTTTTTTGTAAATGATTACTTTTCTAGCTCTATTTACACCAGTACCATCTAATACTACAACTGCTTCTACTTTTGCATTTGCAACTGCTTCACCAGTTTTTAATTCACCGTTGTTTACAGCTAAAACATCAGTAATTTCTAAAGTTTCTTTTGCAGCTTTACCAGTATAATCAACATCTAAGATATCACCCTCAGAAACTTTATACTGTTTTCCACCACACTTGATAATTGCGTACATCTTTCTTCCTCTAATTCAATTCTATATGCATAAGTCGATACTTTTTCATATTAACTCTATTTTTCGAACCGGAATAGTATCTTAATTTAGTTTAAACTTTCTTTAAGCCTAAGATTTCAATGATAATCATTTGCTAAAGCAATTGCATCTACCATTATCAAAGAATTCTTTGGTAATCCTTTTACAGAAATTGTGCTTCTTGCTGGTTTATGTTCACCAAATGCTTCAGCAAATAAAACATTAACTACTCCAAAATCATCTATATTTTCTAAATAAACTGATATTTTCACTACTTTTTCCATGCCACTATCAGCATCTTCTAAAAGTGTTCTAAGATTTGTTAATACTTGTCTTGTTTGAACTTTTATATCTCTTTCAATCATTGTACCATCTAAAGTTACTGGAACTTGAGCAGATGTATAAATCATACCATTTACCTTAACAGCAGGTGAATATGGTCCTATAGCTTGTGGTAAATTGTCACTTTCAATAAATTTCATCGGATTTTCCTTATTTTCCTTAAGAAGTTAAAATAACTTTTTGGAATTTTACAAAAAATAAACTACTAATAAAATTAATTTTAAAAATTAATTTTCATAGATTATAACTTACAAGTTTTCCTTGTTTTAATTGATAAATATTATCTTTAATTTTTCTAATCAAATTTGCTTTTTGTTTAAAATCTAGACTTTTATCATATGAAATTGCTGTTAATTTATTTGTATAAAATTTATATACCAATGTAAGAAGTTCTTGATTAAGTCTTTCATCATCATAATTTTCAAGTTTTTCATTTAAAATAATCGAATTTAAAGATGGATTTTCTATATCAGTTAAGACTAATTCAAATTCATTTTTATGAAATTCAAACATAGAAGTATCAACTATATCTAAAACTGAATCTAACCTTTTTGGTTTTTCAAGTATTGATTTTATTATACAAAGTTCAGCAATATCTATTTTTGATAAATTAACATCATTTATTCTGTGTTTATCTCCACTAATTTTTATTCTATCTTCTCTTATATTCAGTTTTTGTGCTAAATATCTTTTATATTCATCTTGATTTAATAGACTTAAACTTTTTAAATAATCATTTGTTTCATTTAATGCTTTTTGTTTTTGACTAGGTTCATTTATATCATATTTTGAAATAATATAATCTATAGCATAAGGAATAAAAGATATTGGATTTATAAAAATATTATTTAATTCTTCAATCTTTTTTCCCTTAACCATATCAGCAGGATCTTGTCCATCACTAAAAATTACAACTCCTCCTTCAAAATCACTTTGACTAAGCATTACAGATGCTTTAAAAGCTGCAGCAAGCCCAGCTTTATCTCCATCATAAGCAAGTATTACTTTTGGCTCACCTCGTCTTAGAAGCGGTAAGTGTTCCGTTGTAAGTGCCGTTCCAAGTGTTGCAACTGCTGAATTAAATCCTGCTTGATGAAGCATAATTACATCTAAATAACCTTCACAAACAATTATTTGTTTATTTTTATAAATCTTTTCTTTTGCTAAATGATACCCATATAAAAGTCTTGATTTATTAAAAAGTTTTGTTTGTGGGGAATTTACATATTTTGCATTATGTCCAGTTATTGTTCTTCCGCCAAAACCTACAAGTTTACCATTTATGGAATATATTGGAAAAGTTATTCTTTCTATAAATCTTGAATAAAGTCCATTTGTTCCTGTATCTATTATTCCTAAATCAATTGCTTCAGTTAAATTAAAATGATTTGATTTTAAAAAATTTATTGTATCAATAGAAACTGGAGCATAACCAATTTCAAATTTTTCTATTGAAAAATCAGAAATTCCTCTATCTTTTATGTACTCTTTTGCTACAGAATTATTTACAAAAAGTTTTTGATAAAATTTATTAACTTCTTCTAATACTTTAATATCTTGTTGTTTTTCATTATTATTGTCATACTCCAAATTAAAATTATACATTGAAGCTAATTTTTCTATTGTTTCAGGATATGATAATTTTTCATATTCCATAACAAATTTTATAGAGTCTCCACCTGCCCCACATCCAAAACAATGATATATTTGTTTAGCTGGGCTAACCACAAAAGATGGAGTTGTTTCACCATGAAAAGGGCAACATGCTTTGAAATTTGCTCCAGATTTTTTTAATTCTATAAATTGTGAAACCACATCAACTACATCAAGATGGTTTTTTAAGTTTTCAATCGATTCTTTTTTTATCATAAATTGGATTATACTCTTTTATTATTTTATATGAACTTTTATGTTAATATGCACTACTTTTAAGATAGATAACAAAGGTTTTTTTTGGATAATATAGTTTTAGAATATAGGGACCCTCTATTTGGAATAATACTTATTGTTGCTCTAATTTTTGTAATTTCATTTATTACATATTCTTATGGTATTTATAAAGAAAGAAATGCAAGAAAAGATTATAGAAAACTTTCATTAAGATTTGAACTTGGAAAATTAAAAGAAGAAGATTATGTTCATTTATATAAAACTTATAATCTTCCTTTTGATTCTATATTACTTTTAGCTTCAACTTTTTTACATAAAGGTGATTATAATAAAGCTATATCTGTTTATTTAACACTTCTTGAACATGTTAATGAAAGAGTAAAAAAAGAAGAATTATTAGAACTTTTAGGAACAACATATTTTAAAGGTGGATTTTTACAAAGATCAAAAGAGATATTTTTAAGAATATTAAAATTTTCTCCTCATAATAAAAATGCATTAACTTATCTATTATTGATAAATGAAAAATTAAAAGATTTTAAAAAAGCAAAAGAAATTACATCTTCATTAGAAGAATTAGATGCAAATATGGAAACTGACAAAATTTATCTAGATTCACTAATAATTTTAAATGATTCAATTTTATCGTTTGAAAGAAGAACAGAACTTTTATATGAAATTTTTAAAGAAAATAAAATTATTGAAAGAATTTTTATTAATTTTTTAATTCAATTTAATAAACAATTTTTTTGGGAACATATAAAAGAATTTGACTGTTCAAAATTTATTGATGTTATGTGGTATTTAAACTTTGATGACATTAATTTTGAAAAAGTTTTAGAAAATAAATTTTTAGTTGAACTTTACAATGCAAAAGGTTACTTAAACACAATAAAACACAGTGATGATTTCGATTTAGATATTTTAATTCTTATAAATCAACATGAACATAAAATCAAAGCTTCTTTAGATTTTGAATTTATTTGTAGTTCTTGTAAACACTCTCATCCTGTATTTGACACAAGATGTCCTCATTGTCATAATATTTTAACATTTAATGTAAAACATCATTTAACTAAATCGTTTTATGAATCTTATCAATCTTTACAATAATGTAAAAATAAAAAAATAACTAGATATAACATAATAAAATATGTGATATACTTCCAAAGAAATTAAAAAAAAGGAAATAAATGAGTGATTATTCTAAGTTAGAAAAGTGTTTGGATTATCAGTTTAAAAATAAAAATCTGATAATCGAAGCACTTACACATAAAAGTTATAAAAAACCTTACAATAATGAACGTTTAGAGTTTTTAGGTGATGCAGTTTTAAATCTAATTGTTGGAGAATATTTATATTTAAAATTCCCAAAATCAAATGAAGGTGAACTCTCTAAAATTAGAGCTAGTTTAGTAAATGAAACAGGTTTTACAAGACTTGCAAATGAGATAAAATTAGGCGATTATATTTTTATTTCTACAGCGGAAGAAAGAAATAAAGGAAGAACTAAAGCTTCTATTTTATCAGATGCTTTTGAAGCAATTATGGGTGCTGTTTACTTAGAATCAGGACTTGACGTTTTAAAACCTATTATTTTAAAATTACTTGAAAAATCTTATGTCAAAATAAATCTTGATGTATTATTTAGTGATTATAAAACAGCTCTTCAAGAGATAACTCAAGCAAAATTTGCATCAATTCCTGAATATAAAATAGAAGGTTCATATGGACCAGACCATAAAAAAGAGTTTGAAGTATCAATTTGGATTGATGGAGTAAATTATGGTTATGCTAGTGGTAAAAGTAAAAAACTAGCTCAACAAGCAGCTGCTAAAATTGCAATTGAAAAACTAAAAGGAGAATAACCAATATGAATACATTTGGTCATAGATTTAGGTTTACAACTTTTGGTGAATCTCATGGGAAAGCTCTTGGATGCATAGTTGATGGCGTTCCAGCTGGAATTAAAATAGATGAAGAATTTATCCAAAGTGAAATGAATAGAAGAAAGCCTGGTCAAAATAAATTTGCAACTGCGAGAAAAGAAGGTGATGTTGTAGAAATTTTAAGTGGAGTTTTTGAAGGAATAACTACTGGAACTCCTATTTCTATGGTAATTTTCAATGAAAATCAAAAAAGTAGTGATTATTCAAACGTAAAAGATTTATTCCGTCCAGGACATGCAGATTTTACATATTTTAATAAATATGGAACAAGAGATTATAGAGGTGGAGGAAGAAGTAGTGCTAGAGAAACAGCTGCTAGAGTAGCTGCTGGTGCTATTGCTAAACTTCTATTAAAAGAGTTAAATATAGATATCAAAAGTGGAATTTGTGAAATAGATGGTATTCAAGCTTCAACTTTTGATTTTGAGAATGTTTCTAATTCTGAAATATTTGCCTTAGATAAAAATGTTGAAGAAGCACAAAAAAATGCTATTTTAGAAGCTAAAAATTCACATAATAGTGTTGGAGGAGTTGCACTTATAAATGTATCAAATGCTCCTATTGGTCTTGGTGAACCACTTTATTTTAAACTTGATTCTCAAATAGCAAATGCAATGATGGGAATAAATGCAGTAAAAGCTGTTGAAATTGGAGATGGAGCATTATCTTCAAGAGTAAAAGGTTATGATAATAATGACCAAATACGAAAATCTGGATTTAAAACAAATCATAGTGGTGGAATTCTTGGTGGTATTTCAAATGGTGATGATATAAATGTAAAAGTTTATTTCAAAGCAACTCCATCAATTTTTATAGAACAAGAAACTATTGATATAAATAATAATGAAGTAGAATGCAAACTAAAAGGAAGACATGATCCTTGTGTTGCTGTACGTGGAAGTGTTGTTGCTGAGTCAATGATGGCTTTAGTTCTTGCTGATATGGTATTACTTAATATGTCATCAAAAATGGAAAATGTTAAAAAAGTCTATAATAACTAATTTTTCTTTTTTGCTTATTCTTTCTTTCGATTTATTAGCAAATGATGCAAATAAATTTGTTCAAGCTTATCCAGATTATATAAAAGAGTATTCAAACAATTATTTAATCTGGAATGATAATGAAAAAATGATTTTTGATGACAAAATTGAAAATAAAACTTTTAAAGAAACACTAAAAAATGCTTCATTAAAAAATCAACTTGATATTCCATATATAAAAGTTTCAGAAAATAAAAACTACATTCCATCTAAAAATGAAGATTCTGGAAGAATAAGATATGAACCATTCTTTAAAAAAATGTACGGACATAATGAAAAAGAAGTAAAACAAAATCTTGTAAAAATTGTATGGCTTCCTAATAGTGCAAAAAAAAATATTTGGGTTAGTAAAATAAATAATATAGATAAAAAATTAGAAGCTATTTCAAATGAAATTGAAAAACTTCCCAAAAATATTAAAATTTTTGCACAGCATCCAAGTGGAGTATTTAATTGGAGGAAAATAAGTAATACAAATAGACTGAGTGTTCACAGTTTTGGTATTGCAATTGATTTAAATGTAAAAGATTCGCATTATTGGTTATGGGACAAAGAAAAAGATAATTTTACTTACAAAAATAAAATTCCTTTACTGATAGTAGAAATTTTTGAAAAATATGGATTTATTTGGGGAGGTAGATGGTATCACTATGATACTATGCATTTTGAATATCGTCCTGAACTTCTCAATTAAAGAAGCATTTAACTTTTTTTAAATATAATACAAATATAAAGCAACTCTTTGGTCAAGGGTTGCTTTTTTTATTTATCTTCTTTTTAATTCAGCTTTTAACTCTTCAAGTCTTGCTATTCTATCTTCAGTTGTTGGATGTGTTCTAAATAAATTTGCAATATTTGATTTTAATCCTGAAAATGGATTTATAATAAACATATGAGCTGTTTGCTCTGTTGCATTATGAATTTGATGTCCACTTCTTGCATAATTCTCAAGTTTTGATAAAGCACTTTGTAAACCAGCTGGGTTTCCTGTAAGTCTAGCAGCTCCTTCATCAGCCATAAATTCCCTACTTCTACTAACTGTCATTTGAATAATTGAAGCAGCAATAGGAAGTAAAATAGCCATAGCTATCATCATAATGGGATTTGAATTTTGTCTATCACTATTATTTCCAAACATTGCACCAAATTGCATCATATTTGCAATCATTGCAATGGCTCCTGAAAAAACAGCTGCAATTGTACCAATTAAAATATCATAATGTTTTATATGAGATAACTCGTGTGCAATAACACCTTCAAGTTCTTCTTCATTTAACATCTCATATAATCCCATTGTAACAGCAACAGCTGCGTGCTCATAATTTCTTCCTGTTGCAAATGCATTTGGTGTATGATCAGGTATCAAATATACCTTTGGCATAGGGAGTCCAGCTTTTTGTGTTAATTTTTGTGTAATTCTATAAACTGGATGCCGAACATCATCTAAAGGTGTAGCATCATAATGTTTTAACACTTGTTGATCTGAATAGTAATAAGCATAAAAATTCATACCACCAGCAATCAAAAATGCTATTAACATACCATTTGTTCCACCAAATGAATAACCTATAAATACGAATAATACCGTTAGAAATGTAAGTAAAAAAACTGTTTTTATTTGTTCCATAGTATCCTCCTTAATTTTCAACATTTTAACAAATATTAGTTAATAAAAATTAAACTAAATATTATTTAAAATTGACTCTTTTTTATAAGGAACCTTCGCACTAGGAGTTACTTTTGAAGTAGTTTCAAGATGTACATCTTGGTCATCAAAGAAAATATCAGCTCCAAAAGCTTTGACAACTTCATATTTATCAACTCCACCTAAAAAAAATGCTTCATCAAGTCTTACTCCCCATTGAGAAAGAGTTCGTATAACTCTTTCATGTGCAGGTGAATTTCTTGCCGTTATTAAAGCTGTTCTTATTGGTGTTTGTTCTTCTGAATATTTTGCTTGTATGTTTGAAATAACTCTTAATAATTGAGCAAAAGGTCCTGTTTTCATAGGATTTGAAGCATTTTGTTTTTCATATTCTAAAAATGCGTTTAATCCTTGTGTTTTGTAAATAACTTCTGATTCTTCTGAAAATAAAACTGCATCTCCATCAAAAGCTATTTTTACTTGATTTGAAAATTCATCTTCCTCATTTTCATAAGGTAATATTCTAGCTGCTGCTATTCCTTCATTTATTGCATCTTGAACATCTTGTTCATTTGCAGATAAAAATAAATCAACTTTAAATGGTTTTAGATATTTTGAAATATCACTTCCTCCACTCCAAGCTGATCTTGCAATATCAAGTTTATATTTTTCTATTGATTTAGTAATTCTTAAACTTGTTGCTGAATTGTTTCTTGACATAATAATAACTTCAACTTGTTTATCATTTGGAAAATCATTATTTATTCTTAGTAAATTTTTTACAAGTCTAAAACCTGTCCCTTTTTTAAGTTGTATATCTTCATTTTCAATTTGATATTTATAATATTCATCAAGACCTTTTTCTTCGAATATTTTATTTTCATCTTCTAAATTAAATAAAGCCCTTGAGGAAATTGCAATAACTAATTTTTTATTTAAATCATATCCCAAAATAGTATCCTTATATTTTTTTTATTATACAAATTTTATAGAAAAAAAAGCATAAATCATTTAAAATCAAAGATAATTTTTAAGTAAGAGAGAATATGAAAAAACTTTACATTATAAGACATACAAAAAAAGAAAATGAAGATTTAAACCAAGATGATTATGATAGAGAATTGTCAGAAGAAGGGATTGAAGAAGCAAAAAAAATAGCTATAAAGTTTGCAAAAAAAAAGCCTAATATTGATTTAATAGTTTCAAGTCCAGCAAAAAGAACTAGACAAACAGCAGAAATATTTGCAGAAATATTAAATTATAATAAAAGTATTATGCTAAATGAAGTTTTATATATGGCATTTGTAAATGAATTACTTGAAACAATATCTTATACCTATGATACTGTTGATTCTATGATAATAGTAGGACATAATCCATCATTAACAGCTCTTGCTATAACTTTAGTTGGTTTTAAAGAGAAATTTGAAATGGGAGCAATTATGGAAATAGAATTTGATTGTAATAGTTGGATTAATATTTCTAAAGAAAACGCAAAACTGATAAATTATACTTTATCAAATTAAATAAGAAAAGTTAAAAACTTTTTCTTATTTATTCCAAATTTTTATTCAAAAGAACAACTGAAGCTAACTTTGTAAGTTCTTTTAATGTTTCTTTATTTAATTCTTGTTCTCCAACAACTGATGAAAATATCTCTGTAAAATTTTCCCTTGCCCAAGATCTAAGTTCAATTGCTGTCATAAATTTCTTTGTTGATAAAACTTTACCTTTGCTATTTGTAATAGTAACTTTTGCACTATCATTATTTTCAAAATTACCTTTTATTCCATCATTATTTGATATTTGATAACTTACTTTTGCCTGATATAATTTACCTTTTACAATAGAACCATCATCAATAACTTTCCTTGGAAAGCCTGTTTCTTTAAAAAAACCATCCCATTGATCAGCAAATAAAGTAGAAAAACTAAATACCATAAAAATAAAAAATAAACTTTTTTTCATTTATTAACCTTTTTATTTACCTAAACAAAATTCACCAAACATAACATCTAACATTTCATCATTTTCATAAGGTCTAGTAATTGATGAAATATTTCCTAAGGCTTCTGTTATAAAGTGAGCAAAAAATTCTAATTCCCCACTTACTAAAGGTTCTTTAGCAAGATTGATATTATACAATGTATCTTCAACTGATTTAACTTGTCTTTTTGAGATTAAAGTCATTTCATCACTATGTGTATTTGAATCTAAAAAATTCTCAACTTTTTTTATAAGTGGATTTATATCTTCTTTTGTTGAAAGTTCAATAAAATCCATAAGATTTGACTTATCAAATTTATTTTCTAAATCAGATTTATTTAAAACTTTTATTATCTCTTTATTTAAATTTTCATTTATTAATTCTAATATTTTTTTATCTTCATCATCACAAATTTTACTATTATCAAATAAAGCTATTACAATATCTGCTTCATTTATTGTTTGAATTGATTTTTCAATTCCAATCTTTTCAATTATGTCACTCGCTGTTCTAATACCAGCTGTGTCAACTATTTTGATAATATGTGTACCAATTCTTACTGATTCTTCTATTGTGTCTCTTGTTGTTCCTGCAATATCACTAATAATAGCTCTATCATAGTTTAAAAGTTTATTTAAAAGTGAAGATTTCCCAACATTTGGTTTTCCAATAATTGCTACTTTAAACCCTTCAATCATTCCTTCTCGTCTACGACTAGCTTCCAAGGTATTTGATAGTTTTAAAATAATTTTTTGAATTTTATTCTCTATTTGCTCAAAAATATCAGAAGGTAAATCCTCTTCTGCATAATCAATAGATACTTCTGTATAAGCTAACATAAAAAGTAAATCTTCTCTAATTTCATTTACAAAATTTGTTAACTCCCCTTTTAATTGCCGAGCAAGTAATTTAACAGCATCCGCACTTCTTGCTTCTATGATTTTTGATATTGCTTCTGCTTTAGTTAAATCTATTTTATTATTAAAAAATGCTCTTTTTGAAAATTCACCTGGATTTGCTAATCTTGCACCATATTTTAAAACTTCATCAACAATTATATTTGCAATTGCCACACCACCGTGACATTGGAACTCAACAACATCTTCTCCAGTAAAAGAAAATGGTGCTTTAAAATATAAAACTATTGCTTCATCAATAGTTTCATTATTTTCATCATAAATATATGAAAGTGTTGCAAGTCTTGGTTGAAAAGTATTTTTTTTAGAAATTTTTTTAGCTATTTCAAGAGCATTTACTCCTGAAATTCTAACTATTGAAATAGAACCTATTCCATTTGCTGTTGCAATTGCAACAATTGTAGCATCATCGAACAAGACTATATTTCTCTTGCTCTGTACTCATTTACAAGTACGTATTTGTCACCTCGGACATTTGTTTTTACTGCAACATATTTATCAGGAAATTCGTCTCTTAATCTTTTTAAAGCAATATGAACTAAAATACCATCAAGTGGTTTTGTTTTAAATGTGCCTTTTTCTTTGATTATTTCAATAATTGGCTCTAAATAAGCATGAATTGCTTCTTCTTGATTTTTCAAAAATTGTGCAACTTCTAATCTTAACATTAAACCATATTTCTCATTTATCCAATTAAATAAAATGTATGATAAAGCTTTATACCTATAACCTTCTTTACCAATTAATAAAGCTGAATCTTCACCTAAGAATTCTATATATAAAGTTTCATCATCATAAAACTCTACATTTATTTCTTCAATTTGATAACATGTATTATCAAATAAAAGATTTATTCCTTCTCTTACTTCTTGTAGAATTTTATCTCTATCTTTTTTAATTACAATTTTTGAAATTTCTGATTGTGAAGACTCTTCATTATAAAAATTATCAAATATTTTATCTTTTGCACCAGCTGTTGGAACTTTAGATAAAACTTCTTTCTTCCCATAATTATTGATTTTTTCTTCTTCAAATTTATTTGAATATTCAATTCTTTCAGAAACTTCTTCGATTCTTACATCTTTGTTTTTAAAAGTTTTTGTTTCTTGAACATACCTTTTACAATTATCTTTAAAACATACTTCAATAATTGCATTTTTCTTTCCAAAACCAAGAAAACCTTTACTTGGTTGTTGGATAACTTCAATCTCTAATTCTGTTATAGAACATTTAAATTCTGCTGTGGCTAATTCATAAACTTTTTCTAAACAATTTGCTTCAAACTTTTTCATGAGTTTTCCTATGCTTTTTCTGCTCTTTTTCTTTCAAATACTTTATTAATGTAGTATTGTTGACCAATTGTAAATAAATTATTTATAAACCAATATAACGTTAGACCTGCTGGGAACCATAAAAAGAAGAATGTGAAAACAACTGGTAAAAACTGGAATATTTTCTTTTGCATTTCATCTTGCATAGTATTAGGTGTAATTTTTTGTTGTAAATACATTGTTGCACCCATTAAAATAGGTAAAACAAAATAAGGATCCATTTCAGCTAAATCATGTACCCATAAAATCCAAGGTGCACCTTTTAATTCAATAGCATTTAATAAAACTCTATAGATAGCAAAAAATACTGGAATTTGTAAAATTAATGGTAAACATCCACCCATTGGATTTGCACCATGTTTTTTATAAAGTTCCATCATATGCATAGATTGTTTTTGTTTATCATCTTTATATCTAGCTTGAATTTCTTTCATTTTTGGAGCTAAATCTTTTAATTTTTGCATAGAAACCATACCTTTATATGATAAAGGATATAAAACTAATTTAATTAAAATTGTAAGAATAACAATTGTCCAACCCCAGTTACCAATATAACCTTGAATGAATTGTAATAATAAAAACATTGGTTTTGCTATAAACGTAAACCAACCATAATCAATAACATCTATTAACTCAGGATTTAAAGCTTCTAAATCTCTATGATTTTTTGGTCCAATATATCCTGAAAAAGAGATACTATTTCCACCGTGAATAAAACCTTGTGGATTAGATGAAGAATCAGGCATAACTGTAACATTTAATGATTTTTCAAAATTATAAATTACTGTTGCATAATATCTATCAAAATTAGATATAAACTTAGCTCCAACTATATTTTCATTTTTATCTAAATCACCATCTTCTATCGTTTTTAAAGTATTATCATTTAACTTACTAATAAATCCATGAACAGCATACATATCAGCTAATACATTTGGTCTAAATCCATTTGAGATAAAGAATTGTTTATCATTTGTAGTACTAACTGTTAAATCGTAATGACCATCTGGATATATAGTAAACTTTTTTGTTAAAATAGAATTTGTTAAGTTTTGAGTTAAAATTAATTCTTGAACTTGTGTTGTTGCATCAACATTTGATGAACTTGCAATTACATTAACTTTAAATGCTTCTGTATTTAAATTTGCATCTGCAAATCTAACTTCTAAAGGTCTTAATTGATTTGATTCCAATAACTTTATTTGATTTGTATTTTCATCTTTATATTTTTTTTCAAGTAAAGTAACTTGTGCAACTCTTCCTAATGTATCAATTTCAATAACATTTTTAGCTGTTTTTATAACAGAAACAATTTGAGAACTAGCTATTGCTTTTGAAGATAGTGCATCAGCTGATTTTGACATATCAACTGGATTACCATTCACATCTGTTGATAACGTTTGAGTTGCAACTGTATTAACATCAGGTGCAGCATTTTGTTTTTGTGCTAATTCTTCTTTTGCTTTTTGAGCTCTTGCTTCTTGCTGTGGCTTTAAAACTAAAAATTCATAAGCTATAAAAAATACAAAAACTACCAATGTCATGATTAACATTCGTTTTTGCATACCGTTATTTTGATTCATGTTGTTCATTCTTCTTTTTCCACTCCCGATTCTTTACTACTAAATACTTCCCATTTTTTAATGGAACATACCAATATATTATTTTGATTTTTTTATAATTGATATTTTGATTTGCTTTCAACTTTATAATTGGATAATCAAATCCACCATCGAAAAGTTGATTACACTTTAATATGCGCAATATTGTAAAATAAATCGCCTTAAAAAAAGTATTATTGTCCAATTGCCACAATGCATATTGGGAACAAGTGGGATAATATCTGCATGATCCAAAAGATAAAACTGTTAAATATTTCTGATAAAATCTTATCAAATATTTAAAAATAAGCTTCATTTTAAAACTTCTAATCTTTTTAAAGCAAAATCAAAATCTTTTTTCAATTCTAAAAAATTTTTATCATGTAAGGCTATTTTTGCAACAAATATATAATTACCAATTACTAATTGTTTTTCATAAGAAGCAAATAAAGCACGCATTCTTCGTCTTGCTTTATTTCTATTTACTGCATTTCCAACTTTTTTTGAAGTAACAAAAGCAGCTTTTAATGTAGGGTTAGAACTAAAAAAAGCGACAAAGCTGGTAGTATGCCATCTTTTGCCGCTTTTATATAGTCTATTAAAGTCTTTTGGACTATTAAGTCTGTGGTCTTTGCTTAAACAGCTAATCTTTTTCTACCTTTAGCTCTTCTTGCATTAATTACTTTTCTACCATTTTTAGTAGCCATTCTTACTCTGAACCCGTGAGTTCTTTTTCTTGGAGTATTATGTGGTTGATACGTTCTTTTCATCTTAGATTTCCTCTATATTCACTAAATAAGTTGTGGATTATAGTTAAGTTTTACTTAAATATTCTTTAGGCAATGTTTACTAAAACTTCATCATCTTTCACATCAAACTCAACACTACTTCCTTCTCCTATTTTATCTTCTAAAATTAAATCAGCAAGTTTATCTTCAACAATCTCATAAATAGCTCGTTTTAATGGTCTTGCTCCATATACTGGGTCAAATCCAATTTTTGCAATATACTCTTTTGCATTTTGTGTTAAAGAAATTTTTATATCTTTTTCTTCAACTTTTTTCTTAATATTATTAAATAAGATATCAACAATATTTGTAATAGCACTTAGATTTAATTGTTCAAAAATAACAATATCATCAAGTCTATTTAAAAATTCAGGTCTAAAATGAGATTTTAACTCATCTAAAACTGCTTTTCTTCTTTCTTCTTTATCACTAATCTCAATTATTCTTGCACTTCCTATATTTGAAGTTAAAATAATAATTGTATTTTTAAAATCAACTGTAACACCTTTATTATCAGTTAATCTTCCATCATCTAATACTTGCAATAAAATATTAAATACATCAGGATGTGCTTTTTCTACCTCATCAAATAAAATAACACTATAAGGTTTTCTTCTTACTGCTTCTGTTAATTGACCACCTTCTTCATATCCAACATATCCAGGTGCTGCTCCAACAAGTCTTGAAACTGCATGTTTTTCCATATATTCACTCATATCAAATCTAATAAGTGATTTTGGGTCATCAAATAAAAACTTAGCTAAAGTTTTTGCACTTTCAGTTTTACCAACTCCTGTTGGTCCAAGAAATAAAAAACTTCCTATTGGTCTTGAAGTTTCACTTAATCCTGCTTTGTTTCTTTTAATTGCTCGACTTATTGCTTTTATTGCTTCATCTTGTCCAATAACATCTTGTTTTAAAACTTCTTCAACTTTTAAAACTTTTTGTTTTTCACTATCCATCATTTTATTTACAGGAATTCCAGTCCATCTTGAAACAATACTTGCTATTGCTTCTTCATCAACTGAATTTCTAAGAAGTGTTCCTTCTTTTTGCATTCTGTCCCATTTTTCAGCATTTTCTTTAATTTTTGCTTCAAGTGCAGGTATTTCTCCATATTCTATTCTTGCTGCTTCATCAAATTTTGATTCACGTTTTGCGATATTTGCTTTTGTTTTTAGCTCTTCTATTTTTGTTTTTAATTCACTTGTTGCATTAAAAGTTTGTTTTTCATTTTCAAATTGTGCTTCTAAACTTTGTTTTTCTTCATTTTTATTAGCTAACTCTTTTTCAATTTGTTCAATTCTTTCTTCATTCTTTTTATTTTTTTCCATTTTAAGAGCTTCTTTTTCAACATTTAATGTTTGAATCTCTCTTTTTATATGAGATAGTGCTGTTGGTTCACTCTCTATTTGCATTTTAAGTTCAGCTGCTGCTTCATCAATTAAATCTATTGCTTTATCTGGTAAAAATCTATCTGTAATATATCTATTTGAAAGTTTTGCCGCTGCAACTAATGCACTATCATTTATAGTTACATTATGATGAGTTTCAAGTTTTTCTTTTATACCTCTTAAAATTTGTAAAGCTTCATTTACTGTTGGTTCATCAACTTTAACTGGTTGGAACCTTCTTTGCATTGCTGCATCTTTTTCAAAATATTTTCTATACTCTTTTAGTGTTGTTGCACCTATAGTATGTAATTCACCACGAGCAAGACTAGGTTTTAAAATATTTGCTGCATCCATACTTCCTTCACTAGCACCTGCACCAATGATTGTATGAATTTCATCAATAAATAAAATTATATTTCCAGCTTTTTTTACTTCATCAACAACTGATTTTAATCTATCTTCAAACTCTCCTCTATATTTAGCACCAGCAATTAGTGCACTCATATCAAGACTTACAACTCTTTTATTTAGTAAACTTGTTGGAACATCTTTATTTACAATCCTTTGAGCTAATCCTTCAGCAATCGCTGTTTTACCAGTTCCAGGTTCTCCTAACAAAATCGGATTATTTTTTGTTTTTCTTATTAAAATTTGCATCATTCTATTGATTTGTTCGTCTCTTCCAATTACAGGATCAAGTTCACCATCAATAGCTTTTTTATTTAAATCTATTCCATATTTATTTAAAGCTTCTAAATTATCATCAGCACTATTACTTTCAATTGTTTTTCCAGCACGCATTGCTTCAAGTTCTTTTTTTGCTTCTCTTAAATCTATATATTTTCCTAAAATCTCTTTCATTATTGGTAAATCAAAATTTGATATAAGCCAAGTATCAATAGCTATAAATTTATCACCATTACTTGCCATTTGACCTTCTGCTTTTTGTAAACTTGAAAGTAAATTTCTAGATAATTTTATATTCTCTTTTGTTACACTGCTTACACTTGGAAGTTTTTGCGCATTTGATTTCGCTTCAAGTTCAATTGCTGCTTTATTAACATTCATTTTATTTAATAATTGATTTAATACAGAATTTGTGTTTGTCAATAAAGCCCAAAGTAGATGAACAACTTCTACTTCTTGATTTTTATTATGTAATGCAAGTGCAACACTTGAATCTATCGTTTCTTGCATTTGATTCGTCATTTTTTCAAAAATATTATTACTCATTTAGCACTCCTTAAGTTTAACTGCTAATAAAATTATACAACTTTAGTCTTTCTTTGTCAAGTTATATATGAAAATCCAAATTATATTTTTCATTTATTGGAATTTCTAAGATAACCATACAACCTTTATATACTTCATCATTCTTTATAAAATCCATATTCTTAATATCTATTCCTCCTTTCATATGCTCAACAATAATTTGATGAGACATATATAATCCTATTCCAGTTCCTTGAGATTTATGTTTTGTAGTAAAATAAGGTTCAAAAACTTTTGATATCACTTCATCTTCTAGTCCACCACCATTATCAGATATTTCTACAAAACATTTTTTATTTTTTATATAAGTATTTATATCAATAAATCTTTTATTTTTATCTTGATTTAATAAAGCATCTTTTGAATTATTTAAAATATTTATTATTACTTGTAAAAATTCATTTGGATAACCATTTATTATTAAATTTTCAATATTTTTTGTTTCAATTTTTATATTATGATTTTCAATACTCGATTTCAAAAGGTTTAATACTTTATTAATACTTTTATTTACACAATAATTTTCAATATTTTTATCAGCTTTAAAAAAATTTCTAAAATCATCTATCGTTTTAGAAAGATACTGTGTATTATCAACTATTAAATTCAAAGATTCCACCAATCTTTCATCACTAATAGTTTTATTGAACTCTTTTTCAAATTTGATTCCACTTGCACAAGTGCTTATCAAACTTAAAGGTTGTCGCCATTGATGAGCAATATTTTCTATCATTTCACCCATTGCAGCCATTTTTGATTGTTGAGAAAGTAATTTGTCTTTATCTTTTAACTCTGTAATATCTATCAAAGTTGATAGTTTAACAACTCTACCATTTAATTTTAAAAATTTTCCTTGTCCTAGACAAGTAAATTTTTGATTATTTATAACTATTTCAAATTCATATGGTAAAGTATTTTTTTCATAATTTTTTATTAATAATTCTTTATAATTTTCATCAACAAACTCTAAAAGATTTTTACCTAATAATTCATCTTTATTATTTAATTGTAAAAATTTAATTGCCACATTATTTGCATCTACACAAATTCCTTTATCATGAATTATCATAATTTCCATAGTTGAATTAAATAAAGATTTAAAACTATCTAACGAAGCTTCCAAAGACTCTTCTCTTTTATCAATCTCTATTTTCATTTTATTAAAACTATTTAATAATAAATTAAATTCATTGTAATATGAATCTTTGATATGAATATCATAATTTCCATTTGAAATATTTGTTGTAGTTTTTTGTAATTCATCAAAAGAGTTAAAAATTCTTTTTGAAATTTTTAATGATAAACTAATTGCTAATAAAATGAATATCAACATACTCAAAAACATTACCAAAACAATGCCAGATAAAGACTTCAATATCAAATCATAACTCTCACTTACAACTATTTTCCAATCTGTTTTTTCTATAGTTGTATATGTTCCATATAAATTTTCATTATTAAGACTACTATTAAATATTGTAAAATAATATGATGGCAATTTATCTATTAATTTTGTAAATACTTCTTTTGTTTTCTCATTAAATCTTTGTAACACTAAATCTGGGTTATTCGGATTTAAAACTAAAATTCCGTTTTCATCAAATATTTTTACCATATGAGTATCATTTTGATTTTTAAATCTTGAAATAAATTCAGAAATTTCTTTTAATCTTATCATCAATACAACAACTTTATTATCAAATTTAAAACTATAAGAAATTGCTGGTTCTTCATCAACTGTTGATAAAAAAACATTAGACCAATAATCACTTTTTCCTTTTTTCAAGCCAAGAAAGTAGTTCTGTTTTGAATAATCAAATCCTTTATAAATATTTAAATTCGTTGTTGCATAAAAATCTTTAATTACACCACTATCATCTAAAACTAAAATACTTGAAATATTTGTATTTGTTTCAACTATATTTTTTAAAAGACTGTTATTATCTTTATAATTGTTTTTTATATACAATGATATATTATAAATTTGAGTTAAAAATTTTTTTACTTCTGATTCAATTTGAAATAAAATTTGTTTTTGATTATGTTCTATTATCGTAAGTTTTGAAAAATAAAAATTTATTATTGAAAGTAAACTAATAGCAATAGTTATAAAAATAGAAAAAGATATTAAAATATTTTGAATATGCTTTTTTAAGCTTATCTCTTTTTTCATTTTATTTTTTCAAACTTTCCATCAATTATTTTATAAGTATTAAATTCTCTTACAACATCACCAAATTCATCAAAAGTTATAGTATTTTGAAGTCCATTAAACTCTTTTTTTAATAAAATATTTTTTTTAAGTTCTGTTTCATTTCCCATTTTTAGAAGTTCAATAATTATTTTGGCTAATTCATATCCCTTAACCGCGTACATCGAAGGAAAAGTTTTATATTTATTCTCAAAATTATTAACAAATTTTACGAACTCATCTTTTTTTGAGTTTTCATCATAATCGATATTAAAAATTATTCCTTCACTATATTTACCACTATTTTCTATAAATGTAGAAGTCATTGCCCATTCAGATGAAGCAATTTGAGTAAAAATTCCATTTATTCTTAAATATTGTACTACTCTTGCTGCATCTACTGAATTTGCACAAATAAGTAATAAATCTGGATTTTTTTCTTTTATATCTTTTAATAAAAAATCTAAATTTCCTATCTTTGAATACTGTATAAACTTCTTTCCTCCATGAAGTAAAAAACTTTTTTCAAAATTTTCTAAATAATCTTTTGTATATGTTACATTTTCAGGATCATAAATTCCATAAATTTTTTTAAAACCTGAATCTTTTATATATGTTGCAAAACTTGAAAATCTTTGTTCATTATTTGCTACATGAACTCTAAAAAACTGGTCATCAATTCCTGAAAATTCATTACTTGCTGAAGCTGCTGAAATCATAAACATATCTTTATGTTCATTGATTATTGACATTGAAATTTTTGTCATACTACTTGTTACATTTCCTATGACTATTTTTATTCCTTGATTTATAAAATCATTTACGATTTTTTTATTTACTTCTATATCTTTTTTATCATCTTTAAAAATAAGTTCTATTTCTTTTCCATTTATTTTGTAATTTTCTTCTTCAAAAGCTAAAATAATTCCATTCATCATTGCATTTCCTAAAACAGAATATTTTGCAGTTAGAGCTCCTACAAATCCAATTTTTATCACATCTTCTTTTTTATAAAAATAACTATATGATATCGTTATTATAAAAAGGAATAAAGTAAATATGATTAGAAAATAACTTTTTTTCATCTTATTTCCAGATAATATAATATTAAAAAACATTATATAGTTTTTTCTTATAGAATGTTATAATAAATCAAATTTAATAAGGATTTTTAATATGTTATGTGGCATTGATGAAGCAGGACGCGGACCAATTGCAGGTCCTTTAGTAGTTGCAGGAGCAATACTTCTTGAAAATATTGAAGGATTAAATGATTCAAAAGTTTTAACTGAAAAAAAAAGAGAAAAACTTTTTGAAGAAATAATTGAAAAATCAAAATATCATATAGTCTTTAGTGATGCTAAAATGATTGATGAAAAAGGAATTAGTTATTGTTTAAAAAATTCAATTCTTGAAATTATGGAAAAATTAAAAGAATTTAGCAATGAATTTTTAATGGATGGAAATACTTCTTTTGGAATTACAACTTTACAACACAAAATAAAAGCTGATGCAACAATAAAAGAAGTAAGTGCAGCTTCAATTTTAGCAAAAGTAAGCCGAGATAGATTTATGGATGATATTTCATCACTCTATCCAAATTATGATTTTCATAAACATAAAGGTTATGGAACAAAAGCTCATATTGAAGCAATTAAAAAATTTGGAAAAAGCGATATTCATAGAATCAGTTTTAAACTAAAAGCTTTAGGTGAAGTTGAAATAGGTATTCAAAAAAGTCTATTTTAGACTATTTTGAAACTTCTCCTATATGTTTTTCAACTGATTCTATTTTTGTTTTAAGTCTATTTTCATGACCTTTTCTAATATCAAATTTAAGTGTCGCATATACTCTATTACAACCTAATTCTTCCAATTTTGAATAACATTTTTCTACTAATTCTAAAGCCTCTTTTAAAGTATTTGTTTCAATAATAGTTGCCATAGCTGTTAACTGATAATTTGCTCCACTATCTCTTACTATTCTTATTACTTCAGCAACTTCTTTACTTTTACTTTCACTTTTATCTGTAGGGAACATACTCATTTCCATTAAAATACTCATTTTAATTACCTTTGATTTTTTATTTTATCTTACATAAAAAAGATAAAAAGCTTAATAAATAAACAAATAATAATTTTTTATTATCTATTTTTTAATCATAATTAAAAATAATTTTGATAACATATATTATAATTAAAAAAATAAGGATTGAAATGCAGTTAGACGTATCTGAAGAAGTTATATTATCTCAATTAGGTTATTCAAAAAGTGAAGCTTCATTGAAACAAGCTGAAAAAATGATTGAATCTACAACAAATTTTGACAAGTTTGCAAAACATATTTTAACATTAAATGATCATTTAAAAAAAATGAACGCTTATGTTGGATTATCAAATAAAACAAATTATTTAAAAATTAAATGTGATGAAAATGACTCTGAAGAGATTTTACAAGAGTTTCATGATGAAGTTTCACATTGGGCTAATAAATACAATGTAAAACTTCAAAGATTAGATAATAAACCTATATACTATATTTTAGGAACTATCTAAAATATTTTTTTATAACTATGACAATAAGGCATCTTTTGATGTCTTTCATAGTAATTTTGATGATATTCTTCTGCTTCATAAAAAGTTGTATAAGGATAAACAGAAGTAGCTACTTTAAACCCTTTATTTTCTAGTTCACAAATTAAATTTTCACTAATATCTTTTTGTTTCTCATCTAAATAAAAAATTGCTGATAAATATTGACTTCCAATATCTGGACCTTGTCCATTAGTTTGAGTAAAATCATGTATTTCAAAAAACAACTTAGCTAATTCCTCAAAACTTACAATTGTTTCATCATAAGTTATTTCTACTGCTTCTAAATGTCCTGAAAAACCACTACAAACTATTTCATAAGTTGGATTAGGAATACTTCCACCCATATAACCAGAAATTGCACTAATTACACCCTTTAATTTTTCAAAATGATACTCTACTCCCCAAAAACAACCTGCTGCGAAATATGCTTTATTTATCATATTAACTCCTATTTTTATATTTTATTCTAACAAAACTTTTTTTAGTTTATTCTATTGACTTGCGTTATTTATTTAAATATACTACGTAATTCATTTACTTACTATTTACATTTTTCACATCAATATAATAAGTAAAGGAATAAAATGGAACCAAATAATGTATTCATTAATTTAAAACACGAAACAATCACAGATATAAAAAGTTTTAGTAACTGTGATCCTACACAAAAATTTAATGCTGATGGTGTAAAACCTATCATGATTGATTTTATCTATCCAGAAGTACCATTTCCTCCAAAAACAATTTTTAAAGAGTTTGGAGAAGAAAATATAAAAAAAATGGTTTTTCATCATCATAATCTATTAAAAAAAAGTTCTATTGGTCATCTTTTTTCTCAAAATGATGAAATGTTTGAAATTGTAACAAATAGAACAGCAGAATTTTTCATGGAAGCTTTAGGAGCACCAGAAAGATATACTTCACAATATGGACATCCTCATCTTCGATCAAGACATTTTCCATTTTCTATAGATGAACAAGCAAGAGATATATGGTTAATGTTTTATAAAAAAACATTAAAAGAAGTGAATTTTCCAAAAGCATATATTAAAGAATTTTGGGAATGGATTGAATCTTTATCTTTAAGAATGATAAATCGAAGAACTATGATGGAAGCACCTAAAAGATACCCTTATAAAGATATTGCTCATGAATTTGAAAAAGGAGAGAAAGATGAAAACTAAATTTTTATTTCTATTATTTATAATATTTAATATCTCTTTGTATTCAAAAACTATTGTAGATATGAGTAATACAAAAGTTGAAGTTCCAAATAAAATAGAAAGAATATTTGGTTCAGCACCGCCTACAACATTTTTAGTTGCATTATATAATCCAAATTTATTAGTTGGATTAAATTTTCCAGCAATTAATGAAAACAATATTGCAGATGAAAAATATTTAGGAAAATATTTTATGAATCTTCCTGTTATTGGTGGTTGGCATGGAAATCAAAAAGGTGCAAATTTAGAAAAACTTTTAAGTTTAAATACTCAAATTATTTTGGCTTGGCAAAATAACTTTTTATTCCAAAAAGTCGAAAATAGCCTTGGAAAAATTGATATTCCAATTGTTATGATTGATGCAGATAATTTACCTAAAACACCCCAAACTTTTAGATTTTTAGGAGAATTACTTGATAATCAAAAAAGAGGTGAAGAGTTAGCAAGTTATGCAGAAGAGACTTTAAATTATATTGAAGAAATGACAAAAAATATTTCAAAAGACAAAGAAGTAAGCTTTTATTATGCTCAAGGACATAATGGTTTACAAAGTGATTGTCAAGATTCTTTTCATACAACACAATTTAGATTTATTAAAGCAAAAAATATTTTTGAATGTGTACAAAAAAATATTGTTGGAATGGAAAATTTAAGTTTTGAAACTATTTTAAAAGCAAATCCAGAATATATTATTGTTCAATCTCCCCAATTTTATAAACAAATTTTTACAGATACCAACTGGCAAATGCTAGATGCAGTAAAACAAAAAAAAGTATATTTAGTACCAAGAGTTCCATTTAATTGGATTGATAGACCACCCTCTTTTATGAGATTACTAGGTATTCACTGGTTAAGTTCTATTATGTATAAAGATTATTATAAAAAAGATATAAAAGAAGAAATTAAAAAGTTTTATAAACTTTTCTTTAATTTTGATTTAGATGAAAAAACTTTAGAAAATATTTCAAAAGGTGCTTTATAAAATTTAGAAAATGATATTTTTTATACAGGTTTTATGTTGTTTTAATTGACTTTTTTTTCGTTGTATATTAGTATAAATAGCGAAAAATGTATCTAGTTTGAAAATGAAAAGATTTTTTATAGCTTTTTATAATAAATCTTAAATAGATTAAAAAAACAGAATCAGGGGGAAAAAGATTGTTATTTAATTTTAAATATAATAAATATTTTGGTGAATACTTACGATGAAAGCTATTATAGTATTATTTATAATTCTTATTATACTTTCATTATTTTCACTAACTTTAGGACAATATGATTTATCAATAAAACAAATTGTTCAATTTTTATTGTACAAATTGGGATTTGAAAATATACCAAATTCCCAATTGATACAAAACATAATTGTAGAAATACGATTTCCAAGAATAGTTGGTGCTATTTTAATAGGTGCATCTTTAGCAATTTCAGGAGTTGCATTTCAATCAATGTTTAGAAATCCTTTGGTATCTCCTGGTATTTTAGGAGTATTATCAGGAGCTTCTTTTGGAGCAGCTTTAGGAATGATTTTTTTTAAAGATTTTCTTTTCATTCAAGCTTCTTCTTTCATTTTTGGAATTTTAGCAGTTTTTATTGCTTTGTTTATTTCAATGTTTAATAAACAAAATCAAATAATTTTACTGATTTTAGGTGGAGTAGTAAGTTCTGCTTTTTTTAGCTCACTTTTATCAATTACAAAATATATGGCTGACCCTTATGACCAACTTCCTGCGATAGTTTATTGGCTTATGGGAAGTTTAGCTTTAATTGATAAACATACTATTTATATAGTAACTATTCCTATATTACTTGGGATTTTTTTAATGATATTTTTATCAAAATATCTAAATATTTTAAGTCTTGGTGATGAAGAAGCAAGAAGTTTAGGAATAAATGTAAAACTTATTCGTTTTGTCATTATTTTAATTGCAACATTTATAAGTGCATTTACTGTTGTACTTGCTGGAATGATTGGTTGGGTTGGACTTGTAATTCCTCATATTGCAAGATTATTATTTGGTTCAAATAATATGATTATTGTACCAATTAGTGCCCTACTTGGTGGAATTTATCTTCTAATCATTGATAATATTTCAAGAACTTTATTTAGTGTGGAAATTCCTATAGGAATTTTAACTTCGCTTATTGGTATTCCATTTTTTGCATATGCTTTAAAAAATGTAAAAAAAGGATGGGCTTAATGTTTAAAGTTGAGAATTTAAAATTTTCTTATGGTAAAAAAGAGATTCTAAAAGGAGTTGATTTTGAGATTAATTCTAGTGATATTATCTCAATTTTAGGGCCAAATGGTTGTGGGAAAACAACTTTATTAAAAATCTTATTAGGTTTTTTAAAACCAAATTCTGGAGAAGTTTATTTTGAAAATAGACCAATAAGAGAAATAAAAATAAAAGAATTTTGCCAAAAAGTTGCTTACATTCCTCAAATTCACAATGGTGCATTTGGCTACTTAGTAAAAGATGTAGTTTTAATGGGAAGAATGCCTTATAAATCACTCTTTTCTAATTTTAATAAAAAAGATAAAAAGATTGCTTTAGAAGCTTTGGAAATAATGGGGATTGCCAACTTAAAAGATGAAATATATACAACTTTAAGTGGTGGGCAAAAACAGTTGATTTTAATAGCAAGAGCTATCGCTCAACAAGCAGATATATTTATTATGGACGAGCCTGTTAATGGTTTAGATTTTGGAAATCAATATAAACTACTAAATAAAATAAAAGAGTTATCTAAAAAAGATTTAACTTTTATAAAAACAAGTCACCATCCAGACCATGTTTTTTTTGCTTCAAATGAAGCAATATTTTTAAATGAAGGAAAAATTTTAGAAAAAGGTAAACCAATAGATATTATCAATGAAGAAAATATTGAAAAAGTTTACAATTTAAAATCAAAAATTGAACATTTGCATGATAGAAAAATTTGTATGGCAATATAAATTTTTTTAATTATCGTTATATATATAATTACATAAAGAAAAACAAGGAAGAAAAATGAAAATAAAATCTTATAGTTTAATTTTAATGGGATTACTCTGTAGTTCATCTTTTGCAGATGAAACTAAAAATATTCAATTAGAATTGATAGAAATAAAAGATAGTCTAGAAAACTACTTCTTTAATTTAGATGAAAATACTCAAACAAAAACTATTTCAGGTGATGCAGCTGCAGTATTACAAGGAACAAGTTCTTCAAACTATTTTAAAAGTCTACAACTTTTACCATCTGTAAATATTGAAACGCAAGATGCTTATGCTTTAACTGTTGATCAAAATATGTTAAGAGTTAGGGGTCAATTAGGAGATACTTTTAGTAAATTAAGTACAACTATTGAAGGTATTCCATTTGGAGTAAATGTTGGAAATGGAGGAACAGGTCTTTTAGTTGATAAAGAAAATCTTTCGAGTTTAGATTTTACAACAGGATTAACTCCTTCGAATAAAGGATTTGGTCTTGGTACAACATCAGGAGCTTTAGATTTAAAAATTGTAAAACCAAAAGATGATTTTGGAGGAATGCTATCAATTGCAGGTGGAAGTGACCATTATAAAAAAGCTTTTTTAAGACTTGATAGTGGAAAAATAAATGACAAAGTTGGATTTTTTATCTCAGCATCTGATATGGAAAATGATAAATGGAAAGGTGAAGGTGAAATAAAAAGAAAAAATCTTAATGCAATGACAACAATTGATGTTACAGATGAGACTCAAATTGAACTTTTTGGAGCATATAATACATTTGATAGACATGAATATAAACCATTAACTTATGATGAAACTAAATCTTTAAGTAGTAATTATTCAAAAGATTATAACTCTACTTTAAGTGGTGTTGCAAAAACTGATGCCATGTATTATGACTATAATAAGCAAGATTTTGATGAATATTTTTATTATATAGCTCTTAATACTCATGCTAATGATTTAAAAATTAGATTAAAACCATATACCTTTGGAAGTGAAGGTACTAGATATATTGGAAATGCAACAAATGGTACAGTTACTAAAATGACTATTGAGCAAGAGGCTTATGGAGCAAATTTAGATTTAGATTATCCATTAGCAGGAGGTAAATTATATGGTGGTTGGTGGTATCAACAAATGGAAAGTACTCCACCTCCAAAAATACAAAAAGTTTATAGTATTCAATCAGATGGTAGTTTGAAATTTAAATCTTATGGAATGTTAACAGATATTGATGATAGAACGTCAAATTCCCCTTATATAGGATATGATAAAACTGTAAATAATACATATTTTAATGTTGGTTTACGTTATATGATGTTTGATTTTCCTGCTGTTACTGGATATAACACAACAGGTATGACAACTGATTTATCTTATGATGAAGCTATTGCTGCTTCAAGTGGTATAAAAAGTGGGATGAAAGTTGATGAAAGTTCATCAGATGTTTTATTACCAAGTTTAGTTATTGAACAAAAACTAAATCCAAACTGGAAAGTTGGTGGAGGTTATGCAAAAAACTTTGCAAATCCTTGGCAAGGTCCATTATGGTCAGTTTATAATTCAAATACTTCAAAATTTCAAGCTGCTGGGATAACATTACAAGATTTATGGGATGAACTAAAACTAGAAACTTCAAACAATTTTGAGCTATTTGCAAAATACTCTTATGAAAATTTCTTATTAAAAAACACCCTATTTTATGGTGATTACAAAAATAAACAAGTTACAGTATATGATCCAAATTTAGATTTAAGTTATTATAAAAGTGATTCAAATGCAACATCTATGGGAGCTGAAATCGAAGGAAGTTATAACTTAAATCAAACTGCAACTCTATTTGCTTCTACTTATTACAATAAATTTGAATTTGATGATGATATTTTACTTGCAACAAATACATACTTAAAATCAAAAGGAAATCAAATTCCTGATGTTGCAAAATTTGGGGCAAAATTAGGGGTAAATTTAGATTTTGATAAATTTAGTGTTACACCAATAGCTAGATATATTGGAAAACGTTATGGAGATGCAGAAAATACTGAAAAAGTAAATGGGTATACAGTGTTTGATCTTAACACAAAATATGTAGTTCAAAAAGATAAAGTTGAATTGTCTTTAGCGTTACAAAATATATTTGATAAAAAATATATAGGTATTGTAAAAAATAGTTTAGATGATACAAGAACAGGAGCAACTGATTATTATCAAGGAGCACCTTTTTCTGCAGTGTTTAGTATGATTGTTAAGTTTTAATTATGAAAACAATTAAACTACTATTTTTAATCTTTACACTTTTAGGTGTTAATCTTTTTGCAGAACATAAGATTATTGATATGGAAAATAGAGAGATAACTGTTCCTGATAAAATTTCAGGAGTGGTAAGTGTGGGAGGAACTCCTGCACTAAATGCTTTTTTATTTGCATTTAAAAAAGCCGATATCATACAAAATGGTGTTGAAGATGAAAATCTGAAAAATATGCCTTTTTGGAAACATCAACAATGGTTTATGCCAAAACTTTTTTCACTTCCTCAAGTATCATCAAATCCTCCAAGTTGGACACCAGAATTTGAAAAACTTGCCCTTACAAAATTTGATATAGCACTTGTAAATGATACTTTAGGTGCTTCTTTACTTGAAAAAAGAGCTTATAAAACTGCAATTATAAACTGGCAAGGAGAAGATAGTATCAAAAGAACTATGAATTTTTTGGGTGAACTATTTAATATGCAAGAAGTATCAAAGGCTTATGATGAATATTATAACAAAGTTCTAAATCTTATAAATGAAAAAACCTCATCAATAAAAGATAAAAAAACAGCTCTTTATATTCGAATGAATAACTTATCTCTTCCTATGGTTACAACTGCAAATACTATATTTGAAAAAGCTGGAGGAATATCTGCAACTTCAAATATAACAAAAGAACATATCTCAATAGATATGGAAAAACTTTATGTTTTAAATCCAGATTTCCTATTTGTGTGGGGAGAAAATGATGTGAAATTAGCTTTAGAAAATCCAAAATTCAAAGATTTAAAAGCAGTAAAAAACAAACAAGTTTATTCTATTCCTATGGGAGCACATTTTTGGACACATTATACACCTGAACAAATATTATGTATTTTATGGGTAGCAAAAAAAATGTATCCAGAGAAATTTGAAGATATAGATATGAAAAAAGAGACTTCACAATTTTATGAAGAATTTATGGGAACAAAATTAAGTTCACAACAAATTAATGAAATATTAAAGTTAAAAGGAAAAATATGAAAATGAAATTATCATTAATCACTATTCAAATGTGTGCTTTTGTTGCTTTTGCAGCACAAGATACAAAAATTGAAGAGATTAAAATCAAGGATTCTGCACTATTAGAAGAATCACTAAGTAGTTCAAAATCAACTATTAATGTTGAAGAGAAAGTTGTTAGTTCAATGAATGATGCTTTAGATAAAGAGTTTTATGTTGAGTTTAAAAAATCAAGTTCTTATGCATCAGAACCATATATAAGAGGTAGAGGAAATAAAGGTGTTCCTGTTTTCATTGAAGGTATGAGATTAAATGCAGGACATGATGATTCAACAAATTTATTTAGTATGACTGATGTATCCGAAATTGAAGTCTATAGAGGTGCAAATGGTGCAAAATTAGGTATGGGAGCTATGAGTGGAGCTGTTGTTGTAAAATATAAAGAACCTGAATTTAACTCAACACAAGATTTTAAAGTATCTGGATTTTTAAATGGAAAATATGAATTTTTATCAAATGATGGTTATACAAGCTCAATAGGTACTAGTTTATATAACAACTTAATCAACGTTTCATTAAGTGCAGGAATGAGTGATTTTGATAATTATGAAGATGGAAATTCAGATGAGATATTACACTCTGAATATGAAACGCAAAATTATAATGGAAGTTTTGCAATAAAAACAGGAGATGATAGTTATATCTACACAAGATATACAAAAGATAAAGCAGATTCACAAGATCCATATACAAGATGGTTTAATGCTACAAATGGATTTTGGACATATACAGATAGACCAAATGATGAAGCAAAAACTTATTTTATAGGTTATAGAGAGGATGAAATTGCTGGTGGTTTTACTAATTTTGATGTTCAATATTTTAATAATAGATCTCATTATGATTTAAATACAAAAAGAGAAGCTACTATATCTGAACAACAAGAATTATTTAGAAATAGCACAACAGAAGGAATCAAAATTTCTGTTGATAAAGAGTTAGGAAATCACTATTTAAGTCTTGCAGGAACTTACTCTGATATGGACATTACAAATGGAGTAAGAAGTTACAACTACAATACTAAAACTTGGGGTAGTTGGATGAGTGCATTTGGAATAACTGGTGGTGGAATAGAGACTTATAATCTATCTTTAGCAGATGATATTCATTATGACAAATTATTTTTTAACTTAGCTGCTGGTTATGAATATGCTAAAAGAGATGTAACTTCTAATATAAATACAAATAAATATATCAATGATGGACTAATTCCAACTGCACTTTTAGGTGAAATTGTAAAAGAAAATACAAATGAGAAAGACAACTTAGTATCTCTTAGTGCAACTGTTGGTTATGAAGTTTCAACTGCGTTTATACCTTATTTGAAATTATCAAATGCAACAAGAACTCCTTATTTCAATGAACAATATGGAAATAATCCAAGTAATGGTTCTCAAATACCAAATCAAGATTTAGAGAATGAAAAAGTATATGGTATTGATATTGGAGCTGATGGTCAAATTGGTAAGGCTTATTATACGAGTGCTTTATATTATCAAGAATATAAAGATTATATTGAATTAGTAAATACAGGATATAAAACAACTGCTAATTTACCTATAAAACAATTTGTAAATTTAGATGAAGCTTCTATTTATGGAGCTGAATTAATGCTTGGATATGAACTATTTGATGATATTTATGCAGAAGCTTCTTACACATATACAAGAGGAAAAAATAAAGATGATAACACTCCATTAGCTTATATAACTCCACAAAAAGTAACTTTAAGTCTATCACAAAAAAAAGCAAAAGGTTTAAGTTGGAGAATAGAAGAAGAATTAGTTGATAATCAAGACAAAATTTCAAGTATTAATGGAGAAAAAGCAACTTCAGGTTATGGACTTACAAATGCTTCAATTGGTTATGGTTTTACTAATTTTGGGATTTTTAAAACAGCAAATATCTCTTTTGAATTAAATAACATTTTAGATAAAAATTATAGAGAACACTTAAGTAAAGCCTCTTCTACTGCTTATTATTTACCAAATGAAGCGGGAATAAATGGTGCTTTAGCAATAAATCTTAAATTTTAAAAAAAGGGAAAAATATGAAAAAAACAATTATCTACTCAACACTAATAGCATCTATTTTATGTGCTAGTGAAAATGAACAATTTACACTAGGACAAATTGACATCAGTGAACAAAAAGATGTAAATAATTCAACTGAAATTCTTAGTGAAGATATTCAGTTACATAACTATACTGATATCTCAGAAGCATTAAGTAACACATCAGGTGTTTATTTATCAAATACAGGAGCAAGAGCTGAAAAAACAATCTCTATTAGAGGTTTTAATTCTACAAGAGTTGCTGTATTTATGGATGGTATTCCTATGTATGTTCCTTATGATGGTAATTTTGACTATGGAAGATTTACAACTGCTGATTTATCTAAAATTGATATCTCAAAAGGTTTTTCATCTGTTAAATATGGTGCAAATACAATGGCTGGAGTTATAAATCTTGTATCAAAAAAACCTACAAAAGAGTTTGAAGGAGATATAAGTCTTGGTACAACTTTTGATAATGATTTTGGATTAAGTCAATATACAACTGCTCTAAACTTAGGGACAAAACAAGATAAGTATTATTTACAATTTTCTGGAAGTATAAAAGATAGAGACCATTTTGATTTATCTGATGATTATAAAGCAACTTCAAATCAACCAGAAGGTGAAAGACTTCACTCAAGTACAAATGATAAAAAATATAGTTTAAAAGCTGGTTGGACACCAACTGATGAGAGTGAATATGCAATTATGTATTCTAAAATTGATGGTGAAAAAGAACAACAAAATACTACAATAGATGACAATTCATTAAGCCGTTCAAGATATTGGAATTGGCCACAATGGGATAAAGAAGGATTTTATGCTTTTACAGATAATAAATTGGGAGATAATTATCTAAAAACTAGATGGTTCTATGATAAATTTGATAATTATTTAGAAAATTATAACACAGATTGGAAAAAAGTAACTTGGGGAAGTAGATATGAAGATTATAGTTATGGAACATCTGTAGAATTTGGTATGCCATTTAAAAATCATGAATTAGTATCTTCTGTTAGTTATAAATATGATTCTCATAAAGGTTATGATGAAAATGATGTAAAAAATGAAGATTATGCAGACAAAACAGTTTCTCTAGCACTTGAAGATACATACTCTTTAACTGATTCATTGGCACTTGTTACAGGAATTAGTTATGATAGATTAGATGATGATAAAATCTGGGATGAAGATGGAACTTTCAACATAGGAAGTATGGATAGTTTTAATCCACAAATTGGTCTTTTCTATGACATAAACGAACAACAAAAAGTAAGCTTTACAATTTCAAGAAAAACTCATCTACCAACAATGAAAGAGAGATATTCTGAAAAAATGGGAGAAGGTTTAGCTAATCCTGATTTAGATGCAGAAAAAGCTACTCATTATGAAATTTCTTATTCAAATATGCTTACTTCAAACTTTGATGTTAAAACAAATCTATTTTTATCAGATTATAAAGATGCAATACAATCAGTAAATGTTGGTAGTTTAACTCAAAATCAAAATATTGGAGATTTTAGACACAAAGGAGTTGAACTAGAATTAAACAGTTACTTTGATAAGTTCTCATCAGGAATCAACTACACATATATAGATATTGAAGATAGAGATGATAGCGAATATAAAAGAACTGGAATAGCTAAACATGCAACCTTTCTTTATGCTAAATATGACATCCTAAAAGATTTGTATATTTATGCAAATTTGAAAAATGAAAAAGATATATATCTTCAATATAGAAATAATACTTACGATAAAAGTAATTTTACAACTGTTAACACAAAACTTTCATATGAATATAAAGATATAACTTTTGAAGCTGGTGTGAAAAACTTATTTGATGAAAATTATTACTATGATTTAGGATTTTATGAACCAGGTAGAGAATACTTTTTCAATATGAAATATAGCTTCTAACAATTTAGATTGAAAAAAAGGGAAAAAATGAAAACCAATTATTTAAGAAATAAGACTTTTAATTTAGTTGCAACAACTGCAATTTTATTAGCTAATAATGTAACAACTTTACAAGCAGATGAAACAAATATTGCAATAGATCAAATCAATATAGAAGATAGTAGTTACAGTGATTATGAATCTAGAGAAGATTTAAAACTATCAAGTACAAAAAATCTTTATAGGGTTGAAAAAACTGCACAATTTGGTACAGAAGTAATAACACAAGAAGAGATAAAAGCTCAAAATCCAAAAGATATTTTTGATTTATTAAATAAAACTGCTGGATTAGATGTTACTTATCAAGGAAGAAAACATCCATATTTTGTAAATATGAGAGGTGGAGGGAATATCACTTATATTTTAGATGGAGCAATTTTAACTGGTACTGCTGATAGAATTTTAGTAAAACTTCCTATGAGTGCAATTGAAGAGATCCAAATAGTAAAAAGTTCAACATCTTTAACTTTAGCTCCTTCAATAGATATTGGTGCATCAAATAGTGGTTCAGGAAATAGTATTGGATTTATTATAATCAGAACAAAACAACCTAAAAAAACTGAAGGTGTTATTTCTACATACTATGAAAAAAGCGAAAGTCATCCAAGTGCAAATGGTCAAAATATATATGCAGGGACAACTTTTGCTAAATCTGATGATTTAAGTGGATTTGTTGGAGGGATGGTATCAAGATATGATAGACCTAGTAATAATGAATGGTTTGATGGTAGTGATGCAAAATCAGGTATGATAAATGCAGGATTTACTTATAATAAATTAAAAATGAATCTTATGGGTTATAAAGATGAAGGGATGTTTGAATTTCAAAAAGGTGTGGATAAAACAGGAGCTATTAGCACAGTTGAATGGTATTATGACCCTTTAAAAACAACTATTCTTTCACTTGATGGTAATTATGCTTGGAATGAAAATCAAATAACTCTATTTAGTTTATCAAATAGTGAATATAAACATACAGAATATACTCCAAATGCAAAAGATTATGAAGAAAAAACAAAAACATATAGTTTAAGACATAATATGACTTTTGATGATACTTTAATACAACTTGGAGGACAAATAACAAATAGTAAAGGAGATGGTTCTAATTTATCATATACCTATAATTCATATGATACAAGTGTATATGGTGGTGCAATATCTATAGAGCAAGGATTATTTGATAACTCCTTAATTTTAAATGCTGGATATAGAATTGATCAAAAAAAGATTGATCATTCAACATCAGCAAAAAATCAAACTTCCTACAATAATTTAAAAGATGCTAATAACAATAGTGACCTTCCTGAAGCAAAAGTTCTAGCTTTAGGAGCGATGTATAACTTTGACAATATACATTCACTTAGTGTTAGATATTTAAAAGCAAATGAAGGTGGAGGAGATTTTGATTTAATTACAAATGATGGTTCAGAACTTCATGAAGAGAAACAAGATAGGTTTGAAGTTGGAATAGAAGGGAAATATTCAAAAGCTTTTAATCCAATGATAACTTATTTTGATGTTGATATAAAAAATGAAAAAAGTGTTGCAACAGATTCTAGTGGTAATACACTATATTACACTGATTCAAGTGGAAATGAATACTATTATTATAACGAAGAAGACTCAAGAAGAAAAGGTTTAGAATTTGCCATAAAAGGTACAATAAATGGCGCAACAACATATAAACTCTCTTATACAAGAATGTTAGATAACACAACAGATAATGAAGATAGTATTGGTATTGATACACCAAGAGATCTTTACACAGCTATGATAAGTCATACTTGGGATAGTTATACATTTAATGTTTCAGCTAAAAAAGTTAGTGATTATACAAGTTCATCTAGTGCAATGGGAACTTCTACAAATGGTGACTTAGGAGATTATATAAGAGTTGATGCAAATGTTTCAAAAGATTTTAAAATCTTTAATTTTGATTCTATATTTAAACTTTATGGAAGAAATATTACTGATGAAAACTATGCAACTAGATATACAACAGGTTATTACTATGATAGAGGAAGAGTAATAGGTGCTGAATTAAGCCTATTATTTTAAGGCTTTATAATGTTACGTATTTTTATTATAAGTGTGGTTTTTCAAATTATGTTAGTAGCTCAAATAAAAACAGTTATTGATATGTTCAATAAAGAGGTTGAAATTCCCTCAACAGTAAAAAAGATTTATGCTCCATCACCTTATGGCTCACTTGCATTATATGCGATGGATTCATCTTTACTTGCAGGATGGATTTTTGAAATTGATTCAAAAAACTATCCGTATTTAAGTGAAAATATGAAAACTCTTCCAGTTATTGGAAGAGTTTTTGGAACAGGACAAAGAGCAAATTTAGAAGTTTTATTATCCCAACATCCTGATTTAATACTTATGTGGTCGCATAATGATGAAATTTCACAAAAAGAAGAGGAACAACTAAAACTTTTAAACTCCCCAATTATTTATGTAAAGGAAAAAAATCTATTTGATTATCCAAATATTTTTAAATTTTTAGGAGATACTCTCAATTTAGAAAAAAGAGGTGAAGAATTAGCTTCTTATACACAAAATGTTTTTAATAAAGTTGAAAAAACCTTAAAGAAAATTCCCAATGAAAAACGTCCAAAAGTTTATTATGCCCAAGGTGTAGATGGACTTGCAACAGAATGTAATGATTCAATTCATGTGGAACTTTTACAAATTGTAGGAGACGTAAATATTCATAGATGTCAAACTTCAAGCCATAAAGGTTTTGAAAAAATTTCTATGGAAAAAGTTATTCAATACAATCCCGATGTAATACTAATTCAAGAAAAAATATTTTTTGAAAATATAAAAAATTCTGAACTATGGAAAGATATAAAAGCTGTAAAAAATAATAAAGTATTTTTAATTCCTAAAAAACCATTTAATTGGTTTGATAGACCACCTTCATTTATGAGAATTTTGGGACTTCAATGGCTAATGGCAAACTTATATCCAGAGTATTACATATTTAATAAAAATGAAGAAATCAAAAAGTTTTATAAACTATTTTTAAATGTATCAATTACAGATGAACAAATATCAAACATCTTAAATGATTTATAAAAGGAAAATAATGAATGCACATATAAAAGGAGCAAAAGATCCTAAAGGTTTTGACAATATTGTAAAAGAAATTTTCGCACCAATATATCCAGTTATTTCACAACAAATTATAGAAAAAACCTCTTTAGTTGAAGGTAAATGCCTTGATGCAGGTTGTGGAACTGGAGCATTAGGAAGAGCTTTTGCGAAAAAAACAAAAATGCAAATCACATTTTTTGATAAATCACATGAGATGTTAAATCTTTCAAAACAGTATGTAAATGATGAAAATCTATCTAATCGTAGTTCATTTCTATTTGGTGATATTCATGATATTCCTTGTGAAAATGAAAGCTTTGATTTAGTTATAAGTCGTGGCTCAACTCCATTTTGGGATGATTGGTCTAAAGCTTATGATGAAATTTTTAGAATCTTAAAAATTGGAGGTCAAGCTTATATTGGTGGTGGTTTTGGAAACAAAAATCTAAGAAATCAAATACGAAAAAAAATGGAAGAAAAAGAACCAAATTGGAGAAACTCTTTTAAAGATAGATTGGAAGAAAAAAAAGAGACTCTTCCAAAAATCATAAAAGATTTAAAACCAACATATTTTGAAATTATAGATAATGAGAGTGGATTTTGGCTCTATATGAAAAAATAAAAAAAGGATTTTAGATGAAATTTGGATTATTATTACTATTTGAATATGAAGAAGATTTTCAAAATAGTTTAAAAAAACAGCTTGAATTAATAAAACTATATGATGATTTTATAGATACTATTTGGGTAACCGAGCATCATTATAATCCATTGAGGATTAATTCAACTCCTTTGATGTTACTTAATCATCTTGCAACTCATACAAATAAAAACTTAGGAGTTGCAACCCTACTTTTAGGTTTATATGATCCTGTTTACATTAGTGAAAATATATCAATGCTTGGTAATTTAACAAATAGAAAACTTTTCATAGGAATCGCAAAAGGTGGAAGAAGTGAAGTAAAAAATTCTCATTTAAATTTAAATGAAAAACTTGCAAGAAAAAATCTTATAAAAAAATATAAAGTTGTGAAACCTTTACTTGATAATAAAACTATTTCATTTAAGAAAAAAGAATTTTTTATCTCTCCTAAAGTAACTAATAAAATTGAATTTTCTGTTGCTTCTTTACATGATAAATTGATTAAATTTACTGCACAAAATGATTTACCTTTGATGGCTGGACATAAATGGAGTATAAAAAAAATTGAAGATTTAATTTACACTTATCAATCTTTTCACAAAAAAAATCAAAAACCAAAAATCATTCTTTCAAGAATGTTTTGCCCAACAAATGATAAGCAAAATATTATCAGTTCAATCAAAAAAAAGATGCAAAAGCAAAAAGAACTTGTAAAAAAATTTAATAAAAATCATGAAACAAAAATTTTGGATGAAACAATTTTTGATGAGAGTTTGATTGGTTCTTCAAAAGAGATAAAAGAAAAAATTGAGTTTTTTAAAAATCTAGGAATTGAAGAGATTATTTTACGACCTATTTCAGAACAGATTAATTTAAAAGATATTAAAGCAACAATAGAAATAAAAAAGGAAGAAATATTATGATAGATACACTAAAAATTTATATTGAGTATAGCATTATTGGTGTTTTAGCACTTATGAGTTTTTTAACTCTATGGTTTGCTTTTGAAAGATACTTTTTTCTTTCAAAAATAAAACTAGAAGATTATAAAAAAGTTGGTGAATTAGAAAATGATTTAACAAAAAATATCACTACTTTATATACTATTGCTTCAAATGCTCCTTATATTGGACTTTTTGGAACTGTTTGTGGAATAATGATAACTTTTTATAAAATTTCTGAAAGTTCTAATTTTGATACAAATAGTGTGATGATGGGATTAGCTTTAGCTTTAAAAGCAACGGCTTTAGGTATTTTAGTTGCTATTTTTACAACAATCATTTATAACGCAATAGCTAGAAAAATCGATGTTTTAATGGCAAGATGGAGAGATTTAAATGAAAGTTAAAAAATTTGACTCTATGAATGTAATCCCATTTATAGATATTATTCTTGTTTTATTAGCTATTGTTTTAATTTTTTCTACCTTTATTGCACAAGGTAGAATAGAAATAACTCTACCAAAAGCATCTACAAATGAACAAACTGATTTAAAATTTAAAGAGTTAATTATTGATGCAAATGGTCAATTAGTATTTGAAAAAGAAAATCTTGAAATAAAACAATTAAAACAATTACTACAAACTCTTCCAAAAGATACACCTATATCTTTAAAAGCTGATGAAAATACTCCTTTTAAAACTTTTGTACAAATAATAGATATTTTTAAAGAGTTAAAAATGGATAAAATATCTATAATTACAGAGTTACAACGATGAATAATTCACTAAAAGCTTTTATAATTTCTTTGTTAATTCATGCCTCACTATTTGCAATGATATTCAATTTTGAAGAACCAAAGCCAGAAAAGAAAGAGCTTATAATCTTAAATATGAATATGATTCAAAATATATCCCAAGTTCAAAAACAAGAGATTCAACAAATACCAGAAATTGAAAAGAAAATTGAAGAAAAAGTTATAGAACCTGAACCTATAAAAGAACCAACTCCAATAAAAAAAGAGATTCCTAAAAAAATAGAAAAAAAGACTGAAAAACCAAAAATTAAACCTCTAAAAAAAATAGAAGAATCTAAAAAAATGGAAGAAATCACAGAAAAAGTTATAACAAAAGAAGAAATAAAAAAGATTGAAAAAGTTAAAACAGAACCAAACTATCAACAAAAATATCTAGATGACAATCTTGCTAGTATTATTAAAGCTATAAAAAAATATAAAAAATATCCTCTACAAGCTAAAAAAAGAGGAATGACAGGAAAAACCTTAATTCAATGTACAATTACTACAAGTGGAAAACTTATAAATATAAAAATATTAGAAGGCTCAAAACATAATTTGTTGGATGAGAATAGTATAGAAATTTTAACGAAAGCTTCTAAAGAGTTTGTAGCTCCACAAAAAGATGTTACTTTAACCATCCCTTTTAACTACGAATTAAATTAATTTTAAATCATCATATAAATAACATTTAGATGTTATTTATATGAATATGCGAAAAATCAAAAGTTGATTAGATTGTTTCTACACTTTTAGCTTGTTCACCTTTAACACCTGTTCCAATTGAGAAAGTAACTTTTTGACCATCTTCTAATGAAACTCTACCAAATCCACTTTTTTTTACTTCACTATGATGTACGAATAAATCTTTATCACTATCATCTAATTGAATAAATCCAAAACCTTTTTCATTGTTGAACCATTTTACAGTTCCGTTATATCTATCGTTCATAGATTTTCCTTGTTTATTATACTTCTTTTATTAAAAAGTATAAAGTTAATATATATAAAGCTAAAATTGAGTTATTAATTTTTGAGAGTTTTGTATGGTTACTAAAAATCAAGTCAAAGAATTTATTACAATTGGTTATCTTTAAGTTTAGTACTTTATCTGAAAAAAAAAATAAAAGCAAGCTTTTACTCTTTTTTTTAAGAAATATACAAAATTTTAAGCTTTTGCTTCAAAATTTAAAGAAATTGAATTTACACAATGTCTAGTATTCTTAGATGTAAATCCTTCTCCTTCAAAAACATGACCTAAATGTCCTCCACAAGAAGCACAAACTATTTCTATTCTTCTTCCATCTTTATCTAAAATTCTTTTTACTGCACCTTTTATTTCATCATCAAAACTAGGCCAACCACAACCTGATTTAAATTTATCTTCACTTTTATACAAAGGTGCGTTACATTTTTTACATGTAAAAATACCTTCTTCATAAAAATCATTATAAATTCCAGTAAATGGATATTCTGTTCCTTTATTTTCAATTACATATTTTTCTTCTTGAGTTAATTCATTATATTTCATTATATTTTCCTTTTTATTTATCAAATCTTATACTATATTTTATTCCATCTTGAGTTTTTTCTATATTTAATAATCCAAAATTTTTTTCAATAAATACTTTTACTAAATAAAAACCTAAATCAAAATTATCATATTTAAATAAATTTGGAGATGCAAAAAACTTTTTTATTTGAAGTTCATCGTAATTATTTGAATTATCTTCATAAGTTATATAAACTGATTCATCAATATTTTCAAAAGAAATATCTATTATTTTATTTGTAACTAAATTTGCAGATTTAAAACTATCAATTGATTTTGAAATTAATTTAGTAAAAATATGTTTTATTTCATCAAATACAATATTTAATGATATTAAATTATCGCCTTTTATATTTATTTTTATATTCAAATTATTTATTTCATCTCTGTGTAAAAAAAGTGCATTATCTAAAGATACTTTTAAATTCACATCTTCTTTATTTTTATGATTATTAAAGAACTTATGAAAATCACCCATAATTTCATCTAACTTTTTTACTTCTACTAATGTTTTATTGAAAATGTTATCTGATTTAAAATCTTCATTATCCGAAAATTTAAAATCTAAAGATTGTAAATAAAGCCTTATTTTATCAACTGGTTCTTTCCATTGTAAAGAAATCACATCAATAATTGCTGCCATTGCATCTATTTTTGAATGTTGGACTATTATTTCATCTTTATGCCTTAGCTCTTGAACTTGCTCTTTTACCTTTTGATTTAGATTTTTATTCATATGTTCTAATTCTTGCATAACACTTGCTAATTTTAGGTGAACCTCAACTCTTTTAAGTAAAACTTCACTATAAAACGGTTTTGTTATATAGTCAACTGCACCTAATTCAAAACCTTTTACTATATCTTTTTCATCATCTTTTACTGTTAAGAAAATAACTGGTATTTTTTTTGTATTTTCATTAGATTTAATTTTTGAACATACTTGATAACCATCCATAATTGGCATTACAACATCAAGCAAAATCAAATCAAATTGATTTTTTTCCAATAATTCTAAAGCTTTATCTCCATTTTGCGCATAAATTACATTATAATCTCTTAAAATACTCATAGCAACTTGTAAATTTTTAGGGTCGTCATCTACTAATAAAATCTTATTTTCATACTTTTTATGCATCTTTTACCTTTTATAATCTATTAAATTTATCTTCTAATTGTTTAAGTTTTACATATGAATTTGCCTTTGTAATTAACTCTATGTTGATAAAAGGTTTTACTACATAATCAAGTCCACCACTTTCATAGGCTTGTTCTATATCTTGTGTCGAATCTTTTCCTGATAAAAAAATTACTGGAATATTTTTTGTTTTTTCATCACTTTTTAGTTTTGAGCAAACAGCAAAACCATTCATATCAGGCATCATAATATCAAGTAAAATTAAGTCAAAATCATGTTCATTTACAAGTTTCAATGCCATTTCTCCACTTTTTGCATAATACATTTTATGACCTTCATTTTTTAAAATATTCATTGCCATTTGAATATTTTTAGGTACATCATCAACTATCAATATTTTACTTTCCATTTTCAAGTTTTACCTTTAAGTTATCAATTAATTCTATATAAGTATTCATTAAATAATCAACTTTTTCAATATCAAAAGCTTCAATATTTTTTAATAATTCTGAAGAATAATCTTTTAATAAATAGATATCTTTTTGTATAGATAAATCATATAATTTCTGTGCAAATTCTTCAATTAAAGAAAAATCTCCTCCATCTTTAATCTCTTTCCATTCATCTCTTAACTCATTTTCTAATTTTTCAATAACCTCTTGTAGTTTTTTAATATCAATAACTTTATATATATCTTTTTCTAAGAAATCTTCGTTTACAAAATAATATTTTAGATATTTACCTAATTCTTCTATTAAATCATCTAAAATAACAGGTTTTCTTAAATATCCATCAAAACCATATTTTGATACTTTTTCTAAATCTTTTCCCATTACAGAAGCTGTAAGAGCAATCAAAGGAGTATTTTTTAATCTTTCATCATTTTTTATTATCATAGCAGCTTCATACCCATCCATTACAGGCATTCTTAAATCCATAAGTATTAAATCAACACTTATATTTTTTAATTTATTTAAAGCTTCTTGTCCATTATTAGCCATTATCAAATCTATATCATAATCTTTCAGACTTGCTTGTACTAATTTTCTATTCTCTTCTACATCATCAACAACTAATATTTGAGCTTTTTCAAAAGCAATATTTGAAGCTGATAATTTATTTGAAATTATTTCTTCTTCCATAGAACTAACAGGAATATCTCGCAAAATTACTCTAAAAATAGAACCTTTATTTTTTTCACTTTGAACTTCTATTTCACCATTCATCATATGAACAAGTTTGGCACAAATTGCAAGACCTAAACCTGTACCACCATATTTTGCAACATCTTGATTTTTCACTTGTTCAAAAGCATTAAAAATTGATTTTAAATTATTTGCATCTATACCAATTCCTGTATCTTCAACACTAAAAATTAAATCTATTTTACTTTTTATATTATCTTTATATACATTCTCAACTTTTAGTTTTATATGACCTTTTTCTGTAAATTTAATTGCATTTCCAATTAAATTAAAGAGTATTTGTCTTATTCTTACCCCATCCATTATTATATACTTTGGAATTGTTTTATCAATTTCTACAATAAAAGTTATATTTTTGCTTATAATTTTTGAATGAAAAATAGATTCAATTTCTAAAAACATATTTGTAGGATTTATTGATTCTTGTTTTATTTCAAGTTTTCCTGCTTCAATTTTTGAAAGATCTAAAATATCATTTATAATTCTTAATAAAGAATCTCCTCCTTTTTTTATAGAACTCAAATATTCTTTATGTAAAGGATTTTGTATCTCTTTATCTAGAATTTCTGTAAATCCAATAACAGAATTCATAGGAGTTCTTATTTCATGGCTCATATTTGCCAAAAACTCACTCTTTTGTCTAGCAATATTTTCAGCTACGTCTTTTGCTTTTTTTAATTCTTCATTTAAAGAATTTATATTATTTCTCTCTTTTTCTAGCTCTTTTTGGATTTTTTCTTTTTCTTTTATCTCTTGTTTTAGTTTTCTATTCCAATAAAAAATTATGCTTAGAATAATAAAAGATATAACACTTATTTTCCAGATTAAATCATAATCAATATTTTTTCCACTATCAATTTTTATCCATTTTCTATAAATTTCATCTTTTCTATCTTGAGGAATATGTTTTAAAATTTTATTCATAATTGATACTAAAATAATATTATCTTTTTCAACACCAAATCTATATTCAGTGTTGTATCCAGTAATTCCAACTATTTTTAAATTACTTAAACTATATATTTTGCTGTAATAATCAAAAGTTGGAATATCTAATATAAAATAATCTATCATACCTGTAGATAATGCTTTTAATCCTTCTGGTATATCTTTAAAAGTACCAAAAATTTCTAAATCAGGATTATCTCTTTTTATCATTTCAGTTATAAAATGCCCTTCAACCAAACCTAGTGTTTTATTTTTTATATTTTCTAAATCTTTTATAGAACTTATATATCTTTCATTTTTTTTATTTCCAATAATTACAATTTGAGAAGAAAAATATTTTGAAGTAAAATCTAAGATTTTTGACATTGAAGGAGTTATTGTGACAGCATCAAGTATTTTTATTTCTTTATTTTTTAGTAAATTAACAGAATCTTGCCAACTATTTGTATCAAGATGTGAAAAATTAATTCCACTAACTTCTTTTAATAAATTTAACATATCAGGAATAATTCCAACATATTTGCCATCTTCATAAAAAGAAAAAGGTGGCCATTTGGGATCACCAGATAAATATATTATTGGATTTTGTTTTAACCAATCCAATTCTTCTTTTGAAAAATTTATTAATCTTTCTTTTGATTCATTTTCTAATATCCATTTTTTATTTATTTTATCTTTTTCTTCTTCGCTAATACTATCAAGAACTTTTTGAATTATGTCAAATAAAATTTTATTCTCTTTTAAAACTGCTATTGATAACTTTGCACTTTCAAAATCTGATTTCATCTTTATTTCTAAATTTGTAAGTAAATCTTTTTCTATAAAATATGTAACAACAGCCAAATTTCCTAAATAAAAATCTGCTTTTCCATAAGAAATAGCTTTAAAAGCTTCTTCATTTGACTTAACAAAATAAAACTTCATATTAGGAAACATTCTAGATAAATCTTCATATATATAATTGTTTTTTTGAACAGCTACTTTATAATTTTTTATTTCATCAAAAGTATTAAGTTTTAAATCTTTTCTTCCAACAACAACGATTTCAACATCTAAATAAGAATCTGTAAAATTAAGATAACTTTCTCTTTGAGAAGTTTTTGCAGCACAAGCTAATAAATCTAGCTCTTTTTTTTGAATTTTATCTAATACATTTATCCAAGCATCAGAATATATATCAAATCTTAAACCTGTATATTTAGTTATAAGATTTAAATATTCAGAAGAGACTCCTTGATGTTGACCAGTTATATCTATGTAGTCAAAAGGAGGCCAATTTGCATCTACCCCTACTTTTATTTTGGGATTATTTTTTATCCAAGTTAATTCTTCTTTTGTAAAAATTAAATTATTATCTCTTTCAACATTACAGAAAAGCACAGAAACAAATAGTAGTAAAAAAGTTATATATTTCATTTTAAGCCTTTCTTTAAAAGTTAAAACAAAATATTATAACATAAAAAAATATTTTTTAAAAAACTATAAACTCTTCTTCTAAAATTATTTTATTATCAAAAAGTATTCTTCCAAGAAAAACATCTCCAACTTTAAATGAACCAACACCTTTAGGTGTTCCGCTCATTAAAATATCACCATCTTCAAAACTTAAAAATGTTTTTGCTTCATTTATAATCTCATTTGGTTTATTTATCATCAAAGAATAATCACCTTTTTGTTTTAATTCACCATTTATGTAAAGTTCAATTTCTAATTTTGAAATATCTTTATCAAAACTAATAAATTTTGAAAAAACAGCAGCTCCATCAAAAGCCTTTGCTCTTTCCCAAGGTAAACCTTTTGCTTTTAATTTACTTTGAACTTCTCTTAGTGTTAAATCTAAACCAAATCCAACAGCGCTTATTTTATCATCTTCAATTAAAAATGAAATCTCAGCTTCATAATGACAAGAATTTTGATTTTTAGGAAAAATTAATCTATTTGAAACTGCTGAATTTGGTTTAATAAAAAATACCATATCTTCTGGAACTTCGTTATTAAGTTCATTTATATGATCCATATAATTCCTTCCAATACAAACAACTTTTGATGGAATTATTTCAATATCATCTAAAAATATTTTATTCATAATTTTCTCTTCTTTTAAATAAATGTAAGTAACATTTTAATACTTAAAAGCATTAATAAACAAGCAAATACTTTTTTTACAATTCCAACTGGTAAAATATGTACCAATTTAACACCAATTGGTGCAGTTAGAAAACTAAAAAAAGCAACTATTGCAAATGCAGGCAAAGATACATAACCTAAAATTAAATCATCCAAATTTGTGTGAGACCAACCATTTATCATATAACCTAATGTTCCACTTATTGCTATTGGTAAACCAATAGCAGCACTTGTACCTATAGCTTTTTTAAGTTCTACATTTTGCCATAATAAATAGGGAACACTAAGAGAACCTCCACCAATAGAAACCATTGCTGAAATTGCTCCAATTAAAGAACCAGAAAAAAACTGAATAATAGGAGAGAAAAGAGTTCTACTTGGTTTTGGCTTTTTATTTAAAAACATTTGAATAGAAACATATGCCATAAAAACTGAAAAGAATATGGCCAAAAATAACGAACTTAAAATTGAAGCTAAAAAGGTAGCTAAAAATGTTCCTATTAAAACTCCAGGTGCCATCATCTTAACAACATCCCAAAGAACACCTTGTTTTTTATTATGTGCTCTTAAACTAGAGATTGAAGTAATAACAATAGTTGCCATTGAAGTTCCTAGTGCTAAATGTACAACATTTTCACTAGAAATCCCTTGTGCTAAAAATAAAGATGTCAATACTGGAACTATTATTCCACCTCCACCTATTCCTAATAAACCTGCTGCTATCCCTACTATAATACCTAATAAAGCATAAGCAATTAAAAATTCTAATCCAAACATTTAAATACCTAAAATATAATATATATTGATAGAAATTATAACACTGTATTATTATGTTATAACTTATATATAAAAAATATACTGATTATTATATAATTAAAAAAATCTATTATAAGGTTAAAAAATGAAAAATAATTTATTAATTGTTTGGACAAATGGTGATATTGAAGTTGCAAATAAATTTCCACTTTTATACTCTTCTGTTATATTAGATAGAGGATATTGGGAAACAGCCCATTTAATGCTATGGGGACCATCTATTTTATTAGCAAAAAACAATCCACAAATCCAAGAACAACTAAAAAAAATACAAAAAACAGGTGTAAAAATGAGCGCTTGTATTGTCTGTGTAGAAGACTATGAAGCAACTTCTATTTTGGAAGAATTAAATATAGAAATTACTCATACAGGTGAACTTTTAACAAGTGCATTAAAAGATGATACTTATGCTGTTATGACTATTTAATATTTATCAATAACATCTTTTATTAAAACTGAAGTAATTCCCCAAATTACTTCTCCTTCATACTCATAAACCCAAATTTTATGTCTTTTATTTCCCCAAGGTTTTTTATAAGTATCAGGAAGCCCAAGTTCTTCAACAGGGAAAAATATCTCTTTATTTCCATTTTCATCTATTTTATATGGCTGAATTTCATGAGCTAAAGTATACTCTTTTGGTTCATTATCTTTAAAAAAAGAGATAGGAATAACTATCGTTTTTTCAACTTCATTATGATCAATCTTCATATTATTATAAGCTTTTTTCTTAACTCTTGCAACAAAAGATTCAATTATTGCACCAATTGGAGCTACATAAGTATCAAGTTGTCCTAAAATTTTTATATCTTTTTTAGGAATTCCTAACTCTTCATAAGTCTCTCTTAAAGCTGTATCTTTAAAATCTTTATCAACATCTGATTCAAAACCACCACCAGGGAAACAAATATCTCCACCTTGTCTAATATGTGCAGCTCTTTTTTGAAATATCAAATGATATTCACCATCTATTTTTACAAGTGGTATTAATACAGCACTATTAAAAAATCTATCCCTTCCCAAAACATTTGGATGTTTTGGAAGTTTTGATACTAATTTTTTTAAATTATTTTTTTTCATTTATTTTTTCTTTATAGATTTTATAGCATCACACATTGTTCTAATTATTTTTATTAAATTTTTTTCTTCTATTGTATATGCAACTATTGAATAAACAAGTGTTCCAAAAGGTCTTATCCAAACACCATTTTTTACGCAATAATCTTGAATTTCTTGTGCAAAACAATCCTCTTTTAATTCTATTATTCCTATTGCACCTATATTTCTTACATCTTTTACTAAATCTAAACCTTTAATTGTTTCTAATTCTTTTTTAAAAATTTCTTCTATTTTGTTTACTTTTTTTTGCCAAGAAGAACTTAGAAGTAAATCAATGCTAGCATTTGCAACACTACAAGCAAGTGGATTTGCCATAAACGTTGGACCATGCATTAAAACACCAATTTCACTATCAGAGATAGTACCACTTATCTCTTTTGAAGTAATCATAGCAGCCATTGTCATATAACCACCTGTTAAACCTTTTCCAACGGTGATAATATCTGGTTTAATATTTGTCCATTCAAATGCAAACATACGCCCAGTATGACCAAAACCTGTTGCAATTTCATCGAAAATCAATAAAATATTATATTTATCGCAAAGTTCTCTTGCTTTTTCTAAATAACTAGGATTATAAATTCTCATTCCACCTGCACCTTGTACAATTGGTTCAAGAATAAATCCTGCAATTTCCTGATGATGTTTTTCTAAAATATTTTCTAAATCTTTAATCTCTTTTGAACAATCACTATCAAATCCAAGAGCAGGAGCAGTTGTAAAAATATTTTTACTCAAATATGAACCATATATAGAATGCATTGAATTTAAAGGATCACAAACACTCATCGCCCCTAAAGTATCTCCATGATAAGAATGTTCCAATGCCAAAAATTTATACTTATTTAAACCTTTTGCTTTTTGATATAAAATTGCCGTTTTTAATGAAACTTCAACAGAAACTGAACCACTATCACATAAAAAAACTGAATTTAATCCTGTTAATTTTACCAATTTCTCACATAAGATTGAAGCTTGTTCATGAGCTAATCCTCCAAACATTATATGAGGCATAATATCAACTTGTTTTTTTATCGCTTCGTTTAATTTTGGATGATTATAACCATGAATTGCACTCCACCAAGAACTCATACCATCAATTAATTCAACACCTGTTTCTAAAAAAATTGTTGTATTATTTGTTTTTTTTACTGGAAGAATTTTTGTTTTGCTAGGAAGAGCATTATAAGGATGCCAAACGTGTATATTATCTATATCTAACCAATTCAAATAGTTTTCCTATATTTTAATTGGTTAAATTATATCTAAAGATTATTACAAAATTGATAAATCTTTTACACTACGCAATCTAAGATAATTAAAAGTAATGTACCTTTATATTTTTCATTATTATATTCAAACTCAGTATTTGAAATATCAATATACCCATCCATATGTTTATGAATTATTTCTTGACACATATAAAGTCCAATTCCTGTACCTTGATGCTGGTGTTTTGTAGTGAAATATGGTTCAAAAACTTTTTCTATAATTGCAGGAGGAATTCCTCCTGCATTATCCCTTATTTTTATCAAAGCTTTTCCATTTTCTCTTGTAATATCAATAAATATTAATCTATTTCCATTTTCTACTGATAATAATGCATCTTTTGCATTATTAAAAATATTTATCAATACTTGTATTAATTCTGTTTCATATCCATTTACTTTTATATCATTTATATTATAAATTATTTTTATCTTATTTTCTATGAAATTTGCACTTAATAAATCAATTGTTTTTTTACAACATTTTTCTAAATAAAAATCCTCTTTTTCCTTTTGTGGTTTAAAAAAATATCTAAAATCATCTATTGTATTTGACAAATATTTTGATGTATTTAAAATTGAATCAATTGTTTTATAAAAGAACTCATCATCTAAGTCATTAACTTCTTTTTTTAATTTAATTCCACTTGCATTTGTTGTTATTAAAGATAATGGTTGTCTCCATTGATGGGCAATATTTTCTATCATTTGTCCCATAGAAATCATTTTTTGTTGTTGAGATAAAATCCTATCTTTTTTTAGATTTTTTTCAACTTCTTCTTTGATTCTATCTTCTAATTGATTATTTATTTCTTTTAATTTTTTTGTTTTTTCATTAACAACATTTTGTAATTTTTCATTTAATTTTTTTAGAAGTCTTTGTCTATATAAAATTCCTAAAAAAAGTATAAATAAAACAAATGATACTTTCCAAATAATAGAATAATCAAACTCTTTTTTATGTTCAGTAAAAATCCATTTATTTAAAATTTCATTTTTAACTAAATCATCAATACTTAAAACAGCTTTTTGAATTATTCCATACAAAATATTGTCACTGCTATTAATTGCAATTGAAACATCCATTGTCTCATCTAATTTTGCTGAAATGGCAATTTTTGTAAGATATTTTGTTTGTATTTTATACCAAGATGTGGAAATAGTATCTATATGACCAAATGTTTCTTCATTTAAAAGCTTTTTTATTCCTTCATCTATATTTTTAACAGTTACAAAATCTATATTTTTATATTTTTCTTTAAAAGTATTAATAAGTGCAAAATCTTCAACAATTGATATTTTTTTCTTTTTTAAAGAAGATAAATTATTTATAAAAGAAACATCACTCTTTGTCAAAAGAACCAATGGAATACTCAAATAGGATTTCGTAAAATTAAAAAACTTTTCTCTATCTTTAGTCCAAATAGCAGATGATAAGATATCACATTTCTTATTTTTAGCCAATTCTAAAGAATCATGCCAAGTTTCAGTTTCAATCAATTTTATAGGTTTTTTTATTCTACTTTCAATTAAAGAGATATAATCAGCAACAAAACCAACAAATTTTCCATCTTTTATATCACTATAAGGCATAGAATTAGGAACAACACACATATTAATAATATCTCTTTGTTCTAAATACTTTAATTCAGATTCAGAAAAAGTTAAATTTCTTAAATTATTTAAATCAAAAACAAATTTATCTAAATCAATTGGTTTTGGAATTAATCCCATAAGATTATATAAATCATATATTCTTTGTATTTTATCTTTTTTTATTTCTCCTAAATTTACTGTATTAAAATAAGAGAGTTTTCTTAACTCTTTAGCTTCATAAATAAGTTCATCTTTTTTTAAATTTTGAGTATCATATTTATTTATAATAACATTTGAACTCTCTTCAATATTTGAATATGCGTATTCCCAACCTTTTAAAGAGGCTTTTTTAAATAATAAAACTGTGTTTAAATCACTATTTATTAGATTCTCACTTGTATATAACATATCACTATACATATCAAAACCATATCTTTTAGGATCAAAAATATTATATTTTATACCTTCTTTTTGGAGTTCATATGGTGCTTTAGAAATATATCCTGAAATAATGTCTGTTTTTTTGTTTATTAAATCATTAATATTATGAGTATGTTTCATAAACTTTAAATTATCGATTTTTATTTTATTTGAAATTATCATTGCTTTTAAAGATACTTCACTAGCATCATCAATAGTTGTCATAATTTTTTTATTAGAAAAATCATTTATACTATTTATTCCCGAATCCATTGTGCTTATTAAAATCAAAGGAGTTGCCTGAAAAAGAGCATATAAAGCAACTATATTTCTATTTTTAGTTCGTTCTAGTATTAAAGTTTCACGACCAACTGCAAAATCAATTTTTCCATCACTAACTTCTTTAGGAATATCTATTCCAAACTCAAAAGGTTTTATTTCAACATCTAAACCAACTTCTTTATAAAAACCTTTTTCTTTCGCCATATAATAACCAGCAAATTGAAACTGATCAAACCAAGAAAGTTGCAATGTTACTTTTTTTAATTCTTGCGAATAAGATATTGTAGAAATAAATAATAATATATAGAAAAAAGATTTTAAGAATTTTATAAATTTCAAGTTTAACCTCAATATAATTGTTATTGAGTATATCAAAAAATAATTTATAAAGTAAATAAAAAATGTCTAAATTATGACAAAATAAGAAAAGTAATTATCCAAAATAAAACTGATTATCATATATAAATAACTAATTAATAAAAAAAGAGAAAATTGAAAAATAATTTATCAATTTTCTCTTATAAGCAATTTAAATTAAAATTTATTTTTAGTGTAAGAAGTGTCTAATTCCTGAGAAATATAAAGCCATGTCATATTCATCAGCAGCAGCAATAATCTCATCATCTCTGATACTTCCACCTGGTTCAATTACACATTTAACACCAGCAGTTGCAGCTGCATCTATACTATCTCTAAATGGGAAAAATGCTTCAGATGCCAACACTGCACCAGTTACATCAAGTCCCATATCTTCTGCTTTTCTTAAAGCTGCTTTTGATGCATCAACTCTTGAAGTCATACCCATACCAACAGCAACCATTGCAGAATTTTTTACATAAACTACACAATTTGATTTTGTTAAAGAAGCAATTTTATAAGCAATTTCCATATCTTTTACTTCTTGTTCAGTTGCAATTCTTTTTGACATAAGTTTTGAATTTCTTACTTCATCTTCTTGTACTTTATCTGCATCTTGAAATACAAATCCACCATCAACTCTTTTGAAGTCAACTTTATCATTTGCAAGTTCTAAATATTGTGTTCCTTGTTCAAATAATTTGATTCTTTTTTTAGCTTCAAATACTTTAATTGCATCTTCAGTAAAACTTGCAGCAAAAATAACTTCTAAGAAAATTTCATTCATTTTTTCTGCTAATTCTTTATCAACACAACCATTAACAGCAACTACTCCACCAAAAGCAGAAACTGGGTCACATTTTAATGCTTCAACATAAGATTCTAATAATGTATCTTTAATTGCAAATCCACAAGGATTTCCATGTTTAACTATGCAAATAGCTTTTTCTTTTCCAAAAGCAGCAGCAATTCTAGCAGCTCCACTAATATCACCCATATTATTGAAACTTGCTTCTCCTTTTATAGTTTTAAACTTGTTTGTAAATTGTGAATCAAACTCATATAAAGCACCTTTTTGATGTGGATTTTCACCATATCTAGTATCAAATACTTTAGAACCAACAATAAATTGTTTATTTCCAAAACCGTTGTTGAATCTTTTATTCATATAGTTTGCAATCATAGAATCATAAGCAGCTGTATGCTCATATGCTTTAATCATTAAATCTCTTCTAAACTCAACTGTGTTTGTCTCATTTTTTAAATTTTGTAAAACTAAATCATAATCAGCAACATCAGTAACAATAATTACTGAATCAAAGTTTTTAGCAGCACTTCTCACCATTGCTGGTCCACCAATATCAATGTTTTCAATTATTTCTTCAAAATCATCAGTTTTTTCAATAGTTGCTTTAAATGGATACAAATTTACACAAACTAAATCAATACCTTCAACTCCTAGTTCTTTTGCTTGATCAAGATGAGATTGTTTATCACGTCTGTGTAAAATACCCCCGTGAATATACGGATTTAATGTTTTAACTCTTCCTTCAAAACATTCTGGAAATTTTGTAACTTCATTTGCTTCAATTACAGCTATTCCTGCATCTTTTAACTTATTATATGTTCCACCTGTTGAAATAATTTCATAACCCAATGATACTAATTCTTTGGCAAAATTTTCAACACCACTTTTGTCACTTACACTAATTAATGCTCTCAATTTTTTTCCCCAAGTCTTATAATTTTTTGTGATTATACAAAAAAACCAATTAGGACTTGCTTCATCAAAAATTGTATATTTTTTATTTACCAATAAATTATTTTCTGTGATAAAATGGTATTTCTAGCTATTATAAGAGGAGTTTAATATTGGAAAATTTTAAAGATTTGAATCTTCTGTGGATATTAGTTTGTGCATTTTTAGTTTTTATGATGCAACTAGGTTTTGCTTTAATTGAAACAGGTGTTGTTAGAAGTAAAAATACTATTAATGTAGCTATGAAAAATCTTATTGATACTGTTTTTAGTATTATCTTTTTCTGGTTATTTGGTTTTGGAATTATGTTTGGATTAGATAAGTTTGGATTATTTGGAACAACAAATTTTTTAATAGATGGAAAGAATTTTAATATAAATGGATTTTTTTTCTTTCAAGCTATGTTTGCTGCAACTGCAATAACTATTGTATCTGGTGCAGTTGCTGAAAGAATTAAGTTTAATGGTTACATCATAATCTCTATTATTGTAAGTTCCATTATTTATCCTATTTTTGGTCACTGGGCTTGGAATGATAATGGTTGGTTAAATAATTTAGGTTTTATTGATTTTGCAGGTTCAACTGTTGTTCATTCAATTGGTGCGTGGATTGGACTTGCAGGTGCAATAGTTTTAGGTCCTAGACTTGGAAAATTTAGAAAAGGGAAAACAACATATTTTGCTCCAAGTAATCATAATTTTATAGTTTTTGGAGTATTTATACTATTTTTTGCATGGTTTGGTTTTAATGCTGGAAGTTTGTTGTCTTTTGAAACTATTGTAACTTCTATTTTATTAAATACCCTACTTGCTGGTGTATTTGGTGGATTTAGTGCTTGGATTATCACTTTATTTAGTAAAGATAAAGTTGGCGTAGAAATTTTTAGTTTTGGAATAATTGCAGGACTTGTAGGAATTACAGCTGGTTGTTATGAACTAAATGCAATACAATCTGCATTTATTGGTTTTATTTCTTCATTTATAATGCATTTTTCTGATATTTTTTTAACAAAAAAATTAAAAATAGATGATCCATTAAGCGTAGTAAGTATTCATGGCTTTGTTGGCGCTTGGGGAACTATTGCAGTTGGAATTTTTGCTGATTTACCAGAAAATTTCACTAGATTTCATTTTATATATGTTCAAACATTAGGAGTAATTATTGCTTTTTGTTTTGCTTTCACTTTTGGTTTATTAATTTTCTTTTTTCTATATAAAATTAATCTATTAAGAGTTAAAAAAAGACATGAAGTTTTAGGATTAAATAGAAGTGAACATAATGCAAAATTACCTTGGGTTGACACTATACAAAGTATTATACAAATAATGAAAACAGGTAATATTGATAAAAAAATTTATGAAGAAAGAGATACAGAAATTGGAATAGTTTCAAAATTTTTCAATTATTTATTAAATATTTTAAGAGAAAAAAATGCGGAACTTAGAAATTCAAATAAAAATTTAAGTGTCAAAGCATACCATGATAATTTAACAAAAATTTTAAATAGAAATGGACTTTTAAAAAAACTTATGGAAAAAAATAATAAATATACTCTTGCAATAATAGATATAGATAAATTTAAATTAATTAATGATAATTATGGACATGATGTTGGAGATTATGTATTAAAAGATTTAGCAGCATTAATTTCAAGCAAAATTAGAAGTACAGATATTTTTGCTAGATGGGGAGGAGAAGAGTTTGTATTAATTTTAGATACAGCTGATTTACTTCAAGCTCAAAACATTGCTGATAACATAAGAAAAGAAGTTGAAATTTTTAAATTTAAAACTGTTAACAAAGTAACCATTTCAATTGGAATAAGCGAATTTAAAAATAAAAATGATACATTCGAGGATATATTTAAAAAAGCGGATCAAGCCTTATATCAAGCAAAATCTACTGGAAGAAATAAAGTTTATGTCTATTAGGAAATTTTACTTTCCGAATAGACTTTATTTATTATAAATCTTGCTCAATTACTTGTTTGAATCTATTAAAATAGATAAAACTAGCTTTATCTAAATCTTTATAGATATCATTGATAGAAATTTTATCTCCACCAACTTGACCTATTTTGCTACATTCAATATTAAATGATTTTGCTACTTTTTCAAATGCTTCACAGTTTTCAGGTCTTACTTCAACGATAGCTCTACTTAATGATTCAGAGAAAATATCTTTTGAATCATTTAATGAAATAGAGATTTCAATTCCTTTATTACCCACAACTGCCATTTTAGCTGCACTAATTGCAATACCACCAATATTTACATCTTTTGCAGATTTTAATAAACCTAATTTATTTGCTTCAATTACTGTATTCCATAGAGCTAACTCTTTTTCAAAGTTTACTTCAGGGTGAATTCCAGCAACTTTTCCATACATTTTTTTCATATAAAGTGATGCACCAAATTCTGATTTTGTTTCACCTAAAATATATAAAATATTTCCATTTTCTTGCACACTTGATGGTAATACTTTATTTGCATCTTCATTTACTCCAACCATTGCAATTGAAGGTGTTGGGAAAACCCCAACTCCATTTGTTTCATTATAAAGTGAAACATTTCCACCAATTACAGGAGTATTTAATTCTTTACAAGCTTTTTTAATACCTTCACAAGAAGCAGCAAATTGCCACATAACTTCTGGATTCGTTGGATTTCCAAAATTTAAACAATCTGTGATTGCTTTTGGAACAGCACCTGTCATAGCAACATTTCTTCCTGATTCCATAACAGCTGCTGCTGCTCCTAATTCTGGATTAATATAACAAAGTCTTGTATTACAATCTGCACTCATAGAAAGAGCTTTTCCAGTCTCTTTGATTCTTATACTTGAACCATCAAGTTTACCTGGACCTTTAATAGTGTTTGTTTGAACCATTGAATCATATTGAGAATAAACCCAAGATTTATCAACAACTTCCATATCTGAGAATAAATCATCAAATGCAACTTGATTTGAAATTTCTTTATCTAATTTAATATTTTCAATGCCATCTAAATAAGCTGGTTTTTTTGTTGGTCTATCTAAAACTGGTGCTTGTTCACTTACAGGTTGAACAGGAACTTCTGCACATTTTTCACCATGCCAGAATAATTCCATATTTCCAGTTGCAGTTACTTCACCAATAACAGCAACATCTAATTCCCATTTTTCAAAAATATCAATAATTGCTTGTTCACAACCTTTTTTAGCACAAATAAGCATTCTTTCTTGAGACTCAGAAAGCATAAAGTCATAAGGAGTCATTCCCTCTTCACGTGCTGGAACTTTATCTAAATGCATAATCATTCCAGAACCAGATCTTCCAGCCATTTCAAAAGAACTTGAAGTAAGACCAGCAGCTCCCATATCTTGAATACCAACGATTAAATCTGCTTTAAACAGTTCTAAACAAGCTTCAAGTAATAATTTTTCAGTAAATGGATCTCCAACTTGAACTGTTGGTCTTTTTGACTCAGAATCTTCATCAAAAGCTGCACTTGACATTACTGCACCACCTAGACCATCTCGTCCTGTTTTGCTCCCAACATACATTACTGGGTTTCCAATACCCTCAGCTTTTCCATAGAAAATTTCATCTGCTTTTGCTAAACCTAAAGTAAAGGCATTTACAAGGTTGTTCCCAGCATAACACTCTTCAAATGTAGTTTCTCCACCAATTGTTGGAACTCCCATACAATTCCCATATCCACCAATTCCAGCAACAACACCTCTTAATAAAAATCTGTGTTTTTGTGCAGTTTCACTATTTCCTTCAATTGAAGCAAATCTAATTGAGTTCATATTTGCAATTGGCCTTGCTCCCATTGTAAATACATCTCTTAAAATTCCTCCAACACCTGTTGCTGCACCTTGATAAGGCTCAATAAATGATGGATGATTATGTGATTCCATTTTAAATACAGCAGCATATCCATCACCAATGTCAATAACACCAGCATTTTCACCTGGACCTTGAATAACCCAAGGAGCTTTTGTTGGGAAACCATTTAAATATTTTTTACTTGATTTATATGAGCAATGCTCAGACCACATAGCAGAGAAGATACCAATTTCTACATAGTTTGGTTCTCTTCCTAAAATTTCTTTGATATTTTCAAATTCTTCAAGTGTTAAAGAGTGAGCAAGTGCTATCTCTTGAAGGTTCATCTCTTGTTTTTGCATCTTTCGCCTTAAAATATGGTTGTTAAGTTAATGGCGATTATATCTAAAAAGAGTTAAATATTTTTTTAATCTTCTGATAGAATTTTTAGCTCATTATTTGCAACTTCAAAAAACAACTCTTTTTTTCCGTAAAATCTAACACTTGGGCTTAGATACTCTTCATCCATTAAAACTTTATACATTTTTTTACCTAAAGAGTTAGGATAAGGTGATATATCTATATTTGAGAAATTTATTGTTTTACTTTCATTTTTTGCAAATATTTGCTCTTTATAATCTCTAAATTGATTAAAATTTGATTTATCAGCTCTTTTAAAATCTTTAGAATAAAAAGATAAATAATCTTCAATTTTTGAATATTTCCATGCATCTTTCCATTTATATATTGAACTTAAAATCAAAGCAACATCATCTTTTGAAGCTTTTGGAAAATCACCTTCACTTGTTAATAAAATTGTTTTTTTATAATCAATGTTTTTTTCTAAATTTTCTAATTCAGTATTATCTAAAGCTATACATCCTTTTGTAAATTTTTCTCTATCCCCATCAAATGGCATACCATGAATCCAAATTCCTGAACCTTTTTTATCTAAACTTTTATCAAATGAATTTGGATATGAAGTAACTAATGCAAATGGACCATAAAATTGATCAACTTGGCTTTTCTTCTCGATTAATTCATAAGCTCCTTCAGGTGTTTTCTTGTCACCTTCTGTATATTTATCACCAGAATTTTCTCCAACTATCACACTATTTCTTAAAACTAATTTGTAATCATTATTAACAATCTCATATAAAGACATTTCTGTCTGTTCTTTTTGAGTTAAAATTACATATTTTTTATATTCATAATATCCATAATCAACATTTTTATTTTCTAAATAATTTTTCCAATAATTTACATCTTTTAAACTATTTTCAATAACTTTTTCTACAGCGCTAATTCCTTCAAATCTATACACATTAACTAAATCATTTGCATACATATTAAAAGCAATAAATACAAAAAATACAAATTTAAACAAGCAATACTCCATCAATATTTAAGTTACGCAATTGTATAATACTTGCCCTAATTATTTAATAAAGAAGAAGTGAAGAACTATGAAAAAAATTATTTTAACAATCATTATTTTATTTAATTTTTTATATTCGGCACAAGTTGAAGAACTTTCATGGCCAAGAGGAGAAAGCTTTTTAACATTTTTAGATAAATACAAAGTCCCTCAAAAATTATATTTTGATTTAGAAAAAGAAGACAAAGAGTTATGTTCAGAAATTGAAGCAGATAGAAGATTTTACTTATATACTGAAGATGATGGCTCATTAAATCAAGTTTTAATTCCTGTTTCTGATGATATTCAACTTCATGTCTATAAAGATAGCAACAATGAATATAAATTTCAAACTTTACCTATTAATTATACAGAATATACAGAAACTGTTGCTATAAAAATCACAGAATCTGTATCTCACGATATTCAAACTGCAACAGGAGATGTTACTTTATCATCAGTATTAAAATCACTTTTTCAAGATCCTAGTGTAAATTTTAGAAAAATGAAAAAAGGTGATTTTATTGCTTTAAAATATACTCAAAAATCTTATCTTGGAAGACCACTTGGAATGCCTGATTTAACAGCTGCAATGGTTCAAATAGCTGGAAAACCTTTTTATAGATTTAAAAATGATAAAGATGATAAATATTATGATGAAAAAGGTGTTGGATTTACAAAATCTTATTTCTTTCAAATGCCAGTTACATTTCAAAGAATTTCTAGTGTATTTACAAAAAAACGTTGGCATCCAGTACTAAAAAGATTTCGAGCACACTTAGGAACTGACTTTGCAGCACCTACAGGAAGAAATATCTATGCAGCAGCAGATGGAAGAGTTGAATTTATGGGAGTAAAAGGTGGTTATGGTAATGTTATTATCATAAATCATGGAAATGGATATAAGACATTATATGCTCACCAAAAAGGCTTTGCAAAAGGTATTAGACAAGGTACATCAATAAAAAAAGGAACACATATTGGATATGTTGGAAGCACAGGACTTAGTTCAGGTCCACATTTGCATCTAGGATTATATAAAAATGGAACAGCTATTGATCCAATGAGTGTGATTACAAAACCAAAAATTGAAGGTTTAGATGGAAAAGAAAAAGCTTCTTTCTTAGCTAATACTCAAAATATTATAAAAAAATTCAATAATGAAATTGAAAATGAAAATAGAACAATTCCTACAAGATTAGAAAGAATAACAGATAGAAGTGAAATAAATATACTATAAAAAAGGTAAATAATCATGGCTTTACTAAATAATGATAAAGATATATTACCTTTAAGTAGTATTTCTGAACTCTTAAGTGCAAAAATAAGAACTTTAAAAATGTATGAAGATAAAGGTTTATTACCTCAAAAAAACAATAAAATAAAAAAATTGTATTCAATTAATGACGTAAAAATCATTGCTTTTGTACACTATCTTGCAAATATAAAGAAAATAAATGCAAATGGCATAAAATATATTTTAGAGATAATCGATGAAAATATGGATGAACAAAATAGAAATAGTTTTTTAGATATTATTGAATCAAAACTAGAAAATATTTCTGAAAATGATATACAAGACTTAGAATCTTTTTAAATAATATTTATCTTCAATAATTACTTTTCATTTCTACAAATTATATAATTTAACCAAACTAACCAATTTATCGTAACTACAGCTTTATTCTTTCATTAATATTTTCTTCAATTTAAGTTTAATTTAATACATATATGCTATAAATTTACACATATTTCGTAAATATTTTACATAATAAATGTAAAATATTTACATATTATATGAAAAAAAGGAGCAATATGAATAGAATAATATTTTCAAAACCTTGTATAGAAAATTCAAAAGATATTTTTAATTTAATAAAAAGATGTGGCACACTTGATTTAAATTCAGAATATCTTTATCTATTACAATGTTCTCATTTTAAAAAAACTTGTGGAATTGCTATTTTAGAAAATGAAGTAATTGGTTTTGTATCTGGATATTTTATTCCTGATAAGAATGATACTTTATTTATTTGGCAAGTAGCAGTTGATGAAAAATTTAGAGGACAAAATATTGCCATAAAAATTATTATTGATATATATAATAGAAATAATATTAATAATAAAATCAAATATATATTATCAACTGTTTCACCAAGTAATAACTCTTCAAAAAGAGTATTTGAGAAACTTGCAGATAATTTTAATACAAAGATTGAAAATAAAACTCTTTTTTCATTGAATGATTTTTTAGATTCACATGAAGAAGAAATTCAATATCTAATTGGACCAATAAACAACTAAAAAAAGGAGTAAAATGAGAATATTTGAAAATTTAGAATCAGAAGTGAGAGGTTATATTAGAAGTTTTCCAACTATTTTTAAAAAAGCAAAAGGTGCTATATTAACAGATGAACAAGGTGTAGAATATATAGATTTTTTTGCAGGTGCTGGAACTTTAAATTATGGTCATAATAATGAACATATCAGTAAAGCTCTAATTGAATATTTACAAGAAGATGGAATAGTTCATGGTCTAGATATGGCAACAACAGCGAAAAAAGAGTTTTTACAAACTTTTGAAAGCTTAATCTTAAAACCAAGAAATCTTGAATATAAATTGCAATTTACAGGACCAACTGGTACAAATGCAGTGGAAACAGCACTAAAACTAGCAAGACTTGTAAAAGGTAGAAGTAATATTGTAGCTTTTACAAATGGCTACCATGGTTTATCTCAAGGAGCTCTTGCAATTACAGGGAACAATGAATATAGAGATGAAAGTTATATAAGTAGAACCAATGCAACATTTATGCCATTTGATGGATATTTTGATGATACTAATACATTAAAATATTTTAGAAAATTTTTAGAAGATGGAAGTAGTGGTGTTGATTTACCAGCTGCAGTAATTCTTGAAACAATTCAAGGAGAAGGTGGAATAAATGTAGCCTCTAAAGAATGGTTACAAGAACTTGAAGCAATTTGTAGAGAATTTGATATTTTATTAATAGTTGATGATATACAAGTTGGTAATGGTAGAAGTGGAGAATTTTTTTCATTTGAATTTGCAGGTATCACTCCTGATATTGTAACTTTATCTAAATCAATTGGTGGTGGGTTACCAATGGCTCTTCTATTATTTAAACCCCAATTAGACCAGTGGAAACCAGGTGAACATACAGGAACATTTAGAGGAAATAATCTTGCATTTGTTGCTTCAAAAGTATCACTTGAACATTATTGGCAAAATGACAATATCTCAAAAGCTGTTTTTTATAAAGAAAAAATTTTAAGAACAACACTTGAAAAAATTGCAGAAAAATACAAAGACACTTATGAAATAGAAATAAGAGGAAGAGGTTTAGCATATGGATTTGAGATAAAAAATGACAAATCAATGGCTAGCGATTTATCTTCAATTGCTTTTGAAGAACAATTGATTGTTGAAACTTGTGGAAGTGAAGGACAAGTTGTAAAATTTCTTCCACCTTTATTAATAGATGAAGAATTATTAATAGAAGGATTAAAAAGATTTGAAAAAGCTGTAGATAGACTTATTGTTGAAAGAAAAAATAATTTAAAGGGAGAATATTAAATGATTGTAAGAGATATAAGAAAAGAAATTATTGGAACATCAAAAGAAGTATTTGCAAAAGATAATCAATGGGTTAGTAGAAGAATGTTATTAAAAGAAGATGGAATGGGTTTTTCATTTCATGAGACTATAATAAAAGCTCATTCAAAAACACATATTCATTACAAAAATCATTTAGAAGCTGTTTATTGTGTAAGTGGAGATGGAAAAATTGAAGATTTAAAAACTGGCATTATCCATGAAATTTATGATGGAATTATGTATGCGTTAAATGAAAATGATGAACATTATTTATATGGAGGAAATGTTGATATGAGATTAATTTGTGTATTTAATCCTCCACTTACAGGAAAAGAAAATCATGATGAAAACGGTGTTTATCCATTAATTGATTAAAAGGAGAAGAATGAAAGATTTATATCCATCAAGAGGCAAAGAAGAAAAAATCATAAAAAGAGTTGATAAAGTTGTTTATTCTAAAGAAAAAGTTGGAAAATATTCGTTAGATGAAAAAGATATTATATCATATGAAGAAAATGGTTTTATAATAATACCTAATGCATTTAATGAAAAAGAAATTAAAAAATTTAAAGAAGAGTTATCCATACTTGAAAAAAATGAGAAAAATAGAAAAAATAGTGAGTTTATAACAGAACCAAATAGCGATAAATTAAGAACTATTTTTAATCAGCATTTTTTTAGTAAAATCTTTAAAAATCTATCAAAAGATTCAAGAATATTAGATAAAGTTAAACAAATTCTAGGAAGTGAAGTTTATATTCATCATGGAAGAATAAATATAAAAAGAGCATATCAAGGAAAATCTTTTCCTTGGCATAGTGATTTTGAAACTTGGCATAGTGAAGATGGATTACCAAATTGTAGATGTCTATCTGCGTGGATTATGTTAAGTGATAATACAGAATTTAATGGTCCTTTATATTTAATAAAAGGTAGCCATAAAAAATTTGTATCTTGTGAAGGTATTACACCAAAAGATAATTATAAAAAATCTTTAAAAAAACAAGAATACGGAGTTCCTAGTATAAATGCAATCAAAGAGTTATCTAAAAAAGATAAATTAGTTTCAGCATTAGGAAATGCTGGTACTTTAGTTTTACATGATGGTAACATATTACATGGAAGTCCTGATAATATTTCACCTGATGATAGAACAAATATTTTTTATGTTTACAATAGTGTAAAAAATATTCCACTAAAACCTTTTGCTTCAAAATCTCCAAGAGCCGATTTTTTATGTTTAAAAGATTTTAAACCGTTAAAAACAATAAATCAATAGAATTTCTATTGATTTATTTATGAAGAGATTGAGCAACTATTGATAAAAACTCATCTTTAGTTGTTTTATTTGTTTTAAAAAGCCCTCTTAAAGCAGATGTAACAGTAGTTGAACAAATTTTTTCAACTCCTCTCATTTCCATACACATATGTCTTGCATCAATCATAACTGCAACACCTTTTGGTTTTAAATGTTCATTTAAAGCATCACAAATTTGCTCAGTTAATTGTTCTTGAATTTGTAATCTTCTTGCAAAAACATCAACAACTCTAGGAATTTTACTAAGTCCAATAACTTTTCCATTTGGAATATAAGCAATATGTGCTTTTCCAATAATTGGTAACATATGATGTTCACATTGAGAATAAAATTCTATATCTTTTACCACAACCATTTCATCATTTGTTGATGTAAAAAGAGCCTTTTCAATTATTTCTTTTGGGTCTTGTTTATAACCACTGCACATAAATTCAAAAGCTTTTCTTACACGACTTGGAGTATCAATTAATCCTTCTCTATTAATATCTTCTCCTATATGCGTAAGAATTTTTTTCACAGCATTTTCAAATTCAATTTCTTTAGTCATTAAAATTTTCCTTTAAACTTTTATTATATTATTTTGATAAGATTTACTAAATCCAACCTTTCTTTTTAAATATTAAAATTGGTGTTATTGAAGCAATTATCATAAAAACTATTGAAAATATATATCCATATTCCCAATGAAGTTCGGGAATAAACTCAAAGTTCATTCCATAAATACTTGCTATTAATGTTGGAGGAAGAAATATAACATTTACAATTGTAAAGATTTTTATAACTTTATTTTGTTCAATACTCAAAATACCAATAAAGATATTTTGTAAATAATCTAATCTTTCAAAATTAAAATTTGTATGATCAATTAAGGATTTAATATCTTTTAACATAATTGGTAATTCATTTTTATCATCAACAAATTTTTGAGATTTTAATAAAGAGTTTAAAATTCTTTGTTTATCTGTCAAATTTTCTCTAATTTTCATATTTAAATCTTCAAAGTATGAAATCTTTTCAAGAATTTCTTCATCATCATTTGAATAATCTGTAAATACATGTTTTCTTATTTTTGTAATTTCTTTTGATAGATTTTCAATAGTATCAGCATCAGCATCAATTCGAATATCTATAATTTGACAAAAAATAGAGTAACCATTTTTAAACTCTCTTGGAGAAATTAAAAGTTTTTTAGTAAAAGTATTAAAACTCTCCAATTTTTTATATCTAACAGAAATCAATAATGTACCTTGTAATATAAATGATACCGTTTCATTGAAAGCTGATTTATTATCATTTATCAAAAAGTAACTATTTATTTCTATTCTATTATTTTCTTCCCAATATCGAGAACTCAACTCAATCTCTTCACTCTCTTGTTTTGTAGGGAATTTCATATCAAAAAGATTTTCAACTGCTCTTATTTCATCAATTGTTGGTAAAAGCATATCTATCCAAATTACACTATTTTTATCTTCATTGCTATCAAAAAATTCTATTCCTTCAATAACATTAAGTCTATTTCCTTTTTTCACATAACAATTAATCAAGGCTACTCCTTTTTAAATGTTTATCATATTTCCCATATCCCAAATAGGCATAAATATTGCCAATACTATCCAAAGAATTAATCCCATAATTATGATTAAAAATATAGGTTGTATTAAAGATATTAGTAAATTCATTTTATCATCAAATCTATTTTTGTAAATCTTTTTTATTTCATCTATTGTAATACTTAAAGAGTTAGAAACCTCACCTGTATTAATCAGATTTAAAACTATATCATCAAATATTTGTGTTCTTAAAAAAGAATCATTGATACTTTCACCATTTTGTAATAAGTTATCAATTATATATATTTTATCTAAGAGATATTTGTTTTTTAATAAAATTTTTGAAGAAATAAAAGCTTTATGAAATTCATAGTTCGATTTTAACATTATATCTATTACTAAAAATAGTTTATACAGTTGCATATATAAATAAATATCTTTTATTAAAATTATTTTTTCAACAAAAAACTTATCAATTTTATATTCAAAATTACTATTTTTTTTATAAAAAAAACTTATTAATAGTAAAAATAACAAAAAAACTAAAAATAAATATAAAAAATAGTTTTCAAAAAAATATTCAGTTTGTAATAAAATCTTAGTAGCCAAAGGAAGTTCATTTTGAGTTTGAGAAAAAATTATTTTAAATTTAGGAATTACAAAACTAAAAATTGCAAATAAAGAAAGAAAAAAACTTATAACTAAAATAATTGGATAAAATATCGCCTTATAAAAACTCTTTTTTATCTCTTGGTTTTCTATCAATAGTTTACTTAAAGCTTTAATATTTAATGCAATATTTCCTGTATCTTGAGAAATTTTTAAAAAAGATAAAATTATTTGATTTATCTTAAAGTTTTCAAGATTTTTATCTATTGCTTTTCCATTTGATAATGAATATTTTATTGTATTTAAAAACTCAACAATTTGTTTATCTTTTTTATTTTTAATTAAAATATCTAAAGCATCAGATATATTTATATTTGATTGAAGCATTAAACTTAATTCATAAAAAAGTAAATTTAATTTTTTTTCATTTATTCTTTTTTTTCTTCTAAAATCTATTTTCAAATAATTCTTGTATTCTTTAATTTCTATAATATTTTTTGGTAATTTTTCTTTTGATAAATCTGAAGTTTCTAAAATGATTTTTTCTATTTTTTCTTCACTTTGATATTTAATTTTATATTTTTTCACTACAATGTAACCACTTTATAAACTTCCTCTAAAGAAGTAAGATTTTGTAATACTTTACTTTTTCCATCATCTAAGAGTGTTTTAAAATTTACTGTTTTTAGATATTCTTTAAATTCAGAAATTGAAGCTTTTTTGAATATCAAAGATGAAATATTTTCATCAACTTTTAAAATCTCAGCGATACAAGATCTATCATAGAACTTTGTAAAATTACATTTTATACAACCAACTGAACCGCAAAATTTACAATAATTTAAAACTAATCTTTGAGCCATTATAAGTTTTAAGGTAGTTGAAATCAAAAAAGGATCAGCTTCCAAATCTATAAGCCTTGAAATAGTTTCTATAGTTGAATTTGCATGAATACTCGCAATTACCAAATGTCCAGTCAAAGAAGCTTGTAAAGCAATATTTAACGAAAATTTATCTCTTATTTCTCCAATAAATATAATGTCAGGATCTTGTCTTAAAATGTTTTTCAATACAACTTCAAAACTAAGTCCAATCTTTGAATTTATAGGAATTTGACAAATAGAATCAATTTTATATTCAATTGGATCTTCAACTGTAATAATCTTTTTTTCTTCACTATTTAATTCTTTTAATATGGAATATAAAGTTGTAGTTTTTCCACTTCCAGTAGGACCTGAAATCAATATTAAACCTTGAGTTAATTTCAAACTTTCTTTCAGAACATCCAATAAATTTATAGATAAGCCTAAAGTTAGAAGATTTTTATTTATATTTTTATTATCTAAAATTCTTAGAACTATTGATTCAGCTTCTAAAGTAGGCATTGTTGAAACTCTAAAATCATATTTTTTATTTTCTATAGTTAAAGAAAATCTTCCATCCAAAGGAAGACGTGTCATGGTCATATCCAAATTAGAAATTAATTTTATATAAGATGAAATCAATCTAAAAAATTCTTCTTTAAATGTAAAAAAAGTTTTTAATTTTCCATCTACTCTAAATTTAAATACGACTAATTCTTTATATTTTTCAATATGAATATCACTTGCACGAACTTCTATTGAAAAAAGTAATAATTCATCCAAAAATTGATTTACATATTTTTCAAAACTATTTTGAAAAATAGATTTTGTACATAATGTAAAAAGAGAAATTTTTCTATCTAAATTACTCAGAATAAATAATAATTCTAACTCATCAACCTCTTCATAACTTATTAATTTTACAAAATCGTTCTTTATACTATTTAAATTTGAGCTTTTACAAACAGCTACTTTCAAATAAATATTATCTTCAAAAAGAGGAACAATTTTATTTTTTATAAAATACTCTATGTCATATCTTTCGAATAATGAATAATCAATCAAGTTTTTTAAGATACTCTTCATTTAATAACTCCAATTTTATCTCTTCATTTTCATTTTTTAAAACAACAAAATTTCTCTGTATTTTTATAAGTTCTAAACCATTTATTTTTTCATTTTTCTTAACCCAAATATTATTTATAAAAGCATAATCTGCAATAATTGCATTTATTTTTAAATCTTTTTTTTCAAATTCTTTATTAGTTAATTTGTTTATATTTTTATCATTCTTTATTTTTGGTATATTTTTAATATAAAAATTATTTAAATCTATATTTAAATCAAACAAAAAATCTCCAGCATTTTCTTTATTATTTAAAAGTAAAGAATTTATTTTTGTAAAATTATTTATATTTTCTATCTCTTTTAAAAAAAATAAAATAGATTTTTCTTTAGATAAACCTTTTAAATTTATAAAATTTTCATCTCTTTGACTACTAAAAATTGTGATATTATTATTTTTAGATAAATTTTCTAAAGTGGAAAATAATTCCAAAAATGAGCCATCAAATCTTTCATTTTTTTGAGTAAAAGAATTTAGTTTATAAGACAAATCATCTTTTTTATCATCAATATTTTGAATAATGAAAAAATATAAAGAAATAAAAATTAATAAAGGTAAAATATAAAGTTCAATTTTTATTTTTTTAGAACTATTTATAAATTTATTATTCAAAAATTTTAACATTAATAATTACTTCATAAAGATTTTTTTCTTCTTGGAAATTTATAGAAGAAGAAATAATATTTTTTCTATTATTCTCAAAAAATTGATAAATATTTTCCTTAGTAAATGAATTTAAAATAACTTTTGCATCATTTTTTCTATATTCTAATTTTATCAATTTTAAATTATTTAATTTTATATCTCGTAATAAATAATCTAATTTCTCTTCTAAACTAAAAAAAAGATACTTATTATTTATCGTTTCTTTTTCTATTTTATTTAATATTTCTGAATTTTCTATTTTATTTTTCTGAAGAAAAATAATAAAAAATGAAAGAATAATAAAAAAAACATATCCTAGATAGAAACTAAAACTATAATCCTTTTTTAAATTTATATTTTTTAAAGTTGTTGTTATTTTTTTTCTTTGATAAAGTTCTTTTAATTCATCTAAATATTTATTATCAATTTGTTTGTAATTTTCTATTTTAATTTTTAATTTTTTATTTAAGTATTCTATAAATTCTTCTATGGATATTTTCAAGCTTATATTTTGAAAATAATAAAAGAAACCATTTTTATATAAACAAAAAAAATCATCACATATATATAAATCTATTTGATTTTTAATTATTTGATTTTCATAAAAAAGTTCAAAAACTTGGAAATCAAAATATTTGTATTTATTTTTTAAAAGAAATACTTGATATAAACTCAATTCTGTTATAAAATTTAAATAGATTTTATCTGTTTTATTTAGTGTAATATCATTCATTTTCAAGGAGCTATTAAAAAAGTTTTTTAGATTTTTATCTTTGATCTTTTCTGAAACTTCAATTTCAAAAAAAGTAAATTGTTTTAAAGGAGAGAATTCATTCATATTAATGCTCACATTTTTATAACTTTTTTAATTATTTAAGTATATAAAAATGAAGCTTAATTATAATAATATATATTATTATAATTTTAAAAGATTATTATAAAGTTATATCATAACCTAAAGCTTTTAATCCTTCTTTATTTTTTGTCCAACCTTTTTTAATTGAAACAAAAAGTTCTAAGTAGCATTTTTTACCTGTTAATTTTTCTATTTTTGCTCTTGCATCTTTACCAATTCTTTTTATAGCAGTTGCACCTTTACCAATAATCATACCTTTTTGAGTATCTTTTTGTACAATTATTGTTGCTTTGATAACATCAACATTACTTTTTTCTTCTACTTTATTTATCATAACATCAGCTTCATATGGAATTTCATCACTAATATTTTCAAAAATTGCTTCTCTAATAAATTCTTTAAAGATATCTCTTAAATGCTCAGTAGTTATAATCTCTGGATCAAATAAATAAGGGTGTACAGGTAAATATTTAACAACATTATTTAATATATCTGATTGTTTTGTTTGTTTTTTTATAGAAATAGGAATAATACATTCATAATTATTACTAAATTTTTCATACTCTTTCATCTTTTCAATAATCTGTGCATTTGATACAAAATCTATTTTTGTAAGAAGTAATATATGTTTAACATTTTTTTTATTTTTTTCTAAAAAATCTTCATAATAAGAAATTTTATCTGTAATTGGAGCTAAATATAAAATTAAATCACAATCTCCCATAGCTTTTAAAGCTTCATCTAACATATATTGATTTAAAAGTTTTTCCGTTTCATGAATACCTGGAGTATCAACAAATATAATTTGATCACCATTATGCATAACTATTATATTTGATCTTTTTCTTGTAGCATTTGCCTTGTGAGAAACCATTGCAATCTTTTCACCTACAAGCCAATTTAAAAGAGAACTTTTTCCAGCATTTGGACGACCAACTACTGAAACATATCCGCATTTTGTCATTATTTACCTTTATTAATTAATAGTGTAATATTACCATATTTTTATTCCAAAGGGCTTTAAATAGTCCTTTTATCTTCTTCTAAAATTTAAACTTTGTAAAATATCATTTTTTGTAATTATTTCATTATCATTTAGATCAGCAATTGTTCTAGCAACTTTTAAAACTTTGTTTATACTTCTAAAAGATAATTGATAATTAAATCTTGCTTTTTCCATAATAATTTGACTTTCTTCATCTAAAATACAATATTTTTTTATATCTTCATCAGCTAATTTACCATTTAATTCTTTTTGACCTCTATTTTTTTGTTTTGTAAATGCTTTTATTACATTTTCATGCAATTCTTTAGATGTCACCCTATTTTTAGTATCATTAAAACTATCATTCATAACTAAATATAAATCTATTCTATCTAAAAATGGTTCACTTAATCTATTTTTATACCTTTGGATTTCAAGTTCATTACATCTACACTCTTTTACACTAGACAGAAGATTTCCACATGGACAAGGATTCATAGCTGCTATAAAAATAAATTTAGTTTCATATAATATTTTATTATTAACTCGAGAAATCAATATTTTATTATCTTCCAATGGTTCTCTAAGTGCTTCTAAAACTGATTTTGGGAAATGAGGTAATTCATCAAAAAATAAAATACCATTATTACTTAATGCAATTTCTCCCATCCTTGCATTTGAACTTCCGCCGCCAAATATTGAGGATTTGGTACTTGAATGATGAGGAGAACGAAAAGCTCTCAATGGAATAAAATCCACTTCTTTAAAATCCAATGCTTGGAGTTTAGCTTTTTCTAAAATTTCTTCTAAACTCATTGGTGGCATAATATATCTCAATCTTTTAGAAATCATAGATTTACCACAACCAGGACTTCCCTCCATTATCAAATTATGATTTCCAGCAGCACTTATCATAGCAGCGAATTTTGCCATATCTTGGCCTATCACATCTTTGAAATCTTCCAAATAATTTGTATCATAAAAATACTTTTCATCTTCTATTTGTAAAGTTTTATATTTAATATCTTTTTTTTCATATAAATATTTTTCTTTATCTTCTATTTTTATAAATTCAATAGCATCATTTAAATTTTTTATTTTATAAATTTCTAAATTAGGAATATTTACTAATTTTTTTGCACTTTCTTCACAAACTACAACTTTATTAATTTGCCCTTTTTTTGATAAAGATAAAACTAAAGGGAAAATCAAACTTGTATCTTTAATATTACCATCGAGTGCTAATTCACCAAAAAAATAATAATCACTAAAATCAATTTTATTAGTATCAAAAAAAGCTATTTGTAAAGCAATTGCTAAATCAAAATGAGTCCCTTTTTTAGATATTTCAGAAGGAGATAAATTTATCGTAATTTTCAAAGGAGGAAATTTAAAACCATTTATTAAAAGTGCTGATTTTACTCTATCCCTTGATTCGCTTATGCTTGTACTAATCATACCTACTATTGTAAAATTTGGTAAGCCTTTGGTAAAAGTTGATTCAACATCTATACATATTGCATCAATTGTATCTAAAGATGCTGATTTTATGATTTTCATATTTTAAACCTATTTAATAATATTATAAATTATATTTTACCTTTAAAAAAATAAAATAAATCTTTTATATTAAAAGCTGAAAATTCTAGTTTTATAACTTTTTTTTTAACTTCACTTGATATAATAGGCAAAAAATCTAGGAAGACTTTATTATGTCAGAAATTATGAACTGCCCTGAATGTAATCATGAAATATTAACAAGAATGGGAACAATTTGTCCAAATTGTGGTTATACTGTGGGATATTTTAATGGAGATGGCAAAAGAAAAAAATATGGTAAATTTTTTGCATTAACTGTATTCATACCGTTTATCTCTTTTGTAACTATTCTATTTGCACAAATGAATAAATATACAATGATAGTTGGAATTGCAATATTCTTTTATTTAGCAATAAAATCTTGCCCATTATTATTTAAAGATATATTTTTAACAAAATTTGAAAGAATATTTTTCTGGTTAGTTTGGATTTTTGCAAATAGTTTGTTATTTGCTTTAATATTTAATATTTTAAAGAAAGGATTTGAAGGATAAAAATTACTTTTTATCTTTCATTCTCTTTTTCCACTCTTTTTCAAATTTTTTTCTTTTTAAAATAGATAAATTTTCAATAAATAAGTGTCCTGATAAATGTTCCATTTCATGTTGCCAAGCAACAGCTAAAAAATCTTCACATTCCATCGTTTGTTTATTTCCATATCTGTCAAAATATTCAACTATGATATGTTGAGCTCTTGTTACATCTTCACTAAATCCAGGGACACTCAAACAACCTTCTGTGAAAATTTGAGTTCCATCTTTATGTGTAATTACAGGATTAATTGCTTCAATTAAATCTTTTTTATCTTGAATATCTTCTTCATTAGGAATATTTATTATTAAAACATTTAGAGGAAGTGCAACTTGAATTGCAGCAAGCCCTACCCCATTTTGAGACATCATTGTTTCATACATATCATCTAAAAGTGTATGCAGTTCTAAATCAAACTGCTCTACATCTTTAGATTTTAATCGAAGTAATTTATTTGGATAAGTTATAACTTCTCTAACCATACTATAATTTCTTATTTATGTTTTGCTATAACTTCGTCAATTAAACCATAAGCACAAGCTTGTTCAGCACTCATAAAATTATCTCTATCTGTGTCTTTTTCAATAACTTCTAATGGTTGTCCTGTTTGCTCAGCTATCATAGCATTTAAAGTATCTTTCATTCTTTGAATCTCTTTTGCCTGAATCTGAATATCAGTAGCTTGACCTTGAGCTCCACCTAATGGTTGGTGAATCATGATTCTTGAATTTGGTAAAGAATATCTTTTTCCTCTCGTTCCAGAACTCAATAAAAATGCACCCATTGAAGCTGCTTGTCCTATACAAATAGTACAAACATCAGGTTTAATATAATTCATAGTGTCATAGATAGACATACCACTTGTAATTACTCCACCTGGAGAGTTGATATATAAATAGATATCTTTATCTGGATCTTCAGCTTCTAAGAAAAGTAATTGTGCAACAACAGTTGAAGCTACTGCATCATTTATCTCTCCACTTAACATAATAATTCTATCTTTAAGAAGTCTTGAATAAATATCATAACTTCTCTCTCCTCTTCCTGTTTTCTCAACTACATATGGTATATAACTCATAATTAATCCTATATTATTTTCCTAATTTTTCATCTAATAATTTAGATATAACTTTCTCTTCAATCATAGACATTTTAATTGCAGGTAAATATCCAGCTTCTTGATATTGTTTTACAATTTCTTGTGGATTTTGTCCCATTTGCATTGCTTCATAATAAAGAACTTGCATAACTTCTTGATCACTAACTGTTACGTTTTCAGCTTTTGCAAGAGCATCAATAATAAATGTTGCTTTTACTGAATTTACTGCATCTTCTTTTAATTCATTTCTGATTTCTTCTACTTTTGAAGCGTCTTCTTTTAATGTATTGATTTCGTCTTCACTCATTGCTCTAATTTTGTTATTTAAAGCAAAATTGATTTCTTGATCAACTACAGAATTTGGTAATGCAAATTCTATTCTCTCAACTAAAGTTTCTAAATACGCAGGTTTTAATTCTTCTCTATAGTATTTAGATTTTGCTTCAGCTTTCATTTGCTCTTTAACTTTTTCTCTTAAACTATCAATTGTTACATTTTCTTCACCTGGTAACATTCTTTGAGCAAATTCATCATTTAATTCAGGAGTAACTTTTTCTTGAATTTCATGTAAAGTTACTTTAAATACAGCTTCTTTTCCTGCTAAATTTTTTGCTTGATAAGATTCTGGGAAAGTTACAGTAATGTCTTTTTGCTCATCATATTTCATACCAACAACTTGTTCTTCAAATCCTGGGATAAATGAACCTGAACCAATTTCTAATGGATATTTTTCAGCTTTTCCACCTTCAAATGCAACACCATCAACGAAACCTTCAAAATCAATTAAAGCATAATCTCCATCTTTTACAGCTCTTTTTCTAGAAATTTTTTCTAATGGTGCAGAAGAGGCAGCAATTTCAGTTAATCTTGCATCTATTTCTTTTACATCTATTTCTTTATCTTCTACTGCTGGAACTAAAGATTTATAATCACCTAAATCAATGTTTGGTTTACAAGCAACTGATACTTCAACTTCAATTGAACCATCTTCTTTTTTATCAAATTTTGTAATACTTGGTTCACCAATTAGATCTTCATTTTTGATGTCTAATAATTTTAATCCATCATTTAAAACTTTTCTTATAGCATCAGATTCTGCATCTTCTCTTAATTTATCTGCAAATCTTTGTTTTACAACAGCAACAGGAACTTTACCTTTTCTAAATCCTTGAATGTTCATAGTTTTAGAAGCTTGTTTTGCAACTTTTTCTAAATTCGCTTCTATAATCTCTTTTGCAACAGTTGCAGTTATAACTGCATTAGCTTCATCAACTCTATTTGCGTTAAATTCCATTAAATTTACTCCGATTGTTATAATTTTAACCGAGATTTTATCTAAAAATTACTAAGGCTTTACTAAAATACCTTTTTTTAAGGAGTCTAACTTGCATTTCATCTATTATAAAGTACTGTTTTTGATGTTAATACCTAGTTTTATATTGATGTATTTTATATTAACTAAACATAATAAATTAGAAAAATATTTTTCAAAAAATGCTTTAAAAAAATTAAGTATTTCAAATCAATACTTTTCAAATAAAAGTAGAAACATTACTCTTTTTTTATCTTTAATTTTTATGATTATTGCTTTAGCTCGCCCAGTAACACATGAAAAGATAAATAATTCGCAAGCTCAATTAACTCCTATAATAATTGCAATTGATGTTTCAAAGTCAATGAAAGCTGTTGATTTATATCCAAATAGATTAGAATTTGCAAAGAAAAAACTATTAAATATTTTGGATAATTCAAAAACTCAAGCCATAGGATTAATACTATTTGCAAAATCTTCATTTTTACTTTCTGCTATAACTGAAGATTTTAATTCTCTAAAAATCTTAATAAATAATCTAGATTCTGGGATTAATTTTGATAATGGAACAAATATATATTCAACTTTAGAAACAACAAATAAATTGTTAAAAAATTATTCAAATAAGAATCTTCTTTTATTAACTGATGGCGGAGATAAAGAAAACTTTGAAGAGGAAATAGAATTTGCATTAAAAAATAAGATAAAAATTTATACATTAGCTCTTGCAACAAAAAAAGGTTCAGCTATAAAAGAAGAAAATGGAAATTTTTTAACATCAAAAGATGGAGATATTGTAAATGTTAAACTGAATCAAAATATAAAAGATTTAAATTTAAAAACAGGTGGTGGTTATATAGAATATTCATTAAATGATAGTGATATAAATCAAATTCTAGAAGATATAAACTCTAAGTCAAATAAAGAAAAATTTGAAGATAGAAAATATAAAACATATACTGAACTCTTTTATTATCCTTTAGCAATCGCTATATTTTTACTTTTAATTGCTTTTTCATCAATGCCAAATCTAAACAAAACAAAACTTGCAATTTTTATTTTATTTATTAATTCTAATTTTACAAATCCACAACTTTTTGCCTCATCAATTTTAGATTTTGATACGATAAAAGAGGCAAATAAAGCTTATGAAAATAAAGAGTATAAAAAAGCTTCAAAAGAGTTTGAAAAACTTGATTCAAATGAATTTAGAGATTATGATTTAGCAAATAGTTTGTATAAAGAGAATAAATTTAAAGAAGCTATTGAGTTATATAAAAATATTAAAACTTCATCAAATGATTTAGAGTTCAAAAAACTTCATAATTTAGGAAATGCTTATGCCAAAAGCAATGATTTACAAAATGCAATAAAAAATTATGAAGAAGCATTAAAACTAAAAAATGACTCAAAAACTAAAGAAAACTTAGAATTAGTAAAAAAACTTCAAAAAAACAACCAAAATCAAAATAATAAAAATGATAATGAAGAAAATAAGAATCAAGAAAATCATAAAAACAAACAAGAAAATAAAAACCAAGATGATAAGAATAATCAAGAAAATAAAAAGCAAGAAGATAAAAATCAAAAAAACAATATAAACTCAAATAAAAAAAATAAAGAAGAATTAAAAAAAGATAATGAATTAAATAAAAATCAACAATCAGAAAAAAAGGAAGAAATTTCAAATTTTGAAGAAGAAAAATGGATTAAAGAGTTAGAAAATCAAAAAACAAATTCTTTACTAAAAAAAATGGAATCTTCAAAAGAAGATTCCATCTCAAATCCTTGGTAAAACAAAAGATTAATAATCTTTTGTTTTTCTCATTTGTAAAAGTTCTCTTTGAACAGAAATATTTATATCTTCATTTGCTTCAAAATCTAAAGAATAATTTCTACCATCATAATCAACAGAATTTAAAATAATCTTCATAGCTTCTAATCTTGCAAGATGTTTATCATCACTTCTTACTATATGCCAAGGAGCACTTCTTGAAGTTGTTCTTCTAAGCATCTCATATTTTTTTTCAGAAAATTCATCCCATAAATCTTGTGCTTGCATATCAACTTCAGAAAATTTCCATTGTCTTAAAGGATCATGAATTCTTCTATCAAATCTTCTTTTTTGTTCTTCTTTTGAAACAGAAAAATAAAGTTTAATTAAAATCATTCCTTGTCTTACTAAATCTTGCTCAAAATTTACAATATCTTCCATAAAAATTTCATGTTCTTCAGGAGTACAAAATCCAAAAATTGGCTCAACCATTGCACGATTATACCAAGATCTATCAAATAAAACTATTTCTCCACCTGTTGGGAAATGGGTAATATATCTTTGTAAAAACCATTGATTTTTTTGAGTTTCTGTTGGTTTTCCAAGAGCAACAATTCTGTAGTGCTTATTATTCATATATCTTGTGATTCTTCTAATTGCTCCACCTTTTCCAGAAGCATCTCGCCCTTCAAAAAGAATAATCATTCTTTTATTCTCTTTTTCAAGCCAATCTTGAAGTTTTATTAATTCTATTTGATACTTTTTCAAAGCTTCTAAATCATAAATCTTTTGAACACCTTCTGTTAAAACTTGTGAATTTAGTTTTTTATAATCACCTAATATTGACTTGAGAAATTCATTTTCTTCCTGTAATTGTTTTAAGGCTTCATTATCTTTCACTACCAATTTTTCTTCCTTTAAAGCATTTGTTTCTTCTGTTTTTGATACAATTGAGTCTTTGAATGCTTGCATTAAATCTACTGCATCTTTTCTACTTAAATTATCTCTTTTTGCATAACCTAAAACTTTTACATATCTCTTTTTATCATGTTGAAATCTAGCAATATATTTTTTACCAAATTCAGGATGAGCTTCTTTTGAAATATATAATCCACTATAATTTGTTCTTTCAAATTCATTTAAATTCATTAATGCAACCTTGCGAACTTATTCTCATGTTCCATATTTTCTATTTCTGCTGTACCACTTATCAATATAGAATCATCAATTTTAAATATATCGTCATTTGTTTTTTTATCATAATTTATATTTTTTAAAATATGTCTAATACAATTTAATCTAGCTTTTTTCTTATTATCACTTTTAATTACAATCCATGGGGCAATGTCTGTATTTGAGGCCATTAACATAGAAAATTTAGCTATTGTATATTTTTCCCATAAATTCTGAGATTCTTTATCAACAGGAGATAATTTATATTGTTTTAATGGGTCAACTTCTCTTTTTTTGAATCTTTTTAGTTGTTCTTTTTTTGAAACTGAAAAATAAAATTTCATCAAAATAATTCCTGATTTTACTAACATTTTTTCAAATTCAGGAACTTCTCTTAAAAATTCATGATGTTCTTCTGTTGTACAAAATCCCATTACAGGTTCAACTCCTGCTCTATTGTACCAAGACCTATCAAATAAAACTATTTCTCCTGCACTTGGAAGATACTGTGTATATCTTTGAAAATACCATTGAGTTTTTTCTATATCACTTGGTTTTTCTAAGGCTACAACTCTTGCACCTCTGGGATTTAAATGCTCAGTGATTCTTTTTATAGTTCCACCTTTTCCAGCCGCATCTCTTCCTTCAAAAATCATTAAAATTTTAAGACCGTTTTCTTTCACATAATTTTGAAGTTTTAAAAGTTCAATTTGAAGTCTTGTTAATTCTTTTTCATATTCTAATGTATCTTTCTTAACCCAAATCTGAACTTTTTCAACTCCATCTTCTTCTTTTTCTTTTAATTCATTTCTTTTTCTATCTCTGTTTTTATAATCATGTTTTATCGTTTCTTCCGCATCAATAACTTCCATATCAGAAAATTCATGACCTATTATATTTCGTTCTTGCCCCGACATTAATCTCTCCTTGACTCCTATGAAAGTCTTTCTTTGTAATCATTATATCCAAAGTTTTTAACAATTTGATAACAATTATTGTCTTGTTTTATTACAATTGAAGGTAATTTTATACCGTTAAAAGTTGTTGTTTTTACCATTGTATAATGAATCATATCTTCTAAAATAATTCTATCTCCCACTTTTAAAGGCTCATCAAAAGAGTAATCACCAATAATATCTCCAGATAAGCAAGTATTTCCACCTAATCTATATGTATACACTTTTTCTTGCGCAATTCCACTATTTCTAATCATAGCTCTATAAGGCATTGCTAATGTATCAGGCATATGAGCTTCAGCACTTGTATCTAAAATAGCTAAATCCATACCATTGTGAATTATATCTAAAACAGTTGCCATTAAATAACCAGTTTGCCAACCGATTGCTTCACCTGGCTCCATATAAACTTTTAAGTGAGGATATCTTGATTTGAAATCTTTTAAAAGTTTGATTAATCCTTCAACATCATAATCAGCTCTAGTGATATGATGACCACCGCCAAAATTTACCCATTTTAATTTATCAAAATATTGGCTAAAGTTTTTCTCAAAAGCTGCAAGTGCACCTTCAAGTGCATCAACATTTTGTTCACAAAGAGCATGAAAGTGAAAACCATCTAAAAATTCAAGTTGTGTTTCATCAAAATTTGCTTTTGTTGTTCCCATTCTTGAAAATGGTGCACAAGGATTATATAAATCTACTTCAACTGAAGAGTATTCAGGATTTAATCTAATTCCTAAAGATACTTTCCCAAAAGCTTTATCTTTAAATCTTTTTAATTGACTAAAAGAGTTAAAAACAAGATGATTTGAAATAGCTATAATTTCGTCTATTTCTTCATCTTTAAAAGCTGGACTATAAGTATGAACTTCTCCACCAAACTCTTCTTTTGCTAAAATTGCTTCATGAAGTCCTGAAGCACAACAACCTTTAAGATATTTTTTACATAAATCAAAAGTTGAATGCATTGCAAAACCTTTAAGAGCAAGAAGAATACTAATATCAGCTTCATCTTGAACTTTTTTTAAAAGTTTTAAATTTTTTTCAAGTAATGCTTCTTCACAAACAAAAGCTGGACTTGGAAGCTTATCAAAGCTATCTACTGTTGTATAACTATTCTTCATAGGCTATAAAATCTTCTTTCCCTACTCCACAATCTGGACAAGACCAATCTTGGGGTAAATCTTCAAATGCAGTTCCTGCCTCAATCCCACTATCAGGATCACCAACAGCTGGATCATATATGTAGTCACAAGCTGTACAAATATATTTTTGCATAATAAACTCCTTTATTTAAGATTTATTATAACTCTAATATTTTCCAAGGAAGACCTTGAGTCATCAACTCATCCATAAATGGCTTTGCATCAAATTCTTCAATGTTAAATACCCCTTGATTTTTCCAAATACCTTTATAAAGCATTTTTGAACCAATCATTGCAGGAACTCCTGTAGTATAACTTACAGCTTGTGCTCCTGTTTCTTTGTAACACTCTTGGTGGTCACAAACGTTATAGATATAAACTTTTCTTGGTTTTCCATCTTTAATACCTTCAATGATACAACCAATATTTGTTTTACCAACAGTTCTTGGTCCAAGGCTTGCTGGGTCTGGTAATAATGTAGTTAAAAATTCAATTGGAGTAATCATCATTCCTTTATGTTCAACTGGCTCAATTCCTAACATTCCAACATTTTGTAAACAATTCATATGTTGAATATAAGCATCACCAAAAGTCATAAAGAATCTAATTCTTTTTAAACCTTTAATATTTTTTGATAAAGATTCTAACTCTTCATGATATAGTAAATAAGATGGTTTTACACCGACTTCTGGATAATCATGCTCAACTCTAATTTCTAAAGGAGTAGTTTCAATCCATTGACCATTTTCCCAATATCTACCATTTGCAGATACTTCTCTTAAGTTAATTTCTGGATTAAAGTTTGTTGCAAATTTATAACCATGGTCACCAGCATTACAATCCATAATATCTATATAGTGAATCTCATCAAATAAATTTTGTTGAGCATATGCACAAAATACTCCTGTAACACCTGGGTCGAAACCTGAACCTAATAATCCCATAATTCCAGCTTCTTTAAACTGCCCATCTCTTTCCCATTGAAGTTTATATTCAAATTTTGCTTCATCTGGATGTTCATAATTTGCAGTATCTACATAATCAACTTTACATTTTGTACAAGCGTCCATTATTGTTAAATCTTGGTATGGTAATGCTACATTTAATACTAATTTTGGATTTACTTTTTCAATTAATTTTACTAATTCATCAACACTGTCAGCATTAACACTTGCTACATCGATTTTTACACCTTGATTTTTTAAAATATCAGCAGCAATTGCTTCACATTTAGAAACTGTTCTAGAAGCTAATGTAATATGTTCAAATGTGTCAATATTCATTGCACATTTAACAGTGGCTACTCTACTTACACCACCTGCCCCAATAATTAAAATACCTTTTTTGCTCATTTTATTCACTCCGATATATTTTTATGTAACTATTATACAGTTTTAAAGTATAAGAACTATTGAAAGAAAAACTCTTTCGTTATTTAATAACAATTCGATTACAATTAACAAGCTTTTAATAATTTGTTATGTAAACTTCGTCTTTAAGTTATGGGGATGACTTGGTATCGATTAGAGCAGTGAGTATTAGTTGCATGTCGGCCTGAACATGCCGTTACGCGGTTCATTTTTTTTAGACGCAAACAATACAAATTACGCTCCAGCTTACGCAAAAGCTGCGTAAGTTTAACAACTTATTGACTCGCCTAACGGCTTGAGTCTCGGAGGCTAGCACTACAGATTCTATCTATGTAGATTATCGCTGGTTCACCCTAGATAGATTATTTTTGAAGGATTGATTGAACTTCAAAAAGAAATTCCAAATCTTAGCTTTTTGATTGCTTCGGGAGTTGAGTTGTCATTAAGTGAAATTTTTCAACTCTGCTAAGCATGTAGACGCTAATATAAGCTGTTTTAAGACTGCGGTTCGATCCCGCACATCTCCACCAACACATAATCTAACCAAACCTTACAAAGTCCAATAAATACCTATATAATAGGTCTTTTATTAAATTATTCATACAATATAGTCTAATCAAAAATTAACAAATCTAAAACTTTTAGGGATATCTTTAGGGATATATTGATAAAATTCTTTATCAAGCATTAAAATATACCCCTAAGGATTTTTAATCATGGCAAAAAGTACCCTACCCCTAACTAATACAGAAATAAAAAATGCGAAACCAAAAGAAAAAGATTATAAACTCTTTGATGGTGGCGGTCTTTTTTTATTAGTTGCAACAACTGGTGGAAAAAGATGGAGATTAAAATTCAGATTCAATAATAAAGAAAATATTATTGCTTTAGGTACTTATCCAAGTTTATCTTTAAAAGATGCAAGAGAAATAAGAGATAATTATAAATCTATGATTGCAAAAGGTATTAATCCAGTAGAAGAAAAAAAATCTAAATTAGAAAAAATAAAATTTGAGGAAAAGAAAAAAGAAAATACTTTTTATAAAGTTTCTCAAGAATGGCATCAAAATTATAAAACTGAAGTATCAGAAAATTATCATATAAAACTTGATAGAGCTTTAGAAAACTATCTTTATCCTTATATAAAAAATAAACCTATTGAAGAAATTACAAGACTTGATATTATTGAAATTCTTCAAAGATTAAAAAATAAAGGATTAATTGATACTGCAAGTAGAGTCTTTATGCTATTAAATAAAATCTATAAATATGCTGTAACTTTAGAATATGTTCCACATAACATAATTGCTGATATTGAACAAAAAAATATTTTAGGTAAAAGAGAAAAAAACCACTACCCTACTTTTACAAAAAAAGAAGATATAAAAGGATTATTACTAGCTATTGATGAATACTCGGGAGATTACACTACAAAAATGGCTTTAAAAATATTGCCTTTTGTATTTGTAAGAAGTTTTAATATCCGTCATTGTGAATGGAATGAAATTAATTTTGAAACAAAAGAATGGATAATTCCAGCTTCAAAAATGAAAACAAAATCAGAATTTATACTACCTCTTTCAAATTATGTAATTGAATTATTAGAAGAAGTAAAAAAGTATACTAGTGATAGTAAATATGTATTTCCAAGTTTCAAAGATAAAAATCGTCCTATGAGTGATAATACTTTAATTTCTGCATTAAGAAGAATGGGTTATACAAAAGAAGAATTTGTACCTCATAGTTTTAGAGCAATGTTTTCAACAATAGCTTATGAAAATATGAATGAACATAAATGTAGTGGAGAAGTAATTGAAGCTTTATTAGCCCATAAAGAGACTAATAAAGTTAAAGAAGCTTATAATAGAGCTACTTATAAAGATGGGATGAGAAAGTTAATTGATTGGTATGAAAAATATTTAGAAAAATTAATTTAAATAAATAATATGTTACTATATAAAAATTAATTATTAATAAGTAAAAAGGGATATCATATTTGAAAATAATAGCATCTTGGCCTAAATTAGCAAGTCTAGGAAATAATAAAATTGTAAAATCATCTTATATTTGGATTGCTGTCGTTCCAATATTTGCTAAACTTTTAAATAATTTACCAAATAAAGTTTGTTTTACATTACAAAATAATTATTTTCTATTAGATATTTCTTTACCTTTTTCATGGAAATTTTTCTTTTTTAGTGCATTATTTTTTGCTATTGCTACATTTATCTTTTCATTAACTTGTCCACCTCTTATAAAAGACTTTACAGATATGGAAACTTTTAAAAGTAAAGGTTTAACTAAAAATCAACTTTTGATATTATTTGCAACTTGGATTAAAAAAAAGCCTAAAATAAAAGATGCAAATGGAAAGAAAATAAATAATGAAGATTTCATTAATAAATTTATAACTGATTATACAACTGATGGAAATAATAATAAATTATTAAATGAACTAAATAAATCTGGGCTTGATAAAATAGTTAGAAATATACAATTAGATAAAAACAAAGAAATTGATGCATATTGGTTACTTCGTTCAGTTATGTCAAATAGTCATGATTTCTTTAGATTTATAATTACTTTTTTTTATCTTTTGGGTTTTAGTTTATTACTTTATATACTAATTTTAAATATAAAAATAGTTATTGAAATTTAGTGTTAAAATTCAATTTCAAAATTAAAATCTGTCAAGTCTTCTTCAAAATTAGATTCTGCAAGAATTTTTCCACTATATCTTAAATTAGTTTGTTCCTGATTTTGAATATTTTCTTTAATAAATAAATTTGGTATATTTTCACTATATCTTGGGTTTTGATTTTCAATATTTTGAATTTCTCTTAAAGAATTGATTTCAATTTGTAATTTCTCAATTTTTTGTTGTTCTAAAATAATTTCTTCTTCTAATAATTGATTATCTTCAATATAACTATTAATATTATTAATAATTTCAAGTTTTTGAGAAATCTTTGTTTCCCTATTTCCTTGAACAAATATTCTGTATAAAGATATACTTCCTTTTATAATTGCTTCAATAGGACTATTATGAGAAAAAGATTTTAAATCTAAAGTTGAAGCTCTACTTTCTTTCTTATTTACTTGAGCTCTACATAGTATTGTGAAATTCTTAGATTCTGTATTTTTAACTACAACTAGTGGTCTTTGTATATTATTTAAATAGTAAAAGAATTTATTAAAATATCTTTTTAATATTACTTGTTCTCTATCAGTTAAAACATTTTCATTTCTTTCAATTTTATTCTTAACTATAATAATTAAGTCTTTATCATCTAAATATTTTCGATAACTATTCTTTATATTTGAATCAATTTTTTTTAAAGCTAATTTTTGACTTTTTTCTAATACTATATTTTCTAAACAAATATATACATCTTCTTTGATTTTTTCACACATCATATTAAAATCATCTGTTTCATTATAAATCTTATAATATAAAGATAATTCATTAATTTTTAAACGATTTGATTTTTTAATCGTGCTTAACAATACATTATATTGACGAAAATATTTAAATAATAAATTTAAAGCTATTATTTTTTCATTTGGATATAACGATACAGGTAACCCAATATAATACAAATGTTTTAAACTCTTACCTTCAAAATCTACATAGTTTAAATTAGAATATATCTGATTTAATTTAAATGATTGATCGAAAATGAATATATTTTCTGGCTCAATATTCTTCATCAATGCTAATGAAATAGTATTAAATAACTCATCTTTGTAATAATAAGTATTAAAACGATTTAAAAAACTTGAGATTTCCCAAGGATTTAATTTCTTTTCTTTTACTTGTTTTATTTTTAATTTATATTTTCTACTATTATCTTTAAATACATAATCATCAAAATTATTACTCATAATTAATCCCTAATTAAAAAAAAATTTGATAGATTCTAACATAAATGATATTAATATAATAATCTTATAATAATTAAAAATATTTAAATTAAATCAAGAAATAAGTATTTAAGTACTAGTATATTCAAATAAATTTTAACAAGTATAGAATACTGATTAATACTAAAACATATATCATTAATTTATCAATTCTATTAAGGCAAAATGACTAAGATTATACCCATTGAAATAAACTTTAAAGTAATAAAATTTGATTTATTTAACATAATAAAAATTAATAAAAATTTTGATATTAATGATCATAAAATATATGAAATAATTGAAATAATAACTGATTATTTTAGATTTAATGAAAAAGATGTGGCAAATATTGTTATAAATGTTGCTATAAAATCAGAAAAAGATATTGATTTAACTCAATATCAAATAGCAAAAATACCAAAAGAAAAAAGAACTCTAATATATCAATTTCCTGATATTTCATATATTTTATTTACCATTCTTACTCATCTATCATATATGAAAATGAATTTGAATGGTCTAAAACGATCTAGATCAAATTTATTATTTAGCTTAGATCAATTTGAAAAAGATATAAAATATATGGATAAATATATTAGTAATTTAGATTTTAGTTTGAATCATGCAAAATTAATGAAAGATGAAAATCAAGTTGAGCAATATCAGATAGCCATAGCTATTTTTAAAAAGATAAAAGAAAATAAAGATCAAGGAATTAACTTTTTATATAAACTTTCTTTTTCATTAAATCATAATGAAATTCAAGAAAAAGATGTTCTTTATAAACATAGATCCTATATCTCAAAACTATATGAAATATTTACTAGTTATAAAATTACTCCAAAAAAGATACATAAATCAGCTGCTTTAAAAATATTTAATGGAATATATCCTAAATATATTGAAAATAAATTTCTATTATGTGAGATGATTTCACATCTTTTTTCAAGACTTGAAGTTGAGATACAAATTGATCATAAAAAAGCCCATGAAATTAAGCCTATAAGGTCTTTTTATTACGATACTTTATACGATTATTCTACTTCAAAAATAAGTATTTTTAATTAGTTTCTAACTTTTTCCAAAAAAACTGGAAAAAAATATAAAACTTAATTATTCTTCTAATGCAATAATTCCTCTGTTATAACATTAAAAACTAATCGATTAGTTAAATCAAGAAAAAAGTTGCTGTATTAAACAGTCAATCAAATTAAAAATTTAACTAAGGAAAAAATATGAATGTAATAGTTCAAGGTCAATTAATCAACATTTTTAAAACTGCTGATTTTACAAATAAAGAAACTGGTGAAGTTAAAGAGGGAAAAGTAAAACTTCAATTAATGTGTCAAACTCTTTTAAACAACAACGAAAGAAAAAATGAGTTATTTGATATTACTATCCCTAGTAATAAACTAAGTGATTATGAGAATAAAATTGGTGAGCAAGTTGATGTTAAATGCTCTTTTTTTGCTAATGGAAATATTACCTTCTTTGGTATCTAAATTCATTGAGGGCTTTGCCCGATAAAGGGGGTTCTTAGTAACACCCCTTTCTAAACGTAAAAAAGGAAAAAAAATGACTGATATTAAAATATTAAGTGGTATTGATTCACTCTATTATTTTTGTGAATCAAACACAAGTTATGATGATTTATATTTAGAAATATTAGACCAATTAGAAGAAGAAAAAGGAAAGTTTTCAAAAAAAGATATTGCATTTGAGAATAAAGATTTATCTATTTTAATAAATGAAATTCCATTAAATTTTATTGGAATAGCTGAAGGTTTTCATTGGTTTAAAGATATGAATGATACTTTTAAAATTGGATTTAAAGATAAATATAAAAACAAAGGACTAAACGATATTAGAGTTCAACTCTTAGCTTTTGGAATATATACAATTGGTATAAAAAGTATAATTGATTTTATAAATACTATTTTACTTAAAGATTATATAACTGATTTTTTACCAATTACAAGAGTAGATTTAAACTCTTTTATTCAATATGATTTATCTTTTATAACTAAAGATATGTTTGTTACAAGAAAAAGAAATTATTCAACAATTAGTGAAATTGGCAATGCAAATACAACTCAAACTATTTATATTGGAAAAGAGCCTTTTAAACTAAGAATCTATAATAAAAAAGAAGAACTAAAAAAATCAAACAAAAAAGATTTGATGTATGAATATTTTTTAAATAATAACTTTGATATTGAACAACCAATATTTAATGTTGAGTTTCAATTACATAGAACTCATTTAAAACAATTTAATATAAATACAATTGATGATTTATTTTTAAATGCAAAAAATCTTTTTCAACAAAGTATGGAAGATATTAGATTAGTAGATATTTCAAATATTACAACTAAAGATATTGAAAATAATACAAAAAATAGAGCAGATACTTTGCCTATTTGGAATTTTATAAAAGAGAATTATGAATTAAATTCTTTTTTGCAAAATCAATTGCCATTAGAAAGAATAAAAAGAAAAATATCAATTTATAATGAAAATAAATTTGAATTTGAATATATAGCCTTACTTAGAAAAGCATATATAAATAATTTAACTTTAGATACTGAATTTTTAAATGAACTATATTTTAAAGCAAAAGAAACATTTAAAAAAACAACTACAAATAAAGAAATTAAAAAAGATTATATTGAAGTTGATGTAATAGATGAATCAGGAATAAAAGAGAATTTTAGACTTTTTCCTGATGGAAAACTAATTAAACCACTTAGAACTGAAACAGTAGCAAATTTAAGTGATTATGATTTGCTTGTTTACTTAGATAAAACAAAAGAAAGACAACATCTATCTCAAAGAGATAAAGATATTTATTATGTAGCACATAAAGAGGTTAGGAAAAGAGGATTAGTTCTAAATGTTAATCCAACACAAGATATACAAAACTAAAAAAATATATACAAATATAAGGGAATTTATTTCCCTTGTTTAAACAGTAAAAATATAAGGAAACAAAATGGCAAAATTTTTAAGAATAAAAGATGTAATGGATAAAACTGGCATTGCAAAAAGTACAATTTGGTTATGGGTTAAAGAGGAAAAATTTCCTAAACCTATAAAAATAAGTCCTAGAATTACGGTTTGGGATTCTGACAAAGTTGATGAGTGGATGAGTAGAATTTAACTACTTATCCTTTCTTTACAACATAGTATAAATGATAATAAAAAACAAAATATAATTCCAATCATTTCAAATTTATCAATACAAATTTCAGAAAAAAAACAATAATTATTTTTAAAAAAACTAATAATAAAAAGCATTATTGTTAATAAACTACTAGTTAAAATAAATAATCCTAAAAATATAGAAAACTCATCCTTAAGAACTTTTTTTTTAAAACATTCAATTGAAAACTTTACACCAATTAATGAAATTAATAAATCAAATATATCATATTCATCACTAGAATAATTAACCACAAACAAAAAAGCTAATACAGTAATTAAAATTCCATAAATACTTATGACATCAATATTTTTTTCATAAGACATATTCACTCCTAACTTATTATTATTTTACTATAATTAACAATAATAATACAAGGAGCAATATGGAAGAGAATAAAATTAGACGAAATATGATTTTATTTATATTAGTCTTAAGTTCATTATTAGGGCAATTTATAGTTTATGATATTAGAGAATACAATACAGAAAAACAATTTTTCTGGTTTCAAAGATTAGGTGCAATAATAACAATTTTTGGTGCATATATTAGTTTTCATGAATTAAAATTAATCAATACACAAGGTAAATATTCTTTAGAAACATATGGTTCAGGGAAATATAAAAGAATTGGATACTTAGCATTAATACTTGCTACATTAATTTGGGCTTTCGGTGATATCCCATTTAGAATCAGTTATTTCTAAAATATTTAGGGTATTATTTAGGGGTATATATTTAACAATAGCCACTAAATTCCCTTTAAAATAGTTTTTTAAATCCCGCACATCTCCACCAACAATGAAATACAGATAAAATCTCACTTATAAATGATGCTTCAAAGATATAAATCCAAAAAAAGAACTTTTATGGCATATAGATAAAAAAAGTCAGTATGCTTCTTATGAATATAAAGAGTTACTAAAAAGATATGGAATAATTCGAAGTATCAGTCGAAAAGAAAATTGTAATGATCTTGTACTTTCACTCTCTTCGAGAATGCATTTACAGAAAGTTTTTTCCATACATTAACTAAATTGATATATCATGAGATTTATCATATAAAAGAATAAGCAAAAAGATCTATATTTGAATATATAGAAGTATTTTATACTAGAGAAAGAAGTCATAATGCAAATAATAATTTATCACCTGTGGAGTTTGAAGAAAAACAAAAATTGATACAAAAGGAAGGTAGAAATTTCATTGTCAATCTGATAAAATAATATCAAGAATTGACACAGATTTTCTAACACTCTCTAAGCATCCCATCATTAGTAAAAATATATTTCTTTTCATCTTTTATCCTATTCTTTTACTTTCTCTACCCATTTTAAATCTTTACTCCATTTTACTTTTTCTACATAATCTTTTTGTTCTGCTGTTAAATCTCCTGGGTAATCATTAAAATGACAGAAAAAAGTTCTTTTACAAACTTTTTCTAGATAATCAAACATATCTTTATTTATCTCTATACCTACTATTTCTATCCAATTTAATGGCTCTGACACTCTTACATCCATTGAGTATCTATTTTTAGGAACTTTTTTATTATCTTCTATAATATATGACTCTTCATTTATTGCATAATATATATTCTTATCTCCATTTGGCAAATCATAACAAATTGGATCTCCCCATTTATGACATTCATGTGTTCTTAATTTCTCAAGAGTTCTTTTATATTCATTTGGTACTGCTTCTATACTCAAATCATTTACTCCTCCGATATAAAAAAACAAATTCCATCTATAATACATATCACTTTTAGCTGGATATATTACTTCATGATTCTCTGGCATTTTTGCGTAGTAGTATTTATATGTTGTTTGAGAATTGAAGGTTTCTGTTACATTATCTGTACATGCTCTGTATTTTCTCTTAGTCTGATAATAAATTTCCATCTCTTTTTCTCTATACTCTTTTCCTAATTCTAATTTATACTTTGCTAATTCTGGTTCCTCTCCACACTCTTTATAATCTGGATCCATCCCCAAGGGATTTCGCCCTATTTTCCAGTAAGCAAGAAATGGATACTCTGCATATCCATTTTGGGCTTCTTTATTATTTTCATCATCTGTTGGTCTAAATTTAAAAACAACATGTTTTGTATTATTTTCACTGACAACTAAATGTCCACCATTCTCTTTATCATATCTTATTGGTTCCAAATAAGTTGTTGTTGTATAACTCCCTTTATTTGATTTTAATGCTGTACATCCTGTCATAAAACTTATAATTAGTAGTAAAAATATGTTTCTTTTCATCTGTTATCCTATTCTTTTACTTTCTCTACCCATTTTAAATCTTTACTCCATTTTACTTTTTCTACATAATCTTTTTGTTCTGCTGTTAAATCTCCTGGGTAATCATTAAAATGACAGAAAAAAGTTCTTTTACAAACTTTTTCTAGATAATCAAACATATCTTTATTTATCTCTATACCTACTATTTCTATCCAATTTAATGGCTCTGACACTCTTACATCCATTGAGTATCTATTTTTAGGAACTTTTTTATTATCTTCTATAATATATGATTCTTCATTTATTGCATAATATATATTCTTATCTCCATTTGGCAAATCATAACAAATTGGATCTCCCCATTTATGACATTCATGTGTTCTTAATTTCTCAAGAGTTCTTTTATATTCATTTGGTACTGCTTCTATACTCAAATCATTTACTCCTCCGATATAAAAAGACAAATTCCATCTATAATACATATCACTTTTAGCTGGATATATTACTTCATGATTCTCTGGCATTTTTGCGTAGTAGTATTTATATGTTGTTTGAGGATTGAAGGTTTCTGTAATATTTCTTCTACAAGCTTTATATTTTGAATACTTTTCATCATGAATTTCACTCTCTTTATCCCACTGTTCTACACTTATATCTCTACTAGATGGACTAAAAGTAGAAGGTACCCATTCCCCACACTCTTTATAATCTGGATCCATCCCCAAGGGATTCCTCCCTATTTTCCAGTAAGCAAGAAATGGTATATCTGCAGGAACTTTTTGTACATCTTTATTACGCTCTTTATCTATTAGATCAAGACTAAAACTAATTCTTTCTGTATCTCTTATCATATAACCACCATTATTTTTATCATATCTTAATGGTTCAAAGTAAGTTGTTGTAGTATAGGTTCCTTTATTTGATTCAAATGGCGAGCATCCTATTATTAAACTTTGAATTATTACAAGTAGAAATATATTTCTTTTCATCTTTTATCCTATTCTTTTATTTTCTCTACCCATTTTAAATCTTTACTCCATTTTACTTTTTCTACATAATCTTTTTGTTCTGCTGTTAAATCTCCTGGGTAATCATTAAAATGACAGAAAAAAGTTCTTTTACAAACTTTTTCTAGATAATCAAACATATCTTTATTTATCTCTATACCTACTATTTCTATCCAATTTAATGGCTCTGACACTCTTACATCCATTGAGTATCTATTTTTAGGAACTTTTTTATTATCTTCTATAATATATGATTCTTCATTTATTGCATAATATATATTCTTATCTCCATTTGGCAAATCATAACAAATTGGATCTCCCCATTTATGACATTCATGTGTTCTTAATTTCTCAAGAGTTCTTTTATATTCATTTGGTACTGCTTCTATACTCAAATCATTTACTCCTCCGATATAAAAAGACAAATTCCATCTATAATACATATCACTTTTAGCTGGATATATTACTTCATGATTCTCTGGCATTTTTGCGTAGTAGTATTTATATGTTGTTTGAGAATTGAAGGTTTCTGTTACATTATCTGTACATGCTCTGTATAAATCAAATTTTTCAAAATATTCTTCCATCTCTTTTTCTCTATACTCTTCTCCTAATTCTAATTTATACTTCGCTAATCTTGGCTTCTCCCCACACTCTTTATAATCTGGATCCATCCCCAAGGGATTCCTCCCTATTTTCCAGTAAGCAAGAAATGGTATATCTGCAGGAACTTTTTGTACATCTTTATTACGCTCTTTATCTATTAGATCAAGACTAAAACTAATTCTTTCTGTATCTCTTATCATATAACCACCATTATTTTTATCATATCTTAATGGTTCAAAGTAAGTTGTTGTAGTATAGGTTCCTTTATTTGATTCAAATGGCGAGCATCCTATTATTAAACTTTGAATTATTACAAGTAGAAATATATTTCTTTTCATCTGTTATTCCTTTTTATCCTATTATTTTATTTTTATCTTCTAAAATATCTATTTGAGAGTAAAATATCTTTGCATTTTCTTTATCAACTTTTTCAAACTCTGTTCTAAAATATTCTCTATGATATCTTTTATTTTTATTTCTTGGATTCATCCCTATATCTTTCATATAAGATATATGTATATATTTATCATGAAAATAGTTACTTAACTCTATAAACTCTTCTGCTTTACTTTTACTATTAAAAATATCAGTTAATTCTGCTATCTCATCTTTTAACTCATTTGGGTCTATTTTAGAAAAAATATTTTTTTTAGCTTTTAGCTCTTGTAATTTTTTATCTATTTTTTCATTATATATATTTCCTATTCCACCTATTCTAGTCACTGCTTCTATAGCTTCTATTTTATTTGATATTTCTATATCTGATAAGTAGGCTTGCTTTTCTCTTAATTTTTTATGAGATATTTTTAAAGTTGGATATGCACCATATAAATTATTAAAATTTTCTAAAATTTTCTCTACTTCTTTATTATATTGCCAATCACTATTTTCTGGAACATTATTTAAAGGGAGTCCTACTTCTTTACACTTAATATACATCTTATTTAAATAATATTTCGAGAGTTCATTATTTGATATATTATGTTCTAATTTACTGGGATACCCTCCCCCTATATCTGAGTGAGCACCTAAGAACACTATTTCTTCAAATTTATCTTTAATCAAATCTATTGGATATTGTTTATCATTGTTTGATATTAAATGTGCTGGGAAATTTATCCTAAATTCATCATCTGCTAAAAAATGGTGTAATTTATCTACTATATATGATGGCTCTATATGAAAGCTATATGCAATATTTATATCATTTCCTGGCTTCCCAAAAGAAGCTACTGTATCAAAAACATTTAAAGTTCTTATTTTTACTTTTGAATGATGATATAAAAGCTTTTCATCATATCTGATACCATGTTGTTTTAAAAGATTTACAAAGTGCCTAGCAAGGGCTGCTCCTCTTGAAAATCCAAATATATCAAACTCTAAGTTTACTGGATAATAATCTATATTTTCATTTTTTCGGTATTCTTTTACATATTCTTCTATTGCAGTATTTATATAATACAACATCCCTTTTATTCTAATTTCCCCTCCACTTCCAAATGCTCCTCCACCAAACCAATCTTTATCTTGTGTACTAGATATTGAACCAACTCCTCTTACATATGCACACATTGTTTGTGGAAAAATTTCTCTATTTGTAACGATTACTTTTTCTCTCTCTGGATAATTCCCATTTTTCTTTTTATACTCTTCATCTTCTAATCTTTGTTTTTCACTTGTTTCCACTAAAGGATTTGGATAGACTTCAAAAAGTTTTCTTACATTTGATAAGGCATTTTCTTTTAGTTTTTCATCACTTATATCATTTCCTGTTCCATCAAAAAATATCCCCAATCTAAGAGTTTCTTTAGATAATCTATGATTTATTTTTATTATTACTGCTTCATCATATTCTCTAATACCATCTGCATCTAAATCTATCCAACCTATAATATAATTTACTTTTCTTATATCTTCATTTTTTTCTACTTTATCTTCTATTTTAAAACTATATCTTACTTCACCATTTTCTACTGATACTTTATCTTGTATTATTTGTTGAAAATTTTCTATTTTTAATTCATCATCTTCATTTTTGGTAGATTTTTTTAGTTTAATCTCTTCAAAACTTTTATTTTTCAAATCATTTATTTTTATTTTACTTCCAGAGTAGCTTTCGAGCATTATTAGTTCTAAATCTAATTCTTTTCCTTCTTTTATACCTAATGTTTGTGCTTTTAAAGTTATCTCTTCATTTATAAAATATTCTTTCATTATTGACCTTCAAAATCTAAATTAAATAAACTTTTTACGATTTGTGCATTATTTGCTACTATTCCATCATATGCACTATTACTATTAAAATTTAATGTATGAAAATATATTCCACTACTATTTATTGATATTGAATTATTTCCACATCTTAATACTATTTCTTCTTTGCCATTTAGATTTACTTCTTTATGTACCTCTTTTTTTATCTCTTTTGAATTTATATAAAAATCATTATCTATTTCTAACCCAAAATCTTTTACTACTTCTTGATATAAATTTTGAAGAAATTTTTCTTGCTTATCTTTTTCAACATAAATATGTAATATATTTTTTATTGTGCTTATTAGATTATTTTCTGTATAAATATTTAAATTATCATTAACCAAAAGATTAAGATTTTTGTTAACATTAATATCATAATCCTCTTCAACTGTTAATTCTTTATCTTTCTCTATCTTCTCTTTACTATTTGATTTTACTTCTACTATTTGTTCATTATTTATTATTATTTTTGAATCTCTTTTTATATCTTCTATCTTATCATTCTCTATTATTATCTTTTGATTATGTTTTACTATTCTTGTCTCATCATTTTGTATTAAAGAGTTCATATCTCTTTGTGCTTTTATATTTAATTCTTCTTCTCCTTGTTTATCTTCAAACAATATCTCATTAAATCCTATTTCATCTTCATATTGTGGTGTCGTATATGTTCTTATATAACTTTTCGTTTTATTATTTGGCAAAGAATGTGCTATTTTATTCTCACCATTATATAAGCTCCCTATTATTATTGGTTTATCGGGGTCTCCATTTATAAAGCTTACTATTACTTCACTATTTACTCTTGGTATAAACATTGAACCATAGTTATTTCCACTTGAAATATTTGACACTCTTAAGTAACAAGATGTTGTTTTATTTCTTTCAAAATGAAACACCACTCTTACTCTTCCTTGTTCATCTACATCTATATTATTCTCTTCTTCTTTTAAATTATTCTCATTATTTGAAACTATTGCTGTTTGTATTCCATATATTTTTGATTGTTTTATTGTTTTATTTGGTTTATATATTATTTCTTTTGGAATACAAGTTACTTCTACTTCATATTGTAAGGTTTGATTTAAAGTTGTATATTCATCTAAAGCATTTGGAAAGTATGCTTTATATTTCACTCCTAATATTATTACTTCTTTTGATTTATTTACTTTATCATCATATAGTTCTACTAATAAACTATCTTTTAGTTGTATCTCTTTTGAATAAGCTTTTATTGTTTTTATTTTTGAAGTTTCTCTTAATGAATCTATATTACTATATCTAGTTAAATCTTCATAATAACTCTCATTTAATAGATTCAATTTATCTTTTAATTTTTCTACTTTTAATTCTTGTTGTAATTGTTTACTATTTGGATTTTCTTCTTCATTTTCTTTATATACATTACTATTTATTTTATATTCTTTACTTGGTCTATTATAATCATAATAATCCTCTATATGAGAAGTTGCATTAAATTTTTTGATTATATTAAAATTAGAAATTGATTTTATTACTGGATTTACTAAAGCATAATCATTTAATTGGCATAGTATTACTTTATATGGTTGATTATTACTATAATCAAATATTAAATTATATCCTTCTGTTTGAGCTAACATCATTATAAAATCTAAATCACTTTGATTATATTGAGTTGTATATTCTCTTATTGGTGTTTTATCTTTATCTATTCTTATCTCTAAAGATGTATTTAATAATGCTGAATATCTTTGTATTATTTCATAAATAATATCTTCAAATTTTTTATTCTGAAATATTTCATATTTATTTGTAAAGTTTAAATAATATAAAGGATGTACTACTTCAATTTTATACATATATTTTTTTGCAACAATTGAATCTTCTTCTATTTTACAAATTTTTCCAAATATATTTTTTTTTATTCTTAAATTTATTAAATCTTCAATTATAATTTCTACATCAGTATCTAATAATAAATCAATATTTAAAAATTCATTACTTATAAAAGATACATTAAAACTATATATTTCATCTATATTACTATTCCCTGTTAAAGAATAAATTGAATAATCCTCTTCTATTAATCCTTTTATCTCTTCTTGCTTATAGTTTAATAATTTTATTCTACCTTTTACTTTTTGCAATGTCGCTTTACTATCAAGTTTATTTATTGATTCATACATAAAATTAGAAATTTCATTTATCTTTTCCATAGTTGCTTTATTAAATTCCATTCTTAATTCCTTTTAATCAATATGCTTAATATAAATTTAATAGTTTTAAAGAAATAACTTTTAAATTCTTTTTTTTGTAAATTTTCTATTTCATCTTTATTTAAGGAACTACCAATAATAAATTCATATATTATTATAGATACAGAATAGATATCAAAATCAAAATTTACTTTATCTTTAATAATATTTGGTGAGCTATATTTTTTATTCATTGCAATATAATTTTCTCTATTAAATGAAATAGTGTTATTTGATAAATCTTTTGAAATACCAAAATCAAATAAAATTAAATCATCTTCAAAAATATAGATATTATAAGGAGAAATATCACAATGAACTATATTATTTTTATATAAATATTTTAGAGTTTTAATTAGTTCTTTAAATATTATATATTTATCTTTTAGACTCAAATCACTAATAGATATATCATTAAGCAATTTCCCATCCAAGTATTCCATTACTATATAAGGAATAACTTTTTGAGGATCTATGCCAAAATCAAAAACTTTTACAATATTTTTTGAACTTAATTTTTTTAAAATAGAATATTCTGCATACATAAAAGCATCAATATCTTCTTTTTGTAAAAGTTCTTTAGTTGGTACTTTAATTACAACTTTTGAAAAATTATTAAAATAGTTATCATAAATATCTCTTCCCAAAAAGATATCACAAAAGCCTCCTTGTGATATCTTTTTTTCTATAATATATCTATTATTTAATACTATATTTTCCATTTTTATATATTATTTGGTATTGAGAAAGATAAAGTATTTCCACTATTATATAATCTAGAAACACCACCTATTTCAAAGGAACTTTTAAAATCATATTTTTCAAAAGATACGATTAAAGAATCATCTTTAACTGTTAAATTTTTTGATTTGTCAATAAATTTAAATAAAGCCCAATCATTATTTATATAATCTTCTACAACAATTTTATTACTTAAATCATATAGTTTAAGTTTTACAGAACTATTCAAAGAATCACTAGGCCAATTTATTTTTTTCATAATAATTGGTCCATGTTCATAAACAATAGAAGTATTATCAAATGTTATCTCAGCTGTTGCTAAATTTTCACCTAAAGTATGAGGTTTAATACTAAAAATCGTTCCAAAACTACCATCATTCTTAAAAAATACATTTCTAATATTTTGTGCTTTTATTAAACTATTAATAAATTCTTTTGAGAAATTCAATTTATTACCATCAATATTTCTTGCTCTTGCTGTTGATTTTTCATAATCTATATCGATAAAACCTGAAATATATTCTTTATAAAAATTATCTAAAACACCATCTTTTCTAAAAAATTCATTGAAATCATCAAGTTTTATAAAATTATCATCATTAGTTATATCAGCAGGATATTTTCCTTTTATTCTTTCTTTATAAAAAGATAAAACCATTCTTCTGTATTTTTTATTTATATAAGATTTTGCACCTTTTGAAATAAATACTAGATTACCCTGCATAACAACTTCATACCATTTTTTTACCTGTGGAGGCATTAGTTTTAGTTGATTTAAAAGAGGAGCAACTTTTCCATGAACTCTATTTGAAACTATTTTAAAAGCATCCTCTTCAAAATTTACAGAACCATTTATATTGCTCATAATTTCATAAGTTTTATTAAACTCCTCAAATAATGTATTCAAAAGATTTTTTGATTGATATTTTTCATCTAATAAATCATTATATGGTTTAAAAAATTCTCTTATCATTGAAACACTATTCACATCAAAATTATCTAATTTATTTAATGCAATATTTGATGTTAATTCAGAAATAGTTTGATTATTTATATCTAATGTATCTTTTACTTTTTCAGAAGATGAATAAAGTTCTGTATTCTCTTTTAAATGTTTCAATATAATAAGAATAGGAGAATCACTAGAAGTTAATATGGCTAATTGTTCATTTAATTTTTCAATTTCATCATAAGATATAATATTCAAATTAATTAAAGCTTCATTCCAAAAAGTTTTATAATCATTAAAATAAAAACTCATAATTTTTTCAAAATATTCATCTTTTTCTTTTTCATTTAAATCAACTTTTTGTCCTATAACCCAATTATTTAATAAAATATCATTTAAAACTCTTTTTCCATCTAAAACAACAGCTTCATAACCTAATTTAGTAAATAACCCTGGTATTTTTATATCTGAACCAATAAATAATGAACTATTATTTCCCAAAACTTTTTCAAAAGAAAAATCTTTCGAGCTCAAATAAGAAAATTTACTTTTCCAATCTTCATAAGTCAATCTTTCTGCACTTAATTGAATCAATCTATTTCTTGCTGTTTCAATAACTTGTTTAGATGTATCAAAGGAATTAAATCCTTCATTTAAAAGATACTTCCAATGAGATAATAAGTCATTTTTTAATATTTCATCTTTTGAATATGTTTGATTCCAATCATTACTCATATATGTAATTAAAAAATCTTTATCTCTTTTTTCCAAAATCTCTAGCATTAAATATGCTTTTGTACTATCCCATGTTTTTGAAAAATCATCTAAATTAATAGTAATGTTATTTTGTATTTTATTTGCAACTTGTGGTAATAATATTCTTAATAAATCACTATAATATAATCTTTTTAATTCTTCACTTCTATCTTTATATTTAAAAATAAAAGAGTTAAAAAAAGAGTTGTTTCTTAATTCAAATTCATCTTTTTGAATTTTATTTACTAGATTAAATAACTTATTACTATCTTTAAACTCACTTTTATAATCAACTATATTTCTTAGATTAGAATACTCTTTATAGCTATTTTCTAATTCATTAAGTTTTTCATTAGTATTTATAAAATTATTCATCATAAAAAAACCACAAAAAATAAGAAAAGTTAAACTTGCAACATAAGAAATTATTTGATTTCTTTTTACTTTTTTCTTATAGTTTTCATCAATTTTTCCAATTTCTGATTCTTCAAAAATTACATTTTCAAGAAGTTTTTTAACAAATAAAGCTTTTGATTTTCCACTTGATTCATAATCTTTTTTAATAGAAGTAAAATATACACCTCTTAACATCAAAGGTTTTCTATATCTTGTTTCAGTAAAACAAGTATCTACAAAATAATTTATTTTTGACAAAATTTGAGACATTTTTTCAGTAAATAAAAAAATCTTACCTCTGTTATCTAAATCCCATTCAAAATGCATCTTATCTAAAATAGAAGAATTTAATCTTTTTAATAATGAAGAAAAATCTTGAGTTATATTATTATCATTTAAACTCTCTTCTTCAAAAGTAACACCTAATATTTCATCTTTTTCATCACCATTTAAATTATTAAAATAGTTTTCAAATCCTTCTACTTTATCAGTTTTTGTAATCAAAATATAAATAGGTATACTAGACATAAAAGCACTAGATAATTCATCAAATCTATCTCTTAGATTTTTTGCAAAATTATCTAACTCTTTATTGTTTTTATTTTGTAAAGTATCTATACTAATAGCTAAAATGATTCCATTTATTGGTCTTTTCCATCTCCTTTTTATAAAGAATTTTAAAAAGTATTTCCAAATGATAGGATCTTCTGGATTATCTTTTTGTTGAATATAATTTCCTGGTAAATCAACAAAAATTGAATGTTCAGCAAAATACCATTTAAATTTTTCGTCTTCTTCATTTTGATAAGTATCTTCATAATTGATAGGGAAATTTAAACCTGAAGACTCAATAAAAGAAGTTTTACCTTCTAATTTTTCACCCATTATTAAATACCAAGGCAATTCATACTTTGATTTAAATCGATAGATAGAAGAATTTTTGACTATTCTCAATGCTTTATTAAACTTAGATTTTAAACTCTTTATTTTTTTATTAATAATTTTTTTATATTCATTTCTCAAAATTCTTTCTTCTAAAACTTCTTGTGTTTCTTTTTTTCTTAGTAAAGAAATCAATAATAATATTATTACTGTAAGAAAAAAAATAGTAAATGAAATCAATAATCTAAAAGATAAATCTTTAAAACTTTCAAATATAAAAGGTGTAATGAAAATAATTGACAAAGATATAACTAAAGATATTGTAATAGCCCAAATTGAAATCTTTTTAAAATTAAAATTTATCATTTTTTGTTTCCTCTATATTTTTCTGAATGTTAGTATTTGAAATATTATTAATTAAATTTAAAAAATTTTCATTTTTCTCATATAATCTATAACTTAAAAATATGAAAAAAGTAGTTAATAATAAGAAAATAAAAGTGAGTAATAAAGGATAAGATATTTTATTAAAAAGTTTATATCTTCTTTTTATTGGTTCAACTTTAGTATAAAATTTGATAGGATCTCTTCCTTGGACAATTTTTATTTGTTTATAGAGACTATCTTTTATATTATTTATTTCCATTTCACCTCTATCTACCACTCGATATTTACCAAGAAATCCTAAAGATAAACAAATATACATAAGTTCTAATATATTTATATATTTTGCAGGTGTTTTTAAAAATTTATCCATTAAGTGAAAAAAGTTTTCTCCACCATAAGTTTCATTGTGGAATATATTTAATAAACTTTTATTAAACCAACTATCATTATTTGAAAATGTACTATTTACAATCTCATCAATAAATGTACATAAAATATATCTTGCTACTAATATTTCCATATTTTCTATTTTATTTTCAACTGCCAACTCATTAAAAGTATTTATTTTTGCAATAAATTCATCTCTTATATCATCCATATTTAATTCTTTTGAATTTTCTTTTAATTCTAAAACAGATTCTATTAAGGGAGTTGCAACTAATAAAAATGGATTAAACGATACATTTTGAAAATCTTTTTCTTTTATATCATTTTTATATATTGCTTTGTTTTTAAATTCACTAAAACTATTTTCTTTTTTGAAATTTGTTATTTTTTGTTTATTAACATCTTTTGAAATTAATACTGTACTATTATTCATAAACTCTTCTTTAATTATTTTTTATTGCCCATAAAGCATATTCTACATTTGGAATTTCAGTAGATAAGTGAAATGCAAATGCAGCAGATTTTAATAACTCTTTTAGGTTTTCTTCTGTTAACTCTAATTTAAAATATAAATGATTAACTTTATAAGGAATCTCTTTGGGAGCTGTTGCTAAAGGCTTGATTTTAAAGCCTATAAGATGATAATTAACCAAATTTTTTATATTTTCAACTGTCCCAAATTTCAATCCATTTATCAAAATTTCTTTAATTTTATCAGCACTAATATCAGCTGAAACAGAGAAAATAAAATACGAATTTTTGATTAGTTCTTTATCTTGAATAGGAACAATATGTATTCCATATTTTCTTTTTTCAATTTGTAAAGATATACTATTTTGTTCTAGTACCATTGTTAACATATTTTTTAATTCGTCAAACAATCTTTTAAAACTTTCATACTGTTCATTATGATTATAATTAAATTGATTTAATAACCTTTTCTCTTTCTTCATAAAAACAGCCAACTCACTTGTTAAAGATACTAAATCAATAAATATTTTATCAGGATGAATTCTATTTTGTGTTAATAAATAATGTATTCGACTTTCATATTTATTTAGAAGTTGAAGTAAAAGATAATCTCCAATTTGAGTATTCTTCATAACAGAATCAGTTACTTTTTGTGATAATTTTTCAGCTCTAAAACCAATAATTTCTAGAATTTCTTTAGTTTGAGTATATAGCTTATTAGCAACTTGTATATCTAAATAAGTAGGTAAAAAATCATTATCTAAAGATATTGTTCCATTAAGTGAAATATCTGCAATTTTACAAATAGGTAAATATATAAATCTTGCATCTAAATCATCTTCAAAAAGTAATCTAAAGTTATATTCTGCAATTAGAATATCACTAATACTCGTTTCACCTGAATTTATATTTGGAATATTTTCAATCGTTCTTGCTTTAAGTCTAGTTTGCATATTTTTTTGTTCCTCAAAATATACCTCATCACTGTTTTTTATATTTATAGGCAAAGCCAAATATACAACTTTATTTAAATAATTACTTTTAATATCTAAAATTAAACTATTATTTTCTGAATTAATCTCAAAATAAGTTCCATCAAACAACAATCCAGAAGCTTTTGTTATAAGTAATTTACCTGTAGATAAAAGATGTTCATCAATTTGTAAATTATAAAATCCCCAATTATTTTCTCTAGACATTGAAGTTCTTTGAGCTAATTCATAAGTAAAATATCTATCATTTTGTTGGAAATGTTGTGGTTTTATAAAAAGTCCTTCTCTCCAAACTACTCTATTTTCCATTATCTACTCTTTGCATATTAAATTTATTAATTTCAAACTCTCCAAAATTATAAGAACTCTTTTTTAAATCAATAACACTTTTCCAAGTATAATCGTTATCTATTATTCTAAAATTACATAAAATACCTAAATATCTAGCTTTATCATTGAAAGCTATTTTATAGTTTTGAAGTTGATTTGCTAAAATCACATGTTTTGATTGAGAAATCAAATCATTTTTTAAACTTTCTTTATCATCAAGTATTGTCCAATAATCATATTTCATAAATTTTTCTGCTGATTCTAATTCATAGAAAGTGACCATTAAAGGTGAAGAACGATCATCAATATCTAGATTTAGTTTATCTCCTGATTTTAATACCAATTCTAAATGTGTTGGATCTTTTGCACACCCAATTATAAAAAATGTACTTATTAAAATTAATATAAACCTACCAAAATTCCTATACATTATTACTCCCTCTATATTTTTGATGTTTTTAAACTATTCAATAAATCAATATATTCTCTTGAATAGTTATTTTTAAGTTTATTGAAAATTTCACTATTTTCACTTTTTAGATTTTCATAGTCTTTGATATATAAATCCCATATTTGGAATTTTTTTGGTAGATATGATTTATATTTAGAATTTTTATCTAATTTATTAAGAACATTTTCAGGAGAAAATTCTTCTATTGTATTAGAAATAGTAAAATTTATATTAGAATTTACAACTAAATTATGATTATCTAAGTCCATGAAAGAATTTTTTACTGCTTGAGAAATAGTAATAACTTCATTTGATGTATTTAATAAAGTCATTAAAGATTCATTTTTACCTTTTTTTATTGGGTTTAAATCATCATTATTTGAAATTAATTTCTCTAAATTCATATCTGACAAAAATTTATCTTTAATTGCCAAAGAATTTCTTAATCCAGTAATTGTATTTAAAACAATATCAACTATTTCATCTATTACTTTTTTTTGTTCTACTTTTGATAATTTACTTATTTTTATACCTAATCTTTGTTCTAGTTGAGAAAGAATTTCATTATTGACTTCACTATTTTTTATTTCAATAATTTCATCTTCAATTTCACATTCTATTCCTTCTTCCATTGTCTCTATTTTATATGATGAAGTATCTAAATGTTCATTTAATACATCAAAACTTGGAATATTATCTTCATAATTTTCTTCTTCTAAAGAACTACTAGAATTTAATATATCAAATATTTTATTTTCATTGTTTTCATAAATATCAAAGAAATTATTTGTATTTATTTTTTTTTCTTCTTTTATAAAACTATTATTCATAACTGAACTATCTTCAAGTAAAAAATCATCATCAGGAATAATCATTTGATTATTCATACTTTTTTCATTATTAAGAAGATAATCAAAAGAAGATAGACTTTTTAAAGAGGCTTCTTGTTCTAAAAACTTAACTTTTATTTCATAATTACCAATTATATAAATATCATTAGTATTTATTTTTATTGGAATATCTTTAGGCAATTTTTTATATGGATTTTTAAGAAATGTTCCATTTGTACTAATATCAGTTAAAAAATATAATCCATCTTTATATTCAATTAAAATATGTTTGCCTGAGATATGACACATTTCATCATACAACTGCCAATCTGATTGAATAGAACGACCAATAATTGCATCTTTATTTTCTAATCTAAAAATATTATTTGTTCTATTATTTTCATTAATTATTTCAAATAATAATTGCATTTCTTTATTTTTCCTCTAAATTTTTAATAGTAGGTTTAGCGCTATATAATGGTTGATATGCCACACTATATTTTGAACAAGAAACAAGTAATAAAGAAACAGATAACATTATTATTGTAAAAAGTAAATTTTTAATAAGTTTCATTTTTTCTCCTTAAAGTATTTTTATATATTAGTCAAATTTGCATTATATAATAATTATATAACTAATTTCATTTTATTATTATATTTAAATTATTATCTAAAGAAACATCTATATATTTGATTTTAGTTTTATTTAAACTTGCATTAATAATATAATTTGATATTTTTGGTAATACATTCATATTAATTATATAATCTATATTTCTTGCACCCGTATCTATAGTATTTGATATGGAAACAATATGATTTAATAAAGAATCTTCTATTTTTAAACTAATATCTCGTTTATGTAATTGTTTTTTTATACTACTAAATTTTAATTCAACTATTTGTTTTAAAGCTTCTTCTTTTAAATTTAAAAATGGAACAACATTCATTCTTCCTAATAATGCTGCTTTTAAATAATTACTTAAAGTTGGAGTAATATACTCATTTATTTCATCCAATGAATATTCTGTTTTAGTTAGACATAATTCTGTAATTATTTCTGTAGCTAAATTTGAAGTCAAAAAAATTATTGTATTTTTGAAATCTATAATTCGTCCTTCTGAATCAGATACTTCACCTCTATCAAAAATTTGATAAAATAAATTTAAAATATCAGGATGTGCTTTTTCTATTTCATCCAATAAAACAACACTATATGGTCTTATCCTTACAAAATCTGTTAATTGCCCTCCTTCAGAATACCCAACATATCCAGGAGGAGAACCAATTAATCTTGAAATTGCGTGTTTTTCTTGAAATTCTGTCATATTAATTACAGTTAGAAATCTTTCACTTCCATATAATAATTCTGCTACAGATCTTGCTGTTTCTGTTTTTCCTACACCACTTGGTCCAACAAGAAGGAAAACTCCATTAGGAGAATTTTCTTTTTTTAAACCAGCAATTGAGACTTGTAGGAATTTACTTAAAAATTCAACTGATTTTTCTTGTCCTATAACTCTTTTTTTTAAATTTTCTGATAAATTTAAAATATTTTTCATCTGCTCTTGAATCATATTTCCTAAAGGAATTCCTGTCCAAGATGAAACTACTTTTGCAATATCTTCTTTTGTAACATTTGGAGAAGAATCAGTTTTTTGTTCTTCTATTTTTTTATATTTGTTTTTTAGATTTTTGATTTCAAGTTCTAATTTTTTAATTTCTTTTTTATAATCTTTTATACTATTATCATTATCTCTTGATAAACTTTCTAACTCTCTATTTTTTTCTTCAAGTTGAACTTCTATAACTTGTAAATCTTTAGGAAGATTTGTTCTCATAATCTTTACATTTGTACAAGCTGTATCTAAAACATCTATTGCTTTATCTGGCAATTGCCTACCATTTATATATCTTGCAGATAAAAATGAAGCACTAAATAAAGCTTCATCTTCAATATACACATTATGTGATTCTTCATATTTTTTTGATAATCCTCTTAATATTGTCGTTGTTTCTTCAACTGATGGTTCAAAGATATTTACTTTTTGGAATCTTCTTGAAAGTGCAGCATCTTTTTCAAAATATTTTCTATATTCAAGCCAAGTAGTTGCAGCTAAAGTTCTTAGTTCTCCTCTTGATAAAGCAGGTTTTAAAAGATTCGCAGCATCTGAACTGCCTTCACTATTACCAGAGCCAATCAAAGTATGGGCTTCGTCAATAAATAAAATAATAAACTTACTACTTGATTGAATTTCTTTTATAATACCTTGAAGTCGTTTTTCAAATTCACCTTTAACACTAGCACCTGCTTGTAAGATACCCATATCTAAAGATAATATTTCTGCATAATATAACTCTTTAGGTACTTGTTTTTTTATTATCTTTATTGCTAAACCTTCAGCTACTGCTGTTTTTCCTACCCCAGCTTCACCTACTAAAATTGGATTATTTTTTCTTCTTCTTAATAAAATATCTATAACTTGACTTATTTCATCCTCTCTACATAAAACTGAATCTAACTTTTCTTCTTTTGCTAAATTTGTAAGATTTACAGTATATTGTTCTAATAAAGATGTTTTTTCTCTAGTGCTTTTACTTTGAGTAGCCTTTTTATCTAAAGTATCTTTTTCTGTTAGGATTAATTTTTTTAATTCATCATAATTGACATCTTTGAAGATAGTAAAATATTTTGTTTTAGAATATTTATAAATATTCTCAAAAAATGATAATACTAGAGAATTTTCTGTAATATCTTTAGATGAAAAATTAAAAATTGAATAAAAATAAGAATCTTCAAGAAGTTGTATTAACATGTTGGAAAATACTGGATTTGTACTTTCTGTTATTGATAATTTAGAACTATTTTCTATAATATTCTGAAATTCTTTTAAATTTAAATTATATTGATCTATTATTTTAAAAAGTAAACTCTCCTCTTCTAAAAGCATTGCATAAAATAAATCTTCAACAATAATTTCATTTCCCATTCTTTCGATTGTTCTTTGTGCTGCTTTTTCTAAATAATTTTTTGTTCTATAATTTAATGCATCAATTAATTCTTTTAATTCAATTTTCATATTTCTCCTTTTTTATTACTAATATATCTTCATCGACACTTGAGTTCCCTAACCAAAGGTTTATTCCTAGATAATTGTTATTATTCGATAAAATAAATTTTTTTTTATTCTCTTTTTTTATATTTAAAACTAATTCATAGCTAAATAAATCTCGTATACAAAAAAATATAAGTTCATCAAGTTCTTTACTTTTTTCACCTAAAATACTATATTTAAGTAAGTCTTCATAATCAACATCTTTTAATACTATTCTAAATTTGTTATTTCTACTTATTACATACTCTCCAATTAAAAAATCTTGACCAAGAGATGAATTATTAAAACCAAGTAAACTATTTTGAAAAGAAGGTATAATATACTTTTCTTTTATACATTGAATAATCTCTATATTTTCATGATTTAAATAATGTTTTAAAATTGTTTCTAAGGTTGAAGATGATTTATTTTTCATCATCAATATACCAAGAAAAGGAATAAGTTTTGAAAAATTCAATAAACTATTTTCTGTATTTGTATATAAACCTAAAAAAGACAAAATATATTTAGAAAATCTGTCACTTAAATCTTGTTTATATTGAACATAATATCTATGTTTTTCCCATATTGGATAAATAAATTTTTGTAGATGATGATTAAATAAATTTAAAAAATCATATAAAATTTTATCACTATCAAAACTTGATAAAACCATTTCACTATAATGAGTAGGAAGTGGTGATGATGAGCCAAAAATACTCAAAAAATTTAACGTAACTTCTACTTCCACACCGTTTTGTAAATCAATAAAATTTACATAATTAACTTCTGATTTTGGAAAACTTAAACTATGATTTGATTTAAATATAATTTTTTTATATAAATTTTCTTCAATTTCATTAGGATGATACATCTTTAAATATACAATTATTGCACGTATTGATTGAGGTAAATCCATCTTAGTTATATCTTTATTTATTCTTTTATTTATTTCTTCTAAAGTCATTACTTTATCTTTATATTAAATACTGATTACCCATTTTTATAGGCCATTCAAATGAATCTTCATTAATTACATCTACACTTAATTTATGAAAAGAGTTTATATTATTATATAAAGCAAAAAATTTATTCAATACTGAAGAAAATATATATGCTTCACCAAGGGATGAAAATTTATTTTTATCTAATTTTAATTTTATATGAATACCTTTTATTGGTAATCCTTGATTAATAAACTCCATTGTTTCAAATTTTATATCTATTAATCCTTCTAATATTCTTTTTGTTTTTTCTTTCTGTTTTTTGTCATAAATAGATATAAAATCATAAGCTTCTAAAATCTTTTGCAAAGTTTTTATATCTTTTAAAGATAAATAATTTAATGATAAATTTGAAATAATTTTCCAAAAAAAATCTCCTTTTATAGGAGCAGGATAACTTCTTGTTGGGATAGTTATATTTTTAAAAGGAGTCTCATCCTTAGCATTAGAATAACTCGAAACACAAATATCACCTGTCATTAATGAAGATGGTAAATTTTTATTTGTAGATAAAGTTTTTATTGATATTGTAGAATTCATATTAGATAATAAATTATCCTTTGAGAAATTCGAAAATCTAACATATATATTTGTTTGAGTTCCATCTAAAGATAGTTTAGTTTTTATAGAATAATGTTCATTATCATCATTTGAATGTGCAAAATATTCAAAAGGTAAAAAATCTTGATAATTTTTATTTTTATCAGACCAACCTCTAACTTTTTCTATTTGAAAAATTTCACTAAATTCCCTATTTATTTCAGAAGTTAAAACTAAGTATTCTTCTTGTGTTGAAGTCTTTCTTATTGGAGTAGCATCTGAATTAAAAAGATTTATTATAGGAGTAGAATAAAGAAGAAAATTGTCTTTTGTTAAAGTATCAGAAAATGAAAAAGTTTTTTTTAAATCAATCTTTATTTCAAAACTATTAGACTGAAATAACAAATCACTATTTATTTTTTCAATCAAGTTTAAATTACGAATATCAACAAATAAAAATTTATCTTTAAAGCAAAAATATTCTTGTAATAATATATATCCTTCAAAAATATTTGCCGAATAAGGTAACATATATTCAGTTGAATCAAAACCAACTGGTTTTATAGAATTTTTATCAATTTTGATTTTTGATATATTCTCATTTTCTGTATTCTTTAAAATAACTTCTATATTTTCTACATAATTCATTAAAAAAAGATATAAATCTTGAGATAAAAATTCTGAACCATTTAAAAAAATTCTTAAACTTTCAAACTTAATATCTTTTAATGTTGAAGAATTTGTTGTTTTAAATGATAAATTTAAAGAACTTTTTTGACCAAAATTTGAATAATTAACTTTTTCTAATTCAAATGGCATAATAGTTGTTTCATAAACTGTTTTAAATTTACATTGAATAGTATCTGGTTTTAATTTACTTAAAACTTCTGTTCCTTTATTTATTACAATATTTTCTCTTCCATTTTTAACTGCATCATATTTAATAACACTATACGATGGAACAACCCTAGCATAATTTGGCCAAAGAAGTTGTACTAAAGTATTTGATAGCTCAGGTAATTCTTGATCTAATTGCTGTTTTAATCGTCCTGTTAAGAAAGCAAATCCTTCTAGTAATCTTTCAACATCTGGATCTTGTCCCTCTTTTGACAAAAAAAATGATAATCCAGGATTTTTTTTAGAAAAATTTACACCATCTTGTCGTAAAGCTATTAATTCATTTTTATAATATTCATTAAACATATTTATATATCTTTATAAAATTTTACTTTTTCTACATTTAACAAATTTGTTTTAAAATAAGACAACTTTGCATTTCCATTTACAATTAGGTAACCTTCTATTAGTATTTCCATTTTATTCATCTTTAAAGACTCTCTTAAAATATTAACTTTTGTTTTTAACAATCTCGGTTCATATTTTTTAATACAATCTTCACAATTAATTTCTATTTTTTCTATAGATTCTTTTAAACTTAAATTTATATTGTTTAAATCAGGTTTTCCATAATCTAAAACTGTTTCAGAACTTCCTGCATTTGTAGAGAATATTTTTGATAAATTATTTGATATAGAAGAATATAATACTTCTACATCATTAGAATAATTAAACTTTTTATGAGTTAATCTTTCAAATAAACTACCTTTATACATTATTATTCTTTCTCTAGCTTTCCTACTAAAGATAATTCAAAATTAGCTCCCATATACTTAAAATGAGGACGTAATGCAATTCTAACTTTATACCAACCTGGATCACCTACAATATCACTTACTTCTATTAACATATTTTTAAATGGTCTTTTACTTCTAATTTCAGAACTTGGATTTTCTTGATTTGCAATATATTGTTTTGCCCATTTATTTAATTCTCTTTCTAAATCAGCTCTTTCTCTAAATGAACCAATATATTCTCTTTGTAAAACTTTAATATAATGAGACATTCTTGTAATTGCAAATAAATAAGGTAACTGCGTACCTAGTTTATAATTTAATTGTGCTATTTGACCTTCTTCTGTATCAGGGAAAATTTTTGGAATTTGAACAGAGCTTGCAGCAAAAAAAGTAGCTGAATTATTACCTTTTCTCATTACTAATGGAATAAATCCTTGTTCTGATAATTCATATTCACGTCTATCAGATATTAACACTTCTGTTGGAATTTTCATTTCAATATCCCCCATACTTTCAAAAGTATGAACAGGTAAATTTTTTACTTCACCTCCAGAAGTTGGACCAATAATATTTGTACACCATCTATAACTAGCAAAACTTTCTGTTAATCTACTAGCAAAAGCATAAACAGTATTTCCCCATAAATAATTTTCATGACTTGCAGAAACATCTTCTTTATATGAAAAATTTAAAATTGGATTATCTTCTGGATCATATGGAGCTCTTAGTAAGAATCTCGGTAAAGTTAAACCTACATATTTTGAATCTTCATTTTGTCTAAATCCCCTCCAAGCAGTAAATTGAGGTGAATTTATAATATCTTCAAGATCTTTTAAATCAGGTAATCCCTCAAAACTGTCCAATCCAAAAAATTTAGGACCAGCAGCTGCAATGAATGGTGCGTGAGACATTGCTGCAATTGAAGATACTTTATTCAAAAATTTTATATCATAATTAGATGGAGATAATTCATAATCTGCTACAATTGTTCCAACAGGTTGTCCTCCATGTTGACCATAACCACTTGTATAAATATGTTTATATAGTCCAGATTGAGTAATATCTAAACAATCTTCAAAATCTTCCATTAACTCTTCTTTAGATACATTCAAAATTTCCATTAGAATATTCTGTCGGAAATCTGTTCTCTCTATTAAAAGATATAATCCTCTCCATCTTGATTCTAATTCTTGAAAATTTTTATTATGTATAATCTCATCCATTTGAGTAGAAATTTTTCTATCTAATTCAGCTATCATTTTATCAATTACTGATTTATTCACTCTTTCTTCTGAGTCATCTGTATTAATTAATTCTTGAATTAATGCTTCAACACCATTTTTAACAACATTATAGCTATCATCATTTTTATTAAGTTTTGTATGAGAAACGATATCATCTAATAAACTATTATTTTCTCTTATTTGGCTATTTTCAATTTGTTCTTTTGTTAACATATTAATCCTTTAATTATTATCTTTAGTTATTAAATTAAGTTCAGATAATAATTGTTCTCTTTTATTTGTATCTTGAACCAAACTTTCTATTGCTTTTCTAAATGCAGGAACATTTCCTAATGGACCTTTTAATGCAATCAATGATTGTCTAAGTTCCATAAGTTTTTTGAGTTCAGGTACTTTTTCTACAATTTTTTCAGGAGAAAAATCACTAATATGTTTTATATCTAAATCAATTTTTATTGAATCATTATTTGAATTATTCAATCTATTTTTTACATCAAAATTTAACTTTAAATTTTGAGCTTTTATTACTTCATTAAAATTATTTTTATTGATATTAATTGTTTTTTTCTCTTCAATTGATTTTCTTTCTTCTGAAGGATTAAATTCTCCTAAAATTGTCATTTTATATGGTATTTCAATATCTTCTAAAGCCTCTCCTACTGAATGCTTATAAGTAACATTTATTCTTTCTTTTGGTGATTCTGATTGCTTCATATTTTTCTCCTATAATTTAATTTCTAATGCTTTTTCTATATCAAGTTTACAAAATACTTTATACATATTTTCAAATTTTAATGGTTCAAAATCTATGTTTGTAAAATTACTTAATATTAAGTGATATACCTTTGCAGATAATCTTGGATTCCATTGTGTTAGATTAAAAATATTTATTTTTATTTCCAATTCTTCAAGTAAAACTAATGCTATCTCCTTTTTATCAAATTTTATTGCGAATTTCACATATTCAATTATTAAGTTAAATTTTTCTTCTTCATTCGATGAAGCAAAAACTTTTTTTTCAAAAAACTTCATTGCTTCTTTTATTTTTCCTCTTGATGCATATTCATTCACCAATACTAAAAAATCTTCTTCTTTAGTTTCTTCTTTTTCTAAAATTATCTCTTTACTATTAAGTTCGTTTTCTATCCATATTTTTGATTCATTATTACAAAATGGACTCCCATCAATAAAATTTAAATTTAAAAGTTCTTGATTTGTTTTTATGAAAGATAACAAATTATTTTTAATCTCTTCAGCATATTCATAAGATTTATTCTCTATTAAAATATTATATATGTAGTAATGTCCTGTTATCCAAAAAGGAGATACTTCTATAATCTCTTCAATTAAAATACTAGCTTCTTGAAAGTTTTTTTTAGAATATAACTCTTCTATAGCCAATAATTCATCTTTTTGTGGAGGATAAATAGAAGTTTTACTACCTTCTGAAAGTGGTAAGCCATCAACTTCTAACCAAGATAAAAATCTTGTAATTCTTAAAGCTGTTATATTTATAAAATTTTTATTTCTATAATATTTTGATAATATTTTAATCTTAGTTTTTACATCTTTTAATAGTTTATTAGCCTCAAAATCTGACTTTACATCTGTTATTTCTTTTTCTAATTTTTGAACTACAATTTTCTCAGTTTTATTAACAATATCAATTATTGTTTCTTTTGTAATTTCAAGTAAATTTCTAAAATACCTTTCATCTTTTTGTGTTAAAGTTACAAAAAGTTCAGATAATTTTTTAAATAAATCATTTATTTCTTGTTTTGATTGTATAGATTTTTTAAATACATCATTTTTTGAAACTAAATTTGTTAGATTAGTTTCTAACCAAAGTAATAAATTGATTTTTGATTTTTTTGAATTTGGAAAAGATTGTTCAAAATATTTTTCTAAAAATTTAATATAAGTATCAAAGGAATAAATGAAACCAGAGAAACCTTCTAATTTACATTTTGAATAAAACCATAAAGTAATTAATTTTATATCTTTAGTATTCGAACAAAGATAATTTTCGCAATTTGTTATCAAAAAACTATAATCTATTATTTCTTGATTAACACTTGTTTCTTTATCTATTTCTTGCTCAATTAAAAGATAATTATCTTCTAACTTACAATCATATCCATAAAAATTATCAAATTCTTTTAAAATACTTTCTCTTAACAAATCATTTTCCTGTGTAATTTGATGAATTTTAATATATTATTTCTTTATTTATTATTTAATTATTAATATATGTCATAAAATTTTATATAATTATTTTATAATAATATATTTACAAACTAATTAAGTTTACTTTAGTTAAAATGAGAAAATTTGTGAAATTAAAGGAAAATATTGCTTAGAGGAATTGTATTAAAAGATAAAAATATAATTATATTATCTATTATATTTCTTTTATTAATTATTTTTATCTATATTTTCTACTTAAATTTTATTATTTCAGATTTAAAGAATGATTTAAAATCAAAAGAAAACCTTTATTCAATACAGATAAACAATAGAATAGATGAGATTTTAGAACTTTCTGAACAAATTAAAGAATTACATAGAATAATGGACGTTGGTTTAGTTTTAAATTCAAATGACAAAATAGTATTCAATAATAAAATAGATGAAAATAGTTTAAATAATTTATTTAAAATCATTCCAAATGGTTTTCCTTTAATAGATGTACAAGTCAGTTCTAGATTTGGAGAAAGAATACATCCAATTTCAAATATAGAAAAATTTCATTCTGGATTAGATTTAAAAACTAAAATTGGTAATAATGTTTATTCAACCGCTTCTGGAGTTGTATATAAAGTAAGAAATGAAGACAATGGAGGTTATGGAAAATTTGTAACAATTTTACATGCCTTTGGATTTACTACCTTATATGCTCATCTAGATGAAGTTCTTGTAAAAGAAGGTGATTTTGTAGATAAAAATAGTGTAATTGCAACATCAGGAAATACTGGAATATCAACTGGACCACATCTTCACTATGAAATTAAATTTTTAGAAAAACATTTAAATCCAATAGATTTTATTTATTGGAATAAAAAATCTTTTAACTCTATATTTATGAACAATTCTAATATAGAATGGAAAAATTTAATAAACAAATTCTAAAAAATTAGGAATTAAAATGCTTGATGATACTAAATACAAAAACATAATAGAACAAATTCATGAATTAAATAGACAGAATTATCTAAACTCTGATGAAAATATAGATAAATTAATTTATAAAATAAATAAATTAGAGGAAAAAATTGAGAATAAAAAATTTACTTTAGATATAAAAGAATATATTTTATTTTCTCTTTTAGGAATCAATTTATTACTTACTTTATCTATTTTTTTTGTACATATTTTTGCCAATGAAGTTGATAGTGAAGAAAAATTTACTAAAAATAATAATTCTGAAGTAAAAATTGAACAAAAAATTTCAACAAATGATGAAATTTTAAAATTTAATCAAGATTCTTTAAAAAATATTGAAGATATAAAATATGAAGATATAAAACCAATAATAAAAAAAGGCACTCCATTCTTCTGTGAAGGGGAAATATCAACAAAACAGATTCCTTATACAGTTGAAATAAAAGGTAAATTATATAGCGATAAATTCACCTTTATTTTACAAGAAAATTCAAAAAATAAAGATTGTTTCATAAAAAAAGATAATTTATAAATAATGTTTTAAATTATGTTATTATATTATTATGTTTTATTTTATTATTTAAGGAGCAAGGATGAATAATCCAGTATTTATTTCAATTAAAGGAAGTACTCAAGGTTTGATTACTGAAGGAGCATTTACTGCTGAATCTGTTGGAAACTCGTTTCAAAAAGGACATGAAAATGAAGCTTTAGTAAAAGCTTTTAATCACAATATTAAAATTCCAAGAGATCCTCAATCTGGACAACCTTCAGGTCAAAGAGTTCATGAACCTTTAGTTATTACAAAACTTGTAGATAAATCTACACCACTTTTATATAATGCATTAACAAAAGGTGAAACATTAACTAATGTAGAATTAAAATGGTATAGAACAAGTTATACAGGAAAACCAGAACATTATTTTAGTTTAGTATTAGAAGATGCTGTAATTGTAAATATTGATTCATTTATGGATATGCAAGTAGGAGAAACTAAAGTTCAAGTTGCTCCTTTAGAAAAAATTTCTTTTGCTTATAGAAAAATCACTTGGAGACATGAAGTAGCAAGCACTTCAGGAGAAGATGATTGGAGAATAGGCGTAGGATTAAATGCTTAACTTAAAAAAGGTGGGAACCCACCTTTTTTTATCTTAAACTAAAAGAGAACATAATGAAAGAAATTTTAGATTTATTATCAACAAAAGCGACATTGCAAAAAGTAAAAGGTAGAATAAAATTATTAAACTATAAGCAAGAAGAGATAAAAGGATTAATAGAAGAGGATTATTCAATTTATTCTTTAACAGGGAATAGTAATATAGATGAAATATATAGTTTTAATGTATCTTTTATAAGTAATGAATTTTTAAATATTGATTTATTATTAGATACTGATGTAGAAATTATAATTGAAGATTTAATAAATTTAAGAATAAAAAAAAATATATTTGGAAAAATTTGTAAAATAGAAGAAGATTCGATTGTTGCAAAAAAATATATGTATAAAATTGAAGTAGTACATCCTTTATATTATTTAAACTTTACAAATAAATATGAAATATTTCAGAATAAAAAATTTGAAGATATTATTTATGAAATAATACAAAGATATTCAGCATTATTAAATACATCTTTAGAGATAAGAATAGATAAAGATAAAACACCAATAAGAGAATATACAACTCAATATAATCAAAGTGATTTAGATTTTATAATGATGTTAGCTCAAACAGAAGGATATAATTTAATATTTGATTATAGTAATAATCAACCATATAAAGTAATACTATGCCAATTAAATGATTATGCTTTAGTAAATCCAGTAATAAAATCAATTTCTAATTTTAATATAATCAAAAAATTTAATGCAACTTCTCATATAGAGGATTATTATGATTATAATAGACCAAGTAAAGAATATAAAATAAATAGTAATGTATATAAAGAAAATGAAGAAGAAAATCCAAATAGTAAACAATTACAACAAGAATTAAAAGTAGAAAAATTAAAAGATAAATTGAATCTATTAAATGAGAGTTATTATGAAGATTTAACTAGATATAGTAATATAGATTCATTAAGAGAAACTTCAAAAATAAAAACAATAAAAGCTTATTCAAAAGAGATACAACTAAAAGATAGTTTATTAGTAGAACTATATGATGATAAAGTAAATAAATCAAAAGAAGTAATAATATTAGGAGTGAAATATAAAGCATACTTTCCAAATGCTTTAGATGAATATACAACTTTAAATCAAACCTTACAATATGAAGTAGAAGTAACTTGTATTCCAAAAGAAATAATATATAAACCAAATAAAACAATAAAACAATCAAAAATATATGGAATACAAACAGCAATAGTTTCAAATAATGAGAATAATTTAAAAGAAGAAGAGAATAATATAGATGTAGATGAACAAGGAAGAGTAAGAGTGGTGTTTCATTTTGAAAGAAATAAAACAACATCTTGTTACTTAAGAGTGTCAAATATTTCAAGTGGAAATAACTATGGTTCAATGTTTATACCAAGAGTAAATAGTGAAGTAATAGTAAGCTTTATAAATGGAGACCCCGATAAACCAATAATAATAGGGAGCTTATATAATGGTGAGAATAAAATAGCACATTCTTTGCCAAATAATAAAACAAAAAGTTATATAAGAACATATACGACACCACAATATGAAGATGAAATAGGATTTAATGAGATATTGTTTGAAGATAAACAAGGAGAAGAAGAATTAAATATAAAAGCACAAAGAGATATGAACTCTTTAATACAAAATGATGAGACAAGAATAGTAAAACATAATCAAAAGATAATAATAGAGAATGATAAGATAGAAGATATAAAAAGAGATTCAAAAATAATAATAAATAATGAACAAATAGTAGAAGTAAAATCAAATAGTAAAGAGAAGATAGAGAAAGATAAAGAATTAACAGTTGAAGAGGATTATGATATTAATGTTAACAAAAATCTTAATCTTTTGGTTAATGATAATTTAAAACAAATAATAGAAAAAGATTTTACATTAAGAGTAAAAGGAAATCAAACGGAATATGTAGAAAAAGATGTGAAAAAAAAGTATTTACAAAATCTTTTTTTACAAATTTCTAATAATTTTAGACTTGACATAAAAAACAATTATCATATCAATGCAAACTCAATAAAACAAGAAGCAAATAAAATTGAGATTATTGCTAATGAAGCTATTACTTTAAGAAGTAATTCTAATTGTTTAACTATCAATAAAAGTGGCATTTTTTTAAAAACTAATAATTTAGACACTACTTCTTCTTATTCTGGGGTATTTGCAAATGATGTAGAAAAAGTTAATATTCAAAAACCTCTTTATGAAAAGCTCAAAATAGTTTCTATTGAAGCCAATATTCTCAAACAAAATTCTATAAATGATTCTTTAATTTTTAATGCTAATACTTTACTTTATAAAAATGATTCATGGATTCAATCTAATACTTTATCCTCTTCTCAACTCTCTTTATTACAGTGGCATTTTATAAAAAACAATGACTCTTTTGACAATGATCTTCATTCTGATTTTATCTCTAAAGATAATATTACTATTGATGGTTTAAATCTAATCGTTAATCTTGAAAGAAACAATTTATATAAATATGCTCATATTTTCTGTTTTACTAATAATCACAAAGAAGAAGGTTATATTTTAATAGAATTAAAAAGAAATATTAAAGTAATTGATATAAAAATAAAATATCTTTCTAATGAAGAGATTGAAGCTACTGCTATTCTAAATATTGTAGAACCAACTCAAGAGGAGTTAAATCAAATCAGATGGAATATAGAAGGTAATCTTATCTCTAAATATAATGGTTTACAAACTATAAAACACAATATAAAAAAAGAGAATATTTATGAAATAAACTTTTATTCATTTATAATCAATAATCAAAATATTCAAGATTATGCTAATGCTTTTGCTGTGTTTGATGAGGATGAAAAAAAATTAAATGATTTAGGGATAAATTAATGAGTAAAAAATTAGATGATAAAATATTATTACATGCTAAACCAATAGTCTCAAAAGAAGAATTTATAAATAATTTCAAAAATATTACTTTAGAAATAAAACTTTTAAGAGATAATAAAGAACCTATAAAAGATATTTCTTTTAAAGCTGAAAATATAAAAGTAGAAAAAGTTTCAAATAATATAGAATTATTAAAAAAATATAATTTAATATATGAAAATAAATATATTATAAAATATGAATTTACAGCAAGAGAAATAGCAACAAAATTAGAATTAACAGATGAAGAAATAAAAGATGTATCTTTTGTTTCAGGTTGGATAGATGCTAACTGTGATGGAAAATTTAGTAAAAACTATGAAAAATGGGTTGAAATTGCTATTTGTAGAGGAATCACTAAAGAAATGTTAGTTGCAATGGAATGTATAGAAGCAAGTAATAATCAAGAGTTAATAGATGCTTTAAATAAATATTGTTGTCAACATGAGATTAATACTCCTCTTAGAGTTGCTCATTTTTTAGCACAAGTGGCTCATGAAAGTGGATGTTTTAGAATTTTTGGTGAAGGAATATATTATCGTTTAAGTACAGCATTGGCCACATGGCCATCTAGAAATAATGATATAAACAGATTATCTTTGGATGGGAAATATCTTAAACAGCCTGATTTATTTAATGCTGTTTACGGTACAAGAAATGGAAATAGTATAGGAACAGATGATGGATATAATTTTAGAGGTAGAGGGTTGATTCAACTTACAGGAAGAACAAATTATACGAATTATCAAGCATCCCATAATGCAAAAAATCCTGATGACATACAAGATTTTATAAATAATCCAGATTTGATTGCATCAAATATAAACTATGCTGTTGAATCTGCTTGTTGGTATTGGGATAGTAACCAACTCAATCTATTGGCTGACAAAAATACTACAGATGTTACATCTGTAACAAAAAAAGTTAATGGTGGCACTAATGGTTTGACAGAAAGACAAGAATTTTTTGATGCAGTTAAAAAAGTATTAGGAATATAATATGAAAAAAACTACAATAATATTATTAATAGTTTTGATACAGTCTCTATATAGCTATAATGAAGAAATAGATCGTATTATTGATGCGTCATTTATTGATACTCATTTACAAAAAATCTCAAGCTATCAACAAAAAAGCAACAATGGGACATTAAAAATAATATTCAAAAAAGGTGATGTAATTACTTACGAAGAAGATCGCTTTGGTAGAGTAGAGTTTTCAAAACAAAATATTAAAGGCTCATTGCAAACTACAAAAAAAATGATTAGAAACGGAACTATACACTCTGACTTTTTTGATGAAACATTCACTATTTATGGACAACACTTGAATATAGTTAGTTGTATAAATAAAAAGAAAGAGGCTGTTTTATCAGTAGTGTTAAATTATACTGATTCATCAAGAATTTATCCACAATACATTCGATATAAAGCAAAAATCTATATAATTCATGATGACTCATATAAAGCCATAGCAGAAAAAGATAATGTACTGAGTTTAGAAAATTATTGGGACAATATTATTGTTGATAGTCCTGATAGCGACAAAAAGCCTTACCCTTACTTCAATGAACAAAGAATCCTTGAAAGACTTTATGAAACTGGAACTTGTGATAAAAAAGCTACAAATGAAGCCAATATTGAAGTTTTACTAGGAAATAAATGGATACCTCAAGAACAAAGTTGGAATATAAAAGAAAAAATAGCTACTACTATTTTAACATTAAATCAACTTTTAGAAAATGCAAAATCAAATCAAAAATTAACATTTGAACAAATCAATGAAGTTTTAAAAAATGAGGAATTAAATATAAAAACTCTTCAAAAATATAATGATTTAGCATATTATTTACAACTATCAAATAAAAATAAAGAAGCTATTTTTATTTTAGAAAAAATTATAGAAAAATTTCCAAATAGAACTGTTGCTTATCTAAATATTGCTGATGCTTATAATGGATTAAATAATAAAGATAATGCAAAACAAAACTATGAAAAATATATAGAACTTATGAAACTAAATAATAAAAAATCTAAAATCCCTATAAGAGTTTTTAAGCATTTAAATGTTTTTAAATCTAATGAAACTATAAGGGAAAAATAGATGAAAAAACAGATTGTAAAAACAATTACATTTTTAGGAATATTTTTTAGTTCAAATCTCTTTGCAATCACACCACCAACTCCAGAAGAATATAAAGAAATTGTAGATTCTTTTAAGCTTATTGATACAAGCGAAAAAGAACTATCAAGAACCTATAAGATAAATGGAGAAATTATAAAAGCCGAACTTCAAAAAGAAGAAAATGAACCATTTCAGGAAGTTCAACACATTATAACTATTGGAGACAAAGATCTTGGAGAGCCCAATGAATGGGTTATCATAAATAAATATGACAAAACTCTTTTTTCTGTGGCATGTATCGCACCGGATAAAAAGATAGTTTTAGCTTCTTTAGTTAGGTCATCTTTTAATTACAAAAAGAATAAGAAATTTGTTGATTATGCTGGATATGTAGCTAAAGTAGATAAAAATACTTGTTGTGGGAATTATTGGATAGATAGTGGTCTTTTAAATGGCGAAAACCCTACCGCTAAAACCTCCATCTCAACCTACAACCCAAACGAGTTCTACCCTTACTTCAATGAACAAAGAATCCTTGAAAGACTTTATGAAACTGGAACTTGTGATAAAAAAGCTACAAATGAAGCCAATATTGAAGTTTTACTAGGAAATAAATGGATACCTCAAGAACAAAGTTGGAAAATTAATAAAGAATAAATAGATTCAAACAGAACTGTTACTTATTTAAATCTTACAAATGCTTATAATGGATTAAATAATAAAAAATCAATTCTAATAAATATAACTTACTCACATTAAACCACTGAAAGTGTAGATTAATAGGAGTTGTGTTAATCTCATAATATTTTATTTTCAGGATTAAAAAAATATGAACAAAAAATTGTTTACGCTAAAAGATTTATGCAAAGATTATGAAAATACTCCAATTTTAAAAAATATAAATCTAGATATTTATGAAGGAGAATTTCTTACTCTTTTAGGTCCTAGTGGTTGTGGGAAAACAACTATTTTAAGACTTTTAGCTGGATTTGAGAATCCAAATAGTGGTGAAATTATTTTACAAGAAAAAAATATAAATAATATACCACCAGAAGAAAGAGAAGTAAACACTGTATTTCAAAGTTATGCTCTTTTCCCACATATGACTATTTTTGACAATGTTGCTTTTGGATTAAAGATGAAAAAAACTCCAAAAGATGAAATAAAAAAAGAGGTAGAAAATGCCCTTACAATGGTTAAATTATCGAAACATTCTCATAAAAAACCACACGAATTAAGTGGAGGTCAACAACAACGAGTTGCAATTGCAAGAGCAGTTGTAAATAAACCTTTAATTTTATTATTAGATGAATCACTTAGTGCTCTTGATTATAAACTTAGAAAAGAGATGCAAATTGAACTTAAAATGCTACAAAGAAAACTTGGAATTACTTTTTTATTTGTAACTCATGATCAAGAAGAAGCTCTTTCTATGTCAGATAGAATTGTAGTTATGAATAAGGGAAAAATTGAACAAATAGGAACTCCAAAAGAGATATATGAAGACCCTAAAAATCTTTTTGTTGCACAATTTATTGGTGAAGCAAATTGTTTTGAAACAAAAATAATAGAACAACAAGATGGTCTTATGAGTCTTCAATACTATGAAAAAACTTTTCATTTAAAATCAAAAAAGATTTTGACAAATTATTGTACGATACTTATAAGACCTGAAGATTTTAGAGTTGAAAAAAATCTTGAAGATGTTAAAACAAACAACTATTTTGTAGGAGAATTAGAAAATATTATTTACAAAGGTACAACTATCGACCTTTTGGTGAAACTTGAAGATGGAAAAGAAGTTATTGCAAGTGAATTTTACAATGAAGATAGTGATGCGTTAGGTTATGCAATTGGTTCAAAACTTTATTTGTATTGGGTTGATGGATGGGAGGTACTTTTAGGACATGAATAAACTATCTTTATTTTCTAGAATATCAATATTTTTTATTGTTTTTTGGCTTTTAGTTTTTGCATTATTTCCTAATTTACTTGTAATAGGAAGTAGTTTTTTAACAAAAGGTGAAAATGAATTTTTAATCTTTACTCCTAGTTTACAAAGTTATATAAAACTTTTTGATCCTATTTATTTATCTGTATTTTTGGATTCAATTTATTTAGCAGTTGGAACTACATTTTTTGCACTTATTTTAGCTTATCCTTTTGCATATATTATTGCAACTACAGCAAAAAAATATAAATTTTTACTTCTTTTACTTGTGATTATTCCTTTTTGGACAAGTTCACTTGTAAGAACTTACGCCCTAATTGCGATACTAAAAACAAAAGGTTTATTAAATGCTTTTTTATTAACTATTGGAATTATAAATGAACCCTTAGAGATTATGTATACCCAAACAGCCGTTTTTATAGGAATGGTGTATACCCTCCTTCCATTTATGATTTTACCTTTATATGTTTCAATTGAAAAAATTGATTTTAAACTAATTGAAGCAGCAAAAGATTTAGGAGCTTCAAAATATAATATTTTTAAAACAATAATTATTCCTTTATCACTTCCTGGAATTATTGCAGGTTGTACTTTAGTATTTTTACCCTCACTTGGAATGTTCTTTATTCCTGATATTTTAGGTGGAGCAAAAGAGTTGATTTTTGGAAGTTTTATAAGAAATCAATTTTTATTATTTAGAGATTGGCCTTTTGGTTCTGCTGCTAGTGTTGTTTTACTTTTAATGATGTTCATTTTATTGGCACTTTTAGCAAAATCACAAAAAACAACACCAAAGGAGAATAGATGAGAAAAGTTTATGCAAGTTTTATCTATTTTCTTTTATATTTACCAATTGGTGTTTTAATCATTTACTCTTTTAACTCTTCAAAATACAGTGTTGAATGGAAAGGTTTTACTTTAAAATGGTATGAAAGTTTATTAAATCAATCTGCACTTTTAGAAGCTGCTTGGCATTCTATAAGTGTAGCTTTTGTATCAGCAATAATAGCTACAATCTTAGGAACTTTAGGAGCACTGACACTATATAGATATGATTTTTTTGGTAAAAAATTTATGCAATCCTTAGTTTACGTTCTTATTATGTCACCTGAAATTGTGATGGGAATTTCACTTTTAATGCTATTTGTTTTTATTTCACTTCCTTTAGGATTTTTTACTCTTTTAATAGCTCATATTACATTTTGTCTTCCCTTTGTAATAGTTACTGTAATGGCTAGATTAAATGGTTTTGATAAAAATATTATTGAAGCTGCAAAAGATTTAGGAGCAAGTGAATTTACAACTTTTAAAACTATTATTTTGCCAAATGTAATCCCTGCAATTGTTTCAGGATTTTTATTAAGTCTTACCTTATCTCTTGATGATGTTGTTATTAGCTTTTTTGTGACAGGTCCTGATTATGAGATTTTACCACTTAAAATTTACTCTATGGTGAGACTTGGAGTAAAACCTGAAATAAACGCACTTTGTACAATCATGTTTATTTTCACATTGATTATGATATTATTTTCACAAATTTTGATTAAGGAGAAAAAATGAAATCCATTTTTATGATTGTTTCCCTTGTAATTTCCCTATTTGCAAGTGAAAAAGTTCTTTATGTTTATAACTGGTCTGAGTATATGCCTGAATCTGTTTTAGAAAACTTTACAAAAGAGACAGGAATTAAAGTAAAATATTCAACTTATGATTCAAATGAAGCAATGTATGCAAAAGTAAAAACTGCTGGAAACTCTGGTTATGATATTATCGTTCCATCTACTTATTTTGTAAATAAAATGAGTAAAGAAGGTTTATTAGAAAAAATTGATAAATCAAAACTTCCAAACTATAAAAATCTTGATTCAAAACTTTTATCAAAACCTTTTGATCCAAATAATAACTATTCTATTCCTTACTTATGGGGAAGTACAGGTATTAGTTATAATACTTCATTAGTAAAAGAAGATATTAATTCTTGGAAAAATCTATGGAATCCAGTATATAAAAATTCTATTTTATTAAATGATGATATGAGAGAAGTTTTTGGTATGGCACTTAAAGTTTTGGGATATTCAGCAAACTCAACAAATCCTAAAGAAATAGAAGAGGCTTTCAATAAACTAAAAGAACTTTTACCAAATGTAAAAATGTTTTATTCAGAATCTCAAAAACAAGTTTATCTAAATGAAGAGGTAAAATTAGGGATGAACTTCAATGGTGAAGGATTTATGGCAAATGAAGAGAATGAAAATATAAAATATATTTATCCAAAAGAAGGAGCACTTTTATGGATAGATTCATTGGTTATTCCAAAAGGTGCAAAAAATATTGATAATGCTCATATTTTTATAAACTATTTATTAAAACCTGAAGTATCTAAAATAATAAGTGAAGAGATAGGTTATCCTTCTCCAAATGCAAAAACTCTTGAACTTTTAGATGAGAAAACAAGAAACAATAGAATCATCTATCCAAATGAAGAAGATTTAAAAAACAGTGAATTTCAAACAGATGTTGGTGAAGTTTTACCTACATATGAAAAATACTGGGAAATGTTAAAAACTTCTAACTAAAAAGAAAAACTATCTTCAAATTATTTTGAAGATAGTTTTATCATAATTGTTTAATAAATCTTCTTTCTATCTCTTGTTCACTTAACTCTAAATTATCTTCATTTAAAAAACCATAAAAATAACTCTCATCATTTTTTTGAACTTCAATGATTAAAATATTATCTTCTTTATGATTTTCTACAAATTTTTCTACTGCTTCAAATGCAGAATTTTTCCAATATTTTTCAATTTCATTATTATTTCCTGCATCATAAAATAAACAATCTTCACACATTGAAAATAGATAGTTTCCTGCTCCTTCATAAATTTCAAAAGAGTTATTATCATTATCTAATTTTTCATTTGTATAAGGGCAATTTAAAGTAAATGTTCCCATACTTTTTGGTTTTATTACTATTTTATTCAAAACTCAATCCTTTTTTAGTGGAATTATACAACATCAATTGTTTATTTTAAAACCACTTTTATATCATCCATACTTTTAAAATCTATAAATTCATTTAATAGCGCAACAAGTTGTACAACTTCACTATTTTTCATTCTGATACAACCACTTGATTCATAACTTCCTATCGTTTTTTCATTAAGTGTTCCATGAATTCTAAAAGTCTCTTTTCCATCTACTTTGTGCGTTAAATTTATCTTAGCACTTCCCATATAATTTAGCTTATCTCCACCTTTCACAACTTTTGGTAAATCTATTCCTCGTTTTTTAAAACTTTGTATTGTATCAGCAGTTGGATACCAAACTGGATTTAATGTAATCGAAGTTATATTTCCAACACCTAAGGGTTTTTTTATATCTTTCTTTGCTGTTGAGACTTTATAAGTCTTCAAATTTTTAGTTTTGTTATCATATTTTGCTTTTACATACATCAGATTTTTTGAAGAATCAACCTCAATAATCAAACTATCATAAGCTCCCATTTCAGATAAAAGATTATCAACTTTTCTAAAAGTAGATAATTTTGGAGTATATCTATCAAAAATTTTTGTTCCAATAGTTGAAAAATCTTTTAAAAATATTTCTTCATCAAAAGAGAGTTTTTTCAAACTTATTTGTTCTTTTAAATAATTTGAAGATTTTTCTAAAAACTCTTTTGTCTCTAAAATTGAATCTTTTTGATTAGTTGCACCATATAAATAAAAAGAAAAAATTAGAAAAAAGAAAAAAAACTTTTTTATCACTCTGTCGCCTCATGAATTGATTCTTTTACAGAGTGATAAACATCACTTGAAGTATCTTTAGTTGCTTCCCAAGCTCTATTACTATCCTGTTTTATCCCAGTCCAAGTTGCACAACCTTGAAAAACAACTATAAGAATTGTTAATAATATAAATTTTATCATTACTTAACTCTCCTAAAAAATAAAATCATATTCATAGTTATACCATTTTTTAATATTAAAGAAAATTAAGAATTTTAGGCATTTCATTAATTAGTTTTTAGATACAATTGCCAAAAAAATTTAGGATTATTATGACTGAACAAATAGAAACATCTTTATGCCATATTTCTTCTTTTGCTCCTTTTGATGATATAAGTGGTGCTTCACATTTCCCAATTTATAACACTGGAACATTTGATTTAAAAAAACAAAAAGGTGATAAAATTTATGATTATACAAGAAGTGATAATCCAACAAGAGAAGTTTTAGAAAACTTATTTACTCATGTTGAAGGTGGAGCTGGATGCGTTTGTACACACACTGGTATCGCTTGTGTTTCACTTCTTTTTGAGACAGTTTTAAAAGCAAATTCTCAAATTTTAGTTGAAGCTGATTGTTATGGTGGGACTTTCAGACTTCTTAAAATTTTTAAAGAAAAATACAATATTCAAGTTCATTTTGCAAATTTTTGCGATGTTGATATGATTGAACATATTTTAAAAACTCATGATATTGATTTAGTTTTATGTGAAAGTCCTACAAATCCAGGATTGAAAATCATTGATTTAGAAAAAATAGCCCAACTATCTCATAAATATAATGCTTTATTTGCGGTTGATAATTCTCTTGCAACTTTTATAAGTCAAAGACCTTTAGAGTTTGGAGCTGATTTTTCACTTTTTTCAACTACAAAATATATAAGTGGTCACGGTAGTGTTGTTGCTGGAGCGATTGTTGCAAAAACAAAAGAGTTAAGCCAACAAATTCATTATTATGCAAATGCCCATGGAAGAAGTCAAAATCCTATGGATGTATTTTTAATAACTCTTGGTATTCCAACTTTAAAAATAAGAATGAGAGAACATCAAGAAAACTCTATAATCATTGCAAAATTTTTAGAAAAACAAGATTATATAGTAAAAGTTACACACCCTGCACTTCCAAGCCATCCTCAATATGAACTTGCACGTAAACAAATGCAGTTTATTCCTGGAGTTTTTTGTGTAGATTTTTCAAGTGTTGAATTAGCTGAAAAATTCATAGAAAATACGAAGATTTTCGGTGAAAAATGTTCATTTGGAAGTCCAGATAGTAGAGTTGAAATTCCTGCAAAAATTTCACACGCAAGTTTTTCAAAAGAAGAGCTAAAAGCTATTGGAATAAGTGATAGCACAGTTAGATTTTCTATTGGTTTAGAAAATGTTGAAGATTTAATAAAAGATATAGAACAAGCAGTAAAATAAAATGAATAACAAAACTTTCAATCACATCCCTTGTGGGCAAACTTTACCTTTAAACAATATTCATGCAGTTTCTGTGAGTATGCCAAGTTTACAAGATGTGATTGATTACGAAGAACAAACACCTGAGATTTTAGAAAAAATTACAACAGCATATCCAAGATTTATTATTCATCCTTATTTAAAACTTTTAGCAAATTATTTAAAAGAAAAATATGAAGTTTGTGATAACTATGAAATAATTCTTTTAAGTTCACAAAAGGCTGTAAAAGCTGTGAGTTGCAGATATTTTATACATAATAAATTTGAGTTTGATGAACCTTTTGGAGTTATAAAAGTTTTAAAAGGACGACAATATCAAAAGGTTTTAAAATTTATTCAACATCTTGGATACAACTTATCTTCAAGATTAGCACAAGATTATTTATATAAAGTTGGAAGAATCCCAAAACTTCACGATGAAAAACTTGAAAACGAATCAAAAGCAAAAGAGATTTTAATTTCAACATTAGCAAAAGCATATAAACAACCTTCACAAAATATCTGTTTAAATCCATCTGGGATGAATGCAATGTATTGTGTTTTAAAAGGAATCAAAAATATTCAAGCAAGAAATGGAAGAACAGTTTTAGTACAACTTGGTTGGCTTTATCTTGATACTATGAATATAGTAAATCACTATTTTGAAGAGAGTAAAATCTTTTATGATGTTACAAAATTAGATTTACTTGAAGAGTTTTTGAAAAAAGATGGATTAAAAGTTTCAGCAATAATAACAGAAATTCCTACAAATCCACTTGTACAAACAGTGGATTTAGAAAGACTAAAAAATCTTTGCAATACATACAATATTCCTTTGGTTATTGATTCAACTTTTGCAACTCCATATAATCTTGATTTAAACTCTTATGCTGATATTTATGTGGAATCTTTAACAAAGTTTGCATGTGGAAATGCAGATGTTTTAATGGGTGCAATTATATTAAATCAAAATTCAAAAATTTCACATATCTTTTATGAGTTTTTCAAACATGCAGATGAACCATACATAAAAGATATTCAAAGAATGGCTTATCAAATAAAAGATTATGAAAAAAGAGTAAAAAAAATATCTTCAAATACAAAAAAACTTGTAAATTATTTACAAAAAGCTTCTTTTATAGATGAAGTTTTTTACTGTTTAAGTCCAGATTTTAGAGAAAATTATGAAAAACTAATGATAGATGAAAATTCACTTTGTGGGATTGTTTCTGTAACTTTTAAAAAAGATTTTAGAACTGTTTATGATAAGCTAAATTTTGCAAAAGGGCCAAGTTTAGGAACTGAATTTACACTTTTGATGCCTTATACTTATCTTGCTCATTATGATTTGATAGTTTCACAAAAAGGACAAAAACTTTTAAAACAAATTGGATTGCCAACTAATCTTTTAAGAATCTCTGTTGGAACTGAAAATATAGAAGATATTATAAATGAATTTGAAAAGATAAATGAAATCTAATTTCTTTATCTTTTAAAAAACTAGCTTGTACCCTATTCCATACTCTGTTAAAAGATATTTTGGATTTGTTCCATTATCTCCAAGTTTTATTCTAATATTTTTAATATGATAATCCAAACTTCTATCACTTTGAATAATTGAAGATAAAAAATCCAATAATTTTTCCCTATGTACAGTTTGATTTTTATGTTTAATTAAAAAAGACAAAATTTCAAACTCAGTTTTTGTCAATTTTAAAGCTTCTTCATTAAATAAAATTACATTATCATTTATCTCAAATAATGCTTTTTTACTTGTATTTGATACAAAATTAGAACTATTTCTTAGTTGAACCCAAATTCTTGCTTCTAACTCTTCTGGATCGATTGGCTTAACCATATAATCACTTGCACCTAATCTAAAAGCTTGAAGTTTTGTATTTTTATCTGAATATGCACTTAATACTAAAATAGGAATATTTATTTTGTTTTTATTTACAAATTTTAATACTTCAAAGCCATTAAAATCAGGTAAATTTATATCTAATAAAACAATAGAGTATTTATTAAAACTTATATTTGAAACAGCATCTGTAACTGTATTTACAATATCAACATTAAAATCATACTCTTGTAAAAAATCGCTGATTAATAAAGCACTATTATCATCATCTTCTACTAATAAAATTTTATATTCCAAATTATTTCCCTATACTCTGATTCCTCAGATTTTACTATTAGTTGACTTAGATTTTAATACTACAATTTCAATATAGGTTAAGAATTACAATATTTACATAATGTGATACTTAAAATTTCAAATAAAGGATTCAAAATGTTAAAAAGAATTAATACCAAAAAAAAGTTATTAATCTTTCCAGCCGTGTTTATTTTGATTATGCTAATTTCAGGTATTGCATATAATTACTTTAGTAATTTAGAAAATTCTAGAAGTAAAATTTCTTTAGAAACAGAAGAATTTATCCAACAATTACTAAAAGGAAGAATATCAGTATATCAATTTTTAAGAAATCCAAATATTGAAAATGCACAAAAAGTTAGAGAAAACTTCAAAACTTTAGATGATAATGTATCAAATCTAAAAGAACAAGTTACAATGGAACAAAATAAAGTTTTATGCGATGAAATAGTTACTTATTCAAAAGGATATATTACTAATTTTGATCTATTTTCAACTAAATTAATAGATGATTTTACAAATAATAAACCTGAATCACAAGAAGTTAAAGACATCATAAAAAAAATGGTTGATGTTGGAATTATGTTAGAAAATAAAATTAACGAAATAAATAAAAGTGCTTTAGAACTAAAAGAAGAAGCAAAATCTTTATTTAATACTATTTTAACTTCAATTGTTATTTGTTCTATTATTTTCTTTATTCTAATTTCACTATTCATATCTAAAATGATTATTAAATCTTTAGACAACTTCAAAATAGGATTAATATCGTTTTTTTCATATCTAAATAGAAGCTCAAAAGATATTTCATTATTAGATGATTCTTCAAAAGATGAATTTGGTGAAATGGCTAAATTTGTTAATGATAATATTAAACAAATTGAAAAAACTATTAATCAAGATACAGCTCTAATAGAAGATGCTAAAGTTGTAATGACTAGAGTTAATAATGGTTGGTATGGTCAGTTTATAGAAAAATCAACTTCAAATGCCTCTTTAGAAGAGTTTAGAGATAATGTAAATAAAATGATTGAAAGTACTAGAAAAAGATTTGAAGAAGTAGATGAAATCTTAGAAGAGTACTCAAAACTTGATTATAGAAAAGCTTTAAAAATGCATCCAAATGATGAAAAAGGTGGAGTGTTTGAAAGATTAGTAGTAGGAATTAATACCCTACAAGATTCAATTACACAAATGTTAATAGATAATAAAACAAATGGATTAACATTAGATGCAAGTTCAGATATATTACTTATAAATGTAGATAAATTAAATCTAAGTTCAAATGAAGCAGCAGCATCTTTAGAAGAGACAGCAGCAGCAATAGAAGAGATAACAAGTAATGTAAGAAATAATACAGAGAATATTGCAAAAATGGCAATGCTTTCAAATCAAGTAACAAAATCAGCAAATGATGGAGAGAAACTTGCAAATCAAACAACTCAGTCAATGGATGAAATAAATAATCAAGTAAACTTGATAAATGAAGCAATAACTGTAATTGATCAAATAGCATTCCAAACAAATATACTTTCACTTAATGCAGCAGTAGAAGCAGCAACGGCAGGTGAAGCAGGAAAAGGATTTGCAGTTGTAGCAGCAGAAGTGAGAAACCTAGCATCAAGATCAGCAGAAGCTGCAAAAGAGATAAAAGCAATAGTAGAAAATGCAACAAGTAAAGCAGATCAAGGGAAACAAATAGCAGGACATATGATAGATGGATATAAACAATTAAATGAAAATATCCAACATACAATAAATCTAATCTCTGATATACAAAATGCCTCAAAGGAGCAATTGTTAGGAATAGAGCAAATAAATGATGCAGTAACACAGTTAGACCAACAAACACAACAAAATGCGATGGTGGCAAGTCAAACACATGATGTAGCAGTAATAACAGACCAAATAGCGAAATTAGTTGTAAGTAATGCAAATGAAAAAGAGTTTAATGGTAAAAACGAGGTTAAAGCTAGAGATATGAAAAAAGAGCAAAAAGCTCCTTTTCAAATTCAGAAAAAAGATGCAAAACAAAAAAAACAAACTGTTGTTGAAGAGATAAAAAAAGCTGATGAGTGGGAAAGTTTTTAACTTTCTTAATAAAATATTATTAAATTAAAAAAGGTCATAGTATGTTTAATGAGATGGAAACAATTGTAGAAAGTACAGGTGCTTTAATTTATATTATTGATTTATCAAACTATGAAATAATTTATGCTAATAAAAAATGTAAAGAAGAGTTTGGAGAAATTGTGGGTAAAACTTGTTTTAAGGTTTTACAAAAAGATTTTAAAAGTCCATGTATTTTTTGTCCTTTACAAAAACAAAAAATAAATTTAATAGATATTCCTATTGGAACAACTTACGAATGGGAAAATGAAAACTCTATAAACCATCATTACTATTTGTTTACAGATAAGATAATAGAATGGTTAGATGGAAGAAAAGTTAAAGTACAAATAGGTATTGATATAACAAAACAAAAAAAATTAGAAAAACAAATTTTACAAGAAAAAGATGATTTTATAAAATCATTTAAAACTATAATTGATTCTACAATAGAAGGAATTATTGTTTATGATGAAAATAAAAAATGTATTGATGTAAATGCAGTTGCACCTAAATTATTAGGATATGAAAGAAATGAAATGATAGGGAAAGATGCCCTTGATTTCATAGCTTCTGAATCTTTTAATTTTGTAAAAGAAGTTATAAATAATGACAATCAAGAACCTTATGAAGCTAAGATGATTAGAAAAGATGGTTCAATCTTTCCAGTAATTTTAAGAGGAAAAGATTTAACTCTTTTAGATAAAAAAATCAGAATTTCTGCTGTTGTTGATATAAGTGATTTAAAGAAAAAAGAGAAAGAGATCTCTCAATTAGCTTATTATGACAGTTTAACTGGTATTCCTAATAGATTATTACTAAGAGAATTATTAATCCAAATGATAAAAGAGATAAAAAGAGTAAACTCTTGTGGAGCGCTTTTATTTATAGATTTAGACCATTTTAAAATCATAAACGATACGAAAGGGCATAATATTGGAGATATTGTTTTAATAGAAACAACAAACAGAATAAAAAATATTTTAAGAGAAAATGATATTGTAGCTAGATTAGGAGGAGATGAATTTATTGTTGCTATGAAATTTTCTAATAATAATGAAAATTTAGTAATGAACTACATAAATGATATTTCAAATAAACTTCTTCAAGAGATAAGAAAACCATATATCATTCAGAATTTTGATTTTAGATTATCTGCTAGTATTGGTATAGTTCTATTCAAAAACGATTCTTATAGTATAGATGAATTGATGAAATTCGCTGATACAGCTATGTATAATTCAAAAGAAAAAGGAAGAGATAGATTTAGCTATTTTAATCCTAAATTACAACAAGTAATAGAACAAAAAGCCGATTTAACTCAAAAATTAAGAGATGCAATAGAAAATAAAGAGATGGTAATACATTATCAACCTCAAATTTTATATGAGAATAATCAGCATAAAATAGTTAGTGTTGAAGCTTTAGTTAGATGGAAAGATAAAGAAAAAGGCTTGCTTTTTCCTAAAAAATTTATTTCACTTGCTGATGAAACAAATTTAATTGTACCATTAGGCAAATTAGTTTTTGAAAAAGTTTTAATCCAATTAAAACAATGGAAAGAAGATTCTATAAAAAAAGATTGGAAAGTTTCGATAAATATAAGTTATAAACAATTTCAAGAAAAGTTTTTTTATGATTTTTTGAAATCTCAAATAGAAAAATATGAAATTGAACCAAATAAAATAAAGTTAGAATTAACAGAAAATTTATTAATAAAAAATACCCAAGAAACTTTAGATAAAATAAAAGAATTAAATGATTTAGGAATCAACTTATCAATTGATGATTTTGGAACAGGTTATTCATCTCTAGCCTATTTAAAACAATTATCAATCAATGAATTAAAGATTGATAAATCTTTTATAAAAGAGTTATCAAATAGTTTAAATGATTCAATTATTGTTGAAACTATATTGTCAATAGGTAATAAATTTAATTTAAATGTAATTGCGCAAGGTGTAGAGACACAAGAGCAATATGAAAAATTAATATCTATGGGATGTAAACATTTTCAAGGTTTTTTATTTAAAGAACCAGTTAGTGCGGATCTCTTATAAAATAATTTAAAGGAATATCTTGAAAATCATATCTCTATTTTTACTAATGATTTCTTTTTTATACTCAAATGAACTAACTCCTATTTCAATTCAATTGAAATGGAAACATCAATTCCAATTTGCAGGATTTTATGTAGCAAAAGAGTTAGGAATTTATGAGAAATATGGTTTAGATGTAAATTTCAAAGAGTTTGATGGAAAATTTGATCCACTAAATACAGTATTAACAAATCAAAATAATTTTGGAATAGATGATTCTTCATTAATTTATCATAAATTAAATGGAGCAGATATTGTAGCTATTTTTTCAGTTTTCAAATCTTCACCAATTGCCTTATTTACTCAAAAAGAGTTAGATACCTTAACTTCTTTAAAGAATAAAAATATAGAGTTTGCTAAAAATGAAATTTCAAATATTTCAATAAATGCTATTTTAAAAAGTCAAGATATTCATGTAAATGCAAAAGAACATACTTTTTATTCCAAAAGTTTTATAGAGAAAGAATCAGATGCAATTGTTGGATATTTATCTAATCAAGCTTATTTTTTAGAAAAAGAGAATATAAAATATAATACTTTCCTTCCAAAAGATTATGGATTCGATTTTTATGGTGATATGGTTTATACCTCAGCACAATTTGCAAAACAAAATCCTAAAATTGTAAAAGATTTTATTGAAGCTACAAAAGAAGGTTGGATATATGCTTTTAATAATATTCCTTTTAGTGTAAACCTAACCTATGAAAAATATAACACTCAAGAAAAATCAAAAGAAGCTCTAACTTATGAAGCAAATATTTTAAAATCTTTTAGTAGTTATTCTAAAAAAGATTTTGGAAATATTGATAAATCAAAAATCAAAGAGATGGCAAATACAATATCTTTGATTTATCCACAAAAATTTAAAAATATGAATTTAGATGATTTTATTTGGAATGAAAAAGAGGCATTAAATGATTTTTATAAAAACTATTATCTAACAAAAAATAAAGAATTTACTGTTTGCATACAAGATAGTTCTTTTCCTATAGATGGAATAGATGAAAATAATAAATTAATAGGAATATCTGGAGAAATTTTAAATAATATTGCAGAAAAATTTCAATTTATATTAAAACCAATAAAAATAGATGATTATAAAAAGAATATTCAAAATGTCTTAGATAATAAATGTGATATTGTAACTATCACTGCTGAAGATTCTTACAAATACTATAAAATTATGGATAGAAGTAATTTTTATTTAAAATCAAATTTAGTAATTATTACAAAAATAGATAAACCTTTTATTGAAAATAATATATTAGAAAATAAAAAGTTTGTTACAAGATATAGTGTATTTAAAGATTATTTAACTTCACACTATTTGGGCACAAATATTTTAGTTGAAAATGATTTAGAAAAAATTATTTCAATGCTAAAAGATGATGAAGTAGATGGTTTTATAACAGACAATATAACAGTTGATAGATTAATTCAAAAATTTGGATATGGAGAATTTAAAATTTCAGGATTTTTGAATCATATTGAACCAATAAAAGGTGCTTTTGCCATCAAAAAAACTAAACCAGAATTAAAAGAAATTATCAATTTTGGATTAGAAAATTTTTCACATGAAGACATTGAACAAATAGAAGAAAAATATAAAGTTACAAGATATAAAGAAGTTATTAATAAAGATTTAATTTGGAAAATATTTTATACATTTTTATTTATCTTAATTACTATTTTATTTTTTGTAGTTTTTCTAAAAAGAAAAAATGACGAGTTAAATGAGTGGCTTAATTCTACAATAGAAGGTGTTGCTCTATTTGAAAATGGAAAACTTTTTAAAGCAAATAATCAACTTCTAAAAATTCTAGGTTATGATAATTTTAAAGAAATTTATAATAAATCATATTCTGATTTTGTTGCTACAAAAGATTATCATATCATAAAACAAAAACTTAAAAATGACCAAGAACCTTATGAATTAACTTTTGTTAAAAAAGATGGAACTTTAATAGATGGATTAGTAAAAGGTCATAATATAAAAAATTCAAATAAAAGAATTAGTACAATCATAGATATTAGTGAACTAAAAAATACTCAAAGAAAATTAGCTGAATTAAATTTAAATCTTGAAGAGAGAATAAAAGAAGAATTACAAAAAAATCACGAACAAAAAGCAATTATGTTCCAACAAGCAAAACTTGCTGAAATGGGGTCAATGATGAATATGATTGCACACCAATGGAGACAACCTCTAAATAATATTTCACTAATAGTAAACACAATAATCATAAAACATAAAAAAGAGAATTTATCAACTGAAACTCTAAATAATCTAAAAATAAATTTCAAACAACAAATAGATTATTTATCAAATACAATAGATGATTTCCAAAATTTCTTTAAACCCAAAAAAGATAAAGAATTTTTTGTTTTAAAAGAGGTGATTCTATCTACTTATAATCTTATTAAACCTATATTTGAAAGTAATCGTATAAAGTTTAATTTTTACTCAAATATCTCTGATGTGACTTATTATGGTTATAAAAATGAACTATACCAAGTAATATTAACTATTTTTAATAATTCAATTGATGCTTTTAAAGAAAATGATTATTTAAATAAAACAGTTGATGTGACATTAGAAGAGAATGAAAAAAATCTAATAATTAAAGTAAAAGATAATGCTGGTGGAATAAAAGATGAACTTTTAGAAAAAATATTTGATTTATATTTTTCAACAAAAACTAAAAAAAATGGTACAGGTTTGGGACTTTATATAAGTAAAACTATTATAAATAGACATTTTAAAGGAGAGATAAAAGCTTCAAATGTAGATAATGGACTTGAAATAATTATAACTTTTCCTAAAAATTAAAATTTAATAATTTTAATTTTTTAAGTTTTTCTTTAATATCAGTTATTCAGTATCTTAAGGAATGGATATTGCATTATTAAGATAAATATAAGACCTAAGTTCTTCATAAACTTGGGTATTTGATATGAAAGAATAAATTAAAAATGGAAATAAAACGTAAAATAGTAATTCTGTATATTATCTCTCAAATAGGCTTTATTTTAATTGCTATAGCAGGATTAAACTCTCAAACTACCCTAATTATAATCTTAACTCTTCTCTTCTCAACTTTTATAGGAATAATTTGCTTTTTATTCATAAAATCAACAACAAATGAATTTTATAGTTTTAATAAAAACTTTGAAAATTTTTTAGATTTTTTGACTTCAAAAAATAACAAATATATTCCTTGTTTAATAAAAGGAAATAGTGAAATCACCCAATTAGATTTAAAACTAAATAATATTTCATTAGAAATTGATAAAAGAATGAAATATGATATGAAAGTTTTAGGAGAGATTGTAATCACCATGGATAGAGTTGAACAAGGAATTTATAGCTCAAGAATAAATTCAAAAACAACAAATCCAATGCTTATGACATTAAGAAATACAATTAATAAAATGTTAGATGAAGTAAATAAAGATATGAATGATTTAGTAAATATCTTAGAATCTTATTCAAAAGATGATTTTACTAAACAAGTTGATATTACAAATAATGTAAAAGGTGAAATGTTAAAAGTTCTAACAAGCATAAATTTTTTAGGAGAAACTCTTAGTTTAAATGCTAAAAAAAATTTAGACAATGGTTTAATCTTAGAAAATAACTCCAAAAATATGTTAGAAACTGTAAACTTTTTTGCTACTAAAGCAACAGAACAAACTTCATCTTTAGAAAAAACTACCTTTTCTTTAACTCAAATAACAACCACAACAAAAAACAATACAAAAAATGCACAAAAGATGTATGAACTTGGAAAGATTGTAAAAAAAGCTGTCATAAATGGAGAAGTTCTAGCTTCAAAAACTGCTAATTCTATGGATGAAATAAATAAAGAGATAACATTTATAAATGAAGCTATAACAATTATTGATCAAATTGCATTTCAGACAAATATTTTATCACTTAATGCAGCTGTTGAAGCGGCAACTGCTGGTGAAGCTGGACGCGGATTTGCAGTTGTTGCAGCAGAAGTAAGAAATCTTGCAAATAGAAGTGCACAAGCGGCAAGTGAAATAAAAAATATTGTTGAAAAAGCAACAACAAAAGCAAATGAAGGGAAAAAAATAAGTGATATGATGATTGAAGGTTATGAAGAATTAAATAATGATATAAATCAAACTATAGAGATTATACAAGATGTAAGTAGCTCAAGTAATACACAATTAGAAGGAATTGAAGAGATAAATAGAATGATAAATTTATTAAATCAATTATCTTTAGAAAATGTAAATCAAGCAAAAAATGTAGCAAAAATCACAACAACAACTCAAAAAATGGCACAAGAGTTAGTCTTTGATGCAAAAAGTAAAAGGTTCTAAAAGGAATAACAAATGAGTAGTAATGAGACTATTTTAGATGAATATGCTTTTTTAGTAAGTGAAACAAATGAGAAAGGTATTATAACTTTTGCAAATAATGATTTTTGTAAAATTGCTGGTTTTACTTTGGATGAATTAGTAGGAAAACCTCATAATCTAGTAAGACACCCAGATATGCCAAAAACTGCCTTTAAAGATTTATGGGAAACTGTAAAAAAAGGAGAAATCTGGACTGGTTATGTAAAAAATAGAACAAAAGATGATGGTTTTTATTGGGTTTTTGCAACAGTTTATCCTTTTGAAAATTATGATGGAGAAAAAGGTTATTTAAGTTGTAGAAAAAAAGCTTCAAAAGAAGAAATAGAAGTTTATGAAAAGCTGTATAAAAATTTAAAAGAAAATGAATAAATAATCTATGTAATTTAATTTATTACATAGATTATTATAGGAAGTAAAAATAAAATTGCTATTGTACTGGAAGCTGTCATAACTGCAATTTCTTCAAAAGGTCCATTAAATCTTAAAGCAAAAAGATAACTCGTAGTTGCAATTGGCATAGAGTATTGAATCAATAAAGTATAAATTAAAACTGGTTCAAAATTTCCAAAATAAAAAATAGTATAAACAACTAAAAATCCTAAAACTACACGCACTACTCCCATTCTAACTGCTTTTATATTTTGCCCTATTTTTATATCAACAAGTGATGAACCAAAAGCCATAAGCAATAAAGGAATAACTATTCCTCCTAACATTTTACATACATCTTCTATTATAAAAGGAACTTGAGTATTTGTTCCTTTAAAAGCAAGCGCGAGAACTAAAGCGTATAAAACAGGTGTTTGCAAAGCTTTTTTTAGATTTAAAGAACTATTTGAAAGCCATAACCCAATAGTAAAATGATAAATATTTATTAAAACTGAAAAAGTAATTGCATAAACAAATGCAGTTTGTCCCAATAATACATAAACAATAGGAATACCTAAACCACCAGTATTTGGAAAAATAAAACTTTGTAAAAATGGTCTTATTGGTTTATTTTCAAATTTTAAATAAGCTATTGTTAGAATAGTACAAATAGCAATAATTATTGTTCCGTAAATTAGAATTGTTATTATATTTTCGCTAGTTAAATCTTTATTGTTTATTGAAGCTATTAAAAGAGCTGGTGTTCCTAGATTCATAATTAAAGAACTAATCATATCTTTATCAAAAGGTAACTCTTTTTTCTTCCAATAGTAACCAATAATTATTAGTATTACAATTGGCATAAGTTTATTGAACAGCAGTTCTATCAACTAAAATCCTTTTTAAATTTTTGAAACTATAAACAATTTACAATATAATGTCAAATAATATAAAATAATACACTACATAATGGATAGTAATATGGAATCAACTTTATTAAGAGTGTTTGTAAGTGTTGCAAATAAAAAATCTATCTCTTTAGCAGCACTTGAACTTAACTTTACTCAATCAAATGTAACTCTAAGAATAAAACAATTAGAAAAAAATTTAGGATATTTACTTTTTCATAGAGTACCAAGTGGTGTAATTCTTACAAAAGAGGGAGAAAAACTCTATCCACTTGCAAGTGAAATTGTAAAAAAAGTTGAAGTTGCTGAACTTAAAATGAAAAATCTAACTTATCAAGAAACACTTAGAATTGGTTCTGGACAAGCAAATGTAGCTTTGAGATTATTGGCTTTTATAGATAAATTAAATAAAAAATATCCAAATATACAATTGGAATTTTATGCAAATGCAAATCCACAAGTTTTAGAAAAACTTCTTGATTATAAGCTTGATATTGCTTTTATAACTGGAGTTCCAAACCATAAAGACTTGATAATTTTAAACAAATTTTATGATGATTTATATATGGTTGAACCAAAAAGTTTGGAGTATAACAACACACTTATCGCATATAAACAAGATAGCACCCACTATAAATTTTTAGCTTCTTATGAAAAACAAAGAGGAAATTTAGATTTTAAAACAATATTTATAGAAAATTATGAAGTGATGTTAGGTTGTGTAAAAGCAGGAATGGGAAAAGCTTATGTTTCAAAAATGATTATTGATAAATATGCTTATACAAATGAATTAAAACTTACAAAATTACCAAATGAGTTAGAAACCCATTTAGTTTGCAGAAAAGATTATATTCCTATGATTGCAACTTATTTAAAGAAAATAAAATTATAAAATTTTCCAAACTTTAAATTAACAATTTTTTTCTAAGATTTCACAAATGGTCATAAAATAATTTATCAACTATACAAAATAAATTTTATGTACAAACAGTCTTTTCCTACTAATTTTCTGAATGTAATCTCTAAATTTAATAAGAAGTGACCATTTTATTTAATACAAATTTTTATTTATAAAGTAGCAGTTATCCAAATTTGAACTATCTAAGATATAAATTATTGAAACAATCATAATTATAAAAATCAAACAACCCCAAATATAACCTTTTTCTGAAAAACTTTTAAAAATATTTCTATTTTTATATTTTTTCTTTATAAGTGAAGATTTGTTAAATTTTGTCATTACACTTTCACAAGCAACTTCACAAAGTCCACATTGAACACATCTTATATCAAAACCAGCTTTTATATCAAGGTCATCAATAGGACAAATTTTTACACATTTTTCACAGTCTATGCAACTCTCTTTATCAAAAAACTCAAAAGTTTGTTTTTTCTCTTGTGGCAAAATTGCACTTACAAAAAAATAAGGACATAAAATCGAACAATACCAACCTCTAAAAACTAAAAAAATACTTGTAAATCCTGTTGTTAAAATTCCAACAAAAATTGAAGCTGTATCAAATTTTGTAAAATTGAAAAACAAATCAACAGCTGATGTAAAATACGAAATAGTTGAAAATGCCAAAATAAAAGCAAATGACATAATCGTAAAAAAAAGAACAAAAGGATTTTTTAGTTTCATACTAATAATCGAAGCAAGAGAAGTTGGACAAAAATATCCACAAAAAAATCTTGATATTGTTAAGTTTAATCCTACTAATAATCCAATAAACAATGTAATTACAATATAAATCAACTGATGAGTTGAAGCTTCAAAAGCCATAAATAAAAACTCAAATCTATGAAACTCAAAATTAAACATCAATAAATGAATATCATTAAAACTTAACCATGGAAATAGAATATACAAAAAAAAACTAATCAATAAAGATGGAACTAAAATCTGTTTTTTTGCCATAAGTCTATCCTTTGTTCAGGTGGTAAAGTACCATTTTCATATAAATTGTTTTTTAGATTATTTATCAATCTACTAATCAGATTTTCGTTAAAAGTGTGATATTTTTTTACAAGTTCACCTTTTTTATCAAAAATCAAAATATAAGGCACACTTTTTGTCACTCCAAAATTTTTAGAATCATTAAGTGAAATAGAGATTGTTTTTAGATTAGAAGTTTGTTTTATTGAAGTTGGGATATCTTCATCTACAAAAAGTAAAGTTATAAAAATCTCACTATTTTTTTCTCCTAAAGAGACTAAATAATCATTTGTTTTAATACAAACAGGACACCATGAAGTTACAAAAGCAACTATATTTATTTTATCTTTTTCTATATTTTCAAAAGAAAAAGAGGTAGCAAAAGCCACCTCTTTTAGTATCAAAAATAGAAAAATTATCTTGACAATTTTCATTTATTTGTATCTTTTAAAGAAAGAATCCAATCTACAAGTATTAAAGCTTCATCTGCTGTTATATCTTGTGCTGGCATTGGAATAACATCATATTTATTTGCACTTCCATATTGAATAGAGTGAATTAAAACATCTTTGTTTCTTTCTTTGTTTGAAACTTCTAAATATGAAGGTCCAACTAATTTAACATCCACACTATGACAAGCTAAACACCCTTTTGATTCAGCTAAAATTACTGGATTTTTTAAATCCATTGTAGGTTTATTAGCTAATTCTTCTTTATATTTTTTATATTCAGCAATTGAAGCATTCATAAACTCAGAAGTAGCTTGAGCTTGAAGAGCAAGTGGTTCAGCAAAAGATACAACTCTTACACCTTCTCTTGTTGTTGCCATTAAAAAAATTGAAACTACTACAAGAGCTATTGCTCTTAAAGCTGTTTGAGGAGTTACTACCTCATCATTAAATTTATTTAATACATATAAAAATGCAATAATTAAAAGTATTGAAGAAATAAATGGTAAATAAATAAATCCTGTATGCATTAAAGCTTCACTAATACGTGCTGTAAATACAAATGGTAATAAAGGCATTACAACAATATTTAAAGGAGTAGCAAGTAAGAACCATTTTTTACCTTGGCTAATTGCAATTTTTCCAACTTCAACCTCACCTTTTTTTACCCATCTAGCACCTATAAATATCATAACAACACCAGTTGCCATAAATGCTGTTAAAAAGAAATTTAAAAGTCTAAATCCAGTAACAGGAGTAAACATAATGTCCCAAATATTATTTATAGTTGCAAATAATTCTGGTTGCATATAAAGATTTGTCATTGACATAAATACAAAAGGAAGTGTAAAAAATGCTAAAACAGCAGATAATCCAATTGCTATATGAAAACCTTTATGATTTTGTAAAGCATGCCATGAAAATTTATAAGCATAAGAAAGTAAAAAGGCAATGATATTTCCATAAATAATATGTAAAATATGTGGACTAACTTTCAAAATTGCTGTATAAAAAAATCCTGTAAAAAGTACAGAGATTACAAGTAAAGGAGCAACTCCCCATAAAGCACCCATATTTTCTGAAACTGTTGTGTAGTTTGTCATTCTATATGCAAACTTATCGTAGTTTGAATCTTTTTTAAATACACCCATAATATTATAAATAACAGAAGCAGTTGAGGCTCCAATTAACATATATATAAAACAAATATGAACAACAAAAACTATAATTCCCAAAATACTAAAAAACTCTAAAGGAAGTCCTAAAGTTGGTGTAATTAATGGAATATCAAATGGTAATTTCCAATTCATTTTATAACTCCTTTAGTATTTAAAGATTTGATATAAGCTGCAAGTGCATCTTTTTCAGCTTCTGTTCCAACAAATGGAGGCATATATGGCGTTCCACCACCTGGAAGATTATTCAACCTATTTCTAATAGCATCATGTGACCAACCAGTTGTTAAACCTTTTAATCCATTAATACCATTTTGAGTATGACAGATACGACACTCTATTTGAAAAACTGACTTCCCTACTTCAATAATGTTTGATTTATCTTCATTTACTCTTTTTTTATTTTCATCTAAAAAAACAGCATGTTCTAAAATACCAACTTTATTTAAGTATGGAACGTCTGTAACTCTAATTCCATTTGAATACATATAGTTATAAATCAAAAAAGGTTTTCGTATAAACTCTCTTACTCTTTCTTCATATCCCCAAAGAACTAAAAATCCTGCAACCATTAAACTAGCTGCTAAATAAGGCATTCTTTTTGGAGAAAAATAAGCAATAATAGTTGTAATAACAATTGAGCCACCAACTCCAATAGCCATAAGATACATTAAATCAAATCTATCTTCAAATGCTCTTGTCATAACTGCTGTTGGTATCATGGCAAGTGCAGCTGCTGGAATTTCTGTGTAATACCAATAACCAAAAATTGCACTTATTGGAACAGTTATCAACATAATTCCTGCTAAAAATTTTACTAATCTTGCTTTTGCTTCCTTGTCTTCTTCATTTTTTGAAAAAGTTGCGATGATCCAAGTCCACATTATTGCAAGTGCTGCAGCGAATGCTATTGATGTAAATGTTCTAAAGGCAAGTGAAGGCCACCAAGTTGGATTAAATAAGGCATTATTATAGTTTACATTTCCAGGGTAAACTTCAGGGTCAACCCAAGGTTGTCCATCAAAATTTGGAGTAAGCATAAATGCTAAAATTGCAGTGATAATAACCATAGTTAACCATGAAGAAATAGCATAATAAACACCAATTCTTATAGTTTTAGCTCTACCTTGTGCAGTTTCTTGATTTTTTTTCCAACTCATAAATAGTAAAAGTAAAAGTACAACTTCAAAGTTAAATACAATCCACTCTATAAACCATTTCCAAAAAAATACTCTAATAAGCCCACCTATTGCATTTGGACTTAAAATATTGGCATGAATCCACATACCAACACCTGTTAATGCTCCAACTGATGTAGATACAATAAAGAAAACCATAACAACTTTAAATGTTAAATTATATGCTGCCATATCGTTTTTCTTATTTGCCCACCAAGCCATTGCAGCTAATACAATAGATCCACCAACTGCTCCTCCATGAGATACAAAAACATGAATAATTGCGTTTATAGCCATTAACATTCTTTGACCTATAAAAGGCATCTCAAAAATGGGGTAATCAAACATACCCAAATCCTCCCTATATATATATTTGCTTATGCAAATGCTATTTTAATGCTACTGTGTTAATTATTCGTTTGTGTTTTTTAGGGATTTTAAATGTTGATTTTATAACCATTTACTCTATTTGAAACGATAATATCATTTCCTAGAATTTGTCTAAGTTTATGTATATGAAAACGAATTACACCATTTTTATTATTACTATTTGCAGGATAAACTCCATTTTCTAAATTTTCAGAAGAGACAAATAAACCTCTAAATTTAAGTAAATAATCTAAAATCAAAAGAGGTTTTTCTCCTAAATGAACTTCTGTTTTATCAATCAGGATTTTTTTATGAAATATTTCATATTCGATATTTTTTCTTATATGAATAGAATCTGAATAAATTTTGAATTGTCTTCTAATAAGTGCTTTTATACGCAATAAAATCTCTTTTTCATCTATATTTTTTATAATACATTCATCACAGCCAGATAAAAAAGATGGTTTAATAATATTTGGAATTGAAGCTATAACCATTTTCATAGTCATATCATGATATTCATTTAATAATTGAATTAACTGAAATCTAGGAAGAGATTTTTCATTTATATTTATTAGATACAAATCATATAAATTATTATAAATACACTCCAAAAATTCACTATTATTACTACAAATATCTACTGAAAAATCATTATTTCTTAAAATTTCTATAATTTGAGAAATCGAATTATCACTACTTTCTAAAACTAAAATTTTTAATACCTTCAACAACTCTCTCCAATTTTACGATTAATAAAATTGTAAAATAAATCTATTAATTATCTGTTAGTTGAAATAGTATAGAATCACAAAAAAATTATATTTGGGAAAAAAATGATAAAACAAGCACAAAAAGATAATATTACAAATATTTCAACTCTTATTTTTGATGCAATTCATAATATTGCAAATACACTAACTGGTGAAAATGAAGAAAAACAAATACTAAAAACTTTAGATTTTTATATAACAATGGATATAAATAGATTAAGTTATAACAATATTTATACTTATGAAATAGAAAATCAAATAGTAGGATTATTACTTGCTTACAATTCAAATAATGTAAAAAAATTAGATAGCCCAATCTTAGAACATCTAAAAACTAAAAATATTTATTTAGATTCATTTGAAAAAGAGTGTTTTGAAGATGAGTTTTATATAGATACAGTTAGTGTTAATCCAAACTTTCAAGGACAAGGAATAGCAAAAAAACTTTTTGTTTATATAGAAGAAAAAGCAAAAGAGTTGGGATTTGAAAAAGTTTCTTTACTTGTTGATTTTGAAAATCCAAAAGCTTTAGCTTTATATGAAAAAATAGGATTTCAAAAGAACACTATCTTAGAAGTGGCAAACCATAATTATCATCATATGATAAAAATGGTTTGAAATTAAGATTTAAAAAACTTTAGAATTTAAAAGTAAAAATAAAGCTAAAATAAACATAAAAATTGGAGCAGCTATTTCTAAAATATTTGCAAATATTTGTGATTTATTTGATACTTTATTAAGAGTTACTCCTAAAAAAGATGAAGCAAAAATCACTGTTGCCATTCCAAGACTTATGCTTATACTTGCCAAAATTACTGCAAAATATGTTTTTAATAAAAAAGCATAAACAAAAAGTAAAACTGTTCCAGGACAAGGTATTATTCCAGCTGTTAAAACAAAAATCAAATCTTGTTTTTTACTTCTTTTTGTATCTATTATTGGTCTATTCTGACTTGTTTTTACAAAATTTATATTTTGTGGATTTAGTGAAAACTTTGTAGTTTCTAAAGGTACACTACAAGAACAACAAGCACATGATTTTTTAGTTAATTTTCTATATAAAATATATAAAGCTAAAAGCATTATAATAACTGCACAAAATGCTGTTACATATGAAATAGAATCTTCCATAAATCTATTTAAAACACTTTCAAGCACAAAAACAGAAAATAAAACTAAAATCAAAGCTCCAATAATATGAACAAAAGCAGTAACCAATGAAATAACAAAAGCTTCAAAATAAGAACTTTTTTGTGAAGAAAAATATGAGAAAGCCAAAGCTTTTCCATGACCTGGACCTAATGCATGAATTGCTCCATATAAAAATGAAGCCATAAGTAAAAATATCAAAGCAAATTTGTCACCATTTTCTATATCAACTAAATATTTTTTTATATTTAAAACAAATTTATCTAAAATATTTTCATTTTTTATTTGCTCATTTTTAACTTGTATTATTTCTTCTTTTTTTTCATTTTTAATTTCTTCAACTTTAGGAAGTAATACTTTTTCTTCTATTTTTTGTTCAGCTAAAGATGGAGCATTTATAGTAAAAATAACTTCATTTGTATTTGTCTGTTTTGATATTTTATAAGGTATATAAAATAATTGTTTCATATCTTCAAAAACAATCAAAAAATAACTCATATCATCAAAGATTTTTATTGTTAAGATGTTTTTATCATAAATTTTATAGTTTAAATCAATATTATATTCAAAATTTAAAATGGAATTTTTGTAAGTTAATTTGTAATTTTTTACTTTAAAAGGTAAAGGTTTTTTATCTATTTTATTATCATAAGAGATTGTAGTTAAGAAATTTTTTGGTTCTATATAATCAATCAAAGATTGTTGAATTAAAGCTAATTCTTTTTCTTCAAATTTTCCATCTAAATTCAAATCATAAATTTTAAATAACTCTTCTTGAAACTCTTTTGCAAAATTCCAATTTACTTTTAAAGTTTTTATATACTCTTTATCAGCTTTTATTTGAGTAGATACATGAGTTCTTGGACTATAAATAGAACATAAAGAGCATCCAAATAGGATACTCTTAAATAACAAAAATATTATAAAATATTTAATCATTTATAACTATTAGCTATTTCATTTGCCGTTTTTAATAAATCTTTTGACCAGTTTTCAGATAAAGGGTCAATTGCTACAACATTTGCTCCAATATTTTTAGAGATTGTTTGTGCACTTTTTTGAGAAAATTGTGGAGAAACAAAAACTATTTTTATGTTATGTTTTTTAGCTTCTTCTATTAACTCAACTAATTCATTTGGTTTTGGTTCTTTTCCTTCAATTTCAATAGAGATTTCTTCAATTTCATATCTTTTTGCAAAATATCCCCAAGAAGGATGGAATACCATAAATGCTTTGTCTTTATATGGAGCTAAAATATTTTTAATATCAGCATCTAAAGTATCAAGTTCTTTTAAAAACTCTTCATAATTTGTTTTATAAAAATCACTATTTGCGGAATCAATTTTTACCATTGCTTCATAAATATTTTTTGCTTGAATTTTTACTAAAATTGGATCTAACCAAATATGTGGATCTAATCCAGTATGGTCATGTCCATGTTCTTCATGCTCATCTTCATCATGGTCATCATGTTTCGCTTCATGTTCATGTTCGTGTTTTGCTTCATGATTAGCTTCTTCATCGTGATGTTCATGTTTTGCCATTTCTATTTTTTCAATTCCAATTGTTGTATCAACAAATAGAGTATTTTTTGCACTTTGTTTTAATTTTTCTAACCAAACTTTTTCAAAAGAATCTCCAATTAAAAAATATGCTTTTGAAACAACTAAAGATTTCATTTGAGATGGTTTTGGTTCATAATTATGAGGAGAAGCTCCTGGTTTAACCATTACATTTATCTCATATTTATCTTTTACAATTTTTTGAACAAAATATTTTTGAGGTAAAATATTTACAGTTAATTCTGGCTTTGAAGCATATAAAAATGAACCTAAAGCAATGAATAAAAATATAATTCTTTTCAAATTTTTTCCTTTACTATTTTGCAACCAAGTTGCAATTTTTTTGTAATTCTAATCTCATTAATCTTTAATGCAACTTAGTCGTAAAACTAATTTTAAAAAAAAATTGCTATAATCTTAACTATGAATATATTAGATAATTTAACAAACATTACAAATATCAAGCTTACAAGTGCTAGAAAATCTATTTTAGAACTTTTAGTAAATTCAAATAAACCTTTATCTTACGAAGATATGAAAGATTATATTTCTATGGATAAAGCAACCTTTTATAGAAATATTACTATTTTCGAAGAGGAAAATTTGATAAGTTCTTTTGAATCAAATGATAAAAAAAGATACTTCGAAATTAAAAAAAATCAACACTCTCACTTTATTTGTTCAGAGTGCTCGAAAATTGAGTGTATTCATGAAAAATTAGATTTTGTTATGCCTGGATATAAAATTGAAAATATTATTATCAAAGGTATATGCAAAAATTGTATGGAAGGAAAAGAATGATAAAAAAGTTTTTAGTAATTGAAGATTTTATTTCAAAAGAAGCATTAAGTGGAATTATTCTGTTTATTGCTACTGTTGCAGCTGTTATTGTTGCAAATTCAAGTTTAGGTCAAGCTTACTATGATTTATGGCATATGCCTTTAGGTATAACTTTAGGTGATAGAACTATTTCTATGAACTTAACTTATTGGATAAATGATGGGTTAATGGCTCTATTTTTTCTTATGGTAGGACTTGAAATAAAAAGAGAAATGATAATAGGTGAACTTTCAAGTGCAAGTAAAGCCTCTTTTCCAATCGTTGCTGCAATTGGAGGGATGGTAATCCCAGCTTTGATTTATGTTGCATTTAATAGTGAAAATCCAATGGGATTTGGTATTCCAATGGCAACAGATATTGCATTTGCTTTAGGTATCTTAATGCTTTTAGGTACAAAAGTAAATCCTGCTGTTAAACTATTTTTAGTTGCCCTTGCTGTTGTTGATGACTTAGGTGCTGTTTTAGTAGTTGCCACTGTTTACACAAGTGAAATTAAATTTGAATATTTTTTACATGCAGGAATTGCATATGGACTTATCTGGTTTTTAAATTACAGTGGTGTAAAAAAAATCTTACCATATCTAATTTTAGGAATATTCTTATGGGTATTTATCCATGAAATTGGAATTCATGCGACAATCGCTGGAGTTTTATTAGCTTTTGCTATTCCAATTAGTTCTAAAATAGATGAAAAAGAGTTTATTCAAAAAACAAGAGATTCAGTAGATGATTTTGAAAAAAATATTGATGAAATTCCTATTTTAAATCATCATCAAACAGATGCTTTAGAAAGTATTGCTTATGGATATGATAAAGTTCAAAATCCATTAGTTAGACTTGAGCATAACCTACATGGTTTATCTGCATTTTTTATTATGCCTTTATTTGCATTTTCAAATGCAGGAGTTTTAATAGACTTCACAACAGTTTCAGCAAATCTAATGATAGTTTCAGGAGTTGTTTTTGGATTATTAATTGGAAAACCAATAGGTATTTTTGGTTTTACTTATCTTTTAACAAAATTAAGAATTATTAAAAAACCTGAAAACATCTCTTGGTTTGAAGTAATTGCAGTTGGTTTCTTAGGTGGTATTGGATTTACAATGTCAATTTTTATCACTCATTTAGCTTTTGTTGATGAAGGAATTATTGCTGCTGTGAAACTTGGAATCTTCGGAGCTTCATTTATAGCTGCTGTATTTGGTATTTTATTAATTTTAGCAAGTAATAGAAAAAAATATAACTCTTAAAATTAGAGAATTAGGCAAATTTTATAGAGTTTTAATCTAACTATTTTCTCTTTTATTCTTATATAATCAAAAAAAACATAAAGGATAAAAGATGAAAATAGCACTTATTACTGGTGGTAGTAGAGGTTTAGGAAAAAATATGGCTCTACAACTAGCAAAAAAATCTTATAATATAATTTTTACATACAATAATTCAAATAATGCTGCTTTAGAAGTTATAAAAGAAATAGAGAGTTTTGGGCAAAAAGCATTTGCAATAAAACTAAATACCTTAGAAGTAGACTCTTTTGATATTTTTGTAGAAGAATTTAAAAATTGTCTAAAATTAAATTTTGATACAAATTGTTTTGATTTATTGATAAACAATGCAGGAATCGGAATAAATAACTCTTTTGAAAATACAACTCTAAAAGAGTTTGATGATTTGATGAATATACATATTAAAGCACCATTTTTTTTAACTCAAAAACTACTTCCATATATCAAAGATAATGGAAATATCTTAAATATTTCAACAGGGCTTACAAGATTTAGTTTAGATGGATTTTGTGCTTATGCAACTATGAAAGGAGCGGTTGAAGTTATGACAAAGTATCAAGCTTTAGAGTTAGGGAAAAGAGGAATAAGTGTAAATGTAATAGCACCTGGAGCAATTGAGACTGATTTTGGAAATGGTGTAGTTAGGGATAATGAAGAAATAAATAAAGTAATTGCTTCTAAAATTGCTTTAGGAAGAGTTGGTGTTGCAAATGATATTGGAGAAGCTGTTGCTAATTTAGTTTCATCAGAATGTAAATGGATAAATGGACAAAGAATAGAAATTTCAGGAGGAATGTGTTTATAAATGAAAGATTTACTTGAAGAGTTAAAAAACTTAGTTTTAAAAGAGAGTTTGATTGAGGGAATTAATACTACAAATATTCCTTCAATGATAATTTTCAAATCTTCAAATATAACAAAAGAGTTGCAAACAGTTTATGAACCATCACTATTTGTAATTTTACAAGGAGCGAAGATTGTAACTATTGGAAAAAAAGTTATAACTTATGATAACTCCTCTTTTTTAATCTCATCTACATATCTTCCTATTTCAGGAAGAATAGTAAAAGCTTCAGAAAATGAACCCTTTTTATCTTTTAAAATCTCTTTTACTTTAGAAGAGATTTTTGAAGCAATAAAAGAGTTTTCTATTACTTTAGATAAAAATAAAAGTTCTTTAGCCCTTTGCTCATATAAAATTAATGAAGAATTATTGGATACAGTTTTTAGACTTTTTAAACTTTCTAAAAAAGAAAAAGATATAAAAACTCTTTTAAAAATGTATAAAAAAGAGTTACTTTACCATTTACTTATCACTAATAAAACTATTGAACTTTTACAACTTAGTTTTATTGAAGGAAATGCTTATAAAATTTCAAAAGCTATCTCTTTTATGAATAAAGATTTATATGAATCTTTAAGTATAGAAGAGATTGCAAAAAGAGTAAATATGAGTGTTTCTAACTTTTTTAAATATTTTAAAACTTTTACAGCATTAACTCCTTTGCAATATAGAAAAATACAAAAACTTCAAGAAGCAAGAAGATTGATGATTACACAAAATATGGATATTTCAGGAGCTGCTTTTCAAGTTGGTTATCTAAGTAACTCCCAATTTAGTAGAGAATATACCTCTTATTTTGGTATAAATCCTAGTTTAGATATAAAAAATATTAAAAAAAGTGGTATTGCCTTATTTAATACATAGCTAAAATTTTTTTCCATCATAATAATTAAAAAGATAAAATTTTAATCAATTCATCTTTTTCTTTCCATTCATTTATAACTTCCTTAGAAAAAACTACTTTTTTGATGTCTAATTCAATTAATTCCATATCTTCTCTAAAAGCTTCTGCATAGCCTGTTTTAGTTTCATGCACTCTCACGGATGTTACTAAAACATCCCCTTCTGCATTTGAAAAAGTTGTGTTTTTTAAAATATGATCTATAAACTTTAAGAACATTAAACTATAAGATTCAGCACTTGGAGATACTGGCATTTCTATCCAACGTTCACTATTAGTTTTAAAAAAGTTTTTAAACTCTTCTTTTTCTTCACTCCACATTGAATAAGCATGGTCAAAAGAGTCTATAATATTCTCAATATGTTTTTTTGTTAAACCAAAATCTAAAATCATATAGCCATTATCCAACTTATTTGAAGTAAAAAATACTTCAACAATATAAGAGTGTCCATGAATTGACTTTTTACATCTATTTGTAGAACAGTTTCTCACTATATGAGCACCTTCAAATTTAAATTTTTTTCTTATAATCATCTTCTTCTCCTTTGAATAAATTATTTATTCAATACTCCAACGCAAAGTTTTACCAGCAAACATTGGAACTACTTGTTCAGTTTCATTACTATAAATTTCTGGAACTATAAAATCTTTTTTGATTAAATTAACTTCTTTTTTAATAGGCATTAGATTATAAATTCTTTGTGCATTTAAACTTACAAAATTATTTAGATTGTCTAATTTTTCATGCTTTTCAAATAATTCTGTTAAAACTTGTAGTGCTATTGGTGAAGAGAAAATACCTGCTGCACCATCTGCTGCTTCTTTGTTATTTTTTGGATGTGGTGCAGAATCTGAACCAAACATTATTTTAGGATGAGCGTCTAATACAACTTTTAATAAAGCATCTCTATCTTCATATCTTTTAACTATAGGTTTACAAAATAAATGCGGATTTAATCCTCCACCAGCAACATCATCAAGAGTTAAAAGAAGATGATGAATTGTAACTGTTGCATATAAGTTTTTATATTTATCCAGTAAAGTTACTGCTTCTTTAGTTGAGATATGCTCCATAATTATTTTAAGATTTGGGAAATTTATTGCTAAAGATTCATAAATAGGTAAAAACTCTTTTTCCCTATCCATTACAAAACCTTTTGTTTCTCCATGTACACACAAAGGTATGCCTAATTTACTCATTGCTTCAAGAGTTGATCTTAAAATTTCAACATCCATTGAAGATACACCAGTTTGGGAATTTGTTGTAACACCAAAAGGATAAAGTTTTACTGCAATTATCTCATCTTTTATATCTTCTAAAAATGAATATGTATAATCTACTTGAAAAAATATCGTAAGATAAGGATTAAAATCATCATCTTTACAAACTTCTTTTATTCTTTTTTTATATGATAAAAGAGCTTCTTTTGTAGTAATTGGAGGAACAAGATTTGGCATTACAAGTGCTCCTACAAAATCTTTTGATGTTTTAGAAGCTACAAGTTTTAACATCTCATCATCTCTTAAATGAAGATGCATATCTAAAGCAGAATTTATAATAAATCTTTCCATATTAAATAATTTCCTTTTTTTATTTTGGGCATTTTAACTAAAGAGTTTTTAAATGCAACTAAGTTGCATTTAAATCTTATTTGCTAATATTTCAATTAAAAAGGGGAAAAATGAGAAAAATGCCTTTAGATATTCTTGAAGCTTGGATGAATGCAATTAATACTGCTAATATAGAAAAACTACTTAACTTATATGATGACCACGCTGTATTAATTCCTACATTTTCAAATAGATTATTAAATACACCAGATAAATTAAAAGATTATTTCGAAAAATTAGGTAGTAGAGAAGAACTAAGTATTGCCCTTCATGAAAAAACTGTGATTTCTCAAGAAATTCAAAATCAAATTTTTTCATTAAGTGGTATTTATAATTGGAGATTTGCAGTTGATGGTGAATTACTAAACTTTGAAGCTCGTTTTAGTTATGTTTTAGATATTTCAAGACCTAAGCCTATTTTACATCACCATTCATCACAAATACCACGTATGTTATAAAGTTTAAATAGGTATTAATTTATTTAATACCTAAAACTCTTTTCATAAATAAAGAAGCTGTTAAATCCCCTGTTACATTTATTGTAGTTCTGCACATATCTAATATTCTATCAACTCCTAAAATAAGTGCTATTCCTTCAAGTGGAACTCCAATACTTTGTAAAATTGTTGCAAGTATTACAATACCAACTCCTGGAGTACTTGGTGTTCCAATTGATGCTCCAACAGTTGTCAATGCTAAAATAACCAATTCAAAAAAAGATAAATCTATTCCAAAAATTTGAGTTAAAAAAACTGCTGCACTTACTTGATAAAGTGCTGTTCCATCCATATTTATAGTTGCACCCAAAGGTATTACAAATTTTGAAATAGTTGGAGGTATATTTAGTTTTGTTTCTGCTGTATTAATTGAAAGTGGCATCACTGCAGCCGAACTTGAAGTTGAGAAAGCCATAAGTTGAACTTCTTTTATCTTTCCTAAAAATTGAAATGGTTTCATATTTGAAGAGAGATAAACTATAATTAAATAAAAACACAAAAGTAATATCAACCCAAAAAGTACAGTTAAAATATACATAAACATTGAAGAAATTGCTTGAAAACCTATTTTTATTGTTATATTACAAATAAGTCCAAATACTGCATAAGGAGCTAGTTTCATAGCCCATTCTACTATTTTCATTGAAAAAGCTTGAATTGATTTTGATAAATCAACCAAAGGTTTTGATTCCTCTTCTTTTAGATTTAAAAGAGCAACTCCAACAAAAATAGCTAAAACAACAAAAGCTAAGATATTTCCTGCAAGTTCCGCTTTTGCAACACTTACAGGTATTAAATCAACTATCATATCTGGAATTGATATATTTTGTATTGTTTTTGCTACTTGAGTATTTGCTACACTCATTTGAGATATTACTTCTTTTGAAACATACGAACCTGGATTAATTATAGTTGTATTTATTATCCCTAAAACTACGGCAACTAATGTAGTTAAAATAAAATAAGGGAAAATAAAAAATCCCAATTTTTTTAAAGTTTCGACACTTTGAGCACTTACAATTCCTAAAATTATAGAACTAACAACTAAAGGAATAACTATCATTTTTATTAATGCTAAAAAAATATTTCCAATCAAAGCTATCCATGGAGCTAACATAAAAGAAAGCTTTTCATCTACCATTGCAAAAGCACTTGGAGATAAAAGTAAACCTAAAATCAAACCAAGAATCATTCCAACAATAACTTTAAACCACAATTTTTTTAGCATCTTAATCCTTTTTTATTTTATAAAATATTGCATATAAAACTGGTGTAAAAACCAAAGTAAGAATAGTTGAAACCATTAATCCAAATATTATAGAAATTGCCATTGGTTCCCACATAATTCCTCCACTATACCATAAAGGAACAAGTCCTAAAACAGTTGTAAGTGTTGTTAAAACAATTGGTCTAAATCTACTAATACTAGCTTCAATTATAGCTTTATATGGTGAAAAACCATTCTCTATTTCTTCTATTTTTATTCTTTCAAGTAAAACAATTGCATTATTTATAACTATACCTGAAAGAGAGATAATTCCTAAAAGAGTCATAAATCCAAAATATGAATTTGTAATAAATAATCCATAAGAAACTCCAATTATTCCCAATGGAATAGAAGTTAATATAATCAAAGGTTTTTTTATAGAATTAAACTGCGCAACCATCAAAAGTAAAATTGACATAAAAGCAATCGGAAGATTTACAACAATTGAATCATTTGCTTTTCCAGAAGCTTCATATTCTCCTCCAAACTCATAATAATAACCAAGTTCAAAAGATTTTGAAAACTGCTCAAGCCAAGGTTTTATATCTTCAAAAACCAAAAGTGCATTATAACCTTCTTCTATTTCTGCTCCTACTGTTATTGTTTTTAATCTATCTCTTCTTATTATATTTGATTCTTCATAAACTACTTTTATTGTTGCAACTTGAGATAAAGAGATATTTTTTCCACTTGTTTGAGAATATACATTTACTGTTTGCAATCTATTTATATCATCTTTTGTATCTTCATTTGAACGAAGAATAATAGGAATCAATTTATCATCTTTTCTATAAGTTGCCACTTCAAAACCACTTAGATTTGTTTGTAAAGAAATAGCAATATCAAGATTTGAAATACCTTCTTTTAATGCTTTAGCTTCATCAATCTGAACAACTAATTTTTTATTTCTAATTCCCCAATCATCAACAATATTTTTCACTCCAGCTATTTTTGATAGTTCTTGCTTCACTTTAGAACTTAATTCAAAAAGTTTATTAGTATCTTTTCCACTAATTCTTATCTCTATTGGTTTTTTAACTGGTGGTCCCATTGCTAAAGTTTTTGCATTTATTTGCATATCTGGGAATTTTGATTTTGCAAAATTTTCTATATCTTCTTCAATTTTTGGTAAAACTTCAGTATCTTTTGTATTTATCAAAATTGTACTATATTCACTACTTGCCAACTCTTGTTCATAAGATAACCAAAATCTAGGAGCACTTTCACCAATAAAAGAGACAAAATTTATCACTTCATTATCACCATTTTTAGATGACATATATTTCTCTTTTATATATTTTTCTATAACTTCTACATTTTCTTTTGTAGTTTCTATTGCTGTTCCGATTGGAAGTCTAATTTCAGCTGTAAATGTTGACTCTGTTGCTTCGGGAAAGAATTTTTTAGGAACAGAATCTAATACTTTTAAAGAACTAATAAACAATAAAGTAACTACAATAACAGTAGCTATTTTATGATTTAATAAAAGATTTAAAAAATCTCTATAAAATCTAATCGCCCTACTTTGTTTTAACTCTTTAGTTAAATCTTTTTTCATAAAATATTTACTTAAAACAGGCGTTAAAGTAAGAGCTAAAACCCATGAAGATAAAAGTGTAATAGTTACAACTTTAAATATAGAGTTTGTATATTCACCTGTACTTGATTTAGCTAAAAAAATAGGTAAAAAAGCAGCTGAAGTTGTAAGCGCTGATGTTAAAAGAGGAATTTTTAGCTCGTTTGCACTTTGAATTGATGCTTCTACTACATTTTTTCCTTTTTGCATCAAAACCATAATTGATTCACTCATAACAATTGCACTATCAACAAGTAAGCCTAAAGAGATAATCAAAGCTGCGAGTGAAACTTGGTCTAACCAAATATCAAAAACTGACATAATTATAAATGAGGTTAATATTGACATTGGAATTAAAAAAGCCACAATTAATCCAGTTCTTAAACCCAAAGAAAAAAGCATAACTAAAATAACAAGCACCATAGCTTGAAGAAGATTATTCACAAAATTATTTATAATATGATCTACAATTTTTGGTTCATTAAACAATCTATCAAGTTTTACTCCTAAAGGAAGTTTATCTTGAACTTGTTTTGTCAAAATATCTATCTCTTCTCCAAGCTTGATAATATCGCCATCTTTTTTCATAGAAATTGCTAAAATAATCGAATCTTTACCATCTTTTTGAACTATCAAAGAACTTGGATTTTTATAATCAGCTTTTATATTTGCAATATCTTTTAAATAGACTTTTTCTCCTGTATTTAAAGGAATTATTGTATTTGATATTTGTTCTATATTTTCGTAATTTCCTGATGGCTCAATAGATAATCTACTTGATTCTATTTTGATATTTCCTCCAGAAAGTACAATATTTTTACTCTCTAAAATATTTTTTAAATAACTAGCACTTAAATTCAATCTAGCTAATTTTGAGTTATCAAATTCAACATAAACAACTTGTGGTTGAATACCAATAATATCTATTTTTGCAACATCATTTAATCTTAAAAAAACATCTTTTGTATCATTTGCGATATCTTCAAGTTCTGCTTTACTTAAACCATCACTAGAAATAGAAATCAAAGAACCATAAACATCACCAAACTCATCATTTACTATTGGTTTTAAAGCTCCATCAGGAAGTTCTCTTGTTCCATCATCTACTTTTCTTCGTAAACTATCCCAAATTGGGCGCATATTTTTATGTTTTTCCAAAATATTTACAAAAATTATAGAAACACCACTTTTTGAAGTTGATTTAATAAAATCAATTTCACTCATCTCTTGAATCTTTTTTTCTAATTTATCAGTTACAAGTTGCTCTATTCTTTTAGCACTTGCACCTGGAAAATAAGTCACAACTGTTGCAGTTCTTATTATAAATCCAGGGTCTTTTGCTCTTGGCAAATCTAAAAAAGAGATAATTCCATAAATAAAAATTAAAATAGCAAAAACAATGGTTACTTTGTCATTTTTTAAAGCAAAAGAAGTTAGATTCATTTTTAGTTGCCTATTGCTTTTTCATTTCCAATAACAACAGCCATACCTTCAAAAACTTCACTCATTCCTGCTTTTAAAACTAAATCATTTTCATTTAAACCACTTATTACTTCATATCCTTCTTTTTGTAAGTTACCAACTTTTATATTTTTTCTTTTTGTAAAATAGTCATTACCATTTTTTTCTATTACATAAACAAAGTAACCATCTTTATCATTTAAAACAGAGTTAGAAGGAATTAGATAAACTAATTTTTTTCCTTTTTCTTCAAAATTAAAATAAACATCCGCTGACATTCCTACTTTAATCAAAGGATTTTTTTCTTCTAGTTTTACTATTACTAAATATGTTTTTTCATTTGAAGAAGCAACTTTTGATATTTCTGAAATTTTTGCATTGACAACTGTATTTATTGAATTAAAAAATACTTTTACAAAATCCTCTTTTTTAATTTTATTTATAAACATCTCTGGAATATGTATTCTAACCTCATCAACAAACTTATCACTTACCAAAACTATTGGTGTACCAACTGTTACATTTTCATTTTCATTTACAAATTTTGCTCCAATTACTCCATTTATTGGAGAATATAACTCTGTATAAGATAGTTGGAGTTTTGCATATTCTAACTCTTTTTTTATATTTTCAACTTTTGCTTTACTTGCTTCAAAAGAACTTCTTGCATTATCAATATCACTTACACTTGCATTTTGATTTATATATAATTTTTTTACTCTTTCATAAGAATTTTTTGCATTTTGTAAACTTGCTAGTGATTCACTTAATGCATAATTTACTTGAGAAACTTTCAATTCATAAGGTTTTGAATCAAGTTTTGCAATTAAACTATTCTCTTTTACTTCATCACCAATTTGTATTTTAAAATAGTTCAAATTTCCTTGAACTTTAAAACTAAGTTTTGTTTCATTTGAAGAAGAAGCAACAGCATTAAAAATTCTTTTTTCTAAACCATCTTTTATTGTAGGTTTTATCACAAAAACTGATTTTTTACTCTCTTGTTTTTTATTTTCTTCTTTCTTCTGACAAGCTGTAAAAAAAAGTAAACATCCAATTAATAGAATTTTTATCATTATGATTCCTTTGTTACTTTTAATATTTTTTTCTCTAAATCATCTTTTTTGTTCATATCAATTAATATATCAATATTTCCACTAAAATAGTAAATTGAACTTAAATCAATCAAATAATCAATTATTGAAATATTTTCATTTAATTTTGAAACTATATAAGCATTTTGAGCATCTAATAAAGAAATAATATTTTCATTTCCCATTTTATATCTATCTTGAATTAGTTCAAAATTCTTTTGGGCAAACTCTTGAGCTGTTTTTGAAAAAGATATTTTTTCATAAGATTTTTTTAAAGAATCATAGTTTTGTTCTACATTTTTTTCAATCAGATTTTTTATTTCATTATATTGAAGTTTTAAATTGAGTAATTCAACTTCATTTTTTTCAATATTTACAGATTTTAAACCACCTTCATAAATAGGTAAAGTTAAATTTATAACTGCTTGATATTCATCATTATCCCAATATCTAGTAGTATTTGAACCTTGTGCATATCTATCTACAATTTTTTTTGCATTTCCTTCAAAGGCAATAGTTGGTAAATATCTTGAAGCTTTATTCATCTTATATTCTTCATTTTTTGCAACTATCAAATCATGTAATTGTTTTAAAGCAGAATGAGAATAGATAATTTCATCTAAAAATAACTCTTGTACTTTTTCATTTGAAATAAAATTTATTGAATCTTGATTCAAAAGTTTAAAGATTTTTGATTCCATTCCATAATTGAAAAAAGAGAAATTTTTATTTATTTGTAAAAGATTTGCTAACTCTATTTTTAAATAATCTAATTCATTTATAGAGTTTGCTAACTCTATATTTACATTTGCTAATTCACTTTCCCATCTATAAACATCACTTCTATCTTGAACACCGATTTCTACTCTTTGGTTTGCAAAACTTAGATTTTGTTTGATAAAATTTTGTTTGATTTTCATAATATCATTATGATTACTTGCTTTTATAATATTTAAATAAGTAAGCACTACACTATAAAAAACTTCATCAATTTTTGCCTTAACACCATTTTTATTTGATTTTTCAAGTAATTCTTTGATTTTTATATTTTTTATTACTTTATCTGAATAAATCAGTTGAGTTAGTTTTACACCAACATCAACTGTTCCTTCACTATATAAACCACTGCTATATTTTGCTCTATCGCCATCCATTTGAATTAGATTTGAATAAAAATCAATTTGTGGTTTATAGTTTGTTTTTGATTCATCAACATCTAATTTACTCAATTTCATACTATTTAGACTTTGTAAGATTTGAAGATTGTTTTGTTTAGCTAAAGAAAATAAATCTTTTAAATCTATATTATTTTCACTTTTTATTTCTTGTTTTTTTTCTTCAAAAAATTCATTTTTTAAATGTAAATATTTATTCTTTTTATTCTCTTTTAAATATTCAAATATTAATAAAGCACTAGCTCTTATTAGTTTATTTTCTTCATACTTTGAATATATATGATTATAAGTAAGTAAAAAATTTGAACTATTTTTTAACTTTTCTGGTTTTTGTAGTAAAGAAAAATCATAACTTTTTAGTTTAGTTTCACAAGAATCTTTACAAACATCTATTTTAAAATTTATTTTATCATCACTTGGAAATAGATGTTTCAACTCTTCTTTTATATTATCTACATATTTTTCAGATTCTTTATCAACTAAAAAATTTAAATTATAATCTTTTGCATATAAACTATTTAGAAATAAAAATTCCAAAAATATAAAAAGTAATTTTTTAGCCATTAAGTTCCTTAAAAAAGTTTTATAAAAATAAAAATTTAAAGCTTAGCTATTTTTATATATCCTTGTTTTAAATCTACTTTAATGATATTATAAATTCACAATTTTAGCTTTTACTTCATCTTTTCCTATAAATTTTTTATCATTTGCATTTTTTACAACTTGATTTGCTATTATCAAAGTACTTTGAGCAACATTTTTTGTTTGCATTGCAACATTTGCATTTTGTTGTGTTTGTTGATCAAGTTCTGTAACTGCACCATTTATTTGTTCAATTCCAGTAAGTTGTTCTTTTGAAGAATTTTCTATATCTTTTATTAAATCCATTGTTTTTAAAATGTTTTCATTAAGATTATTATAACCAAGAATCATTTTATCAGAGATTGCTTTTCCTTCATTTGCCTTATTTGTAGCATTTTGTACTAAATCTTTTATTTCTTTTGCAGCTTCAGCACTTCTATTTGCTAAATTTCGCACTTCTTGTGCAACAACAGCAAAACCTTTTCCAGCTTCACCAGCAGTTGCTGCTTCAACAGCTGCATTTAAAGACAATATATTTGTTTGGAAAGCAATTTGATCTATCACAGTTATTGCTTCATTTATTGCTTTTACTTCTTCATCAATTTCATTCATAGATTCAGTTGTTTGATTTGCTAAAGATTGACCTTCATTTGCAGAAGATGTTAAATCATTTGCATATCTTGACATCTCAATAACTTTATCATTATTGCTTGCAATATTTGAAGTTATTTCTTCTAGTGCTGCTGCTGTTTCTTCAAGACTTGCTGCTGCTTGAGTTGAAGAAGAACTTAATGTTTCAACATTTGACATCAAAATATTTGAACTATTTTGTAAAGTTAATCCATTTGATTTGTTTTCAACTAACATATCATTTATCAATTTTGTTACATTATTTAAAGCTAAAGGAATTTTTCCATTATCATTTTCTATAGAATTTCTAAAATCTAATCTTCCAAAGCTATCTAAAATTTCTAATATTTTATTTGTATCTTTTCCAACAATTTCATTTAATTTTTCAAGCATTATATTCATACTATTTCGTAGTTTTTCAAGATTTTCTGATTCAACTTTGTTATCTAGTCGTTTTGTTAAACTTCCTTTATTTACCTCAACTACAACTTTTTCAACTTCTTGTAAAAATTTTTCATCACTTTCTATTATATTTTTCGTTTTTATTATATTTTCATTTATGATTTTAGACATTTGTCCAAATTCATCTTTTGTACTATCATCTAAAGGTTCTACAGTTTTTGTTTCTTTGTTTAAATAAGTAAAAAAAGACAATAATCCCGATTGAAAAATATTAATTGAATTTGAAATTCGACTAACTAAAATAGCAAAAATTACTAAATTTACTATTATAATAATTAGCCCCAAAATAACTAGATTTTTTTGAGTAAAGTCTATTGTTTTTTCTATTTCTAAAGATTTTTCACTATTGATTTTAAAGTTAGAATCAATCCATTCAGATAGTTTATTAGTTAATTTTTCAGCAAAAGGGTCGAGTTCTTCCATGATTTTGTTTCCCTCAGAAGGACCAAATTTTACATATGTATTTGCCATTTTAAGACCTACTTCGTAAAATTTATTAAAATCATTTTTAAATTCATTTAAATCTTTTACTAAAATTTCATCTTTATTTTTATGTTCATCTATCATTTTATCTAGTAATTCATTCGCTTTTGAAGAATACTCTTTTGCAATATTAAATCCATCATCAAATCCTTCTGCTCCTCTTGTAGCAGAAACATCAGTAAGCCATTGTTGTACTTGAATTACATCTTTTTGTAGTTCTAAAAAATTAAACACTGTTGGTAAAATATCTTTTTCTTTCTCTTTCACTCTATTTTCAACTGAAGATAATAAAAAGATATTAACCACTAAATTAACCAAAGAAATTAGAACTATTAAAATTCCAGATAAAACTAATATTTTCTTAATAGAAAAATTTTTGAACATAAAGACCCTTGAAACTAAAATAAGGGCGGAAGACTATAATAATTTTTCTTAATATTTTATTATCTTGGATATGAACAATTATTTATATCTAAACAAATACCATTTATATATTCAGGACAATCTGTAGCTAACCATACTATGGCTTTTGCAACCTCTTCAGGTTCAGCAAATCTTCCCGTTGCAACTGTTTTTTTAAACTCTGCTTTTCTCTCTTCGCTATTATCTTTTTGCATATCTGTTTCAGTTGGACTTGGCGCCACACAATTCACTGTTATTCCATAGGCACCTAAAAGTTTCCCATAAATTTTTGTAGCATTTATAAGTCCTGCTTTTGCTATTCCATACCAAACATCAGGATGTCCTATTTGTCCAGCAATTGAAGCAGTGTTTACAATTCTTCCATATTTTTGTTTTTTCATATTTTCACTAAAAATATTCATCAACTCAACAGGAGTATATAAATCAACATTCATTATATGCTCACGTGCATCTTTTGGATAGTTATCATAAGAATATTTTGGTTGCATATATCCAGCATTATTAATCAAAATATCTATATTTCCAACTGTATTTGCTAAATCTTTTAAACCATCAATATCTGATAAATCATACTCAATACTAGTCACATTTTCAACACCAACTAAAGGACAATTCGCAAAATCTCTTGCAACAATAATTATTTCATATCCAAATTCTAACATTGCTCTTGAAACTGCTAGTCCAATTCCCTTATTTCCACCTGTTATTAATACTCTTTTTGACATTCTCTCTCCTTTAACTTATAATATCAAAATCATTGACCTTGGTCATTTTATTAAAATTTAAATTTTGTTAGAATAAATCTATCAACAAATAGGAAAAAAATGATTTATAAAAATGAGAAATCTCTTATTAACATCATAAAATATACTCCCATAATATTTATTATTTCTCTTTCTTTACTAATTTCAATTTTTTTATATTTTGAGAAACAAGATGAATTAGAAAAAGAAAAAATATCTCTAAAAAATGAATTTTTGAAAAGAAATCAAGATTTTGTAAAAACTGAAGTTGAAAATTTATATGATTTAATTATTCGAACCCAAGAAAAAACAGAAGAGAAATTAAAAAGAAATATTAGAGAAAGAGTTCTTGAAGCCAATAATATAGCAACAAGAATTTATAATGAAAATAAAGATACAAAAACAAAAGATGAAATAATCAAAATGATAAAGGATGCGTTAGTTGATATAAGATTCAACGATGGTCGAGGTTATATTTTTATCTATACTTTTGATTATGAATGTATTTTACTTCCTATAAATAGAGAAAATGAGGGGAAATTTGTCTATAATTTTCAAGATACAAATGGTATGTATTTAGCAAGAGAAATAGTTGAAAGTCTTAAAAACAAAGATGAAGCATTTTTATCATGGTACTATGCAAAACCTGATAATTTAAGTAAAAAAGATTTCAAAAAAATTGGTTTTAATATACATTTTAAACCATATAATTGGTTTATTGGAAGTGGTGAATATGTTATAGATTTTGAAGAAAATATGAAAAATGAAATTTTAGAATATATTTCAAAATTAAAAACAAATGAAAATGACTACTTTTTTATTTTAGATTATAACAAAAAAGCACTTTTTCAAAAAGTCGATAATTTAGTTGATAAATCTTTTCAAAAAATAGATTCAAATAAAGAAACAACTTTATTTAATGATATTTGGAACTTAGCAAAAGATGGTGGAGGTTTTATCACTTATGACTATCAAATTATCGATGATGAAATACCTCTTACAAAAACAAGTTATGTAAAAGGTTTATTTAGCTGGAATTGGATTTTAGGAAAAGGTTTTTTTCATAACCATATGAATCAAATTATTAAAGAAAAGAGTTTGGAATTAAATGAAAAATTTAACAAAAAAATAAAAAATATTTTTATAATTACTTTTATTCTTACTCTTATTTTATTAACTATTTCTATATATATATATATCAAAAAGATTAGAAAAAAAATTTTTAAACTATAAACTTGAGTTAAAAAAACAACAACATATTCTTTCTCAACAATCAAAAATGGCTGCGATGGGAGAAATGCTTGGAAATATTGCTCATCAATGGAGACAACCTCTTTCCCTTATAACAACAGCAGCAACTGGCATGAAACTTCAAAAAGAGTTAGAAAATTTAGATGATGTATCATTTAATGAGTCAATAGATAACATAACTAATTCTGCTTTATATTTATCCAAAACTATTGATGATTTTAGAAACTTTTTTAAATCTGATAAAGAGGAAACTTTTTTTAGTATTAAAGAATCATTTGAAAAAGCTTTCAAACTAATAGACGCTCAATTTAAAAATCATGAGATTCTATTTGTAAATAAAATTGAAGATTTTAATATTTATGGTTATGAAAGTGAATTTATTCAAGCGCTTATAAATATTTTGAACAATTCAAAAGATGCTCTTTTAGAAAAAGATTATCCTAGATTAATTTTTATAAATAGTTATATTGAAAAGAATAAATCAATTATAAAAATAAAAGATAATGCAGGTGGAATAAAAGAAGATATTATCGATAAAGTTTGTGAACCCTATTTTACTACAAAACATCAAGCAAAAGGGACGGGAATTGGTCTTTATATGACAGAAGAGATAATTTCAAAACATATGAATGGAAATCTAAAAATAAATAATACGAAAATAAACTATGGAAATATTGATTATTTAGGATTAGAAATCACTATAGAATTAAATGCAGAAAAAAATTAACCTTTTATTTTCTGCATTATTCTTTTTCTTTCATCGATTTTACAATTTGTAATATCTTTTTTTGTCTTTGAATTAAATAAGCAACTTAACGTTTTATCTAATAAATTCACTCTAGCATCTAAATTTTTATTTTGTGCTTCTTCAATTCGTTCTATGTATTTACAAATCAAATTCTCTTTTTCTTTTTCTAAATTATTTATATTTTCTCCAGCAGATAAATTCAAAATAATAAAAAATGGTATAATATTACTCTTCAAAAGAAGCCTTTTAAAACATTTTATCATAAATAAATATAATAAAATATTAAAAAATAACTTCTTTGTGTTCCTATTTATCTAATAAATATTCATACTTTTTATCAGTTAGCAACTTCATAAAAGCGACCAAAGCTTCAACTTTTCTATCATTTAGTGCATTTGCTCTTAACTCTTTTATTGAAATTGTATCTTTAACTTCAGGTTCATCCCAAGATTTCCCAGTTTCAAGATTTATAGTTCTATCTTTATTATTGTATTTATCATAAAATTCAACAACAGTTTTTAAATCTTTAAATACACCATTATGCATATAAGGAGCAGTTACAGCTACATTTCTTAGCGTTGGAACTTTATGTTTTCCTTTTTGATTTATATCTGTTACATTTGGATTTGCTAAAAGCCCTTCATCAATAGTTTTTACACCATTTTTAGCTCTTAACTCTTTATTTTCAGGAGTTCCAATATTATGATACTCATAATTTGTAAATGTTTCGCCAGCTTTATCTTCACCTTTTAGAACATGACAATTTGCACATGAATTATTGTTATTTGAAAAGAATATTGATTTACCTAAATCTTCAAGAGGAGTTAAATCATATTCACCTTTTAAATATCTATCATACTTCGAATCAAAAGGAGAAAATTCGTCAGTTCGTTCAAACGAAGCAATTGCAATTGTCATCGCATCATAAGCTTTATCTTCATCTTCAAATATATCTTTACCAAAAATATTTTTAAATGAATCTACATATAAACTATTCTCTTTTATTCTTTCAATAATCTCTTTTTTATTTGCCATTCCCATTTCTATTGGATTTAATGGTGGACCACCAGCTTGTTCTTCTAAAGTAGCAGCTCTTCCATCCCAAAACTGTCCACCGACATATTTTTGTTTTTTCTCATCAAAATGAAATTTTGGAGAAAATTTTGCATAAGATGCTGTTGGAGCTTCTCTATCTCCTAAAGATTTTCCATCATCTCCTAATGAAACCATTTTATTTACGCCATTATTTCTATCATCAACAAATCCTGCATTTGGATTATGACATGTAGCGCAACTTTGTGTTCTATTTTTTGATAAGTTTACATCAAAATATAAAACTTGACCTAAAGTCTCTTTTGATAAAACTTCACTAGCATTTAGACTTGAAAAAGCTAAAAGCACTGAAATTAATAAATTTGATTTTTTCACTAAATCCCCCTTTTTTTATTAAATTTATAAATGGTATTAAAATTAAATTTTTTAAAGATATATACTCTTTCATTTGTTCAGGTCTTAAACCAAACTTTAGTACTTTCACATCTTTTGATAAACAAAGTGAACCAAAAATTCTATCCCATATAGCTATGTAACCACCGTAATTTTTATTAAAATGCTTTTTATCATGGTGAATCTGATGCTGTTTTGGAGAAAGTAACCACTTCTCTAAAAAACTTCCATAAGAAAATGGAATATGCGAGTGTCTAAGATTTGAGCCAAATAATGAAAATATAAATAAAACTATATTAACTCCAAAAACCATATAAATATCTATTTTTGCTCCAAATAGATATATAAAAACTCCTGTTACTACTCCCACACTTAAAGAGTATCTAAGTCCAAATAAAAAATTTTCAACTGGATGCACTCTATAAAATGTCACAGGTGTCAAAACTTTTGCACTATGATGAACCTTGTGAAATTCCCAAAGAAATGGGATAGTATGCAAAAATCTATGTAACCAATATCTTGAAAAATCACTTACAATAAATATACACATTGTATACATTAAAACTATTTGTTTATATGAAAATAATTCATTTTCATAATAATCAAAATATAAATACAACTCTTTATTTACAAATAAAGCAACACTTTTTGCACTTATAATAAATGGAATCAATAAAAAAATATTTATAAAATATGATAAAAAAAAATAGTAATAATCTAACTTTGCACTTGGGTGTAACCAAAGTTTTGAAGAAGTGATTACTCTCGTATTTTTTTTTGTAATATAAAAATAAATTATTGCAAGTACCATTGAACTAAGTAAATAAACCCAAAAAAGTCTTTTACTTGGGTTTATTAAATATTCTAATGCAAAAAAATCATTCACTTAATTAATCTCCATCAGCATCTAAAACATTTGGACTTAAACCTAGTTTTTCAATTAAAGATAAATAATAAGCATTATGTAATTCTCTTAAACTTGTAAATAAATCTTTTGCATTTGAAAAATCATCTTTTTTCAATTTTGATAAATTTACTTTTGCTTCATTGATTTTATTTAAAGCAGTTTCTAACTCTTTTTGAGCATTTAAATTTTTAGCTATATTTGAAAAACTGTAATATTTTTTTTCTTCTAAAACTTCTTTTTGTGCATCTAAAATAGCATCTATTGCAGCAAATGAATTTTGACTTAAAAAATATTCTGCTCTATTATTTTTAGGATCATTTTTAAATTTTGAAGATAATCCAGCAGGATTCCCAACTCTCCACTCTTTTAGTCTATATGAACTTGCTATTAAAGTATTTATAATTATTGCATTTTCAAGTTTTTCATCTTTTGGTTTTGAAGTTAAATACTCTTCATAAACCCCTTTAATATCTTCTAAATGAGAAATTAATGAATCAATAATTATTTTAGCTAACTCTTTTTCTCTTAAAGTCAACTCTTTATCATTATATAAAACATATTCCAAAGCATTTACAGTTTTAAATGAATTTTTAAATAATGCCATTTTTGGTTCTGTATCTGATTCTATTACTCTTTGCATTTGAGAATTTAAATCTTCTTTTAAATTATTAAAAACATCCATATATCTTGGTGTATCTAAATAATCATCATCAATTTCTCCAGCAAAATAAATAACTTCTACTTTTTTCCAAGATTTAATAAAATTTGTAAAATTTTTATCACTCATATCATCTTTTAAAATTTTTGCATCTTTAATTGCTGTTTCAACATTTGGTATAGATACGTTTTTAACTATATTTAAAAGTGCTCTATCTTGTGCAAATATAATTGTTGTACAAAAAAACATTAAAAATAAAATTTTCTTCATTATAATTCCTCTAAAAATTTAATCAATTTTTCTCTTTGATTTTTTGGTAAATTCATATAGTTTTCTTTACTATTTTGAGCTTCACCACCATGCCACAAAATGGCTTCTTGAAAACTTCTTGCTCTTCCATCATGTAAAAGTCTTGGTTTTTCTTTATTTATTTTTTCATGAAGTGTCAATCCCCATAAAGGTGCTGTTCGCCACTCTCTACCATTTGCCATAAATTCAACTCTTCCATCTGCTAAATCTTCACCCATATCATGAAGTAAAAAATCTGAAAAGGGAGATATTTTAAAACCTTTTTTAGTATTAAAACTACTTATATGACATTTCGAACATGAAATAGCTTCAAATAAAGCTAATCCTTCTTCATATTCTTTTGTTTTTTTAGCTTCATAAGTTTTAATATGCTTTAAGTAATATGAAACAGCATCTAATCTATCATCAGGTAAATCTATCATGTCTCTTGGTTTTGGAGCTTCATTACACTCTTTTTGATATTTTGTACAATTCCCATCTGGAAAAATAGTAGTTGTTAAACCCATATCATTTGAAGCTGCACCTGCAACTTGCTCTTTTAGAAATGCAACACTTGCTTTCCAAGTATAAATTCCAAGTTCAATTCTTTTTGTAATATTTGAGTAGACAAAATTTGCACGTCCTGAAATACCATCATTATTTAAATCATTTTCATCAACATTTGCCAATATATCTTCATGTGAAATCAGACTTATTAATCCCATTCCATTCAAACTAGGAGCTATTCGATAAGAAATATTTACATTTTTATCTAATTTTCCATAATTTAAGTTCTCTAAATTATATTTTGGTTTTAATAATATTTGTTTTTCTCCATCTGAAAAAACTACTTCAACCTCTTCAAAATCAATCTTGATTTTTCCTTCATAATCAACTCCAAAAATTCCATTTATTGAAAGTTGATTTCCATAAACTGGCTCAGGTACAAAACCTTTATATTTCAAATATTCTTTATGTTCATCACTATCATTTGATGTAATTGATAATCTAGCAAGTAAAGATCTTGAAGGTAAATTTTCATCTGCAAAAAGAGTTCCTCTTCCATTTTTTGGATGACAACTAACACAAGTGTTTGCATTAAAAAGTGGACCTAATCCATCACGTGCAGTTGTTACACTTGGAGCTTCAACCCAAGGAATAGAAAAAAAACTTCTACCTAAAATAAATTTATCATACTCTTTGTCATTTAGATTATTAACAGGCTTTAATAATAATGAACTATTTTTATCATTTGATAAAAAATTACCACTATTATTAACTGCAAAAAGCCCTGTAGCAAATATTACTACAAGGCTTTTTAATATAATTGTTTTTTTCAAAAATGAAAAATTAAATTTTTGTTTCTTCTGGATCAGTAACATCATCTGTACTTAAATTAATTCCATTTGCAGCTGCAACATTAACCATTTCATCACCAAGTTTTCTTAACTCATTTTTTAATTTCACAATAACTTTTGACTGTTCATTATCAGGTCTAATTTGATAATCAAAATGAGCTTTAGTTTTTGCTACTTCATCAATACTATTAATTTTTTCTTCTATTGAAGACATTAATTTTTCTATTCTTTCTTTTGTATCTTTATCTACAGCATCAAATAAAGATTTACCATATTTTTTACCATTATAAGTAGCTGTTAAAATATTTTTAAATCCTAAATAGTTTGTTAAGATATCTCTATGTGTATTATCAGAGAAACAAGAGTGTTCATCTTCTTCACTAGGAGTTAAAACTGCAACTGCAATTCTTTCATTTGCTAATTCAGATTTAATAAATACACCCATTCCTGCAATTATTTGTTTTAAAGCTTCTGCTGCTTCAATATTTTTTGAAGCATCTTTACCTTTTAATTCACCTTTAATTGCTGCTTGATATAAACCTTTATTTCCATTTACTTTCTTTTCCCATGCTGATGTAACTAATTCTAAATCTGCAACTAATTTATCAGTTGAAGCTTGTAAATAAGCCAATCTTCTTTTTGCATTTTTATCTGTAGTAAAATCTGTAAGTGATCTTTGCCCAGCTGTCATAGCTCCAGGAGTTACAGCATCTGTCATAAAGTTTGAATAATCTTGATCTTGTCCCCATAATAAAAATTCAATTGCATGGTATCCAGTAGAAACATTAGCTTCTCCACCATTTTCATTTAAATCTGTAAGTGCATCAACTGTAATTTTTGTAACATCAACTTCTTTTGATTCTTCTCCACCTGGATTAAATTTCCCAACAGTATCAATAATATTTCCAGAAGTTAATTTTCCATCTGCATCAACTGTATAATCTATCATATTTTCATCTAGTGGCCAAGCATTAATTTGTCCTTCTAATGCACCATAAGTTTCTGCAATCCAACCTTCTTCTGCATCAATTGGACCATTTGAAAGTCTAAAAATTTCAGTTTGCCCATAAGATTCTCTTGATTCTAACCAAGCTTTTTTTGCAGCATCAAGATTTTCCTGAGTTGGATTTTTTACAAATTTATCAATAGAAACTTTTAATGCTTTTGCATCTTTTAAAGTATCACTATAATTTGCAAGAGCAATATCAGAATATGCTTCTAAAATAGATTTTGATTGAGCAAGCTCAAATTTTTTTGGTTCAGTATTAGTTGCAGCGTTAGAAGTTAAAGCAATTGCAGCAACAACAGAGAAAGAAACTAACATTTTTTTAGTTAAATTCATAATCTAATTCCTTTTGTTAATTTTAATATTAATTATCATAATGAATTAAATCAAAAAAAAACTTCATTTCTTCTTAAAGTGATAATTATTATCATAAATAATTAGAATATAGATTTTAAATTCTTTATTAACTCTTTTGTTTTCTCATCTTTTATTTTTTCATCTAAAACTTTGTCTAGTTTTTCTTCAATTTTATATCTATTTTTTTCAAGCTTTTTATCTATTTCATTTTTTAATAACTCTTTAGTATCTAAAGAAATAGTTGGTTTTTTCATATCACCTTTTAAAGTTATTAAAAAATTACTTTTTTTGATTTGAGTATCAAGTTTTGCATCTATTAAATTTTGTTCAAAATCCAATAAAGAATCTTTTATATCAATTTGAGTATTTTTACTTTTCATAGTTAAATCAGATATTAACTGCTTTTCATTTATATCACTATTTACTTCTGCTGATTCATAAACCTCTTTTGTTAAATCAAATTTTGATAACTGATTTATGATATTTGAAAAATCATTTGGTAAAAAATGCCCATTTAATAAAGTTCCATTTAAATTACCTTTTTTAGTTAATAAATTATAATTTAATTTGAAGTTTGCCTTAGAATCAAATACTTCTGGATTATTTATCATATATAATAAATCTTTCATATTTATATTATTTAATGTAGTAATAAAATCACTATTTTTTAAATTAAAATCTAAAGTTCCTCCTAATATATTTGAATTACCACTAATTAATAAATTTTCTTTTTCATTTTGAATTTCACCTTTTAAATCAAGTTTTCCTCTTAATTGAGTTTTTGTAAAATCTTTTATATTAGATAAAGAAGGTATATTTAACAAATAATCACTTTTTAAAGAATCTTCTGTAAAATCAAAAATTGCTTTTTCCATATTTATATTTCCAATATTTGACAAAACACTAATTTTTGATATAGCTTTATTAGGAACTAAGGAAGTATTAATTACGGAATCTAAAGTAATTGTATCTTTCAACTCTTGTTTAAAGACTGCATTTATAACTTCATTTATAATTTTTGCATTTGAAATTTTAGAGACAATATTTCCATCTAATTTATCTAATGAACTATTTTTTATTTCACCTTTTATATCCAAATCTCCTGTCATATATACAGGTTCATCTAACATATGAAGAAGTTTCTCAACTTTTGCATTTTCAATTTTAAAATCTACATTTTGAGCAATAAAATCTTTTAATTGAAGTTTATAAGTTGATAAACTTTCAAAAATATTGGTATCTCCTTCTATTGAAATTACTTTATTTTCAACAGAAACATTTCCTTTTGTATTAAATTCAGCATTTAATTTTCTACCAATTACACTTTCTAATTTAATTAAATTTTTAATATCAATCTTATAATCACTATTTAAAGAATTATTATCCAAATTAATATGTGCTTTTTCAATAAAGATATCAGCAATAGAACTTAAAAGTTCTGATTTTATATCTACTTTATTAGATAATAAAGAAGCATTTATATCTCCTTGAAAATTAATTGCTGTATGAATTGATTGTTTAAATTCTTGATTAAATACATCATTATTCAATAAACCCTTAGAAATATTAGCAGTTAATAATCCATCTAAATTGTGTATATCAATATTTTTAATATTTGCATTTATTGTTAAAATACCTTTTATATATTCAGGTTTATTAAAAAGATTTAATAACTCCTCAATTTTTGCATCAGTTAATTCCAAATAAATATTATTAATATCAAAATTAACTAAATTTAAATAATATTTAGTTTTACTTGTAGCTATATTTGAAAAACCTTGAATAATTGCTTCTTGTTTATCTCCTTTAAAAATTCCATTTGTATAAAATGAACCTTTTAAATCTTGATTTGTTAAATTTTTTAATTTTGATAATTCATTTATTTTAATATCATATTTTAAATTTACACTTTTTTTAAATATTGCTAAATCACCAGAAATATTTATATAAGAATCATCATTTATGACTGCTTCAAAATTTATTGTATTAAGTGTTAATCTAAAATTATTTACTTTTAATTTTACATTTTCTTCTTTACTATTTACTTTACCTTCAATATATGATGAAATGATCTTATTTCCGTATTTTGTAAATAATATACCATATACAGAACCAATAAGCAAAACAATAATTACAGTAAGAGATAAAAATAATTTTTTCATAAAAAAGCACCTTCTTTTCATAAGTGCGATGATTATAACAAATTGTTTATAAAATAACTATTTTAAAACTTTTAGCTTATTTTTAGTTTTATTTTTTTATAATCACAGCCACAAAGTGTTAAGTAGGGATACGCAAGCCGAACAGACTTTGAGATATATAAAAATTATAAGGAATCTAGAATGAAAAAAATCGTTCTTTTAATGCTAGCTATCGCTGGTTTTGCATTTGCTGCTGATGAAGCTGTTGTAAATGAAACTTTAAAAGCATACTCTGTAGTTGCTGCTGGAATTGGATTAGGTCTTGCTGCACTTGGTGGTGCTATTGGTATGGGTAATACTGCTGCTGCAACTATTGCTGGTACTGCTAGAAACCCAGGTTTAGGTGGAAAATTAATGACAACTATGTTCATTGCTTTAGCGATGATCGAAGCACAAGTTATTTATGCACTTGTTGTTGCTATGATTGCATTATATGCAAATCCATTTTTAGGGTAATCTTTAAATCTACAGATTTAATAAATACTTCAAGAGGTCAAGAAGTTTTTCTTCTTGACCTCTTTTTCGTTGCAGTTATGGTGGAATTGGTAGACACGCGGGCTTGAGGGGCTCGTGCTTAATCGCGTGAGGGTTCAAATCCCTCTAACTGCACCAATAATTAAAAAATAATCTTTTCATATCAAGTTAAACTAACTATAAAAATACTATAATTCGCCAAAAATCGCTTAAGGAATCTTAATGTTAAATATCTATAAATTTTTATTTATAATTCTATTTTTACCACAATTTTTACTATCACAAGATATTCCAACAACTCCAATAAAATTATTAGCTAAAGAATCTCAACAGCAACAAGCTATTGTAAAACCTACAGAACAAACAAATACAGATGATTTAACACAAAACATAGAAGACCAAATAGATTCAGAAAATAAACTTGTTGATGATGTTATAAATAATATAAATAATGAATCATATTTAACAACTCTTCCTGAAAAAAACTATTATGATAATGAAATACTATTTTTAACAAATAGAATAAATGCAAATAATCTTCAAAAAAATACACTTGCAGTAAAAAGAGATGAATTAAGAGTTGAATTTTTAAAAGAAAAAGCAACTTATGAAGATACTTTAAAAAATATTATTTTAGGTAAACAAGAATTTAGAAATAAAAAATATTTTGAAGAAATTTTAAAAAATAACATTAAACAAATTCAAAATTTCAAATTAGATGATTACGCTTCACTATATGAAAGTGAATCAAAAAACAGTAGCGTAAATAAAGTATCAGCTGATTTAGTTGATAATTATATCGAACTTTATAATCAAAAACATACACAACTTTTTGTTTTGCAATATTTATATTCTAATATCCAAAAATTTAGAGCTTCAAACTTTTTTATTGATGAATTTAACCTAAAATATTTAATTGATAAAATTGATAATGTAAAAGGTATCTCTTTTATATCGTCTTTAACTTCATATCATCTAAATTTTTCTATTGGTGAATTGATTATTGCATTATTAATAATTCTATTTTTTAGATTAATAAATAGATATTTAATTGTAATAATTACAAATTTTATATCAAAATTACTTATAAAAGATAAAAATCACAATTTAGAAGAGAATATTTTATTTCATCTAAAAGATGCAATTAATTCTCCTGTAATCTACAGTTTATACCTTTTTTCTATTCAACTTTCAATGTTCATTTTAGTAAAAGATCAAACTTTTATAAACAGCGTTATGCCTTGGATTAATACAATTTATATGGCTTTATTAACTTGGGCAATATATGCTATTTTAGACAATAGTATCTCTATATACGCACAAAATTTATTAGAAAAATACCAAAATGTTAGAAAAGAAATGATTGTATTTATTTTAAAAATAATTAAAGTTGTACTTATTTTGGTTGTAGTTTTATTTTTATTCACTCAGCTTGGAATTGATGTAAAAGCAATAGCTGCTTCACTTGGAGTTGGAGGTATTGCTATCGCACTTGCTGCAAAAGATACACTTGCAAACTTCTTTGCTTCATTAAACATTATGACTGATAACTCTTTTTCACAAGGGGATTGGATAAGAACTAATGATTTTGAAGGAACAGTTGTAGATATCAGAATGAGAACAACTAGAATTAGAACATTTGATAATGCCATGATTACTGTTCCAAATTCTCAAATTGCAAATGCTCATATTATGAACTGGTCAAAAAGAAAAATTGGACGAAGAATAAAAATGAGTATAGGTGTGACTTATGAAAGTAAAATGGAAGATATTGTAAACCTTAAAAATGATATTCATGATATGTTATTAAATCATCCAAAAATTGCAACAAATAAAACTATAAATATATCAAAAACTAAAGCATTTGAAGCCATAAAAAGAGAAGATTTAGATGGAATAAAAAATACTTTATTAGTATTTGTTGATGAATATTCTAGTTCTTCAATTGATATTTTAGTTTACTGTTTTTCAAAAAGTCCAGTGTGGGAAGAATGGTTGATTGCAAAAGAAGAAGTTATGGTTGAAATATCAAAACTTGTTGAAAAAAATAACTGTGCATTTGCATATCCTGCTCAAACTATTTTTCTTAAAAATGATAATGAAACAAAAGAAAAAATAGAAGATTAGATCTCTTCTATTTTTCTACTAATAAATCAGCTTTTGATCGAATCTTTTTTTTATATAAAAATTCTTTTTCTCTTTGTGTAAATTTTTCTTCTTTCTCTTTTTTTACTGGTTCAACAATTTTTTCTTTTTTAATCTTTTTTTCTTCTTGAATTTCCTCTTTCTTAAACATCGTTAGAAGTAAATAAATAGAAAAAACTAGATTAAAAATAATTACTATCCACTTCGAAATAAGTGCAATTTCTAAATATTGAAGTTTATCTTTTAATTTCAAATATTCCACAACATCACTATAAATTACATTTGCAAAAAGAGCAATAATCAAAAGTAAAACAACTAAAGTAATTCTTTTTCTAAATTTAAATAAATAATACCAAAAAACAGCAGATTTTACTTGTTTAAACATATTTTATTCCTAAACAAAGAAATTTAAACCAAGAGCAGCAAGTGCAACTACTAAAGATTTTGTTTTCAAATCATCAACAATCTTTCGCTCTTCATCTGCAATAATTATTTCTAACTCTTCATCACTATAATCATCAAAAGTTTTATGATTTTCAACAAGTCTAGCTTTTGTTGCAAGAACTGCTTTTTCTCTAATCTTTGCATTTATTGCTTCTTTTAATTGTTTACTTTTTATTCTTGGATAATCAAAAGCTTTTGTAGCATTTTCACTTGCTATGTTTAATAATTTATTTGAATTTTCTTTTAATTTATCTTTTATTCCCATATTTTTTCCAATTTGATTTTTTTTATTCTATCATTTAACAATTAACAAAATCATAATTAACTAATATTAAAAAAGATTGAAGAAGAAATAATGGCTAAGAAATAGCCATTATTTATAAAAATATTTTCTAAAATTTAGAAAAAAACTTACAGAATATACTCCCAACGTGGATATGCAGCAGCTATTGCTTTCATCTCATCAAATTTAAATACTTTAATGATTTTAAATCTTCCACTTGTTAAAAATGCTTTTATTCTCATTTTGAATCCTAGTATTTTCGTATGTAAATAATATTAAATTTTAAATAATAATATACTTAAATATATATTTATTTACATATTTTTTTTAATTTTATGATATACTTTTGCATACTATTTTTGGAAGTTAAATGGATAAGGATAATTTCAAGTTATTATTAAAAAAAGCAAATTTCAATAAACGGACATTTTCAGAGCATTTAGGATTAAAATATCAAAGTGTAAATTCATGGGGAAACAATGGTAGGAATATTCCTTATTGGGTTGAATCTTGGCTACATTTGTATATTGACAATAACAAATGCAAACAAATAAAAGAGATATTAAAAGATAGTGGAGTTTGTAAATAAAGGCTCAACAAAGCCTTAATTAAGTATACTAAACATAAAATAAGTAAAATTTCATAAAGGAAGATTATTGGAAGCACAATATGAAAAAATCATTGTACTAATTATTGTAATTACAGCTTCAGCAATGACATGGAAAATGGTAAAAGATTTTTATATGACAAAATTTCATAGAGTTTTTGCTCATTTAATAGCCGTGATAACTGGTTCTTTTATGCTGTTATCTTCAATGATTCTATTTGTACCAAAAAACTATCAAAGAGGCGCTGGCCCCGAAGTAGAACTTAATTTTATAGGTGTTATAACTGTAATTGTAATGTTAGCAGTTTTATATCTATTCTTCAAATATATACCAAATAACAAAAAATAAATTTTAATTGTAGGAATTACTATGCAAGCATTTTTAGAAGAGGCTAAAAAATCTAGCCGAACTATTGCAAATTTAAGCACTGCTGTAAAAAATAAAGTTTTAAACGAAATGGCAGATGCTTTGATGAACCATTGTGATTTTATCATTTCACATAATGATAAAGATATGAGTCAAGCAAGATTAAATAATTTAGATGAAGCTTTACTAGATAGATTACTTTTAACAGGTGATAGAGTAAAAGGAATGGCAGATGCCATAAGACAAATTGCATCTCAACAAGAACCATTAGGAAGAATTCTTGATGGTTGGGTAACCCAAGATGGTTTAAATATACAAAAAATATCAATTCCAATTGGAGTAATTGGAATTATTTATGAAAGTAGACCAAATGTTACAAGTGATACAGCAGCACTGTGTTTTAAAAGTGGAAATGTTTGTGTTTTAAAAGGTGGAAAAGAAGCTGAACACTCAAATAAAGCAATTGCTGTTGTATTAAAAGAAGTATTAGCAAAAAATAAACTCCCTGAACAAGCTATATCTTTACTTCCTGATTCAAGTAGAGAAGGTGTTGCAAAACTTATAAAACAAGATAAATATGTTGATTTAATAGTTCCACGTGGTGGAGAAGCTCTTATTAAATTTGTGAGTGAAAATTCTTCAATTCCAGTAATAAAACATGATAAAGGAATTTGCCATATTTATATAGATAAAGATGCTGCTGCTGCAAAAATTATTGATATTGTAATTAATGCAAAATGCCAAAGACCAAGTGCTTGTAATTCAATAGAAACTTTACTAATCCATGAAGATATAGCTCCATATATTTTAAATGGATTAGAAGATGCTTTTAATGAACAAGGAACAATTTTAAAAGCTTGTCCAGAAACATTAAAGTTTATAAAAGCTATTCCTGCAACTATTGAAGACTATAGTACAGAATATTTAGCAAATATTTTAAATATAAAAATTGTAAAAAATATTGAAGAAGCAATCATACATATTCAAAAATATGGTTCAGGACACTCTGAATCAATTTTAAGTGAAAACTATACAGCAGTAAATAAATTTTTGAGTGAAGTTGATGCAGCTTGTGTTTATGCAAATGCAAGTACGAGATTTACTGATGGTGGAGCATTTGGACTTGGAGCTGAAGTTGGTATTTCTACAAATAAACTTCACTCAAGAGGACCAATGGGAATAAATGATTTAACAACATTTAAATATAAAATTTACGGTTCAGGTCAAATCAGGAATTAGGAAAAAAATGAAAAAAATATTTTTAACATTATGTAGTGTTTTTGTTGCTCTATTCTTTTGGTACTTTTTAGGAGCAAAAGCTATATTAAAAGATGATTCAAACTCTTTTTCAAAACTTCAATGTGTATCGTATGCACCTTTTGCAAAAGATGAATCACCTTTCTTATTTGATAAAGGTTTAGTAATTTCAGAAGAACAAGTAAGAAATGATTTAAAACTTCTTTCTAAATACACAACTTGTATTAGAACATACTCAACTGTAGGTTTAGAAATGATTCCAAAGATAGCACGAGAATTTAATCTTCAAATGCTTATGGGAGCTTGGGTTAGTTCAGATGAAAAACAAACAAAAGATGAAATATCAACTTTAATTAAATTAGTAAATGAAAATCCTGAAATTGTAAAAGCTGTAATTGTTGGAAATGAAGTTTTATTAAGAGGAGATATCTCTGATAAAAAACTTTATGAATATATACAAGAAGTAAAAACTGCTCTTCCAAATGTAAAAGTAACTTATGCTGATGTTTGGGAATTTTGGTTAAAACACCCAAGTATCAAAGAAGTAACTGATTTTGTAACTATTCATATTTTACCTTATTGGGAAGATGACCCAATGAACATAGATGAATCAATCAAACATTTAGCTGATGTTAGACATGAAGTTGAACAAATTTTAGGAACTTCAAATATTTTAATTGGAGAGACAGGTTGGCCAAGTGAAGGAAGAATGAGAGAAGATGCCTTCCCAAGTAAAATCAACCAAGCAAAATTTGTAAGAGATTTTGTCTCTTTAGCCCAAGAAAAAAACTGGAATTATAATATCATTGAAGCATTTGATCAACCATGGAAAAGAGTTAGTGAAGGTGCTGTTGGTGGTTTCTGGGGATTATTTGATAAAGATAGACTTGATAAAAATGTATTCAGTGGAGATGTTTCAAATTTTCCAAATTATAAATATTTAGCATTTGGTTCATTAGTTTTAATCCTTGCTTTTTCTTTATTACTTAGAAACAAAGATATATCAACTAAAAAAATCTTCTTATTTAGTTTTATAAATACTCTTTTTGCAATACTTTATATGTTACAAGTTGAACAATATAACATTATTGCTAGAAACTATTTAGAATTTTCATGGGCTTTTGTTGTGTTATTAACACAAGTTTTTGTTTATTATTTTATGCTTTCATATATAATAAAAGAAAAAAGAACAGATGTTATTCCAAGTATATTGTTCTATTTAGCTTCATTTATTGCTTTCATTTTAACTATGAATTTAGCTTTCAATGGAAGATATGAAAATTTTGAAATTTATGGATTTATCATTTTAGCCATCTCATTTATATGGTTATATAAAAATCAATATTCAAAATTAAATTTTGGTAAATTTGAAAAAGTATTAGCTGTAGTTTTAGTTATTGGTTCAATTATTACAATATACAATGAAACTTTCTTAAATATTTTCTCTAATATTTGGGTTATTTTAGCATTAGCATTTGCTTATATTTTAAATAAAGGCACAAACAAAAATATCTCTTTGTGTGATTTAAAAGAGTTAGGAATTTATACATTAGTATTTGCTGGAATTTTCTTTGCTTTTAAATATGGATTTGTATCAAATAAAGCTTTAGCAATACAGTGTAATCTAAACTCTGCATCTTTATCTTGCGAAATAAAAGATTTTATGGGAGCAGCTGTTTATTTTGGTTATATAGGATTTGTTACTATTTTAGTAGCTGTGATTGCATTTATTGTAAATAAAAAATCATACTCTTTAATTGCCCTATTCTTTAGTGTTGGTTCACTAATTCTTACAAATACGTTCTTAGGTTCGATTTCATTTTTAATAGCTGTTTATCTTCTTACAAAAGATGAAACAAAAAGTTTAAATTAGATTTTTATTAGAAGATTGTGCTAAATGCACAATCTTTATTTTTTAGGCTCTTTCATCATTTCATTCATCATTTTTTCTTGTTCAGGAGAAATATTTGGAAATTCTGCTTCACTATCACCAATAATCTCTTCAATTGGTTTTATAGGAAATGGTGGAAGTTTAAATTTATCATCTTTTATATCTATATTAAATACTGCAAATTTTGCTTGTTGAATTTGAATAATTCCTAAAGACTGACTAATTTGTTTTAATGGAACAGATTTGTAAACCCAAATTTTATCTTCACCTAATTGCCAAATGTCACATTTATAACCTAAAATTTCTTCTGTTCCTAGATTTTTTGCACCCATTTGAATAAAAGAATCATAAGTTTTAATATTTTGAATTGGATTTTCTTCATCTAAAACTAATTTTTGAGAATAAATTACTTCATCATTAAAATCTGCTGTAAGCATTTTATCATTTATAATTTTTGAAACTGTTCTCTCTTCTTCTTTCTCTCCCATTATTGTTTGAATGATACGTTCATCTGTCAATTCAAGATTACCAAAATCTTTAAAATACAATTTACTTGTTCCACTTATTGTGTCACCTTTTTCAGTTCCTTCAGCATTTCCAGCTATTTCATATTCAACAATTCCTGATTTTATTTCATATCTGTTTCCAGCGAATAAATCAACTAAACCAATTAACAAAAATATAAATATATATTTTATTTTTCCCACCTTCTTTTCCTCTAATAAATTGGCAAAATTATACAGCTAATATAAAAAATATGCAATAGATTTTATATACATATTCATAATAAATACCACCAAATTAACACCATTTTTACTTATGATAAAAAAAACAAAGGAGTTTAATATGTCTTATTCTAAAAAAAGATATTTAGTTTATTTTATTAGCACAATTTTCATAATGCTAATACCTTTTATAACAATAAATAATAATCATATATTGTTATTATCTTTCGAAAGATTACAGTTTCATTTTATTGGAATGGTTTTTAATGTAAGTGAACTTTATGTTATGCCTTTTTTATTAATGTTTTTATTTATTGGTATTTTTGCAATGACTTCAATGTTAGGAAGAATTTGGTGTGGTTGGGCATGTCCTCAAACTATCTTTAGAGTTATATATAGAGATTTAATAGAAAGTACAATTTTAGATTTAAGAAGAATAAAAAACAAACAAAAAGATATTGATTACAATAAAAAATCAAATCAAATTAAAAAATATATATCTTTAATTTTATGGGGAATTATTACTTTAATTATCTCTTCAAACTTTATGTTATATTTTGTTCCACCTGAAGATTTTTTTGCTTATATTCAAGACCCTGTAAATCATAGTTTTATGATTTTATTTATTATAAGTATTGCCCTATTTTTAATCTATGATATTGTTTTTATGAAAGAAAACTTCTGTGTTTATGTTTGCCCATATTCAAGAATCCAATCAGTTTTATATGATAACAATACAAAACAAGTAACTTACGATTTTAATCGAGGTGGAAAAGTTTATGAAAATGGAGCAAAATCAATTTTTAAAGTAAAACAATGGAGTAATAATGAAGAATGCACAACATGCGAAGCTTGTGTAAAAGTTTGTCCAACTCATATAGATATTAGAAAAGGTTTACAAGTTGAATGTATAAACTGTCTTGAATGTAGTGATGCATGTTCAACTGTTATGCAAAAATTTGGAAAAGAATCTTTAATAAATTGGGGAAGTACAAATAAAGTAATAAATAAACAAAACATCTCTATTTGGACAAAAAGAAACATCACTTATTTTGCTTCTTTATTTTTATGTATATTTTTAGCATTTTATTTTTCACTAGAAAAAGAAGATTTTTTAGTAAATGTAAATAAAACAACAGAACTTTACAAAAAAAATGAAGATGGAACAGTTTCAAATAACTATATTTTAACTTTCCATAATACACAAGATAAAGCTTTGACTTTTGATATAAAACTAAAAGATGATAAAAACTTTAAAATAAAAAGATTTGAAAAGTTTCCATTAGAAGCTGGAACTAAATCTAAAAAAATATTAATTATTGAAACTACTAAAGATTTTGATAAAAACATAAATAAAACATCAAATGTTTATATAGAAATATTTTCACAAGATAGTGAATTTAAAATAGTAAAAAAACTAGCTTTTATTCATCCATAATCTAAATAGCTTTTTCAAAAAAGAGGGAAAAATAAGCGCCCTCTTTTTTATTTTCAACTAAAATCTTCCCAGAAAAACTCTCTTCTATAATCATTTTTACTAAATAAAGTCCAAGTCCAGTTCCTAGCTCTTTTGTCGTAAAATATGGTTCAAAAATCTTTTTTATATTTTTTGTTTTTATTCCACCAGCATTATCTAAAACAGTTATTTTAACCTCAGCAGAATCACAAAAAATATCTATTTTTATTTTTGGATTTTTTATATTTTTTAAAACATCAATTGAATTTGAAACTAAAGAAAAAACAACTTGTGAAAGTTCATTTTTAACTCCAAAAATCTGAATATCTTCAAAAGTTTCAAAATTCACTTCTAACTGTATATTATTACTTTTTAAATCTGCACTTAATATAGTTATTGCATTATTTATAGCTTCTTTTACACTAAATAAAACTTTTTCTTTTGATTCAACATAAAACTCTTTAAAATCATCTATTGTTTTTGATAAAAAAACTACTTGTTCATTTGCTTGATTTATTTTTTTATCAAAATAGATTTCATCTAAATTTTTACTTTCAAATCTCTTTTTTAAATTTATTAAAATATATGAAATATTGTTTAAGGGTTGTCTAAATTGGTGAGTAATATTTGCTATCATTTCTCCAGATTTTACAAATTTTGATTGTTGTAAAACCATCTTCTCAAAGTTTTTATTTTGTATTTTTAAATCATTATATTTATATGCAATTGAAATCGTAAAAAGCATAGCTTCAATTGCAAAAACCACTAAAACTAAATCAAAATATCCCATTTGATTATAAAGATTTTTAAAATCAAAAATGAAAAGCAAAATACAAAAAATTGACCAACCAATTACATAAATAAGTGCGGGTTTGAAACCTTGCTTTAAATTAAAAATTAAAGAGATAAATAAAATGGCATAAATAATTGTATAAGGTAAATATTCAAATAAAATATAGTGATAAAATGCCGTTAAAATAACAACATTTAATAAAAAAGTATTAAATACAAGCTCTTTAAAATTTGTAATTTTTGGAAAAAAATTTCCTTCATAATAATTTATTGCAAATATAACAGCGAATATAGAAGCAATAACTAAAGAAAACTCTTGGACAAGAATATTTATTTCAAAAAGTTTACTATATGAGATTATAAAAATCAAAGAGAAAATTTGCATAAAACAATAACTAATATAAAATATCTCTTTTGAATACAAATATCTAACAAATGTATATACAATTGTCATAATTAATATTCCAAAAGTTATTCCATAAAAGAGAATTGTATTTATTTCAAACATTTATTTTATAACCACTATTTGTAAGATTTAAAATCAAATCTTTTGGAATTTTTGTTTTTATGTTTTTAACTAATGTTTTTAAAGCATCTTTTGTCATAACACTATCCGCCCAAACATAGTTTTCAATCTCTTCATAAGTTACATATCTATTTTTGTTTTTTATTAGTAATTCTAAAAATAAAATCTCTTTTGCTCTTAATTTTACTATTTCATTATTTATTACTAAATTTTTATTAAATGTATCAAAATATATTTCATTATCAATTTGTACAATATTTGAAACATCATCTTTTAATGAATTAACACATAAAAACAATGCCTCTTCAAACTCTTTTTCCTTTACAGGTTTTACAAGGTATTTTACAAGTTGAAGCTCAATTGCTTTTAATAAATACTCTTTATCACAAAATGCTGTAATAACAATAATTTGTGTTTTTTTATCTTTTTGTCTTATTCTTTTTACAAATTCTAAACCATTTAATTTTGGCATTTGAATATCTGTTATTATAATATCTGGTTTGTATTTTTCATAAAGTTGCAAAGCAATTATCGCATCACTTGCTTCATATATAGTTTCAAAAAAATTTTCTAGATACTCAATCCCATTTTCTCTTGCGATTTCATCATCTTCAACATACAAAATTTTTATATTTTTATTGATATTTTTTAACATCTAAAATTATATCTTATATATGATTATGTTAAAATTCCGCCATGAGAAAATATAATTTTGAAACAAAAGAAGTTATTGTTACAACGACTTTTTCAACACCTTTAGGTGAAATGTTTGCAGCTGCATCTAAAAAAGGGATTGTAATACTATCTTCATTTACACCTTTTCATATTGAAGCAAAAATTGAAGTTTTAAAAAATACATTAAACGCAGATGTAATTCCAGGAAACTGTGAAGCTTTTGAAATTTTAAAAATTCAATTAAATGAATATTTAAACAAACAACGAAAAACATTTGAAATTCCACTACAACTTGTTGGTTCTCCTTTTCAGATAAAAGTTTGGAAAGAATTACTAAATATTCCTTATGGAAAAACTATAAGTTGTGATGAAATAGCTAAAAAACTTGAAGATGAAAAGTTATCAAAAGCTGTTTCAAATGCAACTTTACAAAATATGATAGATATTTTAGTTCCAAGTTTTAGGGTAATTTTAGATGAAGTTAAATTTTCAATTGATGAAAAAAACAATTTTTTATTAAAGTTAGAAAAAGAATGATAAGCAAAACAATTTTTAGACAATATGATATTCGTGGCATAGTAAATGTTGATTTAACCTATGAAAATGCCAAATTAATTGGTTATTATCTAGGACTTCATATAAAAGAAAAAACAAAAACTATGCCATATATAGTTGTTGGTTATGATGTAAGAACTCACTCTCAAATGCTTTTTAATGGATTGATTTCTGGAATTAATCTCTCAGGTTGTAAAGTTTTAAATATTGGTCTAGTTGCAACTGGAGTTAACTATTTTGCCTCTTTTCAAGAATTTTTAATAAACAATGAAAAAATAAAACCAACAGCTTCGATTATGATTACGGGAAGTCATAATGCCAAAAAATATAATGGATTTAAAATCACTATAAATAACGAACCATTTTTTGGTGATGAACTTTTAGCTTTATATGAAAAAATAGCAAAAAATACAAATATACAAATTCCAGATAATTTTGATTTTTTTGAAATTGATGCTAAAAATTTATATATAGATTTTATGGTTAAACAGTTTTCTCACCTAAAAGATTTTAAAATTCCTTTTATTGTTGATTGTGGAAATGGAGTTGCAAATACTGTTTTATGTGATATTTTAGATAAATTAAATCTAAATTATAAAGGAATTCATCTAAATCCAGATGGAGAGTTTCCAAATCATCATCCAGACCCAACAAATGAAAAAAATCTAGAAGATTTAAAAGCTTTATTGATTGATGATTATAATTTAGGTTTTGCCTATGATGGAGATGCAGATAGAATTGCCGTGTTAACTCAAAAATATAATATAAAAGGCGATATGTTAGCCCTACTTTTTTCAAAGACTATGAAAAATCCAGTTATTATTGGAGAAGTAACATATTCACAAAATATTTTTGAAGAGTTAAATCATGAAGCAAAAACAATTATGAATAAAACTGGTTATTCAAATTTAAGACTAAAACTAAAAGAGTTAAATGCTGATTTAGCAGCTGAAGTTTCAGGACATATATTTTTTAATGATAGATATTATGGTTATGATGATGCAATTTATGCAACATTTAGAGTATTAGAACTTTTATATGAAGGAATAAATCTTGATGTTGAACTAGATAAACTTCCAAAAGTTTATACAAGTTCAAATATTGAAATAAATGTAAATGAAAAAGATAAATTTTTAATCATAAAAAAAATAGATGAAAAACTAAAAACTATTCAAAGAGGTTTTCCTATAATCAAAGATATAGTTAAAATTGATGGTCTTAGAATAAATTTTGAGTATGGTTTTGCTTTGATTCGTGCTTCAAACACAAATTCTGTTATTGTGACAAAATATGAAGCTACAAGTTATGCAACAGCTGTTAGTTATAAAGTTGCAGTCGAAAATATTTTAAATGAGGTAATAAATGAAATTAATAGCACTACAAATTAAAACATCAAACAATTTTCAAGAAAATCTTAATAATTTAAAAGAATTAATAAATTCATGTGAAAATAACTCTTTGATTTTAGCACCAGAGCTAGCTTTAAGTGGATTTTCTTATGATAGAATGGAAGAGGCATCAAATTTTTCTTTAAAAGCAATAGATGAAATAAATGAACTTAGTATCGATAAAATCATAGCTTTAACATTTATTACAAAAAAAGATGGAAATTTTTATAACACTTTATATATTTTTCATAATCAAAAAATTATTCATACTCAAGCAAAATATAAACTATTTCCATTAGGAGATGAACTTGAATATTTTAGTTCAGGAAATTTTGAAGATATAAAAATAATTGAAATAAATGGTTTAAAAATAGCAACACTTATTTGTTTTGAATTAAGATTTCCAGAACTTTGGGAAAAAGTAAAAGGTGCAGATATTATTTTAAATCCAGCAATGTGGGGAATAAAAAGAAAAGATCACTATGAATCAATTTCAAAAGCATTAGCTCTTGTAAATCAATGTTTTGTAATTGCATGCAACAGTGCAGATGATAATATGGCAAAAGGAAGTGCAATTATAAGTCCATTTGGAAATGTGATAAAAGATGATTTAAAAACTAAAATTGAATCTAAATTTGATTTTGAAGAGATGAAAAAAGTTAGAAAATATATAAACATAGGTTTATAATAAATATTTTCTTTAAAGATTAGAGATTCTCTCTAATCTACCTTAAGTGAATTTCTTATTTCTTCTAAACTCACTCCATTTTGTTTAGCTAATAAAGCTAATTTTGTAATCCTTTTTATATGTGTCGGAATCACTTTATATGTTGTAAAAGTCGTTGCTTTTACACCTATTTCTTCTGCAAATTTACCTTGAGAAGAAAACCCTATCTCTTTAATTATTTTCTTAAATTCTTTCTTTTCCAATGTCTTTTTATTCTCATAAATTTTTTTGGAATTATAGTTTTAATTAACTAAATAAATTATTAATCAATCCTAAAAAAACAAGCAAAATATAGTAATATTTGACAATTTTATAAATTTTTTGTATAATCGGCTACTTTATTTAAAGAAAAAACAAAGGAGAAAGCATTGAGATTAAGAGCAATACTACTTATTCTACTATTTATTTCTAATGTTTTTGCATCAGATTTTGATATAAAAAACTTAACGCAAGACGAAATTGAAACACTTAAAGAGATAAAAAAACAAGGTCAAGCTCATGGTCTTAGTTACTCATTAATGGCTATAGCAATTAAAGAGTCAGGACTAGGGAAAGTGATGGTTAACTTGGATTCAAAAGATTTTGGTTTATACCAAGCTAATATAAAAACTGTTATTAGTAGACAAAATGCAAAAGATACTGCATGGAATAGAAATATGTTAGCAACAAAATTAATTTCTGATTTTAAATTTGCAACTAAAAATGCAATTGATGAATTAACTTATTGGCAAAAAATCCACAAAAATGACTGGACAAAAGTATGGAGCAGTTATAATGGTGGATGGAAATATAATAGTAGAGAAGCTAGAGAATATTCTCAAGAAATAGCTGCAATTATAAGAGAACTCAAAAAAATAGATGTATAGAAACTTTTAACTAGGATTTTCCTAGTTATTATCCTTTTTTAAATTTTTAATTTTCATATATAACTTTCCATCATAAATTACAACATTATTTAATCTTTTACATTTTATTGATAATCATTCTTAATATTAATTATATTTTAAGTTTACTTTCTATAATATTTCAATAATGATTATCAATATAAAGGATGCATTATGTTTGATTGTATGGAAATAAAAAATAAAAAAAATTTAGTAAAACCTACTGGTTGCACTTGTTAAAAGGATTTAAAATGAGTATTCTAATTATTGGAGGAGACCAAATCTCTCAAATTTCATCAATGCTTACTGATTTAGGTGCAAAAACTATTAATCATTGGGATGCAAGAAAAAAATCTTCAGCTCCCAAGAAAAAAGTTCCACAAGATACTGATTGTATAGTAATGCTTACATCTTTTTTAAATCATAATACAATGCTGAAATATAAAAATGAAGCAAAAAAGAAAAATATACCTTTTATTTGTGCAAAAAGATCAATCTCATGCGTATATGATGAATATGTAAAAATCATGGGAATAAAAGATTGTAATGAATGTTATGCAAAATGTGACAAGGAATTAAAATGTTAGAAAAAAATTTAATAGGCTTTTCTCAAAAAGAAGAGTATTTACCAAAGGATTTTGATGAATTTAATTCTGTAAATAGATTAAGACAATTATTTTTAAATCTTAGCAATAATATTTTGGATTCTTATTGTCATTTTTCAAAATATGAACAAAGAAAATTATCAAACTATCAATTAGAAAGTGCATTTTCTTATAAAATAAAAAATTTACTTCCTACAAGTTTCATAAAAGTTCAAAATAAAAATAATAGACATTTTAAATTCTGTATTAATTCTACGAAGATAATTAACAATTATTTAAATCCTAATAAAAAAACATCTCTTTTTATTTCAAACAAACAATTATTACCTATTGCAAAATTAATTTCAATTTGTTTTACAAATAACAATTTACAATTATTAATTGATAAACATTTATTATTTCATGAATTTGTATTAAAAAAGATAAAAAAACTCCACATAGACAAAACAGTAATTGATTTAGGAGATTCTATTTGCATTAAATCAAAAGATTTTGTTGGACTTAAAATTTATACATCTTGGAAAGATATAGAAGTTAAAAAACCAAATATAAAAGATGAATTAAAAGGTGCAATAAAATCTATAAAAAAAGGTGAATATTTTCAAATATATTTAGCCTATCCAAAGAACAATGAATTTACTAAACAAATACCTGTTTATGTGGACGAATTAAAAAATGAAGAGTATCAAATAAAAGCTATTCCTTACTCTTTAAGATCAATAATAAAAAATAATTAGGAGAATATGACAAATGGCAACAGCTATATTTTTTGCAAGTAGTACAGGAAATTCTGAAGAGATAGCAAATAAAATTGCTTCAAAACTTGGGGATATTGAAGTATTTGATTTAGCAGGAACAAAAATAGATAAAATAAATGAATATGATAAACTTATTTTTGGTGGTTCTACTTGGGGGGATGGTGAATTAAATGATGATTGGGAAGACGCTTGGGGAGATTTTTCTAAATTAGATTTATCAAATAAAACTGTTGCTCTTTTTGGGTTAGGAGATCAAGAAAGTTATAGTGATGAATTTTGTAGTGCTTTAGGAATTATCTACGAACAAATTAAATCTAGTGGAGCAAAAGTTATAGGATTTACTTCAACTGAAGGTTATTATCATGATGGTTCAAAAGCTCAAATTGACACTAAATTTGTTGGATTAGTAATAGATGAAGATAATCAAAGTGATTTAACTGAAGAGAGAATTGAAAACTGGGTTAATGAAATAAAAGCAGAAATTTTATAAAAATTATATCTAGATTAAAAAATAGTATATTAAGAAACCTTAATATACTATGACTCTTGACAATTTTCACAAACTCCATAAAGTTGCATTGAATGACTTGATATTTTAAATTTATTTTTCTTAGCAATCTTATCTTGTCTTTTTTCAATTTCATCATCAATAAACTCAACTATTTTGCCACAATTAGTACAAATTAGATGATCATGATGAGATTTTGCATTACTTTCATATTTTTTTCCATCTGTTCCAAAAGTTATTGATGTAATTAAATCAACTTCTTCTAAAAAACTAAGTGCTCTATAAACTGTAGCAATTCCAATATTAGAATCAGAGTAATCTTTTTTAATTTGATTATAAATCTCTTCTGCTGTTAAATGTTCTTTTGCATGTAATAATATACTTAAAACAATCTCTCTTTGTTCAGTATATTTTAATCCTTTTTGTTTAACAATCTTTTTTAGTTCATCAATTATTTCTGCATTATTATTATTTTCATTTAGCATAAAAATCACCCTTAAAAATTTTATAGCGAGTTAATAGTATATCCAAAGTAAACCAAAATTACAATCAAGCATTTATCATACTTAACTATAAGAAAGGCTAATTATATTATAATAATCATTATTAATCCTAAATGAGGAAAAAAATGACTTTAGATGAATTAAAATTAAATGAAACTGTTGAAATTGTTGCAATTAATTGTGATAATATCTTAAAGAATAGATTATACTCTTTTGGCATAACAAAAGGTGTAATTGTAACAATCGAAGGTCTAACTCTTACAAAAAGTACAATCGAAATAAAAGTAAACCAATCAAAAATAGCATTAAGATTAAGTGAAGCTTCAAAAATAGAGGTTAAATATGCAAACTAATGTCATAACTATAGCATTAGTAGGTCAACCTAATGTTGGTAAATCTATGCTTATTAATTCTTTATCAAATGCTAGATTAAAAGTTGGAAATTTTTCGGGAGTAACAGTTGCAAAAGAAGAAGTTTTTTTAGAATACAAAAATTATCAAATTCAAATTATTGATTTACCTGGTGCTTATTCTTTAAATAACTATACTTTAGAAGAAAAAGTTACTAAAGAATTTTTGGATAATTCTCCTTATGATATTATTTTAAATGTGTTGGATTCTACAAATTTACAAAGAAATCTACTTTTAACATCAGAATTATTAGCTTTAGATAAAAAGATGATTATTGCACTTAATATGAGTGATGAAGCTGAAAAAGAATCAATTTTTATAGACGAAATTCAATTAAGTAAAATTTTGGGTAAACCTTGTATAAAAACAAGTGCAGCAAAAAAAATAGGAATAAAAAATCTTTTAGATGAAATTGTAAATAAATTTGAGAATGAAAAACTTCCGACAAAACTATTTTTTTCTGATGTTATAGAAGAAGAGATAGAAACAATCATAAAGTTATTAAATGAATGTAATTATAAAACAAATCAAACTTACAGACAACTTGCTATAAAACTTTTAAAGGAAGATAAACAAACTTATAAACTTTTTAGTGAAGATCCTATTTGGATAAAACTACAACCTATTTTAAATGAAGCATTTAAACATTTATACATTCACTTTGGAACGAAAAATATAGAAGATATATTCAATGATGAAAAATTTGCTTTTGCAAAAGGTGCAGTTACAGAAACTGTAAAACAAGATTCTAGTAAAGAAAAAACTTTAACTGAAAAGTTTGATTCTTTCTTAATTCACAAATTTTTTGGTCTTCCAATTTTTCTATTTTTAATGTGGGGATTATTTCAACTAACTTTTGAAATAGGAAATATTCCTATGGATTTAATTGATGCTTTTTTTGCAAGTATTATCAATAATACAAAACAAATTTTAGGAGAAAATCAACTTTCTTCTATTATAGGTGATGGAATAATTGCAGGAGTTGGTTCAGTAATTTTATTTTTACCTAATATAGTTATACTATTTTTTGGAATTGCTTTGCTTGAAACAACAGGTTATATGAGTAGAGTTGCTTTTTTACTTGATGGGTTTTTCCATAAATTTGGACTTCATGGAAAATCTTTTATCCCATTGGTAACTGGTTTTGGTTGTTCAGTTCCTGCATATATGGCTGCACGAACTTTAAAAAATGAAAAAGATAGATTATTAACTTTATTTATCATTGGCTTCATGTCATGTGGGGCAAGACTTCCTATTTATGTACTTTTTGTAGGAGCTTTTTTTGGAGAACATAATGCAGGAAATGTATTATTTTTAATTTATATTTGTGGTGCTATTTTAGGTTTATTTGCAGCTAAAATATTAAAAATTGTTGTATTTAAAAGTGAAGATGAACCTTTTGTTATGGAGATGCCAAAATATAGACTTCCATCATTTAAATTGATTTGGCATACTGTTTCAAATCAAGCTATGATGTATTTAAAAAAAGCAGGAACTTATATTTTAGCAGCTTCTTTACTTATTTGGTTTGCAAGTAACTATCCAAAACATCTTGATATTGAGGAATCGTTTAACAAAAAAATAGAACTAACTACAAATGAAGAAGAAAAACTCAATTTACAAAATGAATTAAGTTTATATAATCTTGAAAATTCTTATTTAGGATATATTGGTAAGTTTAGTGAACCACTATTTAGACCTTTAGGATTTGATTGGAAGATGTCTGTAGCTCTTGAAACAGGACTTGCAGCAAAAGAAATAGTTGTTTCAACATTATCAATTCTTTATGGATTAGGTGGAGAAAATGACGAAACTTCTGATAGTTTAATAGAAAAAATAAAAAACAATATTCCATTTGCTTCAGCAATGTCATTTATTGTATTTATAATGATTTATTTACCTTGTTTAGCAGCTTCTATGGTATTTGTAAAAGAGGCAGGAAATTGGAAATATTTATGGTACTTATTTATTTTTACAACATCAACTGCGTGGATTATGTCTTTTTTTACATATAACATAACAAAATTACTAATAAGTTAAGAGAGACTCTTTACTTAATTAGTAAATAAAAAGTATTTATTTCAATTCAAATTGAGATGAATACTCTTTTCCATTATAAATTATTCTAAAATCCCATTTTCCATTTTCTCTACCATCAATATATCTATAATCATAAGCAGAGCTATCTCCAGCTGGAATTATCATTTCTCTACTTCTTGAGATTTCACCTGTTGGACTTATCCAATTAATCGTTATTAGTTGCTCATTTATAGGATCTCTAATAACTTCAAACTTACATATAATTGAATTTTCATCTTCTAATATTAAACAATCAACATTTGGATTGTATGGTTCAGTTAAAACTACATTATCTTCAATTGTTTTTTCTTCATTTAATGTTGCAGTTTCTGCAAATAAAGTAGCAGTTAATATTAAAAAAGATACTAAGTATCTATTCATTTTTCTCTCTTTCTTCTTTTTCAAGATTCATAAATTTAATTAATATATATTTTATTGGAGCATAAAAAGTTGTCATTGAAATTATTACTACAATTAATTGTGCTATTTTAAAAAAAGCACTACTTTCACCAACTACAACTAATGCTAAATAATAACTAAAAATCCAAGAGATTATAGCACAAATTATAATACTTATTATTACAACGATATTATATTTCATTTTTTTTCCAAATAGGTGTTTCATTTAAAGAAGCTCTGTTTTTTAAAATCTCAAAAGGTGTATAAGCTTCTTTATATCCCATTGAAAAATGATTTTGTATCCAATAACCTAAATATATATACGGTATTTTAAGTTCTTTTGCAATTTTTATTTGTGCTAAAATAGAAAATTTTCCAATTGATAAATCAGAATAATCATGATCATAGTAACAATAAATTGCAGAAATTGATTGAGGTAAAATATCCACCAAAGCAACACCTATTAACTTATCATCTCTTACATATAAAAATTCTTTTGCATAATTTTCTGTAGCTTCAACATAAGATTTAGAATAATCTTCAGGTTCAATTGCTGTATATGGCCAATTTTTTTTATCATTCATAAATCTATGATATTTATCATATAAATTTAAATGTTCCATAGTAAGAGATGGTGGTCTTATATAAAGTTTTGTATCTTTATTTTTTGAGATAACTCTTTTTTCAGATTTTGAGAATTTATAATTTTCAACATCTATTCTCATAGAAACACATTTATCACAAGTTTTACATTCTGGAACAAAATGCATTCTTCCAAATCTTCTCCAGCCTCTTTCTAGCATTTTTTGATAAAGTTCAGTAGAACAAGAATATATATATCTATATCTAATATCTGAAAGCTTTTCATCAAAATAAGAACAAGTTCTATTCTCTTCTAAAAATTCAACGTCTTGATTTAAAATATGCATAATTTATTCGTTAATTTTATCTTTTATCTCTTTTGCCACTAAAGAAATCTTTTTTATTTTTTCTTCATTTGATAAACTATCATCAATAATATGTTTTACAAATGCACTTCCTACAATTACGCCATCAACACCATTAACTTTTTCTTTACATGTTTTTTCATCAACACCAAAACCAATATAAAGCGGAGTTTGTGAATATTTTTTTACATTTTGAATAATTAAAGACAAATCCTCTTTTTGACCACTTCCTGTTATTCCAGCATAAGCAACCATATAAATAAATTTTTTTGCATTTGATACTAATTGCTTAATTCTTTCTTCACTATCTGTAGGTGCAACAAATGAAATATTTGTTTTATTATATTTAACAAATAAATTTTCATAATTTTGAACCATTTCAAAAGGAAGATCAGGAATAATTGTTCCTTGAATATTATATTCTTCTGCTTTTTGTAAGAATTTTTCCATTCCATAATGATAAAATGGATTCATATACCCCATCCATAAAGTATCAATATCTTGTCCAATTTTAGAAGATACTTCAAATAAATCTTTTAACTTAAAGCCATTATTTAAAGCAATTAAATTTGCTTTTTCAATAACTGGACCATCTGCAACAGGATCAGAAAAAGGAATTCCTAACTCTAAAATATCAACACCTGATTCTTTCATACTATAAGCTAAATCAATAGTAAAATTATTGCTTGGTAGTGATGATGTAATATAACCTACTAATTTTTTCAAAATGCTAACCCTATGTTTAATTTTTAAATATTTTATCCAAAATCTACTTTTAAACTATTAATTACTTATTTTTATTATCTTCTGTATTTTTTAAATTTTTTTTAACTATCAAGTTGAATATTCTTTGAATATTTATAAAAAATCTTGTTGTATATGTCATTTGTGTATTTTCTATATCATCACCTAATTTTACATTTATAGCTTCTGATTTTTTCATTGATAAAACTTGTGAAGGGAAAACACTTCTATGCCCTGTCATTAAAAATGCAATAATAATTGAAATTGCAGCATAATGACCAACATCCATACCAAAAAGTTCAACTGACATAATCATTGCAGCAATTGGAGCACTTGTTGTTCCTGCTAAGACACTAACAAAACCCAAGGCAGCAAATAATGGAATATATCCATCAACTAAATATCCAAAAAAATTACCACTTGTTGCACCAACATAAAAAATTGGAGTTATAACCCCACCACTTCCACCAAAAGACAAAGTTAATGAGGTAAAAATTGTTTTTAATACAAAGGTATACCAAGGAATATTTTCATTTATCATTTTATCCGTTGATAAAGCATCTTTTATAGTTTGGAAACCTATTCCTAAATAATGTTCTCCAACAACTAATGTTAAAACTACTATAAAAATTCCACCTAAAAATGCTTTTAAAATATAATTCATTTTTATTGCACTAATGTATTTATGAAAAGTACTCAATGCTGTAATTATAAAATCTGCAACCAATCCAAAAAAGATTCCTGCAATTATAACTTTTGAAATCAATACATAATTAAAATCAAAATTTGAATAAAACGCTATATTAAAATATGTGTAACTTATACCTAACATTTTTGCAACAAAAAAAGCAGAAAATCCTGCAACTATTGAAGGTAATAAAATATCATACATTAAACCACCAACAATCAATATTTCCACTCCAAAAATTGCTCCTGCAAGTGGTGTTCCAAAAACAGATGCAAATCCAGCACTAATTCCACAAATTACAATTTTTTTTCTATCTCTTGCAGAAAATCTTAGTTTCATTGCAATAAATGAAGCTAATGATGCACCAATTTGCGCTCCAGGTCCCTCTTTTCCAACTGAACCTCCTGAAAAAATTGTAAGAACCGTTGCAAAAAGTTTAGTTGGTACAACACTTACATTAATCTTTCCAGAATTTTTGTGAATTGCTTCAATTACCTTTTCTGTTCCATGCCCTTGAGCACTTGGAGCAAATTTTTTTACAACAAAAACTGTTATTGCTAAAGCAAAAGGTAATGTATAATAATAATCAAAAGGAAGTAATGATCTTGAATTTTCACAATATGTTAAAAGTTTTAAAAATAAAGATACAACTACTCCTACTAAAGCACCAATTAAAGAGGATAAAAAAATCCATTTTGTAATACTTGCAAACATAATTGTTTGCTCTGCTAAATGTTGTTGAATATTTGTTTCATTGTTCATAAGAATACTTTTTTAGTTTATTTTGAGTTTTGTATCTATAATTCTAACGAAACAGATATTTACAAGTTCTTTAAATTTTTATTTTTTATAGCAAATATTAAAATTTTTATTAAAAAAGTTTGTTTTAGATATAATCATAAAAAGTTATTAACAGATATTAGGAAAAAAAATGAGCATAATAAAAAATGATTTTGAAAAAATGAACATAACAAAAATCAAAAAATCAAAAAATCAAAAAAAATTAACTGTTATTACAGCTTATGATGCACTTTTTGCAAAATTATTTGAAGAAATAGCAGATATGATTCTTGTAGGAGATAGCCTTAATATGAGTTTTGCTGGACGTCCTGATACACTTTCTGCAACTTTAGAACAAATGATATATCATACAAATGCAGTTTGTACAGGAGCACAAAAAGCCTTTGTAATTACAGATATGCCATTTGGAACTTACATAAATAAAGATGAAGCATTAAAAAACTGTATAGAAATATATAGACAAACAAATGCAGCAGCAGTTAAAATAGAAGGTGGAGAAGATAGAGCTGATATTATAAAACATCTAACTTCAAATTCTATTGCTGTAATGGGACATATAGGATTGATGCCTCAATATGTAAGAAGCGAAGGTGGATATAAAGTCAGAGGAAAATCAAAAGAGGATGAAGAACAGTTAATTCGTGATGCAATTGCAGTTGAAAAAGCTGGAGCTTTTTCAATTGTTGTAGAAGGAGTTATGAGTGATGTTGCAAAAAAAATCACTGAAGCTGTAAATATCCCTATAATTGGGATTGGTGCAGGAAATGTAACTGATGGTCAAGTTCTAGTTTGGTCGGATATGTTAGGATTTTTTGAAGAGTTTAAACCAAAATTTGTAAGACACTATTTAAATGGGGCAGAACTTGTAAAAGAAGCAGTGAATCAATATAGAAATGATGTACAAAATAGCTCATTTCCATCAAAAAATGAAGAGTATTAATATAAATGGAAAGATTAGTAGAAGTTGAACAAATATCATTTGAAGAAGAAAGTACAGAAGTAAATCTACGTCCTTCAAACTGGGATGATTATATTGGTCAAGAAAAAATCAAGAAAAATCTAAGAGTTTTTATTGATGCATCTAAAAAAAGAAAAGAAGCACTAGATCATATATTATTTTATGGACCTCCTGGACTTGGTAAAACAACTTTATCATATTTAATATCAAATGAAATGAATACTAATATAAAAATCACAGCTGGACCTATGATAGAAAAAAGTGGAGATTTAGCTGCAATTTTAACTAATCTTGAAGAAGGTGATATTTTATTTATTGATGAGATTCATAGACTTAGTCCTGCTGTAGAAGAAATCCTTTATCCAGCTATGGAAGATTATAGATTAGATATAATAATTGGTTCAGGACCAGCTGCTCAAACTGTAAAAATAGATTTACCAAGATTTACTCTAATTGGAGCAACTACACGTGCAGGAATGCTTTCAAATCCTCTAAGAGAAAGATTTGGTATGCATTTTAGAATGCAATTTTATACGCACGAAGAGTTAGCAAAAATCATTCAAAAAGCTTCAATTAAGCTAGGGAAATTTTGCGAAGATGATGCATCATTAGAAATATCAAAAAGAAGTAGAGGTACACCCAGAGTTGCATTGAGGCTGTTAAGACGAGTAAGAGATTTTTCTGAAGTAGAAAATGAAAAATTAGTTCATATAGAAAGATGTAAATATGCTTTAGATGAATTAGGGGTAAATGAAAGTGGATTTGATGAAATGGATATAAATTTACTAGAACTTCTAATTTCAAATAGAGGAAAACCTATGGGACTTTCTACAATTGCAGCAGCACTTAGTGAAGACGAAGGTACAATTGAAGATGCAATTGAGCCTTATTTACTTGCAAATGGATATATAGAAAGAACGGCCAGAGGAAGAGTAGCAAGTATAAAAACATATGAAATGTTTAGACTTTCATATCCAGGAAATCAAAAATTAGATGATGATTTAACTCAAGGAAAGCTATTTTGAAAGCTGTCTATTTTATAGTTGCAATTGCAATTGTAATGATATTTTTTATGGTTGAGTTATTCAATCCATTTTTAAAAGCTATTCTTGTATCAATATTATTAACTGTTGCAACTAGTTCTTTAACACTTTTTTTAGAAAAAAAATCAAGAAGTAGAATTGCTGCTACATCATTTATTACAATTGCACTTGCTGCACTATTTTTTATTCCTATTTTATATTGTATTTTTTCATTTATTAATTTTTTCAATCAAGTTGATCAAGAACTATTAGTAAGAAATTTGGATGATATAAAAACTTTTATACAAGAGAAATCTGTAAATCTAGCCTTTATGAATAATTTTTTAGATAATCTTAGTTCAAAAATTGATGTAGGAAAAACTGTACAAGACATATTTGCTATTAGTGCTTATTTAGGAAAGAATTCTGCTAAATTTATGATTGATATGGTAATGATTTTAATATTTTTCTTCTTCTTTACCCTTTATTCTACCCCTCTTTTAACTTTCATAAAAGAACTATTACCAATTAAAAAAGAAGATTCAGTAATTTTATTTAGTGAATCATCAAATGTAATGACAGTTGTTTTATACTCAATTTTAGTTACTGCAATATTTGAAGGTTTTTTATTTGGTTTTTTCTTAACTTTTTTTAATTATGATGGATTACTATTTGGAGTTTTATATGGATTTGCATCTTTAATTCCAGTCATTGGTGGAGTAATAATGTGGCTTCCAATTGTAATCTATGAAGCAACAACAAATTCAATAACAAATGCTTTTATTATTGCGATTTATTCTATAGTTGTAATCTCAATATTTGCAGATACATTTGTAAAACCAATGATAATAAAATATATAAATAAAAAAGTAGTAAAAACACCTACTAGCGTAAATGAATTATTGATTTTCTTTGCAATAGTTGCTGGTCTTTCAACATTTGGTTTTTGGGGAATGATTATTGGTCCTGCAATGGTGACCTTTTTTATCTCAATTATGCACTTATTAAAAAAGTATTCTGATGATTTTAAAGAAAATGTATCTTATGACTAAGATACATTTCTTTAAATGTTAATTATCTCCACTCTCTCTTTCTCCACCATAAGAAGAAATTCCATAGTCTAAATTTGCAACTGATTTAAATCCCAAATCAAGCATTATTCTTTGACAATATGCACTTCTACTTCCACTATGACAATAAACAATAACAGGAATATCTTTTTGGTTATTAATTCTTTCAAGTGCATGATAAAATGACGTTGTAGGTATTAAATAATCTGTTCCTTTTATTCTTGTTCCAACCCATTCCATCCATTCTCTTGTATCAACTAAATTAAATTTTACGAAACCTAATTCTCTTGCTTCAAGTAATGATTCTAACTCTTGAGAATTAATTTCTTCTTTAAGCAATAATTTTTCGCACTCATCTTTTGTTAATCCTCTTGAATGTGTTGCAATTGCATCGTGCATACTAAGTTCATTTTTTGTTTCTTCTGCTTTTTCTTTTGTACAATAAATTCCACAGTGACATGAACCTTTAAGTGGTATTTCTTTAGTTAATGCTGGAGTACATGGACAAAGTCTATTTTCACTTTTTTCTTGTTCTTCTAATGTTTCTCCAATAACCATAAAACAAGGACAAAATCTTTTTCCATAAATTAATTTATTTCTTGTTAATCCCATTTGTATAGATTCATTAACTTCATCATCTGGATTATACACAAGATTATGCTCTTCTAAAACCTTATCTGTAAATTGTTTTGTTAATTCTAATTCAATTTGAAATTCTTCACTATTTATATCTATTTTTCTAATCATAAATTATCCTAATATTTTAAAGTTTGTAATAGTAATATAATTTATATTAATATTTCTCTTTAGAGTGAAATTAAAGAATTTATATAATAAATTCATTTATTTATCATTGATAAATAAAGCTTTTCAACTTTTTCTCTCGCCCATGGAGTTTTTCTAAGAAATTTTAAAGAAGATTTAACACTTGGTTCATAATTGAAACAATTAATATTAATCTTTTTACCTAATTCATCCCAGCCATAGTTATCAACCAAAGAATTTATTATCATTTCTAATTTAATTCCATGTAATGGATTATTTTGATTATTATTCAATTTTATTCCTAGTTTTTATTTATTATAACATAAGTGAATAAACAAGAGGAAATAAACAAACCAAATAAAAGGATAAAGGGGAAAAACCAAGAAAGGATGAGAGGATAGAGGGGTAAAAAAAAAGCTTTTGCTAAGAGGAACTGTAAAGAAGTTCAAATTAGTAAAAGCTTGGTAAATAAAAAACTCAAGAGCTGGCAGCGGCCTACGTTTCCACCAGGGGACCCGGCAGTATTATCGGCGATGAAGTGCTTGACTTCCAGGTTCGGAATGGGACTGGGTATTTCCACTTCTCTATAGCCACCAGCAAAGTTGAGTGAAAAAAGTAAGAAGAAACATAAAGAAAGATTCAATATGTAAATACTCTTTACACTCAACTCGTTTAGGAGTTAAGAAAAATAATGTTAAAGTCTTTTCACAATATATATTAAATATAAGAAATATATTTAATAAGATAGTAAACCAAAGAATTGTTTAAAATAAGCCAAACGTTCTATTAGTACTGGTCAGCTAAACGCCTTACAACGCTTACACATCCAGCCTATCAACCAGCTAGTCTTGCTGGGAACTTCAGGGAAAGTTAATCTTAGAGTTGGCTTCGAGCTTAGATGCTTTCAGCTCTTATCACATCCGTACGTAGCTACCCAACGATGCTCTTGGCAGAACAATTGGTACACCAGTGGTACGTTCATCCCGGTCCTCTCGTACTAGGGACAAATCTCTTCAACTTTCCTACGCCCACGGAAGATAGGGACCGAACTGTCTCACGACGTTCTGAACCCAGCTCGCGTACCGCTTTAAATGGCGAACAGCCATACCCTTGGGACCTACTTCAGCCCCAGGATGCGATGAGCCGACATCGAGGTGCCAAACCTCCCCGTCGATGTGAGCTCTTGGGGGAGATCAGCCTGTTATCCCCGGCGTACCTTTTATCCTTTGAGCGATGGCCCTTCCACACAGAACCACCGGATCACTATGACCGACTTTCGTCTCTGTTCGACTTGTATGTCTCACAGTCAAGCTAGTTTATGCCATTATACTCAACTGGCGATTTCCATCCGCCATGAACTAACCTTTGTAAGCCTCCGTTACTTTTTAGGAGGCGACCGCCCCAGTCAAACTACCCACCAGACATTGTCCTGATACAAGATAATTGTACGCAGTTAGTAACTCAAATATTCAAGGGTGGTATCTCAAGGATGGCTCCATATGTACTTGCGTCCATATATCATAGCCTCCCACCTATCCTGCACATGAATATCCAAGCTACAGTGTCAAGCTGTAGTAAAGGTGCACGGGGTCTTTCCGTCTTTCCGCGGGTAGGAGGAATTTTCACCTCCACTACAATTTCACTGGATCCCTGGTTGAGACAGCTCCCATCTCGTTACGCCATTCATGCAGGTCGGTATTTAACCGACAAGGAATTTCGCTACCTTAGGACCGTTATAGTTACGGCCGCCGTTTACTCGGGCTTCAATCAAATGCTTCGCTTGCGCTGACATCATCAGTTAACCTTCGAGCACCGGGCAGGCGTCACACCTTATACATCCACTTACGTGTTAGCAAAGTGCTGTGTTTTTGGTAAACAGTCGGGAGGGACTCTTTGTTGCAACCTCTATCGCTTTTTGGAGCAAGTCCATATACAATAGTAGGCACACCTTATACCGAAGATACGGTGCTAGTTTGCAGAGTTCCTTAACCAGGGTTCTTCCACGCGCCTTAGAATACTCATCCCACCCACCTGTGTCGGTTTACGGTACGGGCAACATATAATATACTTAGTGGCTTTTCTTGGCACGACAGTATCATCGATTCTCCATCTCCTCCGAAGAGTGTCAAGAGCCTGTAAGATCTCGGCCTAACGTTACCCGGATTTGCCTAAGTAACAGCCTACGTCCTTCGAGCCACTATTCCATCAGTGACCTCGATTAACTCTATGCGTCCCCACATCGCGCTTATATGTTGGTATTGAAATATTAATCAATTTGCCATCGTCTACCCCTTTCGGACTCGACTTAGGTCCCGACTAACCCTACGATGACGAGCATCGCGTAGGAAACCTTGGGTTTTCGGCGTTGAGGATTCTCACCTCAATTATCGCTACTCATGCCTGCATGCTCACTTCTATCCGCTCCAACGCTCCTTACCGGTACATCTTCTACGCTGAATAGAACGCTCTCCTACCACTCAATTAAAATTGAATCTAAAGCTTCGGTGTACATCTTAGCCCCGTTATATTTTCCGCGCAGAATCACTAGACCAGTGAGCTGTTACGCTTTCTTTAAAGGATGGCTGCTTCTAAGCCAACCTCCTGGTTGTCACAGTAACTCCACATCGTTTTCCACTTAGATGTAACTTAGGGACCTTAGCTGTTAGTCTGGGTTGTTCCCCTCTCGACGATTGATTTTATCACCCACCGCCTGACTCCTGTGATTCCACATATGGTATTCATAGTTTGATAGGGTTTGGTACCGCGGTAAGCAGCCCTAGCCCATTCAGTGCTCTACCCCCATATGCTACAACACAAGGCTATACCTAAATATATTTCGGAGAGAACCAGCTATCACGAAGTTTGATTGGCCTTTCACCCCTATCCACAAGTCATCCGGAGACTTTTCAACGCCTATCGGTTCGGTCCTCCACTGGCTCTTACACCAGCTTCAACCTGCTCATGGATAGATCACTTCGTTTCGGGTCTGCAGCATCTGACTAATTCGCCCTATTAAGACTCGCTTTCGCTACGGCTTCGTACTTGACTTAACCTTGCCAGATACCACAACTCGCAGGCTCATTATGCAAAAGGCAGTCCATCACCCTGATAAATCATAGGGCTCTGAATGATTGTAAGCTAATGGTTTCAGGTTCTATTTCACTCTCCTCGCTGGAGTACTTTTCACCTTTCCCTCACGGTACTTGTTCACTATCGATCTGTAAGTAGTATTTAGGATTGGAGGGTGGTCCCCCCAGTTTCAGTCAAAATATCACGTGTTCCGACCTACTCAGGATACCATTAGAGCTATTGAGAATTTAAATTACAGGAGTTTCACCTTCTATGCTACACTTTTCCAAGTATTTCATCTATCCTCTTTAGTCTCACATTATGGTCCTACAACCCCCAATGCAAGCATTGGGTTTGTCCTAATCCGCTTTCGCTCGCCGCTACTGACGGAATCTCGTTTGATTTCTCTTCCTCTGGCTACTGAGATGTTTCACTTCACCAGGTTAGCTCCCCGTAGGGTAATATATATCTCTATATACTGGGTTGCCCCATTCAGAAATCCCCGGATCAAAGCTCTTTGGCAGCTCCCCGAGGCTTATCGCAGCCTAATACGTCTTTCATCGCCTCTTACAGTCTAGGCATCCACCATTAGCCCTTAATAGCTTATTAATAAATAGAGTTAAACTCTATCGCTTTTTGATAATATTCTTTGGCTACTATCTTATTAAACATATTATTTAAAATATATCCAATAAAATAATGTTGTGTTCTATCTAATTTCTTAGATATGAAATTTTTTTTGTTTTAAATTATTTAACATTTCTGTTATCTAATTCTTACGAAAAAATTAAAGACTTTAACATTATATTTTTAAATATCATTTTGATTCGAAAATCAAATATAAATTCAATATCCTTTGAACTTATATTTAACTTCTTTATCACTCTATAAATTAATTATTACGCATTTACTCTTAATAGGTGGTGGAGAATAGCGGGATCGAACCGCTGACCTCCTGCGTGCAAAGCAGGCGCTCTCCCAGCTGAGCTAATTCCCCAACCTAAATTAATCTTTCTAGATTATTTAATGGTGGGCCTATCAGGACTTGAACCTGAGACCTCACGATTATCAGTCGAGCGCTCTAGCCAGCTGAGCTATAGGCCCCTTTTACTACCTATTTAAATAATCTTTATAAACCGAATATAAAAACTCTTTCTTTTTAGTTTTAAGTTAAGAATCGAATCTTAACTTAATTCTCTGAAAGGAGGTGATCCAACCGCAGGTTCTCCTACGGTTACCTTGTTACGACTTCACCCCAGTCGCTGAATCCACTGTGGAAGGTAGCTACTTTAGCATCCCCGCTTCGAATGAGTTCAACTCCCATGGTGTGACGGGCGGTGAGTACAAGACCCGGGAACGTATTCACCGTAGCATAGCTGATCTACGATTACTAGCGATTCCAACTTCATGTAGTCGAGTTGCAGACTACAATCCGAACTGGGAGATATTTTTGAGATTTGCTCCACATCACTGTATTGCTGCTCTTTGTATACCCCATTGTAGCACGTGTGTAGCCCTGGACGTAAGGGCCATGATGACTTGACGTCGTCCTCACCTTCCTCCTACTTGCGTAGGCAGTCTCATTAGAGTTCTCAGCCGAACTGTTAGCAACTAATGACGAGGGTTGCGCTCGTTGCGGGACTTAACCCAACATCTCACGACACGAGCTGACGACAGCCGTGCAGCACCTGTATATAAGTTTCTGCAAGCAGACACCAATCTATCTCTAGAAAGTTCTTACTATGTCAAGTCCAGGTAAGGTTCTTCGTGTATCGTCGAATTAAACCACATGCTCCACCGCTTGTGCGGGTCCCCGTCTATTCCTTTGAGTTTTAATCTTGCGACCGTACTCCCCAGGCGGTACACTTAATGTGTTAACTGCATTACTGCAAGGTCGAGCCTCACAACAACTAGTGTACATCGTTTAGGGCGTGGACTACCAGGGTATCTAATCCTGTTTGCTCCCCACGCTTTCGCGTCTCAGCGTCAATAATGTTCCAGTAGATCGCCTTCGCAATCGGTATTCCTTCTGATCTCTACGGATTTTACCCCTACACCAGAAATTCCATCTACCTCTCCCACATTCTAGGTATACAGTTTCAAAAGCAGTTCAATAGTTAAGCTATTGGATTTCACTTCTGACTTATATACCCGCCTACACGCTCTTTACGCCCAGTGATTCCGAGTAACGCTTGCACCCTCCGTATTACCGCGGCTGCTGGCACGGAGTTAGCCGGTGCTTATTCATATAGTACCGTCATTATCTTCCTATATAAAAGGAGTTTACGCACCGAAATGTGTCATCCTCCACGCGGCGTTGCTGCATCAGACTTTCGTCCATTGTGCAATATTCCCCACTGCTGCCTCCCGTAGGAGTCTGGACCGTGTCTCAGTTCCAGTGTGACTGATCATCCTCTCAAACCAGTTAGGCGTCATTGCCTTGGTGAGCCATTACCTCACCAACAAGCTGATACCATACAGACCCATCCTCTAGCACTAAAGCGTTTCCCTTGCATACTTATGTATTAAAGGCATATAGGGCATTAGCAGACGTTTCCATCTGTTATTCCTTTCTAGAGGGCAGGTTATCTATACATTACTCACCCGTGCGCCACTTAGCTGACAATTATAGCAAGCTATAATCCGTTCTCGTTCGACTTGCATGTGTTAAGCACGCCGCCAGCGTTCACTCTGAGCCAGGATCAAACTCTCCATAAATTATAGAGCTTTTGAAACTGACAAATTTTATAACTCTTCAATTACAAAATTATCACTCAAATTTTATAGACAAGTATTTGTTTTACCAAATTCTCTTGTTTTTATATTTTTATTTAACATTTATTCTTATTTTTAATCTAAACAAACATAGATTTTTATAAGAGTCTCATATTCGGTTTATAAAGATTACTTTACAAACGTTTATAATTATTTTTAAAGATCATTCCCTCTCGATTGAAGCGTCTCTCTTCTCACTTTTCGTTTGAAGCGTTCCAGTCAAATTGGACGGGAATTATAATAGATTTTTATTAGCTTGTCAATACCTTAACGCTGAAATGTAGCTTAAATTTTTAAATTTATCCTCTTTTTATCACTTTTACTTCTTTTTACTATCTTTTTATCGCTTTTTCTTGGATTTTTCACTCTACACAAATCAAAATAGATGTTATATCATACAAACTATTTAGTCCGTTATAAGTTTTTATGCCATTTATTAGATCTAAAAAAATTAAAAAAGAGATATCAAATGTAATTCATAATAGTTTGATAGAATGTTTTAATATTCCAATAAAAGACAAATTTTAAGTATTTATTGAAATAAATCAAGAGGATTTAATTTTTCTAGATGAATAATTAGGAAATACTTATTCAAATATTTTATTTATCAATTTAATTCTAAAAAAGATTTAGTTATTACAATTATAAATGTAGAAATGAAATTTTAATAAAAAATGCCCTTTATAAATTTTATGTTGAAACTATCTAAATATAAATAAAGATATTTTGAAAGCTTTACAAAACTGTATTAACTCTATAGCAAAAAATATTTGAAAATGTAATTCTTAAATCTATTAAAAAAAAATTTAATTAAATAAAATGGCTCCGGCACCTGGATTCGAACCAGGGACCAAATGATTAACAGTCATCTACTCTACCGCTGAGCTATGCCGGAATTTGATTTTTATTTTATTGTAAGTTTTGAATTTATAAATGGCTCCGGCACCTGGATTCGAACCAGGGACCAAATGATTAACAGTCATCTACTCTACCGCTGAGCTATGCCGGAATCTATAAATTATAAGTATCAAAGTCAAAGTAATGGCTCCGGCACCTGGATTCGAACCAGGGACCAAATGATTAACAGTCATCTACTCTACCGCTGAGCTATGCCGGAATTTATGACTTTAACTTTAATGGGGTGGAATTATAGTAAAAAAAGTTTTTATTGTCAAGACTTTTTCATACATTTTTGTAAAAATCGACTCCACTACTATTTACAATATATATTTTCTTTTCTTCTAAAAGTTTTAGTAAAATATCTTTTGATTTATCATCAAACATATTTTCTATATCTTCTTTTGTAAGTGGTCTTCTTTTTAACATAAAAAGTATTTCATCTTCACTATAAGTTTGAATCAATTTTGGTCTATTTTTAAAAACGATATTTACATTTATATTTTCAAATCTATTTGCAACTTTTTCTAAAAATTCATAACTTACTGGATTTACTTTATATGCTGGTGGTCTATCAATAGTTCCAATATCAACTCTTTTAGGATTGATTTGTTTTACGGCATTAAACAATAACTCTATTTCTTCATCTTTATCATTTACATCTTTAACAAATAAAATTTCTAAAACAAAATCATTCGTTGTTTTTTGTGAGAATTCAATCATAGAAGGAACAATTTTTTCAATTTCTACACTTTTGTTTTGTCTATCAAGTTTTTTAAAACATTTTTTACTTACACAATCTAAAGATAATTTAACGATATCAATTTTTAATAAAGCATTAAAAATCTCTTTTTTATAAATCGTACTTCCATTTGATAAAATCAAAGTTTTTGTTTCACCTTTTATTTTATTAATCTCATCAATTAAATCATCTAATCTGGGATATAAAGTTGGTTCACCATTACATGTTATAGTTATTACATCTATTTTTGGATGATTTTTAAAACTCTCTTTTATTGCACTGGTAATTTCTTCAACACTTGGAAATGTATCCATTTTTTCAATAGTTTTAGCTGGTTCTAATTCACAATATAAACAATCGAAATTACACTGTTTTTTTGATGGCGATAAATCAATACCTAATGATATTCCAAATCTTCGTGAAGGTATTGGTCCAAAAATAATTGAATTTGAATAAGACAAAATAAAAATCCTTTTAAATAAAAAAAGAGAAGCTAAATAGCTTCTCTTTTATAATAATTTTCTAAAACAAATTTGTTTTATGCTTTTTTTGAAACTCTTTGACACTCTTTTACAAAGTGAATTGCATTTTCAACTGGAACATCAGGTAAAATTCCATGACCTAAATTAAAGATGTGTCCACTTCCACCCATAATATTTTGAATTGCTTCAACACACATAGTTGTTGCTTCTTTTGAATATAATCTACAAGGTTCCATATTTCCTTGTAAAACATATTTTTCACCTAATTTTTCCTTTGCAAGAGCCATTGGTGTTCCCCAGTCTACTCCAAATACATCGAAGTTACCATAAACTAAACCTCTTTCAATAAATGAAGCTATTCCTTTTGGGAACATGATAATAGGAATATGAGGATATTTTTCTTTTAAATATTCAGCAATCTCCACCATATATTTCCATGAAAATTCATCATATTTTGAAGGTTCAATTGCAGCTGCCCATGAATCAAAGATTTGAACTACATCAACTCCTGCTTCAATTTGTTTTTCCATATAAAACTTAACTACATCTGTTACACGTCTAAGGATTTTATGTAAAAATTCAGGATTTGAATACATCATTTTTTTACAAAGATTGTATGTTTTTGTTCCTTGACCTTCAATCATATAAGTAGCAAGTGTCCAAGGAGCACCCGTAAATCCAATTAAAGCTTTATCTTGGGGTAATCTTTGTTTTAAAATCTTAATAGTTTCATAAACATAAGTTAATTTATTTGCAGCTTCTTCACCACCAATTAAAGCATCTAAATCTTCTTCAGTTTTAATTGGTTTATCAAATACTGGACCTTCACCTTTTAAAAAGTCTAATTTCATTCCCATTTCATTTGGAACAACTAAAATATCACTAAATAAAATAGCTGCATCAACACCAACTATATCTAAAGGTTGGATTGTAACTTCAGCTGCGAATTCTGGATTGTGACATAAATTTAAAAAGTTTCCAGCTTTTGCTCTAACTTCCATATATTCAGGTAAATATCGTCCAGCTTGTCTCATCATCCAAACAGGAGTATAAGGAGTCTCTTTTCTAAAACATGCATCTACAAAAATTTTTGACATTTTTAACCTTTTAATATTTTCCAACTTTATTTAAAAAATAAAGTCCTAATGATAATAGTGCAATTGAAACAGCAAAATAAAGCATCTCTAATGCACCATCATATTTTGTATGTAAAACTTTTTGAAAAAAGCTTACAATTAATACCATAACAATTACTTTTGCAATTTTATCTTTTAATTGGTCTAATGAATGAATTGCTAGAATATTACTACCACTTGCTTCAGCAGCATCAATTTTTGAAATAAATAGTTCGTAAATACCAAATGCAAAAATTAACATAACTACAGCAATTAAGTATAAATCAACTGCACCTATAATCTTACTTACTATTTCTTCATGAAAATTTTCTGGATGCAAACCATTTAAATAAACATCTAGTGCATATTTAATAACTTCATAAATATCCATTGAAGCAACAACAAAAAGTATTATTGAACCTAATAATCCAAATATTACTGCAAGCAAAACAAAAAGTCTTGCTTGCCACATTGTAGTTTCAAAAATTTTTTCTAACATATTAAATGTCATTTTCCATATCAATCCATTTAAGAGCGATTCTAACTGCATTCGTTGCAGCCCCTACTCTTACTTGGTCAGCTACGTTAAAATAATGAACAATATTTGAAGCATATACATCTTTTCTAATTCTTCCAACATAAGTTAAATCTGTATCTGTTGAAATAATTGGCATTGGATATTTTTTATTTGGTAAATCATCTATTACTTTTAAATTCTCAAAATTATCAAATACTTCTCTAACTTTTTCTAAATCAACTTCAATATTTTCATCAAATGTAACTGTAATTGATTCACTATGAGATCTTAAAACAGGAACTCTTACACAAGTTGCAGCAACTTGAATCTCTTTATGCATAATTTTTTGAGTTTCATTTACCATTTTCATTTCTTCTTTTGTAAATCCATTTTCTTTTGCAACATCAATTTGAGGAATTACATTTAAAGCTATTTGATAAGGGAAAGCTTTTATCTCTGTTTCATCTAATCTAAATGCAAAAAAGTCTTGCATTTGTTTTACAAGTTCTTCCATACCAGTTTTTCCAGCACCTGAAACAGCTTGATATGTTGAAACATCAACTCTTTTAATACCATATAAATCATCTAGTGGTTTTAAACTTTGAACCATTTGAATAGTTGAACAATTTGGATTTGCAATTATTCCCGTTTCTTTCCATAATTTAATATCTTCTGGATTAACTTCTGGAACTACTAATGGAACTTTTGGATCCATTCTAAAATGACTTGTATTATCAATTACAACGGCACCTGCTTCAACTGCATATTTAGCGAATTTTTCAGAAACTGAACCACCTGCACTAAAAAAAGCAATTTCAACATTATTTTCTTCAAATACAGTTTCAGTTAATTCTAAAACTGTAACTTCTTTATTCATATATTCAATTTTTGAACCAGCACTTCTTGCACTTGCCAATGGTATTAATTTATTTATTGGGAAATTATTTTCTTCTAAAACTCTAAATAACTCTTCACCAACTGCACCAGTTGCTCCAACAACTGCAACATTAAACTTTCTCATTTCTTATTCTTCCTCATCTTTTTCTAAATTATCATCATTTTTTTCTAAATCTAAAACATCTAATAAAGTTTGATTTTTTGCATTTGTAGAAATTTCAATATTCGTTTCTAAAATTTCTCCATCTTCGTTATATCTAATAACATTTCCATTTTCATCAAGTTCTATCTCTTCATCCTCTTTTGGACATTTAGCAATAGACACAACTTTATCATTTTTATCTACATTTACAATAATTACTCCAGCTGTATTTCTACCTGCTTTTCTAATTGATTGCATATCAACTCTAATCATTTTTCCAATTGAAGTTAATAACATTAAATCTTGTGAATCATCAACTAAAACTTCTCCAATAACATTTCCAGTCTTTGGTGATAATTTCATAGATATAACTCCAGAACCCGCTCTATTTGTAAGTCTATATTCACTTACTGTTGTTCTTTTTCCTATACCTTTTTCTGAAACAGTTAGTAACTCTTGTTCTTCATTACTTACAACATCAGCATCAACTACAAAATCTACATCATGTTTAAACTTAATACCTCTAACCCCTCTTGTACTTCTTCCTTGATCTCTCGTTTTTTCAATTTCAAATCTAATACATTGTCCCATACTTGTAAAAATCATTAAAAATTGCGTATCAACATCAGCAATTTTAGCAGTTACTATTTCATCTGCATCATCAAGAACAATTGCTCTTACACCATTACTTCTGATATTTGAGAATTCACTTAAAGAAGTTCTTTTAATAATCCCATTTCTTGTGAAGAATACTAGAGATTTAGATTCATCAAAATCAGGTGTTGGAATAATTTCCATAATTTTTTCATCAGGTCTTAAATTGATTAAGTTAACGACTGCTTTACCTTTTGCAGTTCTACTTCCTTCAGGAATTTTATAAACTTTTAACCAATATAATTGTCCCATATTTGTAACAAACATTAAAGTATCATGAGTATTACTTACAAAGAATTTTTCAATAAAATCATCATCGTGTGTAGTAACTGCAACTTTACCTTTACCACCTCTTTTTTGTTTTTCATAAGATTTAATTGGAACTCTTTTTACATATCCATTATGTGTAATTGTTACAACCATAGGTTCATTTGGAATTAAATCTTCTATATCAATTTCATCATAAGAATCTTCAATTTCAGTTCTTCTATCATTTGCAAATTTTTCTTGAATTTCTGTTAATTCTTCTTTGATAATTTGATTTAATTTTTCTTCAGATTTTAAAATTGATTCTAATTCTGCAATTAATATCATAAGTTCAGCATATTCAGCTTCTAATTTATCTCTTTGAAGACCTGTTAATCTTCCAAGTCTCATATCTAAAATAGCTTGAGATTGAATTGGGCTTAATCCAAATCTTGTCTCCAAGCTAGCTTTTGCTTCTGCATCATTTGAACTTGCTCTAATAATTCTTACAACTTCATCGATGTTATCAACAGCAATTTTTAAACCTTCTAAAATATGTGCTCTAGCTTTTGCTTTTTCTAAATCAAATATTGTTCTTCTAATAATTACAGTTTTTCTATGTGATAAGAAAATATTTAATAATTGAGGTAAATTAAATACTTTTGGTTCTTTATTGTAAACAGCTAAAAGAATAATTCCAAATGTAGTTTCCATTGGAGTTGATTTATATAAATTGTTTAAAACAATCTCACTCATTGCATCTTTTTTAAGCTCAATTACAACTCTAATACCTTCTCTATCAGATTCATCTCTAACTTCCGCAATTCCTTCAATTTGTTTATCTTTTGCAAGATTTGCAATAAGTTCAATTAGTCTTGCTTTATTCACTTGATAAGGTAATTCATCAAGAACTATAATCTCTTTTTTACCTCTTGTTTCAATGTGATGTTTAGCTCTAATTCTAACTCTTCCACGTCCTGTGTTATATGCATCAATAATTCCACGTCTTCCAAAAATTGTTCCACCAGTTGGAAAATCTGGACCTTGAATAAATTGCATTAATTCATCTGCTGTTGCATCTGGATTATCAATTGTATATAAAACAGCATTTAATAATTCATTAATATTATGTGGAGGAATTTTTGTAGCCATACCAACTGCAATTCCTTCACTACCATTTAAAAGTAAAGTAGGGACACGAGTAGGAAGAACTGAAGGTTCTTTCATTGTATCGTCATAATTTGGAACAAAATTTACAGTATCTTTGTCTAAATCTCTTAATACTTCTTCAGCTATTCTTGTCATTCTTGCTTCTGTATATCTCATTGCTGCTGCACTATCACCATCGATTGAACCGAAGTTTCCTTGTCCATCAACAAGTGGTGCTCTCATTGAGAAATTTTGTGCCATTCTAACTAAGGCATCATAAACAGAAGTATCTCCATGTGGATGGTATTTACCAATAACATCTCCAACAATTCTTGCTGATTTTTTATAAGCTGATTTTGAAGTAATACTTAAATCATGCATAGCATATAAGATTCTTCTATGAACAGGTTTTAAACCATCTTTTGCATCTGGCAATGCCCGACCAATAATAACACTCATAGAGTAATCTAAATATGAGGCTTTAACTGAATCCTCAATATTTACATCTATAATATCTTGATTTTCGAAAAGGTTTTCCATAAAAAAAGGCCTTTGTAATATAAAATTGATTTATTTTATCTAAATTGCGCTTAGTACTTCTTGTAATAATTTTTTAGAAAATAAAAAAGGGGATAAAAGTCAAAACTTTCATCCCCTTTTTATTTTTTAAATTAAAAATTAATTTTCAGCTTTATATTTTACAATAGTTGCAAAAATTTCATCTTTTAATTTTAATTTTTCTTTTTTCTTAGATTCAATTTCAAATTGATCAGCATGAGACTCTTCAAGTTTAGAAACTAAATCATCTAACTCATTGTGTCTTTCAAAAAGTTTGTTAAAATGTGCATCTTTTTGTTTTAACTCTGTAATTACATCTCTGTATTCGTGAAACATACTTATATCCTATGTGTTTAAATTTGAATTCGCCGATTATACTAAAAAAGTACTTAATTTTTTGTAAAATTATTTAATATTAACTTCTATAATCTGCATTTATCTCAACATATTTATAACCTAAATCACAACCATATGCTGTAAACTTACCATCACCTAAACCAATATCACAAACTATTTTATATTTATCTTTTTTTAGAACATCTGCTGCTTTTGCTTCAGTTTGTGCATCAAAACAGATTTCACCTTTATTAAATACAACAACATCATTATAAGAAATTACTAATTTTTCATCGTCACAATCAATTCTTGATGCTCCAATAGTTGAAGCAATTCTTCCAAAATTTGGATCTTCTCCAAAAAGTGCAGTTTTTACTAGAAGTGAATTAGATAATGCTTTTGCTGCAATTTCGGCTTGTTCATTTGAAACAGCATTGATCACTTCAAATGCTGCAACTTTCTTAGCACCTTCACCATCAGCTACCATTAACATCGCCATATCATGCATTACAAGTCTTAATGCTTCTTTAAATGCTTCTTTATCATAAGCATTTGATTTTCCATTTGCTAAAACCATTACTGTGTCATTAGTTGAAGTATCACCATCAACAGAAATTGCATTAAATGTAGTTTTACTATTTACAATTAATGCCTCTTTTATATCTTCAAAAGGAGCAGCAGCATCTGTACAAATAAAACAAAGCATAGTTGCAAGATTTGGATTTATCATTCCAGCACCTTTTGCAACAGCACCTATTTTAAATGAAGTTCCATTTTCTAGTTTTACTTCATACATACAAGTTTTTGGGTACGCATCTGTTGTCATAATTGCACGTGAAAGGTTTTCACCATTTTTAGCCATTAAGTCAAATTTTTTCGCACCTTCAACTAATTTTTCAATTGGCAATGGATTTCCTATAACACCTGTGCTACTCATAACAGGATTAATTAAATCAAAATCAAGTTGAGAGAACAAAGTATTAATTGATTCAATACCTTTTCTTCCAGTTAATGCATTTGCATTTTTTGAGTTAATTAATACAAAATTCGTTTTAAAATTTTCACCATATTGTAAAAAATGTTTTAAAGGTGCAGCTTGAAATCTATTTTCTGTAAAAATTGCTGCAACAGTACAAGCTTCTTTTGTATAAATAAATCCTAAATCGTTGTTTCCATTTGGTTTAAGACCTGCATGAATCCCATCACAATAAAATCCATCAATTTGATCGATATAACCTTTTATTGGTAAAATAGTAAACATTTTATATATCCTCTGGTTGTTTTGTTAAATTTATAATTTTTTTAGCTCTTGCTATACCTTTTTGAGAACCAACAAGCAATAATCTGCAATTTGCAATAATTGAAGTTGTACCTTTTGGCATTTGGATAAATTTATCATTTCCTTCTGTAATACCAATTACTGAAACTTTTAATCTATCTCTTAAACGTAAATCTTTTAATTCTCTATTTACTACCCAAGAATTTTCTCTAACAAATACTTCTTCCATATCAATTGGAGTATCTTTTTTATATAAAAACTCATCAAGAACATTTTCCATATCAGGTCTTATAGCCATGGCACTTACTCTTTTTGCCATCAAAGATGGCGTTGCAACCACTTTATCTGCTCCAAGTTTTTTTAACCTTATTTTTTCATTTTGAGTTTCTGCATTCGAAATAATTAAAAAAGGAGCTCTTCCTAATTCTTTTTCATAAAGTCTAACAGAAGCAATTAATGTAATATTATCTGAAATATTTTTAGATAAGGAAATAGCTCCTTTTGCAGAACTTAAATGTGATTTCAAAAAAGCTATCTCTTTATAAGGTTCTTCTTTCACAAAATAAGGATAGTTATTCTCTTTTGCTATTTGCTCAATATCTTCACTTGGATCAACAACAACGAAGGGCACATGATTTTCCCTAAATTGTCTAGCTAATTGTGCGGTATATTCATTATGATAACATATTACAAAATGACGTCTTAATCTTGCTATTTTATAAAGCATTTTTCTTTCCTTTAATAATTCTAGTAAAGAACCATTTGCTATAACATCAATTACAATCCCCACTGAAAATGTAAGAATTAAAAACCCAGCAATCATCAATGTGACAGTAAAAACAATACCTTGATTACTGAAATTTGCTTCATTTAATGCACCAAAACCAGTAGTTGTAAAAGTATATGCTGATTGAAAAATTGCATGCATAATCGAATAATCTTCAATATATACATAACCTAATGTTCCTATCATCATAATAAGCTGAATAAGAATTAAAGGTAATCTAAAAGGTTTTAGTTGAGAGTAAATTAATGGATTTAAATCGTATTGAGGTTTGACTGTTCTAATTTCCCAGCCAATAGCCTTCTTTATCTTAGTAAAGATGCTCATGAAAGCACTTTTCTAGCGCCTTCTTATGAGTGTTTTTTAAGAGTTCTTAACTCTTTTGCAGAAATTTTTAATTTAGTTGTTGTTCCATCTTCTAATGTAACTCTAACTGTTCTAATATTTGGTAAAAATCTTCTTCTAGTTCTGTTTTTTGCATGACTTACGTTGTTACCAACCATTGGTCCTTTTCCAGAAATTGCACATTTTCTTGACATTTGTCTTCCTTACATAGTGAAAAATATTGGCGTATTGTATCTTAATTTTCTTAAGTTAAATTTAAACATTTTCTAAGATATAGTTTATTTTTTTTAGATTTTCCTTTAAATCAAACTCTAAAGCTAATTTTTTATTCTCTTTTTTTATCTTTTTTAACTCATTTTTATCTAATAAAACAGCATCAATTTTAAATGCAATACTTGGATCAGTCGGTGAATCCATTGAAGCAAAAACATCTACAACTTCTTTTGCATCATTTTCAATACTTAAAAAAACTACACATTTACAAAACATTGCTTTTATTACATTTGAAGAAAAAGATTTATTATAAGTTGGCAATAAAAATATATCTGAAGCTAAAAATAAATCATCAATATTTGAATAATTTTCAAATAAAATAATCTTATCTTGTAAGTTTTGATATTTTGGAAGCTGAAATTGTAAAGCACTAATTTGCTTTTGCTCACCTGCAATAATTATCTTAAAATCAGGATAAGTTATAGAAGAACAAATATCCAAAAACTCCTTTATACCTGAAGTTTTAAAATTTTTTGCAGTAAATAAAATCAATTTTGTTTTTACATCTATTTTTAACTCTTCACAAATCTTAGCTTTTACATCTTTTGGCTTTTTATATTCAATATTTATTGAAGGATAAATTACTTTTATTTTTTCATGAGAAACTTTTGTTTTTGCAATAATTTGATTCATTGAAGCAAAACAATTTGTTATGGTAATTTTTGAATTTTTAATATTTTCAATTGATTTTTCATCTAAATTACCTGAATGAAAATATACATCTGCATATTTTTTTTTATTGAATAATGAAATTAAAAAATTTCCTTCTTTTAAAACTTCAATATTTTCTTGCTTTTTTAATTCTTCAATTAATAAATTTGATGATTTGTATGAAATTGTTGTTTTATTCATAAATTATTTTTTAGAGCCTTTTTATTTTTATTAAGATAATATCCTTTTTCAAATTATAATTTAATATGAAAAGAGAAATTTGGCTACTTTATTAGAAAAATTAAAAAATACTCCTCGCATTGACTATATAAATTATTTAATCCTTCTTTATGCATTTACTTTAAGTTTTCCTAGTGAAATTAAAAGAGTTATTGCAATTTTAATGATTATCTTATGGATAACTGATAAAACAAAATATGATTTTGAATTACCTAAAACAAACCTATTTTTATTTTTCTGGATATTTATAGGATACTCATTACTATCATATTTTTGGAGTGACGTTTCTTTTCAAGAAGCATTAAAATATATAAAAAGATATTGGTACTATCTACCCATTTTTGTTATCTTTAAATATTTAAAAAAAGAATATTTTGAACTTGCTATCTCTTATTTTTTAATAGGTATGTTTATAAGTGAAATTTTATCTTATGGAAATTATTTTGCCTTCTGGCAAATAGGTCTTGGAAAACCTCATGACCCTACTGTATTTATGCAACATACTCTTTACAGTATCTTTTTATCAATAACTGCAATTTTTTTAATGTTCAAAATTATTCATGAGGAAAAGAAAGAAAGAAAAATCATATATTTTTTATTTTTTACTACTGTAACAATAAATTTATTAGTAAACTCAGGAAGAACTGGTTATTTTACTCTTTTTATTACAATTATTATAGTTATTTTATCTATTTATAAAACAAATTTAAAAATACTTATCATTACTTTATTTACTATCTTTGTGACACTATATCTAAGTTACAATTTATCAGCAAATTTTAAAACTAGAATAAATGCAATAGAATCTGATATTACAAATGTAATTAACAATTCAAATTATAATACATCTATAGGTGCTAGAATTGGATTTTGGGTTATTACAAAAGAAATATTAAAAGATCATCCCTTATTAGGCGTAGGAATTGCAAATAATATAAATAAAAAAAATGAATATATTATAAATAATAAATTAGAAAAAAAATACAGTTATAATAAATATTTAGTTCATTTTCATAATAATTTTCTTGAAATAATTACTCAATTTGGTATTATAGGATTAGGATTTTTTCTATATTTATTTTATTTAATTGTAAATATACCAATAAAAGATAAATCTATTTATATATTAAAAATCTCAACTCTTAGTATTTTTTTATTAGGTAGCTTAACAGATATGCTATTTTATTTAAATGATACTATGTTCTTATTTTCATTTGTTATTGGAATAATTTTAGCTCAATATAAAATTGAATATCAAAAAAAGAAAATTTATTAACAAAGAGTTAAGTATTGTTCTATAATATTCTTTTCATTAAATTTTGCAATGTACTCATCTTTTATAATAATATTATTTTTTATAATTTGTTTCATTTTTAATGCTAAATCATTTGAATCATTTACTTTTGCTAAATATTTTGATAATTCTCCTGTTAAAATTTCACTTGGACCAGAAATACAGTTTGTTGAAACAACAGGTGTCCCTAAAATTAAAGATTCTATTAAAATAGTAGGTAACCCCTCTCTCTCAGAAGATAAAACTAAACATTTTGCATTTTTTATATAAGGATAAGGATTTTTTTTAAATCCTAATATTACAACTTTATCTTCTAAAGATCTATCCTTAATCATTTTTAATAATTCTTTATTTTCATTACACAGTAGAACTAATTTTAGATTTACTTCAGATTTTTTATAAGAGTCAAAAAGAATATCATGTCTTTTAACTGATCTAAATGCTGATGCACTTAATATGTAATCTTCTTTTATAATTTCAACTTTTTCATCAGCTTCTTTTCTAATTTCATCAAAATCAAAAGGATTATATATACATTTAACAGATTTATACTGGATATTTAATTCATCTAAATCTTCTTTAATCTTATTTGCAACAATAATTAATTTTTTATTTTTATATATTTTCTTATATAGTTTATATTTTTTCTTAGCACGAAAATAATCTCCTTTTGATTTAAATTCTTCAATCTCTTGAAAATAAGAAGTGTGAATACAAAAATAGACATTGTTTCTAATTGAATATTGTAAAACTCTATCTGATGCAGGTAAATTTGATAAAATTAAATCAAATTTTTGATTTTCTTCTTTCTCAATAGAAAATAGCTTCTTTTCTAAAAGATAATGTAATCTTTTATCTCCAATAAATGAAAATAATTTATGATATTTTCTATTTGTAGTCAAACTAATGATTTTACACTTTTCATTATTAGATAAATCGTAACTAATAATATCCTCAAGTAGGATGATATATATACTATGTCCAAATTTTTCAAACATATTAAAAAGATTTAAAACTACTTTTTCAGCACCACTTCCTGCAAGATTTGTAACTACTAATCCTATAAGATATTTCTTCATTGTATAATGTCTATAATAAATGATTTCAATAATTTTGTATTTTTATTTAAAGAAAAATTTTTTACAAAAGATTTATAGTCTGCATTAGTAGTTCCTAACCTTGATTTTAAGAGTAACTTGTTATATTCTTTTTCTACAATTTTATGATCAATATTAAAATCTATAATTTCATTAATATCTAAATTTTCATTATATTCAAAAACTCCATGTAAATTCCGAAACCATGCTTTACCAAATATTAAAGATGTTTTTCCTCCTGTTACAGCTTCCCAAGCAACTGTACCAGTGATTGTTGAAACAAACTGAGATTTTGATATTAATTCATAAGTACTTATATCATTTGATATATATTTAACATTTTTGAGTCTTTCAAGTCTTTTAAAGAAATACTTATCCCTTTGAAAAAACAGTTGTTGAGGATGTTCTTTTACATAAATAAAAAAATCTTTTGGCAAAATTTCTGATAATCTTTCAATTGCTAATATTTGATCATTATACATACCACCTAAAGTTGAAGTATGAAGCTCAGGTTGTAAGTGTAATGCAAAATAGACAAATTTTTTATTAAAATCTACACTTTTTACGGCACTATTTAAATATTTTTTAAATACTTTACATTTAAAATAACTATCAATTATATAACTAAAAGAAGTGTGTACCCTTTTATTAAAGCTCATTTTAAAAATACTACTAAAAAACTCTATCAGACACTGTTGTCTTCTTCTTTCAATCTTTAAACCTTTTTTTACTACAGAATCTTTTTTAAAAACTTTTTCTAAATTAATAAATTCTATTTCCTCAGAAGAATCAGGTATATCATTATAAATCCCAAAATCTTCAATATCATAAACATAAAAGAATCTATCTGCAAATAAAGGATTATTATAAAATAATACAGTTTTAAGCTTTAATTCTTTTGCGATATAATAAACAATTAAATCTATCCCATTATGAGGGATATTTGTGAAAATTACATAATCAACATTTTTAGAAAGCATGTAAAATGCATAGTCGTATAAGATATTAAACATATTTACTAATTCATAATAAGACTTCCCTTTTGTTTCTCTCATTCTTACATATGTATTTAATATAGAAGGTAATTTATCCAAAACATTGAAATATATTTCATCTTTTTTACCAATATAATTATCTTTTAACGCTAGTTCTATTTCTTGTTCAAAACTAGGATTTTTAAAAAACCAATGTATAAGATTAATATTACCCTCTTTTCTTAATTCATCAATAACTGGATAAAAAACACTACTTGTTCCAACAATTACCACATTATTATTCAAAATAATTCCTTTATTTTGTTTTTAAAATTTAAGTTAATATTCGTTGGTTTAATAAAATCTAAACCTAGTGTAAAATTAAATATATCAATTTTCTTAATAAAGTTATTTAACTCAAATTTATTTAATATATTTTTATAATTCTCATCCGAATTTGAATATTCATTTCCAATTGTAAAAACATCTTTCGCTGAAGAAATTGCTTCACTAATCATTGAAGAGCTTTCTTCTGTTACAAAAATAGCTTCACTCAAGCCTAAAAATGCTAGTAAAACTTTTTCTTCTTTTTTATTATATGAAACAAAATATGAACAATAATCTTTTAATTCCATTTCTAATCTATTTTCTACAGATAATGGTGTTCTTCTTGATGTTGTGATAAGCCATCTGATATTTTTTTCTTTTGATATTTTTCCTACGAAATCAATTAAATCAGTATAAAATTTATCTTCATATTTATATCCAGCGCCATCTCCACCTATTAACAATGAATAATACTTTTGGTTAATATCCAAATTATGTAAAGAGGAAAATTCTATTGATTTTTCTAATAACTTTTCTTTTGTAATTGTATTTGGAGCAACATCTAAAATTATTTGGTTTTTGTATCCTAAATCAATAACTGTAGTTACATAAGTAAAAAGTTCTTCTTTTAGTCCTCTTAAAGCTCCATTTAAAATATTTTTACAATTATATGCTTTTGAAAACCAAGCATTTATATTTGAAACATTTCCACCTGTTGAAATAATTAAATCTGGATTATTTTTTGGTAGTTTATAATTTTTATAAAAAAAAGATAAATATTTTAATCTTGATTTTCTTTCAAAAAATGAGGAGAAATTATTGAGTAAAAATCTCAATATTTTTCTTGAAAATTTAGATTTTATTTCTACTTCAATATATTCAACCTCTAAATTTGGGAAAATTTCTCTTAAATAAAAAAGTAACCCCTCAGTTTGATTGTAATGACCTGGTTTATCATCTTTTAAAAATAAAACTTTCATCTTAATACTTCTTTATAAACTTCAATAGTTTCATCTACCATATTTTCAACCGTTAGTTTATTTTCACATAACTTAAATATTTTTTCAAAATCATTTCTTACTTCTTGAAAGTTATCTTTCACAAATTCTATTTTTTGAGAAATATTTTTATAATCATCAAATTTTAAAATATATTTTTTTCCTAAAAATTTTTCTAAATCTGAAACAGGTGTAGAAATAAATGGTGTATTACAAAACATTGTTTCAACAAAAGTATAAGGAAAACCTTCATTATCTGAGCACATTACAAATAACGAAGAATTAAAGATGATTCTTTTTACTTCAAAATTTTCTAAACTTCCTGTAAAAGTGATATTATTTTCTATAGCTAAATCTTTTGCTAATGATTTTAAAAAACTACTTTCATTTCCATCTCCAACTAATATAAGATGAACATCAAATAACTCTTTTATTGCTTTTATTAATAACTCAAATCTTTTGACTTTTGTAAATCTAGCTACACTACAAATAATAAATTTATTTTTTTCAATATTGTATTTTTCATATAAATCTACTCTTAAATCTTCATTTTTATCAAAATAAATTCCATTATAAATTGTTTTATGATTTTTATTTTTTAAATTCGAAGCAATTTTATCAGATACACTTATTACAAAATCTGACTTATCAAAAGATTTTAAATTATTCTTAAAATTATGCAATGTTGATACATGTTTAAAACCACCATAAAATTTCTTTAATTTTGAAATCATGTATGTTGCTTTATTTGCTTGAGTATGAATAATGTCAAATTTATTATTTTTGATAATTTTATATAGTTTATAAAGGATTATAAGATTATTTCTGCCTTTTGATAAATCTAAAGGAATAAAATTTACATCTAGAAAATCATTTCTAAAATCTTCATGAGCAATAACAGTTATGTCAATTCCTCTATTTTTCAACTGTTTAGATAATTCAATTGTGTGTTTTTCTAAACCACCATCTTCGTTTCCAGCTAAAATTTGACATATTTTCATTTATTCAACCCTCTCATTCCTCTTTTCATTTTTATTTTAAATGATAAAAAATTATCTTTCCCACTAATTGTAACTCTTTTTAATTCAAATTTTTTATTTTCATTTAAACTATCTATCCCTTTTGTAGTCGTTGTTGCATTTGTATATCCACTATTTTTTGCAATTTCAACATCTTTTTCATCATACAATCCAAAAGGATAACAAAAAGATTTACAAGTTATATTAAATTTATTTTCAATTTCTATTTTTGAATTTTGAATTTCATTAATCTTTTGTTCTTTTGTTAAATTCAATAAATTATCATGTGTCATTGTATGAGAGCCGATTTCTATTAATCCTGAATTAATCATCTCTTTTATTTGTTCATCTTTTAATTTTGGTTCAAATTTTAATTCACCATCATTATTTTTCTTCTTTCTTTTTGAAGACCATTCTCTATCATGTCTATCAACAACTACATATATAGTTGCTTTTGCATCGTATTTTTTTAAAATTGGATATGCATTTGTAAAGTTATCTTCATAACCATCATCAAAAGTAATTGAAATTGATTTAAAAGGTAGTTCATCTTTTTTTTCTATTAATTCAGACATAGTAAAAAAAGTCCAACCATTATCTTTTAAATATTTTATCTGTTTTTCAAACTCTTCTGGTTGGACTCTTAAACCATTAAATCTAGCATTTTTTTTATGTGAACTAACCATATGATACATTAGAATTCTAGGATTTTTTAAATCTACTACTTTCGTCCACCAAGCATATCTAAAAGAGTAATACATAAATAAAATCACTATAAAAATCAATAAATATATCAAATCAAATCACCTTTTTATAAACTTCGATTGTATTTTTTACCATATTTTCCAAAGAAAAATTAGAAGCTATATAATTATATCCATTAAACTTTAGATTTTTTGATTTTAAAATATTATTAGCTAGCTCTTTTTCATCTCCTACTTCAAAGAAAAAGCCATTAACATTATCTATAATTATATCTTTTACTCCACCATGATTTGTAGCAACTACAGGAGTATTTAGAGCTATTGCTTCAGCAACTGCTCGTCCAAAACTTTCAGGTTTTTTTGATGAACTAACAACTATATCACTTAAAGCATAAATTTCTGCTATTTTACTTTGGCTTCCAGTGAAAATGATATTATCTTGCAAATTCAACTCTTTTATTAAAATTTTCAAAGAGTTTAAATAATCTTCTTTATCACTTCTTGTTCCACCAACAATCAAAGCTTTTAATTGAGGAATTTCTTTTTTTACTAAATTTATTGCTTTGATAAAAGTTTCATAATCTTTTAATTGAGTTACTCTTCCAACACTTGAGATTATAAATTTATCTTTTAAATCATATTTTTCTTTAAATTCATTTATAAAATCTTCATCTAAGTTGGAAGGATTAAAAAGTTCTAAGTCAATCCCTCTTGGAATTACAGTTATTTTATATTGTGGTGTTTGATAATTTTTTTGAATATACTCTTTTATACTATTACTTACACATATAACAGCATCTGCTTTTTGCATAATTGAACTATAAAAACCTACACTATTAAAACCATGAACAGTGCTGACAACTTTTATATTTAATCTTTTATTTGCAAAATAAACAAGCCAAGCAGGAACACGACTACGTACATGAATAATATCAGGTTTTAGTTCTTTTAAAATTTTTTTTAAACTATTTATTCTTGAAATTGTAGTAAAAATATTTTTACTACAAACATCAAACTTTATAAAAGTTCCTCCATCAAGATTTATTTGATTTTCAAGTTTTCCACCCAAACTAATAACAAAAGATTCTATTCCTTTTTTAACAAATTCGCGGTTTAGTTCAACAACACCTCGTTCAACTCCACCTTCATTTAATTCAGGTAAAACTTGCACTATTTTCATAGATTATAACTTCCAAGTAGGATTAGGAACTATTCCTTTTACATCAATCACTATTTTTTCACCTTTTATTAGATTATTATATTCCTCTTCAGTTATTGTTTTAAATAGATTATGACCAACAGCTACAACTATTGCATCATATTTTTTTTCATTTTCAAAAGGATTTTCTACAAAGTTATAATCATAATAACCTTTATCTTTTTCATCAATCCAAGGTTCATAAACATCTATAATAGCTCCAAAATCTTCCAACTCTTCAATAATATCTACTACTTTTGTATTTCTTATATCAGGACAATTTTCTTTAAAAGTTAATCCCATCATTAATACATTTGAATTTTTTATAATTTTTCCAGATTTTATCATCAATTTAATTGTTTTATCTGCAATATATTTTCCCATTGCATTATTTATTTGTCTTGCACCTAAAATCAAATTTGGTTTATATCCCAACTCTTCAGATTTATAAGTTAAATAATATGGATCAACACCTATACAGTGACCACCAACAAGTCCTGGTTTAAGTTTTATAAAATTCCATTTAGTTGCAGCTGCTTCTATAACATCATTTGTATCTATATTCATAGTATCAAAAATTAGTGCTAATTCATTTATAAGTGCGATATTTACATCTCTTTGCGTATTTTCTATTACTTTTGCAGCTTCTGCCACTTTTATTGAACTTGCTTTATGAGTTCCTGCAACTATTATTGAATTATAAAGTTCATCTACAACATCAGCTATTTTTGGAGTTGAACCAGAAGTTATTTTAAGTATTTTTGTTACAGTATGTTCTTTATCACCTGGATTTATTCTTTCAGGGCTATATCCACAATAAAAATCTTGATTAAATTTTAATCCTGAAATATTTTCCAACTGTGGAACACAAACTTCTTCTGTAACTCCAGGATAAACTGTAGATTCATAAATTACAATATCATCTCTTTTAAGAACTTTTCCAATTGTTTGGGAAGATTTAATTAAAGGAGTTAAATCAGGTCTATTTGATGAATCAATAGGAGTTGGAACAGTCACTATATACACATTACAATCTTCTATCTCTTCTATATTTGTTGTATATATCATTCCATTTGAAATTGATTCTTGAACTTCTTCTTTTGTTAATTCTAAAGTTCTATCATATCCATTACTTAACTCTTCAACTCTAGGTTTATTAATATCAAATCCTACAACTTTATATTTTTTACTAAATGCATGAGCTAGTGGTAATCCAACATATCCAAGACCAATTATACAAATCTTTTTATTCAATTTATTTTCCTTTTTTTAAATCTTTACTTTTTTCAATAACTTTACAAAATTTACTTTTTCATCATCCATATCTTCAATAATATTTACTAAACGATGAAATTTTGTATTCTCTTTTTTTGAATCTAAATCTATAATATTAATTTTAGCATCTGTGTTTGCTCTTACTTCACTTAACATTGAAGTTGAATCAGTTGTAATAAAAAATTCATCACAAACAGCTATAAAATCTCCGATAGGATTGATTTTTGGTTCTTTTGAATAAATAAGTTTATAATCAAAATCATATTTATTTATTAAATTTTCAATTTCTTTTGAAGTTCTTCTTGAAGTTGTTATATATTTTAAATACTCAGGATAATTCTCAAAAATAAAATCTAATTCATCTTTTATTAATTCATATTCCATTGTAAAAACATCATTATCTCCTCCAATTATAATTGCAAGTGATTTTTTATCTTTAACTTTTTTTACATAACCTTTTGCTTTAGGAAATGATAAATTTAAAGGAAGAGTTAGAATATTATCTTGTCGTATTGGATTATCATGCTCTTGTGCGATTATATAATAAAAATTTTTGAATTTATATGATTTTGGAAGCATTAAAGCTATTGATTTTTTATTATACTTTTGAGCAATAAATTTATTAAAATAATAAGTTCCTGAACCTGTACTAATTATTGCGTCATAAAAATCAAAATAATATTTTTTATAATCTTCAAATAAAGCATCAGTAAAAAAATCAAATTTATCAAAAAGATAAGATAGCAATTTATGAAATTTTGATTTAAATTTTACTTCTAAAATATCATAACTTACATCTTTTATTTTGCAAAAAGCTATTGATTGATTTAAGTGTCCTGGTTTGCCATCACTTATTATTAGAATTCTTTTCATATATCTCTCTATAATGACTTTTAAATCTTTTATGTGGCCAAAACCACTGTTTTTTATCTTCATAAATTATAGCAGATATTGCATTAGCTTCTAATTGTGAAATTTTTTTTAGGTCTTCTTTTTCATTCTCAGTTTTTATAGGAATAATTGGTTCATAAATTTTAATTTTATAAGTATAATTTTCTTGATTAAAAATAGCAAGAGGAACAATATACGCATCAAACTTTCTAGCTAAATTTGCACTAGAAGATGATTGATACGCTTTTTTCCCTAAAAACTCAACTTCTTCACCATCTCTTGCATTTATATTTTGATCAATTATTAAAGATACTGCTTCTTTTTTTAGCATTGCTTTTACAAGCTTTTTTAAAGCTCCATCTTTAAAAACTATTTTACTTCCAGATGCTTCTCTTGCTTTTACAATAAATTCATCTATTTCACTAAAATTTGACTCTCTGGCTACTTGATGTAAAGGTATTACAAATTTATTTATATAACAACTTAACATCTCCATATTCCCAAAATGAGCAGAAATTAAAATAATTGGTTTATTCTCTTTTTTTAGATTTAAAAGTATCTCTTCATTTTCTATTTTAACTGTTTTTTTTAATTCATCATCACTCACATCTAAATTTTCTATTAAAGATTGAACCCATAAAACCATATTAAAATATGAATATTTTTGAATACTTTTTATTTCATCATTAGATAAAGAATTATTAAAAACAAAATTTAAATTTGTTTCTATAATCTTATTTGTATTTTTTGCGAATAAATAACCACAATATGCTACAAATCTAAAAAATGATCTTCTTACTGATTGCGGTAATTTTCTTAAAATAAAAACTACAAATAAAAAAATTTTATATACTATTTTTTTCATCATAAAATCTTTATTTTTAAATCTTCCGGTGTTTCTAATTTATCAATGTTTGATTCAATTAAAAATGATTTATTTGGTAAATTAATTTCTAAAATATCTTCATTTAAAATATATTCAACTTTTGGTCTAGAAAAATCTTGATTAACTGCAATATTCAATGAAATCATAAAAGACATCCATTGCATTACTCTAAGACTAGGTAAAAGTTCTTCATATTCTAAAATATCATTTTTTGTTGGAAGTGATTTTTTTGAAAATTTTATTGTATGAGCTACAATCATTCTTGATGTATGTAAAAAATCATAATTTAAACCATTTAAAATAAAATCAAATGCATTATCATTTGATTTATAAAAATTCAAAGTTGAGCCAATAGAATGAAGTTTAGATGCAATTACAAGTAAACTTCTACTTTTACTATCTAAATTATGTAAAGGTTTCAAAATATCAAATATTTTTTTTGCATTATTACCCAAATATGCACTTTGTTTTTCATCAATTTGAAATCTATCAAGCAAACTTCTAACACTAACATTAAAATTTTCAGGGAACTTATGGTTTGAATTTCTAAGTAAATCAGTTAAATAAACACCTTCTCGAACCCCAACTCCTGAAGTTACAACTTGTTTTATTTTAAGCTCATCTAAAATTGTTTTAAAGATAAATGCACCCTCTTTTATAGTATCAAATCTATCTTTTTTTACTCCAAAAGATTTTAAATCATCATTATCTTTTGCTCTAGAAATTCTGTCAAATAAAATTATTTCATTTTCAACATTATAAGTAAATCCATGAAGAACATCTAAAGGATATTGATTTTTTGCCATTACTATTTTTGATAAAGCTCTAATACTCCCACCAATTCCCACAACTTTTTGAGGGATTTCTATATTTAATTCAAAAATCTTTTTTAAATTATCTAATATATATTTTTTCGCACCTTCAATATTATTTTTATTAAAATAAAGTTCTTTTATTCGAACTGTTCCAATATTTAAAGATATAGATTTTTCTATTTTTCCAGCATTTACAAAAGCAAACTCTGTAGAACCACCACCAATATCCACAGTTACAAAAGTATCATCATGCAATAAATTTGAAGTTGCAATTCCACCAAAATATGCCTCTTTTTCTCCATCAATTACTTTTATATTTAAGCCTAAATCATTTTTTATTCTATTTATAAAAACTTTTGAATTTGGTGCATCTCTTAAAGCTGATGTTGCTACACATATAATTTTTCTTGATTTTAATGCATTTGATATATTTAAAAAAGATTTTAAGGATTCATAAGCTCTTTGCATGGGTATATCTTGAAGATTACCATCATTTTCATAACAACCTTCAGATATTTTCACCCTACTTTTAGTCTCATTTATTAAACTAAATGCAAATCTGCTACTTTTTTGTAATACAACCATTCTCATTGAATTGGAACCAATGTCAATGATTGTCGTTACTTTAGACATTAATTCTCTTCTTCCATTAATTGTTCATATTTGAACTTTAACTCTTCCATTGTCTCTTCGTTATCTGGATCAATAATAATACAGTCAACAGGACAAACTTCAACACATTGTGGTTCTTCATAATGACCAACACACTCTGTACATCTATCTGGATCAATTACATAAATTGGGTCACCCTCTTCAATAGCATAATTTGGGCACTCTTCTCTACATGCATCACATGCAATACATTCATCAGTAATCATTAAAGACATATAATTTCTTCCTATTGTAATTTAATTGTCTTGGAGTTATAACCTAAAATTGATTAATAATTTCTTTAAGTAAGTCATATTTTTCTTTATTTTTTGTTATAAATAAATATTCATTTGACCTATAAATATATAAATCTTTACAAATATATAAAGCTGCCGCAATATCAAATTCTCTTATATTGCCACCATATAATACAAATTCATAATCAATTGCACTGCATAAACTAAGAGCAACTGCACCTAAAGTTCTAAATTTGATATGTAGTAAACTTAATTTATCACAAATTTTTGGATATGTATAAGCTCTTTCAAAAATTGCAAGTTTTGTTTTTACAACTTTAATTTTATCTTTATAGTCCATTGTAATTAATGAAAAATATTTCTTTTCTTCATCAAATACTCTATAAGTCATGATTCCTGAAACTAAATTTGTTACAAAACCAGCAACTATTTCTTCATTATATTTTAATGCTACAGATGTACCATAATATGGTAAATCAGAATAAAAATTATTACTCCCATCCAAAGGATCTATTACTAGAGTATAATCTTTATTAGTTGTTAATAATCCACATTCTTCTGAATAAATATTTCCAAATTTATCTAAATACTTAATAAATATTTTTTCAGCAATTAAATCCATTTTTAAAGAATTATCTCCGCCAAATCCAACACTATTTGTGTAGGAATAATCATTTAAAGATAGATTTTCATTTATATATGTATATATTTCTTTATTAGCTAATTTTACAGCCTCTATAAAATCTCTTTTATGAAAGGCTGTAATATTTTTATTCATTTTTACAATAAATCTTTTATTATTGCTTTTGCTGCTTCTCTTCCATCAACAGCTGCAGTTACAGCTAAATGAGCACCTCTTCTGCAATCCCCACCTGCATAAACTTTTTTATTTGAAGTTTTGTAATCTGAATTAATTACAATTCCACCCCAAGAATTTGTTTCAACATTTAGTTCTTTTAAAAATGCAGGAACTTCAGGAGAGAAACCAAGTGCTAAAATCACAACATCTGCCTCTTCTAAATATTCAGATCCTTCATTAATAACTACTTTCTGTCTTCCGCTTGCATCTGGTTCACTCATTGAAGTTTCAAGTAATTCAACTGCAACTGCTAAATTATTTTCAACTTTTATAGATTTTGGAGCAACATTAAATACAAATTCAACACCTTCTTCTTTTGCATTTACAACTTCTTTTTTAGATCCAGGCATATTTTTTTCATCTCTTCTGTAAAGACATTTTACAGTTTCAGCACCTTCTCTAACAGATGTTCGAACACAATCCATAGCTGTATCTCCACCACCAATAACTACAACGTTTTTATCTTTTACATCAATATAATTTATATTTTTGTTTCCAAGATTTCTTTTTTGAATCCCTGTTAAAAAATCAATCGCAAAGTATACATTTGATGCATTCTCACCATCAACTCTTACTTTATTACTTGAAGTTGCACCAATAGCTAAATAAATTGCATCAAACTCTTTTTCTAAATCTGATATTGATTTATCTTTTCCTATTTCACAATTAGTATGAAGTTTCATTCCTGCTTCAAGTAACCAGTTAATTCTTCTATCAACAGTTGTTTTATCTAGCTTAAATCCTGGGATTCCATACATTAAAAGTCCACCAGCTCTATCTGCTCTTTCAAACATTTCAACATCAAATCCACGTCTAAGAAGAAATGTTGCAGCTGAAATTCCAGATGGTCCAGAACCAATAATCGCAACTCGTTTATTATTTTTTTTAGTAGTAAATTGAGGTTTCAATCCATTTTCAAAAGCATTTTCTGAAATATATGTTTCAATTGCTCCAATAGAAATTGCTCCATGACCTGTATTTAAAGAACATGCACCTTCACAAAGTACATCTTGTGGACAAATTCTTCCTAAGATTTCAGGAAAAGGAGATGTTTCATTTGATAAAGCAAAAGCCAAATCTGGATTTTTTGTTGCTGTTTGTTTTAACCATGCTGGAATATAATTTCCTAATGGACATCCTGTATGACAATATGGATCACCACATTGCATACATCTATCTGCTTGTTCTGTTGCTCTTTGTTTTGTAAATACTTGATATACTTCATCAAAATCTTTTAATCTTTGAAGAACATCTCTTTTTTCTGGATTTACTCTTTCAAATTTTGTAAAATTTAACATTTTTCTTAATCTCCCTTGTCCGGATCCAGTGGTAGCACTGTCATATTTTTTGGTTTTACCATCCAGAAATTTCTAATTTCAGCTCTAAAATTTTGTAATATATGTTCAGCTATTTCACTTTGTGTTTCGTGTAAATAATCTAATAATAATCTTTTTAAATATAATCTTTCTCTTTCAGTATCATCTGTATCAACTCTAACTGGTTCAATTAATTCTTGATTCATTTTATCAACAAATGTTTTTTCTGGATCATAAACAAATGCCAAACCACCTGTCATACCTGCTCCAAAATTAATTCCAGTGTTACCTAAAATTACAGCTATTCCACCTGTCATATATTCACATGGATTATCACCTGTTCCTTCTACAACAGTTATACATCCAGAATTTCTAACTGCAAATCTTTCACCCACAGCTGCTCTAATATATAATTTACCACCTGTTGCTCCATATAAACAAGTATTACCTGCACCTGCAAATTTTGGACCTTGATGAGCTGGATTAATAATGATTTTACCACCATTCATACCTTTTCCAACATAATCATTTGCTGCACCATCAAGATATAAGTTCATACCTTTTGATAAAAATGCTCCAAATGATTGACCTGCAATTCCTTTTAAATTAATATTTATAGAATTTTCAGGTAAGCCTTTATCTCCATAAAATCTTGCAATTTCTCCTGATATTAAAGCACCAAATGATCTATTTAAATTTGAAATATCTGCATTTACTTTTACAGGTGAACTTGGATTTTCGATTGTTCTATGAACTTTTTTTAATAATTCTTTTTCAAATTTATTATCATCAAAAGGAGCATTAGTCTCTTTTTGACAAGTATCAATTCCTTCAACTCTTCTTAAAATATTTTGAAAATCAAATTTTTGTGCAAATTTATCATCAATAACTTTTAATAAATCAGATCTTCCAACAATCTCTTCAATCGTTTTATAACCTAAACTTGCAAGAATATTTCTAACATCTTCAGCGATAAATGTAAAGTAAGAAATTAGTCTTTCAACTGTTCCTGTAAAATAATCTCTTAAAGTTTCATCTTGTGTTGCAACTCCAACTGAGCATTTATTTGTATGACAAATTCTTAAAATTTTACATCCAAGTAGTGTTAAAGATGCTGTTCCAAATGCGTAAGATTCAGCACCTAACATTGCAGCTTTAACAACATCAAGACCTGTTTTCAATCCACCATCTGTTTGAACATGAACAAACTCTCTTAAATGATTTGCTTTTAAAGCATTATGAGCTTCAGAAAGCCCCATTTCCCATGGATTTCCTGCATGTTTAATTGATGTTAAAGGAGCAGCTCCTGTTCCACCATCTCCACCTGAAATAATAATCTTATCAGCATAAGCTTTTGCAACTCCTGCTGCAATTGTTCCAACACCAATTGATGATACAAGTTTTACTGTGATTTTAGCCAATGGATTAATTTGTTTTAAGTCAAAAATTAATTGAGCTAAATCTTCAATTGAATAAATATCATGGTGTGGTGGTGGTGAAATTAAAGTAACACCTGGAACTGTATGTCTTAATGTAGCAATAAGACCCGTTACTTTATGTCCTGGTAATTGTCCACCCTCACCTGGTTTTGCACCTTGTGCAACTTTAATTTGTAACTCTTCAGCACTTCTTAAATATGCAGGTGTTACCCCAAATCTTCCTGATGCAACTTGTTTGATTTTAGAATTTCTAATAGTCCCAAATCTTTTTGCATCTTCTCCACCCTCACCTGAATTTGACATACCACCAATAGTATTCATAGCAGTTGCCATTGCTTCATGAGCCTCTGGAGAAATTGAACCTAATGACATAGCAGCAGTTGCAAATCTTTTGAAAATAGTTTCTTTTGATTCAACTTCACTAATATCTATAGGTTTTCTATCTGAATTAAATTCTAAAAAGTCTCTAATAAATTTTTTATCTCTATTAGCAACTAACTCTCTTAATCCTTCAAAATCAGTAATATCTTCTTTTGAAGAAGCATGTTTATTGTGCATAGCTTTTGTTGTAGCTGGACCATAATCATGATATTCACCACCATTTGAATATTTATAAAATCCACCTAAATCAAGAGGAAAAATAGAATGTTCTTCTTTAAATGCATTATGGTGAGATTTATTAATTCTTTCTTCAATATCAGTAAATGTTAAACCTGATAATTCACTATGAGCACCAGTAAAACAGCTATTAATAATTTCATCATCTAAACCAACAATATCAAATAAACCAGAATTTCTATATGATGCAATTGTACAAATACCCATTTTTGACATAATTTTCAAGATACCTGCATTTACAGATTTTTGAGTATTTTTTAAATATTTTTGCATTTCATATTTAGTTGGTTTCTCTCTTTGGAAAAAAGCAACTGTTGATGCATACATCATATATGGATAGATTGCTGTACATCCAAAAGCAATTAATACAGCTGCCATATGAGGATCATAAACTTCTCCTGTAATAGTTACAAGTGAAACATTATGTCTAATCCCTTCTTTTAATAATTTTTGATTTAAAAAACCAACTGCCATTGCTGCAGGAATAATCTTTTCATTATCATTTACAGCTCTATCATCTAGAATCACAACAGCAACACCATCTTCTCTAACTGCTTTTATAACATATGTAGCTAAAGTTTCTAAAGATTCTTTTAAATTTGATTTAAAGCTTGTTGAGAAAACTCTATTTTTATAATATGCGTCATATCTTGGAGATTTTTCATCACCAAAAGAATATAAAACATCATATTTTTCTTTCATTAAAATAGGACTTGTTACTTTTAATCTTCTAGCATATTCTGGTTTTTCATCTAAAACATTGTGAACTCTACCAAATCCAGTTTCTAAAGACATAACTACTTTTTCTCTATATGGATCAATTGGTGGATTTGTAACTTGTGCAAATTTTTGTCTAAAAAAATCTGTAAAATTTCTATTTACTTTTGAAAAACAGGCTAACGGAGTATCATCACCCATAGAACCAACTGGTTCTTTTCCATCTTTTGCCATTGGCTCAATAACTTGATCCAATACTTCATAAGTAATATTAAAATACTTTTGTTTTTTCTCTAAATTTTCAAATTTATAGTCTTTTACATTTAAAAAAGTATCTTCTATATATTCTTGAACATAATCCATATCATCATTTAACCATTTTGAATAGTGTTGAGATGATTTTAAATAATTATTGATGTCATCTTCTTTTAATATTTTTCCATGTTTAAGATCAAGTGCAATCATTTGACCTGATTGTAATCTTCCTCTTTCAAGAACATTATCATCTTCTATATTTAAAGTTCCATATTCAGATGTAATATATAATTTATCATCTTTTGTAATAACATATTTAGATGGTCTTAATCCATTTCTATCAATTAAGCATCCGATATGTCTTCCATCTGTTAATGAAACAGCTGCTGGTCCATCCCAAGCTTCCATAGTAGTTGCAGTATATTCGTAAAATGCTCTTAAGTTTGAATCCATATGAGGAGCATTTTGCCAAGGAGCTGGTACTAATGCACGTGCAGCTTTAAAAAAATCCACTCCATTTGCAAGTAAAAATTCAAACATATTGTCTAAAGATGTTGAGTCTGAACCAACATTTTGTAAAATTGGCAATAATCTTTTCATCTCTTCTTCTGAAAAAACATCTGATTTTAACTGTTCTGATTTTACTTCAACATTAAATCTATTAGCTTCAACAGAATTTATCTCTCCATTATGAGCTATTGCTCTAAAAGGTTGCGCTAATCTCCATAAAGGAAGAGTATTTGTTGAAAATCTTTGATGAAATAAAGAAAAAGAAATTTTAAAATCTTCATCTCTTAAATCTATATAAAAATGCTTAATGTGCGTAGGCATAATAAGCCCTTTATACGCAATTACCTTAGATGAAAATGTAGGAATATAAAAATCTTTCTTTTCTATTAATTTATGCTCACACTCTTTTCTTGTTAAGTAAAGCATTGCTTCAAATCTTTTAGATGACATTAAAGTACTTGGGATAACAAATACTTGAATAATATGCGGTAAACTCTCTAAAGCTTGTTGACCTAAAGCATCCGTATCAACAGGAACTTCTCTTGTCAAAATAACTTTTAAATCATTTTTTTCACAATATTCTTTAAAAGTATCTATATCTTCAAGTTCTTTTGCAAAAATCATCGCAACTGCGTAAATTTCTGGTAAATCAACACCTTTTTGTGCTGCTACCTTTCTCATGAAAGAATCAGGCATAGATAATAATAAACCAGAACCATCTCCTGTTTTACCATCTGCTGCTACTGCACCTCTGTGCATCATTCTTTCAAGTGAAGTTATTGCATCTTCTAAATTTTTATGACTTGGTCGATTTTTCATATCTGCTACTAAACCAAACCCACAATTATCTTTAAAAGAAGTTAGTAAGTCTAAATTACACCCCATCATTTTCCTTTATATTAATCTTTCATATTCCGTAGTAAAGTTGGATAATAATATACTATAAATTAGTTTAAATTGTAGTTAAACACTTGAAATATTGAATCTTTACAACCGCTAATTATACAACAATTATTTCATATAAAAAAGTATAAATTATATATTTTTTATACAACAGATATTTTTTATACAATTTGTATAAAGTATCAAAAAATAGACAATTGTTAATAATTACATAATAGTTACATAACTTTTAACTATAATTTTTTATATCAAAATTTAAGGAGAGTAAGATATGAGAAAATTAGTTTTAGGAACAATTGCAGCAGCAATGTTAGCAACATCGGGATTAGCAGCAGATTATACAATGAAAGTAAGTCACGTTGTAAGTGCAAGTACACCAAAAGGTAAAGCAGCAGACTTTTTTGAAAAAAGAGTTGAAGAATTAACAGGTGGAAAAATTGATGTTCAAGTATTCCCAAATTCTCAATTATACGGTGATGGTGAAGAAATTAAAGCACTTGTTATGAATAATGTACAAGTAATTATGCCAAGTTTATCTAAATTTACAAGTGTTGCACCACAAATGCAATTATTTGATTTACCTTTCATTTTTAGAGATAAAGCACATCTTTATAATGTAATGGATGGAGAAGTTGGAGCAATTTTAAAATCAAAAGTTGATGCAAAAAAACAAATGATTGCTATGGATTACTGGGATGCTGGATTTAAAGATTTTTCTAGTAGCAAAAAACCTTTAATTGTACCAGAAGATGCAAAAGGAATGAAATTTAGAATTCAAAGTTCAAAAGTTTTAGAAGCACAATTTAAAGCTGTTGGTGGAAATCCACAAGTTTTACCATTTTCAGAAGTATATTCAGCATTACAACAAGGTGTTGTAGATGGAACTGAAAATCCATTATCTAACTTCTATACAAAAAAATTCCATGAAGTTCAATCTAGTCTTACTTTAAGTAACCACGGATACTTAGGTTACCTTGTTGTTATGAATGAGCAATTTTGGAATAAATTACCAAAAGATTTACAAGAAAAAGTTTCTCAAGCTATGAAAGAAGCTACTGAACTTGAAAGAAAAGAATCAGCAGTTGAAGATGCAAAAATTATGGATGAATTAAGAAAATATTCAAAAGAAACAGGAAAACTTGAAATTATAGAATTAACACCTGAACAAAAACAAGAATGGAAAAAAGCTATGTCAGTTGTTTATCCTAAGTTTTATGATGTAATAGGTGAAGATTTGATTAAAAAAGCAATTGATACAAAGTAGTAAAGTTTAAAATATGAAAAAATTTTTTGAAATTATCGACTTAATTGTAGGTACAATCAATAAAACAATGGCAGTCTTAGGACTGTCAATTGGTGTTTTATTAGCATTTATCAATGTAATATTAAGATATGTTTTTGATATGAGTCTTACTTGGGCTGCTGAACTTACAAACTATCTTTTTATTTGGTCTGCACTTTTTGGTGCTGCATATGGTTTTAAACAAGGAGCACATATCTCTGTAACTTTACTTATTGAAAAGTTTCCTCCGTTTATTACCAAATGTCTTCTAATTTTTGCAAATTTTATTTCAATCGCATATCTTGCTATACTATCATATTTTGGATATGAACTTATCCTTATGTTAGCAGATTTTGGAGAAATGAGTGTTGATTTAGAAATTCCTTTATGGATCCCACACCTTGTACTTCCTATTGCTTTTGCATTAGCCGCATATAGAGCTGCTGAAAAATTAGTTGAAATTTATAATACTGATGCAAAAGATATTGAATTATTTAATGAACATGAAAATGTAATACATGAAGTTACATCAAATAAAGGAGAAAAATAATATGGTAATTGCAACTTTATTTATCTTATTATTTGCACTTATGCTTTTAGGAGTACCTGTTGCTGTCGCATTGGGAACAACTACACTTATAACTTCATTCTTTTTTACAGATATGGATTTAATGGGAATTCCTTCTAAAGTTTTTGATGGATTAAATAAATATACACTTATGGCTATTCCTATGTTTATTTTAGCTGGTTCTTTATTATCAAGAGGTTCTTCAGCTACAAGAATAATCGAATTTGCAAAAAGTTTAGTTGGGCACCTTCCAGGAGGACTTCCAATTGCAGCAATTTTAGCTTCTGTTATATTTGCAGCAGTAAGTGGAAGTTCACCTGCAACTGTTGCGGCAATTGGTTCTGTTATGTATGGAGCAATTAAACAAGCTGGTTACAATGAACAATTCGCCATCGGAACAATTGCTACATCTGGAACATTAGGTATTCTTATTCCACCATCAATTGTTTTCATTGTTTTTGGGGTAACTGCTGATCAATCTATTGGAAAACTTTTTATGGCAGGAGTTATTCCTGGACTTATGATTGGTGCAATGATGATGATCGCAACATATTTTTTAGCTAAAAAAAGTGGTTTTAAAGCAACTCAAAAGGCAACTTTTAAAGAAAGATTTTTAGCATTTAAAAATGCATTTTGGGCATTATTAATTATTGTAATTGTAATTGGTGGAATTTACGGAGGTATTTTTACTCCAACTGAAGCTGGTGCATTTAGTGTAATGTATGCTTTTTTTGTTTCATTCTTTATTTACAAAGATACAAAATACAAAGATTTATATAAAATTATTCTAGACTCAGCACAAACAAGTTCAATGATTTTCTTTATCATTGCAAATGCTATGCTTTTTGCCCATTTCTTAACAGATGAGCAAATTCCACAACATATTACTCAAATGATAACTGATGCAAATATGGGACCTTTAATGTTCTTATTAATTGTAAATATTTTACTTTTATTAATGGGACAATTCATGGAACCAAGTTCAGTGGTTATGATTACAGTACCATTATTACTTCCAATTGGAGTTGCTTTAGGAATTGATCCTATTCATCTTGGAGTTATTATGGTTGTAAATATGGAAATTGGTATGATTACCCCACCGGTCGGACTCAATTTATTCGTTGCAAGTGGTATTACCGGACTTAGTTTAAAACAAGTAATTATCGCTTCATTACCTATGACGACAATTTTGATTATAGGCTTATTATTAATTACTTATATACCTGCAATTTCATTGTGGTTACCAACTTTAATGTATGGATAAAAAGAAGAGAGACTTTCTCTTCTTTTTTCAAATTAAAAAATTCTCAAAAATTATCCCATCAACTTTTTTAGCTATTTCTTCGTATCTATTTTTATTTTTTATAGTCCAAGTTATAATCTCTATACCTTTTTTTTTACAAAAAATATAGATTGAACTATCTAATAACTTTTCATCTAAAGAGACAAAATCAGGCTTTACTTTGAAAAATCTATATAAAAAAAGAATTTTTTCATATTTCCTAAAATTATTAGGAAGACTTTCAAAAATTAATCCTATTTTATGATTTAATCTACTCGTTTTTAGATAAATTAAAATATCTTTTTCAAAAGAACACAAAAAATATTCACCCTTATATTTTCCCAATAATTGAAATACAATCTCTTCTAATAAACCTATATTTTTATGTTTTTTTATTTCGATAATCAATGTAATTTTTCCATTTACTAAAGACAAAACTTCTTCTAATAATGGTATTTTTTCATCTGTTTCATATAAATTTAAATCTTTTAAAAAAGAGTATTTTACTTCTTCAATATTCTCTTTTTTATTACACAAACGATATAAATTCTCATCATGAAAAACTACTATTTTGTTATCATTTGTAATATTGATATCAAACTCAACTGAATAATTATTTTCAATAGCCTTTTTAAAGGCTAATAAGGAATTTTCAGGAATTAATTTATTATGATGAAATCCCCTATGAGCAATATATTTATTTTTAAATAAACTCATAATTTATGTCTTTAACTAAACTATCTTTTGGTACAAAAATACCAAACTTTGCACCTACTTTTGTATTTCTAACTCTTAGTTTTCCTTTCATATTTTTATCCACAATGATTTTCGACATATATAAACCTATTCCTGTACCTTTACTATCTTCTTTCGTAGTAAAATATGGTTCAAAAATTTTTCCTTTAGGTTCGACTAAAACTCCTCCACCATTGTCTTCTACATATAAAACTACATAAGTATCTTCTTCATAAGCTGTTATTTTTATTGTTGGATTTTTTATATTTTTTTCTATTAAAACATCTTTTGCATTATTTAAAATATTTAATAAAACTTGTTCATATTCATTTAAATACGTCTTTAAAGTAATATTTTTATCTATATCTATTTGTAAATCTATATTATAGTTTTTTAATGTACTCGAAATTATATTTATAACTAAATCAACAACTTTATATAAATAAAACTCTTCTTTTTCTTTTTTAGGCATAAAAAAATTTCTAAAATCATCAATTGTTTGAGACATAAATTCCAAAACTTTATCTGCTTCTTGAGATTTTTGTTCCATAGTTTTTGAATCAAGTGCATCAATACTATATTTAAATCTTATATACATAAGAATTGAAGATAATTCACTTAATGGTTGCCTCCATTGATGAGCAATATGAGAAATCATCTCACCCAATGCTATAAATTTGGATTTTTGTACTAATAATTGTTCTTTTTCTCTATTTTTTTCAATCTCTTTTCTTACTTTTTCTTCTAAGGATTGATTTAAAACTTCTAATTCTTTTGCATTAAAAAGAACTTTATTTTCATAATCCTTTAGAACTTTATCAATTTTTTGAGAGATTACAATTGAAATTAAAATTGCAATAGACAAAAACATTATAAAAAGAACCACATTTTGTACTACTTGATTTTTAACTCTTTTTTTTAAATCTTTTGTTTTAAGAGCAATCTCATTTTCCATATCGTCAGTATAAACACCAACAGCTATAATCCAATTCCATTTTTCATAATATTTAAAATATGAAATTTTTTGTTTTATCTCTTTCGTATCAGGTTTTTTATAAGCATATTTAGTAAAAGATTCACCTTTATATCGAATATCTCTTAAAAAATCTTCTCTAAATTTTTTACCATCTTCATCTTTGTAATTTGTTGAGATATATTGTCCAACAATATCTAATCTATTTGGATTTACTATTAACTTTGCAAAATTATCTCCACCTTGCATATTTTCAACTTCATAAACAAAAAAATAGTTACTTGTATTCTCTTCAAAGGTAATATTATTTAATAATCTTACCGCATCCATTTTTTGTTCTTCATCATCTAAATTTGATTTAACAATATTGTAATTTAAAATATCAATAATCGTATTTATCTCTTTTTTCAGAGTCATTTTTTTATCAGAATAATATTCATTTACAAATTTTTCCATTTCAATATCAAAATCATTATATGTATTTTTTACATAAAAATATGACATTGCAAAAACCATTGATGACATTATGACAATAAAAGTAAAAATAATTATTTTTGATAAATTTTTTTCAGTAACCAATCCCAAAATAAAACCTTCTTAACCTAATTTCGCTATGATAACATAATTTTTATAATAAGGATTCTTAGAATATGAAAAATGATTTTATAAATAAACTTAACGCTTATACCGTTTTATATGCAGAAGATGAAGATGGAATTAGAAATAATATTCAAGAGATTTTAACTCATCTGTTTAAAGAAGTTATTTGTGTGAAAAATGCAAGTGATGCATATATGAAATATCTTGAATATAATCCAGATTTAATTATAACTGACATAAAAATGGGAAATGAAACAGGAATAGATTTATTAAAAAAGATAAGAAAATCAGATTCAAAAACAAGAATTATAATAACTTCAGCATATACAGATTTAGAATATTTACTTCAAGCAACAGAGCTTCATTTGATTAAATATATTATAAAACCAATAACTCAAGATAAACTTATGGAAGCACTTGAAGCTTTTATAAATAGTTATGACACAACAAAAATTTATAATTTAATACCAAATTGGATTTTTAATTTTAGTAAAGCAACTATATCAAATAGTAAAGAAGAATTTACTCTTACAAAAAAAGAAAATATTTTTTTAAAGCTTTTAATTAGTAAAAATAGAATTATTACATATGAAGAACTTGAAACAAATATTTGGGATGAAGATTCTATCATGACTGCAAATGCTATGAGACTTTTTATCAAAAACTTTAGAAAAAAACTTCCTAAAGATTTTTTGAAAAATATACAAGGTGTTGGATATAAACTAGTTAGAGATTAGTTTTATATCCTCTTTTTGTTCTTCCTCTTCTTCATAAACAGAAACTTTTTGTAATTTATCAAGTTGTATAAAATATGAATGTCCTAAATAAATAACATAATAAACTGCGCTAAAAAGCGTTGCAAATGGGATCATAGAAATAATATATAAAAACAATGTTCTAAGTCTAAAATTATTCCCTTGAGTTTTATAAATTGTTTTATACTCTTCTTTACTTAAAATTGTTGAGCTTACATCAAAATTTAGAAGTTTATGAAAGAAATAATAAAGAGGTAAAGAAAAGGCTATTATATTTAAAACAGGAACAAAATAAACTGGAATTAACACTAAAAATAAAATTATCATCATTATTGCACTTTTAAATAATACCCATAAAGAAGAAAATAAGGTTCCATAACCATTTAAAACTAAATGAGAATAATATCTTTTATGCAATATTCCTAAAATCATTGGTGTTAAAAATCCAATAATAATAATTGATAAAATCACTGAAGCTTGTAAAACAATAACTGTTCCAATTGAATAAAGTAAAAATCCTGCAATCCAAGAAGTAAAAGAATATTTAAACAAAAATACTATCAAATAAGTTGCCCAAATAAAATAAAAAGGAGCATTTTCATCAATAACAACTTCTTGTCCATTTTGAGAAGCTGCTGCTATTTCTTGTAAACTTGAAATTCCAAAATCTGCTGCTGCAAAAAATATTGCATATAAAATAATCATCGTTATAATCAACGGAATTAATGCAATTCTTAACATTGAACTTGTAAAAAAATCTTTTATACTTTTAAATATAATTTCTATTTCATCCATTTAAATCCTTTTTTCATCAAATCTTGTTCGATACTCACACTTTTGACAAAGTTCTTCAACTAAAATATTTTTTTTAAATCCCTTTTGAATATCTAAAACTTTTTTTGATTTTAATATATCTTCTATTTGTGTATTGTTTGTATTCCCTAAATTTACAACTGCATTTTGGTCTAAGCAACAAGGAATGACATCACCATTTGTTAAAATCCCAAAATGTGAATCTAAACCATAACAAAAACCTTTTGTAGAAACAATCTCATTATTTAAAGATGGCCAGTTAAAATATTCATCAAAATTAAAAAATATTTTTCTATCTATTCTTATATTTTTAGGTCTTTGTTTATAAACTTCTTCTATATTTATTTCTGTATTAAATGCTTCATTTATTTTATCAAAAACTTTAGTATTAAACTCTTTTGCACTTTTTTCTTCATCCAAATTCCAAATTCTAAAATTTATAAAATATTCATGTTTTCTACTTTGAGCAAATTTTACAAAATTTATAATTGGTTCTAAATATTCATCTAAAGATTTCTTATGCGAATTTGCATTATATGAATTTATTGAAAAATTTATTTGCTTTATTGTTGAATTTAAAAGTGTTTCATAATGTTTTTCATTTATATTATTTGCTGTTGTTGTAATATTTACTTTTAATCCATGCTTTAAACTAATATTTAGATATTCATTTAAATTTGTCAAAACAAGTGGATCGCCAACAACATGATAAGCCAACTCTTTTGTATATGGCTTTAATTGAAAATTTAAACTATCAAATTGTTCTAAACTCATTATTCCATTTGGTAAAATTTTTGGAGGGCAAAATGTACATTTTAAATTACATATATTAGTTATTTCTATATGTACTTTTTTAAATTTTTTTATATTCATTCCTTATTTTAATTTTTTAAATTGTATCTAATAGTTATTAAAAAATAATCAATTACTAAAATGAGTTTGACTATAATATAGCTACTATTAAAAAAGGTAATAACATGGAAATGATTTTAAATGAAAATGATTTAGTAGTTGGTGCAAGATTTGAAAATGGAACAATACAAGATTATATAGATGATAAAAAAATTTATGGTCTTATTAGAATTGAAAATACAACTGCAAATTGGTTCTTATTTAATAAAGACGAAAGTGAAGATGATCTTCAAAAACTTTATAAAAAAGTTTTAAATGAAGAACATTTTATACAAGACGATTTTGGTGAAGAAATAGTAATCTTTAATAAAAATGGTAATATTGCTTTTAATGAATTTGCAAACAAAATAGATGAATATTTAGGTGATGAAATAGGAAACTTTATCTAAATAAATCTATTAGTCAATAAAAACTTTTTTATAAATAATATCAAAATTCTGAATTGGGTCAGGATTAAATTCATCCTCTTTTTCATGCGTCCAAAAGAGATATTTATTTCTAAATTTATTATAACTATTTACAAAGAAAATATTAAAAGCTGTAGCAAAAACAACATTTGTCTTTTTATCTATAAATTTATACTCATATTTTCCATAAATTTTAGGTAAAAAGGTATCTTGTATTTTTTTTAAAATTTCAAATCTTGGATTTATTTCTTCATTTTTAGTATTTTCATAAACATTTGAATTTAAATAAACTCTTTGTGTATTATAAATATATCTATTGTATTTGTGGGCATAAGTTGATATATCAATAAATTTATCAATATAACTTTCATGTAATACTTTTATCTCTTCTCTTTCACTTTGTGTTAAATCTGTAGAATATTTTAAAGGATAAATATAAACACCTATCATAGATAAACTATCAATTTTTGACTCACTATTTTTTGTAGGTTGTAAATAAACTTTTGAATCCATTTGAGTTAAAGAATAATAATTTTTTATAGCATATTTTATAAAAATATCATAATAAACTAAACTCAACAAAGATACTAATAAAACAAAAAACAAAATTACACTTTTAAAAATTTTTGATAATATAAAACTTATAAAAAAACAAAAAGATATAAAAGATAAATTTGCTGGAATAAATAAAAAGCTTTCAGGTACGACTAATTCAAAAGATGGCATTTAAACTTCTAATTTAACAAATAAGGTAAATCTCTTTTTAATGATTCCAATAAATCCTCATTTAAAAAAAATTTTGAATATTTCTTTTCAGGATTTTTGTAGCAAAAAGCACAGACATACCTATTTTTTTTAATTAATTCGATACTTGGCATTAAAATTTCTTGTAAAGATGGATTGTTTTCATAAAAAAGATACATTTCTTCTAAATTTTTTTCAAGATCATTATCTTTTAAGAAAATCACATTTTCTTGCATAAACTCAAGAACACTCTCTTCTTTTGATTTTATATTTAAAAATGCCTCTTTTACATCTTCAAATCTCATATCAAATTTAGCTCCAACTAACAAGGTTTCTTTTAGATTTTCTAAATCATTTTTTTGGAAATAATATTGCAATAAAAGATTTAAATAATGTTCTTGAACATCTTTATCATAACTTTCTATAAATTCAAAAACTTCATTTGCATTATTTATTTTCCCATTTTCAAGTAAAATATTATGAAGGACACCTATTTCTCCAATAATTTCATGTAGTCTATCACTCATTAATTTCCTTATACAATTTTATATATTGTATCCAAAATAGATTTTAAAAATATTATAAAATATGCTATTATAAGCCCTATAATAATTAAATCACAAAATTAAAGATTTAAAATATCATTTATCAAGAAGATTTCAATGTCAAAAAGAATAAAAGAGATAATATTAATCATAATATTTCTAACAACGAGCCTATATGGGAATTTAGAAAAGGTCTCTTTACAACTAGAATGGAAACATCAATTTGAATTTGCAGGATTTTATACAGCTTTAGAAAAGGGTTATTATAAAGACGTTGGCTTAGATGTAGAAATAAAAGAGTTTGAAGATGGAATTAATATAAGCCAAGATGTTATTGATGGAAAATCAACTTTTGGGCTTAGTTCTTCGGCATTGATTTTAGAAAAACTAAAAAATAGACCAGTTGTCTTAATTGCTTCTTATTTTAAACAAAATGCTTTAGCATTAGTTACAAAACCAAATATAAAAACTCCTGCTGATTTAAAAAACAAAAAAATCATGGCTTTAGATTGGGAAATGGGTCATACAAGTTTAGGAGTTATGTTAAAAGATTTTGGAATAGAAAAAGATGATTATACTTTAATACCTCATGATTTTAAAATTGATAAATTTATAAATAATGAAATTGATGCAATGAGTATTTTTATAACTTCTCAACCTTTTGAATTAAATAAATTAGGAGTTGAATACAATATTTTAAATCCTGCAAATTTTGGAATTTATTCTTATGATGAAGAACTTTTTACAAGTGAAAATATTATTTATAAAAATCCAAAAATGGTTGAAAACTTTATTAATGCTTCAAATAAGGGATGGGAATATGCTTTTAAAAACAAAAAAGAGATTGTTGATTTAATTTATAATAAATATACAAAAAGAAAAACTAAAGAATCTTTACTATATGAAGCAAATAAAACAGAAGAAATATTTAAAACAAATATTTTTAAAATAGGTGCTGTTGCACCTGAACTTATAAAACTAAATGCTGATTTATACTCAAATCTTGGATTAGTTGATAAAAACTTTGATATTACAGCTCTTTTAAATTCTTATTATATTTCTAATGAAAATAAAGATTTGATATCATTTACGGAAGAAGAAAAAGCTTATTTAGAAAGTCATCCCATAATAAAAATTCACAATGAAATGAATTGGCCTCCTTTTAATTATAATGTAAATGGAATACCAACTGGATTTTCAATCGATTATATGAATCTTTTAGCATCTAAATTAAAAATGCATATTGAATATATTTCTGGTTTTACATGGAATGAATATATTGAAAAATTAAAAAAACAAGAAATTGATGTTATGTTAAATATGTCAAAAACAAAAGATAGAGAAAAAGATTTTATATTTACAACTAGCTATACAAAAGCAATTGATACAATATTTACTAGAAAAAATAGTAATTTAAAAAATATTGAAGATTTTGAAGGAAAAACACTTGCAGTTATAAAAGGTTTTTATGAAGAAGAACTTTTAAAAAGATATTACCCGAATATAAAACTATTATTAGTAAATGATTCAATTGAAGCATTAGAAAAAGTTGCTTTTGGAGATGCTGATGGTTCTATTGATAATTTTGCAGTTGGAAATTATCAAATTGAAAGTAACCATATTTCAAATTTAAAACCTGCTTTTTCTATAAATGATGAAAGATTTAATTTAGATATGTTTATTGCAACAAATAAAAACAATGAAATATTAAGAAATATTTTACAAAAAGGTAAAGACAAAATAAACGAAGAAGATATTTTAGAATTAAAAAGAAAATGGATTAATCCAAAAGAAAATGATAAAAATTCAAATATCTATTTAAGCAAAGAAGAAAAAGCTTACTTAAATAATAAAAAAGTAATTACAATGTGTGTTGACCCAGAATGGGAACCATTTGAAAAGATTAATGAAAAAGGGCAACATGAAGGGATTGCAGCTGATATTATAAAAATTATATCTTCATCTTTGAATATCAACATTGAACTTGTTCCAACAAAATCATGGGAAGAGAGTATAGAATTTTCACAAGAAAAGAAATGTGATATTTTAAGTTTTTTAAATGAAACACCAAAAAAAAAAGAGTGGTTAAACTTTACTGAACCAATATTTGAAGATCCAAATGTAATAGTTGCTAGACTTGAAACCAAAGAAATCAAGGATTTATCTAAAATAAAAGCATCTATTGCTTTACCAAAAGGTACTGCAATGGCAGAATTATTTGCTAAAGATTTTCCAAATTTAATAATCATTCCCACAAATTCAGAAGATGAAGCTTTTAAATTAGTTGAAGATAAAAAAGCTGATTTAACTATACGTTCAATGATTATAGCAGCATACACAATAAAAAAAGACAATATATTTAATCTTAAAATTGTAAACCAACCAAAAGGTTATGAAAATTATTTAAGAATTGGAGTAGAAAAAAACAACATTACTCTTTTAAATATTTTAAATAAAGCTATTGAAAATATAGATAAAAAAGATATTGAAAATATAGTAACAAAATGGGTTGTAATAAAATATGAAAAAACAACAGATTATACATATTTTTGGATAGTATCTGCAATAATTATAATATTTATCATATTTATTTTATACAGACAATATCTGCTAAAACTTACAAATAAATATTTAAAAGATGAAGTTATAAAAAGAACCACTCAGCTAGAAAATTCAAACTTGATTTTGGAACAAAAAAAAGATGAACTCTCAACTTTAAATAAAACTCTTGAAGAAAAAATAAAAAAAGAGGTTGAAAAAAATAGACTTATACAAGAAAAGCTTTTTAAAGCAGATAAATTAGCTTCTATGGGAGAAATGATTAGTAATATTGCCCATCAATGGAGACAGCCTTTATCTATAATTTCGACTATTGCAACAGGAACTAAACTTCAAAAAGAGATTAATACATTAAAAGAAGAAGAATTAATTGAAAATATGGACTTAATAAATAAAAATGCTCAATATTTATCAGAAACTATTGATGATTTCAAAAATTTTATAAAAGGTGATAGAAAAATCCAAAATTACAATTTATATAATACTATACAACATTTTATACATATAGTTCATTCTTCAATAAAAAATTCCAATATTCAGTTAGTTCTAGATTTAGATAAAACAATTTATGTAGAGGGTTATCCAAATGAATTAATTCAATGTTTAATTAATATTTTTAATAATTCTAAAGATGCATATGAAGAGATAAAAGAAAAAGAACCACTATTCTTCATTCAAACAAAAAAGGAAGATAATCAAATTTATATAATAATAAAAGATAATGGTGGAGGGATTCCTGAAAATATTATTTCTAAAATATATGACCCATATTTTACAACAAAACATAAATCACAAGGAACAGGACTTGGTTTAAATATGACTTATAAACTTGTAACCGAAGGTGCACATGGTAAAATAGATGCTACGAATGTGAAATATATGTATAAAAATAAACTGTATAAAGGCGTAGAATTTAAAATAATAATTGAAATATAAAGTGGATGGGGTAGAAGGATTCGAACCTTCGAGTGACGGTACCAAAAACCGTTGCCTTACCGCTTGGCGATACCCCAAAATGAAGATTGAAAAAATGGAGCTGGTGAAGGGAGTCGAACCCCCGACCTGCTGATTACAAATCAGCTGCTCTAGCCAACTGAGCTACACCAGCGCCGTATTTCTTTTAGAAATGGTGTCAAGAGAGGGACTCGAACCCTCGACCTCCGGCTTATGAGACCAGCGCTCTAACCAGCTGAGCTACCTTGACACAAAAATTGGTTGCGGAAATAGGATTTGAACCTATGACCTTCGGGTTATGAGCCCGACGAGCTACCTAGCTGCTCTATTCCGCGATAAATAAAAGAACAAATAACTTTAAAAGTTAAATGGAGCGGGAGACGAGACTCGAACTCGCGACAGTCTGCTTGGAAGGCAGAAGCTCTAGCCAACTGAGCTACTCCCGCAAAATGGTGGGTCATGAAGGACTCGAACCTTCGACCACTCGGTTATGAGCCGAGTGCTCTAACCAGCTGAGCTAATGACCCACAATGGCGGACAGTGAGGGATTTGAACCCTCGGTACCGTTACCAGTACGTCTCCTTAGCAGGGAGGTGGTTTCAGCCAACTCACCCAACTGTCCTTTTTGCGCTAATTTTACTATCATAAAATCAGGACGGAAATTATAATAGTATATCACTTAAAGCATACTTAAAATTTGAAGGGATATTAAATATTTTTCAATATCTCTTCAACAACCTCTTTTGGATTTTCAGATTTGTATATTGGTCTACCAACAACAATAAAATCTACTAAATTTTCTTTTGAAAAAGGAAGATCTGCCACTCTTTTTTGGTCACCACTATCCTCACCAAAAGGTCTAATTCCAGGACATAGAGTTATAAAATCTTTCGAAGTATTATTTTTAATATCTAAGCTTTCAAATGCAGAACAAACAACTCCATCTATTCCTGATTCAAATGTATCAATTGCAAATTGTGTTGCTTTTGTACTTATATCTTCATTGTAAATAGCTTTAAAACTATCATTATCAAAAGAAGTAAGAGCAGTTACAGCTAAAACTAAAGGTTTATTAGGAATATCTTTTATCCTATTCATAACTGTTTTCATAGCTTCTACACCTGAACTTGCATGAACATTAAACATATCCACTAATCCAAAATTTGCTATTTCTTCAGCAGCATCTGCCATTGTATTTGGAATATCATAAAGTTTTAAATCTAAAAATATTTTAAAATTTGGATTTATTGCTTTTAAATCTTCTAAAAACTTTTTACCATCTCTAATATAACTTCTAAATCCAACTTTTAACCAAACATCAAAATCTTTTATTTGTTTTACTAATCTAAGATTTTCTTCAGCAGTTGGCAAATCTAAAGAGACACATAATTTCATAGCTCTACTCACAATTATGCCTTTACAACTTTATCTAGTAAACCATTTACAAATTTTGGTGCCCCATCACTTGCTAATTTTTTAGATAATTCTATAGCTTCATTTATTACTACTGCTTTTGGTAAATCTTCAAATAATATTTCATAAATAGCTAATCTTAAAATTGATTTTTCAACAGAACCAATATCTTCTAAAGTTCCTTGATTTAAATGAGATATTATTTCAGTATCAATTTTTTCCAAATTTTCAATTGATCCATTAAATAATTTTAGTGCAAAATCTTTTTGTTTATTTCTAATTTTTTTTTCTTCTAAAATTTCATCAACAAATTTTGCTATACCTTCATTTCCTAAATCATAAGCATATAATAAACCAATTACAGACTCTCTTGCTTGTGTTCTAGTTGCCAAAACTATTTCCCCATTTCAGTATATAAATCTAGCATTTCAATAATTGTAACCATTGCTTCAGCACCTTTGTTACCAACTTTTGAACCTGCTCTTTCAATTGCTTGCTCTATCGTATCAGTTGTTAAAACACCATTTGATACAGGTTTCCCATATTTTAAACCAACAGTAGCAATTCCTTTAGTAGCTTCAGCAGAAATATAATCAAAATGAGGAGTAGCGCCTCTTATAACAGCTCCTACACAACATACTGCATCATATTTACCACTTGATAATGCTTTTTCTAAAGCAAAAGGAATTTCAAAAGCACCTGGTACTAAAATTAAATCTAAGTTTTCTTCATTTCCACCATGTCTTTTAAATGCATCTTTGGCACCTTCAACTAATCTATCAGTTATAATATGATTAAATCTACCATTTATAATTGCAACTTTTTCCGTACCTTTTAGTCTTAAAACACCTTCAATTATTTTCATTTATTTTCTCCAAAGATTATGTGTTAAGTTTTTATTATATAAAAAAGCCTCTTTATATCTGTTGAACAATCAAGTGTCAAAAATATAATTTTTTATCTATAAATAATTGATTTATTTCTTCCAGATTTTTTTGCTTCGTATAAGGCTTCATCTGCTTTTTTAAACAATAATTCAATATTATCATCTTTCTTTAAACTTGATATACCTAAAGATATTGTTTTATAGCCTACTTTTTCAAATCTAAAATTCTCAATTTCTTTTCTTAATTTTTCTGCAAGTATAAAAGCACTATCTTCAGATGTTTTTGTACAAATAATTAGAAACTCTTCACCACCATATCTTCCAAAGATATCTGAAATTCTTATATTTTCTGAAATTATTTTTGATAACTGTTTTAAAACATTATCACCAACTAGATGACCATAAGTATCATTTACTAACTTAAAAAAATCAATATCAATTATAATTAGAGAGAGATTATCTTTATGCCTTTTTGCAACTTCTATCTCTTTTTGTAAAAAAGTATCTAACATTCTTCTATTATAGATTCCTGTTAATTTATCTATTGATGCAAATTTTTCCAACTCTTTTTTTGCAGTAATATCAACTCCTACTGAAATAAATTGTTCAATAGAGTCATTTTTAGCATTTTTTTTGGGAATAATATATTGATTTAACCAATAATCTTTTCCATCTTTACTTTTATTTTGTATTTCACCTTCCCAAATTTTCTTATCTAAAATAGTTTTCCATAACTCTTTTATAATCATTTTATCTTGTTTTGGATTTGATATAATAGAAATCTTTTTCCCAATTAATTCCTCTTTTGAGTAACCACTTATTTGTTCAAAAGCTTTGCTTGCTTCTACTATTGTACTATCAATTTTAGTCGTTACAGTAATTACATATTTATCAATAATTAATGTAAATTCATTTAATTTTTTATTAGCTTTCAAAAGTTTTTCTTGCAATATTCTAGGAGTTTTTGAAACAAAAATCGCCATTATAAAACTTAATGCAACTGTCAATAAAAAAACTATTACTGCAACATTTGTTCGTTCTTTTAATAATTCTTTTTTATAATCTTTCTTCGTTTTTAAAATTAATATGGCATTATCTTCATTTTTCAAGGAATCTTTTAAAGAAAAAGTAAAAATTCCATTATTTAAACCATCTGGAAAATCTATAGATATATCTCTTGCTATATTTTTATATTTATTAAAAGCAAATTCTTGATTTGGATGTAATATATAATTCTTATTTTCATCAATAATATAACAATCAAATATAGAAGAAGAAGCTAAAGATTTAAATAAATTATTAGTTAATAAATTTATTACAACCATTGCACTAAATTGATTATTTTCAAATAAAGCTATTCCAACTCTAATTGTCGGTCTATATGGAATTTCAATTTTTCCATGTTCAATATTTAAATCTAATTTTGAATGCCAAATCTCTTTTTCATTCAGTTTAGATATACTTTGGAAATAATCTCTATGATATTTATTTTGAAGATCTTTTTCTCCAACAATAAAGGCTTGTTGGTTTTCTTTATTTCTATCAACTCTTACCAATTCTTGCCCAGATTTATCAATAAGTCTTGCTTGCATAATGATACTATTGCTATTTGCCACAGCTAAAAAAATATTATTTAGATTTTCTTTATTTAAAGAATTTCTTTCAATCAAAAATTTCTTTGTTAAATTATCATAAGCTAAAGATTTAGCGATATTATCAATATTTTCAAAAGTTGGTTTTAAAATAGTTTCATTTTTAATTTGAAATATTTCTTTTGCTTTTCTATTTAAATCTATTTCAATATCTTTAATTTCAAAAGTATAAGCTACTATTACACTAAAGCAAGAAATGATAATACCAAAAACAATAAAATATAAAGTGAAAAATTTATGAAAGTTTTGTTGATTCAATACAAACACCTACCTTAAAAGCGGGAATTGTATCAAAACAGAACTTTAAATTGACTATACCAATATAAGAATAAAAGATGAATGATATAATTTTTATATCATTCATCTTACTAAGTTTTTAGAAGTTTTGCCCCAGTGCATCTTTGATTGCAAAAATATCATTTATAGTTTTATATAAATCTTCAACTTTTAGCATATTTGGACCATCACTTTTTGCAACACTTGGATCAATGTGAGTTTCAAAGAAGAATCCATCAACACCAACTGCAGCTGCTGCTCTTGCCATATAAGGAACAAAAGCAGAATTTCCACCTGTTGTTCCACCTGTACTTGGAATTTGAACACTATGTGTTGCATCAAAAATTACTGGAGCATATTGTCTTAATAAAATTAAATTCCTCATATCTACAACTAAAGCACCATAACCAAAAGTATTTCCTCTTTCACAAAGCCATACACCAGTTTTTTCAGAATTTTCAAAATTTACTTCTGAAATACCTCTTGTATTTAAAATCTTTTCAACAGGATGTTTCATTGCGTCAGCTGCTAGGAATTGACCTTTTTTAATATTTATTATTGCATTTGTTTTTGCTGCTGCTACAAGTAAATCTGTTTGTCTACATAAGAATGCTGGGATTTGTAAAATATCAATAACTTCACCTGCTGGTGCAGCTTGATATGATTCATGAATATCAGTTACAACTTTATAGCCAAATTGTTCCTTTATTTCTTGAAATATTTTTAATCCTTCATCAAGTCCTGGTCCTCTAAAAGAACTTAAACTCGTTCTATTTGCTTTATCAAATGAAGCTTTAAAATAAAATTCAACTCTTTTATCTTCACTCAAAGGTTTTAATTTTTCTGCTATTTTAAATACTGTATCTCTATCTTCAAGTACACAAGGTCCAGTTATTACTTTCATTTATTCCCTTTAAAAATTATTTGTTTTTCTTTGCCAGTTATTACATAATAAAATTCATAAACATTCTGGCAGATGTATTCTATATCATTTTTTGCATGTTCATCACATGCTAATAAAATTTTATCACCAATTTTTATCTCTTCTTTCCATTCAGGAAGTAGTATTATATCATCTTCTCGTTGAAGGAGTAAAGGAACAACATTATTTTTTAATTCTTTATTATATAAAGATATTGAAAATAAACTAAAAAAAAGAGTTTCATTAGCTAATAAATGTTTATAAATTTGAGGAGTCAAAGCTTCGTTGATTTCAAATTCCATAAGTAAAGGTTTTTCATTTATATCTTTAATCAATCTACTCACTAATTTTGAAGCCCATTCATTGTCTTTTTTAATTATCTGTTTAATAAATTTATCACTTAATGGCATAACTAAAGCATTTGTAACTTTGTTAACTAATATTTTTGATGGAGTAAAAATATGATTTATTTTTGCATTTTTAAATAAAAAATCATCTACCATATCATTTTCTCTAACAATTGTTATAATCTTTGGATTTAATTTTTTCGCGGTTGCTAAAATAGATAAGTTTGTTGTATCATCATCTGTAACAGCAGCAATTGCTACTGCATCTTTAATACCAATATCTAATAATAACTCTTTATCATCTGCATTACCAAAAACTATATTAGAAATTTCATCTTTTGAAAGTTCATGATTTTTATTTTTATCAATTTCAACTAATTTCATTCCAATATCATTTTCATTTAATTTCTCAAAAATTTTTCTTCCCATTCTTCCATATCCACAAACAATATATAAACCTTTTGGAAAAATTGGTGAAGTTATATTTAAACTATCTAAACCATATATCCATTTTTCAAGTTTAAATAAATTTGGTGAACAAAGAGCTAAATTTATCTCAGAAGATATTATAGAAAAAGGATTAACAACAACTTCAGCATCTAAATCTTTTAAATTTTCTGTATGATTTGTTGTTGTTGATTTAACAGCAATTTTTATATTTTTATTTAAAGCTTTTGCCATAAGAGTTATCTTTAAATTTAGAGCATCATCTTCAAACAAAGAAACAATAGCTTTACAATTTCTTTTTTTTAATCCTGCTGTTTCTAAAACTCTTATAGAATAATTTTCACTATATAAAACAGGAACAGTTGGTGTAAAATTTTCTAATATAAGATTATGAATTTTCATCTTATCTCGTTCTATTACAACAGTTCTAAATCCTTGTTCCATAGCTTTTATTATAATTTTTCTAGTAATTTGGTTATATCCTAAAATTACTATAAATTTTTCATTTAAATTTTTTATTTGTCTTAAAAATTTTGCTTTTTCTATCTCTTGTAAAAAAAGTTTATCTTGAAATAAAGAAATTAAAGAGCCTATACTATAAAACCATCCAAGAACCGTTAAATAAATTGAAAAAGTCACCCACATTCTTTGAGGATATGAAAAGGTAAATGGTGTTTCTCCAAATCCAATAGTTGTTGCAGTATATGAAATAAAATAAAAAGCATCAAAAATAGACATTTTATAAGGATTCCCATTTGCATCAATCCCATCAATTAGTATTAATCCTAATATTGCAATTGTATATGTTATTAATATTACTAAAAAAGGTCTCCTCATTTTTTGCAAAATAATAAATAATGAATTATTTCTCAAAGTTTCTTCTTTTTATCTTTTTGATTTTAAAGTATCACCTACATAAAGGGCAACAGAAGTGATATTTGCGAGTAAAGCACCTCCTGATAAAGAGACAATTGCAGCCATTATTTCAGAATTCATACCTGAAGAATAAACAGCAATAGTCCAAACAAGAGCTGCTGCTATTAACTGAATATCAGCTACTAAAGATGTAGCTAATAAAACTGAACCAACTTGTGTTTTATCTCCAAGTTTTAATATTGTTGCAATTAAATTTATAACTATTGCTGCAAATAATTCATATTTGCTATGACTTTCCATAACATAAATTTCACCATAAAAAAATCCAAAATTTAGTGTCATAGCTAGGATTATAAAAAACCCTGAAATTACCTTATCTAAATTCATGATATTCATCCTCCATATCTTTTCCAATATTCAATTTTCTTCTAAATACCTCATCAATGTTATCATGTACTCTTGAATCTTTATCTAAAAATAAAAGTCTATGTTTATTTAACTGATTAATATTTTTAAGTCCCATTATTGCAAGTAAACCTCTAACATTCTTTAATAAATTTTTATGATAATTAGCTACATAATTTGCATGTTTAAATACAAAATATTTTCTTCTTTTATTTTTATTTTGTGTAGCTAATCCTACAGGACATTCTCGTCCAGTTGTTCCAGAACAATATCTTGCTCGAATACATCCTGCACTCATCATAAAACCACGTGCAATTTGAACAAAATCTGCTCCTAAACTCATTGTTATAACTATATCATCTGGAGTTAATATTTTACCACTTGCAATTATTTTTATTTTATCTCTAATATCATAATCTGTTAAAACTTTATTTACCAAATAAATTGAATCTCTTAATTCTAAACCTACTCTTTCCATCATCTCAAGAGGAGCTGTAGCACTTCCACCACTTCCAGCATCAACAGTTATAAAATCTGGATACGCATTATTATTTATATCCATTCTTCTTTTTATTTCTTTAGCATAAGGTTCAATATTTTCTATATCTGATATTACAATTTTCATACCTACTGGTTTTTCTGAAAGTTTTTGTAACTCTCCAATAAAATCAAATAACTCTTCTATACTATTTCCATAAGGAAATCTATTTGGAGAAAATACATCTTTATAGGCTTCAACATTTCTATAATATGCAATTGCAGGTGTAACTTTATGACCTGCAAGTTTTCCTCCTGTTTGTTTTGCACCTTGAGCTATTTTTATCTCAGTCATTTTACAAAAACTCATAACCTTTTGGTATCTTAAAGGATCAAATTTCCCTTCTTTATCCCTAGCTCCATAAAGTCCTGAACTAATTTGAAAAACAATATCTGGCATATCAGAAGGTACTTCTTTGGGGAAATTTTCCAAAGGAGCATCCCAATTTGGTCTATAAAATTGTTTTTTCTTCATATCAAGCATATATGTTTCTGCTTCGGGATCATTTCTAAAAACTAATTTTCTATACACATCAGCTGCTAAAGCACCATTAAAAAAGAATTTTGCGATACCTTTTAAAACTTTATTAACAGATGAACTATCTACTATTTTCATATATGATGAATCATAATGCATATGTGTTGAAAAAAAGTTTGATGTTACCCCACCCTCACCTGAATTTATTGGAAATCCACCAAGATAAGAACCTTGAACAAAAGCTCTTGTTCCTTCAGGAGAAATAGAACCATCACTCATAGCTGATCTTGCAATTATACTTTTTGCAACAAAAGGTTTTTTTCTATTTTCACCAAATACAACTTCAAATTTATCATCAACTTCATTATCATTTAAAACAATATTTGAATGACGTATCATAAATTTTGGTTTTGGCAAAGGTTGAGAAGGAGAAAATGATGCATAGTTAGGTAAATCACGTGCTGCTTTATAAACCCAATCTAATTTATCTTTTGATTCATAAAATTTTTCATCTCCAAAATATTGTCTAAAAGGTTCTCTTACCTCTTCAAACAAATATCTTAATCTTCCAATTATTGGATAATTAACTAAAAGTTGATGTTTCCTCTGTACATATTTATCATGAACATACCATGCAATCATTACTATAACAAAAATTATAGTAAGAATTTCTTCTATTGTGAATTCCATTTTATTCCTTTTTACTTGATACTAATAAACCACTTAAAATAATCAATAGTATACCTAAAACTACTAAAATTGAGGGAAATGTATCCCCTAAAATAAGTCCTAAAATTATTGAAAAAGCTATATTACTATAAGAAATAGTTCCAATAATTCCAGCTTTTGCACAAGAATATGCTTTTGTCATATATATTTGAGCAAGTGTTGCAAAAATTCCTAATAAAATAATGTAAAACCAATCATTTAATTGTGGCATAATAAAAGATGCTAACATAAAATCTAAATTAGGATTTGTGTAAAAATTTCCAATTATCATTAAAATCATAGGACCAATTGTTCCTATTGTCATAAATGATAATACTATTGCTCTTGATTCATAATTTTTTCTTAATTCTCTAACCGATGTATAAGCAAGTGCTGCTCCAACTCCTGATAAGATTCCTAAATAATCAGTTTTTTCTAGGTTACTTCCATCAAACTCAGTAATAAAAACTATTCCTATAAATCCTACAAAAACACCTAACCAACCTTTAAAACCTAATTTCTCTTTTAAAAATAAATATGCAAGAATTGCTGTAAAAATTGTCGAAGTTTTTGAAAAAGTCATAGCTTCACCCAAAGATATTTGAGCAATATTGTAAAAGAAAAATAATAAAGCAACAAAACCAGCAACTCCTCTAAAAACTAATAACCAAAATTTGCCACCAATTTGTTTTAAAGGAGAGTTATAAATTGATATTAAAATAAAAAAAACTCCAAAAACATTTCTAAAAAAAACAACTTCAACTGAACTCATAGAATCGCTAAGTTCTTTAGCAACTGCTCCCATAAGTGCAAAAAGAAGTGAAGCAAAAAGCATATATTTTATACCTTTATTAACTTGATCTTCCATCTAATTCCTTATAACTAAAGAAAGATTGTATTTATTATCCAATTAAAAAAAGATTATTACATTCAAAATTTAAAGCTTATTTTAGATAATATAATCGCTTTATATCACTATATTTATAGGGGAAACATGGAATACTTAAAAATTGTTGGGGGGAAAAATATTTCAGGAAGTGTTGAAATATCTGGTGCTAAAAATGCAGCCTTACCTTTAATTGCTTGTACTATTTTAGGAAAAAATGAAATAACTATTGGAAATCTACCAAATGTAGTAGATATTAATACTTTTTTAAAACTAATTAAAATCCTTGGTGGAGATTTTGTAAAAGATAAAAATAACGTAAAAATAAATACTTCAACTATTAATAATACAAAAGCTACTTATGATATTGTAAAAACAATGAGAGCTTCTATTTTAGTTTTAGGACCAATATTAGCTAGATTTGGACATTGTGAAGTTTCACTTCCAGGTGGTTGTGCAATAGGTCAAAGACCTGTTGATTTACATCTAAAAGCAATGGAACAAATGGGAGCAAATATTGAAATTCATCATGGTTATATAAAAGCTACTGCACCAAATGGATTAAAAGGTGCAAAAATTGTATTTGACAAAGTAACTGTTGGTGGAACAGAAAATACAGTTATGGCTGCTGCTTTAGCATATGGAACTACTACAATAATAAATGCAGCAAAAGAACCTGAAATAGTTCAACTTTGTGAAGTCCTAGCAAACAGTGGTGTTAAAATAGAAGGGATAGGAACTTCTAAGATTATTATAGAAGGTACAGGACAAAAACTTCTTGATATAAAACCATTTGATGTAATCCCTGATAGAATTGAAGCTGGAACTTATATGTGTGCAGCAGCTATTATGAACCAAAAATTAACAATAAATAAAGTTATTCCTCTACATTTAGAAGCTATTATTTCAAAACTTGAAGAGATGAATTTTGAAATTTTACAAGATGAAAATAGTGTTACAATTCTTCCAACAACTGAAATAAAACCTGTAAATATTATTACAACAGAATATCCAGGTTTCCCAACTGATATGCAAGCACAATTTATGGCACTAGCTACTCAAGCAAATGGAACAAGTACTATTGATGAAAGATTATTTGAAAATAGATTTATGCATGTTAGTGAGTTGTTAAGACTTGGAGCAGATATTCATTTAAATGGAAATATAGCCACGATAAATGGAAAAACAGGAACACTAAATGGTACAGATGTTATGGCAACAGATTTAAGAGCATCTTCTGCTTTAGTTTTAGCTGCACTTGTTGCTATTGGAGAAACAAATATTCATAGAATCTACCATCTTGATAGAGGCTATGAAAATCTTGAAGGAAAACTTTCGAAAATTGGTGCAGATGTAAAAAGGTTTACAGAATAGCACATCTTTTTATGATAAGTGAAAAAATCATTCACTTATCATTTTATTTAAGTATAAATTTACTAAAATCCAAGGAACTACAAAAAAGGTATTATTTATGAAACTAGAAATTTCTTTATTTAAATTTGATAAAAATTCAGACTATCTACCATACTATACTAAACACTTTTTAAAAATTGAAGATGAAAAAAACATATTAGATATTTTAAAAACAATTAATAAATCAGCAAAACTAGGTTTTAATGATTGTGAAAATTTTGATTTAGTTGTAAATGGAGTTTATGTAAAAGCTTCTTTAAATTTAAAAGAAATTGTTGAAAATTTTGGTAAAGAACTTACAATTGAACCAATTTCTGTTAGAAGAGCTTATAATGACTTATTAATTGATGATAATGATTTCAATGATAAACTTGTTATTTTCAAAGATTTATTAAAAGATGAAGATAAAGAATACTATTTAACTCTTAAACAATATTTTTATGCTTCAAATACTTTAAATTATAGAAGTGATTATATTGGTGATGCTATTTTGCTTCTTGCTTATGACTTAATTCAAAAAAATCCAAATTTAGAAAATTTTATTTTATCAACATTAAATGAAGAAGAAATTGGCGCATCATTTCATACAAGTTTAGAAAAAAGAATCTATAATTTTGATACTTCAATTGAAGATAAAATTCAAAATATTCAAAAAAAATTAAATATATTTGAAGAAATTGAAAAACAAAACTTTAGAGTAAATAAAACTTTAATTCTTGATTTTGATACATTTAAAGATAATTATGAAATTTCGCATGATTTCAAAGATTTTAATATTAGCTACTATCCTTCAAAAGATTCAGAACAAACATTAGAATTATTAAAAAAATTAAAAGCAAATATTTTAAAACTTGATACTATGAAACTTGATTTGGCAAAAAATAGTTTCAATCATAATCCTTTAATCACATATCATGTTGCTTCAACTATTTTACTTGATGCTTTTGATAATAATGCTGATTTCTTAGTTGTTGATACAAATGAAGATTTTTATATTTTTGATTATAATAGAAAAGAGTTAGAAAAACTTTGTGGTAGAGAGATTATTCTTCCAATCATTCATAAAAATGAATTACAAAAACTAGCAACAGGAAATCATAACGAAGCTAAAAAAACTTTAGATAAACATCAAATTAATCCTGAAATTATTTAAGGAAAAAAAATGAGATTAGATATAGAGTTTGTAATATATGCAAGTATTTTAATTGCTTGTTTATTACCACTTTATATTTACAGAAAAAAGATTTTTAAAAAAGATTTTGAATCAAATGGTGATTTCAATAATTTTTTAAAAGATTTAAAATTTCATATGCATAAATTTCACCCAAAAATTCATATTGATTATTCAATCGTTGAAAAAACGAAAAATGAACAAAATTTACACTCAAGAGAAACAATAATAATTGAAAATGTTGTAGAACAATTTTTTAATTTTGAATATAAAAAGACTACACAAAAATCTATTCTAAGAGATAAACTTTGGGCAACTTATGCTGAAAAATCTATTTCAAATCCAAAATTCCCAAGCGATTGGCAACAAAGAAAAGAGTTTGCTTATAGAAGAGATAATAGATGTTGTAATAGATGTGGAAATAATATAATGAATTTAAATGAAGCATATACATCTTTTGTAAAAGATATAAAAGATGGAGGAAATTACAATTTTGAAAATATTATAATTTTATGTGTTGATTGTAATAAAATTTTAAATTCAACAAATCCAAAAGATACACTTCACTCTTTAATTTTAAATGATAAATTATTAAAATTAATTTGATGATTTCATCTTTAAGCCTAATTTATAAGTATTAAAAAACTCTCTTTCTTTATCTTTTTCTTTTATTAAAAAATTATAATTTATTCCACTATTCTTTAGTTCAAAATAGTCTATATTTTCTACTAAAACATCTATATATGAATTATCAAAAAAACTAACAGTAAATGGTTCTAATTCATTAAAAACTTCTAAACTCTCTATTCGTAAAAGTTTTTTTGATGTTCCAACAAGATATGTAACATTTGTAAAGAATGGATTATGATAAGTGTTATATGTAACAATTTTTACTATTGAATTTTTCTCTTTATCTGTTGAAATAGTTATACTTAAAGCTTCAGCTACATCTTCTAAAAAAATATTATGAAGATGATTAATCTCTTTTAAAGTTTCCTCTTTTTTTACAAATAAATTATTTGAATATTTTGTTTGGTCTAAAGTTTTATATAAAAAAACTATTATTATCAAAAATAGTGTGATAGAAATAAGAAGTTCTAAAAGTGTAAAAGATTTTTTCATAGTTCAATTTTAAAAGTATATATTTTTTTCTTTATATCACTATTTTCTAAAGAAAATGTTCTATATAAAGTAGTAATATTTACACTATTAAAATCTGATTTTATCGAATCTGATTCTAATTTTTCATCTTTAATAGATATTTTTATATCTTTTAACTCTGTTTTTATCTCTTCATTTTCATAATTATATTTTTTCTGCAAAAAAATATTTTCATTTTTATTTAAAATTTTATCATCAAAATTTATAGCCATCAAAATATAATCATTTGTTTTTGCTCTTTCATCACTTTTTGAAACCATAAAAATATTTTCACTTTTTATCTGAAGCAAAGAAATCATCACAACACTAAGCAAAACTACTGAAATAATAACTTCCATCAAAGTAAAAGCTTTTTTATGTGGAAATAAAATTTTGCTTTGATTCATCACTATTTTATACCTATTCTTATTACTTCATCAACTGAAGTTTCACCATTTCCTAGCATTGATTTAAGTTGTTTATCTAAACTTATCATTCCATTTTTTGTGGCTAACTTCATCAAAGTATTATCATCAACTTCACCCTTTAAATACTCTTTTATCTCATCATCAATAATAAAAAGTTCCCCAATTGCAACTCTTCCACTATAACCTGTGAAATTACAAGCTTTGCAACCATTTGCTTTATAAATAGTTTTGTTTACATCCAAACCAAAAAATTTATGTGAAGCCATTGAGTCATCTTCTACTTTACAAATAGGACAAAGTTTTCTTACTAACCTTTGAGCAAGAACTGCAAGTAAAGAGGAAGAGATTAAAAACCTTTCAACTCCCATATCTATAAGTCTTGTAATTGCTGCTGGCGCTCTATTTGTATGAAGTGTTGAAAAGAGTAAGTGTCCAGTCAAAGCTGATTGAACAGCAATTGAAGCTGTTTCACTATCTCTTATCTCTCCAACCATTATAATATCTGGATCTTGTCTTAAAATCGATCTCAAACCACTTGCAAATGTAAGCCCTACTTTTGTATTTACTTGAATTTGAGAAAAAGCATTTGATTTATACTCAACTGGGTCTTCAACAGTTATGATATTTTTTTCAACACTTACAACTTGGTGTAAAAGCGAGTGCAAAGTTGTTGATTTCCCACTTCCTGTTGGACCAGTTACTAAAACCATACCATAAGAGTTTTGTAAAGTTTTTTCTAATTCATCAGTTATATAAGTGGGAAATCCTAATTCTTTTACACTTTTGATATCTTCACTTTGCATCAAGATTCTCATAACAACTCTTTCCCCATAAAAAGTAGGAAGAATTGAAACCCTAATATCCAAAGTACGTCCAGCAATTTTTATTTGAGTTCTTCCGTCTTGTGGAACTCTTTTTTCAGAAATATCAAGATTTGAAATAACTTTGATTCTTGAAATAACTAAAGACATAATATTTTTATCAAGTTCAATATGTTTTACTAAAACTCCGTCAACTCTATATTTTACTTCTGCTTTAAATTCATGCATTTCTATATGAATATCTGAAGATTTTTTCTTTATTGCTTGATAAAAAAGTGAATTTACAAATTTGATAATTGGAGCTGATTCTTCAGAAGTTAAAATATCACTTCCAACTTTTAGAAACTCACTAACTGAAAAATCATCATCACTTAAGGTTGCATCTTCTTGTTCTTGTTGAATTGCACTCATCTCTTTATCAGTTTTTATCTCTAAAAATCTATTATAAAGTTTTTCAAAAGAGATTTCATCTAAAAAGATTATCTCTTCATTTGTTTTTATTTTTGAAAGATAATCAAGTGAAATACTAATATACTCTTTTGATATTGCAATTACAACCTTATCATCAATTTTTGTATATAAAACATAATTTTTTAAAGCTGTTACATAATCTTCAACTTCTTCAAAAGCTATAAGATTTAAATTATGGATTTCATTTATATTCATTTTATTGCCCTAAAATCTCTTTAACTCTTTTTTCATGTTCTGTTTTATCATCACTTGTTTGAATTATTTTTTCATTATTTAAATCTTTTAATTGCTCATTTAACTCTTTAATTTTTTCTTCTCGATGTTTTGTTTCAACTTTTTTCTTAATTGCTTCTTCTTTTAATCTAATCAACGAATCTTCTAGATATCTATCTTCCATACCTTTAAGTTCTGCTAATTGATTTCTTACATAAGTAATATCTTTTGCTTTTGGTATCATATATGGAGTTACAATTACAACTAAATTATTCTTTTTAGTTGTAGTTGAATCATTTGTAAATAAATTACCAAATAAAGGAATATCTCCTAAAACGGGAACTTTTTGAACAGTAGATTCACTTTTATTTTCTATTAATCCACCAATTATCACACTTTCACCATTATTTAAAATAGCTGTAGTTTTTATCTCTTTTTTAAGTGTATCAGGATTTTGACCTGCTGATACTTTTGTAGATTTAATTCCCTCTAATAAAGCATTTATTTCCAATGTCACTTTTGATTCACTTGAAATTCTAGGTTTTACTTTAAGTGTAAGTCCTACATCTTCTCTTTGATAATTTGTTCTTTCAGTTCCACCATCAGTTACACTACTTGAAGTTTCAACAGAAATTTTTTCACCAACATAAATTGAACTCTCTTTATTATTTACAGCTAAAATAGATGGTTCAGAAACCACATCTAAAGCTCCATTTTGTTTTAAAAGATTAAGTGAAGCTCCAAGGGCAAGTCCCGATTTTATATCAGGAATATCTAAACCAATTGCTTCTTTTACTAAAGAAATTGAATCCGAACCACCATTTAAACTTGAAGAAAAAGTAGCAAGTCCATTGCTTCCTGCTGTTCCTCCAAAAATACCATATTGAACTCCAATATTATTTACTAATTCATCATTTACTTCGATAATTCTAGCTTGTACATAAACTTGTGCTTTTTCTTTATCTAATTCATCCATTAATGTTTGAATATATTCAAGCTCATCAGCTGGTCCCATAACAATTATTGTATTTGTTTCTTCATCAGCTGAAATCAATGGCTTTCTATTTGGATCACTATATGTTTTTTTACCAACAACAGAATCAAGTATTTTTATAACATTTATAGCTTCTACGTTTTTTAAAGAAAAAACTTTTACTTCTCTTTTTATTAGAGAACTTCCTTCATCGACATTTTTAATATAACGTGCTAGATAGTTGATATTTCCTGCTTCTCCAATAATTACAACAGAATTATTATCTTTATTCTCAACAACTGAAACTTTTTGAGTTTCTACTTTTTCATTAAATTTTGATTTTGCAATTGCATCTAGATTTTTTTTAGCTTCACTTGCATCTATATTTTTAAGTTCAACTATAACACTATTTTTATTTGCACCACTTGTCATGATTTTAACTACTTCTTTTACTGTATCAATATTGTCTTTGAAATCAGTTATTACTAAAGCATTTGAATCTTTATTTGTAACCATTTTCGCATCTTTTGAAATAAGATGTCTTATTTTTGAAGCGACATAATCAACATCAGCATCTTTTACAGTAAAAACTTCTGTTACCATCCAATATAAATCATTTGATGAATTATTATTTGCGATTGGGACATTGCTATTTGCACTTTCATTTAGTTTTACAATTCTTAAAATTTCATCGGTTTGAACCAAAGAATAACCTTTGTCTTCAAGAACATATCCTAAGATTTTGATTAATTCATCTTTATTTACTGGTTTATTAGAAACAAAATCAACATTACCTTTTATATCTTCTGTTATTAAAATATTTTTATCTATGATTTTTGAAGTTATTTTTATCAAATCCATAACTTTTAAATCTTTGAAATTTATATTTACTTTATCATCAGCACCATTTAATTGTAAAACTATCAAACTTACAACTAAAATTTTATTAATCAATCTCATAATTTAACTCCACTACTTCATTATTTCTTAGAATCTCTATATTTAAATATTTTGTATTTTCAATATTGTTATAAACTTTAAATGCTTCAGCATAAGAACTTAAAACATTGTTATTAACTGATTTTATAACATCTCCTTTTTTTAAACCAAGTTTCTCAAAAACAGAATCTTTATTTATATTTTCAATCTTAAAACCTTCAATTTTATCTCCATTTTTTAACTCTTGTATAGAAATATTACTCCATATTTTTTCCACATTTGAAATATAAGAATTTAAATATTCTCTCTTTACAACAGCTCCATTTTCTTTTTCTTCTATTTGTTGATTACTTTGGTTCATATCAAAATTTGAAATCTCTTTCTCTTTTATTTCCAATTTATATTCTTTATTATTTTTTTTGAAAAGTACATAATTTTTAAAAAGTTTAAAAAGTACATAACCATCTATTTCTTCACCATAAGCTAATATATAACTTTGTGTTCTAGATTTTTCTTCTATTGTTATCCAGCCTTTATCAAAAGCTGTGTAATAGATTGCTTTTAAATCATACTTTTCTAAAGTTTGAAGAGGTTTATCTTTTATTTGCTCAAAACTTCTATCTTCAATTTTTTTAATATTAGAATAAAAATCATACTTTTTATAATCTAAAGTTGAAGAAGAATCTTTTATATATGAAACTCCATCTTTAGGAAGAAAGAAAAATAAAATTGAGTTCAACATATATGTTATTAATATGATATAAATAAAAGGTATCAATTTTTGAAATAATTTACTAAAATTTATATTCATATACATACCTTTCATTTTCATATTTAAAATATCTTAAGAGTTTAGAATATGAGTTTTTCATCTGTTTTGAAGCATTTAATTCAACTTTTAATACTCTATTTAAGATATTTATTTCTGCTTTCATTTCACCAAAAAGTCCAAAAGCTTCCATATAAATTTTATTTGGATTTAAAATAGAGTGTTTTATATCTATTTTATCTATTGGACTTGGAGCAAAAGAGGTAAAACTATCTATTAAACTTATATTTGTTAACTCAATTTTTGTATATAAAAATAGACTCATAAAATTAAAACTATCAACTCTTGCTATATTTATACCTTCAAAAAATATATTTGCATTTGATACGTTTAAACTCAATAATTTCTCATCTCTTATTTCATCAGAGATTATTATTTGTTTTTGTTCTAACTCTTTTTCCAATAAATTATAAAGGGATTCTTTAGGTAAAAAAATCATAAAAAATAGGATAAAGGCAAATAAATACATAAAAAATTTCAAAATCTTTTTCATCATTTAGTTCCTACTTCAAGAATTATAAAATTTTTATCTAGCTCTAATTTTTTTATGATTAGTTGTTTATTTAAAACTCTATTTAAAAAATTATCTAAAACACGAGAATCTGTCGTTTCAATTTTTATTTTGATACTCTCTTTTGTTGCTGTTTTTACAATTTTTTCATTTTTAAATATTGAATTTTTTAAAATCTCATCTAAAGTTTTATTTATATATTTTTCGTTTTTCCAAGAGTTTGATAAATCTTTATACTCTTTTGCTTTTATTTCTAATTGAATTGTTTCCAAACTTTTTTCCAAATAAAGTTTTTTTTGATTTGAGACTAAATAAAAAGATATAAAAAAAAGTGTCAAAAAAAGTAAAATTATATATAAAGGGTTTATTCTAGTCATAATTGAACCTTTATATTTGAAATAAGATTTGAAGAATTTGTTGAAATGATTTTATATTTTTTTGATATGTATTCTTCTAGTTTTTTTCCATTTACATTTAAAAAATCTATATTTAAAATATCATTTTGCAACTCTATATTTTTTATTTCAAAATCGTTATTTGATAAAATATAATAAATCGCTTCACGTTTATTTATCTCTTTTTGAGCAATCTTTTTATTTGATGAAATTATTGAATCAATTTGTATCATACTATTTGGAAGATTATTTGATATTTTTATATCTTGCATTTTTTTATCTAAATTTGATATTTCATTTGAATAAATAAAATATTTTGAAAAATTTATAACTATAAAAATCAAACAAAAAGCCAAAATCATATTGATTTGTTTTGAAGTCAAGAAATTACTATAAAGTTTAATATCAACTCTATTTGCAGATAAATTTATATTATCAATATAATTTTTCAAATCTACTTTTACACTCAAAAGTTCTTTTGGTATTTTTACTAAAATCTCATCTTGCGTATATAAAAAACTTTTGTCATCAACATAAAACTGCTTGAAGTTTTTACATTCATTTTGAGCAAAATATATAGAATTTACTAAAGATAGATTTATTCCACTTTGTTTAATTGCTTCATAAATTTTTTGATTTATATATGCAAAACATAAATATTTATTTGTTTCAAGTTTTATGACTTGATAAGATAAATCAGTTATATCATGAAGTAAATCTTCAAATAAAGTAGGAACAACAGCCCTTGCTTGTGAAATGTTTTTTACTGGAATATCAAATATTCTAACCCAATAAAATTCAGGAGATAAAATAATATCAACCTTTGAAGTCTCATTTATCTTTGTATCTGAACATAAAAATATTTTTTTACTTTTACTTGAAACTAAATTCAAAATACTCTACTCCTCCATTTTTATTTAAAATATAATAAGCTTTTGCAAATTGCTTTAAATAATCAACATTTACAAATAATTCATAAAATAAAATCTCTTTTTCTTTTTCATTTTGAGTTATCTCTTTTTTATCATAATCCATAAATCCAATATAATCTTTCACTTTTGAGATATCTATGTTGTAACTCTCTTTTTCGAATTTTTCAAATAAATTATCTAATTGTTTATTATTTTTGATGTTGTCATTTTCTTTTAATATAGCTTGCAAAGTATAAATATCATAAATCTCATTTCTTTGTAAAAAGTCTTTTAAATATTCATATTTTTTGTCATCTTTTTCATTCAATAAATTTATATTGTATTTATCATACTCTTCTAGTTTTATACTGATTTTTGCATCTTGAACTAAAATAGGATATTCAACTCCTATATACTCTTTTAATATATCTTCATCCAATTTTTTTGAAAGAATATTTGATATTTCATCTTTTGCATTATTTATATAAAACATAATTTGTGTTTTACTAAATTTTGCATTTTGTTCAGCAAGATAAGAATCTGTATCTTGTAAATTTTTCAATATCAAAAGAGAAATAACAGCTATAAAAAGAAGAGAAATTAGTAAAACGATAGATTTTTTCACAAATTAACCTAAATTCATAGAAAAAATTGGTAAAAGCATAGAAATAACAATAAAACCTATGATACTTCCAACAAATAACATAAAAATAGGTTCTAATAAAGATAAAAAAATATCTGTTTTATCCTTATTTGCTTCATTATAAAGTGATGCCAAATTATTCAAAATTTGTGATAATCTACTTGTATCTTCCCCAATTGCAATAGAATGAATAAAAGCTTCATCAATTTTATATATCTTATTATTTGCCAATAAAACTGAGAGCTTTTTCCCTTCAACTACACTCTTTGAAGCATCAATAAATACTCTTTTTATTACAGAATTTTTTAAAATATTTGCACTTAAGTTTATAGCTTGAACTATTGGAATACCTGATTTTATAAGGATTGAATTCATATATGAAAAACGAGATAATTCACCTTGTTCTATCATCTTTGAAAAAAATGGAACTCTTAAACAAAATTTGTCAAAAGCATATTTAAATGGTTTTGATTTTTTTAATAAAAAAATAAATCCACCAATTAAAACAACAAAAAATAAAATTATATAACCATAATTATTTGAAAAGAAGTCCCCTAAAGTTATAACTATTTTTGTACTTGTTGGTAATTCTTGATTTATTTGAGTAAAAATTCCAGTAATTTTTGGAACTATAAAACTAAGCATAAAACCAACCATAAAAAAAGAGATAAATAGGATAAAAAGTGGGTAAGCCATAGCACTTCCAACTTGTTTTTTGATTCTATCTTGCTCTTTTAAAAAAACAGATAATTCTAATAAAACAGATTCTAATAATCCACCATTTTCACTGATTTTAATAGATTGTTTATAAAATTCTGGAAGTTTTAAAACATTTTGAGAATCAAGAGCTTGATAAAAGGTTTTTCCTTCATCTAAATATGTAGAAATTGACTCAAAAAAAGAACCTAAAACTCTATCATTTTTATATCGTTGTTTTAATAAATCAATTGCCTGAATAAGTGAAATTCCTGAGTTTAAATATATACTTAAATCTCTACTAAGATAAGACAAATCAGCAAGAGTTATATTTCTTTTTCTCTTAAAAGAGATTTTTGAAATAGAAAAATTTTCTTCTTGCAAAAAAGTATATAAAATTCCCTTTGCTTTTAGTTTTACTTTTGCTTCTTCAAGTGTTGATGCTTCTAGTTTTGATTTTACTTTTAAACCATTTGAATCAAAACCACTATATCTAAAAAGCATCTTTTACCTCAATTTCTTGAATATTAAAAGTTTCAAAACTTTCATTTAAAGAGTTGTATATTTTTGGTTTTGTAAAAATTGAATTAAAAACATAAACTTTATTTTCAAAAGTATCTACAATAAACTCATTTGTTTTAAAATCACTATTTATTTTCAATTCAAAAATTACATCATAATTAAAATTATCAACTCTTAACTCTTTAAATTCCATTTTTCTTTCATTTTTATCATATTCATAAACTTCAGGTTTAATTTTAAAAAACTTTTCTATCTTAAAATCTTTATCTAACTTACCATCAACTTTTACATAACAACTGAAATCTTCATCTATACATAAAAAAGATAGCTCTTTTTTAAAAGAAAATTTTTTTAGTAAAAAATCTTTAAGATTATCTAACTCTAACTTTTGATTTTGTTCTTTTATATTAAAGCTATTTGTTGAAAAAACTAAAAGATATGTTGCAGACATTATCAAAATAACAATTATTAATTCAATTAGAGTAAAACTCTTTTTTACTCTAATTAATTTCATTTTTATTTGCTACATTTTGATAAATAAATATCATCTTCACTATTTTCTTTTTTATCTGCACCAAATGATACTAAATCAAAACCATCATCAGTTGCTATATAAACAAACTCATTTCCCCAAGCATCTTTTGGAGACTTTCCATCTTCAAAATATTTCTTTTCAACTAAGATTTTTAAACCCTCTTCTGTTGTTGGATATGCAGAAGTATCCAATTTAAACATTTTTAGAGTTTGAGCTATACTTTTCATTTGAATACATACAAGTTTGTCTTTAGCCTCATCACTTTTACCTGTTAAATTTGGTAAAACAAATGCAGCTAAAAGTCCTAAAATGATAATCACTACCATTAATTCCATTAAAGAGAATGCCTTTTTCAATACTTATACCTTTTTAAATTTTGGACTATTATACATAAAAAATTTTAAATTATGTCTAATTATTACTAATTGGTTACATTTTATTTCTTTCACTTTATTATTGTAATTTCTAAATCATTTTTCAATACTAATAATCTTATAAATTATATCTAAAAGTTTCTTTTATATTACAAAATCCATAATTATGGGATTTATCATATCTTAACACAGAAGTTATGTGCATCTTTAATTAAATCGATATTTTACAATTTTAAATCAAATTTTTTAATATTTTTTTAATATTATACAATATCGATAATTGTTATTAATATTATATTAATTATACTTATTCTAAAATTTCAAAAAAAAATCAAGGAAAAAATATGCATAAAAAAATGACAAAATATGCGATACTCTTATCCGCATTATTATTCACAGGATGTGGAGGAGGGAGTTCATCATCTTCAGATACTTCGGCACCAACTTTTACATCTTCAAATAGTGCTAGTGTAAATGAAAATCAAACATCTGCTATTACTTTAGTTGCAACTGATTCTTCTTCTATTACTTACTCTTTAAGTGGTACTGACAGCTCTTTTTTTGATATTGATAGTTCATCTGGTGTTATTACTTTCAAAGTAGCTCCTGATTTTGAAGCTAAAAACAGTTATTCATTTACTGCTATTGCTTCTGATTCTTCTAACAATAGTTCTAGCCAAGAAGTTACTATTAACATTTTAGACGTTGATGAAAATGGTACTTTTATTGACGACATTGTTTCTGGTATTAAATACATAAATGGTTCTATTACTGCTTTCACTGACATCAATGGTAATTTTCAATACATTGCGGGAAGTCCTATTTCATTTTATATTGGAAATATTAAAATTGGTGAAATTGAACAACTCCCTTCTGACAATAAAGTATTTATTCAAGATTTAGTTGGTGTTGACAGAAACAATACTTCTGATGAAAAAGTAATAAAAATTGCTAAACTATTACAATCTATTGATTCTGATGAAACTGACAAAATCCTCATTACTGAAGAAACCTTTAAAAAATTTGAGTCTATTTCTGATAACATTGAAAATATTGATATTGACACTATTCTTATCAACAATGCTTTCTCTCCTAAACCTGAAAATAGTGTTATGGAACATTTGGAAAATACAAATATTAAATATGATACAGTAAATCCAACATTAACTTATGATAAGTCTGAAGAAGAAGTTGTATCTCACTCTAGTTTATATAAAATAAAAGGAACTGCAAGTGATAATGTTGCATTAGAAAATGTTAATTTAGAAATAAATGGAACTATTACACCTATAGAAGTTACAAATGGAGAGTATACTGCTTCTTTAAGTCTAAAAGCAGGAGAAAATATCTATAAAATTATTGCAACAGATAAAAATGGGAATAAAGCTGAAGTTAGAGGAAGTGTTTATTTAGGACATACAACAGCTGGTGCAAATGCTCATTCAGGAGCAATAAAAGGAGGAAAACTTTATACTTGGGGAAGAAATAATTATGCTCAAACAGGTATAGGTTATACTTCAACTTTATCAACATCAACTACAGAATATCCACATCCAATTAGTCCAAAATATATAGCAGTAAATGATGTAAAATTTGTATCACTTTCATTTAACCAAAACTTTTCAACAGCAATTGATGAAAATGGTAATCTATGGACTTGGGGAGAAGATAAATCAGGTCAATTAGGAAGAGGTGATTTAGAAAAAGATAGTTGTAGCAGAACTGAAGATTGCAGAAAAACTATTGAAAAAGTTGATAATTTAACAAATATCATATCTGTTGCAACAGGATATAATCATACTATTGCTCTAAAAAATGATGGAACGGTTTGGACTTTTGGTAAAAATGATAAAGGACAATTAGGAGATGGAACTACAACTAATCAGTCAACTCCTGTAAAAGTTTTATTTAATGAAAGTGATAATGTAAAAGTAGTACAAGTTGCTGGTTCTTCAAATTCTTCTTATGCTATTGATAATTTAGGAAGAGTATGGGCTTGGGGAAGTAATTCTTATTCAAATTTAGGACAAGGAAGCGCTAGTTCAACTGCACAAACTACACCTATTTTAGTTCCATTTTCTCAAGAAGTTGAAATTGTATCTATAGATGCAGGAAGAGATCACGTTGTAGCTTTAGATAAGTCAGGAGTAGTTTATGCTTGGGGATTAAATGCAAGTAGTCAAGTTGGATTTAATGGAATTAATTATAAAGGAAATGCAAATGCTTGGGCAAGTCCAGTAACATCTCCTACAATTATCCCATCAACTCAAACAAACCCTGCAACAGAAGTTTTTGCAAATGGTAATATTAGTTATATTTTAAGAAGTGATAATAAAGTATATCCATGGGGAATGTTTGGGGCAACTGACTCTTCAGGAAAAACAACTTATGCAAATTTAGATGAACCAGAAGATAAACTTCCTCTTTTAACTTCTGTGAGAGATATTGCTGTTGGTATTTTACATCAAGTTGCTATTCAAAAAGATGGAACTATATTTACTTGGGGATGGAGTTTTGAAGGATCTTTAGGAGGAGGAGAAACTACTGCTGATACATGGATGTATAACAATCCAATAATCCCAGTATTTCCAGAGTGATTAATATGAGAAAAAATATTCGTTTAATGGGCTTAAGTCTTTGCACTTTTGCCCTAGTTGGATGTGGAGGAGGGAGTTCATCATCTTCAGATACTTCGGCACCAACTTTTACATCTTCAAATAGTGCTAGTGTAAATGAAAATCAAACATCTGCTATTACTTTAGTTGCAACTGATTCTTCTTCTATTACTTACTCTTTAAGTGGTACTGACAGCTCTTTTTTTGATATTGATAGTTCATCTGGTGTTATTACTTTCAAAGTAGCTCCTGATTTTGAAGCTAAAAACAGTTATTCATTTACTGCTATTGCTTCTGATTCTTCTAACAATAGTTCTAGCCAAGAAGTTACTATTAACATTTTAGACGTTGATGAAAATGGTACTTTTATTGACGACATTGTTTCTGGTATTAAATACATAAATGGTTCTATTACTGCTTTCACTGACATCAATGGTAATTTTCAATACATTGCGGGAAGTCCTATTTCATTTTATATTGGAAATATTAAAATTGGTGAAATTGAACAACTCCCTTCTGACAATAAAGTATTTATTCAAGATTTAGTTGGTGTTGACAGAAACAATACTTCTGATGAAAAAGTAATAAAAATTGCTAAACTATTACAATCTATTGATTCTGATGAAACTGACAAAATCCTCATTACTGAAGAAACCTTTAAAAAATTTGAGTCTATTTCTGATAACATTGAAAATATTGATATTGACACTATTCTTATCAACAATGCTTTCTCTCCTAAACCTGAAAATAGTGTTATGGAACATTTGGAAAATAGCCTAGTAAATTATGGTATTTGGAGTACTCCTGCTGGAAGTGCTACTGTAGATTATGATAAATTAGAACCTTTTATGAAAACTATTATAAATATTGAAGCTAATGAAATTGGTTCTGTTTCTCAAGGAAGAGAACTATTTATAGCTCAATGGCAAGCAGCGCCAGGGACGAGAAGTACATTAGATGGACTAGGACCAATGTTTAATGCTGATGCATGTACAGCTTGTCATGTATCTGATGGCAGAGTAGCTCCTTTTAATACTAATGGGGGATTAGATGATTCATTCTTATTTAGAGTTGGAGATAAAAATGGGAATACTCATCCTATTTATGGAGGACAATTCCAAACTCATTCAACTGTAGGAGAAGCAGAAGCAAGTATTAGTTTAACAAAAAATGAAACAACAGGAAAAATTGAATTTTCTTCAATTCCAAATGTAAAAACTGATGGATTTAATCTTGGACCTAGAATAGCTCCACATTTATTAGGAATGGGGCTTTTAGATTTAGTTCCTCAAGAAACAATTTTAGAGTATGAAGATGAAAATGATGAAAATAATGATGGAATTTCAGGTAGAGCTCATTGGGTTTTTGAAGAAAATGAGACAAGATTAGGAAGATTTGGATGGAAAGCAATAAATTCTACTTTAAGAACTCAAAATGCTGGTGCTTTTCACCAAGATATGGGATTAACTTCTTCAGTTAATAGTGAAGAAAATTGTACTTCAAATCAAGAAATATGTTCTTCTGAGCCAAATGGAGGATACCCTGAAGTTAGTGAAGATTCTTTACAAGCTATTGTAAATTTTATGACAACAGTAGGAGTGCCACAAAGAAGAATTGAAAATCAAGAAAATTTTGATAAAGGTGCAATACTATTCAATTCAATTGGTTGTGCTTCTTGTCATAGACCAACAATGATTACAGGAGAAAATACAAAATTCAAAAGTTTAAGTAATCAAAAAATTTATCCTTATACTGATTTACTACTTCATGATATGGGTGAAAATTTAAGTGATGGGGTAAAAGAAAAAGATGCAAATGCAAGTGAATGGAGAACACCACCTTTGTGGGGGATAGGAATTGTTGAACAAAAAGAAGGTGCAAGATTTTTACATGATGGAAGAGCTTCAACTATTCAAGAAGCTATTTTAGAACATAGTGGAGAAGCACAAAAAATTAAAGAAAAATTTGTTGATTTAGATTCAACAGATAAAGAAAATCTATTAACATTTTTAAGAGGAATATGATTTTCTTGATTTCTAGAGTTAAAAAAACTCTAGAAATTAAAATATTTTAATATTTCTAGAAAGTAAAGGTAAAAGCTGTTCAAATTGTTCATTTGTAAGTTCAATTTGTAAACTTACATTTGTTGAGAAATCTTTTGATTTTATATTTATATCTTCTTGATTTAAAAGATATTCAAGTTGTGAGAGTTCACTATATTCACACTCTAAAGTTTTAGAAATTAATTTTTTATACTCTTTAAAAGTCGCTATTTTTATAGCCTCATTTACACTATCACCATAAGCTCGTACTAATCCACCAGTTCCAAGTTTTACACCACCAAAATATCGCACAATTATCACTGCACTATTTATGATTTCAGCTCCACTTAAAACAGCAAGTGATGGTTTTCCACTTGTTCCTTTTGGTTCTCCATCATCACTACTATTTTCTACTATTTGGTCAAACTCATTTAAATATCTATAAGCATAAACAAAATGTACCGCTTTTGGATGTTCTTTTCTTAATCTTATCATCACCTCATCAAATATTTCATAAGGCATTAAAAAAGCCATAAATTTCGATTTTTTTTCTTCAATTGAACAACTAAACTCTTTTTGAACAAACTTCAACTATAATTTCTCCCATGAGATTAGATTTATACTTAACTACAAATTTCAATATACAAAGCCGAAACAAAGCAAGTGAATTAATAAAATCAAACAAAGTTAAATGTGATGGGCAAATTATAACAAAACCATCTTTTAATGTTGAAGAATTTCACAAAATAGAACTTTTAGAAGAAGATTTTTATGTTTCAAGAGCTGCTTATAAACTAAAATATTTTTTAGAAGAATTAAAAAAATTTCATTTAAAAGATAAAAACTGTTTAGATATAGGGAGTAGCACAGGTGGTTTTACACAAATTTTACTTGAAAATGAAGTGAAAAAAGTAACTTGTGTTGATGTTGGAAGTAATCAACTTCATGAAAGAATAAAACATAATCCAAAAATATCTTTTTTTGAAAACACAGATATAAGAGATTTTACAAGTTCTGATTTATTTGAAGTTGTAACTTGCGATGTTTCATTTATCTCTATTTTAAATATTATTGAAGATATAAATAGACTCGCTTTTAAAGATATTATCATACTTTTTAAACCCCAATTTGAAGTCGGAACAAATGTAAAAAGAGATAAAAAAGGTGTAGTAAAAGACCTTAATGCAATAAATATTGCAAGAGAAAATTTTTTAGCAAAAACTATACAATTAAATTGGAAATTAATCTATTCAAATTATAGTAAATTACAAGGGAAAGATGGAAATGCAGAAGAACTCTTCTACTTTAGTAAATAAAAAAACAATCACTTCAATAGCTATTGGTGGATTTGATGGTATGCATATTGCCCATCAAGAACTTTTCAAAAATCTTGATGAAAATGGTGCTATTGTATCTATAGAATCAGGTTTTGCAAATCTAACTCCCAAAAGATATAGACAAGAATATAGTAATTATCCTATTTATTATTATGTACTTGATAATATAAAACATCTTGAAGGTGATCAATTTATAAAGTTATTAAATGAAGAATTTCCAAATTTGAAAAAAATAGTTGTAGGTTATGATTTTTGTTTTGGTAAAAATAGAAAATATTGTACTAAAGATTTAAAAGAACTTTTTCACGGTGATGTAAAAATTATAGATGAAATAAAACTAGATGATATTGCTGTGCATTCAAGAGTTATTAGAGAATATCTAAAAGATGGTGAAATCGAAGTTGCAAATAAACTTTTAGGCAAAGAATATAAAATTTATGGACACCAGATAAAAGGGCAAGGTTTAGGCTCAAAAAGTTTTGTTCCAACAATAAATCTAAAAGTGAATGAATTTTTACTTCCAAAAGAAGGAGTTTATATCACAAAAACTATTTTAGAAGAAAAAGAGTACAACTCGATTACTTTTTTGGGGCATAGAGTTAGTACAGATGGAAGTTTTGCAGTTGAAACACATATTTTAAATGAAGATATAAAAAATAATAACTATACAACTCAAATAAAATTTATCAAAAAATTAAGAGAAAACTTAAAATTCGATAGTTTTGAAAAGTTAAAAAATCAGATATTAGAAGATATAGAAACTACTAAAAAATATTTTATCAATATTTATTAATATGCATTTAGATAAAATATTAAGATGATAGATAAAGTATTTAATAAATCAATTACAAAACAGTTCGAATTTGATGAAGAAGTAGCATCAGTTTTTGACGATATGTTAAACAGATCAGTTCCTTTTTATAAAGAAATGCAAAGATTATCTATTAACTTTGCTTGTAATTTTTTAAATGAAAATGATAAAGTTTATGATTTAGGATGTTCAACTGCCTCAACTTTAATTGAGTTAAGTAAACACTGTAAACATGAACTAAAACTTATTGGAATTGATAACTCTAGTGCGATGTTAAATAGAGCAGCAAAAAAAGCAAAAGCTTTTGGTGTTGAAATAAAACTTATAAATGCTGATTTACATGATGTAAATTATGAAAATGCAAAACTTATTCTTTCAAACTACACTTTACAATTCATAAGACCTCTACAAAGAGAAAAATTAGTAAAAAAAATATATGATTCATTAGAAGAAAAAGGTATTTTTATCTTTAGTGAAAAAGTTATCTCTTCAAATTCAACACTAAATAAACAATCTATTGATGAATATTATGAGTTTAAGAAAACTCAAGGATATAGTGAATTTGAAATATCTCAAAAAAGAGAAGCTTTAGAAAATGTATTGATTCCATATACAGAAGAAGAAAATAAAAAGATGATTTTAGATGCTGGATTTAGCCATTGTGAAACTATTTTCAAATGGGTAAATTTTGCAACATTTATAGCAATAAAAAATTAAAGGATTAAGATGTTAAAAGTTGGAGATATAGCACCTAGTTTTTGTGCACCAAATCAAGACGATGTAGAAATCTGCTCAAGAGATTTAGCAGGAAAATGGATAGTTTTATACTTTTATCCAAAAGATTTAACTCCAGGTTGTACAACAGAAGCTTGTGATTTTACTGATAAACACTCATTTTTCGATGATTTAGATGCAGTAATTTTAGGTGTTAGTGCCGATGATACGCTAAAACATAGAAAATTTATTGATAAATATGATTTAACTATTACTCTTTTATCTGATACAAATAAAAAAATGTGTGAAGATTATGGAGTTTGGCAATTAAAACAATTTATGGGTAAAGAGTTTATGGGTGTAGTAAGAAGTACATTCATTATTAATCCTGAAGGAAAAATTGCTGCAATTTGGGATAAAGTAAGTGTTAGAAAGAAAAAGAGTGTAAAAGGTGAAAAAATAGAGATTTTACATGTAGATGAAGTAAAAGAAAAACTTCAAGAATTACAATCAAATTAATAGGAATAAAAATGGGAAAGATATTTAATAAAGTTTTATTATTAGGTGCAGTTTCTTTAATATCTTGCAATCTAATGGCAGAAGAGACAATTTGTTTTAAAAATGGTGTAGATAAGCCTTCAACAATTGAAGATACTGCTTTAGAAGGTGATATTTGTAAAGGAAAGCTAACAGTAAATGATATGAAAAGCAATGGGTGGGATGTTTTAGATATAAAAATAACATCTTCTCAAAATAAATTTAATTATTCATACTATTTTTATAAAGAAAATCACTCTAGTGCAAAACCTGTAAGCACAACTTCTAATGCAACTTTACAAACAAATATTACAGCTGATTTTTCTATTAAACCAATTGGTTCGAAAATAACAAATTTACAAGATAATAAAAGTACCATTAATATAGGAAATTTGATAGTTGGACAAACAGGAATTGTTGTTCATATTTATGATAATGACAAAAGACAAATTATTTCAAATGCTAAAGTAATAAGCTCAAATGCAAACTCTTCAGTAGTTGAATTTTTCTCATTTGATGACTTACTTCAAGAAGCTCTTCCTACTTCAAATAGACAAGTTTCTATAAATGATGTTTTAGTTTTAAATTATATGTATAACTCTTCACTTTTAATTGCGCCATCACTTGACTCTTTTCAAGCAGTAAGAAGTAATTTTAAGTCAAATAACTTCATACATTCAGATATTTTTGCAGCAAAATTAAAAGTTGAAAACAAACCTTTCCCAACAAAAGAAGATATTCAAAATTTTGCAATATCTCAAAATTTAGGAACAATTTTCTTTGTTTTAGATAATAAAGTATTTATAGTAGATACAAAAACATTTACAATTTTAGCAACGTATGCATTTGCTTATGAAAATGGTGAAAAACAAATGCCATTTTATACAAGAGTTGAAGAGATTGAAGGTTCAATTTTTGATTTCTCATTCTTTTCAAGTAATGAAAGTTTAACTTATGATGAATATTATGAAAAAGTTTTAGGATTAAAATAATGATTGATAAAAAACATTTAGATTACTTAACTTCTATTGTAGGTATTGAAAATATAAAAAGTGATAAAGCCCATTTAATCGCTTTTTGTTATGATGCAACAAGAACAAGATTTGAACCAGATGCTGTTGTTTTTCCAAGACATGAGCAAGATGTAAGTGATATTTTAAAATATTGCAATGAACATCAAATTATCATCGTTCCAAGAGGTGCAGGTTCTGGATTTACTGGTGGGGCACTTCCTGCAAATGGTGGAATTATTCTAAGTCTTGAGCGACATATGAATAAACTTCTTGAAATTGATATGGAAAATATGGTTGGTGTTGTTCAACCAGGACTTATAAATATGCAATTTCAAAAAGCTGTGGAAGAAGTTGGATTATTTTATCCACCAGATCCAGCAAGTGAAGAGTATTCAACACTTGGTGGAAATGTTAGTGAAAATGCAGGTGGAATGAGAGCTGCTAAATATGGTATTACAAAAGATTATGTAATGGCGTTAAGAGCAGTTCTTCCAAATGGAGATATTATAGTTGCTGGTAAAAAAACTATTAAAGATGTTGCAGGATATAACACAGCAGGAATTTTAATAGCAAGTGAAGGAACTTTAGCAGTTATCACTGAAATTACTTTAAAATTAATTCCAAAACCAAAATTCAAAAAAACATATATGGGTGTTTTTCCTAGCGTTGATAGTGCAATGACAGCAGTATTTAAATCACTTGCAGCTGGAGCGAATCCAGTTGCTATGGAATTTTTAGATGCACTTGTAATTAAGGCTTTAAGACAAAAATTCCCTCAAATAAGTCTACCTGAACATGCAGGAGGAATTTTAGTTGGTGATGTTGATGCAAGTAGTGAAGCTGAAATTGAATCACAACTTCAAACTTTAAAAGAGTCATTTGCTGCAAATGGTTCTATTGATTTTATCATAGCACGTGATGAAGAAGAAGGTAAAAAACTTTGGTTTGCTAGACGTAATGCAAGTCCAGCAACTATGATTTATGGAACTAAAAAATTAAATGAAGATATTTCTGTTCCTAGAAGTAAATTACCTGTAGCACTTGAAGGAATCTATAAAATTGGTGAAAAATATGGATTTAATGTTCCTTGTTTTGGTCATGCGGGGGATGGAAATATTCACGTAAATGTTATGGTTAAAGATAAAACAAATGAAAAAGAGATGGAAGATGGACACAAAGCAATTGAAGAGATTTTCCAATACGTTGTTGATTTAGGTGGAACTTTAAGTGGTGAACATGGAATTGGAACTTCAAAAGCTCCATTTATGCATATAGCTTTTACAGAAGCTGAAATGAATCTATTTAGAAGCATCAAAAATGCATTTGACCCAAATAACATTTTAAATCCATTCAAAATGGGACTTTAATGATAAATGAATAATATAGAAGAAAAAAAAAGCTTTTTAAAAAGATTCATAGAAAGTTTAGATTCATTTTTTAATGATGATACAACTTACTATGCTGCATCTTTAAGCTTTTTTACAATCTTCTCTATTTTACCTATAATTGCACTTATTATTGCAATTATCTCAAATTTTTCTGAATTTGATAATTATATAGACATATTTACAAATTATATATTTAATCTTATTAATCCAACTCATTCAAGTGAAATAGTAGAAACTTTAAAAAGATACATTTCAAATTCAAATCAATTAGGATTATTGGGGCTTGTTTACATGACTTTTGTATTTGTTATGTTTTTTAAAGATTATGAATATATAGTTAATAAAATTCATAGAGCTAAAAGAAAATCTATACAATTTTCTTTTATTTTTTACACTTTATATCTTATAGTTTTAGCTCTGTTTTTTACAGCTACAAATATTTTGATGTCTTTATCTGATAATACAATTTTAGAAGAATTATTATCATATATTTTTACTTGGCTAATATTTTTTAGCTTATTTAAACTAAGTGTTAATCGTAAAATTCACAATAAAGCAGCACTTATCTCTTCATTCGTAACATTCGTAATATTATCTATTACAAAAAACTTATTTATTTACTATGTAATTTATAACAAAACATATACAACTATTTATGGTTCGTTAGCAACATTATTATTTACATTTTTTTGGATTTATATCTCTTGGATAATTTATTTATATGGAATAAAAATGTGTCATAGATTAAATATTCAAGAATATGCTAAAGAATTAGCTGAATAATTTATTTTTTATACTTAAACTTTATAAAGGATAAAAAAAATTATTATATAATCAAAATTATTCTAAATAAGGTAAATTATTGATAATTGAAAACTATAAACTTTTAAGAAAAATAGATATAGATTACTCTTTTGAATTGTTTTTTGCACAAGAACTTAAGACTGAGCAAAATATCATTATAAAAACTTCAAAAGAATTTTATACAAATGAAGAAATTTTAAAAAAATTACAAAATGAATTGAAAAAATTATCTCTATGTGATTATGAAAGAATATTAAAAGCAAAAAAACTTGAACGATTCAATAATAAATATTTTTTAATATTTGAATATTTTGAAGGAGAAACTCTCAAAAAAATTATCGAAGATAAAAAATTTAAATTAAACTCTTTTATTGATTTAGCTATAAAAATTTCTGAGACAATTTTATATTTACATAAACAAAATATTATTCACACAAATCTTTCATCGCACTCTTTTTTAATAAATAAAAAAAATGAAATAAAACTTTTAAATCTTTGTTATTCAAAATTTAAAAATGAAATTGATTTAAATACATTTCAGTTTGATTTTACAGATGTTTATAAAGCACCTGAACAAACAAATAGAATTAATGCAAAGATTTCAGAAGCAACAGATATTTATTCTTTAGGAATTATTTTTTATGAAATGCTTTCGGGTTCAATTCCATATGATTTAGAAGATTTAACTTCTTTATCTCATAGTATTGTTACAAAAGATTTTCTTTCTCTTTATGAAATTGATTCTTCTATTCCAAAAATTCTTTCAAATATTATAGATAAAATGATAGTTAAAAATCCTTTGGAAAGATATAGCAGTATTTTATCACTATTAATTGATTTAAAGAACATTCAAAATTTACTTAAAGAAAATCAAAATATTGAATTATTTGAAATAGACCAATTTAAAAAGGATTTTTTATTACACAAAAATAAAACTCTATTTGGAAGAGAAAAAGACTTAAATTATTTTACAAATTTATTTAATTCACAAGATGAAAATACTCTTTTTATAATAGCAGGGCATTCAGGAGTTGGAAAAACAACTTTTGTAAAAAAAATCTTAGAACTTTCAAATAAAAGTCAAATTTTAGAAGTAAAACTTGATAATTATAAACAAAATACACCTTATAAAATTTTATATTATAAGTTGAGAGAATTAACAAAACAACTTCTAACAAAAGATGAAGAAAAACTCAAAGTTTGGAAAGAGAAAATTGATTCAGTTTTAGGAGATGAAGCAAAAGTTCTTTATGAAATGATCCCTGAATTAGAGATAATTTTAGGTGAAAAATTTGATTTAGAAGAATTAAGCCCAAATGATGCAAAAATAAGATTTGATAACTATTTATTTAAATATTTACAACTTTTTGCAACAAAAGAAGAACCTTTAATAATATTTTTAGATGATATGCAATGGAGCGATAATGTAACTATCAATTGGCTAGATGATGCATTATATAAACTCAATAATATTACTATACTACTAACTTATAGAAATAATGAGGTAGATGAAGATTCTAATTTATCAAAATTACTCGAAAAATTCAGAAATAGTGATATAAAAAACTATTTCATAAGTTTGGAACCATTAAAAGTAATAGATATTCAAAATCTAATTAACAGTAATATAAAGATTGAAAACAATAAAGAAATTGCAGAAATTATTTTCAATAAAACATCTGGAAATTCGTTTTTTGTTGTTCAATTTATAAAACAACTACTAAATGAAAATATTTTATATTTTGATTATGAAACTTTTAGGTGGATATGTGATTTTGAAAAGTTATCAACTATTTCAGCAACACAAAATATTCTTGAACTTTTAGAAAATAGAGTAAATCAACTATCTGTTGATGAAAACCAACTTTTAAAAATTGCATCTTGTATTGGTAATAAATTTGAAGAAAATCTATTAAGAGAGGTTTTAAATAATCCAAAAAATTTTAAAAATTTATTAAAAAATATTATTACTGAAGAATGGATTGTAAAAGATAATATAAAAAGTGCAAATCAAATATATCATTTTTCTCACGATAGAATACAACAAGTTATTTATTCTTCTATTAAAGAAGAAGAACTTGAAAAATATCATAAAAGCATTGCACAAAATATTTTAAAATTAAATCTTCATATAGAAAATAAAGATTCTTTAACCTTTATAAATCACTATAATAAAGCAAAAAATCTCTTTATAGGTGAAAAAGAAAAAGAGTTTTTAGCAGATTTAAATTATGAAGCCTCATTACTTGCAAGAAAAAATGGGGATTTTCCTATGTCTTATCATTATATGAAAAATGCTTTTTCTTTATTTCAAAATCTTGAAATTAAAGAAAATTATGTTGAGATATTAAAGAATTATGCAATTTGCGAACATCTGATTTTAAATAAAGAAAATGCATTAATATATTATAAAAAAGCAATAGAAAATAGTAATTCAGATTTAGAAAAAGCTTATATATATGAACTAATCATTAAATTATATGCTGATTTCTCAGATTTCAATGAAGCTTATAATGTAGGAGTAAAAGCATTAGAATTATTTAATGTAAAAATTCCTAAAAAATTCAATAATTTTATTTTTGCAAAAAATTTATTATATTTGAAATATAAATTAAAAAATAAAAATCCAGAAGAATTATTAAACCTACCAACAGTAAAAGATGAACAAATAATTATATCAATAAAACTTCTATCAGCAGTATTGAAAAATGCCTATCAAATCGATCCAAAACTTTGTGTTTTAACCTCAATGGAATTAGTAAAATTATGTTTAAAATATGGTGATACAAAAGATGCTGTAATTGGATTTATGGTGTATGGAGTTATTTTCCAAGGTGCAATTTTGAGTAATCATAAATTAGGATATAAGTATGCATTACTCTCAATGAAAATGATAGAAAAGTACAATAACAATATTCTATTTCCTGAAGTAAATTTTGTTTGTGGATATTTTGGTTTATCTTGGATATTACCAACAGAATTAACTGAACAAAAATGGTTTGAATCATATAATAATGGCCTAATAGTTGGGGATTTGTTTCATAGTGGTTGTGCAGCAGCTGGAATCATACAAAGTATGTTTTTAAGAGGAGTGAATTTTCATAATATCCTTTCTCAAATTGAAATATTTGAAAAAAATTTAGAAAGAATTAATGCAAAAGAACAAATAGGTGCAATACTTAGTGTAAAACAAGCAATAAAAAATCTTCAAGGGAAAACAATAACTGAAAAGAGTTTTAGTGATGAATCATTTAAAGAAAATATTTTTGAGAAAAATCTAAAAAATTACAACTCTTTACATTTTGCTCATTATTACTATATAAATAAAATGATAGTTTTATATTTTCATGAAAATTATAAAGAAGCATATTCTATATATTTAGAAAGTAAAAAATTTTTAAATGATTCAAAAGGAACGATTCATGGAAGTGAACACTTTTTTTATGAATCACTAATTTTAGCCCAACTATATGAAAGTGCAAATAATTTAAATAAAAAAAGATATTTAAAAATTTTACATAAAAATATTACTCTTTTTGAAAATTATAGTGTAGATTGTCCTGAAAATTTTATTGTTAGAAAAAATATTTTAAAAGCAGAGTTATATAAACTCAAAAATAAATTCACTGAAGCGTCAGAATATTTAGGAAAAGCAATTGAATCAGCTGAAATTTATTCTCAAATACATTTAAAAGCTATAGCAAATAAAATTCTAATAGAGATTTATAAAAGTTCAAATCAATTAAAAATATCAGAACTTTTAAAAAAAGAGATGTATGAATCATTAATAAATTGGGGAATGGATATAAACAAACATTCTAAAGAAGAAAATAAGCATATTTTTGAAAATTCATTTGATTTAAACACACTCATAAATTCATCAGAAGCTATAATAAAAGAACAAAAATTACCTAATCTTTTAAACACTTTATTAAATATTATTTTAGAAAATGCAGGAGCACAATATGCAATTGTTCTTTTGAAAGATGAAAATAAATATTTTGTAGAAGCAACTGCTTCATATAAATCAAATAGAGTTGAAGTTATGCAAAATATTGAACTTGCAAATTATAAAAATATTGCTAAAAATGTTGTTAATTATGTAATAAGAACAAAAAAACCTTTGATTATAGATGATATAAAAAATGATGCAAACTTTTTACAAGAAAAAGAGACCATCAATAGAGGTGTAAAATCAATTTTATGTTTACCTCTAATTCTGCATAACTCAATTAAAGGAATTATATATTTAGAAAACAACTCTATTTCAGGAATATTTTCTAAAAATAAAATGAATTTATTAAAGCATTTAAGTGGACAAATTGCAATTTCAATTGAAAATGCAATTATTTATAATAATTTAGAAAAAAAAGTACAACAACGTACACAAGATTTAGATAAAAAAAATGAAGAATTAAAAAAACAAAATATCCAACTTCAAGAACAAAATAATAAAATTATAGAACTTAATACAAGTATTATAAAAGAGAATGAAAAAAGAAAAAAAGCAGAAAAAAAACTTCAAGAAGTTGTTGAACAACTTGATTTACTAGCAACAACTGACTCTTTAACAAATATAAAAAATAGAAGAGTTTTTGATATTATATTAGAACAAGAATGTGCAAAAATAAATAGATCAAAAGAGTGCTTATCACTTATTATATGCGACATTGATTATTTTAAACTTTATAATGATTATTATGGACATCTTCAAGGTGATGAATGTTTAAAAGAAGTTGCACAGTGTATTCAATCAAATTTAAAAAGATCAACTGATATTGTTGCAAGATATGGAGGAGAAGAGTTTGGAATAATTATGCCAAATACAAAAAGAGAAGCTGCCTTAAAAATTGCAAATAATATACATAAAGCTATTTATAAACTAAATATTATTCATGAAAAATCACAAATTGATAGTAAAAAAATAACTATTAGTATGGGATTAGCAACAACTAATGATATAGAAGAAATAACACCTAAAAATTTAATAAGATATGCAGATAATAACCTTTATAAAGCAAAAGAAAATGGGAGAAATCAAATTTTATAAGGAGAGAAAATATGATTAAGAATTATTTAGCAGTAGTTATTTTAAGTTCATCAGTTGCGCTTTTTGCACAAAATCAAGATATAGATCCATTTGCGATAAATAATGGGGAAATTCCAACAAAAAGTGAATATTCAGGAAGTTTGTTTAAATTTAATTACAATTATCCAAAAGAGTATAAAAAACCTGAAAATACTCCATGGAGTAAAGTTTTAAATAACAAACCACTTACTAAAGAAAATGCTTATGATTACATAATGGCTTTAAAAAAATATGTTGAACCATCAATGAAAACATTTATACTTGATCAAAATACATGGAATAACAGTTCTCAAGAAGGTTGGTATAGTATGCTTTGGGCAGGAGAAGATGTATCTTTAACTGGATGGGAAGGGAGAGAATCAATTTATGGAACTTATACAGGACAAATTCAACCAGCATCTGTTTATAAAGATTATGGATTAACTGTTCCAGTAAGAAATTATGCAGCAATTTATTATGATGAAACTGCAGCTTATACTCTTTATAAAGTATTCAGAAATTGTAATAAAAGTAAAAATGAGTGTATTCCCCTAATACAAAATAATGAAGCACAATTTGAAGAAGGTGCAATTATAATAAAAGCTGCTTCTGCTTCTGCAACTCCAGAAGAATGGCCATTACTAGAAGGCGCTGCAAAATGGCAAGTATATAGAAAACCTTTTGATTTAAATGGAACAATAAATGATAAACCAACAGTTGTTACAGATACAAGAGTGACAATTTTTGATATTATTGTTAAAGATTCTATTGCTTCTCCACAAACAGGATGGGTATTTGCTACTTTAGTATATGATAAAAATGCAAAAGGTGAAAATGCTTGGGAAAAAATGGTTCCACTTGGTGCAATGTGGGGAAATGACCCAAAAGTTAATTCAGCAAAAAATCCAAAAAAAGAACTTAAAGAGACTTATATTAATCCAAATGCACCAGAATATGCAAAAGTTACACTAGGTTATGGATTAAGATTATCAGGACCTTTTGATATTGCAGTAAAATATAATGTAAAAGTTGATGATACAACTGTAGAATCGCTAAGAAGTTCATCTTGTCTAAGTTGTCATGGAACTTCAAGTTTTAAATTAAATGATTATAATATGATTACATTTTTTTATCCTGTTAAATCTATACATAATAATATATGGGATATGTATACTCCAGGAAATATTCAATGGAACGAATGGTTTCAAAATAGATGGGGGAATATACCTCAAAGTCAAAAAAAAGGTGTAATTGCGCTTGATTATAGTACTTTTTTAGAACAAGTATTAATGAATTATGCAGCTAAATATAGTCAAGATAATAAACTAAATAATGCAAAATTCTTTGAAGAATGGAAAAAATATAAAAAAGAATCTAGGAAGCATTAAAAAGCAACAAAGGGGTGGAAGGATAGAGGGGTAAAAAAAAAGCTTTTGCTAAGAGGAACTGTAAAGAAGTTCAAATTAGTAAAAGCTTGGTAAATAAAAAACTCAAGAGCTGGCAGCGGCCTACGTTTCCACCAGGGGACCCGGCAGTATTATCGGCGATGAAGTGCTTGACTTCCAGGTTCGGAATGGGACTGGGTATTTCCACTTCTCTATAGCCACCAGCAAAGTTGAGTGAAAAAAGTAAGAAGAAACATAAAGAAAGATTCAATATGTAAATACTCTTTACACTCAACTCGTTTAGGAGTTAAGAAAAATAATGTTAAAGTCTTTTCACAATATATATTAAATATAAGAAATATATTTAATAAGATAGTAAACCAAAGAATTGTTTAAAATAAGCCAAACGTTCTATTAGTACTGGTCAGCTAAACGCCTTACAACGCTTACACATCCAGCCTATCAACCAGCTAGTCTTGCTGGGAACTTCAGGGAAAGTTAATCTTAGAGTTGGCTTCGAGCTTAGATGCTTTCAGCTCTTATCACATCCGTACGTAGCTACCCAACGATGCTCTTGGCAGAACAATTGGTACACCAGTGGTACGTTCATCCCGGTCCTCTCGTACTAGGGACAAATCTCTTCAACTTTCCTACGCCCACGGAAGATAGGGACCGAACTGTCTCACGACGTTCTGAACCCAGCTCGCGTACCGCTTTAAATGGCGAACAGCCATACCCTTGGGACCTACTTCAGCCCCAGGATGCGATGAGCCGACATCGAGGTGCCAAACCTCCCCGTCGATGTGAGCTCTTGGGGGAGATCAGCCTGTTATCCCCGGCGTACCTTTTATCCTTTGAGCGATGGCCCTTCCACACAGAACCACCGGATCACTATGACCGACTTTCGTCTCTGTTCGACTTGTATGTCTCACAGTCAAGCTAGTTTATGCCATTATACTCAACTGGCGATTTCCATCCGCCATGAACTAACCTTTGTAAGCCTCCGTTACTTTTTAGGAGGCGACCGCCCCAGTCAAACTACCCACCAGACATTGTCCTGATACAAGATAATTGTACGCAGTTAGTAACTCAAATATTCAAGGGTGGTATCTCAAGGATGGCTCCATATGTACTTGCGTCCATATATCATAGCCTCCCACCTATCCTGCACATGAATATCCAAGCTACAGTGTCAAGCTGTAGTAAAGGTGCACGGGGTCTTTCCGTCTTTCCGCGGGTAGGAGGAATTTTCACCTCCACTACAATTTCACTGGATCCCTGGTTGAGACAGCTCCCATCTCGTTACGCCATTCATGCAGGTCGGTATTTAACCGACAAGGAATTTCGCTACCTTAGGACCGTTATAGTTACGGCCGCCGTTTACTCGGGCTTCAATCAAATGCTTCGCTTGCGCTGACATCATCAGTTAACCTTCGAGCACCGGGCAGGCGTCACACCTTATACATCCACTTACGTGTTAGCAAAGTGCTGTGTTTTTGGTAAACAGTCGGGAGGGACTCTTTGTTGCAACCTCTATCGCTTTTTGGAGCAAGTCCATATACAATAGTAGGCACACCTTATACCGAAGATACGGTGCTAGTTTGCAGAGTTCCTTAACCAGGGTTCTTCCACGCGCCTTAGAATACTCATCCCACCCACCTGTGTCGGTTTACGGTACGGGCAACATATAATATACTTAGTGGCTTTTCTTGGCACGACAGTATCATCGATTCTCCATCTCCTCCGAAGAGTGTCAAGAGCCTGTAAGATCTCGGCCTAACGTTACCCGGATTTGCCTAAGTAACAGCCTACGTCCTTCGAGCCACTATTCCATCAGTGACCTCGATTAACTCTATGCGTCCCCACATCGCGCTTATATGTTGGTATTGAAATATTAATCAATTTGCCATCGTCTACCCCTTTCGGACTCGACTTAGGTCCCGACTAACCCTACGATGACGAGCATCGCGTAGGAAACCTTGGGTTTTCGGCGTTGAGGATTCTCACCTCAATTATCGCTACTCATGCCTGCATGCTCACTTCTATCCGCTCCAACGCTCCTTACCGGTACATCTTCTACGCTGAATAGAACGCTCTCCTACCACTCAATTAAAATTGAATCTAAAGCTTCGGTGTACATCTTAGCCCCGTTATATTTTCCGCGCAGAATCACTAGACCAGTGAGCTGTTACGCTTTCTTTAAAGGATGGCTGCTTCTAAGCCAACCTCCTGGTTGTCACAGTAACTCCACATCGTTTTCCACTTAGATGTAACTTAGGGACCTTAGCTGTTAGTCTGGGTTGTTCCCCTCTCGACGATTGATTTTATCACCCACCGCCTGACTCCTGTGATTCCACATATGGTATTCATAGTTTGATAGGGTTTGGTACCGCGGTAAGCAGCCCTAGCCCATTCAGTGCTCTACCCCCATATGCTACAACACAAGGCTATACCTAAATATATTTCGGAGAGAACCAGCTATCACGAAGTTTGATTGGCCTTTCACCCCTATCCACAAGTCATCCGGAGACTTTTCAACGCCTATCGGTTCGGTCCTCCACTGGCTCTTACACCAGCTTCAACCTGCTCATGGATAGATCACTTCGTTTCGGGTCTGCAGCATCTGACTAATTCGCCCTATTAAGACTCGCTTTCGCTACGGCTTCGTACTTGACTTAACCTTGCCAGATACCACAACTCGCAGGCTCATTATGCAAAAGGCAGTCCATCACCCTGATAAATCATAGGGCTCTGAATGATTGTAAGCTAATGGTTTCAGGTTCTATTTCACTCTCCTCGCTGGAGTACTTTTCACCTTTCCCTCACGGTACTTGTTCACTATCGATCTGTAAGTAGTATTTAGGATTGGAGGGTGGTCCCCCCAGTTTCAGTCAAAATATCACGTGTTCCGACCTACTCAGGATACCATTAGAGCTATTGAGAATTTAAATTACAGGAGTTTCACCTTCTATGCTACACTTTTCCAAGTATTTCATCTATCCTCTTTAGTCTCACATTATGGTCCTACAACCCCCAATGCAAGCATTGGGTTTGTCCTAATCCGCTTTCGCTCGCCGCTACTGACGGAATCTCGTTTGATTTCTCTTCCTCTGGCTACTGAGATGTTTCACTTCACCAGGTTAGCTCCCCGTAGGGTAATATATATCTCTATATACTGGGTTGCCCCATTCAGAAATCCCCGGATCAAAGCTCTTTGGCAGCTCCCCGAGGCTTATCGCAGCCTAATACGTCTTTCATCGCCTCTTACAGTCTAGGCATCCACCATTAGCCCTTAATAGCTTATTAATAAATAGAGTTAAACTCTATCGCTTTTTGATAATATTCTTTGGCTACTATCTTATTAAACATATTATTTAAAATATATCCAATAAAATAATGTTGTGTTCTATCTAATTTCTTAGATATGAAATTTTTTTTGTTTTAAATTATTTAACATTTCTGTTATCTAATTCTTACGAAAAAATTAAAGACTTTAACATTATATTTTTAAATATCATTTTGATTCGAAAATCAAATATAAATTCAATATCCTTTGAACTTATATTTAACTTCTTTATCACTCTATAAATTAATTATTACGCATTTACTCTTAATAGGTGGTGGAGAATAGCGGGATCGAACCGCTGACCTCCTGCGTGCAAAGCAGGCGCTCTCCCAGCTGAGCTAATTCCCCAACCTAAATTAATCTTTCTAGATTATTTAATGGTGGGCCTATCAGGACTTGAACCTGAGACCTCACGATTATCAGTCGAGCGCTCTAGCCAGCTGAGCTATAGGCCCCTTTTACTACCTATTTAAATAATCTTTATAAACCGAATATAAAAACTCTTTCTTTTTAGTTTTAAGTTAAGAATCGAATCTTAACTTAATTCTCTGAAAGGAGGTGATCCAACCGCAGGTTCTCCTACGGTTACCTTGTTACGACTTCACCCCAGTCGCTGAATCCACTGTGGAAGGTAGCTACTTTAGCATCCCCGCTTCGAATGAGTTCAACTCCCATGGTGTGACGGGCGGTGAGTACAAGACCCGGGAACGTATTCACCGTAGCATAGCTGATCTACGATTACTAGCGATTCCAACTTCATGTAGTCGAGTTGCAGACTACAATCCGAACTGGGAGATATTTTTGAGATTTGCTCCACATCACTGTATTGCTGCTCTTTGTATACCCCATTGTAGCACGTGTGTAGCCCTGGACGTAAGGGCCATGATGACTTGACGTCGTCCTCACCTTCCTCCTACTTGCGTAGGCAGTCTCATTAGAGTTCTCAGCCGAACTGTTAGCAACTAATGACGAGGGTTGCGCTCGTTGCGGGACTTAACCCAACATCTCACGACACGAGCTGACGACAGCCGTGCAGCACCTGTATATAAGTTTCTGCAAGCAGACACCAATCTATCTCTAGAAAGTTCTTACTATGTCAAGTCCAGGTAAGGTTCTTCGTGTATCGTCGAATTAAACCACATGCTCCACCGCTTGTGCGGGTCCCCGTCTATTCCTTTGAGTTTTAATCTTGCGACCGTACTCCCCAGGCGGTACACTTAATGTGTTAACTGCATTACTGCAAGGTCGAGCCTCACAACAACTAGTGTACATCGTTTAGGGCGTGGACTACCAGGGTATCTAATCCTGTTTGCTCCCCACGCTTTCGCGTCTCAGCGTCAATAATGTTCCAGTAGATCGCCTTCGCAATCGGTATTCCTTCTGATCTCTACGGATTTTACCCCTACACCAGAAATTCCATCTACCTCTCCCACATTCTAGGTATACAGTTTCAAAAGCAGTTCAATAGTTAAGCTATTGGATTTCACTTCTGACTTATATACCCGCCTACACGCTCTTTACGCCCAGTGATTCCGAGTAACGCTTGCACCCTCCGTATTACCGCGGCTGCTGGCACGGAGTTAGCCGGTGCTTATTCATATAGTACCGTCATTATCTTCCTATATAAAAGGAGTTTACGCACCGAAATGTGTCATCCTCCACGCGGCGTTGCTGCATCAGACTTTCGTCCATTGTGCAATATTCCCCACTGCTGCCTCCCGTAGGAGTCTGGACCGTGTCTCAGTTCCAGTGTGACTGATCATCCTCTCAAACCAGTTAGGCGTCATTGCCTTGGTGAGCCATTACCTCACCAACAAGCTGATACCATACAGACCCATCCTCTAGCACTAAAGCGTTTCCCTTGCATACTTATGTATTAAAGGCATATAGGGCATTAGCAGACGTTTCCATCTGTTATTCCTTTCTAGAGGGCAGGTTATCTATACATTACTCACCCGTGCGCCACTTAGCTGACAATTATAGCAAGCTATAATCCGTTCTCGTTCGACTTGCATGTGTTAAGCACGCCGCCAGCGTTCACTCTGAGCCAGGATCAAACTCTCCATAAATTATAGAGCTTTTGAAACTGACAAATTTTATAACTCTTCAATTACAAAATTATCACTCAAATTTTATAGACAAGTATTTGTTTTACCAAATTCTCTTGTTTTTATATTTTTATTTAACATTTATTCTTATTTTTAATCTAAACAAACATAGATTTTTATAAGAGTCTCATATTCGGTTTATAAAGATTACTTTACAAACGTTTATAATTATTTTTAAAGATCATTCCCTCTCGATTGAAGCGTCTCTCTTCTCACTTTTCGTTTGAAGCGTTCCAGTCAAATTGGACGGGAATTATAATAGATTTTTATTAGCTTGTCAATACCTTAACGCTGAAATGTAGCTTAAATTTTTAAATTTATCCTCTTTTTATCACTTTTACTTCTTTTTACTATCTTTTTATCGCTTTTTCTTGGGTTTTTGTAAATTTTTTGATGAAAAGTGATTTGGAAGTATTATATAAAAGGTAAAAAACCTTTTATATTTACGTTTATTTTAATTTGTAGATTATAAATTAGATATGAATGTAGCTAATGCATCAATTTCTGCATCAGTTTTTGAATCAACTTGCCCTTTCATAATATTTTTCATAATTCCACCATAAGTTCCATCTTTATACCCATGTAATGCATTTATTATTTTTTCTTTATCCCAGCCAGCAATAATTTGAGATTTACCTAAAGCTTCTTTTTCAGCTTTTTGACCATGGCATGAAGCACATGCTTTAAATAATAATTCTCCATTTGGACCATCATGAACTACTTCTTCATTAGATATTGCTGTTTCTGCATTTGATACAGATTCTTTAATTACATTTTTTACATCATTAACTTTTTCATCAGTTATTGCTACAGTATTATTTAATGTCTCTTTTATCTCTGCTGTTCCAGCTGAAACAATATTTTTTGCAGTTTCAACAGCTTCTGTCGTAGTTTCATTCACTGTATTTGCACTATTTTCTATAACTTTATTAGTAGTTTCTGCAACTGTATTTGAAACTTCATTTGCTGCTGTTGAAACTGTTTGTGCTACATCTTTAAGAGCTTCATTTACTACCTCTTTAGTTTGTGCTTCTTGTTTAGTAGTAACTTCAGCTGTAGTAGTTTCTTGAGAAGTACTTTTTTTTTCTTCTCCACATCCTGCTAATAATAGCACAGTTACAGCTGAACCTAATAAAATTTTATTCATTTTAAAATCCTTATCAATATAATTTTCTTTAATCGTTAAAAACAACTTTTTTCATTATAACTAAACTTTTGTATAAAAATTGTGTTACAAACTTTCATATGAAAAAGTAAATTCTTTATCAAAATCAATTTTTACAATTCCACCTTTTTTAAGTTTTCCAAATAATATCTCATCTGTTAAAGGATTTTTTATCTTATCTGAAATAACTCTATTTAATGGTCTTGCACCCATTGCTTTATCATAACCTAGTGTTGCTAACTCTTTTTTCGCTTTTGCACTAATTTCAATTTTTATTTTTTTATCAACTAATTGTTTTTCTAAATCTTCAATAAATTTACCAGCAACTTTTGCAACAATATCCATACTTAATGAATCAAATGTCACAACTGCATCAAGTCTATTTCTAAACTCAGGTGCAAAGAATTTATTTATTGCTTTATTCTCATTTAGTTTTTCATTTTTTGCAAATCCCATCACATTTGCTTCTGTTGCACCGAGATTTGATGTCATAATTAAAACTACATTTTGAAAATCTGCTTTATTTCCACTATTATCTGTAAGTTCAGCATTATCCATAACTTGAAGTAAAATAGACATCAAATCAGGATGAGCTTTTTCAATCTCATCTAATAATAAAACCGTATGAGGATGTTTTCTAATAGCTTCAGTTAAAAGTCCACCTTGTTCAAATCCAACATAACCAGCTGGTGCTCCAATAAGTCTTGAAACAGTATGAGCTTCCATATATTCACTCATATCAAATCTTTCAAAATGAATACCTAATTGAGTTGATAACTCTTTAGCAACTTCTGTTTTTCCAACTCCAGTTGGTCCACTAAATAAGAAACTTCCAATTGGTTTTTTATCAAGTCCAAGACCTGCTTTATTTCTTTTTATTGATTGAACAATAGTTGTAATTGCTTTATCTTGACCAAAAACTCTTTTTTGCATATTTTTTTCTAAAGATTTAAGTAATGTTAAATCTGATTTTGTAGCACTTCTTTCAGGAATATGCGCCATTTTTGCTATTGTTGTTTCTACATCTTTTGAAGTAATAGTTATATTAGTTTCAGATTTTGTTTTTAAACTTGTTGATAAACTAATTTTTTTAGAAGCTCCAACCTCATCAATAACATCAATAGCACAATCAGGTAAAAATCTATCTGTAATATATTTTTTACTTAGTTCAACTGCGCTAGAAATTGCACTTTTTGAATACTTAACTCCATGGTATTCTTCATATTTTGATTTTAAACCTTCTAAAATTAAAATAGAATCTTCAATACTTGGTTCATCAACATCTACTTTTGCAAATCTTCTACTAAGTGCTTTATCTTTTGCAAAATCATTTCTAAATTCACTAAAAGTTGTTGCACCAATACATCTTAATTTTCCATTTGCAAGCATTGGTTTTAAAATATTTGAAGCATCCATCGCACTTCCACCAACACTTCCAGCTCCTACAATTGTATGAATTTCATCTATAAATAAAATTGCATTTTTAATTTTTGATACTTCTTTTAAAAGAGTTTTTAATTTTTTCTCAAAATCTCCTCTATATTTAGTTCCAGCTAACATTGAACCCATATCTAAAGAAAATACTTTTGATTTTAATAAAAACTCTGGAACTTTCTCTTGAGCAATTTGCAAAGCTAATCCTTCTGCAATTGCAGTTTTTCCAACTCCAGGTTCTCCAACTAAAATAGGATTATTTTTCTTTCTTCTACTTAAAATCTCAATTACTCTTGAAACTTCTTTTTCTCTTCCAATAACTGGGTCTATTTCACCTTTTTTTGCTAAGGCAACAAGTTCAGTAGAATTTTTATCTAAAACTTTATTATCATTATCTGTACTATTTTCTGAACTCTCTTCTTCATCATCATTATCTTTATGTGAAATCTCTTCTAGAATATCAACTCTTTGTATTCCTAATTTTTTCAATAAATATGTTGCATAAGAGTTTTCATCTTTTAAAATTGCAACAAACATATCTTCAACATTTGCATTTGTTTTTCCACTACTTTGTGTATGTGAAACCATATATTCAATAGTTGAAGCTAAAGACAATGTTTCCATTGGTTCTTCGTTTATATTTTGTTCAGTTGGAAATCTAGGTGTATTTTCATCAATATATTTTTTTAATTCATCAAAAAGTTTTGATGTATCTACACCTAAATCAATAAAAAGATTTTCTATTGTTTGGTCATGTATTAACATCAAAAAAACGTGTTCAACTGTTAAATATTCATGTTTACTACTTTTTGCATAACCTACAGCTTGTGCAAAAATATTTCTTAATTCTTTACTTATCATTTTTTATTCTTCTTCCATAATAGCTTTTAAAGGAAAGCCTTTTTCTCTAGCCATTGTTTTTACTTGTGCAACTTTTGTTGATGCTATTTCATGAGTATAAGTTCCACATAACTCTTTCCCATTATTGTGAATATTCAACATTATTGTTGAAGCTTCATCTACACTTTTTCTAAATACTTTTACTAATACATCAATTACAAAATCCATTGTAGAAAAATCATCATTTAAAAGATACACATTATATTTTTTTGGCTCTTGTAAATCTAAATCATCATTTAATTCTATTTCTATTTCATTACTCACATCAAACCTTTATTTTGATAAAATTTCTTTTTTATTAAAAAAACGAACTATTATAACAAAAAAGAGAGAATAATGAAAAAAGATGTTAATTATTATTTAAACAAATCTATATTTATAAGTGCTACAAATACTGATGTAGGTAAAACTTATGCCTGTGAAAAATTTTTAAGATTTTTTGCAAATGCTGGTTTAAAAGTTGGTTATTTTAAACCATGTGAAACAGGAGTAATTGATAAACCACTTGATGGTTCAAAAATGTTTGAACTAACAAAAGAGTTAAATAATGATTTTAAAAATGTTACTTTAAATGATGTTGTTCCATATCAATTCAGACTTCCTGCTGCTCCTTATGTAGCTTCAAAAGATACAATTATTGATATAGAACTTTTAAAAGATAAAAAAAAGTATTTACAATCTTTTTGTGATGTGTTAATAATTGAAGGAGCTGGTGGACTTATGGTTCCAATAAAAGAAAATATATTTATGATAGATTTAATAAATATATTTCAAAGTGAGGCTTTTTTGATTACTCCTTCAAAATTAGGTTGTATAAATGACACCCTACTTTCAATTGAAGCTTTAAAAAATAGAAATATTGATTTTGAATTTTTTATAAATTTATTTCAAGATATTGATACATTTGATGAAGTTTCAAAACCATTTTTACTTGACTATTTTGGAGAGTTAAATTTTTTACAAAATCTGTAAAAAATAAAAAAATTGGAAAATTTTTCCAATTTTTTTTTAATTTACGATTTTTTTACTCTTAATTTTTACTAGCTTTTTATCAAAATTTAACATTTTTTATACATAAGTTTAAGTTTTCTTTCCCTTATTATAGGCTTTAGAAGCCATTTTTAAATTCTAAACTTAAATTTATTTACTATTTCAAAAGACATAAAAACAATTCATTTTAAATGGTGTATAACTTTCCCGTTGGTTTTATGTATAATAATATTTTTACAAACATGAAACAAAATAGTATAAAAATCAAATAATGAAAGGTAGATAAAAAATGACTTCTGCAATAGATTTATCTAAATTAACAGCAAATGATGATTTAACACCAATTTTAGGTGGATATTGGCCTGGTATTCAAATTTATTACCCACCAATAAAATTTAATCCATTAGATGGAACATATGAAAGTATGGAACAAGCAAAATTAAGATTACAAAAACATGCTTATAAAACAAAAGCTCATACAGTTTTATTTGACTTAGAAGATGGTTGTAGACAAAAAGCTATGAGTAGAGAATTATTAATTCAAGAATTACCAAAATTTCCTGAAAGAAACTTTCAAATAGCTGTAAGAATAAATCCTTTTAGAACTGAAGAGTATGAAGAAGATTTAAAAATGTTAAAACAAATTCATAAATATATCGACGTTATTGTTTTAGCAAAAGCAGGAGAAGTTTATGGAAGTGCTGAAATCAGAGATTTATCTTCTTGGTTAATTTCTATTGGAAGTAATTTAACAATTCAACCAATTGTTGAACATCCAAAGTCATTACAAATTGCTGATAGATTAATGGATCATTCTACTGTTAAACATATCGTATTTGGTATTCACGATTTTTCAAAAGCAATGGCTTATAAAATCACACCAAAAGGATGGATTGATGAATTAGAAACTTTCTTTAATATGCTTACAATGGAAGCAAGAATTAAAGGTAAAGGAGTTATTGGTGGAGTTGAAGTTATGCTTACACCACATTCATTACCTGATAATTGTGTTGAGAAAAAAGATATTAGAAGATGGTTAGATTTACATGGTGATGAGGCTTCAAGACATGTTTATTCTCATGCTATTAGAGAAAATGCAATGGGATTAACAGGTAAACAAGTTATTACTCCAAACCATATCAATGTTTGTAAAGTTGCATTTACTCCAAGTCCAAATGAAATTGCAAAAGATGTATCTATCTTAAAAGCTGCAATTGAAGCAGATGCACTTTTAAGTGGTGCTATTAGATATGAAGGTGAAATGTTAGATCCACCAATGTTTGGGAAATCTTTACAAAACATCTTAAGAGCTTATGCGTTAAGAAGTTTATCAAAAGAAGATGAATTATTTGCATTATCTGTATTAAACAAAATGCCAATTCATACATTTAAAGAAAACTGGCCATACGGTCAACTGTAATTTCGTAAGGAGATTTATATTATGAGTAATACAATTAAAATAGAAGTACCAGAATTTTTAAATATTGGGGTAGCTTGTACATCAGCACATGTTGGAACAGTAAAAGAAAACAATATTGCGATGATTATTGAAGATGATAAACTAGGAACTGATGAGATAACTTATAAAGAGTTAGCAAAAAAATCTGACCAAGTTTGTAATTTCTTTACAGGAATTGGACTAGAGCCAAGAGATAGAGTATTAGTTTGTTTAAAAAACTCTTTAGCATACCCTATTTCATTTTTTGGAACTATGAAAGCTGGAATTATTGCAGTTCCAACTTCAACACTTTTAAGTGGTAGTGAAGTTAAATATCTTGCTGAAGATTCTCAAGCAAGAGCGATTGTATTAAGTGCTACTATGTATGAAAACTTAGTTCCATATTTAGAAAATTTAGATAATTTAAAAACTATAGTTGTTGCAGGAATTGATAGTGTTGAAAATCTTAAAAAACCAAAAGATATTAATGTTTATTCATTAAATGAAATTTTCAAAAATACAGATGCAACACCAAATCATTATAATTCAAAATCAGGTGAACCTGCGTATTTAGTATATACATCAGGAACAACTGGTTATCCAAAAGGTGTTTTACATTCACATAGATCACTAATTGGAAGAAAACCAGCAACTGATTATTGGTTTGATTTTAAAGAAAATGACAGAATCATGCACTCTGGTAAATTTAACTGGACTTATGTTTTAGGATCAGCACTTATGGATCCATTATTTAATGGTCATACAGTTATTGCATATGAAGGTGCAAATGATGCTTCAACTTGGATTAATTTAATTAAAAAACACCAATGTACAATTTTCATTGGAGTTCCAACAATTTATAGACAAATTATTCAAAAAACAGATTTTACACTTGATGATTGTCCATCATTAAGATATTGTATGTCTGCGGGTGAGCATTTATCAGATGAGATGTTAGGATTATGGAGAGATAGATTTAAGCAAGATATTTATGAGGCAATTGGAATGTCTGAGTGTTCTTACTATATTTCTCACTCTAAATATAATCCAATTAGACCAGGAAGTGCAGGATTCCCACAACCAGGACATATCGTAAAACTTTTAGACCCTGAAACTTTAGAAGAAGTTGGAGTTGAAGAAGAAGGAATGATTTGTATTGGTGAAGATGATCCAGGATTATTCTTAGAATATTGGCAATTAGAAGAAGAGACTGCAAAATCAAGACATGATGGATACTTCTTTACAGGAGATTATGCGAGAAAAGATAAAGATGGATATATCTGGTTTATCGGTAGAAAAGATGATATTATCAATACATTTGGATTTAGAGTATCTCCACATGAAATTGAAAGAGTTGTAAAAACTCATGATGCAGTTGCAGATTGTGTTGCATTTGGACTTGATATTGGAAAAGATAAAACAATAGTTGCAATTGCTGTTATTGGGCATGAAGAATTATCAGCTGAAAAACAAGCAGAAATTTTAGCATTTGCTCAAGCAAATCTTGCAAAATATAAAGCTCCAAAAGAGATTTTTGCAATGCTTGATTATCCAAGAACAAAAAATGGAAAAGTTTTAAGAAAACAACTTGTAAAACAATTACATGAACAATATCATGCAATTGAAACAGGAACAAAAGTTGTTGAATACAAAGCTAGACGTTCTATGTTATTTGTTCCAGCTTACAACAAACACAATGTTGAAAAAGCAAAAACAGTTTTAGCAGATAGTGTAATTTTTGATTTAGAAGCAATTTTACAAGAACAAAGAGAACCAGCTAGACAAACAATAAGAGAAGTTTATAAAGAAAGTGGTGCAAAATTTGGTGAAAGTGAAAGAATTTTAAGAATAAATAATCTTGGAAGTGAAGATGCAACAAAAGATTTAGCATTAGCAAAAGAGATTGAACTTGATGCGTTATTATTTTCAAAAATTCAATCTAAAGAGGATGTTTTAGAAGCAGTAAGATTAATTGAAGAAGTAAACCCTAATTTATCTTTAATGATTATGATTGAAACTCCTTTAGCTGTTTTAAATATACATGAAATTTGTGCAGCAAGCCCTAAAGTTGAAGTTGTTGTTGTTGGTTCAAACAAACTTGCAAATAGACTTCAAATTGATATTAAAAAAGGTTCAAAAGCGATGTTTAATTACTTATCGCAAATTGCACTTGCATCAAAAGCATATGGAAAAACTGTAATTGATGGACCACACTTTGACGTACATGATGAGTTTGCTTGTGAAGATTCAACAAAAGATGCATTTAATCTAGGATTTGATGGTAAATCACTTATTCATCCAGTTCAAATTGAATATATCAATGATATTTTCACTCCAAAACAATCTGAAGTTGAAGATTATGAAGCAATGATTTTAAAATATGAAGAAGCAGCTAAAGAAGGTAAAGAAGTAATTTTACATAATGATAAATTAGTTGATTCTTCAAAAATCAAATGGGCTAAAAAAATGATAACATTGTATGAAACATACAAATCATTAGGTCAAAATTTATTTGGTAAATAAGGAGTTTAATTTGTCTAAAATCAATATGGGTAACTTTTTTGAAGATTTTTCAATTGGTCAAAAAATTGTTCATCCACTTCCAAGAACAATCAGTGAAGGAGATGTATCTTTATACATCGCTTTTACTGGCTCTAGATTTGCGCTACACTCTTCTGATTTAGTAGCAAAGGAAATGGGTTATGAAAAAAGACCACTTGATGATATTTTAATGTTTCACTTAACATTTGGGAAATCTGTTCAAGATATTTCTTTAAATGCTATCGCAAATTTAGGATATGCTGAGATGTCTTTTCCTAATCCTGTATATGTTGGAGATACAGTTTCTATGACTTCAACAGTTATTGGATTAAAAGAGAATTCAAATGGTAAAAGTGGAGTTGTTTATGTTCATTCTATTGGTGTAAATCAAAATGGAGATGAAATATTAAACTTCAAAAGATGGGTTATGGTTCACAAAAAAGACAAAGAAACTTTAAGTGGAATCAATGAAGTACCAACTTTTGCAAAAACAACACCAATTTCGCAAATCAATATTCCAACTATAAAAACTGTTGATACAGATTCAACTGGTGGAAAATATTTCTTTGAAGATTATGAAACGGGTGAAAGATTAGACCATCCAGAGGGAATTACAGTTGATAATAGTGACCATACACTTGCAACTAAGTTATACCAAAACAATGCAAAAGTACATTTCAATGACCATATGATGAAAAGCACACCAATGGGTCAAAGATTAATGTATGGAGGAATCATTATTTCAATGGCAAGAGCTATTTCATTTAATGGTTTACAGAATGCTCAATGGGTATGTGCAATAAACAGTGGAGCTCATGCTAACCCAACGTATGCAGGTGATACTATTTATGCTTATACTGAAGTTTTAGAAAAAATTGAAGTAAATAGAGATGATATTGGATTATTAAGAGTTAGAACTATTGGTTTAAAAAATCAAACTCCTAAAGAGACTCCTAATCCAAAAGGTGAAGATGGTAAATATTTACCAAATGTTGTTTTAGATTTAGATTACACTATTGTAATCCCAAAAAAAATTACAGAAAAAAAATAAAAATTTAATTTTAATAAAAAGGAAAAAATATGACACACCCAAGCGAAGCTTTATTTGAAAATGGTAAATCTTTACCAATTATCCCAACTTGTGAACACTTTGCAGGAAGCGAAAAGCTAATCCTAAAAGGTTTTGAAATGCAAAAAAAATTAGGTCCAGTTTTTGATATTACTTGTGACTGCGAAGATGGTGCTGAAACTGGTAAAGAAGTTGAACATGCTCAAATGATCGTTAGAGTTGTTAATTCTGCTGAAAATCCTTATGCAATGGCTGGAACTAGAATTCATGACCATGGTCACCCAGATTGGAGACAAGATATTGATATTTTAGTTCCAGGAGCAGGTGAGAAATTGGCATATATTACATTACCAAAATCAACTTGTTATGAAGATGCAAAAACTCAAATTGAGTATATTCAAAAAGTGGCTCGTGAAGCTGGAATTAGTAGAGAAATTCCAATTCACGTTTTAATTGAAACGCATGGTGCATTACAAGATGTAGAAAAAATTGCTACATTACCTTGGTTACAAGTTTTAGATTTTGGATTAATGGACTTTGTTTCAGGATACCAAGGAGCAATTCCAGCTATTAATATGAGAAGCCCTGGTCAATTTGATCATAGATTAATTGGTGCTGCAAAAGCTAGAGTTGCACAAGCTGCTATTCAAAATAAAGTTATTCCTTGTCATAATGTAACTTTAGATTTAAAAAATCCATACCAAACTTATAAAGATGCTGAAAGAGCAAGAAATGAGTTCGGATTCATGAGAATGTGGTCAATTTACCCAACTCAAGTTCAAGCTATTGTTGATGCTATGAAACCAGATTTTACTGAGTTAGAAGCTGCACAAAATATCTTAATTAAAGCACAAGATGCTGAGTGGGGACCAATTCAATATGATGGTGAATTACACGACAGAGCAACTTATAGATACTTCTGGGAATTAGTTCAAAGAGCTAAATTTTCAGGTGCAAAATTATTTGATGAAACTGAAAAAAGATTCTTCGCTTAATATTTTAAACATTAGCCCTTTTGGGCTTTTGTTTCTTTTTTAAACAAACAATTTCTACATAAATTTTTTACTATGTCAAAACTAAACACTTTTTATAAATATTCGCTTTTTCAATGGATTAAAAAAGAGTATTTTCATAAGTGCATTGGTATAATAATTGAATTTCTAAGCAAAAAGGAAAAAAATGAGCAAAAAAATTACAGAACAAGATATTATCGACTCAGTTGCTTCTGCCTGTCAATACATTTCGTTTTACCATCCAGAAGATTTCGTAAAAGGAATGGTTGAAGCGTATGAAAAAGAACAATCTGAATCAGCTAAAAATGCAATCGGACAAATTTTAATTAACTCTAAAATGTGTGCAATGGGTCATAGACCGCTTTGTCAAGATACAGGAAGTGTTAATATTTTTGTAAGAGTTGGATTAAAAGCCAACTTAGATATTAAAAAAGAATTAGTTGATTTATTAAATGAAGGTGTTGCAAAAGGTTATACAGATCCTGATAACACTTTAAGATATTCAGTTGTTGCAGATCCAGCAGGGAAAAGAACAAATACAAAAAACAATACTCCAGCAGTTATTCATGTTACTGTTGATAATTCTGATGAATTAGATATTACAGTTGCAGCTAAAGGTGGAGGTTCTGAAAACAAATCTAAATTTACTGTATTAAATCCATCTGATTCAGTTTACGACTGGGTTATGGATAATGTTAGACAAATGGGAGCTGGATGGTGTCCTCCAGGAATCTTAGGAATCGGGATTGGTGGAAATCCAGAAAAAGCAATGCTTTTAGCTAAAGAGTCTTTAATGGATCATGTTGATATTCATGAACTTCAAGCAAGAGGTCCTCAAAATGCTTTAGAAGAATTAAGATTAAAACTTTATGAAGATATTAATAAAGTTGGAATTGGTGCACAAGGTTTAGGAGGATTAACAACTGTTTTAGATGTTAAAATCTTAGATTATCCTTGTCATGCTGCTTCATTACCAGTAGCTATGATTCCAAACTGTGCAGCAACAAGACATATTCACTTTAAATTAAAAGGTGATGGACCAGCTGTATTCAAAAAACCATCTTTAGATTTATGGCCAGATATTAAACTTCCAATGGATACTATAAAAAGAGTTAACATTGCTGATTTAACAAAAGAAAAATTATCTCAATTTAAATCAGGTGATACTTTATTATTATCTGGAAAAATTTTAACTGCACGTGATGCTGCTCATAAAAAAATTGTTGAGTACAAAAATGCGGGAAAACCACTTCCAAATGGTGTTGACTTAAAAGACAGATTCATCTATTATGTAGGACCAGTTGATCCAGTTAGAGATGAAGTAGTGGGACCAGCCGGACCAACAACATCTACAAGAATGGATAAATTTACAAAAGATATGATGGAAATCGGTATCATGGGTATGATTGGTAAAGCTGAAAGAAAACAACCAACAATTGATTTAATTAAAGAATACAAATCTATTTATTTAATTGCAACTGGTGGAGCAGCTTACTTAATTTCTCAATCAATCAAAGGTGCAAAAACTTTAGCATTTGAAGAACTTGGTATGGAAGCAATTTATGAATTTGAAGTTGAAGATATGCCAGTTACTGTTGCTGTTGATACAGAAGGAAATTCTATTCATACAACAGGTCCAGCTAAATGGAGAACTATCTAATTTACAAAAGGCTTTGCCTTTTGTAACACTTTCCTAAAATAATCCTTAGGCTACTAAACTATATTTCTTTTTTGACTTTTTCAAGACAATTTTTATGCTATTGTTCCAACCAAAGAAAATATTATAGGAAATAATATGAATTTATTAGAAGATTTAAAAGACTATTTAGGCTTTGCAGTTGCAGGTAACTTTGCAAATCACTTAGGTGAAGCAGGAGAAGCCGATGAATTTTCTGTAATTGAGACTAAAGAAAAAGATGCACCAAAAGGAATATTCCCTTTTTATATCAAAGGACATAATAGCTTTTTAGGGAATTATCCAATTTGTGATGAAATAATTTTAACTCATGGAAGAGAAAATGATAATTTACAAGTTGAAGCAGAAGTAGCTTTAATATGTGATTTTGTATATGAAAATGATAAAGTAATTGACATTATTCCAAAATATTTTAGTGCTTTTAATGACTGTTCAATAAGAATACAAGATGGAAATAAACTAAGCACTAAAAAAAATTGGGGAACAAATACAAAAGGTATTTCTCAAGATATTATAGCAATTGATAATTTTACTGAAAAAGGAATTTTGAGTAAATATCATATCTCTTCATTTATTAAAAGAGATGGAATTGTTTATGATTATGGAACAACAAGCGCTGTTAAATCATATAGTTATTTTTTCACTCAACTAAAAGATTGGATGATTGAAAAACTAAATACACAAGAAGATTGTGGTCCACTTGAAGAATTGACTCAATTTATGAAAAATGCAAAAGAAGCAAAAGGTATGCTAATTGCGGCAGGAGCTACGGCATATACAGAATTTGGAAAACATAATTTTTTAAAAAAAGGTGATGAAATATTTGTTTATGTTTACAATGCACACGCACATAGTTTTAATGATATTATGAATGATATGTGTGGAATGGATACTTATTTAGGTCAATGTTCAAAACTTCACCAAGTAGTTCAATAAAAGATAGATTTTCTATCTTTTATTTTTTGATTCCACATACAAAATATCATTTAAACTATCAAAAACTTTTACAGTAACCTCTTCGATTTCACTGGCTGTTTTTCTTAGAAGCTGATTCTGTGTTTTTTTAGCATTTTCATTTACATATTGTTGGATTTTTTTATAAACATCCTCATGATTTTGTTTTAAAGTTTTCCATTCATTTGATTTAATAAATGCTTTATTTTCTACTTCACAAGAACTTATCCATTTTCCCATATTTGAAGTTTTAGGATCAACCACTTCACAATTTTCAAATTTATCTAAAATTTTAAAATATCTTTTTTTCAAATTTATATGGTCATTTTTATATTTAGAAAACTCTTTTATCAAAGTTATATTTTCTACCATATCATAATATTTCTCATCAATTTTAGATTGAGATGTAATTTCTAACAATCTACTTGAAAGTTTTGAAACTTCATTTGATAAAATATCTATATTAGATGCTGTTGTAGCATTTTTTTGTGTTGCAGTATCTAATCTTGAAATGGTGTCATTTATTTGAATAATACCTCTTTCTTGTTCTTTACTAAATTGTGTAACATTATCTATAATCTCTTTTGTTTGAGAAATTTTTGATGTAAGATTTTCATAACCTTTTATCATATCATCAGCTATAACTTTTCCCTCATTTGATTTTAAACTTGCACTTTCAACTAAGTTTTTTATCTCTCTTGCAGCATCTGCACTTCTGCTTGCTAAGTTTCTTACTTCAGCTGCAACAACAGCAAACCCTTTTCCAGCTTCACCAGCAGTTGCAGCTTCAACAGCAGCATTTAAAGATAGAATATTTGTTTGAAATGCTATTTGATCAATAACTGTTATAGCTTCATTTATTGCTTTTACTTTTTCATTTATTTCATCCATTGATAAAGAAGTCTCTTTTGCAGCTTTACTTCCAATACTTGAAGCTTCATTTAATTCATCTGCAATTTGAGACATTTTATTCATATTTTCATTATTGTTTTTTATATTCGCTGTTATTTCTTCAAGTGCAGCAGAACTTTGTTCTAAAGAACTTGCTTGTTCAGTCGATGAGATTGCTAATTCATTTGAAGAATTTGTCAAAATTTTTGTATTTTTTTCTAAATTAATTCCAGCATTTGTAATCATAGCAATAAGTTCAGATGAAGATTGTCCTAAAAGAATAGTTGAAGAGCATAATGTTCCGAAATCACCATACATTCCTTTTGTATGAACTTCATCAAGTCTAAATTTATAATCTCCATTACTATAACTATTTAATAAAAGATTTAAACTACTAATTTTTAGTTTAGTTCTATCTAACATTTTATTTATTATTTCAACTAAAGATTCCAATTCTTTTGTTGAAGCTTTTGTTTTTATTGAATATTCAAAGAAACCATTATTAACTTTTTCTATAATATCAGTTATTTCAAGAACAACTTTTTTGTCATTTTCTATGATTTTCTCAATCTTTTCAATTTGAACATTCATATTTTGAGTCATTAAAGCAAACTCGTCTTTTCCTTTTATCTCATTTAGAACAATTTCATCTTTTTCTCTCATTGAATAAGAGAAAAATTCATCTAAATTATCTTGGAATTTATTAATCGATTTTGAGATTTTATTAGTCATAAAAGTAATTACAACAAACAAAATGATAATAATTAGAATTAAAAAAGAGACAAATAAAATCACTTGATTATCCAAATTTGAAACATTTGTATTAATATCATAAATAATATCTTCTACAATTTTGTCTTTTATTTTTTCTAAAGATTCTAATCTTTTAGAAGATGCTTCTTCCCATTTTAAACTGTCTGAACCATAAATATTTTTTGATAAAGTCTCTATTGCTTTTAATGTTTTTAAATCTATTTCTTTTGTTTCATTTAATTCATTATTATCATAAGCTTTTGACATATATGTATCAATCGCAGATTGTATAATATTTAGTAAATCACCCTCTTCCTTATTTACTTCTAATCTTTTATAATCTTTTATAGCTCTTAAAATTTTTGTATGACTTTTTTGAATTTTATTTAAATAGTTTTCTTCTTGATTTATCATATAATCTTTATAAAAATGTATTAAACCTCCATAACCAAAGCCTTCTTTTATTGAAGATATTAAAGTTTCTTTCTCTATTTTTAAACTTATAATCTTTCTAAAATTATCAACTTCTTTAAAACTATTTGTTTCTATCTCTTTTTTATAAAATTCACTTTGTTGTTTTGATAAATTTTTTGTAAATACTTCTAAATATGAGTTTTCAGAAGCAACCAAGGATATAAAATCTTTATATTCACTATTTGAGATATAACTTCTTTCAAAAATATTTTTTACAATATTTTTTTCACTATATGCTTTTTCTATTACATTTATTAAAGAAACATAAGCTTGTGAACTTTTTGATAGTTCTTTACTATTTGAATACATCAATAAATCATCGAAAAATGATATTAAATTTGAACAATTTTTATTATAATAAGTTAACAAATCTTTTGTATCAATTTTTAAATCTAAAGCTTTTTTCCTAATCTCATTTATATTTTTTATATCTTTTTTATATAAATCAATTTTTTCTAATAAATTATTATCATCTTTTATAAGTTTAAAATTTTCTATAAAATCATTTAAAATTTTTAAATTTATATCACTATTTTTTATTTGAACTTCTAATTCATTTTTATTAATTTTTCCATAACTATTTAGATATAAAATTGATAATTCTCTCTCCTTTTGAAGATTTGTCAGTAAGGCTGATAACTTCACTGTAAAATTTACATAACTTGAAGTTCTTGTCATACTATTTTCTTTTTCAATTTTTCCAAAAATCAAAATCGAAGATAAAATAAATATTGCAATTAAGGGTAAAACCAATATCAAAAATATCTTATTTTTCAGCTTTAAGTTATTCATTTTTACTCCAGAATAATGTTTTATGTAATATATTCTTTCTTATTTAAATAAGAGTTTATATGATTATTTCTTGTAACCAAGCTGTAATATTCACGTTATTTTGAAATTATTTTTTATAAAAAAATTATATTAATTTTGATTTTATTATTTACAAAGTTCTTTTTTATATAATTCGAAAAAACAAAAAGGAATACCATGCTAAAAGAATTTAGAGATTTTCTTATAAAAGGAAATGTAGTTGATATGGCAGTTGGTTTTATTTTTGGAGCTGCATTTGCTACATTAATAAAATCACTTGTTACAAATGTGATTATGCCTCCAATTGGATTATTATTAGGAAGAGTTGATTTTTCTCAACTATTTATCTCTTTAGATGGAAATTCATATGCGACACTTGCAGATTTAGAAAAAGCTGGAGCTCCTGCAATAAAATTTGGTCTATTTTTAAATGATACTATCTCTTTTATTATTTTAGGTTTTGTGATGTTTATGTTTATAAAATCATATAATAAATTAAAAAATGAAGAAGTAAAACCAGCACCTACAACAAAAGTTTGTAGTGAATGTGCAATGGAAATTCCAGTTGCTGCAAAAAAATGCGGACACTGTGGAAATACAGCAGTATAAAAAACTAGAAATTAAAAGGCAAAAGCCTTTTAATTATAAATCTACTAAAGCCTTAAATGTTACTCCACATCTACCAATGTTTTCTACATTTATATGATTTCTTTCATTAATTCTATCATCTTCAATGAATTGATATTTTAACTCTAAAACAACAGGTGTAGTATCTCCTGGGATTTTATAAGTATCATAATATTCACAAAACAGTGCACTTTGTGAAGAAGCAATCATTGGAGGAAAACCTTCCATCACATTTTTAACATCAATTTCAAACTCTTTGATTTCGCTTACTTCTTTTCCAAGTGGTGTTGCACATTTTTGAACTTTATCAACATTATCTTTATTTACAAAACAAATAGTTGCTTTTTTTGTTTTTAAAATATTTGCAAGGGAATCTTTTGGAGTTCCATCATCTTTTTTTCCAATTGATACAATCAATAAAGCAGGATTTGAAGAAATAGGAATAAAATATGAAAATGGTGCTGCATTTAATACACCTTCATCTTCTGTAACAATCCAAGCAATAGGTCTTGGAATTACAGTTCCTGACATTATTTTATATCTATTTAAGTCATCAATATTTTTATAATCTAAAATCATTTTTTCCCTTTTATATTTTAAATTCTTGTTCTACATTTTTTGCTATTAACTCACCTTTTAAAGTCAAAAATGAATCACTAACAAACTCTTCAGTTTTTAGTTTTTTCAATAATTTTTTACCCTCTTTTAAAGTGAATAATCCTGTATTTTCTAATTTTAAAACTACATCATTCAAAGATTCATTTGACTCTTTTTTCAAAATTGCTAGTAGTAAAATTTTTTCATTTATATCCATTTTAAAATCCTTGTGTAATAAAAAGCAAAGGCTAAAAAACCAATTCCTAAAAGTATAGTAATTATATCAGTTGAAATTAAACTTGCCATTAATCCAATAAATAAAGTAGTAACTACACATGAAAGCATAAAAAACATATCATTATATGAAATCACACGTCCTATATATTTTTCATCACAATTATTTTGTAATAAAGCATAAGTAAATGACCATAAAGTCGTTGTACTAAGCCCAACAATAAATAAAGAGATTAATGAAATATAAAAACTACTTTGTGTTAAACTCCATAAAATTATCGATAATCCTTGAAAAACTAATAAATAGTGTAAGTTCTCTTTGGTAACATATTTTGAGATAAACATAGGTCCAAACATAAGAGCAACTGCTCTTACTGCATTTGAAAGTCCAATAGCAAGTGGAACAGAAATGATATATTTATATTCATTTTTTGCCAAAATAGTTATTAGTGCATCAAAAGATGTAAGTCCAACACTTGAATGTAAAAATATTAGATGAAGTATCAATTTATGATTTTTTATGTAAATAAATCCATCTTTTATTAGTTGAAATATTTTATCTGTTGTTTGACTAGCTTTTACAACAAAATCAATTCTAATAAAAACAAATAAAGCAATTGCAAAAATTACAGCATCAATAATAAAAGCTGTTTTATGTCCAAAAGAGTTTACAACAAATCCACTAACAGCCATACCAACAGCATAAGTAAATGACCAAATAATAGAGTGAATTTCATTTGCCATTTGAAGTGGTTTTCCATTTAAAAGTTTTGCTAAAAGTGACATCTCCGTTGAAAAAAACATAGAAGCTGCACTCATTCTAATAAATATCAAAATCATCAAAAACCAAATTTGTTCTTTATTATCAATGGTTAAAAATAAAATTGTCATCAATAACTCTGTTGATAATAAAAAAATCATTAAAGGTTTGATTTTTACTCTATCTATAATTGCCCCTGAAAGTGGAGCAATTAATATTGCAGGAATAAAATGCATAGCTGTTACAACTGAAATTGCCATTTCAGTTGAACCAAAATCAACAAGCATTGTATATATTGCTACATTTGAGAACCAAGCACCAAAATATGCTATAAATTGAACTAAAGATAAATCTCTTATTATCTTATGTTCACGAAATAATTTACGATAATTCAATTTCTACTAAGACCTCTTGATACATTGCAGAAAATGAGTCTTCATCTTCATTTGCAGGTGTTAAATAGTTAGCATTTTTATTTCCAGCAAAAAAGAATGCACAATTTTCTTTTATATCATCATCTATTTTTACTTCAAATTTTGCATTTCCATATTTTGATGAAATATTTACAATATCACCATCTTTAAACTTTGTAGCAGAATTTAAATAAACGAAATCATCTTTAGCAAATTGAGAATTTAATGAATTTTTATTTTTTGCAGTTATAAAATAAAAGTTATTTTGCGTCTTTTCTTTATAAAGTGGTTCAATATCTAATTCGTCTAAAAATTCAAATGTTTCAAACTCTTCTAATTTTGGTTTATGATTTTCAAAATAAGAGATTATTTCATCTTCATCTTTTAATCTTTCAAAACTAAATTTTTCTAATAAAAAGTTTGTTAGTTCATATTCACTCAAACTATCTTGAGTTTTCTCTTTTACGATTTGGGAAATTGATTTTAATTCATGACCATAAGATAATCTAACATCTCTTTTGCTTAAAAATGAAGTTGAGGGAATAATTAAATTTGCATATTCACAAGTATCATTTAAAGTTGTTCCAAAATATACTACAAAACTGTTCTTTAAACCCTCTATCACTTTTTTTGTATTAGGATGAGAAACAACTGGATTTGCTCCTTGAATAAATACTAAATCAAAAGAGCTAAAATCGACTTTAGGAATTGAAACTTTTTTATTGTTTCCTTTTATTTCAAAAGGTTTTTTATATCCAAAAGCAGAATCACTCAAATACCAAACTCCACCTGCTTCTTTTTTATGATATCCCATATAAGCAGCAAAAGAATCAATACATCTTGTAATTTGAGCTCCTTCAAAATATTTTTGAACACCAAGTCCTAACATTATTGCTACACTTTTATTTTCTATTAAATCAAAAAAATCATTCACTTGTGAAAGAGGAACTCCTGTTGTTGCTTCATAAGATACAACTGGTCTTCCCCTTGAAATATCAAAAAATTCATCAGCATTATTTGTAAATTCTTCAATAAACTCTTTATCTTCCAAATCTTGCATATATGCAAATCTAGTTAAGAGTAATGCTAATTCATAGTCTGTTTTTGGGTTTATTTGCATATGAATTTTAGATTTTTTTGCAATTTCAGTACAAACTGGATCTATTGTCACAAAAGTTTTATCTTTAACTAAATTATACATATGAGATGAAGTTACACTAAAATTTCTTCCCCAAACAACTATTACATCAGCATTGATAAGTTTTTCTAAAGGAGGATTTATAACATTTGTACGCCCTGCTTCAATTCCAGCACCTCCTCCTCCATCACATAAACTTCCTTTTGTTAAAGTTGAGCCATATAAAGTAAAAAAATTTTTAGTTACACTTTGCATAACTCCAATATTTCCACTTCCTTTGTAAAATAGTGTTTTAGCTGGAGTTGTTTGTTTTAATTTATCAACTAAAATATTTAAAGACTCTTCCAAAGAAATTTCACTATTTTCATAAATAGCTTTTTCTAAAGTTTTTTCTTTTAACAAATTTGCAAAATTAACACAGAGTTTTCCATTTGTAGTTTTATGTTCTTTTGAACCTTTTATTTTATCTTCAATTATTTGTCCTTGACATGCATCATAACAATCTAAAGGACAAGCTACTTTATTATTTGAATTCAATTTTTACCAACCTTGAAAAATTTTGAACATTTGATACAACCAACTCAACTTTATAAGCTGAAATATTTGTACTATCTGCCACATCATAAATTTTTGATATTTTTATATCACTTTTTATTCCATCTAAATATATATCTTTATTTTTTAAATCTTCAATTTCTAAAATAGGAACAAAAATTTCTAATTTACCTTTTGATAAATCTTTTGATTCATAAAGCAGTGTTCCTAAAGTTACATAATCTCCCTCTTTTACTGCTATATTAAAAATATAATTTGATTTCTCAACCAATTTTTTATTTGAAATAGTATCTTTCAAACTCTCTATTTTAATAATCATATCAGCTTTTGATGTTTCAAGATTTATTACTTTTAACTTTTGAGTATCTTTTTCAAAAGCTGATTTTGAACTAACTTGATTCAATCTATCATAATTATTTTGTTCTATTTTTATCATTTCATTAATAAATTTCAATTTATTTTTTGATTGTTCTAACTCTACTTTATCAACATTTGAATCTAACTCTATAATTGTTGTATTATTTGCTTGTAAGCCTTCTATCTTAGAGTTTGAGAATATCACTTTTCCAGATGTAGCAGCTTTTACTTGATAACTCTCTATTGGTTCGATTTTTGCATAATATTCATTTGCGAAAGTTGATGTAATCATAATAACTACAAATAAAAATACTCTCATCTTTTTCCTTATAATTTTAATTCTTTTAAGATTTTTAGAATCTGTTTTTTTATCATATTAACATCTTCTACTTTTTCAAGTTGATAAATTAACTCATCTAATTTTGAATCTATTTTCATATAAACTGCCAAAATCTTAATTAATTCAGTTTTAGTTTTTGTTTCTTTTACTTTTTTACTTAAAGGTTTAAGTTCTTCTTTTTTTATATTTTTATATCTATTTATATAAAAATATATAGAAAAAACTAAAACTGTAAAAAGCACTCCAAAAATAAAAAACATAACCCTATCTTTAAAAGATATTTTTTCAACAATTATCTCTTTAGACTCTAAAACTTTATTTTCATCCTTTGCTTTTTCTAAAACAACTTCTTCCCTTTTTTCAGCATCTTCAACTTCTATATCATAACTTTTTGTTGTTTTAGAGATAACTTTTTGTTGTTCTTTATCAAAAAATTCAAAATTTATACTAGGTATTGTAAATGATTTATTTGAAATAATTGAATAAACTTTTTCATAAGTTCCTTCATATTTATCATTTGATATATATGTTTTTATTTCAGGTTTATTTTCATAAATTGTTACATCTTTTAATGGAAGTTTTATATCAGGAATATCATCAATATTTCCAGTTCCTTTAATTTTAAGTTTATAAGATATTGCTTCACCATGTTTTACTTTTTGTTTATCTATAGTTGTTTCAATTTCAAAATCACCAACAAGTTTTATATTTGAAGGTAAAGCTTTTACATCAAAATTCAATTCATTTGAATAAATATTTACATCTTTTGTTGTTGAAAAAAAGCTTCTAAAACTATCATCCATAACCTGAGCTTGTAGTAACATAGGATTTATAGTTAAATTACCCTCTTTTAAAGGTGTCATTAAAAACTTTAATTCTATAACACTAAAATCATTCTCTTCATATCTTTTTGTATCATCTATTTGTTTATACCAAAAATTCTCAAAATTTGGTTTTCCTAATGCTAATCCAACTATTTGTAAATCTTTTTTATGTTTGAAAACTATTTTAAGTATAAAATTTTCTCCTACATAAAACTCTTTTTTATCAGTTTTTATACTTAAATCAAAAATATCAGATTTTGTTTTTGAAGCTTTTTCAAGAATAATATTTTTTTCATCTGTATGATATTTTTTTCCATCTATTTCAAACTCTAATGAAGGAAAAATAAAATCTTTTGTTGGAATAAAAGAATAACTCTTTTTTATAACTTTTGTAATTTCAGAATTTATTACATTTGTTGAAATAGAACTTGAAATTTCTTGAACACTATTTCCTTCAATCAATGACAAATCAGGAAATTTTATTTCATTTCCAGAAATTTCAAGAGTAAAAACTAAAGGCTCACCTTTTACTACTTTATCTTTAATATATAAATTTACATCTGCAAAAAGAGTTATGATAAAAAATTGAAAGAAAATAAAAATTTTAACTAATTTCATTTTTAAAACTCTAAAGTTCCCTCTATTGCAAAATTTGCTTTAGAGTCTAGTTCAGCATGAGATAAAACTGAAACTTGAAGGCCAAATTTTTCATAAATTTCAGAAATTCTTTTTCTTAATACTGGATCCACAACCATACAAATTTTTGAGAAACCTTTTGCTTCTACATTATCTAAAAGTTGTTTTGTTTTTGTAACTAAATTATTAATTTCAGCAATTGAAAGCATTAATTGTGAAACTCCATGATGTTCTTGAAGTTTTCCAATAAACTGTTGTTCAAGTTCTGGTTTAATAGTAATAATATGTAAAATATTATCCGTATCTTTAAATTTCTGAGTGATTAATCTATAAAGTTTAGCACGTACATGCTCAAGTAATATTTCAGGCGCTTTGGTAAACTCTGCTATATCTGCAATTGCTTCGATTATTGTAAGCATATCAACGATTGGTATTTTCTCATGTAATAAATCTTTACAAACTTTCAATAATGCTCCATAAGAAGTAACTTTCATCGCTTCATCAATAACTATTGGGAAATCTTTTTTCAATCTATCTACAATATCAACAATATCTTGTCTTGTTATAATATCTTCAGCATGTCTTTTAATAATCTCAGAAATATGCGTTGAAATGATTGTTGGAGCATCAACAACTGTAAAACCTTTCATCAATGCTTCTTCTTTTAAATCAGGATTTATCCACGTTGCATCAAGATTAAATACAGGTTCTTTCACATGTAAACCACTTAATTTTTCATTACTTAAACCACCCATAGCAAGATATTTATCTACTTCTATTCTTCCTTTTGCTAATGGGATTCTTTTTAAGTACAATTGATATTCATTTGGTCCAAGATTTGCATCATCAGAAATTCTTATTTGAGGGATAACAAAACCTAATTCACTAGCAATTGTTTTTCTAATAGCTTTTATTTTATCTAATAATTCAGAATTTCCTTGAACTAATTGCAAAAGTCTAATTCCAAGTTTTAACTCTAAAACTTCAAGTTTCATAATGTTTTCAATTGTTTGATTTTCATCAGGAACTGCCATACTTTTTTTCTTTTCTTTTAATGAAGATACATTTTCATCAATTTTAGGTTTAAGAGGTTGTGTTTTAAAGAATCTTGTTATTGCATTATCTTGTTCTTTTTCAATCATGCTTATTACATATCCTATAAACATCATTAATAATCCCATTACCATTAAAATACCAGTTGGGAAACCAGGAACAAAACCAAATAAAACCATTCCAGCACCAACCAAAATTAATGATTTACTATCTTTAATTAATTGATTAACTGACTGACTAGCAAATTTATCTTCATCCATATTTGAACGAGTAATAATAATAGCAGTTGCAGTTGATAAAATAAGTGCTGGAATTTGAGCTACTAATCCATCACCAATTGTCAAAATTGTATAAATTTCTCCTGATTGTGCAACTGTCATATCGTGTTGAAAAAGTCCTATTAGAAGACCTCCAACTAGATTTACCATAGTTATTATAATACCTGCAACAGCATCACCTTTTACGAACTTTGAAGATCCGTCCATTGCTCCATAAAAATTTGCTTCTGATATTAGAGATTTTCTTCGTTCTTGTGCTTGTTTATCATCAATAAATCCAGCATTTAAATCAGCATCAATTGCCATTTGTTTTCCAGGCATTGAGTCAAGCGTAAATCTTGCTGTTACTTCTGCAACTCTTGTTGCACCTTTTGTTACAACCATAAAATTAATTAATACAAGAATAATAAAAACTATTACTCCAATAACCATATTTCCGCCAACAACAAACTCACCAAAAGCAGATATTATTGAACTTACAGCATCTGGTCCATTATGACCTTCACTTAAAATGGATCTTGTTGTTGCAATATTTAATGATAATCTAAACAATGCTAAAACTAAAATAAGCGTTGGGAATGTTGTTAAATCTGATGGTTTTTGAATATACAAAGAAATTAATAAAATCAATAAAGATAAAGATAAAGATATTACCAAAAAGAAGTCTAAAACTGCTTTTGGTAATGGAACAATTATAATTGCAAGTATAGAGACAAAAAGCGCAACTACAATTAAATCTTTCGAAAATAAATTTTTTATATTCATATACTAATTTATATTTTTATTAGTTATTCAAAAAATTAACTAATGACAGTTGATTTGTTTTATTTATTGTTGAATAAAGTGCTGTATAAGTCAACTCTAAAGCTTTTGCTTTTAATGCAATTTCCGTATAATCAGAAGCACTTAATTCTTGTGACAAAACATTATATTGAGTTATTTTAGATGTTAAATTTTCTAAAGAAACTTCAAATATTTTATTCTTACTTCCAAGGTCAGCATGAGCAATATTTACTCCATCATAAGCTTTCATTATCTCTTCAGCACCTTTTGAAATTAAATCTTTTGCTTCTGAGATTGAAATTGGATTACCACTAGAATCTACTTTATTTAAACTATTAACAACATTATCAATTAGAGTAAAAATAGAAGTTTTTGCTTCAAATTTTGTACCATTAGCTGTAAGAATAGGTGTTTCATAAGTATTTGTAGTTGCATCAAAAGTTACTGGCATCGTATCAGTTGTTAGATTTCCATCTACATCATATTTAACCAAAATAGGATTTGCAGGATCAGTTGTATTATCTAAAACCCATTCATTTCCATCTTGATCAAGAACTCTATCACCTTCACTAAAAGTTAAAGATTCATTTTTATATGCTGTTGCAGAAGAATACATCATAACATCAAAACCGTTGATTCCTCTTTCTCGATATGAACCTTCTTCAACTGTAACTCTTCTTAATTTATTATCTCCATTATAAGAGATTGAACCATCTGCATTTACTTCAAATGGTTTAATAGAAGAATCAGAACCTGCAAATACATATTCTCCTTCAACTTGAGTATTAGCTAAATCAAGAAGATTTTCTTTCATACCAGAAAGATTTGTAGCAATTGCTTTTAAACCATCTTCACTTGTTGTATCTGTGTTTGCTTTAATCAATTCAGCATTAATAGATTCTAAGATCTTTTTAATTGCAGCCATACTTGAATCTGATGTTTTATTTTGTACTGTTGTTCTTTCTACTTGAGTTTTTATTCCCTCATAAACTCTAACTTTATCATCAACTGAAATTATTCTAGAATATAAAACTGAATCATCACTTCCATATTCAAGTTTTTTACCTGCATATTGATAATTTAATTTTTGTTGTAAGGTATCTAGATTATTTAATCTATACATCATTTGGTCTGTTTGATTAATCATTGTAAAACCTTTCTAAAAATTGCAACTGTTTCATCAAAATTAAAATTTTTTTGAGTATCTTGAGTCAAGAACTCTCTTATTTTTTCTTTTTTTGCCATTGCATTATCAAGTTCCGGATCCATACCTGGTTTGTATGCACCAACTCTTACTAAAACTTCATTCTCTTTTATCAAAGATAATACTCTTTTTAACTTTAAAAAATCATTATAATGTTCTTTTGTAACTACTTTATCCATTACTCTTGAAGCTGATTTTAGAAGATTAATTGGTGGATAAAATCCCTGTTCAGTTAACTCTCTTGTTAATACAATATGTCCATCAAGAATTGATCTACTTTGATCAGCAATTGGATCATTCATATCATCTCCATCAACTAAAACCGTAAAAAATGCTGTAATTGAACCTTTTTGATTATTTCCTGCTCTTTCCATTAATTGAGGTAAAAGAGCAAAAACAGAAGGTGGATAACCACGACTTACAGGTGGTTCTCCCGTACTTAATCCAATTTCTCTTTGAGCCATTGCAAATCTTGTAACAGAATCCATCATTAATAAAACATCATGACCTTTATCTCTAAAAAATTCTGCGATACTCATTGCTGTAAAAGCACCATATTTTCGCATTAATGCTGATTCATCAGATGTTGCAGCTATTATTACTGTATTATCCAAATTATTATCTAAATTATAATGGATAAATTCAGGTATTTCTCTACCTCTTTCTCCAATTAATGCTACAACTTTTATTTGGGCTTCACAACCTTTTACAATCATTCCCATTAGAGTTGATTTTCCAACTCCTGAACCTGCAAAGATACCAACTTTTTGTCCTTTTCCACAAGTAAGCATTGAATCAATTGCTTTTACACCCGTTGAAAACTTTTTATCAATAATTCCTCTTTCAAGCGCAGGCATAGAAATCTTATTTATTGAAGCATTTTCTTCTAAATTAACAATCTTTCCTTTACTATCTATTGGATCACCCAATGCATTTATAACTCTTCCTAATAAACCATAACCACATTTTACACTTAATCCATCTTTTTGTAAGAAAACTTTATCATGTATTCTAAAACCATCAATAAAAGAAAAAGGAACTATTGTAAAAGAAATATCATTTATTGAAGCTACCATTCCCAAAACAGAAGAGTGATGCTGAACTGATTCAATTTTTACAATATCTCCTACAGCAACTTCAAGACCAGTTGCTGTTAAAGTTGTTGTTGAAATGTTTGTAATTCTTCCAAAGGCAATAGATAAATTTGTTGGGTCAATTTTATTTAATAAATCTTCTATATTCATTACATTTCATCACACATTTTTTTATAAAGACTATCTGTTGTATCTTTTACTTCTTTACATTTCAAAATATATTCAGCTTTTTTATCTTTATTTCCTAAATTATCATATAAATTTAAAATATCATAATATATTTTAACTTCATCATTAGGTTTAATTTTTCTTGTATTTGGTATTGATTCAAGTAAATAATCAACAGCTTGCTGATAATTATCTTTCTCTTTTTCTAATCTTGATAATTCAGTTTCAACAAATGGAGAATAAATAAATGCTTTTAAATCTTTTTGTTTATTATAAAGTTTCACTAATATATCATCAGCTTGTTTCTTTTCTTCATTTTTTATTAAATATAGATAATAATCATGGTAAAAATCTATTATTACAGGATTTGATTCATTTAATTTAATATATTCTGGATTTTCAGAAGCATATATAAAAAACTTTTCCATCGCTGTTGCATCATCTTTTGTTTTATTTATTTGGTATCTATAAATAAACTCTTTTGCTAAAACATTTTTATCATCAACCATTTCAACTTTAGATGAAAAATCTAATGCTTCATTTATCAAACCTAAGGAAAAAGCCATTCTTTCAAGGTATAAGTATATATTTGCATCTCTTGTTTTATTAAAAGTTTCTTTGATTTGAAGATAAGCTCTTTCATATGGAACTTCAACTAAACATTCAAAAAAATTAAATTTTACAGTTTCATCTTGAATCAATTTCTCCAAAGTTTCACTTCTTGAAGTTTTTAAAATATCATTCAATTCAAAACATTTTCCTTGAGCTAAATAATCTTTAATCAAATCCATATTAACTTCATCAAAAATTTCATCGATATTGTTATATCCAAATCGTTTTACAATCTCATTTGAAACTTTTCTATAAACTCTTTCAGCTTTTAGTATCATTTCAAATTTTTTATCATTTTTATCATTCATAAGCTCTTGTAAAAGTGCTTTTTGTTGCATTGCTTCTACATCTGGATACTTTGCTGCAACTGAACTTGGAGTTAAAAATCCTTGTCGCATCAAGATTTCATCAATAAACATTTTTGCATTTTTTGCATGAATACCTTGTGGATAATCATTTATTATATCTTTATATAAATCTTTTGCTTTTTCTAAATAATAATTTGTTTTATCATACATTAACATATATGTATTTGCTAATTTATATTTAAAATCTTCAATTGACTCATCTTTTGTTGTTCTTTTTAATAATTCTCTTAAAATTTCTGCAGCGTGTTCTGGCATTCCTGCTTTTATTAAACGATTAATTTTTTTATTTGCTAAATATGAATCATTTGCATAAAACTCTATATTTGTTTTTAATACTTGAGTTATCAATTCATTTGCTTTATCAAGTTTTCCATCTAAAACATATACATCAAATAATTCATCTGCAACTAATGTAGCCACATTTTTATCTTTTGTTACTGTTAAAATTTCATAAAGATATTTAATAGCTTTTGTATAATCTTTTTGATATTTATAAACTTTTGCCATTGAAATTTTTCCGTAAGTTTTTGTTAATTCATCATCAAAATTATCAATTATAACTTGCGAAAAATATTTTGCATCTTCTATTTTATTTATTTCTAATTTTAATTCAACTAATAGCATATAAGCTTTTGATAAATCATTTTGATTAATAAGGGATGAATTTATTGCACTTTCAAGTTCTGTTGAAGCTTCTAAAATTAATCTCTTTGTCTGTTTTTTTAGTGCTAATTCAGCATATAAAATCATAATATCTGAAGTTAAAACTTTTATTTTATTTTTTTCTTTAAAATCTTTCACTAAAGAGTATGCTTCATCTATTTTATCATCTCGAGCTAAATTTCTTGCATTTTGTAAAATATCGAAACCATCAGTAATTGATTGTTTTCTTTGCTCTGAAATTTGTTCTCCTGAAGAATCTATAAAACTATAATAAAAATCCTTTTTAGCATTTAAAATATTTACTAATAAAAACAGAGTTAATATTAATTTCAAAGTTTACCTTTTTCTTTTTAATTCATAAACATAAGAGAAAATTTCTGCCATTGCTTTATAAAATTCACTTGGTATTTCTTTGTCAATATCAATTTGATCATACAAAGACCTAGCTAAAGCTGGATTCTCAATTATTGGTATTTTATTTTCTCTTGCAATATCTTTGATTTTTAATGCAAGGAAATCAACACCTTTTCCAACAACTATCGGAGCAGAATTAACTTTATTATCATATTTTAAAGCAATTGCATAATGTGTTGGATTTGTAATAACAACATCTGCATTTGGTACATTACTCATCATTCTTTTTTGTGCCATTTGCATTTGAATTCTTCTAATTCTACCTTTTACTTGAGGATCTCCCTCCATATTTTTAAATTCATCTTTAATCTCTTGTTTACTCATTCTTAAAGATTTCATATAATAGTGTCTAGAAAAATAAAAATCTATTATAGCAAAAATAATGATAATAAGAAGAATTGCTAAAATAAAATAGACTGATAGCTGAAACATTGTAGATATTGTGGATGATGTTTCTTGACTCATCATCATTAAAAACTCTTTATTTGTTAACAAAAAAAGAATACACATAACAACCATAATAATGATTAATTTTAAAGTTAATTTGAAAGCTTCTATCAATTTTTTTAAACCAAAAATATTTTTCATTCCTTTAATTGGATCTAATTTTTGCAAATCAAATTTTAAAGGGATTGTAACAAATCCAAATTGCATCCAATTTGTTGCTAATGCCAAAATTATAATCAATAAGAATAAAGGAGCTAATGCTTTTAATAAAGTAATTACAACGCTATACGTAATAGCAAAAAAAATAGTACTATCAAGTTCTTGACCGATAAATCCATAAGAAAACATCATAAGTTTTTTTATTTCCAATAAAGAAAAAGATGAAAAAAACAGTAAATACATAGAACCAAAAAATAAAATCGTGGCTCCTGTTACTTCCATTGATTTATTTACATTTCCCTCTTTTTTTGCATCTTCAATTTTTTTGGATGTGGGTTCTTCGGTTTTTTCTTCTTCATCAGCCATTTTATATTAACCTTTGATTTATTGAAATTTATCTATAAAATATTGAGTAAATGCTTCTGAGAAAATTTCCATTCCTAATATTAAGAATACAAATATTAAAGCAAATTTCAATTGAAACGTTATTACAAATGGTGAAAAAGATGGCATTGATTTAGTTCCATATCCATAATAAATATCCAGTATAAAACCTATAAAAAATAAAGGAAGTGCAAACGCAAATGCAAACGCAAACATTCTTTTTATTTCATCTATTGCCAGTTGAATTCCGTTATATGAAAATATATCAAAGCTTCCTAAATGTATCATAGAAAAACTTTTAACTAAAATTACTAAAGTCATCTCATACATTCCTGTTTGAAAAAAAAGCATTAATGCAATCCAATAAAGTAACTTTGCAATTAACCCTTCTTGAGAACCTGTTGTAGGATCAAACATAGCAGCCATTGATAAAGCTGTCGAATATTCAACAAATTCTCCAATAATTTTTACAGCAGAAAAAATTATATTTATAAGCATCGAAGCAACTAGTCCTAAAGTCAACTCAGATATTAAACTTACAATAAAATTATCTTGATTTACATTTGTTGCTACATTCACTAAAGGAAAAATAAAAACACTTATATAAAATGCAAAAGCAATTCTAATAGTTGGACTAATTGCAGCATGACCAAAAACTGGCATAAAAGCAACGAAAGCAACTATTCTAGCAAATAAAAGAAGGAATTGAAATAAAACTTCTTCATTTAATAAAGATAAAAAAGCTTCCATTTACATATAATCTAATTTTTCTTCTCTATCTTTATTCTCTTCTGTTAATTGTAAAACAGATTGTGTATCCATCTGTTTTTCGAATCTTCGTTCTTGATATTGGCTATTTTGATTGTTTTGATTGTTTGAAGATTGATTATTATTTTGATTTGAAGAGCTAAAATCAAGATTGAATTTTGTATTTTCATCAAATGTTTTATTTAATGAATTTCTTAACACATTTTGATTATCGACTAATGCATCTAAAGTTGTGTTATTTGATACATTCATACTAATTGTTAAAGCATTATTTTTATCATTTTTCATCATAATTGCAATACTTCCCAATTCTAATGGATTTAGATTTATTCTAAAAACTGTAACTGGAGGTTTATAATTTTCATACATTTGTCTTGCAATATCTGACATCATTGTTGCCATTTGCTGTTTTGCACCAATAATTTTTGAGTGAATATTATATGCTATTGGAGAATTAACATTTACAACAGTATCATCACTAACATTTAAACTATTATCAAGTAAAGCACTACTTGCTTCAACTGATTTTGTAATTAAATTTTTGATATCATCACTTCTAATATTTTTTTCATTTAATAAACTATCTAAAATATTTTTTTTATTCGATAAATCAAAATCTTGTCTTTTAACAATTCCTAAGTTTTCAAGTTCAATATTTTGTTCAATATCAATATTATCTAAGCCTAATTCTAATATATTTGCACTTTTTTCTATATCTTTTAGTGATGCTCCATCTTTCAATAAACTTAATGCTTCATTTTTATTAAATAAAAACTGATTATTAAGCAAATTTTTTTGCTCACTTAAATACATATTTGATATAAAATCTTTTGATACAAGTTCATTTTTAACTAAATTATCACCTTCATTTAAAACTTTTAAACCTGCATTTTGCATATTTTTTTCGATCAAAAGATCCATTAATGTTTTCTTCTTTTGAGGTGTTTTTTCAGCCTCAATTAAAGTTTTTATGTCCACTTCTTCTGATAAATTTGTAGATAATAAATTTTCTGGATTTTTATCTGCAATATTCGCTAATAAATTTTCTGTTGCTGATTCTGTATTATTTTCTTCTAAATTAATAGTTAAATTATTATTTATATCTTCTTTCGTAGCTTTAACATCAGTTGATTCAATAATTGATTTATCACTTGTTTTTATTTCTATTGTTGATTTTTCTATTATTAAATTTTCATTATTTGTTTTTAAAACTTTACTTTCTTTTTTATCAATTACTTGCTCATCAATGGCATCATTAATTGTCTTAGCATTATTCTTATTATCAGCAATTAATACATCATCAATTGATCTTTCTTTTTTAATATCTGTTTTATTGTTCTGATTACTTAATAATTCTTCTTTTATTGAAGTGTCAACTAGTACTTCTTTTATATTTTTATCTTTTGATTCTGTTGTTAAAGAAGTATCTTTTTTTTCACTATTTAATAATTCTTCTTTTATTGAAGTATCAACTAGTACTTCTTTTATATTTTTATCTTTTGATTCTGTTGTTAAAGAAGTATCTTTTTTTTCACTATTAGCTTCTATTTCACTATTTAATAATTCTTCTTTTATTGAAGTATCAACTACTATTTCTTTTATATTTTTATCTTTTGATTCTGTTGTTAAAGTAATATCTTTTTTATCATCTAAATTATCTGAAACTATTACAGATTCTTTTTTTGTCGATTCATTTATTTTATCAGGTTTATTTTCTTGTATTAATTCGTCTAAAGAAATTTTTGTTTGAGTATTTTGTGATGTTATTTCTTTAGTAGGTAAAGAAGAAATATTTTTTGTTTCAACATTTTCTTTAACTTCATTTTTAGCTTCGAAAATCAATCTATCTAACAATGAAGTTGTATTCTTTGCTTCAGCTTTTTCTTCATTATTATCAGCATTATCAGCAACTTTTTTAACATTAAGTTTTTCATTTTTATTTAATTCTTTCTCTTTTTTATCAACAACTTTTGGTTCTACTTTTTCTTCGCTTTCAACACTATTTTGAAGTAAAGAATCAAATAAAGAAGGTTTTTCTTTTATACTCTCTTTATCAGATTTTGTTGAAGTTTCCGTAGAAGTAGTTTTAGCTTGAGGAAGAATATCTATTATATTTGCCATAATTTTTCTTACATATTTAATATATCTAAAGTTTTAGAATCAATATTTTTATGAGTATTAAATGAAGTAACATTTGCTTCATAAGATCTCATAGCTTCTATTAAATCTACCATTTCAACTACAGGATTAATATCTGGATAAGCAACATATCCATCTTCATTTGCATCTGGATGAGACGGTTCATATCTCATTACTGGTTTTGCATCAGATTGAACAATTGATTTTACACCAACTCCTCTTAATGCTATATCTGAATTTACATTATTTGTTGTTTCTATATCATTAGAATTAGTTTTTTTATTTGTATTAGCAAACAAAACATCTTCAAAAACAACTTCTTGTTTTTTATAAGGTCCACCTTCTGCTGTGTGAGTTGTTTTTGCATTTGCAATATTTGCACTTACAACATTAATTCGAGTTCTTTGTGCACTCATTCCTGAAGTTGCAACATTATATCCATCAAAAAAACCCATAACGAATCCTTATTCTATATTTGCATTCTCATTATTTCTTTATATGCACTAACTGCTTTATTTTTAACTTCTAAAGCTAATTTCATTGACAATTCAGCTTCTTCTATTCTTTGAACAGCTTCTTGTAAGTTTGTAACTTTTCCTGTTGCTATTCCTTCCATTGAATCATAACCTTTTATCTGTTGGTCATTAACATTTGAAATTGCATCATTCAACATATTTTGGAATGATTTATCAGCACTAATATCTGCTGTTTTATCATTATTTATTCCTAAAGTATTTAGAGAATTTGTTATAGATGATATATTCAAAATCTACTCCTTAGTTAGCTTTTTTCAAATTTTTATTAGTCTCAATTACATCTTGCACAGCCAATTCATTAAGCATAACTTGTATTTTTTCTTCATTATATTTAAAATCAAATTCATTTCTTTTATTATCAAGACTAAATAAACTAATTATTAAAGAGAGCATCATATTACTTATGCCTTTTAAAATTATCGTTACTAAAATTATACCTAATATCATCTCTGTTGGAGTAAATAAATCAGCATTAATTGTAAAAAATATTAAAGTTGCAAAAAAACCTATAGCTATATAGAGTTTAAATATGCCACTATTTATTACTGTTTGTGAGAATCGTTCTATTATCATATTATTTCTTTAACAATAAAAATAAAAATAATTGAACCTAAATTTAACACTTTAGAACAAACCTTTAATGTATATTTATTAATATTTTATCGATAATAATCTGCAATTGTTTCGTTATTTCATCTGTAGAAAATTCGTTAGTAAACAACTTTCTCAAACGTCCAGTAGTTGAAATATTTGCAGAAGTTGAAATGTTTCCTATATATTCTACCATAAAATCTTCTTTTAGCCTATTTTTTTTCCCTAAATTTACTAAAGAATTCGCGATCGTCTCTCCAATTTGATGATTTCTTGTATGATTAAAACATAACATTAATTTATTTTTATCTAAAGATAACATTTTCATTAAAGAATATACATCCGTCAAGGCGCTTGGATCTGTAGTAGTAACTGCTAAGATATTATCAGAAACTGATAAAAATTCTCTTACATAATCATTTAGTCCTGCACCCGTATCAATAAGCAAAATATCATACTTATTTAAAGAAATAATATCTTTTACAATTCGAGAGAATATAAAACTATTTTTATTTGAAGTATATTGATACCCACTTTTCCCCGCTATTAAAGAGATATTATCATAAGAAGTTTTTGTGATAACTTCATCTAAAGTTTTAATTCCATTTATATATTCGAAAAGTGTATTTTGCGGTTTAATATCAAACAAAACTTGCATATTTGCAAGTCCAATATCAGCATCTAATACAGCTACATTAAATCCTCTACGAGCAAGTAAAAATGCCATGTTCGCTGTAATTGTTGATTTACCAACTCCACCTTTTCCAGAAGTAATTGTTAAAAGTTTTGTTTTAGAGTAGTTTTTTTTTACTCCGCTTGTAAGTTTTACTAATTTACTAGCCTGAGAAGAGATAGTATCAAACACTGTTATCTCCTAACACACTGATTATTCATAAAACAATCAATCAAAAAAGAAGAATCTGAAACTATTAAATCATCTGGAACATTTTGACCTATTGAAAAATATGTAATAGATTTTTTTGTTTTATGTGCAAAAGATATTAAATTTCCAAAACTTTTCGTTTCATCTAACTTTGTAAATGTTAAATAATCTATTGATAATCTTGAATAGTTTTTATATATCTCCAATAAATCACTATGTTTTACATTTGCAGGTAATACTAAAATCTTTTCAATTGGTAATTCTTCAACTCTTTTTTGATACTCATTTATTAGTTCAATTTTATCAATATCATATTGACTTGAACCTGCTGTATCTATAAAAATATAATTACAATCTTTTAATCTTAAAAGTGCTTCAGACAAACCTTCAGGTTTTTTTACTATTTCTAAGGGTAATCTCATAATATTTGTATATGCTTGTAGTTGCTCAATTGCTCCAACTCTAAAAGAATCTAAAGTTACAATCCCTACTTTATAATTTTGTCCTAATTTATAAGCATATCTTGCAGCAAGTTTTGAAATAGTTGTAGTTTTACCAACACCTGTTGGTCCAACCATCATTATTATTTTTCTTTGATGTTTTCTTAATGGAACTTCATGTTTAATTGGTATTACTCTTCGTAAAATCAATTTAAAAAAATCATTCACTTTTTTTGGATTTGACTTTAAAGCAATTGGTAATTGTTTTATAGTTTTTTTCATAATTGTATAAGTCATTTCTTGATCAAATTCATTTTGTTCAAAAATATTATACATTGAAGCAAATTCAGGAGGAATAGTCAAATCATAAAGCTGACTTTTTGGATTCCAAATAGATTTCTGAACTTGTTCTAAAACTCCTTGCATTTTTAGAATTTCTTCTCTAAAATCATATACATGTGTTTTTATAGGTGTTGAATTTTCACTTATTTTACTAATAGCTGATTTTGTATAAATTAAATTCTTTTTTTTATCCTCATCTTCAACAGCCACAACTACTTCATACATATCTTTTGTTGTGCCTTTTGCATTAGATATTTTTTTTGTTGAAATTACTATTGCTTCTTCACCACACTCTTCTTGGGCTAATCTTAATGCTATAGTAGGTGTTTCCCCTAAAAAAGAGAGCATATTCATTTAATTCTTCCATCTTTATATATTTGTTCTATTGAACCATCTAAATTTTTAATTCTAATAAAATCACTATTTTCATAAATAATTTTACCTCTTTTCTCTATTTTAACGCCGCCAAAATTGAATATTACAGTTTCATTTTCATACTTTTTTACATCTTTTATACAAATAATTGTATTTTTATTTATATAATGAGTTGATATATATTCTTCATTTTGTAATTGAGATAATTTTAAAGGAATACAAGACTTCCCTATTTCAGATACATTTTTTATTTGCACTTTTTTACTATCAATTTTTTCTTCAAAATTAATAGCTTCTTTTGCAACTAATACACTTATTGCAAATAAATTAATACTTAATACTAAAGATAAAAAACTAAGCTTTAATATCAAAAATTCTTCCTCCATTAGCTGTACTTATTTCAGAAACTAAGTCTTTATACATCTGTTGAACAGGTAAAACAATTGATGCTAACTTTCTATTTAATTCATATAATTCTTTTAATTGAATTTCAAGTAAATCTACACTATTTCTATAGATATTTACATCAACTCCTTCTTGAATTTTTTTTATTAATTCTTGATTTAACTGAGCTTTTAAATTTGTAATTTCATCAATCATAATATGCTTTTTATCATTTCTTTTTAAAAGTTCTTCATGTTTTGCTAGTTTTATATCTTTTATATCTTGAGTTATTGATTCTTTTAAATCATTAACTAAAGAAGACATTTCTTTTATAATATTCTCTATCATGATTAAGCCTTTATTTATTATTCTTACTTAAAAAGTCAAATAGCATATCACTTATGCCTAAAGAGCCACTTGAACTATCTGCAATAGACTGAATATACATACTTTTAATTATATCAGAACCTGCACCTTCTCCTGCTATATTTGTAGAACGCAATGAAATATCCATTATTTGATTTAAAAAAAATGATTCAAAATCATTACTAACTTTTCTAAGTTCTTCTGCATCTTTTATATCTTCAGGTTTAACATTATCAAGTTTTTTTGTTTGTAAAATATCTGTATTAATTAAATTGTTACTATTTATTTCCATTATTCCAACCTATCAAAGAAATTTTCTTCATTTAAAATATCTTGCTGATTATCTTGAGAATAAAATCTCATTTCAACTCTTCTATTATCAGCGGCAACATCACTTTTAGGATGATATGAACCAAATGCTGAAACCTTTAAAATTCCTGGGTCAATTTTATTTTTTATTAATTCTTTTACAACAGAGATTGATCTTAATGCTGAAATATCCCAAGCATCTCTTGGTATTTTATCACTAATTACTCTATTTGTATCTGTATGTCCAATAATTTCTATATTAAATGTCTGTGGCATAGTTCTTATAACTCTTGCTATTTTAGAAATAAAAATTTTTGCACTTTGATTTGTTAATTCATACTGACCATCTTCAAACATGATAGTAGATGGAATATCTAAAGTAAATTCATTTTTACCTTTTTCTATACTAATTTCTTGGCTCTCTATATTTTGATTTGAATTTAATTCTTGTACAATTTGAGAAACTTCTTGTGCTGTATTATCAAATGAACTCTCTGTAGAGGAGTCACTACTATCTTGTGAATCCGAACTACTATCTTTTGTAGAATATGCATCTGTTTGAGTTTCAACATCAGTTGAAGCATCAATGAAGCCCATTGCCTTTTTCATAATATCAAAATATTCTTCTACTTTCTTTTTATCCATTACTGCCATTGATAATAAAAGAATAAAAAAAGTAAGTAACAAAGACATTAAATCTCCAAATTGCACTAACCAACCGGGTAAACACTTTGGACATTCAGGACATTTATTTTTAGCCATCTTAATTCTTTATTCTACAACTTCAACTAAAATCGAATTTAATTGCATTTTTATATTACCGATTGATTCTTCCGCTGCAATCATTGTTGCTCCATGAATAATAACTTCGCAAGCTGTTACTTCAACATTATGTTTTTGAGAAAGTTTACTTTCAACTAAACCTGCAAAAAGAGTTCCTAATAATGCACCATACATTGTAGTAAGTAAAGCAACTGCCATTGCAGGACCAACAGATGCAGGATCAGATAAATTTGCAAGCATTGCAACTAATCCAACTAAAGTTCCGATCATTCCCATTGAACCAGCTGTTCCACCAATATTTCCAAAAATACTAATCATTGTTGAATGTCTTTTTTCAATATGCTCTAATTTTAACTCCATTAAAGGTTGTAAAACATCTGGCTTAGTTCCATCAACTAACAATTGGAAAGCTTCTCTAAAAAAAGGATTAGTCTCCTGCAAAACTTTTTGTTCAATTTGCATAACACCATGTTTTTTTATTTCTGTGGCATAAAAAATTATTTTTTCTACCAATTCGGGTAAAGGTTCCGATTTTACTTCATTCATTGCAACTTTAAATGCTGGCATAATTCTTTTTAAATCTTTTCCTTCAAATTGTCCTGCAGTAACAGCCATCGTACCACCAAATACTATTACAACAGAGGGAATATCAATATATGGACCAAAACCTACTCCACCTAAAATAATAGCAAGAGCAACAAGTGCCCAACCTGCGCCTAATCCTCCTACGGTACTCTTATCCATGAATTATAATCCTACTAATTGATTTAATCTTAAATCTTCATTTCCAATTTTTTTTATTTTTAATCCAAACTTTCCTTCAACTATCACTGCTTCACCTTCACCTATTCTCACACCATTTACTAAAATTTCTAAAGGTTCATTAACCATCTGCTCAAGTTCAATAATTTCACCAACATCCCATCTTAATATATCTTTTAATAAAACTACTTTTGTTCCTAATCTAACGCTCAATTTCAATTTCACATTATATAAAAGTTCAAGATTTTTTGATGTATGTACTGAAGATGAAGAAGTTGTATTTACATTAGTTGGTATACTTACAGAAGGGATGATTTTATCTTTAACTTCAGTTTCATCTGAAGCTATTACTCCTGTAATTGAAGAAAAAAAGGGTAAAATTAATTCATCAAAACTAATAATTATTGGTAATTTTTCATTTCCTAATGAAATAATAAATTCATACGCATTCTTTTTTGAAGACAAACTTGAACCTTCGACTATAGAAGAACTTTTTATCTCCGATTTAATTGCTCCAATATCTGGAAGTCCTTGTGCATTTACAGAAGTACAAAAACTTCCACAAATATTTGAAATAATTTCATTTACTGCATCTGTAATTTCATCATCAATATGTTCCTTTAAATCTCCCATTCCACCTAACATTAAATATTCAAATTTAGTTGCACTAAGAGTTGGAATGTAAAAATTTACTTCAGAAGATACACCTTTAAGATCAAACCTTGCACTACACTCTACTAATTGTGTAGAATCAAAATTTTCACTTACCAATTTTGTAACAGCATCTATTTGTGAATTTTTAGATAATAACTGTTCTAGTGTATTTGAAAGTTCATCTTTAAATATATTTGATAAATCTGATGCCAATTAAATTACCTTATGCTTTATTATTTTGTTCTAATTCTTGTAAAATGTAAGCTTTTACTTTCATCATATCCTCTGTTGGATACTTATATTCAGCATCACCTCTTGTAACTTTTACAAAAAAATCTTTTGAATTTTTGTTATAGCCAAATTTTACATTATCTAAGATTACTTCATTTTTTTCAGAAGATGAAATATTACCTAAACTTTTTTTATATTCATCTTCTTGTATTACTTCTTTTTTTTCATCAACATTACTCACTTTTTGAGCTTTTTCAATGTTATTAATTTTTGAATTATCAATTTCAGCAACTCTTCCAATTTCCATAGTGTCCTCCTGAAAAATAACAAATATAGATTATTATAGCAGAAAAAAATTAAATTATTTAAGATTTTATGGATAAACTATAGAGATTCTAGATACTCATCAAAACCAACAAGTTTAAAATCAATTAAAGAATCCCAATAAGGTTGATTTAAAAATTGTTTTGCACTTGATATTTTTAGCTCTTGAATAAGCTGAATTGCAGTTAAAAAATCTGCATCTGGATCATTTAAGATTGCTTTGATTAAAGATATTTGAATAGAAGCATCATTATATCTTCCAGCTTCAAGTAAAGCTGCAACCATTAAATACATTGTATATTTATCTTCTAATTTATATTCACTTTGTAAATATTCTAAAGTTTTAATTGTTTCATCGGGTAAATTAAAATGTAAATCTCTTAATGCTTTTGTTCTAAGATAAGATGGTGTATTTTTACCTGTAATTTTTAAATCAGCTTTATAAAAAATCCCTAAAGCTTTTAAAATATCAATATAATAACGTGTAATAATAAGTGGACCTTCTAAAAAATTGTTATTCAATGTTAAAGGTATAGAATCTTGTAATCTTGCATAATATGCATAATCATTTTCATTATCTCTTCTTTGAACCAATCTAATTAAAAATGTAAGTGGATCTTTAATATATTCATCTAATAACATATGATTTAGCAGTGGTTTATTTTCATTCATTGTTTTTAAAAAATCTAATGCTTTATAAAAAATTGTATTTTGATAAGTCAAAGGTTGATCAGCTGATGTAAACTGAGGATTTAAAAAAAGTTTATAAATCTCTTTTCCAAAATAATTATACAATCCATTACTTGTTTTTATAGTTGTTTCAATGTATTCTTTATCTTTTATTTTTACATTTATTCTATTTGCTGTTATCAAAAACATTGTTGAATAAAGTTTATTTCCAGGATTTAATTTGTAAGCTTTTTCAAAATATTTAAATGCATTATGAAAGTCATTTATTTGTGCACATGAAAGTGCTAGATTATAATAAATATATGATTTAGTATCTTTAGTTAACATTTTTTTCAATTCTGTAACTCTAATAATTGGATCTTCTTTTACAATTTTAAGAAATTTTGAATTGTAATCTACCATCTCTTCTAAATTTAATATATTTTCTTTTTGATTATAAATAAAACCTTTTACAGTATCATAAATTATTTCTTGAGAATCTGAAAATATAAAAGGAGCAAAGTAAAAAATAAAATCGATTTTTCTTGATTCATCAAATTTTAAAACAGAATCCAAATATTGTTTTGAAGTATATTTATTTTGATTAAAATATATTTCAAGAGGAAGCTCAAGATTTGCTTTAAAAGTGTTTCTTCTTTCATTTATTAAATCTAATGTTTCTTTTAATTGATCCAATTTATTTGATTTCAGATCTGTAAAACTTAATATCCATAATATTTTATCTAATGTATTTGGATTTACATTTTGTTCTTTTGCTTTTCTAAGTAACAAAGCAGCTTTTTCATAATCTTTTAATTTTATATAAATAAGAGCTTTTTTCAAATCCATAGTATAATCCATAGAGTTTAAAACTTCCAAAGCATTTTCGTACTCTTTTAGAATAATATAAGTATCAGCTAACATTCTTTTTGTATGTTCAGAAAGATTTTTATATTTTTTAGAAACTTTTACAATAGTATCAAGATATTTATTGTCTTTTGAAATCTGATATAAATAAAAACAAGCAGACATATAAGAGAAAGTATTATTCTTTATATTTGAATCTTTTTCATAAATCTTATTTAAATATACAATTGCATTATCAATTGAACCCAATTTATAATAAGCAATCCCCATATTTAAATAAGATGGCACCTCAAGTACTGATGATGTTTTTTTAAAAAGTTCTATAGCTTCTTCGTATTCATTTTTACTTAAATGTAAAACAGCTTTATTAAAATCTATTTGTAATGCTAAATTTTCTTGAGATTTTTGAAGTTTTTCAAATTGAAAAATTATCTCGGGTTGAGATTCAATCAAATCATTTGCATAAGTAACAGATAATATAGAAATAAGAAAAAATACTTTATTTAAAATTTTCATACAAATTTATGCCTAAACCATTGCGTTAACTTGAGCATATAACTCTTCATTTCTTTTTTCTAAATCATCAACTCTACTTTTTAAATTCATATTTTCAAGTCTTAATTCTTGTAAATCATCTCTTGCAACTTGTAAATTTCCTTGATTTGTTTTTAACGTATTTGAGCTAATTTTTACTTGTTTTTCATATCTGTCTATTAGACTTTCTAATTTCGCCATATCTTCTTGTATAAGATTTTTTTCTTCATTAACTTTTTTATACAAAGATTTATAAACATTTGCACTAGAAAAGAAATAAAGTACTAATACTCCAAGTACTGCTATTAATAAAAAATTTTCCAAATTTACCCTACTAAAAATAAATAGAGTAAAAAATTACTCTATTTATGAAATTATCTTTTTAAATTGATTAAAGTATTTAATAACTCATCAGATGTTGTGATAGATTTTGCATTTGCTTCAAATGCTCTTTGAAATACCATCAAATTTACTAAACTTTCACTTAAATCTGCTTTACTTAATTCTAATGTTTTTCCTCTTACTTCTGCCATTTTATTATTATTTAAATTATACTCTGGCTCTCCTGATTCATTCGTTTTTGCTAATAGATTGTTACCTACTGATTCTAATCCTTGATTATTATTAAATCTTGCTATTGCAATTTGTCCTATTGCAAACTCTACACCATCTTGTTTCATTGTTATTAATCCTGTACTATCTACAGAAAATGAACCAAATGCTGAATCAGTTAATCCCAATGTGTCAAGTCTTAATTGTAAACTTCCCTTTGATGCTGTCTGGTCTACTTTATTTATAATTTCTATAAACTCTGCTCCAGCTCCTTCTCTTCCAGAATAATTTGCATTTACATCTATTGGTGTTAAAGTACCTGCATTATCATATTTCATTATACTTGTAAATTCAACATCATAATTAGAATCAAGCGTTTGTATTACTAAATTTCCATTTACATTTCTTGCTTCTACATATTTTGATAAATTTGGATCAGAATTTATTCCAGTAATAATATCATCAATAGTAGCTACACCTGTAAAGTTTATTGGAAGAGATTGAGGAGGAGTTGCACCATCATTAGGAATAGGTATATTTTGTCCTATTTCTTTATCATAAATAGTTATTCCATATGTAAAATCTGTTGCTGTTCCTATTTTCAAATCTTGAGGAGTATAAACATCTTGTTGTTTTCCTGTTATCAATCTTGATAATGCATCTTTTGATGTTTCTAATCCTGCTATACCTGAACCTTTTTTTGCTAATCCAGTTGATTGAAAATTACCTTGTATAGTTGTCTCTCCTGATTGTTCTCCTATTTCTGTTATTTTAAATTCTTCTCCAGGTATCAACGATTTTATTTGAATTATCCCTTTTAACATATCTGCTAAATTTGTAGAATCAGTATATGTCTCTGTCGTATTAAACACATCAGCATGCCCAGAATCTATTGCCATTGTTGCTACTAATCCTGGCTCTTTATTCGAAATTTCATCTGCTAATGCTTTATATGTTGCTATTTTCCCTGCTGCTTTATCATATGCTGCTATTGCTGCTTCATATGCTGGTGTTGTTGGAGATGGTGCAGGAATTAATGTTGCGGGATCAGTTAATCCTTCTGCAGTTCTATCTGCTGCACTCATTGAATTCCATAAATCTTCTCTAAATGCTTGTGTTGAATTTGTTTGTATAAAATTTTGTGACCATTTATTACCATTTATTACTACATATACTTGGTCACTCTCTTTTCCAATTATAGAATCTGTTCCTGATTTAAAGTTTACCTGTGAAACTTGTGCTGTAGATGCAGAAGAAAAAGCATCTGGTTCTTCTTTTAATTTTTGTAACCAACTTGTATAATCTTTTATTGCTGCTTCAATATCTGATAATTTTGATGATTTTGTTTTTGCTCCATCTCCACTAAATACTGTTGTTGAGTCAGATTTTGCTGTCAAATCATAATCTGTTGATTTTGCAGTTATTGTCTCTATATACGTTCCATGTCTTATGATTTTTGTTCCCAATAATTTTGTATAATCATTTGTGAATAAACTAACATTTGGATTTGTGCTTGTTACATCATTTTGGCTATCTATTGGACTCATCATCCAACCTTGTACTTCATATCCACCAGAATCTTGTAAGGTTCCATTATCCCCCATTCTAAAGTTTCCTGCTCTTGTGTAGAAGGTTTCTGCTGTTCCTAGCGTATTTTTATTTATTACTGTAAAAAATCCATCACCTTCTAACATCATATCATAGTCTACGCCTGTTGTTTTTGTCCCACCTTGCACATACAATTTTTCTGCATCTAGTACGATTGATCCCTTACCTATCTTATTTTGATACATTTGATCTGCAAATGATATTCTTGAGGCTTTATATCCTATTGTATTTACATTTGCTATGTTATTTGCTTCATTATCTAGTGCTTGTTGGTGTGACGATAATCCTGAGATTCCTGTCCATAATGCGCCTATCATATCTTATCCTTTTTTAAGGTTTAATGAACTTATGTTCATATATTAATACTAGTAATAGTACTAATATAAAAACACTACTTTATCATATCAATAGCAGTTTTTATAAAATCATCAGAAGTTGTTATTGATTTAGAATTAGCTTCAAATGCTTTTTGATAGATTAACAAAGTACTTAATGTATTACCAAAATTAACATTTGCATTTTCTAAAGAATTAGGTATAACTTTATTTAAATCATTTGCATTAAAAGCAACTCCTGATTCTTTTGTCACACTATAATTATTACCGCCAGCAGCACTAAGTCCTTGAACATTTTTGAAACCAGCTGTATCTATTTTCCCTACTAAAAAATCATTATTATTATTCGATACATAGACAAATCCATCATCAGAAATTGAAATATCTCCTTTTACATCTTGAACTAATCCTAATGCATTTAATCTAAGATTAATTTCATTACTACCTATTACAGAATTATCTCCATAAGCTAAAATATTAGAAATTTCTAAAAATTTTGCTCCTGCATTTTCAATTGCTGTTTTTAATGCGTTTCTTGAACTTTCAACCATTGATAATCCAGATCCTAAAATTGCATTTTGAACTTTTGTTACATTGACAAATTCATTATTAACTGTTGCATCTACTAAATTAAATTCTTTACCTGGAACCATTCCTTGTATATTTAAAACTCCTGAATTAAAATCAACATTTGAAGTTAATCCCTGTATATTAGATATTTTATCTGATAACTTTTTTAATGTTGTTTCAATATCAGTATCAAAATTTTGTCTTATTAGACTATTATTTATTGTTACAGATAAATAATCATTTTCATCTACTAATTGAGTTAATTGTGAAGAAAAATTTACTTGTGAAGATTGTGTAGTTGAAGATAAAGACTGAGCATCTGGATTAGATTGAAAAAGTTTTAATTTTTCTACATAATCACTTATCATCATTTCAACATCATTTATTTTTGAACTTGCTGTTTTATAATTATTACCATTTTCAGTATCATCAACTGCTGAAGTATAATAATCTGTTGCACGAGCATTTATATTATAAACCGTTTTATTTGAATTAACATCAATTGATGCTAAATTTTTTGAAAATTCATTAGAAAATATATTATCAGCTACATCAGAAGAAATTACTGTTCTATTTTGTGGAGTTAATCCTAAAACTTTCATATGATCTTGAGTTTCAAGTAAACCATCTTCTGCTTGTTGGAAATCTCCAGCTCTTGTATAAAAGATATCTCCATTTGTTCTTTGCGAAACTACAAAAAAACCATCTCCTTCTATAGCAACATCTAAGTTAACATTAGTTGGTTTAATATTCCCTTGTGTAAATTGCTTATCAATACTTTGAGTTCCAACACCTTTTCCATATCCTGATTTATATAACATATCTTCAAATGTTATATTGTCTAATTTATGACCTACAGTATTAACATTAGATACATTATTTGATTCAACAGATATTGCTTTGTCATAAGTTGAAATACCTGACATACCATTCCATAATGCACCTATCATTTAAAATCCTTAAAATATTTTTGTTATTGATGAAAAAGGTAAACTTGTTAATTCATCCGAATAAACTGCTGTAGAAACTCCAGCTAATGCATAGTTATGTTCAGCTATTATTTCATTATTTTCATCAAGTAATGTTAATTTTCCATCACTAACTAAAGGTGTTCCTGGAGCAGTTAAAACTATTTTTTTACCTGTTTTTTCTCCATTTTCATCTAATATTTCACCATTTATATTATAATTTACTACTTCATTTTTTGAAGAATCAGCTGGATCTTTTAAAATAACTTTATCTTCTAGATATAAGATTTGTTGAGCTTTTACTTGTATTTCACCATCTACATTTTCAATTGATCTTACAGTATATGCTTTAGTTACTCCATCTTCTCCAACATTTCCACTTTCTATATTTTTACCTATAATTCCTGTTGCATTTGATAATGCCGTTTGAGAATATGCAGTTTGCATCTCTTGCATTGCTTTTATCATTTCTTGATTCGTATTCAATGTTGACATTTGCATTTGAGTAGATAACATCTGTGCTGAATCCATAGGTTTTGTAGGATCTTGTAATTTTAATTCTTGTATCATTAATTTTAAAAAATCATTACTTGTCAACTGATCATTACTAACTGAAGTTGTATAAGAATTACCATCAACTCCAACTGCCGAACTAACTGAAACTTCTGCCATTTTATTCTCCTATATCATATGTTCTTCAAAGAAATATCTAACAACATTATCTGAATCCATAGAATCTTGAACTCTAACAGCTAATTTATCATCAATTACTATTATATCACCTGTACCTATGATTCTTGAATTTACATATATTTCTCCACCAGAACCTGCTGGTTTATGTAAAGAAATTATATCTCCATCAGTCAATTTAAGAAATTCTGAAATAGTTATATTTGTATTGCCTAACATCACATCAACAACTATCTCAGTATCTACTAATAAATCATAATCTCTTTCACTAATTTCCATTTAAATACTTTACCAAATTATTTTACTAAATTATATCATAAAGTTGTACTATTTTTATTAATCAAACAATTTTAATTATATAACTAAATCTAAGGACTCTAACATTGAAGCGACTTTTGATTCAATATTCCCATCAAAATTTCCTAAATCACTTGCAATTACTACCCCACCTGCTATGACATTTGGATCTTGATGTAGTTCAATAAAAGGTTCTAAATTTAATTGTGATTTTAATATTTCATAATCTTTTGGGTTTAGATGTATTTGTACTTTTGATGCAGTTTTTATTTTATCAAGTAAATGATTTATTGTTTGTTTTGCAATTTTTGCTGAATTTTCTCCAACTTCTATGTTTATAATTTTTTGTGCAATAGAAATAGAAGTTTTCAATAATTTAGTTTCCATTTGAAAAGTTGCTTGTTCGAAAAATGCAGCATAATTTTTTAGATCTTTTATTGCTTGAACAACTTGTGCATCAATATCTTTGCCCTTAATTCCATCATTTTCTATATTTGTAACTTTTGCTGATATTTCATTTAATTTTGCACTTAAATTTCTAACTTCAATTAATAAAGGATCCACTTTACCATTTATTTCTCTATCATCCAAAATTGCATTAGAATTACCTACTGTATTAGTTTCAATATTATTGTTAATAAAATTTCCCAATTCATATTTTTGAACATCATCATTTTTACTTATTATTCTTGCACTTGAGTATACATTATCAGCCATTAGTTATTCTCTCTATCAATTAATCCGTCTTCAATCATTTTTTGAGCAACATCTAACATTTTTCTTTGTGCGGCTTCAATATCTTTGATTTTAACTTTATTTGACATTTCAAACTCTTCTTTAAATCTATCTCTAGCCCTTTGAGACATAGAATTTGTAACTTTTTCCATTTCGTCTTCAGTTGCATTCTTCATTGCAATTACAACATCTGCTGTTTCTACATTTTGTAAAATTTTCATAATATATTCTGTATCTAAATTTAATAAGTCTTCAAATACAAACATATTTTCTTTAATTTTTGTTGCAAGTGAAGTATCTATACCATTTATATTTTTAAGTATATCCTGAGCTTTTGGTCCCAATTTATTTAACATATCAGCCACAACTTTTACTCCACCTACATCAATAATTGATGATAATAAAGATTCAAGTTTTTTCTCTAAGACTAAAGAAATTGTTCTTACAACATCAGGAGATACATCTTTTATAGTTGCAATCTGGATAGTTACTTTTACTCTTATTTCTTCATCAAGTTGCATTAGAACTTCAGCTGATTTTGAAGGTTCCATATGTGATAAAATTACTGCTATTGTATGAGGAGATTCATCTTTAATGAAATCACTTAATTGTTTTGGATTTATACCATCAAGATATGAAAATGCTTGTGAAGCTAGCTTCATTCTTGAAAGTTTTGCTAAAACTTCATCTGCTTCAGCTTTCCCTAAAGATTTATATAAAATATCTCTTGCAAAATCATAACCACCAGAACTTATAAAACTTTTAGTTCTTGCATATAAATGAAATTCCTCTAATATTGCTAAAGAAATATCTTTATTTATTGATGATATTTGAGTAATTGATGTAGAAATATTTTCTACCATTTCTTTTGGTAAATGTTGAAAAATTTTAACAGTTGAATCTTCACCAATTAAGACAAAGAATCTTGCAACTTTTTCTATCATAGACATTCCTCTTAGAATATCATTTTCTTTTGTCTCTGCCATTCTTTAGCCTTTATTTAAAATTACTATTACCCTCATTCAACAATAATTCAATCATTCTTGCAACTTCTGCAGGATTATTATTTATCTCTTTATCTAATTCTTCAATAAATACTTCATATCTTGCAGCTGATTCTTCATCTAAACCTTCAATATTATTTAATATTTGGCTTTTTACTTTTGATTTTAATCGTCCTTGTGCAGTACTTGAATCAAATTCATTTTCATAATCAGTTAACATATCTTTAACTAAATTTTCATCATCACCATCAACTTTTTGTCTTGTTCCATCACCTAAAATTACAATATCATTTGAAGCAATAAATTTCTTATAAAATATAAATAATAATATTGCAGCAATTAAATATTGTATATATTCACTAAAATCTTTCAGAATAGACTTTATCATAGAAATTGTATCTACTGATTCATTATCAATTACCACTGCATTACCATTTGCATCTACTGTTTGAGCAACTTGATCCAATGGTTTAACACCAATAAATTTAAAGTCTTTAACAGTAATTTTGTCTCCTCTTACTTTATCATAACCTATCGTATCTTGAACAACAGATTCTAAAGAAGTTATAAATTCATCTTTATTTGGAATATCTTTTAAAACTGATGAATCAAATGTAACAGCTGCAGTTATTCTTTTTATATTTGTATAGTTATTATCTTTTTGACTAATAACTTTTTTAGAGATTTCATAATTAGTAACAGTATTTGTTCCTTCGTTATTTGAAGCTATATTTGTGTTACCAGTACCAGTTGTAGGTGTTTGAATATTATTATCTACACCTGCAACACCTCCAGTATTTGATGGCATTCCTTGAGAATTAGATGTATTTTCTATTACTTGTTGTGAACGAATACTTCCCTCTGGATTATATATCTCTTCTTCAACATCTTTTTTTACAAAATCTAAGGATACAGTAACTTTAGCTACAACTCTACCAACTCCTACAAATGGTTCTAAAAGAGCAACTATTTTCTTTGCATAATCTTCTTCTAAATTCTCTTTGTATTTATTTTGTGTAGTAGATTTTTGATTATTTATATCATCAGCTGACATTTCAAGTAAACTTCCATCTTGATCAATTAATTGAATATTTTCATGTTTCAAATCTGGAACAGCTGATGCAATGAAATTTTTAATTCCATCTATTTGCTTTTGAGTTAAAAAAACGCCAGGTTTTAATGATAACATAGCTGAAGCTGTCGTGTCACCTTTTTTTTCAGTAAAAATTGTATCTTTTGGAATAGCTATTTTTACACTAGCTCGTAAAACACCTGTTAACGATTCTAAAGAACGAGACAATTCACCTTCAAGTGCTCTTAGATATTTTACTTTATTCTCAAAATTTGTTGTACCTAAAGATGATTTTTCAAATATTTCCCAACCAACATGTTTACTTGTTGCCGCTTCACTTGTAACTAATTTAATTTTTGCAATATTTATAAACTCTTTTGAAGTTTTTAACGTCAAATTATTTCCTGATCCAACAACAGCAAATTGAATTCCTGAAGCTTCAAGTTCATCGCTAGCAAGCATAACCTGCGATTTTGTTAAGTTTGATGCAATCGTGTAATTTAATTTCTTATCTTCTGCTTTTACACTAGAATAAATTAATAATCCAACCAATAAAATAAATAATAGAGAAAACCCTCCTATTATTACAGCTCTTTGTGCTGCATTTAAATTATTTATAAACTTTAAAAGTTGATCCATTAAATACTTATCCTAATTAATTTTTTGCAGAAGATTCAACCACTGATCTAAATAATCTTGAATCTCTTTTTATTGATGATTGAATTGCATCGAATATAATTTTATTTTTGGCTTGTTCACTCATTTGGCTATCTAAATTTACATTATTTCCATCATTTTGTTCTTCTAATCCCTGAACATTTACCAATTTAGGATTTGTATTATTTGATAAAGGATCTACTGTTGACAAATGTTTTGAGTTTGTTTGTTTTAACTGTAAACTATTATTAAATAAAGCATTATTTAATTCATCTTGAAATACTAAATCTTTAGTTTTATAATTTGGAGTATTTATATTAGCAATATTACTTGAAATAACTTTCTGTCTTTCTCCTCTAAAATTTAACTGATTAAAAAGTGTGCTAGATATACTACTTGCTTCCATTATTTAGTATTGCTCCCAATTTTTTCTATTAAGCCTGCATTTAATTCATCAATTGATTTTATTGCTTTTTGAGATTGTTCAAATCTTCTATGTGCATCAATTAATTCTACCATTGCACTAACTGAATTTACATTTGATTGTTCTATTGCACCTTGAACAACCATATTATCATTATTTTCAAAGACTTCCATATCATTTTGATCTTTTATCTTATAAGTATTATCTCCTAATTTTTCTAAATTAGTATATGGGATTTTTACAACTCCAACTTGTGATTCAAAGCCATTTTCAATAACAATAGGTTCATTATCTGCATTTAACACATTATTTCCATTTGAATCAACTAAAAAGTTATCCAAATTCTTAAATGCACCATCTCTTGTATAAACTATATCTCCATTTGAATTTTGAATTTTGAAAAATGTATCAGATGCATTTAAAGCAAAATCTAAAGTATTCCCAGTCATAACAATAGGCCCCATTTCTGAATTAATATATTTTGAATCAATTTTAGGAATGTTATTTGTTACTTCATTTATTTTAGTAGGTGCTTTATTTTCAGCTTGCATTCTTTCTAAATAATAATTAAAAGTTGTCTCTGTTGTACCTTCTTGTTTAAATCCATAAGTATTTACATTTGCTAAATTATTACTAATTTGATCTAAACGATTAATTTGATTAATCATCGATGCAGCAAGAGGATAAACACCTTGATTCATACTATATTCTCCCTTTTATTATTTATTGTTTGAAAATTCAGCTATCAATTTATCTAAATCATCACCTATTAAATCATCTGTGTCATCGCCATGAATATGTTTGGCAACAGCAATATCCTTAGAGTTACCATCATCTTCAAATAAATTGTTTAGATATAAAGATAATTTTCTAATAACAGACATTACTCTTTCGATTTTTTGTCTATTTATATCATTAAATTGCATTAATTCCATTGCTTGAAAAATTTTATTATCTTCTTCATTTAATAAATTTTTTAAGTTAACTAATGAACTGTTCATTATATTTGCATTATGTAAATACCCATCAAAAACTTTTATGTTTGGAAATTTATTATTTAAAGAAGTTAATAAATTTATTTGAGAATTTATAAAATTTTCATATTCTTTAAAACTTTTTCTAATTTCATTATTGTTATCTAAAGTTAAACTTAAAACATCAAATATCTGAGAAACTTTTTCTTCAGAATCATTAGCAACTTGGGTAAGCTGATTAACAACTTTTGTATCTTTCTCAGCAGGCAAAGGAAAAACTCCTTCATTTATTTTTGTTGAAGTCCAATCTTTCACAATATCATCTTCTGATCTTTCAATTTTTTTTGTTTCTAAAGGTTCAGTTTTTACTTCATCTTCAATAGGTAATATCTCTTCAACTGCTTCTTCTTTCGAAGGGCTTGATTCAATATCATTTAGTAAATCTTCTAACTCACTATTTTTTATAAAACTATCAATTTCATTTTCATTAGTATTATTTTCATCAATTTTAGAAACAGATATTTCTTCTGTATTTATATCTTCTTTTAAATCTTCCGTTTGAGATAATAATTCTTCAATTTCTTTAGTATTCACTTTTGCTGTTTCAGTTACATCTTCAGATTCACTATTATCATCTGCAATGTCCAAACCATTCATTAAAGCTTCTATCTCTTCTTGACTCATACTCATGATAAGACCTTATATTATTTTTTCAATACTCCATCAAGTTTTTCTTTCAAAACTTCTGCATTAAATGGCTTAACGATATAATTATTAACTCCTGCTTTTAAAGCAGCAATAACCTCACCTTTTCCACCTTCTGTTGTAATCATTATTATTGGCGTTTTCTGATGTGTTCCCTCAGATCTAACTTTTTTTACTAATTCTAAACCGTTCATATTTGGCATATTCCAGTCTGTTAGTATAACATCATAATGAGCTTCACTAAGTAATTTCCAAGCTTTTAATCCATCTTCAGCTTCTTCGAAATTTTCTCTAGCGAATCCTAATTGCATAACTACATTTCCAATGATTCTTCTCATTGTAGAGCTATCATCAACTATTAGAATCTTCATCAACTATCCCTTATAATTAAATAAATCTTTTCAGTAAATATGCATTATATATAATTTGTTTTAAATTTACACTTAATATTTATAAAAATAATTTATACAATTTATCTAAATTTAATTATTCTTAAAATATAATTAAAGATAAGTAAAACTAAAGGATTTTCTATGATTAGAGGACTTTATACAGCAGCTACAGGAATGAATTCAATGCAACATCAAATTGATGTTACATCTAACAATATTGCAAATGTTAATACTACTGGATTTAAGCAAGATAGAGCCGAATTTCAAGATTTAATGTATGAAACATTAAATTATACCGCTGGACAAACAACTCAAACAACAATAAATCCTACAGGTATTGATGTTGGACTTGGAGTTAGAATCTCTAACATACAAAAAAACTTTACAGAAGGTGATTTAAAACCTACAGCAGGTGATCTTGATTTAGCTATACAGGGAAAAGGTTTCTTCCAAATAACATTACCTAGTGGAGAAACTGCCTATACAAGAAATGGTAATTTTAAATTAAATGAAGAAGGTTCAATAGTAAATGGAAATGGCTATTTACTATCTCCTGAAATTGTAATTCCTGATAATGTTACTGATGTAACAATTGCTAAGGATGGAACAGTTACAGCAAAAGATGCACAAACAAATGATACTGTTGATTTAGGACAAATAACTCTTGCTGATTTTATAAATCCAGCCGGATTAGTTCCTCTTGGTGAATCTTTATATATGCAAAGTGCCGCATCAGGAGATGTGCTTGAAGGTAATCCAACAACTGATCAATTTGGAAGTGTACAACAAGGTATGATTGAAACTTCTAACGTAAAATTAGTAAATGAAATGGTTGATTTAATTACAGCACAACGTGCTTATGAAGCAAATTCTAAAGCAATTACTACAGCAGATAGTATGCTTGATACGGTAAATAGATTAAAAAATTAATTTAGTTAGTTTGTATTAATATATGACTTTAGAAGAATTAAAAAAACTTAGAAAAGAAAATTTTTTAGCTCATAAAAAGAAAAAAAAAGAGTATTACTTAAAAAGTAAAATTGCTAAAAAAGAGATAGATTATGAAGCTGAACTTAATAATTTAAATTTTTTTTCTAAAATAAAAGAAATTGCCCATGAGCAAAAAAAATATATTGATGATAGAAAAGAATCAATAATATCTAAATTAAAAGAATATAAAAATTTAAAAAAAGAATATTATGAGCAAAATAAAGAAAAAATACTTGAATACAATAAAGAATATAGAGAAAGAAAAAAAGAAGAACTAAAAGCTTATAGAATAGAGTATTATAAAAGATTAAAAGAAAAACAAAATAAACTTGATAAAGAGTAAAAGAGATGCCTGAAGATAATAAAGTTATAGAAAATGACAGTTCAGAAACAACTTCAAATGATAGTTCTTTTGATACAAATGAATCTCAAATAAATATTCCTCTAAATGATGAAGAATCACCGAATAATAACATAAAAGAGATACAAGAAGAATTTATTAAAAAAGAGAAAAAGAATCCATTAAAAAAGATTTTATTAGGTGTTATAATTCTTTTAATCTTATTAATTATTGTGGGAGCAATTCTATATTTTATGGGCTTTTTTAAACCAAAAGAAAAAGAGATTCAGCAAAACAACAATACTTCTGTTTCTGAGCAGATGCCTAAGGAAGAAGAATATAAATTTGATTTTAAAGATATTAATTCAAAAAAACTTAATGAACAGCTATCTTATTTAACAAATAAGAATCTTAATCAAGAAAAAACAGAAGAACAAGAAAAAATTGAAAATGAAAAAAAATTAATTGAAGAACAGAAAAAGAAAGAGGAAGAAGCATTAAAAATACAAGAAGAAGCATTATTAAAAGAAAAAGATGCTTTAGAAAAGAAAAAAATTGAGCTTGAAAATGAAAAAGCCGAATTAGAAGCTTTAAAACAAGAAGCTTTAAAAGTAAAAGAAGAATTATTAATAAAACAAAACCAAAATACAGATGAAATACCTAAAAGTCAAGAGCAAATTGATAATCTAAATATTGAACTTAAAACAGAAGAAAACAAAAGTATAAGTTCAAATACAGAAACTACAAATGAAGATGTTTTTTTGAAATTCATAAATGTAGCAAAAATAAAAGGTGTTTTATATAAAAAATATTTAGATAAAGTATCTTCAATTAATCCAAACATTATCTTATGTAGAGATGACAAAAATAGAATAGAATTATATTATGGACCATTTAAAAGTGAATCAGAGAGAAAAGATTTATTGGATAAATTAATTGATAATAATTTTGAACAAGCTTATGAATTAGAATTTACTAAAGAGGAATTTGATAGAAGATGTAACTATTAAATAATCTTAAGAATTTTCTAAAATATCAAATGAATTATTTACTCTAATTATTTTGTTTTCTATATCAATATTTAATATAAATTTATCAAATATATGAGGTATTAAAAAAACTTTTGGAAAGCCTTTATTAACAAGTTCAATATCTGTAATTATTTCCAAATAATCATTTAATGGATATCTATGTACCTCTTTAACTGTACCTAATTTAATATCATTTTCAAAAACATTGCATGAGATTAAATCAAACCAAAAAAATTCATTTTTTGCTAATTTACAATTTTCTTTTGTTTGTTCAATAGTTGAATAAAGTTCTTGATTTGTGAGTTTTTTTGCACTATCAATATCCTCATAATTTTCAAATTTTACAAGTTCTCTTGAAGCGTTATATTCCAATATTTTTAATTGAAGATTTCTATTTGTACTAAACACAGCACCTTTTTTAAATTGCTCTGGGAAATCAGAATCTATAAAAAGCCTTAAATGACCTTGTAATCCTACTGCTTTCCCAAGTTTAGCAACATATATATTATTACTATTATTCATAGATTTATTTTACTACTACTTGTATTTTATATGATATACCATCTTTTGCTTTACAACCATTTGCCATAGTTTTTAAAGCATTAATCATATTACCATTTTTTCCGATAAGTTTACCAATATCAACACTATTTACAGTGATTGTAATTTCAGCAAAATTTTCATCAATTAACTCTTTTGTTACAGTAACATCTTCAGGCACACCAACAATTAGTTTTGCATAATTTTCTATAAATTTAGTAATCATTTTATTTTCTATTTAAAATTATTTAGAAGCTAATTTTTTAACTTTTTCAGATGGTTTAGCACCAACACTTAACCAATAGTTATATCTTTCTTCATCAATTTTTAATACTTTTGGTTCAACAACTGGGTTAAAATAACCAATTGATTCAATCCATCCTGAATCTCTTCTTTTTCTTGAATCTGTTACAACGATTCTATAAAATGGTTTTTTGTTTCTTCCCATTCTTGTTAATCTAATTACTGTCATATTTTCTTTCCTTTTTTAAGTTATAGTATTGAATTCTAAACTCCTTCTTAAAAAAGATAAGTTCACAGCTCAATACTATTTATATTTTTATCTTGGAATTTTAGGCATTCCACCAGGTCCCATTTGAGACAACATATTTTGTAAACCTTTCATTCCACCTTTAGTAGAAAGTTGTTTTGCCATTTTTGAAGCATTTTTAAATTGTTTTAGAATTTTATTAATTTGAACTTCAGATACCCCTGAACCAATAGCTATTCTTCTTTTTCTACTAGGATTCATCAAATCTGGATTTTCTCTTTCTTTAGGAGTCATTGAACCAATTAATGCTTTAATTCTTTTTATTTCAGTTGAATTCTCAAAATCCATATCTTTCAATGGCCCAGCCATAGCAGAAAGTCCAGGAATCATACCAATAATAGATTTCATTGAACCTAATTTACTCATCATTGAAAGTTGATCTAAAAAGTCATTAAAATTAAATTGACCTTTTTTTATTTTTTTACTAACTTCTTTAGCTTTTTTCTCATCAATAATTGCAGATGTTTTTTCAGCAAGTCCTTCAATATCACCAAGTCCTAATAATCTTGAAACAATTCTATCTGGAATAAATACTTCCAAATCTGGCATTTTTTCACCAATACCAATGAATCTTAATGGTACTTCTACTTGATGTGCAATTGATAAAGCTACTCCACCTTTTGTATCACCATCATACTTTGATAAAATAACACCATCTATTCCAATTTTTTCTTTAAAAGTTGTTGCAGTTTTTGTTGCATCATGTCCTGTTAAAGCATCTGCTACATAAAAAATTTCATTTGGATTTATCGCATTTTTAATCTCTTTTAATTGAAGCATTAATTCTTCGTCAATTGCAAGTCGTCCAGCTGTATCAACCAAAAGAACATCATAATGTTCTTTTATAGCTTTCTCTTTTGCTGCTAGTGCAATTTTAATTGGATCAGTTTGATTATCATCAAAATATATATCAACGTCAATTTGAGCTGCAATTTGTTTTAATTGCTCAACCGCTGCTAATCTTTGTAAATCACAAGCTGCTACTAAAACTTTTTTCTTTCTAGTTTTCAAATAATTTGCTAATTTACCTGTTGTTGTAGTTTTACCAGAACCTTGAAGTCCAGTCATTAAAACTATTGTTGGAGGAGTAGAAGAAAAAACAAAACCTTGATTTCCAGAAGTAGTTAATAAGTTTGTTAATTCACTTTTTAGAGATCTTAAAAAAGAATCTTGCCCTATACCTGCACTTTTTGTTTGTAATTCAATTGCAGTTATAAGTTCTTTTGTAGTTTTATGATGAACATCAGCTTTTAATAAAGCTTTTTTTAACTCTGATGTTGCTTTAGTTAAAGCTGCAACATCATCTTGATGTCTTATTTTATTTACTGCGTTTCGTATTGAACCTGTTATTGAATCAAACAAAATATTTTCTCCACATTTATTTAAAGTTTGAGATAATACAAAAGTTTTACTTTAATTTAGTTTAAACGATACAGTTATTTAAGTTTTTTTTTAGTTTTTTATTTTCGAGAAGCCCCTTAAAATAGGGACTTTTTATTTTATAAAGCTTAATATTTAATTAAAATCATACACTTTAAATTCTTTTGGTTCTTTTGATTCAAAAACATAATCAAATATTTTAGTAATTTTAGAATGTAGTAAAACTCTATTTACATTAGATGAAGTTCGTCCATAAATTGCATCACCAATTATTGGTAAACCAACTGAATTTAAATGAACTCTAATTTGATGTGTTCTTCCTGATTCAATAACAATTTTTATTTTTGATTTATTACCTTCGACTAAAAGTGGATAAACTGTACTTTTTGCAGGTTTTCCTCTTTTTGTATCTATTTTAGATTTAGCCATTCCTCTATCTTTTGTTGTTAAAATTGGTTTATCAATTTCAATTTCCTCAACAACTTTTCCTTCGACAATAGCTACATACTCTTTATATACTCTATTTGCTTGGAATTCTTTTATAGCTTTTTTTTGAAAATCTTCATTTTTTGCAAACATCATAACACCACTTGTTTCTTTATCAAGTCTATTTAATAATATTGCACCTTCATATTTTTTAGCAACATCATCAGCTGTTAAAAATGCAGGTTTATCAACAACTAAAATATCATTATCTTCAAATATTACTTTTATTTTATTTATTTCTTTTATCGAAAATTTAGTGTCACTTCTAATTTCTCCCCTAGCAATTAAAACTTTTTTGTCACCAACTTTAACGACACCCATATCTATCAATTCTTTTGCTTTTGAATTTGATATCTTTTCTTGTAAGGCTAAAAGTTTATAAGCTTTTTCATATGTTACAGCCACTTATTTATCTCCTTTATAATAGGTTCTATTGAACCTGCTTTTGTTAGAATTGGTTTTTCTAACACATCAATTTTTTCTAAATAATCACTTATTTCATTTTTCTCAATTAAGTAATAATTTTTAATACACTCAAAAAGAGATTTTTGGTTAAATATATTTTTCCCACTAATTAACTTACAATTAAAATAAGCAGGTTCAATAGGATTATGTCCACCTATTTTTTCAAATGCTCCACCTAAAATAACCACATCAGATATTGCATAAATATCATTTAATATACCCATTTTGTCAACCAATATTATATCAGAATCAAAATTCTCTTTTTTACTATATCGGTGATATGAAAGATTTTTATTTTTTCTAAACTCTTCAATTAGTAAATTAACTTTTTCAAATCTTTCTGGATGGCGAGGAACTATCAATAACTTTCCAAACTTTTTATCATAAGAATCAAGTATTAATTTTTCTTCATTTTCATGAGTACTTGCTGCTGTGATTACTATACTTTTAGGCTTTTCAAAATTAAATCTTTTTTGAGGTAATTGGGCAAGTTTGATATTTCCAATTACTTCTATATTTTTTGCACCTAATTCTTCTAATCTCTTTTTATCTTCAACACTTTGTGCAAAAACTTTATCAATATTATCAAATATTTTTTTATAAAAAAAACTAAATCTTTTATATGATTTATATGATTTATCAGAAATTCTTGCATTTATTAAAAAAGTTTTTGCACCTCTTTTTTTTGCAAATAAAAATAACATATACCAAAGTTCGGCTTCCATTACAACTAAAACTTTTTGTTTATTAATCCAAAAAGGTAAAAAAATTTCAAAGGGAAGATACCTTACATTTGAAGTGATTGTTTTTGCCTCTGCATATCCAGTATTAGTTATTACAGAGATATTAGCATTTTCTTTATAGTTTTCAATTAAAGGTTTAATAGCTTTAGTTTCACCCATAGAACAAGAGTGAAACCAAATTCCATTTTCTTTGAATCTACTATTTTCTATTAAAAAAAATTTTGCAGGAATTGCTTTTTTGTATTTAGTATTTCTTGATTTAAATATTAAATAAGGAATTGCAAGTATATAAATAATACTTAGTAATAAGTAATAAAATATACTAAAAAGGCTCAAAATTAAGCCTCTTGTTCTTCATCTTCTTTATAAAGAATTCTTCCACAATGTGGACAATTAACAATTTCTTCTGCTTTAATAACTTCAGCATAAGTTTTATCATTAATTTTCATAAAACATCCATAACATGCTTGTTTTTTTACAGGAACAACAGCAGAATCTTTTGCCCATCTTTTAATTTTTTCATAGAAAGTTAAAATTTTATTATCAAATTGTTCTAATAATTCACTTCTTTGTTGATAAACAACATTTCTATCTTTATTAATTTCTTCAATTGTATTATCAACTGCAACTTGAATTTCTTTTATATCATTCTCTTCAGCTGCTAATTTTTCTTGTAATTCTTTTAAGTTTTCTTCTTTTGAAACTGCTAGATTATCAAGTCTATCTATCTCTTCATTTGCAAATGATATTTGTTCTTTTGCAATTTCTTCTTCTAACTGTAAAGCTTTTAACTCTTTTTCATTATGAACATCTTTATTTTTTTTTGCAATGTTCTCAAGTTTAGTTTTTAATTCACCTAAATGAATATTGTTTTTTGTTCTTTTTGATTTTACATCATCAATTTCTAAATAAATCGAGTTAATTGATGCCTTAATTGATGCTGCTGTTTCAACAAAAGTTGCTAATTTTGCCTTTTCATTCTCAATTTTTGGTTCAAACATACTAATTGCTGTATCAAATTTTGATAATTTGATTAAATCCTGTAAATACTTATTCAACCGTTTCTCCTTCTATAAAAAACTCAAATGGATTTTTTGAAGCTGTTATTATAGCTTTTAATTTATTTTTTTTCAAATATTCTGAAAGAAGCCCCTCAAGTAAAACATTGAAATACTTTTCACTTTCATAATGTCTTATATCTATTAAAGAGATATTTCTTGCTTTTGCTTCCATTGCATCATGATATTTTATATCACCTGTTAAAAAACAATCAGCATCAACTTCATCAAGTAAAGACATAGCTGAACCCGTTACTATCGCTATCTTTTCTATAAAATCTTTACATTTTACTGCTTTTGTAATTTTCAAACCTAATTTATATGATACAATTTTTATTAACTCATCAAAATTCATATTTACATCACAATAAGATATAAACTCTAATGAATTTTTTATTTTAAATCCTAAAATATGTTCTACAACATATTTATTTAAATGTGTTTTATCTATATTTGTATGCATAGATATTAAAGAAATATCTTTTTTTATAAGTTCTCTTAAAATTTTTGTACTATAAGTATCATAATTTACTCTTTTTATTCCAGAAAATATCAATGGATGGTGAGTAATAACTAAAGATTTTTCTTTTATATTAGATACTAATTCTTCATCTAAATCTATACTTATATAAATATTTTCAATTTCATCATCTTTTGAACCAACAAGTAAACCTGAGTTATCCCATTTTTCTTGTAATTCAAAAGGAGAAATTTCATTTAATACATCATATATTTCTTTAAGTTTCATTTATACAAATAACTCTGGATTAGTTTTTTCTAAATTTTCTAAAGCTTTTTTAGCTGCAATACTATTAACTTTTTTTAATCTTTGAACTTCTTGTTCTTTATATAAAACTGCACAACCTTGAGCTAATTCTCGCACCTTTAAAATATAATTTTGTCTTTCAGTTACAGAAATTGCTTTTCTTGCATCAAGTGTATTAAATGCATGTGAAGCAATCATACACTGGTCATAAGCAGGAAGTGGCAATTCTGCACTTAAACAAGCTTTACATTCATTAAATGCATCATCAAAATGTCTGAATAACATTTCTGTATTTGCTACTTCAAAATTATATTTTGAAAACTCATACTCACCCTCTTTATGAACATCAGCATAAGTTGTTTTTCCATATTCATTTTCATTCCATACTATATCAAATACAGAATCAACACCTTGTAAATACATAGCAAGTCTTTCTGTTCCATATGTAATTTCAACTGCAACAGGATCACATGCTAATCCTCCAACTTGTTGAAAATATGTAAATTGAGTAACTTCCATACCATCAAGCCAAACTTCCCATCCAAGTCCCCAAGCTCCAAGTGTTGGAGATTCCCAGTTATCTTCCACAAATCTTATATCGTGTCTTGAAACATCTAAACCTAAAAATTCCAAAGACTGTAAATATAAATCTTGAATATTATCTGGACTTGGTTTTATTAAAACTTGAAATTGATAATAAGCACCTAATCTATTTGGATTTTCTCCATATCTTCCATCAGTTGGTCTTCTACTTGGTGCTACATATGCAGTACTCCAAGGTGTTGAATCTAAACTTCTTAAAAGTGTCGCTGGATGAAATGTTCCAGCTCCCGCAGGAATATCATAAGGCTGAACAATATTACAACCTTGTTTTGCCCAAAACTCTTGTAATTTTAATAGCATTTGTGAAAATGTAATCATCTATTTAATTCCTAACTCTTTATTTATTTTATTTTTGTCAAAACCACAAATCCATCTATTTCCTATCAAAATTACGGGAGCACCAGAACAATGTTTTTGACAATCTTGTAATGCTTGTTTATTTTTAGATAAATCTATAAGGTTATATTTTAGTTTTTTGCTTTTGAAATAAAATTTTGCTTCTTCGCACCATTTACAATTTGGTAGGGTAAATAGTGCGATTGGCTTCATTATAAAATTACTTCAACGTCTTTAGAATCACTTTCAACTTTTTTAGATTGAACTATTCTATCTTCTTTCAATTTAGTAGATAATTCTTTATCTGTAATTGCTAGAATTTGCATTGCTAAATATGCAGCATTAACAGCTCCACTTCTTCCTAATGCAACTGTCCCAACAGGCATACCTGCAGGCATTTGAACAGTAGAAAGCATAGCATCCATACCATCCATAGCTCCACCTTTCATAGGAACTCCAATAACTGGTTTTGTAGTAGTTGCAGCAACTGCACCAGCTAAATGTGCCGCCATTCCAGCAGCAGCAATAAATGCAACTGCACCTTTTTCTTCTGCTTCTTTAATATAATTTTTTGTTCTTTCTGGGCTTCTGTGAGCTGAAGACACAACTAATTCATATTTTACATTAAATTTTTCAAAAGTATCAGCACAGTGTTTCATAATTTCATAATCTGATTTACTACCCATTAATATTGAGATAAAATTCATTATTTTCTTCCTTTTTATTTTTAAAAGTTCAAGATTATATCAAAAAATTTCTAATAGTTTTATAATCTTATTTAGTTTAACTTTTTTCCAAGCATCTAGTTTATTAATTGTTAAATTTTCATTTTCATATATGAATTTTGATAAATTTTTCGTTTTATCTTTCAAAAAAATTGGTTTTATATATTTATAATACTTTATTTTATTTTCAAATTTTTTATCTGTAAAAATAACAACTGTGGGAATCATAAAAGCATCGCTTATGTGATAAGTTGAAGTATCAGTAGTAATGATTTTATCCATTAAGGAAACTATATACATAAAATCATTTATTGATTTTGATTCTTTTGATAAATCTATATAATTATCTTCTTTGATTTTTGAATCTATTTGTAAAGTTGAAATTATTATATAATCTTCAACTTTTAATAATAATTCTTTCAATAATTCTATTGCAATTGCCTGAGGAATTGATTTATTTATATTTGCAGAATAAGGATGAAAAAGTAATAATTTACCTTTTTGTTTTGCCTCTTTTATTTTCAAATGTAATGAATTTAATGGTTTATATTTACTTATATCTAATATATTATATTTTTCAAACTCGTTTATTTTTTTATAGTCTATTCCAAATCTAAAAAGCCAAGCATCTACAATATTTAAATTATCTAAAAGACCATTTATACTTAAGCTATTATCTATGAAATAATCATATTCACAAATTTTTTTTGAATTAATACTTAAAGGAAGAATATTAGTTATATAATCTTGTGTTTTATAAATATCTTTATCTCGACTATAATAGCTATTATTTGAAGCATTGATATAAATATCAAATTTAATTTCTTTGTATATATCTTTTAATTTCTTATGTAAAATTCTTAAAGCTGTACATGAAGCTATAACTTCACTAATACTATTTCCAACTCCACCAATTAATACAATTGAAATTTCATCTTTTTTTATATTCTTTAATTGTTTATAAATATCTACTTTTTTGTATTCAAAAAAATCTATTTGATTTAATTCTTCTCTTTTTTTATATTCATCAATATTAGAAATTCCTAATTCAATAGGGAAGTTTGGGATATTTCTAATATTACTTTCATTTAAAGTTTTTGCAAAATATTTTGTTTTGTCAACTCTTGAAAAGATTCCTTTTATATCATTAAAATCATCATATGTTGTTATATAAATAGTTTCATTTTCATATTCTGATGGAGATTTAAGTTTATAGTAATAAACCATTGTTCCATCAGTAGTTTTTATATTAATATTTTGAGTTACTCTAAAAAAAATCATTATAAAAAAGAACTTTTATTCTATTGTTTCGTCAATATTTTCAACTCTAAACATTGTAAGATAAGGAAGTCGTCCAGGAAGTTTAATTTTATTAATATTTCCACTATGAACAGATTCTAATTCTTTATTTGTTTCAGTTAATATTTTTTTAAAATTAATATAATATATCCCATCTTTTTTGAAAATTTTTCCAATTTCATTTTCACACTCAACTAACTCTTCACCCATTGGAGTAAAGATTTCAATATCTTCATTTGGATAAACTTTATATTTACATAAGAAATGTTCTTCATCTTCTGTTACAAGTCCAGTTACTTCATATGAACCTTTACTTAAAGCATATGCATGATTTTGCGAATCTGTTTTTTCAAATGGTCTATGAATTAAATAAGCATCTGTAAAGCCTCTATTTTTTGTAGTATGTAACTCTTTTTGGTATTTTTCAGGTTCAAATTTACCAGCATAGTAATCATCAATTGCTTCTCTATAAGCTTTTGCAGTAACTGCTGCATAATATGGAGATTTTGTTCTTCCTTCTATTTTTAAAGAATCAACTGCACCACTATCTAAAATCTCTTTTAGATGTGAAGCTAAATTCATATCTTTTGAATTAAAAATATATGTTCCAACACCTGGCTCTTCTTCTAATCTAAATAAAGTACTATGGTCTTCATTTGCTGCATATAAAGTATATTCAAATCTACAATCATTTGCACAACTTCCTCTATTTGGAACTCTTCCCATTTGAACAGCACTTACCAAACATCTTCCACTGTAAGCAAAACACATTGAACCATGAACAAAAATCTCTATTTCCATATCAGGTAAATGTTTTTTTATTTCAATAACATCTTTTAATGAAATTTCTCTTGCAACAACAATTCTTTTTACACCCATATCCCAATAAACTTGAGCATCTAGATAATTTAAAACATTTGCTTGTGTTGACAAATGAATATCTATTTGAGGCGCTATTTCACGGCAAAGTTTAACAACACCTGGAGCTGCTACAATAAATCCATCTGGTTTTAATGCGGCCATTGTTGCAATATGTTTTTTTAATAAATCTATTTGAGAGTTAAATGGAAATCCATTAATTGTTGCATATACTTTTTTACCTCTGGCATGAGCATAATCTATTCCTTCTTTGAAGGTTTCAAATGTAAATTCTTTCCCAGCTCTAATTCTTAAACTAAAGTGACTAACTCCTGCATAAACGGCATCTGCTCCATATTTTATAGCAATTTTTAATTTCTCTAAATTACCTGCAGGTGAAAGTAACTCTACTTTTTGGTTATTCATAAAATTCCTTTTAATACTTTTATAATTATATTTTCTTTTAAAATACAATATTATACCTATTTTTAGATAAATATTTTAAAATAGGATATTTTTAATCTTAATTAATTTTTGATTTATAAAAAAAGGAAAGCTTTAAAAGCTTTCCCATTCATCATCATCTTTTGTAGTTGATGCTATTACTGTAGATTTAGAAAAGTGATCAGTAGATTCTGTTTTTTTTATTTTTTCTGATTTATTTAAATTTTCATCAGCTTTTTTTATAATTACTTCCTCAATTTTATTATCTTTTTTTATTTGGTCAAGAGATTTAAATACTTCTACTGTTGCTTTATCTAACTTTTGAGATAAATCATTTAAAAGATTTTTATCTGTTATTAATTTACAATCTTCATTTATATAATCTTGTACGCTATTATGTACTAAATCATGATTTAATTTTAAATTTTTCCAATTATCAGTTTTTGTAAATGATTTACCATCATTTTCTTGTTCTAACATCCATTTACCTAAATCACATTCATTAGTTTTTGTAACGCTCCAAGCAACTTTTGAACTTCCTACTTTGTCAAAATTTGTCAATTTGAATTTAATATGATCATTTTTTAATTTAGAAATTTTAAATACTAAATCAATATCTTCAATCTCTTTTTTACTCATTTCTTTAAATTTTGCTCTATCTGCTATTTTTAATAGATTCTCTGATAATGATGCAACTTCATTTGCTAATCCGCTAATTACTGTAGCAGAATTTGCATTTACTTGTGTTGCTTGATCTAACGTATTAATAGTATCATTAATTTGAACTATTCCTTTTTCTTCTTCTTTACTTCCTTGAGATACATCTTCTATTAATGTAATTGTTTCATTAATTTTAGAGTTTAGTGTTGAATATCCACCTATCATTTCATTAGCAATTGATTTTCCTTCATTTGCTTTTGCAGTTGCAATTTGAACAATATTCTTAATCTCTTTTGCAGCTTCTGCACTTCTACTTGCAAGATTTCTTACTTCTTGTGCTACTACTGCAAATCCTTTTCCTGCTTCTCCAGCAGTTGCTGCTTCAACAGCAGCATTTAATGAAAGTATATTTGTTTGAAAAGCAATTTGATCAATTACAGTTATTGCTTCATTAATAGATTTTACTTGCTCATCAATGTCATCCATAGCTTTATTTGTTTTTGAAGCTAGTAATTCACCCTCTTTTGAAGAAAGTTGTAATTCTGTTGCTAAATTTGACATTTGATGTACTTTTTGTACACTTGATTTTACAATTGAAGTAATTTCTTCAACAGCTGCCGCTGTTTCTTCTAAAGATGCTGCTTGTTCATTTGCAGAAGCTGAAAGTTTTCCTGCTGCACTTGATAAAACATTTGTATCTTCATTTAATTTTCTACCACTTGTTACAATCATTGATAAAAATTCTGATACTGTTACACCTATTAACTGTGTACTTGCAGCCAATGAAGAAATAATACCACTAACTTTTGTTGTATCAATTTTTGAATCTCCTATAGCAAAATTTGAATTTCCATATTCAATTAAAATATTATTTAACCCAACTAAATTTTGATTTGTTCTATCTATCATAGAATTTATTGAATCCCTTAATTTCTGTATTTGAGGATTTGAAGAAGTTTTTTCTATTTTATATACATAAAATCCATTTATTACTTTTTCAATAATTTCATCAACATTTTCTATAACTTTTGCATCTTCTTCATATCCAGATTTTAACTTTCCAATATAACCGTTAAAACTATCAACTAATTTACCAATTTCATCATCTGATTTTTTTTCTATATGATCAGCAGTTGAGTTAGCTTTTGAAATATTAAGAATTGCATCATTTAGATTTTCTAATGGCTTAATAATAGTTTGACTAACAAAATAGTTATATATTAAATATACTATTATTATTGCAATAATTGAAAAAATTGCCATTCCAAAAATAATATTATTAATTTGTGAATTTGTATTTTCTTCCATTAAAGTAACTTCATTTTCTATATCATCAACATAAGCACCTGTTCCTACAATCCAATCCCAAGGTTCAAATCTTTGAACATAAGAGAATTTTTCTTTTGGATCATCTTTCTTACCTGGTTTATCCCACCAATACTTTACTAATCCACCAGCTTTATTTTCATTAGAAATTTTTGCCATTTCAACAAAAAGTTTTTTTCCTTTTGCATCTACATAAGTTGATAAATCTGTTCCATTTAATTTTGTATTAGGATGATGTATCATTTTTGGATAAGAATCATTTATCCAGAAATAATCATTATTTGCATATCTCATTTCAGAAATAGTTTTTAATGCTTCTTCTTGCATTTTTGAAGTTACATCATCTACATATTCTCCAGTTCCAATTACCCAATTATATGGTTTAAAAAGTTTCACAAATGAAACTTTTAATTGGGGAGTATCAAAGCCAGGTTTTGGCCAAACATAATCAACAAATCCTTCTCCTTGTTTTTTAGCAACATCTGAGAATTCTTTAAATATTTGTTTTCCTGCTTTATCTTTATAATCATACATATTTTTATTATTTAAAGCTGGATTTATAGGATGAGTTATGATTACTGAATCCGTATCATTTATCCAAAAATAACCATTTTTACCATATCTTGTTGCATCTACAATAGTTTTTAATCTATATTTCAAAGCATCTTCTGATAAAGAACCTTTTAATTTTTCATATTCTGAATTTAAAATAGAAAATAAAAAATTTGTTTGAGTTTTTAAATCTTCTTGAACTTCAACCTTGATTTTATCAACTGAAGTTCTACTATAATATGCATCAACAGTTTTAACCGCAAGAGAAACATAATTTTTTAATTCTAGCTCTTTTTTTGCATAAGCATCATTTTTAAATTTTTCAATATTTTCTTTTGAAAATTTTTTTATTGAATAGATAGAATCTATAGTAATTGATACAGAAACAACTATTATTGTAATTAGAGAAAGTATTAATATCTTACCCTTTATAGACATGTTAGAAAACATTCAACTCTCCATAGTTTATATTGTATATATAATATCTATTGTAGAGCTAAAATGTCAAGTTTTTAGTTATTTTAATAAATTTTTTGCGAATTTAAGTGCTTCAGTGGTTACATTTTCACCACTAATCATTCTTGCTATCTCACTTATTCTTTCTTTATCGTCTAATAATTTAACATATGATTTGCCATTATGTTTATCAACTAAAAAATGTTGATTTGCACTTGAAGTCAATTGAGGTTGATGAGAAATTGCAAATATTTGATATGATTTACTTAATTTAATAAGAACCCTTGCAATCGCATCACTCTCTTTTCCACTTAGGTTTGCATCTATTTCATCTAAAAACAAAATTCCATTGTCTACGATATCATATTCACTAATACTTGTTAAAAGAGCAAGTCTTAATCTATTATATTCCCCAGAACTAATTGTTTCTAAAGAAACACCATTTAATTTAAATACAACTTCATCTATTCCTGATGAGTCTAAATATTTTTTTTGTAAAATTATTTTTGCATTGCTTAAATATAAAAATTTTAAATATTCATTGATTTTTTCTTCTAAAATTAGAGTTGTTTCTTTTCTATATTTTGAAATAATTAAAGAATATTCATCTATTTTTATTTTCAACTCATTATATCTATTTTCTAGTTTTTCTTTTTGAAAGAAAATATTTTCATATGATTCTAATTCTTGTTTTTTTTCTTCTTTATATTTCAAGCACTCTTCTATTGAACCAAATCTTTTTTGTAATGATGATAATTTCTCTATTCTATCTAAAACATTCTCTATATTTGTATCTTCTAATTCATGTAAAGAATCATTAAATTTTTCAAAAATATTATTTAATTCATTCATTGTTTCATCAAAAAAACTAGAATCTATTTCCATTAATTCTAATGCATTTGTCACATTATAAGTTGATTCAAATATACTTGATGCTTTTTTTATTGCAATTTCAATCTTCTCTTTTTTAGCTAATCTTTTCTTCAATAAATTTAATTCTTCATATTCATCTACATTAGGATTTATTTGCTCTATTTTGTCAATCTCAAATTTTGCAAATTCTTTTAAATCTTCTAATCTTTTTTCGTCTTCTTCAATTTTTTCTAACTCTTTTTTTACTTCAACTAACTCTTTATATAAGCAATCGAAATCTTCTTTTAATTTTATAAACTCTTTTTTATTTTTTGAAGTTAATTTATCTAAAAAAACAATCAATTTAGAACTGTCAAATTCAGATGTGTCTTTTAAATTAAGATGTTTTATAAGTTTTGTAGAAAAATCAAAAAGATTTTTTTTTGATATAGTTTGATTATTCAAAAAATATCTAACTTTATCTTTTTTTATACTTTTTATGATAATTTCATCTTCAAAAGAAATATCATAAACTTCATCACTTATTTTTGAATTTGTTAAAATTACTTCACCAATATTGGCTCTGACTTCACTTAAGGCAAATAAAGAAAGAATAGATTGCATTAAAATAGATTTTCCAGCACCACTTGGTCCGGTAAAAATATTCAATCCTGACTTAAATTCTAAATCAACTTCATCAAATGATAAACAATCTTTTAAATAAACTCTTGTAATCAATTTTTAATTTCCCCATCTCAATTTTTCATTTAAAACTTCAAAATAATTTCTTTGTATTCTATGTAACATTTTTGCTTTTTTATTTGCAATATTTATTTTTATTGATTGATTTTGTTCAATTTCATAAATATCTTGCCCATCTACAATTACTACAGCCCCTTGATTATCAATAATTTTAAACTCTATTTCAAAATCTGCTGGCATAACTAAAGGTCTTTGAGTTAGTGAATGAGGAGCAACAGGAGTTACAATAAAAGCTTCAGTTAAAGGATAAACTATTGGTCCTCCAACAGATAAATTATAAGCTGTTGAGCCTGTTGGTGTTGATATAATTACTCCATCACCATGATAAGTATTGAAAGATTTTCCATCTATTTTACCTTTAATTTTTATCATTGATGAAATTGATTTTCTTGAAATTACAATATCATTAAAAGCCACAAATTTATTTAAATTTACGCTACCTTCAACCATCATTCTATTATCAATTTTATATATCCCATTTTTTAAATCATTTATAAACTTAGGTAATTGCTCCATTGATATATCAGTTAAAAATCCTAAAGTACCAAGATTTATTCCAAGAACTGGTTTATCATATTTAAAAGACTTTCTTACAACTGAAAGTAATGTTCCATCTCCTCCAACTGAAATTAAAAAATCTACTTTCTGGCATAATTCTTCTAATGGATAGCCTTCTAAATCTATCATCTTTGCAGAGTTATCTTCAAGTAAAATTTTTATATTTGAAGCTTCAAATAATTCTTTAATTTTTAAATAAATATTTCTCAATTCAGGGCTTGATGGTTTTAATATAATTCCAGCATTTTTTATATCATTTAATACTTCAAAATTTTTTTCAATTCTCAAAATCAACTCATTTTATAATTTATTTAAATCATTTTTTATTTATTTTAGCTAAATAAATATAAATAACTTAAATAAATTTAATCAAAAAAAAAGGACATGCAAAATGCATGTCCTTTTTATAAAAAGAAAGTTAAATATTAACCATTTCTTTTTTTGATAATTTCTTCAGATACATTTCTTGGAACTTCTGAATAGTTATCGAAAATCATTGAATATGTAGCTCTACCTTGAGACATAGATCTTAAATCAGTAGAATAACCAAACATTTCAGATAATGGAATCATTGCAGTAACCAGTTTGATACCAGCTCTATCATCCATAGATTGAACTTGTCCTCTTCTTTTATTACAATCCCCAATAACATCTCCCATATAATCTTCAGGAGTTTCAATTTCAACTTTCATGATTGGCTCAAGAATAACTGCACCAGCTGCAGCACTTCTACAAGCTTGTTTGAATCCCATTGAAGCAGCTAATTTAAATGCCATTTCAGATGAGTCAACATCATGATATGAACCATCATAAAGTGTAACTTCAATATCAACCATTGGGTAACCAGCTAAGATACCACCTTGCATTGCTTCAGCACAACCTTTTTCAACAGCTGGAATATACTCTTTAGGAATAACTCCACCTTTAATTTCATTATTGAATTTAAAGTTTTCTTCTGAACCAGATAGTGGATTAATTTTTAAGAATACGTGACCGTATTGACCTTTACCACCAGATTGTTTTGCATATTTATACTCTTGGTTTACAGTGTTTCTAATTGTTTCTCTGTAAGCAACTTGAGGAGCACCAACTTCTGCTTCAACTTTAAATTCTCTTTTCATTCTATCTACAAGAATTTCTAAGTGTAACTCACCCATTCCTGAAATAATAGTTTGACCTGATTCTTCATCAGTATTTACTCTAAATGATGGATCTTCTTCAGCAAGTTTTCCTAATGCAATACCCATTTTTTCTTGATCAGCTTTTGTTTTTGGCTCAACTGCAACAGAAATAACAGGCTCAGGGAATTCCATTCTTTCTAAAATTACAGGATCTTTTTCACTTGCTAGTGTATCTCCAGTAATTGTATATTTTAAACCAACAACAGCTCCGATTTCTCCAGCATAAAGCTCTTTAATTTCTTCTCTGTTATTAGCATGCATTTTAAGTAATCTTCCGATTCTTTCTTTTTTCATTTTTGTAGAGTTATATACATATGTTCCAGATTCTAAAACACCTCTATAAACTCTTGTAAATGTTAATTGTCCAACAAATGGGTCAGTCATAATTTTAAATGCTAATGCTGCAACTTCACCATCATCACTTGAAGGAACAATAACAGCTTCACCATCTTGTGTTTCACCATTAATATCTGCAACTTCTGTTGGAGCTGGTAAATACATAGAAACTGCATCAAGTAAAGTTTGAACACCTTTATTTTTAAAAGCTGTTCCACAAGTCATTGGAGTAATTTCCATAGCTAAACATCTAGCTTTTAAACCAGCTGTTATTTCTTCTTCTGTTAAAGCTTCACCTTCAAGATATTTTTCCATTAAAGTTTCTGATGATTCAGCTGCTGCTTCAACCATTTTTTCTCTATATTCTTCTGCTTGTTCTAATAAATCAGCTGGGATTTCTTCAACGTGATAGTTAGAACCCATTGCAGCATCATCATCCCAAACGATTGCTTTCATTTGTACTAAATCAATAACACCTTTGAAATTTTCTTCTGCACCAATTGGAATTTGAATTGGAACAGGATTTGCTTTTAATCTTTCTGCAACTTGTCTTTCAACGCTAAAGAAATCTGCACCTGTTCTATCCATTTTATTAACGAATATCATTCTTGGTACTCTATATTTATTAGCTTGTCTCCAAACTGTTTCAGATTGTGGTTGAACTCCACCAACTGAACAAAATACTGCAACAGCACCATCAAGAACCCTCATAGATCTTTCAACTTCAATTGTAAAGTCAACGTGTCCTGGAGTGTCAATGATATTTATTTGTAATTGCTCTTTAGTTTTTGGGTGTGTCCAATGACAAGTTGTAGCAGCAGAAGTAATTGTGATACCTCTTTCTTGCTCTTGTTCCATCCAGTCCATTGTTGCAGCACCTTCATGAACTTCACCAATTTTATGAGATACACCTGTATAGAATAAAATTCTTTCAGTAGTTGTTGTTTTTCCTGCATCAATGTGAGCAGCAATACCAATATTTCTAACTCTGTTAAGTGGTGTTTTTCTAGCCATTTATAATTCCTACCATCTGTAGTGTGCAAATGCTTTATTAGCTTCTGCCATTCTATGCATATCTTCTTTCTTCTTGAAAGATGAACCTCTTTCATTAGCAGCTTCGAATAACTCATTAGCTAATCTTTCTACCATAGTTCTTTCATTTCTCTTTCTAGCATATTCTACTAACCATCTTAATGCTAAAGTTTGTCTTCTTACAGCTCTAACTTCAACAGGAACTTGATATGTAGCTCCACCAACTCTTCTTGATCTTACTTCTAAAAGTGGTTTAACGTTTTCAATTGCTCTTTCGAATAAATCAAAACCTTTTTCTTCACCTCTCGCATCTAAGTTTGCGATTGCACCGTATAAAATTTTTTCAGCAGTTGATTTTTTACCATCTAACATAATTGCATTAACAAATTTTGTGATCACTTTACTATTGTAGATAGGATCAGCCATTATTTCTCTAACTGGAGCTTTTCTTCTTCTCATTTTCTTATCCTTCTACTTATTTTTTACCGGCTTTAGGTCTTTTAGTACCATATTTAGATCTTGCAACAGTTCTGTTTGCAACACCAGCAGTATCTAAAGCACCTCTAACGATGTGATATTTAACCCCAGGTAAATCTTTTACCCTTCCTCCTCTTACTAAAACAATTGAGTGTTCTTGTAAGTTGTGACCTTCTCCACCGATGTATGAAATAACTTCAAAACCTGTTGTTAATCTAACTTTTGCAACTTTTCTTAAAGCCGAGTTAGGTTTTTTTGGAGTTGTTGTATATACTCTTGTACATACTCCTCTTCTTTGTGGACACTCTTTAAGTGCTGGTGATTTAGATTTTTTAATCACCTTTTTTCGCTCATTTCTTACAAGCTGATTGATTGTAGGCATTTCTTTCCTTTATATAAATTGGTTTGAGTAATTATAAGCTTTACTCAAGCTTCTCGTGCAAATCAACATTTAGTTGAAACGATACTCCGATTCTAGGAAACTGGGTAGAGTTTTCTAAAAAAGTTCAGGATTATACTTAAAATTATATTAAAAATATCTTACATTAAATTATTCTAACATTAAGGTTGTAGTTATATTTTTTCACTAAAATTCAAAAAAATAAAAAGGTTAACATTTATGACTAAACAATTATTTCCTTTGGCCTTAGGTGGACTAGCTATTGGGACAACTGAATTTATTATTATGGGATTATTACCGGATGTTGCTAGTTCTATTGATGTTTCTATCCCTGTTGCGGGACATCTTATTTCAGCTTATGCTTTTGGGGTTGTAATTGGAGCTCCAATTTTAGTAGCTCTTAGTGCAAAATTTCCTCCAAAATATATATTAATTTCTTTAATGATTCTATTTACAATATTCAATGCCTTTTCAATTATTGCACCTGATTATAATACTCTTTTAATGTCAAGATTTTTTGCAGGTCTTCCCCATGGAGCATTTTTTGGTGTTGGAACTGTTGTTGCTACAAAATTAGCTGTTAAGGGAAAAGAAGCTCAAGCAATATCTTCAATGTTTACTGGACTTACAATTGCTATTTTAATTATGGTTCCATTTGTTACATTTATTGGGCATAATCTTCATTGGAGATATGCTTTTGGAGTAGTTTCATTACTTGGATTGTTAACTATTATATTTTTATATATTTGGTTACCTAAATTAAAACCTTTAAAAACTGTTACATTCAAAGAAGAACTAGAGTTTTTTAAAACTATAAAAGCTTGGCATATCTTAACAATAGTTGCTATTGGATTTGGTGGTCTTTTTGCCTGGTTTAGTTATATTGCACCTCTTTTGATTCATATATCAGGATTTAATGCATCTGATGTTTCATACTTAATGATAGTTGCTGGTGCAGGGATGGTGGTAGGAAATATTTTAGGTGGATATTTAGCTGATAAAAAAAATCCTGCAATTGCAGCTATCACTCTTCTATCACTTATGGTTATATCATTAATATTAGTATTTTTATTATCAGACAACAAAATTATTTCTATTATTCTTACATTTATTTGCGGAACATTAGCTATGTCTATTGGAACACCAATAAATATGGTTATGTTAAAAAGTGCAAAACATTCCGAAATGCTAGCTGCTGCATTTATACAAGCTGCTTTTAATGTTGCAAATTCATTAGGTGCTTTTTTTGGAGGGATTCCACTATTTTTTGGACTTACATTTAATTATCCTTCTCTTGTAGGTGCAGGAATGGCTTTTCTAGGAGCGATATTATGTATTAGCTTTTATAAAAAATATGAGAAAATTTAAAATCATCTATATGATGATTTTGAACTCTTTATTCTTACATTATAAAAACCATTATTTGCTAAAAAGATTTTTATTTCTTGGTCAATAATTTTACTTTTTGGTCCTTTTACAATTTCTAATATTGGTTCATTTTCTTCATTAAAATTAGTAAATTTCAACTCAAAATAAGGTATTAAATTTCCACAAACAGCTCTAAACATCATAGGTGAGATATTTTTCTTAAAAATAAATCTTTTTGTTTTTTTATCCTCAATAATTATCGGATTATGAATTACTCTTACTTCTTGTTCTTCTATAAAAAGTTCATTCTTTGATTTTGCTGATAAATAATTTAATTCATCTATAATTTTTTCACAGAAATTTTCAAATTTTGAAGAATTAAAATTGAATTTATTTTCACATTCAAAAAGAGGTGTTAGAATCTTTTTTATTTCTCTTTCTTGAACTTTTTCATCATATAAAACTTTAGAAGTTTTAATTAAATTATTTTCTTTAAAATAGGAACTATTAAAACCAATAGCTACACCATAACCATCATTTGCATAAGCTCTCCATTGACTTAATAAATCTTCTCCTTGAGAAAATGAAGCTATATAAACATTTGGTTGTTTTTTTTCATAAATCTTTAAAAAAGTGTGGAATTTTTCATAACTGTTTTTATTTGTAGATTCTTGAATTTTTTTTAAAACTTTTTCTTTTATCCAATGAATTTCTTTGTAATCATTTAAGTTATAAACAGAGCTTAACCATAAAGTCTTATTTTGAATTATTGCTTTAAAAGCATCTACATTACAATAGTGATACATAATATTTCCCATGATAATTCTCCTATGGGAAATATTATACAATAAATTATTTAGCAAATATAAATAAAGTTATTTGCCCTCAAATTCTTTTTCATTCGTATTTAATACAACTTTTTCAGCTATTTCATTTACTTCACGTGCTACTTTATTTGCTTCATCTGCTGATGTTGCATTTTTTTGAGTAACTTGATCTAAATTATTAACTGTATCATTTATCTGTTCCATTGCTGTAAATTGTTCTTTTGAAGAAGATGAAACTTCATTTATCAAAGATAAGGTATTATGAATATTTGTGTTTAATTTTTCATAACCTTTTATCATCTCACTTGAAATAACTTTACCTTCATTGGCTTTATTAGTTGCATTTTCTACTAACTCTTTTATCTCTTTAGCAGCTTCTGCACTTCTACTAGCAAGATTTCTTACTTCTTGTGCTACAACTGCAAAACCTTTTCCAGCTTCTCCAGCAGTTGCTGCTTCAACTGCTGCATTTAAAGATAAAATATTTGTTTGAAATGCTATTTGGTCAATTATAATAATTGAGTCAGCAATTGCTTGCGTTTGCGCATTTATTTCATCCATTGATAAAGCTGTTTTTGAAGCTAATTCTTGCCCTATTGCAACTGAGCTTGAAACTTCATTTGCATATGAAGTCATTTTTATAATATTTTGTGAACTATTTTGCATATTTGAAGTAATTTCTTCGATTGCAGCAGCTGTTTGTTCCAATGACGCTGCTTGTGAATTTGCTGATGTTGTAAGATTTTCAACATTTTTTGATAATCTTTCAGCATTTGAAGATAACAATAAACCTATATTTTTATTCTCAACTAACATAGATGTAATTGCAAATCCTAAATTATTTACGTCATTACATAATGCTTTTAAATCACCTTCTAAACCAGAAATATTAATTTTTTCTCTATAATCATAATTTGTATATAATGACAAAACTTTCATTGCATTTTTAATATTGTTTTCAATGGCGCTTAACATTTCATTTATTACATTTTTTAATTCATTTAAAGAAGAATTATTAGTTTCTCCTTCAATTCTTGTATTTAATAAACCTTTTTTTGCTTCATTTGCACATTTTATTGCACTATCAACTAAAGTTCTATCTTTTTCAATAGATTTGTTTGTAAATAATATATTTTTATTTACTTCATTTGCCATCAGACCTAATTCATCTTTTGAATCAATTTCTATAAGTTTTGATTCTTTTATCTCTTGATTTAGATATTTAAAAAACTCTATTAATCCGTCATTAAATTTTTCTAAAGGTTTTTTTATAGAATTTGTTATTGCAACTGTTGAAAAAAATACTACAATTAAAACTATAATAATCAACGTATACAAAGTATATAAAGTTGAATCTATTTTATTTAGAGCATTTATATAACTTAATTTATTCTGTTCATCTGCTGTTTTATTTATTGCATTTAATTTTTCATTTATTATCAAAAAAACTTCATCAGCAACAGATAACATTGGTGTTGCCATTCCTAAATCAACACTTAGCATATCTATCGCATCACGAACTGTTAAGTTATATTCAACTAATTCTTTATTTACATCTTCTATACTTTTTTTGTCATCAGTTGTTAAATACTCTTCTTTTAAAAATCTATCCATATCTTTTTCAATTTTAGATTTTAGATTATTTAAAATAGCTATTTGTTCATCAATTAACGATTGTTCATATTTGTCAGTAGCGTAACTAAATATTTTATATAAAACTGAATTATATAAATTTATATCACTTAATAATTTGCTACTAGATTTATAAAGTTCAAATTTTACATCAACTATATTTTTTAATGTCACTTTATCTGATTTTAATGCACTATTTGAAAATATTGCTAGAACGATTAAAAAAAGTATTGCGATTGAAGGGCCAATTAAGATTTTTTTACCAATTTTCATATTTTTTATACCAAACATAATCAATCCTATTTAATTAGATTTTATGCTTAATTTTCTAAAAAAAGCAGAGATTAGTCTATTTTTTTGGAAAATCTAAAGCCTTGAAAATTCAAGACTTTATTATTAAATAATCTATTCTTTATAAACACCTGCACCTATTAATTGATTTTCACCAATTCCTATTACAAAAGATGTTTTTGGAGTTTGTTCACCTTTTACTGGATGATCCCATACGTAGTCTACCCAACCTGAACCATCAGCTTTTACTTTGTCTATAAAGTTTTTAAATAATTGATTACCTGCTTTATCTTTATATCTATAAAGATTTTTCCCTTTTAAAGGTTTTTTTGGATGAGCAGTTATAATACCATCAAAATCATTTGCCCAGATATATAAATCACCATTTACAAACTCACTTTCAGGTTTATTAAATTCTTCAACACAAGCTGATACACCAACTTTTTTACAAAATTCTACACCTTTCATTACAAGTGCTTCTGCTTCTGCTTGTGTACTTGCATTTGCAAATGTAGCACATAATAATATTGAAGCCCCTAACTTAAATAATCTACTCATAACCATCTCCTTAGTTAATTTTAAAGTCTATGGTTACATAAAAATAATTAATTCAATCTTAATATTTATTAATTATTTTCAATAAACTTAAAATTTAATTAAAATGCTATTTTATTGCTATTCTAGCTTATTTTTTATGATTATTTTGTGATTTTTTACTATCATAAATAATTATTTATTTTCTATTTAAGAAATAAAAAATTATTTATAATCTATTAATTTTTTATTCTCAAGTTTATAAATTGTAGGAGTGAGTTGTTCAATAAAAGATTTGTGATGAGAGATAATAATCATAGATTTTTTTATTGAATTTAAGATTTTTATTATTCTTTTTTCTGATTCTTCATCTAAAGCATTTGTTGGTTCATCTAAAAGTAAAATTTTTGGTTTTGTTATCAAAATTCCTGCAAGTGCAACAATTTTTTGTTCTCCTCCACTTAACTCATAAATTATTCTATCTTTTAGATGTAAAATTTCTAATTGTTCAAGTATTTCCAAAGCTTTTTGATAAGCTTCATCTTTATTTATTCCTGTTGTTCTTAAAGAAAACATCACATCTTCTATAACTGTTGGAGATAAAAAGAAACTACTTATATCTTGAGGTAAATAGCCTACTTCAAAACGAAATTTTTTATAATCTTTTTTATCTTTTATCAAATGATGGAAAAGATATAATTCCCCAAAAAATGACTCTTCAATACCTGCAATTATTTTTAATAGTGAACTTTTTCCAACACCATTTGAACCAATGATTGCCACTTTTTCTTCATGTCCCACACTTAGATTTATATTTTCAAATAAGATATTATCTTTGTTTGAATATGAAATATTTTTTAAAGTTATAGAACAACTCATATAAAGTACCTTAAAATTAATGTTAATAAAATTATAAATATTAAATAAAAATCATATTTATCAAATTTATAGTTATCATTGAAAAAGATTTCACCATTAAAACCTCTTAATTCAAAACTATCTTTTAGATTTTGTGCTTTTTGCATAGATTTTATAAATAATAAACCTAAAATGTTACCATAAGTTTGATATATGAAAAGATTTGTTTTATTATGAAAACTTCGAGTAATTAGAGTTGTTTTTATATTTCTAAATTCTGTTTGAAGTTCTAAAATCATTTTCCAACTAAAATAAAAGGTAGATATAAATCTTTTTGGAAATTTAAGAAGAGAAAAACCTCTAATAATATCCAAACCTTTTGAATTTATAAAAAGTAATAGATTGAAAAATATGATTATATTTGTTCTTAGATATATATTTATTGCTTCAAAAAAACTTGCTTGAATCCAAACAAAAATAAAAATTGTAAAAATAAACAAATTTAAAAAAAGAAATTTTTTTAATACAAATAAAATATTTTTAGAATCAATAAACATCAAAAAAAGTACAGGCAAAATATAAAATATATTAAACTCTGAAAAACTCAAAATCAAACTATAAATAAATGCACAAACAAGAGAAATAGCTGGATTAAATATAATCAATTTTTTACTCTTTTTAAAACTAGAAAAATTAAAAATATAATTGCTAAACCAAATAAAACTTTGAATATTTCAAAATAATCTAATTGCTCTTCTAAAACTTTTATTTTATTTTCTAATTGTTTATTTTTTTCTATTAATTCTTTCATTTTTTCATTACTATTTTCTTCTATTTCTTTTTCAACTGTATTAATTTGTTCAGTTACATTTTTTGAGACACTATGCCCTGCTCCAGCATCAATGATTACTGTTAATTCACTTTTATCTGTTTTATAATTATACTCACCATTTTCATCTAATTTATCAGATAAAATCAAATTATTATCTTTATCTCTTATTTCAAATTTGCAATTTATACAACCTTTTGCATTTGCAAAATATGAACTAATAAAAAGATTTCCATTTTCATAATCTAAAAATAAATTGATTTTATGTGCAAATAAAAATATAGGAACTATTAATAAAACTAAAAATCTTAACATAAACTTGTATCCTTCAATAAAGATGGCATTGCTTTTTTAATATAAAGCAATAAAAATAGTGTTACTATTCCTTCTAAAATCATAGTTGGAATATTTACAGCAATTATCGAATACCCAACTGCTAAATATTCATCTTTTGAAAAAACTAAAACTAAAAATAGAGTTATTGTAGAAAAAAACACTCCAATAAAACCAACTAAAAAGAATCTGATTTTTTCATTTAATTTTTTCAAAAAATCTAATTTAAAAATTAAATATACCAAATATGCAGGCATTGCCATAATTATAATATTTGCTCCAAGTGAAGTCAATCCTCCAAAACCAAGAAGCAATGCTTGTAATATTAAAGCAATTGAAATAGAAATAAAAGCTAAACTTCCTAAAAAAATGCCTATAAATCCTATAAGCATTAAGTGTATTTGAGTTGGTCCAAATGGAATATGTATAAATGAAGTAACAAAAAATAAAGCAGACATCGCTGCAACTAAAGCTATTTTTTCATTTGTTAATTTTTTAAATGAATAAGCACAAAAAGCAACAGCAGCAATTGCTGTTATACTTGAAACTTCAATACTAATTATTCCATCTGATATATGCATTTTCTACCTTAAAAATATTTCAACTTTAAATAAAACTTTTTAATAAGCTTTTACCCAAAGTAATGCTCCATTTTCAATAGGATACTTTTTCCCTTCAAACTCTTTTTCTCCTTCTTCAATCAAAGCTGCAAATCCCCACCAACCTTTATGATTCATCACAAAAGAGAAATTTCCATTTTCATCAGTTTTTACAACTTGTGTTATATGAGCTTCACTTGGAGCTTTTAATCCAAATTCATTATATAACTCAACTTCTACTTCTACATTTGAAGCAGCTTTTCCATCTTGTAAAACTTTACCTTGAAAAATATTTCCAGAGTATAGCGCAAAAGGTTTTACCATTGGTATAATTTCATACTTCAATCCTAATGGCTCATCCCAACCATCTTCAACTCCATAAGCACTAACTATTACTTTAGGTATGTGTGAAATGTATTTTTCTTCTGCTGGTTCAAAATACGGTTCTGGTTGTACAAAAAATTGATAAACTCCTGGTTTTTTAATTTGATAAGCTGTTTCCCAAGCTTTATGGTCAAATTTTTTTGTTTCATTTAAAGGCAAAGAATTTTTTGTAGATTCTAAATAAATCCCAAGAGGTTTTTCCATCGTCATACCTGTTTGCTCAAATGGATGAATGAACATTGCATCAAGTTTTATATTTGCATCTTTTTTATCATTAACATTATCTGTACTTGGAATAAATGTTAGAAAGTGTGCATTTGCAATTGATGTTGCTATAACTAAAGAAAATATTGTTTTTTTCATTTTGAATCCTTATGTAAAAAATATTCTGGATTATAATAATAAGAGTGTTACATAGAAATAAAAAATGGTAATTCTTATATAGTTTTAGAACTTCAAAAAAATTATCTCTTATAAAAACTATTTTTTCGACTATAGTATTTAGGAAAAATAAATGTTATTATATCAACATAAAAGATTTTTTAATAAGGATAAAACTCCAATGAGAAAAGTAACAAGGATAGCTGCAATATCAATAGTAACATCGTTTGTAATAACAGGTTGTGCTGTAAAACCTGAAATGATGAAAAAAGAAGATATACAAGAACAAGTAAAAAAAGATTTAAATGTATTAAATGAAGTTGTCCTACCCGTAACAAAACCAATATCTTTGGATGAAGCGATAGAGAGGGGATTAAAATATAATTTACAAAAAAAAGTAAAAGTATTAGAGAGTGCTTTATCACAAAAACAACTAGATTTAGTTTATTATGATATGTTACCAGGATTAACAGCAGCAGCAGGATATTCAGAAAGAAATAACTATGCAGCAAGTGCAAGTACATCGTTCATTGATGGGAATCCACAACCATTAGGAAGTAATCCTTCATATTCAGTATCTCAAGATAAAGAAAGAGTGACAACAGATATAGGATTTAGTTGGAATATATTAGATTTTGGATTGTCTTATGTAAGAGCACAACAACAAGCAGATAAATTTTTAATAGCAAAAGAAAAAGAGAAAAAAGTTGAACATAACTTAACACAAGATATAAGAAGAGCCTACTACCAAGCAGTTTCAGCACAAGATTTATTAAAAAGAATACAACCAATGATGGTAGAAGTAAAACAAGCATTAAATGACTCAAAACAAATACAAGATCAAAGAGTAGGGAAATCTCCAATGGAAGCTCTTTCTTATCAAAGAGAGTTGTTAGATATCTTAAGATCATTACATACACTAGAAAGTGGTCTGATTTCAGCAAAAATAGAATTAGCAGAATTAATGGGATTAAAACCAGGGATAGAATTTGAATTAGCAGATAAAGTAGAAAAAGATTATGTAATTCCAGAATTTCATATGAATCTAGATGAAATGGAAAAAATAGCATTAGAAAATAGACCAGAAGTAACAGAGAGTAGATATCAAGAAAGAATATCTGAAAAAGAGATAACAGCAGCTAAACTTAAAATGTTACCAGGAATTAATCTAAATGCATCATTGTCTTATGATGATAGTGATTATTTACTAAATAATGATTGGTACTCTTATGGAGCAAATGTTTCATGGAATCTTTTAAATGTATTTAAAGGTAATGAAATGAATAAATTAGCAAAAACTCAAGTAGAAGTAGCAAAAGAACAAAAATTAGCACTTTCAATGGCAGTATTATCTCAAGTACACCTTTCAATAGTGAAATTTAATCAAGCTAAAAAAGAGTACACACTTGCAAAAGAGTATTTGAATGTAGCAGATGATATTTATAACTTAACAGAAGTAGAAAATAATCTAAATATAAATAGTAGATTGATTTTAATAAAAGAAAAATTAAATAATATCCTAGCAACTTTAAGATACTCATCAGCTTATGCAAATGTACAAAATAGTTATGGAAGAATCTTTGCTTCTTTAGGAGTTGAAGAGAATAATAAAAAAGAAATAGAAAATAAAAAGACTGAAACAGCTTTAATCAAAGTAGATGATAGTGTAAAAAAAGTTGAAGTAAAAAATTAAAGGTTATCTAAATGAAAAAATTTCTAAGTTCAGTTTTGTTGATTTCAACTACTTTATATGCAAATGAAAATTTAACAGCAAGAGCAGTAATAGTTTCTCTTGATAAAACAGTTCTCTCAAGTGAAATAGCAGGAGAAATAATAGAATTATCAAAACAAGAAGGTGATGCCTTTAAAAAAGGTGAATCATTGATAAAAATAGATTGCTCAATATATAAAGCTCAAAAAAGAAAAATTGAAGTTGAAAAAAATATAGCAAAACTAGAACTAGAGAAAAATAAAAAATTAGATACTTATGGTTCAGTAGGTACTTTTGAAATACAAATTTCTCAAGAAAATTTTAATAAACAAAAAGCTGAGAGTGATATAGCTAGTATAAATGTATCAAGATGTGAAATAAAAGCACCATTTGATGGAAGAATAGCATCTAAAAAAGTATCAAAATATCAAAGTATTAAACCTCAAGATGAACTTTTAGAAATAGTAGGATTAGATAATCTTGAAGCAAAAGTAGTTGTGCCTTCTTCTTGGCTTGTATGGTTAAAAAGAGGTACTCAATTTGATTTGAATATTGATGAAACAAAAACAAGTGTAAAAGCACAAATAGTACAAATAGATTCGATTGTTGATCCAACAAGTCAATCTATAACAGTAAGAGCGAAATTGTTAAAACCATTTGAAAATATTATTCCAGGTATGAGTGCAACAGCTAACTTTTACCAAGAAAACAACTAATATCAAGGATATAAGAGATGAAAAGAAAAAATTTAAAAAAACCAATGATTAGTGCTTTAGAGCAAAGAATTCTTTTTGATGGGGCAGCAGTTGCCACAGCTGTTGATGTCCTTGATAATAGTAGTTTTACACCAACAAATGACTCAACAACTACAAATGATATGACAAATAATAATGCAGAGAATAGTGTACATGAAGCACAAGCAGTTCAAGGGTTTGAAAAGAGTAGAAAAGAAGTAGCCTTTGTAGATGTAACAGTAAAAGATTATCAAACATTAGTTGATGGAGTAGGAGAAGGTGTAGAGACTTATTTAGTAAGTTCTTTAGATGAAATAAAATCAATATTAGAGAATGAAACAAATATAGATGCAATACATATTTTATCTCATGGAGAAACAGGTGAAATAACTGTGGGGAATGATGTATTAAATAAAGATACATTGCAAAATTTCGATGCAGTATTGCAAAGTATGAAAACATCATTAACAGAGAATGGGGATATATTACTTTATGGATGTAATGTAGCAAATGATGGAAGTGGAGAAGAGTTTATAACAGAATTAGCAACTATCACAGAAGCAGATGTTGCTGCATCTGATGATTTAACTGGTTCAAGTGCTTTAGGTGGTGATTGGGATTTAGAAAAAAGTAGTGGTTTAATTGATACAGATACAATTAATATATCAGATTATGAAGATATTCTTAGTTTATCTGTTGTTGTAGAACATGGGAATACAGTTGAAACATATAATAATATTAGTTCAGGAGTAGCTCATTTAACAAGTGGAGGAAACGCTGTTGCTTATTTAGTTCAAACAAGTGGAGATATGAATGTTGATTGGTATTCAGGATATAGCGGGATTATTCAAGTTACAGATAGTAGCACTACTGTAATTAAATCTATAGATATGACTGAACACTTATCAAATAATTCCAATTTTATTAGTGATATGTCTATAACATCTTTGAAAAATGGAGGTTTTGTAGTTGTATGGACAGAAGGAAATGCTTCTGATTCAACTCTAAATAAGTATTATGAAATCTTTGATAATAACGGTAATCAAGTTGGAAGTAATCCATTTAATTTATTAACTACAACAGATGGTGGAAATATTAAAGTTACATCATTAACTAATGGAGGTTTTGCAGTTGCTTTTTTAAATGGACAAACAGGTATTGTAAAAACTTATACTTATAATGCTGGAAGTTTTATTGCTAATAATGAATTAATATTTATTGAAAATGGTTCAGATGTAATAGGTGCTAATGCAGGTGATTCTACTACTCCAACAACATATGGTCCTGATGCATCAGATGTTAGAAGATTATTTGCTATGGGTTCTCTATCAATTACAAATTTATCAGATGGTTCCTTTGTAGTTGCTTGTTCTACATATGATTGGGTTAATTCTTCTTACACACCTTTAGGAGATTTCATATATAAATTTAATGCTGATGGAACTAAATCTTCATTTAGTGGAGGAAGTGGTCAATATTGGGAAAGAGTTAATTGGAATCCTGGTCAATCTAATAATATTACAGCTTTAACTTCATTTGATGGAGGTTTTGCTTCTTTAAATAAAGGTCATAATGGACAATGGCAAATAACAGTTTATAATAATGATGGTTCGTTAACTACAACAAATAAACTTACTGATACAGTATATTATGGAGGAAATTATTATAATAAATATTATTATGCTGTAAATGTAGGGGCAATTACATCGAATTTAAGTAATTTATATGGTAATCAAAATACTTATGCAAATGATTTTCAAGTTGATTTAGAATTTGATGGTACTAATTTAATTGCTGTTTTACCTAATGATGATGGTGGTCTTAGTATTGCTAATATCTCCACAACAACAGGAAATTTAATAGGTTCAATTACTACATTAAGTGATATTCCTGTTCCTTCTGGCAAAAATATTACAAATCCACATTATTTAACTACCGCTAGTGGCTTTTCTTTATTATATGATGTACAAAGTACAAATACCGTAACAATAAATGACCCAGATTGGGGAGATTGGGATGCAACTTATGTATTATCTGATGTTTACCAGTATGATTTATTGACATTTATTTCAGGCCCAACAGTAAGTGTAGCAACAGGAAGTTATACAGATACAGTAGCAAATGATACATTTGCAAATATAACAGGAAGTATAAGTGCAACAGCTTCAAGTGGTTCAATTTTAGGATATGGAATAAATAGTGGAACTACAGGTGGTTCTACAACTATAGGTTCAGTAACTTATGATGTATCAAAAACTGGAACATATGGAACATTATATGTAAAATCAAGTGATGGAAGTTATATTTATGTACCAACAAGTGATAGTGTAATAAATGCTACAACTTCTACTGTAACTGATTCATTTACTATTGAAGCAACTGATGGTGCAGGAACTAAAGGAAATACTTTAACTATTTCTATTAATGGGGTTAATGATTCGCCTGTATTAAGTGCTCCAACGGAAGGAAGTTATACAGATACAAGTGCAACTGATACGTTTACAAATACAACTGGAACATTAAGTGCTAGTGATAGAGATACAGGAACAACACTAACTTATGGTATTAGTACAGGAACAACAAGTGGAACTGATGTTATTGGTGGAATAACATATGATGTATCAAAAGTAGGAACATATGGAACTTTATATGTAAAATCAACTGATGGAAGTTATGTATATGTACCAAATGCAAATGCAATAAATGCTTTAACATCAAATGCAACAGATAGCTTTACCGTTAGTTCAAGTGATGGCAGTTTAAATGATACTCAAACACTTACTATAAATATTACTGGTGCAAATGATGCACCAACAGCACAAAATAAAACAATCACAATAGATGAAGATACAATAACTGTATTAAAGGTAAGTGACTTTGGATTTGCAGATGTTGATACTGGAAGTGCATTATCAAGTGTAAAAATTACAAGTTTAGCTTCTCATGGAACATTGGAATATTTTAATGTTTCATCATGGATAGCAGTAACATCAAATCAAAAAATTGCAGTAACTGATATAACAAATGGTAAATTAAGATTTAACCCATCATTAAATGAAAATGGTACAAGTTATGCAACATTTAATTTTACAGTAAATGATGGAACTGTTGATTCAACTGCAAAAACAATAACTTATAATGTAACAGCAGTAAATGATGCTCCAACAGTTGCAAATGCTATAGTTGACCAAAATGCTAGTGTATCAAATGCCTTTAGTTTTACAGTTCCATCAAATAGTTTTACAGATGTTGATACAAGTGATACATTAACTTATTCAGCAAAACTTGTTGATAGTAATGGTGATTTAGTAAGTGGTGGAACACTACCAAGTTGGTTGAGTTTTGATGCAAATACAAGAACATTTAGTGGAACACCTGCAATTGGTGATACAGGAATTATTTATATAAAAGTTACAGCATCTGATAATGGAAGTTTAAATGTATCAGATATTTTTACGATTACAACAAATAGTGGCCCAACAGTAAGTGTAGCAACAGGAAGTTATACAGATACAATAGCAAATGATACATTTGCAAATATAACAGGAAGTATAAGTGCAACAGCTTCAAGTGGTTCAATTTTAGGATATGGAATAAATAGTGGAACTACAGGTGGTTCTACAACTATAGGTTCAGTAACTTATGATGTATCAAAAACTGGAACATATGGAACATTATATGTAAAATCAAGTGATGGAAGTTATATTTATGTACCAACAAGTGATAGTGTAATAAATGCTACAACTTCTACTGTAACTGATTCATTTACTATTGAAGCAACTGATGGTGCAGGAACTAAAGGAAATACTTTAACTATTTCTATTAATGGGGTTAATGATTCGCCAAGTATTTCAAATGAAATAATAAATCAAACAGCAACACAAAACAGTATTTTTAATTTTACTATTCCAACAAATAGTTTTACAGATGTTGATACAAGTGATACATTAACTTATTCAGCAAAACTTGTAGATAGTAATGGTGATTTAGTAAGTAGTGGAACTTTACCAAGTTGGTTGAGTTTTGATGCAAATACAAAAACATTTAGTGGAACACCTACAAATAGTGATACAGGAATTATTTATATAAAAGTAACAGCATCTGATAATGGAAGTTTAAATGTATCAGATATTTTTACGATAACTGTAGAAAATGTAAATGATAGTCCAATAGGAAATGTAATAATAAGTGGATCACCTATTCAAGGTGAAATATTAACTGTATCAAATACTTTGACAGATGAAGATGGATTAGGTGAGATAACTTACCAATGGTATGCTAATAATGAAATTATAGATGGAGCAACTAATTCAACATATACATTAACACAAAATGAAGTAAATAAAGTAATAACTGTAAAGGCTACATATATAGATGGATTTGGAACATTAGAAAGTGTAATAAGTAATGTAACAAATCAAATATTGAATATAAATGATGCTCCAACTGTTTTAACTGATAATTTAGATGTTAATTTAGCATTTGGTGATTCTTACACTAAAGATATATCAGAATTATTTAAAGATATAGATTTTGATAATATTTTTACATTTGAAGCTACTGATTTACCTCTAGGATTAACATTAAATCCTTCTACAGGAATTATCTCAGGAAAAGCAAATGAATCTGGTGAATTTATTGTTACAATAAAAGCAACTGATAATGGAAATCCAGCATTAAGTGTTTCTAGAACATATAAAATATTTGTTCTAGCTCCAGTTCAAATAGAAAATTCGCAGCCACCTGTATCTGAACCATTAAATAATACTCCTTCAAATGTATTTTCAGATATTACATTATCAACTTTTTTAGATACTATTTCATTAGGAACTATAAATAATAATTTAGGAACAAATATTACTGACAATATTGGAATTGGTTATTTAAATAACACTTCTCCAACATTACAAATTAACGATACTTTTAATCCTTCTCAAAATATTCCAATAATAAAAGATAATGGTAAATACGTTGAAACTAGTGCTACATTAAATGTAAATTTAAATGGTCAAGTTTCATTTGATAAAACAATACAAGGCTCTTTTTCAATTGTTGGTATTACTATTGAAGATTTGAAAATTGATAATAATAAATTAGATATAAAAATTGTTGATACAGCTAATGTTCAAAATTATATTGTAACCCAATTTGATGGTTCAGCTTTACCAGCAGGACTATATTTTAATTCATCAACTGGAAGTATTTCAGGTACAATTCCAGATAACTTAAATGAATTAAATATTACTATAAAAGCCATAAACTTAGATGGAACAACAAGAGTTTTAAATTTGAAATTGGATTTAAAAGAATTAAAACAAAGAATGCAAACAGAAGTAAATGAGAAATTTATAGGATTAAAAGAGCAAATAGCTTTTGAAAATCAAAAATTAGATGGTTATGGTTCTTATTTGACTAAATTGTTTGCTTAATCAATATAAATTATCTTGTGAAATTTTTTCACAAGATAATCTTTTTTAGATATTCAATCTTCTTTCTACTTTTCTTATATAAAATTATAAATTTTCAATATTTAAATATATATTTTATATAAATATATATTTAGATATAATTATTTTCCATAAAATATAATATTATATAAAAATATATAGAAATAATTAAGGAAGTCTATGTCTTACGTTGTTTATAGTATAAAAGGTGGAGTTGGAAAAACAACTTTATCAGTTCAAATCTCTCAAATGTTAGAGTTTACTTATGTTACAAATGATTCACACTCATCTGCTCATAATCTAATGCCTGAAGAAAAAGGATTTCTAGTTTCAAGTGAAGAGTATGAAGAAATACCTTTTGATGAAAAAGTTGTATATGACTTTGGAGGATTTAAAGACACAAGAATAAATGAAATTATAAAACAAGTTAAAAAAGTAATTATTCCAACTCTTACATCAATTGTTGATGTTCAAGCAACTCTTGCTACTTTAAAAGATGTAATTGAAATAAATAAAAATATCATTTTAGTTGTAAATCGAACAAAAAACAATAATAAAGCAGTAGAATTAAAAGAATATCTTGAAGATGAAATAAAAAAATTGTATGGAAATATAAAAATTCCAATCATTTTTGTGAGAGAATCATCTATTTTAGAAGATTCATTATTTGATTGTGAATATGTTGAAAATAAAGCTGGAAATAATAGATTTAAAAGACATATTTATAGAAATGCCATAGAAGATATGATAAATCTAAAAAAAGTTTTGGAAAACTAAAATGGGATACGCAGATAAACTGAAACTTAATTCATCTAAAATCAAAACAGAAGAAAAAGTTCTAAAAGAAAAAACTCCTACAAAAAAGAAAAATACTGGTCGTCCTAAAAAAGCCATAGAAGAAGTAAGAAATACTGCAATTCCAGTAGCTCTTAGTCAAAAAGAAAAAGATTGGATTGAAGAACAAGCTTTAAAAATGTCAAAAGAAATAGGAGTAAAAATCACAACTTCTGCATGGATGAGAATGACTCTTTTAAAAGATATGATAAAAGAAGAAAACTAAATTTATTCAAATGAGATAAAAGTGCGATTAAATTTTTATAAAATAGTTAATAAAACTATTTTATAAGGTTTAAAATGAAAAAAAATATCATTGAAAATATTGATAATCAAATCTTAGATTTGATTTTGCAAAGAAATTCTTTATTATCAGAAGAAAACTTATTTGAAACTTTTGATAAAAAACACTATGAAGAGATAAGTTCAAAAGAAAAAAATCTAAAAAACAAAAAGAAAATCATTAAACTTTTTAAACTGATAAACTCTTTTGAAAATACAAATTCTATAATAAATAAGATTTTATATTTAGGACCAGAAGGAAGTTATACCCAAGATGCAGCTATTAAAAAGTTTGGAAATGAAAATCAATTTTTTTCAATAAACTCTATTAATAATTTATTTGAAGAGATAAAAAAAGAAAATGCAACTTATGCGATAATTCCTATAGAAAATAGTCTAAATGGTTTAGTAAATGATACCTTAAATGCTTTTTTAAAATATGATTTAACGGCAGTTGGTGAAATCATCTTAGATATACATCACACTTTTTCTTCTAATTGTGAAAATATTTCAGAAATAAAAACTATCTATTCAAAAGATATAGCTTTTGATCAATGTTCACTTTTTTTAGAAAAATATAATTTACATAATATCGAACATATTTTTGTAGAATCTACTACAAAAGCTGCAAAATTAGCCTTTGAAAATCCAAACAGTGCTGCAATATGCTCAAACATCGCAGCTTTTAACAATCATTTAAATGTTATGTTTTATGATATTGAAGATAATCCTAGCAATAAAACAAGATTTTTTGTATTAAGTAAAAAAGATGAAAAAAAAGAAAAAGATATTGACTATAAAACTTCTTTTTTAATCAAACTACCTAATATTTCAGGTTCTTTAATAGATTTTTTACAAATATTCAAAGATGAAAAAATCAATTTATATAAAATAAAATCACATATAACAAAAGGTATTTCTAACTTCTTCATCGAATTTGATGGACATAAAGAAGATGAAAATATAAAAAAAATATTCAAAAGATACAAGAATATAAAAATTATTGGTTCATATAAAAAAGAAATAGATGATATATAAATTAAAAAAAGCGATTAAACTGCGATTAAATTAAATTATATTTATACTGAAATTCTAATATTTTTTAAACTCTATAATTTTGGCGATTTTTTATAGAGTTTTTTATTTGAATATCAAAATTTAATTTAAGGAATAAAGATGAAAAAAAATCTTAGTTTGATTACTGCGTTATTATTAACTGCTCCTTTATTTGCAGATAATTTAAGTGATGCCTTTAGTAATGGGAAAATTAAAGGAGAGATTAAATCTGTATATTCAAATTCCAATTTTTTAGGAAAATCAACATCAGATGATATAGCAACAATTGGTGGAAGTTTAGGATACAAAACAGCTGATTTTTATGGTTTTAGTGCAGGAGCAACTTTTCAAGCTTCACACGTAATTAATGATGACAATAACAATAATGTTTTTATCTCTGATTTAGATGCTTCTGGTGCTGTTTTATCTGAAGCTTATTTAGAATATAAACTATCAAATACAAGTATAAAAGCTGGAAGACAATATATTTATACTCCTTTAGTTAGTACAGCAATTGATGGTAAATCTTCAGAAAGTTTATTGAAAGATTCTTTTGAAGCTTATTTATTAACTAATAATGATATTCCAAATACTACAATTGTCGCAGGATATGTAGATAAATATCAAGCCAAAACATCAAATGATTCAGATACAGCTGATTTTGAAGAGTTTGAAGATGGAGCTTATACTTTATACATAAAAAATAATTCTATCGAAAATTTAGAATTACAAGCTCAATATCTAAATATTGATGCTATAAATTCAAACCAAGATATAAGTAATCTTTATTTCCAAGCAGATTATAAAATCGGTTTACATACTATCTCAGCTCAATATTTATCATCAAAAGATGAATCAAAAGGTTCTGATTTTGAAGATGGTGAATTATATGGATTAAAAGCCTCAGGAACTTTAGGTATAGGAAAACTTGGCTATATTGTTGCATTTAACTCTAGTACAAAAGATGGAGATGTAAACTTAGGAGCTGGTGCTGGAACTTCAGATACAGCATTTACAGCAATGCCTGTAAATGGAGGTGGAGTACCTACAAGAGCAAACACAGATACTTTAGTTGGAGGAATTATTGTACCTATTTTAGATGTAACAACTGTTGGTTATGCAGGTTATTCATGGTCAGATGGTGGACTAGGCGATGTTAGTGCTGTTGGAGCAATGGCAATTTATCCATTTTATAAAAACTTTTTATTAAAAGTAAATTATGAGCACGTTGAAATTGAAAATACTATCATTCCAGCTGGAATTGAAGATGGTAATACTGACGTAACAAGAGTTTATCTATCATATAACTTCTAAATAAATCGTGCCCTTTTATACAACCCTCCTCCATAAAAGGGCACACCTCTTAATATTTATATAATCCTAAAAAAATGAAAAAATCACAACATAAAATATAAAGCAATAGGAATATAAACCAAACTCAAAATATTCCCCATTGCAACAACAGAAGCTACCATAGAGGAGTTATTTTTATATTTTTCTGCCAAAATTGCATTTAACACTGCTGGCGGTAAAAGTCCAAATAAAATCAAAAGATTCTCTTGCAAAGGAGTATAATCAAAAATTAGAATTGCAATATATGCAGTTATAACTCCAGATATTGGGCATAAAACTGCACCAATAAGTCCTATTTTTATATTATCAAATTTTACACTTGAAAGCCTAACTCCAAGAGAAAATAAAATCAAAGGAATTGCAACACCGCTAAGTAAATCAAAAGTAGTAATAATAACTTTTGAAAACTCTACACCAAAATAGTTAAAAAATAGTCCCAAGATAGTAGCTATTACAACTGGATTTTTAAGAAGTGTTAGAGGATTAAAAGTTCCACCATACATGGCAACTGCAACTGTAAATTGACCTATAACTTGAACTAAAGATAAAGCTATAAACATAGCCATAGCTTCATTTCCAAAAGCTAACATAGCTAAAGGCAAACCTAAATTTAAAGAGTTATTAAACATCATTGTGGGAAGGAAACTTCTAATATTTATATTCATCATCTTTAAAAATGGATATAAAATAAGCCCTGATCCAAAAACTACAATAACTGCTCCAAGGGAGAAATATCCTAAAATAGAAATATTTGGTAGTTTTTGAGCTATTGCATAAAATATCAAAATTGGTATAAAAATATCTAAATTTATTTTATTTATAGTGTCAGTGTTTATATTTGTTTTTTTGGCATAAAATAGTCCAATTAAAACTATAATTATTACAGGTAGTACAATTTGAAGAGTTTTTAAAATCATATTAAAAACTCTCCATCGTTTGATGTTTCAAATTTTTATTAAAACTATTTTTCACTAAAAAAATTCAATAACAAGTTATTAAATCTATCTTTATGCTCGATTTGTGTCCAATGTCCACATTGTCCAAAAACATGTAATTGAGATTTTAAAATAAGTTGATTTAATCTAATAGAGTTTTGTAAAGGTATAACTTTATCTTCTCTTCCATGTACAATTAAAACTTCTTTATCAATTTTTTTGATGTCATTTTCACAACTCATCATAGAATCAACACCATCTTGACGAGGAGCTGGGAACATTGAACCAAATGATTCTTGAAATCCTGGTCTAATACTTGCTTCATATCTCATTTTTGCTAAATCATCAGTTACAATACTTCTATCATAAGCAAAAATATCAAGTAACTCTTTCATATTTTCTATGCTTGGTGTATATCCCCATGCTTTATCTAAACCATAAGTTAAATCAAAATAAACACCTACTGAGCCCATTAAAACAACTTTATTGAATCTTTGTGGATATTTAATCATAAGTGATACGGCTAATCCACCACCAAATGAATTTCCAACTAAATTTGTTTTTTCAATTCCTAAAGCATCCATTAAATCAATAGTTTGTTGAACCCAAGTATCCATATTGTATGTAATACCTTCGGGTCTATCTGTATAACCAAACCCCACCATATCAGGAGCAATTACTCTAAATTTTTCAGCAAGAACTGGCATAGAACCTCTCCAATTAGCAAATGCTGAAACACCTGGTCCTGAACCATGAATAAAAAATATTGGTTCACCTTCACCTAAATCATGATAGTTTGTATTAAAACTACCTGTTTTTATATTTTTTGCAATTTCTGGATTATTCATATTTTAATCTCTACCTTTTTTAGTTAAATGAAACTCTTTTACTAAAAGTTTGTACGAAGTCAATTTTATTTTCCCAATTTTTTGACACTTTTCCCACCAATACCAAAGTGTTGTTTTGGCATTTCATTTATGATTACTCTAACACTTTCAAGTGGTGCATCAAGCGATTCAGCAATTGCTAAAGAAACTTTTTCAATTAGTTTCTCTTTTTTTTCATCACTTCTTCCCTCAATAATATTTATTGTAGCTATTGGCATTATTTTTATTCTCCTTATACAAATCTAAATGATAAAGAGCCTAAATCTTGGAACTTAACAGTTACATTATCACCTTTTTTTACACTAACAGCAGCAGTAATTGCACCTGAAAGGATATATTCACCAGCTTTTAGTTTTTCACCTCTTTGACTTAGCATATTTGCAAGCATTGCAATTGATGTTGCAGGATGTCCTAAAACAGCAGCACCAGCTCCAAGTTGAACTATCTCTCCATTTATTTCCATTACAACACCAAGAGTTTTTAAATCTAAATCTTTAATATCTCTCATTCTTCCACCTGTTACATATCTTGAAGATGAAGAGTTATCAGCAATAACTGATTTTAAATCAAATTTGAAATCTTTATATCTTGAATCAATAATCTCAACAGCTGGCATAACAAAATCAGTTGCAGCTAAAACATCTCCAATATGACAACCAGGTCCTTCTAAGTCATTTTTAAGTACAAAAGCTATTTCAGCTTCAACTTTTGGATGAATTAACTCATCAATTTTTATTTCAGCTCCATCACCAAAACTGAAATAATCAGCTAAATAACCATAACAAGGATTTGGAACACCCATTTGTTTCATTTTTGCTTGAGAAGTTAGCCCCATTTTCATACCAACAATTTTATGACCTCTTGCTTCTTTTGCAGCTCTTGCTGTCCATTGAATATCATAAGCATCTTCATAAGTCATATCTGGATAATCATCTGTAATTTTAGTAATTTCATACGCTTTTAATTCAGCATCTTCACAATGCTTTGCTAATTTTTCTATTGTTGATTTATCTAGTGCCATTATATTAATCCTCTCTCTTTTGCCATATCTAATGCTAAGTCTTCAATCATATCTTCTTGTCCACCTACCATTCCTCTTCTTCCAAGCTCTAATAAAAGTGTTCTTGCATCAATTCCATATTTCTCTTCTGCTCGTCTTGCAAATAATAAAAATGATGAATAAACTCCTGCATATCCTAAAGTGATAGAATCTCTTGAAATTCTTGTAAGTTTACCCATAATTGGTAATGCAATATCTTCAGCTGCATCTTCGATTTTATGTAAATCAATTCCAGTTTCAACACCCATTCTATTTAATACAGCAACTAAAACTTCAGTTGCAGTATTTCCTGAACCTGCTCCAAATCCAGCAAGTGAAGCATCAATTCTAGTTGCTCCTGCTTCAATAGCAGCAAGTGAGTTTGCAACACCCATTGACATATTATTATGACCATGAAAACCTAACTCAATATCATCACCAAACTCTTTTTTAAGAATTGATATTCTTGCACTTACATCATCAGGTAACATATATCCAGCTGAATCCGTTGCATAGATAGTTTTTGCTCCATAAGAAACCATTTTTGATGCTTCTTGAAGTAATTTTTCAGGAGTTACCATATGTGCCATCATCAAAAATCCAACAGTATCAAGTCCCATAGAAACAGCAGCTTTTATATGTTGAGCTGAAACATCTGCTTCTGTACAATGAGTTGCAACTCTAACAGTTGAAATACCTTTTTTAACAGCTCTTTCTAAATCTTTTACAATTCCAATTCCAGGAAGTAAAAGAGCAGAAACTTTTGCATTTTTTACATTTGATACAGCACACTCAATCCACTCTTCATCAGTATGTAAACCATATCCATAATTTAAAGATGAACCACCAAGTCCATCACCATGAGTTACTTCAATCATCGGAACACCAGCTTCATCCATAGCTTTAGACATTGCAGCCATTTGGTCTAATGTAAATTGATGTCTAATAGAGTGCATACCATCTCTTAAAGACATATCATGAATTGTTACTTTTTTACCTTTTAAATTCATGTTATTCTCCTTTGATTTTTTCAGCCATTTTTTCTGCAATATTTGTTGCAGCTGCTGTGATAATGTCTAAGTTACCTGCATATTTTGGTAAATAATCTCCTAATCCTTCAACTTCTAAATAAATAGAAACTTTTTTACCATCAAAAATTGGTCCATTTTTTAGTTTATATCCAGGTACAAATTGTTGTACTTTTTTTACCATTTCATGAACTGATTTAGTAATTGCTTCTTTATTTGGTTGGGCAACTGTTTGACAATGAACAGTATCTCTCATCATAAGTGGTGGCTCTGCTGGATTTAAAATAATAATAGCTTTACCTTTTTTTACATTTCCAACTTTTTCAATTCCTAATTTTGTAGTTTCTGTAAACTCATCAATATTTGCACGAGTTCCAGGACCTGCTGATTTAGATGCAACTGTTGCAATAATCTCTGCATAATCAACTGCTTGAACAGAAGATACAGCAGCAACCATAGGAATAGTTGCTTGTCCACCACAAGTTACCATGTTTACGTTTTGTGTATTTTGTGCTAATAATTCATCAATATTCACAGAAGGTACACAAAATGGTCCAATAGCTGCTGGTGTTAAATCTATAACTTTAACTCCAAGTTCAGCTAATTTTCTATTATTTTCACCATGAACATAAGCTGATGTTGCATCAAAAGCAATTTTTACCCCATCTTCTTTGATAAATGGAAGTAATCCATCAACACCTTCATGTGTTATTTTCATTCCAGCTTCTTTTGCTTTTTTTAATCCATCTGAATCAGGGTCAATTCCAACCATCCATAAAGGATTTAAAATCTTACTTCTTTGAAGTTTATACATTAAATCTGTTCCAATATTACCAGACCCAATTAAAGCACAATTAATTTTTTCCATACATAATCCTTTATACAAATCTACACGAAGCAGAACCAATTCCACCTATATTTATAGTCATATTATCACCTGGTTTTATTGTTACCATTGCACATAAAGCACCTGATAAGATAACTTCTCCAGCTTTTAAACCAACACCAAAAGAACCAAGCGTATTTGCAAGCCAAGCTACTGCATTTACTGGACTTCCAAGTGCTGCTGCTCCAGCTCCTGTATGTAATAACTCACCATTACACTCTAAAGTAATTCCACAAGTTGTCAAATCAACATCTCTTGGATCAACACCTTTTCCACCAAATACAATATATCCACAAGAAGCATTATCAGCAACTGTATCTTGAATTTTTATTTTCCAATCTTTGATTCTTGAATCAACTATTTCAAAACAAGGCATTACAAATTTTGTAGCTCTTAAAACATCAGCTGTTGTAACTCCTGGTCCCATTAAATCTTCTTTTAAAACAAAAGCTATCTCACCTTCTGCTTTTGGTTGAATCATCCCATTTGTTACATTTATCTCATCACCATCAGAATAAATCATATCAGATAGAAGATATCCAAAATCTGGTTGATGAACACCTAACATATCCATAACTACTTTTGAAGTAACTCCGATTTTTTTACCAATAATTTTTGAATTATCATCTTCCATTCTTCTTTTTAAAAAATGATGTTGTATTGCATAAGCATCTTCAATTGTTGCATCTGTTTCTCTAGAACTTATTGGGTCAATTGCATAATTTCCCTTTAATGCTTCGTATAATTCATTTCCATATTTTTCTATTTTATCTTTTGTCATTTTTTATCCAATTCTTACATTTTTATACAAATATTTTTTAATTCTGTATAGAATTCAAGTGAATGATGTCCACCTTCTCTTCCAATTCCTGAAGCTTTCATACCACCAAATGGTGTTCTTAAATCTCTTAAGAACCAAGAATTTATCCATACAATTCCAGAATCAATCTGACTTGCAACTCTGTGAGCTTTATCTAAATTTTCAGTAAAAATTGTAGAAGCTAATCCATATTTTGTATCATTTGCCATTCTAATAGCATCTTCTTCTGTATCAAAAGGAGTTATATGACAACAAGGTCCAAATACCTCTTGTTGAACAACTGTTGCACTTTCTGGAAGTCCAGTCCAAATAGTTGGCTCAACCCAAAATCCATTTGATAAAGCACCTTCCATTTTAGGAGCACCACCACCTAAAACTACATTTGCACCTTCTTTTTTAGCTATTTCATAAAACTCTAAAACTTTATCTCTATGAGCTGCACTTACAAGTGGTCCCATATCAACTGATTCATCGTGTTGAACACCAAGTTTTAACTTACTTGCTGATTCTTTTAATTTTGCAACAAATTCGTCAAAAATAGGTCTTTGAACATAAACTCTTTCAGTTCCTAAACATACTTGTCCAGAATTTGCAAAACAAGATCTTGTTGTTTCATGTACTGCTTTTTGCATATCACAATCAGCAAAAATAATTGCTGGATTTTTACCACCAAGTTCTAAAGATACATCTCTTACACCAACAGAACAAGCTTTCATAATCATCTCACCTGTTACAGTTTCACCTGTAAATGTAATTGCATCAATATCTTTATGAGCTGTTAGTAAGTTTCCTGTAATACTTCCTTTTCCTTGAACAACATTATAAGCACCTGCTGGAACTCCAACTTTACTCATAACTTCCCCTAAAAGTGAAGTTGTTGTAGGAGTTACTTGTGATGGTTTAACTACAACTGAGTTTCCACAAGCCATAGCAGGACCTACTTTCCAAGTCATAAGTAATAATGGTAAATTCCAAGGAGAAATAACAGCAATTACACCTTTTGGTTTTCTCATAGAATAATTCAACATTTTTTTGCCATCAGGAGTATCTGCTCTATATGCTTCATCTGCATAAGATTTCATAGTATCAGCAAATACTTTGAAATTTGCTCCACCTCTTGGAATATCAATATGTCTTGCAATTGAGTATGGTTTTCCAGTATCTAAACACTCTGCTTCTAAAAAATCATCAAATCTTCTATTAATTTCATCTGCAACTTCATACATCAAAGCAACTCTATCATTTAACTTCATTTGTCCCCATTCCCCTGTAAGTGCTGCCTTTGCTGCTGCAACTGCTGCATTTACTTCTGCTTCTCTTCCAAGTGCAACTTTAGAGATTAGTTCTGCTGTTGCTGGGTTAAAGTTATCAAAAAACTCACCACATTGTGAGTCTATAAATTGTCCGTTTATATAGTGTTGTACTTTTTTCATTATTTTAATCCTATTTTTTCAATTGCATATTTTGCACATATAATATCTTCTTCTTCAGTTCCACCTGAAACACCAATAGCTCCAACTTTAATACCATTTTCAAAAATCGGCATCCCTCCTCCAAAAGGAATTAACCTCTGTCTATTTGAAAATCCATGTTCCAAATGAGGCATACTTTTAAAAATTGTAGTCCATTGAGCTGTATCAAATCCAAAACTAGCACTTGTATAAGCCTTATCTTTAGCAATATCTATTGAATGAATAAATGAATTTTCCATTCTAATAAAAGCCATTTCTAAACCTTTATTATCAGTAACTGAAACATTTATCGCTATATTTAACTCTTCTGCTTTTTCAATAGCGCTAAGACAAGCCGTAAAGGCTGCTTGTCTTGATATAGTTTTTTCAACTATAGTATTCATTTAAGATCCTAATTATTTATAAGCTGAAAGTGTATATGCTGTTGTAAAAGCACCATTTTCTTGACCTGTATGGTAAAAAATTCCTCTCCATAACTCATCTTCTGTCCATGTAATAGTTGGCATATCAGGTTGCATTAAATATCCAAGTCCTGCAAATGTTTCAAGTCTATGTCCAGATGGGTCAAAGAAATAAATAGTTTCTCCTCTTGTAATTCCATGTCTTTGAGGTGTCACGTCAATTTTTACATTATGCATAGCCATAACATCTGCTGCTCTTAAGATATCATTCCATCCATCTAAGAAAAAGGCAAAGTGATGCATACCAATTTCTGGACCTGCAACAAATGCAACATCATGAGGAGTTGAAGTTCTTGACAACCAAGTTGCAGCTTGTAATGAACCATTTGGTCCAACTGTCACTTGTTCTGCTAAATCAAACTCTAGAACTTCTTGAAAAAACTTAGTTGAAGCCATAACCCCTTCTGGTCCTTGGCACATTAATAAAACATGATCAATCCAATGGGCTTTTATTCCTCTACCTTCAAAAGGCCAAGGTCTTGGATTTGTTGAACCAACATCTTTACCTAAAAAAGTTTTATGAGCATATAAGTTAAATTCATGTCCACTTGGAGCATTAAATTTTAGAACTCTTCCACATTCAACAATAGTTCCTTCTGGTAAAATTTCAGTTTCAATTCCATATGCTTCGATTTTTTCTTTTAAATCATCAATATCTGAATCATTTTTTACTTTATAAGCTACACGATTAAATGTTGCTTCATCACTTGGTCTTAAAATCAAGCTATATTTATCCCACTCATCCCAGCATTTCAAATACAATGTACCATCACTATCTTCTCTAGTTATATTCATTCCCATAATATTTACATAATATTCTCTAGATACATTTATATCAAGTACGTTTATATCAATATGTCCTATTCTCATAATTCCCATTTTCTATCCTTTATTATAAATTAATTGCCTATTGTATAAAGCTGTGTTTTTGGTTTTGAAATAAACTCAATTTCCATATCACTTTTTGGAAAAGTTCTACAAGCTAAAACTATATTAGAATCTTCTTCCTCTTCTGAAATATGTTTTCTATTCATTTTCGTTTTTTCATAATCACCATTATGTACCAAAATCTTACAAACACCACAAGCACCATTATGGCATCCTCTTGGTACAAGATCTGTACAAACAGATAATGAACTCATAAGATTTTTATCCTCACTACAAGATCTCTCTTTATCTTTATTTTTCACTAAGATATTATGCTTCACAAATATCCTTTTATTTAAATTTACAACAAAGTTGAAACTATCAAAATTGCTGTGCGAAGTAAAAGTTACCTTTTAACTATTTGAACTTTACTTTAAAAAATTCGCAGATTAATCGCAAAAAATAAGATTTTATAAAAATTGGAAAAAGAAAGGGAAAAGAAAGATATCTTTCCCTTTAATTCATTGGTTTAAGATATTTTCTTTTAGTTTTTTTATTAGAGTTTTTACTGAATTAACAGAATTATTAAAGTCAATTTTTTCTTGTTTAGAGAGTTTTTTTTCAATTATTTCTTCAGCACCATTTTTACCTAAAACTATAGGGACACCTGTTACTACATTTTCGTATCCATATTCACCTTGTAACTCAATAGCACAAGGATAAGTAAGTTTTTTGTCTTTTAAAATCGATTCTACCATAAGCACAGTTGCTTGAGCAGGAGCATAATAAGCAGATCCTGTTTGTAATAATTTTACTATTTCTATTCCCCCATTTCTGGTTTTTTGAATAATGTTCTTTATCTCATTTTCATTTAAAACCTCATCTAAAGGAACGCCATCTACTTTTGTCTCTTTTATAAGAGGAACCATATCATCACCATGACCACCTAAAACCATGGCTTCTATTTTTTTATATCCAATTTTCTCTTTTATAAAATATGCCATCCTTGAACTATCTAAAATTCCAGCCATTCCTAAGACTTTATTTCTTGGAAAATTAGAAGCTTTAAGTGCTGAATAAACCATAGCATCAAGTGGATTTGAAACAATTACTAAAATTGCATCTTTATTATATTTAACTACATTTTGAACTATTAAATTCATAATTTTTGCATTTGTAAATAGTAAATCATCTCTACTCATACCAGGTTTTCTTGCAATTCCTGCTGTTATTATGACAATATCACAATCTTTAAACTTCTCATCACTATGTACTGCTTCAATTATTGTTTTTGAATTTACTGAACTAATTGCCTGCGAAATATCAAGTGCAATTGCTTTTGTAAAATCTTCTCTTAAATCTTTTAATAAAATTTTATTACATATATTTTTTAATGCTAAATTATAAGCAATAGAAGAACCAACATTACCAATACCCACGATTCCAACTTTTTTGTATCCCAAAATAATAACTCCTAAAAAAATTATTTATCATTTTATATAAAAAACTTCGCAAAATATTCGCATCATTTAACAAAAAAAAATTTCTGTGTTATAATCAACAAAAGGTGGTAAAATGATAAAATTGGACTTTTTTTTAAATACAAATAAAATGGCAAAAAGATTTTCTATAACCTATATTTTTACAGGTTTATTAGGAGTAATTTTTTTAGATAAATTCATAAAAATCTATTTAGAAAATAATTCTATTTCTTTAAATAGTATCTTTACTTTTAATATATTTTTTATAATTTCCACAGGAATTATCATCTATTTAACTATTAATCATATGCAAAAAGTTATAAAAAATGTAGAAGAAGCTTACAATGATTTAAAAGAAAAAGATAGATTAGCTCCATATGAATTTGCACTTGATCATTCAGTTGATGAAATACATTGGTTTACTCTTGAAGGAAAATTTATCTATGTAAATGAATCTACTTGTAAAAAAGATGGTTATACAAAAGAAGAGTTTGAAAATATGTATTTAGAAGATATTGACCCAAATTTCACAAGACAAACTTCACCTATATGTATGAATGAAATAAAAAATACTCCTAACTGGAGAATAGAATCAACCCATAGAAGAAAAGATGGTTCTATTTATCCTGTTGAAGTTTCAGGTCATGCCTTTACATATAATGGTAAAGAGTATATTTGTGCCTTTGCAAGAGATATGACTCAAAGAATAAAAAATAGAAATAAAATAACAACGATGAACGAAGAGTTACAAAAATCTCTAAAAGAAAAAGAGATTTTATTAAAAGAAATTCACCATAGAGTAAAAAACAATATGGAAATTATCTCATCATTACTTAATATGCAAGCATATAAATCAGATGATAAAAAATTTAAAGATGCAATGAAAGAGAGCCGAAGTAAAATCCATGCAATGGCTTTAGTTCATGAGTTTTTATACCTTGGAGAGAATTTAGCTTATATAAATGTAAATGAATATATAGAAAAATTACTAGAAGATATAAAAGAGTTATATATTTCACAAAATACTCATATAACAATAGATTTAAACCTCGATGTTATGGAGTTTTCAATAAATAGATGTATTCAAGTGGGAATGTTGTTACATGAGTTATGTGTAAATGCTTTAAAATATGCATTTAAAGAGGATAGAGATAATTTATTATGTGTTCATATGAAATTAATTGAAGATAAAATTCATATAAAAATCCGAGATAATGGAGATGGCTTAAAAAATATAAATTCCTTAGAAAAATCTGACTCAATAGGTATGCAATTAGTTCATTCCATAGTTGATTTTCAACTTCATGGAACTATAGAATTTAAAAATAATAAAGGCTTAGAGTGCAATATTATTTTTCCAAAGAAGGAGATAAAATGAATAAAATTAAAATTTTGATAGTAGAAGATGAACCTATAATTGCATTAAATTTAAAACAAGTATTAAGTGAGTTAGGTTATGAACCATATGGAATTTCAAATAATAGATGTAATACATTGAAACTTTTAAATGAAAAAAAAGAAATTCCTGATTTAATCCTAATGGATATATATTTACAAGGACCAACTACTGGTATTATGTTGGCAAAAGAGTTAAAAGAGACTTTAATAAATACTCCTGTTGTATTTTTAACAGCAAACTCAGAACTTGCAACTATAAAAGAGGCTTCTGAAACTTTAGCTTATGGATATTTAATTAAACCATATAAAAAAAGTCATCTACAAGCTGCTATTGAAATTGCTATAAAAAAAGCAGATGAAGATAAAAAAAATAGTTTAAATTTAGATGCAATTAAAAATATAAATAAATCTTTAGAACAACAACTTTTATTAGAGAATGAAACTAAATCAAGAACTGTAAAACTAAAATATGGATATTTATTTGATAAAGGAAAAGATGTTTTATATTTTGGTGATGAAGCTGTTACACTAACAAATAAAGAACTTGCTATTGTTAAAATATTATGTAAAACTCCAGGTCAAAATATTTCTCAAGAACAAATAGAATATGCAATTTGGCAAGATGAACCAGCTGGATATGCTGCTTTTAGGACAGTTTTATTTAGATTAAGAAATAAGATTCATAAAGATTTGATAATAAATCAAAAAAATATAGGATATAGAATAGAAATTTTATAAAATTAATTTTATGATTTTTTTATTTCATTTTTGAGTTTATCTAAATCTTTAATACGTAAGTTTCCTCTTACAGAAGTGATAATATTATCTTTTTTTAATTTTTGTAAATCTGAATTTATCACTTTCCTTACAGAACCTAACATTTGAGCTAAAACTTCATGGGATAAATCATTTATTGATTTTACTAAATAGCTATTATCTATTTTATCTGTATAATCACAATTTTCTAGAATAAGTTTCATTAATCTTGTTTTAGTATTATATAAAGCTAAATTTGTTGCAAAATCTTCAAGTTGCCTTATTCTTGTACCAAGATAAGGTAAAAAACTTTTATTGAACTCAGGATTACTATCTAATAAATTATGAGCAATTTTTATTGGCATTTTTAATAATTGCAAATCATCAATTGCTTCAACTGAAATATCTCTATCTTTTATATCAAGTAAAGTTACAATATCAAATAAATCTCCTACTTTTAAAAGTGTAAGTATACATTCTCTTCCACTTTTCAAATCTATTTTTGAAAGTTTCGCTCTACCTTTCATAATCAAAAATATATTCTCTTCCAAAAGTGACTGTTGAATCAAATATTTTTTTGGCAAACTCATTACTGTACAATTTTCCAATATTTTATCAAGCTCACTATCTTTTATACCTTTAAAATGATTTACACTTTGAAGGAGTTCAATAGAACATAAGTAATTTGGTGAATTTTTTCTCATTATTAATTATCCTAAATAGAATTTTTTGAATAAAAAAGTCATATTCTAAAATTCTATTAGAATATAACTATATTTGTTCTAATTACTTATCTTTTTTCATTGCATCTTTTGCACCATTAATCATACCTATTATTGCACCTTTTGCAATTTTTGTTACTTCATCTATTGTTTTTTTAGAATTATTTTTTATTTCATCAATATTTCTTTGAATAGATTCTTTTGCTAGGTTATTTACTTTATTTGAAGTATTTATTAATGATTCTTTAAATGATTTATCTAAAGATTCCAAGTTTAAAATAACTTCTTTTATCTCTTCTTCTATAAAAGTATTAGATTTTTCTTTTGCATTTAAGATTTCTATTTTTGTATTTTCTACACTATTTATTATTCCCTCTTTTAAACCATCAATTGCACCTTCTATACTTTTTTCAATATCACTTTTATTACTTTCAGCTCTTTCGATTACTGTTAAAATAGTTGCTTCAGATAGTTCTTTAACTTTTTGTACATTTAATTTCCCTTTTTCTAGGGCTTTCTCTGTATTAATTTTTACAGCTTCGACAATCTTTTCATATATATTTTCTTGAGTTTTAATTGCATCATCTATACTATCTTTTAATTTCATAGATAAAATGTCTTGCTTTTCTTGGAAGCTATATTTTGTTTTTAAAAGTTCCATATCAATTTCACTTATTAATTCTTGTGTATTTTCATTAAAAGCAGTTACTGTAGCATTTATAATAGTGTCAATACTTTTTTTCGTTAAGCTATTTTGTTTTTCCAATTCTTTTATAGATACTTGAATAATTTCTTCCATTATCTTAGTAATATCTGCTAAATTTTTTTTTGTACTTATTGCAGCTTTTGAAACAGCTGTTTCAATAATATTTTTCAACTCCTGAGTATTTTCTTCTCCAGTTTTACACATTTTTGATATTCCAATAGAAATTTCATTTTTCATATTTTCTAACATAATCACTCCCTTATTTAATTTGGACATATTATAATTAGATTTGAATACATTTTTTGCCATAAAAATGGCACTTTTTATTTAGATATTTTATAATTTTTCAGCTAAAATCAATGATTTGTATATTTTAAAACACTGAAATCAACATCTTAATACTTAAAGCTAAAGGTAACAAAGAAAAAAGTTTTTTCATCAAATCTACATTTATTTTATGTACTAAAGCAACACCAATTGGAGCAGTTAAATAACTTGCACTCGCAACACAAACAAGAGCTGGAAGTGATACAAAACCTAAAGTATAAGTCTGCATTGAAGTATGACTCCAACCATTTACAATATATCCTAATGTTCCAGAAATAGCTATGGGTAAGCCTATAGCAGATGAAGTTGCAATTGCTTTTTTTATATCTATATTTTGAACTAACAAGTAAGGAACACTCATAATTCCTCCACCAATAGAAACAAGTGAAGATAAAGCTCCAATTAATCCACCTGATAATATATGAGTTTTTGTAGTAAAGATTTTATTTTCAGGTTTTGGTTTTTTACCTATAAACATCATAATTGCAGAATACAACATAAAACAAGCAAAGATTATAGATAAATAAAATGAATCAAGTTTTGAAGCAATAAATGTTGCTAAAAAAGTTCCTACAAAAATTCCTGGAACCATCATCTTAACTACATCCCAAACAATTGCTTTTTTCTTTTGTTGAGCTTTTATACTTGAAATTGAAGTTATAATTATAATAGCCATAGATGTTCCTAACGCCATATGAACAACATTGTGTTCATCAATTCCATGAACTAAGAAAATAGCTGTTAAAACAGGAACTATAATTCCTCCTCCACCTATTCCAAAAAGTCCTGAAACAACTCCAACAAAAGAACCTAGCGCTAAAAAATAAAATATAGTTTGCATATCTAACATAAATCAACCTTATAGTTTTTGATTGAATAATACAGAATTAAATTCGCAAATTTTACGCAAAATAAGAAAATGAAGAAAGATACAATTTAAAAAAATTGTATCTTTTATATAGATTTAAAAAGAGGACTTTTTACTTTATCACTGTGTAAATCAGCTTTTGAGAAGAATTTTTCAGTATGTATATCTTTTTCAAATAATCTTCCTTGCATAAGGGCTGTAATACAAGCTTCACTCATCATTGGAGGTCCACATAAATATGCTTTATTTCCAGCAAATTGATTATCATACAATTTCTTTGCAACATCATTTGTAAATCCAACTTCTCCACTCCATAATGAATTTTCATTATTCGATAAGACAGGTACATATTTAAAATTTGGATATTTTTCTTCTAAATCTCTAAACATATCCGCATAATATAACTCTTCTTCATTTCTTGCTCCATGAAATAGAGTAATTGGTAGGATACATCCATTTTCTAATTCATCTAAAATCATAGATTTTGGACTTGAAAGTCCTGAACCACCTGCAAAAAATATCATTGGTTTTTGAGCACTTCTTTTTACAAAAAATCTTCCAAAAGGTCCTGTTATTTTTCTTCTATCACCAACTTTTACATTTTGATGAATCCATGGTGTTGCTTCACCATCAGGAATAATTCCAATATTTAACTCAATTATTTTTCCAGTACTTGGTTGATTTGCTAGTGAAAATGCTCTTGGTTCATCAAATCCTGGAACATGATAATTTATATATTGTCCAGCTTGAAAATCTAACTCCTCATCAAGTTCAATCCAAAGACCTAAGATTCTTGGAGTTAACATCTCTCTTTTGATAACTGTTCCCCAAACATCTTTTACTTTGATACTTCTAGCATCAACATCAACATCAATATCAGCTTCAATAACAACATCATCAACTACTGTTGCTGTACAAGCTAAACAATATCCATCTTCACGTTCACTCTCCATCAAAGCAAAATATGAAGCATCACCTAAATCAACCTCTCCTTCTAAAACCTCAACTTTACAAGTCCCGCAAAGTCCGTGATTACAAGCATAAGGAAGATAAACTCCTTGTCGCAAAGCTGCATCAAGAAGGGTTTGTCCTTCTTGAACTTCTACTACATCACCTGTTGGTTCTATTTCTAATTTACAAGCCAATTTATGCTCCTACTTTACCTATTAAAGATGGTGTTATAAATGTAATAAATGATTTATGTCCAACACCATTTTCTTTTAAACTTTTTGAGAAATCAGGAGTAACAATTTTTCCATCAATCTCCCAAATAACTTCTGTTTTATCAAAATCTAAATCTTTAAAATCTGGTTCAATTTTATATGTCAAAGGAATAATATCTGATATTAATGCACCAAAAGGCATATCAGGTGGAAGAGGGAATGCTCTAGGAGAACAAACAACTCTATGCCCATGCCAATAAATGAACACTAATTGATTTCCATGAAATTTATCTACACTATCTTTCATTATGATTGGATATTCTCCAATTGATTGAATTGCCATTTTTTCTCCTTTTATTTATTTTTTAATTTATTCCACATAGCTTCATCAGGTGAACCTACATAATCCAAATTATCAACGCCGTGTTCAATTTTGTACCATTTTAATACTTCTGGTATTGTAGCTCCCCCACAATTTCCTTGGAAAATTTGATGAGGCGGTAACCAAGCTTGAATATATTTTTCAGGTTGAGCCTCAAATATATGTTTACAACCTTTTGAACAAGTATGAAAAATCTCACCATTATATTCAGATGTTTCATGTGTATAAACATGTGGATTTCCGCCTTCAACATCTGTAAACCCTAATGGAATTTGACAAGTTTGGCAAACAAGCGGTAAAACTTCTGAATAAAATCTTTCACCATTTTTCTCTAAAGCTGTATATCTTTCAAACATTGGTCTATAATATTTATCAAAAGTATCTGGATATTTTAAGCTTAACCAATTCATTTTTTCTTCATCAGGCATCCATGTATGAAATGCAGCTGCATTTGTATGGTTATAAAAAATATTCCATACTTGATGTGATAAATGTCCTTTTTCAGCAACTATTGTATTTATCAAATCTGTTGGTAGTTTAATTCCATATTTTTCTAAATCTTTATAAAGTGCCATGCAGTTTTGTTCAATATATAACTCAACTGCTTCACCCCATGAAGTTGGAGAATTAGGTAACATATAATCCATCATCATAGCTACAAGCCCCAACATTCTATAACCTCTCCATAACCATTTATCCATCCATTTTTGAACAATTTCAACATTTCCTGCATCTTGTTCTAACATAAATTTAATAGCAGAAAGCCCAAGTGTCATATGTCTTGATTCATCACTTTGTGCTGAAAACCCAAATGTTACAGTTGCCATATCTCCATTATAAGCAGCTCCACTCATAAATGGCACAAATAATAGACTTGTTAATACAAACTCAAAAGAGAACGAAATAGCTGTTAAATATTCAAAAGGCCCAGCCGTACTTGCATCATCTCCAAATGATTTGGGAACAGATAAATACCAAACTCTATCATGCATAGTACTATAATCATGGAAACCATCAAAATATTTATTATAATGACTCATAGTATGAACTTGAGTTTGAAAATGTCTTAACTCATCAATAGCTTGCATTTGACAAGCAATTGAAGCACCCTCACCTCTAAAAGCTCGTGCAGCATGAGAGAAACCTTGAACAACTTTATATTCAAGTGGTGTTACACCTGTTAAAAATAGTTTTAATGCATTTACATATCTTGCATCTGAAATATTTTTTTGTGCATTATTTTGTGCAAAGGCATCTATGATTGAATAAAGTTTTTTATCTTTTTCAGCTTGTAATTTCCAATAAGAATCCATTGTCATTCTAAATGGATCTTCCCAAGCTTCCCAATCATGAATTTTTAATCCTTCCATTTCTAAAAAAGGAAAAACATCTTCTTCTTTTTGATAAGTTGGATCCCAACCAAGTCTAGTCATATATTTATATGCATCTTTTTTATTTAATCTTTTTTTTCTAGGTTCTACACTCATAATATCTCCCTTTGTTATATAAATTATCTATTAATTATTCCAATAAACGATAAACTCATCATCTGTTTCTTCAACTTGACCACCTAAAGAAATAAGTACTAACTGTAACTCTTCTGGATCCCAATCTCTTCCTAAAGCTTGTGATACTGTAGAAGCTTTTACAGTAATTTTTTCAGGTCGTTCGATTTGAATCATTGCTGGTTTATTTGTAATTATTACACCCTCATTGTCTTCTTTTATTGCTTCTGCTATTGCTCTTCCATCTTCTGTTGCTTGAAGACATAATAATGCTATACTTGATGACATACTTTTCCCTTTTATTTTTATAAATTTATTCCACAGCTTTTTAATCTAGCTATTAACTCTGCTTTAACACTTGATATTAATTCTTTAGGATTATTTGAAAATGTCGATAAATGTTCCATTGCATTTTCTATAATTTCAATATCTTCTTTTACCCAAGTAGTTAATAAATCTCTATTTTCATCTGATTCTTTAACCATAACTTTTATAACACTATCTAACCATTTAACTGTTTCTTCATACCAAGAAACTATAAATTCATTTAACATTGAAACTGTCATCTCATCATTTTGCGCTAACTCTTTTGAAAATTCATTAATCATCAAAGGAATTACAAAAGCATCAAAAACAACATTTTGCTTTACAAATAATCTAATTGGATCTTTTTCTACAAATGAATCCTCAACTGCTTTTCTTAAACCTTGCCAATTAGGGCAATTTAGCCAAGCATCTTTTCCTGCATCTAATTTTGAAACATCATTATCACTAAGTAATAAAATTATTTTTGTTATATGTTGAGCCATTCCAAGTCTATCTTCAGCCTGAAACAAACAAGCACTCATCATAGCTGTTCCATAAACTCTATCTACAATTGCAAGATTATTCATATTTGCACCATACTCATAGTGTCTTAATGGAGTTAAAAAATCATATACTTTTTGTAAATTATCTTTTTTAATAAAATTAACTAAACCTCTTTTCTCGACAAATTCAAAACTTTGTTCATTTGCTGCATTTTGAGAAGCTCTTGTTGATACATAAGACATATAATGAAACTTTCTAGGATCTAATAAATCATACCAATCATTCATTTTGATTTTTGTTCTATTTTTATCATAAATTTCAAATTCAGGCTCCCATTGAGGTCTATAATGAAAATTTTCAGTTGGTTGTGCATCATACATAGCTTCTTCATATCTTGAAGCTGGTCTATCTTCACCTAACCTTTGAGCAACATGACCAAAAGTATGTCTTTTTGGTTCTATTTCAACACTAGCTATATTTAATTCCATAATTTCTCCTTAGTTTAATTTAACCCATATTTCCAATTTTGATTGTCAATTAATAGTTCAGTTTCTTGCTCTTTTGTAAAAAATGAAACTCTATTGTTTTGACAAAACTCAATAAAAGCTTTGTATGGTAAAAGTAATTCAACATTCATCACAGCTTCACCTACTGCAAAATTAAATTCAACAAATCCATCATCTTTTATATTTATGATTTGTACAAATTTTTTTTCATTTGGCATCAGTTCATACATAAAAAACTCCTAGTTAAATTACTTAATTTGGTTTTTAAAACAAAGGAATACTATGTAAATTAAATCGCAAATTATTCGCAAAAAAAAGCAAAAAAATTAAAATTTGATAAAATACATTTAAATAAAAGGATAGATATATGAGTTCAATGAAAAAACATTTATTTAATAATAAAAACATACCTGTAAAGTTTTCTATTTTCTATTTAATAACAGGAGTAATAGGGATAATATCAATTGATAGATTTTTTAATATATATTTTACTTATGGACAAACAAATAATAATTCATTCTTTAATTTTTTATTTTTATTCTTATTTTTTAGTGTTTTAATACTTTTTATAATTTTAAATCATATGCAAAAAGTAATTTCAAAAATTGATAAATCATACAAAGATTTAAAAGAGAAAGATAAAGAAAGACTTATGCCTTATGAATTTGCATTAAATAATTCAGTTGATGGTATTTATTGGTTTACAATCGATGCAAAAATAGTATATATAAATGATGCAGCTTGTAAGATGTTGGGTTATGAAAAAGAAGAGTTATTAGGAAAATATCTTGAAGTTATGGATATAAATTTTAACAGACAAACTGCTATTGAAATAATGCATAAAATAAAAAATACAGAGAATTGGATTTTGGAAACGAGTCAAAGGAAAAAAAATGGAGAGATTTTTCCAGTTGAAGTTTCAGGACATGGATTTACATATGGAAATCAAGATTATATTTGTGCATTTGGAAGAGATATTTCACAAAGACAAGAAATAAATAAAAAATTTAAAGATATGAATATTGAACTCCAAAAATCCCTAGATGAAAAAGAGATTTTATTAAAAGAGATTCATCATAGAGTAAAAAACAATATGGAGATTATTTCTTCTTTATTAGCTATGCAATTAAGACGTGCAAAAGATGATGAAGTAAAATATATTTTAAAACAAAGTAAAAGTAGAATCAACACAATGGCATTAGTACATGAATTTTTGTATTTAGGAGAAAATTTAGCTTATATAAATCTTCAAGATTATATAAAAAGATTAGTTCAAGATATAAAAGAATTATATATTTCTCAAAATACAAAACTAAAAGTTGATTTGCATATAGATAAACTTATTTTTTCAACAAATAGATGTATTCAAATAGGAATGGTAATACATGAACTTTGCGTAAATGCTCTAAAATACGCCTTTAAAGAAGATAGAGAAAATCTACTTTGTATTCATATGAAAAAAATAGGAGATAAAATTCATGTAAAGATTAGAGATAATGGAGAAGGATTAAAAGATATAAATTGTTTGTATAAAAGCGAATCAATAGGAATGCAATTAATCCATTCTATAGTAGAAGATCAATTAGATGCGATTATTGAATTTAGAAATAATAATGGCTTAGAATGTAATATTATATTTTCAAAAGATGAGGAAGAATAATGAATAAAATCAAAATATTAATAGTTGAAGATGAATCAATTATTGCATTAAACTTAAAAGAAACTCTTCTTGATTTAGGTTATGAACCTTGTGGAGTTGCACCAAATAAATGTAAAACTATGAAAATATTGGAAAAAGGTATTGTTCCTGATTTAATTTTAATGGATATTTATCTAAAAGGACCTACGACAGGAATTGAACTTGCAAAAGAATTAAAAAATATAATTCCTTCAACTCCAGTTGTATTTTTAACAGCAAATTCTGAAGTCGCAACTATAAAAAAAGCTTCTGAAACTTTTGCTTATGGTTATATTTTAAAACCTTATAAAAAATCAAATTTACATGCAGCAATAGAAATAGCTTTAAAAAAATCTGCTCAAGATAATACAAAAACAAAAAAACTTGAAGCGGTTGAAAATGTAAACAAAACTTTAATTCATCAACTTGAATTAAACAATGAGCAAAGATCTCGTACTATTCAACTAAAATATGGATATTTATTTGATAAGGAAAAGGAGATTTTATATTATGGAGATGAACCTGTAAAATTAACTACAAAAGAGACAAAAATTATAAAATATCTTTGTGATAGCCCAGGTCATAATGTTTCTCAAGAACAATTAGAATACGCTATTTGGCAAGATGAACCAGCAGGTTATGCAGCTTTTAGATCTGTATTATTTAGACTTAGAAATAAAATTCATAAAGATTTAATTACAAATCAAAATAACACAGGCTATAAAATAGAACTTTTTTAGATAGGTTTTACCTATCTATTTTCATAATTTCTTCTTTTCCTATAAAAGTTTTGTTATTTGCTTCTGAAAAGATATTTTTTGCTATTTTATCAGTTTGAATAGCTATATCAAAAGTTTGATTCATTATTGAACCATTAAGTTTTGTTTGAGAATCTAAATCATCAATAATACTATTAACTTCCAATATTCCTTTTTCTTGTTTTGAACTTAGATTTGTTATTGTTTCTATCATAATTGTGGATTTGTTTATATTTTCTAAAAGTTCATCATAACCTTTTATCATTGTACTTGAAATATTTTTACCTTCATTTGCTTTGTTTGTTGCATTTTCAACTAGTTGTTTTATCTCTTTAGCTGCTTCTGCACTTCTACTTGCAAGATTTCGCACTTCTCCTGCAACAACGGCAAATCCACGTCCAGCTTCTCCAGCAGTTGCAGATTCAACAGCTGCGTTTAAAGATAAAATATTAGTTTGAAATGAAATTTGATCTATTATCATTATTGCTTCATTTATTAAATTAACTTGATTTGTAATTTCATCCATTGAATGTGAAGTATTTAAAGCTAATTTTTGCCCCTCTTTTGCAGAAATATTTAATTCTTGTGCATATTTACTTAGTTCTGAAATATTTCCATTACTTTGAACAATAACATCTGTGATATTTTTTAAAGAATCATTTGTTTTATCTAAAGAGACTACACTTTCTTTCGTTGAATTATTTAAAGTATTTATATACTCTATTAATTTATTTGATGCACTATCTAATGTAATTCCTCTTAATAACGATTGTTTTAATAACTCAGAAATCTCTTCTGTTAGAAAATTAATATTTTCAATAAACTCTGCAATTTCTCCTTTTTGATTCCTTATTTCTACTTTATTTATAAACTTGTAACTACTAAACTCTTTTAGTACAACCGATATTGATTCTATATTTAATCTAAGTTCATTTATCATCAAATTAAAAGCTTCACATAAACTCTTCAATTGTGGATTATTTGGAACTTTTTCTACTTTAACATTCAAATAACCTTTATTAATTTGAGATACTACATCCAAAACATTTTCAACTGTTTCATTATCTTTTTGTATACCATTTTTTATTTTATATATATTTTCATTTATAATTTTTGACATTTTGCCAAACTCATTTCTATCACTCTCTTTCATAAATTTAATATCTTTTGATTCATTTGATAAATACCTAAAAAATGAGAGTAAACCTTCTTGAAAAGTTTTTAAAGAACGTTTAATATCAACAAAAACCATATAAGTTATTAAAACTGCTAAAACTACACTAATTACAAAAATTGTAACTATGATATTTAAAATATTTTCTTTTATTTTTTTTGAATTTTCATAAAAATCTTTTCCATTTTTTTCTGCTAACTTTGTCAAATCATCCATTTGTTTATATAAAATAATGTCATGAGGCATTGCTTTTTCTTTTATAAGTTTTCCTGCAAGTTGCATATTTCCACTTATCATTGCTTCTACAACTTCTGTTCTTATGGGAATCCAAGTTGTAAACTGTTTTTTTGCATCATTAAGTTTTGTCTTATCACCTAAATAAGATTTTTCCAATAAATTAAATAATTCATAAATTTCTTTATCTATTTCATCTATATTTTTTAAACTTACTTGTTTCTCTTCATTTGAAGTAGTCAAGGCAATATCTTTTACTGAGCTTATCACTTTTGTTATCTTAAAACTAATTAATTTTGTTGTATTACTTACTTGATAAGGATAATTATAAAATCTTGAAGTAATTGATGCTAAATCCCGTATTTTAAAAATAGAGTAACTACTTATAAAAATTATCATAAATATAAGTATTGAAAATCCAAAAATTATTTTTGTATTAATACTTAAATCATTTATTTTATTCATTCTTTTTACCTTTTTTTATATTTGCTAATTATTTTCTAAATTAGCAACTAGACACTTTTTTAGATTGTTCCAAGAATGTAATCTTATTTAATTATAATCGCACAAAATTCGCAGTATAAAAAAAATAATAAAAAGCGATAACAATGCGATTTTTTTCATATATATTTAACTAAGAAATCATAAAGGATTATAAAATGGATTTAAAAATAGCTAATAAGACAGCCTTAATTACTGGTTCAACACAAGGAATTGGATTTGAAACTGCTAGAAAATTATCACAAGAAGGTGTTAATGTTATTATAAATGGAAGAAATGAGAAAAAAGTAAATGATGCTGTTTTAAAACTAAAAGCTGAATTTCCAAAAACAAGAATCATTGGAATAACCGCTGATTTAAAAGATAATATTGGTTGTAACAAACTAATTTCTAAAATTCCACATATTGATATCTTAATAAACAATTTAGGAATCTTTGAACCAAAAGAGTTTAAAGATATTACAGAACAAGAGTGGTTGCATATGTTTAATGTAAATGTTATGAGTGGAGTAAGATTAGCTCAACATTATCTCTCTTCAATGATTGACCAAAATTGGGGAAGAATTATATTTATTTCTAGTGAATCAGCTATTCAAATTCCAAAAGAAATGATTCATTATGGGATGACAAAAACTGCACAAATCTCTGTTTCAAGAGGAATTGCTGAATTAACTAAAGGAACAAATGTAACTTCTAATTCAATCATTTTAGGACCTTCAAAATCAGAAGGTGTAGTACAATTCATAGAAGATTTTGCTAAACAAAATAATATAACATTTGAAGAAGTTGAAAAAGATTTTTTTAAAAATGTAAGACCAACTTCACTGATTCAAAGATTTGCCCAAGTTGAAGAAGATGCAAATATGATTGTTTATATAGCAAGTGCCTTATCAAGTGCAACTAATGGAGCAATTTTAAGAGCTGATGGGGGAGTTGTTCAATCAGCATTTTAAATAAAGGAAATAAATGAGAAATTATAAAATATCAATAATCAAAGGTGATGGGATAGGACCAGAAATCGTTGATGAGGCAATAAAAGTATTAAATGCAGCAGCAAAAAAATGTAATTTTGAATTAAATTATAAAGAGTATCTAATGGGTGGTATTGCTATTGATACTACTGGTGTTCCATTACCACAAGAGACAGTTGATGGAGTTTTAAATTCTGATGCTTGTTTGTTTGGTGCAATTGGTGGAGAAAAATGGGATACATTACCAAGAGAATTAAGACCTGAAACTGGATTATTAAAATTTAGAGAAGAAATGGGTGTTTATGCTAACTTAAGACCTGCAATTATCTATGATGAATTAGTAAATGCCTCTACTTTAAAACCTGAAGTAATTACTGGCGTAGATATTATGATTGTAAGAGAGTTAATTGGTGGTATTTACTTTGGTAAACCAAGAGAGAATGATGGATTTAAAGCATTTAATACAATGGTATATACAAAACCAGAAATTGTAAGAATTGGTAAAACAGCATTTGAACTTGCAATGAAAAGAGATAAAAGAGTTTGTTCAGTAGATAAAGCAAATGTTTTAGAAGTTTCTCAACTTTGGAGAGATACTATGAATGAATTATCAAAAGATTACCCAGAAGTAACTTTAAGTCATATGTATGTAGATAACGCAGCAATGCAACTTGTAAGAAACCCAAAACAATTTGATGTTATTGTAACAGGAAATATTTTTGGAGATATTCTATCAGATACAGCATCAATGGTAGTTGGTTCGATTGGATTACTTCCATCAGCATCAACAGGGGATAAAACAGCAATATATGAACCAATACATGGTTCAGCACCAGATATAGCAGGGATGGGAATAGCAAATCCATTGGCAACAATAGTAAGTGCAGCAATGATGCTAAGATATTCTTTAAATGAAGAGAAAGCAGCAGATTTAATAGAAGAATCAATAAAAGCTGTATTAAAAGATGGATATAGAACAAAAGATTTAGCAGCATATGATGCAAAAGAAGTTTTAAATACTTCTGCTATGGGCGATGTCATTGTTAAATACGTAAGTAGATAGTTTTTTCTATATAAATATATATAATATATAAATCAAATAAGCTCTTGATAGCTTATTTGATTAGATATTTAGTTTTTTGGTAGTAATTTAATTGGAACTATCTGGAATTCATCCATATTCCAAACATTATTTTTTACATAAGGTTCGTTTTCTAACCATTCATCAATTTCTTCATCAGTATCAAAATCAACTAATAAAGTTGAACCAACCATAACATCATCTTCAACTAATGCTCCAGCATTGATTATTTTACCATCAGACATTAGTTTTCTTGTACCTTCAACATGAGCGGCTCTTGATTCAAGTCTTCTTTCAAGTGCATTATCATTGTCATAAGCAATTACTAAATATTGCATATAAATCCTTTTTATTTAATTTTAGCATTCTATCATAAAAATAAAATGACAAAATTAAATTATTACAAAGTGGTTGCAAATATGAATGTTATTGGATAAATTATTACATTCATATATCGAAATAAAGGTGTAATTTGTATATTAAATTGGAGTAATTCATCTATTTCTCTACCATCTAATAAATTTTTCATCAATATTAATTTAAAACTAATATCTAAAAATTTAAGAATTAATATTGAACTCATTAAAAAACCAAAATTATTCAAATAAAATGATAAAAATATTGTATAGAAAAAAGAAGGGTGTAATATAAAATATAAAAATATATTTTTTTTAAAAATTGAAAAATTATTTTTTACCAAACCAAATAAAGTATCAGATTTCTGCCAATTTGATTCAAAAAACTCAATTGCAATAAAAATAAAAAATAAAGAAATGATTTCCATTTTATAATTAGTGAAGTTTCAATAAGGCAATAATTGCCTTATTGTTTTTTATTCATTACCAGAAAATTTAATTTTTTGGTTTTTATATAAACCTGTTCCAACTGGAATTGTTCTACCAATTACAACATTTTCTTTTAAATCTTCTAACATATCCATTTTAGCACTGATTGCAGCTTCTGTTAAAACTTTTGTAGTTTCTTGGAAAGAAGCAGCAGAGATAATAGAATCAGATGTAACAGCTGCTCTTGTGATACCTAATAATAAAGGTTCAGCAATTGCAGGATTTCCACCTAATTTTATAATTTTCTCATTTTCTAATTTAAATTTCTTTTTAGAAATCATATCTCCAACAATAAATTTAGTATCTCCACCATCTAAGATAGATACTTGTCTTAACATTTGAGATGTAATAACCTCAATATGTTTATCTGCAATATTTACTCCTTGAGATCTATATACTTGTTGTACTTCAGATACAATAAAGTAATGCAATGCTTTTTCTCCAAGAATTCTCAAAATATCATGTGGAGAAACTTGACCGTCAGTTAATGCTTCACCAGCATGAACAAACTCACCTTCATGAACTAAAATTTGTTTAGATTTTTCAACTAAATACTCAACATTATTTCCAGATTCATCTGAAATAACAATTTTTTGTTTATTTCTTAATGATTTTCCAAATGATACTACACCATCAAATGATGCTAATTGTGCAATATTTTTTGGACGTCTAGCTTCAAATAATTCAGATACTCTTGGAAGACCTCCAGTAATATCTTTAGATTTTTGTGTAGCTTTTGGTGTTTTACCAATAATATCTGCAACTTCTACTCTTTTACCTTCTGCAATATTTAACGATGTTTTTGGATCTAAAGAGTATCTAATAATTTCTTTATCATCAGTTGCTAATATTACTGTTGGTTTATATCCACTAGGAATATATTCATTAACAACTAATTTAGATGTCCCAGTTAATTCATCAAATTGCTCAGAAACAGTAAGTCCAGGAATAATATCTTCAAATGAAATAATACCGGCTTTTTCTGCAATTGTTGGGTTTGCATAAGGATCCCATTCAGCAATTACAACTTGTTCATTTGTAATTGGTGCAGAAATAACTGAATCTTTTTCTACTTCAACATTATCATTTAATTGAATATGAGAACCTCTTGAAATATAATGTCTTAAAGCTTCTCTATCATCACCATCAACAATAACAGCAAATACACCTTTTTCAGTTACTGTATCACCTGCTTTTATATCATGTCTTCTTTCTAAATAATCACCAGTTAATTTGTAGTATTTAACAAATCCTTTTGCACCAGAAATAATTTTTGATGTAATTGGAGCACCATCTTCAACTTTTAATTCAGAAGCAAATGGAATCCTATTTGGAATATTCCATCCATCTTTAATCATTTCAACTATAGATTCATTTTGATTAACTTCTTCACCGTCTCTATATGGTAAATATAATTTACCTTCAATTTTTCCTGAAACTCCAGCTAATTCATTTGCTTTTGCAACATCATTTTTTCTTAAATAATATTTTTTAGTTTCAGTACCATTTGAGATAGTTAAAATTGTCTCTTCATGTAAAGTTTCAACTGTTACTTTACCTTTAAATGGTGCATTGATTTTTGGTTCAACCAGTAATAATCCAGCATTTCTTCTATTTGCAACAATAATTTTTCCATCAGATTTTACATATTTTTTAATATTATAATATCTAATAAATCCTTCTTTATCAGCTTTTAATTCTCTTTCTGTTTGAGTTGCACTTGCAGTTCCTCCAACGTGGAAAGTTCTAAGTGTCAGCTGAGTTCCTGGTTCTCCAATAGATTGAGCTGCAACAACTCCTACAGCTTCACCTGGTTTTGCTTTTCTTTGCTCTCCAAGATTTAATCCATAACATTTTGAACATAATCCATTTTCTGCTTTACAAGTTAATGGAGTTCTAATTACTACTGATTTAACTTCTGCTTCAGTTACAATTTTTGCATCTTCTTCAGTTATTAGTGTACCTTCTGCAAATAATATTTCATTTGAAATCGGGTCAATAATATCTTCTGCAATTACTCTTCCTGTAATTCTCTCTTCTAAAGATTCAATTAACTCATTTCCTGATGTAATATCAGTAATTTCTATACCTTCGTGAGTACCACAATCTTCCATCGTGATTCTTACATTTTGAGAAACGTCAATAAGTTTTCTTGTTAAGTACCCTGCATTTGCAGTTTTTAACGCTGTATCTGCTAGTCCTTTTCTTGCTCCGTGAGTAGAAATAAAGTATTCAAGAACGTTTAGACCTTCTCTAAAGTTCGAAATAATTGGAGTTTCAATAATAGAACCATCTGGCTTAGCCATAAGTCCCCTCATACCTGATAACTGTCTAATTTGAGCTGCAGAACCCCTAGCTCCTGAGTCTGCCATCATATAAATAGAATTAAATCCATTTTTATCAGTTTTAACTAATTCCATCATTTCAGAACCAAGTTTATTGTTAACTTCTGTCCAAATATCGATAATTTTATTATATCTTTCTTGCTCAGTTAATAAACCTTGAGAGAATTGTTTTTGAACTTCAATAACTTCTTTTTTAGATTTACTAATATGACCAACTTTTGTTTCAGGAACTCTAATATCATCAATAGAAATAGATATACCAGCAGCTGTAGCATATTTAAAACCTAAGTTTTTAAGGTTATCTAAAAATCTTGGAGTTACTTCATAACCACCATGTTTATAAATATAATCAACTAAAGAACCAATATCTTTTTTCTTTAAAATTTTATTCCATAAATTTACAGGTACAAAACTTGGTAAAATTTCATGAATAATTAATCTTCCAACAGTTGTATGAATAACTTTATTATTTAATTTTGTTCTAATTTTTGCATGTAAATCTATTTTATTCATATCTAATGCAATCTTAACTTCATTTACATCAGTAAATAATTTATGTTCACCTCTTACCCCATCTTTTTCTAATGATAGGTAATAAATACCTAAAATCATATCTTGAGAAGGAACTGCAATTGCTCTTCCTGATGCTGGTAAAAGAATATTCATAGATGACATCATTAAAATTTTTGCTTCAGCAACTGCTTCTTGTGATAAAGGCACGTGAACTGCCATTTGATCCCCATCGAAGTCCGCATTAAAAGCAGCACAAACTAATGGATGTAATCTAATTGCTTTTCCATCAATTAATACTGGATGGAAAGCTTGAATAGAAAGTTTATGTAGAGTTGGAGCTCTATTTAACATAATTGGATATTCATCAACGATTTCGTTTAGACATTCCCATACTTCATTTGCTTCTGATTCAATTAATCTTTTTGCAGCTTTTAATGTTGTTGCATAACCTTTTTCTTCTAATTTAGCCATTAAGTGTGGTTTAAATAACTCTAAAGCCATTTTTTTAGGAATACCACATTGATCCATATTTAAAGTAGGTCCAACAACAATAACAGATCTTCCAGAGAAGTCAACCCTTTTACCAAGTAAGTTTTGTCTGAATCGCCCTTGTTTACCTTTAATAATTTCTGATAAAGATTTTAAAGGTCTTTTATTTGCACCTTTAACTGCATTTGCAGTTTTTCCATTATCAAATAAAGCATCTACTGCTTCTTGAAGCATTCTTTTTTCATTTCTAATAATGATTTCAGGTGCATCAAGTTCTGTTAATCTTTTTAATCTGTTATTTCTGTTGATAACTCTTCTATATAAATCATTAACATCTGAAACAGCAAATTTTCCACCATCAAGTGATACAAGTGGTCTTAAATCTGGAGGAAGAACAGGAAGTTGAGTTAACATCATCCATTCTGGTCTATTTCCAGAATTTAAGAAGTTCTCAACAACTTTTAATCTTTTGATTATAGTTTTTCTTTTTGCTTCAGATTTTGTAGATTCCATATCTTCTTTTAAAACAGTAAGCAATTGGAATAAATCAATATTTTCTAATAAATCTCTTACAACTTGTCCACCCATGTTTGCTTCAAAACCAGTATGTTCAAATAAATCAGAGATAGTTCTATATTGTTCTTCATTCAAAATATCATATTTTTCAACTTTTTTAGTCTTTTCATTATCATAATAAGCTTCACCAGCTTCACTTACAATATATGCTTCATAATATAATACTCTTTCTAAATCTTTAAGTTTTACACCTAATAACGTACCAATTCTTGTAGGTAATGATGAAACCATCCAAATATGAGCAACAGGAGATACAAGTTCAATATGTCCCATTCTGTGTCTTCTTACTTTTGATGAAGTTACTTCAACTCCACATTTTTCACAAACAACACCTTTATATCTCATTTTTTTGTATTTACCACAAAGACATTCATAATCTTTTACTGGTCCAAAAATTTTAGCACAAAATAATCCATCTCTTTCTGGCTTTAATGTTCTATAATTGATAGTTTCAGGTTTTTTTACTTCTCCACAAGACCAAGATAAAATTTTTTCTGGACTTGCTAATCTTAATTGAAAAGCCGCAAAATCTTGCGGTCTTTCTAATTCTTTAATTTCAATTGGTGACAATATTTTTTCATTATTACTCATCGTTTTCTACCTCTCCAAAAATCTCTACATCTAAAGCTAGAGCTTTTAACTCTTTTGTTAATACGAAGAATGTTTCAGGTACACCTGAATTTGGAACATTTTCACCATTTGCTATTGCTCTATAAGCTTTAGTTCTTCCTTCAACATCATCAGATTTCGTTGTAAGCATTTCTTTAAGTACATTTGTTGCACCATAAGCTTCTAATGCCCAAACTTCCATCTCTCCAAATCTTTGTCCACCAAATAGAGCTTTTCCTCCAACTGGTTGTTGCGTAACTAAAGAGTATGGTCCAGTAGATCTTGCATGAACTTTTTCATCAACTAAGTGGTGAAGTTTAAGCATATACATATAACCAACATTTACTCTTTCTTTCATTTTATCACCAGTTTTTCCATCGTAAAGAACACATTTACCATCACTATCAATTTTTGCTAATTCAAACAGTTTTGCAAATTCTTCTGCTTTAACACCATCAAAAATTTGTGTAGCAAATCTTACACCTTTTGCCCAGTCTTGACCATATTGAATTAATTCATCATCACTTAATGAATCCATAAATGCTTTTCCATTCATTAATTTTGCAACAGAAGCAATTTCGCTCATTTTAGTTCTTAATTCAGCAATAAAATCAGCTTTTTTAGCATCAAAAATATCTTGAATTTGAGCTCCCAATTTTTTACCAGCTAAACCTAAATGAACTTCAAGAATTTGTCCAATATTCATCCTAGATGGAACCCCTAGAGGATTTAGAATAACATCAACTGTAGATCCATCTTCTAAATAAGGCATATCAACTTTTGGAACGATATTAGAAACGATACCTTTGTTTCCATGACGTCCAGCCATTTTATCCCCAACTTTAATTTTTCTTTTAGTTGCAATATAAACTTTTACTTGTTTAATAACACCACTAGGTAAAATATCATCATGTTCTAAAATTTGAAGTTTTTCTTCGTGTTCATCTCTTAAATGAGCTTTCTGTTTAATAAAATGTTCTTTAATATCATTATAAGCTTTTTCAATCTCTTTTGAATAAGATGAAACAACTTTTTTCATCGCAAATCTATTAACATTATTTAATACATCAACAGGAATTGTTTCACCTTTTTTATATGTGATATCATCAAGTTCAACATCTTTTATTAAAGTTGATTTTAATAATAAATCATTTATTTTTAAAATTTCTTCTCTATCAAGCATTAATAATTTATCATGATGTTTTAAATCTAATTCTGCTTTTTCTGCTTCAATTTCAGCTATTGCTCTTTCGTCTTTTTCATAACCTTTTTTAGTAAATACTTTAACATCAACAACCGTACCTTCCATTGATGTAGGGCATACTAATGATTTATTAATAACATGACCTGCTTTTTCACCAAAAATTGCTCTTAATAATCTTTCTTCTGGAGTTGGCTTAATTTCACCTTTTGGTGTAACTTTTCCAACTAAAATCATTCCTGGTTTAACAAAAGTTCCAATTTTTACGATACCTGAATTATCTAAATGAACAATTGATTCTTCTTTAACACCTGGTAAATCTCTTGTGATTTCTTCATTACCATGTTTTAATTCTCTACATTCAACTTCTTTTTCATAAATGTGAACTGATGTAAATGCATCTTCTTCTATTAATCTTTCAGATAAGATAATAGCATCCTCATAGTTATATCCATTCCATGGCATGAATGCAACCATTGCATTAACACCAACAGCTAATTCACCTTTATCCATAGATGGACCATCAGCAATAACTTGACCTTTTTCAACAAATTGACCTTCAGTTACAGCTATTCTTTGTCCAAATGATGTATTATTATTTGTTCTTACATTTTTATTTACAATATAATGATCAATGAAAGCACCATTTTCATCTTCACCTCTAACATAAATGTTTTTAGCATCAGCTTTTTCAACAAGTCCAGCTCTATTTGCTTTAATAGCTTCCCATGCATCTCTTGCAACTGTTTTTTCTAAACCAGTACCTACGACAGGTGCATTTGGTCTTAATAATGGAACAGCTTGTCGCATCATGTTTGATCCCATAAGTGCTCTATTGGCATCATCATGTTCTAAGAATGGAATTAAAGAAGCAGCAACCCCCATAACCATTTGAGAAGAAATATCAATTAAATCGACACTACTTCTTTCCATTAGTAAGATTTCACCATCTTTTCTAGCTTCAATTAGTGATTCAACAATTTTTCCATTTTCATCAACTTTTGTTGAACCAGGAGCAATAACTAATCCCTCTTCTTGAGTTGCTGTATAGTATTTAATTTCATTAGTTACTACACCATCAACAACTGTTTTATATGGAGCTTCGATAAATCCTAACTCATTAACTTTAGAGAAAGTTGATAAAGTATTGATAAGACCGATATTTTGTCCCTCTGGAGTTTCAACAGGACAAATTCTTCCATAGTGAGTTGGGTGAACGTCCCTTACTTCAAATCCAGCTCTCTCTTTTACAAGACCACCTTCTCCAAGTGCTGATAGTCTTCTTTTATGAGTAACTTCAGATAATGGATTAGTTTGATCCATAAATTGTGATAATTGCCCAGATGTAAAGAATTCAGTAATTGTTGAAGTAATCATTTTAGAGTTAACTAAATCATGTGGCATAATATCTTCTAAAGTACCAGATAAAGTAGTCATTTTATCTCTAATTGCTTTTTGCATTTTGATTAAACCAGCATGTAATTCATTTGCTAATAATTCACCAATTGCTCTAATTCTTCTATTACCTAAGTGATCTCTATCATCAATATGACCATGTCCAGATTTAACTTTTACTAAATATTGAACTGTTTTAATAACATCTTCATAAGTTAAAGTAGTAACATATTCAGGTACATTAACACCAAGTTTATGATTCATTTTCATTCTTCCAACTTTTGTTAAGTCGTATCTTTCTGGATCAAAGAATAATTTTTTAACGAAATCTTTAGCAGCTTCTTTAGTAACAGGTTCACCTGGTCTCATAACTTTGTAGATTCTTATTGCTGATAAATCATTTTCATCATCAATTTGCTCAGTTTGTTTTAAAAGTTTTAAAGATTCTGCATCTGCTTTAAATGCATTAATAATAGAATTATCAATACCTGGAGCTAAATCATTTGCAATATCAAAATTATCAAAACCTAAATCTAAAAGTTTTTTTAATTTTAATTCATCTAAATTTGTTAGTGCATCAAATAATACTTCTCCTGATTCTGGATCATAAATAGTATTAGCTGTACTTCTATCCATTAATTGTTCCAATGGATATTCAATTAATTTTAAACCACCTTCAATTAAAGCTTTTGCTTTTCTAAGTGTTAATCTTTTTCCAGCAGCAATAACTAAATTACCTTTATCATCTTTTACATCATATTCAATTCTTCCCATAAAATCATCAGGGTTAAATTCTGTTAAAAATTTATTATTTTTAACTTTAATATTTACAATTGGATAGAATAATTTAACAATATCTTCTTTTGAATAACCTAATGCTCTAAATAAAATAGTAACTGGTACTTTTCTTCTTTTATTAATTCTTACATATAATACATCTTTTGCATCATATTCAAAATATAACCATGAACCTCTGTCTGGAATAATTTGACCAGTATAAATAAGTTTATTGTCAGCTGTATTTGATTCTTCTTCTTTAAAAATTACACCAGGTGATCTATGTAATTGATTAACAACTACCCTTTCAACACCATTAACTATAAAAGAAGTTCTATCAGTCATTAAAGGAATTTCTCTAATAAATAAAGATTGTTCTTTCATATCTTTAACACCGATTTTTTCACCAGTTTTTTCGTCTAAATCCCATAAAGTTAATCTAATATTGATTTTTAGAGGAATAGAGTATGTTAATCCTCTAACCATTGATTCTCTTACATCATATTTAGGTTTACCTACTTCTGAACCTAAGTAATCTAGTGTAATTCTGTTTTGAACGTCATGTATAGGGAAAATAGATTTAAATACTTTTTCAATTCCAGCAGCAGATCTCTCTTCTTGACCTATCATCAAGAAAGTATCATACGAAGTTTGTTGTAGTTGTAATAAGTTTGGAATTTCAATTTGTTGTGGATTTTTTGCAAAATCAACTCTAAGTCTATTACCAGATTTTAAAGAGTTTAACATTGTCGGCCTTGTTATAAAATTTGGTTAAGTTTGCTTTTATTTATATAAAGCACAAAAGCATCCATAAAGGATAGGGTTAAAATTTCTATTAAATTTTAACCTTAGCCCTCAAAGATGCCTAACTATATACAGGGAAATCCCTGTATAACAGTCAATAATTACAAAGTAATTATTTAATTTCTACTTTAGCACCAGCTGCTTCTAAAGCTGCTTTAGCTGCTTCAGCATCCGCTTTTGAAATTCCTTCTTTGATTGTAGAAGGAGTTTGCTCAGCTGCATCTTTAGCTTCTTTTAATCCTAAACCAGTTAATGCTCTAATTTCTTTAATTACATTAATTTTTTTATCACCTGAATCTAAGATAACAACATCAAACTCAGTTTTTTCTTCAGCAGCTTCAACAGCAGCTACAGCACCACCAGCAACTGCTACAGGTTGAGCAGATACACCAAATTTTTCTTCAAATTCTTTAACTAATTCTGATAATTCTAATACAGATAAACCAGAGATAAATTCTAAAACGTCTTCTTTAGAAATTGCCATTTCATTTTCCTTATTATTTTTTTATTTTAATATTAATAGCTTAAATAATTAAGCTGCCTCTTCTTCTTTTTTTCTTCTAAGTGCATCAAGACCAATAGTAAAGTTTCTAACTGGCCCCATCCATACAGATGCAAGCATACCAAGAAGTTCTTCTCTAGATGGTAATTTAGCAAATGCATTAACAGTAGCAAAGTCAGCAATTTTACCTTCAATGATACCTGATTTAATAGCAAATTTTTCTTTGTTAGTAGATGCAAATTTATCAGCTACTTTACAAGCTGAAATTTGATCTTCAGACCATAAGAAAATATTTGTACCACTTAATTCAACATCACCAAGCTCTGCATTTTTAACAGCAACAGTAACTAAAGTATTTTTAGCAACTTGAACTTTTGTATTATTTGCTCTTGCTTCTTTTCTTAAAGATTCTAATTCTTTGTGAGTTAGTCCTTTGTAATCACAAACAACAACTGCTAAAGAAGATTTAAACTCTTCTGTTAAAAAATTAATAATTTCTGATTTTTCTTGTCTAGTCATTTTTTCTCCTCCCTTCAAAACATCGACTTAGGCGGGACTTACAAGAAACGGAGGTGTCTCTTACCAGCTGTCTTCAGTTTTATTTCAGTGCTTTGAATAACACTCAATAATAAAGATTCTATCTTTATTATTGAATGTTAAAAAAATTAGATAAGGTTTACCTTATCTAATTTCCATTAATTCCATATTATCTAAAACAATTGATGGACTCATAGTTAATGATACAGCTGCATTAGTAATATATCTACCTTTTGCAGTTGATGGTTTTGCCTTATTAATTGCCGCTACAAATGCTGCAATATTTTCTCTAATTGCTTCTGATGAAAAAGAAACTTTCCCAACTGCTGCTTGCATATTACCTTTTTTATCAACTCTATATGTAACTTGACCACCTTTAGCATCATTTACAGCTTTTGTAACATCCATAGTTACTGTTCCAGTTTTAGGATTTGGCATTAAACCTTTTGGTCCTAAGATTCTTCCAACTTTTCCTACAATTCCCATACAATCAGGAGTTGCAATTAAAACATCAAAATTGATATTTCCAGCTTGGATAGCTTCAGCTAAATCATCATTACCAACAATATCTGCACCTGCTGCTTTTGCTTCATCCAATTTTAAACCTTTTGCAAATACTGCAACTCTTACAGTTTTACCAGTTCCATTTGGAAGTACAACCGCACCTCTAATCATTTGGTCAGCATGTCTTGGATCTACATTTAAATTAAGTGCGATTTCAACGCTCTCATCAAATTTAGCTGATTTTAATTCTTTAACTGTATCACAAGCTTCAGCTAAAGAGTATTTTTTATTTTCTATTTTTTCAGCTAATGCTTTATATCTTTTTGAAATTTTTGCCATTATTTTCTCCGCAAGTTTATTATTTTGCTACCGCCATTATAAGTCCGGTGGTAAGACTTTCTCAAAACAGATTTTTATAATTCTGTTTCAATACCAATTGATCTAGCAGAACCCGCAACAATTTTTGCAGCAACTTCTCTATCATCTGTATTTAAATCTTTGATTTTTAAATCAACTATTTCCATAATTTGTTCTTTTGAAAGTTTTCCAACTTTATTTTTAAGTGGATTACTTGAACCTGTTTTAACACCTGAGATTTTTTTAATTAAATCTGTCATTGGTGGTTGTTTTACTTCGAATGTAAAACTTTTATCTGTATAAACAGTGATAACTACAGGAATTCTATATCCTGCTTTATCTTTTGTTTTTTCATTAAAAGCTTTACAAAATTCCATAATATTAACACCTCTTTGACCTAAAGCTGGTCCAACTGGTGGTGATGGATTTGCAGCACCCGCAGGTATCTGTAATTTTAGTAGCCCTTGAATTTTTTTAGCCATGCTATTCCTTTAAAAAAATTTTAATGATTAGACATTAGGCAAGAAAACTATATGTTAAGAAGCTAGTTTTTTTGCCTAATGCCTATAATAAAAATATCAAATTACTCTTTCAACTTGAGTATAAGATATTTCAACAGGTGTATTTCTTCCAAAAATTGATACATTTAGTTTCAACAATCCAGAAACCATATCAAAATCTTCAACTAAGCCATTAAAATTAGCAAAAGGACCTTCATTAATTCTTACCATTTCACCTTCATCAAATGAAACTTTTGGCTTAGCTGCTGCTCTATTTTTAACTTTTTCTAAAATTAGATTTATATCTTTTTCTGAAAGTGCAGTTGGTTTTTTCGATTCACCAATAAATCTTCCAACTTTTGGCATTGATTGAATTCTATGCCATAAACCTGTATCTAAATCAATTTTTGCAAATGCATAAGCAGGATATAATGGTCTTTCTACAATCGACTTTTTACCTTTTTTTATTTCAATTAAATCTTCAGTTGGAACTAAAACTTCTGCTATTCTATCATCTGCCATTTCTTCTGCTAATTTAATTAAAGCTTTTTTTACAGATAATTCACTACCAGAATAAGTTTGTATTGCATACCATTTATGTGCCATTTTAATTCCTTAATTGATTATCGAAGATAAACTTAATGACATTATTCCATCAATAAGAGCTAGAAATAGTGTTATAACAGTAACAACTATAAAAACAGATAAATATGCTGATCTAATTTGTTCTTTAATAGGAAAAATTACTTTTAGTAATTCAGATTTCGCGTTAGCATAATAATTTTTTAATCTATTCACCATTAACTCCGTTTTTGATTGCTTCATTAAGCTTTAAATTCTTTCAAAAAAAGAGAAACACTTCTTTTAAAAAAATTTAAGTGGCAGGCCAGGAGGGACTCGAACCCACAACCATCGGATTTGGAATCCGGCGCTCTACCATTGGAGCTACTGACCTATAATTTTGAACTTGTAGTTAAAAACTACAAGTTCAATTGTTTTAAGATTTTAATTTTACTTCTTTGTGTAAAGTATGTTTTTTTAATCTTGGACTATATTTTTTTACCTCAAACTTTTCAGTGTGAGTTTTTGGATTTTTCCAAGTAGTGTAGTTAATATCTCCACTTTCTTGACATTTTAATCCTATTTTAATTCTTACTGCATTTGCCATAACAATCCTTATTCAATGATTTCAGCAACAACTCCAGCACCTACAGTTCTACCACCTTCTCTAATAGCAAATTTAGTACCTTTGTCTAGAGCAATTGGAGCAACTAATTCAACTGTCATTTCTACATTATCACCTGGCATAACCATTTCTGTACCTTCTGGTAATGTACAAGAACCAGTTACGTCTGTTGTTCTTACATAAAATTGTGGTCTATATCCTGAGAAGAATGGAGTATGTCTACCACCTTCCTCTTTAGAAAGGATATACACTTCACATCTGAATTTTGTATGTGGAGTAATTGTTTTAGGTTTACATAAAACTTGTCCTCTTTCTACTTCTTCTTTTTTGATACCTCTTAAAAGAATACCGCAGTTATCTCCAGCTTGACCTTGTTCCATTTCTTTTCTAAACATTTCAACACCAGTTACAGTAGTTGTTTTAGTATCAGAGAATCCAACGATTTCAATAGTCTCACCTACTTTAATTGTTCCTTTTTCAATTCTTCCAGTAACAACTGTTCCTCTTCCTGAGATAGAGAATACATCTTCAACTGGCATTAAGAAATCTTGATCAACATCTCTTTCTGGAGTTGGAATATAAGAATCAACTGCATCCATTAAAGCTACAACTTTTTCTCCCCATGGGCCAACAGTTCCAGCTTTAGCTTCTTCTAATGCTTGAAATGCAGAACCTGCAATAATTGGAGTGTCATCACCTGGGAAATCATATGTAGATAATAATTCTCTAATTTCCATTTCAACAAGTTCTAACATTTCGTCTTTATCTTGCTCATCAAGTTGATCTTCTTTGTTCATAAATACAACGATATATGGAACTCCAACTTGTTTTGATAATAAGATATGCTCTCTTGTTTGAGCCATTGGTCCATCAGTTGCAGCAATAACTAAGATTGCTCCATCCATTTGTGCAGCACCAGTAATCATGTTTTTAACATAATCCGCGTGTCCTGGACAATCAACGTGTGCATAGTGTCTTTTATCAGTTTCATACTCGATATGAGAAGTAGCAATTGTAATACCTCTTTCTCTTTCTTCTGGAGCATTGTCGATTTGATCATAATCTTTCATTTCTCCACCATATTTTACTGCAAGAACAGCAGAAATAGCAGCTGTTAAAGTAGTTTTACCGTGGTCAACGTGTCCAATTGTACCGATGTTAACGTGTGGCTTATTTCTTGAAAATTTTTCTTTTGCCATAGAATTCCCCTTCTAAATTTTTGGTTATTGCCCTCTGAGTAGATAAGCCCACTAGGCTTCTCTATTCAGAGGGGATTTTATTATTAATTTTTGCAATTTAAAATTGCGTTGCGTATTATATTTAATAAATACTAAAAAAAACTTTAATGGGAGTTAAATAAATAAAGAGTTATAAAAAAATTGTGCTTATAACTCAGCTCCCAGTAATCAATAAAATATGGAGCGGGAGACGAGACTCGAACTCGCGACAGTCTGCTTGGAAGGCAGAAGCTCTAGCCAACTGAGCTACTCCCGCAACATTGCGTGGTGGTGAGAGAAGGATTCGAACCTTCGAAGCCTAAGGCGGCGGATTTACAGTCCGCAGGATTTGACCACTCTCCAACCTCACCGTTGAAAAATATTATTGTTCTGGTCAAGCGCTGTCTTTTAGATTACGCACGACATAAAAATGGAGCTGGTGAAGGGAGTCGAACCCCCGACCTGCTGATTACAAATCAGCTGCTCTAGCCAACTGAGCTACACCAGCACCAAAAATAAAATGGTGGTTCGAGACAGAATCGAACTGTCGACACAAGGATTTTCAATCCTTTGCTCTACCGACTGAGCTATCGAACCAATGCAAATTGGAGTGAGATTATACAAGTAATTTTATTAATATTAGCTTAAACTATTTACTAATTCTTTAAATTCATTACCGCGATGTGCATAAGACTTAAATTGATCCAATGATGCAGCAGCTGGAGATAAAATACCTATACTTTTTTCTTTCATATTATTACTCATTTTTTCTACTGCAATATATAAATAATTACATTTTTCTACTTTTATTGAATATTCATTACAATAATCAACTATTTTATCTGTGTTACTTCCAATTGCATAAACAATTAAATCTAGATTGTTTATATTTTCAAACAAAGGTTTTAAATTTGCACCTTTATCATCTCCACCTAATATAAGATGTAAATTATCTTTTCTATATGGAGTTAAACCATTTATAGTCGCATCAACATTTGTTGCTTTGCTATCATCAATCCATAATCTATTTTTTTTATCAAAAAATTCTTCGACTTTATGTTTATCTATTTTAAATTGGTTTATTAAATCATAATTAATTTCATCAAATATAATTTTTCTTGTAACCATTGCTAAAATTGCATCTAAAAGAAATGGCTCTTTAAAATTAATTTTAGATTTATCAAAACCAAAATGATTACATAAATCATCACTATTATTATATGTTATAACAAAAGCATCTGTTTTAAAATCTTTAAATTCAGAAGGAATTATTGCTACATCGTTCTCATTCATTAACTCAAGAGGTTTTAATTTTGCATTTTTATACTCTTCAAAACAACCATGCCAAGTTATATGATCTTCTGTTATTGGCAATAATAAATAAATATTAGGTTTTGACTTATAAGTATAATGTAAAGTAAAAGATGAAGTTTCTAAAATCCATATCTTTTTATTTTCATCTAAATGACTTAATGGTATTCCAATATTTCCACCACAAACCGAATCATATTCATTTAATAAGTGTTGACACATTTGTGTTGTAGTTGTTTTTCCATTTGTTCCAGATATCCAAATAGAAAAAGGCATAATATCTTGAAATAAATCATAGTCACTAATTACATTATTTGAATTTAAAACCATTTTATTATAAGGTGGAATTCCAGGACTTACAACAGTTAATTCATCACTACTTTTATCATAAGTATCAAAATCTTTGTCGTCATATAATGTAGCGTTAGGAAATTTATCTTTTAAAGCTAATGCAGTGATACCTTTGCCTAAAATTCTTATTTTTTTGTTATTTATTTTCATTACTTTTTCTTTATCTGATTTTTAAACTTAATAAAGCTACTAAATTTGTCATAAATGCAATAATCCAAAATCTTACTATAATTTTATTTTCTTTCCAACCTTTTTTCTCAAAATGGTGATGAATAGGTGCCATTAAAAATATTCTTTTTTGTCTTAACTTATAAGAACCAACTTGTAATATTACAGATACTGTTTCTAAAACAAAAATAAATCCAATTGCTAATAATAATATTTCTGATTTCGCAACAATTGCCATATAGCCCATAAATGCCCCTAAAGGTAAAGAACCTGAATCACCCATAAATATCTCTGCTGGATGAGAGTTAAACCATAAGAATCCAATCAAAGCTCCACATATTGCACTTCCCATAATCGCTAATTCACCTACAGTTTGAATATTTGGTAACAATAAATATGTTGAAAAAACTGCATGTCCAGTAACATATGCTAATACTGATAAAGTAAAAAATGCCATTATAGAAGGAACTGTTGCTAAACCATCTAATCCATCAGTTAGATTAACAGCATTGGAAGACCCTACAATAATAAACATCCAAAAAACTACTGCTAAAATTCCCATATTAAATAAAGGGTATTTATAAAAAGGTGTATATAATTCACTTGAATGTCCATAATGATAAGCTATAAAAGCAATAATTGCAGCACAAAGAAATTGTAATATTAGTTTTGCTCTTGCACTCAAACCTGCTGAATTTTTATCTTTTGATATTTTAGAATAATCATCTTGCATACCAATTAATGAAAAAAGAGCTAAGCATAATAAACCACCTGCAACATAATAATTACTTAATTTTGCAGTAAGAACTGTAGCAATTATTGTTGAAAAAATAAAAACTACTCCACCCATAGTTGGGGTTCCAACTTTTGTTTGATGACTTTCAGGCGCAAGTTCATAAATTGGCTGCGATGCTTTCTTTTTTTTCGCCCAACTAATAAACTTTGGCATTAAATACATTGTTAAAACAAAAGCTATAAAAAAACTCATTCCAGCTCTCACTGAAATATATTGAAAGATGTTAATCTCTAGGTGTCTATAAAACCAATAAAACAAACTTGAACCTTGATTTTGATATAATTGCGCGATTATAATATATAATACTTTTTAAAAGGTTTAAATAATGACAAATAAAACACTACTTATAATAACTGATGGAATAGGATACAATCCTTCAGATAAATTTAATGCTTTTTCTAGTGCAAATACTCCAACTTATGATTATTTATTTAAAAACGTTCCTTATTCATTAATTCATACTTATGGTAAATTTGTTGGATTACCAGATGGACAAATGGGAAATAGTGAAGTGGGACATATGACTATTGGTAGTGGTAGAATTTTATATCAAGATTTAGTAAAAATAAATATTGCAATTGAAAACAATACTTTAAAAGATAATGAAGTTTTAAAAAATATTATCGAAGTATCAAATAATATTCATTTATTAGGATTATTAAGTGATGGAGGAGTTCATTCTCATATTGACCATATTATTGCAATGGCAACAATTGCAAAACAATCTAATAAAAAAGTATTTATACATATTATTACAGATGGTAGAGATGTAGCTCCTGATTGTGCACAAAAATATATAAATCAAATTTTAGAGATTTGTGATAAAGATATAAAAATTGCAACAATTGCAGGAAGATACTACATAATGGATAGAGATAATAGATGGGATAGAGTAAAAAAAGGTTATGATGCGATAACTTTTGCAACTCCATCAACTACAAGTGACATTTCATCTTATTTAAAAGATTCATATGAGAACCAAATCTTTGATGAATTTATTCTTCCAACTGCATTTAGTGGATATGAAGGAATAAAAGAGAATGATGGAATAATTTTCTGTAATTTTAGAAGTGATAGAATGAGAGAAATTTCTTCTGTTTTTGCAAATAAAAACTTTAATGAATTTGATACGTTTAAAGGTTCACTAAATCTTGCAACTATGACACAATATGATAAAAATACACCTATTGCTATTTTATTTCCAAAAGAATCTCCAAAAAATACTTTAGCTGAAGTGATTTCAAATGCTGGTTTATCTCAACTTCATACAGCTGAAACAGAAAAATACGCTCACGTTACATTTTTCTTTAATGGCGGAGTTGAAGAACCTATGTTAAATGAAACAAGAGTTTTAATTCCTTCACCTCAAGTTGCAACATATGATTTACAACCTGAAATGTCTGCACCTCAAGTGGGAGATGCTGTTAGAACAGCTATGAATAACAATATAGATTTTATCGTTGTTAACTTTGCAAATGGTGATATGGTTGGACATACAGGTGTATTTGATGCAGCTGTAAAAGCTGTTGAAGCTGTTGATTTTGAATTAGGTTTAATTTTTGAACTTGCAAAAAAACAAAATTACAATATTATATTAACATCTGATCATGGAAATTGTGAAATGATGAAAGATGAAGATGGAAATATTCTAACAAATCATACTGTTGGAGATGTTTATTGTTTTGTTTATGCAAATGGTGTAAAAGAGGTTAAAACTGGAAGTTTAAATAATATCGCTCCTACAGTTTTAAAATTGATGAATATAGAGATTCCTAAAGAGATGGACAAACCATTAATATAAAAGATAATTTGTGCTATATATAAAAATTAATAAATTAATAATTGATGCAAATGAAAAAACTTTAGTTAATATTTCATTTGATATCACTGATTCAACAGCTCTAATTGGAGAAAGTGGAAGTGGAAAATCTTTAACATTGAAATCTTTATTAAATCTTCTTCCATCTTTTATGAAAACAGAAAAAGTTATAGACTCTAATTTTAAATTAAATTATGACACTATTGGGTTTATACCACAAAATCCTTTTACTTCTTTATCATCAATGACAAAAATAAAAAACCAATTTTTTTGTTCAGATGAAAAAAAAGAAGAAGTTTTAAAATTATTAGCTTTAGATGAGTCAATATTAAATAAATTCCCTACACAATTAAGTGGAGGACAAATTCAAAGAGTTGTAATTGCAATTGCAATAAGTAGAAATATAAAACTACTTTTGTTAGATGAACCTACAACTGCACTTGATGAGGAAAATAAAAATAATATTATCAATATTATTAATGATTTAAAAAAACGTTTAAATATATTAATTCTTTTTGTAACTCATGATATAAATTCAATTAAAGAAATTTGTAAAAATATTGTTATTATAAAAGATGGAATTATAGTTGAAAAAGGTTCGACGAAAGATATTTTATCTTCACCAAAGGAAGATTACACTAAAAAATTGATTAACTCAACTTTTAAAAATAAAGATTTTAGGAATTAAATATGATGAAATATATTTTTGGTCTTTTTGTTATTGTAGGATTAGTAGTTTGTGGCTGGTTATACAATTTATATGATGAAATTAAACATGATGTTGATGCTGTTGTAAATTATTCACCAAAACAAAGTACTCAATTTTTTGATAAAGATGGAAAGCTTATTGCAAATACATTTAAAGATGAAAACAGAGAATATGTAAAATATGATGACATTCCTGCAAGAATAATCGAAGGATTAGTTGCCATTGAAGATACACAATTTTTTGAACACTCAGGTATTAATCCCGATGCTATTAGCCGTGCAATGATAAAAAATATTAAAGCAGGTGGATATGTTGAAGGAGCAAGTACATTAACTCAACAATTAATAAAAATGCTTGTTTTGACAAGAGAAAAAAAATTGATGAGAAAAGTAAAAGAAGCACTACTAGCTATTAGGTTAGAAACTGTTCTTACAAAAGAAGAAATACTTGAGCGATATTTAAATCATGTATATTTTGGACATGGATATTACGGAATAAAAACAGCTGCAAAAGGATATTTTAATAAAGATTTATATGAATTATCTTTAAAAGAGATGGCTATTCTTGTTGGACTTCCAAGAGCTCCAAGTTTTTATGACCCAACAAAAAATCTTAAAATCTCACTAGCTCGTGCAAATCAAGTTATCACAAGATTAAATACTCTTGGATGGATTAATAAAGAACAATACGAAGAATCAATGAAAGAAACTCCTATTATTTATAATCAGACTTTGACAAAAAATAAAGCACCTTATGCTGTTGATTATGCAATAAGTCAATTAATAAATGATATTCCTGATATTCTATATGGTGGATATAAAATTTATTTAACTATTGACATAGATGCACAAGAAATAGCGAAAGAAGCTCTAAAAGCTTCTTATGACGAAGCTATTAAGAGAGATTTAAATTTTAGAAAATCTTCTAAAAATCCAGATGATGATTCTTATGTTAAAGAATTAAATGGAGCAATGATTTCTCTTGAAAGTAATACGGGTAAAATTCTAGCCTTTGTTGGAGGAGTTGATTATAATCAATCTGTATTTAATAGAGCATTTCAATCAAAAAGACAAGCAGGAAGTGCAATTAAGCCATTTTTATATCAAACTGCCTTGAATGAAGGATATAATCCAGCTTCTCAATTATTTGATATTTCAAGAACATATAACTACACAGTTGGTGGTGTTCAGAAAAAATGGCAACCAAAAAATTATAGTGGGAATTTCCAAGGAATTGTAAGTTTAAGAGATTCATTAGTTGCATCAAGAAATTTATCAACATTAAACTTGGTAACAGATGTTGGTGTACCCATAGTAATGGAAGAATTAAAAAAATATGGATTTAAAGATTTAGTTGATAATTTATCTATTACTTTAGGATCAATGAGTGTTTCTTTAGTTGAATTTAGCGAAGCATATAGTGCTTTTGCAAATAATGGTATACAAGTTAAACCATATATCATCGAACAAATTGTAAATAAAAATGGTGAAAGTGTTAATTTTGGACCACAAACAAAAGAGATTAACACACCTGAACAAAATTATCTCATGACATCAATTTTAACTGATGTGGTAAATAGAGGAACAGGAAAAGCTGCAAAAGTTGAAGGTATTGAATTAGCAGGAAAAACAGGAACAACAAATAACAATGTTGATGCTTGGTTTTGTGGATATTCACCTTCAATTCAAACAATTATTTGGTTTGGTAATGATAATAATATGCCAATGAGAAGAACTGAAGGTGGTGGAAAAATTGCAGCACCTGTATTTTCTTATTTCTTTAAAAAATATTTAGAATTGCATCCAGAAATTCCAAGAACTTTTATTAGACCTGAAAATGTTTATACAACAAATATAAATGGAAAGGAAGAACTTTATACTGAAAAATCACCTCTTCCTGAAATTGATACACAAATTATTCAACAACCAATAAATCCAAATGAAGAAGTTTTAGAATTCTAAAACTTCTATTTGTTTATATTAATTTCTAATCTAACTTAATAAATATTTTTTCCATTAAAAAAGGGGCAAGTTCATAAGAACTTGCCCCTTTTTATATAACTAAATTCTTATTAACAAGAATAAGTTGTTTTAAATTCAAATGCAGTTGGTCTTGCTTCATAAGGCCAAACTTGAGTTTCAAATTTATAGTGTTGGTATGTATCAATCATATCTTGAGAGAACACAGGTTTTAAGAAATCACAATCTCTAATTAAAGCTTCTAAAGCTCCTCTTAATGTATGAGGCATTTGAGGAATTTGTCTTTCTCTAATTTCATCTAAAGATAATTCAAATAAATCGTCATCCATTGGACCTACTGGCTCATATTTATTTTTAATACCGTCTAATCCAGCCATTAGCATAGCAGCAAATGCTAAGTATGGACAAGAAGTTGAATCTGGGAATCTCATTTCAATTCTAGTTGCTTTTTCACCAGCACCGTAAGGAATTCTACAAGATGCAGATCTATTTTGTGATGAATAAGTTAAGATTGAAGGAGCTTCAAATCCTGGAATTAATCTTTTATATGAGTTAGTTGATGCATTAGTAAATGCTGCAACAGCTCTAGCGTGTTTAAATACTCCACCAACATAATGTCTAGCAGTTTCACTTAAATTACCATATTCACCTTGTTTGTAAAATAAGTTTTTACCTTCTTTCCAGATTGATTGGTGTACGTGCATTCCATTTCCATTATCACCATATAATGGTTTTGGCATAAATGTAGCTGATTTACCATTTAAGTGAGCTACCATTTTGATAACATATTTTAATTTTTGTACGTTATCAGAAGCTTCAATTAAATCTCCAAATACAATACCGATTTCATGTTGACCTTGTGCAACTTCGTGGTGACCTAAAACAACTTCTAATCCAACTTGCTCTAATACTTGCATCATTTCAGCTCTTAAATCTACACCATTATCAATTGGAGCTACAGGGAAATATCCACCTTTAGTTCTTGGTCTATGACCCATATTTCCACCTTCATAATCTGTTGAATCATTCCATTCACCATCTTCTGAATCAACTCTATAATAAGACTCATTAATTGTATCTTTAATTTTTACATCTTCAAATACAAAGAACTCATTTTCAGGTCCAAAGTATGCAACATCTCCTAATCCAGATTCTGATAAATGTTTTAACGCTTTTTTAGCGATTGATCTTGGACATTTTTCATACATTTCATTTTTGTAAATATCATAAACATCACAAATAACAATGATTGTTGAATCAGCTGTAAATGGATCTAAAAATGCAGTTTGTACATCTGGTTTTAAAAGCATATCTGATCTGTGAATTGGTTGCCAAGCTTCAATTGATGAACCATCAAATGGCATACCATTTTCTAAACTAGAAGCACTTACTGCATTAAATTTATATGTAACATGATGCCACATACCTTTCATATCTGTAAATCTAAAATCTACAAAATTAACTTCATTTGCTTTACTATACTCAAAAAATTCTTCGATACTATTAACGAACTTACCCATAGGTTTAACTCCTTCAAATTATTTCAATAATTGTATCCAAAAATATAAAAATTAAAATAAAACAGCTGTATATTTTTTATACAATTATATTCAAAATAATATAACTAATTAAAATTCAATATTTTTTTTATCTCGACACTCAAAAGTTACACATTTAGCATATCCTATTTCCTTTGCCAAGCTTGTAACTTCATCATATTTAAATCCAATTTGTTCAAGATTATGTGCATCAGAACCAAAAGTAATATCAATTCCTAATTCATAAGCAATTTCTAATAACTGTTTTGAAGGATAAGATTCATTTATTGGTTTTCTAAGTCCTGCTGGATTAATTTCTAAAACCATATTTGATTTTTTAATTTGATTTAATGCATTTTTTGCCAAAATTCTAATATCTTTTTTAGGTAAAAACTTAAATACTTTTATCAAATCAAAATGCCCTACAATATCAAATAAACCTGTTTTTGCCATTGATTCTATTGCATCAAAATATTCAATCCAAATGGTATCTATATCTTTTGATTTATACACGCCAATAAATTCTGGATTATCAAATCCCCACATATCATCTTTATTTTTTAAAAAATGAACAGAACCTATAAGATAATCAACTTTAGCATTTACTATTTCATCCAATAAATATCCATCCAAATAATCAACTTCATATCCTAAGAGAATCTTTATTTGATTTTTATATTTTTCTTTTGCATCAAGTATCCATCTTTCATAAAGATTTTTTTGTGTTATATCCATTCTATATTTTGGATCATAATTCATTGGAGCATGATCAGAAAAACCATATTCATCGATACCTATTTCTATTGCTTTTTGTATATAATCATCAACACTTCCTGTTGCATGATTACATAAAATTGTGTGATTATGTAAATCTACTCTCATCTCTTCTTACTCTATTCCTTCCTTCTTTTTTTGCTAAATATAAATATTTATCTGCATTTTGTATCATACAATCAATATTTTTCCCAAATTCTAAACTATAACCAATTGATATTGTATATTGTATATTTAATTTTCCAATTTTAATAACATTATTTTCAAATTCTTTTCTTATATATTCTAAAAGCTCAGTAATTTCACTTTCACTTCTATTGTAGAAACATATACAAAATTCTTCTCCACCTAATCTACTAATCAATGCATTTGAACTAATATTATTATTCAAAACTTTAGAAACTTCTTTTAAAGCAATATCACCAATATCATGTCCATATGTATCATTTATATTTTTAAAATTATCAATATCAATAATTGCAATTGCAAAAGTTTTATTATTAAGTTTACAATCTTCATATAATTTATTTCCTATATCAAATAAATATCTTCTATTATATAATCCAGTTAAGTAATCTTTGTTTGCTTTATTTTTAATCTCATCAAATAACTCCAAAATTTCTATATTTGAATTTATTCTTGCAAAAAATTCTTCATTTGAAAAACCTTTATATAAAAAATCATTTGCTCCGTATTTTAAAAATTTTGCAGGTATTTTTTTACTTGAATCATTTGAAGTAACGATTATTGATAATTCATCTTTACTATAATCTTTTCTAATTCTTTTAGTCAATTCTAAACCATTCATTTTTGGCATTAAATAATCAGTTAAAACAATTTTTATATCACTATTTTGTTTTAAAGTTTCAAATGCTTCATCTCCATCATAAGCACTTAAAGCAACAATTTTATATCTACTTAATAATTCTATTGATTTATCAACAAATAATTTTGAATCATCAACAACCAAAACTTTTATATCCTTATTGTGCATAATTCTTTTAACAATTGATGTAGCATAAGTTAATGCTGAAAGTCCATCTTTAATTATATAATCAACAATATTTTTATCTCTGAATTTTTCTTCAATATCTATACTTTCAGTTCCTGTTAGAATTACAATTGGAATTTTAAATTTTGAAAGAAAATCAATAATCTCACCATCTGGAGCATCAGGTAAACCTAAATCAGCTAAAACAATATCAAATTTCCCTTTTTCTTGTAGAAGTAGATTTGCACTTTCTTTCATACTTTTTGCAATAAAAATATCTATATCAAAATCACTTTCAATGAGACTTTTTAAAGTATTACAAACAGATATACTATCATCAACTATTAAAACTTTATATTTCATAATAAGATTCCAGAACCTTTTATTGTTGTACTTCTATCTTTTGCATAAACTCTTTGATTATTTATAATATCATATTTCCATATTGGAGCTTGAGCTTTAAAATCTTCAACAAATTCATCTATCAATTCTAATGCAACTCTTCTTTTAGGACTACAAACAGCTGCAATATAAGAACTTTCATGATTTAAAACATCACCACGACTATGAGCCATTAAAACTATTGCATCTTTTTTATTTGCTTTTTTTTGCCATTCATCAAACCAATTATTTAAGATTGGTTCATATATATCAAAACTTAAACCTTCTATTTGATTTTCATCTCTTACAACTCCAACAAAAGTTATAATAGCTCCATAATTTGAGTTTTTGTATTTTTTATACCATTTATTTGTAATCTCTTCAACAGGCAAACTCCCATCAAATAGTTCTAAAAACTCTTTTCTATTTTCCATATCATCCACCACAAACAGGAGGTAATAGTGAAATTTTATCACCATCATTTAAAATTATATCTTTTGAATTAATTAATGTATCATTCACTGCAACAGCACAAGTTTCAAGCCAAGTAGAAACTGAACTATCATTTTTTAAAATTTCACTCAATTGTTTAAGATTATTAATTTCTAAATTCATATCTTCTTTATTAATTGGTCCTAAAAATTCTACTTTAACCATTTTAATCCCTTCTTATGATATTTATATTATTATACTGGCTTCATTTTAACATAATAAGGACAAAAACTTTATGATATTTTCAAAAATAGATTTTATAAATTTATTGCCTTTTCATATTTTTATAAAAAAGACTATTAAATCATCTCAATTAAAATCAATAATAGAATATAAAAAATCTTATCCTTCATATATTAGTAATAAATTTAAAAAAAGAAAAGTAGATAGTGCGTTTATTTCTTCAATTGCATCAAGAAATGAGAAATTTTTAGATTTTGGAATTGTTGCACGAAATGAAGTTTTATCTGTTCTTTTAATTCCAGGAATTGAAGCAAAAGATTATCAATCAAAAACTTCAAATGCACTTGCAGATGTTTTAAATTTAAAAGGTGAAGTAATTATTGGAGATAAAGCTTTAAAGTTTTATCACGATAACCCAAATAGTTTAAAATTAGATTTAGCCAAAGAGTGGCAAAAAAAATATAATCTTCCCTTTGTATTTGCTGTTTTATGTTATAACAAACATGAAAAAAGATTAAAAAAATTGACAAAAAATTTCAATAAAAAATATATAAAAATACCTCAATACATTTTAGAACAATATTCAAAAAGAAGTGGTGTATCAAAAGAAAATATTTTAAAATACTTAGAAAAAATCGACTATGATTTGGGTTATAAAGAAAAACGAGCTTTAAAACTTTTTCTAAATTTAACTAAAGAAAAAAGGATATAAATGACATTATTTGATTCTCTAATTTTGGGAATAATTGAAGGTATAACAGAATTTTTACCAATATCTTCAACTGGACATTTGATTGTTGCAAGTGAATTTTTAGGTTTAGAACAAACAAATATAAATAAAGCTTTTGAAGTAATCATTCAATTTGCTGCAATATTAGCAGTTATTCTAAGCTATCCATCAAAATTTACATTTTCACATATAAATTTATGGACAAAAGTTTTAATTGCTTTTTTACCTATTGCAATTATTGGTTTTATTTTTTCAAAACAAGTCAAAGAATTATTTTCTATAGAAATCGTTGCATGGATGTTTATCATAGGAGGAATTGTATTTTTAATTGTTGAAAAATTCTATGATGAAAAAGCAACTCACACTTTAGATGTTGAGAATATTACATATAAACAAGCAACTTGGATTGGATTTGCGCAAATATTTGCATTAATTCCAGGAACTTCTAGAGCTGGTTCAAGTATCATTGGAGCTATGCTTGTTGGATTAAATAGGAAAACAAGTGCTGAATTTTCTTTTTTACTCGCCTTTCCAGTTATGTGCGCAACAACAGCCTATGATTTATTAAAACATCATGATGAAATTTTAGTTGGAGGAAATTTTTTAAATTTAGCAACTGGATTTGTTGTATCTTTTATTATTGCATTTCTTGCAATAAAACTATTTCTAAAATTCCTTGAAAACTTTACATTTGTTGCTTTTGGAATTTATAGAATAGTTTTTGGAATCTTACTTCTTATTATTTTCTAAAATAATATTTACTATTAAAGCAATAGCATTTGGACTTATAGAACTTATAAGTTCAATGCTAATTTTATGAATATCTGATTTTAAAACCTCAAAAAAATACTCTTCACTCAATTCATCTTCTCTTTGTAAAAAACACAAACCTTTATCTTTTAAAAACTTTGCATTATAATATTGATGATCACCTGCTGCATGTTTATAAGGTATAAAAAAAGTTGGTAATGAATTTGCACATAATTCCCAAAGAGTTGAAGCTCCTGCCCTACTTACTGCAAAATCAGCTTTTGACATTTTTGAAGGTATTTCTTTTGAGAAATCAAAAACATCAGCATTTATATTTAATTTTTCATACTCTTTTTTTACTCTTTCAAAATCACTTTTCCCTGTTTGATGAATAATACTAATTCCCATTTCATTAAGTTTAGGAGCAACTTTTAAAGCGAAATCATTTATACAAATAGCTCCTTGTGAACCACCAAAAAAAGCTATTGTTTTAATTTTTTCTCTAACTCTTGCACAATTAAAAAATTCATTTGATACAGGATAGTCTCTAACTAAAGAATTTTCATCAAAAGATGAAAAAATCTCAGTTGCAAATTTTGATGTAATTTGATTTAATTTACCCATTTTAGAATTTTGTTCATGAATATATAATTTACAATTCATTTTTAAAATTGAAGCAAAAGTTGCAGCAGCAGCAGAAAATCCTCCAACACTAATAACTGTTTTAATTTTGTATTTTGAATACAAACTCAAACAATATAATGTTTTTGAAAAAATATTAAATAAAGAGATAAATTTACCAAAACCTTTTTTATTTACTACGCCTTTAGTATCTAAAAAAATTGCTTTTTTTAATCTTCTATCATGTTCAAACCAAGCTTTATCTTGACCATTAGAGGAACCAATAAAAATTACATTTATTCCTCTATTATGAAACTCTTCAATAAAAGCATCTGCAACTTTTAAATGCCCACCTGTTCCACCACCAGTAACAACAACTGTTTCAATCATTTAATTTTTACCTTTTTCTTAACATCTTCATCTTTTACTACTCTACTAATAGATAATACTAATCCCATGGATACCGCCATTGCAAGCATTGATGAACCTCCATAAGATAAAAATGGAACAGCAATACCTTTTATTGGTATCATTCCAGAAATTCCATAAGAATTTATCAAAAATGCAATAATAATCATTAATGCGATTCCAAGAGTAAATAGATGATAAATTGGATTTTCAACTCTTCGACTTATTCTGAAAATTCTCCAAATAACAATAAATAAAATAGTTGTAAAAGCCATCAATCCAAATAATCCAACCTCTTCTGTTATTCCAGCAAGAACAAAGTCTGTATGAACTTCAGATAAAAAACCAACTTTAATATCACCCAATGCAACTCCTTGACCAAAAAAACCACCATTATGAATAGCATTTAATGAGTGAGAAACTTGATATGGTTCAGGTAATTCATCAATTCTAAGATATGGTTCTGCCCAAGAAGGTAAAACAGATAGAATTCCATCTTGAACCATTGCCCACCAAGAATGAATTCTTTTAATTCTATGAGGTGCTGCAATAATTAAACCTACTAATCCAACTAAGGCTATTGCACCTAATGCTAAGAAAATTTTAAAAGATCTATTTGCAAAAATCAATAAAACAACTAAAATTAATCCAAGAAGAACAACTTGTCCTAAATCTTTTTGTAAAAATGCAATTATAAAAACAACTACAAAAAAAGTTAAAAAATACGGAGCAAGAAGTAATACTTCATCTTTTAATCCAATCTTTTTGGGTTGAAATATAACTTTTCTATGAAAAGACCAAGATAGAAAATAAATAAATCCTATTTTAAAAAACTCAACAGGAGACAAAGAAAAACCAGGAAGCCTAATCCATCTATTAGCTCCTCCTGATGCTGTAACTAATGCTGCTGGCAAAAATGGCATTGCTAACATTAATAAAAAAAACACTATAAATAGTGTCATCCCAACTTTTTCTATCAATTTATCGGGATCTTTCATAGAAAAATACCACATTATAAAAATAGAAACTATTCCAACTAATCCTTGTCTTATAAAAAAATGGAATTGGTCATAACCAAAAAATTCTACAGTATATATTGTTAAAGAATATGAGAAAATTATACTTATTATTATCAATAATGACACTAATATAAACAATGTATAATCGGCTTCTGTATTATTCAAATTATTATTAATTGATTTAATCTTACTTTTGTTAAAATTCATTTCTCATTATATAATAATATGGATAAATATGTCTTCAAATAAAATTGAAAAAGTCGATAAAACAAAAAAAATAGTTATTCTATTTTTACTAATTTTCTTATTCTTAACTATTCTTATGATTTCTGTTTTTAGAACGATAACTGAAAAGAGACATTTACCTTCACTCAAAGGTGAAAAAAATGAACTTGCAGTAAGAGGTGATATTATAAGTGCAGATAACTTTAAAATTGCATCATCTAAAAAACTTTATAAAGCTGCAATAGATACAAGACATCTTGATCCTACAAAAGAAGAGTTATTTCTTAGGTTATTTTCAATTTATAGTAATATTGATTATAAAATATTAAAAGATAGATTAGATGAAGGGAAAAAAAGTCCTGGAAATTTAGTTTTATCTTATGGAATAGATTCAAGATCGGCAAAAAATCTAAAAGAATTAGCTTTTAAACTTGTTCAGCTAGATGTATTCATTAGCCGTCAAGTAAATGGAAGCAAAATATTAAGAGGTTTGACCATTAGTGAAAGTGGTGAAAAAAGAACTTTTTCATATAATGATACTTTAACACCTGTAGTTGGATATATTTCAAAGTATGAATCAGAATTTGGGAAAACTAAAGTTAATGGAATTAAAGGTTTAGAAAAACATTATAATAAAGTTTTAAATCAATCAAAAGATGGTGTTTTACAAGGTGATAGAGATGTATTATCTTATATATCTTTTGATAAAAATTCTATCATTAGAAAACGAATTGATGGCGCTACATTAAATCTAAATATTCCATTAAAATTACAAAAAAACAATGAAACAACTTTAGATTTATATAAAGAAAAATTAGGTGCTGATGAAATTATTGTTGCAATAATGGAAAATAAAACAGGAAAAATCCTAACAATGGCTTCATCAAACAGATTCAATCCAGAAAAAATTAGAAAAGAAGATATAGGTTCGTTAAATGTTAATGCAGTAGAATATCAATTTGAACCAGGTTCTGTTGTAAAACCTCTTTCTATATCTATTGCAATGGATAAAGGATTAATTAAAAAAAATGAAAATTTTCCTGCATATAATACAAATGGAGGAAAAGGTTCATATAAAATTGGAAGATTTAATATAAAAGATGACCATAAATTTGATAAGCATTATTTAACATTAGATGAGATAGTTATGTTTTCTTCTAATATAGGAACTTTACAAATTGCTCAAAGATTAACAGGTCCTGAATTTTTTGAAGGTATGAAAAGATTTGGTTTTACAAGAAAAACAGGAATTGATTTGCCATATGAAAAAAAAGGTGTAATGCCAAAGGTTTGGCAATTTTCTGCTGGAGATAAAGAAAAAAAAGATAATGTTTTTAAAGCAACAGTTTCTTTTGGACAAGGTATGACAGCAACTTTTATTCAACTTTTAAAAGCTTATTCTGTATTTAATAATGATGGAGAAATGATTACCCCAAGAATAGTATCTTCACTTACTTATGATAATAATAAATATAAACCATATGATGATAAAGCAGAAAAAATACTATCAAAAGAAACTGCTGATGCAATGAAGAAGATGCTAATAAAAACAGTAACTGATGGAACAGGAAGAGCAGCAAAAATTGATGGTTTAGAAATTGGTGGGAAAACAGGTACAGCACAAATTGCAAGAGGTGGGAAATATCTTAAAAAATATATATCTTCATTTTTTGGATTTGTAAATGATGAAAAAGGAAACTCATATACAATTGGTGTAACTGTTATTAATCCGATTTCAACAGGAACACATTGGTATTATTATTATGCTTCTTGGTCAGCTGTACCTGTATTTAAAGAAATCATACAAAACCTAGTTAAATTAAACTATTTATCACCTAAAGAAGGTATAATTCCAGAAAAATAATAAAGGTTAATAATGTTTGGATTCAAAAAAGAATTAAAAGAATACAATTATTCAAAAGAAGAATTATCAAAATTTAATTATGCAAAAATTACAACTGAAAAAGGTGTAATTTGGGTAAAACTTTTTAATGAAGAAACACCTATAGCAGTTTCAAATTTTTCAACTTTAGCTAATGATGGTTTTTATAATGGATTAAATTTTCACAGAGTAATTCCAGGATTTATGGCTCAAGGTGGTTGTCCAGAAGGTTCTGGAATGGGTGGACCAGGATGGTCTATAAAATGTGAAATTGATGCACCAAAACAAATACATAATAGAGGTTCTTTATCTATGGCTCATGCAGGTAGAAACACAGGAGGAAGTCAATTTTTTATATGTTTTGTTCCTTGCCCTCATTTAAATAATCATCATACAGTATTTGGTGGAATTGAAGAAAATGATTCTGATAGCTTCGCAACACTTGATGCAATCAAACAAAATGATAAAATTGTTTCTATTGAAATTTTTGAGAAAAGAAATTAATAACTACTTTGATTTGTAAAGAAGAAGGGGGAGGAATGAATAATTTCTTCCCTTTTTTTATGTAAAAATATAAAAATATAAAAGACCTCCAAATAATAAATAAATCCCTAAAAAGTATAATAAGTAATAATTCAATAAAAAAGTACTCCTAAAAGAAGAAATGCCCTTCTAAGCTAAATATAGTTCATCTAGAACTAAATAAAATAAAATCTAAAAAATAATGCATTGTAAAATAAATAAAATGGAAATAACTATTATGTAATGAGGAAATAAACAAACCAAATAAAAGGATAAAAACCAACAAAGGATGAAGAGAGGGAGAGGATAGAGGGGCAAAAAAAAAGCTTTTGCTAAGAAGAACTGTAAAGAAGTTCAAATTAGTAAAAGCTTGGTAAATAAAAAACTCAAGAGCTGGCAGCGGCCTACGTTTCCACCAGGGGACCCGGCAGTATTATCGGCGATGAAGTGCTTGACTTCCAGGTTCGGAATGGGACTGGGTATTTCCACTTCTCTATAGCCACCAGCAAAGTTGAGTGAAAAAAGTAAGAAGAAACATAAAGAAAGATTCAATATGTAAATACTCTTTACACTCAACTCATAAAGGAGTTAAGAAAAAATAATGTTAAAGTCTTTTCACAATATATATTAAATATAAGAAATATATTTAATAAGATAGTAAACCAAAGAATTGTTTAAAATAAGCCAAACGTTCTATTAGTACTGGTCAGCTAAACGCCTTACAACGCTTACACATCCAGCCTATCAACCAGCTAGTCTTGCTGGGAACTTCAGGGAAAGTTAATCTTAGAGTTGGCTTCGAGCTTAGATGCTTTCAGCTCTTATCACATCCGTACGTAGCTACCCAACGATGCTCTTGGCAGAACAATTGGTACACCAGTGGTACGTTCATCCCGGTCCTCTCGTACTAGGGACAAATCTCTTCAACTTTCCTACGCCCACGGAAGATAGGGACCGAACTGTCTCACGACGTTCTGAACCCAGCTCGCGTACCGCTTTAAATGGCGAACAGCCATACCCTTGGGACCTACTTCAGCCCCAGGATGCGATGAGCCGACATCGAGGTGCCAAACCTCCCCGTCGATGTGAGCTCTTGGGGGAGATCAGCCTGTTATCCCCGGCGTACCTTTTATCCTTTGAGCGATGGCCCTTCCACACAGAACCACCGGATCACTATGACCGACTTTCGTCTCTGTTCGACTTGTATGTCTCACAGTCAAGCTAGTTTATGCCATTATACTCAACTGGCGATTTCCATCCGCCATGAACTAACCTTTGTAAGCCTCCGTTACTTTTTAGGAGGCGACCGCCCCAGTCAAACTACCCACCAGACATTGTCCTGATACAAGATAATTGTACGCAGTTAGTAACTCAAATATTCAAGGGTGGTATCTCAAGGATGGCTCCATATGTACTTGCGTCCATATATCATAGCCTCCCACCTATCCTGCACATGAATATCCAAGCTACAGTGTCAAGCTGTAGTAAAGGTGCACGGGGTCTTTCCGTCTTTCCGCGGGTAGGAGGAATTTTCACCTCCACTACAATTTCACTGGATCCCTGGTTGAGACAGCTCCCATCTCGTTACGCCATTCATGCAGGTCGGTATTTAACCGACAAGGAATTTCGCTACCTTAGGACCGTTATAGTTACGGCCGCCGTTTACTCGGGCTTCAATCAAATGCTTCGCTTGCGCTGACATCATCAGTTAACCTTCGAGCACCGGGCAGGCGTCACACCTTATACATCCACTTACGTGTTAGCAAAGTGCTGTGTTTTTGGTAAACAGTCGGGAGGGACTCTTTGTTGCAACCTCTATCGCTTTTTGGAGCAAGTCCATATACAATAGTAGGCACACCTTATACCGAAGATACGGTGCTAGTTTGCAGAGTTCCTTAACCAGGGTTCTTCCACGCGCCTTAGAATACTCATCCCACCCACCTGTGTCGGTTTACGGTACGGGCAACATATAATATACTTAGTGGCTTTTCTTGGCACGACAGTATCATCGATTCTCCATCTCCTCCGAAGAGTGTCAAGAGCCTGTAAGATCTCGGCCTAACGTTACCCGGATTTGCCTAAGTAACAGCCTACGTCCTTCGAGCCACTATTCCATCAGTGACCTCGATTAACTCTATGCGTCCCCACATCGCGCTTATATGTTGGTATTGAAATATTAATCAATTTGCCATCGTCTACCCCTTTCGGACTCGACTTAGGTCCCGACTAACCCTACGATGACGAGCATCGCGTAGGAAACCTTGGGTTTTCGGCGTTGAGGATTCTCACCTCAATTATCGCTACTCATGCCTGCATGCTCACTTCTATCCGCTCCAACGCTCCTTACCGGTACATCTTCTACGCTGAATAGAACGCTCTCCTACCACTCAATTAAAATTGAATCTAAAGCTTCGGTGTACATCTTAGCCCCGTTATATTTTCCGCGCAGAATCACTAGACCAGTGAGCTGTTACGCTTTCTTTAAAGGATGGCTGCTTCTAAGCCAACCTCCTGGTTGTCACAGTAACTCCACATCGTTTTCCACTTAGATGTAACTTAGGGACCTTAGCTGTTAGTCTGGGTTGTTCCCCTCTCGACGATTGATTTTATCACCCACCGCCTGACTCCTGTGATTCCACATATGGTATTCATAGTTTGATAGGGTTTGGTACCGCGGTAAGCAGCCCTAGCCCATTCAGTGCTCTACCCCCATATGCTACAACACAAGGCTATACCTAAATATATTTCGGAGAGAACCAGCTATCACGAAGTTTGATTGGCCTTTCACCCCTATCCACAAGTCATCCGGAGACTTTTCAACGCCTATCGGTTCGGTCCTCCACTGGCTCTTACACCAGCTTCAACCTGCTCATGGATAGATCACTTCGTTTCGGGTCTGCAGCATCTGACTAATTCGCCCTATTAAGACTCGCTTTCGCTACGGCTTCGTACTTGACTTAACCTTGCCAGATACCACAACTCGCAGGCTCATTATGCAAAAGGCAGTCCATCACCCTGATAAATCATAGGGCTCTGAATGATTGTAAGCTAATGGTTTCAGGTTCTATTTCACTCTCCTCGCTGGAGTACTTTTCACCTTTCCCTCACGGTACTTGTTCACTATCGATCTGTAAGTAGTATTTAGGATTGGAGGGTGGTCCCCCCAGTTTCAGTCAAAATATCACGTGTTCCGACCTACTCAGGATACCATTAGAGCTATTGAGAATTTAAATTACAGGAGTTTCACCTTCTATGCTACACTTTTCCAAGTATTTCATCTATCCTCTTTAGTCTCACATTATGGTCCTACAACCCCCAATGCAAGCATTGGGTTTGTCCTAATCCGCTTTCGCTCGCCGCTACTGACGGAATCTCGTTTGATTTCTCTTCCTCTGGCTACTGAGATGTTTCACTTCACCAGGTTAGCTCCCCGTAGGGTAATATATATCTCTATATACTGGGTTGCCCCATTCAGAAATCCCCGGATCAAAGCTCTTTGGCAGCTCCCCGAGGCTTATCGCAGCCTAATACGTCTTTCATCGCCTCTTACAGTCTAGGCATCCACCATTAGCCCTTAATAGCTTATTAATAAATAGAGTTAAACTCTATCGCTTTTTGATAATATTCTTTGGCTACTATCTTATTAAACATATTATTTAAAATATATCCAATAAAATAATGTTGTGTTCTATCTAATTTCTTAGATATGAAATTTTTTTTGTTTTAAATTATTTAACATTTCTGTTATCTAATTCTTACGAAAAAATTAAAGACTTTAACATTATATTTTTAAATATCATTTTGATTCGAAAATCAAATATAAATTCAATATCCTTTGAACTTATATTTAACTTCTTTATCACTCTATAAATTAATTATTACGCATTTACTCTTAATAGGTGGTGGAGAATAGCGGGATCGAACCGCTGACCTCCTGCGTGCAAAGCAGGCGCTCTCCCAGCTGAGCTAATTCCCCAACCTAAATTAATCTTTCTAGATTATTTAATGGTGGGCCTATCAGGACTTGAACCTGAGACCTCACGATTATCAGTCGAGCGCTCTAGCCAGCTGAGCTATAGGCCCCTTTTACTACCTATTTAAATAATCTTTATAAACCGAATATAAAAACTCTTTCTTTTTAGTTTTAAGTTAAGAATCGAATCTTAACTTAATTCTCTGAAAGGAGGTGATCCAACCGCAGGTTCTCCTACGGTTACCTTGTTACGACTTCACCCCAGTCGCTGAATCCACTGTGGAAGGTAGCTACTTTAGCATCCCCGCTTCGAATGAGTTCAACTCCCATGGTGTGACGGGCGGTGAGTACAAGACCCGGGAACGTATTCACCGTAGCATAGCTGATCTACGATTACTAGCGATTCCAACTTCATGTAGTCGAGTTGCAGACTACAATCCGAACTGGGAGATATTTTTGAGATTTGCTCCACATCACTGTATTGCTGCTCTTTGTATACCCCATTGTAGCACGTGTGTAGCCCTGGACGTAAGGGCCATGATGACTTGACGTCGTCCTCACCTTCCTCCTACTTGCGTAGGCAGTCTCATTAGAGTTCTCAGCCGAACTGTTAGCAACTAATGACGAGGGTTGCGCTCGTTGCGGGACTTAACCCAACATCTCACGACACGAGCTGACGACAGCCGTGCAGCACCTGTATATAAGTTTCTGCAAGCAGACACCAATCTATCTCTAGAAAGTTCTTACTATGTCAAGTCCAGGTAAGGTTCTTCGTGTATCGTCGAATTAAACCACATGCTCCACCGCTTGTGCGGGTCCCCGTCTATTCCTTTGAGTTTTAATCTTGCGACCGTACTCCCCAGGCGGTACACTTAATGTGTTAACTGCATTACTGCAAGGTCGAGCCTCACAACAACTAGTGTACATCGTTTAGGGCGTGGACTACCAGGGTATCTAATCCTGTTTGCTCCCCACGCTTTCGCGTCTCAGCGTCAATAATGTTCCAGTAGATCGCCTTCGCAATCGGTATTCCTTCTGATCTCTACGGATTTTACCCCTACACCAGAAATTCCATCTACCTCTCCCACATTCTAGGTATACAGTTTCAAAAGCAGTTCAATAGTTAAGCTATTGGATTTCACTTCTGACTTATATACCCGCCTACACGCTCTTTACGCCCAGTGATTCCGAGTAACGCTTGCACCCTCCGTATTACCGCGGCTGCTGGCACGGAGTTAGCCGGTGCTTATTCATATAGTACCGTCATTATCTTCCTATATAAAAGGAGTTTACGCACCGAAATGTGTCATCCTCCACGCGGCGTTGCTGCATCAGACTTTCGTCCATTGTGCAATATTCCCCACTGCTGCCTCCCGTAGGAGTCTGGACCGTGTCTCAGTTCCAGTGTGACTGATCATCCTCTCAAACCAGTTAGGCGTCATTGCCTTGGTGAGCCATTACCTCACCAACAAGCTGATACCATACAGACCCATCCTCTAGCACTAAAGCGTTTCCCTTGCATACTTATGTATTAAAGGCATATAGGGCATTAGCAGACGTTTCCATCTGTTATTCCTTTCTAGAGGGCAGGTTATCTATACATTACTCACCCGTGCGCCACTTAGCTGACAATTATAGCAAGCTATAATCCGTTCTCGTTCGACTTGCATGTGTTAAGCACGCCGCCAGCGTTCACTCTGAGCCAGGATCAAACTCTCCATAAATTATAGAGCTTTTGAAACTGACAAATTTTATAACTCTTCAATTACAAAATTATCACTCAAATTTTATAGACAAGTATTTGTTTTACCAAATTCTCTTGTTTTTATATTTTTATTTAACATTTATTCTTATTTTTAATCTAAACAAACATAGATTTTTATAAGAGTCTCATATTCGGTTTATAAAGATTACTTTACAAACGTTTATAATTATTTTTAAAGATCATTCCCTCTCGATTGAAGCGTCTCTCTTCTCACTTTTCGTTTGAAGCGTTCCAGTCAAATTGGACGGGAATTATAATAGATTTTTATTAGCTTGTCAATAGTATTTTGTATAAATTTTTATTTTTTTTATAATTTTTAAATTTTCACTATGTTTAAATTGTGTTTTAGTACTTTTTTCCATAAATATATCTCTATTTATTATTTATTTTTTCTAAATATCCACTTTTTGGATAAATTTTTATCTCTTTGCTATCATTATTTTTACTAATTAGTTTAATTATACATGGATTTTCAATTTCATATTCATTAAATTCATTTTCAAAAGCTGAAAGTTTTGAAAATATTTTTCCATCATTACCAAAAGATATTTGACCTAAAGACGATGTATTATTACAACTTACATTAACATCTTTTATATCAAATGTTTTTGTTAATAATGTATATTTACTATTTTTATCATTTTCTTCACAATAATTTGAACTATAAATATTTTTATTTGTTAATGGATCTTTTAATGTATCTTCAATACTAGGATGTCCTGTTTTATTTTTATCACTATATATTGTAAAATAAATACCATCTTCTGCTTCTCTGCATCTAAAGAATTTTATAGTCCATTTTTTTTTATGCCATAAAGAATCATTTTCATCATATTTGTCATCTAATAATGCTTTTAATCTTGTATATGATAAATAAAGAGTTAATCTATTTGTAATTTCATCAAGTTTATTGATTTTACTTTTGGGGATGAATTGTGTATATAAAAAAGATATTAATGTTAATACTATAATGATTTCTAAAAATGAAAAAGATTTTTTCATTTTATTTTTTTCAAATAAACAACAAAAAGTTCTCTTCCGTAATATTTTATTGTAATTTTCTCATCATAATTATAAAATTCTTTTGTTGATATATAATATTTATCGCCTTGATGAATATTGTAAAATCTCAATCTTAATAACAATTCATCGTTCTCACTTATTATTCCATCTATATTTCTTTTTTTCAATTCTTCTGATAATTCTTTTACAAAATGATATTGATAAACAAAGTGTTTTGTTGGATTTGGTAGAAACATATATAAAGGTTTATTTACAAAAGTTAACATTACATTTATAGTTAACATTAATATTATTGATATTGCTAAAATATTATATATTTTCCTAAATTCTCTTAGTCTAACTCTATATGAATGTAAAAATGTTTTTATCATTAAAGGAATAGAAATCACAACATAAGGCGCAAAATCCTCAATATAAACTTTTTGTCTAAAAGATATAATAATAGATAATAATAATGCTGTAAATGATATATACCAACTTAAACTCTTTTCATTTTTAATACCTGCTCTATAAATTGCATAAATAAAATATAAAAATAAAATAGGAGAAAAAATTGTTGCATAAACTGCAACGGTATCGACTAAAAATCCTTTTGGTTTTCCATCTGTTGAAAAACCATATATATACATTGAGATAATAAAGAATATTGAAGAAAAATACAATAATTTTTTATCTTTGTTTTTTATTGAGAAGAAAAACAATGCTAAATATAAAATTGCAAATGAATTATCAACAAAAAGGAAAAGAATCAATAATAAATATGATTGTTTATTATATTTCTGAAAGTAATATAAATATAAAAGTGTGCAAAATATAACTATTATGGCACTATTAACTAATAATGATGCACTTAAAACTCCAGGTAATAACATAAAAATGATAATTGATAATAATCTATCTTTTTCATTTTTAAAATAATTATCAGTTATCTTATACATTAAAATTACACTGAAAAAATAAAAAAGTATAAAAGGTAGTCTTAAAGCTATATCATTTTGACCAAAAAAATACATTGATGTATTTGTAATAATTGTTAAAATTGAATTATTTACAAATACATTTAAAGCTTCTTTATAAGAAATACTAAGAGATAAATCTGCTTTTATTAATAAAGTACAAATTAATATAATTAGAAAAGTATAAAAATAGTAGCTATATTTGTAATTAGCAATCATATCAATCTATAATTTTAGAAAATTATCAATGATTTTATATCCATGCTCACTCATTATTGATTCAGGGTGAAATTGCACACCATAAATTTGTTTATCTTTTATTTCTAAAGACATAATTTCATTGTCATCTTCACTATGAGAAGTTACGATTATATCTTTTGGTAAATTTTCTTTTGAAACAATTAAAGAGTGATATCTTGTTTGAGTAAACTCTTTTGGAAGACCATCAAAAATTTTTGTATCTTTATCTACTTTTATTAATGAAGTTTTTCCATGCATCATATTTTTTGCTCTTACAACATCTGCTCCAAAAACTTGTCCTATTGCTTGATGTCCTAAACAAATACCAAATATTGGTTTTTTACCTGCAAAATATTTAATTACTTCTAAACAAACCCCAGCATCATCAGGAGTTGCTGGACCTGGAGAAATTATAATTTTTTCAGGATTTAAAGCTTCAATTTCTTCAATGCTCAATTCATCATTTCTAATAATTTTTAAATTTGCACCTAATTCTAAACAATATTGAACAATATTGTAAGTAAATGAATCATAATTATCAATCATTAATATCATGTTTAATTTATTCCTATTTTTTAGTTAAAGTATTATAACAACAATATAATTTGTTTACGTTAAATTAGAATTTTTTATTTTATGATAATCATTCTTAATATATAAGAATGATTAAAGTTTTAAAACTATATCATTTCAATAATAATTATTAATATAGAAAAAGTGAGTGCAATTATGATAAAAAAATTAGCCTTATGTGCAGTTGTTTTAGCAAGTTCTTTGTTCGCTTCAAATGAAGTAAATGTATATTCTCAAAGACATTATGATTCAGATAAGATAATTTATAAAAAATTTGAAGAAGAAACAGGTATTAAGGTAAATGTAATAACAGCACAAGCTGAAGAGCTTGTTGCAAAACTAGCAATTGAAGGTGCAAATACACCAGCTGATGTTTTAATAACAGCAGATATTGGAAATTTATATCAAGCAAAAAAAAGACATCTTTTACAACCAATCGAATCAAAAGTATTAAACGAAAATATTCCTGAAAATTTAAGAGATCCAGACAATAATTGGTTTGCACTTACAAAAAGAGCAAGAGTTTTTGTTTATAATCCAAAAACAGTAAATCCAGCTGATTTAAGTGATTATTTAAGCCTTGCTGATCCAAAATTTAAAGATAAAGTTGTAACACGTTCTTCAACAAGTGGTTATAATAAATCTTTATTAGCTTCAATTATTGCAAACTATGGAGAAGAAAAAGCTTTAGCTTTTGCAAAAGGTTTAGTTTCAAATATGCCTTATAATCCAAAAGGTGCCGATAAAGACCAAATTATTGCAGTTGGTGCTGGTGATGCTGATATTGCAATTGTAAATACTTATTACTTAGGTGTAATGTTAATAAGTAAAGATAAAAAAGACCAAGAAATTGCAAAAAGTTTAAAAATCTTTTTTCCAGCTCAAGAGACAACAGGAACTCATATGAATATTACAGGTGCTGGTGTTACAAATTTTGCTTCAAACAAAGAAAATGCTATCAAATTTATTGAATATCTAAGTTCAATAGAAGCACAAGAAGTATTTGCAGAAGCAAATCAAGAATTCCCAGTAAATCCAAATGCAAAAGCCTCACAAATTGTACAATCTTGGGGAGCATTTAAAGAAGATACAATTTCATTAAATGAAGTTGGGAAATATACTAAAAAAGCTGTTGAAATAGCGACGGAAGCAGATTGGAAATAAATAAATTTAAACGATATATTGCTCCATTTATTGGAGTTTGTATCGCTTCACCAATATTAGCTCTTTTATTATATTTTATTTTTAAAAATGAGTTTGACTTTGATTTTCTATTTGGAAAATTAATGAAACAATATATAACTAATACTACAATATTAGTTATTGGAACTTTTTTTTCTGTTTTAGTTATTGGAACAATTACTTCATATTTAAGTGCTAGATTTGAATACTTTGGAAGCAAATTTTTTGCAATCTGTTTTATCTTACCTCTTGCTTATCCTGCATATATTTTAGGTTATACTTATGTAGGTTTTTTTGAATTTCGAGGAATATTATCTGAGATTGTTGGAAGTAAAAGTGTTAGACTTGATATATTAAATATGTATGGAGCGATTTTTATCTTTGGAATTGCAATGTTTCCTTATGTATATATTTTAGGGAAAGTATCTTTTGGTTCAATTTCATCAACTGTAACTGAACTTATCTCTTTACACAAAATAAATCCTATAAAAGCTTTTTTCAAAGTATATCTTCCTTTAGCATATCCAGCTATTTTTGCAGGTTGTCTTTTAGCAATCTTAGAAACTTTAAGTGATTATGGAACTGTTTTATATTTTGGAATAGATACTTTTAGTATTGGAATATTTAAAAGTTGGTTTGGATATGGAGATTTTTTACAATCAATAAATGTTGCAATTATGTTATTAATTTTTGTATTTGCAATTTTATGGGTTGAGAGTTTAATAAGAAAAAAATATAGATTTGTAAGTTCTACATTTAGTGGGAAAAAAGCACCAAAAATAAAACTTACTGGAAAATATAATTTTATAGCATTTTTTATATCTTTTGTTATTTCACTAATAACTCTATTTATTCCAACAACAATATTAGTTTATTGGTTTATTCTTGATATTCACACACTTGATTTTGAAACTTTTCAATTTTTATCAAATACTTTAACATTAAATTTTATCTCTTCAATAGTGATTATTCTTTTATCATTTTTTGTTGTTTATATGCTTAGATTTTATCCATCTAAAATTGGTAACTTTACACATAAACTATCAATTTTAGGATATTCAATTCCTGGAGCAATTGTTGGTATTGGATTATTAGTTATAAGTAACTTTATTGATAAAGCTTTAAATCATGTTTTGCTTAGTGGAACTTTTTTACTTTTAGTCTTAGCATATACAACTAGATATTTTGCCTCAAGTATTGGTTCAATAGAAAATGGTTTTAGCAAAATTGATTCAAGTATTGATGATGCTAGTAAAATTTTTGGAAAAAGTGAAATAAGTAATATTATAAAAGTTTATTTACCTCTAATGAAACCTTATATTTTAAGTGGTTTTTTAATTTTATATATAGATATTGCAAAAGAATTACCCGCAACTCTTATTTTAAGACCATTTAATTTTGATACACTTGCAATTCAAATTAGCCACCTTGCAAGTAATGAAATGCTTTATAAAACAGGTTTTCCTTCACTGGTACTTGTTTTAACAACTGCTATTGCAGTTTTACTTTTAAACTCTAAATTTGTGAGAAGAAAAATATGAATGATATAGTTCAAATAAAAAAATTACAAAAAATATTTTGTAAAGGAAATATTTGTATTGCAAATAATATAAATTTGTCAATCCAAGAAGGTGAAATATTCACAATTCTTGGAAAAAGTGGAAGTGGAAAAACTACTTTTTTAAGAATGATTGCTGGACTTGAAACTCCTGATGATGGTGAAATTATTATAGACAATAATACAGTTTTTTCAAAAAATAAAAATTTAGAGCCAAAAGATAGAGAAGTTGCTGTTGTATTTCAAAACTATGCTCTTTTACCACATCTTACAATTGCTTCAAATATTACTTTTGGAAGCAAAGCTTCAAAAAAAGATTTAGATGAAGTTTTAGAAAAAACAAAATTAAAAGGACAAGAAAATAAATTTCCTCACGAATTAAGTGGAGGTCAACAACAAAGAGTTGCGCTAGCTCGTGCAATTATCAATAAACCAAAAATCTTACTTCTAGATGAACCTTTAAGTAATATCGATACAGAATTACGAAGTCATTTAAGAGTTGAATTAAAAGAGATGATTAAAGCTTTTAATATTACAGCTTTATTTATAACTCATGATAAAGAAGATGCCTTTTATTTATCTGATAGAATTGCTATTATGCATGGCGGTAATATTTTACAAGTTGGAACAGCAAAAGAGATTTATCACCATCCAAATGATTTATATTGTGCAAACTTTTTAGGTAAGATGACTCAAATTGAAACTAATTCATATATAAGACCTGAACATATAGAGATTTGTTTTGATGGTGAATTTGAAGCTATTATTAAAGAAATAACTTTTTATGGAAGTTTTTACGAGGTTCTAATTATTTCAAATAAAAAAGAATTATTAGTTCATAGTTTTGATGATAATTTGAAGATAGGACAAAAAATAAAATATAAATTCAATGGTGAAATCCTAAAATTTTAATAATTATAAAATAATAAATTTATTTTTTATATAGTAAAATCATTTTATGATTATTAAAAAATTACTTATTATTTTATTATTGTTTATCTTTAATGCTCAAATTAATGCAAATCAAAATATAACTCTCTATTTAGATTGGGGAAATCAATTCCAATTTGCAGGTTATTATATTGCAAAAGAAAAAGGCTATTATGAGAATATAGGCTTAAATGTTGAAATAAAAGAATCAAATAAAGATATAAATATTTTAGATAAAGTAATTAATAATGAAAATAGCTATGGTATTGGGAAATCATCACTTATACTAGATACATTAAGTGGAAAAGATATTATTTTATTATCTAGTATTTATCAAAGTTCTCCTTTAGTTCTATTAAGTCTAAAAAGTCTTAATATAAAAACTATAAAAGATTTAAAAAATAAAAAAATAATGATTACAAATGATGCAATTGAAGCTACATCAATAAAATCAATGATTACATCTCAAAATCTAAATTTAAATGATATAAAAATTCAAAAACATACTTTTAATATTGAAGATTTAATAAATGGAAAAACTGATGTTATGGCTTGTTATCTTTCAAATGAACCACATATTTTGGAAAAAAGAAATATAGAATATAATATTATTGATCCAAATGAATATAATTTTAATTTTTATGAAGGTATTTTATTTACATCAAAAAAAGAATTATTAAACAATTCAATTAGAGTTCAAGATTTTAATGAAGCCTCTTTAAAAGGATGGAAATATGCTTTTGAAAATATTGAAGAAACAGCAAAAATAATTTTTGAAAAATATAATACTCAAAATAAAAGTTTAGAAGATTTAATATATGAAGGTAAAATTTTAAAAAAGCTATCAAAATATAATGAAGGTTTATTAGGAGATATTTCAGCTGAAAAAATAGATGAAATAAAAAAGATTTATACCTTTTTAGGATTAAATAAAGATAATAATAAATTTGATACTAATTCAATTATATTAAATAAAACAAAAATTATTTTGAATAAAGAGAAATTAGATTATTTAAGAAATAATCATTTTACTCTTTTAGTTGAAGATAATAAAATACCTTTTTCCTTTAAATTAACAAATGAATTTAAAGGTATAGAAATTGATTTTTGGGATTTTATTTCTAAAAAATTAAATAAACCTTTTAATTTAGAAGAGACTATCAGCAATAAATTATTTAATATTTTCTCAAATACAATAAAGGCAAGATTTGTTTATAGCTTAAAAAAAATTACAAGTGATAAATATATATTAAGTAATTCTATTGCTCAAATTCCAATAGCCATAGTTACAAAAAATGACAAAAATTATATTAGTGATTTATCAGTATTAGAAAATGTAAAAATTGGAGTATTTGATAGTTTAAAAATAATTCCAATATTAGAAAAAGAATATCCAAATATTAAATTTGTAAAAATTGATTCTATTGACAATGGTTTTTATAAACTGAAGAACAATGAAATTTTTGGATTTATAGATAATATTTATGCTCTTTCTCATAATATAAATAAAAATAAACTTCATAATTTAAAAATAAACACCACTTTAAATTACTTTTTAAATATGTTTTTACAAGTAGAAAATAAAGATAAAGAATTTGTTGAGTTAGTAAACTATACCATAAGTAAATTGACTAAAAACGAACAAAAATCTATATTAAATAATTATCAACAAATTTTGTATCATGATAGTATTACTTATTTACAAATTTTAAAATTCATACTTCCTTTAGTTCTATTATTATTCATTTTTTTATTCTTCAACCTAAGACTAAAAAAAGAGATTGAGAAAAGAAAAAAAGCTGAAATAGAACTTTTAAAACTTGCAAATAAAGATAGTTTAACAAATATCTATAATAGAAGAAAAATTGAAGAAATTTGTGAACATGAGCTATTAAGAAGTAAACGATACCTTACTCAATTCTCAATAATATTTTTTGATTTAAATGATTTCAAACTAATAAATGATAAATTTGGTCATCATATGGGTGATGTTGTTTTAATAAAAGTCGCTCAAATTATAAATAAACATATAAGACAAACTGATAGTTTTGGAAGATGGGGAGGAGACGAATTTTTGATTGTTTTACCTCAAACAAACAAAGAACAAACAAAAAGTATAATCTTTGGATTAGAAAGAAATTTAAATACTATTGAATTTGAATTTGACAAATCTTTAAAAATTAGCTGTAGCTTTGGATTTACAGAATATGAAAAAGATGATACATTAGATTCATTACTCAAAAAAGCAGATGAATCAATGTATATAGCAAAAGCCAATTATAAAAAACTAAAAAAGAATCAATCAAAAGATTAATTCTTTTTATTATTCTTCTTCAATTGCACCAACTGGCTCTAAAGCTGCTAAATAATCTTTAAATCTTGTTTGACCTAAATTATCTGCTTTGTAATCATTTATAAGTTTTTCAACATAATCAACAACACCTGTAGCTGGAACTTTTACTCCAATTTTTCTTGAAAGTCTACTTTTACTTGTTCCTTCTAAATTTCCACCTAAAAGAACTTCATAACCTTCAACTCTTTCACCTTCATGTCTTATCATTCCACCAACAAATCCAATATCAGAAATTTGTGGTTGAGAACAACCATTTCCACATCCTGAGAATGAAATAGTTACATCTTCAATAAATTCTGGGAATCTATTTTCAAGTTCAACAACAACTTTTTTTGCAAACTCTTTTGTTTCAGTAATACCAAATTTACAGAACTCTTTTCCTGTACAAGATTGTAATCTTGCTCTAAAAGGAGTTGGTTGATATGGATATCCTAAAGCTACAAATTCATCAGCTAAAGCTTGAACTACCTCATCTTTAACACCATAAACTACAAAATTTTGAGTTGCTGTTAAAGCTAAACCTTCTGCATTATATTTTTCACAAATTTCATACATTTTTGCAAAATCAGTTCCCGGAACTCTTCCTGAATTAGTTGCAAAACCAACATAAGAATATCCCTCTTGTTTTGATTTATTAATTCCAAAATGATTTCTATTTTCAAATGAAGCAATTTTTGGTTCAACTAAACCTTCTTGTAATTTGTATCCAATTACTTTTTCAATTTCATCAACGAATTTTTCAATTCCCCAATCATTTAATAAGTGTCTAACCCTTGCTTTATTTCTATTATCTCTATTTCCATTATCTCTAAAAATTTCAGCACATGCAACTGCAACATCTAAAACTTGTTCTGGTTTTACATATCTATTTGCACGTGTAGCTATTTGTTTTGATTTTGATAAACCACCACCAATTGTTAAATCAAATAAAACTTCACCATTATCTGCTTTAAATGCAGTAAATGCAACATCTTGGATTTCATGTGCTGCACAATGACATTTACATCCACTAATACCTATTTTATATTTTCTTGGGAAGTTACAAAATCTATCATCATTTTTATCAAAGTAAGTATCTACTTGTTTTACAAGTTCTCTTACATCATAAATCTCACCTTCATCAATTCCACTCACTGGACAAGTCATAATTGGTCTTGGTCCATCACCTGAAGCCATTCTTGAAGTTAAACCCACACTTTGTAATAATTCAAAAATTGCTGGCATATCTTTGATTTGAATATAGTGAAATTGAACATTTTGTCTTGTTGTGAAATCTACTAATCCTTGTGCATATTCAAGACCTATTTGTGCCATAACTTTTAGTTGAGCTAAATTCATTTTAGTATCAACTAATTTGATTCTTTTCATAAAATATTTTTTATCTTCTCTGCCATCACTATTTACATGAGGATACATTCCATACCATTTTAATAAACCAATATATTCATCTTTTAAAGGAATGCCTTCTTTTGCTTCTTTATAAATATCATCAATAACTCTTAAAGGATTTCTTGAAGCTTTTAATTGCTCTAATGCAGATAACTCTTTTGCCATAATTTTCTCCTAAAATTTTAAAAATATATAATATCTCAAAATCATTTTATTTTAGAAATTATATCTTAGATTTATAAAAAATAAATTAAATTAATCTTGATTAAATTACTATAGTTATTTTACTTACATATTTAAATAATAAAATTTATCAAAAATAAAAAAATATTTTATCAATTATTATGCATATCATGAAATGTACCGTATTAATTTTCAACTAAAAAATCCCATAAAATAAGCTTTTTTAAAAACATTTTTTTCTTTAAGATTTCTTTCAGATTATTTCGTTTTTTTATGGTTTATAATTGCAATATAGAATAAGAATATAATCTTAGATGATTTTGAATCTTACTACGGTCTTATTCTATCTACTTTTTTCAGGAGAATAAATTGGGTGCTTCATTTACAAATGAGCCTAAAAATTTTGTACCTTTTCTTGACTTATTAAAACAATTAATAAGAGTTCCTTCAGTAACTGGAGCAGAACACTCTTTTTTATTATATTTAAAAAGAGAGTTAGAAGAAATTGGTATAAAAACACAATATTATGATGGTCTATTAGTTGCACAAGGCAAAAATCCTACTAAAGGAATGTTAAGTGCACATATTGATAGACATGGTGTAATTTGTACAGGACCAAATGAATTTCAATTTGCAGCATTTCTTGCTAAAAACCGTTCAGATTTAAGAGGAAACTCATTATCAGAACAAACTTATCAATTAATTGCAAAAAGATATATAAATCAACAAGTTCAAGCTTATGAGCCATGGAGTGGTAGCTATCTTGGAATTGGTAAAATTTGTGATGCTTATATGTGTGAAGAGGTTAATAATCTTATTTTTAAAATAGAAGGATTATCTCATTTACAACCAGGAACACCTATTGCATTTAGTGATAAATTGAAAAGAGATGATGATTTAATATCAGCACAACTTGACAATGTAATTTCAGCAGCAATAATAATTTATTTATATCAAAATGGTTTTCAAGGAACAGCATTTTTTACAGCACAAGAAGAAGCTGGTAAATCTTGGAGATACGTATATGAATGGTTTAAAAAAAATAACGTGACAACAAATGAGTTATTGGTATTAGATACAAGTCCTTATGATACTAGAATTGAAGCAGATGTTCAACAAGTAGTTTTAAGAAATAGAGATGCGAATGCTAGATTTAAATCTCCTATTTTAAAACAACTTAAAAATTTTTGTCATAAAAATGGTATTGATTTTTCTTGTAAAGATATTTTTATACAAGAAAAAAATAAAATAAGAAAAGAAAAAGGTTTACCACTATTAACTTTAGGTAGTACTGAACTTGGAAGAATTGTTATGGAATCACGTGGAAATATCCAAGGTGCAACATTACAAATACCAACTACAGGTTATCACACAGTTGAAGAAACAGCATCAATAAAGTCTGTTAAAACAATTTTATATATATTAAGCAGTTTATATATAGAAAAAAGTGCTTAAATACAAAAATAAAACTATATTAATTTAGAGGAATTTGAAATTATGGATTTAGCTATTATTTATGAATTAAGAGCAAACGATGTAAGCGAAGAGCATATTGAATTAATCATGAGTAGAGTAAAAAATAGATTGACTGAAGAGAATATTGATAAAGAACTTGTAAAGTTAGGTTATCCTAAAATATTCACTGTAGATTATGATGAATATGATAACTATGATTTTGATGACGACTACAGTCCTAGTCACAAGGGAAATTATGAAGAAATTGACTAATAAAGAATTAGTAAAAATATATTATGATGAATTATGGAATAAACAAAATAAAGATTATATTGATATTCTATTTGATGATAATATAACTTTTCACGGATCTTTGGACATTGATGTAAAAGGCAAAAAACAGTTCGAAGAGTATATGGATACTATTTTAACAGGTATTCCAAATCTTTTCCATAGTATTATTACTATGATTTGTGAAGGTGATACTATTGCGGTTAAAGCATTGTATAATGGTAGACATACTGGTAAGTTATTTGACTTTGAGCCAAGTAACAATAAAATCGCTTATAATGGAGCATCTTTTTTCAAATTTAAAGATGGCAAGATTATAGACGTTTGGGTACTTGGTGATTTAAAAACTCTTATCAAGCAACTTTCATAAACTTACGTTTATGAAAGGAAGCATTTGACTCAAATTAGCAATAAAATTTATTGCTCTGATTTTTTAATTTCATTTGATATTGAAACTAAATTATTACCTAATCCTTATTATGATTATCCTTTTTTAATTATTGAAAACTTTCTGGATGAAAATGAGTGTTATGAAATAAATAAAAAAGTAAAAGAAGATGATGATTATCAAAAAGCGCAAATAAAAATACAAAAACTTATTACAACAGCAAAGATAAATGAAAAAATTAGAAAAACAAATATCTACTCTCTTAATGAGAAATATTTAGAAATTTATACAAAAAAATTTTTGAACTATCAACCAATAATAGAAGAATATTTCAAGTTAGCACTAACAACATCAACAAATATTCAAGTTTTAGAATATATAAAAGATTCTTTTTACGCAATGCATAGTGATGATTCAAGTATGATATATAAAGATAATGAACTTATAGGTTTTGTACCAGTTGCCAAACAAAGAAAAGTTTCGAGTGTACTATTTACAACATCAACTAATAAAGTTGCAAGTGATAATAGTTTTACAGGAGGAGAACTTTTATTTAATTTTTTGTTTGATAAAAATGGTAATGAAATAAAAATAGAACCAAAAGCAGGAATGATGTTGGTCTTTTTAAGTAATCCCTATTTTACACATGAAGTTTTAAAAGTAATAAAAGGAAGAAGAATAAGTCTAGTTCAATGGCATAATGCAATCATAAATTAGAATTAAAGTGCATCAACAAAGAAGAAAGTTAATTTGACTATAATTACAAAAATTTTTAATATTAAGAGAAAAAATGACATTAGATGAAAATCAACTAAAAGAGTTCCATGAAAATGGTTTTTTAGTTCTTAAGAAATTTGTAAATGAAGTTTTTTGCGATGCAATTTTAGAAAAAGCAAAAGAACATTTACTTAAAAAACAAGCTCCCATCGAGAGTGAACAAGAATATATGAATCTTGATGAAAATAATATTACAGTAAGAAGATTAAGACAAGTTTATGATAGAGAAGAAGTTTTTAGAAGTTGGATGACAAATGAAAAAATTAGACCTATTTTAAAACAAATATTAAATGATACTCCTGTTTTAACTTTAGCTCATCATAATTCAATAATGACGAAATTACCAAAAGAAAGCACTAGAACTTATTGGCATCAAGATAGACGTTATTGGAATTTTGAAAATAATGATTTAGTTTCAGTTTGGCTTGCACTTGGTGATGAAAATCTCAAAAATGGATTATTGGAGTTTATTCCTGCTTCTCATAAAATTACTTTTGAAAAAGAACAATTTGATGAAAAAAGCAATTTTTTAGATAAACATCCTAAAAATATTGAACTTATAAAAACAAGAAATCATACAAATTTAGAAAAAGGAGATGTTGTATTATTTCACTGTAAAACACTTCATCATGCAAATAAAAATACAACAGATACTCCAAAAATATCTTTTGTTTACACAGTTAGAGCTGCTTCAAACAAACCAACAAACAACACAAGAAGTGATTTTAAAGAGGTAATACTTGACTGATAATTTAATAAACTTACTAGAGCAAAAAACATCATTTTCTAAAGGTGTAATTCAAAACATATTAAAACTTTTAGAAGATGGATGTACAATTCCTTTTATTGCTCGATATAGAAAAGATTTAACTTCAAATGCAACAGATGAACAACTTCGTGATTTTGAAGAGATTTATAACTACTCATTAAAACTTTTAAATAGAAAAGAAGAAATTATCTCTATTTTAAAAGAGAGAAATTTTTTAGATGAAAAAATCCAAAATTACATAAATAATGCAACAACTTTACAAATGTTAGAAGATATTTATGCACCTTTTAAAGACAAAAAATCTTCAAGAACCTCAACAGCTATTGAAAATGGACTTGAACCTCTTGCAAATATTATTCAAAGTATGAAATACTCACTTGATGAAATAAATCAAAAAGCAAAACAGTTTTTAAATAAAGAAGTAGCAACTATAGAAGATGCAATAAATGGAGCTAGTGATATTATCGCACAAAGATATGCCGATGATTTTAGAACAAAAGAAGTGATTAGAAATATTGTTTTAAACTATGGAATAATAGAAACTAAAAAAACAAAAACATTTAATGAAAATGGTGTTTATGTAAGTGTTGCAAATATTAGTGAAAAAGTGAAATATATAAAATCACATAGATTTTTAGCAATCAATAGAGCTGTAAATGAAAAAGAGTTAACAGTAAAAATCGAAGTTGATGAAAACTATATCTTAGAAAATATAAAAAAATATAAAATCCCAGCAAGTGCCTCAAGCTCAAAAGAGTTAGTTTTTGAAGCCTACAAAGATGGATTAAAAAGATTACTTCTTCCAAGTCTAAAAAGAGAAGCTCTAAGTGAACTAAAAGAGAAAGCTTCAAGTGAAGCAATCACACTTTTTGGGAAAAATCTAAAAGAGTTACTTCTTACTCCTCCTCTTGTAAATCAAGTGATTTTAGGAATGGATCCGGGATTTGTAAGTGGTTGTAAATTAGCAGTAATTGATGAAAATGGAAATTATCTAGCTTCAAATGTGATTTATCCAACCAAACCAAAAGAGGATTTTGTAAACTCATCAAAAGTAGTTTTAGAGTTAATCAAAAAATATAAAATCAACTCAATAGCAATAGGAAATGGAACAGCTTCACAAGAGACAGCAGCATTTATATCAAAATTGATAAATGAAAATAACTTAGATGTAAAATATGCAGTTGTTAGTGAAATAGGAGCAAGTGTTTATTCAGCTTCAAAAATAGCAATGATGGAATATCCAAATCTAGATGTAACAATAAGAGGTGCAATTTCAATAGCCCAAAGACTTCGTGACCCAATGGCAGCTTTAGTAAAAATAGACCCAAAATCACTAGGAATTGGACAATATCAACACGATGTAAATCAAAAAGAATTAGAACAAAAACTTGAAAATGTAACTGTGGATTTAGTAAATAAAGTGGGAGTTGATATAAACTCAGCTTCATATAAACTGCTTTCATTTATCTCTGGAATCTCAGAAAAACTAGCCCTTAATATAATAGAACACAAAGAAAAAATCAAAAACTTCAAAACAAAAGCAGAACTTCTAAAAGTAAAAGGAATAGGAGCAAAAGCCTATGAACAATCAGTTGGATTTTTAAGAATCAAAGATGGAAAAAGTATCTTAGATAATACAGCAATTCATCCAGAAAACTACGATGTAGTTGAGAAATTGCAAAAAAAATACAAAATAGAAGAGATAAAAGATAATCAAATTGAAGAAATTTCTAAAGAGTTAAACTGCCCTATTTTACTTCTAAAAGATATTATTGCAGAACTTCTAAAACCTGGCTACGATGTAAGAAGTGAATTTGACACAGTAGAGTTTTCAAAAGATATTAAAACAATAGAAGACCTAAAAGAAGGATTCATAATAAGTGGAGTGGTAAGAAACATCACTGACTTCGGAGCTTTTGTAGATATAGGCCTAAAAAATGACGGTTTAATTCACATCTCACAAATAAGCGAAAAAAGAATTTCACATCCAATGGATGTTTTAAGCATAAATCAACAGTTGAAAAATATCAAAGTTATTAGTATTGATTTGGAGAAACAGCGGGTTGGGTTGAGTTTAAAGTAATTATTTAAGAATTATTTTAATACTATAATAATTATAATGAAAAGGTACATAAATGCAAACATGTTTTATAATTCAGCCATTTGATAATGGACAATTTGATAAAAGATACAAAGATACAATTGAACCTGCCATCAAAAATTTAGGATTAACCCCATATAGAGTTGATGAAGATCACAGCACTATCGTGCCTATAGAAAATATTGAAAAAGGGATTAGAGATTCTGTAATTTGTTTAGCTGATATAAGTGAAGATAATCCAAATGTCTGGTATGAACTAGGGTATGCATTTTCTGCAAATAAACAAGTTATACTAATCTGCTCTAAAGAAAGAGATAAATTTCCATTTGATATTAGACATAGAACAATTATCAGATATTCAAAAGATTCTATGCGAGATTTTACAGAACTCCAAGAAAAAATTGAAAAAAAAGTTAAAGCACTTTTAGAAAAGCAAGAGACTTATTCTAAAATTTCATCAGATAGTATCGCTAAGGTTGAAGGATTATCACAACATGAGTTAATTACAATTGTTTCTATAGTAGAAAACTTAGATGAACCAAATAGTAATGTAGCTGCATATAGTATAAAACAAGATGTAGAAAACAGTGGTTTTACAAAAATGGCTTGTGTTCTTGGATTACAAAGTTTAGAGAAAAAAAAATTTATTCTATATACACCATATCAAGATTATAATGGAAATGAATATTTTGCTTATCAACTTACAGAATTAGGTTGGAATTGGATTAATAAAAATCAAGATACATTCGAAATGAAAAAAACTCAGGTTACAAATCAAATAGTAGATTTTGATGAAAATGAAATACCGTTTTAAAATGTGAGCATTTTCAAAATAGCGTAAAGAAAAATTTATATAAATTCGTAAAGAAATTTGAACTGTTTGAGACGAAGGCATGGAGTCGAATTTTCTCAAAGAGAGTGCAAGCACAGCAAATTTTAGAATCTCTATAATTTTTTTAGCTATTTTGAAGCTTCGCGAACGCTTTTCTTTTTGCTACTTTTTCTTTACTAAAAAGAAAAAGTAACTTAAGTAAGATTAATTATTTTTTAAAAGCGATTGTATCTACTTCAACTAAAACATTTTTTGGTAATGTTTTAACAGCAACTGTACTTCTAGCAGGTGCAGTTTCACCTTTGAAATATTGACCGTAGATTTCATTGAAAGCTACAAAATTATCCATATCTGATAAATAACAAGTAGTTTTTAAAACATTTTCAAAAGAACTTCCAGCTTCTTCTAAAACTGCTTTTAGATTTTCCATAACTTGTTTTGTTTGTTCTTGAACTCCACCATTTACTATTTCCATAGTTGTTGGGTCTAGTGCAATTTGTCCTGAAGTGAAAATTAGTTTATCAAATGCTGTTGCTTGATTATATGGTCCAATTGCACTTGGTGCTTTTGATGTTGAAATTATTGTTTTCATTTTTATCCTTTTTTAATAGTTCAATTTTAATTTTTGGTATTATACAAGCTTCTTACTTTCTATTGGGAAAAATAGTTCAAAATCTTTTCTGATATGACATAAGACCTCATGATTTGCTTTAATAAAACCTTTATACTCGAGTGCAGCTAAAACAACTGCTTTTGAGTAATTAAGTACAGTTTCATCTTCTAAATATTTATTTACATCTACCCATTTTGCATCTATTATTTCATGAGTATCTTGAATATTTATTTCATAAGTTTTAGGATTTGCAGTACATAATACATATAAGTTTGACTTGTGAAATTGATGAGGAAAAAAATGCCCTAAAGATATAATAGACTCAAATTCAACTTCTATACCTGTCTCTTCAAAAACTTCTCTTACAACAGCAGTTGAAATCATTTCACCATTATCTATATGACCACCTGGAAGTTTATATCCAATATTTGAAATTTTTTCTTTTATTACTAGAAGTTCATTATTTTCATTTATTACAACTGCACCAACTCCTAAAGTATGATTTGCACAAGTTGGAATGACTGCATTTTCTTTTAATCTTTTTACAACTAACACATAATCTTCATCACAAGAGTGAAAAATAAAACCTCTTTGTGTACAAATTGGAATAAAATCTGATTTTTTAATATCTATATATATCCAAATTAGATTTCTTTTATTTTCAACTTCATTTATTAAAAAGTCTAAATTTATTTCAAACTCTTCTTTAGTTGATGGTAAATCTTTTGATTCTATTGTGATTCCATTATATGGATCAAGTACGGTGTCAAAACACCCTATTCTTTCTAAACTTGTATTCATCATAATCCTTTAAAATCAAAAGTAATTATAGACAAATTAAAATTAAACATATCGAATAGGTAAGTAATAATCCAAAATAAACTCTTCATCTAAACTTAAAAAATGATTCTTTTGGTAAATTGTATATGAAGGACTTGGTGTTGTTTCATATCCACTATCTATCAACCAAGTATGATATACCCATTGAATAAGTTTTATTACATCTCCATATTTTCCAGTTAATGAAAATTTTGCATATATTCCTTTTGGGATTATCAAAGTTGGAAGAGACAAATCTTTTAAATACTCTTGTTCATTTTCAATTGCAGCTATTGCAATATACTGACAATCTTCAAGTGGAGTAATAATTGGATTATCATGATGCAGAGCCATTTGTTTATACTCTTTTATATCATTTGTATAAATCCAAGTTTGTAATTTTTGCCATGTTTTTTTAATTGTTCTATCATATCCTTTATGTCTTATATAGTAACCTTTAATTTCAGGCATTTTCACTATACTTGGTTCTATTTTTGAAAAATCTATTGTTTCATTATTTGATGATATTTTTTCAACTATTTTATTTGAATACTCTTTATAACCACCATTTTTCCACATTTTAGGTGTCATTAAAAATCTTTCTTTAAAAGCTCTTAAAAATGAAGTTTGAGAGCTATAACCTGTCATTTTAGCAATATCTGTAATTGTTGAATATTTATTTGTTATAAGTAAATTTGCAGCTTTTTCAAGTCTAATTGCTTTTATACTTTCATAAATATTTTTACCAAATTCTTCTTTAAATATTCGATGAAGATGAAATTTACTTATGTTTAATTCCACACTTAATTCATCAATATTAATATTAGTATCTATATATTTGTATATATAATTCATAACATCATTTGCAATTCTTGCTCGTTTTTCATATGTCTCTTTTTTCATAATAATATTATAGCAACAAAAGTACATAAAATTAGCAAAAATAGATAATAATAAAAGCATTTTATGTAAAGAATAAAATATCAAATTCGTGTATTCTTTCACAAATAAAAAGGAGATTTATGAAAAGATCATTTATTAGAGAAATCCTTGAAGCAATTGATGAAGAGACTATTTCATTTGCAGGTGGACTTCCAAGTGAAAAACTATTTCCAAGAGATGATTTAAAAGTTGCAACTTTAACAGCCTTAGATAATCCAAAAATTTATCAATATGGGATTAGCAATGGAATTAATGAATTAAGAGAGCAAATAGCATCACGATACACAAAAGAAGGATTTCCTACAACAAAAGATAATATTTTAATAACAACAGGAAGTCAACAAGCTATGTATATTCTTGCAAAATTCTTTGAAAGTAAAGATATTACTATTGAAGAACCTTCATATTTAGGTGCAATGAATATATTTAGATTAAATCATTTAAATATGTTTGGGGTTAAACTTGAAGATGATGGGATAAATGTAGAAGAATTTGAAAAAAGTTTTAAAGAAACAAAATTAGCATATTTAATTCCAGATTTTCAAAATCCATCAGCTACAACATATTGTGATGAAAAAAGAGAAGAAATTGCAAAAATTGTAAAAAAATATGATGGAATTTTAATAGAAGATAGTCCATATAGTGAACTATTTTTTGATAAAAAAAATATAGCTATAAGTTCAAAATTACCAAAAAATTCTTTCCATTTAGGAAGTTTTTCAAAAACTTTAGTTCCAAGTTTAAGAATCGGTTGGATTAGAGCAGATGAGGAATTATTAAAATCATTAATGATTATAAAAGAGAGCATAGATTTACACTCTTGTGGTATTTCTCAATATATCTTAGCTGAATACTTAAAAGATGAAGAAAAATATGAAAGACATCTTCAAGAAATTAGAGATGATTATGCAAAAAAAGCAAACTATTTTTCAGAACAATTAAATAAAATTATGCCTGAATTTAAACATCAAAAACCAAAAGGTGGAATGTTTTTATATGGAAGTTTTGAAGAAGGAATTGATACATTTGCATTAGTTCAAGAATGCTTAAAGAAAAAAGTTGTTTTTGTTCCAGGAAATCAATTTTATATAGATAAAGTACCTAATCCAGAAATTAGATTTAACTATACTCACTCAAATTTTGAACAAATTGAAAAAGGTATAAAACTTATAAAAAGTTGTTTATAGAATAAGAGATTTTTCTCTTATTTTATAACTTAAATTTATTCTTTAATAATCTATAAATTCTTACTATTTTTTCTTTTAACCTGTTTTTAGATATAAAAATTTCCTCTTTCAACTCTTTTTTTAGAATCATTGTTTTTTCTTTTATTAATAAATATGCTTTTGACATTTTTATTTTATTTATCAAAAAAATCAATTTTTCATAAATAAAACTAAACCAAGTAAATTCCAATAATTTTTCTTTTGTTACATTAAAAAACCAAAAAATAAGTGCGGCAATAGGAATCTTTAAAAGATACAAAAAGATTCCAAAAATCACATGTCCTGAAATAAAAATAATTCCAGCATAAACCCCTAACAATTCCACAAGAATAAAAGGAATAATAAAGATTAATAAAATTATATAAGGATTTAAACTTAAAATTTTGGGAGTTAAATTCTTAGAAATTTGTAATTCAGATATAAACAAAATGATAGGTTTTGCAAATTTTTCCCAAATTAATTCTTCAAAAATTATATAAATAAATACTAAAAAAATTAAACAGAAATTTAATATTTTTTTATACATTTTATTTATATTTTCTTTTTTTTATTTATATTTTTATAGTAAAAAAAGCCTAACATAGCTAAAAAAATCAAAATAACTATGATAATTGTATGAAGATATTCTTTGATTAAAACTTCATTATTTCCTAAAAAATATCCTAAAAAAGTTAAGATTATGACCCAAATCCCAGCTCCTAAACTTGTATAAATACAAAAAACTAATAAATTCATCTTTGCTAATCCAGCAGGGAAAGAGATATATTGTCTTACACCAGGAATCAATCTTCCTGAGAAAGTTGAAATATGCCCATGAGACTTAAAAAACTCTTCCATTTTTATAATAGTTTCTTCTTTTATAAAAAAATATTTTCCATATTTTATTAAAACTTTTCTTCCAAATTTTATTGCTAAATAGTAGTTAAATAATGCACCAAATAAAGAACCAAGTATTCCCAAAAGAATTACAAGATAAATATTCATTTCACCTTTAAATACTAAATATCCAGCAGGAATCATAACAACTTCTGATGGAAAAGGGAAAAATGAACTTTCTAAAAACATCATTATAAAGATACCAGCATATCCTAAACTACCAACTGTTTCAACAATAAAATTTATTATATTTTCTAACAAAGGTTTCCTTTAGATTAAGTTCTTCCACTTTAATATAGAGTTATTTATAAGTTCAAAGATTTTTTCATTTGTAGGTTCAACTTCATCAAAATAGTCAGATACTATTTTTAAAATATAAAAATCTTTTATATTTTCTTTACATATTTGAGAAAAAAATAAAGCTTGCTTATCAACAAGTAAAGTATCTAAATTTTCATCAGTTTCAAGGGACTGTTCGACAGTTGTAACATTTGCAAAATTCAAGCCTCCAATGAATCTATTTGTACAAAATAGAGTTCCTAAAGCAATACTTCCATCACTACATGAAGCTATACTTAAATCAAATGCTTTTGATATAGAATAATTTTTAAAAATATAATCTAAAGACTTAACTATTAAATCTTTACTTACTCCAGATATTATAAGTAAAATATCATTATTAGAGTATATTTCATTTTTGTTAGAGTTTTCTAATTTTTGTAAATTAAAAAAATCAATAATCGGTTTTGCTTCGATTATTGACGTTGTATGAATTAAAATTTGAGACATAAAATTAAAATTAAGGCGATGCCTTAATTTACTATTTTTTTAGCTCTTTAATTCTTGCAGCTTTACCTTTTAATCCTCTTAAGAAGTGAAGTTTAGCTCTTCTTACTCTTCCTTTTCTTACAACATCAAAAGATTTTAAAGACTCAGAATATAATGGGAAAATTCTTTCTACACCAATTGAATTTGCACCAATTTTTCTAACAGTAAAAGTAGAATCTACACCATTTCCACTTCTAGCAATAACAATACCTTCAAAAAGCTGAATTCTTTTTTTCTCACCTTCTTTAATTTCAACACCAAGTTTAACTGTGTCTCCTGCTTTGAATTGAGGAATTTGTTTTTCTGCAATTTGCGCTGCTTCGAAGCTCGCAATGTATCTATTTTTCATTGTATTTCCCTTTGGCGAAAGTGCCCGCATTTGCAACTTGCGGGGTATCACACTTTTATTTAAATTTTTTGTTTGTAACTAAACCTGGTCTAAAGTATTTTGTTTTGCAAATAGCCAGATTGGTTTTTAGGTCGGCAATTTTACTATGGTTTCCCTTTAAAAATTCTTTAACAACACTTAAATTTTGAAAAATTTCAGGTTTTGTAAAAGAAGGTGCTTCAAGCATATTGTTCTCATAACTTTCAACCTCTAAAGAATCAGCATTTCCAAGTACATTATCAACATTTCTAGAAATTGCATCTGCCATTACTGTAGAAGCTAATTCTCCTCCTGTTAAAATATATTCTCCTATACTAAATACTTCATTTGCATATTTTTCAATAACTCTTTCATCAATTCCTTCATATCTTCCACTTACAAATACTATATTTTTTTTCTTTGCTAATCTTTTTGCATCATTTTGTCTAAATGGCTTTGCAGCTGCTAGTGGAAATATAATATAAGCATCTTCATTTTTCTTTTTTATTTCATCCAAGCAATCAAATAATGGTTGACAAAAAAGAAGCATACCTGCTCCTCCACCTACCATCTGATCATCAACTTTTTTATGTTTATTAGTTGTAAAATCTCTTGGATTATAAAACTCATAAGATATAAAGTTTGATTCAACTGCTCTTTTTAAAATAGAATCTTGAAAATATGGTTCAATTAAATTTGGAAAAAGTGTAACAAATGTAAATTTCAAAATAAAATCTACCTTTTTTTATTGGAATAATAACATATTTATTTTTATTTACAATTAAGCATTATTGATTTACACTTCTTCCTTATTTTTATAGAGGATTTTTATTTGAAATTACTAAATGGTTTTGGGAAAAAATATTTCACATTGTCATCAATACAAGCTTATGCTGTTGCTCCCAAATTGCAAAGTATAGTTACATCTTGTAAAAATCATTTAAATAAAAAATTATTACTATCTTCTGATTGTAATGAAGAGGAAGAATCTCCTCCAAATTTACAAGAAAATTTATCATTACCAATTTTATTAAATTCAAAACCTTGCCACTGTGATTGTTTTTTTAGAAGAAGAACTGCACTAGCAGTAAGCTTATTTAAATTTATTCCTAGATGTCCATTTTATTGCACATTTTTTGCTTTTAGAAGAACTGGTGTTCATCCTCCTATTACTTAATTAATTTTACTTTACAAAAGTTACTACCATCTGTTAGAAGCTTTATTCTTAAAGCTTTTTAGTTTTTGCTACTTTTAAAAATTTTCACAAATTTTGTTAAAAAGTAGACAAATATATTTGGTTCCTTTAAAATGGGAACCATTTGTAAAAGGATTAATTATGCAAAAAAATTATGTAATAGGATTTCCAAGAATTGGAGAAAAAAGAGAACTTAAAAAAGTTTTAGAAAAATATTGGTCAAAACAAACTGATTTCAATGAAGTTAAATTTGTAGCAGAAAGCTTGAGAAAAAGACATTGGAATTATCAAAAAGAAGCAAAAATAGATTTTATCTCTTCAAATGATTTTTCATATTATGACAATATGTTAGATACTTCTATATTATTAGGTGCCATTCCAAAAAGATTTGAAAACTTAAAAGATGAAGAACTATATTTTGCAATGGCAAGAGGAAATGACTCTTGTGTAGCTATGGAAATGACAAAATGGTTTAATACAAACTACCATTATATTGTTCCTGAAATTTCTAAAGATACAAAATTTAAATTAAATAGTAAAAAAGTAATTGAAGAATATAAAGAAGCACTTGAGTTAGGAATAAATACAAAAATAAATTTAATTGGTGCAATTACATATCTTGGACTTTCAAAAAGTGTAGATAATAGTGATATTTTTTTACATATAAATAATGTAGTTGAAATTTATAAAGAGTTATTGTTAGAAATTTCAAAACTTAATGATGAAGTTATTGTTCAATTTGATGAACCACTATTTGTAAAAGATTTAGATTCAAAAGTTTTATCATTGATTAAACCTGTTTATGATGCCCTAGCAAATGTTGCACCAAATATAAAAATAGTAGTAACAACATATTTTGAACACTCAAATGAAGCTACAAAAATTTTAGTTAATACTCCAATTTGGGCATTAGGTTTAGATTTTATTCATGGAAATAAAAATCTTGAAGTTTTAGAACTTATTAAAAACTCAAATAAAGTTTTAATTGCAGGAGTAATAGATGGAAGAAATATTTGGAAAAGTAATTTTCAAGATAAAGTAGAACTACTTGAAAAAATTTCAAAAGTTGTAAATAAAGAAAATATCATAGTTGGAACTTCTTGCTCACTTTTACATGTTCCTTTTACTTTAAATTATGAAGAAAAATTAGACAAAGAGATAAAATCTTGGTTAGCATTTGCAAATGAAAAATTAAAAGAGTTATCACTAGTATCTAAACAATTTTTTGATTTTAAACTAAATTTAGAAGAGTTATCAACAATAAAAAGAAATATTGAAGATAATAGTCAAAGAAAAATATCTTCAAAAATTCACAACATTAAAATTCAAGATGAACTAAAAAATTTAAAAATCTTTGAAAGAGTAGATAAATTTCAAGATAGAATCAAAGTTCAAAGAGAATTTTTCAACTATGATTTCTTAACAACAACAACTATTGGTTCATTTCCTCAAACTCCAGAGATTAGAGAAAATAGAAAACAATATAAAGCAAATGCCATTTCAAAAGAACAATATGAAGCTGAGATTAAAAAATACATAGATGATTGCGTAGCTTTCCAAGATGAAATTGGACTTGATGTAATAGTACATGGAGAACCAGAAAGAAATGACATGGTTGAATATTTTGGAGAATTAATGGATGGTTTTGCATTTACTCAAAATGCTTGGGTTCAATCATATGGAAGCAGATGCGTAAAACCACCTTTAATTTATGGAGATGTAAATAGAGAAAATCCTATGACTGTTGAGTGGATAAAATATGCTCAAAGTAAAACTAAAAAAGTTATGAAAGGAATGTTAACAGGACCTGTAACTATTTTAAACTGGTCATTTGTAAGAGATGATTTACCAAGAAGTGAAGTAGCTCGTCAAATCGCACTTGCTATAAATAAAGAAGTTGATGATTTACAAAATGCTGGAATAAAAATGATTCAAGTTGATGAAGCTGCATTTAAAGAAGGTTATCCACTTAGAATTGAAAATATCAAAGCTTATGAAAACTGGGCAGTTGATAATTTTAAACTAAGTGTTAGTAGTGCAAAAGCAAATACTCAAATTCATACGCATATGTGTTATAGTGAATTTAATGACATTATAAAAACTATTGAAGCAATGGATGCTGATGTTATTTCTATAGAAACAGCACGAAGTGGAAATAGACTTTTAAAAATCTTTAAAGAAGTAGCTTACAAACAAGAAATTGGTCCTGGAATTTATGATATACATAGTCCAAGAGTTCCAAGTGTACAAGAAATGGTAAATCAAATTGAAGCTTTAATTGAAGTTTTACCAAAAGAACAATTATGGATAAATCCTGATTGTGGATTAAAAACTAGAAAATGGCCAGAAGTAAAACAAAGCCTTAAAAATATGGTTGAAGCAGTAAAAATTGTAAAAGAAAAAAATTACTAGAGCTTTTGCTCTAGTAATAATAAGAATATGTTTTGTTATAACTTAATTATGATAAAACATATTTTTAGATAAGATTCGAGAATTATAAAAATGAGAAAAGAAGCCATGATTACATTAAATGATATAAAAGAAGCAAAAAAAAGATTAACAAATACAGTTTTAACAACTCCTTTGATGAAAGCTCCAATTTTGAGTAAAAACTTAAATGCAGAAGTTTACCTAAAAGAAGACAATCTTCAAATAACAGGAAGTTTTAAAATTAGAGGTGCATTTAATAAAGTTGCTATGTTAGATGATACAAAAAGACAAAATGGTGTAGTTGCAGCAAGTGCAGGAAATCATGCACAAGGATTAGCATTTGCAGCACAACATTTTGGATGTGTTGCAACAATCTTTATGCCAGAGGCAACTCCACTTACTAAAGTTTCAGGAGTTAAATCTTATGGTGCAAACGTTGTTTTAACTGGCGAAAATTTTGATGAAGCGTACGCTGCTGCTACAAAATTTGCAAAAGAAAACAATAAAGAGTTTATTCATCCATTTGCAGATGATGCTGTTATTGCAGGACAAGGTACATTAACTTTAGAAATTTTAGAAAAAATTGAAGATATTGACCATATTATTGTACCAATTGGAGGAGGAGGTTTAATCTCTGGAATTGCCATTGCAGCAAAATCGATAAATCCAAATATAAAAATTACAGGTGTAGTTGCAAGTGGAGCAAGAGGAATGAAAGACTCTTTTGAAGCAAGACTTCCTATAGATTCTTCAAGTGTTAGAACAATTGCTGATGGAATTGCAGTTCGTGATGTGACACCAAAATTACTTGAAATCATTTTAGAATATGTAGATGAAATTGTAGAAGTAAGTGATAATGAAACTGCAAATGCAATTTTATTTTTATTAGAAAAACATAAACTTATGGTTGAAGGTGCAGGTGCTGTTGCAACTGCTGCAATTATGCATAATAAAGTAAATATTGAAAATGAAAAAGTATGTGCAATTGTAAGTGGTGGAAATATTGATGTTACAATGTTATCTTTGATTATTGATAAAGGATTAGTAAAATCATTTAGAAAAATGAATCTAATCGTAACACTTATGGATAAACCAGGTGCATTGATGCATTTAACTGAAATTTTTACAACTTGTTCAGCAAATATTGTTCAAATAGATTATGATAGAAACTCTATAAAACTGGAGTTTGGTGAAGCACATGTAACTATTTCATTAGAAACAAAAGGTGAAGAGCACCAAGAACTGATTAGAGAAAATTTGAAACAAAATGGTTACAGATATAAACAAATTTAAGTTAATTTTTTGTCTTTAGAAAGATTTTAGAAAATAAATACTATAATACACGCATAATTTAGTACATGTAGAAACAAAAAAAAAGGAAGAAAATGGAAGGAAGACTGTTTACATTCTTGGGTGCAATTGGTGGGCACGGGCAAGAGTGGATAATCTTATCACACTTTGTTCTAGTTATTGGGATAATTTTCTTAATTTCAAGAGCAGCTACTAGAAAGTTACAATTAGTTCCAACTGGATCTCAAAATGTAATGGAAACGTTCGTAGGTGGTATCGTTGCAATGGGAACTGATACAATGGGTGAAAAAAACGCTAGAACTTATATGCCTTTAATTGGTTCTTTAGCTTTAGTAATTTTTGTTAGTAATATGATTGGAGTTATCCCTGGTTTCGAAGCTCCAACTTCAAATATTAACTTTACATTATCTTTAGCTTTAATAGTATTTGTTTACTATAACTATTTAGGTATTAAGAAAAATGGTTTCGTTGCTTACTTTAAACATTTTATGGGACCTATGCCTGTATTAGCTCCATTAATGTTCCCAATTGAAATTATTTCTCACTTATCAAGAATTGTTTCATTATCATTCAGACTTTTTGGTTCAATCAGAGGAGATGATATGTTCTTAATGGTACTCTTAATGTTAGTACCTTGGTTATTACCTCTTCCTGGGTTCTTCTTATTAACTGCGTTTGGTTTCTTACAAGCGTTTATTTTCAGTATATTAACTTATGTTTATATTGCTGGTTCTATTATGATGGAACACGAAGAACACTAAAAATTTTGATAAAAAATTTTGAAAAGGGAATAAGTTTTTACTTATTCCCTTTTTTTATATATTTAAATAGAAAGACTAATGAAAAAATATCTTATAACTGACCCTCAATATTATAGTAATGATATAAAAATATTTAGAAAAACTTTGATAAAAGCTTTAACTAAACATAAAATTGATATTGCATGTTTTAGAGATAAAGAATCTAAAAACTTTGAAGAATTGGCAAAAATCTTTATAGAAATTTGTAAAAAATTTAATGTAAAAGAAATACTTCTAAATTCAAATTATTTATTGGCTAAAAAGCTAGGTGCATCAGGAGTTCATTTAAATTCAAAACAATTTGATAAAATCAAAGAAGCAAAAGAAAAAAATCTTTTTACAATTATCTCTTGTCACACTTTTTTAGAGATTGAAGAAGCTATGAAATTAAAAGCAGATGCGATTACTTTTTCTCCTATTTTTAATACACCAAATAAGGGTGAACCTAAAGGAATAGAAAAGTTAGAAGAGGCAACAAACTTATATAAAGATATAAAGATTATTGCTCTTGGAGGAATAGTTTCAAAAGAACAAATCTCTAAAATAGAAAATACAAAAGCCTATGGTTTTGCTTCTATTAGATATTTTGTTTAAATCTCTTTTAGTGTACAACTATTAGGTTTTAAATATACTAGATATGATTTCACATTTGATGTTTGAAATATCTCTTTTATAGCTTTTTTATAATATGAAACTTGAACTTTATGTTCATCAAGTTCCTCTTTTGTTGTTTTATAATCAATAATATAAAAACAATCTTCTTTAAATAAAAGTAAATCTATTATCTTTATCTCTTCTTTATAAATCAAAGATTGCTCTGAAATAAACATTGAGTTTTCCAATAAAGATTTAAAAGTTGAATCATTCAATAAAAATCTCAATCTATTTTTTATATCAAAAAAATCATCTTCACTTAAATAGTTTGAATATCTAGTTTGAACTAAATCCATAGAATAATCTAAATTTTTTTCATCAAATTCATTCATCATCTCTAAACAATAGTGAGTTGCCAATCCAAAATATTTTGCATGCAAATGGTCAACTTCTAACTCTTTTTCTTTTGAGATTTGTTTTTCTTGTGTTCCTAAATCTAATGGAGTATATGAAACAATATTTTTTTCATCTTTATTTATTGATAAATTAATACTCTCTTTTATTTTTCCAATTTTACAAACTTTCATATTTAAAATATCAAAAACAGATGATTTTACTTTTTTAAAGATAATTATATTATTTTTAGCTCTTGTCATTGCAACATATAAAATATTTATCTCATCTTCAAGACTTAATGCCTTTTCTTTTGCTATTGCTTTTTCATAATCTCTATCAAAATTTTCATAACCTTTTATTTTGTAAAAAATATTTCTTAGTTCAAGATTTTCATACTCAAATAAAAGTGAAGATTTATCTACATTTTTTCTTTTAATTCTATCAAGTAAAATAACTGTATGAAACTCCAAACCTTTTGATTTAAAAATAGTTAATATTTGAAGTCCAACTGATTCACTATTTTCCATATTTGCATCTAATTTATCTATCTCATAAACAAAATCTACGATATTATTAAAACTTGAACTTACTTCAATTAATTTAACAACATTTTCATCTATGATTTTTAATTTTTTTGATAACTCTTTTATAATTTCTTGAACAGATTTTTCTTCCAATTCAATTTGTAAATCCAATTCATTTAATATCTCTTTTCCAATAAGTGCATTTACATTCTCTTTGTAAATTTCTTCTTTGAAATAAAGATATTTCATAGCATTAATAACTGCTTTTACATTTTGTTGATTTATTAATTTTGAAGTCATTTCAGTTGATATTTTCATATCAGGAAACTTCTGTTTTAAATAATAATATAAAGATAAAACATCATCATTTGTATAAGTTAAAATTGATATATCATTTGGATTAACTCCCAAATTAATCAACTCTTCAATCTTTTTTGCAATGTTTACAAATTTTTCTTCTTCATCTAATGCTTCATCTTCAAAAACTTCAACATAACCATCTTTTGCAACTGATTCTTGTTCATAATATTCATAATTAACAAGATTTAAAAAAAGTGAATTTACATATGAAATGATATTTTCACATGAACGATAATTTGTATTTAAAACTTCAACTTCTAAAACTTTATTTGTATTTGCTACATAATCAAAAAGTTCTCTTTTCCCACCTCTAAATCTATAAATAGATTGTTTTGTATCCCCAACATAAAAAAATGTTTTAAATTTTGTTGTATCACCTGAAAGTATCTCTTTTATTAAAGGTTCTAAAATCTTATATTGTAAAAGTGAAGTATCTTGAAACTCATCCATCAAAATATGTGAATATGTTGAATCAAGTCTAAAATATAAAAAATCTTTATCAATTTTTGTTGATAATAATTCATAAACTAAATTTGAAATATCGTTAAATTCTAAATAGTTTTTATTTTTGTTAAACTCAAATTTAAAATCTTTAAACATTAAATAGAGTTCAAATAATTTATTTAAACTGTACCCTGCCCTTATTTTATAATATATTGTTATCTCTTTTTTTAACTCTATAAAATATGATTCAATTGTTTCATTTGCACATTTTTTAAAATAAGAATATTCAGCTAAACAATCTTTTTCAAGCCATGTTCTTCCAAATAAATCATCAAATTTTTCAAAATCTACAGCTTTTTTAGCACTTGGACTTGCAACAGTACAATTTAAAATAAACTCTTTTATTTTAAAAGCATTTTCTAAAACTTTCTCTTTTTGAAAATCTATTAATTTAGCATCAATATTTAAAATATTTATTTTTTCATTTTTTTCTAAAAGTGTTTTAAAAAGTTCAAAAAGTGAATTAAATTTCTTTTTTTCATAATGGGAAAAATCAATCAATGTTTCAAACTGTTTTAAATCAAGTGATTCTAAAAATTTTAAACTAAGAGTTTCAATATCATCTTCTTTTATTTCAAAATCATCTGAAATACCAATATATCCACAAAACTCTCTTAAAATCTTATTTACAAATTTATCAATAGTAAATATTGATAAATTCGCACTTGAAAATGATTTTACTAAAAAACTTTTTTTCCCTAAAATCTCTTCTTTTGAGAGATTTGATTGTTCAATAATAGCATTTAAATATGCTTCATCATCACCTAAAGTAAGAAGTGTTTTATATATTCTTTCACTCATTTCATTTGCAGCTTTGTTTGTAAATGTCAGAGTTAAAATTTCATTTGGTTTTGCGCCAAGTAACAACAAAGTGATATAACGAACCGTAAGTGCAAATGTTTTACCACTTCCTGCACTGGCTTTTAAAGCTAAATATTTTTTCATAAAAGAATAATACTAAAGTAACTATTTCATTTTAGTTAATAAGATACTTTTAGATATAATCTTGCTTTAAAAATCTTTTAGGATTATATATGATAGATAAAATAGATAAACATTATAAAGTTAAAACTCTTCTTGATGCAATTCCATATATTAAAAAATTCTTCGGAAAAACAATCGTTATTAAATATGGTGGCTCAGCACAAACAAGTCCTGATTTAAAAGATAAATTTGCTGAAGATATAGTTTTATTATCTCTTTTAGGAATAAAACCTATTATTGTTCATGGTGGAGGAGCAAGGATAACTGAACTTTTAACAAAATTAAATATCCCTTCTTCATTTGTGGATGGACATAGAGTTACGTGTGAAGATAGTATGAGAGTTGTTGAAATGGTTTTAAGTGGAGAAATCAATAAAAATATCACTTCTTTATTAAATCATCATGGAGCAAAAGCTATTGGAATTTCAGGAAAAGATTCTAGTATTATAAATGCTATTCCAAAAGATGGTGGAAGATTTGGTTATACAGGAGAAATCACAAAAGTAAATGGCACACTTATAAATAATCTTATAAAAGAAGGATTTATTCCAGTAATAGCACCAATTGCGGATAGTGCTGAACCAAATCATCCTGGATTTAATATAAATGCTGATGTTGCAGCTTGTGAAATTGCTGTTGCTGTTGGCGCTCAAAAAGTTTTATTTTTAACTGACACTATTGGTGTTTTAGATAAAGAAGGAAAATTAATTCAAACTTTACATAAAGAGAGTGTTGAAAACTATAAAAAAGATGGAACAATCGCTGGTGGAATGATTCCAAAAGTTGATTCTTGTATTGATGCTATACACAATGGCGTAAATAAAGCTCACATTATTGATGGAAGAGTTGAACACTCAATTTTATTAGAGTTATTTACAAGTGATGGAATTGGAACACAATTTATCAGAAAAGATAATCCAAATAATGGTATAGATTTAGAAAAATTATTAGAAAATTAAGGGGCATTATGAATTTTATAGAAACAAGAGGAAATGATGGTATTAAACCAATTAAAGTACCATTTAGTGAAGCAATATTAAATCCAAGTACATCTTTTGGTGGATTATACATACCTGAATATTTACCTAAATTAGAAGAAAATTTTATTCAAAATCACGTAAATAAAAGCTACAAAGAGTTAGCTTATGATATTTTAAAAGCTTTTGAAATTGATATTGATGAGAATGAAATCAATAAAGCTTTAGATTTATATGATAATTTTGACAATCCACAAAATCCTTGTCCTGTTATAAAAGTAAAAAAAGATTTGTTTGTTCATGAGCAATACCATGGACCAACTCGAGCTTTTAAAGATATGGCTTTACAACCTTTTGGTTCAATTCTTTCTTCAATTGCAAAAAAAAGAAATGAAAAATATCTAATTCTTGCTGCAACTTCAGGAGACACAGGGCCAGCTGCTCTTAATACTTTTAAAAATAAGGAAAACATTCAAGTTGTCTGTTTATATCCAGATGGTGGAACTTCTGATGTTCAAAGATTACAAATGGTTTGTGAAGATGGAAAAAATTTAAAAGTTTTAGGAATAAAAGGAAACTTTGATGATGCCCAAAGTGCACTTAAAAATCTACTTGCTTCAAAAACTTTTAAAGAAGAATTAGAAAAAGACAATATCAAACTAAGTGCTGCAAATTCAGTAAACTTTGGAAGAATAATATTCCAAATAATCTATCATTTCTGGTCATATATTCAACTTTTAAAACAAGATGAAATTACATTAGGTGAAAAAATATATTTAGTAGTTCCAAGTGGAAACTTCGGAAATGTTTTAGGAGCATTTTATGCTTTAGAAATGGGATTACCTATCGAAAAACTTTTAGTAGCTTCAAATGAAAACAATATACTTACAGAATGGATAAATACTGGTGTTTATGATATTAGAGATAAAGAACTTAAACTGACAAAATCTCCTGCAATGGATATTTTAAAATCTTCAAATATTGAAAGAGTAATTTATTCTTTATTTGGTGCAAATAGAACTAAAGAGTTAATGGAAGATTTAAATGAGAAAAAAATCTTCAAAATGAGTGAAAATGAAACAAATGAAGTAAAAAAATACTTCTCAGCTGTTTATTCTGATGATACTTTTGGTACAAGAACAATAAAAGAGTTTTTAGACTCTGGATATCTAATGGATCCTCACACTGCGACTTGTATAAAAGCATATAATGAGTTAAGAGAAAAACCTTTAAAAACAGTTATTTATTCAACTGCAGAATGGACAAAATTCTCACCAACTGTATTAAATGCATTAAATCAGAATTCTCTTAAATATGCTGATAAAGAAGCTTTAGAAGAAATTTCTACAAAATATAATGCAAATTTACCTCAAAGTATTAAAGACTTATTTAATGCAAAAATCAATCACTCTTTAGTTATTAATAAAGAAAATATTGAATCTGAAATAGTTAATTTTATTAGAAAATCATAAGATTTTCTAATAAAAATCCTCAAAAACACTTATTTAATAGTGTGTAATTTTTTCACAAAAAATACTATAAAAACCATCTGTTATGACTTAAATCAATACATTTTAAGTAATTCCGTAATATAATAGTCAAATTCTAAAATTAAAAAAAAGGAAGCCAAATATGTCTAAAGAAACAAATAGACGAGATTTTCTTGGTTACTCATTTGCTGCAGTTGCTGCAGTAGGTGGTGCAGCCTCACTTGTTGGTATGAAACAAGTATGGGATCCTCTTCCAAGCGTATTAGCTGGTGGATTTACAACTGTTGATCTTACTACACTAAAAGCTGGAGAACCTGAAACTTTTGTATGGAGAGGGAAACCTATATTTGTATTAAAGAAAACTGCTGAAATGGAACAATCTACTAGAGATTTACACATTGGAGAAGATAGATTTATCATTGCAATTGGGTTATGTACTCACTTAGGTTGTATTCCTGCATGGAAAAAAGATACATGGAAATGTGCATGTCATGGAGGAGAATATAATTCAAGTGCAAAACAAACATTTGGACCACCACCAAGACCACTTGATTTACCACCATTTAGTGTTAATGGAACTTCTATTGTTTTAGGAGAAGAAGGACCTGAATATAAAAAAATTGCTGAAACATTGAAAGCATAAGGAGTTATGAATGGCAAAATTTGAAAAAGCTAACTCTGTTGGAGAATGGTTAGACCAAAGATTAAATCTAACTACATTCAACAAAGTTATGATGACTGAATATTGGATTCCAAAAGATATTAACTTCTTATGGGCGATGGGAGTATTACTAGCTACAACTTTTGGTATTTTAGTAATTTCAGGTTTATTCTTAATGATGTATTACAAACCAGATGTTAACTTAGCATTTGATTCTGTAAATTATACAATCATGCAAGAAGTTGCATTTGGTTGGTTATTTAGACATATGCATGGTGTTGCAGCTTCTGTTGTATTCTTAATTATTTATATTCACATGTTTACAGGAATCTATTATGGTTCTTACAAACAAGGTAGAGAAATGATTTGGATTTCTGGTATGTTATTATTTATGACATTCTCAGCTGCTGGATTCTCTGGATATATGTTACCTTGGGGACAAATGTCTTACTGGGCTGCAATGGTTATTACTAACTTATTTGGTGGAGTTCCTGTTATTGGAGATGCACTTGTTGTTTGGATTAGAGGTGACTTTAACGTTGCTGATGCTACATTAACAAGATTCTTTATGTTACACGTATTCTTATTACCAATTACTATTATGGGAATTATTGGTTTACACTTCTATACGTTAAGAATTCCTCACGTTAACAACCAATCTTCTGATGAATTTGATTTTGATGCTGAAGCTGAAAAATATTTATCTGGAAATAAAAAAGAATCAAAAGTTATTCCTTTCTGGCCAATATTTATCTCTAAAGATTTAGCAGTTCTAGGAATTTTCTTAATTTTCTATTTTTACTTAGTATTCTTCCATTATAACTTTGCAATGGATCCAGTAAACTTTGATCCAGCAGATAACATGGTTACACCTGCTCATATTTATCCAGAATGGTATTTCTTATGGTCATATGAAGTATTAAGAGGTTTCTTCTTTGATATTGCAGGATTTAAAGCATTTGATATTGGATTAATCGCTTTTGCTTTTGCAAATGTTATTTTCTTATTATTACCTTGGTTAGATAGAGATCCAAAAATTTTACCAGCACATAAAAGACCAGCTTTCTTCGTTTGGTTCTGGTTATTAATGGTTGACTTAATTGTATTAACTGTTTATGGAAAATTACCTCCAACAGGTACAAATGCATGGGTAGGATTCTTTGCAGCAGTTTCATTTATCTTATTATTTATTATATTACCAATTATCAGTAAAATTGATGCTAAGAAAAGGGGTTCACTATGAGAGAATTAAAAATACTAGCAGTAGTAGTAGTTTTAACACTTATTACTTACTGGGGAGTTGAGCCATATGCTCATTCAGTTATGCATCCTCATGTTGCTCCTGCAGATTTTACATTTTCTGATACAAAAGAAGATGTAGCTGATGTTAAAGGTTTACAAGGTAATGTTGCAAATGGAGAAGTTCTAGTTACTTCAAATTGTACTGCTTGTCACTCAATTGAATCAAAAGGTTTTCCACAAGTTATGGATAATGCAAGTTCATCTGCAGCTTATGGTGTAACTCCTCCTGATTTAGGAAGTGCAGGAAAACTTTATAATGCTGATTATTTAGCTGCATTTATTAAAGATCCAGCAAAAGCATCAAAAACAGCTCATAAATTTGTTGATGGAAAAGTTCATCCAATGCCTCAATTCAACTGGATGCAACCACAAGAAATTGCAGATATGGTAGCTTATTTACAATCGATTGCACCAAAAGAAATGACAAATAAAGAAGTATTTACAGATGCTTGTCAAAGATGTCACTCTATCAAATATGCTGATATGAAAGGTGGATCAATGGCTGCATTTACTCCAAATGATAATATTAAACATTACATGGGTAAATTACCTCCTGATTTATCACAAATGATTAGAAGTAGAGGTCATCACTATTTAGAAACATTTGTTAATGATCCACAAAAACTTCTAGAAGGTACTGCAATGCCTAGAGTTGGGTTAACAGAAGAATCTCAAGCTCAAGTTGTTGCATATTTAGAAGAAGTTGGTGATAGTAAAAAAGCTCAAAGAGAAGAATTAGGACCTAAATTCTTAATCTATCTTGTAATTTTTGCAATCTTTGCATTCTTATGGAAAGCAAGTAAATGGAGAGAAGTTCATTAAGAACTTTTCTTTATAATTAGGAGAAAATAAATGAAATTAATAAAAATATTACTTGCTTCATCTTTAGCATTTGTATCATTAAGTGCAAATGATGTTATGCAAAAATCTATGTCGATTATGGAAAAAGGTATGACTCAAATTCAACAAGGTTTTTTAAATAATAATCTTGAATTAGTAAAAGAAGGAACTAAACTTGTAAAAGAAGGAAATGCTCTTTTTTCAGATAAAAAAATAATTACTGAATATTTACCTGAAAATAAAAAACATATGGTAAATGTTGCAGAAAATGCTTCAAAAAGAATAGCTTTAGATATTGCTGGCTTAGAAGCTAACATTGAAAATAAAGCATTTATAAATGCTACAAATTCTTATTCAGATATGTTAAATGCATGTTCAAGCTGTCACTCAATTGTAAGAAATTGGTAAAAAGCTTAGGAAGATAAACATAAAGTTTATCTTCTTCTTTATTTATAAAATTATTTTGGAAGTAGCTGCAATTATTGCTGTTTCACTTCTTAATATCAAATTTGATTCAAATCCAACAACATAATCTATATTAAACTTTTCTCTTTCGTTTTTAGAAAAACCACCCTCACAACCAATAACCAATGTTTTTATTTCATCTTTTTTTTCATCAATTAATTTATTAGAAAAATCTAGAAAATATATATTTTTATTGTTCTTTAAAAATTCATCTAAATTTTTACAAATATCAAGTTTTATAATATCTGAACGACCACATTGAGAAGAAGAATTTATAAGAATTTTTTCTAATTTTTCAATATTAATTTTAAAATTTTTTTGAGAAAAATCACTATATATAAAAGTAATTTTATCAACTCCTAATTCATTTAATGAAGGTATATATTTTTCAATAGTTTTTGGATCAATAACACACCAACCAAGATGTAACTTTTTTTGATTTATTAAAACTTTTTTTTCACTAAAAATTAAATTTAAAACTGCCTTTTTTTTATCAATTAAAACAATCTTGTACAAATATATATTTTCATCTTTCAAATTTCTAAAATATATTTCATCATCAATCTTATGACGTCTTGCTTTTATTAAATAGTTATAAACTTCATCTTTTATTTCTAAAATATTCCCACCACAAAATTCATCATAAGTGAATTGCATTAAAACACCTTACTTATAATATAAACAGCAATTAATAATGAAATTTCAATTGTATAAATTTTTTTTGCATATTTATAAAAATCATTTTGAAGTTCAATTTGATCATGTTTAATAACTCTCATCTTTTTATATCTCTTTATTTCAATTACCAATAAAAAAATTGATGTAGGAATCATTAAAGCAATTGTAAAACTAAAAGTTTGTGCATAAAAAGCAACTATTGTCCCCGTATAAATAACTATAGCATTTGTTAGATGATATAAAGGTGTCATAAATTTTAGTCTTTTTGCTAAAATTATGAAATTTTTCTCTCTTGTAACTGAATATAAATTAAATAACATAATTGCTAAAAAAAAATATATTGAATATACATGGCTTTGAATTGCGCTTTGCATTAATTCCATATTTGTTTATCTCACTTTTAAAAAATTTTGGTATTATATCTAACTTGTCATAAGTTTTTATTTTAACTAAAAAGGATAAATATGGCTCTAGCAGTACAAAATACATTAGAACTAATTTCAAATATCAAAACAGTTTTGAAATATGAAATTTTACCTATTGAAAATTGTTTATCAAGAATTTGTGCTAGCCAGATAATCGCGACAAGTTTTTTACCAAAATATAATAATTCAGCAATGGACGGTTATGCAATTATTTATGAAGATAAAAAAGAAGAATTAGAAATAATTGATACTATTTTTGCAGGTGATAACAACAATACTTTGATAGAAAAAAACACTTGTATTAAAATAATGACCGGAGCAAAAATTCCTGAAAATACAACAGCTATTGTTCCAAAAGAAGATGTGGAAGAATTGTCAAACAATAAAATAAAAATTTTACAAAATATAAAAAAATTTCAACATATTAGATATATTGGAGAAGATATTAAAAAAGATGAAATTTTGATAGAAGAAGGCGAAGAAATAAATTTTTCTAAAATAACTCTTCTTGCAAGTCAAGGAACTTCTCATATAAAAGTTTATCAAAAACCTAAAATTATTGTTTTTTCAAGTGGTGAAGAATTAAAACTTCATTATGAAAAAATAGAAGATTATCAGATTTACAATTCAAATACTCCAACTTTTATAGCAAGAGCAAAAGAGTTAGGTTGTGATGTTACATTTATAGGACAAGCAAAAGATACAATTAAAGCAATAAAAGAATTAATAACAAATTCGTTAGATGCAGATTTAATTATAACTTCTGGTGGAGTTTCAGTAGGAGATGCAGATTTTACAAAAGAAGCATTTAAAGAACTAGATTTTGAAACTATTTTTGATGGTATAAAAATAAAACCTGGCAAACCAACAGTTTTTGGCAAAATAAAAAACTCTTACATTCTAAATCTACCGGGTAATCCATTGGCTTCTGCTTTAATTTTTGAATTATTTGGAAAATTAATTATTCAAAAACTTTTAGGTTCAAAAAATATTTATCATAATTTTATTTTTGCTAAAATGGCAGAAGATTTTAAAACTAAAAAAGGAAGAATTACTGTTTTACCAGGTTTTTTTGATGGTGAATATTTTAATATATCACAAAAAAGATCGCCAGGTATGGTTTCTACATTAAGCACTTCAAATTCAATCATTGTAATAAACGATGACGTTGAAAAAATAAATAAAAATAGCATTATTAAAATATTACCAATAAATTGGAAATTTTTTACGGATAATAAAAAGGATTTTTTAACATATGAATAACAAAACAACTAAAAAAGCAATTTGTATTTTAAGTGGAGGTATGGATTCAACTCTTGCTTCTTATATTGCTAAAAAAGATGGATATGAAATAATTGCTGTTCATTTTAATTATGGACAAAGAACACAAAATAGAGAATTAAAAGCTTTTAGAGATATTTGTGATGATTTGGGAATTTTAGAAAAATATGAAATTGATATTCCATTTTTCACTCAAATTGGTGCAAGTGCCTTAACTGATAAATCTATAGATGTTCCCACAAATGGATTAGAAGCAGGTGTTCCTATAACTTACGTTCCATTTAGGAATGGAATTTTTCTTTCAATTACAGCTGCAATTGCAGAAAAAGAAAAAGCAACAGCAATGTATATTGGTGTTGTACAAGAAGATAGTTCAGGATATCCAGATTGTACAGAAGAGTTTATAAATGATATTTCAAAAGCAATAAATCAAGGAACAAGAGAAGAAACTTCAATCGAAATAAAAACTCCATTAGTTCATTTATCAAAAGCGCAAATTGTTGAAGAAGCTTTGAAATTAAATGTTCCATTAATTCATACTTGGTCATGTTATAAAGAAGAAGATGAAGCCTGTGGGGTTTGTGATTCTTGTAGATTAAGATTAAATGGATTTAACTTAGCAAATCAAATTGATCCTATTACTTATAAGGTAAATTTATAATGATGTGGAAAATATCAAAAGAGTTTGATTTTTGTTATGGACACAGAGTTTGGTCTCAAACATTGGATGTAGAATTTTCGTTAGATGGATGTTTAAAATGTAGACATTTACATGGACATCAAGGAAAAATTTTAGTATATCTTGAAGCAACAAAACTTAATGATGGAATGGTTACAGATTTTAAACATCTAAATTGGTTTAAAGCTTTTTTAGATGATGTATTAGATCATAAATTTATTTTAGATATAAATGATCCTTTATTTTCAACTTTACTTCCACACATAGACAAAAATGAATTAATTAAATATGATGAAAATTATTATTTAGTAAATTTAACAAAATTCCAAAATCTAGAATCGCATATAAAAGAACTTTATGAAGGTTATGTAATAGTAAATTTTGTTCCTACGAGTGAAAATTTATCCGCATGGTTTTTAAATATTGTTCAAAATAAAATGGAAAAATTAGGAATAAAAGTTTCTCATGTAGAATTTTTAGAAACTCCAAAAAGTAAAAGTACATTTTATGCTTGAAATAAATGAGATTTTTGGACCTACAATCCAAGGTGAAGGTAAATTAGTAGGTACACCTTCAATTTTTATAAGATTTGGAAAATGTAATTTTAAATGTGAAGGATTTGCTGTTGAATATGAAACTCCAAGTGGTATAAAAAAATGTGCTTGTGATTCGTATTTTGCCGTTGATACAGAATTTAAAGATACATGGACAAAATATAAAACTTATGAAGAAATAGTTAAAGAAGTAAATAAATTAATAAATAAATTCCCTTATAATTACAAAATAGATATTGTAATAACTGGTGGAGAGCCACTACTATATTGGAATAAAGAAGAATTTCAGAAATTAATTAAGCATTATATAAATGAAGGTCATAAAGTTACTATTGAAACAAATGCTTCTTTAAACTTAAACTTTGAATATGACTACCAAAGAAATATTCTTTTTTCTATGAGCGTAAAATTAAGTAATTCATTAGAACCTTTAAAAAAAAGAATAAATAAAGAAACATTAACAAAAATTCTTACTAATTCAAATGATTCTTATTTAAAATTTGTAATTGGAAAAGATTTTTTAAATAATGCAAAAAATGAAATAAAAGATATTTTAAATGATATTCCAAAATGTGAAGTTTATTTAATGCCACTAGGTGATACAGCTGATGAAATAAATAAAAATTGTGAAGATGTAATAAATATGGCCATTGAAAATGGATATAAATATTGTGATAGATTACATATAAGAGTTTGGAATAATAAAAGAGGAGTTTAAACTCCTAATATATTTATTTGTAAATTATTGCTATAATATATAGTTTATGTAAAAATAAAAGGATTAAAATGAAATTTTCAGGTTCTAATGTATTAGTTACAGGTGCAAGTAGAGGAATTGGGGCAGAAATAGCAAAAACACTTGCAAATTTTGGACTAAAAGTTTGGATTAATTACAGAAGTGGAGCTGAAGCTGCTGAAAAAATCAAAAATGATATTGAAATAGCAGGCGGAAAAGCAGCTATTATAAAAGCAGATGTGACTAATGAAGAAGAGTTTTCAAATGCAATTAAAACAATTGTTGACGCAGATGGAGAATTATCTTATTTAGTTAATAATGCAGGTATTACAAAAGATAAATTAGCCTTAAGAATGAGTGTTGCTGATTTTAATGATGTAATAAATGCAAATTTAACTTCTGCATTTATTGGTTGTAGAGAAGCTTTAAAGGTAATGGGGAAAAAAAGATTTGGTTCAGTTGTTAATATCTCTTCAATTGTTGGAGAAATGGGAAATCCTGGACAAACTAATTATTCAGCATCAAAAGGTGGACTAAATGCCATGACTAAATCTTTTGCAAAAGAAGCTGCAGCTAGAAGTATTAGATATAATGCTGTAACTCCTGGATTTATTCAAACAGATATGACTCATGAATTAAAAGAAGAAATAAAAGCAGAATATGAAAAAAATATTCCTCTTTCAAGATTTGGAAACCCTAGTGAAATCGCTGATGCTGTCGCATTCTTATTAAGTGATCATTCTTCATATATTACAGGAGAAATACTAAAAGTTAATGGTGGATTATACGTTTAATATTTTATTAAAAAGTTTAAATATATAATTTAAAAGAGTTTTTAAAAACTTTTTTGTTATAATACAAAGATAAATTTATAAAAGGAAATAAATATGGCATTATTAGATGATGTAAAAGCAGTAGTTGTTGAGCAATTAGATTGTGATCCAGCAGAAGTAAAAGAAGATTCAAAATTCATTGAAGATTTAGGTGCTGATTCACTAGATGTAGTTGAACTTGTTATGGCTTTAGAAGAGAAATTTGACATTGAAATCCCAGATGAAGATGCTGAAAAAATCTTAACTGTTGCTGATGCTATAAAATACATCGAAAATAACGCGTAATTTATACGCTTTAAATAGAAGATAACCTCTTCTATTTATATTTAAACTATTGAGTTTTTTGTAAAAAGATTGAATAATTCAAATAATTAACATGGAGCATATTTAAATGAGAAGAGTTGTTGTAACAGGTATAGGTACTATTAATTCAACAGGACATAACGTAAAAGATTCTTTCGAAGCAGTTGTGAATGGAGTTTGTGGTATAGATACTATAACACTATTTGATGCAAGTGATTTCTCAGTTCAGATAGCTGGAGAAGTAAAAGATTTTGATCCAACTACAGTTATGGATAAAAAAGAAGTTAAAAAAGCTGATAGATTTATACAACTAGGTATAAAAGCAGCGCTTGAAGCTATGATTGATTCAGGATATGTAACACAAGAAAATAAAAAAGTTGACTCATCAATTGCTGAAAGATTTGGTATTATTTCTGGTTCAGGTATTGGAGGATTATCAACAATTGAAAAAAACTCAGTAGTTTGTGAAACAAAAGGTTCAAGAAAAATATCACCATTTTTCATTCCTTCTTCTTTAGCAAATATGTTAAGTGGATTTATTTCTATTGAACATAATCTAAAAGGTCCTTCATTAGCTCATGTTACAGCTTGTGCAGCTTCTACTCATGCATTAAATGATGGTGTTAAAACTATTATGTTAAATGGTGCAGATAGAATTTTAGTTGTTGGTGCAGAAAGTGCAATTTGTGGTGCAGGAGTTGGTGGATTTGCTGCAATGAAAGCATTATCAACAAGAAATAATGAACCTAAAAAATCTTCAAGACCTTTTGATAAAGACAGAGATGGTTTTGTTATGGGAGAAGGTGCAGGGGCACTTGTAATTGAAGACTTAGAATCTGCATTAGCAAGAGATGCAAAAATTTATTGTGAAATTATTGGATTTGGAGAGTCAGGTGATGCAAATCATATTACTTCTCCTGTTGTAGATGGTCCACTAAGAGCAATGAAAGCTGCATTTGAAATGGTTAAGAATATTACGGGAGAGTATCCAAAAATTGATTATATTAATGCACATGGTACATCAACTCCTGTTGGAGACAAAAATGAAACGGCAGCAATTAAAGAATTATTTGGTGGAAAAGAAAATTGTCCTCCAGTTTCTTCAACAAAAGGACAAATTGGTCATTGTTTAGGTGCGGCTGGTGCTATTGAAGCTATTATGGCTATAAAAGCATTAAATGATGGTATTATTCCTCCAACAATTAATGTTGATGATCAAGACCCTGATTGTGATATAGATATTGTACCTAACATTGCAAGAAAAGCTGAATTAACTACTGTAATGAGTAATAATTTTGGTTTTGGTGGAACAAACGGTTCTGTTATTTTTAAAAAGTATATTAAATAAATTTAAACAAACCTAACTATTAAAGAGCTAATTTAAAATTGGCTCTTTTTTTTTTAAGGAAAAACTTTGGCAGCTTACTTAGAATTTGAAGATAAAATCAAAAAAATTGAAGAAGATATAATAATTGCTAAAACTAAAGCTGATGAACATGCAGTAGAGATTTTAGAAAAAAAATTAGAAAAAGAAGTTGAAAAAACTTTTAAAAACTTAAATGACTATCAGAAATTACAACTTGCTCGTCATCCAGATAGACCCTATGCATTAGATTATATTTCTGGATTATTAACAGACTCTTATGAAATTCATGGTGATAGACATTATGTTGATGATCATGCAATAGTATGTTATCTTGGATATATTGGAACACAGAAAGTATTAGTTATTGGAGAACAAAAAGGAAGAGGAACAAAAGATAAACTTTTCAGAAATTTTGGTATGCCAAGTCCTGAAGGATATAGAAAAGCATTAAGAGCTGCAAAAATGGCAGATAAATTTCAAATTCCTATATTATTATTAGTTGATACTCCAGGTGCATATCCAGGAATTGGTGCAGAAGAAAGAAATCAAAGTGAAGCAATTGCTAAAAATCTTTATGAATTTGCTGACTTAACTACACCAACTATTTCTGTTGTAATAGGAGAAGGTGGTTCAGGAGGAGCATTAGCAATATCAGTTGCAGATAAACTTGCAATGATGAGATATTCAGTATATGCAGTTATTTCACCAGAAGGTTGTAGTGCAATTTTATGGAATGATCCTGCAAAAGTTGAAACAGCAGCAAATGCACTAAAGATAACAGCAGAAAATCTAAAAGATTTAAATTTAATTGATGATGTTATAAATGAACCACTAATCGGTGCACATAGACAAAAAGATGAAGCAATATTAGCTCTAAAAGAGTATTTTTTAACTTCTTTAGAAGAATTACAAAAATTAACTCCAGCGCAAAGATCTCAAAAAAAATATGAAAAAATAATGAACTTAGGTTCTTTTCAAGAAGAAAAATAACATAGACAAGAATTACATATCTTGTCTATCTCTTACAAGCCTTCCAACTGGCTCTCCTCCAATTAAATGAAAATGTAAATGATGTACTTCTTGTCCACCATCTTTACCAATATTTGTAATTAATCTATAACCACTCTCTTTTACATCTAGTTTTAAAGCAACTTTTTGGATAAATTCAGTCATACCAGACATAATATTTGGGGGAATAACGTCAAATGAATCGTAATGTTCTTTTGGAATAATTAAAACATGAATTTTTCTTGTTGGATTAATATCATTAAATGCTAAAAAATTTTCATCTTCTAAAATAGTCTGATTTGGTATTTCACCTTTTACAATTTTACAGAATATACACATTCTTTTTCCTTGAAATTAAATAGTAAAATATTATAACCAAACTCTAATAAATCTTTAAGTATAATCCCAAAAATACAGATACAAATAATTTAAATCAACAATAATTATTTATATATTTAGGGAGAAAAAAGTGACACAGTGGATTGAAAAAATTGCCAATGCAGCTTCACTTGAAGAGTTAGAAAATTTAAGAATTGATACTTTAGGTAAAAAAGGTATTTTAACTTTAGAATTTGCTAAAATGAAAAGTGTACCAAACGAAGAAAAAAAAATTTTTGCAGAAAATTTAAATAAACAAAAAAGCCTAATAACTGAAGCTTTAGAAACAAAAAAAATTGTTTTAGAAAAAGAAGCTTTAAATAAAAAATTAGAAAAAGAAAAAATTGATGTAACAAGATTTAATAATGAATTATCTTGTGGAGCAACTCATCCTGTTGTTGAAACTATGGATAGAATAATTAGATATTTTCAAAATTTAAATTTTGCAGTAGAAGAAGGTCCTTTAGTTGAAGATGATTTTCATAATTTTGAAGCTTTAAATTTACCTAAATATCATCCAGCTAGAGATATGCAAGATACATTTTATAATAAAGATTACACATTATTAAGAACTCATACTTCTCCTGTACAAATTAGAACAATGTTAAGCCAAAAAACTCCTATTAGAATGATTGCGCCAGGAACTGTATTTAGAAGAGATTTTGATATTACACATACACCAATGTTTCATCAAATTGAAGCGTTAGTTGTAGATGAAGCAGATAAAGTTTCATTTGCAAATTTAAAGCATGTTTTAGTTGAATTTTTACAGCATATGTTTGGAGATGTTGAAGTTAGATTTAGACCTTCATTTTTCCCATTTACAGAACCAAGTGCAGAAGTTGATATTTCTTGTGTATTTTGTAAAGGAGAAGGTTGTAGAGTTTGTTCACATACAGGTTGGCTTGAAGTATTAGGATGTGGTGTTGTCGATGAAAATGTTTTCAAAGCTGTTGGCTATGAAAATAAATCAGGTTATGCTTTTGGATTAGGTATAGAAAGATTTGCAATGCTAATTCACAATATTGGAGATTTAAGATCACTATTTGAAAGTGATACAAGATTATTAGGACAATTCAAATGATTATTACAAAAAGTTGGTTAGAAGAATTTATTGATATTTCTAAAATTTCATCAGATGAAATTTGTAAAACATTAAACTCTATTGGTCTTGAAGTTGATAGTGTAGAAAATTTTTCAGTTGCAGAAAAAGTTGTTGTTGGAAAAGTTTTAGAAAAAGTTAAGCATCCTGATGCAGATAAACTAAATATTTGTCAAGTTGATTTAGGTGATAGAACTGTACAAATTGTTTGTGGTGCAAAAAATGTAGATGTAGATCAATTTGTTCCAGTTGCAACTGTTGGATGTGATTTAGGAAATAACTTTATTATTAAAGAAGCAAAATTAAGAGGTGTTGAATCAAATGGTATGATTTGTTCATCTACTGAACTTAATCTTCCTAAAATCAATGATGGAATTTTAGTTTTGGATAATTCAATTGGAGAATTAATTCTTGGAAAAGAGCTAAAAGAATACTCGAAATTAAACGATTCAGTAATAGAGATTGGATTAACAGCAAACAGAGGAGATTGTTTAAGTATTTATGGAATTGCTAGAGAATTAAGTGCTTATTATAACATCCCTTTATTAGAAATTGATAAACAAATAAATTATAATGAATTAGGAATTGGTCAAGTTTTTGAAATAGAATGTGACAGTAATATTGATTCATCTTTATCATTTAAAGCTGTTGATTTTTCAAATTTTAAATTAAATTTATTATATAAATTTAGAACTGCGATTATTGGAAAATATCAAGATAATAATGAAATTAAAAATGTTTTAACTTATGTTACACATTCAACAGGTGTGATATTAAATGCCTACTCAAAAGAAAAAACTTTAAAAAATAATAATTTAAGTATTTTAAATATAAAAAAAGATGAAAAGGGATTTGATACTGTTTATGGAATAGAATCCTTGAGTAAAATATGTGTTGAACATAATGATATTGATCAAAATGATACAGATTTTATTATTGAAGCTTCTTATGTAAATCCAGAATTAATATCAAAAAAAGTTTTTGAAAACAAAGTAAAAACTGGAGAAGTTTATTATAAAGCTTCAAGAGGAAGTGAACCCAATATTGATTTTGGAATTGACTATTTATCTAGCCTTATTTCAAAATCAGGAGCTTTGATTTATAGAGGAAGTGAAACTTTTATAGAAGATAAAGAAAAATTAACTTTAGATGTAAGTATTAAAAAAGTTAATTCAATTATTGGTCAAGAAATAAGTAAAATTGATATAGAAAAAATTTTAGTTTCTTTAGGATTTGAAGTAAAAGATACAATTGATAATATTTTAGTTGTAAAAGTTCCTTATTATAGACATGATATAAAAAATATTGCAGATATTACGGAAGAAATAGTTAGAATAATTGGTATTGATAATATTATTTCAAAACCACTACAAATTGATGAAGTAAATAGAGTAAATAAAACATCAAATGATTTAATCAAAAAAAATAAATTAAGATTTAAAGCTATTGAGAATGGTTTCTTTGAAACATTAACTTATGTTTTTTCTTCAAAAGAAAATTTAGAAAAATATAAATTTAAAACTGTAAGAGATGAATTAGATTTAATCAATCCAATTGTAAAAGAGTTAAATACATTTAGAACAACTATACTTTTAAATCTTGTTGAAGCTTGTGCAAATAATTTTAAAATTGGAGCACGTTCAACTGCATTTTTTGAAATAGGAACAGTTTTTGATGAAAATAGACAAGAAAGCAAAAAAATCTCATTTATCCAAACAGGTTCAGCTGAACTTGAAGATTTTTCAAATGCTGGAAAACCTAAAAATATTGATTTCTTTTCATTTGCAAAAAAAATATTAAATACAATTGGAAAATTTGATTTAGAAGCGATGATTTCAATAGATAATTCTTTTATTCATCCATATCAAAATGCAAATGTTTTAATTGATGGAAAAATTGTAGGATTTATTTCAAAATTACATCCAAGTGTTTGTGAAGATTATGATTTAAGTGACACTTTTATTGCAGAGATTGATTTTGAAGCAATCAAAAATGACATTATTAAAACAACTTCATATTCAAAATTCCAATCATCAAAAAAAGATTTAAGTATTATTACACCTAAATCATTAGAATACAAAGAGATTAAAAAAGTAATTGATTCATTAAATGATAAAAATATCAAACAATTTAATTTAATTGATATTTATAATGATGAAAAACTAGGTGAAAATGAAAGCTTAACAATTAGATTTGTTTTACAAAATGATGAAAAAACAATGGAAGAAGAAGATATCACAACAACAATGAATTCGATTTTAAAAGTTTTAAATGAGAAATTGTCAATCGGATTAAGATAATAAAAAAGGAAAAGAGTGGAAAAATTTAGTATAAAAAAATTAACAAAACCATTTAATATAGAAATAGATTCTATCGCAAGTGATAAATCAATATCTCACAGATGTGCGATGTTTTCACTTTTTTCTTCTCAAACTTCTTATATTAAGAATTATTTAACAGCCGAAGATACTTTAAATACTTTAAGTATTGTAGAACAACTTGGTGCAAAAATAAAAAGAGATGGAAGTTATGTTGAAATAACTCCAACACAAACATTAACTGAGCCATCAGATGTTTTAGATTGTGGAAACTCTGGAACTGCAATGAGACTTTTTTGTGGTTTATTAGCTAGTGTTGATGGAGCATTTACACTAACAGGTGATAAATATTTAAGAAATAGACCAATGAAAAGAGTAGCTGATCCTTTAAGAAGTATTGGTGCATTAATTGATGGAAGAGAAAATGGAAATAAAGCTCCTTTATTTATAAGAGGAGTAAAAAAACTTCAACCATTTACTTATCACTCACCAGTAGATTCTGCTCAAGTAAAATCAGCAATGATACTTGCAGCTTTAAGAGCAAATGGTATTTCAAGATATAAAGAAAATGAACTTACACGTGACCACACAGAAAGAATGCTAAAAGGTATGGGTGCAACTTTAGAAAATGATTCTGAAGGATTTATTAACATTCATCCACTAACAGGTCATTTAAAACCTTTAAATATTACTGTTCCAACTGACCCTAGTTCAGCATTTTTCTTTGCAGTTTCAGCAGCAATTACAAAAAATGCAAGAGTTTTAATAAAAAATGTAACATTGAATCCAACAAGAATTGAAGCTTATGAAGTCTTAAAAAGAATGGGTGTTATAGTTAATTTTATTGAAAAAGAAAATATTTATGAACCAATAGGTGATATTGAAGTTATTAATAATGAATTAAATGGAGTTGAAGTTAGTGAAAATATTTCTTGGTTAATTGATGAATTACCTGCTCTTTCAATTGCAATGAGTTTAGCAAATGGAAAATCAAAAGTTTCAAATGCAAAAGAATTAAGAGTAAAAGAAAGCGATAGAATTTCTAGTGTTGTGAATAATCTGAAACTTTGTGGTGTTAAATATACAGAATTTGAAGATGGTTATGAAATTATTGGTGGAACTATGAAAAAAGCTGTAATAAATTCTCATGGTGACCATAGAATTGCAATGAGTTTTGCAATTGCTGGATTAAATTGTGATATGGATATTGAAGATACTCAATGTATAGAAACTTCTTTTCCAAATTTTAAAGAGATTGTAGATTCGTTATATAAATAAGGTAAATAATGGAAATAAAATTAGCATCTAATTATGGATTTTGTTTTGGTGTAAAAAGAGCCATAAAAATTGCAGAAGATTACAAAAATTCTTCAACAATGGGACCATTAATTCATAATCAAGATGAAATAAATAGATTAAAAAATGATTTTAATGTTGGTTTATACACAAATTTAAATGATGTAAAAGAGAATGATACAGTTATTATTAGGACACATGGTATTCCAAAAAATGATTTAAAAAATTTAAGAAAACTAAATGCTAAAGTTATAAATGCTACTTGTCCATTTGTAACTACTCCTCAACAAATAGTAAAAAAAATGTCAAGAGAAGGATATTCTATTCTTATTTTTGGAGATGCTGATCATCCTGAAGTAAAAGGTGTTCAATCATATGGAGAAGACCAAGAAGATGTTCATATTGTACTTGAAACTTCAGACTTAGATAAAATTGTATTTAAAAATAATAAAATTGCAACTATTGCACAAACAACGAAAAAAAAAGAAAAATATCTTGAAATTGTAAATGCACTGATTCTAAAAAATAAAGAAGTTAGAGTATTTAATACAATTTGTGATGCAACATTTGAAAATCAAGATGCAGCAAGAGAACTATCAAAAGAAGTAGATATTATGATTGTAATAGGTGGTAAAAATTCATCAAATACAAAACAATTACACTCTATTTGTATAGAAAATTGCCCTGATTCATATTTAATTGAAAATGAAATAGAAATAGATAATTCATGGTTTGAAAATAAAAAATTGTGTGGTATAACAGCGGGTGCAAGTACTCCTGACTGGATTATTCAACAAGTTGTAGATAAAATAAAATCATTCAAATAAGAGTTTTAAGTCAATTTTCTGTATAATCTTCCCATTTAATAAAACTGGTAAATATGAAGGAATAAAATGGGTATCGAAGATATTGATTTAGGTGAAGACTTTGATTTTGAGCAAATGCTAAATGAGTCTTTTGAGAATGCAGAAAATAATTCTGTGGTTGATGGTGTAATTGTTGAAATTACTAATGAAAGAGTTTTAGTTGATGTTGGTCAAAAAATTGAAGGTCAATTAGCTATTTCAGAAATTACAATTGGTGGTGAAATAAAATATAAAGTTGGAGACACTATCCCTGTTATGTTAATGGGAAATAGAGGGGAAAGACCAAGTATTTCACATAAAAAAGTTTTACAAAAAGAAAAATTTGATGCTTTTGTAAAAGCTCATGGTGAAGATTTTGAAGATGTAACAATCGAAGGTAAAATCATTTCTGTTAAACAAAGAGGTGGTTTTATAATTGAAGATGCTGATGGTTGTGAATATTTCATGCCTATGGCACAATCTTATCTAAAAGCACAAGGTGCAATTGGAAAAACTGTAAAAGCTAAAGTTATCAAGGTAAATAAAGCTCAAAATTCAATTATTGTATCAAGAAAAAAATTAATAGAAGAATCAAAAGCTGTAAAAGACAATAAAGTTTCAGAAATTTTAGAAAATAAAGAACCTGTAAATGGTATCATTAAGAAAATTACTTCTTATGGAATGTTTGTTGATTTAGGTGGAATTGATGGTTTAGTAAACTACAATGAAATTTCTTATAAAGGTCCTGTTAATCCTGCAAATTACTACAATGAAGGTGATGAAGTTTCTGTTGTAGTTTTATCTTATGACAAAGCAAAACAACACTTATCATTATCAATTAAAGCTGCACTGTCTAATCCTTGGGAAGAAATAAAAGATGAATTAGAAGTTGGTGATACAATTACTGTAACTGTTTCTAACTTTGAATCTTATGGTGCATTCGTTGATTTAGGAAATGATATTGAAGGATTATTACATATTTCTGAAATTTCATGGAATAAAAACTTAAAAAATCCAAAAGAACTTTTAACAATTGGTGAAGAAATCAATGTTGAAGTTATTGAATTAAATGTTGAGCAAAAAAGATTAAGAGTATCACTAAAAAATTTACAAGAAAAACCTTTCACTAAATTTACTAATGAGCACAAAGTTGGAGATGTAATTAAAGGTAAAATTGCAACTTTAACTGATTTTGGAGCTTTTGTTTCAATTGGTGAAGTTGATGGTTTATTACATAATGAAGAAGCTTCTTGGGAGCCAAATGCTAAATGTAAAACTATCTTTAAAAAAGGTGATGAAGTTGAAGTAAAAATTATCAAAATTGATAAAGAAAAAGAAAACATTTCATTATCAGTAAAAGAAATAGCTGATTCTCCAGCAAAAAGATTCCAAGATACATATAAAATTGGTGATATTGTAAAAGGAACTGTTAAAGATACAAAAGATTTTGGTATTTTTATAAAATTAGAAAATAATCTTGATGGATTAATTAGAAATGAAGATTTTGGACCATTAAATCCTGATGATATTAAAAATGGTGACGAAGTTGAAGCTGTTATTGTAAATATTGATACTAAAAAAAATAGAGTTAGATTATCAGTAAAAAGATTAGAGCAACAACAAGAAAGAGAAGTTTTAAAATCTGTTAATGATGATTCATCTATGACTTTAGGTGATATTTTAAAAGATCAAATGAAATAATAGGGATTATTTAAATGAGTAAACATACAATAGTAGTTTGTGACCATATACATGAGGCTGGTTTACAAATACTTCAAAATACTGAAGATGTAAATTATGTATATGCAGCAGATATAGATAAAACAGAGCTGTTAAATATTATAAAAGATGCTCATGTAGCAATCACAAGATCTTCAACTGATGTAGATGAAAAATTTTTAAATGCAGCAACAAATTTGAAAGCTATTATTAGAGCTGGTGTTGGATATGATAATGTTGATATTGATGGATGTAGTAAAAGAGGAATTATTGCAATGAATGTTCCTACTGCAAACACAATTGCAGCAGTAGAATTAACAATGACTCATATGTTATCTTGTATGAGAAAATTTCCATATGCTCATAATCAATTAAAAAATGATAGAGTTTGGAAAAGAGAAGATTGGTATGGAAATGAACTTTATGGAAAAAAATTAGGAGTTATCGGTTTTGGTAACATTGGACATAGAGTTGCATTAAGAGCTAAATCATTTGAAATGGATGTTGTAACATACGATCCATATATTCCTTCAACTAAAGCAACTGATTTAGGTATCAAATATACAACTAATTTTGATGATATTTTAGCTTGTGATATTATTACAATTCATACTCCAAAAAATAAAGAAACTATCGATATGATTAGTTTTGAAGAAATTGCTAAAATGAAAGATGGTGTAATTTTAATAAATTGTGCTAGAGGTGGATTATATAACGAAGAAGCATTATATGAGAACCTAAAATCTGGAAAAATTGCAATGGCTGGAATCGATGTATTTAAAAAAGAACCTGCAATAAATAATCCTTTACTAGATTTACCAAATATAACTGTAACTGCTCACTTAGGTGCAAATACAAAAGAATCTCAAAAAGAGATTTCTATTCAAGCTGCAAATAATGCTATAGAATCTGCACGTGGAATTGCATATCCAAATGCTTTAAATTTACCAATAGATGAAAGTAAAATTCCTTCATTTGTAAAACCATATATTGAATTAACACAAAAAATGGCATTTTTATTAGCACAAATTAGTAAAAGTGAAATTAGATCAATCAATATTTCAGCTGAAGGTAAAATTTCTGAATATTTAGACTCTTTACAAACATTTGCAACAGTAGGTGTTTTAGCTGTTAGTTCTGGAAGCGAAGTAAATTATGTTAATGCAAATTTTATTGCAAAAGAAAAAGGCATTGAATTAACAATGTCTGAATTATCAAATTTAAGTGGCTATCAAAACAAAGTTTCAATTAAAATTACAACGCCAACTGGCGTAAAAACAATCTCTGGAACTGTATTTAATGATGATGTTCAAAGAATTGTTGAATTAAGTGGATTCCAATTAGATATTGAACCAAAAGGTAAAATGATTATCATGAGAAATAACGATGTACCAGGTGTTATTGGTGAAGTTGGTAGAATTCTTGGTGATAATAATATTAATATTGCTGACTTTAGATTATCAAGAGGTAAAGATGGTGCATTAGCTGTAATACTTTTAGATGAAAAACCAAATTCAGATATATTAAAAAAACTTGATAATTTAGAAGCAGCAATTGCTGTTGCTTATGCCGAAATTTAAGGAGAGAATATGGCGATTGGAATGAGTGAATTAAAAAAGGGATTAAAGATCGAAGTTGATGGAGTTCCTTATAAAATTACAGAATACCAACATGTAAAACCAGGAAAAGGTGCTGCATTTGTTAGATGTAAAATAAAATCATTTTTAAATGGAAAAGTTATTGAAAAAACTTTTCATGCAGGTGATAAATGTGAAGTGCCTAACTTACAACAAAAACAAATGCAATTTTTATATGATGATGGTGAATTATTACAATTTATGGATACAACTTCTTATGAACAAGAAGGTTTAACATATGAACAAGTTGGTGAAGCATTTGATTGGATTATCGATGGAATGAATGTTGATATGATGTATTATAATGGTAAAGCGATCACTGTTGAACCTCCTATGGTTGTTGAACTTAAAATTGTAGAAACACCACCAAACTTTAAAGGTGATTCTCAAGGTGGAAGAAAACCAGCAACATTAGAATCGGGTGCCGTTGTACAAATTCCTTTCCATATTTTAGAAGGTGATATTATCAAAGTTGACACTAGAACAGGTGAATACTTAGAAAAAGTAAAATAGTAGCTTTGCTACTATTTTCTTTTTAAATATATAATTTTTTCTTCTCCAAGATAATTTTCATGTACTATCTCAAAATTTATATCAATTTCATTTAAAGCATTAATTCCATTTCTAATTTTTGGACTAACAATAAGTACAATATAATCAATCTTCTCTTTTAATATATTCATTAATTTATAGACACCTTCTACCATAACAAATTTGTAATCAAGTAATTTAAATAAATCATCACTTATAAATACTTCTCTATTAGCTACTTTGAATAATGGTATAGCATTATCAAATATTTTATTCTTACTATAAATCATAATATCCGGTGCCCGTCCACCTATATATCTCGCATCAAGAGTTGGCTTATCAATTCTTACAGTATTTCCGCCAATAAGCATAAGGTCTACTTTATCTCTTAATGTATGTACATATAATTGGCTCATCTTTGATGATATAGTACCATCTATACAACCATTTAAAGTTTGTGCCATTTTATAAAAAATAAATGTTCCATTACTCCATTTTATAAATGGATATAAAAGATTATATGCTTCTTTTTCCATACATCTTAGACTAACTTCAATATTAGCACTTTCTAACGTTTGTATGCCCCCTGACGCAATTTTATTTATATCTTCATGTCCAATAATTACTCTTTTTGGTTTCAATACTTTTAATAAATTTGCACAAGATGGAGTTTTTCCAATGTGATTGCAAGGTTCAAGTGTTACGAAAATTTCACAATCATTAAAATAACCATCGTGATTTTCTATAAGAAAATTATGGATTTCTTGTGAATTATTTTTTGTTTTTAATATTGAGTTTGGATTTTCAATTAAATATGCTGATTTAAGTGCATTAATTTCTGCATGTGGCATGCCAGCTTCTTTATGAGCTTCAATTGCAAGTAATCTTCCATCTTTAACAATTACGCAACCAACAGCAGGATTAGGATAAGTTAAAAGTTGATATTTCCATGCCTCATCAATTGCTAATTTCATATAAAAATTATCATCTATTTTCATTATAATATTCGCTTTAATTTAAATTTGGAAAGTAGTATATATTAAGTAGTTTTAATTAGTTGTTAAAATTAGAAAAGATGACTCTTCTAATTTTACCATTCAAAATAAGTAGCAGCTGCTAATATAGAGTCATATGTTAATTCATCTTCGCCAAATTCAGTTTTAATTATGATTTTTTCATCATCTGCAAAAATCAATTCCCCTTTATAAACCTCAGTTGAAAAATCTTTTATTTTAACTTTCTCACCAACTGATGCAATAAAATGTTCTTTCTTTTTTAACTTTCTTTCTATTCCTGGAGAACTTACTTCTAAAACATATTCTCCATTCATTGGTTCATTTACATCTAATATTGGAGAAATCATTCTAGAAATTTCAGCACATTTATCTAAACTAATCCCACCATCAGCTGTAACAGAAACTCTAAAAATATTTTTATCATGTTCTCTTGCAGTTGTTATGTCATACAAGTTTGCGCCTAAACTTTCAACTGCTAATTTTATTGATTCTTCTAAATTCATTATTCTTCACTCTTTGTTGTTTTTCTAATTTGGGCAAATAAATCTTCTATATGTTTTGATTTTTCCAAAGATGTATCATTAACAAATGTAAAATTTGGACATTTATACCAACCTGTACTTGCTAATATATGTGTTTTTAATCTTCCATTAGCTTTTATTAAAGATGATATAATTTCTTTTATTTCATTTTTATCATAGTCAGAACCATCAAAATATACAATTGCATCATATTTTCCGTTTTTGCAATTGATTCCTGTTATAGGAAGTGAATTTATCCTAGCATCTGCCAAATTTGATAAAGCTTCTGGAATCAACTCCATAAGTAAAGATTCTGTTCTTTGTAAATTAATACTTTTCATTAATTATCTACAGATACTTTTTCTTCGATTTGGATGAATGTTTCGATAAAATCTCCAACTTTTATATCATTGAATTTTTCAAACATAATACCACATTCATAACCATTTGCAACTTCTTTAACATCATCTTTAAATCTTTTTAATGATGAAATTTTCCCTGTATATGTTACAACACCATCTCTAATGATTCTTGCATGCCCACCACGAATTACTTTACCATCCGTTACTAAACATCCTGCTACTGTTCCAATTTTTGGAACAACAAATGTATCTCTAACTTCTGCTTGTCCAGTATTTTCTTCTCTAATAACTGCACTCATCATACCAGATAATGCATCTTTAATATCATCAATTAAATCATAAATAATAGAATAAGTATTAATAGTAATTCCATCTGCTTTTGCTTTTGCTTTAACTGAACCAGTTGGTCTTACATTAAATCCTAATATTATACAACCGTCACTTGCACCAGCTAAAACTAAATCTGATTCAGTAATTCCACCAACAGCTGCATGAATTACTTTTACTTTTACTTCATCATTTGCAATTTTTTCTAATGATCCTTTTATAGCTTCTAAAGAACCACCAACATCTGCTTTTATAATAACTGGTAATTGTTTTATTTTCCCTTCAGCAATTAATCCACTCATTTCTTCTAATGATACTTTAGTAGATTTTGATAGTTCTTTTGCTCGTGCATGTTCAGCTCTTGTTGTTGCTATATCTCTAACTTCTTTATCTGAATCCATTGCAACCATAAATGAACCAGTTGTTGGAACTTCATTAAGTCCTAAAACCGTTCCTGTTTCTGAAAGCCCTAACTCTTTAACAGCTCTTCCACTATCATCAGTAATTGCTTTAACTCTTCCAAATGTAGTATCACAAACAATATTATCACCAATTCTTAGGGTACCATTTTGAACAATAATATTTGCAACAGGACCTCTTCCTTTTTCTAAAGAAGACTCAATTACAGTAGCTTTTGCTTTAGCAGTTGGATCTGCTTTAAGTTCAAGTAGTTCAGCTTGAATTAAAATATTTTCTAATAATTCATCAATACCTGCTCCAGTTTTTGCAGATACACCAATAAATTCTGTATCTCCACCCCAATCTACAGGTGTTAAATCATGCTCTGCCATTTGAGCTTTTACCATATCTGGATTAGCAGTCTCTTTATCCATTTTATTCATTGCAACAATAATTGGACAACCACTAGCTTTTGCATGAGAAATAACTTCTTCTGTTTGTGTTTTAACACCATCATCAGCAGCTACAACAATAATAATAATATCTGTTACATTAGCTCCTCTTGCTCTCATCGCAGAGAAAGCTGCGTGACCTGGAGTATCAACAAAAGTAATTTTTTGTCCATTTTTAGTAACAGTATAAGAAGTAATATGTTGTGTAATTCCACCTGCTTCTGCAGCAGCTATTTTAGAACTTCTTATTTTATCTAATAAAGATGTTTTACCATGATCAACGTGACCCATAATTGTTACAACAGGAGGTCTTGTTACATATGAACCTTCATCTATATCTTCACCTAAGTAATCTTCAACATAATTAACATCTTCCAAAGCATCTTTTACAGTTACTTCTATTCCAAATTCTTCACCAAGAATTTCTAACTCATCTTGTTTTAAAAAGTCATTTTTTGTAACCATCATTCCTAAACTAAATAGTACTGTAATAACTTCAGCTGGTGATTTACCACAAGCTTCTGCAAATTCATAAACTCTAATATCTTCAGGAATAGTTACTTCTTTAATTTCTGCAATTTCTTGTGTTCTTGAAATTCTTTTCTTTCTTTTTCCTCGTTTTAAACCTTGTGGAGTATTTCCAAATGCTGCAGGTCTTGAACTTCTTGATTGTTTTGCAGGATTTTGTGGTTTTGGTTCATCAAAAATTTTAAATGAATCACCTAAGTCCATATCAAGTAAAACTACTTCTTCTCCAAGTAAAGAATCATCAGAACTTACAAAATCATCTGAATATTCTCTATTTACATCAAGTTTTTTCCCATGATCTTGAGGTTTTACAATAGTTTTCTTTTTTTCTTTTTTATTTTTAGCTTTTCTTAATTCTTCTGCACTTAAAGAGTTGTCATTATTGAATTTTTCATCTTCTTCATTTCCACCTAAAATTTCACTTAAAGATTTCATTTGTTTTTTTGGTTGAGTTTCTGCATCAAAAGAAGTTTTAATTTCTACATTTTCTTTTGGCTTTTTCTTTTTAATAATTACTAAACCTCTTCTTTTAGGTATAATTTTATTTGCATTATCAGGATTTACGTCAGGTTTTTCCATCTCATCTTGAGTTCTTAAAGGAGTTTTTGAAACAGGCTTAGAGATTATTACTTTTTTTAATTCAGGTTTTTTTCTAACTTCATTCTCTTTTTTTTCTATAAGTTCAACATTTTCTTCTTTTTCAACTATTTTTTCTAGTTTTTTATCTTCTTCTATCTTTTCTTCTTTTTTAATTACTTTTTTTTCTTTTGAAGCTGGTTTATTAGAAATTTTTGAACTTTTTCCTGTCATTATATAGGTTGCAATTTCTTCAGCATCTTCAAATGATACTGCACTTTGCGGTGATTTTAGTTCTATTCCTAAATCTTTAGCTTTTGCAATAACATCTTGGCTACTTGCTCCCGCTTCTTCTGCAATTTCATAAACTCTTACTTTATCTGACATCTCTTAGCATCTCCTTAAGTTGTGTGACATACTTATCTTTATTTTTACACTCTTTACAAAGTGATTTTTCAAATTTTTTATAATCTTTTCCATTTATATCTAATTGTAAATTTACTTTACATTCACTACAAATATAAAAACTTCTACCTTTATTGTCATACAGAGACAATTTTTTATCTTCACATTTTAATCTTAATAGCTCTTTTTGTTCGAACTTAGCCTTACATATTATGCATGTTCTTAAGATTTTTTTCAAACTAGCCAATTATTATACCCAAATTATACTTAATATCAAAAATAATCAAATTTCTATTCTCACTCCAACATTATCAAAATCAACAGTGAATACTCTGAAATGAGGAAATTTAAGTTTTAATGCTTTTTCTAAATTTTTACTATCATCAGAATAAGTCATCGAAAATAATGTTGACCCAGAACCAGATAATGTACTCATTAAAGCACCTTCTTTAAGTGCAGTTTTTTGTACGTCAAAAAGTTCAGGCATTTGTTTCATTCTATATTTTTGATGGATTTGGTCATTTGATGCGTATTTCAACATTTCCCAATCTTCTGCCATAAAAGCTGCAGTTAATAAAGAGGAATGAGAAATATTGAAAACAGTATCTTCTTTAGAATATTTAAAAGGCAATGTTTTTCTTGACATTTGAGTTGAAATTGCTCTATTTGGGACAACAATTACTGCTTTTAAAGTTTTTGGTATAGCTTTATTAATGTATTTTACTTCATTTTCTTGTACACATGCAACATTAAATCCACCCATTACAGCTGGTGTAATATTATCAGGATGGCTTTCATAGGCAAGTGCAAGATTTAGTAGTTTATCTTTTTCAAGTTTTATTCCTTCAATTGCATAAGCACTTGCAATTGCAGAAACAATAACTGCAGATGAACTTCCTAAACCTCTTGATAAAGGAATTTCATTTTGAAATTCAAATCTAAAGTGTCTTTTTTTATGTGATAAGTTATGATAAAAATCATTAAAAATAGAGATAAACATATTGTTATCTTTCAAGGCTGGATTGTTAGCACCCTCTCCTTTTAAAGATACACTATGAAATTTAGATGGTCTAATTATAACTTGATTTTTCATAGAAATTGCTAGACCTAAACAATCAAATCCTGGTCCTAAATTTGCACTAGTAGCTGGAACGCTTACTTTCATCCATTTCCTTCTTAAACTGCTGGTAAATTATATATTGGCAGTGTTTCTTCTTTAAAATTGTATTTTTCTATACCCATTGGTAATTCAAAGTCGTGGATTATACAATCTTTTTCTAAAAAATCTACTTTAATTTTATTTTCTACTCTAATAAAGTATTTTTTACCTAAAGCTTTAATTGGGGAATTATTATTAAACTCAAAACCTTCAATAGCATTAAATTCAATATTTTTTGAAATACATATTGTTTTTAAAAATATATATGCAACTTTAATTGACATAAAAGAACCAGGTGAATTTACATAAATAATTTTCTGGATATCAAAGTCATTTAAGAGATTTTTAAATAAGTTAGGTAGCAAATCAGAAGTTTTACCATCAAGTTTATAATCTTTTATCAATTTTTTATTTTCATAAATACCTATTAACAATGGATTTGATATTGTAATAACTAACACTTCAATCAAGTTTTAATTCTCTACTTTTGAATAAGCCATTTCAAACACAACAGCTTCACTACTAGCTTCTTCTAAATCAATAATTTCATAATTTGATTCATCTTCGTAAAGTTTTTTTGTAAGTAAATGATTTAAATGATGACTTCCTGCAATTGCATCATATTCACCAACAAGTGTGTATTCTAAAAGAGCCATATCTCCTATTGCATCTAAAATTTTATGTCTAACAAATTCATCATCAAATCTTAATCCTTCTGGATTTAAAACTTTTGTTTGGTCAAGTACAATTGCATTTTCCATTGATCCACCTTGAGCTAATCCAATACTTCTCAAATATTGAACTTCGTGCAAAAATCCAAATGTTCTTGCTCGACTTATATTTTCCTTATATTCTGCAATTGAATAATCAAAATGAAATTTTTGTTTTCCAATTGCTGGATGCTCAAAATTTATTTCAAAATCATATACTATTCTATCAGATGGTTTTAAACAAACTTTTTTCCCATCAGGAGTTGTAACTTCAACTAGTTTTTTGATTTTTATAGCTTTTTTTGATTTATCTAACTCTTTTATTCCAGCTTCTTCAATTAGCATACAATAACCTGATGAACTTCCATCTAGAACAGGAACTTCATCATTATCAACAACAACTCTTAAATTATCAATTCCATAAGCATAAACAGCAGATAATAAATGTTCAATTGTTGAAATTACAACTCCATCTTTACCAATAACAGTAGCCATTTTTGTATCAACAACAAACTCTTTTTTTAATGGAATAGTAACTCCTGCATCAACTCTATAAAAAACTATTCCCATATTACTATCAAGAGGTTCTAGTCTCATTTTTACAGGAACACCTTTATGAAGACCTATTCCTACAATTTCAACACTTTTTGCTATTGTTCTTTGTTTCATTTACTGCTTCCATTTATTATTTTAATTGCATCATTCATTGTTTTTGTAAGATTTACTTTTATCCAATCATTATCAAGCCATTCATTTGGATTTGCTTCTATACCTTGAACTAAAATTCCAAAATGCAAGTGATCTCCAAAAACAGCTCCAGTTGAACCAGTTTTAGCTATAAGTTGTCCTGTTTTTACCTCATCATTCACTTCAACATTTTGACTACTTGTATGAGCATATAAAGTAGCTAGTCCTAATCCATGATCAACAATAATTGAATCACCGTAAATTCCTAAATAATCTTTAAAAATAACTTTTCCTGGATTTGTTACATTTACATCAGCTCTTTTAACACTTGCCCAATCCATTCCTAAATGCCAAGCTTCATCAATTTTTTGTTCATTATAATAATAATGTCTTCTTTCTCCAAATTGTGCAAATGTAGCTGCATTTGGCATTCTTACAAAAGTTTTTACATCAAATGGTATTTTTCCACTATTTGCTAAATTTTTTCTAACTACATCTTTTATAGTTTTAACATTCTTTTCTCTTAATTCTTTATTTGTTTTTACAAATGCCTCAATCGTATCAGAAGGAACAGTCATATTACTATTTTCTAAAACATGTTTACTAACATTATTTACAAATTCATCAGATACTTTTATATCATCGATTTTTTCTTTAAAACTTTTAATATAAAATGGAACTTTAGTAACTGTTTTATTATTTGCCATATCAACTGCAACTAAATTTACCCTTTTAAATTCTTTTATATCAATTGGCCAAGTAATAATAGAAATATAAAAACCTTTCTTATAAAAAGGGAATAATTCAAAAATTTCTTCATCGTTAAATGTTATATAATAATCTTTTAAGTTTTCATCATTAATTTCGACAACAATAACTCCACTACCACCTTGTCTTAATAAATATGAATTTGTTACAACATTTGCAATAGGACTTCTTTTATCAATAATTATTTTTGATTTTTTAATTGATTCATTTCCTCTAAAGAAATTCCACTTACTTGTATCAAAAGCTTGGATTTGTAAACTTCCGCTTGTTGGTTTATAAAATTCATCAAAAACAGGTGGAGTAATTTCTAAATCTATTGAACCATTTTCATCTTTTAATACTTTAGTATCTAGCCTAACTTGTTTGTCACCATCAACAAATAATACTTCATAAGATTTAATACCATAATCATCTGATATATTTATTTTTATTGGTTTTTGTAAATTCCAATAAATTTCATCTTCCGCAGTTATTTTTGGTGCATTTCTCTCAAAAGTAGGAGATAAAAATAAAAAACCAACTATCGCAACTAATACAAATAGAACTATATAAACCCATAATCCTTTAATACTATTTTTATTATTTGTAAATTTCAAGAATTTCCTTTAAAACTATTTCTTTCGCTTTTTCAACATCAAGTAGATCCAACGTACATCCAGCAGCATTAAAATGCCCACCACCATCAAAATGAGAAGCAATTGCAGATACATCAATTTTACCTTTAGAACGCAAAGATACTCTTGATACTCCATTTACTATTCTTACAAAAAAAGCTATTCTTACAATTGCTATACTCATCACCATATCAAGAGCATCTTCACAATCTCTATTATGGGCTCCTGTCTCTTTAAACCATTCTTCTTTTGCAATGATAGAAGCAACTTCTCCCTCTTTATATAATTCTAGACTATCTAATACTTTAGGAATAATTCTATATTTTGCCAAAGAATCTCTTCTTAATAGCTTATTTGCTATTTCAGAAGGACTTGCTCCACATTCAACTAAAAAATTAATCTTTTCAAATGTAATTTCATCACATCTATTTAAAGAAAAAGCTAAAGTATCATCATAAATTCCTACATATAATGCAGTTGCAGAATTTTTTGTAATATACAATCCATTATGTTTAAAAAATTCATATACTAACTCTGCTGTTGAACTTTTGAGAGGATCAACTATATTTACTACACCAAAACTATTATTTGATTTGTGATGATCAAAATTTATAAGCGGAATTGACGAATCTAATTCAAAGCCTAATCGTTTATAAGTTCCACAATCAACACTAATTGCTAAATCAAAAAATGCAGGTAATTGATCTGTTATTTTTTCAAATCTTGGAATAAAATCAAGATTTTGTGGTAAATCTGAACTTATATTATAAACTTTATGTTTTATCTTATTTTCATAAAACAAATTTGATAAAGCCAATGCAGAACCTATAGAATCAGGATCAGGATTTACATGAGTAATAATCAAAATATATCTACTTTTTTCTATAAGTTCTAAAGCTTTTGTATATTCTGACATATCAACTTTATTACTTATTATAAAATCTTTTTTCATCCTTCTCCTTTCTAAACAAATTTAAATCTAACAAAAACTTACTAACAAAAAGTTAATCAAACTTCTTTTAATCAAATTTCATTGAAAAATCAAGCCAAGTTGATTGGTGAATAATACTTCCACTACTAATTGCATCAACACCTGTTGTTGCATATTCTTTTATTGTTCTTAAATTTATATTTCCACTAGCTTCTAGTAAAATATGAGGATAATTTGCATTTCTAAATTCTACAACTTCTTTTATTTGTTCAATATTCATATTATCACACATTATTATATCACCACCAGCATGCATAGCTTCTTTTACTTGGTCAAAAGTTTCACACTCTATTTCAATTTTTGTAACCCAAGAAATTCTTTTTCTTGCTTTTTTTATAAACTCTTCTAAATTACTTATTGTTCTTAAGTGAGTATCTTTTAGCATTAAACAATCATCAAGTCCAAGTCTATGATTGATTGCTCCACCAACTCTTGAAGCATATTTTTCAAAATCTCTTAATTGTGGTCTTGTTTTTCTAGTATCAAGTAAAACAACACCTGTCCCTTCAATCAATTTTGCATATTTATTTGCCATTGTTGCAATTCCACTTGCATGTTGAAGCATATTTAAAAAAGTTCTTTCAGACGAAAGTAAAATAGATGCTTTTCCTTCAAGTTCAGCAATTACATCACCAACTTTTATCTCATCACCATCATTTTTTAAAAATTTACAATCAAATTTTTCAGTTCTTGCTAATACTTTTGCATATTGAACACCTGCGAGTATTCCATCTGATTTACAAATAGCTCGCGCTGTAAATCTTCCCTTTGGAGCAACATCGAAGAATAAATCCCCTCGACCATTATCTTCAATAATGGCATTTTTTACAAATTTTTTGATATTAATCATACTTCAAACATCCTTTCTAATGCTACTTTTGCCCATTTTGCTGTTTCTTCACTTACAAATATTTCATTCTCTTTTGAAATGTTATCATCTTTAATAGATTTTAAAGTTTTATAAACATCTTCAAGCGTTGTTTCATTCATTGTTGGACACTCTGGTTTTGTTGAACTTAAAATATATGTATTTTTGCTTCTTAATCTATTTACCATATTAAATTCTGTTCCAACTGCTATTTTCTGCTCAGGGTCTAAATTTTTAATATATGTTATTAATTGTGAAGTTGAACCTACAAAATCTGCTTTATCGCAAACACTAGGATCACATTCAGGATGAACTGCAATCAAAATATCAGGAAATTTTTCTCTATAAAAATCTATATCATCAGCAGTGAACTGTTGATGAACAGAACAAAATCCGTTATAACAAATAATATCAGCCTCTTTTAAATCACTTCCATCACCAACAACTGCTGATTTTAGATTTAGTGATTTTGCAAAATTTTGCCCTAAACAACGATCAGGAACAAAAAATATTTTTTTACCTGATTCTAAACCTTTTTCAATAATTTTATAAGCATTTGAAGAAGTACAAACCATTCCACCCATTTGTCCAACTTTTGCCTTTACTGCTGCACTAGAGTTAATATATGTAATTGGTAAAATATCTTCGTTTGCAATACCTGCTTCATTAATCTTTTTTAAATTTTGTTCAAAATAACCTTCATCTATCATCCTAGCCATTGCACAACAAGCGATTTTTGGCATTAAAACTCTTTTTTGTGGGCTCATAACTTTTACACTTTCACCCATAAAACCAACACCACAGAAAACTACAAATTTAGAATCCGTAAGCATTACTTTTTTTGCAAGTTCTAATGAATCACCTGTTATATCAGCCAACTCGAAAACTTCATCTCTTTGATAAAAATGTGCCACTAAAGTCACATCTAATTCATCTTTTAATTTTATTATCTCTTCTTTTAAATCCAAAATAAACCTTCAAATTTTTATTAAATGTGAATATAACAAAAGTTTAGTTATAATCTCATTTAATTATAGACTTTAAACAAAGGTAATAAATGGATTTTTTTACAAATACAAACATACTATTTTTTATAGCAGCGTATCTTATTGGTTCTATTCCATTTGGTGCAATTTTAGCAAAAACATTTGCAGGAGTTGATATAAAAACTCAAGGAAGTAAATCAATTGGTGCAACTAATGTTTTAAGAGTAGTAAAAGAAACTAACCCAAAATTAGCAAAAAAATTAGGTATTGCTACTGTTTTACTTGATGCGTTAAAGGGTACTTTAGTTCTATTATTTGCTATGTATTATGGAGTAAGTGATTCTACTTTATGGGGAATTGCAATACTTGCTGTTTTAGGACATTGCTACTCAATCTATCTAGGACTAGAAGGTGGGAAAGGTGTAGCTACAGGACTTGGAGTATATCTTGTACTTATCCCTATTCCAACATTAATTGGTGCTGTAGTTTGGATAGTTTGTGCAAAAGTTTTAAAAATATCATCATTATCTTCACTTCTAGGATTAGTTGCTGTAGTAATAAGTGCAAGTTTTTTAAACAATGGATTAAATGTAGGCTCAAATGTTCCTATGTATATCATTGCATTTATCATTATATATAAACACATACCAAACATTATAAGAATAATAAAAGGTGAAGAGAAAAAAGTTATATGAAAATACATATTGATAACTTAACTTTTAAATGTATTATAGGAATACTTGACTTTGAACGAATAAAAAAACAAAAAGTCGTTATAAACTTATCTTTTGAATATGAATTTTCAGAAGATAAGTTTATAGACTATTCTGAAATTTCAAATCTAATAAAAACTACAATGAAAAAAGAAAAATTTTTTCTACTTGAAGATGCAATTTTGCATTTTGAATCATTATTACAAAACAATTACAATATAAATAATCTTAATATTAAAATATCAAAACCAAATATCTTAACAAACTGTATAGTTTCTCTATCAAATAAATAATTATTTATCAAATAAATAAGAGTAAAAAAGTCCTAAAATAGCAATAACACAGCATATTTTTTCTGTTAATTAAAAAATAACTTAAATTAACAGTTAATTAACACAGAATTAATGATTTTAAGAAAACTTTAAAATTTAGTGGTGTAGAATGGTCGCAACGGTATGTCGGAAAAGGTTTAAAACCTATGTTTTAGATGAGTTCGCGCGCTCCGGTAGACTGATAATAGATTTCGAAATTTTAGGAGAACAAATGAAAAAAATCGCAAAATTAAGTTTAGTAGCTGCTGTAGCAGTTGCAGGATTAACTACTGCTAATGCTCAACCATTAGAAGAAGCAATCAAAAATGTAGATGTATCTGGATCTGTAGTATATAGATATAATGACTATAGTAATGATTCAACTGATACAGTAAGTGCTGGAAATAAAGATGGGGAAAACAACTATAAAATCGGATTAAATTTATCTTCAAAAGTAAATGATGATGTAAAATTCAATTCAAGAATTATTGCTGGTTCACAAGGAAATGGATCTTTTGTAACATTAAATACTGACAGTGGTGATGGTCAAGCTGATATCTCTTTATCAAATGCTTATTTTGGATACACAGGAATTCAAAATACTACTGTTAATGTTGGTAAACAAGGTTTAACTACTCCTTGGACTGTAGCTGTTGACTCAGATAATAATGAGCAAACAGGAACAGGTATTTTAGCACTTTCTACAGTTGGACCAGTTACTTTAGCTGCTGCTTACTTTAATCAATCAAATTTAGATTCTTCAAGTGATGCAAAAGTTAGTGCTTTAGGTGGTGAAACTAAATTAACAGACGTTGTTGATGGTGGTAAAGATATTGTTACAGTTGGTGCTATTGCAAACTTAGATTTTGTTACTCTTGATGCTTGGTATTTAGATTTAGATCAAACTTTTGATTCATATACAATTGGTGCAAAAGCAGATTTTGATTTAAGTGGAGTAAAACTTGGTGTTGATGCAAGATATGCTTCATTATCTTTAGATGATACAATTCAAGCATTAGGTTTACCTGAAGACAATGCAATTGCTAAAATTGCTTTAACTGGAAAAGTTTCAATTGTTAATGCTAAAGTTCTTTATGCATGGACAGATAAAGATGGTGGTTTAACTGCTGCTGATAATGATGCTGTTACAACTGTAAATGGATGGAATACAACTGTTAATGGTAAAGCTGATGCTGATTACTGGCAAACAACTTTAGGTGTAAATATTTTATCAAACTTAAATTTATCAGCTAACTACAATAACTTACAATATACAAATATTGGAGATGCTGAAATGGAAGAAGAAGAATTATATGCTCAATTAACTTATAAAATGAGCAAAAACTTCTCTACGTATATCAGATATGGTACATATACTAAAGAAATTAAAAATGCAGCTAGTGATGCAGATGAAATCAATGATGATACAAGAGGAAGATTACAAGTTGAATATACATTCTAATATTTTTAGAACTATTTGACTATACTTTTTCTAAGGGTGGGGAATTTTCCTCACCCTTTTTTATTTATAAAAATATTTTAATATATCAAATAAAAGATATTATAATAATTTAACCTTATTATGATAAAATCTTGTAATTTTACAAAAAAGGATTTTATCTTGAAAAAAGCAATTCTTTCATCTATTTTATTATTAGGAACTACATCTATAATCGCAGATACAACTATGTGTTTCAAAGAAAATCATACTTCAATGAGTACTATTGAAAATACTGCTTTAAATGGTGGAGCATGTGAAGGTAAATATTCAATCAATGATATGAAAGCAAAAGGTTGGATTGTAGATGATATAAAAATTTCTCAATCAGCAAATGGAATGAATTTTATCTATATCTTAAAAACTCCAAACTCTTCAATTCAACCTGTAGTTGCTGGAAATATGTCAGGAAATTCTGCTGATATGGAAGCAAGAATCTTAGCTAAATTAGAAGCAAAAAAAGAAGCTGAAGAAAAAGCAAAAGTTGAAAAAGAGTTAAAAGATGCTGCAATAATTGCAAAAGAACTTTATATAAATAAATGCCAAACTTGTCATGGAACAAATGGTGAAAAACGAGCTTATAATAGTGCTAGACCTTTAAGAGATTTATCTCAAGAAGATATGCAAGAATCAATTAAAAATTATAAAGTTGGAAAAGTTGATTCTATGAATGCAAATATTATGGCACCTTATGCAAATTTTATTGATTATAAAGAGCTTAAAGGCATCTATGCATATTTAAAAGAATTAAATAATAAATAAAGAATAAGGATTTTATCCTTTTCTTTCTTCTTACAAACTCTAATCACTCTTTATAGAAATTTAAAGTATAATTTCCTTTTTTAAAGGATTAAGGCTAAAATGGACGCATACGAATATTCAGAACTATTAAAACTACTAAATACAAAACTCAATAATATAAAAGGTATTTTAAAACCTGATGATTTAAATAAAAGATTGGATGAAATCAAACAATTAGAATCATCTCAAGATTTTTGGAATGATGTAGAAAATGCTACAAAAATAGGAATAGAAAAAAATAGAATTTTAGGGAAACTAAATAAATTTAATAAAGCAAATGATTCTTTAAAAGGTACAAATGAACTTTATGAAATGGCAACTGAAGAAAAAGACGATGAAACTTTAGAAATGCTATATGATGAAGCAGAAGATTTGGAAAAACTTATCAAATCAACTGAAATTTCAGTGATGTTATCTAATCCTGATGATGCATCAAATGCAATTGTTTCTATTCATCCAGGAGCAGGTGGTACTGAGTCACAAGATTGGGCAAGTATACTTTATAGAATGTATCTAAGATGGGCTGAAAGAAATGATTTCAAAGTTGAACTTCTTGATTATCAAAATGGTGATGAAGCGGGTATAAAAGATGTTTCATTTATTATCAAAGGTGAAAATGCATATGGTTATATGAAAGCTGAAAATGGTATTCATAGACTTATAAGAATCTCTCCATTTGACTCAAATGCAAAAAGACATACATCATTCTCATCTGTGATGGTAAGTCCTGAAGTAGATGATAATATTGATATTGTAATAGAAGATAAAGATATTAGAATTGATACATACAGAGCAAGTGGTGCTGGTGGACAACACGTAAATAAAACAGAAAGTGCAATTAGAATTACACATATTGCTACAAATATAGTTGTCCAATGTCAAAATGACAGATCTCAGCACAAAAATAAAGCAAGTGCTATGAAAATGCTAAAATCAAGACTTTATGAATTAGAACTTGAAAAACAACAAGCTACAAAAGATGGTGTAGAAAAAAGTGATAATGGATGGGGACATCAAATCAGATCTTATGTTCTTCAACCTTATCAACAAGTAAAAGATAGTAGAAGTAATATTGGTTATTCAAATGTTGAAGCAATTTTAGATGGAGATATAACAAAAATTATTGAAGATGTTTTAATTGCAACTGCTAAATAAATAGTGACAATAAATCACTATTTATTTTCTATTATTTTAATAGTACAAGTAACTCCTGCTCTTAATATAAAATCTTTTGGAACTTCATCTATTTCTATTCTTACTGGAATTCTTTGAGCTAATCTAACCCAAGTAAATGATGGATTCACATTTGCAAGAAGTCGTTTACCTATTTCATTATCTCTATCTGTTATACCACTTGAAATACTTGATACATGCCCTTTTAAAATAAAATTTGTACCTAAAGGTTGTATATTTGCAATATCACCCTCTTTTATAAGAGGTATTTTGTGCTCTTCAAAATATCCATAAACCCAAAAAGAATTATTACTGATTAATGCTAAGGTATTTTCACCTCTATTTATAAAATCTCCACTTTTTAAAACCAGATTTGAAACCCAACCATCTTCAGTTGCAATTACACTAGAACGCTCTAAATTCAATTTTGCAATATTTAGCTCAACTAAAGCTTTATCATAATTTGCTTTTGCTATATCTAATTGATATTTTGCAGTTTCATGTTCTTCTTTTGAAACAACACTATTATCAACTTTAAATCTTCTATCAAACTGTTTTTTCTTCATTTGATATTCAGATTTTTGTATTTGAAGAAATGCTTCTGATTTTGCTACATCTTCTAAAAATCTTTTTTTATCAATTTGGAAAAGTAAATCACCTTTTTTTACAAATTGATTATCTTTAACATAAACTTTTTCAACTAAACCACTAACATCAGGAGAAATCATGATTGTATCAGCTCTTATTCGTCCATCTCTTGTCCATGGATTATTCATATAGTTATGCCAAAGTTTTAATGCTAGAAAAACTGCAATTACAACTATAAAAAATGTAATTGCAAATTTTATGAATTTTATTAATTTACTATTTTTATTCATTATTATATTTCCTTAATTATAAATCAAAATTGATGGTATTGCAAAAAAGCATACAAATAAAGCTGTTCTAAAAAGTCCAGGATGCCAAACATAATTATAAACTCCAAGATCAGCTAAAATTCTATTTATAAAAATCTGTACAATTCCTGCAACAATAAATACTACTACTAATGTTGGTATTTCATTTCCTAATAGTGTTACTACTAAATTCATTTTATTTCTCCTTTTGAGGGAAGTGATATTTTATTTAACATAAGAGTATAAATTAAAGAAATTTCTATTAAAATATTTTGCATAACTCTTTGTTCAATAGCTGATTTATATACTCTATTTTTTTCTAATTCAATAAAATCTTCTTTAATTTTAAAAAAGATTTTTTCTTTTTTATTTTCATCTTTTAAAGAAAAATATTCCTTTATAGAATCTAAAATTTCATAAACAAATTTTGGTTGATTATCTTTTTTAAACTCTTTTAATAAATTTTTTATATCTATAATTGCTCTTGCAATTTCAATACTTGAAAGTAGCCATTGAAAAATCAAAGTATTTGATTGAGTATTTAATCTTCCTTGGGTTGAAAAGTGTTGAATCAGATCTAAACCACGACTTTCTAAAACAACCCTCCTTAAATCTTTTTTTTCATAAGTTAATTTTATTATTCTATTTACTAATAGATTTGATACTCTTCTTTTTGTCCAAGATTCAGACCAAGAATTTATAAGTTCATAAGCAACACCAGCAACAATTATTCCTATTAAAGAAGAAATACTTGTTTCAAAATAAGTAATATAATCCATACTATAATATAAATTCATCGAACAAACAGTAATAATAATAAAAATAAATCCAAATGCAAATAATCCTCTTTGAGGTGAAGTTCCAAGCCAAGCAGCTATCGCAAAAACAGGAGCCATTACAAAACAAAAAGTTGGAATATCACTAACATAAGTTGGAATTAAATAAAAATTATAAATTCCTGCCACAAAAAAAGATACAATTGAACCTTTCAAAAAACTTTTACTCGCATTTATTGGATTTGGAATAGAACTAAACATAAGTGTAGTTGCAACAGCTGAAATAATTGCAAAAGGAGCATAACCCCAAGCTGTAATAATCCAAAATATTGTCATCACAATCAAAACAATCGCTGCTCTAAATGAAGCTAAAATAACAAGTAAATTATCAGTATATGTAGAGAATTTCACTATTTGGCTTACTTCTTCACTATCATCATTTTTTAGTTTACTATTTAAAAATGATATATATGTTTTTGTATATTGGGAAAATTCATCAAAAAATCGTAAGATTAAAAATGATGATGAATTAAAATCATTTTGTAAATCGAAATCTAAATCTTTAAATTTTTCTCTTTCTAAACCTATTTTTTCTTTTATTTTTATTCTTGTTGAATCAAATTCATTTATAATATTTTCTACATTGTATTCAAATAAATCATCAGAATATTTTTCTAAAAAGTTTTTTATTGGTTCATAAATTTCTTGTAACGATAAAATTATATTTTTATCTATTTTTTCATTGTTAGAAATTGTACTAATTATGTTCTTTAAAGAATGGAAAGTAACTGATAAATGCATAAATTCAGAATTTAATCTTTGATAATACATCTTATCTTTTTTATTGATATTACTTTCAAATATACTATTCACTCTAAGTGCATCTGAACCTAAAATATTTTTTGAGAAGTTTGAAGTATTACTCTCTTTACTAAAAATATTATTTGTATCTAAAACAGCTATAAATATATTTTTATATCTTTGTTTTTCACTTATAAATAGAGTATCTGATAATTTTTTTGGGAAAACAACTTCACTTATAACACTTGCACTTAATAACCCAACAACAACCTCTGAAAACCTCTCAACGGCAAAACCATAAACACTTAAAGGATTGTGAATATTTGGTAAAACTATTAAAGCAACTGTATAACCTGATAAAACAAATCCATAAGATATGAAATTCCTATATTTAAATCCAGCTGCTGCACAAATTGCTATCCAAATTGTAAAAAAACCCATAAACCAAACTCTATCTTGGGAAAAAGCAGAAGTCAAAACTAAAGAGATAATAAATCCTATAACTGTTCCCAAAAATCTATAAAAACTTTTTGAAAAAACCATTCCACTGTACATTTGCATTACAATAAACACAGTGAATACAGAAGTTTGTGGACTTGAAAGATTTAAAAACATTGATACACTCATTGCTATTAATGCTGCAATTGTTAATTTAACAACATAAATAATAATTGTTAAATCACCATTTATCCACTCTTGGAAAGCAGATTTAAAAATACCAATTTTAGCCTTTGGCATTTTTTAACTCTTCTTCTTTAAAGCCACCACCGATTGATCTTATTAATTCCAATTCTAATTCTGAATGACTTTGTAATAATTCCATTTCAACAATATGAATCATTAAACTATTAATTTTTGTGTCATAATATAGAATCTTATCATTTAAACCAATCTCAAATCTTTTATTTGCTATTTTTTCATTTTGTTCAACTGATATTTGTTGTTCTTTATGCATTTTTATTTGTAGATTTTTATATTCAATTTTATTTAATACACCAACTACTTCATTTACTGCTTTATTTAAAATATCATTATATTCATAAACTGAACTATTGTATGTAATAACTTTATCATCTAAATTTGATTCTCTTTTTCCCCAATCAAAAATAGGTAAATCCAAAGCAACACCAGCAGAAGGAACAGTTGAAGATTTTGATAGAAATTCACCTGATAAAAATGATGTAAACCCTAAAAGTCCTGATAAATTTATATTTGGATAAAACTTAGTTTTTGCAACATTTATATTTTCATCATTGCTTAAAACTATATATTTCTGAATAGCTACATCTGCTCTATTTGATAAAAAATTTAAATAAATATCGTTTGATAAAACTAAATTTATTGATTCATGAATATCAGGTTTTTTTAGACTTTGTGCAAAACTTGGTAATTGTCCAGATAAGATACATAATGCTGAAATCTGTGCTTTTGTTATCTCTTTAATTGAATATTCATTATATTTCATTTGAGATATTTGAGCTTTTTTTTCATTCAATAATACTTCATCAATTAAACCATTATCAAATTTTTCTTTTAATATCTTGAACTCTTCATCTAAAATATTTACAATCTTTTCTAAAATATTTATTTTCTTTTCATTAAAATTCCAAGATAAATACAATTGACTTATAGCTAAAGATAGATTTAACTTAGTATTTTCGATATATGCTTTTTGTGCAAAAGCAATATTTTTAGCTGATAAAATTTTAGATTTTCTTTCATCCCAAAAATCAAACTTATAATCTAATGTCGTTGCACTGTGATATTGGGTGAAATATCCACCACCTAAAGGAGGTGGGAAAATATGATTTTCACTAAATCTTTGTCTAGTTAAACTTGATTCAAAAGATATATTTGGTAAATTTTCTGATTCAATTGCTCTTATTGTTGCATTAGCTTTTGCAAACCTTTGTTTAACACTTTTTAATGATGGTGAATCATTTAAAGCTTTTTCAACAATAAAATTTAGCTGCTCATCTTCAAATAATTCCCACCATTTTTGAGTAATATTTTCTTTTGTTGATTTTGTATTTATAATTTTCAATTCATCAAATATCTGTTTTTCATCAATTTTTTCAACTTTTTCAATTTTGGGAACACAACCAATAAATAGAAAAAGAACTATTATAAAAATAAATGTATTTCTATTCATTATTACTCTTTTGATAAATTTTCCATAATTTTATCAAGCATAGAAATAAAAACATCTTTTTCTGTTTCACTAATACCTTGTAAAACTTTTTTCTCAAGTTCTAAAGAAAGATTGATAAGTATATCTTTTAGTTCTTTTCCTTTATTTGTAATTGCAATTAAATATGCTCTTCTATCATTCTTTTTTGATTCACGGTTTACTAAACCTTTTGCTTCTAATTTATCTAAAATAAGTGTTAATGCTGATTGTTTATAGTCAGTCTCATTTGCTAAATCTTTTTGAGTCATTCTATCTTTTTCACAAAGTTTTAATAAAACTACAAATTGAGTAGTTGTTAATTCATATGGACTAAGAGCAATTTCCATCTCATTTTTTATACTATTTCTTACTTTTGCTATTTTTATACCTAGTTGATCGCTTAATGTAAAATTCATATAAATTCCTTTTAATTTTCAGAAATATACACTAAGATTAATTAATATATAATTAATATATTAACTATTTATATATTAAAAAAAATTGTTCTTAAATTTGAGTTTATTCTCTATCACAAATAATATTGTAGATACAATAATTACATATAGATTTATCTTCACATTTTGAAAAAGAAATCTCTTTTTTTGATATCTCTTTTAACTCTTCAAATTTTTGATTTAAAAGTTCTAATTTACTTTCAAGTGCTATTTCAGGAATTAGTTGAGTATTGTGTAAATCATAATAATACGCGTGTATTTTATTTGTTTTAAAATACTGATTCATAGCAATATAATAAAATTCAAGTTGGAAATCATTAGTCTTTTCATAATTTTTAAGCGTATCAACACTTAAACTTGAAGATGTTTTATAATCAATCAATTCATACTCATCTTCAAAACTATCAATTCTATCAATAATTCCTTTTATTTTTATTCCATTAAATTCACACTCAAAGTTTTTCTCTAAAGCTATAATTTTTCTATTTTTTAATCGCTCTTTATCATGTAAATAAAACTCATAGAGTTTTTTCTTCCAAATTTCCAAATCAAGTATCAAAAATGGATTTGAACTTTTATATTTTGTAAATAAAGTCTCAATTTTTTCAAAACTCAATTCATTTGCATTTTCATAAATAGTATAATAATCTTCTAAGATTGAGTGAATAATATCTCCTAATTCATAAGCTTTTGGTTTTAATGAAATCGAATGTTCTTTTATTTTTAAAATATATTGCAAATAAAATTTTCTTTTGCATTGTAAAAAAGTTTTAAATGAAGTTGCTGACCAAATAAATTTTGCTAAATCAATTTGAGCAATTATCTCTTCTTCAAAATGAGAAATTTTATGATTATCATAAAGTATATGTTTGTAAAAATTATCATTTGTATCAGTAATTATTCTTTTTTCAAACAGTTCATTTGCAAATCTTGAAATCTGATTTGTATCTGAATTCACATAAGAAATAAAAACATTTTTTGTTGAAGTTATTAATCTTTTATAATAATACTTTTGTAAAGATTCTCTATCAAATTGTGTTGGAAGATTTGCCAATTGTTTTAATTTTGTTGATAAAAATTTATCTTTTAAAGATATTTTTGGAATAAATGATTCATTAAAATCACAGATAATTATAACATCAAACTCTAAAGCTCTAGTTTCTAGTAATCCTAAAACCGTAATTTTTCCAGAATTAACATCATCAAGAGTAATTTTTGCTAATTTCTGTAAAAATATTTTAAATACATCTTTTAATAAAATATTGTTTTCTTTTGAAAATAAAATAATATTTAGTTTGTAAAGTAACTCATCATATTTTTCAATAAGCTCAACATCCGTCTCTTTTGATTTTATAAAATCAGTAATAAAAAGAAATAAATCTTTTGTTACATTTTTATTCCATAAAAACTTTATGTTTTTATCTATAAATAATTTATCAATTTCTAAAAATTTTAAATTTTCAATATTTTTAATTTCATCTTCATTCAAATATAAATATATTGCATTTGCAATTTGATAAAGATTTGTATTTTTTATACTTTTTCCCATTGCATAGTTAAAATATCTCTCATCATCAAAAAGTTGTATATAAGATGCAAAATTTTCATCAGGTAAGACTAAAGCAATATTTGATGGATTAATACCATTTTTTACCGATTTTTCAATACAAGATTTTATATAAGCTATTTGATTTAATCTAGAATTAAAACCTTTTGTTTCAAAAAATTCTAATTTATTATATATTGGCTCTTGTTCTATAATCTCATTTTTTGATAAATCATATTTATATTTATAATTAAGTTTAACCTCTAAACTAAGATTTTTAAAAACTTCCAATGATTTTTGATTATAAATATTTGAATAAAATACAATTGTTATATTTATGTATTTTGATATTTTTTCTATCATATCAAATTCAACTTTTGTAAAATATCCTTCAAAATGTAACTCAATTGAGTCAAATTTATTTAAAAAATTTTCATTAATTTTATAGTGATTATTTATGTTAATTCTATCTACATAAGAATTTTTCTCTAAAATATTTACATAGTTATTTTTTATTACTTCTAATATTTGTAAATGCTCTAGATAAAAATCATAAGTGTCAACATTTTGTATCTGATTTATTTCAACCTTTTCACTTGCAAGTTCTAAAAAAAATCTATAAATATAATCACTTTGTTTTAAAAACTTAGTAAAATTATCAGAAATACCAAGCTTTTTAATATCAACATTTTTTATTGCTTCATTTAAAAAAAGAACTCGTTGTTCTTCTTCGCAATATTTAAATTTATTTAATGTTATTGATTTTTTAAAAAATTCGTCGATTGTTAAAATAAAAGGCAAAAGAGTATTTTCACTCTTTTGATTAGAAATAAAATTTCTAATTACCCTTGATGTAGGAAAAACTAAAAGTTTTTTTTTAAATAGCATTTGTTTTTATATAAATATATCCTATAGTTCCATCAACATTGAAACTACCTGTTATAATCCAATTATTAGATTCTTTTAATTCAAAAGTAGAAGTATATATTTTGTCTTGACTTAAAAAATCATCATTTCTAAAAATCATATCACTATCATTTGAAATTGATTTTGTTACTATTAATTCAATATTTACATCTTTTTTTTCATTTGTTACTTTATCATAAACTACAATTTTAAGGTTATTTTTCCCAACTTTTAAAAGGTCTTTATGTAAAGAATATTTTTCTAAAACTCTTTGAGAATATTTTATATCATCAGTTGTAAGATCAAATTTTTTCTCATTTAAATAAAATTCAAAATTATATTTTCTTAAAAATAATGAGTTTGAATCCATCATATTATTATAATTTTCATCAACATCTTGATATTTCTTCATGAAGCTATGATCTTCTATTACAGGAAGGCTTGTTGCACTTCTTACTGTCCAAATAATCATTGAAAATACAAAACTAAAAATTCCTATAAAAAACAATGGCCAATAATTTCTTTTCATAAATTTACTTTCTTTTTTTTAAAATTGCATAAGTATAAGCTAATAATCCTAAAACAATTAAAGTATACATTACAACTCTCCAAATAGTACCCGATACTTTTCCAGCATTTCCTATACTACTTTCAAGTTTAATATTTCTAGAATCAGCTAATGTATCTGCAATTGCAGCGTATCCATTTAAACTTGCAGCACTTATTTTTGCAAATAAAGTATTTTTATCTTTTGATGCAAGAAGTGGAACTACATATCCATCTAAAATATCATTTTTATCAATCACTTTTTTTAAATCATCACTAAAAAGTAAATTAACATGTGTTTCCTCAACAGCTATACTAAGTAAAACATATGGCTTTTGTAAATTTAACAATATTTGATTTTCATTATTTTTTATTGCTTCAATTTTTTCTCTTGTATTTGTATTTTCACTTAAACCTAAAGTAGATTTTGCATAAATATATATATTAACACCTAATTTAGATTTAACTTCATCACCTATTTGATTTATTTTTTCTTTTGCTCTTATATCGATTAAACCATCATCATTTAATATATAATTTTGAGCATTTAAGTTTTGGCAGAAAAAAAGCAGAAGTGAAAAAATCACTCCTACTTTTAAAAAATTAATTTTTTTCATTTAACCAACAAACACTTTTGTTGCATCAAAGAAACCATAGTATACAGTCATAATAGCAGATACCACAAGTAAAATACCAATAATTCTTTCCATATCTTACCCCTTATTTACCATTACCAACAAGTTGGTATTGTGTATGATTATCTGAGCTATTCATTTTTAATCCATTTAAATCTTGATTGATTTTATAAAAATTACTAGCTTCATTTTGTTGTACTTTTATTCCATTAAATGTTAATACACCTAATATTGTCAATAGTAATACTACTGCTATTAACATACCTGTAATACCATGTAGTTTAAAAGTTCCTCTTTCATTCTCATTCATCTGTGTATTTCCAGCCATGTTACTCTCCTAAACTTCTTAAATATGAAGCTAATGCTTTTTCTTGAGTTTCATTAAGTCTTCCACTAAAACTTGGCATTGTTCCAATAGAACCTTTTTTACCATTTTTTAATACAGCCATAACTAATGCATCATCATAAGCTCTTATATTTGGAGCTACATAATCCATACCTTTCCCATCTGCACCATGACAACTAGAACATACAGCAAATGCAGCTGGTTGCTCACCTTTTAATCCACCAGCAACGTAATCAGCAACTGCATTTATATCTGCATCTTCTGTTAACATCATTGGAGGCATTCCTGCTGGATATGCAGTTGTTAAATTATTTGCACCATTTTTAATTACATGTACAATTTGTTCTTTAGCCATTCTATGTGTTAAGTTTTGAGCTTTTCCATCAATTCCTTCACCATCAACACCATGACAAGGTGCACATTGTACTAAGAAAACAGATTGTCCCATAGCTTTTAAAGTCTCATCAGATGGATTTTCCCATTTTTTTTCAAACTTAGCATTGTATTCTAAAGTTTCTTCATTCCATTGACCAACTTGTGAAAAACCATTAATTGGATAACCTACTGTAAAATACCAGAACATCCAAATAATTGTACCTATAAATGCAAGTCCCCAACCTGTTGGAATTGCATTCTTATACTCACCAATACCGTCCCATTTTTCTTCAGCTAATTCACCACTAGCTGTATCATTTTTCATTTGATTAACATATTTTAATGCAACAAATACAGTAATTGTAATAATAGCTACTGCACCTAACATTGTTAAGCTGTTAATATAATCATCACCGTTAAAAGCATCACCTGCTGAGAAGTAAGTTCCTGCTAATAAAGCGATGATAAGAATTATTCCACCTATAACCATAGATTTCATCTTATTTCTCCTTATTATCTATATCTTTATCTTTTTTTCTTTCTTCTAAAGGCATAGAAACACTTGAATCATCATGTACAAGTTTTGAATACTTTTCAAAATCCCTTTCACCTGTTTTATCTCTTTTATATATAGAGTAAGCATAAGAATAGAAAATAATAAATATTACTAATATTAAGAAAAATTTTGCATACCCTTGTAATGTAAGAAGTGTTTCATAATCCATTAATGACCCTTATTTTAAAGAATTTAAATATGCAATTAATGCAACTATTTCAGGAACTTGACCATTTGCAACAGCTTCTTTTACAGCTTCATTTTTCATATCAGCAGCAATTACTTTTGCTTCTTCTAATGCAGCTGCTTTTGCTTCTTCCCAAGAACCAAGTTTAGGCATACCTTCTTGATCATAAGGAGTGTTGAATACTGTTTTAACTGTAAATGCTTCTGCATACGCAGTTTCTATATCAGCAATATTACTAAATTGATGTTTATACGATGGCATAATACTTCCAGGAACAACAGCTGAAGGTTCATACATATGATTTTCATGCCAATCAGTAGTTCTATAGTTTCCTACTCTCATTAAATCTGGACCTGTTCTTTTTGATCCCCATAAAAATGGTCTGTCATAAGCATATTCACCAGATAATGAATACATACCATATCTATCAGTTTCTGCTTTAAATGGTCTAATTAATTGAGAGTGACAAGCATTACAAGAATCTTTAATATAAACTTGTCTACCAGCTAATTCTAAAACACTGTATGGTTTTGTACCAACAGTTGGTCTACTTTGTTTTGCAAAATCTGGAATAACTTCAACGATACCTGCAAATGCAACAAATAAAAATACTAGTACCGCAAAGAAAAACGGTCTTTGTTCAAACCAATGAAACATAATTTCTCCTTTTCTTACGCAGCTACTGGTGTAGCATTTACTGGTTCTTTATCAAGTACTCTTCCACATCTAATAGTTTTGTAAATATTATATGTAAACATAAAGAATCCAATTAGGTATAATAACCCACCAACTGCTCTAATTGTGTAATATGGATGTAATACAGTAACTGTATCAATAAATGAGTAAACTAATGATCCATATTCATCATAAGCTCTCCACATCATACCTTGTGTAATCCCTGCAATCCACATAGATGTAAAGTATAAAACAATACCTGTAGTTTGTAACCAGAATTGTGTATCCATTAATGATTTAGAATAAATTTCTCTTTTATACATTCTTGGAACCATATGAAATAATGCAGCCATAATCATAAATACAACCCATCCTAAAACACCATCATGTACGTGTCCTGGAATCCAGTCAGTAAAGTGTGCAATAGCATTTACAGATTTAATAGCTTGAATTGGTCCTTCAATTGTTGATAACATATAGAAAGTTGAAGCTAATACCATAAACTTGATTAGTGTATTTGTTTGTAATTGTTGCCACTCACCCTTCATTGTTAAAAGCATATTAATAGCTGATCCCCATGATGGTAAAATTAAAACAACAGACATAACTGAACCCATAGTTTGCATCCAATCTGGAACTGTTGAATAAATAAGGTGGTGTCCACCAGCCCATAAATAAACAAATAATAATCCCCAGAATGCTAAAATAGAAAGTTTATAAGAATAAACATTTTGTCCAGATTCTTTTGGTAAGAAATAATAAATTAACGCAATAATAGGAGTTGTGAAAACGAATGCAACAGCATTGTGTCCATACCACCATTGAACTAAAGCATCATTAGTACCTGAATACATAGAAACAGAGTGAATCCATGAACCATAACCAGAAACTAAAGCTGTTGGAACTTCCATATTATTAAATAAATATAACATTGCAACTGCGATAAATGTAGCAATAAAATACCATAAAGAAATATAAAGAGTTCTCTCTCTTCTAATTCCGATTAATCCAAAAATTGAAATACCCCATAATACCCACCAAAGAACAACTAATATATCCAATGGCCACTCTAATTCTGCATACTCTTTTGATGTAGTAATACCCATAAAAAGTGTAACAACAGCTAAAAGGATAGTAATAAAATATAATACAAAGTGTAACTTAGCAATAGCCATTAAAAAAGGAGACTCTTTTAATGAAACTTTTAATACCCTTTGTGAAATGTAATACCATCCAGCAAAAATACCACTTAGAGCAAAACCAAAAGCAACACCATTTGTGTGTAAAGGTCTTAATCTACTAAATGTACCATATTCCCCAGCTAAATGATTTAACTGTGGAAACGCCAATTGAAACGCTAGTACAACACCAATTGTCATACCAATGATACCAAACAAAATTGTTGCAAATGTAAAGGCTTTTGCAACTGAGTAATCGTACTCAATTTGTGCACCGTTTTGCATCAATCTCCTCCTACTAATTTTATATACAAGTCACAAAAATGTCACTCATTACGCAAATAATAGCTAAGAAAAACTTAAAATCAACAAAAAAATTAACGAAAAATTAACAAATAAAATACTATTTTTATTATAATTTTTACTTATAAAAGAAGATAAAAAGTATCTTATTTGAAAGATTTAAGAGCCTGTTCAGTCTCTCTTTTCATTGTTTTTGCCTTTAAATCTTCTCTTTTATCATGTAAATTCTTACCTTGAGCAGTTGCTACTTCAACTTTAATCATATTTTTATCGTTAAAATAGAGTTTTAAAGCAACTAAAGTAATTCCTTCTTTTGTTACTTTTGAATACATTTTATCAATTTGTTTTGAATGTAATAATAGCTTTCTTGCTCTTCTTTCATCAGGTCTATATGTTGTATGTGTTGTACTTAAATGAGAGATATGTGCATTAAGTAAAAATACTTCACCTTTTATAATTCGTACAAAAGAGTCTTTTAGATTTACTCTTCCTTCTCTTATTGCTTTTACTTCACTTCCTTCTAACATAATTCCAGCTTCTAAAGAATCTAAAATTGTAAAATCATGAAATGCTTTTTTATTTTTAAAAACTAAATTTTTTTTTGTATCTTTTTTATTTGCCATTATTTATCCTAAAAAATGAACTTCCACTTCCACTAAAATACCAATCTTTTTTTTCAAATTCACTAAGTTGTGGATAAAGACTTAGTGCACTTTCATATAAATCATTTGCTTCTTTTATATCTAACTCTTTTAAAATATCAATTGATTTCATATCAAGCAATTTTTTTGCTTCTTCTTTTGATATTTGTTTATAAAATTTTTCTCTAAATATTTTAAAAATTTCACCTGTATTACATTTTATTTTTGGTGTTAAAGTTTTTATATCTAAAATCTCTTCATCAAATTTTTCTACTATTTCTCCAATTCCTGTTACATTTGCACTATCATATTCATAAACAAAAAATGGAACATCAGCACCAACTTGTGCACCTATTTTACTTAATTCATCTTTTGATAAATTTAATTTACAATATTTATTTGCCATAATTAAAAATGTAGCTGCATTTGAACTTCCGCCACCAAGTCCTGCAAACTCTGGAATGTTTTTTTCTATTCTAATTTCATGATTTAAAAAGAATTCTTCAACACCTTTAAAATGTTTTATCAAATTGTATGCTTTATATACAGTATTTGAATCCATTTTACAACCAAAATTTCCTATAATTGTAATTGCTTTCCTACTAGATTTAACAAATGATATAATGTCATACAAATTATGAACTCGTACAAATCTTGATACGAGTTCGTGATAATTTTCTCTTTTATCTGCAATTTTTAGAAAAATATTTACTTTAGCATACGACTTTTCAATCATTTCATTTTTCATATTTTGGTACCCTATTTACTAAATATTTTATATCAGCATCAATTATTTCGATTATAGAAAAATAGTTTTCTGTTATTATAAGATATTTTCCATTCTCTTTTTTTTCAACATAATCTAAACCTATTCTTTTACCTTGAACCAGCCACTCTTGCGTTCCAAAATATTTATTTATAGGCAAATCAATAAAATCTAATGGATTTAACTCTTTTTCATTATCAAAAAAGAATTTTCCTTCATTTAATCTCTCAAGATAAGATAATGTACCTACTCTATCTAATTTTGCTAATAATAACTGAGCAAAAGACCTTACATATGTTCCTTCACTAACTGTTACTTCAAAAGTAATAAAAGGATGTCTATATGAAATAAATTTTGTATTATATACATTCATTGTTGTTTTTGATAATTGTACTTCTTCACCATTTCTAGCAAGTTCATAAGCTCTTTTACCATCAACTTTTTTTGCTGAAAATTTTGGTGGTGTATATTCTATTTTTCCATTTAATAAATTCAACTCATCAATTATCTTTTTTTCATTCACTTTATCAACTAAATTAATATCAATAATTTGTTCTATATCAAAAGATTCAGATTCAACACCTAACCAAATAACAGCTTTATAAGTTTTAGGTGTTTTTGATATATATTTAAAAAGTTTAGCATATTGTCCAAAAGCAACTATTAAACAGCCTTTTGCAAAAGGGTCTAATGTGCCACTAAAACCTGCTTTTTTATTCTTAAACTTTCTTTTTATTCTGTTTAAATAAGAGTTTGAGCTTATGAAAATTGGTTTATTTACAACCAATAATTTATTTATTTGTTCTTTTTCGTAAAATCTAACTTGCAAGAGAATTATCCTATTATGCTTTTTCTACAAATGAAGATAAAATATCTCTGTGAGTTCCACCAAAATTTATTGTAAGCTTATAATCTTTACCAGCATTTGTGGCTTTTAATACTCTACCCATTCCAAAAATTTTGTGTTGAACCAAATCACCTTTTTTAAATCCAGATTGTCTTTCAATAGTTAGACTACCTTTTATAAGTCCACATTCACTTAAAAATCTACTTTTTATAAGAGTTGTTCGTTTCCCTTTATAAAATCTTGAATGAACAAAAGATAAAGTGAGATTATCCATAGCACGTGTTATAGCAACATACCCTAATCTTCTTTCTTCTTCTAAATCACTCCCATCACCAATAATAGGGAAGAATCCTTCTTCAAAACCAATAATAAAAAGTTTTTTAAATTCTAAACCTTTTGAAGCATGGATACTCATCATAGAAACAGCTTCTCCACTATAATCATCATTTTCACTGTCAAGAGCTATTTCATTTAAAAAATCTTTTAAATCTAAATGTGGATTTTGAATAAAATAATCTCTAATATATCCATAAAATTCATCAATATTAGCTTGTCTTTCAAAACCATCAGGTAAATTATCATATGAAGCTCGATAATCAAATGTTTCTTCAAAACTATCTAAAAACTTCATTTTTGATTCTTCTAATAATTCTTTTAAATCTAAAATTGAAGCTTCAAATACTTTTAAAGTTCTTGAATTCTTTTTTCCAACAATTGCACTTATTTCATCTGAATCTAAATTTTGAATTAAATCAAATATTGATTTTCCAGTTTCAATAGATTTTGATTCGAGTTTATCAATAGTTGTTTTTCCAATTCCACGTTTTGGTTTATTAATAATTCTTTTTACAGAAAAATTATCATTTGAATTAGTTAAAATTCTAAAATATGCAATTAAATCTTTGATTTCACTTCTTTCATAGAACTTCATTCCACCAACAAGTTTATAGTGAAGTCCAGCTTTATTAAAGCCTTCTTCCAAAGAACGAGATAGGGCATTTACTCTAAATAATATTGCTATATTTTTTGGATTTTCACCACAATCAATTAATTTTTTTATATCTTCAACAATTTTTCTAGTTTCTTCATTTTCATCATTTGATTCATAAACTTTTATAGAATCACCTTTTACTCTTGTTCCTATTAATTTTTTACCTAATCTATCACGGTTATGTTCAATTAATTGATTTGCATGGTTCAAAATTGTATCGGTTGATCTATAATTTTCTTCTAATTTTACTACTAATGTATTTTCAAAATGTTCTGAAAAATTCAAAATATTCTTAATTGTTGCACCTCTCCATCCATAAATAGATTGGTCATCATCACCAACTACACATAAATTATTATGAGTTGAACATAATAATCTCAAAAGTCTATATTGTAGTTCATTTGTATCTTGATACTCATCTACCATTATATATTGATATTTTTGGCTAATTTCTTTTGATAAATTTTCATTATTTTTTAATATCATGTAAGGTAGAAGTAATAAATCATCAAAATCTACTAAATTATTTTTATTTAAGTATTCTTCATATTGCTCATAAATATCAGCAATTTCTTGATAAAGTTTTAATTGAGCTGCACTTTTTGCTTCTTTAGGTGTTAATAAAGAATTTTTATATTTTGAAATTTCTGAAACCAAAAGAGATGTAGTTATTTCTTTATTAATTGACTTTAAAACCCTTTTTTTATCATCTGTATCGATTATTATAAAATTGTTTTTTCTTCCTAATTCATTAATATAAAACTTTAAAAATAGTAATCCAAATTTATGAAAAGTACATAATAAAGGAGGAGTATTCATCAATGAAGAATCTAACATATTAAATGCTCGTTCTCTCATTTCAGTTGCCGCTTTATTAGTAAAAGTTAAAGTTAATATACAACTAGGATCAATACCAATTGATATTAAATAAGCTAGTCTTGTTGTAATTGTTTTTGTTTTACCTGAACCAGCACCTGCTAAAATAAGCAAAGGACCATCGATATGTTGTGCAGCAATTTTCTGTGATTCATTTAATGATACTAATAAATTTTCAGACATATTTTCTCCAATTATTATTTATTATACCATATATTATATAAATTCATTATTTCTCTTAATTATTCTATATATAAATAAATGTTATCATTTTATAATTTATTTTATGGAGATTATAATGCTCACTGATTTTGCCAAATTAGAAACTTTTCTAACTGTTGTTAGAGAAAAATCTTTTTCAAAAGCTTCTGCAAAACTTGGTATTTCTCAACCTGCTGTTACACAACAAATGAAATTTATCGAAGATTATTTAGATGTTCAAATAGTTGATAGAAAGAAAAATGGTATAAAATTGACTAAAGAAGGTCAAATACTTCATGGTATAGCTTTAAAAATTGAGAAATGTGTTGCTAATGCTGAAAAAGAGTTATTAAAAATAATGAATAAAAACGTAACTTTTGTATTTGGAGCTTCATTTATTATTGGAAATTACATACTTCCAAGATTTTTAAATAATTTAAAAGAAAATATTCATAATGATGTATCGATTAATGTTTCAGTTTCTCATGAAGCTATAGAAGATTTATTAGATAAAAAAATTGATATTGCTTTAGTTGAAAATTATGTTCCAAATGAAGATATTATTTATAGAGAATGGATGGAAGATGAGATTGTAATTTTCTCAAACCAAAAATTACCAGCAAAAGCAAAAGCAGAAGATTTATTATCTTACAAATGGGTTTGTAGAAATCCAGAATCAAATACAAGATTAATATTTAAAGAAAATCTTGAAAAGGCAAATTTTCCTGATTGTGATACTTTTAATGTAACAAGTGAAGTGACAAGTGCTACAACAATTGTTCAAACTGTTTTACACTCAGATAAAAATCAAACTCCAACTGTTTCAATTGTTTCAAGAAATGCAATTGAATCACTATTAAAAGCAGGTGCCTTATATGAATCAAGAATTAACAATCAAAAAATGTTAAGAAAACTCTATATTGCATACAGAAAAGATAGAAAACATGATGCTTTTATTGAAAATGTAGTTGATTATCTTTTAAAAATCAAATAAATACTAGGTAAAATCCTAGTATTTCTCTAATAATTAAATCCCTCTTTTTCTAAAGCTAATCTAATATTTTTCATTTGTGTATGTTTATTTCTACACCATTCTGGTGATAACAATGTATCATCATCAATTCCAGCAGTAATTCTTTGAACAGAAATATTTGAAGGTAAGTTTATTATTGATTTTACTACTGTATCAATATATAACTCTTCTGAAATTGGAGTAAATTTTCCTTTTTTATATTCATTAGTTAAAAGAGTATTTTTAACTACATATAAAGGATGGAATTTTATTGAATCAACATTTAATTCTACTGTTAATTTAAATGTTTCAAGCATCATTTCTTGCGTTTCATTTGGAAGACCATAAATCAAATGTCCACAAACATTTAAGCCTTTTTCTTTAGTTCTTTTAATCCAATATTTCATATTTGAAACATTGTCCCCTCTATTGATTTTTACAAGCGTTTCATCAAAAAAAGATTGAATACCATATTCAATCCATATCTCTTTAGTTTTAGATTTTTCAACTAAAAAATCTAAAATTTCATCAGTAACACAATCTGTTCTTGTTCCAATACTAAGTCCAATAACATTATCAAAACTCAAAGCTTTTTCATATAAGGCTTTTAATGTAGGAAAAGGTGCATAAGTATTTGTAAATGATTGAAAATAAACTATAAATTTTTTAGCACCAAATTTATTTTCAAGCCTTTTTTTAGTAGCAAAAAACTGTAATTCTAATTGTTTTAATTGATTCTCTAAATAGGGATTTTCTTTTACATTAGGATTTAATTTAAATTTAGTTTTTTTTTCTTGTAAGTTAGGGCTAAAAGAATCATTTTCGCAGAATGAACATCCACCTCTGGCAACAGTACCATCAATATTTGGGCAGGTAAACCCAGATATTGAAATAGGAACTTTATAAATTTTTTCGCCAAATTTATTTTTTAAATATCTTCCAATAGTTAATACATTTTTTAATTCACTCATTATGCTTTTACGAAATAATCCCCATTAAAACTCTCCAATGCATAATTTCTATCATTTCCAATAGCATTTACCAAATCATCAACTGATAAATATTCTAAACTATCTGCTTCAATATATTTACAAACTTCTTCTTTATTCATATTATTCGAAATTAATTCTTCTTTATGTGGAGTATCTATTCCATAATAACATGGAAATTTTATTTCAGGACTTGCGACTCTAAAATGAACTTCTTTGGCTCCTGCTTCTTTTAAAATTTTAACAATTCTTTTAGAAGTTGTTCCTCTAACGATTGAATCATCAATTACAAGTAAAGATTTTCCTTCAATTAAAGATTTCATAGGACTTAGCTTCATTCTTACTTTTAAATCTCTCATCTCTTGTGTTGGTTCAATAAATGTTCTTCCAATATAATGATTTCTAATAATTCCATATTCAAAAGGGATTCCACTTTGTGCTGCATAACCAAGTGCTGCTGGTACTCCTGAATCAGGAACAGGAATAACCATATCTACTTTTATATTTTTATCTTTATCATTTAAAGCAAGTGCTTTACCCATATTTTCTCTTGTAACATAAACATTCTTACCATCAATTACTGAATCTGGTCTTGCAAAATAAACAAATTCAAATGCACAAGGTCTATACTCTGGCTCAAATAATTGAATAGACTCAGGTTCACATCCTTCTGCTAAAATCAACATTTCACCAGGTCTTACATCTCTAATAAATTCTGCTCCAACTAAATCAAAAGCGCAAGTTTCACTAGCAACTATATAACCACCACTTTTTAGTTTTCCAATAGATAAGGGTCTTATTCCATATCTATCTCTAATAACGAATTGCTTTGATCTACTTTGAACAATAAAACAATATGCTCCAATAGTTCTATTTAAAGCTTCTTTAATTCTATCTCTTAATCTATCTTTTGTATTTTTTGCTATTAGATGAATTAAATTTTCAGTATCCATTCCTGTTTGAAAAATTGCACCTTTATCTATTAAATCTTGTCTAACTTCATCTTTATTAATTAAGTTTCCATTATGAACAATAGAAATTTCACCTAGTTTATATTTTGCATAAACAGGTTGAGCATCTAAAATTGAATCTCCCCCTGCAGTTGAATATCTATTATGACCTATTGCCATATTACCTTTTAAATATTTTAATGCTTCATCTGTAAAAACTTCTGTAACTAATCCTCTATCTTTTTTTGTGTAGATTTTTCCATTACATGAAGAAGAAATTCCTGTTGCTTCTTGACCCCTGTGTTGCATTGCAAATAATGCTACTGAAGCTAATCTTGCAGCATTCTCATTCCCATAAATTCCAACTATTGCGCACATATTTATTATTCCTTATAGACCCAAAGCGTCATTGATTGTATATAATTTTGGATTTTTTCCAATAATCCATTTTGCAACTTTTATTGCACCTTTTGAAAAAGTATTTCTTGCAGTTGCTGTATGATTTAATTCTAAAAATTCTCCATCATTATATAAACCAACTGTATGTCGACCTACTATATCTCCACCTCTTAAAGCCATAACTGCAATTTCATCTTTAGTTCTAGCACCAATTAGACCATCTCTACCTGAAATTCTAACTTCATCTAAATTCAAATCTCTTGCATTTGCAGCATGTTCTGCCAAAGTTAAAGCTGTTCCTGATGGAGCATCTACTTTATGTCTGTGATGTTGCTCAACAATTTCAATATCAAAATCTCTTAATGTTTTAGATGCTAGTGCTACTAATTTATTTAAAACAGCAACTCCTAAACTCATATTTGTTGCATATAAAATAGGTACGATTTTACTAGCTTCTAGCAATAAATTTTGCTGATGTTTGTTTAATCCAGTAGTTGCAATTACCAAGGGTTTATTTCCCCTATTTTCTACAACTTCAGTTAAAAGTGCTTCTGTTCCAGCAGGAGCTGAAAAATCAATAATTACATCTGAAGAATCAAATAAAACTTTCATATCATTTGTAACAACTGTATGTTCTGGTAATGTCTTTTCAATTTTTTTTGAAACATAAACAGCTGATACCATAGCTTCTGTATCAGTTGATAAATCATCAATTAATAAAGTTCCTACCCTTCCAGAGCTTCCTAAAATACCTATTTTAATCATTTTTAAATTATTCCTTATCCTAAATATTCAATAATATTAACTGCTGCTGTTGCACCATCACCTGCAGCACAAACAACTTGTTTTGAAGCTTCAATTCTAATATCACCAGCTGCGTAAAGTCCTGGAACTGAAGTTTTCATTCTTAAATCAACAATTACTTCACCTGATTCATTAACATCACATAAAAAAGAACCATCAGCTTGTTTTAAAGGTGCATTTAATACATCTCTTCCTACAAAAATGAATACTCCTGGTGTTGGTAAATCTCTAATTTCACCTGTAACTTTACTTTTAACTTTTAAACCAAGAACTCCACTTGCATCACCAAAAACTTCTTCAACAGTTACATTTGTAACTTCTTCGATATTTTCAGTGTGTTTCATATGCTCAACTGTACTTGGCGCAGCTCTATAAGTATCTCTTCTATGAACTAAATATACTTTTTTGCACATTTTAGATAAATAAATTGCTTCTTCAATCGCCGAATCTCCTCCGCCAACAACTGCAACTTCTTTACCTTTGTAGAAAAAACCATCACAAGTTGCACAAGTAGAGATTCCTTTTCCAAAAAATTCATCTTCACCTTTAAATCCAGCACGCTTTGGAACAGAACCTGTTGCAATTAATACTGATCTAGCCTCAAATTCTTTCTTATCTGTTGTTAATAATTTGAAAGTATCTCCATTTTTTGTTACATTTTCAATTTGTGCCATTTCATGTTTTAAACCAAATCTTTGACATTGCTCAGGCCATCTCATCATTAAATCCATACCTGAAACTATCTCAATTTGTCCTGGATAATTTTCAATTTCTGATGAACTTGTAATCTGTCCACCTGGCATTCCCATTTCAAACATTACAACATTTTTTAATCCACCTCTTGTAGCGTATAATCCGGCTGTTAATCCAGCTGGACCTCCACCAATAATTGCTAAATCTAACATATCAAATCCTTATTTTTTATTTATATAGTTCATAATATTTTTAAAAACATTATGATACTAAAATATTTGTAAGTTGTAGGTTAAATATAACTTCAAATATTAAGGATAAATTTTATCATTTAATAATTTATATCTATCTTAATTTATTTAAACTTGTAAATAAAAAAAGGGAGAAGTAAAACTTCTCCCTTTTAAATAATTATATACTCTAAAATATTATAATAATGAGTTAATTTTATCTGTAAATGCTTGTTTTGAAGATGCCCCAACCATTTGATCTACAACTTCACCATTTTTCATAAATAAAATTGTAGGAATTGATCTAATTCCATATTTAACTGCTAAATCTTGTTCTTCATCTGTATTAACTTTACAAATTTTTGCTTTACCTTCAAAATCTGCTGCTAACTCTTCAATAACAGGAGCAATCATTCTACAAGGTCCACACCAAGGAGCCCAAAAATCAACCATTGAAACACCTTCTTGTGTTGTTTCTTCAAAATTTGCTGCTGTTAATTCAATATATTTTCCCATTTTATTTCCTTATTATTAATTTTAATATTCTCAATTTGTACACTATAATTTATATAAAAATATAATTGATTGATTATAACTTGTGAAAACTTAAATTTAGTTTTACATTTATTTAACTTACTAATAAAGGCTAAATATTTTTTTAGATAAAATAAGAGAATTTAATTTAAAATGGATAATTTATGGATATTAGAAAAGAATATTTAGAATTTTTTAGAAGTAAAGGACATGAAGTTATATCTTCAATGCCTTTAGTTCCAGATGATCCTACATTAATGTTTACAAATGCAGGGATGGTACAGTTTAAGGATATATTTACAGGTGCTGTTCCAACACCAAAAAATCCAAGAGCTACTTCTTGTCAATTGTGTGTAAGAGCTGGGGGAAAACATAATGATCTTGAAAATGTAGGTTACACAGCACGTCATCATACATTGTTTGAGATGTTAGGGAATTTTTCTTTTGGAGATTATTTCAAAAAAGATGCAATAGCTTATGCTTGGGAATTTGTTACAGTAAATCTTGCATTACCAAAAGATAAATTATGGGTAACTGTTCATAATGATGACAATGAAGCTTTTGAAATTTGGTCAAAACATATTGATCCATCAAGAATTATGAAATTTGGTGATAAAGACAACTTCTGGTCAATGGGAGATACAGGTGCTTGTGGACCTTGTAGTGAAATTTTCTATGATCAAGGCGAAGAACACTTTAATAGTTCTGAAGATTACATGGGTGGAGATGGTGATAGATTCCTTGAAATTTGGAATTTAGTATTTATGCAATACGAAAGAACAACTGATGGAAAACTAAATCCTCTTCCCAAACCATCAATTGATACAGGAATGGGTTTAGAAAGAGTTATTGCAATTAAAGAAGGTGTATTTAATAACTTTGATTCATCTAATTTCAAACCAATTATTGAAAAAATCGAAGAACTTGCAAATAAAAAAGCAACTTCTGAAAATATTGGTTCATATAGAGTAATCGCTGATCACTTAAGAGCAACATCATTTATGTTATCTCAAGGTATTTTATTTGGAAATGAAGGAAGACCTTACGTTTTAAGAAGAATTTTAAGAAGAGCTGTTAGACATGGATATTTAATTGGATTTAGAAAACCATTTATGGCACAACTTCTTGATACACTTATAAAAATTATGGGTGAACACTATACAGAACTTGTTGAAAATAAGAACTTCATAAAAGAACAATTAACTCTAGAAGAAGATAGATTCTTTAAAACTATTGATTTAGGTATGTCATTATTTAATGAAGAGTTAGCAAATACAAAAGAGATTTTCTCTGGAGAAATTGCATTTAAACTTTATGATACTTATGGTTTCCCTTTAGATTTAACAGAAGATATGTTAAGAGATAGAAATTTAAAAGTTGATTTAGCAAAATTTGATGAATTAATGAATGCACAAAAAGCAATGGCTAAAGCTGCTTGGAAAGGAAGTGGTGATGCTTCTAATGATGGTGATTTCAAACAATTAATTGAAAAATATGGAATAAATGAATTTGTTGGTTATACTAATATTACTTATAAATCAAAAATTGTTGCATTATTAGATGAACATTTTAAAGAAGTAAAAACTTTAGAAGCAGGAACTACTGGTTGGGTAATGTTAGATAAAACACCATTTTATGCAACAAGTGGTGGACAAACAGGAGATATTGGAGCATTAGAAGATAATAAACATGTAGCTATTATCGAAGAGACTTCAAAATTCCATGGATTAAATCTTTCAAAAGTAAAAGTAGAAAATTCTACTTTAGCTCAAGGTGAAAGTGTTGATGCAGTTGTTGTAAATAGATATGAAATTGCAAAACATCATAGTGCTACACACCTTTTACAAAGTGCATTAAAAATGGTTTTAGGAGAGAGTGTTTCACAAGCAGGTTCATTAAATGATGCAAACAGATTAAGATTTGACTTTACATATCCAAAAGCAATGACAACTGAGCAAATTGAAGAAGTTGAAGATTTAGTAAACTCTATGATTGCAAGAGGAATTTCTGGAAATATTGAAGAATTACCTATTGATGAAGCAAAAAACAAAGGTGCAATTGCTATGTTTGGTGAAAAATATGGTGATGTTGTAAGAGTTGTTAGTTTCTCAGATGTTTCAGTTGAATTTTGTGGAGGAACACACGTAAGAAATACAGCTGATATTGGAAGTTTTTATATTGTAAAAGAATCAGGTGTTAGTGCAGGGGTAAGAAGAATTGAAGCTGTTTGTGGAGCTTCTGCAATTAAATATACTAAAGAAATTATTTCAAAAATGAATGATATTCAAGCTGAAATTAAAAATAGTGATGTGATTTCTGGAATTAAAAAATTAAAAGAACAAATTAAAGATTTGAAAAAAGAAGTTGAAGTAGCTCTTAGCCAAACTTCTGCTCCAATAAATGAAGAAATTATTGGTGATACTAAAGTTGTAGTGGCTGTTGTAGAAAATGGTGATTTAAAGAAAATTGTTGATGATATGAAAAATGCAACTGAAAAACTAGCGATTTTACTTTTACAAGCAAAAGATGACAAAGTTATGATTGTTGCAGGAAGTAAAAATACAAATATCAAAGCTGGTGATTGGATTAAAAACATAGCACCAATAGTTGGTGGAGGTGGAGGTGGAAGACCTGACTTCGCACAAGCTGGTGGAAAAGATGTAACAAAAGTTGAAGAAGCAAAAATTGCAGCTTTAAATTATGCAAAAGAAAATTTATAAGGATAAGAATTGAGTGAATTATTTAACAATTTCTCAACTTTAATTGTTTTTTTACATATATTATCAGCAATAATTTGGGTTGGAGGAATGATTGTAATTAGATTTGCAGTTCATTATTCTATGCAAAATATTGAAGACCCAAAAATAAAATTAGGGAGAACTTTAGAAAATCTAAAAAGATTTTTTTCTATGGTTATTCCTTCTATTATTCTTCTTTTAATTACAGCTGTTATTATGATTTTAGCTTTACAATTAAAAGGAACTGAACTTTATAAATTTGTGATAGTTAAAGAACTTATTTGGACTATTATGACTATCATATTTATTGTTATATATATGAAAAGAAATAAAGCTCAAAAAGCTTTCGATAATGGTGATTTTGCAACAGCAAAAAACCAACTAGCACCTTTAGCTCAATATCTAATACCTACAAATATTTTTCTAGGCTTAGTTGCTATAATTTTAGGAATAACCCTCAGAGGTTTTTAGTATTTCTTACTAAACAATTAATTAACACTTTCCTTATATAATAATTCTTTATATTATATAAGGAGATTTTATGAAATTAAAATCAATTTCTTTAGTTATCTTTTCTTTATTACTATCAAATCAATTATTTGCACAGTATATAGGACCTGGTTCAGTTTCTACATATAAAAGTGTAAAAGATGTTATTTCAAATCCAGTTGAAGATGCTCACGTTGTTTTAGAAGGCTATTTAACAAAACAATTAAATGCAGAAAAATATCTATTTTCAGATGGAATATCAGAAATTAGAGTTGAAATAGATAGAGATAAGTTTCCAATGACAACTATCAATGAGAAAACAAAAATAAAAATTACAGGGGAAGTTGAAAAAGAGTTTCTTCAATCTCCTGAAATTGATGTAGATTTTGTAGAGATAATTAGATAATTATCTCTCAATCTGATAAATAATATTCTATTGTAGATACAATTCTTATATTTTTTATATATTCAGTATTTTTATCCCTACTTGTAATAACAAATTGACCTTGAGAAGCTTTTTTAATTTTGCCAAGCTTACTATTTGAATCTTTTGCAAATTTAAGTGCAACACTTCTTGCATTGTTTGTTGCTTCTTCAATCATCATTGGTTTAATATCATTTAACTTTGTATATATATACTCGATTTTTGAATCATAATCATCTATTTTAAACAAAATTCCTTTTTTTGATAATTCAAATAATTTTCCATTTATATCTCTAATTTTTTCTATATTTTTCGAATAAATATTTATAGTTCTATTTGCTACATATCTAACTTGAACTTCTTGATTTGAATATTCATTTGCCATTTTATCGATTATTGCTGGAGAGTTAATTATTATTTCTTCTCTAGCTATTCCATTACTTTCAAGAAAAGAGAGTATTTCTTGTGTATCATTCTCAATATTTTTATATAACTCATCTAAATTATTATTTATAACACTAAATTTTATAGGCCACAAAACAATATCAGCATTTACTTCTTTTTCAGACAAACCTTTAACAACAACTGTACGTTCAAGTTCTTTATATTTTATAACACTTGTTGAGATCAAATAACCTAATATACTTAATCCTAAAAAAATAAAAAAACCTAAAATAAAAGATGATTTTGTATCAATTTTTTCCATATTTAAACCTTTGAAAATAAATTTTTATTTTTATATACAAAAAATATTACGATAAATAATATAAAAACAAATCCATAAAGCATTATATCCCAACCAAAATGTTTATATATAATAGAAGGAAAAAATGAACCTGTTGCTCCACCTAAATAATAAAAAGTTAAATACATACCTGAAGTTAATGATTTTTGTGAAGATTTCATTGAATTTGCAAGTCCAGTACTTACAGTGTGAACAGTAAACATCCCAATACAAAATAAAAATAACAGTAAAAACAAATAAATGATATTTTCATTTGTTAAAAATATTGTAATAAATAGGAAAAAAGAGATTGCTACTAACATTGTATTTACTTCTCCTCTAAAAAAGTTTACAATTTTTTTAGAACCTAAAGAGACAACAATTCCCATACCATAGCCTAAATATAACAATGAAATTTGGAATTCAGAAAAAGATTCTGAAATTTCTTTTACTCTAAATGGTAAAACATTTAAAACTCCAGCAAAAACAAAGAACATACAAAACATAATAAAATAAACTATTACAAATCTTCTATCATTTAATATATAGACAATATCTTTTATTTTTGGTTTTACCATTGTTGCATCACCTTCATAATCTAATTTATTTATTAAAAAAATTGAAAATAAAGTAGCAACTGATAATGAATAAAAAACATATTCATAAGAAAAATTTGTAGCTATAAATCCAGAAAAAACTCTTCCAACTAATCCACCAAAAACTGTTGCTGCAACATAAATAGACATATTAAATTTAATATTTTTTTTATCAATATTTGCCAAAATACTCATCAATGAAGTTAAAATTGCAGGAACAACTAATGCCTCACAAACTCTTAAAAATAAAAAAGTTTCATAACTATTTGCTAATCCTAAAAATATATTTGTAATTAATAAAATACTTGAAGCTCTTACTAACATTTTTTTTGCACAAACTTTTTCTAAGATATATCCATAAATAATAGGTGAAATTGCTAAAAAAAGCATAATTACAGCAGTAAATTGAGAAGCTTTTATAACTGAAATATCAAACTCTTTTGCAAGTAAAGGTTGTAATGGCTGAGTAGCATACATAATAGATAAAACAACAATAATACAATAAACAATAATCAATAAATTAATTCTCATAACCTTCACTTTCTCTTGTAAAATATGAGTTTAAGAAATTCATTCTAACTAAGCTATTTGAATAATTAGATGAGAATCTAGGTTTATCTAAATATAAATTATTATAACTTTTGTCAAATGATTGAATTTGCTCTGTTGTATAAATTCCAGCATAATCAATAATAAATAAATCTTCAAATACAGTATATTTGTAGATCATATTTACATAATACTTTTCATCAATTAAATATGTGTTATATTCAGAATTATTATGTTCAATTCTCTCAATAAGCCTAAATGACTTAGCTTTTATAGTTGATTTAAACAAATCTACAAAGTATCCTCTTTGTAAACCATTCCATTTACAAAAATTGTCTAAATTTATATATTCAATAAACAATTTATCATATTTATTATTTGTTGATTGTGAGATATATGAAAAATTTGTACATGAATCAAAAGTAGAAATCTTTTTTTCATTTTCTAATTTTAAATTATTATCTAATCCTAAATTTTGAGTAGAAATACATCCATTTAAACCAAAAACAGTTAACATAAATATAAAATATTTTAACATTTTTTTCCCCTTAAAATAATGCCTCATTATACTCCTAAAAGTTTTAGACTTGACATATTTTTGATTTTTTAATATCATAAACTAAATCTTTACTAGAAAATGCCTTAAAAGGGGAATCTTATAATATGAATATTAAAAATTTATTAGTTATATCTATTTATGTTTCCTTATTTTTTACAGGTTGTTCTTTCAAAACTAGTGAAGAAGTTGTAGATATGTCTTCATATCTAAAAAATAAAAATTCTATACATTCTAATGCTTCTCTTCAAGAAAGCAATTATCAGAATTACATAAAATCTAAACAATTATCAAAAAAACACTCTAAAAATAATCCTTTTAATGAATTTACTAATAACAACTACATAACAAAAAAATCGGCTTTAAACAATGAATTGTTTGATTTCTATTCTAAATGGGAAGGTGTAAGATATAAACTTGGAGGAGAATCTAAAAAAGGAATAGATTGCTCAGCTTTTATTCAAAAAGCATTTAAAGAAAAATTTGATTTAGAGATGCCAAGAACTACACTTTTACAAGCAAAAGTAGGAAAAGAAATAAAGAAAAATGAGCTTGAAATTGGAGATTTAGTATTTTTTAAAACTGGTAAAAGTAAACATGTTGGAATATACATTGATAATGGTAAATTTATGCATGCATCAACAAAAATTGGTGTTACAATTTCTGATTTAGATAATGACTATTTTAGTAAAAACTATTGGAAAGCTCAAAGAATTATAGATTAATTCATAAATATATAGGAGAAAAATAGTGATAAAAAAGATTTTTGTAATAATACCTATTCTAATATTTTTCACCGCATGTAGTAATAAAAATCAGAATATTGAATCAAATAACTCTCAATCAGAAAAAACAACTTTAACATATATAGAATATAAAAAACTTTATGAAGAAAAAAATAAAAAAATAAAAAATAAACCTATTTTAGAATATGAAACAGTAATAACACCAAAAGAATATAAAACTCTAATGTTAAATGAAAATAGTGAAAATGTTAAATCATCATCTGAAATACCAAAAAGAAAACAAGCTTTTAATGACTTTTATAATGAGTGGAAAAATGTTAGATATAAACTTGGTGGAGAATCTAAAAAAGGTATAGATTGTTCAGCATTTACGCAAAGAATTTATAAAGATAAATTTGGTATAAAATTACCAAGAACAACTCTTACACAAGTTAATATGGGTGTTGAAGTAAAAAAAGCTGAATTAATCCCAGGAGATTTGGTTTTTTTCAAAACGAGTAAAACAGATAAACATGTAGGAGTTTATGTAGGAAATGGAAATTTTATGCACGCTTCTATTAAGGGTATCCAATTCACAAGTTTAGATAAACCTTTTTATAAAAAGAATTATTGGACTTCAAGAAGAATTATAGATTAATCCTTCTTTCTTTAAAATCCTCCATAAATTATCAAAGCAATTGGTATATACAAAACTGAAATTAAAGTGCTTAATAATACTGTAAAAGATGCTTTTTCTGGTCTAGCTTTTAAAAGTACAGCTAGAGTTACCGTATTTCCAGCAAGTGGAACTACCGAAAATAAAAACAATACTTTATAAATCTCTTCATTTAAAAAGCCTATAAAATTTCTATCTATAATTATTATTGCTAAAATTACTCCTGGCCAAAAAATAAACTTGTAAAAATAGGCAACTTTTAAATATTTTTTATCTAAATCTTCTTTTAGATTAAAACCTTTCATTCCCATTCCTAACATCATCATTCCAAGGATTCCATAAGCCCATTTTAAATTTTCAAAATAAGGTATTAAAAAATCAGGTGTTCTGACTCCTACAATATTCAAAGAAACTCCAGCTATAAATGCATAGAGCAATGGAAGTTTAATTACTTTCATAATTGATTGTCGTGCAGTAAAAGTTCCTTTTGCCGTTACATAAAATCCTGTTGTATTTTCATAAAGTAAAGATGCTAAAGTTGCAAAAATAAAAATATTTGCTGATTCAGGACTTAACAATATCATAGCAAGAGGAATACCAAAATAGCCCGTATTCCCTGTTCCACAGGTAAATGCTAAAGTATTAATACTTGCGTCATTCCAATCTTTTTTATATCTTTTTAGTATATAAAATGCAATTGACGAACCAAAGAAAAAAACAAACAAAGGTAAAAAAAGTAATTGAAGATTAATTTCAATAGATAAAGTTGCAAAAAATATTACAACTGGACCCAAAATATATATAAGAAGAAAGGCTATCAAATCTCTTTTCACTTTAAAATAACGTGATAGGACATAACCAATTGCAATATTCAAATATAATGGAGAAATTTTTCCTAATAAAATAAAAAATAAATTCATATAAACTTCTTAAAATAAATTAGGATAATTTTAACGAAAATTAGCAAAATAAAGTAAACGCATGATTTAAAATTTAGGAAGCAGAAAGGATAATGAATGTTTTTCATCATACGTTTACCATTATCAGAATAATTGTAATAAAATCATATGATAATTATATGATTTTATTACAAAGCTAAATATTTTGATAAAATATATAAACATAATATACAAATAAAATACATTTTAATAACATAGACTAAATTTAATTTAAATATCTCTTTAGCATCACAATTATATCTAGAAACTATTGTCAGATTTTGACCTGAAAAAGGTGAAGTTGAAACTGTTGTTGACCATGCCATTAAAAATGTTACTGCTAAAAGAGTATGATTTACTCCACTTAAGAAATCTCCAATAATTGCTATTGTAATAATTGGATGTATTCCAATAAAAGATAAAATGATAAATATTAGAAGTAAAACTGATGCAATTTGCCAATCAAAAACTTCAAAAGGTAAAGATAAATTTAATCCAATTAAAATAGAACTAACTGAAATACCAAACATTCCAGCAACTAAAAAAAGAGATAACTCTGATTTCATTTTAGGTAATTCATCTAAAACATGAAATTTTAATATTTTTATTGATTCTTTTAAATTCTTTTTTGTTGGTAAAATAAATAAAGTCATCAAGATTGAAAAAGATGAAATTAAAATAATTACTTTTATTTCTGGATGAAAATGATTTGTAATTAAAACTAATAAAGCAAGAACTATTGGTAAAAATAATGAATCAAAAGATAAAGGATACCCAGAAAATTCATCTATATTAAATTTTTTATTTTTTATTACTTCAAAATATGTAATAAAAAAAGTAATAACTGCTAAAAAAATTCCATTTATTAAAATTGTTGATGTATCTAATTTTGGAGCATAAGTAATAGCAGCAGCAAAGGCTACAAAAAATGGTGACCAGTAAGCATCACTTGCAAATGCTCTTGTTAAAAGAACTATTTGAGCACTATTTAAAGCACCTTTTTTATACATTTTATCTGCAACTAAAATTAATGAAGACAAATTTATCACCGAACCAAACAGATGTACACTCCAATAAGTTTTTATAAAAGATTGTCTTCCTTTTGGTAAGTTTGTATTTTTTTCTTCTTTTGGTATTGCTATTAATCTTAAAAAACCTACTCCTATTAAAAGAGTTAATAGATATTGATTTACGGTAAATACTTTTATAAAGTTTATATCATAATGATTAAAAAAACTAACACCAAAAAATACAAAACTTAAAATCAATAAAATTACAACTATTTTTTTACTTTTTAGACTTGAAAATAAAAGAACAAATGCAATCCAAGCTAAAACTCCAGAGATTATTAAAAGTTCTTTATGAAAAAAATAAAAATAAATTGTAGATATAAAAGAAGAAAAAATCAATATTCCAGATATTCTTGATAATATTTGCATTTTATTTTTCTCTTTTTTTTAGAAATATCGATAAATATATTCCTAAGAATATTAAAATTATTCCAACAATATGATAGGTTTGCATTACTTCACCAAGAAAGAAATAAGCCAGAATTGCTCCAAAAATTGGCATCAAATGTGTAAATTGCCCTGCTTTGTTTGCTCCAACTTCAAGAATCGCCCTATTCCAAAAATAAAAAGATAAAATTGATGGAAAAATTACAATATATGCTAAAGAGTACAAAACTTCATTTTTTTCTAAAAAACTAAATTCAAAACTATAACCTTGATATAAAAAAACTATAAATAAAATTATTGTTCCAATTAGCGTAGTAATACTAAAGAACTCTATAGAGTTTAACTCTTTTGGTTTATATTTTAATAACACTGTATATAAAGCCCAATCAACACAAGCCGCTATTATCCACAAATCTCCATGTGTAAACTCAAGTTCAAATATGTGATCTATTTCACCTTTTAATATAAGATAAATAACTCCTAAAGTTGAAAGAATTACTCCAAAAAATTGTATTTTTGTAATTGAAGTTTTAAAGATAATAGCTGATAATATGATAATAAATATTGGAATACTTGAATTTATCAATAAAGCATTTGTTGCTGTTGTAGTTTGCAAACCATAATACAAAAAAGTGTTAAAACCAGAAATTCCTAAACTTCCTAAAATCAAAAGAACCAAATACTCTTTTTTAAATACTTTTAAAATATTTTTATAATTTATAATAAGAAATGGAGACAATAATAAAAGTACAAAAAACCATCTAAAAAATGATAATTGCATTGGTTCAATACTACTTGAAACCAAACGACCAAAAATAAAATTACCAGACCAAAAAAGGACTGTTAAGACTAATAATACATAATATTTCATAAACTACTTTCAATTTTTTACTATTATACTAAAAACAGATAATATATCTCTTTTTTCAAAATCTCTGCGATTTTCATGCGATTATTTAGCTCTTTTTTTATCATATAAGAACTCTAAGATTGTTGAAACTGATCTAGTATATGGAGCATCGAAACCTTGTTTTTCACAGTTTTTAATAACGACTCCACAAATATCTTCAAGTTCTAAATCTCTATTTTTTTCTAAATCAATTAACATTGAAGGTTTTATTGATTCAAAATTTGTCATTAGTTCAAACATCTTATTTACATTCTCTTTTGGGATATTAACTCCTGCAGTTTTTGAAGCAAGTGCTGTTTCACTCATAAGCCCATAAATTAGTTTTGAAACTTTTTTATCATTTATTAACCTTCCTGTTTTTTCACCTAAAAGTGCACAAATTGCATTTACACCATTATTAATGATAAGTTTATTCCAAAGTTCGAGTTTTATATTTTGACTTAAAAATGTAGTTGTATCAGTTTTATCAAGCTCTTTTTTTAGATTTTCTAAAAACTCTTGATTTTGTTTTGTTGGATACATTGCTCCTAAAATAGTTTGAACTTCTCCTGTTGATTCCACATGTCCTAAAGTAATTGTATGAGCTGCAATTAGTCTTGTTAATCCACCAATTACATACTCTTTATTATAATGTTCACACATAATATCTTCATTTTCAACACCATTTTGTAAAGAAATAAAATATGGAATTTCTTTTTTATTTTTTATCCATTCTTCCAACTTCAAAGAAATATTTTCTGTACTCATAGATTTTGTTGCCAAAAAAATAATATCTATATCTTTTGGATTTAATAGTACAAGCTCTTCTATACTTAAAGCTTCAATTTTTTCATTTAAACTAAATGTTGAATGTGTTAATTTTATTTTATTCTCTTTTAAATATTCAAGATTTTTACCACGAGCTACAAATTTTACATTATGACCTAATCTATGAAATAATACTCCATAAAATACTCCAACTCCACCAGCACCTATTACAACTATATTCATTTTTGTTTTCCTAAATTGTATTAATATTTTAAAAATTTATTATATTCAAATTGAGTATAATCCAAATAAAAAAGGATTATTTTGATAAGACTTGGCTCAAATTCACCAACTCGTGCACTTATTTTAAAAAATTTTGGAATTGATTTTATTCAAAATGGTGGAGATTTTGATGAAGATTCAATCAAAACAACAAATCCAAAATCATTTTGTTATGAAGCAACTTTAGGAAAATTCAAAGAACTTTATAAAAAGTATGGTGTTGAAGATATGCCTCTTTTAGTTGCAGATAGTGTTGTTACTTGTGAAGGAAAACTTTTAAGAAAAGCAAAAGATTATGATGATGCTAAAGCTATGCTTGAACTTCAAAGTGGAAATAAAACTTCAGTTATTACTTGTATGATTTATAAATCAAAAGAAAAAGAGGTAATTAACCTTTCAATTACAACTTATCAATTTTCAGAATTTAATAAAGAAGATATGGAAGAGTATTTAAATAGTGGTGAATGTTTTGGAAAAGCTGGAGCAATCATGGTTGAAGGTTTTTGTAAACCTTATATAAAAAGTGTAAATGGATACGAAAGTACGGCTATGGGATTATGTGTTGAGAAATTGAAAATATTTTTATAATTTAAGAGGAATAATCCTCTTAAATTTTTAGTTGAAAGTTGGTTTTTCAGTTTCTATTGTAGATTCTGGAAGTTGTGGATATATTATTTCTGGTTTATCACCTTTTAATGATTTTAAGAATGTTACAATTTTTTGAGCATCAGCATCAGAAATTTTAATACCTAATTGAACAGAACCCATCTCTTTTACTGCTTCATTCAATGACCATATTTGTCCATTATGGAAATATGGTGCTGTCTCTGTTATATTTCTTAATGTTGGTGTTTTTACCATTCCATTTGCATCACCTTTAAAATCCCCTACATTCATAAATTTGTATTGTGAGGCAACTTGGAATGCTTGCATTGTTCCCCCTAATGCTATTCCTGTATGACATGCTGTACATCCTTTATCAATAAATGTATTTAATCCTTCTTTTTCTTCTTTACTTAATGCTTTTTCATCTCCACTTAAGAATTTATCAAATCTTGATGGAGTTACTAATGTTTTCTCGAATGTTGCGATTGTTGCCGTTATTTTTGCAAAATCTACTTTTACTTCTTTTCCATATGCACCTTTAAACTCTTCCACATATTCTGGTATTGAGTTTATTCTTTGTTCTACTAATGATGGTGGCGCTGCCATCTCTGGTCCTGCTTGTACTGGTCCTTGTGCTTGATCTGCTAGGTGTGGGCTTCTTCCATCCCAAAATTGTGCTTTAAAGAACACTGAATTATACACGGTTGGTGAATTTAAGTGATGTGGATTTGCTGTCCATCCATGTCCTATTGCTGCTGGCACTCCATCTGCTCCACCTAATGCAAGATTATGACATGTATTACATGATATCAATCCACTTCTTGATAATCTTGGGTCAAAGTACAATTTTTTCCCTAATTCTACTTTCTCTTTTGTTATTGGATCTTTCTTATCATCTATCATTTTCATTAATTTTGCATTATCTGTTGGTATTGCTTCTAGTCCACTATTCTTCGCTTTTGTTATCAAAGTCTCTGCTGCTAACAATGTACTTGCACCTAATAAACAAACTGTTAAAGAAATTGCTAATTTCATAATAATCCTCCTAAATAAATAATTTTAACTATATGACAATTTTTATTAAATGAAAATTAATTTTATAATATTTTAGAATTTTTTTTATAATTTTAACTTATAATTTAAGAGTAAAAATATCCTATTTTAAAGTATTTTAGCTAATAATATAAGATACTTTTTATCCTAAATTAATATATTATTCTATAAGTATAATTTATTAATTTTATCTAATAAAGAGAGGTATTATAAAACTAAATTGTAAATTTTTATTATTGAAATCTTTACATATGTAAAATTTTTCTTGACATTTTCTTTGAGAGAAGAACTAAATAAATATTATTTAATTCTTAAGATAAGTTGCTGTGGTAAAAGTCCTAAACTTTCTTCTACTTGTTTTGTGTCACCATGTTCTATAAAGTGATCTTCATATTCAAAAGATGTAACTTGTACATTATGAATATTTTCATCATTTAGTACTTCTAATATCGCACTTGAAACTCCACCTTGTTTTTGTGAATCACTAAATACATACCAATCATCATATTCTTTTGAAAGTTCTATTAAAGTCTCTTTATCTATTGGTTTTACAAATCTTAAATCTAAAATTGATATATCTTCTGCATGCAAAGCTTCTGTTTCAATTGCCCTGCTAACGCCTGCTCCATAACCAATAAATAATTTATTTGAAGTCCCTTCTTTTAAAAGTTCAGCTTTTCCTAACTCAAATTGAGTTGGTAAATAATTTAACTCTTTAAAATTACCTCTTGGATATCTTATTGCACATGGACTTTGTAAACTATAAGCAAATTCTAAACCTAATTCTAAAGTTTTATTATCCCTTGGAGCAAACAAAATCATATTTGGAATAAATCTTAAATATGAAATATCAAAAGCTCCTTGATGAGTTTCTCCATCATTTCCTACAATTCCAGCTCTATCCATTGCAAAAACAACAGGTAAATTCATCAAACAAACATCATGAATAATTTGATCAAATCCTCTTTGTAAAAACGTTGAATAAATTGTAATATATGGTTTAAATCCCTCTTTTGCCATAGCAGCCATTGAAGTTATTGCATGTTGTTCTGCAATTGCAACATCCCAAAATCTTTCAGGAAACTTATCCATAAGTTTATTTATTCCTGTACCACTAGGCATTGCAGCAGTTACACCTACAATATTTTCATATTTTGAAGCTAAAGCAATCAAAGCATCTGCAAAAACTGCTGTTGCAGATTTTGGAGCAACTTTTTTTACAAATTCTCCATCTTCAATATTAAAAGGTCCTACTCCATGCCACTCTTCATGTTGCCCTTCAGCGATTTTATAACCTTTGCCTTTTATTGTATGCGCATGAACAATAACTGGTTTTTGCATTGCTTTTGCAATTTGTAAAGTTTCTATAACTTCTTCAATATCATGCCCATCAATAGGACCTATATAATCAAGTCCCATTTCTTCAAATAAAATTCCTGGAGTTATAAGTTTCATAGCCTCTTCCATTCTTTTTGCTATGTAAGTTGTACCTTCTGGCATATTATTTCTTATAAATTTATCAACTTTTGTTTTAAAACCTTGATAATATTTCCCTGCAAGTAGTTTTGAAAGATATTTAGAAATAGCTCCAATTGGTTTTGCAATACTCATTTCATTATCATTTAAGATAATTACTACTGGAAGTTTCAAATCTCCAAGTTCATTTAATGCTTCATAAACCATTCCAGCTGTCATAGAACCATCACCAATCATTACAATTGGAACTCTATTCTCTTTTTTTAATTTTATTGATTTTGCTGCACCAACAGCCAATGAAATAGAAGTTGAGCTATGTCCAGCTACAAAATAATCAGCAGAACTTTCATTTGGTTTTGTAAAACCACTTAATCCACCAAATTGCCTAACTGTTTCAAACTCTTCCCAACGTTCTGTTAATAGTTTATGAGGATAACATTGATGAGATACATCAAAAATAAAAGGATCACTATACGCATCAAATACATAATGCATACCAAGAGTTAACTCAACTGCACCAAGTGTAGATGAAAAGTGTCCACCCTTTCTTGATACAACATCAATTATTCTTTCTCTAATTTCTTGTGAAAGTTCTTTTAACTCTTCTAGTGATTTTTCTTTTATTTCCATTTCTAATAAACTTTATTTTAAATTTTCTAATACTTCGTCTAATTGTTCAAATACTTTTGTATTTTGCTCATTTCTTCCTATCGTAATTCTAATTGCATTTTGCCCATATCCAGTTAAATCTCTTACAATTACTCCTCTTTCTAATAGTTTTTGAGCTACAACTTTTGATACAAATTTATCTCCCATTTTAATTGTTATAAAATTTGTATAAGAAGGAATATATTCAAATCCTTTTTTTGTTGCATACTCTTCATATCTTGTCATTTCTTCGAAGTTTTTAGCAATACAACTTTTTACAAAATCTTCATCTTTTAATGCTTCAATAGCAGCAGCTAATGTTAAAGTTGTGATATTAAATGGAGCTCTTAATTTATATAAAGTTTGAATAATATCAGCTTGTGCTATACCATAACCAACTCTCATTCCTCCAAGTGCATATGCTTTAGAAAAAGTTCCTAAATAAATTGCATTTGGAAATTTTGTCATTAAATCTTTTGGCACAATTCTTTTTTTCTCATCTTTAAAAGAAGCATATTCTTGATAAGCTCCATCTACAACTATTAAAGTTTCAGGACTTACTGTTTGCAAAAATGCATAAACATCATCTTTATCTACACATTCACCTAATGGATTATTTGGAATACATAAAAAGATCACATCTGCACCATGTTCTTTATATAGTTTTGAAAATTCTTCAAGATTATGTTGTTCTGAATCAGTTTTAATAATAGTTGCACCTGCTTGTTTTCCATAAATTTCATACATTGCAAAAGTTGTTTTTGCCATTAAAATTTTTGAACCTTTTTGGCATTTTGCGTGAATACAAAATTCTATTATTTGGTCACTTCCTGAACCAATAATCACATTTTCACTTTCAACTTCAAATTTTTTTGCTAATGCTTCTTTTAATTCAAACATTGAATCATCAGGATATACAAACATATTTTTTGCAATTTCTTGAATTTTTGCAATTACTTTTGGAGATGTTCCATAAGGATTCTCATTTGATGCAAGTTTGATTACATTTTCAGGTTTTACACCATATTCTCTAACAACCAATTCTATTGGTTTTCCTGCTTCATAAATTGAAACATTTTCTAATACTTCATTAAATTTCATCTATTTTTCCTAAATTCTTAAATATCATTTATCTCTTTTACATAAGAGCCTAAAATTTTAACACTACTTTTGTGTTTTTCTAAAACTTTTTTCACATTTTCATCATCTTTATGACCATCAAAATCTATAAAAAAGATTGAATTACCTTCAACTATATGTGATTTTATTTTCGTTAGATTAATACCAGCTTCATTAAAATCAGTTAAAAATTCTACTAAAACTCCTTGTCTATCTGGAAATTTTACTAAAATTGATGTTTTATCATTGCCACTTGGGGCATTTTCAAAATCACTGATTATAAAAAATCTTGTTTTATTATTATCTTTATCTTCAATATTTTCAAATAAAATTGGAAGATTATATAATTTGGCACCCACATGAGGACAAATCGCAGCACTTCCTGCTTCAGTCGCAGCTATTTTTGCAGCTTTAGTTGTCGATTCTATAGGAATCAACTCTGCTTCATCTAAGCCAAAATTTGTTAAAAATCTTCTACATTGATCAAATGCAATATCTTTTGAATAAATTCTTTTTATATCACTTACCTTATCACAAGTTGAAGCTAATGTATGATGAATATCAAGAACAACTTCTGCAATAATTTTTAAATCATATTTACTAAAGCCATTTATCGTGTCATTTACAATTCCATTTGAAGAATTTTCTATTGGAACAACACCAAATTTAACTTTTTTAGTATTTACTTCTCTAAAAACTCCCTTTATAGAATTAATAGGAATATAAGAACTCATTGCACCAAACCTAGCTTCAGCTGCTTGATGAGTAAAACTTCCTTCAGGCCCTAAATATCCAATATTTTCTGGTAATTCTAAATTTCTTGAGATTGCAAAAATTTCTAAAAAAAGTGCTTCAATGGCATTTTTATTTAATAAGCCTTTTTTTGCTTTATTAATTTCTTCTAATCTTTTTATTATTGCTTTTTCTCTTTCAGGTCGATAAATTGCACCGCCACTTTTTGCTTTTAAATTACCAACTCTATGAACAATTTGCATTCTTTCATTTAACAAATCTAAAAGTTTATTATCTATTGAATCAAGTTGATTTCTAAGCTCCAATAATCCATCTTCGTTGTTCATAACAGCCTTTCTATTTTATAAACTCTTCTTCTAAAGCAATTAAATCTTCAAAAGTTTCTCTTCTTCTAATTAATCTATCTTTTCCATTTTCAACAGCAATTTCTGCAACTTTTCCTCTTGTATTATAGTTACTTGACATTGTAAATCCATAAGCTCCTGCGCTATAAATAGCTACTAAATCATTATGTTGTGTTTTTTGTAATTCAATATTTTTAGCAAAAAAATCTCCACTTTCACAAACTGGACCAACTAAATTACAATCGCTAAACTCTTTATTATCGTTTAATACTTCAATTTTATGATAAGCATTATAAAGTGCAGGTCTGATTAAATCATTCATTGCACCATCAACAATAACAAATCTTTTATTACCATTAATTTTTTCATATAAAACTTTTGTTATAAATGTTCCACAGTTTCCTACTAAAAATCTACCTGGTTCACAAATCACTGTAATATCAAGACCAAACATTGTTTCTAATACAGATTGTGCATATTCATTTGTATCAATTAATTTTTCGTCTTTATACACAATACCTAATCCACCACCTATATCCATAAATGATAATTCAATTTTAATTGCTTTTAAATTTCTAACTAAATCTGCAACAATTTTAACTGCTTCTTTAATTGGCTCAAGTTGAGTTAATTGTGAACCAATATGACAATGTATTCCAACTGGGTCTAAATTTTCACTATTTTTACATTGAATATACATTCTTTTTGCTGTATCTATGTCAACTCCAAATTTATTTTCATGAAGTCCTGTAGAGATATATGGATGAGTTTTAGGATCAATATTTGGATTAACTCTTATTGAAATTCTTGCAACTTTTCCTAATTCTTTAGCTATTACTTCAACTCTATCAAGTTCAGCAGCACTTTCAATATTTATCATTAAAATATCTAATTCTAAAGCTTGTCTTATTTCATCATCTATTTTTCCAACACCTGAAAATATAATTTTATATGCTGGAATTCCAACCTTTAAAGCTCTTTTAACTTCGCCAATACTTACACAATCAGCTCCTGCTCCAAGATTTGCCAAATGCTTAATAACGCTTAAATTTGAATTTGCTTTAACTGCGTATGCAATTAAAGATTTTCTTGCTCTAAATGCCCCTTTTAATTCTTCATATTGTTTTGTAATATGATCAAAATCATATACATAATATGGTGTTTGATACTTATTTGCTAATTCTTTAAAATTAATACTCATTTTTTATAATTATCCTATCTTTAAAATCTTAATTTAAAATTCCAATAAATTTAAAAATAAAATTTTATTTCATAGTTAAAAGCTTAAGCTTTTAACTATTTTTCTCCATTCCAAGCAATTTTTGGTTTTCCATCTTCAAATTCAACAGCTGGCATACCCATTACATTAAATCCGCTATCCACATAATGAATTTCACCTGTAACTGCACTACTTAAATCAGATAATAAATACATTCCTGAATTTCCAACTTCATCAATAGTCACATTTTTCTTTAATGGTGAATGAGCTTCATTCCATTTAAGCATAAATCTAAAATCACCGATTCCAGCTGCAGCTAAAGTTTTAATAGGTCCTGCACTAATTGCATTAACTCTAATTCCATCTTTTCCTAAATCTTCAGCTAAATATTTTGTAGTCATTTCAAGAGCTGCTTTTGCAATACCCATTAAATTATAATTTGGAATATATTTTACTCCACCATAATAAGTTAAAGTTAAAATAGATGAATTATCTGTTAACAAAGGTTTTAACTCTCTTACAACTTCAATCAATGAATAAACAGAAATATCCATAGCTATATCAAAAGCTTCTTTTGAAATATCATAAAATCTTCCAGATAATCCCTCTTTTGGAGCAAAAGCAATTGAGTGAACAATAAAATCAATTTGACCTAAATCTTTTTCTAATGACTCTTTTAAAGCTTTTATTTCTTCTGGATTTGATACATCACATGGATATACTAAATTTTCACTTCCAAACTCAGTAGCAATTGGTACAACTCTTTTTTTAAGTGCATCATTTAAATATGTGAATGCTATTTGTGCACCTTGTGCAGCACATGCTTTTGCAATTCCATAAGCAATTGATTTATCATTTGCTACACCTAAAATTACACCTTTTTTACCTTTCATAAACATTCTATAAATCCTTTGTATTTTCTATTATTTTTATAAATTCTTCAACTTTCCAAGAAGCCGTTCCTATTAAAACTCCATCTACATTTGGAATTTGACATATTTCTCTTACATTTTCTGACTTAACACTTCCACCATATAAAAGTGGTTTATTGATTTTTTCCTTTATTGCATTATGAACATTTTCTATATCATTATTCGTTGCAGAAACTCCCGTTCCTATAGCCCAAACAGGCTCATAAGCAAGAATCAAATTTTCATAATTTATATCAATTCCAATAAATTGTTCATAAATATATTCTAAAGTAGATTTTATTCCTTTTTGTTTAATTTCTAAAGGTTCACCAATACAATAAATTATTTTATATCCAAGATTTTTATAAAATTCATATTTTTGAGCTATTACATTTTGTGTTTCACCTAAAATATGTCTTCTTTCACTATGTCCTATCAGTATTGTTTTAATTTCAAATTCATCAAGTTGAACAGTTCCAATTTCACCAGTAAAAGAACCACTTGCTGTTGCATAAGCATTTTGAGTTCCTATAATAAAATTTGAAACCGTATCAAAAATATCAAGTGAAGTAGCTGTAGGGAACACATAAACTTCACTTAAAATATTTTTTTCTTTTAAATAATCATTAACTTCATTTACAAATATAGCTGTTGATTTTCTTGTATGATTTGTTTTGAAATTACTTGCAATTATAGGCATATTAAACATCTTCCTCAAGCACAAGAGCTTTAACACCAGGTAATATTTTTCCTTCAATTAATTCTAAAGAAGCTCCACCACCTGTACTTATAAATGTCATTTCATCTTCATCACCAGTTACTCTAACTAAATCTGCTGTATCTCCACCACCAACTACTGTTGTAGCGAATGAATTAGCAACTGCATGAGAAATTTTTGTACTTCCTTTTGCAAATTTATCCATTTCATAAACACCCATTGGTCCATTCCATAAAATAGTATTTGCATCATTTAATGCTTCACTAAATAAAAGTGCAGATGCTGGTCCAATATCTAATCCCATCCAATCTTTTGGAATTTCTTGAATAGTTACGATTTTTGCTATTGCTTCTGCATCAAAGGCTTCTGCAGCAACTACATCAACTGGTAAATACAATTTAACACCTAATTGTTTTGCTTCTTGCATTATTTTAATCGCTTCAGGAATTAAATCTTCTTCAACTAAAGAATTACCAATTTCATGTCCTAATGCCTTTAAAAAGGTAAAGGCCATTCCTCCACCAATAATAATTTTATCAACTTTTGGTACAAGATTATGAAGTGCTTCTAATTTTCCAGAAACTTTAGAACCACCTACTATTGAAACAAATGGTCTTTTTGGATTATGAACTATGTGATGGAAAAATTTAATTTCTTTTGCCATTAAAAATCCAGCAGCTTTGTGGTTCATATCAAAATATTTTGCAATTCCTTCAACTGATGAATGAGCTCTATGAGAAACTCCAAAAGCATCATTAATATAAATTTCTGCCATTGAAGCTAACTTTTTACTTAATTCTTCATCATTTTTAGTTTCACCAACTTCAAATCTCATATTTTCAAGAAGCAGAATTTCTCCAGATTTTAACTCTTGAGCCATTTTTAATGTCTCATCCGAAATAATACCTGGAGCCATTTTTATATCTTGCTTTAAAAGAATATGTAATCTTTTTGCAATAGGTAATAAAGAGTATTTTTCTTCATAACCACCTTTTGGTCTTCCAAAATGTGATGCTAAAATAACTGAACAATCATGATCTATACAATATCTAATAGTATTTAATGCACTTCTAATTCTTCTATCATCTGTAATATTGTTATATTCGTCCATTGGAACGTTAAAATCACATCTAATGAAAACTTTTTTACCTGTGATATCAATATTTTTGATTTCTTGTAATTTCAATTTATATCCTTGAAAAAATTATTTTGTAGCTATGTGAACACCCATGTCCACTAATCTTGTTGAGTATCCCCATTCATTGTCATACCAAGATAAAATTTTTACCATGTTTCCTTCAATAACTTGAATTGTATCTAAAGGAACTACTGTAGATAATGTTTCACCATTGAAATCTGAACTTACTCTATACTCTTCATCTATACCTAAAATACCTTTTAAATTACCCTCAGCAGATACTTTAAATGCTTCACATACTTCTTCTAAAGTTACATCTTTTTTAAGTGTTACAGTTAAATCAACTAAAGATACATTTGGTGTTGGAACTCTAATTGCTTGACCGTTTAATTTACCTTTTAAATGTGGCATTACTTTTCCAATAGCTTTAGCAGCACCTGTGCTTGAAGGAGTTAAGTTAGTTGCCCCAGCTCTTCCTTTTCTTGGATCTTTTTTATCTTTTGCATCTAAAATTGGTTGAGATGAAGTATATGAGTGGATTGTAGTCATTAAACCTTTTTCAATTCCAAATGCATCATCTAATACTTTTGCTACAGGAGCTAAACCATTTGTAGTACAAGAAGCATTTGATACAATTGGTTGTCCAGCATATGTATTTTCATTTGCACCAATTACGAATGTTGGTGTATCATCTTTTGCAGGTGCTGAAATAACAACTTTTTTTACACCATTATCAATATATGCTTGGCAAGATTCTTGAGTTAAAAATGCTCCTGTGCATTCTAAAACAACATCTACACCATATGCAGCAAAATCAATTTTAGAAGGGTCTCTTTCACTTAATAATTTAGCTTTATCTTTACCAATATAAATATATCCATCTTCAACTTTTACATCAAGTTTTGGTCCGTGAACTGTATCATATTTTAAATTATATTGGATCATTTCTTCACTACCACTAGCATTTGCAGCCACTAACTCAACATCGTTTCGACTTGCAATTATTCTTGCTACGCATCTTCCGATTCTTCCTAAACCATTTATTGCAACTTTAACAGCCATTTGTTCCCTTTAATATAAATCTAAATGGTAGATATTTTATCGAAAAATTGCTATAATAATATTTAAGTATATTACAAAGGTTTTAAATAGGTGCGAATTGCAATATTTGGTGGTAGTTTTGACCCAGTTCATATAGCTCATGTTGCTATTGTAGAGGCTGCTTTAGAAAATCTAAATATTGATAAATTAATTATTGTTCCTACTTATTTAAATCCCTTTAAAAATAGCTTTTATTTAAAACCAGAAATTAGATTTGAATTACTTACAAAAGTTTTTCAAAAATTTAAAAAAGTTGAAATTTCTAATTATGAAATAAATCAGAAAAAAGTAAGTTATACAGTTGATACTGTAAATTATTTAAATAGTTTATATCAGCCAACTAAAATATATTTTATTTTAGGTGAAGATAATATTGAAAATTTAGATAAATGGTACAAAATTAATGACTTAAAAAAAATGGTTGAATTTGTAGTAGCAACAAGAAAAGGTTTTGAATCAAATAAAGCAAAAGAATTTAAAATTTTGGATATAAATATTGATATTAGTTCAACTTTATTAAGAGAACATATTGATATGAATTATGTTCCAATTGAAATTAAAGATGATATATTAAATCTTAAAAAAGGGTAAAAGTTTTTGAATACAAGATTAGAAAACATAAAAAAAATATTAGATGACAAAAAAGCGGAAAATATAGAGATTATTGATTTAACATCAAAAGACTATATTGTTGATTATGTTGTAATTGCAACAACATTAAATCCAAAACATGGTTTTGCATTATTAAACTACTTAAAAAGTGATTTAAAACCACAAGGTGAAGAGTTCTTAAGAGTTGATGAAGATGATGAATGGACAATCATTGATTTAGGTGATATTTTTATACATTTAATGAGTGAAAAATATAGAACAAAATACTCTTTAGAAGAGTTTCTTCATACTTTAGGAAATAAAGAGTTATAAAAAAAGGAAGAAAATTTATTTTTCTTCCCCTCCTCTTAAAAGCTTATTGTAATTGGATGCTGCATCTCTTGCTCCACCCATATTACCAGTATAAATCGCATAACAAACTATAATAATTAGAATCCCAATTACCCATTTCATTACATTATATCCTTAGCCTTAATCCCTAATAAAGATAATCCAACATTTATACTTAATGCTGCCATTGATAATACTTTTAAATATAAATTTTGTTCATTACTCCCAATAACTTTATGCTCATTGTAAAATTTATGAACTGATGAAGCAAGATTATATAAGTATTCAGTTATTTTTTGCATATCTCTTTTTGTAAATGCTTCACTTAATATTGATTCAAGAAGTAATGATTCATAAACTAAATTTAATCCATCTTGATTTAAATTATCAAAATCTATATTTTCAATATCTTTTGTCGTAATTCCTGCTTTTACAAAAACTTGATTAATTCTAGCATGAGCATAATTTATATAAAAAATTGGATTTGATGAATCTTGATTTTTTAACATATCAATATCAAATTCTAAATGAGTGTCACTTTTTCTTGTTAAGAAAATAAATCTTAAAGCATCTGGACCTATTTCTTCAGTAATATCTGACATCAATATAACATTTCCAGCACGTTTACTCATTTTATAAGGTTCACCACCTTTTAGTAATTGTACCATTTGAGACAAAATAACTTCAAGTTTTGAAGAATCATTTCCTAAAAATTCAATTGCTGCTTTTACCCTTGGAATATATCCATGATGATCTGCACCCCAAATATTTATATATCTATCATAATTTCTATCGTATTTATCTTTATGATAAATAATATCTCCAGCTAAATATGTTGGAATACCATTATCTCTTACAACTACTCTATCTGAATCATCACCATATTGAGTAGATTTTAAATAAATCTTGTCATTTTTTTCATATAAAGAACCATTATCTTCAAGTACTTTTTTTGTTTCATCCCATGCATAATATAAAGATTTCTCAGAAACAAAATTTTCAAATTCAATACCTAAATCTTTTAAATCTTTAATGATGATTTTCATCACTTCATCTTTACCAAATCTAGCCATTTCTTTAAATCTAGATTCATCATAAAAAATCTCATTTCCATGTGTCTCTTGAATTTGTTTAGCTATATCTATTAAATACTCACCTCGATAATAAGTTTCTGGATATTCAACATTTTCATTTAATAAAAAATCTCTTGCAGCTAAAGAAATAGACAGTCCTAACATATCCATTTGCGCACCAGCATCATTTATGTAATATTCTGTTGTAATATCATAACCTAAATATCTTCCAACACGAGCAAGAGTATCTCCTGCAATTGCTCCTCTTGCATGACCAATATGAAGTGGTCCAGTTGGATTTGCAGAAACATATTCTAATAAGATTTTTTCATCTTTTTTATTTTGTTTTGCAAAATCTTCTTTTTGAGTTAAAGCTTTATCAACTAATGATTGTAAAAAAGAGTTTGATAATTTAAAATTTATAAACCCTTTTACAGCTTCAACTTTTTCAAACATCTGACAATCATCAAATTTTGAAACTAATTCATCTGCAATAGCCATTGGTGATTTTTTCAACTCTTTTGCTAAAGAAAATGCAACTGGAGTTGCATAATGTCCTAAAGATATATCCTTAGGTTTTTCCAAAACAAGACTTATTCCTAATGTTTTTTCAATAAATTCTTTTACTAAATTTTGCAATACTTTCTCTTATGATTGTTTTGTTTCATTTTTATCAGTTGCATTTACTTCTGATTTTTTTTCAATTTCATCAACTTTTTTTGCATCTGCTATTTCATCTTCATCATCTTTAACAGCTTTTTTAAAGTTTTTGATTCCTGAACCTAATCCCTTAGCTAGTTCTGGTATTTTCTTACCACCAAATAATAGTAATACAACTAATGCAATTAATAACCATTCCATACCACCTGGCATACTCATGACTTATCCTTATTATATTGATTTTGTGGAGCATTATAACTATATAATGCTTAAAAAAATTTTGAGTAATTTACTTAAGAAAAAATTGGATTAATTTATATCCACTACCTGCTGCGATAATTGTACCGATTAAATTTGATAAGATATTCAAAATTGCTAAATAAATTGAGGTACTAAAAAGTAAATATGTTTCAATTGCAAATGTAGAATATGTAGTTAATGCACCTAAAAATCCAGTTGTTAAAAAAGCTTTTACATTTACAGAAACTGTAAAATGAGAAAAGTATGCAAATAGTACACCAATAATAAATGAACCAACTAGATTTACTAGTAAAATTCCTAAAGGAAACTCTATAGAAAAATATCTATTTGTAAAATGAACAGCATAAGCTCTTACAATTGCACCTAAGAATCCTCCTAGTCCAATTGCTAAGATTGTTTGCCAGCTAAGAGACATAATTATTGCACTCTTTATCAAAGACTTCATTCATTTTTATTTCCGTATCTTCAAACCATGATGTCTCTTTTGATGCTAGAACTGGTTCTAAAAAAATGACTTTTACAATTCCAGGTGTTGCTTTTAAACTTTTAGAATCAACAATATTTCTTGTATTAAATAAAATTATTGGTTGAACTCTTAAGTTATATTTATTTGCAACTATTTTAGCTCCTGGTTTAAAACTTCCCATTTTTTTACCATTACTTCTTGTGCCTTCTGGGAACATTGCAATTGGTCTACCTTTGTCTAATCTATCTTTTGTCTCTTTTAATAAAGTAATTATTCCAGCTTTATTTTCTCTATCTATACTTATCATTCTTGGAGCTTTTATGATATGCCCAAAAAAGAATAAATCTGTAATCTCTTTTTTTGCAACCCAAGCTAAATCTCGAGAATGAATATATTCAATTACTATAATATCAAGTAAAGATTGATGATTCATGATTAACATATCACATGATTCATCAAGTTTTCCTTCAATTTCTAGTTTAATTCCTAAAACAAACATTTGGAAAGTCATCCAAATTTTTATTACTTTATGTGTATGATTTTTAAATATATACATAAATAAGACTGTAACTGCAACCGTAATAGAAAATTGTATAAAAAGTATAATTCCTCTAATTCTCGCCAAAACTCTCATCCTTTATCCAACCAATAAAATCATTATCTAAGCCAAGAACTTTGATGAAACCATTTTTTCTTTGTAGAACTTCAACTTTTTGTTCATTTTCAACTTTAAAAAAGATTGTAGAATTTTTTGTTGGTAAAATATAAACAAAAGAATCTTTTTTTACTACGCCTTTACTATTTGGTAAATTATAAAGTATCGCAATGATAAATGATATTAATGTTAAGATCAAAAACCATTTATTTCTTTTCCAAATAAGTAATATAAATAAAAATACAAAAATCACAATAGCTGCAACTTTTTTGTATCTTTCAAAAGTAGAATCATTTGGATTTAAATCTGTTTGAGTACTAACTAATTCATTTTGTAAAATTAATGGAATTTTTACATCTTTGAAACTTTTTGTCATTGAATTGTAATATGTAAATATTAAGTTTTTTTGATAAATAGGTGTTACAAAATAATAAACTAAATTTTGCGTTCCTTCCCATTCTTTTAAATTTGAAATTCCTTGTTCTTCAATATTTTTTAATTTAAAATCTTCTAAATTTGAATTTAAAGCATCAATATCAATTATTGTTAATGCTTCTTTATTATTATATTGCTTTGTTTTATATGCCTTTAACAAAATATTATCTGCAATTATATTTGAAAATCTTTCATCACCTTTTCCTATATCTGAATATCTAATAGGAGTTGCAGATAATTCACTTACATCAATTAAAGAATCATTACTCCATAATTTTACTTCAATATCTGGAAGTTTAAAATTTCCTGCTTTTACTTTAAAATAATAACTATTTTCATAAGTATCATTAGATATCTTTTTCCATTCACTATTTGAATTTAAAACTGTAATATTTGAAGAATTTGAAAAAGTAGTAGACAGCTTATCAAAATTATCAGTAGTAATTAATGCTTTTATAACAACTTCAAATTTTTGATTTTTATAAACGTTACTAGGAATTTTTTTATAAGATAAATATAAATTTTTGGCAGCAAAAAGATTTACTGAAAGAAGAATATTAAATAATAAGATAAATAGAAATGTTTTTTTCATTTTCATTTTTACATAAAGAGATTTGTCATCTCTTTATTGTAAAAAACCCTTCAGCATATTTACTCCATCAGTTGAACCTAATATCTCTTCAATAGCTCGCTCAGGATGAGGCATTAAACCAAAAACATTTCTTTCTTTATTACAAATTCCTGCGATATTAGAAACTGAACCATTCATATTTACTAAATTTCCATCTTTATCGCAATATTTTAAAAGGATTTGATTATTTTTTTCTAACTCTTTTAAACCTTCTGCATCAATATAATAATTTCCATCATGATGTGCAACTGGAATATTCAAAACTTCATCTTTTTTTGTTAAAGATAAAAATGTATTATCAGTATTAATTACTTTTAAAGTATGATATTTAGAAATAAAATGTAAAGAATCATTTCTTTTCATAGCACCAGGTAACAATCCTGCTTCTAATAAAATTTGAAATCCATTACAAATTCCTAAAACTTTTCCACCTTTTGCAGCATATTCTTGAACTGATTCCATAACATTTGCAAATCTGGCAATCGCACCACTTCTTAAATAATCACCATAAGAAAAGCCACCAGGAATTACTAATAAATCAGTATCAGAAGGTATTTTTTTTTCTTTATGCCAAATAACTTCTACATCACAACCTAACTTTTCAAAAGCATATTTTGTATCATATTCACAGTTTGTTCCAGGAAATTGTAATACTGAAATTTTCATATTAACCTACTATTTGTATATTATAATCTTCAATTACTGTATTTGCTAAAAGTTTTTCACACATTTTAGTAACTTCAGCTCTTGCTTCTTCTTCATTTGAAGAGTTTAATTCAATGATAATTTGTTTACCAATTCTTACATCTTTAACAATCTCTTTAAAACCTAATGTATCTAAAGCATGATGAGTTGCTTTACCTTGATCATCAAGAACACCTTGTTTTAATCCTACATTTACAATTGCTTTCATTTGTCACCTTCAATTTATTTTTTTGCGATTATATCTAAAACTGCCTTATAGCAATTTAGCTCTTTTAAGCCTATTAACTCAATCTTTTAAGAATTGTTGTATATCCACTTAAAATTTTATCTTTGATTTCTTGTGGAACAATAACATCTAATTTTTGACCAGGTTTTAACTCTTTTGCCTGTTCTTTCCAATTACTTGCTTTTCCAAAATCTCTTAAAATTTGTTTATCCATAGAAATATAATTTTGTTTTTCAAAATCTTCTTTTGAAATAAATCTTGAACTTTCAGGTGTTAATATTTCATCCCCTAAAATCCATTCACCTTTTGAATTTACAAAAACTTCAAGTTTTGTATCAACTACAATAATTCCATTATCTTGTGCAAACTTTGTAAATTCACTAAATAATTTTTCTAAACTTGAGATGATTTCAGGGAAAGTATCTCTTACTTTTTGTGAATTTAATGGAATATCTTTCACACCCTTTGTTGTTGGAGTAAATAATGGTGTTTCAAATTTTGACCACTCTTTTAAATCTGAAGAGAGATTTAATCCATATGGATCTTGACCTTTTTGCGTCGCTTCAAATAAAGAACCTGTTAAATAATTTCTAAAAATCAATTCAAATTGAACAACTTCTCCATCAATTTGGGCTTCTAATGCTTTACATAATTCCATTAATTGACATCTTGGAGCAACACTTAAATTTTGATCAACAGTTTCATCTAAAATAGCTGTTCTTACACCTAATTTTTTAGCAAATTTTGCACCATTATTTGAAATTGCCGTTTGAGAAACACCTTTCCCTTCAATTTCAAGATTTAATGGAATATCAAATACCGAACATCTATCACTTCTTACTAATAAAACTTTTGCATCATCACCTGGACAAGTATAAAGATCTGCATTTTTTCCTATATAAAATAAATTGTAACCTAATTGCTCAAGTTCTTCAATACCTTTTTGAGATGTAATCTTTTTCGATTCTGGCCAAAGTCCAAGCGCAATAATTTCACTAATTTTCATCTATTTTCCTATTCTTTATTCATAATTATTAAACTTTTCAAGATTGCTAATGAAGTATTCAATTGATTATCTTCCAACAAGTCTTCACCTGTAATTACTTTTTTTGTTTCATCATCTAATATTTTTTCTTGTTTTTTTACATCATCTACTTTTTCAAGTTCTCCTTCTAGATGTTTTTTTAAGTCAGCTTCTTTTATTTTAAATGCATTATCTTCTGTTTGTGTTACTTTACCTGCTGCAACAACAATATCAGGTGTTACACCTACTGCTTGTATTGTTCTTCCACTTGGTAAATAATATTTTGCAATTGTTAATTTTATATTTTCTGTTCTTTCATTATCAATAGGAAGTACAGCTTGAACTGAACCTTTTCCAAAAGTTTTTTCTCCAACAATAACTGCACGTTTATGATCTTGTAAAGAACCACTTACGATTTCAGAAGCAGATGCTGAACCTTCATTTACAAGAACTACTAAAGGTAACTTTGTTTTTGTATTAAAACTTGATGCTTCAAATTTTTCTTCATCTTCAGCTGTTCTTCCTTTTTGAGAAACAATTACACCTTTATCAACAAATAAATCAACTGTACCTATTGCTTGAGACAATAATCCTCCAGGATTATTTCTTAAATCTAAAATAAATCCTTTTGCATTTTTATTTTCATTTATAATTTTTTCTAAATCTTCTGTAACTTTTGTATCAAAACTTGAAACTCTTAAATACACAACATTTTCATTTTCTATAGTTTTTGCAAATACAGATTGTATTTTTATGATATCTCTTTTCATTTTTATTTCAAGAGGTTTTAATTCACCTTTTCTAACAACTGTTATTGAAATATCAGTTTTAGGTTCACCTCTCATTATATTAACTGCTTCATCTAAAGTCATTCCAATAGTCGAAGTATCATTTATTTTTAAAATAATATCACCTGCTTTAATACCTGCTTTAAAAGCTGGGGTATCATCAATAGGAGAAATAACAGTTAATGCACCATCTCTCATACCAACAGTAATTCCAAGTCCACCAAACTCACCTTTTGTTTGTATGTTCATCTCTTTTGATGCTTTTTTATCAAGATAACTAGAGTGTGCATCTAGTTCCTGCATCAAACCTTTTAGTGCTTTATCAACTATTTCTTGTAGTTTAATATCGTCTACATAATACTTTTCAACTGTTCCAATAACTTTTGTCAATTTTGACAATGATTCAAATCTTGTTTGTTCTGGCTCAGCAACTTCCTCTTTTGAAAAAAGTGATTGTGATAAAATTAATGCAATTGTAGAAGCTAGTAGTAATCTCTTCATTTCTTTAATAACCTTTAAAATTTATAGAAAAAAATTATACAAAAAAGTTTATAAAAGTAAGATTTTATTAAAAATTTTGTACCATATCACCTACTTTAGAAAAAGGTCACTGATATGAGTATAAAAGAAGATGTTAATTATGTAAAAAATGAATTGAGTAGCGAAGAAAAATTTCTTGAAAATTTCGTGAAAGGTGAAAGATTTTTTAAAAAATATAAAACATTAATCTTTGGATTTATAGTAATCATCATCATAGGTTCAATTGGAACTATAATCAAAAAAAATATTGACGAAGCAAATAAATTTGACGCAAATATTGCACTAAACAAATTTTTAGAAAGTGGTGATGAAAAAGCACTAACTACGCTTAAAGATAAAAATGAAGAATTATATGAAGTTGCACTATACTTACAAGCTAAAAAAGAAAATAAATCTGTTGAAATAAATATCCCTTTACTAAAAGAGTTACTTAAATTTCAAATAGCAACAACAAATAATGATCAAAAAGAATTAGATAATTTATCATTACAAAATGATTTTTTACTAAAAGAATTCGCTATATTTAATAAAGCACTTTTATTGGTAAATGAAGGAAAATTTGAAGAAGCAAAAACTACTTTAAAACAAATCCCTCAAACTTCAAAAGCATTTGAATTAGCAAATTTATTAAATCACTATTTACTTACAAAATAAGGAAAAAACATGAAATATCTTTTAATTTCATTATCAACTCTACTTCTATTTACAGCTTGTTCTAGTAAAAAATATTATGAACCAGAAGATGTAAGTAGCAACATTGAATTAAATAAAGAATCTATGTCTTCATCAATAAAATCGATGAATAAAATTGGTGCAACATTAGATGATAATAGAATTATTACAAAAAATGGTATTTCTGAATTTGAATTACCTGAAGGTTTTGATTTTATAAATGTTACTGATGATGGCAGAATCATTGCAACTAACTATGTTGATAAATTATTAATAGGAAATGAAGAAAGAACTGTAAAAGATGTTGTTGTAGCAGCATCTATAAAAAATGGTAAATTAGCAGTTGTTTATTCTAATAATACAATTGAACTAATAGATATGAATAGCGATAAAACTTTATTTAAAGAGTATTTACCACTATCATTAGCAAATGATACAAGAATTGCAAATCCATATTTTATGGGTAATCTAATTTTGTTCCCTACATTAAACGGAAAAGTTATTATTGTTTCAGCACTTAATAATGAATCAGTAAAAAACATTGCTGTTGATCCTGATAATGAATTTAATAATATCATTTCGTTAAATGTAATTGAAAGTACTCAAACTTTAATTGTTGCAAGTCCAAATAAAATTGTTTCAATTTCACCAAAAGAAATTTTATCTAAAGAGTATGACTTAAGAGATATTATTGTAAATAAAGAAAATATTTATATAGCAACTATTGATGGACAAATTATCAAATTAACAGCTAATTTAGAAGAAGTAGCTAAGAAAAAATATAAATATGCCAAAATTCATGCACTTGCATTTACTGACTCTTTATATGCTGTTGAATCACAAGGATTTATAATAAATATTAGTGAAGATTTTAAACAAGACACAGTTTATGATTTTGGATTTGATAATGAAGAAAGAATGATTGCTATTGGAAATAGAATATATTTTGATTCAAAATATATAACTCTTCCTTAAGAAAATTATATAGGTCTAAAATATTTTAGACCTAATATAATTAAGAAAAATTTCTATTTGCTAGAAACTCTACAAAAACTGTTGCATAAGAACCCTTAGGCAAAATAAAATCTAAACTACAAACTTTTCTTGAAGCATCATATTTACAAGTTATATGTTTTGGAAAAACCATAGCTTCTCTTCTATAACCTTTTTCTTGAATATATAAATCATCATATTTTTCTTCAATTTTTAAAGCCTCTCCCATTGCTTTAAAAACCTTTCTTCCAGGAAGTAATCCTGTTGGAACAATTCTAAACTCTTTAAAATCTTTTGTTATTTTTTCTGTTATTGTTTTTGGAGTAAATAATTTATCTTTTTCTAAATCTAAAAAAATATCTCCATCAAGTAACTTAAATTCATTTTCATCTAATTTAAGTCTTTCTACTAACCAAGCATTAAAAAAACTACTTTGATAAGCAGATATTAACATTTTCGCTAATTTTCTATCTTTTATAATTTCTTCACCATAAATTACAGATTTTGCTTTTTCAAGATTTTCAATAACTTCTTTTCCAAATCTTTGATAACCAAAATAATTTGGCATACCATTTTTAGTAATTATTTTAATAATCTTTTGAATATGATTTATATCAGCAACTTCCACGTCATGTAAATTTATTTTGAATCTATTCCCTTCTAAATCACCAATATTTAATTTTTGATTATGTAAAAAAGTTTCAAGTATTTCAATTTTTTTATTTTTGAAAAGTTTTATTTCTTTTGAATATTTTTTAGGAATTGTTATGTATTGAGTAGTTGTAGCCCTTTTGTCTTTTAGACCAGCGTAACCTATCTCATTTGAGTAAATACCGAGGAATTTTGCTAATCTATCAATTAGTTCCCAAGTATCGCAATTTGTTTTTTTTATTTTTAAAACTAAAAAACTTCCACTTTGAGAAAATTTTATAGCTTGTTCCTCAACTATAAAATCCTCTTCATTTTGAATAAATTTGAAATTTAAAGTTTTATCGTTTAAAGGATAAAATCTTTTTATCAATTCTTAGCTCTTTTTACAAACTCTTGTTCATATACTGTTCTACACTCTGTACAAAATTTAGCAAAAGGTTTTGCTTTTAATCTACCAAGAGGAATAGTAACTCCACACATATCGCAAATACCGTAAGTTCCAGCATCTATTTTTTTCAATGCTTCTTCTATTTGATTTAACTCTTCTAATTGATGATTTGCTATCATCCCCTCTGTAAAAGAGTCACTAACTAGCTCTGCATAATCTAAATCATCATTTATATCTTGATCTTTTAATTGGTCAATATTTGATCTACTATTATGTATATTAGCTAAAATATTATCTTTTCTTTCAAGTAAAATTGCTTTTAACTCGTCAATTTGATTTTTATTTGGCATACTCTCTCCTTAAATATTCGCGCAATTATATACTTTTTATTATGTATTATTTATTAAGAAGTGTTTAAGGTACGATTTATAGGACTTTTTAGAAAAAATAAATAATAATTAAAATCATAAAATTTTAATATTTTATTGATTTTTCTTAATTTTATTTAACTCATAATTAACTAAAAAAAGATAAAATCATATAAATTAAAAGGAGTTATTATTACTACTTTATCAAAAACTTTTATTTTTTTTATAATATTTACTTTATCAATTTTTACTTTTCTTATTTTTATTCATTCTTTAATAAATAAAAAGATTAATTATTCATCAAAAATTACTAATATTACAAAAATTCCTAATCTTGCTTATTCAAATAATATTTTTGAAGCAAGAATAAAAGAGTACAAAGATTATTCAACAAATCTTTATCCACTTTCTATACAAATAAATTATTTGGATTTTGTATATGAAAAATAGTGTTTTTTTTAATTTTTTATTTTTACTTTTAAGTAAACATAAATCAAAACATATAGCTATTTTTATAATTTCTATATTAATAGTTTTTTTAACATCATCAATTTTATTTTTAAAAAACTCTTTGCAAAAAGAAGTAAATTCTACTTTAGAAAATCAAAGTGATTTTGTAATACAAAAAATAAATAGTGGAAAAACACAAAATATTCCTACTTCTTGGATAGATGATTTTAGTTCTATAAATGGTGTAACTTCTGTTCAACAAAGAGTTTATGGTTTATACTATTTTATGCCAGAAAATATTTATTTTACAATTATTGGAGTTGATTTTTTTGAAGAAACTACAAATAAAAATATAAAAGAACTTCTAAACATTTTAAATATCTCTGATTTCTTAAGTACAAATTCTATGATTATTGGGAATGGTGTAAAAAAAATCTTTGATAAATATCACTATTTTGATTTTTATGATTTTAAACTTTCAAATAACAATTTAGAAACTATCAAAATTTTCAAAGATTTACCAAAAGAAGCAAATTTAGTTGCAAATGATCTAATAATAATGGATATAAATCTTGCAAAACAAATATTAAATATAAATGAAGATGAAGCAACAGATATTATTTTAAATGTTCCCAATAATCTAGAAAGACAAAATGTAAAAGAACAAATACTTATAAAACACTCAAATATTAGAGTTTTACAAAAAGATGAATTAAAAAAAATGTATGAAAATATGTTCAACTACAAAGGTGGAATTTTTTTGATTTTATTTATTGTTGTTTTATTTACTTTTATTTTGATTTTATATCAAAGATATTCAATGATAAGTTCAACTGATAAAAGAGAAATTGGTATTTTAAAAGCTGTTGGTTGGAGTATAAAAGATATTATCAAACTTAAAATCATGGAAAATTTTATAGTTGCTTTTATGGCATTTATTATTGGAGTTATTTTTGCTTATATTTTTATATTCATTTTAAATGCACCTATTTTAAAAAATATTTTTATTGGTTTTTCAAATATTCAGAATGATTTTACAATATCTTCAAATATTGAAATAAGTAGTTTAATCACCCTATTTTTATTTTTTATGATTCCATTTTTAAGTGCTGTTTTAATTCCTGTTTGGAAAGTTGCTATTATTGATTCTACAAAGAGTATGAAATGATACAAATAAAAAACCTAAATAAAATATTTTATGAAAATACAAAAAAAGAGTTTTATGCTCTAAAAGATATAAATTTAGAGATAGAAACTTCAACTTGTGTAATTTTAAAAGGTATTAGTGGAAGTGGGAAATCAACTCTTTTATCACTTATTGCAACTATGGAAAAACCAACAAGTGGTGAAATTATTATTGATGATGAAAGTGTTGCTAAACTTCCTGATTTACATAGTTCTAATTTTAGAGCAAAAAAATTAGGATTTATTTTTCAATCATATAATCTATTCAATGAATTAAGTGTAAAAGAGAATGTTTCAATTCCATTAATTCCAGTTGGTTTTTCTCAAAAAGAGATAAATGAAAAAGTTTTAAAAGCTTTAGAACTAGCAAATATTTCACATAAAAAAGATGAGTTAGTATCAAATCTTTCAGGTGGAGAAAAACAAAGATGTGCAATAGCAAGAGCAATTGTAAATAATCCTGATATTATTCTTTGTGATGAACCAACTGCAAATCTTGATTTTGACAATTCAATCAAATTTATTGAAAATTTAAAAGAGTTAAAAAAATTAAACAAAACAATTATTGTTGCAACTCACGACCCAATTTTTGACAATCTTGATTTTATTGACAACGTTATAAATATAAAAAATGGAATAATTAGTGAGTAGTATTTTATTATCAAATGAAGTAATTATATTTTTATTTGTGCAAATTATTCTTTTTATTTTATTAACAATTGCTTTTTATTTTTCTCTCTCTATTATAAAAAATTGGGATTTTAATAAAACAACAAACAAACAATATAAACTTGAAAAAACCTCTTATTTAGTGATTCTAATCATTAGTTTCACGCTAATTGTAAAAATAGTTTTATTTCCCTATTTTGCTTATAGTTTAGATAATTTATCAAATATTGTCCCAGGTGCTATGTGTGCAGCTGGAATTGTTGGAGCAAATAAATTTGGACAAATAAATCTTGCTTTAAAGATTTTAATTTTATTTTTTATTGGTGTTTGGTTAATAATAAACACTTTAGATTTAAAAGCAAAAACATATCCATATACACAAAAAAAATATATTTTATACATTTTTATTTTTATTTTATCTATTATTGAACTCTTTTTAGATTTTTCATTTCTAAATAATATCTCTACAAAAGAGCCAGTAATGTGCTGTTCTGTAATATTTGGAGTTAATAATACAGGAAGCAAAATCCCTTTTGATTTATCAATTACAAATCTTTTGATTGTTTTTTATCTATTATATGTTCTAACAACAATTTTAAGTATTCAAAAATCATCTTTTTTAAATCTAATAATAAATTTTATGTTTTTATATATTGGTTATTATGCAGTAACTTACTTTTTTTCAACTTACATATATCAACTTCCAACTCATCAATGTCCTTTTTGTATGCTTCAAAAAGAGTATTATTTTATTGGATATTTTATTTGGGGAACTCTATTTTTAGGAACTTTTTTTGGTGTTTCAAGTTTCATTTTAAAAACTTTTATTAATAAAGATTTAGCATATACATACAAATATTCTTTAATATTTAATACTCTTTTTATACTCTTATGCTCTTTTTATGTGATTAAATATTATTTGATTAATGGAGTTTTTTTATAAAAATCCGTGCTGAATTTATCAACACGGAATATAAAAAATAATTATTTACTTTCAGTTTGTGCAGCTGGAGCTGTTTCTTCTTGTGCAGGAGCTGTTGTTTCAGTTTGTGCTGCTGGTGCAGTTTCTTCTTGTGCAGGTGCAGTTGCTTCAGTAGTTTGTGCTGCTGGTGCTGTTACTTCTGTTTGAGTTGCAGGTGCTTTTTTCTCTTCATTACAACCTGTTAATAAAACTAATGCTACAGCTGTTCCTAATAAAATTTTTTTCATGGTATTGCGTCCTTTTTTATATTTTTGTTTCCTTAAAAAACAATGTGGAATAATATCAGATTAATCGTGTATTAATTGTGTTATATCTATAAAAATAACTCTTTTGTTATACTTATTATTTTATCTTTGGAATTGATATTTTAAAAATTGCTCCATTTTCTATATTTTCAGCAATAATAGTACCTCTCATATTCTTTTCTATAATCATTTTTGAAAGATATAAACCTAAACCTGTTCCATTTTGCGACTCCTTTGAAGATATGTATGGTTCAAATATTTTGTCTATTAATTTATTATCAATACCACCTGCATTGTCAATAAATTCAATATATATTAAATCATTATCACATTTTAAATTCACAATTATTTTTCTTTTTTCTATATTTTTACTTAAAAATGCATCTACAGAATTATTTATTAAATTCAGAAATACTTGTTTTATTTCACTTTCAAAAGATAAAATTAAAAAACAATTTAAATCAAGTTTATGTGAATATTTAATTTCATACTCTATATTTTTATCTTTTAATCTAACTTCTGATAATTCAAAAGATTGGCTAACAGCATCTAAGAAATTAAATTCTGTTTTATTTTTAGAAGGTTTGAAAAAATTTCTAAAATCATTTATTGTTTTTGACATATAATTTAACGTATTTTTTATATTTGTAGTTGCAAAATTAAATTGTTCATCATCTAAAATATTCATCTCTTTTTTTATTTCTATTTCTTGAATTAATACAGAAATTCCATTTAATGGTTGTCTCCATTGATGTGCAATCATCGCAATCATTTCTCCCATTGCTGAAAGTTTTGATTGTTGTAAAATAAATTTTTGTTGACTTTCTAATTCATCAAATAATTTTTTTGGTATTTTTGCTAAATAATAAGCCAAAATAAATGAGATAATAAATATTACAAAAATTAAAATAATAATTTTACTATTTACAAATTCAAAAAAACTTAGAGCCCAATCTTTTGGAGTAAACCCAATGTGTAAAACTTCATTATTTATATTATCAATTAATATATCTTCTAAAATAAATTTATCTTTTTCTAATATTGGAGTTTTTTCTAAATCTTTAGTCCATTGAGGTCTATTTTCAAAACTTGAAACTAAAACTTGATTATCTTGGTCAAAAACATCAACATTAAAAGTATTTGATTGGATAAGTTCTTGCAAAAATTTATTTGCAAAAATATTTACAATTAAAATTCCACGTCTTTTATTTTTATATACGATGGGTATAGCAAATCGCCAAACAGGTTTTATAGGTTTTTCTATTTTTCCATTTTCGATATTTAAATTTAGTTTTGAAACATATATCATATTTTGTTCTAAAGCCATCGTTTCTATGAAATAATCTCTTTTACTTTTATCTTGCAAAGATACTTCTGAAATTATATTTGGAATCTCACCATAAAAGTTTCTATCTATTCTAATCTTTTCTTTTCCTGTCTCATCTAAATATCTAAGTTGTGTAACCTCTGGTTTATCACTCATTAAAGTATCAAAAAGACTCAATAAATTCTCATGATTTTCTTCATTTGGATTTGTTAGATATTTAAGAAATATTGTATTTTCATCTAAAGAAATTAAAAATCTTTTATATTGTTCATAAAATTTTGTAATATTCTTTTTCTTTTGCTCAAATTCAAATTTTGCTTTATCTAGATTTGATAATTTCTGATAATTTGACAATTCTGCAAAAAGAATAACCAGAATTAAACTTGATAGACTAATTCCTGCTAAAATAAATAAATATGTAAATCTACTTAAATAATTAACTCTATTTAAAAATTTCATTGTTTCTCTTTTAATAATTCATCTAAAGATTTTGCTTCGCTAAAATAGTGACCTTGAAAATAATCAACTCCTAAATTTTTTAAAATATTAAAAGTTTTCTCATCTTCAACAAATTCTGCAACTACTTTTATATCACATTTTTTACAAAAATTTATAATTGATTCAATCAAAATAAAACCTCTGTATTCACCAACTTTTTTAACCAAGGAACCATCTAATTTTATTTTATCAATAGGTAAAGATAAAAAATATTCATAATTAGAATATCCACTTCCAAAATCATCAATTGCAATTCTTGCACCATAACTTTTCATTAATGTACAAAATTTTATAGTTTTTTCCATATCAATTAAACCTTCACTTTCTAAAAGTTCAATAGTTATAACTGATTTGTGTTCTTTTAATATTTTTTCTAAATAATCAATAATTTCTGGATTTATAATATCTTCATAAGAAAGATTTATTGAAATTTCTTTATGTAAAAGTGATTCTCCTTCCATAGCTTTTTTAATAATAATCTTTGTAAATTTTGTATAATTTTTGGAATGTTGAATATTATTTAAAAAAGAATAAGGTGTTAAAACTTTTTTTTCAAAACTATCATATATTCTTGCAAGAGCTTCGTATTTTATTATATTTTTATCTTTATCAACTATTGCTTGAAAATAAGTGATAATTTCATCATTTAAAAATGCATTTTTTATCTTTTTTTCAAGTTCAATATTTTTTTGAAAAGCTTCTCTGGAATCAGTAACATTTGAAAAATCAATATAGTTTAATTTTCTATCTTGAGCCACATCTTTAGCTATTAAAGCTTCTGTTAAAATGTCAAATTGTTCAAAATAAGCTCCACCAAAAGTAAACGATAAATCTAAATTTATCGTTTCATCTATCAAAAATGTTGAAGATTCTAAAAAACTCAATAATTCATTTGAAAGTTTTGCTAAATCTTGTTCTTTTATTTTTATTGAAGATTTTAGTAAAATTGCAAATTTATCACTATCTAATTTGAATAAATGTAAATTTTGTCTTTTATTTAATTTTATAAATTCTTCTAATTTAGAAGAGATATCTCTTAAAATCTTATCTCCAACTTCATAACCATACATTTTAATATATCTTCCAAAATTATCAATATCTATAATAATTAAAGAATTTAGAGAATCTTTACTCTCATTTATATTTTTAATTAAAGAAGATCTATTTTGAAGTTTAGTAATTGGTTCAAGATATAATGAATTTATTATCTCTTCTTTTTCTCTTACAACTAAACTTATATCTTTAAATATAAAACTAATTGAACTAATTTCATCATAATCAAATTCTAAAGCGAAAGCAGTCAAATTTACAATATATATTTTATTTTGAAAATTTATATTTATTGTTTTATTGTAAACTTCATACTTATTTACAAATTCATAAATTATTTTTAAATCTTTTTCATCTATTAAAGAAGAAATATGTTCTATTTTATATTTTGAAATTTGATCGCTTAAATCAGAGAATAAATCAAAATTTATATCTTTAATTAAACCATCTTTAGTTGTACTTATTATTAGATTGCTTTTACTAATCGCTTCTTTAAAATGTTCAATTTGGATTTTTTTTCTCTCTAGTTCCCGTTTTGTTTCTACTCTTTGAGAAATTTTTGAAACAGTTTGTAATAATTTTCGTAAATCTATAGGTTTTTCTATAAAACTTTCTATACTTAATTCTATAGCTTTTTTTAAATAATCTATTTCGTTAAAAGCTGTTGTAATTATTACAGGAATATCTAAATCTTTCTGCCTTAATTTTTCTACTAAATTTATACCCTAAGTTCAAATCATAAATGCATAATTTCTGAAGAAAAGGTGTAAGTGGGGTTAACAAATATTTTGTTATCCTTATTTCGCCAAAAACAGGAAAAATATTTATGCGAAAATTCACACAGTTAACCCTAAAAGTAAGATATCAAATATCTGCTTACACTAAAGTTGGATACACTCAAATTCAAATAGCAAATACTTTAGGTATTTCACAATCCACTGTTAGTAGAGAGATAAAGAGAAATAGTTCTGAAGGTATTTATAAACCAGAACTTGCTGAACAGTTTAGTTTCTATAGACACAAATATAAATCAAAGCATTTAAAGCTTACTAGAAAAGTAATGAATTACATCAAAGATAAATTAAAATTAGATTGGTCTCCTGAACAAATATCAGGAGTAATGAAATTACAAAAGCTTTCTTATGTATCACATGAAACTATTTATCAATATATCTACAAAAATAAATGCCATGGTGGAAAGTTATATTTAATGCTACGTCATAAAAACAAAAAGTATCACAAGAGAGGAAATGACTATAACTCTAGAGGAATTATTAAAAATAGAGTATCAATTGAGAAAAGACCAAAAGTTGTTGAATACAAAAAAAGAGTTGGTGATTTTGAAATTGATACAGTCATTGGTAAAAACCATATTGGAGCATTAGTTACAATAGTTGATAGAGCAACAAAGTTTACTCTCATCAAAAAAGTTGATTCTAAGAAAGCTGATGTGGTTACACAAGCTTTAATTGATATGCTTTATCCAATAAAAGCAATTACTCATACAATTACTTCTGATAATGGTAAAGAGTTTGCTTATCATGAAGAAGTATCAAAAGCTTTAGATACAAAGTTTTACTTTGCAAATCCATATCATTCATGGGAAAGAGGATTAAATGAACATACAAATGGTTTAATACGTCAGTATTTACCAAAACAAACAGATTTCACTAAAGTCAAAAGAAGAGAAATTAGAGAAATACAAAACAGGTTAAATAACAGACCTAGAAAATCTCTTGGTTACAAAACTCCATCTGAGGTTTTTTATGCTAAAGTTGCAAAAGTTTTAACAGCTTAGTTTGGTGAATTTATGCATTTATCTCTTGAATTGGCGTACCATTTAGTTTTGGCATTCTAATATCAGTAATAATTATATCAATTGGATTTTTTTCTATGATACCTAAAGCTTCTTCACCATCATATGCTGTAAATATTTTTTGATTTAAAAGTTGTAAAGTCCTAGAAACAGAATCAGCCACTATTTTGTCATCTTCTATGTATAAGATATATATTTTTTCTGACATTTGAGATTCCTAAAATTAAAGAATTTATTTTAGATTATATGTTAATTGAAATAATAATAGTATAAAAGAAAAATTATTTTTAAATAATTTACGGAAGAATTTTAAGTGGAGGAGGTAGTCGGACTCGAACCAACGCATGTCGGATTTGCAATCCGAGGCATTACCAGCTTTGCTATACCTCCAACAAAATATTGGATAAGTTAAATCAAATAATGATAAAAAGTTAAATGATTTAATTTTAAAAAATGGCAGAGAGCAAGGGATTCGAACCCTCGGAGGCGTGAACCTCGCCGGTTTTCAAAACCGGTACAATCGACCAACTCTGTCAACTCTCTACTCATTAATAATGGTGCGAATGATCGGAATCGAACCGATACTCCCAAACGGGAATTGGATTTTAAGTCCAACGCGTCTACCTGTTCCGCCACACTCGCTTTTTATAGGTAAGACAATTTAAGTCTTTTACTCAAATCGGACTGGAATTATAATAGGTTTTTTATTTATTGTCAAGAGTTTTTTGAATAAATTTCTAAATTTCTAAAAAATACCTCATTTTAATGGAAATTGAACAGCAATAAATGTATAATTTATTCATATAATTTACGTATATTTAAAAGGATATTACATTGAGAAGTGATGAAGTAAAAAAAGGGTTCGATAGAACACCTCATAGATCATTGTTAAGAGCAACAGGACTTAAAGATGAAGATTTTGATAAACCATTTATTGGTGTTGCAAACTCTTTTATTGAATTAATTCCAGGACATTTTTTCCTAGATAAAGTATCTGCTATCATAAAAGAAGAGATTCGTGCAAATGGGTGTGTACCATTTGAATTTAATACTATTGGTGTTGATGATGGAATTGCAATGGGACATGATGGTATGTTATTTTCTCTTCCTTCAAGAGAATTAATTGCAAATTCTATTGAAACAGTAATGAATGCACATAAACTTGATGCAATGATTGCTATCCCAAACTGTGATAAAATCGTACCAGGTATGATTATGGGAGCTTTAAGAGTTAATGTTCCAACTATTTTTGTATCAGGTGGACCAATGGAAAAAGGTTACACAAAAGATGGAACTCCAATTGACTTAGCGACTGCATTTGAAGCTGTTGGAAAACATGAAGCTGGACAAATGAGTGATGAAGAGTTAAAAGATATTGAGTGTAATGCATGTCCAAGTGGTGGTTCATGTTCAGGGATGTTTACAGCTAACTCTATGAATACACTTATGGAAGCCATGGGAATTGCACTTCCAGGGAATGGAACTATCTTAGCACTAACGCCTGAAAGAGAAGAGTTATATAGAAAAGCAGCTAGAAGAATTTGTGAAATTGCACTTGATGCTCAAGCTAGAGAAAAATATAAATTAAAAAATATTTTAAATGAAAATGCAGTTAAAAATGCTTTTGCTGTTGATATGGCAATGGGTGGAAGTTCAAATACAGTTCTTCATATGTTAGCTATTGCAAAAGAAGCAAATGTTGATTTTAATTTAGAAGATATAAATAGTATTTCAAAAAAAGTTTCTCATATTGCAAAAATTTCTCCATCATTAAGTACAGTTCATATGGAAGATATAAACAAAGCCGGTGGCGTAAATGCAGTTATGAAAGAGATGACAAAAAGAGGTGATGATATTTTATTAGATAACCTTACAATCTCTGGTGAAACTATATTAGAAAAAATCAAAGATGCTTATATCAAAGATACAAATATCATTCACACTATTGATAATCCATATTCACAAGTTGGTGGATTAGCAATTCTTTATGGTAACTTAGCAGAACAAGGTGCTGTTATTAAAACTGCTGGAATTACTGGTTCAAGAGTTTTCACAGGGAAAGCTGTTTGTTTTGATGGACAACCTGAGGCTATTAAAGGAATTGTTTCTGGAAAAGTAAAAGCTGGTGATGTTGTTGTTATCAGATACGAAGGTCCAAAAGGAGGACCTGGAATGCAAGAAATGCTTGCTCCTACTTCTTTAATCATGGGAATGGGACTTGGAGATAAAGTTGCGTTAATTACTGATGGAAGATTCTCAGGTGCAACAAGAGGTGCTTCAATTGGGCATGTATCTCCAGAAGCTGCTGAAGGTGGAATGATTGGATTATTAAAAGATGGTGATGAAATTCATATTGATGTTGACCAATATATTTTAAGTGTAAATCTTACATTTGAAGAGATTGCTCAAAGAAGAGATGAATTTGTACCTCTAAAAAAACCTCTTAACTCTTCTTGGTTGGGACAATATAGAGCACTTGTAACAAACGCAAGTTGCGGAGCTGTTTTAAAAACTGATTTATAATAAGTAGGGCTTTTGCCCTATTTTAAAATATTAACCCTCTATTAACCATTGATTGGAAAATAGTTTACTCTTATACTTTAGAATGTCAGAATAATAAATCGAAAAAAGGATATAAAAGTGAAGAAAAAACTTTTAATTATTTCTACAATAATTGCAACTCAATTATTTGCTAAAACTATAGATTTTGAGATGATGGATAAAAATCCAGTAAGAGTTACTCCAAATTCTACAAGTGAAATCTTATCTTTTAATAGTAGTATTAAAAATTCTTTAAATTCAATTGTTAATATTTCTGCTAAAAAACATGTAGATTCGAGTTTGGATACATTGCCTCTTCAAATGTTTAATGATCCATTCTTTAAAAGATTTTTTGGTGACCAATTTGGTAATCAATTAAAACAAAATAGAGTTCAAAGATCTTTAGGTTCAGGTGTTATTGTTTCAAAAGATGGATACATTGTTACAAATAATCATGTTATTGAAAATGCAGAGGAAATTACTGTAACTATTGGTGATGATAATACAGAATATAATGCAAAATTAATAGGAAAAGATGCGGATAGTGATATTGCTGTTATTAAGATTGAGTCAGAAGTAGCTCTTAGTCCTATTAAATTAGGAGATTCTAATAGTTTATTAGTTGGTGATGTTATTTTTGCTATTGGAAATCCATTTGGTATTGGAAGTACGGTAACTCAAGGTATTATTTCAGCTTTAAATAAAAATAAAGTTGGAATAAATAGATATGAAAACTATATTCAAACTGATGCTTCTATAAATCCTGGAAACTCTGGTGGAGCCTTAGTTGATAGTAGAGGTGCATTAATAGGTATTAATACAGCTATTATTTCAAAAAGTGGTGGGAATAATGGTATTGGATTTGCAATTCCAGTTGCTATGATAAAAGATGTTGTGGAAAAACTTGTAGCTGATGGAAAAATTACTAGAGGTTATCTAGGTGTTGCAATTGCCGATTTAGAAAATGAGTTATCAAAAGTTTATAAAAGAAAAGAAGGTGCTTTAGTTTTAGATATTTCTGCTGAAACGCCAGCTGCTAAATATGGATTAAAAAGAGGTGATTTAATTTATGCAATAAATGGAAAAGCTATCAAAGATAGAAGTTCTTTACAAAACACAATTGCATCATTTAAACCTGATGAAAAAATTAAATTAGACATAGAAAGAGATGGAAAAGATATGTCATTAAACATTGTTTTAGGAGATAGAACAAGTTTAGTACAAATTCAATCAGACAACAATACTTTCCTAGGTGGTTTAAAACTTAGTCAAATTGATGCAGAAACACAAAAACAATTTAGATTATCTTCTGATATAACAGGAATTTTAATTTCTGATGTAGAACCAAAATCTAAAGCTGAAAAAGCTGGTTTCCAAGCTGGTGATGTTATTATTCAAATAGAAGATGTCGAAATTAAAAACTTTACAAATGTTGAAACAGCATTAAAAAGATATAATAATAAATATAAAAGAGTTTATGTAAATAGATATGGACAAACTATAATGTTTGTAATTCAATAAAAGGATAGACCATAATAAAAGTACTTATGATAGAAGATGATTTAGAGTTAGCCCAAATCATCACAGATTATTTAAAATCATTCGACATAGAAGTTATAAATACTGATAGTCCATATAATGGACTATCAATGCTTAATGTGCATAAAGATTATCAACTTATTATTCTTGATTTAACCCTTCCTGAAATTGATGGATTAGAATTAATCCCAAAAATTAGAGAAAAATCAAATATACCAATTATCATTAGTTCAGCTCGTGATGATATTTTAGATAAAGTTATGGGTTTAGAAAGAGGTGCTGATGATTATCTTCCAAAACCATATAATCCAAGAGAATTGCAAGCTAGAATAAAAACTATTTTAAAAAGAGTAGAATCAAAAGATGAACCTAAAAAAACTGAACAAAACTCTTTATTTGAAGTAAAAGATAGTGATATGCAAATACTTTTTAAAGGTGTTGCCTTAACTCTTACATTAGCTGAATATGATATTTTAAAACTATTAATTCAAAGAAATCATGGAGTTGTTGCAAGAGAAGATTTTATTTATGCAAGTGATAATATAGAAGATGATTCATCGCTTAAAAATATAGATGTAATTATTTCAAGAATTAGAACAAAACTATCAAAAATTGATGATAGTCAAACTTATATTAAATCAGTAAGAGGTATTGGATATCAGTTAATATGATAAAAAATATCTCTATTTCTACTTTTGTAAATATCATATTTACATTGGCTTTTATCTCTATTTTTATAACTTTTGCAATGTTTATTAATTACGATAAACAAAAACATGAACTATCACTTCAAAATAGATACGAACTAATTGCAGAAAATTTTTTAAGTTCATTCCAAAATCAACCAACTGTTGAATCACTTATAGCTTTATATAAAAAGTTCCAAGTTATGCCTATTGAAGATAGAGATAAAAAATTAGAAATTATTAAAAATGCTCAAGAGTTAACAATCACTCAAAACTATTTAGGAACTTATAGAGTTTATAAATATAATGACATATACTATATTTATGTTCAACAATATGGTTACAATCTAATGTTAAAAGACTCTGCAAACCATAACTATAGTATGGCTTTTATAATTGTGGGATTTGCTATATCTTTATTTACATTTTTATTTTTATATGAAATTTTAAAAAGAAAATTAAAACCTTTAAACACATTAAATAAACAAATTATTGAATTTTCGAATGGAAATAAAGATATAAAACTAAACTATACAAGCAATGATGAAATTGGAACGATTGCTAGAAATTTCAATGAAGCTATAAACATTATAAACAATCAATCTAAATCAAAAGACTTGTTTATGCGAAATATGATGCATGAATTAAAAACTCCTATCACAAAAGCTATGTTCATCGCTGAAACACTTGAAGATGATAAAACAAGAGAAAATCTTCAACGTGCATTTAAAAGAATGGATGATATTATCAAAGAGTTAGCAACTGTTGAAAAACTGACTTCTAAAAATACAATGATTTATAAAGAGGAAACTAACTTTTTTAATATTTACTCTAAAACTTTAGAATTAATGATGATAAATCCAGAAAATATTGCAGCTAAAATAAGAGACTTCAAATTTGATGTTGATATTTATATGATGTCAATTGCTTTAAAAAACTTAATTGATAATGCAATAAAATTTTCAACAAATAAAAAAGCAATAATCAATGCAAATAAAAAACATATCGAAATAATCTCTTTCGGTGAACCACTTAAAAATGAATTATCATACTATACAGAAGCATTTTCACAAGAAGAAAAAAGAAGTGATGGTTTTGGATTAGGGCTTTATATTGTAAAAACAATAGTAAGTTTACATGGATTTAAACTTGAATATAAATACGAAGATGGGAAAAACTACTTTATCATAAATATGGAAAAGTAGTTTTCTAAGTTTCTAATTTCTCACGTCTTTCATAACTTCAAACCAATTTCTATTAAAATATTTTTTAATATATTTAGCTCTATGTGGCACTATACAACCTGAACAATTTTGATGAATATAATCCTCACCAATATATTGTGCTCCATCACGTGATTTGATATTACAAACTGAAAATAGAGTTTTTCCATCTTCTGTTTTTTCAAATCCATCATCTTTAAATCTGAAATTTGGACAGGCACATAAATAGCAATTTAAATCTTCCATATCATGACATTTTTTATTATCTTTATAAAGTGGACAAAAATCTGGTTCATTTTTTACCATATTTTCAAATCTAAAATACTCTATTACCTCATCAACAGATTTATCTATCAATTTTTCCATCACTTTAGCATGTAGTTTTCCTTGTTTTAAAAACCACTCTTCATAAGTCATATAAATACTCCTAAACTTAAAACAATTATTATAAATATATCTAAACGGTTTCTAAGAGATAATGCCTTTAAAACATCATCTTTTTCTATTATTTCTTTTCCATCTCCAAAATATGGTTTATCTTTCAACTTACCAAAATATGAAGTAGGACCACCAAGTTTAACATTTATAGCTAGTGCTAAAGCTGATATTGGAAGCCCCGCATTAAGACTATCATGTTTTTTTCCATATTTTTTAAACTCAAACAATGCTTTTAAACTAAAAAATAGTATTGAAATCAAAATAGCAGTTATTCTTGCTGGAATGAAATTTAAAACATCATCAACTCTTGCACTAAACTTTCCAAATTTTTCATATTTTTCATTTCTATAACCAACCATAGAATCAAGAGTATTCACAGCTTTATAAATAAATGCGCCAACTATTCCAAAACATAAAAGATAAAATAGAGGTGCAATTACTCCATCACTAAGATTTTCTCCATAAGTTTCAATAGCAGCTTTATTTATATCACTATCACTTAATTCTTTTGTATCACGACTTACAAGCATTGAAATTTTTTCTCTTTTGATATTTATATCATCACTTGAAACTACATCTTTTACACTATCATAAAGTAATTTTGAAGACAAAGTAAATGAGGCTAAAAATCCTTGAACTAAAATATTATCAAATAAAGATAATAGATATGAGACTATAAATACAATAAACAAAAGAGAAGAAGTAAGTAATACTCCTCTAAAAATAGAGTCCTTATAAAAATATTTTTGAAACCAAGAGATATAATTTCCCATCAAAATAATGGGATGTTTAAAAAACTTCAATTCTTCAAACTCTCTAAAAATTCTATCTAAAATATATGCTATTAATGCTACTTCATAATACATTGAACTTACATATCCTACGATTTTAATTTTTTAATAAATGTTATAATTTCTAAAATGCAATAGTATCATTTGTTTATTGAAAGGAGTTAAAAATGAAAGTATTATTAACAGGCTCAACTGGCTATATTGGAAGAAGACTAAAACAAAAACTTCTAGAAGATAAAAATATAGAATTAAAACTCCTTGTTAGAAATAAAAATAGTGTACGTTCAAACTTACAAAATAAAATAGAAATTATTGAAGGTGATACTTTTAATAAAGACTCTTTAAAAGAAGCTCTAAAAGATGTAGAAACTGCTTATTATTTAATTCACTCTTTAAGTAATGAAAACTATAAAGACCTAGATAAAATTTCTGCTCAAAACTTTTTAGATATAGCTAATGAATGTGGTGTTAAAAGAGTTATCTATCTTGGAGGTTTAGGAGTTAAAAATGAAAATACAAGTGAACACTTATTAAGTCGTATTGAAACTGGAGAAATTTTAAGTTCAAATAAAAATGTTCAAACTATTTGGCTTCGAGCAGGAGTTATAATTGGTTCAGGAAGTGCAAGTTTTGAAATAATAAGAAATCTAACAGAAAAACTTCCAATTATGACAACTCCAAAATGGGTAACTACAAAAGCACAACCAATAGCAGTAAATGATGTACTTTCATATTTATATAATTCATTATATTTAGAAAAAAAAGAAAATCTAATAGTTGATATTGGTAGTGAGCAATTAAGCTATAAAGATATGATGTTAAAAACTGCAAAAGTTTTAGGTTTAAAAAGATGGATAATTCCACTTCCATTTATGAGTATAAACCTTTCATCTTATTGGTTAAATCTTTTTACTCCTGTTCCTTTTTCTATTGCAAAAGCACTAATTGAAGGATTAAAATCAGAAGTTGTAATCCAAAATCAGAATGCTAAAAAATATTTTCCAAATATTATTCCTATTTCTTATGAAGATGCTGTAAAAAATGCAATAAAAGAGATAGAAGAGAATCAAGTAATTAGTAGATGGAATGATAAAGGTGATGGAGTTTGGGATAAAACAAGTAATAGTGAAATATCAAAAGCAATTTTTATAGATAGAAAAGAAGAAGATATTTCAAATATAGATGCTTCAAAAGTTTATACATCATTTATTAGTATTGGTGGAGCTAATGGCTGGTTTGATTTTGACTTTTTGTGGGAATTAAGAGGAATTATTGATAAATTAATCGGTGGAGTTGGACTAAAACGAGGAAGAAGAAGTCAATGTGATTTAAGAATTAGTGATTGCCTTGATTTTTGGAAAGTTGTTGATTTGAAAGAGAATGAAAGACTTTTACTCTATGCTCAAATGAAGATTCCAGGAGAAGCTTGGCTTGAGTTTAAAATCAAAGATAATAAACTAATTCAATCTGCATATTTTTATCCAAAAGGTGTTTTAGGAAGATTGTATTGGTATGCTTTAATTCCCCTACATTATTTTGTATTCAACAATATGATAAAAAGTATAATCAAAAAGGCTAAAACTCTTTAGCTTATACTTTTTATCAACGGAAAAATTCGCAAATATTTATATTCAAAACTTTTGAAATTTTATACAAAGTTTCTATATTATAATGTTTATTTTCAAGTCCTGCTTCAATTTTTCCAATTGTACTAACTGATCTATGACCAATTGTCAAAGCTAATTCCATTTGAGAAATATTTTTCTCTAATCTTCTTCTTTTTACATTAAAAGCAATTTTTCGATGAAGTTCTTCAATCTCGCTTTCATCAATTTCTAAATATAATTGCAATTTTATTCCCCATAGTGAAAGTTTTGTGTAAGAATATAAAAGATAAAATAATTTCTATATTCCCTATAGGGAATAAATTATTTAATTATTGGTTTATAATGAAAAATTCGGATATAGATAAATTTACGGAAGATATAGAAATTATTTTATTTCAAAAAAATAAAATTGATTTTGTTAATAGAATAATCAATGATATAGTTTATCAATGGAAACTTCCTTTATCAATTATCTCAACAGCTTCAACAGGAATAAAACTAAAAAAAGAACTAAATCTTCTGGAAGATAAAGAAATAATCCCTTCAATGGAATTGATAAATAACTCTGTACAAGAGTTATCAAATTCTATTGATGAGTTTAAATATTTTATTAATAATACAAATAATACAATGCAAACTTTTTCTATTTCTGAACTTTTTGAACATATATTTAAACTTTTAAATATAGAATTTTTTTCAAAAAATATTGAGATTAGAAAAAATATACAAGATATTGAGATTTATTCTTTAAAAAGTAAACTTTCTTTAGTTTTAATTAATATTTTAAATAACTCAATTGATTCTATTTTAAACCAAAACATATCAAATAAAAAAATTATTTTCTTAAAAACTTACAAAAAAGATAATTTTTTAATTATTGAAATTAAAAATAGTATAAAAATACTAGATAACGAAAGTATAGTAGCTTTATATAATTTTAACATGACTTATGAAAAGTTATTTAGAGAATCTAAAATTGATTTATATCTAAGTATTAAAATTATCAAAAAATTTTTAAATGGAACTATTTTAATTTCAAATGAAAAATTTATTTATAAAAATAAAAATTATGAAGGAACAAACTTTTTAATTAAATTAAAACTTTGAATTTAGTTTATATTTTTTATTAGATATTCTACATCTATCTTTTCTTTTAAAGTTGAAATAAAACTATCAACCGTATTTTTTTTATATTTTGCAAAATCAAAACCTACATAATCACTTTTTATAGATTTAAAATAGTTTGTTCTAAACTCATTATTATCAAAAATCTTATGTACAAATGTACCTTTAAAATTCTTCTTTTCAAAAAATAAAGAATACTTTTGACACATTCCATGATGTATCTCAAAACCATCTATTTTTGAGCCAAATAACTCATAACTCTTTTTCTCTAAGATTTTCTCTTTTTCAAAAACTATTACATCATCAATAAAACCAAAACCTTCTTCACTAATAGCTTGTTCATTTTCTAAAGAGTATTTATCTTCAAGTGTTTCAAACATCATCTCGTATCCACCACAAATAGCACAAATATCTTTTTGATAGTTTTTTATTTGTTCAAATAATCCTGTATCTTTTAACCATTTTAAATCTTTGATTACAAGTTTACTTCCTGGAAGTATCACTAAATCAAATTTTTCTAAAGAGATATTTGAACTAACAAACTCTACTAAAACTTCATCATCGGCAACCAAAGGTTCAAAATCATTGTAGTTACTCATATATGGATAAGAAATAACTGCAATATCAAGTTTTTTGGTTTTTGGTTTTTGAACAAAGTTTTTCAAACTTGCACTATCTTCAAAACCTAGATTAAATGGAATATAAGGAAGAACACCTAAAACTTTGATTTTAAAATCTTCTTCGATGATTCTAATACCTTCATCAAAAAGTGTTAAATCACCTCTAAATTTATTTACTATAACACCAATTACATTCTTTCTAAGTTTTTCTGGCAGTAGATTATAAACTCCCCAAATAGAAGCAAAAACTCCACCTTTTTCTATGTCTGCCACAAGTATAATTTTTGTATTGTATTCTGTTGCTATAAAAATATTTGATAAATCTTTATCCATCAAATTTAATTCTACAGGACTTCCAGCACCCTCAGCAACAACACAATCGTATCTTTCATCTAAATATTCAAAACATCTTTTAACAGCTGGTTTTAATAAATCTAAATCTCTGTAATATTCTCTTACATCTTTGTTTGTAACAACTTTTCCCTCAACTATAAGTGAAGCCGAACTTCCTCGACCCGATTTTAATAAAACTGGATTTAGATGATAAGAAGTTTTTACACCCAAAACTTCTGCTTGAAAATATTGAGCAATTGCTATTTCACTTCCATCATCACAAACGTGAGAGTTATTTGATACATTTTGTGCTTTAAATGGAGCTACTTTATAGCCTAAATCTTGAAGAATTTTAGCTATTACAAAAGTTATTGTTGATTTTCCAGCGTCACTACTTGTTCCGAATATTGAGATGTTATGAAATTTTTTATTAGACATCTTTTTCCAATTTTTTAAAAATTATTTTTAATTATTTTATATACAGTTAATATCTCAATTATTTAAGAATACAGATATAATATGAAAGCTAAGTATATGTATTAATTCTTAAAATAAAGAATAAAAATGACAAAAATTGTAAATGTTTTCAATCTCAAATATATTTACTTCATCATATTTTCAAGTCTTATTGTATGGGCATTTTTTGCCTATTTTACAATGAATACTCAAATTCACAATCAGGAAATCTATGCAGAAATAATAAACCTTAGTGGGAAACAAAGAATGCTTTCCCAAAAAACTACTCTTATAGCAAAAAGATATTTTGAAACAAAAGATGAAAGTCTGAAAAATCATCTAAAAGAATTGATATCTTTGATGAAGAATGATTACTTTTATATCTCAAACAATCTAACTTCAAAGGAAATTTCTGAGATTTATTTTTCCAAAAATGATAATCTAGATAAAAAAGTAAAAAACTATTTTGAGTTATTAGACAAATTTTATAAATCAAATGATTTTAATCTTTTAAAAGAGATTGAAAAAGATTCTTTTAATTTATTACCTCTTTTAGATAAGGCTGTTTATACTTTTCAAAAAGAGAGTGATGAAAAAACAGCACAATTACTAAAAAGAGAAAAATATATACTATTTGGAACTATTATAACTCTTCTAATTGAAGCTTTATTTATCGTTATTCCTTCCATTAGAATTACTGTACAAAAAGAAAAAGAGTTAAATGAATTAAATGCTTCTTTAAAAACAAAAATAGATGAAGCCATACAAGAAAATTTAGAAAAAGAAAAAATTATTCAACAACAATTTCATTTCTCACAAATGGAAGAAATAATAGTAAATATTTCCCATCAATGGCGACAGCCTTTATCTATAATATCAACAGTTGCAAGCAGTATAAAAATTTCAAATGAAGAACTTACAAATAAAATCGATATTATTATGTCAAAAGTAAATTATCTATCAAATACAATAAATAATTTTAATGAGTTTATAAAGATTGATGAAATTTTGGAAAATATTAAATTACATCAAATAATTGAAAAGACTCTTTTTGTTTTAGATTCAAGTCTAAAAACCTACAACATAAATGTAAATAAAGATTTTTATAAAGATGAAATTTTTATAGTGGGAAATAGCACAAAATTATCCCAAGCATTGCTTAGTATTTTCAATAATTCAAGGGATTTTCTAATCAGTAATCAAATAGAAAATAAAGAGATTTATATAAAAACTTATGTGGAAAACTCTTTTATTTATATAGAGATTGAAGATAATGCAAGTGGAATAAAAGAAGAAAATCTAAAAAAAGTTTTTGATATATACTTTACAACAAAACATCAAAGCCAAGGAACTGGACTTGGATTATATATCACTTATCATATAATCAAAAAATATTTTAAAGGAACAATTGAAGCAAAAAATGGGCAATTTGGTGCAAAATTTATTATCAAACTGCCTTTAAAATAGTTTATGTTTTAGATTAAAATTCCTGTTTCTATAAAGTTGTTGATTTTTTGGAAAGTTTTATCATCTATTTTTCTTGAAATATTTAATTTATTTGCGAAATAATCACTTTTAAATAAAGTTATATTATTTTCAATAAATTGAATTTTCATCCTAACTGTTTCATCTTTAATATCTTTTTTATTTATATATCTATCTTGAATTTTAACTACATATTTTTCAAATGTTTCAGGTTCTCTAAATGAACTTATTCCTACATAATTATTTTTCATATAATCGTAATCTTCATTTGAAAGTTTTAATATTTTATGTAAATTAAAAACGGATAAATCCTTTACTTTTCCATCTCTAAAAAATATAGTATGAAATAGAATAAAATTAATATTTACTAAAATTAAACATCTTAAATTATCAACATCAGTTTCTTGGTTTCTATCAATCCACTCAACTAAATTATCTAAAACTTGAATATAAATTCTTGCATTTAACTCTTTTGTTTCTTCAATAGTTTTTAAAATAATTTCTTCATATTCATCTAATTTTCTATATTCTTCATCACTATTAAAAATCGTTTCAAAAAGTTCTTTGATACTTGGTTCATATTTCAAAAACTTAGATGCAGATTTTTCTTTTACTCTTGAAAACACTTCTTTCTCTTCACCTTCAAATACATCATCATTTAAAATAATCACAACTTTACAATCAAACTCTATTGTTAAATTTGTAATAAATCCAAATAAATCATTTAGGTCTATATCTTTTGATTTTCTTTCAAAATCATCAAAACAGATAATCGCCCCATTTTTTAATCTTTCAAGAGCAACTCTTTCTTTATTCTCTTTTTGTTCTTCTTTTAAACCTTCTGCCAATTTTGAAAAATCAAAAGAAGAAAAAAGATTTCCATATCTTTTTGAATATTTTGTAAATGTTGAAAAAGTTTTTGTAACTAAATTATCTCCACCAATTGCACTAAAATATATTTGTGCAAAAATATCATTTTCAATCTCTTCAATAGAACTTTTCCCATATAAACTTACATACGAATATGCACTATTTTTATCACTTAACTCTTTTTTTAATTCATCAGTTGCAATAAGATTTTTCCAAAAAAAAGTTTTACCACTTCCCCATTTTCCAGAAAGCATAATAACTTTACCATTAGAAATATCAGTTTTTAAATAACCATTTTCACCAATTAAATATTTTTCTAAACTTTTTTGATTTGATTTTCCCATTATAAGTTCCTAAACATAAATCATTTTTTTAGTCATTCCACCATCAACTACAAAATCACTTCCTGTTATAAAACCTTTATTTCTTAGTAAAAATTTAACTACATCAACCACATCATCAGGAGTTCCAACTCTTCCACTTGGATGTTGAAAATTATCATCTTTTGTAGGCAAATAATCTTCATTTGTATTTATCCAACCAGGTGTTATTGAATTTACTTTTACGTCAGGACTTAATGACATAGAAAGAGCATGAGTTAAAGAACTAATTCCACCTTTTGAAGCACTATAAGCTTCTGTTCCTACTTCACTCATCAAAGCTCTTGTTGAAGAGATATTTATGATATGTCCTTCTGATTCTTTTAGGAAATCTGCAAACTCTTTTGAAAGAATATATGGAGCTGTAAGATTTGTATTTATTATATTTTCCCACTCTTCAAAAGTCTGCTTTTCTAATATCTTCATTGAAAATATTGCAGCATTGTTTATTAGAGCATGAAGAGAATCAATATTTGTTTTTATCTTTTCAATAGTTTTTAAAAGCTGGCTTTTATCAGATAAATCACATTTATAAAAATCAACTTTTTCCATCTTATTTTCAACAATATCTATATTTATAACATGATATTTTTTTCTCAAATTTTTTGCTATAACTCTTCCAATACCATGTGATGCACCAGTTATTATGATATTTTTCATTTTATCTCCTAAATATTTATTTATATTCCAATTTATTTACAACTAACTTTTTATTTTTAAATGGGTCAACAATCGCATCTATTTCTTCTAATTTATATTTTAAAGGAAAGCCTATTTTAGAGTTTGTTGCTGTACTTTCTAATATATAAAATCGTTTATCATTTACATATAAAGCTTTACTATTTAATTTTATATTTTGAAGATGAATTATGACAAAAATATGTTCAGGAACTAATACAAAATAAATCTCGTCATAACCTTTTACTTTTAAAAGAGAAATCAAAAGATTTGATTTATCATCACAATCCCCAAAATTTTGTTCAACTACTTGTTTTGAACTTCTTGCAATACTTTCATTTATTTTATAAGGAATTTTTGTAACAAAATCAAGCATTGATTGAACTTCACAAACTTTATCACCTTTACAATCTTTTGTTAAAAAATTTGCAAGTTTAGTTGTATATTCGTCAGTTCTTACTTGATTTACATAAGTTGCATCACCAATATCAATAAACTGATTTTTAACTATAAAAAAAGAACTAACAATCAAATAAACAACATAAATTATAAAAATAGCAGAGATTAAAAAAGAGAAATATTTTAATAATTTACTATTTATTAGCATATTTTATCTAGTGCTTTTTGTAAAGTTTCATTTGCAGTTGAGCTTTTTACTGCAATTCTTACAAATCGTTCATCTAAAAAATCAAAATTTGAGCAGTCTCTAACCATAATTTTAAATGGTTTTAATTTTTCTTGAAACTCTTTGCCATTTAGATTTTTTAATTTTACTAAAAGATAGTTTGCACTACTTTCAGAAATTTCATCTATCAAACTAGAACTTTTTAGAATATTTTCTAACTCTATTTTATTTTTGATATTTATAGCCTTTGAAATAGATTTAAAAAGTTTATCATCAAGTGCAGCTTGTAAATAGTTTGAATCAAACTGCGACAATTTCCACATAGGTTCAAACTCTTTTAATTTTTCTATATTATCTTTTGTAGAAACTATTGTTCCTACTCTAATGCCTGCACTTGAATAAAATTTTGTCATTGATTTTAAAATGTATAATTTATCGTAAGTTTTTAGATATTTTATAGCACTAGGTTTATCACAAAAATCTAAAAAACTCTCATCAATCAAAATGGTACAAGATTTTTCTATCCAAGTTTTCATCAACTCTTCTAAATCATAATATCTTCCATCAGGAGTTGAAGGATTTACAAAAATTACAAAACTATTCTCTTTTACTTCTTGATTTATATTTTCAAATCTATTTATCAGATTTAACTCATAACCAAAATTTAAAGCAGCTTTTTTATACTCTAAATATGCAGGTGAATAAATAGTACAAGTTTGTAAAGAAAGATGTTTAAATAGAGTAAAAATAGCACTACTTCCACCATTAAATAGTTCAATCTCTGAGTTTTCAACTCCATAGTTTGATGAGATTTTTTCATATAACTTATCATAAGTTGGATATGAAGAAATATCTAAAGTGTTAAAATCTACATTTATTTGAGGTTTTACAAAATTTATATTTGAAGATAAATCTATAATCTCATCTACATTACATCCTAATTCAAATGCAAATTTTTCTATCTGCCCACCATGTTCAAAAATTTTCATAATATTAAAAGCAATCCTATATTTAAAAGTATCAATTCTGTATGTTCAAGAGTAAATCCCAAACAATCTCCATTTACAAAGCCAAATTTATTGTTTAAAACTTTTAATACAAAATAAAAACTCAAAAGTGATAAAACAAATAAAACTAAAACATTTGTTCCAATAAGAAATGCAATTATTACATAAATCAAAGCAAAAAGTTTGAGTTGAAAAATCCCAGAATTTGCAAAAGCCAAAGATAAAAAACTATCTTTACTAAATTTAAAATATCCAAGAAGATAAATCAGATTTAATCTTGAAAAAACACAAACAAGTAAAAACAAAATATACTGTTTTTCATATAAAACATAAGTGATTATTCCAACTTTTAAAAGTACAAATGAAAAACCATATAAAGCCCCAATTGCCCCAATAGTTGACTCTTTCATAATTTTATAAGCATCTTTTCCACTATAAGATGCAAACCAAGCATCAACCACATCTATAATTGCTTCTGTGTGTATAAATCCATAAAGAGCAAGATAAATTACTGCACATACAAAAGATGCATATAAAGGATGAAAAAAATCAACTAATAAATAATTTAACCCAATTACAATTGAAGCTAAAATAGCTCCAACAAGTGGCAATAAAACTAAAGTATATTTATACGTTTCGTTGTTAATTTGCATATTTTTCACAAAAACTGGAATTATTGAAAAATATGAAAGTGCAAAGAAAAAGGCATTTGATAGTTGTTTCATTTTAATCTTCTTTCTAATCCAAATTTTACTTCATAAACCTCATCACAAAGATGTACAAGTTCTTGTCCAATAAGTCCTGTAAAATCTACAAATCTTCGTGATTCTTTATCAAAAGGTATTATTCCATTTGATACATCATTTAGAATAAAAATTATATTTGTCTCTTTTTGGCAAATCTTTTTTAACTGCTCTTTTAAAACTTCTTCTTTCTCTTCTAAGTTATTAAAAAGCCACATAGAAACACAATCTATTAAGTAAGTATTATTATTTTGTACAACTTTTACTAAATCTTTGGGTTCTTCAATAGTGATAAAATTTTCTTCTCTTTCAAGAATATGTTTATTTATTCTATTTTGCATAGAATCATCACCAAAAGAGTTATCATAAGTTGCTATATAATAAGGCTTTTTTTCTTTTGAAAGTTCTAGTGATTTTTTTATTCCTGCTTTTGTTTTTCCTGATTTTTGTCCACCAAAATATAATATCTTCATCATAATCCTAAAAAGTTTTTAATACCTGTAAATACGATTTGAGCTGAAAGTGCTGCAAGAAATAATCCAGTAATTTTTGAAATCACTAAAAGTCCATGTTTTCCTATAATTTTTTCTATAAGACTTGAACTATAAAGCATAATACCTATTACTAAAACAGCACAAATTAAAGCTAAACTTCCAACTAACATTGAAGATGTATTTTCGAAAGTTGCACCCATTACAAGTAAAATACCAATAGTTCCAGGACCAATAGTAACAGGAATTGATAAAGGTACCACTGCAAGTTGTGAAATATCTTTATCTCCTACTTTTGTACTATCTTTATTTCCTTTTACTAACTCAACAGCTGTTATAAATAGTAAAGCTCCAGCACCTATTCTAAAAGCATCAAGTGTTATTCCAAATATTGAAAATAGATTTTTCCCAAAAAAAAGTAAAATCATACTTGCAATTACAACTGAAATAGTAACTTTTATAGCTAATGCTTTTCTTTGTTTTATTGTTGCTTCATTTGTAACAGTTAAAAAAACTGATAAAACAAAAAAAGGTGTCATAATAAAAAACATTTTCAAAAATGTTGAAATAAATAAATCCATAAAAATCCTAATTTAAAAATATTTTTTAATCTCTTTTGCCCAAAGTTCATAAGCTGAGCCATTTAAGTGCAAATCATCAAAAGTGAATTTTTTCTCTAATACTTTTTTTGGAGCAAAAATTGGATTTAGATTTATAAAAGTAATATGATTTTCTTTTGCATACTTTTCTAATCTTTTGTTTAACTCTTCAACTTTAAAGTTGAAATTTTCCATTCTTCTTTCACCAATAAAAAGTGTTGATTGAATATAAACTTTTATATTTTTATCTTTAAAAGTTTTGATGATTTTTAAATAGTTATTATAAACTTCATCTACTTCTTTTCCTCGCATAATATCATTTACACCAATCATTATAAAAACTTGTTTTATATTTTTATTTATTGAATCTAGTCGTTCTAACACACCGTTTGTTGTATCACCACTAATTCCCCTATTTTGTACTTTGTCATTATTAAGTAATTCATCCCAACGTCCTTCATCAGTTATAGAATCACCTAACATCATAGTTTCATATTTATCATTATTTTGTAACATTTCAAATTGACTCTTTTTATGTTTATAATATGGATCATCTTGTATTTGCCAAGCTTGTAACATCAAAACTCCACTAACTAATAATAAAATTAACTTTTTCATCTTTTATCCTAAAAAACTCTCAATTTTTTTTGTAACTACTTCTTTGGATAAGCCATTGATTGTTGCATAACAAAGTGCTCCACCACAACCAACACCCTCTTTTGCTTCACCTTCATCATAAAGTTTAAGTGCAGGATGGTTTGATAAGCTAAAATCAAAATCACTTGCATAAGCATTTATTGGGAAATCTAATTGTTCTAATATTGCTTTTAGATTTGAATCTTCATCTTTATTTATCCATTTTGTTGTACAAAGTGCAAGATTTGAAGAATCAATTTCGCCATCCATACTTTGTAAAATAGAATTAACTACAAGTAAAACACAAGCCATTTGTGTTCCACCTGCAAGGATAACTTTTAAGTCATTTACTCTACTTCCTAAAATAAATCCCGCATTAAAAATAATCATATTATCACTAACTTTTGATAATATCTCAAAAATATCATCATTTATATCTAGATTATCTAAAGCTTTATTTATTGTTTCATTTTTTATATCATTTGGAGAATTTTTAAATGAACTAGAAAAATATCCTTCACATTTGTATCCAAGAGCTTTTGCAGTTGCATTTGCTGTTGTAGTTCCAGCTGGAATTGTTTCAGCTATTATCACATAATCATCTTTTGTTTCAAAATTTTGACCAAATTCTATACCTTTTTGAAATATTTCCATAGCAGGTATTTTTGCATTCTTATCAATACTTTCACTTGAATTTATATCAAAATTATAGATCTTAAAATAATCTATTTGAGGAATTACATCTAAGCCCAAATTTAAAATCTCGATATTTGAGTATGGTTTTAATTCATGAATTGCTCTAGTTATAAGAGCAGGTGTTGGCACACCTTTTGGTGTTTGTGCAATATCAGGAAGTGAATGAACTTCTTTTGTACATAAAAATTCAGCATCAAGAGTGGGAGTAAGATAGAGTTTTCCAGGTATTCCAGCTTGCGAAATATTTGGTATTTCACATGTTTTTGTCACACTACAGCTAAGTAAAAAAGTTGCTCTTTTACCTCTTAAGAACTCTAAAAAATCAACTTTTCCTAAAATTGTTTCAAAATTCATTTGAAGCCTTTTTGTATAATTTTTGGGAAGTATAACAAATATTAGATAAATGCATATTTGTTTTAATTTTAGCTTATATTTATTTTGTAACTAAATTATATTATAATAACATTATAATTTCAAAAGGAGGATTTATATGTCAAATCAGACTATAAAATATATTGTCCCTGTTGCAGTATTATTGATCTTATGGTTCATTCCAGCACCAGAAGGTTTATCAGCTAATGCATGGCATTTTTTAGCAGTATTTTTTGCTGTTGTTGTAGGACTTATTATTGAGCCAGTTCCAGCTGCTCTTGTGGGTTTTACTGGTATTTCATTAGTTGCACTTTTAGGGTTAGTAGGAAATCCTAAAGAGAGTATTACATGGGCTCTTTCAGGATTTTCAAATAGTGTTATTTGGTTAATCTTTGCAGCTTTTATGTTTGCACTAGGTTATAAAAAAACAGGTTTAGGGAAAAGAGTTTCACTTATTATGATTAAATATATGGGAAAAAGTTCACTTGGTCTTGGATATGCAGTTGCATTTTCGGATTTAGTTTTAGCTCCATTTATGCCATCAAATACTGCTAGAAGTGCGGGATCTGTTTATCCAGTTGCTATTAATATTCCACATATTTTTGATTCTTATCCAGATAAAGATCCAAGAAAATTAGGTGCATATATCTCTTGGGTTGCAATTGCAACTACTTGTATTACAAGTTCTATGTTCTTAACTGCACTTGCTCCAAATTTACTTGCAGTAGATTTAATCGGAAAAAGTACAGGACATGTTATTAGTTGGGGAGAATGGGCAGGAGTTATGTTACCACTTATGATTCCATTATTCTTACTTACTCCTTGGTTAACTTATGTTGTTTATCCACCAACACAAAAAAAATCTCCTGAAGCTCCTGCTTGGGCAGCAGAAGAGTTAAAAAAATTAGGTGCAATTACTTTTAAAGAATATCTTATGGCAGGGCTTGCAACTGTTGCACTTGTTCTTTGGATTTTTGGTAAAGAAATTGGTGTAGATTCTACAACTGTTGCTATTTCTGTTGTATCAATTATGGTTTTAACAAATGTAATTACTTGGGATGATTTGATTTCAAATAAAGCTGCATTTAACGTACTTATTTGGTTTGCATCTTTAGTTGCTATGGCAGCTGGTCTTAAAAAAGTTGGTATTTTAGACTGGATTGGAGCAAATACACAAGAAATGTTAGCAGGTATGAGCCCAATTGCACTTATCTTATCATTACTTGTTCTTTTTTTCTTATTACACTACTTTTTTGCTAGTGTTACAGCTCATGTTACAGCTCTTGTTCCAATATTTATGACTATTGCTGCAAGTTTACTTGCACCTGAACAATTAGTTCCATTTACTGTTATTTTAGCTGGAAGTCTTGGGGTTATGGGAATTATTACTCCTTATGCTACTGGACCATCACCTATTTGGTATGGAGCAGGATATATTTCACAAGCTAGATGGTGGGGATTAGGTGCGATATTTGGTGCACTTTATCTTGCTGTTATTATCTTAGGTGCATTTATATTCATCTAAAAAATTTAAAAGAGGTTTTCCTCTTTTAAAAAATTGTTTGAATCACTAAAAAACAAGCAATTATAAATAAAACTACTTTTACAACTTTTCTATAAATTTCTTGTGGAATTATATTTTTTATTTTTAAACCTAAAAACATTGCAACAACTACGATAATTAAACTACTAAAAGATGTAAAAAGTAACTCTTGATTAAATGAACCATGAATTGAAAAAAGAATGATTTGAATAATTTTTCCAAATAAAAAACATAAATTTGTTGATTGAATTATCTCTTTTTTTGTATGTTTTGATTCAAGCGAATATATGATTAAAATTGAAGCCATAACATTTGTTAATCCACCTATTATTCCAGCAACTAAACCAAAAACTATCATAGAAAAAGTTTTTCTTTTTTTAACCCACAACATCTCAATTTTAAATTTTTGAATAAACAAATATAAAAATATAGATATAGCTAGCAAAAGTTTAAAAATTTCAGAATTACTATATATTAGTATTTGTGTTCCAATTGCACTTCCTATCATTCCAATAATTGCCAAAGGAAAAAATCTTTTTAATACTTTAAGAAACTCTCCTTCACTAAATATACTTATTAAATTTATAAGCAAAGTAGGAATAGCTATATATAAAATAGCTGTTTTCATATCTGTAACCATAGCTAAAAGAGGAGTTGCAAGCATAGGAAAACCAAAACCAATACTTCCATGAACTAAGGAAGAGATAAAAAGTATAATGGAAAGAATAAGAAAGAAGTCTGAAGATAATTCCATAATAAATCCTAAAAAAGACTTATTATAGAAAAATTTGATTTAAGTTTAGAAGTTTTTATTTATTATTTCTAAAAACTCTTTTGGATTTTTATATCCAACAACTTTTGAAGATGTAACTTCATTTTTGTCTTTATCCCAAAAAATTATCCCAGGAGGTCCTACTATTCCAAACATTTTTTGTAAAGCTTTATCATCATCATTATTTTGAGTTACATCTGCTTGTAAAAGTGTAAAACCTTGTAATTTTTTGATAACATCTTCATCTTTAAAAGTTATCTCTTCAAACTCTTTACAAGCTACACACCAAGAAGCCCAAAAATCTAAAATTACTGGTTTATCTGATTCTTTTATTGCTTGTTTTAATTCTTCAATATTTTTTATTTTTTTAAATACTAATTTTTCACTTGCAACTTGTGTAGCGATTCCAGAAGTAAATTTTTCCAATGGATTTAAAGGATTAGTAGCTCCACTAATTGCTGCAATAAATAATATTCCACCTAAAAGGAATAAAACAACAGTTATTAATTGAGCAATAATATGTTGATAAATCTTTAAATATATAGCACTTCCAAGAAGTAATAATGCCCATAAATACATAATAATAGTTGCATCTAAAACTCTATCAAGAAGCCAAATTGCAACTCCCAACATCACTATTCCAAATATTCTAGTGATTCCTTCCATCCAACCACCAGGTTTTGGCATAAATTTACCTGCGCCTAAACCAATAAGAAGTAAAGGAACACCCATACCTAAACTCATAACAAATAAAGCCATTCCACCAAGAAGCGCATCACCTGTTTGACCAATATAAACTAAAGCTCCTGCAAGTGGTGGAGCAACACAAGGTCCAACAATTAATGCTGATAAGAATCCCATAATAGCAATTCCAACTATTCCTTGTTTTTCTTTTCCATCTGTTGTTTTATTTACTTTATTTTGAATAGCTTGAGGAAGTCTTATTTCAAAATAACCAAACATAGAAAAAGCTAGAGCTACAAATATTAAAGCAAAAACAACTAATACATAAGGATTTTGAAGTGCAACTTGTAAATTTGCTCCAAAAACTCCTGCAATAATTCCTGCAATAGTATAAGCAACACTCATAGAAAGTACATAAACTAAAGATAAAAAGAATCCTCGACTAGCTGTCATACTCTCTTTTTGAGAAGCACCTACAATTATTGAAGATAAAATTGGAATCATTGGGAAAACACAAGGAGTTAAAGATAAAAGTAATCCAAATCCAAAAAATGTTGCTAAAACTAAAAGTAAATTCCCATCTTTTAAACTATTTGCAATAGTATCTGTTTCATTTAAATTTTGAGCATTAGAAACTTTTTGCTCAACCTCTTTTTTAACTTCTTCTTTTTTTGCACTTTCATCAAAAGTTAGAAGATATTTTTCACTAATTGGCGCATAACAAAGTCCTGCTTTTGAGCATCCTTGAAAATGAAGTTCAATTTCATATTTGTTTGTATCAATTTTTGATTTTAATAATTCAAATGGAATAGTCAAATTTAAACTATTAAAATGAACAATAAACTCTTCATAAGATATAGGTTCAGGAATATTTATATTTTGTGTAATATCAATTTTTTGTGGTTTTGATATAAATATTTTTATTTTATCATCATATAAATATATATTATCACCTAACTCCAATTTTATGTTTAAATTATCTTGATTTTTTATAAAAGTAGTTTTAAATGCCTCTTCAGGTTCTAAAATCTTTGGGTTTAAATCTAAAGAAAAAGAATAAACAAAAATCAATAAAAATAGTAAAATCTTTTTCATTTAAAATCTTCTTTTGTTGTTTGAAGTAACTCTTCTTTACTTAAAACTCCAACATATTCTTTTATTGCTTTACCATCTTGGAAATATAATAACGTTGGCAATTTTGAAACACCATATTTTTTTGCTAAAACCAGCTGTTCATCAATATCAACCTTATAAATTTCAACATTATCTGGTTTGATTACATCAAAATCTTCTAAATTATTTGCTAATATTTTACATGGTGGACACCAAGTAGCATAAAAATCTACAATTACATTTTTATCTTTTATTTTTGACTCAAAATTATCTATTGTCAAGTTTTCATATGCAAAAACTGAAATAGCACTAACTAATATTGATAAAACTACTTTTTTCATTATTTACCTTATTACTCTTAAAATTTTTGATTTATTATATTTAATCTTTATAAAGAGTTTGTTTATAAGAAATTTATAATTTTCTATTTATTATCACTTATAAGATTTTATTATAGATTTTATGTTAATATCCAATTTTAATAAAAGGAAATTTATGAATAATTTAGTAGATTTACAACCAAAAATTGTTGAAAAAATGATAAATGATAATATAGTTATGATAGATGTTAGACGACCTGATGAATGGGCAAGAACAGGCGTTATAAAAAATGCTCACTTATTAACTTTTTTTGATGAATTTGGTGATTATAATATAGAAAAATGGATGGAAGAGTTTGAAAAGCTTGTAACTTCTAAAGACCAAACTTTTGTATTAATTTGCGCTCATGCAAATAGAACTAGAAACATTGGAAATTTTTTGATAGAACAAGGATATAAAAACTGTGCTCATTTATTTGGAGGAATGGCTTTATGGGAGCAAGAACAAAGAGAAACTGTTCCTTATAAACTTTTTTCAAAATTAGGAGTTTAAAAAACTCCTATGCTCCAATATTATCTTTTTTAATTTTTCTTTTTTTAGGATTAATTGAGCATCTTGGTTTTATACTATTTTCAATATAATCCATTATTTTAGCTGCAATATTTATATTTGTAGATTTTTCTATTCCTTCGAGACCTGGACTAGAATTTACTTCCATTACAAGAGGTCCTCTACGTGATGGTATCATATCAACTCCACAAACTCCAAGCCCCATTGCCTTTGCTGCTGCAATTGCTGTTGCTTTTTCTTTTCTATTTAATTTATATGATGTTGCACTTCCACCTTGATGTAAGTTTGATCTAAAATCTCCTTCTGCACCTTGTCTTTTCATTGCACCAACTACTTCATTATTCACAACAAAAGCTCTAATATCTGCACCACCTGCTTCTTCAATATATTCTTGAACAAGTAAGTTTACATCCATTCCATAAAAAGCATCAAGAACTGATTTAGCAGCTTTTTCACTATCAACTAAAACTACTCCTACACCTTGTGTTCCTTCTAAAATTTTTAAAACTAAAGGTGCTCCACCACTTAAAGCTATTACATCTTTCGCATTTGATTTATTTGAAGCAAAAACTGTTCTTGGCATATCTACACCATTTCTTGATAAAACTTGTAAACTTCTAAGTTTATCTCTACTTCGTGTAAGTGCTAAATTTCCTGTTGTACTAAATACATCTAACATCTCAAAGTGTCGCACCATTGCAGCACCATAATAAGTTCTACTTGCACCAATTCTAGGAATTATAGCATCAGGAGTTGGCAAAACTTTTCCTTCATAGTTTACAACTAATTCCCCTTTCATAATTTCAATTGTACATTTTAAATAATCTATTACTCTTACATCCCAACCTTTTATATTTGCTTCTTCAACTAATCTTTTTGTTGAAAATAAATCTTTATTTCTTGACAATATATAAATTCTCATATAATCCTCTTTTTATATAGCTTTTGTTAGATATTCTTTAGAAACATCAACTAAAAAACGGTTGGCTAAAAACTTTCTTCCTATTAACATCGGATATTTCATATCTGATCTATCAGTTAAGGATATATCTGTTTTATATTTTTTTCCAAAAAAAGAGACACTTACTTGGATAGTTGCTCTTAATTGAATAATTCCATTTGAACTTTTGACTTTTTTTATTTTGTAAAGTGGCATCTTTATTTTTTTGCCATGGTAAGCAGGATGAACTTTATCTAATAATGTAAAATAAACAAACTTATTGTCATTATCTATAAAAATATCATCACAGTGTAACGAATTTGAATCTGCACCAGTATCAATTTTAGCATCTAGGTCAAATAACTCTAAATCTAAAATATCAACTATTTCTCTTCTTCCTATAACTTTTTTTTGTGACATATTTTACCTCTTAAAAAGATAATTATATCACAAAAAAATTCCAGAAAAACTACAATAAATTACTTTTTGGCATCAAGTGCTTTTTGTAATATTGTAATCACCTCTTCTAAGTTTTCATAAGGGATATGTGATTTCCATTGAATATCTTGTCCATTTAATGAAATACCGATACTAATAATATCAGGAGTATCTTTTCCATAAGGTTCAGTCACATTAGATATAGAAATTTTTCCTTTTTTTGTACCTGCTAGTGCTAGTGTTCCTAATTCTGTAATAGTAGACATGTTAATCCTTTATTATTTTAATTTAAATTGTACTTAAATAAGCTTTTGATTAAGTAAAACTACTCAATTTTTAATGAAGGTTCACCTAAATAAAAACCTTGAAACTCATCAACACCTAAATCAAATAGAGTATTATAAACATCTTTTGAGTGTACAAACTCTGCAATTACTTTTATATTTAAAGCTTTTGAAAAATCTATAATTGATTTTACCATTTCATAAGAATTTTTGTCGTTATAAATATTTTTTATTAAAGAGCCATCAATTTTTATATAATTTGGTCTAATTTTCAGAATATGTGCAAAATTCGAATATCCTGTCCCAAAATCATCAATTGCAATTTTTACACCTTGTTTTCTATATTTTAAAATAAACTCTTCTAATAAACTATAATCTGAAATATAATCACTTTCCAATATTTCAAAAACAACTTTTTCCCTATTTTCACTATCTAATTTATCAATATTTTTATCTAAAGAAATTATAAAATCTCCATCTAAAATATCTTTAAAACTTAAATTAAATGATATTTGTCTTTTTGTTTTTGATAAATCTGCAAATGCTTTAGATATTATTTGATTTGATAGTTGTAAATACTGTTTTGTTTTTACAGAAATATCAAGAAATAAATAAGGACTTAGATAAACAGTTTCACCTTTTTCATTTATATCTTTTATTCTCATCAAAGTTTCATATTTTACAATTTCATTATTTCTATTATAAATTGGTTGATAAAAAGGAATAACATCATCTTTTTCTATTGCTATTTTTATTTTTTCACGCCAATACATAGATTTTTTTATCATCTCTTTTGTATCAATTTCATTGTTATATACAAAAAACTTCATATTAGATTTTTTTGCTTTTTTTAATGCAATACTTGCAGCTTTTATAGGTTCTTCTTGAGCGATTGAAATACCTAAAGTTATATTTATAAATACATCTATATCTAACTCTTCAATATGTATTGCTCTATTTTTAAATATTTTACAAAGTTCACTTATAAACTCATCATATCTTGAAAAGCCCATCATTTTTTTATCTGCTAAACAAAAAACATTTCCATAAATTCTATATGGACTAACACTAAATTTTGTAGCAAATTCACTTAAAACTTTTGCAATTTCAATTAAAACTAAATTTCCTGTTGAAAACCCATAAAGTTCATTTATATCACCAAAAGAATCAACATCAATTAAAGCAATTGAAACAAAATCATTATCTTTTATATCATCTTCTAAAGCTGTTCTATTCTTCAAGTTTGTCAATTCATCATAATATAATCTATCTTGAATCTCTTTAGTTTTTACTTGAACTTGTTCTTCAAAATTTTTTCTATTATTTTCAACTTGATCAAGTAAGGTATTAAATTGAGTTGCTAAAAAACCTATTTCATCTTTTGATTTAACTGCATTTTCTAACTCATTTGATGGAACATTTGCTTTTTGAACTTCTTCAAACATTTTATTAATTGGTGTAATTATTTTAATTGTAATAAAAATACCAATCATTGATAAAACTATAAATAAAACCATAGAAATATTTAATATTAAAGAATTAGTTCCTTCAATAAAAGTATCAAAATCATCTTTATAAATATTTGAAACAATATACCAATCTAATTGAGGATTGTATTGTATCCAAGATAATTTTTTATAAGTATAATTATATGGATCATAAATTCTATTCCATTCATATTCAAAAGAGTCTTTTTTTAAATATGCTTTTTTTAGTTCCTCATATAAATATCTTTTTTCTAATCCTGGAATTACTATTTTATCAAACTCTTTTGATGAAAATTCACCACTAGGATCAAAAACAATTTTTCCTGTATTATCAAAAATGAAAGCATAACCAGCTTTACCTAAAGTAACTCCTGAAAGCAGTAATTCAATTTCTTCTTTTAAGACTTCTTTATCAGTAAGTGTTCTAGATTTTTCATTTATTACTGAAACTATCTTATCAAATTGAATTTTTGTATTTTTTATTTCAGTTTCACTTAAAAAATTATTTATTTTAGGAGATAGAAAAAAAACTACAAAAACCAAATAAGTCAAAAGACCTAAAATAAACAACCAAGCAATTTTTAGAAAAATTTTTGTATTCATTACTTACTTCTTTAGAATTTACATTTTACCTATTCTCTGACCAAATTTAATATTTTTATTCAATAAATCATCTATTTGAACAGAATCTTTTTCCCAAAGCATAACAACAGTTGAACCCATTTTAAAATATCCTAAACATTCACCTTTTGTTATTTCAATATTATCATAATTATAAACTTTTATCTCTTTTGCATCAGTATTTGTTTCTACTCTATTTTCAAATTCAAAAACCATTTGTCCTACATTTAATGCACCCACAAAAACCATATAAAATAGTTTTCCATTGTTTTCACACTCTAAAATTACTCTCTCATTTTGAACAAAAAGTTCGAACTCTTTATTTAGATATTTTAAATTTACAGGATAAAGTTTCCCAGGAACATGAATTAGTTTATTTAATTTAAAATCACAAGGGGCATGATATCTGTGATAATCTTTTGGTGATAAATAAAAATTCATAAAAGAACCATTTTTTATTTTTTCAAAATTATCTGTACAGTAAAAAGTTAGTAACTCTTCAACACTATATTCCATACCTTTTATTTGTAAGGCTATATCTTCACTTAAAATTCCACATTCTGTGATTAAGCTATCTGCTGGAGAGATTATAATATCACTTGATTTATCAATTTCTCTTTTTAAAATTAATTCTCTAGTAAATAAATCATTCAACGATTTATAATACCTAGAATGTTTAAATTCACTCATATCAAGTCCCATTAATTTTACATAACTAGCATTTATTATTTTTTGAATAAATGTTGGGAACTCTTTTTTCGCAAATTTTCCAAAGTATTGAGAAATTAGATTTGTGATATGCATTATTTTCCTTTTTTAATCAGTTAAGTTATTATTTTATCCTTTTTTTCTTCTTAAATTGCTTTAATAAAAAATTAGCTACTCTTCCATAATAATTTATAAAATTTTTAAGGATATTTTTATGTATAAAATAGTTGTGGCAAATCAATGTTCTTGCTTCAAAGAGAGTAATTTAGAAAATAATTTAACTTTTGATTCAAAAGAGGAAGCATTAACAAAAGCAATTGAAATGAGAGATATAATGAATAGTAAATTTTGTAAAAAGCACTCTTTTGAACTTCAAGAGATGTTTAATAACTTTGTAATCTCATTTTATAAAGAAGAGCTAAAACCTGATTGTTGTGGAAATGGTTGTTGCATGTAAGCAACAACTATTTTTTAGGCATTAAAATATACATTTTTCCTTTTTCTTTCATTCTTCCTGCATACTCAAAAGCAGTTGAACCAAATCCCCAAAAGAAATCTGCTCTAATTTCACCTTTTATTGCGCCACCTACATCTGCTGCAACCATCAATTGATTTATAGGTTTTTTTGTTATAGGATTTTTTGTATTAATAAAAACAGGAATCCCAAGTGGAATATAACTTCTATCGACTGCTAAATTTCTTTTTGCAGTTAATACACTACCAAGACTTCCTTTTGCCCCATCTTTAGAAATTTTGAAAAAAATATAACTCTCATTTATATTTAATACTTCATCTATTTTTGTAGGATTATTTATAAAAAATTTCTTCATACCTTGAATTGATAAATCATTTTTAATTAAATAGCCTTTTTCAAGCATATAATTACCAATTCCTGTATAAGGCCAACCATTTTGTTCTGCATAACCTATATTTATTAATTTTCCATTGTCAAGTTGAATTTTTCCTGAGCCTTGTATATGAAGAAAAAATAAATCATATTTATCATCAACATAAGCAATTACTTCTAAATTTGGATTTTTAGGATTGTCTTCTATCTCTTTTCTTGTATCATACGGAACTATCTTATTATTTACAATTTTTCCTCTAGATTTGTAATTTTGCAGATTTGGGTCATCAGAAACAATCAAATTTTTTGGAATTTTATAAACTGGATATTTATATCTTTTTGTTTTTTTCAAACTTCCATGTAAAAGTGGTTCATAATATCCTGTTATAGTACCTTCATCACTTGATTTACTATTATATAGTTTATAAGGCTGAAAATTTGTTATAAAAAATTCTTTTCCATTACTTTGAAATTCAGCTTTTTGACAAACTTCTTTAAATAATTCATATCTTTTTGATCTTTTACAATCTTTTTTAAAAATATCTAATGCATAATTTAAATCATCATCAAAAAAACCTTCAATTTCATTAAAAGATATTGGTTCTGTTTTATTTAAAACTTCTTTTTGGGGAGTTATTTCTTTTTTTTCAATTATCTCTTTTTTAGAAGAACATCCTGCTATTAGAATAAGTAAAAAAAATATAAATATAAAATTTTTCATTAACAACAAGATGAAGAGTTTATAGAATGAATTTCTTTTAGACCACAATTATTACAAGAATATTCTATTTCTACAACTCCTGAACAGCCATGATTTCTTAAAATTCTACTATTTATAACTTCTGAAGTAAAAGTTGTATTTGTATTTTTGTCAAAAAAAGTTTTTGTTTTTGCTTTACAAGTTGGACATTCTCCACTATTTAATAAATCTAATCTACTTTTTTTAGTTTTAAAATATAAAAGAACAGAAAAGATAGAAATAAGGAAAAGTATTAATATAAAAATAAGAGTTTGCATGAAGCAGAGTTTGTTACTCTACTTCTGCATCGATAACGTCATCGTCATCTTTTTTAGCTTTTTGATTTGGTTGACCTTGTTGTGCTCCACCTTGTTCTTTTGCATACATAGCTTCTGCTAATTTATGAGATTTTTCAGTTAAAGTTTTTAATTTTGCTTCAATCTCTTCTTTAGTTGCATTTTCATTTTTTAAAGTTTCTTCTAAATCAGCTGCAGCATCAATAATTGCTTTTTTCTCATCTTCAGAAACAGCATTTTCATTTTCTTCTAAAGTTTTTCTAGTTGAATGTAATAATGCATCTGCTTGATTTCTTACTTCAATTACAGCTTTTTTCTTAGCATCTGCTTCTTTGTTTGCTTCAGCTTCTTGAACCATTTTTTCAATTTCTGCATCACTTAATCCAGATGAACCTGAAATTGTAATTTTATTTTCTTTTCCAGTTCCTTTATCTTTTGCTGATACATTTAAAACACCATTTGCATCAATATCAAATGTTACTTCAATTTGAGGCACACCTCTTGGAGCTGCTGGAATATCAGAAAGTTCAAACATACCTAAAGATTTATTATCTTTTGCAAATTCTCTTTCACCTTGAACTACGTGAATTGAAACTGCTGGTTGGTTATCATCTGCTGTACTAAATACTTGAGATTTTTTAACAGGAATTGTTGTACCTTTTTCAATTAATTTAGTCATAACTCCACCTAAAGTTTCAATTCCTAAAGATAATGGAGTAACGTCTAATAATAATACATCTTTAACATCACCTTTTAAAACTCCAGCTTGAACTGCAGCTCCTGCTGCTACAACTTCATCAGGATTTACACCTTTATTTAACTCTTTACCAAAGAACTCTTTAACTACTTTATTAGCTTTTGGAAGTCTTGTAGATCCACCAACCATAATAATTTCATCAATATCACCTTTATTTAATCCAGCTTCTTTTAATGCAATTTTAATATGGTCTAAAGTTTCATCAATTAAATGCTCAGTCATAGATTCAAATTTTGCTCTTGTTAAAGATTTAACTAAGTGAATTGGTCCTGCACTTCCCATAGAAATAAATGGTAAATTGATTTCTGTTGATTCAGCTGAACTTAACTCTTTTTTAGCGTTTTCTGCTGCATCTTTTAGTCTTTGTAATGCCATTTTGTCATTTTTAATATCAAAACCATTTTCATCTTTGAACTCTTTTGCTAACCAATCAATGATTGCATTATCAAAATCATCTCCACCTAAGAAAGCATTTCCATCTGTAGCTAAAACTTCAAATGTTCCATCACCAATTTCTAATACAGTAACGTCAAAAGTTCCTCCACCTAAATCGTAAACTAGAACTTTTTCTTCACCTTTTTTATCTAAACCATATGCAAGAGATGCAGCTGTTGGCTCATTGATAATTCTTAATACATTAAGACCAGCAATTGTTCCAGCTTCTTGAGTAGCTTTTCTTTGTGCATCATTAAAATAAGCTGGTACTGTAATAACAGCATCAGTTACTGTTTGTCCTAAATATTCTTCAGAATCAGCTTTTAATTTTGATAAAATTTTTGCTGAAATTTCTTGTGGAGTATAAATTTTTCCAGCGATTTCAACTGCTGCTGCCCCATTTCTATCAACAATTTTATATCCAACTTTACCTTGTGCTTCTTGAGCATTTTTTTCATTCATCATAAGACCCATAATTCTTTTGATTGAATAAATAGTTTTTTCTGGATTTGTAATCGCTTGTCTTTTAGCAGGATCTCCTACTAATACTTCACCTTTATCTGTAAAAGCAACAATTGATGGAGTTGTATTTTTTCCTTCTTTATTAGGGATAATTTTTGCTTCCCCATTTTCATAAACTGCAACACAAGAGTTTGTTGTTCCTAAATCTATACCTATTACTTTACTCATTTTTAATCCTTTATCAAAGTTTTATTTTAATTTAATTTATAATTTTTCAAATCTATCTAGTTTTATGACATCACGGTCAGAAAATTATCTAAGACTAATTAGCTATACTAACCATTGAAGGCCTTAATAACCTATCTTTTAACTTATAGCCTTTTTGTAATTCCTGAACAATCTGTCCTGATTCATGATTGTCACTATCTACTTGCATTACTGCATTGTGAACATTTGGATCAAACTCACCATCTGTTTCAACTTTTGTAATATTGTGTTTTTCAAAAGTAGTATTGAAATTTTTAATAGTAAGTTCAATTCCTTCTTTTAATTTTCTTAAAAGTTCAGATGCATCAAGTTCAGCATTTGCTGAATGTAAAGCCATTTCAAGAGTATCAATTGGAGCTAATAAATCTTTAGCAAATTTTTCACTTGCATAATCTATAGCTTGATATTTTTCTCTTTCAAGTCTTTTTTTGATATTCTCAAAATCTGCATGAACTCTTAGATATTTTTCTTCACTTTTCTTTAGTTCATCTTCAAGCCTTGCAACTTTTTCTTCTAAACTCTCTTCTTTTGAAACTGTTTCTTCTGTTGTTTCAACTGATGACTCTTCTTGTTGAATCTTTTCTTGTTCTACTAATTCTTCTTTTTTTTCTTCACTCACTGTTATCTCCTAAAAAGTTGTAATTTTTTCATAAAAAAATTCATAATCTTTGGGCAATTCACCAACAACCAACATCTTTACATCTTCATTGTTTATTTTACAATAATTACAAACACCTATGTAATTTATTGGCAATAAATTTTCAAAATATAATCCTTCTTTCAAATCATCTAATACTTGTCCCTTTAAAAAACTATTTATTGTATATTCATCAAAATTGTAATTTAAAGCCAAATTTAGAAATTCTCTATAATTAAAAATTTGAAAATCTGTATTTTGTATATTTTGGTTTATTGCTTCATAAACCTCATAAGCACCCACATCTTTTGAGATTTTTATAATATCTTTTAAATCTATATCTATCATATCTCTCAAAAATCTATAAAGAGCATCGGAATATTTAACACTAATTGCAAATGAAGAAAATTCTAATATCATATATTTATTTTCTACATTCAAAATATTTTTTAATATATCACTTTTTTCTTTTTTTATAAAAACAGACAGTCCTATTTGAGATGCAAAATATTCTAAAGCTCGTAAATTTATCCCTTTTAGCTTAAAATTAAGTTTTGATTTCCAATACTGTTTTAAAGCTTCACTTGTAGGAGTTCTTCCACTACTTATATGTTCTTGAGCTAAATATCCTTCTTCACCTAGTTTTTTAAAATAACCTCTAATAGTTGCAGGTGAATAAGTTATATCGTACATAGATTTTAATTGAGTTGAACCTATTGGCTCTAAATGCTCAATGTAAGCTCTAATAATTGATTGTAATAAAAACTCTTTTTTATCTAACATAAAATGTTACTCCAGTATTTTAGCACTCTATCTCTTAAACTGCTAAAGAATTATAACCTATTGAGTCAATATTTGTCAAGTATTTTTATATTATCTTTTAATTTTTTATTTAATTTTTAAAATTGAAAAGATTTTTAAAATTTATTCATAAAAAATTGCAATTTTTATGTAATTTATATATAATTTATACACTATTAATATAGAAATCATTTTATTTTAAAGATATAATTGTTTCGATATTAAATAAATTTAAAATATGGAGAGTAAATTATGAAATTTAATGGTAAAAAAATTGCAACTGCTACTTTGATTGGAATGTTATCAATCCCTGCATTTTCTGCTGAGTTTGTTACAATTGGAACAGGTGGAGTTACTGGAACTTATTATCCAACAGGAGGAGCAATCTGTAGATTAGTTAATCAATATAAAAAAGATACTAAATTAAGATGTTCAGTTGAGTCAACTGGTGGTTCAGTATACAATGTAAATACTATTAAAAATGGAGAATTAGATTTTGGTATTGTGCAATCAGATGTTGTTTATCAAGCAAGTAAAGGAGAAGGTGCTTTTGAAGGTGCTGCTATTCCAAAACTAAAATCAGTTATGGCTATTTATCCAGAATTACTTACTTTAGTTACTAGAAAAGATGCAAATATTAACTCTTTAATAGATGTAAAAGGGAAAAGAATTAATATTGGAAATCCTGGAAGTGGAAATGAAGCAACTGTTTTAGGATTATTTGAAGAGAGTGGAATCAAAAAATCTGACTTAAAATTTGCAGGTGCATTAAAAGCTTCTGAAATGCCTGATGCCTTAAGAGATAATAAAATTGATGGATATTTTTATATGGTAGGACATCCAACAGCAAATATCAAAGATGCATCAAACTCTGTTGATGTAAAAATTACTCCAATTGAAGGTGCAAATGTTGATTCTCTAATTAAAAGATATCCATATTTTGCAAAAGCAAATGTTCCTGGTGGAATGTATAAAGGAAATGATACTGATATTCCAACATTTGGGGTAAAAGCTGTACTTGTAACAAGTGATGATGTAAGTGTAAATGCTGTTTATACTGTAGTAAAAGCTATATTAGAAAATTTTGATGAATTTAAACAATTACATCCAGCTTATGCAAATATCACAAAAGAATCTTTATTAGATGGATTATCTGCTCCATTACATGAAGGTGCAAAAAAATATTACCAAGAAATTGGATTAATAAAATAACTAAACTAAGGAGAAAACTCCTTAGTTTTTATTTTCATACTTCATTTAAAGAATTTTAGATGAAGTATGAGAACAAAAATATTATTTAAAATATACAAAGGATATAAACCTATGGCGATTTATGAAGAAAAACCCCATAAAATTTCCCAATTAGAAGTCGAAGAGGCTAATGAAACAGAAGCTAGATTAAATGAAATGGAAGGACAAAGGGTATTTGGAAGAGAACACTATGAATTTTGGTTAATTTCTATTATTGCTCTTGCTTGGTCTTTATTTCAATTATATATTGTTGTTGAGCCAACTAACTCTACAATAGTTAGATCAGTGCATCTATCATTTGCAATGATTTTAGCTTTTTTAATTTATCCAATGATAAGAAAACCATATTTTTTATTAAAAATTAGATGGTTTGGATATACATTAGCAACTATTGGTTTAGTTACTGCTGCTTATATCGCTTACTTTTATGAAGAACTCTCTTTAAGACCTGGTGATTATACTTCTTTAGATATTGTTATGGCTGTTATTGCTGTTATAATCTTATTGGAAGCAGGAAGAAGAGTTTTAGGACTTGCTTTAAGTATAATTGCTATTTTTTTCTTAGCTTATGATTTATTAGGTCCATATATGCCTGAGTTAATTATTCATAAAGGTGCTAGTTTAAATAAACTTGCTGGGCATATGTATCTCACAACAGAAGGGATATTTGGTGTTCCTCTTGGAGTGTCTGCAGGATTTGTATTTTTATTTGTTTTATTTGGTTCTCTTTTAGATAAAGCTGGTGCTGGTGAATATTTTATAAATTTAGCATTTTCAATGCTTGGTAAATATAGAGGAGGTCCAGCTAAAGCTGCTATTGTAGCTTCTGGATTTACAGGAATTATGAGTGGAAGTTCAATTGCAAATACAGTAACAACAGGAACATTTACAATTCCACTTATGAAAAGAACAGGATTTAGACCAGAGCAAGCAGGAGCAGTAGAGGTTGCAGGTTCAACTATTGGACAATTGATGCCACCTATTATGGGAGCTGCTGCATTTATTATGGCAGAATTTTTGGGTATGGCATATACAGATGTTATTATTAGTGCATTTATTCCTGCTTTTGTTTCTTATTTTGCACTATTTTATATAGTTCATTTAGAAGCTTTAAAACTAGGTCTAAAAGGTTTAAAGAAAGAGGATTTACCTGAAAAACTAAAAACTTTTTTACAAGGTATTCACTATTTAATTCCTATTTTTTTCTTATTATATACATTAGTTGTCTTAAGACAAAGTGCTGCTAGTGCTGCTTTTAATGCAATTATGCTTTTAATGATTTTAATGATTGTACAACATCCTTTTAGAGCTTTTTTAGCAAAAGAAAAGATTACTAAAGATATTTGGCTTTCAGGATTTGTTGATATTTTAGCTGGAATGATAAGTGGTGCTAAAAATATGATTCCAATTGCGATTGCAACAGCTCTTGCAGGGATAGTAGTTGGTTCAATAACACTTACAGGATTAGGACAAGTTTTACTTGATGTTGTAGAAACTTTAGCAGATGGAAATATTTTTGCAATTTTATTACTTGCTGCACTTATTTCATTGATTTTAGGTATGGGTCTTCCAACAACAGCAAACTATATTGTTATGGCTTCATTAACAGCACCTGTTATTTTAACACTTGCTGCTGATAATGGATTTTTAATTCCTGCAATTGCTGCACATCTATTTGTATTTTATTTTGGTATTTTAGCAGATGTTACACCACCTGTTGGGCTTGCAGCTTATGCAGCAGCTGGAATTGCAAAAGCAGACCCTATAAAAACAGGAATTATTGGATTTATGTATAATATTAGAACAGCCATATTACCATTTATGTTCTTCTTTAATCCAGAATTACTACTTATCTCAGGAGTTGATCCTTTAAATCCAAGTGATCCTCACGGTTGGATATGGATTACAAATCCAATTGATATAGCTGTTATTTTTACAACTGCATTTATAGGAATGATTTCTTTCTCTTCATTTATGATTGGATATTTTGTAACAAAAACTACATTATTAGAAAGATTATTATTTTTAGTTCCTGTTCCTTTTATGTTTTTACCAAAAGTAATAGAAACATATCTTCCAATACCAAACCATTATATTTCATATTTAATTGGTATTGCTATCATCGTTGGAATTTATTTAGTTCAAAAAAGAAGAGTTAAAAAAGAGGCTTCTATATAAAAAAGAAAAGAGAAAAGAGAAATTCTCTTTTCTTTTTACTTCAATAACACTTTTTCTATTATATATCCATAACCTTTATGAGAGATAATAAAATCATTATCTTTTATTTTATCTTTTAATCTCTTCATTACCGTTCTAAAAGATGAATCATTTATTGAAATATCATTCCAAATCTCTTTTTTAAATCGTTCAATTGGGATTAATGTTCCAATATTTTTTATCAATACATCTAATACTTCTGATTCTTTTTTTGATAATTTAACAATTATATTATTGTTATATAATTTACTTGTTTCCATATCATACATATAACTATTATTCAATTTAATTAAATTACTTATTTCATTAAGAACTTTTGGTTGTTTATCCAAAAGAACTTCTTGTTTTGCTTTTTGAAGCATTTCCATCATATTGTCAATATTTAAAGGTTTTACAAAATATCCACTTACTCTTAAATTTATAAGCTTTAATAAATCTTCTTCATTTTTATGAGCACTTACAATGATAAATCTCTGATTTGGAATAAGTTTTAATATTTCATCAATCATCTGCATGCCATTTATATTTGGCATATTCAAATCTGTAATTACTAAATCGAAATTCTCTTTATTATCAAAACTTTTTTGAATAATTTCAAGGGCATCCGCTCCATCACAAGCAACAATAACTTCATCAAAAATTGTATTAAGATAAAAAGCTAAAGTTTTTCTAGCTAACTCTTCATCTTCTACTAATAAAACTTTTGTTTTAAATTTCTGCATATTTTCTCTTTATTTTGTATTATAAATAGATTATATCAAAATTGCTTTTAAGCATTTAGTTTTATTAAAAACTCTACTCCATCATCTTTATTTACAGCTTCTATTTTGCCATTCATATTTTTTTCAATGATTACTTTTGTCATATAAAGTCCAATTCCTGTACCTTGATTTTCAAATTTAGTTGTAAAATATGGTTCAAAAATTCTTTCGATAATTGTTTCATCTATATTTCCACAATTATTAAAAATTGATATGAATATATTTTCTTTTTCTTTATAAATTTTTATTTCTATTCTTGCTTTAAACTTTATAGTTTTATCTTTTATAATTTTGGCATCAATTGCATTATTTAGAATATTTACAATTACTTGTTCAAATTCATTTTCATAATTTTCTACTTCAACATCAATTGCATCTATAAGCAATTCTATTGAATTTTTTTCCAAAGATGATTTCACTATTTTTGAACTTTGAATAATTGAGTCTTTTATATTAAAGACTTTTTTTTCTTTTGATGGTTTATAAAAATTTCTAAAATCATCAATGGTTTGTGACATAAAATCTATTTGTAATTTTGCATTTTTTATTGTTTCATTTAATTCATCTTTTGAAATCAATCCATAAGAATCTCGTATATAATAAATCAAAAGATTTATATTATTTAGTGGTTGTCGCCATTGATGAGCGATATTTCCAAGCATTTCACCCATTGAAGCTAATTTATTTTGCTGAACTAATAATCTATCTTTTTCAAGATTTTTTTCAACTTCTTCTTCAATTTTTTGTTTTAACTCTTCTTCATTCATTTTAAGTTTTGTTATATCATTTAAATAACCGTAAAAACCTATAACATTTGAATAATCATCTTTGATTAAAATAGCTCTTGTATAAACCCATTTTATATTACTTTGTTTATCTATAACTCTAAAAATACAATTAAATGAATCGCTGTCATCTTTTACTGCTTTTTTAATAACATCTTTTAATGGTTTAACATCATCTTTATAAACAAATTTAAAAAAATTGTTTTTATTTTCAAAATCATTTACTTCATAACCATAATCATTAATACTTTTTGAAACAAATTTAACAGTTAAATTTTCATCATTTTCCCATCTGAAAATTACAATTCTTCCATGTTCAGTTAAAAGCTCTACATCTCTTAATTCTTTTGTTAGTTTTACTCTATCATCAATATTCATTGACATCATTAAAACTCTATTTGAGTTAAAAACTTTTCCTCGAACTAAAATCCATTTATAATTATTCCATTTGTCTTTTAATCTGTATTCACAAATAAAATGCTCACTTTGTTTATTTATATGTTTTTCAAACTCCTTGATAACTTTTAATTTATCATCTTTATGTATTAAACTCAACCATTCTTCAAAAGTTTGAATATCATTTCTTTTATAACCAAACATCTCAAGCCATTTATTTGAAAAGAAAATTTCATTTGTTTCTAAGTCCATATCCCACAAACCATCATTTGAAGCAATGATTGCAAGCTCATATCTCTCTTTCCATTTTTTAAAAAGGAAATTTTTTCTCTCTAATCTTTTGTTGTATCTATTAAAAATTGTATTAATAAATTTTCCAAAAATATTAAAAGAGGTAATAAGTAATAAAGCAATAAATGTAACTAAAAGATAAAATCCAACAAGTTTTGTTTCATATTCTTCTTTTATATTTTTTAACTCTTGGTTCTTTTCACTTGTTCTTACAAAAATTTTATATTGATATTTAGGAAATGTATATGAAAAATCATTTGCACTTTTTTCTTCGAAATCTTTTATATCCTTTATATCTTCAATTTTTCCACTCATTTTGTAGTTAAAAACTCTATTTTCGTGAAAATCATAAAAATAGAAATATGAGTTATTTAAAGTTTTACTTTTTGCAATGATTGAATCAAAAATTGCTTTTTCTGTAAGAACTTTCATATCATCAATTTTTGAATAAGCTCCAATATAAATATTCAAAAAATCTATATATTTTATAAAACTTAATTGTATGTTTCTTTTTTGATTATCAACACTATACATCAGGTTATTATCACCGATATATTCAATATTTCTTAACATATAATATTTAAATTTCGCTGTTTTATTTTCAGAATTTGTAAGTTCTGTTAAACTCTCTAATAATTTCTCACCATGTAATAATTTATAATTAATATTATCAAATAGTAAAAAATTTATATTTCTTTGTTTTTCTACTTCATCTAGATATGGTTCTAAAAAACTCATATTAAAAGGTTTTCCATCTTTTAGATTTGCTTTTATAAATCCAATAATCTCATAAATTGAATTACTTAAATCATTTTCAATATCATCAAAATTTGCACTTGTATTATATTTTATACTTGAAATATAAGTTTTTAAAACATCATTTTTATAAAAATTTTCATTTTGAATAAGAATATTTATCCTATTTTTTTTCTCATATTCTAAAAACAAGAATATAGAGATAAATGAGATAACTGAAAGAAATAAAACAAATATTAAAGGTGTATAAATTATCTTATTTTTTATATCTAAAAGTGTATAAAACTTCTTTTTCTTAAAAAACATTTTAACCCTTAGTATTTTATTTTAGCTAGGTATAATCCATTTGCCTTAATAGGAGTTTTAAATAAATTTTTCTCACAATTCAACTGTATTTTCAAATCTTCGATAGTCAATCTTTTATCATTAATTGCTAATAAAAATCCAACCATTAATCTAATTTGAGAACGTAAATAAGAGTTTGCAACAAATTTAAAAACATAAATATCTTTATATTTATAAAAAGCTGTTTCAAAAATTTCTCTTATTGTAACATCTTTATCACTTCCTGTTTTATGAAAATATTTAAAATCATAAACACCAATAAACTCTTTTATTGCTTCTTTTAAAAGTTTTTCATCTACAGATTTTACGAAAGTAATAAATTTATCATTAAAAGGAGTTGTTGGCTTTGTTGTGATTATATATCTATAAACTCTTTTTTTTGCATGAAATCTTGAATGAAAATCTTCATTTACTTTTACTATATGTCTTATTTGTATAGAACTAGGTAATCTTTTATTTAAAATTTCTTGTAATTTAAAAAAATCTGTCCAAAAATCTGGAATTACACAGTTAAAAACTTGTCCTGTTGCATGAACTTCTTTATCTGTTCGCCCACTTAGAACTATTGAAGTATCAATATTTAGAGTTTTAAAAGCTTTAAGTAATTCATCTTCTATTGTATTTTTATTGGGTTGCTTTTGACTTCCTAAATATGAACTTCCATCATAAGCAACAATAAATTTTAAATTCATAAGAATCAATACTCTTTTTTGATTGTTTTTGAATATAAAATATATGTTCCTATAAGCCAAATAGTTGGAATTATATAAAGTGTATGTAAAAGTAATTTATCACCTATTGCTTTTATTAAAACATAATATAAAACAACAGCAATAAGAGAATAAACTATCGCTCTATTTTTTTCATATCTTGGATTAAAATATCCAAAAGTTATTACTAAAAATAGCGAAACTAAAGGGAATAATGAAGTTAAAATATAAAATGTCAAATCATCAATATCAATATTCTTTTTTATATTATTTTTCCAATATTCATAGGTATTTGTAAAAACTCCTATTTTACTATCTGCTATTGAATCATTTATATACATTGATTTATAATCAATTTGATTAAATTCATTTTCATCAATAATAAAAGCTTTTCCATTTAATAATTTAAAACTTAAGCTTCCTTTGTCATTATCTAAAATAGCTGTATCACTTACAATAAATTGGTCTTTTTTATCTTCTGTTTTAAATAATTTTACATTTTCATAAACTTTATCTTCTTTACCACTAATATAAATAAGCCAATCACCAAATTTTTGTCCAAATTCACTAGCTTTTATATTAAAATTTGCCTCTTTCTTTTTAACATCTAAAAACTGTTTTGTTAAAAATTTTGTTTTAGGAATAAGTCCAACAGAAACAATCAAGAGTAAAGCTGATAAAAGTAACGTAATAGGTAAAAATATTTTTAAAATATTTATTGGATTTAATCCAAAAGAAGTAATAACAGTCAGCTCATACTCACTTGCAAGTTTTGCTAAAGTTATAACTAATGATATAAAAAAAGATATTGGCATAGTATAAAATATAATTTGAGGAACAACATAAGCATATAAAGTAAATAATTCAATAAAATTTATAGTAATGATTGATGTTAAAGATGCAATTTTAACTAAAAATACAATTGATGTGATAAAAAATAATCCTAAAAAAATAGGGAAAAACGTGACTGCTAACTGGGAATATAAATACTGGTTTAATTTCAAAAAAAGACCTTTATAAATGTTTTTAAATTAAAAAAATATTCAGTATAAAATCCCAAAACTAAATAAGGAATAAATGGAGTTTGAATATCTTTTTTTATTATATTTGAATAGATTGCAGGTATTATAGCAAAAAAAGCAGCTAAAAATATAGCAAATACACCTGCATTTCCAAGGATGACTCCAATCATTGCAATGATTGGAATATCTCCTTCTCCTAAAGCTTCTTGCGTTTTTAAACTTTCATCTTTTAAAAGTTTTGATTTTATATTTTGAATATAAAAAGTTATTACAAAATTTAGTAAAACAACTGCTCCACTAAATAAAAAAGCATTATAAAAAGCTTCTGTCATAGAAAAATTTGTGGCAAAAAAAGACAAAATTAAAGCCACTAAAAGTAGATAATCAGGAACTGCTTTGTATTTCAAATCAATAAAAGATAAAACAATTAACACATAAGATAAAATCATCATAAAAACAAATTCTAAAGTTAATCCTAATTTTAAAAATAATAATAAAGTAATAATTCCACTTAACAATTCAACTAAAAAATATTGGAATGAGATTTTTACTCCACAATAAGCACAATGAGCTTTTAAAAATAAATAAGAGAATAATGGGATATTATGATACCAAAGAATTGTATGATTACATGAAGGGCATTTACTTCTAGTTTTTGTAAATATAGATTCATTTTTAGGAAGTTTTATGATTAAAACATTTAAAAAAGAACCTATACAGATACCAAAAATAAAACTAAATACCTCCAAAACGTCTCTCTCTTTTACTAAAATCACTTAAAATATCATCTAGTTCAGATTCAGTAAAATCAGGCCAATAAGTTTGAGTAAAAAACATTTCTGCATAAGCATTTTGCCATAGAAGATAGTTTGAAAGTCTAATTTCTCCACTTGTTCTTATTAAAATATCAACATCACCCATACCTGCTGTATCAAGACAAGATTCTAAATTTTTTTCATTTATTTCAAGATTTAAATCATTTAACTTTTTAATAGCTCGAACAATTTCATCTTTTGAACCATAATTTAAAGCTAAAACTTGGGTTAAACCCGTGCAATTTGAAGTTTTTATTTCTGTTTCAGTTATCGTTTTTTGTAAATTCTTTGAAAACTTACTTAAATCTCCAATTGCTTTAAATCTTATATTATTTTCTAAATAAACATTTAATTCATTTTTTAAATATCTATCCAGAAGTTTCATCAAAAATTCTACTTCAAGTTTTGGTCTTTCCCAATTTTCAGTTGAAAAAGCATATAAAGTTAGATATTTTACGCCAATTTTTGCACAATATGAAGTGATTCTTCTAACTGTTTTAGCTCCTTCTTCGTGACCTGCTGTTCTATTAAATCCTCGTTCCGTTGCCCATCTTCCATTTCCATCCATAATTATTGCTATATGAGATGGAATTTTTATATCATTCATATTGGCTAAACTCTCTTTGTAAATTCTCTAAAATTTCTAAAGAAACATCTAATTTTGAACCTTTAAATTCATAAGAACTATTTTTTAAAATTAGTTCTATATTATTATTATCACTTCCAAAACTATTTTCATCATTTAAAATATTTAAACATACACCATCAAGATTTTTATTTTCAAGCATTTTTGTAGCACTATTCATTGCTGTAGTTTCATCCATCTCTGCTTTAAATCCAATAGAAACAATCTCTTCTTTATCAAGTGATTTTAAAATATCCATATTTTGTTTTAACTCTAAATTCCATAGTGTTCCTATTAACTCTTTTTTTAGTTTCCCTTCTTGTGGATAAGAGGGTAAGTAATCACTAACAGCAGCTACCATAAATAAAAATGGTTGCTTCATAATCAAAGTAGGAGTTGAATTATCCATCAAAGTAAGTTTTGTAAGAACTCCTTTTTTAGCAACTCTTATTGAATCAACTAAATATTCATACATTTCATTTGAGCTTTGAACTTTTATTAGGTGAATATCTTTTGGTAAATTTTCATAACCTCGTGTGCTAACCAAGCAGACATCTGCACCTTTATAATACAAAGCTTTAGCCAAACTTGAAGCCATTTTCCCAGATGAAAAATTTGAAATATATCTAACATCGTCTATCTTTTCAACCGTTCCACCACCACTTAAAACAACTCTTCTATTTATCCAATACTCATCTTTTAAAAGTTCTTTACAAGTAACATCAAAAATATCAGTTGGCTCAGCCATCGCTCCATCACCAACATCTTTACAAACTAACTCTTTTGTTTGTGATGAGACAATCTCATAATTACAAAGCTTTAACATTTTTAGACTTGCTTGTGTAATTGGATTTTTTAGCATATTTGTATTTGCTGCTGGTGCTATTAGTTTCATTCTTGGATATGCAAGCGCAGTTTGTAATAAAAGATTTGTTCCTAAACCATTTGCTAAAGCATTTATTGTATTTGCGCTCGCTGGTGCAATTATAAAAATATCTGACCACTTTCCAATATCTATATGATTATAATCTTGACTTTTATCCCAACATTCACTACTTTCATCTAAAACTTTATTTTGTGAAATTGCTTCAAATGTGATTGGATTTATAAACTTCTTTGCACCCTCAGTCATAATAACTCGAACTTGTGCACCTGCTTTTACATAAAGTCTAATTAACTCTAAAGTTTTATAAATAGCAATTGACCCAGTAATCCCAACTAATATCTTTTTGTTTTTTAAAAGCATTTTTTACTTCTTTTTATTTGAAAAATGTTTATAAAAATAACCATCAATAGTTTTTGCTTTTGCACGTGTAAGATACAATTCACCTTTTTTAACATTTCCTGTTACAGTTGAACCAGCTCCAATTAATACATCATCTTCAATATTTACAGGTGCAACAAATTGTGTGTCACTTCCAACAAAAACATTTTTTCCTATAATCGTTTGATGTTTATTTACCCCATCATAATTGCAAGTAATTGTTCCACATCCTATATTTGTTCCCTCATCAATAGAACAATCTCCAAGATAAGATAAATGCCCTGCTTTTACGCCATTTAAAATAGCTTTTTTTGTCTCTACAAAGTTTCCAATATGAGTTTTATTTAGCTGGCTACCTGGTCTGATTCTTCCCATTGGTCCAACATCACTATCTTTTACAATTGAGTCTTCAACAACAGAGTTAGTTTTAATATGAGAATTTATAATTTTTGAGTTTCCTAAAAGTGATACACCATTTTCAATGATTGATTCACCCTCAATTTGCACACCCTCTTCTATATAAATAGTATCGGGTAATCTCATTATAACGCCAGCTTTCATAAACTCTTTTTTAATTCTATTTTGATGAATCACTTCAGCATCAGCTAATTCAACTTTTGAATTTACACCTTTAAAATTCTCTTCATTTACAACAAGTGGTTTTAAAACTTTTCCTTGAGAAATTGCCATTTCCACTAAATCAGTGATGTAATACTCTTTTTGAGCATTGTTATTGTTTAATTTTGGAAGATTTTCAAGTAAAAATTTTGTTTCAAATTGATAAATTCCTGCATTTGCAGTTGTTATTGCTAACTCTTCAGGTGTTGCATCTTTTTGTTCAACTATTTTTTTAACATTTCCATTTTCAATAATAACTCTTCCATATCCATCTGCGCTATCTAACTCTAAAACAGACATAACAATAGTTGCATTTATTTCAAATTTTTCTAATTCACTTGCTTGAATAAGTGGCATATCACCATTTAAAACCAAAACTTTTTCATATTTTGGAGTTATTCCCATAACTGCTCCACCAGTTCCAGGATAATTTTTATGGTCTTGAATTACAAAATTTATATTTGAAAAATATTTTTCAATCTCTGCTTTTACCTTTTCAAAGTGATGAAATAAAACCACTGTAATATCATCACTTAATTTTAAAGCCTCTTTTATTGAATAATATAACATTGGTTTTCCAGAAATCTTATGTAATACCTTTGGAGTATCTGATTTCATTCTTGTACCTTGCCCAGCAGCAAGTATAATTATTGATTTATTAAACATTCTTTTCCTTCTTAAACTAAAGCTTCATTTATCTCTTTTTTTAAATTTTCTACAACTTCTTCTAAAGCATTTTTCATTTTTGTATCACTTATATTTGCACTTACCAATTTATCTAAATTTTTCTGTCTATCTTTGAAAAATTGTGCAACTTTTCTATTTTTTGGATTTCTATTATACATTAAAACTCCAGAAGCCACCAATGCTACAACCAATCTTGCATGCCCAAAAATTGCCGCATAATTAAGTAAAGTAAAACCTGAATTATCTGGTTGATTCATATCTGCACCAGCGGCAATTAACCAACGTGCAATTTTATAATTTCCATGCCATTGAGTATGATGAAGTGCTGTTCTTCCATGAATATCCTTAATCGTTAAATCTGCTTTTTTTGTAAGCAATTTTTCAACAACTGTTAAATCATTTGCAATTACAGCTTTATGAATAACTGTTCTTCCATCATTATCTTGAATATCAATGTTTATTCTATATTTTAAAAAATTTACTAATCTTTCAACAAAAGCTTCTCTATCTTTTTTATCTTTTAGTTTCAATCCTTCTTCAACCATATACATCAAAGGTGTACAACCATGTTTATCTGAAATATTTAAATTTACACCATAATTTATAATTGTTCTTAATGTATCAAAATCATTATATAAAACTAAATCAAATAAAATATTTTTTCCATCTAATCTCTGTGTTTCAATATTTGGTCGATAGGTTAGTACTTTTTTAAGTAAAACATCATACTTTTCATCTTCTTTTATATAAAGGGTTAATTGAGGATTTGGTTTTTTAAAACCTTTATTAATTGCAATAATTTCTACGATATCATCAACTACACTTTTTTCATCTAAATCTCTAGCATCAAGATTTGCACCTTTTAATACTAAAAAATCCATCATTTTGTAGTTTGAATAACCTTTTAAAATCTCTTTGTAAATGATATTTTTATTATTTTCATCACTTACATTTACATTTGCACCACAATTTACTAAAAATTCTGCATTTGAAAAATTCTTATTTTCTATTTCTCTTTGAAGTGTTGTTTTTCCATCTTCATGAATTTTATCAATTTCTAAACCGTTATCTATAAATAAAAGTGCTAAAGGTAAATAATCCTTATCAGGAGTAATTAATTTATATTTACCTTCTAAATCTTTTGGTCCATTTTTTTGTAAATCAACAATATGTAAAAGTTCATCGATAATATTTTTATTATGATTATCAACAATATTCATATTTATATTTTTTTTAGCAAGAAGTTCTATTAAAGGTATATTTTTAGCCCCTTGTAAAATAGCATTAAAAAGAACATTCTGTCCATCTTTATCTAAAAAATTCACATTGATACCATTTAAAATCAAAGTTGAAGATATATTTATATCATCTTTTAAAACTGCCCTGAAAAGTGCGGTTTGATGATTTTCATCCAATGTATTTAAACTATCTAAGTTATTTACAACATCTTTTAAAATAGTTAAATTTTCACCTTCAACAGCATCAAATAAAACGGTTTTTCCATAACTATCTTTTATATCAAAATCAGGATTATATGTCATTAAGATTTGGAACATTTTTTGATTGCCAAGTAAAGCAATATCTTGTAAAATTGTTCTACCTGAACTATTTTTTCTATTTATATCGAAACCATTTTCAATTAAAAATCTAACCATCATACCGTCAGATCTTTCACAAGCTTCATCTAAAACAGTTTTTCCATAAGTATCTTCTAAATTTATATTTGCACCATTTAACAATAAAATTTTAATTGCATCTAATTTTTTCTTAGCAACTAATGAAAAAAGTATAGAACGCCCTTTTTCATCTTTTTTATTTAAATCAATTCCTCTATTTATGTATCTTTGAATTTTGCTAACATCTAAATTTTCAGAGAATAACTCTTTATAAAAAAGGTCTTCATTTACCTTAAAAAAATTAAACACTAAAATATTCCTTTATATCTTTGCAACTTTTATTAAACTTTACATTTTAGCTAATTTTTTATTAAATTGTTTTTCTGCTTCTTGGTTTATAATTTTTTTTCATATTATTTTCTTTTTTCTCTTTTGTAAATCTTTTTTTAGGATATGATTTTTCAGAATTATCTTCTTCAATCAAATTTCCTTTTAAAGATTTTTCAATAAAACTATTAAACGAATTTCTTAAAATATAAGCTTTATCATGGTCTGGGAAAAGTTCAGGCATTTTATATGAAAGCCATAAATATAAAGAGATTTTTTTAACCTCATCTTCTACTAAAAGCAAATCTTTTTGAGTGATTGCTTTTTTAGGTAGTGTAATTGAAGGTTTATAATGACAAACTCTTTTTTTAATCACGCTTGCAATGTATGATTCATAAGCTTGTAAAATAATTGTTGATTTTGTCGTAATTGGAGCTTGAGCAAGAAGATATTTATCTTCAAGTTTTAAATTAAATCTTGTATCAACTATCTTTGCAGCTTCAAGCATAGATGAAATATTAGCAGCTCTAAAAGGTCCTGAAAAATACATATTATCAGCAAAAAACTTTAATACTTTTGTTAAAGAGTTTGTTTTTATATGACTTGCTAAGCTTTCTAATTGATTGTTATTTATTTTTACTTTAAATGGCGGTTTTATAGTTCTAATTGGAGATTCAAACTCTTGAGCTATATAAGCTAAAACATCTCTTCTCGTTGCACCTAAATATCCAGCTTCAAAATGTCCATATCTTCCTGCTCGACCAGCTATTTGTACTATTTCATTAACTGTTATTTTTCTTCTACTCTTTCCATCAAATTTTTCATCTGTTGTAAATAAAATAGTTTTAATTGGAAGATTTAATCCCATTGCAATTGCATCTGTTGCAATTAGAATTTGTGTTTTTTTCTCTCTAAATCTTTTTGCTTCATCTCGTCTTACTTCAGGAGATAAATTTCCATAAATAACAGAAACAGAATATTTCTTTTGCAATTTTTGTTTTAATTTTAAAACATCACTTCTTGAAAAGGCAATCAATGCTGTTCCATCTTCAAGTTTTTCTAAAGAAGTCCATTTTGGTAAAACTTTTAACTCATTTTTTCTTTGATGTTTTATGATTTCTAACTCTTCACCCAAATAAGTTGCAATTCTTTTTATAGCATCAAGAGCATTTACACTTCCTGTCATAATTATTTTTTTTGCAGGACATCCAATAATTGCATTTACCCAAGCCCAACCTCTATCAGGGTCTTCTAGCATTTGAACTTCATCAATAACAGCAACATCAACATCTAAGTCAAAATCTAACATTTCAATAGTTGAACAAACATGTGCAGCTTCTTCATCTAACATTTGTTCTTCACCAGTAATAAGTGAAGCATTTATTTTTGATTCTTTTAAATCTTCATAACCTTCTAGTGCTAAAAGTCGTAAAGGTGCTAAATAAAGTCCAGAATTTGCCTCTTTTAATTTTTGCATTGCATTATATGTTTTCCCACTATTTGTAGGTCCTACATAAAACTCTAGTTTTCTATTTAGACTTCTTGCTAATGGATATAAAGTTTTTAAATCACAGTTTAATAAGGTTTGTAGTTGTTCTTGCCAATTTTCTTTCATAGGCGTATTATATACAATAGAATATAATATCAGATTAAACAAAGATCTTAAGTGCAACTCGTTGCACTCTTTAGGATTTTGCTACTTTTAACAAAATTTATTTTTGTGTGAAAAAGTAGATAAAACCATATTGGTTCCCTTAAAATTAGGGAATCTAATTTTAAGGAACATAATGAATTGTAAATATTTTGGTATTTGTGCATCTTGTACACTTTTTGATAAAACTTATGAAGAACAACTAAACTACAAAATTCAAAGGGAAAAAGAAAGATTTTCTAACTTTACAACAATGGAATTTGATATTATCAAAAGTAGTGAGTCAAATTTTAGAAATCGTGCTGAATTTAGAATTTGGTGGGATAAAGATGAAAATGGAAATGAAATTTTATCTTATGCGATGAATGATTTTAAAAAGAATATCTTAAAAATCGATTCATGTGAAATGGTAAGTCCTCATATTCAAGAAATTATGCCAAAACTGATATTTGAACTAGAAAAAGATTTAATTCTTTCTTACAAACTTTTTGCAGTTGAATTTTTAGGAAGTACTACAAAAGATTTACTTGTAACTTTAATTTATCACAAAAAATTAGATGAAGAATGGAACCAAAAAGCAAAAGAGATTGAGTCAGCACTGAATATCAAAATCATGGGAAGAAGTAGAAAACAAAAAATTGTTCTGAGTTCTGAGTCAATAAATGAAACATTACATATAAATAACAAAGATTTCAAATTTGCCTATCAAGAAGGTGGTTTTACTCAACCAAATACAAATGTAAATATTCAAATGATTGAATGGGTTTTAAATAATATTGAAAATTCATCAAAAGATTTATGTGAACTTTATTGTGGTGGAGGTAATTTTACTATTCCACTATCTACAAAATTTCACAAAGTTTTAGCAACTGAAATTTCAAAAACTTCTATTAAATCTGCTTTAAAAAATTGTGAACTAAATAATATAGAAACTATTAGTTTTATTAGAATGAGTGCAGAAGAGTTTGTACAAGCATTAAATGAAGTAAGACCATTTAATAGATTAAAAAATATAAATTTAAAAGATTATAACTTTGATACTATTTTTATGGATCCACCACGTTCAGGTTTAGATGATACAACAAGAGCATTAGCAAAAGATTTTGAAAATATCATTTATATTTCATGTAACCCTAAAACTTTACATAGAGACTTAGAAGAATTAACAAAAACCCATGAAATCGTAAGATTTGCACTATTTGATCAATTTGCTTTTACAAATCATATAGAAAGTGGTGTAATTTTGAAAAAGATTTATTGATTTAATCTAATTTTAAGAATTGTAGTGTCATAATTTCAATACAAAGATTAGGGATCAATGGATTCCGAAGAGATGAAAATTTTTCTTCTCTATGCTTGAAACTTATTAAGTGACAAGAATGTTTGAGGCTGTGAGTAAAATCGCAATGTGTCATAAATAAAAAGGATTTATTATGAGAATTAATACTAACGTTTCATCTTTAACAGCTCAAGAAGCTGCACAAAATACTACTAAAAAAATTACTAGTTCTTTAGAAAAACTTTCTACTGGTCTTAGAATTAACAAAGCTTCTGATGATGCTTCTGGTTTAGCTATTGCTGATAAATTAAGAACTCAAGCTACTTCTATCAATCAAGGTATTGCAAATGGTAATTCTGCTGTTTCTTTACTTCAAATTGCTGATAAATCAATGGCTGAGCAATCAAATATTCTTGATACTATTAAAGCTAAATTAATTCAAGCAAATACTGATACTACATCAGATGATGGTAGAGAATCTATTAGAAAAGATATTAATAAACTTTTAACTCAGTTAGATAATATTGCTAAACAAACTAATTATAATGGAACAACTTTATTACAAGATTCTGCTACAAGTAACGCAAGTTCTGGTGGTTTAAAATTCCAAATTGGTGAAAAAGCTGATAATGTTATCTCTAACGTTGCTATTCGTTCTAATGTAAGTGGTTTAGGATTAGGTGGATTAGGAGCATTAACTGCTGCAAGTTCTCTTTCAAGAGCAGCAGCTTCTCAATATCAAGCTACAATTGATGATGCTATTACTACTCTAAATGGATATAGAGGAGACATCGGTTCTACTCAAAACCAAGTTGAATCTGCGGTTAGAAACTTAATGACTCAAGCTACTAACGTTACTGCTGCTGAGTCTATCATCAGAGATGTTGATTATGCTCAAGAATCTGCAAATTTCAACAAACAAAACATTATTTCTCAAGCTGGTTCTTATGCAATCAGTCAAGCAAATTCTGTTCAACAAAATGTTTTAAGACTTTTACAATAAGTTTTTAATTATCATAAGAAGTGATAACTTAAAAGTTATCACTTAAAATTTTGTATATTACATAGGGTTCAATGGAGTCCGAAAAGGTGAAAATCTTTCATCTTTATGCTTGGTGATACAAGAATGTTTTAGGCTGTGAGTAAAATCGCAATGTGTCATAAATAAAAAGGATTTATTATGAGAATTAATACTAACGTTTCATCTTTAACAGCTCAAGAAGCTGCGCAAAATACTACTAAAAAAATTACTAGTTCTTTAGAAAAACTTTCTACTGGTCTTAGAATTAACAAAGCTTCTGACGATGCTTCTGGTTTAGCTATTGCTGATAAATTAAGAACTCAAGCTACTTCTATCAATCAAGGTATTGCAAATGGTAATTCTGCTGTTTCTTTACTTCAAATTGCTGATAAATCAATGGCTGAGCAATCAAATATTCTTGATACTATTAAAGCTAAATTAATTCAAGCAAATACTGATACTACATCAGAAGATGGTAGAGAATCTATTAGAAAAGATATTAGTAAACTTTTAACTCAATTAGATAATATTGCTAAACAAACAAACTATAATGGAACAACTTTATTACAAGCTGGAGCTGGAACTTCAACTTCTTCAGCAGGTTTAAAATTCCAAATTGGTGAAAAAGCTGATAATATTATCTCTAATGTTGCTATTCGTTCTAATGTAACTGGATTAGGTTTATCTGGATTAGCAGCGTTAACAACAACTAATTCATTAACAAGAGGACTAGCTTCTCAATATCAAGCTACAATTGATGATGCTATTACTACTCTAAATGGATATAGAGGAGACATCGGTTCTACTCAAAACCAAGTTGAATCTGCGGTTAGAAACTTAATGACTCAAGCTACTAACGTTACTGCTGCTGAGTCTATCATCAGAGATGTTGATTATGCACAAGAATCTGCAAATTTCAACAAACAAAACATTATTTCTCAAGCTGGTTCTTATGCAATCAGTCAAGCAAATTCTGTTCAACAAAATGTTTTAAGACTTTTACAATAAGTTTTAACCTATTACATAAAAAAGAAAAGAGATATAAAATCTCTTTTCTTATCTTATAAAATTCTTTCTAAGCATAAAATATAATCATTTAAAATATTTTCTATCTGTTCTTCAAATATTTTTTTTATTTTTTTTATTTTTTTTTCTTCATCTTTTACTTTTATATCATTAAAATGATATGATAAATAAGGGAATAATATACGATAGTAGTTTTTCATAATTAAATTTATAAAACTATATTTATATTTCTCTATTTGATTTAAAATTTCTAAAACTTCTTTTAATAATTCTTCATAATTTTTAAATTCACTATTCTTAAAATTATAGATTCTATTTTCCATAAAATGCTTTAAAAAATCTATATCACATTTTATTTCGTTAGTAGATTCTTCAGTTAATTTTGTTAATGAATTATTTACTAAAAAATCAACAAAATGACTTTTTTCAAGATTATCAATACTACTAAATTCTTTCATATTTATATCTGATACTTTTTTAGGGGAAGTATTATTAAAATATGCTCCATGAGAAGATAAATTATATATATTTATATTTTCATTTTTTGTAGATAATACATCTTTTAAATATCTTATTGACATATAAAATAAAGAAGTAGTATTAACTTCATCTAATAAATTTCCTTTTATTTTTATAAGTCCATCTCTTAATCCAAAGGTATCTCTACTTTGTTTTTCATCTAAATCATAATATACCTTCATTCCCGAATCACTATTTTCTGAATGTGTTAAACCTGTTTTTTGATTTAAGGCTAAATCCAATCCTAATAAATAAATATTTTTTATATTCATTTTTAATAATATATTTAATGTAACCTCTCCAACACTAAACCCACTTAATGAAATATTATCTTTATGAAAACAAATTTGAGATTCATATAAAAAGAGATTAAAAGGTTTTAATTTTTTTAAAAGTTTTGAATTAGTCGCACTATTTGCTAAAATTATTGTTTCTTTATTTAATTTTGAAACACTAAAATCATCAAATTGAATATCATTTAAAACTACATTTTCATCAAGTGTAGTTATCATATCAATTCTAATATTATTTGAAAGTAACTTCTTATATGCAGCACCTATTGTTACAATAAAAAATTTATTTTGATGTTCTTTTATCCATTCAATATTTTCATCTAAGGATGGTCCTGCGGCTAAATATAACACTGGTACTTCATCAAATAAATTACACTTTTCTTGTACCTGATTTATAATTAATGTTCTATATTCACTATTTAAAACTTTAGTTACTCGATTTACATAAGAATATAATTCTCTATTATAATCATATATATTTGGCTTTTTTGAAACTAACAAACTAAGAATTTTATCTATATACGTTTCAATATTGATATTAGTAGTAGAAAATTTCAATAAATAATTATCTAAAAAACTTATATCAATAAATTTTCTTATTTTTCTATCTTCATCAATATCATCGTCCATTATAGAAAATATTGCACCTTTATTTCCCAAAATAGTATAATCAATTGTAAACAATGATAATCTAAATATTTCTATATTTTTTTCAAGAATCAAATACATATCAGCATCTATTTTTTCTGCAATTCTTGGAATATGTCGACCTAATAATGTTCCTAAAAATATAAATTTCTTAATTTTTTTTAGTTTCTTTTTTTTGTTTCCTAAAAAATCTTTTAAAGAATTTGAATATTCAAACATATTCTTTTGTGTTAGTGCCGTAAATTCAATAATTTTTTCAAAATTAAATCTATTTTCTGCGTCAATTGGAAAATCTGTTTTTATTGTAAAATAATCTTCAATATTAAATATTGAGAATTTTTCATCAAATTCTATTTTTCTAACTAAATCATCATTTATTTTTTTAGGTTTTTTATTATATAAATATTTATCATTTACAATATCATATATATCAAAATCACCATTTTCCATAATAAATTCTAATGCATATTTTTCTTGATATGTACCATTTTCTATCATACGAGAAAGTTCATCTACTCTATGATAAAGCTCGTTATCATATTCACTCAGAAAAGCAAGATTTGCTAAAAAAGTAGTTATTAATGCATTTTGAAGTTGTATTTGTGCTTCTATCATAAAAGTCAACCTTTAAATTTTGAGTAATAATAATATAAACTTAATAAAATTCCACAAGAAGTATACATTATTTGATAATGTTACCCAAAATAAACTCTACAAACTCTCTAACAGCACCTTCACCTCCACTTTTAGAGAGTTTAATAATATTTGATATATTTTTTATCTCATCTAAAGCATTTGCAGGACATGCTGCAATTCCAACATGAGAAAGTAATTCTTTACAATTTATATCGTCACCTATATAAGCAACTTCATCTAAAGATATTTTTAGTTTTTTACAAATTTCTTTTGCTATATCAAGCTTCCCTTTATATTCTAATCCTTGATATAAAAAATCAACTTTTAGTTTTTTTGCACGATTTGCTACTATTCTTGTATTTTCACTTGTTATAATTCCTGTTTTTATACCAGCTTTTCGTAAAAGTTCAAACCCTTTTCCATCATGAGTATTAAACTTTTTAAACTCTTCACCATTTTCACCATAATACATACCTGCATCAGTTAAAGTTCCATCCACATCTGATAAAAAAAGTTTTATTTTGATATTTGTTTTTCTTTTCGAAAGTATATATTTGTACATCATTTTTTCAGCAATTAACCAATCATCTTCTTCATCTATTTCAACAGCTGTAAATTCTTGCATTTCATGAATTGAAATTTTTCCACTTAAACGATTTTTATCTTTCTTAATATTAAAAACAGTATTTATATAAAAAGCACCATTTTCCATAAAAAGTCCATCAAAATCTTGTCTTCTTGGACGATTGTGAAAATCATAATTTATAGGATTTGCATCTTTATCCCAAAAAAACCTTTTTGTCCTTATACAAGTAAGTAATGAGTCAGCATCTTCATTTTTTAATCTTTCTAATGCTTCATCAAAATCTTTTGTTTGAGTAAGAGGAGAAGTTGCTTGAACTAAAAAAAATAGATCACTATCTTTGAAATCTTGCTTATTTATAAACTCCAACATTACAGATTCTGTACTTGCAGAATCTGTAGCATTTTCTTTATCCCTATCATAAACTTCAACTTTGAGAAAATTAAAACTGTTTACCACATTTTTTATTTCTTCACAATCTGTTGCTACAAAAATTTTATCTATATTTTGAGAATTTTCTAAAGCTTCAAGATTCCAATAAACTAAAGGCTTTTCACAAAACTCTTTTATATTTTTAAAAGGAATTGATTTACTCCCACAACGAACAGGGATAAAAGCTATATTCATTTTATTCCTTTTTTTAAAGAAGCTATTATAGTATCAGTTGCACCTAAACTTGCAAGTTGATTTTCATATGCACTATTTAATTCTTTAGAATCAAAAAAATTACCCCACTTTTCATGACCACCAGGTTTATTTTTACTTAACCAATATAAATGATTTGACAGCGGATATCTTTGAATATGCTTTATAAATTCTACTTCAAAACCAGCTTGTTTTGCCAAAAGATTTAATGTGTGGTGAGTATATAAATATAAATGGCAACTCCAATAAGTAAAATTAGAAAATGCTTCATTTTCATAAATTGTAAGAAGTGCATCATTTGCATTTGGTACTTCAATAATCAATCTACCATTATCTTTTAATAAATCTTTTAATTTATCTAATATTTTCAAAGGTTCTTTTATATGTTCAATAACATGAAAAGAAGTAATAATATCAAATTTATCACTTATATTATCAAGATTATTTTCAAAAGGAATATCTTCTTCTTTATAAAAAGGGATTATTGCTTTTTCAAGTTCTACACCTAAGACTTCTTTTGATATATTTTTTGTAAGTTTTAAAAAACCACCATTTCCACTTCCAAAATCTAAAACTTTTTTATTTATCAGAGAACTTTTCAAAAATTCAAATCTTCTTGTATCATCTACAAGAGTTTCATTTCTCCATTTATAAAAATCAAATGACTGGTGCATATTAGAATTTTCATAGAAATTTTCATCTATATGATTGTTTTCTGATAAGAAAACTAAACCACAATCAGTACACTCGAAAATTTCTAAATTTTTATTATCTCTAACTGTTCCATTTCGTTTTTTGAAGTCTTTACTTTTACAAAGATTACAAAACAATTTTATTCCTTTACAATGAATGAAGGAGTTAGTCCTAAAGAAAGTTTTTGGATTTTTTCTTTTTTATTTTTAAAAAAATCATCAACAGCTTTTGTTTCACCAGGGAAAGTACCATAATCATCAAAAATAATAATTCCACCTGAAACAACTCTTTCATACATATTCTCTAATATAGTAACAGCTGGTTCATAAATATCAGTATCAATATGTAATAATGAAATCTTTTGATGCTGATTTTCAGTACAGTATTTTGGTAAAGTTATATTAATATCACCTTTTACAAATTCATAATTTTCAATATTCTTATATTTCATAATCTTTTCTATTTCATCTAACTCTATACTACTTTCTCCAGCACCAGAAATAAAATTATCTAAATATTTTTTATCATTTTCATATTCTGTTTTTGGGAATTTACCAAAAATATCAAAACCTATAATTTTTCTTGAATTTTTTGATTCTAATAAATCTCTAAAATGTGCAAATCTAAAAAATGAATTACCTTTAAATAAACCACATTCAACAACATCTCCTGGTAAATTTATAATTTTTTTATACAATTCATAATGTGATAATAACTTCCCAAATCTTGCTTCAGTTGAAGTAGCATAAAAACCATTTTCATATTCAAACATTTTTGTTGTATCAAAATTATTTAATATCATTTTCTTACTTTCTATTTTTTAATTTATCTCGTTGTACTTGTTCTATTGGAAGGATTTCTTCTTTTTTATAATGTAATGCCTCAAAAGTTTCATTTAAACCATCAACTAAATTTTTTAATTCATTTGGTTCAAGAGAAGCACCGTGATCCGTTCCTTTCCAAGTTTTATCTTTTGTAAAATGTCGTTCAATCCATCTTGCACCCAATGTATATGCAGCTATATCAAGATTTGTACCTAAATGGTGCCCTGAGAAACCTATTTCATTTACTCTATTATTATATTTTTCATAAAGCCAATTTATTTCTAAAAGAGCTACGTCTTTTGCTGGTACTGGATAACCTGATGTACATGAATAAATTAAAAGTCTTGATTTTGCTTGGTTTGATTCTTCAAAAAATTTTACTATTTCTTCTACTTCTTCTTTAGAAGTCATACCAATAGACAATTGAACTTGACCTTTATATTCATCTCTTAAAACTTTTAACATATCAAAATTATTATTACAAGCAGAAGGTACTTTTAAAAATTCTGGTTTAAAAGAAATCATTTCCTTTGCACTTGTAACATCCCAAACTGACGTACTATAACTAATTCCTATGCTGTCACAATATACTTTTAGCTCTTTGTGTTGTTCTTTTGTAAATTCTAAAAATTCTCTATGAGCTCCGTATGTATCACCATAAGAATTTACAGGTACAGGATGAGGAGCATTATACTGTTCAACTGTAAGAAGTTCTTTATTATTTCTTTTTTGAAATTTTACATACTTTGCACCATTTTGTTTTGCTAAATCAATTAATTCTTTTGCAATTTCAAATTGTCCCATATGATTACAACCAATCTCTGCAATTACTTTTGGTACTTGATAATCAAAATTAAAACTCATAATTTACACTCTCCCATATTTGTCTTCATATCTTATTATATCATCTTCACCAAAATAATCACCTAATTGAACTTCTGCAAATATTAAATTATCAATTTTTGAAGAATTTATAATCTTATGCTTACATCCTTTTGGAATATAAATATATCTTCCTTGTTCTATATTTAAGATAGTCTCTTCTAAGACAATTTTTCCCTCACCTTTAATCACTATCCAATGTTCTTCTCTTCTTTTATGTTTTTGCAAACTAAGTTCTCCATTAGGGAATACCGTTATTATTTTAGATTGGACATGTTCTGCTAATAATGTACTTTTGTAAAATCCCCATGGCTTTGGAAATATTTCATAATCTAATTCATGTTCATCAATTTGAGGTAATTTTTTCAAATCATATTCAATATCTTTAAGCAACATTACATGAAATTGTTTTTTAGATATTATATTTATCAATTTGTTATTATCATCTACAATAGGAATAAAGTTTATTTTTTCTGATTTAAAATATTCAAAAAGATTAAGAAAAGAATCATTCTGATTTATACTAGAAAAGTTACTGTTATAAATAATATTATTTTTTAGTTTAAATCCATTTATTAAGAGTCTTCTAATTTCCCCTTCAGTAATTATACCTATAAGAGTATTCATATCATTTATAACGATTAAAAAGTTTTTTTTATTTTTATCAATAAGTTTTAGTGCTTCTAATATAGTCGTATTTTCTTTTACTATAAAATTTTTTAAATTATTCTGCAAAATATCTCCTACTTATACTTTGATAATTTTTATTAAATAAATTATTTTCAATAATAGCAAAGAAAATATTTAAATAATATCATTTTAAATATTTTCTGTTAAAATTAACAAATTTATTAGAGGTAAATATGCAAAACAATACTATTCCACAAGATATTATTAAAATACAGAAAAAACTTACAACTTTTGAAAAAGATTCAAGAAACTACAAAAAATATACAAAAATTTTAGCAAAACATATAAAATCATATACAATGAAAAAAAGAGTTAATGCTCATATAAAAACTATTGAAACTATTGAAAAAATTGAGCAAGAAGGGATTGAAGATATTTTAAAATAAAAAATATTACAATTTGTAATAAAAATTAAGACTTTAAAAAAAATCTGCTAAAATCCCAACATAAAATATAACAAATCAAACCAACATAGGAAATATTATGGATGAGAATCAAAAAAAATCATTAGAATTAGCTATCAAACAAATTGATAAAACATTTGGAAAAGGTACACTTATTAGACTTGGTGATAAAGTTGTTGTTCCAACTGAAACAATCAGCACAGGTTCTTTAGGACTTGATTTAGCACTTGGTGTTGGTGGACTTCCAAAAGGAAGAGTTATTGAAATTTATGGGCCAGAAAGTTCAGGAAAAACAACACTAACATTACATGCAATTGCTGAAGCACAAAAAGCAGGAGGTGTTTGTGCATTTATTGATGCTGAACATGCTCTTGATGTTAAATATGCAAAAGATATTGGTGTTGATACAGATAACTTACTTGTATCTCAACCAGATTTTGGAGAACAAGCTTTAGAAATACTTGAAACCGTAATAAGAAGTGGTGCAGTTGATTTAGTTGTTATTGACTCTGTTGCAGCACTTACTCCAAAAGTAGAAATTGATGGAGATATGGATGATCAACAAGTTGGTGTTCAAGCAAGACTTATGAGTAAAGCTTTAAGAAAAGTAACTGGTTTATTAAATAAAATGAATTGTACAGTTATTTTTATCAACCAAATAAGAATGAAAATTGGAATGACTGGATATGGGAGTCCTGAAACAACAACTGGAGGGAATGCTCTTAAATTCTACTCTTCAGTAAGACTTGATATTAGAAGAATTGCTACACTTAAACAAGGTGAAAATTCTATTGGGAATAGAGTAAAAGTAAAAGTTGTTAAAAATAAAGTGGCAGCTCCTTTTAAACAAGCAGAATTTGATATTATGTTTGGAGAAGGTATCTCAAAAACTGGTGAATTAGTTGATTATGGGGTAAAACTTGATATCGTAGATAAAGCTGGTGCTTGGTTTAGTTATGGTGATTCAAAAATTGGACAAGGAAGAGAAAACTCAAAAGTATTCTTAAAAGATAACCCTGAAATAGCACGTGAAATTGAAAATAAAATCCTTGAATCTATGGGAGTTAATGATTCAATCATTAGTAGTAGTTCAGATGATTTAGATGATACAGCTGATTTAGACGACTAAAAAATCAAAGGAAACTTTTCCTTTGATAAACAAAATACAAAAATTACTCTCTTTAAAAAAATACAAAAGCAAATAACAAATCTTTTTTAGCTATAATCATCTAAATTATGAAATATAGGAGATCTAAGTGGTATTTATTGATAATATTTACGCTGATGAAGTATTAGATTCAAGAGGAAACCCAACTGTAAGAGCTACAGTTATATTAAGTGATGGTACAAAAGGTAGTGCAATAGTACCAAGTGGTGCAAGTACAGGAAAAAGAGAAGCTTTAGAATTAAGAGATGGTGATAATAGATTTTTAGGGAAAGGTGTTTTAAATGCAGTTGAGAATGTAAACACTACAATTGCAAATGAATTAATCGGATTAAGCCCTTATAATCAAGCTGAAGTTGATGCAACAATGAAAGATATTGATGGAACACAAAATTACTCAAATTTAGGAGCAAATGCTGTTCTTGGTGTATCTATGGCAGTGGCTAGAGCTGCTGCTAACTCTTTACAAATTCCATTATATAGATATTTAGGTGGAGCAAATGCTATGACAATGCCTGTACCTATGTTTAATATTATTAATGGTGGAGAGCATGCAAATAACTCTGTTGATTTCCAAGAATATATGATTATGCCAACAGGATTTGAAAATTTCAATGATGGATTAAGAGCTGTTGCAGAAATCTATCAAAACTTAAAAAAAGTTATTGATGCAATGGGTGAAAGTACAGCAGTTGGTGATGAAGGTGGATTTGCTCCAAACTTAAAATCAAACGAAGAACCAATTCAAGTTATCATGACAGCTATTGAAAAAGCTGGATATAAAGCTGGTGAACAAATCTCTATTGCATTAGACGTTGCTGCTTCTGAATTAATTGATGAAAATACAAAAAAATATGTTCTAAAAGGTGAGAATAGAGAATTAACATCAGCTGAATTAGTTGAATACTATGCTGATTTATGTTCTAAATATCCTATCGTTTCTATTGAAGATGGATTAAGTGAAGATGATTGGGATGGATGGAAAATTTTAACTGAAAAATTAGGTTCAAAAGTTCAATTAGTTGGAGATGATTTATTTGTTACAAATGCATCAATTGTTGCTGAAGGAATTAAAAAAGGTATAGCAAATGCTGTATTAATTAAACCAAATCAAATTGGATCAGTTTCTGAAACAATGCAAACAATCAGACTTGCTCAAAGAAATAACTACAATTGTATCATGTCTCATAGATCAGGTGAAAGTGAAGATGCATTTATTGCAGATTTTGCGGTGGCATTAAATTGTGGACAAATAAAAACTGGTTCAACAGCAAGAAGTGACAGAATTGCAAAATACAACAGACTTCTTGAAATTGGAGCTGAAATTGCCTATTCTGAATATTTAGGGAAACAACCTTTCTCTAAAAAATAGTGGTATATGAAAAAATTTAGCGCTTATAAGAAATTTATGTTAGTAGTAATCATATCTTTGATTGCTACTATCTTTTTATCTTATAATGCAGTTATAATTCTTTTTGGAGATAACTCTTTGCAAGTTTATAATTCACTAAAATATAAAAAAGAGTATCTAGAAAGTGAAATATTAAGATTACAAAGAGAAAATGCTTATTTACAAAAAGAGTATTTTGAACTTAAAAATTTGGAGCCAGAAGAATGAAAACTTTATCTTTATTTACATTAACTGTCATTTTAGCAATAGGTTTAAATGCAAGAGAAAATCCATTTGAAATGATGAATACTTTTGAAGAAGAAACAGGGAAGATGATTGAGATGAATGAAAATCCAGTTACACCTGAAGATATGCAAGAAGCTCAATATATAAGAGAAATGCAACAAAAAATGTCAGATGTAAATAAAAATAAAGTTAATGATGCTGTAAATAAAATTGTTCCAACTATAAAAGAAAATAAACCTGTACAAAAAACTTATTCTAAACAAGAAGTGGATTCATTACTTCAAAAAACAAAAAAACAAACTGAACAAAAAACAAAAGAAATTGTAAAAAAAGAACTTGCAAATACTAAACCTGCAGAACCAGAACAAATTGTTTATGTAAAACCTAGACCTGACATAACTGATGATGATACTTTAGTTGCTAAAACCCTTTTACCGTTCCTAAAAATTGAATTTAGTGATAATAAACTAATTATTCATACAGATTACAAAGTTTCTAAAAAATTCTCAATTATAAAAGAAAATAAACTAATTATTGATTATAAAGCAAAAGTAAACTTCAATACAAAAAAAGATGATTTAGATTCAAAAAACTTTAAAAGAATTACTGTGGGAAATCACAAATCAGAAGGATATTTTAGAGTTGCACTTGAATTGATCGATAAACCTTCTAATTACAATGTATCATATAAAGATGATTTAATTACTATCTCTAAACTTAATTAGAGAAGTAATTATCCTAATTATAACCATTACAATTAATACTTCTAATATAGCTGCTAATATTAAAGCATAATAAAATTCTTGTGTAATAGAGTGATTATTGTATGCAATAGTTGTAACTGCAATTAAAAGTGTTAATGGCATTGAATGAGATAGCCCAAGCATAAAAAATTTATTCCACCCCATCTCTTTTACAAATAATAAAGAAGCTAATAATCTAATAGCAATCATTGCAACTGTAATTAATAGAGCTTTTATAATCAAATCCCAATTTAATAATGCATTTATTTCAAGAGAAGCACCAACAGAAATAAAGAAAATTGGAACTAACCAACCAAAACCAAAATGTTCTAATTTATGAGGTAATTGTTTATTATGTTCTTCAAAGAATGTTGTAATAAAAATACCTGCAATAAAAGCTCCAAAAGCAATCTCTAAATGTAGATACATCATTACAGTTATCATTAAAAAGAATATTGCCATTGAAATTCTTATATCTTGTTCTTGATGATCTTTCTCAGGCATTAAATAATTTTTTATTTCTGGAAACCACCAAATAAGATTGTGAAAAAGTTTATACACAATTATCATTGCTATTAAGAATAAAACAAACAATGCCATAATTTTATAAAAATCAAATCCAATTCCATACTCTAACACAGCAGATACTGTTGTTAATGCAAAAATTGAAACTATTTCACCTATTAATCCAACAATAAAAGCTATTCTTATCCATTCTGTATCTCCATACTCTTTTTTAAGAGCAGCTAAAACTCCAATAGAAATAAGAGGCAGAATTACAATAAATATTTTCCCTAAATCAAAATATAAAGTTATTAGAATTGAACTTGAAAATAGTATGACATTATATAAAAGTGATTTTTTTAGCATTGTTGGTGAAATAGATAAAAGTTTTTTTAAATCTATTTCTATTCCAGCTAAAAACATTAGATATAAAAAACCCAATTCAGCAACTAAATGAAAAATTGGATGATCTACAATAAATGCAAAATATGCAGCTATTGCACCTAACATAATTTCTACTGGAATTGTAGGTAGTTTTAATAATTTCGATACTAATGGTGAAGTAAATATTATTAAAGATATTGAGATAATTATTAATATTTCTTCACTCATTCGTTTACCTTATTAATCTCTTTCTCTTTTTATTTTATAACCATGTTTTTCAAGCTCAGCAATATCATCAGCAGGAGTTTTTCCAGCAGTTGTTAAATAATCACCAATAACAAATGCATTAGCACCTTTTTCAAAGATTTTATACTGCTCATCACCAAACATTACTTCACGTCCACCAGCAACCATTATTTTCATTGCATTTGGAATCATCTTTCTAGCAAGTGTGATTAACTCAAAAGCTTCTTCTCTTGTAATTGTATTTTTTACAATTGGTAATGCTTCATTTGGATGGAAAAAGTTTAAAGGTACATTCATAGGCTCTAAAGATGCAATTGATTCAAGCATTGAAATTCTTTGTTCTTGAGTCTCTCCCATTCCAAAAATTCCACCACATACAAGTCTTAAACCAACTTCTTTTACATTTTTACAAGTTTGATATCTATCATCCCAAGGATGAGTTGTACAGATTTCATCATAAAAATCTCTTGCAGTTTCTAAGTTGTGATTATATGCATCAACTCCTGCATCTTTTAAAGTTTGAAGATCTTCAACTGTTGCAATACCATTACAAGCAATTAAAATTAAACCTAAATTCTCTTTTTTAATTGCACGTGCTGCTTCACATACATACTCTAATCTTTTTGGAGTTAGTCCTTTTCCAGCAGTTACTAAACAAAATCCATTTGCATTATTTGCTCTTGCTCTTTTTGCTTCTTCGACAATTTGAGTAATCTCTTTTTGTTTATATCTTTGAATATCTGCTTTATATTTTACACTTTGTGTACAGAATTTACAGTCTTCATTACATGTTCCACTTTCAATATTACAAATGGCGCATAAAAAAATTTCGTCATTATTTTTCATAAATTATCTCTTCTTTTTTAAAATTTTTTTCATTAATCTTTTTAAAACAACGTGTGATTATATACTCATTTTCATTAATCCCTAGTTGTACGCACTCTATTAAAGGTTTTTCTCTTGCACACACTTCTCCTGGATTTATAAAAAGTGTTTTATTTTTATAATCTGATTCAAAGATGTGAGTGTGTCCAAAAATCACCACATCACAATCAGGTGTTAAATAATAAGGAAGGTGCATAAGTTTAAACTTTATATCTTTTATTTTAAAATAATATGGTTCTGATTTAATATTATATTTTGAAGCAAGAGAGAACAAATTTCTATCATTATTTCCAAAAATTGCTACATATTTAAGCCCAGAATTTTCTAAAAGTTCAAGATTTTTTTCAATACATAAATCACCTGCATGAATTAAATATTCACAATTTTCATTTTTGAAAAAATCTATCACCTCTTTTGTATAGTCACTTTTTAAGTGACTATCGGACAAAATGCCTATTTTCATAACTATTTGTCAGCACTCTTTTTAGTAGTTTTTTTTGCTGTAGTTGTTTTCTTTTTTGTCTCTTTTTTTTCTGTACTTGCTTTTTTTTCTGTACTTGCTTTTTTTGTCGAACTTGTTTTTGTTTTAGAATCTTTTGCAATTATTTCAAGACATTGCTCTAAAGTTAAATCTTTTGCTTCAACACTTTTTGGTATTTTGAAATTTTTTCTTCCTTGTTTTATATATGGACCATATTGACCAATTAGGATTTGAATTTTTTCTTTATCAAAAGTTTTAATAGTAGATTTTTCTTTTGCTTCATCTGTTTCTTTGATAATTTCTAAAGCTCTATTTAAATCAACTGTATAAGGATCATCAGTTTTCAATGAATAAAATTTTGTTTTAACTTGTAAATATGGACCAAATCTTCCAATATTAGCTTTTATTTCATCTCCACTATTATCAAGTCCTACAACTCTTGGAAGTGTAAATAAAAACAGTGCTTCATCTAATGTAATTGTATCCATATTCAAATTATCAGGAATTGCAACAAATTTTGGTTTTTCTTCATCATCTTTTGTTCCAATTTGAATAAATGGTCCAAATCTCCCAACTCTAGCACTTACTGGTTTTCCCGATTTTGGATCAATTCCTATTTCTCTAGATTGTAAATAATCTTCTTTGTGAACACTCTCTTCTTTTTCATCAATTGTTTTTTTAAAATTTCCATAAAAATCTTTCATTACTTGTTCCCAAGCAATCTTTCCAAGAGCTATTTCATCAAACTCTTCTTCAATTTTAGCTGTAAAACCTAAATCTACAATATCTGAAAAGTGATCAACTAAAAAGCTATTTACAATTTCACCTGTTTGAGTAGGAATTAACTTTTTATCTTCAGTTTTTGTTACATACTCTCTTGCTTGAATAGTTGAAATTGTTGGTGCATAAGTTGATGGTCTTCCTATTCCTTCACTCTCTAGTTTTTTAACTAAAGAAGCTTCTGTATAACGAGCAGGTGGTTTTGTAAAATTTTGTTCACTTTCTAATTTTTCTAATTCTAAAACTGTTCCAACTTTGATATTTGGCAGAATTTTTTCAGTACTATCAAGTGCAGCTTCTGGATTATCACTACCTTCTGTATAAGCTTTCATAAATCCAGCAAAAATGATTCTTTGCCCTTTAGATTGAAATTCAAACTCTTTATCACGTCCAGCTTCGATTTTATACGTTGTATTTGCAATTTTTGCTTGTGCCATTTGAGTAGCAAGGGTTCTTTTCCAAATCAAACTATATAATTTATATTGTGCTGGTTCAACAAACTCTTTAATCATACTTGGTTTTAATGCAAGATTAACTGGACGAATCGCTTCATGCGCTTCTTGTGCACCTTTAGCAGTTGATTTATAAACTCTTGGTTTACTTAATGAATACTCTTTTCCATACTCTTCTTCAATTACAGCTTTAGCTGCACTTGTTGCAACTGTTGAAAGATTTAAAGAGTCTGTTCTCATATATGTGATTAAACCACCTGTATGATTTGGAATATTTCCTACATTTCCTTCATAAAGTTGTTGTGCAATAACCATTGTTTGTTTTACTGAAAGACCAAGTTTTCTACTTGCTTCTTGTTGGAGGGTAGATGTTGTAAAAGGAGCTGCTGGATTTCTTATACTCTCTTTTTCTTCAATACTTGCTAATTTATAAATTCCTTGATTAAGTGAAGATTCTATATTTAAGGCTTGTTCTTCATTATCAACTTTTGCTGTTTTTGCAGAAATTTTTGCAAGTTCAGCTTTTAATTCGGGATTTATAAAATCAGCTTTTACTTTCCAATATTCTTCAGGAACAAATGCTCTTATTTCATTTTCTCTATCAACTATAATTCTAACAGCAACACTTTGAACACGTCCAGCACTTAATCCATATCTAACTTTTTTCCATAATAAAGGAGAAAGTTCATAACCAACTGCTCTATCTAAAATACGTCTTGCTTGTTGAGCATCAACTAAATGTTGATCAACATCTCTTGGATTTTCCAATGCTTTTAAAATTGCATCTTTTGTAATTTCATGAAAAACAATTCTTTTTATAGGATTTTTTTCTATTTTAAGTGCAGGAATCAAATGCCATGCAATGGCCTCTCCCTCTCTATCTTCATCGGCTGCTAGGTAAATTGTGGTATCTTTAGAAATGTGTTTTTTCAAATCACTTATAACTTTTTTCTTATCTGCAGTAACCATATATTTTGGTTTAAAATTATCACTTGGGTCAAACCCTAAACTAGACTTTGGTAAATCTCTTACATGCCCCATTGAAGCCATTACGGTATAGTCACTACCTAGAAATTTCGATATTGTTTTTGCTTTTGCTGGGGACTCCACTATTACTAAATTCTTCACTAAAAGTACCTTACATTTTTTTGGAGTTTGCATTCTAACATAAATTAATTAATATTACTTATAAATAATTATCTCTTCTTCTATATCTATATCAAACTCTTTTTTTATTTTTTCTTTTGCAAGTTTTATTAAATAAACTGCATCTTCAAATGTTCCTTTATCATAATTTACTAAAAAATTTGCATGTTGTTCAGAAAAGCTCATATCACCTTTTTTCATTCCTTTTAAACCAACAGCTTCTATTAATCTTCCAGCAAACTCACCTTTTGGATTTTTAAAACAACTTCCTGCACTTGCAATATGAGGTTGATTATCTCTCATTTTTGTAAACTCTTTCAATCGCTCTTTTGAGAATCCATACTCTATATTAAATACAACTTCATAAACAACAGTATCTATTTTTGTATGTCTATATGAAAAAGATACATTCTCTTTTTTTATATAGCCATCTTTTGTTTTTATACTATTAATATAATTAAAAACTTCCCAAGATTTTAATCCTGCATTCATTTTTACTAAACCACCTAAATTTCCTGGTAATTTTGCTAAAAATTCTAAATTTCCTATATCATGTTTTTTTGTGTAAGTTAAAAGTTTTCCTGAGGTTGTAGCACATCCTACATATAATAAATTCCCTTCTTGTCTTATATAATCAAACTCTTCACCTAAAATAGCAAATTTTTTATTCGTATTAGGTGAAATAAGTAAATTATTAGCTCGTCCAATTATTTGATAATCACTATAATCACCTATTTCATTTATTACTAATACATCCAGTGTTGGACCTATATTAATTGAAGAATATCTTTTAAAATCAATTGTTCTAATACTATTTTGCATAAATTATTTTGCTCTTAATTCTTCATATTCACTTGGAATTAAAAAATCTTCTGCTTTTATCAAATTTTGATAAAAGCCATGTTTATATCCAAGTTCAAATAATTTATCTAATGCTTTATATTGAATTTCACTCATTTTAACCGAGTTATCGTTTGCATATAAATCTAAATATTTATCTAATGTTGGTGCATCAACTCTAATTAATCCCTTTTCTAAAAGCATTGGTGCTAAAACTTTTCTATTTTTATTAGCAACTTCAACAGCTTTTATAAGTGTATTCTCATAATTAATCGCACTATGAAGAGGAATTGAACGACGTAAGCACATTCCTCCAAGTGGTAAAGGTAATCCTCCACCACTTAATTCCAACCAAACATCCCACATTTCACGTTCAACTTCTAATTTTTCATCATAAGTTAATATTGATTCATGAATTAATACACCTGCATCTACTGTTCCCTCAAGAACTGCTTTTTCAATATCTAAAAAATTCATATATATAATTCTTGCATTAGGATAAGCAATTCTAAATAAAAGTGCATTTGTTGTAAATTCTCCACTAAGAGCTACTTTAAAATTTTTCTTTAAAACCGTTTCTTTTTTCTTTATAAGTTTTGGTCCATAACCTTCACCAAAAGATACTGCTGTTTTTAAAAGTGCATAGTCATCTTTAACAAAAGGATATAAAGCAAAAGAGATTGCACAAATATCATATACCCCTTTTAAACAAGCTTGATTTAATGTTTCAATATCTAAAGCTATATTTTCAAATTTTGCATCATCTGGAGTCACCCAACCAAATTTAATTGCATAATACATAAATATATCATCTGCATCAGGTGAATGTCCTACACTAATATTTTTCAAATTCATTCCTTTATTTTTGCTAGAGGATTTTAACAAGTTATGGTTTAAAGTTATAAGTTATATTCAAACCTTAGTTTTTTTATAATATCAAATATTGAATCAGCATAAAGAACTCCCGTTGTACTTGAATATCTCCAACCTGCGTTATAACTTGCCCAAACTCTAACCCAATTTTCTTTATGTACTTTTCTCCAATAATCAATTTCAACTATTGCATTTGCAGTTGAAAAAGCCACATCTTTTAAAAGTTTATTAGCAAAATATTTTCTATTATAATAATTATCTTCTACTCTTTGTCTTTTCATTACACTTTTTATATTGGACTGAAAAAGCCCATAATCATTACTAAAATCATTGATTTGTTTTTTTCCAATTGAAGATTCTTTAATTGCAATAGCCATTAAAGTATATTTCATCATTGTATTATCAGTTAGAGATTTAATTTTTTTCAGAATAATTAAATCTACATTTGTTAATCCTAAAGAGTTAGAAAAACAAAATGTATGAATGAGTAAAAATAGAAATAAGATTTTTTTCATAAATGAAGTTTACAATAATTCTAATCATTTTTCAAAACGACTAGAATTATTTGAGATTAAAATCCTGAATTAGATACGTATAATTCTATTATATTTAATAGAGGTTCTATTAATAAAATTGAAATAATTGTCAAAAATACAACAAAACCAACAACTGATTTCATAGGAGTTGAAGCATTTTGCATAAATTTAGTATTCATTCCCTCTTCTGGATTTCTTAAGAACATATAAGAAACAGGTCTTAAATAATAGTATGCTGCTATAACTGAGTTTAAAACAATAATAATAGCTAAAGCAATATGTCCTGCATTTACAGCACTTCCAATAAGATACATTTTCCCCCAGAACAAGGCAAAAGGAGGAAGACCAGTTAGTGCGAAAAAGAACATTCCTAAAATTGATGCTGTAAATGGTGAAATCTGAACTAATCCTGAGAATTTTTTAAATGTATAAGGAGAGTTATAATCTGCATACTCTTTCCCTCTATTTAACCATAACATTCCAAAAGCACCAAAATTTGTTATTGTGAATAGAATCCAATACAAAAATAATGCAACTGTTGCTTGATGTGTACCTATAACTATTGCAGCCATTGCCATACCTGCATTTGATATTGATGAATAAGCTAGCATTCTTTTTATATCTTTTTGTTGTAAAGCAATTAAATTTGGAATTGTCATTGTTAAAACTACAGTCACATAAAGTAAAGTTTGAATAATTGGATCTTGTAAATGAATGAACATTTCAAAAAATCTTAGTGCTACGACAAATCCTGCCATTTTAGGAATTACAGATAAAAATCCTGCCATTGCAGATGTTGATCCTTGATAAACATCTGGAACCCAAATATGATAAGGGAATAAAGACAACTTAAATCCAAGTGCAGCAAACATAAATACAAATCCAACTAAAATCAATACATAGTTAGAATAATTTAATGTACTTAAATATCCTTCTTGAGATAATACTTGTGCCATTTGTGCTAATTCTAAAGTTCCTGTTGTTGCATAAAAAATCATTGACCCAAATACGAAAAATGCAGCTGCTAAAGCTCCCATTGTAAAGTATTTTACAGCAGCTTCAATAGAAACCATTCTATTATGCATTGCTATCATTGTATATAAAGCTAAAGAAGAAGTTTCAAGACCTACAAAAATCAATATTAATGAATCGGAACTTACCATAAATTGGAATCCAGCAACAACTAATAAATATAAAGCAAAATATTCAGCATATCTAAATTCTTGGAATCTTAATTTTGATAATCCTAATAAAACAAATAATATTGAACCACAAATTATTATACATTGAGATAGAACTGATATTCCATCTAATAACATAACATCAAACATTCCTCTTTCATCACCATTAAAAGCTAAAAGAGTAAATAAATCAAAAATTAAAAATAACACAACTAAAATTACATATAAAGATTTGTGTTTATTTTTATTAAATACATCAGTTAATAAAATACCTAACGCACCAATAATTGCTATTGACATTGGTGCTATTGTCCCTAGGTTTAGAGATTCTAAACTTATTTTAATAGGTTCAAGCATTATTTAACCTCCCCAATAGAGTTTAAAGCTCTTAATTTTTCTTTTGTATCTTCATTAACTGCTTTTATTTCCATTACTTTTGTAAGTTGTGAAACAGATGTATTTAATGGGTCTAAAATTAATTTTGGATAGATTCCTAATGATATAATTAAAACTACCAATAAACCAAGTGCTACTAATTCTCTACCAAAAATATCTTTTAATACTTTATTTTCAGGTTTTACTAATTTCCCAAAAAATGTTCTTTTATACATAGCTAACATATATACTGCACTTAAAATAATTGTCAATGCACCTATAAATGTTAAAATAGGAGAGAATTTAAAGAATCCTAGTAAAGATAAAAATTCACCAATAAATCCAATAGTTAAAGGTAATCCAATAGATGCCATTAATACAATTGCATAAACAGTTGCAAAAACTGGCATATTATGGGCTAATCCACCAAACTCTTTTATCATTTTAGTATGTCTTCTATCATATAAAACTCCAACACTCATAAATAGAGCTCCTGAAACAATACCATGACCAATCATTAAATAAACAGCACCTGAAATACCTTCAACATTTAAAGCAAATACTCCAAGAGTAATAACTCCCATATGTGAAATTGATGAATATGCTATCATCTGCTTCATATCTTCTTGAGCATAAGCTAACATCGCTGTATAAATAATTGCAATTAATCCTAAAGTTGCCATAAATCCAACAAAATATACACTTGCATCAGGGAATAATGGTAAAGAGAATCTAATAAATCCATAAGTTTCCATTTTTAATAATACAGCTGCAAGCATTATTGAACCAATTGTGGGTGCTTGTCCATGAGCTAATGGTAACCAAGTATGAAAAGGAAACATTGGAACTTTTACTGCAAATCCAAAGAAGAAAGCTATAAATAACCAAAGTTGTAAATCAAATGGCAATACTACACTATTCCAATCCATTAAACTAAAGCTCCAAACTCCTGTTGTTTCATGATATACATACCCAAAATAAAGCATACCAACTAACATCACAAGTGAACCTATGAATGTATATAAAAAGAATTTAATTGCCGCATAAAATCTTTTTTCTGCTCCCCAAAAACCAATAACATAAAACATTGGAATAAGTGTTAATTCCCAGAAAATATAAAACATAATTACATCTAAAGATACAAAAACTCCAACCATTGTCATTTCTAAAAATAACATAGTTATGATTAGATTTTTCACATCTTTTTTTTCTGTTAAACCAATTAAAGCTACCATTGTCATAAACGTAATCATAACGATTAAAAACAATGAAACTCCATCAACACCCACTGTATAATTGATACCATAAGAACTTATTAAAGGCAAACTCTGAACAAATTGCATACCTGCAACATTTGAATCAAAGTAATACCATAGAAGTAGTGACAATACAAACTCAACTACTGTAACCACAACCCCAAATTGTCTCATTGAATCTTTGTGAATTAAAAATCCAACAACTGCTGCAGCTGCAGGAAAAAATATCAACATAGATAAAATATTTTCCATTTACATTACCTTCCTTAAAGTACCGATAAGACTAAAGCAAATACTAATCCTAAGATTAGTCCAAAAGTCATTAGTCTTAATGATGATGATAGATTTCCCGATTGAATTGGTCTAAATCTAACTCCCATTTTATTAACGAAATGTGCTAAACCATCAATTGATGCATCAATAAATTTAATTTCAATTACTTTCCATACCCAAACTGATATTGCATAATATGGTTTTGTAATACAAACTTCATATATTTTTGGGATATAGTATTGATTACTTAATAATTTATAAATAAACGTATCTTCCCAAGATTTACTAAATCCATCTCTTTTATATTTAAATACTGCAATAGCTATACCAAAAATTGCAATTGCACTTGTAACTAAAATCAATTTCCAAGCTGTTGAGTGTTCTAAGTTCGTTGTTTCCCAAGTTGGTAATATTTTTGTAACAAATTCTACAAATGAATGTTCAAACCAACCAGCTATAACAGCTAAAATTGCAAGAGGTATCATTGCAGCAATTACAAAACTTTTTGCTTCATGAGGATGTAACTCTTCACTATAATTTGCTTTTCCAAAAAAGATTTTCATTACAAGTCTAAATGAATAAAACGCCGTAAGTCCAGCTGTTATCCATAATATTGCCCATAAAACTGTCGCATCAGAATAAAATGCAGCTTCTAAAATTTTATCTTTTGAAAAGAATCCTGCAAGGGGGAAAATACCTGCAAGTGCTAAAGAAGCAATAATCATAATATATGAAGTAGCCTTCATCTCTTTATGAAGTCCACCCATTTTTCTAATATCTAATTCATCATGCATTGCATGCATAACATTTCCAGCTCCAAGAAATAATACTGATTTAAAGAAAGCGTGAGTTGCTAAGTGAAATAATGCTATCCAATAAGCTCCAAGACCAGCTGCAACAAACATATATCCTAATTGAGATAGTGTTGAATATGCAATAATTCTTTTCATATCATTATTTACTAAAGCCATTGAAGCTGCAAATATTGCAACAAATGCTCCTAAACAAGCAATTGCATAACCAACCTCAGGAATTAAAGAATACAATTCATTTGAACGAACTACTAAATAAACTCCGGCAGTTACCATTGTTGCAGCATGAATAAGTGCTGAAACTGGTGTTGGTCCTTCCATTGCATCTGCAAGCCAAGTATGTAAAGGAAACTGTGCAGATTTCCCCATAGCTCCTAAGAATAATAAAGCGCCAATCCAAATAAGTGTTGAAGTTTCAAGTGTTGAAAATTGTGCAAATACAATATCATATTGTAAACTTCCAATATTCCAATAAATTAAAAACATTCCAAGTAATAATCCTAAGTCTCCTATTCTATTCATAATAAAAGCTTCATTTGCTGCCCAAGTTGCAGATTCTTTGTGGTACCAAAATCCAATTAGTAACCAAGAACAAACTCCAACTCCTTCCCAACCAATAAATAAAACAGCAAAATTATCACTCATTACTAAAACTAACATTGAAAAAACAAAAGCTGATAAATATGAAAAATATCTATTAAAACCTTTATCGTGTTCCATATATCCAATTGAATGAATGTGTACCATTGTTGAAACAACAGTAACAACACTCATCATTACTACACTTACATGATCAACCACAAACCCAAAAGGAATATCTAAATTTCCTATTACTATCCAATCAAATAAAACTATATGTAAAGATATATCTTCTGTATAAACATAATATAACAGATTTAAAGAAGCATACATCGAAACAGCTAACATAAATGAAGTAAACCAACCTGTGAATACCATTTTAGACTGAGTTGAAAACAACGCAGCTATTAAAGAACCAACTAAAGGGGCAAAAAGTGCAATATATATAAATTTTTCCATTCTTATCCCTTCATTCCTGCAATATCATCTAAATTGATAGAACCTGTTCTTTTGTACCAAAGAATTAAAAGTCCCAAACCAATTGCAACTTCACTTGCAGCAACAGCAATAATAAAAAATGCAAACATTTGCCCTGTTAAATCTCCATGAAATTTAGAAATTGCTACAAGTCCAACATTTACAGCGTTTAGCATAATTTCTGTTGAGAAAAAAAGCATTAATACATTCTTTCTTCGAATAACTCCAATTAAACCAATTGAAAATAAAACTGTTGAAAGTATCAAATAAGCATTAAGTGTCATTTAACATCCTTTGTAGATGATTCTTCAAGTCTGATTTTTTCATCTATCTCTTCTTCTTTCATTTCTGAATATGATTCATTCATTTTTTTTCCTGCCAATACAATTCCACCTACCATTGCAACTAGAAGCATAAGTGCAGCAAGTTCAAAAGGAAGTAAATATTTTGTAAATAATACAAGACCTACATCTACTGTATTCCCATATTCAGGATGAACAGGAAATTCTGCTTTAATATTTTTTCCAATAATTGGAGCAATTAAAACAACTACAACTATTAAAGCTATCACTCCAGAAAGTAAAAATACTAACCTTGGATTATTAATTTTTTCTTTAACTTCAGATAAAGAATCAAAAAACATCATTCCAAAAGCATATAAAGACATAACAGCACCTGTATAAACTACAATTTGAACTGCACCTAAAAAATCAGCATTTAACAAAAAGAAAAATCCTGAAATAAAAATCATCCCAGAGGCTAATGCACTTAAAGCATAAAGTGAATTATTAGTTAAAACTACTATACTAAACATACCAATAGTTAAAATAGAAAATATTATAAAAGCTATAATTTCAAACATTCAATCTCCTTAGTATGATAATGGTGTTTTTTTGATTTTTTTATCTGCATCAGGAGATACTGAGCCATAACCATCAAATTCAAGTTGCGTTCCTAAACCATTTGCAGAAGTTAAAATATCTTCTTTAAGTGAAAAATGTGCTCTTTGCTCACTTGAATTTTCATATCTTCCACCATGAACAATTGCTAGTTCTGGGCAAACCTCAGCACAGTATCCACAGAAAATACATCTTCCCATATTAATTGTATATTGCATAACTTCTTTTCTAGAATTTTCATCAATTCTTGTTTCCATTCTAATACAATTTGAAATACAAATTTTTTCACAAAGTCCACAACCAATACATCTCTCTTCTCCTGATTCTAATAATCTAAGAAGTTTATGTACAGCTCTATATCTTGGACCAATTGGAAGTTTTTCTTTTGGATATTGAACAGTTGCCATTTCACCTTTAAATAATGCTCTATACATTATTCCAAAAGTAATTCTCATTCCAACAAATAATTCACCTTTGATTGAACGTGCTAAAACTTGTTTGAACATATCCCAGTTAGTTTTTGGGTAATTATCCTCTTGAACTACAATATAATCTTCACTAATATTTCTATTTTTAAACTTTTTTAGTTCCATAACTAACTCCTAAAACATCATCACAAAACCAGTTACTAAAACATTTAGTATGGCAAGTGGCATTAAAATCTTCCAACATAACCACATTAACTGGTCAGGTCTAATATGAGGCCAAGAAGCTCTTGTCCATAAGAAAACAAAAATTAAAAACATAACTTTTAAAACTATTGCAAGTCCACCAGGTATAAACCATAATGGCTCAAATCCACCTAAAAAAATCAATGCAATTAAAAAAGAAATTGTAAATAAATTTGCATACTCTCCAATAAAAAACATTCCCCATCTCATTCCCGAATACTCAGTTGCATATCCAGCAACTAACTCTGCTTCATGTTCAAGTAAGTCAAAAGGAGTTCTATTTGTTTCAGCAAAACCTGCCATAACAAATAATAAAAAAGCTAAAGGTTGAGACCAAATAATCCAATTTGAAACTCCACCTGCTTGGTAATTATTAATATCAATTAAAGATAAACTTCCAACCATCATTAAAGGTGCTAATAAAGAAAGTCCAGATACAACTTCATATGATAAAAGTTGTATTGCTGTTCTTGCACCTCCAAGTAATGCCCATTTATTAGCACTACTCATACCACCTAAAAGTGGTCCATAAAGTCCAACTGCTCCAACAGACAATACAAATAAAACTCCAACATTAATATCACTAATAATTGGTCTTACTGTATATCCAAACATCTCAAATTCTGGAAAAAATGGAACTGCACTCATAGCTATAAAAGCTGTAGATGCTGTAATTAATGGTGCAACCATAAATATTTTTTTATTTACATTTGCAGGTATAATATCCTCTTTACAAAATAATTTAATTCCATCTGCAACGATTTGTAATAATCCATAAGGTCCAACGTTTGTAGGCCCTAATCTTCTTTGCATAAAAGCTAGAATTTTTCTTTCTATATAAGTTGTAAATCCAGCAAGTGCTGAAAAAACTGCAAGTACAACTACTACTTTTACAATAGTTTCTATAATAATACTTGTTTCCATATTATACCTTTGCCACTTTTGCTTTATTAAATCTATAACTATTAAATAGAGCATTTGAAGAACTATTTTTCATAAATGTAGAAACATAAGAAATGTTTCCTTTTATTTGAATATCAACATATGCGTTTAAAGTCAATTCTTGATTATTTGCATTTACTTTTACTTTATCACCTTCAACTAAACCTAAATTCTCAAAAGATTCTTTTGAAAAGAATATTCCATCTTGAAGTTTTTCTTTAAATTCATGGGCAATTGCTGTAAATTCATTAAATTGATTAATTGGATTCGCTTTATAAATTACAATTTCATTTTCTTCTAAAACTAATCTTTCAGTATTAGCTTCTTTTACACTCTCTTCTTTTAATACTTCAAAAGAGTTAATTTCATATCCTCTGTATTCAACTTGGTCATTTCCAAAATGATTTTGTAAATCATCAAACTTAACAGTTTTATAACCTTTGTTTATTGGAAGTTTAACTGTATAATCAATAGTATATTCTACATCGCAACCTAAAACTTCATTTGCAACTTCATTTAAAGTATAACCTTTAAACTCTAAAGCAGCATTTGTAGGAATTACTTTTTTATCTATATTTGTAAAAGTTCCTTCTTGTTGATTAAGAGCTGGTACATCTAAATCACCATCACCTAATGCAGAAAGTTCAAAATCAGCTTTCATGTTATAACCAACACTTAAACCATCAACTTCACTTGAAAGTGTACAAATTTGTGCAACACCTAAAGTATTTGTTTGTGATGGAATAATTACTACATTAAAATTTGTATAAGCATCAATTAATCCACATAATTTTGCTAAATTTTCACTATTTGGATGAGTTATTAAATCTTCTCCAACCATTAAAGAGAAGGCATCTTTTTTAGCTAACATTTCATCAACTAAATCAAGGAATTTTTCATCTCTTCCAAAATCTTCAACAAATGAAACCATTTCATATGAAACTTCTGTTGATACATTTTTAGAAACTACTTTTTTAACCTCTTTTTCTTCACCCGTTGCTTCATCAACAACCATCTCAACAACGTTTTCTTTTACAACTTCAGTTACAGTTTTTGTTTTAGTCTCTTTTTTAGAATATATATAAGCTTGAACTTCAGCTGGTAAATTTTTTCCAAATTTATATAAGATGAAATATAAAATTGACTCTTCAGCCATTGGAGCATGATAGATAAAATCTGTTGTTTTCCCAATTTTTCCAATTTTTTCCATAACTGGATCAGCTACTGGATGAAAATATAATCCCGCACCTTTATTCATAACAACTGAATTATTAAAGGCATATCTTGCATTTGGTAAATCTGATTTTAAATAAGCTCCAACAGAAATTACAAAGTTTGAATTGTGAACATCTGATAATTTTGAAGAATATAAAGTTTGTCCAGATGTTTTAGAATAATTATTTAAAAACTCTTGATATCTTCTTGCATCTTCATTTACAAGTTTTGCCCCTGTAAATTCTGAAATTTTTTGTAAAATCAAAGCTTCTTCATTTGTAATATATGAATTAAATTTAATATTTCTAGCACCTTTAAATGCTTCTACAGCTTTATCAAATGCAGATTTATTTTTTTCTTCAACTTTATTTTCAAAATCATAAGCAAATCTTCCTGCTCCATTTACAGTTGAATAATGAGGTTCACTATTAACTCTATATATTCTTTTTGTTCTATGATTATCAATTGAATCATGTTTTATATCATAATACATAAAAGCACAATCACTTGAGTGAGGATTAGCAGCAGGTATTTTTTTAAGTTCCCAAGCATTTGAAGTATATTGGAAATCATGTGATACTAAAGCTCCAACAGGACAGGCAGAGATACACTCACCACAGTTTGTACAGGCATCAGCATCATAACCAATAAGTGATTTATTAAGTTTATTCCACATAGCATATGCATCTTTTGGCATTTCATCTTTAAATACTTTATCAATATTATCTGAATCTCTTTTTACTGTACTAAGAGCACTTGATCCAACCATATCTTTACATACAGTTACACATCTTTCACAAACAATACATAAAGCTGGATCATAATTCATAACTCCCCAATGTTGAGTTGGTCTATGAATATCTTTTATACTGTAACTTTGAGAATCTACTTTCATATATAAAGAGTAATTTTGTAATTCACACTCTCCACTTTGGTCACAAACACCACATTGTAATGGATGGTTTACATCATAAACCTCCATAATAGCTCTTCTTTCTTTACTAATATTCTCTGTAATAGTTGAAATATCCATTCCATCTTTTACTTTAGTATTACAGCCATAAACTTGTTTCCCATCAGCTTCAACCAGACATAATCTACAGGCTAAAGTTGGAGAACATCTAGTCAAATAACAAACAGCTGGAACAAAAACATTATTTGCTCTTGCTACATTTAATATAGATTCACCCTCTTTTGCAGCAATAGATTTTCCGTCAATTGTTAGTGTAATCATATCACTCATTATATTTCTACCTTTTCAATCTTTACTTGCTTATATCTATAACCATTTAAAATATCATCACTATTTTCAACTTTTAAAATTGCAATTGTTCCTGTTAAAGAATCATCAACTTTTAAAATTTTCATAATTTTTTCATCTTTAAAATTTATATATATTTTATCTCCATCTAAGACTTTTGCTATATTTGAAAATGTTTTACTAGCTAATAATTCATCACTATTCTCGCCTATTAATTTATAAACTAAAGTTCCATTAAATGATTTTAATTCTTCAATTTCATCTAAATTAAAATCCGAACATGAATCAATTCTTTTTGATAACTCGTCATCTAATACAACTAAATTGAAATCTGTATATTTTTTTATTAATGCCAATAATTTTATAATATTTTCAACTCTTTGGTGATTTTTTATATCATTACCAATTATTAAAATTTTTGATTTAGCATCATTAGAAGTTTCAAATGCTTCTGCAAACTCTTCTTCTCCTGCACTACTTTCAGCAGAAATGTATCCTAAATCTAAATTATTAATATATTCTTTTGTTTTCTCATCACAGTTTTTCACAAAAGTATCTAATAATAAAGCGCAGATTCCTTCTTCACTACCTACTTCATATTTGATAAATTGAGTATAAAAAGGTTTTAAACTTACATTATCAATAGGAAACATATAAACAAATTTACTTCTATTATTTTCAATTGAAGTTAACACTGATTTTTTTATTTCTTGATTATCTTCAAAGAAAGTTCCAAAAGATAATATAAAATCACTTTTTAAAATCATTTCTGTATTATTCATTTGATTCACTTTCTACTGATTCAACTATAACTTTAGGCTCTGGTTTTACTTTTTTAACCACTAAAGTCCAATCTACTTCATTGAATTTGATTGAATTCATCAAAGTATAACCAGCTTCATAAATTACATCTGCAGATTTTTGAATATTTGAAAAATCTCCAATTTCAAACATAATAATTGCTGTTTCTTCAGCAGCTATTTGTTTATCAAGTAGTTCTAACATTCTGTCATAAAAGTCATTTTTTAAAAATCTTAAATCAAATCTTTTCATCTGTCAATCTCACCAAAAACTATATTTAAATTACCAATTATTGTAACAACGTCAGCTAATTGACATCCAACTAACAACTCTTCTAAAATTGCAGTATGTTGGAAACTAGGAGTTCTTAATTTTAATCTATAAGCATAGGGACTTCCATCACTTACAACAAAATATCCTAATTCACCTTTTGGTGATTCAGTAGCAACATATACTTCACCAACTGGTGGTCTCATACCTTGAGTTACAAGTACAAAGTGTTGCATTAAAGAGTAATTTTGTGTCATTATTTGCTCTTTTGGAGCTGAAATATAATTTGGAGCATGTGCCATAAGTTGAGAATCCGATTCTGGATACATTAAAAATAATTGTTCTAAAATTTTTGCTGATTCTTTTATTTCAGCAATACAAATTTTGTATCTTCCATATGCATCACAAGTATTTGATACAGGAATATCAAATTTTAATTCTGGGTATAATCCATAAGGCATCTCTTTTCTTAAATCCCATTTGATTCCACTACCTCTTAAAGCGACACCAGAACAAGCCCACTCTTTTGCCATTTTTGGAGTAATAACTCCCACATTTTCAAGCCTCATTTTCCAAATTCTATTTTCAGTTAGAAGACCTTCATAAGTTTTTAATTCTTTAGCTAAAACTTCTAAAAACGATTTACAATCATCAATCCAATTTGCTGGTAAATCTAAAGGAACACCTCCAATTCTTACTGCACTATGAGTAAGTCTAGCTCCACAATAATCTTCTATTAAGTCCATTGCATATTCTCTTTCTCTAAAACAGTAAAGAAACATAGACATTGCACCTACATCAAGAGCATGAGTTGCGAGCCAAAAAAGATGTGAAGTAATTCTATTTAATTCAAGTAACATAGTTCTAATAATTTCTGCACGCCTTGGAGCTTCGATACCTAAAAGTTGCTCAATTGCTAAAGCATATCCATAGTTATTTGAAGTTGCAGCTATATAATCCATTCTATCTGTTGTTGGCAAAAATTCGTTATAAATCATATTTTCCGCCATTTTTTCCATACCTCTATGAAGGTATCCAATCATTGGTCTAGATTTTACAACTTCTTCTCCTTGAAGTTCAAGTACAAGTCTTAACTGACCATGAGCTGATGGATGTTGTGGTCCAAAATTCACCATCATAGTATTATCTTCACGTTCAAAATGAATATTTTCAAAAAAAGGTTTTAATCTATTTGGTTGTTGCATATTTTCTTACCTTCTTCTTTTTAAAACAACTGATTCTTCAGGTTTTAATTTTTTCAATAATGGAGCATTTTCTTCTTGATAAGAGATTGGTGTTTCTGGTTCAAATTCTGAAATATCAACTCCATTTGGAACTTCATGACCAAGTCTTGCAAATCTTGTAGTATCATATCTATCAATTGCAGCAGGATCTCTTTGCTCAGGTCCTATAATATCTCTTGCTTCTTTTCCAAAAATTTTGTCAACTTCATACCAAGCTGCAACTTCATCACCTTGTAATGGATAAGTTTTTTTCAATGGATGGTCATACCAATCATCAGGCATAATAATTCTTTTCATATTTGGATGATTTACAACCTTTACACCTAACATATCATACATTTCTCTTTCTGACCAATTTGCTGATTTATAAAGTGAAGTAACAGACTCAATAGTTTCATCTTTTTGTACAAAACATTTAATTCTTAATCTTTTATGTTTGCTTAAAGATAACATTTCATAAAAAATTTCATAACCATCTTTTGAAGCTAAATAATCAACTGCTGATAATTCCATCAACATTTCATATTTCAATTCATTTTTTAAATATGTCATTATTTTTACAATATCATTTTTATTTATATGTAAAACTAAATGAGTATGCTCAATATAAGAGTCTATAATTGTGAACTCACTAGAAATTTTTTCAAAATCTTTTGCAAAAATTTCATCTTCATTTATTTCATATCTTGGAACATTTGGACTTACAAAAAATCTATCTGAAAAATAAGCTTGTCTTTGAACATTATCTTTTGGTGTATATTTTCTCATTACACTAACCTCTTTTTCTTGTGAGCTCTAAAAATCGATTCTTTTCTGATTTTTTGTTGTAATGTCATAAGAGCATATTGAAGAGTTTCAGGTCTTGGAGCACATCCTGGAAGATAAATATCCACAGGAATTATTCTATCTGCACCTTGAACTGTTGCATAAGTATTAAACATTCCACCTGTATTTGCACAACTTCCCATTGAGATCACCCATTTAGGATCAGGCATTTGATCATATAATCTTCGCATAAATTCTGCATGTTTTTTCGTTAATGTACCTGCAATTATTAAGACATCTGATTGTCTAGGACTTGCTCTAAAAATTGTTCCAAACCTATCAAAATCGTATCGAGATGCGCCGGTTGCCATCATCTCAATGGCACAACAGGCTAAACCATAAGTCATAGGCCATAGAGAATTTGAACGACCAAAATTAACCAATTTATCTATAGTTGTTAATTTAACAGCAGCCCCATTATCTTGTAAATAATTTATTTTATGCTGTGCCATTCAAGCGCTCCTTTTTTCCAAGCATATACAAATCCTATTGCTAATAAAGTAATAAATAAAATCATTTCTATAAAGCCAAACCAACCAAGTAATTTAAAATTAATAGCCCATGGAAACATAAAAATAATTTCAACATCAAATAAGATGAATAATAAAGCTGTTAAATAAAACTGTGCTGAGATTCTATTTGGTTGTTTAGTAACTTCTGGTCCACACTCATAAAGTGTTGTTTTTAGTTTTTCAGTATCTAATCTTGCAATTTTTCTACTTATATATCTTGCAAGCCATACTGTTGCACCAAAAGCACCAAACGTAACAAGAAACATTACAAATGCACCAAAATAGGGATGTGCAAATTCCATATGTGTCATTTAATTTTTCCTTTAAAAGCTAAAAAGTACTATTTTATCACAAATTATGCAGATATTTGAAATAAAAATAGTTGTTCTAAATGTTAAAAATAATATTCAAACCTAATAAAAAATAAGCTTTAAATTTAATGTCTATCTAAGGATAAAATGGAAATTGGTACAAAAAGAAACACCAAATCTAAACTAGTATCACAATTATAATTATCTTGAATTTTACTTGCTTAAATATTGTTTAAAATAAAAATCTAATTATATCTTTTAAATATAAAATAAAGATAAAAAGAGTACCTAGTTTTTCTAAGCTCTTTTTAATTTAGTCAATTATTTTATTAGAAAAATCCTACTTTAGTTTCACCATCAAATTGACCTTTTTGTTCTTTTGTAATTTGCTCTTTAAAGTCTTCTAATTTAAATAATGGCTCGTCACTAACGGCAATTTTGTAAGCTGTATTTTTAATGACCAACTCTATTTGACCACCTGTTAACTCATATTTTGCTAGTTCTTCTATATCAAAATCTTTTTCTAAAGGAAGATTTGCTGGAATTAATTTTTTCCAAAGTTCAATTCTTTGAGCTTTGTTTGGTTTTATAAATTCTATTTTATAATTAAATCTTCTAGAAAACGCCTTATCCAAATTTTCAAGTAAATTTGTAGTTGCAATTAATATTCCATCAAATCTTTCAATTTGTTCTAAAAAAATATTTTGCATTTGATTATGCATTTTATCACTACTACTTGCACTACCTGAAGACCTTGCGCTTAAAAATTGATCTGCTTCATTTAAAAGTAAAACTGGTTCAGATTTTGTTTGTGTTCTTAGTTCATAATATTTATCAAAAATATTTCTTACATTTTTTTCACTTTCACCAATATACATTGATAAAATTTTAGAACAGTCAAAACTTAACACATCTTTTTTAAGAGATTTTGCAAGTGCAAGTGCTGTTAAAGTTTTTCCAGTTCCTGCAACTCCATAAAAAATTATTTTAGCTTCAATTCCTTTTTTCTTATCTTTTATTCCCCATTGTTTTAATCTATTTATTACATTTTTATCAACTTGTTTTAAAAGTGCATCTAAAGTTTCTTTTGTTTTTTCATTTAAAATAACATCATCTAAAGTTTTTGTTGTAGAAATAAGTTCAAACATATCTTGTTCTTTGATTACTGTATCAAGTTTTATTTTTCCAACATTTGCACTTTTTTTAGTTGGGTGAGATATTTTATATAAAACTTCATCAGGGATATAAAAATTTCTATTAATCCCACCAAATGGAGTTAAAACTTCATCATAATCAATCAATGCTTTTGAAACTAAAGTTGAACTTTCTTCTAGTAAACTTCTATATTTTATTTTTTCATAATCATCACTTGAGATTAATTCAATCAAAGAGTTCATATCTCTTAAACTTCCATCTCCACCTGAATATTCTTCTTTTAATAAAGCTAAAAATAGTGTTTGCTCTTGTTCAGTCAAATTGTTTTCTTTAAAAAAATCTTCAAGCATAATTGAATTATTTGTAACTTTTATTCTCTCTTTTATTCTATTCTCCAGTAAAATCAATTTTGATTTTAATCTATTTGAACTTGGACTATTTACATCAAAATTTTTTCTAACCACGTTTAATTGTTGAGCTAAATCAATTCTAAAAAATTGGTCTTGTAAATATTCTAAATGGTCACTATAATTTTTAATTTCAGGAAGAACAAAATCATTAGCACCATTTTCTAACATTTTTAAATACGCACTTGAAAGAGAAACACTTGAATTTATAAGTTCAAGCTTTGAAACCTCACTTAGTTTTACTTGATCAAAAGATACTTGAATCAACCAACCATATTCTAAAAGTGATTTTATTAAATCCAATTTTTCTAAATGTTTATAATTTTTTATATCATAAAATTCAGCTAAAATATCAATTACACCTAAAGTATCTCTTCCATTTACATACTCTTTTGACATAAATTGTAAAATCTTTGCCTCTTCTACTGTGCATTTTAATTGTGCAAAAAAACTTGTACTTTCAACATTGTGCGCTTTTATAAAATCAATTACTTCTTTCATTCTTCTCCTAAAATCTTACTTATTCAATTTTTCTTTTAATTTTTCATAAAATAAATTTAAATCATTTTTATCTGCAAATTCCAAAATATGGTTATTAATAAATATTTTTAACTCTTTAACTTCTAATTTCTCAATATTTTCATATTTGATTATTTCTGAATTTTTTTCAATATCAACAATAAAACTATTACTTACATCTATCAAATAATCCTGACATAAAGCTTTATATGAACCTCTTGAATAAACATAATTATTGCAATCACTATTTTTTAAATATTCTTCAATTTTGTGCAAATTAGAGTGATTATGAATATTCAAAGATATAACTACAATTGCAATTAATAAAAACAATCCTATAAAAATCATTTAAACTTCCTTTAAAATTAATATGATACAGCAATATCTCTTAACTACATATGAATAAAAAAATGCTAAAATATTTGGAAATTATAAAAGCAAACAAAAAAAGGAATACAATGTTTAAGCAAATTGCATCTTTTACAAAATTGTCATTACTTCTTTTTCTACTAAATGGTTGTACAAACTATAATGAAGCAATGAAAGTTTTGCCCAATGAATTATCTATTGCTGATGATTGTAGAAATAACAATAAACAATTTGAAATGGATTGTTATGATTTAATTTCATATAAAAATACTTTCGCCCAATTAAGACTAGGAATAAATGCTCAATATAGAGGAAATTTCCAAGAAGCATTTCATCGATTTGTGCTTGCAAAAGAAAAAGGTAATTTTTACGCAAATGCATTAATTGCTGATTTATATAACAATGGTTATGGTGTTGCACAAGATGAAAATAAAATGCTTGATTTATTAAAAGATGTAAAAGAAGTTGATCCTATTGCAGCATATAAACTATCTTTTTATTATCTTTCAAAAGATGATTTTGCAGAAGTTATAAAATTACTCACTTATGCAGCTGAAAATGGAGTAAAAGATGCACAAAATCAGTTAAGTATTCTTTACTCAAATGGTCAATATATTGAACCAGACTTTGAAAAAAGTTCTTTTTGGCATATTCAATATGAAGAAGGAACTGAAAACTTTATAAATAAAATATATGGAATATAGATGTTAAAACCAATTATCCTTTCAATTAGTGCTGTTTTTTTATTTACAGCTTGTTCTTTTAAAATGCCAAGTTTTGATTGGTTCTCTTTTTCTGATTCTGATAAATATGCAGATATTTTACAAGAAGCAGATAATTGTCAAAAAGTTGAAAATGAAGATTCTAAACTTAGTTGTTATAGAAATATAGAAAATACAAATTCATTTGCACAAATAAGATTAGGAACTTATTATGCAAATAAAAAAGATTATAAATCTGCCTTAAAATATTTAAATCAAGCAAAACAAAATGATAATATTTATGCAAATCTTCCTTTAGCTTTTTTATACTATAAAGGAGAAGGTGTTCAAAAAGATTTAAATAAATCTTTTGAGCTTTTAAAAGAATCAAGTGATATTGACCCAACAGCAGCTTATCAACTTTCTAGATTTTATCTTCAAGGTATAAATACTAAGATTGATAATGAAAAAGGTATAGAATTGTTAAATTTTGCAGCATCAAAAGGCGTATCTGCAGCTCAAGAAATACTTGTTAATACTTATAAAAATGGTTTATTTGAACAACCAAGAGATCAAAAGAAAGTAGAATTTTGGCAAAATAAACTGAAAGAAGAAGTTGAAGATGTAAATCACAAGATTTACAGACTTTAAAGTAGTATTACTTTTTTTCCAAACCATGGAAAAAAAGTTCTATTGTATCTTTTACAATATTTCTTGTATCATATTTTTCAATCAAATAACTCTCTATAAATCCATCTGATAATTTTTTAAATAGTGTTGATATATGTTTATAATTTATATCTGAATTTGGATAAAGCTTTTTAAATTGCCTTATTAAGTAATCATAAATTTCATCAACAATTTGATGATTTGAAATATCTAATTTATGAAAAAAATAAGGATCATTTGTCAAAGTTTCATCTGGATTATTATCAATTTGTATAAATATTTCATATTTACATGATAAATAAAGTTCTAAATTTTTTTTAGGGTCTGAAGTTTCATTTTCTTTTAAAGTTTCCATAAACTTTTGAAGTTTAAAAATCAAATATTCTAAGTATAAATCATCTTTAGAATTAAAAAGATTATAAATTGTTCCAACAGAAGTTTCCAACTCTTTTGCGAGATGTGAGATTTTAAAATTTTTATAACCACTTTTATCAAAATAGTTAGCAGCGGCTTTTAAATATAAATCTTTTTTTACTTTGTTTAATTCATCATTTATTCTATTTTTCATTCTTTTCCAGATTTTTCTTATGATTATAATTTAATTATTATTAAAAGCACGAAATGAACAATTACAAATATTTTGAACTTAATTCATTATTAAGTTTATTTGATTTAAAATCCACTTCACTTTAAAAACCTAGGATTCTAATGAATTTAAATCCACACATAAAAATCAAACTTTTAAGGGATATAAAAACAGATGCCCTTTTAATCTACATAAAAACTGTCATTGAAGAACTTTTAGAAAATATAAAAAATGAAACTTATAAAATTGACTTAGGATATCAAGAATTTAATAATGAAATAGAAGAAAATATAAGAAAATTAAACGAAGAATTAAGCCTTACAATAATAAATGCCTATGAACTAAAAGCTTTTATTTCTTATCAACAAGTAAAAAATAAAAATCAAAAACTTTTGCCAAATGATGAAGCTTTAATTTTTTATTATAATTCTTTAGTTAAACAAATAGAAACTCAATTATTATCAGGTGAGTTATGGATTCCAGAACAAATTATTTTATCTCTTTTAAGTGAATGGATTTTGGAAGAAGAAAAATCAACTGAATTTTATCCTTTTTTAAAAGAGTTTAACTATTTAAAACTATTAAGTTATTATGAAATTGCTCGAAACAATGAAAATAATAAATTATTAAAAGAAAATATAAATAAAATGTACAAAATCTCATCTTCGATGATTAAAAAATTAAAAACTTCAAAATATAAAATCAACAATACTAGGAAATCTAAGGCAAGAATGAAATGAAAAATAATATTTTATCAGGATTAACTGTTGGAATTATAGCTCTTCCTTTATCAATGGCATTAGCAATTGCCACAGGCGTTCCACCTCAACTTGGACTTTATACTGCAATTATCGCAGGAATTTTTGCTGCTATTTTTGGAAGTAGTAAAATAAATATTTCTGGACCAACTGCAGCTTTTGTAGTTATTCTCATACCAATTGTACAAGAGTTTGGTATAACTGGATTATTACTTTGTGGATTACTCTCTGGAATTATCTTAATTTTTATAGGTATTTTAAAGTTGGGTACATTAATTGAACTTATTCCATATCCTGTAACTGTTGGATTTACATCAGGAATTGCTGTTGTTATTGCTACTTTTCAAATAAAAGATTTTTTTGGATTAACTATTTCAAATTTTGAAGGAAGTTATTTAGATAAAATATATTTGTTATCTACTTCATTTCATACTATTGATTTTGCTGAATTTACAATAGGATTAATGACTCTTCTTCTACTAATTTTATGGCAAAAAACAAAAAGTAAAATACCAGCTGCTTTAATTGCACTTACTTTTACAACAATTATTGTAGCTTTTTTAAATATTTATATTCCAACCCTTGACATTTCAACTATCTCATCAACTTTTCACTATAAAATCGGAGATTTAGAAGGGAATGGTATTCCTCCTATTCCATTACAATTTTCACTTCCTTGGGGAAATTTAAATATACAAGATATAAATCTTGATTTATTATATAAACTCTTTCCTCATGCAATTGCAATTGCAATTTTAGGGGCATTAGAATCGCTTTTATGTGCAGTTATTTCTGATGGGATGACAGGAAATAAAACTGATCCAAATAAAGAGTTAATAGGTCAAGGAATTACTAATATTATTGTTCCATTTTTTGGTGGGATTCCTGCAACTGCGGCAATTGCAAGAACAGTTGTAAATATTAAATCAGGCGCAAACTCTAAAATATCTTCGATAATTCACGCTTTATTTATTTTGGTAGCTATAACTTTCATATCAACTTATCTTTCATATTTACCAATGGCTTCTCTTTCAGCTTTATTATTGATGGTTGCTTGGAATATGTCAGAAGTAAAACACTTTGTAAATATTATAAAAGTTGCTCCTAAAAATGATGTTTATGTTTTATTAACTTGTTTTATTTTAACAGTTTTAATAGATATGCAAGTTGCTGTTGCTGTTGGAATTGGACTTGCTTCTGTTTTATTTATAAAAAGAACTATTGATTTATACTCTATTGAATTGGTTAATACTCAAAATCTTACTGTTCATCCTGATATTCCCGAAAATATCTCTATTTATGATATAAATGGACCAATGTTCTTTGGAGCAGCTCAAAATGCTTTAAAAACTCTTTTAAATACAAATGAAGATACAAATATTGTAATTTTAAATATGAAAAATGTAACAATGATAGATATCACAGCTATGGTTGCATTAAAATCAATAATTGATAATTTTAAAAATCATGATAAAAAACTAATTTTTTCAGGTTTAAATACAAGAATATTAAAAAAATTAACAAAAGCAAATTTTAAATTTGATGAGAATAATTTAAAAAATTTTATTGATATAGATGAAGCTATTACTTATTCAAAAACTGTAATATAAAAGTATTTTTTACTTTTATATTACAGCATCAACTTCAAAATGGAAGTAATCTTCAATGTTACTTGAAAAGAAATCGACATAATCTTTTGAGATTATTTCGTAATTTAAAGCTAGCAACTCATTCAAAAGACTAATCTTTTTATAATCTTGAGTTAATAACTTTGGGAATTTTTGACTTAATTCTTTTACTGTAATTACACTATCTAAATAATCATTTGGATTAAATGGCTTTTTCATTAATTTACCTTAAATTTTAAAAAACCTATACATTTCCTATTCCCTAAATCAATTTTCCACTAAATCATATAAAGATTTAATCTCTTGTGCCCAAATCTCTTCATTTATTGTTTCAAGAACTAGTGGTATATCATCCATTCTATCATCATTCATAATAAATTTAAAAGCATCCCAACCAATTTGTCCACAACCTAAACTATCATGTCTATCTACTCTACTTCCAAGTTCTGGTTTTGAATCATTTATATGCATTCCCATTAAATAGTTTCTACCTACAATTTCGTCAAAAAGAGCCCAAGTTTTATCATAAGTTTCTCTTGTTCTTATATCATAACCAGCAGTAAACATATGACAGGTATCAATACAAACACCAACTCTACTTTTATCTTCAATTTTATCTATTATGTAAGCTAAATGTTCAAACTTATATCCAAGATTACTTCCTTGCCCTGCTGTATTTTCAATCACAAGTTTTACATCTTTTGTAGCGTCAATTGCTCTATTCATAGATTCTGCAATATTATTTAAACACTCTTCTTCAGATATTTTTCGTAAGTGTGAACCTGGATGAAAATTTAATCTATCTAAACCTAAAATTTCACATCTTTCTAATTCCAGAATAAAACTATCAAGAGATTTTGCTCTTGCATCAGTTTCTGGATGACCTAAATTTATTAGATAACTATCATGAGGTAAGATATGTTTTGGTTGGATTTTTGATTTTTCTAGCTCTTTAAACCATTTGTCTATGGTTTTACTATCTAACTCTTTTGCTGTCCATTGTCTTTGATTTTTTGTAAAAAGAGCAAAAGCTTTTGCCCCAATTTCAACTGCATTAATTGGTGCATTATAAACTCCACCACTTGCACTTACATGAGCTCCTACATATTTCATAATTTTTCCTATTTCTTTTTAATAATTTTGTAATATTTTTTTACGAATATTTATCCATAAGTTTTTATGATTTTATTTAAAAGTAACATTTATAAACATCTATGAATAAATTTATCCAACTTTACTGCGTTTTTATATTATCCTAAAAAGCCTAAGTATAGAATTATCAATAATTTACTGTATGCTATATCAAGGCTATAAATATTTTGTAGAATTTCGTACTAAATATGTTTAAAATACTATTATAATGGAATAAAATATGCAAAAGTTACTATTTTGCGCTAAATTAAAATTGTTAAAAGGTGAGTTTTTATGAAGAAAGTCGTTATTATCGGTGGTGGATATGCAGGAATATATGCATTAAGAGAGTTGGTTAAAAATAAAAATATTAAAATTACATTAATTGATAAACACACTTATCATAATTTGCAACCCGAAGTTTATGATTTAATTGCGAATAAATCTACTTTTGCAGATGTTACAATTGATTTAACTACTTTATGTAGAGGTTTTAATCATAATCACTTAGAATTTAAAAATTTAAAAGTTAGAAAAATTGACCAACATACAAGAAAAATATATACAGAAGAACAAGAAATAGTAGAATTTGATTATTTAATCATGGCAGCAGGAACTAGAACATTCTTCCCTTCAAGTATTCCTGGTCTTAACAATGCAGATGACATAAAAAAACTTCATAGAGCAATCACATTTAAACAAAGTTTTGAAAGACAACTTTTTGAAAAAATTAGAGATGAAGCAAAACAATGTGCAGATACACATATTGTTGTAGTTGGAGCTGGACTTTCAGGAGTTGAAATTGCAGCTGAAATGGCTTACTATTCAAATAAATTTTTCCAAAGGGGAAATTTCTCTTGTGACAATTTAAAAATCTCTTTAATTAGTAGTTCAGCATCAATTCTTCCTGGTTTAAAACCTGATCTTATAAATATTTCTCAACAAAGATTAAGAGCTTTAGGAATAAATATCATTACAAATACAAAACTTCAAAAAGTTGAAGATGGATACTGCATCTTATCAAATGGAACAAAAATCAATCACTCATTTGTTGTATTTACAGGAGGAGTTGAAGCTTCAACTATTACATCAGAGCTTGAAGATGTAGCTAAAAATGGTAGAGGTCAAATTATTGTAAATGAATTTATGCAATCAGATAAATATGAAAATATTTTTGCCGTTGGAGACATTGCAGAAGTTAAAAACCAACAAGGTGAAATTATGCCACCAAACGTTACAATTGCTAGAATCAGTGGTGCAAATGCAGGTAAAAATGTTTTAAATATGATAAATGGTAAATCTTTACAAAAATGTGATCCAAAACTTGATGGTATTTTAATTGCTCTTGGTGGACAATATGCAGCAGGTGATATTTATGGATTATTAACTGTAAAAGGTAGACTTGCTTACGAAATCAAAAAATATGTATTTAGTTCATATAGAAAACCTTTAATTAAATTAATTAAAAAAGGTTATGCAAAACTAAAAAAACTGTAAAACTTTTTATTTAAAAGGCAAAGTTCATTATCAATATAAAGTTGATAATACTTGCACTTTTTTAAACTTCTAACTTCTCTTAAGCATTCTAAAATTCAATAAATTATACAAAAATTATACATTTCATTCCAAAGATTAAAAAAATTAGTGATAAAATCTATATTATATAGTTTTTAAAGAAAGGTAATTATGCATAAAAATAGATTTACAAGAATTGGATTTATTCTTGCAGCTGCGGGAAGTGCGGTTGGACTTGGGAATATTTGGAAATTTCCTTATATTACAGGTGAAAATGGAGGAGGAATTTTTGTTCTTGTTTATTTAGCAACTGTTTTTTTCATAGGAATGTCAATATTTATTGGGGAAGTTTTAATAGGTAGTCTTCAAAATAAAGATGCTGTTAGTACAATTGAGAATCTTGCCCCTACAAATAAAAAGTATTGGAAATATACAGGATTTACTTTTTTAACTGGTATTTTTATATTAACTTTTTATCCTGTTGTAATTGGTTGGATTTTTAATTATATTGTTTTATCAATTAACTCTTTACCTTCAAATTTTAAAGAATCTGAAACGCTTTTTATGACTTTTCTAAAAAATGATATTTTTACCCAAATCTTTTATTATACTTTAGCTTTTATTGTTATTGCTTATACAATTTCAAAAGGAGTAAAAAAAGGTATTGAAAAATTAAATAATGTATTAATGCCATCTTTGATAATTATTCTAGCAATTCTACTTATTTACACTGTTCAACTTGATGGTTTTTCTAAAGCAATAGAATTTATGTTTTATCCAAATTTTGAAAAATTTAATTCAAGTTCAATTATAGTTGCAGTAGGACATGCTTTTTTTACTCTATCTATTGGGATGGCAACAATTATAACTTATTCGGCTTCATTAGATAAAAATGTAAATATAGTAAAAGCTTCAATAACTGTTGTTATTATGGATACGCTTATTGCTATTGTGGCAGGGATTATAATATTTTCTATAATTTTTACAGCTTCTCAAGAACCTAGTAAAGGTGCAGGTTTAGTATTTATAACTCTTCCAGCAATCTTTTATCAAATGGGAACAATTGGTATTTATTTAGCTATTTTGTTTTTTATTGCCTTAGCATTTGCTGCAATTACTTCTGCTATTTCAATTCTTGAACCAACAGTTATGTATTTGGTAGAAAGAAAAAATATGCCAAGAAAAAATGCTACATATAGTGTTGCTTTTATAGCTTATGCCTTAGGTCTTCTTGCTTTATTATCAAATACTGACTCTTTTTCAACAAATTTGACTTTAGGTTCAAAAAATTTATTTGATTGGTTTGATTTTATAAGTTCTGCTATTTTAATGCCAATTGGAGGAATACTATTAGCAATATTTATTGGATATATAATGGATAAAAAACTTTCTAAAAATGCACTTGTTCCTTTTATGGGAGAGACTTATTATAAAATTTGGTTATTTATTATGAGATTTGTAGCACCTATTTCTATTTTTATTTTAATGTTAAATGAAATAGGAATTGTTAAATTTTAAATAAAAGATTAGATTTTTCTAATCTCTTATTATTTTTATGAAAACTCCATTCTCTTTATCTTTAAAAGAGACTTCCTTTTGATTTCTTTCAAATAACTCTTTTAAAAAATTATCAGGATAAGATGAAGCTAAGTTCTCTTTATTAAATGTCTTTAAATCTTGACATTTAAAAGTGCTTCTACAAATTTTATCATCATAAATTTTCATATCTAAGATTGCAGTTCCTGCATTAAATATTTGAACTTGTGTATACTCTTTATATTTAAAAATAAAACCTTTATCATAAAATTTCATTTGAGGAGTTTTTATTAAAATTGTTGCACTTGAAGTTAATTGTGGTTGATTTGAACTAAAACAACCTGTAAATAATATTAGTGAAAAAATCACAAAAAATAAATTTCTAATAGCTAATCCTTTGTTTTGAAAACTTTTACTATAATTATATCAAATTATATAATTAAAGGAATTTTTTGTTAGTTCATATTTGTTGTGCAGTTGATAGTCACTATTTTTTAGAAAAAATACAAGAAGAATTTCCCGATGAAAAATTAGTTGGTTACTTTTATGACCCTAATATTCATCCATATAGTGAATATAGACTTAGATATTTAGATGTAGAATACTCGTGTAAGAAATTAGGAATTCCATTACTTGAAGGTTCTTATAACCTTGAAGAATGGCTAAAAAAAGTAAAAGGGATGGAACATCTTCCTGAAAAAGGAGATAGATGTACTGTTTGTTATGATGATAGACTTGATGTGTCAGTTCAAAAAGCTTTAGAGCTAGGTCATGATAAATTTACAACTTCACTTTTAATTTCACCAAAAAAATCTCAAGAAAAATTAGAAAAAATTGGAGATAAATTAACACAAGAAACAGGTGTAAATTTTATATTTAGAGATTATAGAAGTGGAAATGGTGGACAAGTTCAAGGTGAGAGAGTAAAAGAAAACTCTTTATATAGACAAAATTATTGTGGATGTTTGTTTGGATTAAGTGCTCAAAGAGAGATTCAAAAAAAGATTATGGATGAAATGTTTAATCCTATTTCAAATCAAATAATGCCTGAATCAATTGAAGAAAGACTAGAACTTTATCAAAGAAGAAATGATTTAGAAGATGCAGGAGAAAAATACAAACTTATAAAACAAAGATTTTTAAATTATAGACTTTTAGGTGGGAAAGTTAGTATTGCAAAAAAAATCGTTCCTTCATATATTATGTGTTATTCAACTATAAATAGAAATAATACAAATGGAAGGATAGAATACACTAAAGATGGCATAAATTATCTTAATCGTGATGAAGTAAAAATTATAGATATACAAACGTTTAATCTATTTGCAGGAACTTCATATAAAGATGTAAAAGAGCTTATGTACAAACCACTTGATTTTTATAAAGAATTAGAAATCAGAAATCTTATTATAAAAAATCCTTATGATTTAAGTGCATTAATTGTTCTTGATGAAATAATTGATGATAAATATGAAATAGAAATAAATGCTACAACTTATGAAGATATAAAAGAAGAGATAATATGAAACTATTAGTTTGTGCCATGGAAGCTTCATCAAATGTTCATTTAAAGGAATTAAAAAAATACCTAAATTCTGATGTTGAACTTGTTGGAGTTTTTGATAAAGAGTTGGGAAATCCACTTTATGATTTAACTTCATTAGCTATCATGGGATTTGTTGATGCTTTAAAGAAATTAAGATTTTTTTTCCGCCTTCGAGATGAATTAGTAGAGCTTGCGTCATCTTGTGACAAAGTTTTACTAATGGATAGTTCAGGATTTAATCTTCCTCTTGCTAAAAAATTAAGAGAAACATATCCAAATAAAGAGATTATTTATTATATTTTACCGCAAGCTTGGGCCTGGAAAAAAGGAAGAGTTAAAAAACTTGAAGCTTATTGCTCAAAACTTTGTTCAATTATTCCTTTTGAGAGTGAAATTTATAATGATAAAAATAAAATCACTTACGTAGGACATCCTCTTTTAGATGAAATAAAAGAGTTTAAAACACAATTTCAAGAAACAAATAAAATTGCTTTTATGCCAGGAAGTAGAAAAACAGAAATTACAAATCTAATGCCGATTTTTAAAGAATTAGTAAAAAAAATCCCAAATAAAGAGTATATTCTGATAATTCCAGCAAAATTTGATGATGCATATATAAAAAAAATTTATGGAGATATTTCAAATTTTACAATTTCAAGAAATACTCATCAAACTTTAAAAGAGTGTGAATATGCATTTATTTGTTCTGGAACTGCAACTCTTGAAGCAGCACTAATTGGAACACCATTTACACTTTCATATATTGCAAAAAAATTCGATTTTTTTATTGGAAAAATGTTTGTAAAACTAAATTTTGTTGGACTTGCAAATATTTTCTTTGAAAAAATGGGTAAAAAACCACTTCATAGTGAATTTTTACAAGAAGATGTAAACGTAGAAAATCTTTTAAATGATTATGAAAATCTTGATAAAAAATTATTTTTTGAAAATTCAAAAATTTTAAGAGAGTATCTAAAAAATGGAAGTTCACAAAATCTAGCTCGGATAATTCAAAACTAATTTTTTTTTAGATATAATAATTGCCACTTAATAAAAAAATCAGGATATTATATGTTAGACATTATGCAAATTCAAGAAATTCTTCCTCATAGATACCCATTATTACTTGTGGACAGAATTACAGATATGGAATTAAAAAAATCTATTAAAGGTTTTAAAAACATCTCTATTTCAGAACCTGCGTTTCAAGGACATTTCCCAGGTCATCCAATTTATCCAGGTGTACTTATTTTAGAAGGAATGGCTCAATGCGGTGGTGTTTTAGCACTAAAAAGTTCTGATATGTCAGATGAAGAGATGAAAAATAAAGTAATCTATTTTATGAGTATTGATAAAGCAAAATTTAGAAATCCTGTAAGACCAGGAGATAGATTAGATTATGAATTAGAAGTTGTAAGAATGAAAAGTTCATTAATGACTCTTATTGGAAAAGCTTATGTTGATGGAAAATTAACAGCAGAAGCTGAACTTAAAGCTATGATAGTTGATAAATAACAAATAGGCAAATAAATGAATAACATTCACAAAACAGCAATAATTGAAGATGGAGCTACTTTAGGAGACAATATCACAATTGGAGCATACACAATTATTGGTAAAGATGTAAAAATTGGTGATGGAACAATTATTGATTCACATACAGTTATTGAAGGAAAAACTACAATTGGTAAAAACAATCATATTTTCTCACATGCAACAATTGGAACAATTCCTCAAGATTTAAAATTTAATGGTGAAGATGTTGAATTAATTATTGGAGATAACAATAAAATTAGAGAATACACTTTATTTAATCCAGGAACAATTGGTGGTGGTTCAATTACTAAAATAGGAAGTAACAACCTATTTATGGGATATACTCACGTTGCACATGATTGTATTATTGGGGATAATTGTATTTTTGCAAATGGTGCGACACTTGCTGGTCATGTTGAATGTGCAGATTTTGTTGTAATTGGTGGATTAACTCCAGTGCATCAATTTTGTAAAATTGGAACACAAGTTATGGTTGGTGGAGCATCAGCTGTTGCACAAGACATCCCTCCATTTTGTTTAGCAGAAGGTAATAAAGCTGTTCTTAGAGGATTAAACTTAACAGGTCTTAGAAGAAGATTTGATAATAGAGAAGATATTGATGCTATAAAATTTGCGTATAAAGAACTTTTCGAATCAGGAAAACCTTTGCAAGAAGTAGCACATGAGTTATTTGAAACAAATGAAAATAAATATGTAAAAGAATTAGCTAGTTTTGTATTAAATACAAAAAGAGGTATTCCTTTCAATAGAAAATAAACGAGTAAAATATGAGTAAAATAATATGTGATTTTTGTGGTGCAACAGATACAAAAGATAATCCAGTAATTGCTGGTGACAATGCTTGTATTTGTAGAGCTTGTGTAAATGCTGCACATGAGATAATGAATGGTAATCTTCCAATTGAAGAAAATAATAAAATCGAAGCAAGTGAACTAAAAGAAATAAAAATAAAAACTCCAGCTGAATTAAAAAAAATACTTGATGAATATGTAATTGGTCAAGAAAGAGCAAAAAAAGTTTTATCAGTTGCAGTTTATAACCACTATAAAAGAATATTTAGACATCATGAAATAGATGATGATACAGAATTAAATAAATCAAATGTTTTATTAATTGGACCAACAGGTTCTGGAAAAACTCTTTTAGCTCAAACTATTTCTAAATATTTAGATGTTCCTTTAGCAATTGCTGATGCAACAAGTTTAACTGAAGCTGGATATGTAGGTGATGATGTTGAAAATGTTGTTACTAGACTTGTTCAAGCAGCAGATGGTGATATCAAAAAAGCTGAACGTGGAATTATTTTTATTGATGAAGTTGATAAAGTTGCACGTATGAGTGAAAATAGAAGTATCACTAGAGATGTTTCAGGAGAAGGAGTTCAACAAGCTTTATTAAAAATTGTTGAAGGAAGTGTTGTAAATGTTCCGCCAAAAGGTGGAAGAAAACATCCTGGTCAAGATGCACTTCAAGTTGATACGACAAATATTTTATTTATTTGTGGTGGTGCCTTTGATGGACTTGAAGATATTATCAAGAAAAAAGAAGGTGCAAATATTCTTGGATTTAATCAAGATAAAAAAACAAAAAATGAGCAAGATAAAATTATTTCAAAAGTTGAAACTGATGATTTAGTAAAATATGGATTAATTCCAGAATTAATTGGAAGATTACATATGATTGCAACTTTAAATGAAATAACTGAAGATGATATGGTTCATATTTTAACAGAACCTAAAAATGCTCTTATTAAACAATATATAAAACTCTTTGAAATGGATGAAGTTAAATTAGAATTTGAAAAAGATGCATTAAAAGAGTTAGCTAAACTTGCAATTGCTAGAAAAACAGGAGCAAGAGGATTAAGATCAATTTTAGAAGATATTATGCTTGATATTATGTTTGATCTTCCAAAATATAGAAATAAAACAGTAACCATAACAAAAGAAGTTGTTCAAAAAACTGAAGAACCAAAAGTAGCATAAAAAGGATATAAAAGTGTTTTTAGATAAATTAATAGGTCTCTTTTCAAATGATATGGCGATTGATTTGGGAACTGCAAATACAATCGTTTCTGTTCGAGGTAAAGGAATTATAATCAATGAACCATCAGTTGTTGCAGTTCAAAGTGATAGACAAGGTAAAGATAGAATTTTAGCTGTTGGACAAGAAGCTAAACAAATGATTGGAAAAACTCCTTTAAATATTCAAGCTGTTCGACCAATGCAAGATGGTGTTATTGCAGATTTTGAAATGACTGAAAGGATGATTAGATACTTTATTGAAAAGGCTCATTCTAGAAAATCTTTTATTCGTCCTAGAATTATTATTTGTATCCCATATGGTATTACTCAAGTTGAAAAAAAAGCTGTTGAAGAGTCAGCTATGAGTGCAGGAGCAAGAGAAGTATTTTTAGTTGAAGAACCAATGGCAGCTGCAATTGGTGCTGGAATTCCTGTATCAGATCCATCTGGTTATGTTGTGGTTGATATAGGTGGAGGAACTACAGAAATTGGAGTAACATCTTTAGGTGGTTTAGTTTTATGTAAATCAATTAAAGTTGCAGGTGATAAATTTGATAAATCAATTATGGAACATGTAAGACAAAACTATAATTTATTTATTGGTGAAAGAACTGCTGAAAATATTAAAATAGAGATTGGTACAGCTATAAAACTTGATACTGAACTAAAAATGAAAGTAAAAGGAAGAGATAATTCTGGTCTTCTTTCAACTATTGAACTTGGAAGTGAAGGTGTAAGAATTGCAATAAAAGAACCACTAAAAGAGATTGTATCTGCTATTAAAAGTGTTCTTGAAAATATGCCACCTGATTTAGCGAGTGATATTGTGGATAATGGTGTTATTATCACTGGTGGGGGAGCATTAATTCGAGGTTTAGATACTTATTTAGCTGAAATTATTAAACTACCTGTAAAAATAGCTAATGAACCTTTATTATCAGTAGCTTATGGAACAAGTCAAGTTCTTGATGAACCGGAATTATTAAAACTTATTACAAATAACTAATGCGTAAATTTGTATTTATTTTTTTATTTGTTGTAGCAAGTTTATCTTATATTTTTGAGATAGATGAGCTACTTGTTAAAAAATTTACTTTTTTTAATGATTTAAAAATATCTTACATAAATAAAGTTATAAATATATCAACTAATATTGAAAAACATTTTAATCAAGCAAAAACAATAGAAGATTTAAGAGCTGAAAATAATGAGTTAAAAGAGTATAAAATTCTTTATAATACAACTCAAAAACAATTGGATGCAATAAAAGAATTTTTAGTTCATGTTGAAGTAACAGAAATTAAACCAGAAATTGAACTTGTAAAAGTTTTATCTTATATAAATTTTAATGACTTTACTAAAGTTTGGCTAGATAAAGTTCCTCAAGATGACAAAATCTTAGGTTTAATCACTGAAAACAATGCTGCTGGAATTGTAGTAAATAAAAATGGAAGAGCTGTTGGTTTATTAAATGGTAATAAAGATTGTTCTTATGCTGTATTTATTGGTGAAGGTAAAAATCCAGGTATCATCACAGCAGGTGAAACTCCAGATGAATTACTTATAAAATTCATTCCTATTTGGTCTGAAATTAATAAAGGAGATGAAGTAATAACTTCAGGAATGGATAATATCTTTTATGAAGGACTAAAAGTAGGAAGAATCATAGAAATTACAAATTTACCTGATATGAAAATAGCAACAGTAAAACCTTATGTAAATGTTTTAAAAAAGAAATACTTCTATACTTATAAAAATATCAATAATCTAGAAAATAAAGAAGAAAACTCAAAAAAAACCAATGAGATAGAAAAATCGCCTAATAATTAGCCATTATTCTATCTACATCTTTCCATGATAATCCAGCTTTTTTATCACTATTAATATTAAACATATTATAAATATATCTTGCAAACATATCTGTTTCAAGATTTACTTTTGTACCTATTTTATATCTTTTAAATATTGTATTTTCAATTGTATGAGGTATAATTGTAAGTCTAAAACTGTCTTTTAAAACTTCATTTACAGTAAGTGAAACTCCATCTATTGTAACACTTCCTTTTGGAATAATATATTTTAAATATTCAGATGGTAAAGCAATAAAAAAATCTGTTGAATTTCCATTTTGTTTTATTGATTTAACTGTTCCTAAACAATCTACATGACCTTGAACTATATGACCTTCAAATCTATCACCCATCATCATTGCAGGTTCCATATGAACCTCATCTTTATAGTTTTCCATTGCAAGAATTTTTTGCGATTCTGGTGAAAGTTCAACTGTAAATGTATCACTTGTAACTTTTACAACTGTTAAACATGCTCCATTAATTGCAATAGAATCTCCAGTTTTTGGATGATATTTTGCATGTAAAGTTAAAAAATTGTTTTTAAAACTAACAACTTTTGCCAATTCTCGTATAAGTCCTGTAAACACTTAAAAAACCTTTTGTTAAAATTTAGGTATAATATCGAAAAAATGTTGAGAAGCTAATTTTAACTTACTTTACTATAAAACTTAAAAAGATACAGTTGATTTATAAAAAATTCAAAATATAATTTTCTCTTAATCAAAAGGAATAAAATGGATTATGATGTAATTGTTGTTGGAGGTGGTCATGCAGGAATTGAAGCCTCACTAGCAAGCGCAAGAATGGGTAAAAAAACTCTTCTTATTACAATGTTAGTTGAACAAATTGGAGCTGCTAGTTGTAACCCAGCAGTTGGTGGTCTTGCAAAAGGACACTTAGTTAGAGAACTCGATGCAATTGGTGGAGAGATGGGTCTTTGTACTGATTATGCTGGTATTCAATTTAGAATACTAAATGCTTCTAAAGGTGCAGCTGTTCAAGGAAGTCGAGCTCAAATTGATATGGATAAATACAGAACTTACATGAGAAAAGTTTGTCATAATACTCCAAATCTAGAAGTTTATCAAGACGAAGTAACTGCATTATTAGTAAAAAATGAAAATGAAATATATGGTGTAAAAACAAAATTAACTGAAGAGTTTACAGCAAAAAAAGTTATTTTAACAACAGGTACATTTATGCGTGGACTTGTTCACATTGGTGAAAATAAATACGAAGCAGGACGTGCGTGGGAACTTCCATCAACTACTTTATCAACTCAGTTAAAAGAGTTAGGACTAAGAGTTGGTAGATTAAAAACTGGTACTCCATCAAGAATTGATGCAAATTCAATAGATTTTTCAGTTATGGATATGCATGGTGGAGATGTAAATCCAGCACCATTTTCATTTAGAACAGATAAATCTAAATTTGCTCCAACTCAATATCCTTGTTATATAACTTATACAAATGAAAAAACTCATGAAATTATTTCATCAAACTTTTATAGAGCTCCACTTTTTACAGGGCAAATTGAAGGATTGGGACCTAGATATTGTCCAAGTATTGAAGATAAAGTAAATAGATTTGCTGAACGAGATAGACACCAATTATTTTTAGAACCACAAACAGCTATGTGTACAGAATACTATATAAATGGTATGTCAAGCTCACTTCCTATTGATGTACAAAAAGAGATGATTCACTCTGTTAGAGGTTTGGAAAATGCAAGAATTATAAGATATGGGTATGCTATTGAATATGATTATATTGATCCAACAGAATTAAAACATTCACTTGAAACTAAAAAAATAAAAAATTTATATCTTGCTGGACAAATAAATGCAACAACTGGTTATGAAGAGGCTGCAGCACAAGGTCTAATAGCAGGAATAAACGCTTGTTTAGCAATAGATGAAAAAGAACCTTTTATTTTAAGACGAGATGAAGCATATATTGGTGTTTTAATAGATGATTTAGTAACTAAAGGTACTAATGAACCATATAGAATGTTCACGAGCAGAGCTGAATATAGACTTCTTTTAAGAGAAGAGAATGCTGATTTAAGATTAAGTCAATATGGATATGAATTTGGTTTGATAGATGATGAAACTATGGCAAAAGTTGAAAATAAAAGAAAAACTTTAGATGATTCAATAGAATTTATGGCAAATGAATGGTTAACATCAAAAAAAGAGACTTTAGAACTTTTAGAATCAATAGGTGAAGAGAAAATTAATGATAAAGTTCTACTTGTAGATTTAATAGGAAGAAATACTATAGACTCAACAAAATTTGATAAATTAGTTCCTAGTTTAACTCAAATTGATGAATATTTAAAAGAACAAATTATAATTGAAGCAAAATATTATAGATATATCCAAAAACAACAAAAACAAATTGAAAAAATGAAAAAAATGTTAAAAACTACGATTCCTGATGAGTTTAATTATAAAGGATTACCAGGTTTATCAAATGAAGTAATTGAAAAGCTTCAAAAACACAAACCACCAACTCTTTTCAATGCAAGTTTAATATCGGGAATTACGCCAGCAGCACTTGATATAATACACTTAAACTTAAATTTATTCAATAAAAAATCATAAATAACACTTCTTATGAAGTGTTATTTTCTTCTATTATTCTCCAAGATTTATATTAATTCCTTTTTTCAAAAGTTCCTCTTGTCTTACTTTTAAATAATCCAAATAACTTTTTGGATATTTTTCATAATATTTTCCACTTACATATCTTAGTAATTCTTTGAAATGGAAAGGATATAAAAGTGCATCAATTGTTGAAATTAATTTTTTATTATCATAAAGTAAAATTCCAGGTCTATAATCTAAATTAATCGTTTGAGCCCATTGTTTTGCCGTTGTTTTATTTCCATCGACATCAATAATTTCATCATTACTATTTGTATCAAATCTCACTATTGTAAATTTTTTAAACTCATCCATGACATCTTTATTTTTTAATACTTTATCATGAAAATAATCACATTGAGTACAACTACCATCTTCAAAAACAACAGCTAATGGTGTTTTTATTTTTGATAAATCTTTGATATTTTTAAACATTTTATTATCTTTAAACGTATAAAGATTTTGTTTTTCTATTTTATTTACATATTCAGTTAAACTCATTTTTTTATAATGTTCACCTTGAACATACTCCAAGATATATTTAAAATCTGATGGATTTCTATAACCATTAACTCTTACAATTATCTCTTTTTTATCATCAAAAAATAAAATTGTTGGACTATATTGAATTTCAAGCTTTTCTGCTAATTCTTTTTCTGTTAAAGTCGTATTTTCATCCCAAGTAACTTCCCTACTCCCTTTTACATTTAACTCAATTACATCAAAATATTTTTTAATAAAATCACTTGTTTTATTTTCATTAATAAAACTTTCTTTTAACATCTTTGCACAATATGGACATCCTTCTAAATCCATAAAAATCATATAATGTTTATTTTTTGCTTTCGCCTCTTCAATATCTTCTTTGATATCTAAAAAGCTCTCTTTAAACCAACTAGGTATTTCATGCATTGAACCACCTATAACTTTTCCTTCTTGAGCATTTACATTAAAATTAAAAAATGTAACTATTAAAAAAGATAAAAACATAACTCTTTTAAATGATGATTTCATAAATTTTCCTTATCATAATTTTATACATTTTAATAAATTATGCTTTAATATTTATTATAAAATATCTTATTAAAAGAAAATCTTCTAGTAATTTTCATTTGGATACAATTTTTACTTTTAAGGCGCTTATTTATTTTATTTTTATAAAATAAAACTAATTTTAATAATTAATTTTTTTTAAAGGTTTATAATATGCAAATTTATTTATATGCAAAAAGTGGTCATACAATTGGATTAGAAGCGACAAAAAGATGTGCAGCCATTGCAAATTTATTAAAAGAGTTTAATCCAATATTATGTACAAGTGATTTTAGAGCAGGAGCTTTTGCAAAAGATAATTTAGAAATAAAAAAATATGTAAATATTGATGTAATAAGAAATCTTCCTAATATTATGCAAAGAAAAGATATTTTGATTTATGATTCGAATGAAACAAATGAAGAGATGAGAAAAGAGATGGAAGAGTTTTGTTCTTTGTTATATGAAATTAAAAATGATGATATTATAGTTGATACTACTCTTTATAAAAAAAGTGAAAATAGCATTTTTGAAAAAACTCTTTTTTTTGGAGATGATGATTATAATAATTTACTGTTAGATTTATTAAAAGATTCAAAAAAATTTGATTTAAATCTTCTAATGGGACATTATTTCTTTTTGGGAAATGAAAAAATATTTCAAAATCACTTTTCAAATGTTATTGATGAAGAAGAGTATGTTCAAACTATACAAAATTCAAAATATCTTCTTACAAGTTCAATACAAACTGCTTATGAATCGCTATCATGTGGTAATTTTCCTGTTTTATTTAAAAGAGAAGATAAAAGTTATAATGATAAATTAATTTCTAAATTAAATATTCCAGTAATCAAATATTCAAATATTGATGAACTTATAAATAATTTTGAATCAACTATAAAGGATTATCCAACTATCACAAATTTTGAAATAAAGAAACTTGATAATATGATTTTAGAGGTGAAAGAAAAAATTGCTTTATTTAATAAATTAACTCAATTATAATAACCTTAAATATTTTAATATAACTAATTCTTATAATTATTTATGCAAATCATAAGGTTAGTTTATATAAAATTTTAAAAAAATCATAAAGGTTTTAAAATGAAAGAGAATAATGAGTTTTTAAATAAAACTCCATTTAGGATTAAAAGATATTATGGATACATAATTGCAACAATTGTTGCGTTAGGAATGCCATTTATTAGAATTGATGGTAATCATATTTTTTTACTATCTTTTGATAAAAAACAGTTACATTTATTAGGAACAGCATTTGATATGCAAGAGTTATATCTAATGCCTTTTTTATTAATGCTTTTATTTTTAGGAATTTTTGCTGTAACTTCACTAGGCGGAAGAGCTTGGTGTGGGTGGGCATGTCCTCAAACTATTTTCAGGGTAATATACAGAGATTTAATTGAATCTAAACTTTTAGGTTTAAGAAGAATTAAAAATAAACAAAAAGAACCAGACTTATCAAAAGCAGAGAACAAAACAAAAAAAGTTATAGGTATCATCATTTGGGCTTGTTTAGCACTTATTGCAGCGGCTGATTTTATGTGGTATTTTGTTCCTCCTGAAGATTTCTTTGCTTATTTACAAAATCCAACTGAACATTTATTTTTAATTGGATTTGTTTTAGCAATAGCAGCTTTTTTAATCTATGATGTAGTATTTTTAAAAGAAGATTTTTGTGTTTACATATGTCCTTATTCAAGAGTTCAATCTGTTTTATATGATAATGATACATATCAAGCAATTTACTCTACAAATAGAGGTGGACAAATCTATAATGAAAATAAAGAAAAAATCATTTTTAAAGCAAAAGATTTACCAGAACAAACAAATGAATGTACAACATGTGAATCATGTGTAACAGTTTGTCCTACACATATAGATATTAGAAAAGGTTTACAACTTGAGTGTATCAACTGTTTAGAGTGTGTTGATGCCTGTACAACTGTTATGGGGAAATTAGGAAAACCTTCACTTGTTCAATGGTCAAGTACTAATGCAATTAAAAATGATATTCCTACAAAGATGGTTAGAAAATCAACTATTATGTATTTTGTAGCTTTATTAGTTGTTATTGGTCTTTTATTTGTAATGGGTGGAGAAAAAGAGCATATGCTTTTAAATATCAATAAAACAACTCAACTTTATAAAGTAAAAGAGAATAATGTAGTTGCAAATAATTTTGTATTACTTTTCCAAAATACAGAAGCAGTTCCCTTAACATATGATATTGAAGTAGTAGATCATCCAGACATTAAAATTACAAGATTTGAACCATTTACTTTAAGTCCTGGAAAACTTGCAAAAAAAGTTGTGATTTTAGAAACTGATAAAGTTTTAGTTAGTGATAATACTAAGGATACACCTATTACTTTAACATTAAAAGCTTTTGCAAAAGAAGATCCAGAAAAAGTAAAAGTATTTAGAAAAGCTGTATTTATCTATCCAAGATTAGATAAACTTAAATAAAAATTATATAGAGATAAGAACTTTCTTATCTCTAAAATTGAATACATTAATTAACTTACTTATCAACAAAACTTAGATACAATCGCGATTATATATTTATCAACAATTTTATGGAGTATTTTTTATGACAAAATTCATTTTTGTAACGGGTGGGGTTCTTAGTTCTCTAGGAAAAGGTATAACTTCTGCTTCTATTGCAACAATATTAAAACAATCAGGATTTAAAGTAAGTATGCTTAAAATTGACCCGTACTTAAATGTAGACCCAGGAACAATGAGTCCACTTGAACATGGGGAAGTTTTTGTTACGGCTGATGGTGCTGAAACAGATTTAGATTTAGGAAACTATGAAAGATTTATTGATAAAACTTTAACTAAAAAAAATAGTTTTACGACAGGTCAAGTTTATCAAAGTGTAATAAAAAGAGAAAGAGAAGGTGGATATTTAGGTAAAACTATCCAAGTAATTCCTCACGTTGTTGATGAAATAAAAAGTAGAATTTATGCTGCTGCTGATGACCATGATTTTTTAATAATAGAACTTGGTGGGACAGTTGGTGATATCGAAGGACTTCCATTTATGGAGTCAATTCGAGCAATTAGACATGAGCAACCAAAAACAAATACTATGAATATTCATGTAAGTTTAATTCCTTATATAAAAGCAGCTGGTGAATTAAAAACAAAACCAACTCAACACTCTGTTCAAGAATTAAGAAGAATAGGAATTACTCCTCATATGCTAGTTTGTAGAACTGAAAAAGAGTTACCAAAAAATCTAAAAGATAAATTAGCGCTATCTTGTGATATTGATAGAAATGCAGTTATTGAAGCTGGTGATGCACAGTCTATTTATCAAGTTCCTCTTCATTTTATAAAAGAAGGAATTTTAAATCCTTTATCAGAACATTTTAATATTAAAATCAAACCAAATATGGAAAGATGGGACACTTTAGTAAAAAATATTTTAGTTCCTCAAGATGAAGTTACAATTGCATTTGTAGGAAAATATTTAGGATTAAAAGAATCATACAAATCACTTATTGAAGCTTTAATTCATGCAGGTGCTCACTTAAATACAAAAGTAAATATTCACTGGTGTGATAGTGAAAGAATAGAAGATTCTGGTGTTTATGAGATCATTGGAAATGCTGATGGTATTTTAGTTGCTGGTGGATTTGGACATAGAGGTGTTAAAGGAAAATTAGAAGCTATTAAATATGCAAGAGAAAATAAAATACCTTATTTAGGAATTTGTTTAGGAATGCAACTTTCAATTATCGAATATGCTAGAAATGTTTTAGGAATTGAAGATGCAAACTCAATTGAGTTTAATCCTGAAACACCAAATCCATTAATTTATTTAATTGATGAATTTATAGACCAAAGTGGAAATAAACAATTAAGAACTCATGAATCACCAATGGGTGGAACTATGAGATTAGGAGAATATCCATTTGAACCACTAAAAGGTTCTAAATTACAAAAAGCTTATGGAAATGATGAAATATACTATGAAAGACACAGACATAGATATGAAGCAAATCCTAAATATAAAGAACAATTAGAAGCTGCTGGTATGATTATATCAGGTCAATCAAATGGTCTAATTGAAGCAGTTGAAATAAAAGATCATCCTTGGTTTGTGGGAGTACAATTTCACCCAGAATTTACATCTCATTTAGAGACTCCTAATCCAATTATTTTAGAGTTTGTAAAACAAGCAAATAAAACAAAGTAATGTCTAAAATAACAAAAAATAGACTTTTTGAACTTCTTTCTGCGAGACATTTGAATAATCCTTATTCAAAACTTGCAGATTTACCTTCACCTGAAAATTTCAAAGATATTCAAATTGCTAGTAAACGAATCAAAAAAGCAATATTAGATAAAGAAACTATCACTATTGTAGGAGATTATGATGTTGATGGTGTTGTATCAACATCTATAATGCTTGATTTTTTTAAAATAATTAACGTAAAAGTTAATCACATCATTCCGAATAGATTTGAGCATGGATATGGATTATCAACAAAAATTGTTGATTTAATTGATGAAGGTTTAGTAATAACGGTTGATAATGGAATCTCAGCTTATGAAGCTTCTTTAAAATTAAAAGAAAAAAATATTGACTTAATCATTACTGACCACCATACAGTTGGTGATAAAATTCCCCTCGCACTTGCAATAATCAATCCAAAACAAAAAGAGTGTAATTTTGAGTTTAAGGATATTTGTGGTGCACAAGTTGCTTGGTATTTATGTGCAGCTATAAAAAAAGAGATGAATTTAAATGTAAATATGGCTGAATTTCTTGACTTGCTTTGTGTTGCAATTATTGCTGATATTATGCCTATGACGACACTTAATTACACAATTGTAAAACAAGGATTAAAAAAAATAAAATCATCACCAAGAGAAGCTTTTAAAAAATTAAATGAAATAATGGCAAAAGACTCTTTAGTTTCTGATGATATTGGATTTTTTATTGCACCTAAATTAAATAGTGCAGGAAGAATGGACGATGCAAGTATTGCTTTAGATTTTTTACTTTCTGAAAACTCTCACAATGCAAATGAAACTTTAGCGTTATTAGATGAGTTAAATAATTATCGAAAAACTTTACAAGAAGAAATATCAAAAAAAGCAGATTCTAAAACAAATAAAGAGGATAATGCTGTTGTAGTTTGGGGAGAAAATTGGCATGAAGGAGTTATAGGAATTGTTGCATCAAAACTTTCTAATTCTTATAAAAAACCAGCTTTTATTTTTTCTATTCATAATGGAATAGCAAAAGGAAGTGCAAGAGCAAATGCAAATATAAATCTTTATGATTTAATTACTAAAGCTTCTCATCTTCTAATAGGTTATGGTGGACATAAAAATGCAGCTGGATTATCATTAAAAGAAGAAAATCTTGAAGAATTTAAAACTATAATAAATAAAGAATTAGAAAATTTCAAAAATGATTTACATATTGAACCAATTACTTTAGGTGAATTAGATGTTGAAGCAGTTGATTTGGAATTTTTATCAATACTTGAACAATTTGAACCTTATGGTTTAGAAAATCATAGGCCAATTTTTAAGATTTCAAATACATCATTAGTCAAATATGATTTAATTGGACGTGATAAAAATCACTTAAAACTAACTCTAAATAGTAATGGAATTATCTTTGAAGCTTTAAAGTTTAATGATTCAAATACAAATATATCATCAACTTTAAATTTAATAGTTTCTATTGCAAAAAATGAATTTAGAGGAGAAATAACTCCTCAATTCTTAATTCAAGATATTTTATAAAAAAAGATAAGGTCTTTGAGGAGGTAAAACTTTTTTATCTAAAGTCCCTTCCAAGCCTAAAATTTCTTCATCAATATCTGTTCTTCCATAAGAAGAAGATAAGATATTTCCTGTTTGAATATCAATCAATTTTATAAACACATTTAAACTTCTACTAGAAATTGAATATGTACCCACAACTGCATATTTTGATTTAACTTTATTTGTTACAATTTTATCTTTTTCTCTTGTTAAAAGATTAAATCCAGATGGACCAAATTCAAACTCTTTTCCTAGTTCAATCTCTTTTACAATTATATCAAGTGATGATAATTTATCTTTTAACATACTAGACAATAAAAAACCTAATTGCGATTTATTTTTTAATTTATCTAAATTAACAAAATCTGATACTAAAACAACTTCACCATTTGAAACATTTTTTTTGATTTTATTAGCTGATTCATCAACCATTCCAGAAATTAAAGAATGAAAATTATTAGAACCACTTATTGGATTTTTATAAGAACATGAAGTAAAAAAAAGTGTTAAGAAAAAAGAAACTAAAAAGAGTTTCGAAATTCTTAATAATTTAAATACCATAAATTATCGCTCTTTTATAATATTTATAGTTCTTGCAGGGGCACAATCTCTAAACATCATACAATCATTCGTTAAACCATGATTATAAGTTGATCTTGCACTTGAAATAATTTTACCTGTAACATTATCAATAACTCTAGCATTTAAAATAATTCTTCCAACTTGTCTTGAATATGTTCCTACAACAACATAAGTACTTGGTACTTTATTTTTGATTTCGTGGGGTTTTCTAGAAATAAAATATTCACCTTGTTCATTTATAGAAACAGCCATTTGCCCTCTATATTCAATAATATTAAAACCTCTGTTTGAAAGTTCATTTATCAAACTCTCTCCTATAACTCGTCCAAACTCAGATGTTTCTTTTAATTGATCTAATCTAACAAATGATGTTATAAGTACAGGTTTATTTGTATCTAGTTTTCTATTTTGCATAATTTGAGTTGCAAGCGATGCAATTGTAGCTTCTAGCGAATTTTGTGTAGTTACATTTTTTTGCATATCTTCTGCAACTTCTAGATGTTGCTTTGCCGTTTGCACTTTACTATATTCTTTTATTACATCATCACTAACAGCAGTATTTGAAACTATCTTTTTATAAGAACATCCTGAGATGAAAAATAGAAGTAAAGTTGCTAAAAAACCTACTTTAGAAATATTTTTAAACATAAAAACCCCTTTTTATAATTGCTTAGATTTTATTTAAAATTTGCTTATATATCCTTGAATAATACGCTATTAAAAGCCTTTAAAATTATTTATTTTTTAGAATTTTAAATTTCCTTTGTATATAATATTTACAATAAATCAAAAAGGCAAAAAAATGGCAAAAATTATAGTTCCTATTTCAAATGGTTTTGAAGAAATTGAAGCAATATCAATTATTGATATTTGTAGACGAGCAAATATTGAAGTTACAATAGCAGGTGTTGAAAATATTCAAACTATTGGAGCACATAATATAAAAATTGAAGCTGATTGTAAAATTGAAAATATAAATTCTGATGATTTTGATATGATAGTTTTACCAGGTGGTCTTCCAAATGCTTATACTCTAGCAAAAGACAAAAATGTTCAAAATCTACTAAAAGAATTTAAAGAAAAAAATAAACACATTGGAGCAATTTGTGCAGCACCTTTTGCTCTTCATGAAGCGGGTGTTTTAAATGAAAATTATACTTGCTATCCAAGTTTTGAACAAAAAATCAGATTAAATGGCTACCACAAAAATGATGCAATAGTAATTGATGACAATATAATAACTTCAAGAGGTCCAGCAACAGCAATGATTTTTGCATTAGAGATTGTAAATATTCTTTGTAATGAAGAAACATATTTAAATGTAAAAAATGGTTTATTAGCAGTTTAAGAAATCAAATTGTAATTAAAAGGATTTAAAATGCTTTTATGAAATATAAAAGCATTTTTATCTCCGACATACACTTAGGAACTCGTTTTTCTAAGGCAAAAGTTCTTCTAAATTTTTTTAAACATAATGAGTGTGAACACCTTATTTTAGTAGGTGATATCATAGATGGTTGGGCAATAAAAAGGAAGTTAATCTGGCCACAAGAACACTCAGATGTTATTCAAAAGATTCTCAAAAAAGCAAGAAAAGGTACAAAGGTTACATTTATAACTGGTAACCATGATGAATTTCTAAGACCTTTTGTCCCTTTAATTTTAGGTAACACTATAAATATCTCAAATGAACTTGAATATGAAAGTATTAATGGAAAAAAATATTTTATAACCCATGGTGATTTTTTTGATTCAATTACTATGACCAAAAAATGGTTAGCTGTATTGGGTGATTATGGATATGATTTACTTCTTCATTTAAATTCTGTTTTAAATTTTTTTAGAAAAAAATTTGGTATAAAAAAATATTGGTCACTCTCAAAATATGTAAAAGATAGCGTAAAATCTTCTGTTTCATTTATCAATGATTTTGAACAAGTTTTATCAAGTCATGCAAAAAATAAAGGTTTTGATGGTATTATTTGTGGACATATTCACAAAGCTGAAATAAGATATATCAACGAAATTGAATATTTAAATTGTGGTGACTGGGTTGAGTCTTGTACTGCAATTGTTGAAACTTTTGATGGAGAATTTAAAATTATTGATTGGTTAGATAAACATGAATCAAAATAATATTGCATTTGTTCTAGGTGGTGGAGCAGCACGTGGAGCTTTTCATCTAGGAGTATTAGATTTTTGTGAACAACATAATATTGATATAAAAGCTTATAGTGGTTCTTCAATTGGAGCAATTATAAGTGCTTCTCATGCAAGTGGAATAAGTGCAAAAGAACAATTAAAGATTTTTGCATCAAAAGATATAAAACAAACTCTAAAATTCAACTTTTTTAGAAATGGTTTATTAAAAATCGACTCTTCAAATAAAATCATCAAAGAATTACTTCCTATTGAAAAACTTGAGGATATTCCAAAACCAGTTTATGTTTGTGCTTATGATATAAAAAAAAATCAACTTCACTATTTTAACAGTGGTGATACTATTACTTTGTGTATGGCATCAAGTGCATTAATTCCTTTGTTTAAGCCAGTTACTTATGAAAATATGTATTTAATTGATGGTGGTTTATTTGACAATTTACCAATAAAACCTTTAGAAAATAAAGGTTATGAAATACATACTTTAGATTTATTTGCAAAAAATATAGATAATCCAAGAAAAGGAATAAGTCCAATAAAAAATGCAAAAAAGATTTTATTTAAACAACTACACATAAATCATAAATATACAATAGAAAATACTAACCATTATATAGGAACACACCACATAAAAGAGTTTTCACTTTTTACTTTTAAAGAGATGCAAGAGTGTTTTAATCTTGGACTTAAAGAGGCTCAAAAACATTTTTTAGATATACTATAAATAAAAAATTATAAAGATTTATATTATGTCACAAATACCTCAATTTACCCATCTACATTTACATACAGAATTTTCATTACTTGATGGTGCAAATAAGATTAAACCACTAGCTAAAAAAGTTAAAAAAATGGGAATGACAAGTGTTGCCATGACAGACCATGGAAACATGTTTGGAGCCATTGCTTTTTATAATGCTATGAGAGATGAAGGAATAAAACCAATTATTGGAATGGAAGCATACATTCATAATAGTGATGATATTGGTGATAAAACTAATAGACAAAGATATCACTTATGCTTATATGCAAAAAATGATATTGGATATAAAAATCTTATGTTTTTGAGCTCTCAAGCTTATATGCATGGGTTTTACTATTATCCAAGAATTAATAAAAAACTTTTAAGAGAAAACTCTGAAGGTTTAGTTTGTAGTGCAGCTTGTTTACAAGGTGAAGTAAACTGGCATCTAAACACACAAAACGAAAGAAATGTAAAAAACGGTGCAAAAGGTTATGAAGAAGCAAAAAAAATTGCACTTGAATACAAAGAGATTTTTGGTGATGACTTTTATTTAGAAATCATGCGTCATGGAATTTCTGACCAACACTTTGTTGATGACCAGATTTTAAGAATTTCACAAGAAACTGGAATAAAAGTTGTTGCTACAAATGATACACACTATTTAGAACAAAAAGATGCCGATGCACATGAAGCATTTATGTGTATTGCAATGAATAAACTTTATGATGACCCAAATAGATTAAGACATAGTGTTCATGAGTTTTATCTAAAATCGCCAGAACAAATAGCAAAACTTTATGCTGATATTCCTGAAGCTATTGAAGCTACACAAGAAATAGCAGATAAGTGTAATCTAACTATAAAATTAGGAAATCCTACTCCTCCAAATTTCAAATTTACAAGACAAAAATCAGCGGAAGCTGGTTTAACACTACCTGAACCTGAACTTGAATATTCTCTTGAAAATGACAAAATTTTATTTATGCATGAATGTCGAATGGGATTAGAAGATAGATTAAAAATAGTTCCCGAGGAGCATCATCAAGAGTACAGAGATAGACTTGAAGTTGAAATAGAAATTATCAATAATATGAAATTCCCAGGATATATGCTTATCGTTTGGGATTTCGTTATTGTTGCAAAAAGAATGGGTATTCCAGTTGGTCCGGGAAGGGGTTCAGCAGCAGGAAGTTTAGTTGCCTTTTCTTTAAAAATCACAGATATTGACCCTATTCCTTATGGTTTACTTTTTGAGAGATTCCTAAATCCAGAAAGGGTATCCATGCCCGATATTGATATGGATTTCTGTCAAAGTAGAAGAGGAGAGATTATAGATTATGTTGTTCAACAATACGGTCGAGCTAACGTTGCTCAAATTATCACTTTTGGTAAGCTTTTAGCAAAAGGAGTTATTAGAGACGTTGCAAGAGTACTTGATATGCCTTATGCAAAAGCAGATGCCATGGCAAAACTAATTCCAGATGAATTAGGAATAGATTTAAAGAACTCTTGGGAAAAAGAACCAAAGATAAAAGAACTTTGTGAAGCAGACCCACAAGCAGCAAGGGTTTGGGAATATGCTTTAGCACTTGAAGGACTAAATAGAAATGCAGGAACTCACGCAGCTGGAGTTGTTATTTCAAATGAACCTTTATGGAAAAAAACTCCACTTTTTAAACCTAGTGGTTTGGATACTTTAGCAACTCAATATAATGGAAAATATGTAGAAGACGTTGACTTAATTAAATTCGACTTTTTAGGTTTAAAAACTCTAACTGTTATTGAAGAAGCAAATAAACTAATCGAACAACGTCACGGAAAACGTGTAAATTTCATCACAACAGATGTAAATGACAAAGGTGTTTATGACCTAATTCAAACAGGAAATACAATTGGACTATTCCAAATAGAGTCTGATGGTATGCAAGATTTATGTAAAAGATTAAAACCATCAAATTTTGAAGATGTTATCGCCGTTCTTGCACTTTATAGACCAGGACCTATGGAATCAGGAATGCTTGATGACTTTATTGATAGAAAACATGGACGTGCAGAAATTAATTACTTCTATGATGAGTTTGATGGTCCATTAAGACCCATACTTGAAACGACTTATGGAGTTATTGTTTACCAAGAGCAAGTTATGCAAATCGTGCAATCTATTGGAGGTTTTTCACTTGGAGGAGCCGATTTAGTTAGACGGGCTATGGGTAAAAAAATCAAAGAAGAGATGGATAGACTAAAAGGTGAGTTTGCAGATGGTGGAGTTAAAAAAGGATTTGTAAAAGAGCATTGTGAAGAACTATTTGACCTGATTGTAAAATTTGCTGGATATGGATTTAATAAATCTCACTCAGCAGCTTACGCTCTTGTAACTTTTTATACTTCTTATTTAAAATGCTACTATCCAGCTGAATTTATGGCAGCACTTTTAACACTTGAAAAAGATAATACTGATAAAGTTGTAAAATATGTCGATGAAGTAAAAAGATTAGGACTTGATTTATTTCCACCTGATATCAATAAATCAGATTTAGTTTTCTCAGCAAAACAAATTGATGGAAAAGAAGTTGTTATGTTTGGAATGGGAGCAATTAAAGGGGCAGGAGATGTAGCTATAAAATCTATATTAAATGCAAGAAATGATGGTCCATTTACTGATTTAGCAGATTTTATTTCTAGAATTGATGGAAGTAAAGTAAATAAAAGAGTTATTGAGTCTCTTACAAAAGCAGGAGCTTTTGATAGTTTTGGATACTCAAGACGTGCACTTCTTGATCAAATTGAGAAAATTGTTGAAACAGTAGGGAAAGCTGCAACTGCAAAAAAAATGGCAACAGGTTCACTTTTTGGAGATAGTGATGAATTAACAAAAATTGATATAGAACTTGAACATATTCCTGAATTTGACCCAAAAGATATTTTAGAACTTGAAAAAGCATCTTTAGGTTTTTATGTTTCAGGACATCCACTTGACGAATATAGAGAACAAATTGATAAAATTAATTATACGCTATCATCTCAAATTGATGAACTTGATGATGGTAGTCAGGCTTTATTTGTGGGGAAAATTGAAAATATAACTGAAAAAATATCTAAAAAAGGCAATAAGTTTGGAATTGCAACAATTATGGATTTCCATGGAACAATCGAACTTATGCTTTTTGAAGATAGATTAAAAGAGTTAAAAGAATCATATAACCTTGAAGAACCTATTGCTTTTAAAGTAAGAATTTCAAAAGATGAAAATTTTACAAGAATGAATATCTTAAAAATTGAAACTATTTTAGATGCACAAAAAGAAAAAGTAAAAACAAAACAAAAAGAGATTCAAGAACCACCATTGACAATAGCATTACCTTTTTCAAATGATGAAAATACAATATACAAACTACTAGAAATTGTAGTTGAAAATCAAGGGAAAAGAGAATTAAAACTTCTAATAAAATCAAAATTAGCAGACCTAGAACTTGAAACAGGTTTCAAAGTAACATCAAATATAGAAAATTTAATATACAAAATAGAAGGAGCTTATATAGTAGATGAAACAGATACTACTAACAAATGATGACGGATTTGATGCAGTTGGATTAAAAGCTTTAATTGAAGCTTTAAGTTCTATTGCAAAAATTATAGTTGTAGCTCCGGCAAAAAATAAATCAGCATGTGGGCACTCTTTAACTTTAGATAAACCACTTAGAATGGATTGTTTAAAAGATGATTTTTACAAAATTGATGATGGAAGTCCAACTGATTGTGTATTTATTTCAATTAGTAATCTATTTAAAGAAGGTTATAAACCTGATTTAGTAATAAGTGGAATAAACATAGGTGCAAATATGGGTGAAGATATAACTTACAGTGGAACTGCAGCTGGAGCAATGGAAGCAGTTATTCATGGAGTTCCAGCAATTGCAATTTCTCAAGTTTGCCGTGATAGATGTCAAGATATACAAAATAATTGGGATTTTGAATTAGCTAAAAAAACTATTATAGAACTTGTTACAAATATTTTTAGCAACAATTTTCCATTAGATGAAAGAAAGTTTTTAAATGTTAATATTCCACCAATCAAAGCTGATGAATGTAATGGAATAAAAGTTACTAAAGCTGGATATAGAGAATATGGTAATGATACACATAGACATCTTAATCCAAGAGGAGAAGAGTTTTATTGGATTGGTTTGCATCCACTAATTTGGAGAGAATCACAAAATAAAGATTGTGACTTTGAAGCAATAAAAGCTAATTATGTATCAATTACACCTGTTATGCTTGATATGACTTCTTATAATGATATAAAATCAATGGAAAATTGGTTAACTAAATAAAAGGGAATTTTATGAATTTTACAGAATCTTTATTAAAACATATTGATAAACTTGTTGGAACATTAAGACCAGAGGATGAATTACAAGAAGTTCTAAAAAGAAAATTTACTAAAAAAGAGTACAAAGTTTTTGTAGCTTTTGAAGAAGGAAAATCACTTGATGAAATAAAAACTTTAATAAAAGATGATGATGACAAGATTAACGAACATTATAAAGTTGCAAAAAAGAAATTAAATCAAGAAAAAATCAAAAAAGAGTTAGTATCTTTTGAATAAAAGATACTAATTTATATCATAAAACCATTTTAATATTAGAATGGTCACCTAACATTTTATAAATCTCTTTTCTATCATCTTCATTGTGTACTAACATTTCTAAAGTATAACTTTTATATTTTCCCTTACTACTAACTTTCGATTCATTTACTTTATGTTCTCTATCTAAAATAACATCTTTTACAGTAGATTTTATATTTATATGTTCTAAAACAATAAGTTTATATTCCCAATTACATGGGTAATTTAATTCCAATTTTTCTTTACTTAAATCAATCATATTTGCTCTCTTTTAAAATTTCCACTTTTTCCACCTGATTTACTTTCTAACTGAATGTTAGAAATAATCATTGATTTATCAATTGCTTTTACCATATCATAAATAGTTAATAAACCAATAGAAACGCCTGTTAATGCTTCCATTTCAACACCAGTTTGTCCATTTAATTTTGCTGTAACAATTAACTTAAATCCTTGTTTACTTGGTTGTTCTTCAATATCACAATTAATACCACTTAATAATAAAGGATGACACATAGGAATTAAATCTGATGTTTTTTTCACACCCATTATAGCAGCTATTACAGCTGTTTGTAAAACTGGACCTTTTTTTGTATTATTTGAAATTATTGCATCATAAGCTTCTTTAGACATTTTTATTTCACCAGAAGCAATTGCTACTCTTTTTGTTTCATTTTTATCTGAAACATCAACCATTTTTGGTCTATTATTATTATCTAAATGAGTTAATTCCAAGATTTTCCTTTATTCTAAAAGTTTATTCTATTCAAAAATAAGTTAAATAAGAATTAAGTAAACTTTAAATATAATCAACACCTAAATTTAAAAAGAAAGAGGGTGATTTTAGTGCCAGGCATTAAAGTTAAAGATAGCGAATCTTTTGACGAAGCTTATAGAAGGTTTAAGAAACAATGTGATAGAAATCTTATTGTTACTGAAACTAGAGCTAGAAGATATTTTGAGCCAATGACAGAGATCAGAAAAAAACAAAAAATATCTGCTAGAAAGAAAATGTTAAAAAGATTATACATGCTAAGAAGATACGAATCAAGATTATAATATTTTGATTTGTAAAGAAGAAGGGGGAGGAATGAATAATTTCTTCCCTTTTTTTATGTAAAAATATAAAAAAAATAAAAGACCTCTAAATAATAAATAAATCGCTAAAAAGTATAAAAAGTAATAATTCAATAATAAGTACTCCAAAAAGAAGAAATGCCCTTCTAAGCTAAATATAGTTCATCTAAAACTAAATAAAATAAAATCTAAAAAATAATGCATTGTAAAATAAATAAAATAGAAATAAGTGATGTGTAATACAAAGTGAATAAACAAGAGGAAATAAACAAACCAAATAAAAGGATAAAAAGCAACAAAGGGGTGGAAGGATAGAGGGGTAAAAAAAAAGCTTCTACTAAGAGGAACTGTAAAGAAGTTCAAATTAGTAAAAGCTTGGTAAATAAAAAACTCAAGAGCTGGCAGCGGCCTACGTTTCCACCAGGGGACCCGGCAGTATTATCGGCGATGAAGTGCTTGACTTCCAGGTTCGGAATGGGACTGGGTATTTCCACTTCTCTATAGCCACCAGCAAAGTTGAGTGAAAAAAGTAAGAAGAAACATAAAGAAAGATTCAATATGTAAATACTCTTTACACTCAACTCGTTTAGGAGTTAAGAAAAATAATGTTAAAGTCTTTTCACAATATATATTAAATATAAGAAATATATTTAATAAGATAGTAAACCAAAGAATTGTTTAAAATAAGCCAAACGTTCTATTAGTACTGGTCAGCTAAACGCCTTACAACGCTTACACATCCAGCCTATCAACCAGCTAGTCTTGCTGGGAACTTCAGGGAAAGTTAATCTTAGAGTTGGCTTCGAGCTTAGATGCTTTCAGCTCTTATCACATCCGTACGTAGCTACCCAACGATGCTCTTGGCAGAACAATTGGTACACCAGTGGTACGTTCATCCCGGTCCTCTCGTACTAGGGACAAATCTCTTCAACTTTCCTACGCCCACGGAAGATAGGGACCGAACTGTCTCACGACGTTCTGAACCCAGCTCGCGTACCGCTTTAAATGGCGAACAGCCATACCCTTGGGACCTACTTCAGCCCCAGGATGCGATGAGCCGACATCGAGGTGCCAAACCTCCCCGTCGATGTGAGCTCTTGGGGGAGATCAGCCTGTTATCCCCGGCGTACCTTTTATCCTTTGAGCGATGGCCCTTCCACACAGAACCACCGGATCACTATGACCGACTTTCGTCTCTGTTCGACTTGTATGTCTCACAGTCAAGCTAGTTTATGCCATTATACTCAACTGGCGATTTCCATCCGCCATGAACTAACCTTTGTAAGCCTCCGTTACTTTTTAGGAGGCGACCGCCCCAGTCAAACTACCCACCAGACATTGTCCTGATACAAGATAATTGTACGCAGTTAGTAACTCAAATATTCAAGGGTGGTATCTCAAGGATGGCTCCATATGTACTTGCGTCCATATATCATAGCCTCCCACCTATCCTGCACATGAATATCCAAGCTACAGTGTCAAGCTGTAGTAAAGGTGCACGGGGTCTTTCCGTCTTTCCGCGGGTAGGAGGAATTTTCACCTCCACTACAATTTCACTGGATCCCTGGTTGAGACAGCTCCCATCTCGTTACGCCATTCATGCAGGTCGGTATTTAACCGACAAGGAATTTCGCTACCTTAGGACCGTTATAGTTACGGCCGCCGTTTACTCGGGCTTCAATCAAATGCTTCGCTTGCGCTGACATCATCAGTTAACCTTCGAGCACCGGGCAGGCGTCACACCTTATACATCCACTTACGTGTTAGCAAAGTGCTGTGTTTTTGGTAAACAGTCGGGAGGGACTCTTTGTTGCAACCTCTATCGCTTTTTGGAGCAAGTCCATATACAATAGTAGGCACACCTTATACCGAAGATACGGTGCTAGTTTGCAGAGTTCCTTAACCAGGGTTCTTCCACGCGCCTTAGAATACTCATCCCACCCACCTGTGTCGGTTTACGGTACGGGCAACATATAATATACTTAGTGGCTTTTCTTGGCACGACAGTATCATCGATTCTCCATCTCCTCCGAAGAGTGTCAAGAGCCTGTAAGATCTCGGCCTAACGTTACCCGGATTTGCCTAAGTAACAGCCTACGTCCTTCGAGCCACTATTCCATCAGTGACCTCGATTAACTCTATGCGTCCCCACATCGCGCTTATATGTTGGTATTGAAATATTAATCAATTTGCCATCGTCTACCCCTTTCGGACTCGACTTAGGTCCCGACTAACCCTACGATGACGAGCATCGCGTAGGAAACCTTGGGTTTTCGGCGTTGAGGATTCTCACCTCAATTATCGCTACTCATGCCTGCATGCTCACTTCTATCCGCTCCAACGCTCCTTACCGGTACATCTTCTACGCTGAATAGAACGCTCTCCTACCACTCAATTAAAATTGAATCTAAAGCTTCGGTGTACATCTTAGCCCCGTTATATTTTCCGCGCAGAATCACTAGACCAGTGAGCTGTTACGCTTTCTTTAAAGGATGGCTGCTTCTAAGCCAACCTCCTGGTTGTCACAGTAACTCCACATCGTTTTCCACTTAGATGTAACTTAGGGACCTTAGCTGTTAGTCTGGGTTGTTCCCCTCTCGACGATTGATTTTATCACCCACCGCCTGACTCCTGTGATTCCACATATGGTATTCATAGTTTGATAGGGTTTGGTACCGCGGTAAGCAGCCCTAGCCCATTCAGTGCTCTACCCCCATATGCTACAACACAAGGCTATACCTAAATATATTTCGGAGAGAACCAGCTATCACGAAGTTTGATTGGCCTTTCACCCCTATCCACAAGTCATCCGGAGACTTTTCAACGCCTATCGGTTCGGTCCTCCACTGGCTCTTACACCAGCTTCAACCTGCTCATGGATAGATCACTTCGTTTCGGGTCTGCAGCATCTGACTAATTCGCCCTATTAAGACTCGCTTTCGCTACGGCTTCGTACTTGACTTAACCTTGCCAGATACCACAACTCGCAGGCTCATTATGCAAAAGGCAGTCCATCACCCTGATAAATCATAGGGCTCTGAATGATTGTAAGCTAATGGTTTCAGGTTCTATTTCACTCTCCTCGCTGGAGTACTTTTCACCTTTCCCTCACGGTACTTGTTCACTATCGATCTGTAAGTAGTATTTAGGATTGGAGGGTGGTCCCCCCAGTTTCAGTCAAAATATCACGTGTTCCGACCTACTCAGGATACCATTAGAGCTATTGAGAATTTAAATTACAGGAGTTTCACCTTCTATGCTACACTTTTCCAAGTATTTCATCTATCCTCTTTAGTCTCACATTATGGTCCTACAACCCCCAATGCAAGCATTGGGTTTGTCCTAATCCGCTTTCGCTCGCCGCTACTGACGGAATCTCGTTTGATTTCTCTTCCTCTGGCTACTGAGATGTTTCACTTCACCAGGTTAGCTCCCCGTAGGGTAATATATATCTCTATATACTGGGTTGCCCCATTCAGAAATCCCCGGATCAAAGCTCTTTGGCAGCTCCCCGAGGCTTATCGCAGCCTAATACGTCTTTCATCGCCTCTTACAGTCTAGGCATCCACCATTAGCCCTTAATAGCTTATTAATAAATAGAGTTAAACTCTATCGCTTTTTGATAATATTCTTTGGCTACTATCTTATTAAACATATTATTTAAAATATATCCAATAAAATAATGTTGTGTTCTATCTAATTTCTTAGATATGAAATTTTTTTTGTTTTAAATTATTTAACATTTCTGTTATCTAATTCTTACGAAAAAATTAAAGACTTTAACATTATATTTTTAAATATCATTTTGATTCGAAAATCAAATATAAATTCAATATCCTTTGAACTTATATTTAACTTCTTTATCACTCTATAAATTAATTATTACGCATTTACTCTTAATAGGTGGTGGAGAATAGCGGGATCGAACCGCTGACCTCCTGCGTGCAAAGCAGGCGCTCTCCCAGCTGAGCTAATTCCCCAACCTAAATTAATCTTTCTAGATTATTTAATGGTGGGCCTATCAGGACTTGAACCTGAGACCTCACGATTATCAGTCGAGCGCTCTAGCCAGCTGAGCTATAGGCCCCTTTTACTACCTATTTAAATAATCTTTATAAACCGAATATAAAAACTCTTTCTTTTTAGTTTTAAGTTAAGAATCGAATCTTAACTTAATTCTCTGAAAGGAGGTGATCCAACCGCAGGTTCTCCTACGGTTACCTTGTTACGACTTCACCCCAGTCGCTGAATCCACTGTGGAAGGTAGCTACTTTAGCATCCCCGCTTCGAATGAGTTCAACTCCCATGGTGTGACGGGCGGTGAGTACAAGACCCGGGAACGTATTCACCGTAGCATAGCTGATCTACGATTACTAGCGATTCCAACTTCATGTAGTCGAGTTGCAGACTACAATCCGAACTGGGAGATATTTTTGAGATTTGCTCCACATCACTGTATTGCTGCTCTTTGTATACCCCATTGTAGCACGTGTGTAGCCCTGGACGTAAGGGCCATGATGACTTGACGTCGTCCTCACCTTCCTCCTACTTGCGTAGGCAGTCTCATTAGAGTTCTCAGCCGAACTGTTAGCAACTAATGACGAGGGTTGCGCTCGTTGCGGGACTTAACCCAACATCTCACGACACGAGCTGACGACAGCCGTGCAGCACCTGTATATAAGTTTCTGCAAGCAGACACCAATCTATCTCTAGAAAGTTCTTACTATGTCAAGTCCAGGTAAGGTTCTTCGTGTATCGTCGAATTAAACCACATGCTCCACCGCTTGTGCGGGTCCCCGTCTATTCCTTTGAGTTTTAATCTTGCGACCGTACTCCCCAGGCGGTACACTTAATGTGTTAACTGCATTACTGCAAGGTCGAGCCTCACAACAACTAGTGTACATCGTTTAGGGCGTGGACTACCAGGGTATCTAATCCTGTTTGCTCCCCACGCTTTCGCGTCTCAGCGTCAATAATGTTCCAGTAGATCGCCTTCGCAATCGGTATTCCTTCTGATCTCTACGGATTTTACCCCTACACCAGAAATTCCATCTACCTCTCCCACATTCTAGGTATACAGTTTCAAAAGCAGTTCAATAGTTAAGCTATTGGATTTCACTTCTGACTTATATACCCGCCTACACGCTCTTTACGCCCAGTGATTCCGAGTAACGCTTGCACCCTCCGTATTACCGCGGCTGCTGGCACGGAGTTAGCCGGTGCTTATTCATATAGTACCGTCATTATCTTCCTATATAAAAGGAGTTTACGCACCGAAATGTGTCATCCTCCACGCGGCGTTGCTGCATCAGACTTTCGTCCATTGTGCAATATTCCCCACTGCTGCCTCCCGTAGGAGTCTGGACCGTGTCTCAGTTCCAGTGTGACTGATCATCCTCTCAAACCAGTTAGGCGTCATTGCCTTGGTGAGCCATTACCTCACCAACAAGCTGATACCATACAGACCCATCCTCTAGCACTAAAGCGTTTCCCTTGCATACTTATGTATTAAAGGCATATAGGGCATTAGCAGACGTTTCCATCTGTTATTCCTTTCTAGAGGGCAGGTTATCTATACATTACTCACCCGTGCGCCACTTAGCTGACAATTATAGCAAGCTATAATCCGTTCTCGTTCGACTTGCATGTGTTAAGCACGCCGCCAGCGTTCACTCTGAGCCAGGATCAAACTCTCCATAAATTATAGAGCTTTTGAAACTGACAAATTTTATAACTCTTCAATTACAAAATTATCACTCAAATTTTATAGACAAGTATTTGTTTTACCAAATTCTCTTGTTTTTATATTTTTATTTAACATTTATTCTTATTTTTAATCTAAACAAACATAGATTTTTATAAGAGTCTCATATTCGGTTTATAAAGATTACTTTACAAACGTTTATAATTATTTTTAAAGATCATTCCCTCTCGATTGAAGCGTCTCTCTTCTCACTTTTCGTTTGAAGCGTTCCAGTCAAATTGGACGGGAATTATAATAGATTTTTATTAGCTTGTCAATACCTTAACGCTGAAATGTAGCTTAAATTTTTAAATTTATCCTCTTTTTATCACTTTTACTTCTTTTTACTATCTTTTTATCGCTTTTTCTTGGATTTTCATTATTTTATGTTATTTATTAATCATCTATTTACTTTTCTTGTTTAATATATATGCTTAAATATAACTATAATATTTCAAACTTATGTTATATTATTAGTAAATTATAAAAAAGGAAAGAAAAATGTATAATAGAGATTATCTATCAAATCAATCATCTCAATATGCACAAGAATCATCTCAAGTTCAATTAATGAGCTTTTTAAAAGCAACTTATCAATTATTTGCTGGTTCATTATTAGCTGCAACTGCTGGTGCATATATTGGATTAGGAATTGTTTCTATATTAATGGGACCAATGAAATGGGTTCTATTTGCAATTGAACTTGGATTAATATTTTTTGTTATTCCAAGAGTAAAACATACTCCAGGCGTTAATTTAGCTGTATTATTTGCATTTACATTTATTACAGGATTAACAATTGCTCCATTATTAGCTTCAATTTTTGCAATGCCTAGTGGTGCATCTATTGTTGGTCAAGCATTTTTAATGACTTCTGTTGCATTTGGTGGAATTTCAATGTTCGCAATGACAACTAAAAGAGATTTTTCTGCTATGGGGAAATTTTTATTTATTGCTTTAATCATTATGATTGTTGCTGGTATCTCAAATATCTTCATTCAATCTTCAATGATGCAATTAGCAATAGCTAGTGTGGGAGCATTATTATTCTCAGCATTCATATTATATGATACACAAAACATTATCAAAGGTAATTATGATTCACCTATTGAAGCAGCATTATCTTTATATTTAGATTTCTTTAATCTATTTATTTCATTATTACAAATTCTTGGAATTATGAATAGTGGAGACAGAGAGTAAGACTTTTTGTCTTACTCCATTTTTTATGACAAACGCTTTAAGACTTATTGATGCTAATTTAAATAGATTACGAGAAGGTATTCGAGTAGTTGAAGATATCTTTAGATATATGTACAATGATAAAGAAACTGCTTTAAAATTAAAATCTCTTAGACATTTAGCAAGATTAGATAACTATATAGAATTACTTGAAACAAGAGATGTAAAAAATGATGTTTTAAGAAGTTCAATAAAAAGTGAACAAAATCGAACTGATTTATATTCAATATTAATTGCAAATTTTAAAAGAGCTCAAGAAAGTGCTAGAGTTTTAGAAGAATTTACAAAATTAACTTCAATAAAAGATAGTGAAAATTTCAAATATATAAGATATGAACTTTATAATTTAGAAATTGTTTTAACAAAAATCACTTCAAATTCTAAATAATTATAAGGATACTCTTTATATAGTTTTTTTGAATCACTATAAGAAAGAGATTTCTCTCCACTTACACCTGATTTTTTTATATAATCAAATAAATCTTTTTTATTATCAAATTCTAATTTATATAATATAGTTTCAAATTCACAATTAAAAAATTTTGAAAAAGCATTTTTTATAGAATCTTCATCTAATATAGGTGATTTAGTATTTGTAATTTTCTGAATTGTTTTAAATGTATTTGATGTAAATAAAACTGCATTAATCTCTTTAGTTATAGATGAAAGCTGTTCTATTATTCTTGATAAATTATTTGACCATTGAAGAGCTGAAGATGACAACACAATATCATAACTGTCATTTTTAATTTCATTGATAAACTCATCAGTATCAAAATTTAGACATTTAACTTCTATATTATGTGCTTTTGGATGTAATTCACACATTGAAGATGAAGCATCAATTGCTTTATAAAATTCAACTTCCCATGAAATGTGATTAAAAACCTGACCTGAACCACAACCTAATTCTAAAATTCTTTTTGGTTGAAATTTTAATTCACGAACAAGAGACTTTGCAACAATTTGTTGAATGATATTATGATTTTTATACTCGTTTGCGTATTTTGAGAATTGATTTTTTACTGACAATTTTACTCTTTATAAAATGACTGAAATCATGTTTTAAAATTCATTTTAACTTAATTTTAATAAGTATTAGATAAAATGATTACCATTTTTTAAAAAGGAAATAGATAATGACATCTACACTTTTAATCGTTCAGTTTGTTTTAGCAATCTTATTAACTATAATCATTTTACTTCAAAAAAGCTCAAGCATTGGTCTTGGAGCATATAGTGGAAGTAATGATTCATTATTTGGTGCTAAAGGTCCAGCAAATTTCTTAACAAAAGCTACAATGGCTTTAGGATTAGTTTTTGTTATAAATACTGTTGCATTAGGATATTTATATAATCAACAAAGAAATCAAAGTGCTGTTGACACAATAAAAACTGATTCTTTAATCCCAACAACACCAACAACTCAAACTGATTCAGCTCCTGCTGCTCCAACAGCGACACCTGTTCCAACAGCTCCTGAAAATAAATAATTACAAAGAATAAAGAGATATGAAGTATTTCTTACTTCTTTGTTTATCTTATCTTTATTTAAATGCAAATGCTCATGTTTTTGTTTACCATCGATTTGGTGATTCAAAACATGAAAGTACAAATACTTCTTTACAAGAATTAAAAAAAGAGTTTGAATATTTCAAAACTAATAATTATAAAGTTGTAACTGTTTCAAAAATTGTTGAGAAACTAAAAAATAGAGAAAAAATACCAGATAATTGGATTGCATTTACAATTGATGATGCCTATAAAAGTTTTTATCAAAATGGTTTAGAATTATTTAAAAAATATAACTATCCATTTACTCTTTTTGTTTATGTTGAAGCAACTCAAAATAAATATCCTGATTTTATGACTTGGGATGAAATAAAAGAGGCTTCAAAATATGGAGAGATTGAACTTCACTCATATTCACATAAGCAACTTGTAAAATTAACTAATGAAGAAATTACTAAAGATACTAATTTAGCATTAGAAATATTTGAAAAGAATTTAGGATTTAAACCAAAAGCATACTCTTATCCTTATGGTGAATATGATGATAGAGTAAAAAATGAGATAAAAAATTTTGGTTTTGAATATATTATGAATCAAAAGAATGGTTCAGTAAATGAAAAAAGTGATTTATTCGATTTAAATAGAATAGCACTTGTTGGAAAAATAAATTTAGAAGAGAAGATAAAATATAAAACTCTTGAAGCAAACTGGATAGAACCTCAAGTTTATCCAAAAGATGGAATACTAAAACATGTAAAAGTTGAAGTAAATAAAGATATAAAAGATGCAAAATTGTTTATATCAACTTATGGATGGCAAGATATCAAAGTTAAAAATGGTATAATAGATATCAAATTAGATAAAAAACTAAATCTAAATAGAAATAGAATAGCTATAAGTACTGACTATTACACTATTTCAAATAAATTACTAATCAAATAAAGGAGAATAAATGTTAGAAGAAGTATATGCTCAAACTAAAGAACATATGGACAAAGCTATCGATGCATTAAAAAGAGATTACAAATCTTTAAGAACGGGAAAAGTTAGCACAAATATTTTAGATGGTATTAAAGTTGATTATTATGGAACACCTACTGATTTAAGTCAAGTTGGTTCTGTTTTAGCACCAGATGCTACAACTATTACTATTAGCCCATGGGAAAAAAATCTTTTAGGACCAATTGAAAAAGCTATTCAAACTGCAAATATTGGTGTTAATCCAAATAATGATGGTGTAATTATTAAACTATTTTTCCCACCAATGACTGTTGAACAAAGACAAGAAACAGCTAAACAAGCTAAAGGTATGACTGATCATGCAAAAGTTGCAATTAGAAATATCAGACAAAACTCTAATACAAAAATCAAAAATCTGTTAAAAGATAAAGCTATTACTGAAGATGAAAGTAAAAAAGCTCAAGACGAAATTCAAAAAATCACTGATTCTTATGTTTTAAAAGCTGATGATACATTCAAAGCTAAAGAAGCTGAAATTTTAAAAGTATAATTATGAACGTAGAACAAATATATAAAGACGCTTCTGCCCTACTTGAAGGTCATTTTAAATTAAGTAGTGGAAATCATTCAAAATTTTATTTACAATCTGCAAAAGTTTTAGAAGATCCTAAAACTGCTAAGTTATTAGCTGATGCACTTGCAGAGCAAATAAAAAAATCTGGATTAAAAATTGATGGTGTTTGTTCTCCTGCACTTGGTGGATTAATAGCTGGATTTGCACTTGCAACTGCACTTGATGTAAGATTTATTTTTGCTGAACGAGCTGATGGTGAAATGACTATTAGAAGAGGTTTTGAAGTAAAAGAAGGTGAAACTTATATCGTTTGTGAAGATATTATCACAACTGGTGGAAGTGCACTTGAAGCTGCACGTGAAATCGAAAAAGCTGGCGGAATTGTAGTTGCTTATGCTGCTTTAGCAAATAGAGGTTTCTGTGAAAGAGTTGGAAGTTCTATTGAAAGAAAAGACAACTGTAAATTACCTTTAGATAAACCACTTTTTGCTTTAGAAGATTTTGCATTTGAAATGTATTCTCCTGAAGAGTGTCCTATGTGTAAAGAAGGAAGTGTTGCTTACAAACCAGGAAGCAGAGGAAACTAATGTCTAAATGGAGAGATGTAAAACATAATAAAGTTCAAAATAAAACAAACGAACTTAAAACTAAATCATTAAAAAGTGATTTAACATCTCTTCCTTCTAGATTTAAAGCATTTTTAACAGATGCTTTTTTGATTACAACTCCAATCACATACATTGTTATGTATCTAATTTTAGGTGGAGGTACTGCCTTTGCTGAAAATAGAGTTTTAGGTTGGAGTCTGATTTTAGGTGTTAGTGCATTTATAATTGTATTTTTTTGGTATGTAAAATCTCAAACACCTGGAATGAAAGCTTATGGAATGAAAATAGTTAATTCTTTAACAAAACAAAGAGTTTCATTTTTTCAAGTTTTTATTAGATATTTTGCAACTCTATTTGCAATTATCTCTTTCTTCTTACTTTTTGTTCCTTATTTCAACAAAGATAAAAAAACTTTTCAAGATATAATTTCTAACACTACTATAATTAACGAAAAATAATGCTTTTTTTTAATCTTTCAGCATTTTATTTTTTTTATTTTGCTGCTGTTGGTGTTTATATAATATTTTTACCAAAGGTACTTCATGATATTGGATATAGTACTTTTGATATAGGTATTATTTTTGCCCTTGCACCTTTAATGAGATTTATTACACCTTTTTTATTTTTAAAACATATTAAACTTGACCAAAAGATGTTTAAATCTGCACTTTATATTTCAGTATTTTCATCTGCATGTTTTTATTTAACTATTGAGAACTTTTTTCTTTTTATGATAAATAATGCTATTTTGGCAGCTTGTTTATCTTTGATTTTACCTTACCTTGAAGTTACTGCAATTTCTACATTAGGAAAAGAGAAGTATGGAAAATCAAGACTTTATGGTTCTATTGGATTTATGATAATTTCTTTAGTTTTAGCAAAATTTTTAACTCAACCATTTATTGCTATTCATTACTATTTAGTTTTAAATATTTTAACTGTTATATTTGCCCTTTTACTTTTAAAATATGATGTACAAAAAGTTGAAAGTGAAAATAAAGAACCTTTTTCTTTTTTAAAATATTGGCCACTTTGGATTAGTCTATTTTTCATGCAAATGAGTTTTGGAGGATTTTATAACTTCTTTACTATTTATGAAACGGAACACAATATCTCATTAGAAATGACTTCATATTTATGGTCTTTTGGAGTAATTTGTGAAATTCTAATGTTATATTTCCAAGCACCTCTACTAAAAAACAATCTTTTAAATCTTATAAAAATTTGTGTTGGAATAACTATAGTTAGATGGTTTTTATTATATTTATATCCTGATTCATTAACAATTACATTTTTAACTCAATCACTTCATGCCTTTTCATTTGGGCTTTATCATAGTACGGTAATAATTTTCTTATATACACTTTATGAAAATAAAAAATTAGCTCAACAGTTTATGTATGGTGTTGCATATGGCTTAGGTGGATTTATTGGTGCATTTGTTGCAGGTGCAGTTTATGGAGAATTTTTATTTTTATTTAGTGCATTATTTGCTCTTTTATCTTTTATTTCACTATATTTCATAAAAAAATAGTAAAATTCCATTTTTTAAAAGGATTATAATGAGAATAGTATTTTTGATTTTATTTTTAATTTCAAATATTTTTGCAATTGCAATAGATAAAAGTTGGTATGAAGGAACTAATGAAAATTTAGATAAGTTATATCAAGATCAAATAAAAAAAATTGATTCTCTAAAAACAACTGCTTCACAAGAAGAAAAAGAGCAACTTGATTATCAAAATCTACTCCTAAAAAAACTCTCAAATTTTATAAAACAAGATAATCAATTTACATTAAAAGATGTGGTTCAAATCGAAAATTTAGATGATTATATAAAAAAAATCAAAGATTATTTGAAAATTGAATCAGATTTTACAAATAAAAAAGATGAATATGAAGAGACATCTAAGAAAATTGAAATTTTAGAAGAACAAATCAGTAAATTAACAGAAAAAGATGCTTATCCCACTATAAATTCTCAACTTTTATATGCCTTTTATATTTTAAAAAATAAACAAAATAAAACTATTATAGAAGACTATATAAAATATCAAAAGAATTTTAAGAAGAAACTATTAGATAGTTTAAATAGTCTAAAAATTGTGACAAATGAAGATTTAGCAATAAAGTTATCAAAAATAGAAACTAACTATAATCAAATATTAAAGGAAGAAAAAAGATTATTATTAGCTTTAGATAAAGCACAAATAAGTGAAAATGAATCAAAAATCAATTCTTTAGAAAATGATATTAATCAACTTAAAAATGAAAAATCAAAAGTTATTGACAATATAATTTATACAAAGATTGAAGAGTTATTACCATCTTTGAAAAATAAAAAATCACAATATTTTGATTTTAGTAAAAATTTACAAGAATTTATTCAATCAAGTAATGAAGATTACAGCTCTTTAATTGAGTTATTAAAATATTTATCAAGGGAACATCTAGGAGTTACAAAAACAACTTTTGCTGATACAAAAGAGAGTTTTATTGATATGATTAAATATACATGGCAAGAGATAAATAATCCAGTTATTCCTATTGGAGAAGGTATTTCTATTTTTGCAATTACAAAATTCTTGTTAATTTTTATAATTGGATTTTCAATTGCAACATTTTATAAAAGAAAGATTTCAAATGCAACTACACACTATTTGAAAACAACTTCTATTGCAACAAGAACAATGCTTGCAAATCTTGGATATTACTTTTTAGTTGCTATTACTTTTATCTTTGGATTAAATGCAATTGGAATAGATTTATCATCTCTTACTATTTTAGTTGGGGCATTATCAGTTGGTATTGGATTTGGCTTACAAAATATAGTTTCAAATTTTATTTCTGGAATTATTTTGATATTTGAGAAATCTATTCAAGTTGGTCACATTATAGAGATTGAAGCTGGATTAAGAGGAAAAGTGACACAAATAAATATGAGAAGTAGTGTTATTACTACTTTTGATAATATTGATATTATCATTCCAAACTCAACACTTATCCAAAATAATGTAATAAATCTTACATTTTCAGATGATATTAGAAGATTAAATGTTCCTTTTGGAGTAGCTTATGGCTCGAATATTGAAGAAGTTATAAAAATAATTCTAAAATCTTTACAAAATAGTTCATTAATGTATATACGAAGTAGCCCTGAAAAAATGGCAAAAGTTAGAATGACAGGGATGAATGCAAGTTCGATTGATTTTGAGTTACTTGTTTGGATTAGTGAAAATCCTGATGAGAATGGTGTTGGTTCATCAAATATGTCAGATTTTTTAATATTTATTTATAATACTTTACAAGAACATAAAATAGAAATACCTTTTCCACAAATGGATGTTCATTTAAGAAGAAATTAGATTTTTAAATCCATTTCTTCTTTTTAAAAATTATAAATTGAATAGTAACAACGATAATCAATAAAAAAGAGAATATTAAAAAAGCATTATCATCTTTTGCACCAGGAATTCCACCTATATTTATACCTAAAAGTCCAGTTAAAAATGTAAGTGGTAAAAAAATTGCAGAAATGATAGATAATACATACATCTTTCTGTTCATCTGCTCACTTACACTGTTTGCTAACTCTTCTTGAATCAAAATTACTTTATCGCGAATTGTATCTAACTCTTCAATATGTCTCATAAGTTGGTCATTTGTCTCTCGTAATTCTATTCTTTGATATTCATCTATCCAAGATATTTTTTCATTATATAATTTGATTAAAGCATCTTTTTGAGGAGACAAATATCTTTTTAAAATTATTGTTTCTCGTCTTATTGCTAAAATTTCGCTTCTAAATTCTGCGTCAAAATTTTCTATCAAAATCTCTTCTAAAAAATCTGTTCGTTCTTGTATTTGATCGATAACATCATCCATTCTATCAGTAACTCTTAGTGTTAATTCAACTAAAAATTCTGAAGAACTTTTAACTCCTGAACCTTTTTTTAGATTATCAATTATTTCACCAACAGATAATAAATTTCTTTTTCTTGTACTTATTATTAAATTTGGTGAAATAAATAATCTAATAGAAATCATATCTTCAGGTTTTGAATTTGGATTTAGATTCACACCTCTCAATGCAATCAACAAAGCTTCACCTAAAACTGTTGTTCTAGGTCTTGTTTCTTCTGTTAGAAGTGCATCAATAGCAACTGAATCTATTCCACTTTTATCTGTTATCCACTCTTTTGCTTCATTGCTTGAATAATCAAAATGTACCCATAATATTTTATTTGTTGAATCAACATTATTTAATTCTTCATAACTTAATTCTAAAGCTCCACCCTCTTTATCTAATAAAAAAGCTTGCATTGGACTATCAAAAATCATTTTTCACCTTAAATAATAGAATAAACTATTTCAGTTTTTAATTTCTGTTTTTTTATCTCTTGGATTTTTAAATTTTCTATTTGCATATTCATAAGTTCGTCTATTGTTTTTATCTCATTTTTTGCAAGAAGTTTTAAAATTATTCCTCGATATGCTTTAGCCCAATGACTTACAACTTTTCCATCTTTTATAAATTTCATTGTTGTATATGGTTTATCTATTTTGTAAAATTTTTCGTAAAACCCTGCTCTTAAATCAATAATATCTTCATTTTCTAAATATTCATCTAAAACTTTTGAAAAATTATCCATATAGAATTTCTCTATTTTTAAGCTATCAAATGTTTCACCTTGTTTTAATTTATAATCAGGAAGTCCACTATTTCCAGCACTTAAAGGTCCAAAAAGATTTGAAAAGATTATCACGTTTTCATCAATATAACTTTTTTCTTCTTTATTTAATTTTCCATATTCCAAATAATCAAATGCAACACCTTCATATCTTTCTATTACTTTCATTGTTGGTGTTTCAAAAATATCTTTTTTATATTGTTCAAGTACATCATCTTTTTTTGTTCCAAAAAGTTTTATTAGTTCATCTTTTGTTGCTTTTTTTATAAAACTATTATAAGCGTTTACTATTTGCATTCTTTTTTCAAAAAGTTCTGGAAAAATAAAAGAATTATTATCAAATTTTGTTGTAATTCCACCAGAATTTTTTGTTTCACTTGGAGAAAAAAGTATTTTCATATCTATCCTTAGTTTAAAAAATTTCCATCTACATATTTCCAAATACCTTCAACTTTTAAAAATCTGCTTTTTTCGATAAATGAAATATCTTCTTTACCTTGAATAAGTGTAGCTTTAAAAGTTACAAAACTCTCTATTTCATCATCAATAAACTCTAAGATTTCTAACTTTTTAAATTCTGTATTATTTGAAAAATTTAAAATATCTTTACTCCAAGATTTTATATCTATTGTAAAATCAGGATTATTTTCATGAGTTGTAAAAATAATATAATCACTATTAGATACAGCAAAAGCAGAAAATCTTGACTTCATAAGTTCAAGTGCAGTTTTTGGAAAAGTTATTTTGTCATGGAAAAGTTTACAACACTTTTTATATTTTTTTAAACTTCCACAAGGACAAAAATCATTGACAGAGAATTTCAAAATTTACCTTTATATAATTTTTAAAAGATTCTATCATAAATGTAGTAAAAAAATTAAAGTAGGTTTCCCTACTCTAACTTTCTATTTTTGAAGAGTTTTAATCGCTTTTTCTTCTACTTTTTTATTAAGTTTTTCTTTACTTTCTTTTAACTCTTTTTTCTTTTCTTTTTTTGTTTCTTCAAATGTTTTTTCAGCTTTATCTTTTACTGTTACATTTTTTTCAACATTTGTAACTATACTATCTCCAAAACCTTTGATATTTTTTAAATCTTCAGGAGATTTTATCTTATTTGTTTTTCTATATTCAATTATTTGTTCAGCTTTTTTCTCACCAATTCCTTTGATACTCATAAGTTCTTCTTTACTTGCTGTTTGTAAATTTATAGCACCAAACAATAAACTTCCACATAATGCAAATAATGCAACAATTTTTTTCATATTTTCTCCTTAAAATAATTTTTTAAATTATATACTAAAACATTATAATTTCTTATTAAATAAATTCTTATATATAATTATGCTAATCTAAAAACAAAATTTAAAAGGTGAAAAATGAATCAAATGCCTCCTGAGATTATCTCAAATATTGTTTCTATTATTCTTGTTGTAATTTTAGTTGTTTCTTATTTAAGACATAAAAAAAGAATTGATGTTATAAAAAAACTTGATGAGTTAAAAACAGAAAAAAAATTAACTCAAGAAGATAAAAATTATATAACTCAAAATGAAAAAGAATACAAAGAAAAAAGTGAAAAAACTGAAATTTTTGCAAAATTCTTAACTCCTGTTTTTATTTTAATTTCTGGAATTTTATTTATATATTTACCTTTGACAGAAGCAATGATACATTTCAATGTAATTATAGTTGCAATTATATATGTTCAACTAAATAGAATAAATAAGAAGAATACTTATATATTATTAAAAGAATTAAAAAAAGATGCATGAAATTGAAAAATAATAGAACAAATTCAAATATCTCTTTATTCGAGGCAAAATAAATATAATTGACAATTTTTTATTTTTGTTATACAATTCTTAATATTAGTTTAAAAAGGTTTTATTATGATTATAAAAAATTCTCAAATTTTGCTTAGTTCTCAATCACAATATGCTTTTAAACATTCATCAAGTACAAGTGTACAATTACATTATGGGGAAGAAACTCAAGATGAAAAACAAACAAATCAAGCATTTGTCTTAAATTTCCAACAAGCTTATGCTTCTTCTATTCAATATGAACGTGTTGCATATAATTATGAAGATAATATGAGTTTGGAAGATAGAATAAAAAAGTTAATAATTGAAAAACTTCTTGAACGTTTAAATAATGAAAAAAAAGTATCTTTATATCCAAATAAAAAGATTGTTTCTAATCTTAAAGAAAATATAACTATGCCTTTAAATCCATATAAAGATAACCAAAAAACCCTAGAACTCAAAGCTATGGTTTTTCAAACACAAGAAAACTACTATCAAAAACAAAGTGTTGATTTTTCTGCTTCTGTTAAGTTCCAAACACCAAATAATACTTATGAAATGAATCTAAATATCTCTTTTTCAAAAGAATTATATGAAGCAAGTTCTTCTCAAATAATAATAGGAGATAAAAATTTTGTTGATCCATTGATTATAAATTATGGAGAAGATATCAATCCTTTTGAAAATATTAGTTCATTACGATTTGCCTTTGATTTAGATAACAATGGTGAAACAGAGATGATTCCATATCTAAAAAATGGTGCAGGATTTTTAGCTTTGGATAAAAACGATAATGGAAATATAGACAATGGAAGTGAACTTTTTGGTCCAAAAACTAATGATGGATTTAAAGAACTAGCTATGTATGATAGCGACAATAATAATTTCATAGATGAAAATGATATGATTTTTAATAAATTAAAGATCTGGAGTATTGATGAATCTGGAAATAGTTCACTTATTTCTCTTTTAGATGCTAATGTTGGAGCTATTTATTTAGGTGATGTACAAAGTGGATTTTCATATCAAAATAGTATTGAATCAAAACAAGCTGTTCAAAAAAGTAATGGTATTTTTATAAAAGAAGATGGTTCAGGATTGGGAGTTGTAAATTCTATTGATATAGTAGTTTAAAAAACTACTATATTTTAGTTATTTATATAATTTTTTAATTTTTCATGGTTTAAAATTTTTATGTAACCTTTATCATTTTGAATAATATTATCTTTTTTTAATTTTGCAAGTTTTCTTGAGAATGTTTCAGGAGTTATATTTAAAATTTGAGCGATTTTTACTTGTTTTAGATTTATCAAAATTGCTTCATTATCATATAAAAATTTTGCAATCTTTTCTAAACTATTTGAACTAATATTATAGTTTATAAAGCTCTCAAGAGCTTTTATTTTTTTTGTTAAAGATTTAATAAAAAACATTGATATTTCAGGTTTTAATAAGAACTCTTTTTTAAATTTATCATAATCAATTAATAATACTTCTGCTTTAGTTTCAAAAGAACAATTTGCAGGAAATTTCAATTCTTCATAATTTACAATTTCTGCAATCAAAGATGGTCCCATTAAATTATGGATAATTACTTCATTATCTTTATGATCATAAGTATAAACTTTTGCTATTCCTTTTAAAAGGAGATGAAGATATTTTGCTTCATCTCCTTTATAAAATAAAATTTCATCTTTATTGAAATATTTTTTTATAGAAATCTCTTTTAATCGTAATAAGTCAGTTTCATTTAGAAAATTAAAGAAAGAAAAATCTTCTAACGTTTTATTTATCATTTGTACTCTTTTCTTGATTATCATCAATGTTTAATTCTGTATTTTATGTAAATATTTCAAAAAAGAAAATTAATTAAGATAATATCTATCTTAATTTGAAAAGACATAAAATGACATTTGAAAAATATGAGATAGAAATACAAACACTAAAAAGATTTTATGAATTATATTGTAATGACAAACATTTAAATCAAAAATCTTATACTATAAATCTAATATATAAAGAGAAATCTTTTGAATTAAACCTTCATTTATGTGAAGAGTGCAAAGAAGCTATAAGTTACTCTTTTGAAAGATTAAATAATTGTCCACATGAAATAAAACCTAGATGCAGAATTTGTCCAAATCCTTGCTATGAAAAAAAAAGATGGAAAAACATTGCAAAAATTATGAAATATTCTGCAATAAAATTATCCTTAAGTAAAATAAAATCTAAAATTTTCAATCTTTTTGATTAATCACCAAGTTATCTCTTCTTTTCCTAAACTTTTTAGTATTTCATTTGTTTTTGAAAAATGTTTACAACCAAAGAATCCTCTATAAGATGAAAGTGGACTTGGATGTGGTGCAGTTAAAATATGATGTTTTTTCTTATCAATTAATTTTGATTTAGAAATAGCTGGACTTCCCCAAAGAATAAAAATTATATTCTCTTTATTGTCACTAATAAATTTAATTATATTATCTGTAAAAGTTTCCCAACCTAAATTATGATGAGACTTTGCTAAGCTTTCTTGAACTGTTAAGATTGTATTTAAAAGTAAAACTCCTTGTTTTGCCCAAGGTGTTAAATCTCCATCTTCACAAACAGATTTTTTACCTAAATCATCATTTATTTCTTTTAAAATATTTACCATTGAAGGTGGATTTTTTATATTTTTTGGTGTTGAAAAAGCTAAACCTTGTGCCTGACCAAAACCATGATAAGGATCTTGTCCTAATATTACCACTTTTAAATTATCCAATTTTGTAAGAGAAAAAGCGTTAAAAATATTTTTCTTTTCAGGAAATACTCTTGTATTTTCATATCTTTTATCTATTTCATCTTTTAAAAATTTATAATATGGTTTTTCTTTTTCTATATTTATTACATTTTCCCAAGTCATTCTTTATCCCTAATTTTTTTAAATAAAAAAAGCTAAGGCTTTCACCTTAGCTTTAAAAGAATCATAAATCAAAAATTATAAAACTGGTGATTTAATAACCATCATTTTTTGATTTTGCATTTCAGCCATAGTATCAGGAATTCCACCTAATCCAAGACCTGAAGTTTTTGCTCCACCAAATGGCATCCAATCAACTCTAAATGCTGTATGATCATTTACCATAACAGCTGTTGCATTTAATCTTTTTACAGTTTTTAAAGCTGTATCAATATTTTTTGTAAATACTGCTGCTTGGAAAGAAACATCTAGTTGATTTGCTCTTTTAATTGCTTCATCTAAAGTTTTATATGGATAAACAACTACAACTGGTCCAAAAATCTCTTTTTGAGAGATAATTGCATCATCACTTGGATTGAAAATAACAGTTGGCTCATAACAAGAATCAGAAATTCTTTTCCCACCAGTTAATATTTTTCCACCACGTGCCACTGCATCATTAACCCACTCTTCAACTCTATTTACTTCGTTGTGATTAATTAATGGTCCAACTTCAGTTTTAGGATCTAATTGATTTCCAACTACAAGTTTTGAAGCTTTTTCAGTAATTTTTGATGCAACTGTATTTGCAATTGATTCATGTACAAAAATTCTTTGAACAGAAACACAAACTTGACCTGCATGGTAGAATCCACCTTTTACAAGATCTGGTATCATTGATTCAATATCAGCATCTGGTTCAACAATAACAGGCGCAACACCACCATGTTCTAATGCACTTCTTGTTCCTGCACTAGCTTTTGAGTTTAAATACCAACCAACAGGACCTGAACCAATAAATGAAAAGAATGCTGTTTTAGGACTTGTAACTAAAAGTTCTCCACCTGCTCTATCACAAACTACTGCTTGTGCCCAACCTTCAGGTAATCCAGCTTCTTTTAATAATTCCACTAATCTTACAGCAGACATTGGAGTTTGAGTTGCTGGTCTAATAATAACTGGACAACCTACTGCAAGTGCTGGAATTACTTGGTGAATTGCTAAATTTAATGGGTGATTAAACGCTGAAATTGATACAACAACTCCAATTGGTTCTTTCATAGTATAAGCTATTCTATTTGTACTTGTGGGAGTATGTCCCATTGCAATTTCATGACCTTCTTGAAGTCCTATTTGTTCGATTGCTATTTTTACACCATTTATAGCTCTTAGTACTTCTACTTTTGAGTCCATATATGGTTTTCCACCTTCACTTGCGCAAAGAATTGTTAACTCTTCAACTTGTGAAGACATAATCTTCATCAAGTTTTCTAAGATTTCCACTCTTTTATATTTTGGAATCCAGTTATCAACATCTAAATATCTTTCATATGCAGTGTCGATAGCTTTTTGTACTCCTTCAACTGTTGTGAATGGAACTGTTCCAACTACTTTTCCGTCAAATGGTGATGTTACTTCTATTGTACTCATATTTTTCCTTTCAAATTTTCATATTAAACATTGTTTTTTAGCTAATAACTCATTTAAAATTGAGTGATTTAAAGAATAATCAACTGCTAAATCTATTAAATGAACACCTTTTCCATTTACACATTTGTCTAGAGTTTCTTCAAATTCTTCAACACTTTGTGGTCTATGTCCAGTTGCTCCATATGCTTCTGCATATTTAACAAAATCAGGATTATCTAAATCTAAACCAAATGTTTCAAATCCCATTCCTGTTTGTTTCCATTTAATCATACCGTATGCATTATCATTTAAAATAACAACTGTTAAATCAAGTCCTAATCTTACTGCTGTTTCCATTTCTTGTGAATTCATCATAAATCCACCATCACCACAAACTGCAACAACTTTTTTATCAGGATTTATCATTTTTGCAGCCATTCCAGATGGAAGTCCTGCTCCCATAGTGGCAAGTGCATTGTCTAATAATAATGTATTTGGTCTTGCACATCTATAATTTCTTGCAAACCAGATTTTATAAACTCCATTATCAAGTGTTACAATATCTTCTTCGTCTAAAGTTTTTCTAATAGCTCTTACTGCTCTTTGTGGTAAAATAGGGAATCTATTATCACCAAAATATTTAGATAATCTTGTTCTAATATCTTCTGCTAATCTTACATAATAATCAAAATCCCAATGCTCTTGTTTAGAAATAGCTGCTGTCATTTGAGAAACATTTGAAGCAATATCACCAACTACATCTAATTGAGGGAAATAAGTATCATCAACTTCTGATGGGAAGAAATTTACATGAATAACTTTTGTTGCATTTGGTTTATTTTCCATAAAAAATGGTGGTTTTTCAATAACATCATGTCCAACATTGATAATTAAATCTGCTCTTTCAATCGCGCAGTGAATAAAATCATCTTTTGAAAGTGCAGCTGTTGACAAGCAAAGTTTATGATTTTCATCAATTACACCTTTACCCATTTGTGTTGAGAAGAAAGGGATTCCAGTTTCATTAACAAAATCAGTTAAAGCTGTACCAATTCTTGTTCTATTTGCACCAGCACCAATAAGTAATAATGGTCTTTTTGCTTTTTCAATCATACCAACTGCATCTGCAATTGCTTCTTTTCCTGCTTTTGGATATTTAAAAGGTTTAACTGGATAAATATTAAATTCTACTTCTTCTGCTGCAATATCCTCAGGTAACTCAATATGAACAGCACCTGGTCTTTCAGTAGTTGCAATTTTAAACGCTTCTCTTACCATTGAAGGAATATTATTTCCATTTACAACTTGTTTCGCATATTTTGTCATTGGTTTCATCATACCAACAATATCAACGATTTGGAATCGTCCTTGTTTAGATTTTTTGATTGGTTTTTGCCCTGTGATCATCATCATCGGCATTCCACCAAGTTGTGCATAAGCTGCACTTGTAGCAAAATTTGTAGCACCAGGGCCTAAAGTAGAAATACAAACTCCAACTTTTCCTGTTAGTCTTCCATAAGTTGCTGCCATAAATCCAGCACCTTGTTCATGTCTTGTTAAAATTAGTTTAATATTTGATGTCCTTAGTGCTTCAAGAAAATCAAGATTTTCTTCACCAGGAATACCAAAGATATACTCAACACCTTCATTTTCCAATGCCTTTACAAATAGTTCTGATGCATTCATTTTATTTCTCCATTATTTTTTATAAAATATAATTGATAATCATATTCAATATCTATTTAATTTCTCTTAATTTATTAGTTTTATTTCGAATATGAATAATTTTGTTACTGTTATTTTACAACTGCGAATTATAGTTGATTAACACTTAACATTATAACCATTTTAAAACTGTAAGTTTAGATAAAATTAATAATATTTTGAATACTATATTTCATATTTAACGAAAGGTTACACTATGAAGAAAATTTTATTAATTTTGGCACTTATTATCATCATTCCTTTTACATATTTAATTGTTACAAATTACAACAATATTCCAAAACTTGACGAAAATGTAAAAGAAAAATGGTCGCAAGTACAAAATCAATACAAAAGAAGAGCAGACTTAATTCCAAATTTAGTTGAAACGGTAAAAGGTTATGCGGAACATGAAAAAAGTACATTTGTTGAAGTTACAGAAGCAAGAAGCAAAGTTTCTCAAATGAATATAAATGCTGAAACATTAAATAATCCTGCCCTTTTACAACAATTTGATAGTGCACAAGCTGGATTAAGTAGTGCTTTATCAAAACTAATGGTTGTTGTTGAAAAATATCCTGAATTAAAAGCAAATGAAAATTTTATGGCTTTACAATCACAACTTGAAGGAACTGAAAATAGAATCACTGTTGCTAGACGTGATTTTATTGAAGCTGTTAAACTTTATAACTTAGAATTAAGAACAATGCCTGGAAAACTTGTAGCTGCAATTGTTCATCCAGAAGCTCAAATCAAAGAAACTTTTAGTGCAAGTTCAACAGAGCAAGATGCTCCAAAAGTAAAATTTTAATGCTTCTAAATGACAAAGAAAAAGAGCTTATTTCAAAAGAGATAGAAAATCTTGAGAAATTAAGTTCTGCTGAATTAGTTGCAGTAATTGCACAAAAAAGTTCTGATTATAAATATGCCTCTTTAATGATTAGTGTATTTTTTGTTTTTTTAATTTCTTTTCTTCTTTTTTTTATAAAAGACATATCTACTTTAGAACTATTACAATATCAACTTTTAATATTTGTAGGAATAAATCTTTTCTTTGAAAAATTTGATAATTTGATTTTAAAAATAGTTCCTCTAAGTTATAAACATCAAAAAGCCTCTTCAAATGCTAAAGAACAATTTAACAATTTAGGATTAAATAGAACAAAAACAAGACAGGCAATTATGTTTTTTGTTAGTTTCGATGAAAGGTATGTTGAAATTATAACAGATAGTGAAATATCTAAAAAAATCCCAGATGAATTTTGGCAACAATTAGTTTATGAATTTACATTAGATGTAAAAAAAGAAGATTTTTTAAATGGTTATTTAAAAGCTATAAAAACTTCAAAAGCTATTTTGATAAAACATTTTCCAATCCAAGAGAATGATGAAAATGAACTATCAAATGAAGTAATCGAGTTAAAATGAAAAAAATTATAATTTTCTTACTTTTTGCTTTTTCTTTATTAAATGCAGATATTACGCAATATTTTCCAAAATTAGACGGAAGAGTTATTGATCAAGCGAATCTACTTTCACCAGCTGTGAAAAAAGATATAGATTTAATATTACAAACAGAAGAAGAAAAAACATCAAATCAAATAGTTGTTGTTATTCTAAATTCTTTAAATGGTTACACAATAGAAGAATACTCTTATCAACTTGGTCGTTTTTGGGGAATAGGACAAAAAGATAAAAATAATGGTGTTTTACTTGTTGTTTCGATGGAAGAGAGAAAAATACGAATAGAAGTTGGTTATGGACTTGAAGGAGTATTAACAGATAAAATTGCCCATGAAATCATAAACTACACAATAAAACCCAACTTTAAAGCAAATCAATATGAACTTGGAATATTAAAAGCCGTAAATGAAATAATTGCTTCTATAAAAGGTGAATATGTTGCAAAAGCTAAAAACAATGATTTTAATGGAGCTATTAATGCCCTTGTACCTTTAGGATTTTTTGCTTTGATATTTTTATCAATGATAGCAAATACTATTTCAAGAAAAGTAAAAAGTCAATTTTTATATAAAGTTACAAAATCCTCAATATCTTCGTCATTTTTTGCTTTTTTCACGTTTATTATGTCTCAAATATTTACCACATATAACTTGTTTGCTGCATTAATTATGTTTATAGTAATATTTGTTTTCAATTTTATCACTTCAAAAAATGTAGATTTTGACAAACTATCAAAAATTAGTTATTCAAATAGTTCAAGAAATTCAGGTGGATTTGGTGGTTTTGGCTCATCTTCATCTTCAAGTGGTGGATTTGGTGGATTCTCTGGTGGCGGAGGAAGTTTTGGAGGAGGAGGCGCAAGTGGCGGCTGGTAAAAAAACAATTATATTTGATTTAGATGGAACACTTTTAGATTCAATTGAAGATATTGCTATATCTATGAATAAAGTTTTAAAAGAATTAAATCTTCCTATTCATAAAATAGAAGATTATAAATATTTCGTAGGAAGTGGTGTTGATGTTTTAGTGGAGAATGCTTTAAAAGAGTCTTCACAAGATATGAAAAAAGAAGTATCTAGAAGATTTAAAAAAGAATATGATCAAAAACTTCATGAAAATACAAAACCTTATGAAGGCATTTATGAGTTATTAGATGAACTTAAAAAACTTGATTATAATCTTGCTGTTTTATCAAATAAACCTCATGATTTTACAGTGCAATATGTAGATTATCTATTTAAAGATTATGGCTTCAAAGAGGTTCATGGACAAAAAGTTGAAGTTCCAAGAAAACCTGATCCAATTGGTGCAATTAATATTGCTAAAGCATTAAATATTCCTTGTGAAGAGATATTTTTTGTGGGAGATACCTTGGTTGATATGAAAACTGCAAAAAGTGCAGGAATGAAAGCAATTGGTGTTTTATGGGGATTTAGAGATGAAAAAGAGCTAAATGAAAATGGAGCAGATTTCATAGTAAAACATCCTTTGGATATTTTAGAGATTGTAAAGAAGTAAAAACTTCTTTACTCTTTTTGATAACCTAATTTAGTTAAAATATCCATTACACTCATATCATATTGTTCTGCAATATTTTTAAACTTATCATCTTTTTTTGCTTCAATTCCTAACTCTTTTAATTTTAAAATAAACTCATCAACTGAAATATTTAAAGTTGAAGCAACTTCTTCAATAGATTTTTTGCCTAATCCTGTCAATGGAATAGTTTGATTACTATTTTTTAAATTTTTCTTTAATAATTCATAAATAAAACTAGGACTTGTATCATTTTGTTTTGCAATTTGTGATAAACTATTTTCTTCTTCAAATATTATGTTATTTTTTTGTAATATAATTTTTGATTCTTCCAAATCAAAACCTATTTTTTTTGTGAAACTTTTCAAAGAAGATAACTCTGCATGGGCATATGGTGCCGTTCCTGTTTGTTTTTCCCAAGAATTTTTTACTTTATCTCCAAAATCTAAAAAAGTTGAAAAAGGAAAAAATCCAAAAGCTGTTCCACATATAAAAAGAACAAAAACAATCAAAGAAACTATCATCTCTTTTGTAAAAAAGACAAATTCTCTTAAACTATTTTTCATATAACTAAGCATTGGTTTTATATTATAAAAAATATGTAAAATTGTTGCAACTATAAATAACACCATAAAAGTAGTATGAAAATTGGCTATTAAATCTTTTGTTAATCCTAAAATTTCCCAATTTGACCAATTTGCAACTCTTCCAGGAGGTGTAATAAAAAGTAAAATTCCTGTAAATGTCATCACTAACATTGATAAAAGCATTGTTAATGAAGTGATTTTTTTCAAACTCATAAAAACTCCTTATCCAATAATTATAACATTTATTTATAAATTAAATAACTAATTTATTTCAGCTATAATCTTCAAAAAAAGGATTTAAATGAGTGATAAATATATTCCTATAAATTGCCATCTTTATGACCAACTTGAAGAATTTGCAGTAAAAAAATCAAAAGTACAAATAACTTATCTTGATAATTATGAAGAAAAAGTTATTGAAGATATGATTATTGATTTTAGAACAAAAAATAAAGAAGAGTATTTGATTCTTTCAAATAAACAAGAAATTAGATTAGATAAAGTTTTAAAAATTCATACTATTTAAATTTAAGTATTACAAAAGGTTGTATATGCAACTATTGCGTATACAATTAAAGGATTAAAATGTCTTATGAATTAGAAAAATCTATTGGCTTCAAAATAAACCAAACTGCAAATAAAATCAATAATAAATATATTCAATTACTTCAAACTTTTAATATAGCTCCAGAACAAAGAGCAACATTAGAAATTATAAAATACCAAGAAAATGTCAATCAAACAAAAATTGCAAATATTTTAGGTAAAGATAAAACAACTATAAGTAGAACTTTATCAACTTTAGAAAAAAAAGGTTTTATTCAAAAAAAACAATTAGATAAAAGAACAAATCTTATTAAACTCACAGATCTTGGTGATGAAATTTTAAATAAAAGTTCTAATCTTGTGAAAGAGTTTCGTGATTCTTTATTTAATAATTTAGAAAAAAATGAAATAACTTTATTACTAAACTTACTTGAAAAAGTAGCATTAAATGTACAAGAACAATAATGAAAAAACCTATTAATCACATTTATTTAATAGTTTTACTATCTGTTTTATCATCTGCTGCACCAATGGGAACAGATACATATCTTCCTTCAATTCCAGAAATTGCAAAATCATTTGGTGTTAGCATTGATAAAATTGAGTTATCTTTATCAATATTTTTGATTGGATTTTCTGTTGGGCAAATTTTCGGAGGACCAATTTCTGATAGATATGGAAGAAGAGTGAGTTCAATATTTGGACTTTTAGGTTTTGCTCTATTTAGTTTCATCATTATTTTTATAACAAATATCTATGAATTATGGATTTTTAGATTTTTAGAAGCATTTTTTGGTGGAATTGTTGTAGTAAATGCAGCAGCAGCTGTAAGAGATAGATTTCATGGAGCAGAAGCGGCTAAAGTATTTTCTTTGATTGGAATAGTAAGAAGTTTAGCTCCTCTCTTAGCACCAGCAATTGGTGCAGCAATTATTCATTTTTTTAATTGGGAAGCTGTTTTTATATTTTTAACACTTTATGCTTTGATTGTTACATTTTTTGTTTATAAGGATTTACCAGAAAGTTATACATATATAAAACAAAATATTTTTGAATCATATAAAATCGTTTTATCCCATAAAACAGCCATGAAAGCTATGTTAACACTTGGATTTAGTTTTGGTGGATTTTTTATAATTATTGCAAAGACTTCATTTATATATATTGAACATTTTGGAATTTCAACTGATTATTTCCCTTTTTTCTTTGGAATTAATTTCATATTTTTAATTATTATGATTAAAGTAAATATAAATCTACTGAAAAAATATGAAGATTTGCTTTTAGTAAAAACTGCCATTTTAGTTCAAATTATAGTTGGTTTAATTTTTATACTCCTTCAAAAAGATATACATCTGGTTACTATTATGATTTTAATTGCTTCTTATATGTGTATGATGCCATTTATCTTTGGAAATTGTATGGCATTGGCATTGGAGTTTTTCCCAAAGAATGCTGGAGTTGCATCTGGTGTAATTGGCGTTTTACAATTTGGTTTAGGTGCAATTATCTCTTCAGTCGCACTAAGTTTTCATAATAATACTTTTTTACCAATTGCACTAAGTATTACAATCATTTCAATAATCTCATTTTTGATTATTAGAACTTACAAATAAAAAGGATTTTGATGTTAATAAAAAGAAAATATGAAAGAATTGTTTTTGCTTTTGTTATGAGCTTTATTATGAGTTTCATAATGAGCTTTGTGATTACCTTTATAAATCTTGGTTTCATAGATGGATTTATATTAATTTGGCTTGAAGCATGGATAAAAGCATTTTTTGTAGCCTTCCCAGTAATCACTATCATCTCACCCTTAGTAAAATATTTAGTTCATAAGCTATTAAAAGATTAGGAATTATCCTAATCTTTATTCTATCCTACTTAATAATTTAATACAAATTAATATTTTTCTTGAATAAAAAGTGTCATTTTTTATATATTATTTTAGATTATAATTTATCCATTTAATCCCCTTAATTTACTAAAGGTTGATCTTTTTGTATAGATATTTTTTATATTTGATTTTCCTACCAATACTTTTAATTGCAAATGAGCATTTAGAAAAAATTTCTCTACAACTATCTTGGTTTAATCAATTTCAATTTGCTGGTTACTATATTGCCAAAGAAAAAGGTTTTTATGAAGATTATGGATTGGATGTTGATATTAAATATTTTAATTTTAATATAGATGTTGTAAAAGATGTAAATGAAAACAAAAGTGATTTTGGAATTGCAAGAGAGACATTAATTCCTGAAAGAATCAATAATTATAATAATCTAGTTGCATTATATGCCCTATTTCAAATTTCACCTTTAGTGCTTATTTCAAAGAAAGATTCAAATATAAATGAAATAAAAGAATTTTATAATAAAAGAATTATGCTTACTGATAATGATTATATTCAAGCTTCAATAAAGGCCTTGCTTATTGCAAATAAAGTTGATTTAGATTCAATAAAATTCTTAAAGCATACTCATAATGTAAATGATTTAGTAAATAACAACACAGATATTATAAGTGCATATATTTCAAAAACGCCATATCTTTTAGAAAAAGACCATATTCCTTTTAATATTTTTTCACCAAAAGATTTAGGTTTTGACTTTTATAGTGATTTTTTATTTACTAATAAAACTCTTATAAAAAAAGATGAAGACAAAGTAATTGCTTTTAAAAAAGCTTCTTTATTAGGTTGGCAATATGCCTTTAACAATATAGAAGAGAGTGTTGATATAATTTTAAAAAAATACAACTCTCAAAATCTTACAAAAGATGAATTAATTTATGAAGCTAATGCTCTAAAAAAATTATCTTACTATAAAAACAATCCTCTTGGAGATATAGATGAAAATAAATTAAAAAGAATTTATGATATCTATTATTTAATGGGTTATATCAAAAATTCTACCTATCCTTCTGATTTGGTATTTGATGAATATAAACCAATTTTTAGTGAATATGAGAAAGAATTTTTAAAAGATAAAGATACTTTTAAAATGTGTGTTAGAAAGAATTTTTTACCATATGAAGCGATTATAGATGGGAATATTATTGGAATAAATTCTGAATATTTAAGAATATTTGAGAAGAAGATTGGTAAAAGTATAACATTAGTTCCTGTGAATACTTTAAAAGAATCTATATCTAAACTAAAAAATTATGAATGTGATTTTTTCTCTTTCTTTGATGAAAGTAATATAGAAGATAAAGATATATTATTTACAAAATCTTATATGGAATTGCCTTTTGTTTTAGTAACCACAGGAAAAGACTCATTTATTACAAACTTTGAACAACTAAAAAACAAAAAAATATTTGTTGAAAATAATATTAATTTATTCCAAACTTTAAAAAGAAACTATCCTTATATTCACTTATATACTACATATAATCCATCTTATGCTTTCAAGAAAATTTCAGAAAATAACTCAGATGGATATCTTGGGAATATTGCAAATGTCGTTTATAACTTGCAAAAGGAGTATAATACTGATGTGAATATTACAGGAAATTTTGATTATAAAACGAATATTCTTTTAGCAATAAATAGCAATAATTTTTTATTGCAAAATATTTTAAATAAGGTAATTAGTAATATCTCAAAAGAAGAAAAAGAGTTAATTTTAAATAATTACACTTTATTAAAGTATAAGGAAGTTAAGAATTATAAAACTTTATTTATTGTTTTAATAAGCTCTTTTTTGGTTATAAGTTTACTTACTATTGTTTATGTAAGAGAAAGTATATTAAAAAATAAAATACAAAAATTAAATGAAAACTTAGAAAAAAGAGTTTTAGAAGAAAGTTTGAAAAATAGAAAAAAAGATGAAATGCTATTTAAACAAACAAAATTAGCTGCAATGGGAGAGATGATAAATAATATAGCTCATCAATGGAGACAACCATTAAATAGAATTAACTTATCTGTTCAAATAATTGAAAATATTTTGAAAGAAAATAAAAATTTATTGGAACAACAAGATTTAAATATCATTGATAAAAAAATTTTACACGTAAATAAAAATATAATTTATATGTCAAATACAATTGAAGATTTTATGAACTTTTTTCACCCTAATAAAGAAAAAAATCTTTTTAACTTATCAAAATTAATCATGAAAGCAATCATTTTAATTCAAAGTAAGGATTCAGATATATATTTTGAAATCAAAGTTGATGAAAAAATTAATATTTTCAACTTTGAAAATGAATTATTACAAGTTATTTTAGTCATTTTAGAAAATGCTATTGATAATTTTGAATTAAACTCTTCAAAAAATAAATATCTTGGTATTTTTGCAAAAAAAGAGAAAAAGAAAATTACTTTAATAATAAGAGATAATTCAGGAGGCATTCCCTCATCTATTATTGATAAAATATTTGAACCCTATTTCACAACAAAATTTAAAAAAGAAGGCTCAGGGATTGGTTTATACATGGCTAAAATTCTAATAGAACAAAGCATTGGAGGGAAACTTGATGTTAACTCTGATAATTCTTTTACAAACTTTATAATAACCCTACAAAAGGAAAATAAATGAATAGATTGAATTTATTATATGTTGAAGATGATGAAGAGACAGTAGAAAGTATAGATTTCTTTTTAAAAAGACACTTTAATGAAATATATATTGCACAAGATGGTGAACAAGCTCTGTCTTTTTTTGAAGAAAAAGATCCAGATATTATTATTTTAGATATAAATATTCCTAAATTAAATGGAATTAAATTAGCAACAAAAATAAGAGAAAAAAATAAAAAAGTACCTATTATCTTTTTAACAGCATATAGTGATAAAGATAACCTCTTGCAAGCAATACATCTTCATGCTTTCTCATATTTAATCAAGCCATTTAAAATAAATGAATTAATAGAAACTATTGACAAATGTAAAAAAGAATTTTTCTGTGAATATTCAAATCCAAATCTAAAGAAATTGAGTCAGAATCTCATTTGGAATAAATTAAAAAAAGAGTTATATTTTAATAAAGAAAAAATTTCATTAACTAAAAATGAATTATCTCTTATAAATCTTTTTGTGGAAAATGATTTTAAATTTTTTACACCTGAAGAAATAAATGAATATATCTTCTTAAATCATGACCTAAAAAATAATTCAATAATTCAACTTATTTCACGATTAAAGAAAAAAATTACTGAAATAACAAGTGATTCTGAATTTTTTATCGAAAATATTTACAATAAAGGCTATAGACTGAAATAATTTGCTTCTAAAAGTAACAAAATAATTTTTTGCTAAATTTAGCTTAACATGAATTAATTATTTGTCATTTTTCTACTACAAAGTTGTACTATACTCCTTTATAAAAAAGGGAAGCAAAGGATGTGAAATGTTAAGTAGTCTCAACACGAAAAAGAAATTATTTTTATTTCCTATTCTATTTATTTTAATAGTAATAGGTTCGGCATTAGTGTATCAACACTATAATAATTTATCAACAGCAAGAAATAATGCTGCTATTTCAACAGAAATATTTATCCAAAAAAATCTAAAGGGTAGAATTTCAGTTTATCAATTTCTATCAGAACCAACAGAAATAAAAGATAATAAAGTTCGAAGTGATTTTAAAGAATTAGTAGAAAGTGTTACTCAAGCTAAATTATCTTTTTCTTTAAAAAGAAATAGAGAATTATGTGATGAAATAATAAATTCAATAGAAAACTATTTAGATTTATTTGGCTCTCTTGCAAAAGAAAAAATAAAAAGTTCTACTACAGGTGTAGAATCTCCTGATATAAAAACTATTTCATCAAAAATGGCAGAAATTGGACTAAAAGTTGAAGATAAAATTCAAGAAATAAATAAAAATGCAATTGATTTAAGAGATGAAGCATTTAATTCATTAAATACCGCATTAATTATTCTTGCTGTTGTTGCAATTTTAATCTTTATTTTAATATCTATATTTATCTCAAATGTTATTGTAAATTCATTGACATCATTTAAAAATGGTTTATTAATATTTTTCTCTTATTTAAATAGAGAATCAAGTGAAGTTTCACTTCTAGATGACACTGCAAAAGATGAATTTGGAGAAATGTCAAAAGTTGTAAATGAAAATATAGCAAAAACTAAAAAAGGTATTGAAGAAGATAGAAAACTAATTGATGAAACAATTACTGTTTTAGGAGAATTTGAACAAGGTGATTTGTGTCAAAGATTAAATATCAATGTTTCTAATCCTGCTTTAATGCAATTAAAAGATGTTGTAAATAATATGGCAAATAATCTTGAATCAAACATAGACAATGTTCTTCATATTTTAGAAGAGTATTCTTCTTATACTTATTTAAATAAAATTTCAACAAATAATTTAAAAGAGCATTTATTAAAACTTGCAAATGGAGTTAATACTCTTGGAGATTCTATTACTGAAATGTTGATAGAAAACAAATCAAATGGATTAACGCTTGATCAAAGTTCAAATATTTTACTTACTAATGTTGATAAACTAAATATAAGCTCAAACGAAGCAGCTTCATCTTTAGAAGAAACAGCTGCGGCTATTGAAGAGATTACAAGTAATATAAGACATAATACTGAAAGTATTGCAAAAATGGCAAATTTCTCAGAAAATGTAACTGCCTCTGCAACACATGGTGAAAAATTAGCAAATCAAACAAATGTTTCAATGGATGAAATAAACGCTCAAGTTACAGCAATCAATGAAGCGATTACGGTAATTGATCAAATTGCATTCCAAACAAATATTTTATCATTAAATGCAGCTGTTGAAGCTGCAACTGCTGGAGAAGCTGGAAAAGGTTTTGCAGTTGTAGCTCAAGAAGTTAGAAATCTTGCTAGTAGAAGTGCTGAAGCAGCTAAAGAGATAAAAGAATTAGTTCAAAATGCTACGCAAAAAGCAAACCAAGGTAAAGAAATAGCTGGAAATATGATAGAAGGATATATTCAATTAAATGAAAATATTTCTCAAACTATCAACCTAATTTCAGATATTCAAAATGCTTCAAAAGAGCAACTTTTAGGAATTGAGCAAATAAATGATGCTGTTAATCAACTTGACCAACAAACACAACAAAATGCAATGGTAGCAAGTCAAACGCATGATGTTGCTATTCTAACAGATGAAATAGCTAAATTAGTTGTAAGTAGTGCAGATGAAAAAGAATTTGCAGGGAAAAATGATGTAAAAGCTAGAAATATAGATAAAGCTACTCACCATAAACCAACAACAAAATCTACTACAAAAAGTACAGCAAAAAAAGAAGATACTAAAATAGTATCTAAAAAAATTAATGATGAAGAGTGGGAAAGTTTTTAATCCCACTTTTAAATTATTAAAAACAAATAACTAAATCTTGTACATTATAAATAGTGTCAAGAAAAAGAGGTTAAGTAAGTATGTATATTTTGAATTATCATTACAAAAATAAAATTCATTTAAAAAATTTTTTGCAAAAAAACCATATTAAAAATTCAAATAAACTTTTTATTCAAATTTTACATACTGGAAAAGATTTAAAAAAAGTTTTAAAAATAAAAGATTTTTTAGAAAAAATCTTTTCAAAAGCCTCTATTTTAGGAACTGTAAGTTCAGGAATAATTTCAAATGAAGAGATAATAGATGATGATATTATCATCTCTTTTTCTATTTTTAAAGCCTCTAAAACTTTATCTAAAGGATATAAAAATATAGATTTAGAAGATATCTTAAATGATTTATCTCAAAATATTATAAAATCGAATACTAAACTTCTTATTGCTTTTACAAATGTTTTTGCTTTTGATTCTTCAAATTTCTTAATGAAACTTAATGAAAAATTTCCAAATCTTGTTATTGCAGGGGGAAATACGGGGAATTATTATGAACAAATAAATCCAAATATTTTTACAAAAGATATTTTGGATTGTGATTTAGTAGTTACAACCATAAATTCTGACGTTTTAGAAGTAAAAACAGATTATCTATTTAACTGGGAAACTATAGGTGAAGAGATGATTATCACAAAATCAGATAAAGCCACAGTTTATACAATAGATAACAAAAAAGCAATTAATGTTTACAAAGAGTATCTTGGTGATGAAATTACATCAAATTTACTTGAAAATGCTGGACAATTTCCTTTAATTTATACAGATTCAAATGTGGAGATTGCAAGGGGAATTATAGATTATGATAATGAAAACGGATCTATTACTTTTGCAGGAGAGATTCCTCAAAAGAAAAAAGTAAAATTTGGGTTTGCAAATATTGACTCTATTAAACTACACAATAAACAAAAACTTTTATCTTTATATAAAAATAAACAAGAAGGTGTCTTTATCTATTCTTGTGCAGCAAGACGTGAAATGCTTGGTACATATTTTGAAAAAGAGATGAAAATCTTAAATTGTTTAGGACCTAGTAGTGGTTTAGTTCTTTTTGGCGAATTTTTCCATAATAAAACGTGCAATTGTAATAATTTATTAAATATCACTTCAACCTTTGTAACATTAAATGAGAAAGAATTAGAAGAAGAAATATCATTTAAAGATATAAAAATCAAAACATCAAAAAAAGATATAAAACTAAACGCACTTACAAATCTTATAAAAAAAACAAGTGAAAAACTTGATGAAAACAACTATTATCTAAAACAATTTAAAGAATTAGTTGAAGAATCTTCTATTTATTCAACAACAAATGAAATGGGTGAAATTACTTATGTAAATGAAAACTTTGAAAAATCAAGTGGTTTTAGTAAAAAAGAACTTATCGGACAAAATCATAATCTTGTTAGACACCCTGAAAATAAAAGTTCACAATTTATCAATTTATGGGAAACTATAAGTAAAGGTAAAACTTGGCATGGGCTTATAAAAAATAAAAGAAAAGATGGAAGTTCATATCATGTTTTATCAGATATTGCACCAATTTATTATAAAAATGGTGATTTTAGAGAATATCTTGGAATTAGACATGATGTTACTGAACTTGAAGAATATAAAATACTTTTAAAATATGAACTTGATAATACAAGTAAAACTTTAGCTGATAATCTTAATTATACAAAACAATATGAAAATGCTGTTAATACTTCTGTTGCAATTATAAAAATTGATAAAAATCTTATAATCACCTATACAAATGATAAATTTTTGGAATTAACTCAATATAAAGAAGATGAGTTATTAGGTCTTTCTTGGGATAAATTACTTGATATAAAACATAAAAACAATGGTGATTTCGAGAATATTTCTAAAAGATTAAATGAAGGGGAAGTTGTAAATTATATTTTAAATAAAGTAGGAAAAAATGGAGAAACTTTTATCACAAGATCTAACTTTTATCCTATTACAAATTTAAAAAATGAAACTATTGAATATATAAATGTTTTAACTGATGTAACTGATATATTCAATTTAAATGAAGAGATAATAAACACACAAAAAGAAGTTGTATTTACAATGGGTGCCATTGGAGAAACAAGATCTCAAGAAACAGGACTTCACGTAAAAAGAGTTGCTGAATACTCTTATTTACTTGCTATTTTATCTGGATTAAGTGAAGAAGATGCAAATTTATTAAGACAAGCAAGTCCTATGCATGATATAGGAAAAGTTGGTATTCCTGATAATATCCTAAATAAACCAGGTGTTTTAACTCCTGAAGAATTTGAGATTATGAAAACTCATGCTCAATTAGGTTATGAAATGCTAAAACACTCAAAAAGAGAGATTCTAAAAGCATCAGCTATAGTTGCAAGAGAACATCATGAAAAATGGGATGGAAGTGGTTATCCAAGAGGGTTAAAAGGCGATAACATCCATATTTATGGAAGAATAACTGCAATAGCTGATGTTTTCGATGCCTTAGGTCATGATAGAATTTATAAAAAAGCTTGGCCTTTAGAAGATATTTATAAACTATTAAAAGAAGAAAAAGGCAAACATTTTGACCCAAATTTAATAGATGTATTTTTTAATAATTTAGATAAATTTTTAGAAATTAAAGAACTTTTAGATGATTAAAGTATAAAAGAATTTATCTTTTATACTTCTAATTCAAAAAATGATTCATCAACTTTTTCATATTTTGCAACTGAACAAGTGATTTTTACTGCATTTTCATAATCTTTAAACTCTTCAACAAATAATTTTTGTAATTTTTCTATTTCTACAGCTCTAAATATAAAATATCCTAAAACTTCAGTTCCTCTTGAGCCTGTTTTTTCTATTCCAAAGCTGTCAAATTTCCAATCAATACCTCTTGTAAAAAAGAAAACTTCTGTAATTCTACTTTCTAACTCTTCTCTTACTTTATTATCATATGCTTTTAAATGTACATAAAAAGCTACATTTGTATTAAATTTTGATTGAACTAACTTTTCTTGCTCACTTGTTGTTGGTTTTTCTATTATATTTATATTGCTCATTTTTAAATGCTTCCTAGTTTTTTGCGTATTATAGTAAAGTTTTTTGAAATAAAACTTGTAAAATCTACTTAAACAAATTATTTTTAGCTATTTTTCAAGTTAATAAAAATAATAAAATTCTTTTTACTCTTATTTTTATTATTTTATTATATAATTTTTTTTTATAACAAAGGTATCTTATGAATTATATATTAAATAGTAATACTTCAATTATTTGGAAGTCTGAATATAACATCAATAATTTAAAAATTGATAGAGAACATCAACATTTATTTGCAATTGCAAGAGAAGCACTAAATATCTCAAAATTTAAAAAAAATAATGAACAAATTGATAAATTAAAAAAAATAATAACAAAACTATTTGATTATGTTGGAACACATTTTAGTAATGAGCAAAAATATATGGAAAAAATAAAATATCCTGATTTAGAAAAACACAAACTTCTTCATAAAAATATGTTAAATATGCTTACAAAACTTGTTTCAGAACTAAATAATATGGAAATAGAAGAGATACAAAAGTCACTATATGATTTTATTGAAGAGTATTTTATAAGACATATTATATTAGAAGATAAAAAAATTCAACTTTGGAATACAAATCTTGAAGACTTAAAAAAGAATTTTGGATGGAAAGAGATTTATAGTGTTAATAATACCAAAATTGATGCAGAACATAAACGACTTTTTGATATTGCCCAAGAGGCTTTTATTGAAGTTGATGAGGAATTAAAAGCTTCAAAAATTAAAACTATTTTGACTAAATTGTATGACTATATGAAAACTCATTTTAAACATGAAGAACACTATATGCAAGAGATAAATTATCCATACATAAAAGAGCATAAAAAATTACATGCAGAAATAATTTTAACAATAAATAATTTTGTAAAAAAACTTCCAGATTTAAATGATACTCTTTTTGAAAAAGAGTTAGCAAAGATAATAGATATTGCGTTAGTTCATCATATAATTCAAGAAGATAGAAAAATTATCAATTGGGCAAGGAATAATTAGAAATTATCTTATTTTTTACTTAACAAAGGCTAAAAGATAAATTTTATTATCAACATTTTTATGTTATTATTTTTTCTATTTTATTTTTAATAATTCACTCTTTTAATATAGGCAAAATAATCATGAATAAATATCTTATTAATCTTTTAAAAAAGAAAAAAGAAGTATCTTTAAAAAGTACTGTTTTATCTATTTTTTCTTTGGTAACCATAATCTTGATTATTGTACTTGGTTCTCAACTTTTTTATTTTAGTAAAAAATTATCTCTTGAAAGTATAGATTTACAGCTTAATGGTTTAGTTCAAGATATAAGAACATCTATTAAAAGCAATGAAACTCTTAATTTTAATATGATTGAAATGTTAAGCCTTATGAAAGATAAAAATAATTTTGAATTATATATAAATATATTAGCAACTCATCCCTCTTTATACGCAATTTATACAGGTTATGAAGATGGTAGTTTTTATGAAATTATCAATTTAAATAGCAATAAAAGCCTACCTCAAATTTATAATGCAGAATCCACAGATAAATGGTTACTTATAAAAATTTCAGGGCAAGATATAAATAAAAGAGAAATTTATTTATATAATTCTGATTTAAAATTAACAAATTCAAGAATAAGCGATAATAACTATAACCCAACAACTAGACCTTGGTATAAAATGGCTATTAGTAGTAACTCTTCTATAAAAACTCCACCTTATAAATTTTCTCATATTGATTCAACTGGAATTACTTATGCAAAACAGATATCAAATAGTAAAAATATTATTGCCATTGATGTATTAATAAATGATTTTAGAAGTATTTACAAGAATCATATAAATAGTGATTATATAGATGTTTATTTATTTAAAAAAGATAATACTATTATCTCATCTTTATCGGATAATACAAATTTGTTTAAAGAATTTTTCAAAGAAAATATAATTATAACAGATTTTACAAAACCAAAAATCATCAAATTAAATAAGAAACAATATGTGGTTCAGATAGTACCTCTTAATGAACAAAACAATGAAGAAAATATCATATTATTAGCAGAATATGATAAGATTATTGAACCTTATCAAGTACAAATATTAAATTTATTATTAACTTTTATTATCACTGTACTTTTAATGATTCCTATTATTATATATTTTTCAGGGATTATTGTAAAACCTATTTATGAATTGGTAAAACAAAGTATTAAAGTAAAAAAAAGAAAATATAACACTATTACAAAGGTAGAAACTTCAATACTTGAAGTTGCTTTACTCTCTTCTTCTTTAGAAAGTATGTCTGAATCAATTTATAACTATCAACACTCACTAGAAGAAAAAGTAAAACAAAGAACAAAAGAATTATCTTTAAAAAATGAAGAGTTACTTAAATTATCTATTACTGATAAATTAACTTCACTTTACAATAGAGAAAAACTCGATAAAACACTTCAATATGAAATGAACAGAAGTTTACGTTATGGTGTTGTTTTTTCTGTTATTATAATTGATATAGATTTTTTTAAAAAAGTTAATGATGAATTTGGGCATCAAGTAGGTGATGAAGTTTTAGTTGAAAGTGCTAATATTCTTAGAAATTCAATTAGAAATGTAGATGTTTTAGGAAGATGGGGAGGTGAAGAATTTTTAATTGTTTGCCCACAAACTGATTTAGAAGGTGCTCAAAAACTTGCAAAAAATATAAACAATGCAATAAAAAATCATATTTTCTCAACTTATCCAAAAACTATAACTATGAGTTTAGGTGTTGCTTCTTATAATGAAAATATTTTTAAAGCTGAAGAGATAGTTTCAAATGCAGATAAAGCACTATATAAAGCCAAAGAAAATGGAAGAGATCAAGTTGTAATTTTCAGATAAGAATCTGCATTTTTTGGTATTTTTATTAATATAACATTAATATTAATTGAATAAAATTTAACAATTTTTAGTTAAGGATCTATTTTGATAAGAATATCTAAACTCTCTTTTTTTATTTTAACTATTCTTTTTATTTTATCAGGTTGTGAAGAAAAAAATTCACAATCAGCTCAAACAAAACAATCAATAGAAGTTGGTACAATAACTATAAAAGAACAACCTATTGCTTTGCAACAAGAATTATCAGGAAGAGTAAAAGCAAAATTAGTTTCTGAAGTAAGACCACAAATCAATGGAATAATAGAAAAGCAATTTTTTATAGAAGGTAGTAAAGTAACTCAAGGTGATATACTTTATCAAATAGATTCTTCAAGTTATGAAGCAATTTATAATCAAGAAAAAGCTGCTTTACAAAGTGCAAAAGCAACTTTACAAAGTGCAAAATTAAAAAGTCAAAGATATGATGAATTACTAAAAGTTGATGGTATTTCAAAACAAGAAACAGATGATGCAAAAGCCTCTTATTTAGAAGCTCTTGCTTTAGTTGAAGAAAAAAAAGCAGCACTTGAAAGTGCAAAAATTAACCTTGAAAGAACAAAAATAAAAGCTCCTATTTCTGGATATATTGGTATTTCAACTATCACTCAAGGTGCCTTAGTATCTGCAAATCAAACAACAGCTCTTACAACAATAAGAGATACAAATACCGTTTATGTTGATTTAAACCAATCTCAAACTCAACTTTTAGCACTAAAAAAACTTTTAACAAAAAAGAATATAAAAGAAGGTAGTACTAATGTAAGCCTAATTTTAAGTGATGAAACACTTTATTCACATAAAGGAACTTTACAACTTCAAGAAGTTTCAGTTGATGAAAATACAGGTTCTGTTACTTTAAGAGCAATTTTTCCAAATGATGAAAACATCTTGCTTCCGGGTATGTTTGTAAAAGCAACTATTGAAGGAGCAATTGATACAAAAGCATTTTTATTACCTCAGCAAGCTGTATCAAGAGATGAAAAAGCAAATCCTATTATTACAGTTGTTCAAGATGATAACAGTATAAAAAGACGACAAATTACAATAGAAAGAGCAATAGGTAATAAGTGGGTTGTTACAAGTGGAATTAACAATAGTGATAGAATTATTATTGAAGGTTTAAATAAAATCAATATGAAAAGTAAAGTAAATCCTATTGATGTTACAAATAAATATATTCAAGAGGATTAAAAAAATATGCTAGCTCGTTTTTTTGTTAATCGTCCAATTTTTGCATGGGTTATCTCTTTAGTTATTATGATTGCAGGAACTGTATCTTTATATACTCTTCCTGTTGAACAATATCCAGATATTGCTCCTCCACAAATTAATATTTCTACAACATATACAGGAGCATCTGCTCAAACTGTTGAAAATAGTGTAACTCAAATTATTGAGCAACAACTAACGGGTCTTGATGGAATGATATATTTTTCTTCAAGTAGTAGTTCATCTGGTAGTTCAAGAATTACAGTAACTTTTGAACAAGGAACTGATCCTGATATTGCTCAAGTTCAAGTTCAAAATAAAGTAGAACAAATTCTTTCAAGACTTCCTGATGATGTTCAAAGACAAGGAGTAAGAGTTGTAAAATCTCAAAGTGACTTTTTACTTTTAGCCTCTTTATATGATTCAACAGGAAAAGCAGAAAAAATTGATATTGCAGATTATATGGTAAGTAATTTGCAAGATAGTATCGCAAGAATTGATGGAGTTGGAGAAGTTAGAGTATTTGGTGGTCAGTATGCTATGAGAATATGGCTTGACCCTACAAAGCTTGATGCTTATAAACTTATGCCATCTGATATAAATTCTGCTATTGAGGCTCAAAACTCTCAGGCTTCAGCAGGAAGACTTGGAGGAATGCCTGTTATTGATAATCAACAATTAGCAGTTACTGTTACAGCTCGTTCAAAATTTCAAACAGTAAAAGAGTTTGAAGATATAGTTGTAAAAAGTAATAGTGATGGTTCGCTTATCAAACTAAAAGATGTTGCAAGAGTTGAGTTAGGTTCACAATCATATAACAATATAACAAATCTAAATGGCTACCCTTCATCAGGGATTGCAATTCAACTAGCTTCAGGAGCAAATGCTATAAAAACTGCAAATGCTATAAAAGAGTTTTTAAACAAATATGAACCAAATCTACCAGAAGGTTATAAAATAGATTATCCAAGAGATTCAACTTTATTTATTAAAGCTTCGATATATGAAGTTATAAAGACTCTTTTGGAAGCTATTTTATTGGTAGTTTTAGTTATGTATCTTTTCTTGAAAAATTGGAAAGCTACTTTAATCCCTGCTATTGCTGTTCCTGTTGTTCTTCTTGGAACTTTTGGAATTTTAAATATCTTAGGTTATTCAATAAATACTTTAACTATGTTTGGTATGGTCTTATCAATAGGTTTATTAGTTGATGATGCTATCGTTGTAGTTGAAAATGTTGAAAGAAATATGAGAGAACAAAATCTTGCACCTAAAGAAGCAACTATTCTTTCAATGCAAGAAATCACAAGTGCTTTAGTTGGAGTTGCAACTGTTTTATCAGTTGTATTTTTACCTATGGCATTTTTCAGTGGTTCAACTGGAGTTATATATAGACAATTTTCTATAACTATTGTCTCTTCAATGATTCTTTCAGTTATTGTTGCACTAACGTTAACACCAGCTTTATGTGCAACTATTTTAAATCCAATAAAACAAGAAGAACAAAAGAAAAATGGTTTCATTAATTGGTTTGGAGAGATGTTTAATTCTCTTTCTTTAAAATATAAAGCTACATTAAATAAGATTTTACTAACTCCAAAACGTTGGATGTTTATCTATGTATTAATTATTGGTTTATTAGGTTTTGTATTTATAAAACTTCCTACAAGTTTCCTTCCAAAAGAAGATCAAGGTACAATTATGATTCAATATACTCTACCTGAAGGAGCTATAACCTCAAGAACAGTAGAAGTTGCAGAGAAAATCAAAGATTATTTCTTGGTTGAAGAAAAAGAAAATATGGATTCTATTTTTACTATTTCAGGATATAGTAGTAGAAGTAGTGGTCAAAATGTAGGAACAGCTTTTGTCTCTTTAAAAAGTTGGGATTTAAGAAAAGGTGTAAATAATCGTTCTGATATGATAGGACAAAGAGCTTCAAAAGCTTTTGCAAATTCAAAATCACCTTATTTTATCAGAGATGCAAGAGTAATTGCAATGAATCCACCAGTAATTCAAGGTTTAGGTCAAAGTGATGGATTTGAATTTCAACTTCAAGCAGATGCTGGAACAACAAGAACTAAACTAGCAGAAGTAAAAGATAAAATCTTAGAAGAGGCATCATCAAATACTAATATAGATTCCGTAAGAGCAGATGGTACAGATAGTACACCTCAATTAAAAGTCAATTATGACATAAATAAAGCTTTGGCTTTAGGACTTAGTTTAAATAATATTGATTATACACTTAGTGCTGCTTGGGGTGGAATTTATGTAAATGATTTTATTGATAGATCAAGAGTAAAAAGAGTTTATATTCAAGGTGATGCTCCTTTTAGATCAAAACCTGAAGATTTATATAGTTGGAAAGTTCGTAATTCTGCTGGAGAAATGACTTCATTTTCAGAATTTGCAACTACAAAGTGGGAATTTGGACCAGAAGAACTTACTCGTTATAATGGATTTGCTTCATTTGAGATACAAGGTTCAGCATCAAATGGTGTAAGTTCTGGTGTAGCTATGGATGAAATGGATAAAATCGCCAATAAATATTCATCAGGAACTATGCATGAATGGAGTGGATTATCTTATCAAGAAAAAATATCAACTGGTCAATCTGGATTATTATATACAGTATCAATCTTAGTTATATTTTTATGTTTAGCTGCTTTATATGAAAGTTGGTCTGTACCTTTTTCTATTTTGATGGTGGTACCTTTAGGAATTATCGGAGCTGTTTTAGCTGTATATTTTAGAGGATTAGACAATGATGTATATTTTCAAGTAGCTCTTCTTACAACTATTGGTTTAGTTTCAAAAAATGCTATTTTAATTGTAGAATTTGTTGACACATCGTATAAAGAAGGAAAACCTCTAATCCAAGCAGCTGTTGAAGGTGCAACTTTGAGATTAAGACCTATAATTATGACTTCTTTAGCTTTTATTGCAGGTATTACACCTCTAGCTTTATCTACAGGAGCTGGAGCAAATAGTAGAATTTCTATTGGTACAGGAATTATAGGTGGAACTTTAACTGCAACCGTTCTTGTTATTTTCTTTGTTCCACTATTTTTTGTTTTGATTAAAAAAATTACATCAAATAAAAACTTAACAAATGAGGCAAACTAAAATGATTAAAACAAATATATCAATATTTTTATTAATAGTTATTTTTAGTGGTTGTGTCTCTTTAGAGCCAAAACTTGAGCCTTTAGATTCAAAAGTTATACCAAAAGAGTGGAAAACAAATATTGAAAATAATAGTAATGATTTAGCTTTAATAAAACCATCTTGGGAAGATTTTGTAAAAGATGAAACACTAAAAAAAGTTGTATCAAAAGCAATTGAAAATAACAAAGATTTAAAAATTGCACTTTTAAATATTGAAGCAGCAAGGGCAACTTATCGAATTTCAAGAGCTGACCTTTTCCCTAATATAACTGGAAATATGGATATATCTCACTCAAAAAGTTTAAATTCATCAAATAACTCAACAATTTCTCATAATTACAATGCAAATATAGCAGCATCTTATGAATTGGACCTTTTTGGAAAAATAAAAAGTTTAAATGAAAATGCACTAAACAGCTATTTATCAACTCAATTTGCAACAAATGCAACAAAAATTTCTCTTATTAGTGAAACTATAAATGCTTGGATTATTTTAGCATCAAATATGGAGCAACTAGAACTCGCAAAACAAACAGCAACAAATCTTCAAAAAGTTTATGAACTTACCCAAAAAAGATTTACAGCTGGTGTAGTTTCAAAAAATGATGTTTACGATGCAAATGCTTCACTAAAAGAGAGTGAATTAAATGTAATTTCATATTCAAAAAAAGTTGAAGAAAATAAAAATGCACTTGAGTTACTAATAGCAGAACCTTTAAAAGAAGATTTTTTACCAAAAGATTTTGAAAGTTATAAAAATAGTTTAATGATAGTAAAATCAGGAGTTTCTTCAAATATTTTACTTTCAAGACCTGATATTATGGAAGCAGAATATAATCTAAAAGCTAAAAATGCAAATATTGGAGCAGCAAGAGCTTCTTTCTTCCCATCTATTTCACTAACTGCAAGTTCTGGATTAGCAAGTAGGTCTTTATCTTCGTTATTTGATGGTGGAGCAAAAAGTATTTGGTCTTTTTCTCCAAATATTTCTATTCCAATTTTTAATGCAGGAGAAAATCAAGCAAATCTTGATTACTCTTATACTCAAAAAGATATTGCATTATTAGAATATGAAAAAAGTATTCAAACTGCATTTAAAGAAGTATCTGATACTTTAATCACAAGAGCTACAATAAAAGAGCAAATCCAAAAACAAAAAGAGTTAGTTGATTCTGTTTCTAAAAGTTATGATATATCTTTAAACTCTTACAAAATTGGTGTTGGTTCATATTTAAATGTTCTTATTGCTCAAAGAACTTTGATAAGTTCACAACAAGCCTTAATAAATACATATTTAGAAGATTTGACAAATAGAGTTTCCTTATATAGTGTTTTTGGTGGAAATGAGAAAGTTGAATAATTTAATCTCTTAAAAAGTTTTTTAAAGAAAGAACGGATACAATTCGCAACTTTATTTTAAGGATTAATATATGAAAAAAATCATTTTAGCAACAGCTTTATCAATTTCAGCACTTTTAGCTTTTGATATTGGTGGGGCATTAAAAAATGCTGGTACAGCTACTGGAACTGCTGCATTAAATGGAGATACTGATGTAAAATCTCTTTCAAAAACAGCTGCTGAATCAGCTGGATTAACATCAGAAGCTTTAGGTGAAAAACTAGCAACTGCTGTAAAATCAAATAATACTGCTGTTTCTTCTATGGATAAAGCAAAAGAGTTATGTTCTCAAGCTTCACAAATTCAATCTTTTGCAAATATTAGCAGTGATATTGTTAAAAAAGCTATCACTGTTTGTACAGAAAAAGTTTTAGAAACTAAATAATTATTTATAAAAAGAGGAAAGATTTATATTTTCTCTTTTTATAAAAATCTCAAATACTTCACATGAATATCGAATATAAATTTCTACAAAAAGCAATCAATGATAAAAATTATATTAGTTTTAGTTATGAAAATAAAAGTTATAAAAATATCAAACCTCTAAAACTAGATAATGAGAATAGACTTTATAGTGATAAAGGTGTTTTTGAGTTTGAAAAGATTAAAAAGTTGGTGGTTTTGAGGGAGAAGTTTTAAAAAGTTATTTTAAATTATTTATTATATACTTTTACACAAATATGAATGAGGTAAGAAATATGATAAACAAAGAAGAGATACTTCAAAATGCCAAATTATGGTTTAAAGAATCAATTGCAAAGCAACATATCAAGAATACTAAAAAACTTTCAAATATAAAAAAATTCCAAATTAACCCTTTTTTAATCACTTATCTTTCAAATTTCTTAGAAGGTAATAACGAACCTATTAGTATCGCAAAAGCTTTAATTCTTCCAAAAGTTTTAGGAACATCAATAAATACATCTTTTGGTACTCAAATACAAAAATTTACATCAAATGTTCTTTCATCTTTTGCAAGTACAACAAGTGGAATTGATATAGAATTTATTGATCAAATTGATGGTGAAAAAAAATATTGCCAACTAAAATCTGGTCCAAATACAATAAATAAAGATGATGTTGAAACTATTGCAGGGCATTTTAAGAATATTATAAATTTAGGAAAAACAAATAATCTAAAACTTGGTTTTCATAACTTGATTGTAGGTGTAATCTATGGTGAGAAAGAAGAATTAAGTTCCCACTATAAAAGAATTTCTAAAGATTACAATTATGAAGTAATAGTTGGTGAAGATTTTTGGCATAGATTAACAGGAGATAAAGATTTTTATTCTGATTTGATTAAATCAATTGCTGAAGTAGCTGTTGAAGCAAATTTTAAAAATGAACTTAATGAGATTATAATTGAGCTATCAAAATCTGATTATATTCAAGAACTATCTAAAGAATTAAATTCATAAAATATTGCAATATGCAATATTTCTTATGTTTTATCAAAATATATTCTATAATTTAAAATACATTTTAGTATAATAACCATGTTTAATGTTGTATAAGGTGGGTATATGAATCAACGCATTTTTTCACTTAGTGAAACTGCTGAAATTTTAAATGTAGATAAAGAAACGCTAAGAAGATGGGATAATCTAGGGAAATTAAAAAGTATTAGAAATCCAATAAATAATTATAGAGAATATAGAAAAGAGGATATTGTACTTTTTGAAAAAGGAAAGATATATTTTAATGAAAAACCTTCTTCTATTATCAATACAAAAAAGATTTATAAAAGTATAGAATTATTTGCAGGTGCTGGTGGTTTAGCTCTAGGACTTGAAAAAGCGGGTATAGAACACATACTTTTAAATGAAATAGATAAATATGCTGTACAAACTTTAAAACGAAATAGACCTCATTGGAAAATTGAACATAGTGATGTTTCAAAAATAGATTTTACTCCTTATAAAAATAAAATAGATTTATTAACAGGTGGTTTTCCTTGTCAAGCTTTTAGTTATGCTGGAAAGAAATTAGGATTTGAAGATACAAGAGGAACACTATTCTTTGAATTTGCTAGAGCTTTAAAAGAGACAAATGCACCTGTATTTTTAGCAGAAAATGTTAGAGGATTATTAAGCCATGAAAAAGGTAAAACGCTTGAGATCATGATTAATGTTTTAAATGAACTTGGTTATCACGTATTTAAACCACAAGTTCTAAAAGCCATCTATTACAAAGTCCCTCAAAAAAGAGAAAGATTAATCATTGTAGGCATAAAAAAAGAATTTATGGGAAAAATAAATTATTCATATCCTGAACCAAATGAAAAAATATATACTCTAAAAGATGCCCTAAAAAAAGGAGAACTTTTTGATAAAGATGTTCCAAAATCATCAGGTCAAAAGTACCCAAAAAGAAAAAAGGAAATTTTATCTTTAGTACCTGCTGGTGAATATTGGAGAAGTCTTCCTCTTGAAATACAAAAAGAATATATGCAAAAAAGTTTTTATTTAGGAGGAGGAAAAACTGGAATGGCTAGAAGAATAAGTTGGGATGAACCATGTTTAACACTAACTTGTTCACCTGCACAAAAACAAACTGAAAGATGCCATCCAGACGAAACAAGACCTTTTGAAATTAGAGAATACGCAAGAATACAGACTTTTCCTGATGATTGGATATTTGAGGGTTCTCAAAGTCAACAATATAAACAAATAGGAAATGCTGTTCCTGTTAATCTTGCGGAAGCGATTGGTTACTCTATCATAAATTTATTAAATGATATAAATTTAATTAAAAAATAATTAAAAGTTATTGGAAATTTATTTTTCCAAAACTCTTCCCAACCAAATACCCACTCGCCCAAGCAAAATGAAGATTAAAACCTCCCCTATTCCCAACTATATCTAAAACCTCTCCAGCAAAATAGAGATTTTTCACTAACTTACTCTCATAAGTTTTGTTATCAACTTCGATAGTTCTCACTCCTCCACCACTTGCTTCTGCATGACCAAAACCTTGAGTATCTATGATTTTCATTTTCCAAGAATTTAGTTGATAGGCTATTGCTTTTATCTGTTTTGCATTTATTTCATTTGCTTTTGTATCAAGACTGATTTTACAAATATCAAGTAACACAGGAGCTATTTTATTTGAAACCATTCCAGTTAAGATATCTACAACTTTTTGAGTTGGTACAGTTTTTAACAAACTTTGTATTTGGTCGGCTAAGTCATTTTTATTGATTTTTGGGAAGAAGTTTATTGCTATTTTCACATCTTGATATGAGCTTAGATTTAAAACAGCAAGTTGTGAGATATCAAGTATTGCAAAACCTGAAACTCCATAACTTGTAAAAAGTACATCTCCAAATATCTCTTGCTCTAAATTATTGTTTACAAATAGACTTACTAAACACTCTTTTTTTACCCCTTGAAGTTTTCCATTGTAGTTATTATCAGTTTGAAGTCCCACAAGTGAAGGATAAGTTGGATTATATGTGTGTCCAAATTTTGAAGCAAAGTCCAAACCACTTTCATTTGCGTTTAGTTGGGGAGCTGCACCTAAACCATTTGAGATTAGAACTTTGTCATAGTTTTTATATTCAAATTCAGCTGTTTTTACTACAAATTTATCTTCAATTTTTTCTATATCTTTTATGAAATGTTCTAAATATAGTTTTATATCCAACTCTTTTAAAGCAAGCTCCAAAAGATTTGTTACAGATTTTGCTTCATTTGAAAGAGGATAAACTTTTCCACTCTCTTTAATATCTAGTAAAAGTCCGATACTTTTACAAAACTTTTCAAAAGCTTTGAAATCAAACTCTTTTAAAGCAAAATTTACAAACTCGGGATTTTCTCCAATATAGTTTTTTGAAGTTATCTTGCTATTTGAGATATTGCATCTTCCATTTCCTGAAGCTAAGATTTTTTTTCCAATACCTTTATTTGCATCAAACATATCTATTTGTAAATTTTTATTTAATCTTTTAGCTGTAATTGCAGCCATAATTCCAGCTGCTCCACAGCCAATAATCGCTATTTTCAATACTATTTCCTAAATCATTTTTTTGATTATAGCCAATGAACTCTTTTAGACTCTTTCAAAATATGAGGAACGTTATTTGCATTACTTCTCCCATAAATAAAGGATAGTTTATGAATCCACAAAAAATAAAACGTTCAGTTGAACACTTATGTGAGCGAAAAGTACCTATATTTTTATGGGGACCTCCAGGTATTGGAAAATCATCAATTATTTCTCAAATAGCACGAGAAAAAGATATAGCTTGTATAGATTTAAGACTTTCACTACTTGACCCAACAGACTTAAGAGGTATTCCATTTTTTGACTCTTCTAATCAAACAGCTATTTGGGCTCCAGCTTCATTTTTACCTGATGGTAGTATCAAAGAGGGAATTTTATTTTTAGATGAGTTAAATACTGCTGCTCCGATGGTTCAAGCTTCTGCTTATCAACTTATCTTAGATAGAAAAATCGGAGAATACAAACTTCCTGATGGTTGGGCGATAGTTGCTGCTGGAAATAGAGAAAGTGACAAAGGTGTTGTTTTTAGAATGGCTGCACCACTAGCCAATAGATTTATTCACCTTGATATGGAAGTAAATGTTGATGATTGGAAGATTTGGGCAAGAGTCGCAAATATAGATTTATCAATAATCTCATTTATCTCATATAGACCTGATGCACTATTTACTTTTAATACTCACAGTGATTCAAAAGCCTTTGCGACTCCTAGAACTTGGGCTTATGTAAATGAGATTTTACTATCAACACCTGAAGATGACCTACTTATGCCACTTATTAGTGGAGCAATTGGTGAAGAGTTAGCTGCTTCATTTTTAGGATTTAAATCTGTAGTTAAAGATTTACCAGATATGAACGCAATTTTTGAAGGAACAACGACTGAAACTCCAACAGATACTTCTGCTTTACATATTTTATGTACTGCTTTAACACTAAAAGTAAATGATGAAACAAGAACAAAAGAGTTAGACAATCTTGTAACTTACTCTTTAAATCTTCCAGGAGAGTTTGCAGTTATGATAATCCAAGATTTAAGACAAAGAAGTATCGAACTAGATTATCTAAAATCTTGGCCTTTATGGATGAAAAAATTTAACACTTTACTTAGATAAATTATGAGCGCAGATATTTTACTAACAAAAGCAAAAAGCCAACTAACTACCAAACATCCATATTTTGGTATGTTAGCTTCAAGACTAAAACATGAAGAAAATGAAAGCATTAGAGCATATGCAAGTAATGGAAAACGATTTTTATATAATCCTTCTTTTGTGGAGAGTTGTAGTATCGAAGAGTTATCTTTTGTTTTAACTAACTGCGTTATGCATCATATTTTATCTCACCAACAAAGAAAACTAAAAAGAAAAGGTTTTCTTTGGCAACTTGCAACTGATTTTGCAATCAATAATCTCCTTTTTAAAAATGGAGTAAAAATCCCAAAAGGTGCAAATTTTGATAAAAAATACAAAAATATGTACGCTGAAGAGATTTATGAAGAGCTAAAAAAAGAGAGAATTGAAGCTGGATTAGATGCTTATGAAGAAGATCTCAATGAAAAAGAGCAAGAACAAAATGATGAAAATAAATTTACAAAAGTAAAAAATATAGAAGAAAATCTTGATGAACGAGATGAAGAACAGTGGGAATATGCTTCAACTTTGGCAAAAGAGGTAGCTATAAGAAAATCTCTTATGCCTTTGGGATTTGAAAGATTAGCAAAAAAAGTTGAAGCAAAAAATATCGATTGGAAATTTGAACTATACAATGCTATCAATCGGCATATGAGAAACAACTACGCTTTTATGCCACCAAATAAAAAACATCTTTATCGAGGTTTTGCTTTGCCATCACTAACAAGTGATACTTTAAGTTTAATAGTTGCTATTGATACATCAGGCTCTATTCAAGAGGAGATTTTAGCAGCTTTTGTTGAAGAGTTTAAAACTATTATGCAAAACTTCCCAGCAGTAAATATAGAACTTCTAATTGCTGATGCAAAAATACAAGGTCACTATAGTTTTAAAAATGCACAAGATATTGATTTTGTTTTAAAAGGTGGTGGAGGGACTGACTATCGTCCAGTATTTGACTACATAGATGCAAATTTTCCTATGAGTAGTATGCTTTTATATTTTACTGATGGTGATGGAATTTTCCCAAGAATTCCTCCATCATATGAAGTTCTTTGGGCACTTTCAAACAGAAAAGATAGAATCCCTTTTGGAAGGTCTATTGTAATTTTTTAGTTAGAAACTAATCTTCTATATTTTCTTGAGTAATTATTTTCATACTTGGAAACTCAAAAGCACACAACCTTGGATTTGGCATTTTATCTTTTGCATAACAGCCTAAATCAATATTTGCATTATACTCATTTAGATAAACTTCATCTAAAATCGTGTGTCCATAAACATTAAAAATTTCACTATTGTTACAATGTCTATTTCTACTCCATAGAACTTGGACTTCAAACTGCTCTTTATCTTCTTCATTTATTGAATCTTTCAAATTCCAGGCTTTTCCAACACTTGAGTGACTAATCACCAAATATCTTCCATTTTCATCTTGGATATTTTTGTACTCAATATATAAAGGTAGTGTTTTTAAAAAAGTTACATCTTCAATCATATCTTCTTTGTTTTGATAATTTTTGATAGTGCTCATTGCACCACCTTTTTCAATCCATCTTCTTAATATTGGATTTTCATTATTTGTATTTATATGTTCAAATGAATCTATCATCATTTTTTCATGATTTCCCAAAATACAATCGTAATGATTATTTCTTATAAACTCTATAACATCCCTAGAATTTTTTCCTCTATCAATCAAATCTCCAACAAAAGCGATTTTGGCATTTTTATTTGGTAATTTATCAATCAATGCCAATAAAGTTTTATAACAACCATGAACATCACCAATAATATAAATCAATTTTTCTTCCTTTTTTAATAAAAAACTGCAAACCAAATAGTTGGCTCTGTTTGGCTTGTAAATTTTACTCTATGTTTTTGCATAGCTTTTATATTTAAACAATCACCTTTTTTTAACTCAACTTCAAAATCACCAAATTCAAGTATAGTAAAACCCTCAAGAAGTAAAATATATTCACTTTGTTCTTGCTCATACCAAAAATCTTCAGGTGAATTTTGACCATTTGAAACAATCTTTTCTATTTTTATCTTCTCATTTTTAAAAATTTCAAAAAATTTTTCTTCACTTTTATCTATTGGAATTTCATCAAAGATATTATATTTTTTCATATTTATTTTGACCTAAAATATTGATTTTTTGGTATTTTACCCAAATTCATATTATGATGTGATATAATCTTGATTGATTTAATCAAGTTATATAAACACACCTTATTTAAAGGTAATTATATTAAATTTGATTAAACTACTTGACTTTATAAAAAAAATTGTCTATAATTTCAACATATTTAAAGTTGATTAAATTAAAAAGGATTAACATACATGGAAAAAGAAACAATTGCAATACATGCAGGATATAATAAAAAACAAGGAAATGGAGAGATGGCAGTTCCAATTTCTCAAACGACAGCTTATGCGTTTAGAGATAGCGAACACGCTGCAAACTTATTTGCTTTAAAAGAACTTGGACCAATTTATACAAGATTAACAAATCCAACAACTGATATTTTAGAGCAAAGATTTGCACAACTTGAAGGTGGAGCAGCAGCTATTTGTACATCATCAGGACAAGCAGCATCATTTTTTGCAGTAGCAAATGTAGCAGAAGCTGGAGATAATATCATCATCTCTGATAAATTATATGGTGGTTCAGTTTCACTTTTTACATATACTTGTAAAAGATTTGGAATTGAAACAAAAATATTTAATAGTGATGATGCATCAAATTTAGAAGAGTTAATTGATGATAAAACAAAAGCTATCTATTTTGAATCATTATCAAATCCACAAATTGCTATTCCAGCTCTTGAAAAGATTGTTGAAATTGCAAAAAAACATGGTGTTTTAACTATTTGTGATAACACTGTTGCAAGTGCTGCATTATTCAACCCTATTTCATGGGGAGTTGATGTTGTAGTTCACTCAACAAGTAAATACACAAGTGGACAAGGAACAGCTTTAGGAGGAATCATAGTTGAAAGAGATGGTTTAGCAGAGTTTTTTAAAGCAAATTCTAATAGATATTCTCATTTCACAACTCCTGATGAATCATATCATGGATTAGTTTATACAGATGTTCCTCTTCCAAACTTTTGTTTAAGAATTAGATTATCACTATTGAGAGATATTGGTGCAACACCTGCTCCATTTAACTCTTGGCTTTTAATTCAAACATTAGAAACTTTAGGATTAAGAGTTGATAAACACTCTGATAATGCTTTAGAAGTTGCAAAATTTTTAGAATCACATCCAAAAGTAAAAGCAGTAAATTATCCAGGGTTAAAATCAAATAAATATTATGATAGAGCGCAAAAATATTTTAAAAATGGAAAAGCTTCTGGATTAATTTCTTTTGATGTAGAATCATTTGAAGATGCAAAAAAAGTAATTGATAGCGTTAAATTATTTAGCGTTGTTGTAAATATCGGTGATAGCAAATCACTTATAACACATCCAGCTTCAACAACTCACTCTCAAATGACTGAAGAAGAGTTATTAAAAGCTGGCGTAAATCCGGTAACTGTTCGATTATCTATTGGTTTAGAAAATCCTATTGATCTTATTGAAGATCTAACTCAAGCATTAAACTAAAAATGCCTTTAATATCAACAAAAGGTGTATATGGATTAACAGCCATGTACGAGTTAAGTAAGCATCAAGAAGATAGTCCCATGCAAATTAAGGAAATATCTGCAAATGCAAACATACCTCAAAATTACTTGGAACAGCTCTTAAGCAAACTAAGACGAGCTGAACTTGTAAAAAGTATAAGAGGAGCAAGAGGTGGATATATTCTTGCAAAAAGTCCTGATGAAATCAAAGTAGTTGATATTTTGATTGCATTAGAAGATGACATAAAAATAACAGATACAAAAGCGGATAATCCAATTTTGAATATCTTTTTTGATGAGTCAAAGAATAGTATGAAAAAAATTTTTGATATAAAATTATCTAAACTAGATGAATATCAAGAAAAATATAATGAATTTTTACATTACAACATATAAAGGATAAAAGATGAAATATGCAAATAATATAACAGAATTAATTGGTAACACACCTTTAGTAAAATTGCAAGGTGCAAGTGAAGCAAGTGGAGCAACAGTTTTAGGAAAATGTGAATTTATGAATCCTTCACATTCAGTAAAAGATAGAATTGGTACAAATATGATAAACACTGCTTTAAAAGCAGGATTAATCAATAAAGATACAACTGTAATTGAACCAACAAGTGGAAATACAGGAATTGCACTTGCTTCAGTTTGTGCAGCACTTGGAATAAAACTAATTCTTACAATGCCAGCATCAATGAGTATTGAAAGAAGAAGATTATTAAAAGCATTAGGAGCTGAACTTGTGTTAACTCCACCAGAAAAAGGAATGAAAGGAGCTATTGAAAAAGCTGATGAGATAAAAGAGAATACACCAAACTCTTTTATTCCTCAACAATTTGCAAATGCAGCAAACCCAGAAATTCATAGACTTACAACTGCAAAAGAGATTTTAGCTGACACTGATGGAAAAGTTGATATTTTCATTGCAGCAGTTGGAACAGGTGGAACATTAACTGGAACTGGAGAAGTTTTAAAAGCTCATAATCCAAATGTACAAATTATTGCCGTTGAACCTGAAGCAAGTCCAGTATTAAGTGGTGGAAAACCAGGACCTCATAAAATTCAAGGAATTGGAGCAGGATTTGTACCAGATGTATTAAATACAACAATTTATGATGAAGTAATTCAAGTAGCAAATGATGATGCAATTGAAAGTTCAAGAAAATTAGCACAAAATGAAGGACTACTTGTAGGAATCAGTGCAGGTGCTAATGCTCATGTAGCAGCATTAGTTGCAGCAAGACCAGAAAACAAAGGTAAAACTATAGTTACAATTTTATGTGACACAGGTGAAAGATACTTAAGTTCTGGTTTATACAATTATGATGAAGAGTAAGAACTCTTTATCATAAGGTTCAATTAAAATAGGGAAATTACATGCACGAAAAACCTTATAGGTCAGTTGTAAAGGCAATATCTTGGCGAACAGTAGGAACACTTGATACGATGATTGTTTCTTATTTTGTCACAGGGAATTTAATAATGGCTGCTTCTATTGGCTCAATAGAAGTTATAACAAAAATGATTTTATACTATTTTCACGAAAGAGCTTGGAATAAGTTATCTTTTGGAAGAGTAAAACCAGCAGAAAATGATTATCAAATTTAGGTTAATTTATGAGTAAAAAAGAGTTAATAGAAAATTTAAATAAAGAACTTGAAAATAAATCAATAAAAGAAGTTGTTACTTATTTTTTAGATAATTTTAAAAATGTGGCTTTAAGTTCAAGTTTAGCAGTAGAAGATCAAGTTTTGACAGATTTACTACTTAAAAAAGATAAGAATGCAACGATATTTACATTGGATACAGGAAGATTACATCCTGAAACTTATGATGTAATGGATGCAACAAATCTAAAATATGGTGTAAAAATCGATGTATTTTTTCCTGATAATAAAAAAGTACAAGAGCTTTATCAAACTCAAGGTGTAAATGGTCATTATGAAAGTATTGAAAAAAGAAAAAACTGCTGTAATATCAGAAAAATCGAACCGTTAAAAAGAGCTTTAAATGGTGTTGAAGTTTGGATTACAGGATTAAGAGCAGCTCAAAGTATTACAAGAGTTGATATGCCTTTAGTTGAATGGGATGATAGCTTTAAAGTTATCAAAGTAAATCCTTTAATCAACTGGAGTGAAAAAGATGTTTGGGATTATATAAAAGAAAATAGAGTTCCATATAACAAACTTCACGATAAAGGATATCCTAGTATTGGATGTGCTCCTTGTACAAGAGCTATAAAAGAAGGTGAAGATATAAGAGCAGGAAGATGGTGGTGGGAGAACCCAGAACATAAAGAGTGTGGTTTACACAAAAAATAAGAAAGGAAGAAAATGCAAATAAGCCAAGATAGGTTAACTCATCTAAAACAACTAGAAGCAGAATCAATGCATATTATGAAAGAAGTTGTAGCAGAATTTAGTAATCCAGCGATGTTATATAGTGTTGGAAAAGATAGTTCAGTTATGTTACATCTTTTACAAAAAGCATTTTATCCAGCACCTCCACCACTACCTTTAGTTCATGTTGATACAACATGGAAATTTAAAGAGATGATTGAGTTTAGAGATAAAAGAGCTAAAGAAGTTGGTATGGAACTTTTAGTTTATATCAATCCAAAAGGGAAAGAGATGAATATCTCTCCATTTACTCATGGTTCAGCTTTACACACAGATATCATGAAAACTGAGGGTTTAAAAAATATGTTAAACATTCAACAGTTTGATGCTGTATTTGGTGGAGCTAGACGTGATGAAGAAAAATCAAGAGCTAAAGAAAGAATTTACTCATTTAGAGATAAAAACCATAGATGGGATCCAAAAAATCAAAGACCAGAACTTTGGAATATCTATAATGGAAGACACACAAAAGGTGAGTCTATTAGAGTATTCCCTTTATCAAACTGGACAGAACTTGATATTTGGCAATATATCTATTTAGAAAATATTTCTATTCCTGATTTATACTTTTCAAAAGAAAGAGATGTAGTAGAATATATGGGAACTAAAATCATGGTTGATGATGATAGAATGCCTGAAGAATTAAGAAAAACAGCTAAAAAAGAGATGGTAAGATTTAGAACTTTAGGGTGTTATCCATTAACAGGTGCAGTAAATTCAACTGCTACAACATTACCTGAAATTATTCAAGAAATGCTTATTTGTACAACAAGTGAGAGACAAGGAAGACTTATAGACTCTGATGGTGACGCATCAATGGAGAAAAAGAAACAAGAAGGATATTTTTAAGATGGCACATCAATCAGATTTAATTTCACAAAATATTGAACAATATTTAAAAGAACACGAAAACAAAGAAATCTTAAGATTTATTACTTGTGGTTCAGTAGATGACGGTAAATCAACTTTAATTGGAAGATTACTTTATGATTCAAAAATGATTTTTGAAGACCAATTAGCTGCTATTGAAAAAGATAGTAAAAAAGTTGGAACAACTGGTGATAAAATTGACTTAGCACTTTTAGTTGATGGTCTTGCAAGTGAAAGAGAGCAAGGTATTACTATCGATGTTGCTTATAGATTTTTTTCAACAGAAAGAAGAAAATTTATTATTGCAGATACTCCAGGTCACGAGCAATATACAAGAAACATGGCAACAGGAGCTAGTACAGCTGATTTAGCAATTATCTTAGTTGATGCAAGACAAGGTATTTTAACTCAAACTAAAAGACACTCATATATTGCAAGTCTTTTAGGAATTAAAAACCTAATCGTTGCTATTAATAAAATGGATTTAGTTGACTTTAGCCAAGAAGTATTTGAAAAGTTTAAAAGTGATTACAATGAAATTATTGAATATCTTCCTCATAACAAAGATTTAAATATTCAGTTTATTCCAATTTCTGCACTTGATGGAGATAATATTTTAACTATTTCACCTAAATGTTCATGGTATAAAGGGCTTCCTTTAATGGAATTATTAGATACTACACCTATTAATAAACAAGAGTCATCTTCATTTAGATTACCTGTTCAATATGTGGTACGTCCTCACTTAAACTTTAGAGGTTTCTCAGGAACAATAGCAAGTGGTGAAATCAAAGTTGGTGATGAAATTACAGTATTACCATCAAGAAAAACATCAAAAGTTAAATCTATAGTATCAAATGAGATTAAAGATTTAAGACCAATTGGAAAAGATGAAACTGTTGAAACTATAGATAGAGCATTTTCTCCAATGGCAACAACAATTACACTTGAAGATGAGATTGATATTTCTAGAGGTGATATGATTGTAAAATCAGACGATATTCCAAAAGTATCAAATCACTTATCTTGTATGGTTGTATGGATGGATGAAACTCCTTTAAAATTGAACCAAAACTATATTATTAAAAGAGCAACTTCAGTATTAAATGGTGCATTTAATGCTATTGAATTTAAAAAGAATATCAATACATTTGAAGAAATTGATACAACAGAATTAGCACTTAATGATATTGCAAAATGTACTTTATCATTAGATAGAGAAATTGCCGTTGATCCATACCATGAAAATAGATATACAGGAAGTTTCATTATCATTGATAAATATACAAACTCAACTGTTGGTGCAGGAATGATCATATCTTCTATTGAAGGTTTTGCAAAACTTGAAGAAAATAAAAAAGTTTATACTAAAGCAGAAGTTGAATTAAATGAATTTATTAGAAGAAACTACCCTGAATGGGAATGTAAGGCTATATAATGTCTAATAACTTAGCATTTAATATGGAAAAAATAAAAAAAGAGAAAAGTGGAGTAGATGTCTTAGCTGACATCTACTTCTATGCTGTTTTTGGTGAAAAAATGAGCCTTGAAGATTTGGAGAGATTCAAATGGTATGGACTTTATACACAAGATGAACAACAAAACTATTTTAAACTAAGAATCCCTTTATCTATGGGAGAATTAAATTTAATCCAATTAAAAACTCTTAGTTTGATTTCTAAAAAATATAGTAATAATACATTAATCTTTTCAGATGAGCAAAAAATAGAACTTACAAATCTAAAAATTTTTGATTTGCCAGAGATTTTCAAACTTCTTCAAGAGATAAATTTAAACACTTATTTTGAAGCGGGTCATACAGTAAGAAGAGTTTTAACTTGTCCAGTAAATGGAATAGACCATACGCAACTTTTAGATGTTGAACCACTTGCTAATAAGTTAAATGAAACATTTATTGGGAATAAGAATTTTGAAAATCTTCCAAATAAACTTCAAATCGCAATTAGTGGTTATGAAGAGGGTTGTGATGTAAGATTTACTCCTGATGTTAGTTTTAATGCAACAAAAGATGAAAAAGATAAAATAGTTTTTGCAGTTAAAATTTTAGACAAAATTATAGGATATATCACACCTGCACAAGTTATAAAAACTGCAATTGCAATTGCTAATATTTATAAAGATTTTGGTGATAGAGAAAATTCAAGAAGAAGTACATTTGAGTATCTTGTAAATAATTGGGGATTTAACAAATTTTCTGATATTTTAAATTCAACTGTAAATTACAAAATTCAAAGAAATATAAATAAAAGCGGAAATATCATACCAAGAAAACCTAGACTTGGAATTAATAAAAGTAAAATTGAAGGTCAAAGTTATATAGGTTGTAGAGTAAAATCTTCAACTATTTCTAGTACAAATATTGACACATTATCAACTTTACTTGAAAAATATGAAGCAAATAGAGTTAAAATCACTCATAAAGGAAATATTATTATTTTAAATGTTCCTACAAATAGTGCTGAAAACTTAGCAAAAGAGTTAGAAAAAATCAACTTTAATCCTTTTATTTAAAAAAGAGCTTTTTATTAAGCTCTTTTTATTGAAGCCAACTCTTATAGTAAATAACTTAAAATTATAAAATTGATAACAATAACTAATTATAAAGAGTAAAAATTTATGGATAAAAATATTTTTAGACCTTTTTTCAATGAAAATACAGATTTATTAAACTTTATTAGATACAACACTATTGGAAAAAATAAAAAAGAGTATTTTGATTACACAGCTTCTGGACTTGCATTTAGACAAATAGAAAATAGAATTTTTGATGTTTTAGAAACTTATGCAAATACCCACTCTAAAGAAGCTTCAAATGCTGATACTACATCAAATTATTATGAAGAAGCCAGAAAAAATCTAGCAAAATCTTTGGAATTAAATGATGAATTTGCAATACTTCCTAGCGGTTGTGGAACAACTGCTGCTATAAAAAAATTTCAAGAATTATTAGGAATATATATTCCTCCTGCAACAATTAAAAGATTTGGAATAACAGTAGCTAAAAAGAAACTTCCTCTAATCATCGTTGGACCTTATGAACACCATTCAAATGAAGTAAGTTATAGAGAAGCTTTATGTGAAGTAATAAGGATAAAACTAACAAGTGATGGATTGGTTGATCTTTTTCAATTAAAAGAAATTTTGCAAGAAAATGCTCATAGAGAAATAATTGGTTGCTTTTGTATTGCTTCAAATGTATCTGGAATAATTACTCCTTATGAAGAGATATCAAAACTTATTAAACGTTATGGTGGGAAAGTTTTATTTGATGCAGCTGCATCAAGTCCATATATAAATGTACCTTGTGAATTATATGATGCATTAGTTTTATCTCCTCATAAACTTCTTGGAGGTCCTGGAAGTTGTGGATTATTAATTATTAGAAAAAATCTAATTGATACATCAATTGCTCCAACATTTGCTGGTGGTGGAACTGTAGAGTATGTAAATAAAGATTCACAATATTATCAAAAAGATATAGAAGCTAGAGAAGATGCTGGAACTCCACCTATTTTGCAATTTATTCGAGCAAGTCTTGCATATCAACTAAGAAATGAAATAGGTTTTGATTTTATAAAAGATAGAAAAAATGAATTAAAAAAGTATTTTATCAGTGAACTAAGAAATATACCAAATTGCGTAATCTATGGAAATCAAGAAGTTGAAAATATAGGAATTATTTCTTTTAATATAAAAGGTTTAAGTCCTTATGATTTATGTAACAATTTGTCTTCAACTGATAATTTTCAAACTAGAGCTGGATGTTCATGTGCTGGACCTTATGGACATGATTTACTTGGGATAAAAGAACTAGATATAAATAATCGTCCAGGATGGGTTAGAATTTCTATTCATTTTTCACAAACAAAAGAAGATATTAAAAATTTAATTGAGAGTATTAAAAAAATTGCAAATTAAACAAACTCTAAACACTCTATTTAAAATTCATTAACTAAGAAAGCATACAATCCAAAATGAGTTTTATAATATTTTTTTCAGTTTTTATGATTGTTTTTGCTTTTCAAACATTGATAATAAAAAAACGTCTTATAAATAAACTAGATTTTAATTATAAGACTAGAAAATATCTTAGCTTATTTTTATATCTAACATTTTTTGGGGTACTTATGTATCCAATAGCTAGATATTTTCCCTTAGTGCCCAACTGGCTCTATTTTCTCCTTTCTTTACCAATTGGGGTGATTTTTTTAACATTTATTATTACTTTATTTCATGAAATCATCTCTCTTGGAATTTCAAAAACAAAATATACTAAAAATCGACGAGAATTTTTTAAAAAAGGTTTAGATATAGGTATTATTTCAGCTGTAATTGCAACAAATGCAAAAGCTATGGATAATGCAAGACATATCGAAATTGAAGTAGTTGATGTTAAGATAAATAATTTAAATAAACCTTATACTATTTTACAACTAAGTGATATTCACATTGGTGGATTAATTACAAAAGATTTTATAAAAAATCTTGTAAAAAAAGTAAATATTCTAAATCCTGATGTTGTTGTAATAACTGGTGATTTAGTTGATACAAAACTTGAATATGCAAAACCTGCTTTGGATGAATTAAAAAATATAAACTCTAAATATGGAACATATTTTATAGTAGGGAATCACGAATATTTTCATGGTGTAAAACCAATTATTAATTATGTAAATTCATTAGGAATTAAAACTTTAGAAAATGAAAATATTTATATAGGGGAAAAAGATAAAGGTTTTTATCTTTGTGGAGTTTATGATAGATTTGGTGAAAGATATGGCTCTTACAAACCAAATATAACTCAAGCTTTAAAAAATAGTGAAGATAAACCAACTATTCTTTTAGCCCATCAACCAAAATATTTAGAAGAAATAGAAACAAAAGGTATAGATTTAGTTCTTTGTGGACACACACATGGTGGACAAATTTTTCCATTTAATTTTTTAGTAAAACTTCAACAACCTTATGTAAAAGGTTTACATCAACACAATGAAACTACACAAGTTTATGTTAATAAAGGTACAGGATTTTGGGGACCACCTATGAGATTAGGGGCTTCAAGTGAGATAACTATTTTAAAGTTATCTTAATAAATTTTTTTTATTTATGAAATAAAAAAAATGAACTTAAAATAGATATAGTATAAATACTCATTAAAATAATATAATCAATCTTATTTGTTTTATTCTTATTCATTTAAATCTCCTTTTTTAAGAAGGAGTAAACTCCTTCTTTTTATTTAACTGTTATTGTTTTTTTAGTAGTTTCATCTTTAAGTTTTGGAATAATTACCTCTAAAACTCCATTTTCACTACTTGCTTCAATATTTTCAATATCTGCATTATCTGGAAGAGTAAAACTTCTTGAAAATTTTCCAAAATATGTCTCTACTTTGTAGTAATCTTCTTCTTTTACTTCATCTTTGATTTTTCTTTCACCACTGATTGTTAAAATACCCTTGTTTATGTCTACTTTTATATCTTCTTTTTTTACACCAGGTAAATCAATATCGACGTGATAAGCAAACTCTCCTTCCCTTGTGTTCACTACAGGGACGAAAGCATTTACACCTTCACTATTAGTTTGATTATATAAATTTTTTTCAATTTCTCTTATTTGTTTAAAAGGATCAAATTTTGTTAAAAGCATTTCTAACTCCTTAAAAATTTTTAATCTTGATAGTATTTATATCAAGTCTTAGAATATTAACATATTTTTTAGCACTTGTCAATATTAATTGCTAATTTTAGAAATATAGTCGTTATTATTGTATTTATATTTATCACTTCTTTACCTAGTATGCTAATTTATACAGTACATCACTTTATATACAATATTTAATTTTTATTATTTGCTTATTTCTGTATAATGATTTTTATCAAAATAAAAGGATTCAAAATGTCTTTAAAAGTAGTAATTTCTCATAAAACTCACTACAAATACGATAGAAAGATTTCATTATCTCCACATATAATTAGATTAAGACCGGCTCCTCATAGTAGAACTCCAATTGAAGCTTATTCATTGAAAATCAAGCCAGAAAATCACTTCTTAAATTGGCAACAAGATCCATTTGGAAACTATTTAGCAAGATTGGTTTTTCCTGAAAAAACTGATGAATTTTGTATTGATGTAGAAATCATAGCTGATATGATTACTATTAATCCTTTTGATTTTTTTGTTGAAGATAGTGCAAAAAATTACCCATTTGAATATAAAAAAGATTTAAAAAAAGAGTTAAAACCTTATTTAAAAATTGAAGAAAAGAATAAAATATTAAAAGATTTTATAAATAGTATTGATAAAAAAGAAAAACCTATTATTGATTTTCTAGTCGAAGTAAATCAAAAAATAAATCAACACCTAAACTACACTGTAAGACTTGAACCAGGTGTTCAAACTTGTAAAACAACACTAGAAAAGAAACTTGGAAGTTGTAGAGATTTTGCTTGGTTGTTTGTTCAAGTATTAAGACATCTTGGACTTGCTAGCCGTTTTGTATCTGGATATTTAGTTCAATTAACAGCCGATGTTAAATCATTAGATGGTCCAAGTGGTCCTGAAGCTGACTTTACAGATTTACATGCTTGGACAGAAGTCTATGTTCCAGGAGCAGGATGGATTGGGCTTGATAGTACAAGTGGACTTTTTGCAGGAGAAGGTCATATTCCACTTGCTTGTACACCACATTATAACTCTGCTCACGCTATTGAAGGATTTAGTGATAAATGTGAAACTGAGTTTGATTACGAAAATAAAGTAACAAGAATTTTTGAATCACCAAGAGTTACAAAACCATACAAAGAAGAACAATGGGATGCTATTTATAACTTAGGTTTTAAAGTTGATGAAGATTTAGTAAAAAATGATGTTCGTTTAACTATGGGAGGAGAACCAACTTTTGTATCTATTGATGATATGGAATCTGCTCAATGGAATAGTGAAGCAGATGGTGAACATAAAAGAGAATTAGCAAATAATCTTGCAAGAAGATTACTTGAAACAAATACAAATGGTGGACTACTTCATCACGCTCAAGGGAAATGGTACCCTGGAGAACCACTTCCTAGATGGCAAACAACTATCTTTTGGAGAAAAGATGATAAACCTATTTGGAAGAATCCAGATTTATTAGCTGATATGAATAAAAGCTATTCGTATACGACAGCTGATGCAAAAGAGTTTATTTCAACACTTTCTTTGATTTTAGGTATAAGTGATGAAAATGTAATTCCAGCTTTTGAAGACCCAATTTATTATATTATGAAAGAAGCAGAACTTCCTATTGATATTGACCCTTTAAAATATGATTTAAAAGATCCTTTAGAGCGAAAAACTATTGCTCAAAAGTTAACTCAAGGATTAAATAGTGAAGTAGGATATGTTCTACCTATTAATTTTGGAACAACAAAATGGATTACATCAAAATGGGAATTTAGACGTGGTCATCTATTTCTAAGTGCAGGAAATTCGCCAATAGGATTTAGACTTCCTTTAGAATCATTAATCGTAAAACCACAAGTTGAATTAGAGCAAGATTTTCAACCAGATTTATTTGCCTCATATCCTGCGCTTGGTGATTATATAAGTGCAGTTGAAAAACGTGCTAAAAAAATGAGTAAAAAAACTACTCTTAAAAATAAATATACAGCTTTTGTTAGAACAGCATTAAGTATTGAGATAAGAGATAACAAACTTTGTATTTTCCTTCCTCCAATTGAAAAAACTGAAGTATTTTTAGACTTAATAGCTTCTATTGAAGAAACAGCTACTAGATTAAATATGGCTGTTATAATTGAAGGATATGAACCTCCTTATGATTTAAGAACAGATAGAATAAAAGTTACTCCAGACCCAGGTGTTATTGAAGTAAATATTCAACCAACAAGCTCATGGAAAGAGTTAAGTGACAATATTTTAAGTCTTTATGAAGATGCTAGAGTTTGTCGTCTTGGAACTGAAAAATTTATGATAGATGGAAGACACACAGGAACTGGTGGGGGAAACCATGTAACTATTGGAGCTATGGAGCCTAGCGATTCGCCACTATTAAGAAATCCTAATTTATTACGAAGTTTAATTACTTTCTGGCAACATCACCCTGGACTTTCATATCTATTTAGTGGAGCATTCATAGGTCCTACTTCACAAGCTCCAAGAGTTGATGAAGGAAGAGTTGAGAATCTTTATGAATTAGAAATTGCCTTTTCTCAAATACCTGAAAGTGGAGATGTTCCTTATTGGCTAACAGATAGATTATTTAGACATATGTTAACAGATATTACAGGAAATACACATAGAAGTGAGTTTTGTATAGATAAACTATACTCACCAGATAGTGCAAGTGGAAGACTTGGAATTTTAGAATTACGTGCTTTTGATATGCCACCTCATTCACAAATGGCACTTTTACAAATGTTATTAGTTCGTGCATTAGTTTCATGCTTTTGGAAAAGACCATATAAACATAATCTTATTCGTTGGGGAACAAGACTTCACGATAAATTCTTACTAGAGCACTATGTAAGAGAGGATTTAAAAAGTGTAGTTGAGTATCTAAATGATGAAGGATATGAATTTAAATTAGACTGGTTTGATCCATTTTTTGAGTTTAGATTCCCATTATATGGTATGACAACCATTGAAGGAATGCATGTTGAAATAAGAGCTGCTATTGAGCCTTGGAATGTTTTAGGAGAAGAATCTGGAAGTCAAGGAACAGCAAGATATGTTGATTCATCACTTGAAAGACTACAAATTAAAATCCAAGATTTCAATGAAGAAAGATATGTCATAAGTTGTAATGGAGTTCAAGTTCCTCTTAGTAAAACAAATGTTGAAGGAGAATATGTAAGTGGTGTTAGATATAAAGCTTGGCAACCTTGGTCAGCGTTACATCCAACCATTAAAGTTGATACACCTTTAACTTTTGATATAATAGACAAATGGAATACAAGATCGATTGGTGGATTTAACTATTTTGTTTCACATCCTGGTGGAAGAAGTTATGATACATTCCCTGTAAATTCTTATGAAGCTGAATCAAGAAGAATAAATAGATATTGGGACTTTAACCATTCACAAGGAGAAGTAACTCCAATTGAACCTAAAATTACTGGTGAAGCAAACTCTGTTTTTGCAGTTGAAGCATCAAGAGTTATGACAAGTAAAACTGGAAGTAAAAAACTATACTTCCATGAAATGCCAAAAAATAAAGAGTATCCTCATACATTAGATTTAAGACAAAGGTGGATGAAAAATTAGATGTCAATTTTTGATAGTTGTAGGTTAGAATCATCATTTGATGAAATGTTTGATAATGAATGTAATATTAGACCTCACTGGAAAGATATTATAGCTGGACTTGAAAATGCTGGAATCAAACAATTAGAACAAAAACAACTAGAAATTGATTGGCGACTTGAAGATAATGGAGTTACTTACAATATCTATAATGATCCAGAAGGAAATAATAGAAGATGGAATCTTGATCCTATTCCTTTAGTTATAACTTCACAAGAATGGGAAGAAGTTTCAAAAGGTTTAAAACAAAGGGCAAAACTTCTAAATCTTATTTTTAAAGATTTATATACTGAACAAAAACTTATAAAAGAAGGAATTATCCCTGCTGAAATAGTTTTTGGTCACAAAAGTTTTATTCCTGAAGTTTTTAATTTTCATAATCAAGACTACTATTCTCTAAGATTTTATGCAAGTGATATAAGCAGAGGTCCAGATGGTAAATTTTGGGTTATTAATGATAGAACTCAATCCCCATCAGGTCTTGGATATGCTATAGAAAATCGTCTTACTATGAACTCTATTTCAAATGATTTATATCCAAATGTTGAAATAAAAAAAATGGCTAAATTTATAGAAGGTTATAAAGATATGCTTAAATCTTTATCTTCTTCAAATCAAGATAATCCTTTAATTGTACTTTTAACTCCTGGCCCATTAAATGAGACTTATTTTGAACACTCTTATCTTAGTTCATATTTAGATTTAACTTTAGTTCAAGGAGAAGATTTACTTGTAAAAAACAATCACCTTTGGCTAAAAAGTCTAAAAGGATTAAGACGTGTTGATACTTTAATAAGAAGAGTTGATGCCCAATATTGTGACCCACTTGAATTAAAAAACAATTCTCAATTAGGTGTTGCAGGTCTTGTAAATGTTGTTAGAGAAGATAACTTATCTATGATTAATCCAATTGGAGTTGGAATACTTGAAAATATTGGATTAAATCCTTTTATGAAAAATATTGCAAAATTTTTATTAGATGAAGAATTAATTCTTCCTCAAATTGCCACTTGGTGGTGTGGACAAAAAAAAGAACTTGACTTTGTACTTGCAAATCTGAAGAATCTAATAATAAAAAAGATTGATAGAACTGATAATATTGAAGTATATTTTGCAAATAAACTTGATGAAAAACAACTTCTTGATTTAACAGAAAAGATAAAAAAAGCACCTCATTATTATGTAGGTCAAGAAATCATAGATTTTTCAACTACACCCTCTTTTTCAAAAGGAAAAGTTGAGCCTAGAAATACTGTAATTAGATCTTTTTCCTATCTACAAGGAGAGGATTATAATGTCTTACAAGGTGGTTTAATTCGTGTTTCTCCCTCTAAAGATTCATTAGTTGTTTCTAATCAAAAAGGAGGAGCTAGTAAAGATTTATGGATTTTAGGAAAAGATGAAGAATATGTAGGAAATAATATATTTAAAAATAGAGCTTTTTTTGATTCTAGGCTTGAAAATATCTCTACAAAAAGAGCTGAAAATCTCTTTTGGATGGGAAGATATTTAAGTAGAGCTATTACAACAGCAAGAATGATTAGATTTAATTTAAAATCTATGTTAAATATCAACAGATATGATGATAACATAAGTTCAAAACAAACAACAAAGATTTTAAATAGAGCATTAACTCATCTTACAATGTGTTATCCAGGATTTTTAGATGAAAAATTAAAACAACCTCTTACAGAAATAATTTCACTAATAAAAGATAAAAATAGAGTTGGAAGTCTCTCTTTTTCTCTTAGTTTACTCTCAAATTTAAATGCTAGTGTAAAAAATCTTCTAACAATGGAAGCATGGAGAATCTACGAAAAACTCCAAAAAGAGTGGAATAGTTATAATAAAAGAGAAGTAATTTCATATAAAGACCATATAAATGAACTTGATAAACTTTTGATTTATTTAATGGCTTACAAAGAATTGATTGATGAAAGTATATTTAAAGAGCAAGGTTTAATTTTATATGACATAGGATGTAAAATAGAGATTTCTCAATTGCTTATTTCTAAATTACGTTCTTTACTCACTTTAAAGCTTGATAAACTTTTAGAATATGATGTTTTGGATTCTATGCTTAACTCTTATGAAAGTTATAACTCTTATAGAGCTTATTATAAATCATCTTTAGATTTAAAAAATGTATTAGATTTTTTATTATTCAACAAAAAATATCCAAAATCTCTGATTTACATAATAACTCAGTTGTTAGAAGATTTAAAAGAGTTACCAAAAAATATTGATAATTCAAGATTAAGCAACTTTGAAGAGCCTATATTTAAAGTCTTTTCTATGTTAACACTTGCAAATACAAATAAACTTTTAGAAACTAAAGAAGATGAATACATATACAAAGAGCTTGAAAGTTTTCTTTCTGTAATTTCTGATTTACTAAGTCAAACTTCAGAAGAATTAACAAAAACTTATTTTTCACACTACAACGAGTAATTTAATGATTTATGAAATATATCACGAAACAAAATTTGATTATGCTGCAATTGTAACTTTTAGCCATAATATAGCTAGACTAAAACCCAAAGACATAAATACTCAAAAACTTTTAGAATATTCTTTACATATTGAGCCAATACCTTATGAAACAAATGAATTTATTGATTATTTTGGGAATACAAATAATTTTATGCTAATAAGAGAATCACATAGAACTTTAAAAGTAATTGCAAAATCAAAAGTTGAAAGATTAGAAGAAGAGATAAATAAAGAAATTGAAACTCTTAAAAATATTTCAATTACAGTAAAAGAAGCAAAAGATAGATTAAATAAATATTATAAAGATGATGTATTAGCAAAACTATTTTTATTTGAAACAGAATCTATTCCTATGCCATCAATTCAAATAAAAGATTATATTTTAGAATCATTTAGTGATGATAGAAATTTATTTGAAGCTACAAATGAATTTATGGGAAGAATCTTTAATGATTTTGATTTCGTTTCTGGTTTTACAGATATTACAACTCCTATTGAAGTAGTTTTCAAAGAGAAAAAAGGTGTATGTCAAGATTTTGCTCAATTTGCTATTTCAGCGTTAAGAAGTATTGGAATACCAACAAGATATGTAAGTGGTTATATTCAAACTATTCCACCAGAAGGAAAAGAAAAACTTTTTGGTGCAGATGCTTCTCATGCTTGGTTTTCTATATATATTCCTACTTTTGGTTGGGCAGATTTTGATCCAACAAATAATAAAATCCCAAATGAAGAGTATATTATTCTTGGATATGGAAGAGATTATTTAGATATTTCACCTTTAAAAGGTGTTGTTCAAAGTAGTGGAGGAAGTACATTAAAAGTGAAAGTAAATGTTGAGGCTATAAAAGAGAAGAAGGAAGTTTAAAAACTTTCCCACTCATCATCATTTGATTTTGTTGATGATACTACTTTTGTCTCTTTTTTAGTTGAAGTTGTTTCTTGTTGTTTTAATGTTGATTTTTTTGCAACAACAAAATTCTCTTTTTTAGCCGTATTAAGATTCATATCCTTAGCTTTAACCTCGTTTTTACCATTAAACTCTTTTTCATTTGCATTACTTACAACTAATTTCGCTATTTGGTCTGTTATTACTGCTACATCATGTGTTTGACTTGCCACCATCGCATTTTGTTGTGTTTGTTGGTCTAACTGGGTTACTGCATCATTTATTTGCTCTATTCCTAACAATTGCTCTTTTGAGGCATTTTGTATATCTGAAATCAAGTTTATTGTATGTTGGATATTTTCATTTAATTGTTTATATCCATCTATCATATGTCCTGCTATTTGTTTCCCTTGATCTGCTTTACTTGTTGCATTTTCTACTATTGCTTTTATCTCTTTTGCAGCTTCTGCCGATCTTGATGCTAGGTTTCTCACTTCAGCTGCTACAACTGCAAATCCTTTTCCTGCTTCACCTGCTGTTGCTGCTTCTACTGCTGCATTAAGTGAAAGTATATTTGTTTGGAATGCTATTTGATCAATTACAGTTATTGCTTCATTTATCAAGTTTACTTGATTATTTATTTCATCCATTGACTGAGTTGTTTGGTTTGCAAGTTTCTCTCCATCATTTGCTGATTTTGTTACTTGATTTGAAAGCATTGCCATTTTTGCAATATTCTCTGTATTATTTCTTACATTACTTGTTATCTCTTCTATTGCTGCTGCTGTCTCTTCTAAAGATGCTGCTGCTTCATTTGAACTTAGATTTAATTTATCTACATTTATAAGTAATATATCTGAACTTGCATCTAATGTTAATCCATTTGTTTTATTATCTATTAACATTTGTGTAATTGAATCTTGTAGGGTATTAATTCCTACTACTAATCTTTCAAACACTCCACCTTTTTCATCATTTGGATGCATTTTTAAAGCTTTTCTATAATCAAGTTTTGAGTACTCTTCTAAGATTTCATCTACTTCTTCAAATCTTTTTCTAGTACTTTCAATCATTTTATTTACATTATCTCTAAACTCTTCTAAAGAGGCATTTGAAGTTGATTTTTCTATAAACTGACCATACCAACCATTATTAACTCTAGTCATTACAACTTTAGCATCTTCTATTAGAGCTGTATCTTGATTAATAGTTTTTTCAATTTGTTTAATATTATCATTAACAAATTTAGCCATTTCACCAAATTCATCTTTTGAAGAATCATCTAATAATGAAATATCTTTTGAGCTTCTATTTAGATATGAAAAAAACGATATTAATCCTATTTTGAAGTTGTCTAAAGAAGTTATAACTATTTTTGAAATTATTAGTGAAATCAAAATAAAACTTATTATAGCAACTATAGCTAATGCAATTAAAATATTATTTAGAGAATTATGTGCTTCTTGTTTTAGATCTAAGGCACTTTTATTTATTTCTCTAATCTTAACTTCTAAAATTTCACCAGATTTTACCATATCATTAAGAGTTGCTTTTAAAGACTCTGTTTCTTCTTTATCTTTACTATAATCTTTTGAGAAAGCTTCAAAATCTTCCATATAGTTTTTAGAAGATTCAATTATTTCATCACATAAGATTTTGTTTCTTTCAACAGAAACAGCCTCTTTTAAATTTAAAACTTTTTTATCTAATGCACTGAAATTATCTCTAACTTTTTGAATATTTTCTGCATTTTGATTTCTTAAAAATTGATATACTGATATTCTTCCTTTTAAAAGGTCTTGTACAAAACCTTCTGTTTCTAGTGCAACTTCATTTCTTTTTTCAGCTAAATTACTATAATTTAAATAGATTAATACTGATACAAAAACAATAACTACAAACATAAAAGGAAACAATAAAAGTTTCATTTTTGTATTTAAGTTCTTTAACATAAGTTTTCCTTATTTACAAGTTATTTACTATCGCGTACTTTACTAAATAATTTATTACATAAGACTTACATAATTAGATTAATCTATCCATTTTATGGAGTATATTCCTTATATTATATTTATAAATAATCTTATAATGAAGTTTTATATTCCTGCCCCATCTTCAAATGTTCTTAAGGTTCTTGGACGAATACCTACAAGATTTCCTTTTTGAATATTTTTTTCTTTAAACTCAGAGTGTGATATCTCAACCATCAAAGTTTTTGTTTCATCATTTAGATGGCTTAAATCTATTTTCACAAAAGAACCTGCAAGTTGGATATATTTTACTTTTGCTTGTAAAATTGCTTCTTTATCATTTACAGAAATTATTTCTAACTCATGGGGTCTAATCAAATATTTATTATCTGAGCTATCTTCAAGATTTAACTTTCCATCATCAACTCGTCCATGAAATAGATTTACATTTCCTAAAAAGTTTATTACAAACTCATTTTTAGGATTATGAAATACCTCTTCAGGAGTTCCAACTTGCTCTATTTTTCCTTTACTGATTACTACTATTCTATTTGCAACTTCAAGTGCTTCTTCTTGGTCGTGTGTAACTAAAATAGTTGTAATTCCAAGTTCTTCTTGAAGCTCTTTTAACCATCTTCTTAAATCAGTTCGTACTTTTGCATCAAGCGCACCAAAAGGTTCATCTAAAAGTAAAACTTTTGGCTCAACTGCTAAAGCCCTTGCTAATGCAACTCTTTGTCTCTGACCACCAGATAATTGCCAAGGGAAACGAGAAGCAAAACCATCAAGTTGTATAAGTTTTAAAAGTTTATTTACTTTTTCTTCAATCTCTTTATTTGAAAGTCTTTGTTTTTTAGGTTTTACTCTAAGTCCAAAAGCGATGTTTTCAAAAACTGTCATATGACGAAATAGTGCATAATGTTGAAAAACAAAACCAATATCTCGTTCACCTATATCTTTCTTTGCAACATTTATACCATTAAATAAAATCTCTCCACTATCTTTATCATCAACTGTTTCAAGTCCAGCAATCATTCTTAAAAGAGTTGTTTTTCCACTTCCTGATGGTCCTAAAAGTGCCAATAATTCACCATCAACAATATCTAAATTTATATTTTCGAGTGCTACAAAATTTCCAAAGTTTTTTGTTAAATTTTTTACTTCAATCTTCATATTTTTTCCTATAAATTATTCTTCGTTTTCTAATTTTTTTGCTCTTTTTTGTACTTTCCACTCTAAAATATATTTTAAAACAAGAGTTAATAAGGCCAAAATTGCTAAAAGTGTTGAAACTGCAAAAGCTGCAACAAAGTTATATTCGTTATATAAAATCTCAACTTGCAAAGGCATCGTATTTGTCACACCTTGAATATGTCCTGAAACAACTGAAACTGCTCCAAATTCTCCCATTGCTCTTGCATTACATAAAATAACTCCATATAAAAGTCCCCATTTTATATTTGGTAAAGTAACTTTTAAAAATGTTTGAAAACCACTTGCTCCTAAAAGTAAAGCAGCTTGTTCTTCATCATTTCCCATCTCTTGCATCAAAGGGATTAACTCTCTTGCAACAAATGGAAAAGTTACAAATATAGTTGCTAATACAATTCCAGGAACTGCAAAAATAATCTGTACATCATTTTCAATCAACCAAGAACCAAACCAACCTTGAGCTCCAAATAATAAAACATAAACAAATCCTGAAATAACTGGACTTACAGCAAAAGGTAAATCAATCAAAGTTATCAAAAAACTTTTCCCAAAAAAAGAGTATTTTGCTATTGCCCAAGAAGCTGCAAGCCCAAAAACTAAATTTAAAGGAACAGCAATAATTGCAGTTATAAAAGTAAGTTTAATTGCACTTAAAACATACTCATCTTCAAAACTTAAAAAATATGCTTCAACTCCTTTTCTAAAAGCTTCTGCAAATATTGTAATCAAAGGAACTACTAACATAACAGCTAAAAAAGTTATTGCTGTTGTTATTAGTAGATATTTAACTACTTTTGATTCACCTTGTGAACTTTTTGAATTATTAAAAGTTTTCATATAGCCTCCATTCCTCTTCTTCTTGAACTCCATCTTTGAAGAATATTTATTAAAAGTAACATTACAAAAGAGATTAATAACATTACAACCGCAATCGCTGTTGCTCCTGCATAATCATATTGCTCAAGTTTTGTAATAATCAAAAGTGTACTAATCTCTGTTTTCATTGGCATATTTCCAGCTATAAAAACAACCGAACCATATTCACCTAAAGCTCTTGCAAAAGATAAAGCAAATCCAGTTAATAGTGCTGGAAAAATAGTAGGAAGTATCACTTTATAAAATGTTTGCCATCTACTTGCTCCCAAACTTGCACTTGCTTCTTCTTGTTCAACTTCTAACTCTTCAAATGCTGGTTGAATTGTTCTTACAACAAAAGGAAGACCAATAAAAATCAAAGCTATTGTTATTCCAATAGGAGTAAAAACAACTTTTATTCCAAGTGGTTGTAAAATTTGTCCAAACCAACCTTGTGATGAATAAAGTGTTGTAAGTGCAATCCCTGAAACAGCTGTTGGTAAAGCAAAAGGCAAATCAACAATCGCATCAAAAACTCTTTTTCCAAAAAAGTTATATCTAACTAAACACCAAGCAACAATAAGTCCAAAAAAAGTATTTATAAGTGCTGCTATTAAAGATGTAAAAAAAGTTAGTTTATAACTTGCTATTACTCTATCATTTGTAGTTGCATCCAAAAAAGCTTGCCATCCCATACTAAAAGCTTCTGTAAACAAAGCTATAAGTGGAATAATCACAATAATACTTAAATAAAAAACTGTATATCCCAAAGTCAAACCAAATCCTGGGATTGTGGATTTTGGTCTTTTTAATATGCCAAAATTTAATCTCATTTATATTTCCTTCTTCAACTCTTTGACGTTTTTAGGTTCATCAAACCAAAATCCTTGAAAATAATCTATTTCTAACTCTTTACAAGTTTCATAAATCTCTTTTGTTGAAACAAACTCTGCAACTGTTTTTATTCCAACTTTTTTTGCAAAAAAAACAATAGCCTCTACAACTGCTTTTGCTGTTTTAGTTCTATTTAAATCTTGGATAATTGACCCATCAAGTTTTATAAAATCTGCTTGTAATCTAACTAAATATGAGAAATTAGAATATCCCGTACCAAAATCATCAATTGCTATTTTTGTCCCTAAATTTTTCATAATTTTGATAAAAGATATAAGTTCTTCAAGATTATCTATACCTTCACTCTCTGTTATTTCTATTGTCAAAAAATGTGCAATATCAAACTCATAAATTTTTTGAATCAAAAAATCAACAACATCTTTTTCTAAAATATCACTTATTGATAAGTTGATACTAAACTCTATATTTTTGTTTTCAAAATACTCAAAAGATTTTTGAATTACTTTTTTTGTAATTTCACTATATAAATTTATTTTTTTTGCCCTATTTATGAAAAAATATGGACTTATTATTTCACCTTTTGAATTTTTCATACGAACTAAAACTTCATATTTTTTTTCAAATTGATTTGTTATTGATTGAACAAAAATTTCAAATTTATCTTTTCTAATTGCTTCAATAATTTGAGCTTCCCAATATAAATCTTGTTCAATAGATAAAGAATTTGGATGACAAATATGATGTTGTTCACTATCATAAATCACTAAATTATGTTTTACAATTTTTGTTTGTTTTAGGGCAAACTCAGCACTAAATAAAAGTTCAGGATAATTTATAGCCACACCAGCTCTTAAAGGGATATATACTTTATATCCCTCTAGTTCAATAGGTGAATATCCAAAATACCAAACGATTGATTTTATAGTTTGAATAAATCTATCTTTAGATATTTCAGCACTAGAAGTTGCTGCAAAATTATCTGCTCCTAAATAATAAATTTTGCTATTTAAAAATCTATTTTCTAATCTTAAAGATATGATTTTTAAGACTTTTTCACCAAAATCATATCCATAATAATGATTTATATTTCCAAAACCATTAACATCAAAGATAGCTACTTTATTGAACATTTTATTTTTATTATCTTCTAAAAACTCTTTTCTATTAGCAAGATTAATCTTTATATCTTCTATTTGCATTTCTATCACTTTTATTTATAAATTGAATCAAATGTTCCACCATCATTAAAGTGTGTTTTTTGTGCATCTTGCCAACTATCAAATAAATCATTTATTTTTACTAATTCAAGTTTTGGAAATATTTTTAATTCATCTTGTGAGACTAATTCAGGTTTGTAAGGTCTATAATAATTTTTAACTGCTATTTCTTGACCAACTTTTGAATATAAATACTCCAAATAAGCTTTTGAAATATTATATGTTCCTTTCTTTTTTGCGTTTTCATCTACAATTGCAACAGGAGGTTCAGCTAAAATTGAAATTGATGGTACAACTATCTCAAACTCATCAGGTCCAAGTTCATTTTTTGCTAAAAATGCTTCATTTTCCCAAGCAAGTAAAACATCTCCTATTTTTCTTTGAACAAATGTATTTGTTGCACCTCTTGCTCCTGAATCTAAAACAGGAACGTGTTTAAATAAATTTGTTAAATACTGCTTTGCTTTTAAATCTGCTTCTTTATATTTTTGTGAATTTTTATCAAGATTATCTAAGCTTCCTAACTCTTTTTTAAGTGCATAAGCATAAGCTGCTAAATAGTTCCATCTTGCACCTCCTGATGTTTTTGGATTTGGAGTAATTACCTCCACATCATCTTTTATTAAATCATCCCAATCTTTTATAGCTTTTGGATTTCCTTTTCTAACTAAAAAAACTATTGTTGAAGTATAAGCAGATGAATTATTTTCAAATCTTTTTTGCCAATCATTTGGAAAAAGATTGGCTTTTTGACTAATTGCATCTATATCATAAGCAAGTGCCAAAGTTACAACATCAGCTTTTAATCCATCAATTACAGCCCGTGCTTGTTTTCCTGAACCACCATGAGATTGTTTTATTTTTACCTCTTGACCTGTTTTTTCTTTCCAATATTTAGAAAACTCTTTATTGTATTCTTCATACAGCTCTCTTGTTGGGTCATAAGAAACATTTAATATCTCAATTGATTTTTTTTGTGCTTCTGCTTTATAGTCATACTCTTTATCTGCAATTGCAAATGCAGGTATCAATAAACCTACTAAAACTAAATTTTTTATATTTTTTATTACTCTTTTCATTTTATTTCCTATTTTACTAATTAATATACACTAAATGTGTGAATATTAAAGATTTAAAAAAATCTCACCAATTCTTAAAACCGACTCTTAGTCCTACACATATCACACATCATATTTGGCTCCTTTTATATAATATACACTAAATAGGTGAATATTTAAAATTAAAAAAAATATAAGTAGTTAAATCCCTAAACCACCTATAAATTCTTCTTTGTAAACATCTTCTTTTGAAATAGGTTCTTGTAATAAACAAGAAGCTATTGTTGTTTTATCTAAAATCTGAGCTGTTAAATTTCTAATATTTAAAAATATTCTTCTAAAATAACACTTGCTTTCTTGAGAACAAGGCTCATAACTAGAAACAGATACACAAGAAATCATAGCTATCATTCCCTCAAAATAACGAATAACTTCACCTAAAGTTATCTCATTTGAAGCTTTTGCTAAAATATATCCACCATAACGACCAGGAATACTTTTTACCCAACCTGCTCTATTCATTTCAAGCATAATATTTTCTAAAAACCTTCTTGGTACATCCACTGATTCTGATAATTCTCTAATTGAAATCGAACTATTTTTTTGCTCAGCAATTGCAAATAAAGCTCTTAAAGCATAATCTGTTTTTTTTGATATTTTCATTTATCACCTACTAAATTGGTGAAATTATATTTTATTTTTTTTAACTTGTCAATACTTTTAAAATAAAATTGAAAAATTAGCTAGTTTTCTAGCCAATTTTTGCAATTCTAAATGCAACAGCATGTTCAAAAATAAGTGAATTACTATAAAAACATGTAATCATTCCATTACAAGGTGCTAAAAATTGGTGTATTACATTTCCTTCTAAAGAATGTACTATTTCACCAATTACTTGGTCTTTTGAGACATAATTTCCTGGTGATTCTTTTGAAATAAAAATTCCACTTTTAGCAGATTTTACAACACTTATTGTATTTCTATCCATAACTGTTGATTCATATCCATTAAAAATATGATAATTTATGATTTTACTTTTATCCATAAATCTGATAATTGCTTGATTTATTTGATTTGCAACTTTTTTATCTACTTGATTATCACTAGGACACATAATTGAAAATGCTTTAGTTCCCCAAAGTTGCCAGTTATATTGTAAAGTTACTGTATCTATTGATTTCATTGTTCTATGATGAATTAGTTTAAAACCAAATTTCTTTGCTGCAAGTAAATCTTCATATCCACTTTTATAAAGTTTTATATAAGGTAAACATGTTGCTGGATCTGGGCGTCGCTCAAGTATAACTCCAAAATCATAGCCATTTAAAACATCAAATACTTTTTTTGCAATTCTTTGAGTTGTTTCACCTAATTCATATCCAGGGAACATCATATTTAAATCGGTGTTATCTAAAGGCCAAAATCTTTTTCCAATATTTAATGCATAATGATTTATTGAAGGAATAATTAAAACATCACCTTTTAATTTTTCTTGTTCAAGTTTATTTTTAAAAAAATCAACTAAAGTAGAAGCACAATATAAAGGTAATATTGAATCTCCTTCCATTGCACCAACTATTGCAATTTTAGGAGCATTTGGATTTGTTCCTTTAAATAAATAACCTTCAACAACCAAAGGTTCACGACTAAGAGATTCTATTCTTAATATTTCAATTTTTTCCACTATTTTCTCCAAAAATTCTAGCTATTAAAGAACCTTCATAAACAACTGGATATTCTCTTAAAGTAAATAAAATACCATTATTTGGAGCTGTTAGTGTAGTTAAGATAGTTCCTGTTAAAGGGTCTACAATATCACCTATTTTATCTCCTTCTTTTATAATTGCACAATGATCAAGAGCAGGAACAAATAAACCACTTTTTGCAGCATTTAGATAAAAAACATCACCAATTTCTGAACTAAAAGGTTCTCTTACTGAAAACTCTTCATCACATTCGATAATGCCCTCTTTTTTCATCAAATTTAAAATACCAATTAAAAGTTGATTTCCGTATTCTTTAGTAAGTCTCATTCCAACACCCATTTCAACAACAAGTGTTTTTGTACCCATAGAGTTTAATGTATGAGAAAAAGTTGCTTCAAGAACAGTTACAGCATCATGAATCCAAATAAAATCACAATTTAACTCTTTGGCTAAGGGCAAAGTACCTTCTGAAAACTCTTTATTTATTCTAATTTGAGGAATTTCTCTTAAAAAAATATTACTTGAGTGAATATCAATAGCAATATCACTTCCTCTCACATCTTGTGCTAAAGCATAAACAACTTGCCCAGGAAGAAATTCATCAGCACTTCCAGGAAAAGTTCGATTTAAATCTACATCATATAAAGGAAATCCTCTTGTAATTGTATCTACACCCAAAGAATTAACCGCAGGATAAATATCAACTATACCTTTTAGTTTTTCACTATTTTTATTTAACCAATCAGCTAATAAATAAATTACTAATTGACCTTCTAATTCATCTCCATGTATTCCACTAACTATTGAGATTCTTTTTAATTTTTTATTTTCATCAACATAAATAGGTTCAAATCTAGTTCTTTTAACAGATAATTTTTCTCCTACAGGTAGATTAGATGTAAATATTTCTTTTGTAATCATTATCCCTCAACTATTATTTTATTTATTTTTCTATTCACTGAATTAAGAATTGCTTCATAAGAGTCATTCTCATTATGTGTCAGAAATTCTGCATTTGGTGCTAATATACTTACAATTTTATCAATTTCTTCCATAACAACCAATGAAAACTCTTTATCCTTTTCAATTCTTAAATGGAAATCTACTTTCTCTACTAATTTCCCTAATCTAATAAAATAATCACTTGTATTTCTTTTTTGTTTTCTTGTTAATTCTCCCCAAATCTCACTAATTAAAGAAAGGACATAATCAATAAATCTACAATCTATTAAAAAACTTGCATGACTTGAATGTTTTAACAAATCAGCTAATTCAATTACAGAACCAAATGCTTCTGTATCCATATTTGACCGACTTATAATTGCATTTTCTTTTGCATATGAAATTAAACTATTTATATTTGCACTATGATTTCCAAAAATTGCAACATTTAAAAAATCTCTTGCATTTGTATATTCTAAATCAACACCTAATTTTTTATAAAAATCTTTTCCTGAATTTTTATCTATATCTATTATTCTATCAAAATGATAAACTGCTTCAATAAGTGTTGCTTCTACTCTTTCTAGATATCTTCCAAACCAATAAAGATTAGTTGCTACATTTGCTGTTAATAATTGTTCCATATTAAGCCTCCATTACCCAAGTATCTTTAAATCCACCACCTTGAGATGAATTTACTAAATAATTACCTGCTTCCATTGCATATCGTGTTAATCCACATTGCCAAACTTTTGGTTCATCTGACATAACTACATAAGCTCTAAAATCAGCTTTTCTTGGAACAATTTCATCATTTATATAACACTCTTCATCATAAAACTCTATTAACTCTTGAGCTATAAATCTTCTTGGATTTGCATTTATAATAGTTTTCAAATCTTCTAATTGAATTTTTGACATAGCATGTCCAAACATAACTCCATAACCACCAGCTTCTGCAACATCTTTAATAACTAATTTATGCATATTTTCAAATACATACTTTTTATCATCTTCAAAATATGGTAAATAAGTTGGAGCATTATGTAAAATTGGTTCTTCACCTAAATAATATTTAATCATTTTTGGAACAAAATAGTAAATACCTTTATCATCAGCAATACCATTTCCCGGTGCATTCATAATTGCCACATTTCCAGCTAAGTATGCTTCCATTATGCCTGGAACTCCAATAAGACTTTCTTCATTAAAGAATTTTGGGTCTAAAAATTCATCATCTAATCTTCTATAAACTGCACCCACTTTAATTAATTGACCATTATAATTTTTAAAATATAAATTCTTATTTTTAACTATAACTTCATCATTTCTTACAAGTTGTGCACCTATTTTTTTAGCTAAATAGGCATGTTCATAATAAGCTGAATTAAATCTACCTGGAGTTAAAACTACGTTTATTCCTCCACAACTAACATAATTCATTGCTTCTTCTAAAATTGATGGATAACCTTTTATAGGTTTTATTTTTAGTTTTTCAAAAAAATCTGGATAAATTTTTCTATAAGTATCTCGAACAGACAAAGGATAACTAGCACCACTTGGAACTCTTAAATTATCTTCTAAAATAACCCAATCATCTGTTACTGTATCTTTTACTAAATCTATACCATTTATATGTGTTCTGATTTTTTTATTTGGAGAGAAACCTTCAAGCTCTTTTAAATAACCTTTTGCCTGAAAAATAAATTCTTCTGGAATAATTCCATCTTTTACTATTTTTTTATCTGTATATAAATCTTCTAAAAAAAGATTTAAAGCCTTTATTCGTTGAGATAAACCTTTATCCATTTTATCAAACTCTTTTGAATCTATTATTCTTGGAATAACATCAAAAGGAAGTGATCTTTCAATAAAATTTCCATCTTTATAAAGATTGAAATTAACTGCAAATTTATCCATATACTTTTGGAATTCATCAATTTTTAATCTATCTTGTTTTGAAAATATTTCCCAAAATAGTTCATTCGTCTCATTTTTTATATCTAGCAATTTACACCTCCTAAACTAATAAATTCTAGTCTTTATTATCTGAAAAATTACTAAATAATTACTTTCTTTCTATTTTTCTCTGTTTATTAAATATACATTTTAGTATGAATAGTTTATAAACTATAAAAAAAGGGGAAGATTATACATCTTCCCCTTTTTGATTAGATTTTTATAATTCTATTAAAAATTATGCAAATTTTTCTTTTTTCGCACTTCTTTTTCTTACAGTTGGATCTAATTCTCTTTTTCTTACTCTTACAGATAAAGGTGTTACTTCAACTAATTCATCATCTTCAATCCACTCTAAAGCATTTTCTAAAGACATTGTTCTTGGTGGAACTAATTTAATAGCTTCATCAGCACCAGAAGATCTAACGTTTGATTGTGCTTTTCCTTTAATTGGATTAACATCTAAATCGTTATCTTTTGCATGTTGACCAATTACCATACCAACATATACTTTATCTTGAGGTTTAATAAACATTACTCCTCTATCTTGTAAGTTGAAAATTGAATAACCTAAAGCTTCTCCATTTTCCATAGATACTAATGCTCCATATTTTCTAGATTCAACTGTTCCAGAATATGGTCTAAACTCTAAGAATGAGTGATTCATAACACCCTCACCTTTTGTTTCAGTTAAGAACTCTGTTCTAATACCAATTAATCCTCTTGCTGGAATTTCAAATTCAAGTCTTGTGTAACCTTCACCCATTGGTACCATGTTAGTCATAGTAGCTTTTCTTTTTCCAAGTTTTTCAATAATTGCACCTGAAAATTCATCAGGAGTATCAATTACTAAGTGCTCAAATGGCTCCATTTTTACACCATTTTCTTCTCTAATAATAACTTCAGGTCTTCCAATACAGAACTCAAAACCTTCTCTTCTCATATTTTCAGCTAAAATAGTGATTTGAAGCTCACCTCTTCCGTTAACTTTAAATTTACCTTCACCAATTTGCTCATATCCCATAGCAATGTTAGTGTTCATTTCAGCTTTTAATCTCTCATCAATTTTATTTGAAGTAACAAATTTACCTTCAGTTCCTGCTAATGGAGAATCATTAACTGCAAATGTAACAGAAAGTGTTGGTTCTTCAATATGCATTGGGTCTAATGGCATTGGATTAACTGGATCACATAATGAATCACCTACATCAATAGTTTCAAATCCAGCAACCGCACAAATATCACCTGCACCAGCAGTTTTAATATCAATTCTTTCTAAACCTTTAAATCCAATAAGTTTAGAAACTCTTCCTTTTACTTTTTCTCCATCTGCTTTACAAAGCATAACTGTTTCACCTTGAGAAATTGTTCCATTAAAAATTCTAGCGATTCCAATTTTTCCAATGAAGTTATCATAATCTAAAGTAAATACTTGAAGTTGTAATCCATTTTCATCAGCACCTTGAGGTTTTGGAACTTCTTTTAAAATAGTTTCAAATAATGGTTTTAAATCCATATTTCCATCATTTGCATCATATCTTGCATAACCATCTCTAGCAGCTGCATAAATAACTGGGAATTCTAATTGATCTTCATTTGCATCCATTTGAGCAAATAAGTCAAATACCTCATCAACAACTCTTTCAGGTTCTGCTGCTGGTTTGTCAATTTTATTTACAACAACGATTGGTCTATGTCCTAAAGATAATGCTTTTTTAACAACGAATTTTGTTTGAGGCATTACTCCTTCTTGGGCATCAACAAGTAATAAAACAGAATCAACCATTTTTAAAACCCTCTCAACTTCTCCACCAAAATCGGCGTGTCCTGGAGTGTCAATGATGTTAATTCTTACACCTTCATAATCAATTGCTGTATTTTTAGAAAGGATTGTAATCCCTCTTTCTTTTTCGATAGCATTGCTATCCATTACTCTTTCATCTACATTTTGATGTGAAGAAAAAGTTCCTGATTGTTTTAATAACTCATCTACAAGTGTTGTTTTACCGTGGTCAACGTGCGCTATTACTGCGATATTTCTAATGTCTCTCATTGATTCTCTTTATATAAATTTTCGCGATTATACTAAATTTTTACTTATATTCCTATATTCATTACAAAAAGAAAACATTTTTTATAATATAATAGATGAATAGAATATGAATAAAAATTCATATTCTATTCATCTATTATTAATTTTTAAAGTATAAACTACCGTTAAATTTAATCATCTAAAAGGAATTTCTTGAAAATATCTTCACAATATAAATTAATCATATTTAGTTCAATATTTTTTACATTATTTTATAATTACTCATTTTTTACAAATGTAATAAAAACTTATAGTTTCAGTGGATTAAATAGTATTTATATTTTATCTACAGCTCTTTTATTAGTTAGTTTTTTAACACTGTTTTTTACAATATTTAGTTCAAAATATACTACTAAACCCTTATTATTAATTACAATTATTATTTCTGCATTTGCAGCTTATTTTATGGATACATATCATGTGATTATTGATGATGAAATGATTAGAAATAGTTTACAAACTAATTTAAGTGAATCATCAGATTTATTTAGTTTAAAACTTGTTTTATATGTAGTTTTTCTTGCTATTTTTCCAAGTTATTTTATCTATAAACTTAAAATTGAATACAAACCTTTTAGACAAGAATTATTTGCAAAATTAAAAACTATTATTTTATCTATCTCTATTATTCTGATTATTTTATTTAGTTTTAGTAAATTTTATACATCTTTTTTTAGAGAACATAAACCTCTAAGATATCATGTAAACCCAATATACTGGATTTATAGTATTGGAAACTATGTAAATAAATCAGTAAATAGTGGTCCAATTGTTGTAAAAGAAATAGGTAAAGATGCAAAAATTATCCAAGAATATACAGATAAAGAGAAAAAAGAGTTAATTATCATGGTTGTAGGAGAAGCAGCTCGTGCAGATAGATTCTCTTTAAATGGTTATAAAAAAGAGACTAATCCATTATTAAAACAAGAAGATGTAATAAATTTTTCTAATATGTACTCTTGTGGAACTTCAACTGCTCAATCTGTTCCTTGTATGTTTTCTATATTTGATAAAGCTGATTATGATTATAAAAAAGGAATTTCAACACAAAATGCACTAGATGTTTTAAAACATACAAATGATATAGACATTTTATGGAGAGATAATAACTCTGATTCAAAAGGTGTTGCTTTAAGAGTTGATTTTGAAGATTATAGGACAGCACAAACAAATACTATTTGTGATGATGAGTGTAGAGATGAAGGAATGCTTGTAGGGCTTGATGAATATATCAAAAATCATAAAGATAAAGATATATTAATTGTTCTTCATCAAATGGGAAATCACGGACCTGCTTATTATAAAAGATACCCAAAAGAGTTTGAAAAATTCACTCCTGTTTGTAAAACAAATCAACTTGAAGAGTGTACACAAGAAGAAGTAAGTAATGCTTATGATAATGCGATTTTATATACTGATTATTTCTTATCAAAAGTAATTAATTTCTTAAAACCTTACTCAAATGATTATGAAACTGCAATGCTTTATATGAGTGACCATGGAGAAAGTTTAGGAGAAAATGGTTTTTATCTACATGGAATGCCATATATGCTAGCACCTGATGAACAAAAACATATTGCTTCTGTTTTATGGTTAGGAGGAGAAATGAGAGAAGATTATGATATTGAGAAACTAAATTCTTATAAAAATAAAAGTTTTTCTCAAGATAATTTATTTCACACTCTTTTAGGACTTTTTGAAGTTGGAACAGATGTTTATAAAAAAGATATGGATATTTTAAATGATTCAAGAAAACCTGAATAAACAAATTTTCATAACAGCTATTTTATTAATAGCTGTACTTTGTTTATTTCAATTTACAAATCTTGATATTTATGTACAATCATTTTTTTATGATTTTAATACAAAAGATTGGTTTATAGATAAAAATGAACCTATATTAAGATTCTTTTTATATGATGGATTAAAAAAAGCAATTATTCTTTTTAATGTTCTAATATTAATTGCTTTACTATTTTTTAGAAAAAAGCAAATAGTTCAAGAGTATAAAAAGGGTTTATTAATAGTTTTACTTTCATCTATTTTTATTCCAAGTATTATTGGAAGTTTGAAAGCCTTTACAAATACTCCTTGTCCTTGTAATATTGTAAAATTTGGTGGAACATATCCAGAAAAAAAAGTTTTTGATTCTTATCCAGAAGGTTTTGTACAAAAATCTAAAGTAAAATGTTGGCCTGCAGGTCATGCAAGTGGTGGTTTTGCTTTAATGTCAATTTTCTTTTTATTTAAAAAACCAAGAAATCAAAAAATTGCTTTAATTAGTGTGTTAATTCTTGCGTGGTCAATGGGAAACTATAAAATGCTTTTAGGTGACCATTTTTTAAGTCATACTATAATCACCATGCTTTTGGCTTGGCTTATAATATTAATAATAGTAAAATTCATTTCATTCAAACAACAAAGGCGAACTTTTGAGAAACCAACCAAAATATAATTTTTTTAAAAACACATCTTATGCTTTAAAAGGTTTAGTTGATTTAATAAAAACAGAAAGCTCATTTAAAATTGAATTGATTATAACTTTAGTTTTACTTCCTGTTATTATTTTTATAGATACAACTTTGACAAATAAAGCTCTATTATTTATAACTTTAATGGGAATGATTTTAGCAGAAACAACAAATAGTGCTATTGAACGGGTTGTTGATTTAGTAACTTTAGAACATCACGATATGGCAGGACGAGCAAAAGATGTTGGTAGTGCAATCGTATTTTTAAGTATTTTTATTTTTGTTGTTACTTGGGTGATTATTTTAATAGACATTTTTTAAACTTTGTCAAGAAATTGTCAATTAACTTAACAATAAAAATTTAAACTATTATTCTAAACTTCTAATAATATAAAATATTAGGAGGAATTATGAAAGCTTTAATTATCTCAGCTTTAGTTGCCAGTTTAAGTTTTAGTGCAACTGTTGATGATTATTTAAATTCATTAAAACAGGAAGTTCTTAAAGAAAATCCATCTTTTAAAGATTTTGATGCGAAAAGAGGGGAAGAGATTTTTACATCAAAACATATAGGGAAAAAAGGCAAAGAGATTTCATGTACAACTTGTCATGGAGCAAATCTACAAAAAGCTGGTGAAAATATTTTTACTACTAAAGTAATAGAACCACTTTCTCCAAAAGCGAATAAAGAAAGATTTACTGATATAAAAACTATTGAAAAATGGATGAAAAGAAACTTCAATGATGTTTACAATCGTGAAGGAACAGCTCTTGAAAAAGGTGATGTAACTACATACATCATAAATCAATAAAGGATAAAATATGAAATATCTAATTTTTTTAAGTTTAATGATAAATGCTTTGTTTGCAGAAGGTTATTCATCAATGCCAGATGTGGCACCTGTTAAAAATGACTTATATATAAAAGAGTGTGGAAGTTGTCATTTTCCATATCAACCAGGATTACTTCCAAGTAATGCATGGAATAAAATGATGTCAAATTTAGAAAATCACTTCAATACTGATGCATCACTTGATGATGAAACTTTCAAAACTTTATCAAAATATTTAAATGATAATAGTGCAGAAAAAAATATGCAATATAAAAGAAGTAATAGAATTGTTTCTAGTTTAAGTCCAAATCAAATACCTGATTCTATTTCTACTACACCTTATATGGTAAAAAAACATAGAGAAATTAGAAAAGATTTAATTACTCAAAAAGAAGTAAAAGGTCTGTTTAATTGTATAGCTTGTCATACAACAGCAGATAAAGGAATATATAGTGAAAGAGATATAAAAATCCCAAATTTTGGTAGATGGGAAGATGATTAAAGGATAAATCATGGAAAAATCATATATTTGGTCACTGCCAACAAGAGTTTTTCACTCTTTGTTTGCAGTTTTTATATTGTTAGCTTTTTTAACAGATGATGATAAATTACTGAATTATCACGCTGTAATTGGATATTCAATCTTTATTTTATTAGTTTTTAGAGTATTTTGGGGATTATTTGGTCCTAAATATTCAAAATTTAAAGATTTTCCAACTGGTAAAAAAAATGTAAAAGAATTTTTAAATAATATCTTTGAAGAAAATCAAAAATATTTAGGTCACAATCCACTTGCTTCTTATGTAATGATAGCTATGCTTGTAGTTGTATTTTTAACAATATTTACAGGTGTTTTAGCTTTTGGAGTACAAGAAGGAAAAGGCTTAGTATCATTTTTAAATGATTCTCTTTTTAAAGATATGAAACTATTTAAAGAGATTCATGAAGTTTTAGCAAATATTCTTATTGCTTTAATTGTTGCTCACGTAAGTGGTGTGATGGTAGATAGATTTTTACATAAAAAACATCAAACTTTAAACTCAATTGTTACAGGTTATAAAATGACAAATGAGAGTGAAAATATAAAACTAAATATTTTTCAAAAACTTTTTGCTCTTTTGATGTTTATAGTTTTTATTGGATTTTTGGTATTCAATCTAATTGAACCAAAAAATGTTTTTATTGCTTCAAAATTTGAACCAATAGATTATAAAACACAAAATGAAGTTTTTGTAACCGAGTGTGGAAGTTGCCATACTCTTTATCCCACCCAATCTTTTGCCTAAAAAATCATGGGAATTAATCATGGGTGATTTAGAAAATCATTTTGGAGATGATGCTTCAGTTGATGATGAAACAAATAAAGAAATTTTAGCTTTCTTAGTAAAAAATAGTGCAGAAACTTCTACTATGCAAGCTAGTTGGAATTTTTTAAATTCAATTGGAAATAAAGATATAATAGCTTTAAGCCAAACAGATTATTGGAAAAGAAAACACAAAGATATTCCAAAAGAGATTTTTGAGAATCCAAAAGTAAAAAGTATCTCAAACTGTAAAGCATGTCATACAGATATCGAAAAAGGATTAATTGAAAATGAAAATATTAAAGATATTTCTGATTTTAAGTAGTCTGTTTTTTGTTTTAAATGCAGATGATGATAAACATAAATATAAACACTCTTATAAAAATCTTGATTATTTAGATTTAAATGATTCCCAAGTGAAAGCTATTAAAAAAGCTTTACTTGATTTAAAAAAAGATTATAAAGATTTTTATGAATATAAAGATGAACAAGAAGATATTTTAGAAGATATTATAGAAGCTGATAATTTTAATGAAGAGTTATATTATAAGATTATTATGGATTTAAGAACAAAAGCAGCAAAACTAGAAGTTAAAAGAATAAAAAAAATACATGAAATCTTAGATAAGAAACAGAAAAAAGAGTTTGCAGACTATTTGGAGGAATGGGAAATTGAATAAAAAAGTTTTATTAATCGAAGATGATTTACAAATGCAAAAATTTATAATCGAATATTTAAAAGATTATGGTTTTGATTGTATTGCATTTGACCAACCAAAAGATGCAATTGAGAATTTTAAAGAAAACGATTATTCAATCATAATTCTTGATCTGATGCTTCCAGAAATGGATGGTTTTGATTTATTCAAAAAATTAAAACAAATAAAAGATGTTCCTATTATTATCTCAAGTGCGCGTGGTGATATAGGAAATAAAATCCATGGTTTTGAACTTGGAGCTGATGATTACCTTGCAAAACCCTATGAACCCAGAGAATTGGTTTTAAGAATAGAACATATTTTGAAAAAAAGTTTTAATAAAACTATGAGTGTTGGTGATTTTGTAATTGATAAAGAAAATCGTACTGTTTTTATGGATGATTATGCTATTGATTTTACAAAAATTGAATTTGAGATTTTTTTATTTTTAGTTGAAAATCAAAATAAAATCTCTTCAAGAGAACAGATTTTAAATGCAACAACACTTGATATTAATACAAAAAATAGAACAATTGATATGCATATTTCAAACATAAGATATAAAATTGGTGATGATTCAAAAAATCCTAAATATATCAAATCTGTTTGGGGTATTGGTTACAAATTTGTAGGTTAAAATGTCAATATTAAAAAAAATATCTTTTTTATTTGTTATAAGTCTTATTTTGATGACTATTATTGGTTCTTGGATTGATACTATAAATTCAAAAAGAATGGATAATTTAGTTAAAGAAAAATACCTAAAAGTAATAGAAGATATTTTTAGAAATATTGAAAACAAAAACTACATAAATTCTGTTTTTGAGAAAAATCAACTTGAACTTTTAAAAGATTTTAAAGATTCAAATGAAGAGATTATTTATGAACAAAACTATACTTTTGGACATATTATTATTCTAAAAAGATCTTTTGCAGATGAATTTATTATAAAAATAAAATATCTTGATGAAGAGTATATTTTAAAAACTCCCGATGAACAAAATCTAAATGACAAAACTATTTTAAATCTTCTTGTATTTTTAGATATTTTCGCACTTTTTCTTATCTTTTTATATATTATAAAACTATTGACTCCTTTAAAAACTATCACTAAAGAGATAACAAATTTTGCAAATGGTGATTTATCAACAAGAATAAATATAAACTCAAAAGATGAAATAGGAACATTAGCAAAAACTTTTAATAGTATGGCAAGTTCACTTGAAAACTCAATAAAAACAAGAGAAGAACTTCTAAGAGATATAGGTCATGAACTAAGAACGCCAATAGCAAAAGGAAAATTTGCTATAGAAAAAATAGATGATTTTTCACAAAAAGAGTTACTCAAAAAAATCTTCTTGGATTTAGAAATCTTAACAAATGAACTAATTGAGCTTGAAAAGCTAAATCTTACAAAATTAAATATATCAACATTTAGTGCAGAAACTTTAGTTTTAGAATCTCTAGGAAAACTATATTTAGAAGATGAATCAAAAATAGAAATTGAGATAAATGAAGATTTTAAAATAGATGCTGATTTATATTATCTTTCAATAGCTCTAAAAAACTTAATTGATAATGCTTTAAAATATGCTATTTCATTTCCAATAATCATAAAAGTAAATAAAAATGAAATCTCTATTTCAAATAAAGGAAAACAACTCTCTAAAGAGTTTGAATACTATCTAAAACCTTTTACGCAAGAATTAAGTCAACGAGATGGCTTTGGTTTAGGACTTAGTATTGTAAAAAAAATCCTTGATAGACACAATTTCCAACTACTCTACTCTTATGAAAATGAATTTAATATTTTTAAAATTGTTTTATAATTTATTTGCAACAACTCTTAATCTTACATAATCAGCAAGCCAACCAAACTCTTTTGAATAAATTTTATTTTTTAAAATCTTTTCAACTTCTTCTTTAAAAATCTCTTTTTGTTTTGTTGTCAAATTTTTAGTTATTCCATTTGCAAAAATATCCAACCAAACTTTTATATCTTCAATTTTTGTTGGTCTATTTATCAACTCTATTGATTCAATTTCAAAGCCATTTTTTTCTAATATTTTTTTATATTCAATATCACTTATAAAGTTCCAAGGATTATTAAACTCTCCAAAATCTTTATGTTTAAAAAAAACTTCACTCATAGCTTCACATAAAGATTTTATATTTTCATAACCACCAAATTCAGCTACAAATTTTCCATTCTTTTTCAAAACTCTAGCTATTTCTTTTGCACTTTTATCTAAATCTTTTACCCAATGTAATACTGCATTTGAAAAAACTTTATCAAAACTCTCATCTTCAAATTTTAAATCCGTAACACTCATAATATGAGAATTTATACCTTTTTCTTTTGCTTTTAAAACCATCTCTTCACTTAAATCAATTCCGATTACATTTGCACCTTGATTTTGTATTTTTATTGCTAAAGTTCCCTCTCCACAACCTAAATCCAAAATCTTTTCATCTTTTTTCACAGCTAAAATATCAACTAAAGAAAAAGCCAAATTTGAAACAAAACTTGCTTTTTGTGAATAATCACCTGCATTCCAAATATTTCCATTCATAATTAATTCCTTTTTATTTTAAGAAATTTTATATTTTTTGAAAAATTAAAAGTATAAGAAAAGTTATATTTTATATCTGTAATCTCTTGGTGTTAAGTTATATCTTTTTTTAAACTCTAAAATAAACCAAGATACACTTGAATATCCGCATGAAGTTGCAATTTGAGAGATTGTTTCATCTGTTGTTTTCAATAACAAAGTTGCTTTTTCCAATCTTTTTTCATTTATCCAAAGTTTTGGGGTTGTATTAAATTCATCTTTAAAATATTTTCTAATTTTTGCAGGACTTTGTCTAGTTAAACTGCAAATATCTTCAAAATTATTTACAAAATCAAGATTTGATTCTAAAATATATTTGATTCTATCTTTTGTAGTATTTATAATTTTGTTAAAAAATTGAATCAAACTCTTTTCATCTTTTTGTAAAACTAAAAGAAATAACTCCTCTATTTTTAGTTTTAAGAGCTCTTTTGAAAAATCCTTTTCCAAATAGTTTTCAAAAGATTTTATAGCTATTTTTAACTCTTCAAACTTTGAATAATCAAAATTAAAAAGTTCAGTTTCAGACTTTTTATCAATCTTTATTTTATATTTTTTTATAAAATCCAATACAAACTTATCACTAAAAAACAAAACTATTGATTTGTATTTTAAATTTTCATTTACTCTTTTACTTAAAAAGTAGTTGTTTTGATACAAAAAACAGATATTTGAAGAGTTTATATCTAATTTTTGCTCTTTTGTAGTTATAATTTTTTGACCAGTCAAAGGAATCATAACTGCGTGCATTGTATTTCTAATCGATAAAAAATCTTCTCGATATTTTGTAATATAATTTACGCAATAAATCTCTTCTAAATCGATAATTCTACTATCATTTTTTTCTATAAAATAGTTTGGAACAATATAAGTCATAATAAATCTTTTTAAAACTTATCTTTAAAAGTCTCTCTAATTTTTAAAAATTTATCTAAATGTTCAAAGAAAATATCCACAAGTTTTGGGTCAAAATGTTTTCCTCTCTCTTCTTTAAAAAGATTAAAAATTCTTTCATCATCCCAAGCTTTTTTATAAACCCTATGGCTTCCTAAAGCATCAAAAACATCTGCGAGTGCAGTGATTCTTCCATAAATATGAATATTTTCACCACTTAAGCCTCTTGGATATCCACTTCCATCCCATTTTTCATGGTGTTCATTTGCTACAACTGCGGCCATTTTTAAAAGTGGTCTATTTGAATGTTTTAGCATTTCATAACCTAAAGCTGCGTGAGTATTCATGATTTCTCGTTCACTCTCATCAAAACGACCAGGTTTATTTAACACGGCATCTGGAATTGCAACTTTTCCTATATCATGCATTGGACTTGCTTGTTTTAACATTTCTGCTTCTTTTTCATTTAAACCATAATAAAGAGCTAAAAGTTTTGAGTATTCTGCAACTCTTTTTACATGATTTCCCGTCTCTTTACTTCTACTTTCTCCAATAGCACCCATTGTAAAAACTACTTCTTTTTGAGTTTTTTCTATTTCATGATTTAGATTTTTTATCTCTTCTAAACCCTCTTGTACTTTTGTTTCAATTTCATCAACAGATAAACCTACATTTTTGTAAACTTTATAACCTAACACTATTATAAAAATGATTATTACTAAAATCAAAAGTAAAATCGTAAAATAGGTATGATTTATAAAATTTGTAGATAACTCTACTATTTTCTTCTCAATTTCCGAACTATAGATTTTATTTTGGTTAATTACATTATAAATTTTACTTCGTAAACTATTTTCTTTATCTTCTATATCTTTCAAAGAAACAACATAATTTCCTACTTTAGTAACTATTTGTTGATATTCTTCTATCTCTTGATTATTATATTTTTCTTTAAATAACTCTATTTTGTTAAGCCATTTATCTAAAGTAATTTGATTTTTATATTGATAAAGTGTCTCTTTACTATAATATTTTATTTCACTAAATAATCTATATAATTCAAAATCTTTTAATTCTTGAATTTTTAAATCCAAATTTTTTCTATACGTATTTTCAATTGGATAATCTCTATCAAATTGATTTTTTAAATTGATTTTTTCTTTTTCTAATTCATAGATAGTATCAAATGCCTCTTCAATTTGTTTTTCACTCTCATAAAGTAAATGTAACTTTGAAGAGATAACACTATCTTTATGAATATCCGAAATAAAAAAATCTACAAAATCATTCTCGTCTTTTAAACTAAAAGTTTTTTCAATAGCTTCAAATTCTAATTCATATTTTATGAAGTCTGCTTTTTTAGATTCTAACTCATCAAGTGAATTTACTAAAGTAGTATCCTTTAATAATTCATTCATTTTTTCTTGCATTGATACCAAATTAGTAATTAACTCTTTTGTTGAATTATTCTCTCTTATTTGATAGATAATTATAGTATTTATGATTCCAATAGCTAAAATTACAAATAACATTATTATAAAACTTATTTTTATAATTTTTTTTATATTCATTTTTTCCACCAATTCCCAATAGAATAATTGCAATATAATATCAAAAATAATATTCATAACTTCTCACTTAATAAATTCAAATAGTTTTTTTTGTATAATTCAACCAATTAAGAAAAAAGGTATAAAATGATTCAACTAATAAATAAAAAAGAGAATATTTTTGGAGATGATATTGCATTTGTGGAAAATTGGGATTTTTCAAAAGCAAATCTAAATGAAGAAAATAGAATCTTAGCTATTACACAAGTTGCTTCTATTTGTTACCAATCACCTAAAGCTTTAGGAAGTGAATCTTTATACAATAGACTTATGGCTGAATCTCAAGGTCTTCCTTCTTCTTCATTTGAGTTTGTTCCAGTGTTACTTGACCCAACAAATGAAAAACATAAAGAGATTTTAGCACTTGAATATTCTAATACAAAAAAATTTGGTGAAATGATTTGTGATGGAAAATATCTTCTTACAAATTATAGAGCTTTAGTTTACGATTTTGAAAATAATCCAAAAGCATATAGTTTTGATATTAGAACCACTTATAACACACCTGAAGAGTGTAATATTATCAAAGAACATTTCAAAGTATTTTTATTCAAAGTTGATTTTCCAACAAGAAGCCAAATGGTAAGACATAGAGTAAATTGGCAAGAATTAAGTAGAAGATATGTAAGTGGAAAAAGAGTTCCTTTTGAATTTTATATATCAGAAAAAATGAAAGATGTAACAAGTGAAGGTGGAACAACTGAACAGATTTTAGATATTTGTTTAGAACACTATTATAAAGCTTTAGAAGATGGTGTAAAACCACAAGAAGCAAGAAGAATAATTCCACAAGCTGGTTATTCTCAAATTTGGGGAGGTTTCCAACCAACTCAACTTGAAAATTATTTCAAATTAAGACTTGATTCTCATGCTCAATGGGAAATTAGAAAAACAGCAGAGGCAATGAAAGAACTATTAGGAGAGTGATGAATTATCAGGCAATTTTAGAAGAAATAGAAAGAGAAATCTTACCTCTTTTTGGTGAAGGTAAAGTTGCTGATTATATCCCAGCTCTTGCTAATGTAAATCCTAATCAATTTTCAATTTCACTTCAAATGTTTGACGGAACATCATTTGGAATTGGAGAAATAAATAAAAAGTTTTCTATTCAAAGTATCTCAAAAGTTTTCACTTTCACAATGGCTTTAAACTATTATGGAAAAGAGTTATATAAAAGAGTTGGTCATGAACCTTCTGGAAATCCATTTAACTCTTTAGTTCAACTTGAATATGAAAATGGAATACCTAGAAATCCATTTATAAATGCTGGTGCAATAGTTACAGCTGATAGTTTAGTTTCTATTTATAAAGATGATACGTTCAATCAAATTTTAGAATTTATAAGAACTGTTGCAAATGATGAAACAATAAATTTTGATGGAGAAATTTTTCACTCTGAATTAGAGCATGGATTTAGAAATTATGCACTTATAAATATGATAAAAAGTTTTGGAAATATTCACAATAAAATTGATGATGTAATAAAAACTTATTTTAAACAATGCTCTATTATGATGAGTCCAGCTCAACTTGCTAAATCAATGCTTTTTTTAGCAAATCATGGTGAAAATCCTATAACAAATGAAATAATAATTACTGAATCAAAAGCAAAAAGAATTAATTCTTTAATGCTCACTTGTGGACACTATGATGCAAGTGGTGATTTTGCATATAAAGTTGGTCTTCCTGGAAAAAGTGGAGTTGGTGGCGGAATTGTTGCCATTGTTCCTAAAAAAATGGCAATTTGTGTTTATTCACCAAGATTAAATGCCCAAGGAAATTCACTTATTGGAACTAAAGCACTAGAGTTATTTACTACAAAAACTGGCCTATCAATCTTTTAACACAAAAAGAGTATAATCCCGAAATTTATATCAATTTTGGAGAATTTATGAGTGCATTAGAAATTGCTGATATTATAGGAATCATTTGTTTTGCACTAAGTGGTTTTTTGATTGCTGTTCACTATAAACTTGATATTTTAGGTGTTTTTATCTCTTCATTTTTAACAGCTCTTGGTGGCGGAATGATACGAGATGTATTAGCCGATAGAACTCCTTATGTTTTTACTACAAATCTTCCAGTTATACTTGTTGTTGCAACTGTTTTAATAGCTTTATTATTTAAACTTCATAAAATTGATGATTTAGAAGGAAAAACAACTTTTATAATCTCAGATGCCATTGGTTTAGTCTCTTTTTCAATCACTGGTTCAATTGTAGCTATTCAAAATGAATTTAATTTTTTAGGTGCATTAATCCTTGCTTTTTTAACTGCTGTTGGTGGAGGAACAATAAGAGATATTTTAATAAATAGAGTTCCATCTATTTTAATCTCTGAATTTTACGCAACAGTTGCATTAATTATTGCATCTATTATGTTTATTTTAGAAGTATTACATTTAAGAAGTTTATTTACAATTACTATTGTTTTTATTTTTGGTGTTGCTCTTAGATTACTTGCATATTATAAAAAATGGCATTTACCTAAACTCTCTTAACTATTCATTTACTTTTTATAGATAGAATTTCCAAATTTTTATACCAAAGGAAAAAAATGATAAAAAAATTACTACTTACAATTTTTTTAGGACTTAGTGCTTTTGCTAATTCTTTAACTGTTGGGAATGATCTTCCTATACTTACAATAAAAGATCAATTTGAAAAAGAACATGTAGTTGATTCAAATGTTAAAACTATTATTTTCTCTGCTTCTAAAGATGAAAGTACAACTATAAAAAACTTTTTAAATACTAAAGATAAAGACTATTTAGCAAATAATCACATTGCTTATGTTGCAGATATTACAGGAATGCCAAGTTTGATTTCTAAATTTATAGCACTTCCTAAAATGAGAGATTATAGTTTTCCAATTTTATTAATTGATGAAGATAATAAAGCTTTATTTCCTGTTGAAGAAGATAAAATCACAATTATCTCTTTAGAAAATTCTAAAATTACTAATGTAAAATATATCAAAACAGCTGAAGATTTAGCTGCTACTTTCAAATAAAAACTATTTGGCTTTATGCCAATAGTTTTTTAAATGCTTCTACAATTGCCTCTTTTTCAAGTTCTTTAATTCTATTTTCTAAACTGTCAACTGTTTCATTTTCAGCTAATAAAAGCTCTTTTACTAAGATTTTTTCACCTTCATCATAAACTTCATTTACAAAATGAATTGTTACACCTGATTTCTTTTCACCATTTTTAATAACAGCTTCATGAACAAATCTTCCATACATTCCTTTTCCACCATAAATTGATGGAAGAATAGCTGGATGAGTATTTATAATTTTATTAGGAAATGCTTTTAAAAGTTTTGATTCAATTTTTTTCATAAAACCTGATAAAAATACATAATCACAGCCAAATTCTAAAAGTAATTTAGTAATTTTATCATCAAGATCTTGCTCAGGACATATTTTATTATTTATAATAAAATATGGAATATTATAAAATTTAGCTTTTTCGATAACTCCTGCATTTGTATTATTTGTGATTATAACTACAACTTCTGCATTAAGTATTTTATCTTCTATGGCTTTTTGAATAGTTTCAAATCCACTTCCATTATATGAGGCTAAGATTCCTATTTTTGTCATCAAGTTCTTCCTAAATTTTTTAAAGTTTGGATTATAACTAAAATTAGTTTACAATCTTTGGGCATGAGTTAAAGCTATTGCAATTGCATCTGTAATATCAAGTGGTTTAATCTCTTTTTTAACACCTAAAAGTCTTTTTACCATAAATGCAACCTGCTCTTTTGTAGCTTTTCCATTTCCTGTAACAGCTTGTTTTACTTGAAGTGGAGTATATTCAGCAAAATTTCCAAACTCTTGTAAAATTTTTAAACTTATTGCTCCTCTAAATTGAGCTAGTTTTATAACCGTTTTTGGATTAAAGGCATAAAACATATCTTCAATAGAAACTTCATCTATTTTATGTTTTTGAAATAATAAATCAAACCCTTCTGTCATCTCCACTATTTGCTCTTGTAAGATTTTGGTTTTTATTTTTATTAGTCCTGCTTCTATAAGTTTTATTTCTCTTCCATTCTTTTCAATAATTGCATATCCACAGTTTCTAGTACCTGGGTCAATTCCTAATATTTTCAACTTTTCACTCTTTTTGTTTATTTTTTATTCACATAGTTACATATTCGATATAATCGACTCTGTACAATAAAATTTTACTTAAAAGAAAAAAATTATTCACTACTTATTCACTATGTGTACAACTATATCTTTTCCATAAATTTAAGCACTTTAGCACTATTTGAAGCTCTTTTATAAAAAATTTAGATATAATATCTAGTAATTACAATTAAAGAGTTTATAAATAG
>NC_017193.1:0-1989 GCF_000284235.1 Arcobacter sp. L
ATGCAAGATGAGGAAATTTTTCGCATGCTAACCGCTGATCTATCCGCTGATGAAAAAGAGATCGCTAAGTTAGTTTGGAGTACCAACGACCTAAGCGAACTTGTTTTTGTCATGCAAAATGCACTTTCGCAAGGCAAAGTCAAAGACGAGGAAAAAGCTAAGCTTTGGAGTGAGTTAGTGCAAAAAATGATCTTTCACTCCACCACCAAAGACAAGTAAAAGGGCACTCCCCTCCCCACTGCCAAAAGCTCTTTGATCGTTAACTCTCTGCCCATGTGTTGATTTCTCTTTGGGGGGTACGGGGGGCTACCCCCCCCGCTCTCATTGTGCTACCTCCCCTAACGCTTATCTCTCAAGCCCACTTGCAAACTTTGCGCTTCTAAAGCCTCTTTGGGGGCGCGGGGGCTATCCCCCGCAATGCACGGAGTGCAAGCCACGAAAGCGAAGCGTAAGCGTAGCGAAGTGGCTAAGCTATGAATGCCGAAGCGATAGCGGAGGCTTACCAAGATAACTCGCTTTTTTAGATCCCCTTTTTTGTGCTTAAAAACGCCATTTTTCTCGCGCGTAACCTTATCTTGATACTATTAAGAAACTATGGGCGGATTAGATTAAGGCTTTTAACCGCGCTGTGTAGGGGGTTTGTGGGGGTTTTTTGGTGTTAGTAGGTTACTTGTGTTATAGTGTGGGCTACCAAACAACCAAGTAAGGAGACCCACATGCAGACTTTACCCAATGAGATAAAGCCACTTTACCAGACAAGATAAAGCGACGAATATTTTACCAAATGACGACTTAGACTTAGCCCAAACTTTAGGGGATTTCACTAGCCACAGAATGCAAGCCCAGAACCTAGACTTAGCTAGCCGTTACGCCCACATTAACGCTAGAAAAGCCGAAAGGTGTGCAGCATGTGGCACTTATTTAGCCTTTGCTGTCTACAAAAACGCCCAGACGCAGGAGCTCAAACGCATTCTTTCAGAAGCCAACTTTTGCAAAGCGCGTTTCTGTCCCATGTGTGCATGGCTAAAGGCTAAAAAACAGATTAGCTATTTCTACCGCGTTTTTAAAGCCATAGAGGCAAAGAGAAGGGTAGGCTATATCTTCCTACACCTCACTATCAAGAACGCTCCCCTAGAGGCCTTAAAATGCAATCTAGGGCATATGAGCAAGGCATGGCATAAGCTAGTTAAGCGTAAAGCATTCAAAAACGCTTTTTTAGGCTTTGTCCGCGCCACTGAATTTATCGGTGATCAAACCCCGCCCCACGAGTGCCACCCGCATTACCACGCCATACTAGTAGCCCCTAGCCGTTATTTTGTTTCAGAACTTTACCTTTCGCAAGCCAAAATAACCGCCCTTTGGCAAGCCTCCCTAAAAGTGCCCTATACGCCCATTGTGCATGTCAACCGCATTCGCCTTAAGAAGCCAAAAAAGGGTAAAGCTCTTGCACAGATTAACCCGCAAGATAACGCCTTGCTCTCAAGCCTACTTGAGTGTGTGAAGTATTGCGTTAAGCCTGCCAAAGTGGCTAAGCTCTCCCAAGCTCAATTTGCGATCCTTGATGAACAAAGCAAAGGCGCTCACCAGTACGATAGCGGTGGCATTGTCAAAGAGACGCCCCCATTAGAACAAGACGACTTAGACCCAGAGGTTTGGGAGTATCTCAAAACCGAGTACTTCACATGGTGTGGCATGGAATACAAACGCGATGAGGAAGTAGAGCTTTTGCAAGAGGAAAATTTGCAAGCGGAAATAGAAAACTTGCAAGAGGAAATGGAACTTTTGCAAGAGGAAATAAAATCTTTGCAAGAGAACGATGACATTTGAATTTTGCCCCGCAGTGCCCAATACTCTAGGGAGTTTACGACCGCCCCACAAAGTGGGAGAGTATTGGGCTCAATACCCCCCCCATGTAATGGGGACACTTCGCAAGCTCGTTGGGGTATTGAGCTCTGCGAGGCAAGTTGAAAGAAACGGAGGTTTTAAAAA